>OX638356.1:0-2177500 GCA_951813395.1 Longimicrobiales bacterium | reverse complement strand
ATCACACGACTCCGCTCGAGAGCTGGTCGATGGGCAAGAGTCTCACCGGCACCCTGATGGGGGTGCTGATCCAGAAGGGCGTGTACGACCTGTGGCAGTCGGCGCCGGTCCCCGAATGGCAGTCGGATGGCGACCCCCGGCAGACGATCCGCATCGGCGACATCATGAGGATGTCGTCGGGTCTGCGCTTCCGTGCGCCCCAGGATCCGGACTTCGACCCCGAGCTCGGCTACGCGGACCACATCTACGTGTACACGGGAACGGTCAATTCGTTTGCGTGGGCCGCGAGCAAGGACCGGCAGTGGGAGCCCAACACGGTCGGGCGCTACCGCAATTCGGACCCGGTCATCACCAACTACCTCGTGCGGCTGGGCATCGAGCAGTTGGGCGAGAACTACCATCAGTTTCCGCAGCGCCATCTTTTCGACAAGCTCGGGATCCGCAATCTCATCCCCGAAACGGATCCCTACGGGAACTTTCTCCTGCAGGGCTACGAATTCGGCAGCGGACGGGACTGGGCGCGCCTCGGCAACCTCTACCTGACCGACGGCGTGGCGCCGGATGGCGAGCGCCTGCTGCCCGAGGGGTACGTGGACTACGTCTCCACGCTCGCCCCGGCCTGGGAGGCCGACGGGCGGCACCAGTACGGGGGAGGCTTCTTCTGGGTGAACCAGGCGGAACAGTATCCGATCCCGTCGACGGCCTTCTACATGGCGGGCGCCGGAGGCCAGACCACGCTGGTGATCCCGTCGCACGACATGGTGGTGGCGCGCCTGGGCCACTACAGCGGCTCCGGGCCGGGAGGCCAGGCGCTGCGCAGCGCCCTGGAGCTTCTGATGGAGGCGGTTCCCGAGCGTTGACTCCCTCGTGCCAGCCGGTGCTGAACACGCCCGCCAGGACTCGAACCTGGGACCCTCGGCTTAGAAGGCCGATGCTCTATCCAGCTGAGCTACGGGCGCAGAATGGAAGTGGCGTGGCCGCTTCCATCGGAAGCTAACGGCCGCCACCCGGGCACTCCAGTGCCGCGGGGGCGCCGGGCTGGTGGCCGGGGGCGAACGACGTCAGATTTGGGGGAGGAAGATTGAGGGAGGCGATGAGAAAACCCAGATCCCAGTGGGAAGACACGGCATTCTTCACGGGTACGCTCCTGCTCACCGCGGGCGGGGGACTCGTCATCCAGGCCGGGCTGGAACTGCCGCAGGTCCATGCCAGACTCGTGTGGGGCGGTGTGGGGCTGGTATGGGGCGCCGTGTTGATCCGGGTCTGGATCTTCCGCGAGGGAGGAAAGTAAGCGCGAGCCGTCAGGCTACCCGCTCGCGGCAGCCACCCTGGGCTCGTCCTTCGTCTCGTCCGCCGATCCCAGGCTGGCTTTCAGCGCTTCCATGAGGTCGATGATCCTGGTCTCCGGCTCGTCCTGCGGAGCGAGTGTGATCTGTTCGCCCTCGATCTTGCGATCGATCAGCGCCAGCACCCGTTCCTTGACCTCGTCCCGGTAGCGGCCGGGGTCGAACGCCTCGCTCGCGGCCTGCTCGATGAACTGCTTGGCCAGCGCCAGCTCCGCGTCGCTCACTTCGCCCTTCTCCATGGGCACGTCGTCGAAGGACCGCACCTCGTCGGGATAGAAGAGCTGCTCCAGGATCAGTCCATCGTCCAGCGGACGGATCATTACGAGGCGCTGCTTCCCGCGCGCCGAATAGCGGGCGATGGCCACCCTCTCCATCTCCCTGAGCGCGATCGACAGGAGCCGGTAGGCCCGCGCCCCGCCCCGTGCGGGACCCAGATAGTAGGCCCGCTCGAGGTATACCCTGTCGATGTCGCGCGCCGGGACGAATTCCGTGATCTCGATCATCTCGGTGGACTGGGCCTCGATCGCCTTGAGTTCGTCCGGCTCGAAGGTGACATATTGGTTCTTTGCGAACTCGAAGCCCTTGACCAGCCTGTCCCGGTCCACCTGTTCCCCGCTCTGTCCGTCCACATACTGGTACTTGACGCGCGAGCCCGTGTCGCGATTGATCCAGTTGAAACGCACCTTGGCGGAGGACTGGCCGGTCGAGTACAGCTTGACCGGCAGCGAGACGAGACCGAACGAGACGGTCGATGCAGAGATCGGGCGGGCACTCATGCCGATAACGTACAAACATATGATCCCCAGGTCCAACGATGCCTGACGGCCGCGGCACCCCGGGCCCGGAGCGACTCGAAGACTACCGGGCCAAGCGCTCCGCGTCGGGAACCAGCGAGCCGTTCGGCGGGGCGTCGCAGCCAGGGACCAGCCGTTTCGTCGTACAGAAACACCGGGCGTCGTCGCTGCACTGGGACCTCCGTCTGGAGATGGACGGCGTGCTCGTGTCCTGGGCGGTGCCCAGGGGGCCCTCGCCCAATCAATCCGACAAGCGGCTGGCGGTCCACGTCGAGGACCATCCGCTGGAGTACGCCGACTTCGAGGGGGTGATACCGGAGGGCAACTACGGCGCGGGACCGTCGATCGTGTGGGACAGGGGGGTGTGGACGCCGGTCGAGGATCCGCGCGAGGGGATGCGGAAGGGCAAGCTGCTCTTCGACCTGAAGGGCTACAAGCTGCGCGGCCGCTGGACTCTGGTGAAGACGAAGGGCGGAGCGGACAATCACTGGCTGCTGATCAAGGAACGCGACGCGTACGAGGACCCGGAGGGGGGAACCGGCGGCTACGCGGACGATTCAATCCTCTCCGGGCTGACGGTGGACGAGCTGGGGGCGGGCGGAGACTTCGGCGCACGCATTCGGGAGCGGTGCGCGGCCGCCGGCGCCAGCCTTCGGGACGTGGCGGCCGACTCCGTGCGGGTCATGAACGCGGAGCCGCGCGAGACGCCGTTCTCGCGCCCGGGGTGGGTATTCGAGATCAAGTACGACGGATACAGACTCCTCGGCGAGAGCGGCGCCGGCGACGCAAGGCTGATCTCACGGAACGGCAACGATCTCACGCGCGTCTTCCCGGAGGTCGCCCAGGTGCTGGCAAAGCTGCCCTATGCGCCAGTGCTCCTCGACGGAGAGGTCGTGGTCAACGGACCCGACGGGGTCCCCAGCTTTCAGTTGATTCAAAGGCGCGGCCGCCTGCAGCGCGCCGGGGACATCGCGGTGGCCTGCGTCACCCTGCCCGCGACGTACTACGCCTTCGACCTGCTGGCCTTCGAGGGATATGACCTGCGGAGTGTGCCGCTGCTCGATCGGAAGGAGATCCTCCGCGAAGTCCTGCCGTCCACCGGCCCGCTGCGCTACTCGGACCACATACCTGAGCAGGGCGAGGCGATGTTCCACCATGTGGTGGGCCTCGGGCTGGAGGGCGTGGTGGCCAAGAAGGCCGACTCGATCTACGTCGGGGGACGCAGCCGTTCGTGGCTGAAGGTCCGGGCCATGCACACCGCCGATTTCGTCATCCACGGCTTCACCGAGCCCGACGACGGGAGGACCGGCTTCGGGGCCCTGCACCTTGCCTGCCGGGAAGAGGACGGCTTCGCCTATGCCGGACGCGTGGGAACGGGGTTTTCGGCCAGCCTGCTCCAGGAACTCGGCGAGGTGTTGAGGCGGCTTCCCCAGGCACCTCCGCCAGGGGGCGCGGAGGCGGCGGGCAGCGGGAACCACCGCTGGGTCGCTCCGGAACTGGTCGCGGAGGTGCGGTACAAGGAAGTCACCGACGCGGGCGTGCTGCGGCACCCCTCCTTCCTTCGCCTGCGCGACGACAAGCCGCCCGACGAGTGCGTCGCGACCGATGCAGGCCGCGAACTCGAAGACCCGGTCCCCCCACCGGAGGCGCCCGAGCGCCGGATCGTGCACTTCACAAACCTGGACAAGCCCTTCTGGCCGGAAGACGGCTATGTCAAGGGCGACCTGATCGAGTACTACCGCGCCGTGTCGCCCTGGATCCTGCCCTACCTGGCCGACCGCCCCGTGGTGCTCACGCGCTTCCCGGACGGCATCCACGGCAAGTCCTTCTTCCAGAAGAACGCTCCCGATTTCGCCCCGGCCTGGATCCGCCGAATCCGCCTGTACAGCGAGGGCTCCGAGCGCGATCTGGACTACTTCGTCGCCGAAGACCTGGAGTCGCTTCTGTACGTCGCCAACAGCGCCAGCATCCCGCTCCACATCTGGCCGAGCCGGGTCGCCGACATTTCGCGGCCCGACTTCTGCGTGCTGGATCTGGACCCCAAGGAGGCACCCTTCATGGACGTGGTGAAGATCGCCCTCTTCCTGCGGGACCTCTGCGACAGGATCGACCTGCCGGCCTTCGTCAAGACCAGTGGATCGACCGGGCTCCACGTGCTGATCCCGCTCGGGCGGCAGGTGACGTACGAGCAGTCGCGGACCATCGGGCAGCTGCTGGCCCTGGCTGCGGTGCGCGAGCTGGAGGCGATCGCCACCGTGGCCCGGCTGCCCTCCCAGCGCGAAGGCAAGGTGTACGTGGACTTCCTCCAGAACGGCCACGGTCGCCTGATCGTGGCCCCCTACTGCGTGCGGCCGAATCCGGGCGCGCCCGTCTCGACCCCCCTCGACTGGAGCGAGGTGCACGCCGGTCTCGCCATCGGCGACCACACGATCGCGACGGTGCCCGCGCGCATGGCCGCCCGCGACGACCCGATGAGCGAGGTGTTGCGGCTCAAGCCCGACCTGGGACACAGCCTGGACCGGCTGCAGGCGATGTTCGCCGGTCGGCGAGGGGCGCCCTGACGTTACGTCAGGCTCCCCAGGTTCCTGCGGATCAGGGCGCCCGGGTCGGGGTCGCGCCCCATGAAGTCGCGGAACAGCTCCTCCGGGTCCCGACGGTCGCCCTGTGCCAGCACGCACTCCAGAAACGCGCGCCCGGTGCGGTCGTTCAGCACCCCTTCCCCCTCGAACCTGGAGAACGCGTCCGCTTCGAGGGTCTCCGACCAGATGTAGGAGTAGTACGCCGAGGCGTACCCTCCCCCGAAAAGGTGTGAGAACGAAGGCAGGATGTGGCGCTTCACGAAGCGCTCCGAGGGGACGAAGGGGCGGAGACGCCGCGCGGCGAAGTCCATGACCGGCCGATCGCCGGAGTAGCTGCGGTGCAGCTCCAGGTCGAGGTTGGCGAAGGAGAGTTGCCGCATCTGGAGCCAGCCGCCCATGAAGCGCCGGGCCGCGAGGAGGCGCTCCAGGACCTGGCCGGGCAGAGCCTCGCCGGTTTCGAAATGGCGCGCGAAGAGGTCGAGCGCCTCGCGCTGCCAACACCAGTTTTCCATGATCTGCGAGGGAACCTCGACCCAGTCCCATGCGACGTTGATCCCCCCGCGCGGGGCGATCTCCACCCGCGACGCCGTATGGTGGAGGAGATGGCCGAACTCGTGGAAGAGGATCTGCACCTCCCGGTGGGTCAGCAGCGCGGGCCGAGCGCGGGTGGGCGGCGTGAAGTTCCCGCCGATGAAGGCCAGGTGGGGCTGGAAGGTGCCGTCGGGGCGCGGGCCTCCGGAGACGAGGTCGTCCATCCATGCCCCCTGCCGCTTCGTATCGCGCGGGAACCAGTCGGCGTAGAACGAGCCGACGTGGACGCCGACGCTGTCGCGCACCTCGAAGAAGGAGGCGTCGGGGTGCCACACCGCCGGGTTGTCGACCCTCGTCACGGCAAGCCCGAAGAGACGCTCGGCGATCTCGAAGAGCCCGGCCTGGACCTCGTCGAGGGGGAACCAGGGGCGCATCTTCTCGTCGTCGATGTCGAAGCGTTCCCTGCGCATTCGCTCCATGAGCCACGAGACGTCCCAGGGCTCCAGCGCATCCAGGCCGGACGTGCGGGCGTACGCCTCCAGGTCTTCCGTGTCGCGCTGGTGGAACGGGCGCGTGCCCTCGATGAGCTCGTCCAGGAAGGCACGCACGCGCCCACCCGAGCCGGCCATGAGCGTCTCGAGGCGGTAGTCGGGGAAGTCGCCGTAGCCGAGCAGGTCCGCCAGACGCCGGCGCAGCTCGAGGATGCGGGCCACGAGGGGGCGATTGTCCCGGTCACCGGCCGTGCAGCGGTCCATGAAGGCCGTGTGGATCTCGCGGCGCAGCGCCCGGTCGTCGGCATGCTGAAGCACGGCCTGCACCGCCGGCATGTCCAGCGTGAGGAGCCAGCCGTCGTCGCCGCGCTCGGCGGCGAGCCGGGCCGCGCGCTCCAGGGCGTTGTCGGGCATCCCGGCCAACTCCTCCTGCCGTGTGACCACCTTGCCGTATGCCGCGGTCTCCTCGAGCAGGTTCTCCTCGAAGCGGCGCCCCAGTTCGGAGAGTTCGATGCGCAGTTCCTCGAGCGATCGCTTGTCGTCGGGGCCCAGTTCCGCGCCGGCGCGCCGAAAGTCCCTGAGCGTCTTCTCCAGGTGCCGGCGCCGCAGTCCGGTGAGCGATCCCGCCGCCGGCGAGTTCGCGAAGTCGCGCAGGCGCCGGAAGAGCCCCTCGTGATGGTGCACGCGGCTCGAAAAGCGCGTGATGTCGGGCAGCGAAGCCGCGTAGGCCTCCCGAAGGCCGGGGGTGGCGTCGACGTTGTGAAGGTGCGAGACCGGCGCCCATGTGCGGGCCACCTCCTCGGACATGGCATCGAGTTCGCCCATGACGTCGTCCCAGCTTCCGCCGCTGCCGCTGCCCAGCGCCTCGATACGCTCACCCGCCCGGGCGAGGACCTCGTCGACGGCGGGTGCGACGTCCCCGGGCTCGATGCGGTCGAACGGGATCGGGAAGGCCCGGTCGAGAAGCGGGTTGTCGTGCGTGCTCACCGGCGCATGTGCGGACTCACCGCCCTGCCGTGTCCGCTCCGGCGACCCGCCCCGCCCAGCGCCCGGTCACGCCCGCCACCTCGGCGAGCACGTCGTCGAGCGTTTTGCCGGAGCGCTTGAGCATTCCGAGCGAGTGGTCGCCGCCGTCGACCACGTGCAGCGTGGCGCGGGGGCCCACCTGCTCCAGCAGGGGGCGCAGCAGGTCGAGGTCGGCCAGACGGTCGCGCGTGCCCTGGTGGAAGAGCATGGGACAGGGTACCCGCGCGAGGTGTTCGCCCCGCTCCGCGCCACGCCGGCCCGGTGCATGGAGAGGGAAGCCGAAGAAGACGAGTCCGGCAAGCGCCGCGGTGGCCTCGCCCGGGCCGCCGGCCGCGGCGGTGGCGGACGGGGTGTCGGGTGCGACGGCCTCGGGCGGCGCCCGCTCGGCGACGAGGGTGGACGTCATCCTGCCGCCCATGGACTTGCCGCCGGCGAACAGCGGCAGGCCGTCGGCGCACTCGCGCCCGGCGCGCAGGGCCGAGGCCACGACCGCCAGGAGGCGGCGCAGGGGATCCGGCCGTCTGCGACCGGCTTCCATGTACGCGAAGTTGTAGCGCAGCGTGGAAACCCCCTCGGCCGACAGCGCCAGGGCCAAGGCCTCCATGAACGGGTGGATCATGGGCGCGCCGGCTCCGTGGCCGAGCACCAGCAGGGCCGCCGGGGCGGGCGCCTCCACCATGATTCCCGAGACGGGCGGATGCCCCTCACCTTCGATCGTGAGGCGGTGCCCGGTTTCATGAGCGCCGCCCTCCTCCCCTCCTCTCCTCACCACGCGATTCCGTAGTCCTCGCCGTGGTTGCTGGAGCCGCCCCACATTGTGCCGGTGACGGCGTCGAAGAAGATCGCGTTGATGGGGCCTGAGGTGCGCGGGGCGAAGGTCAGGTCGTAGCCCATGTCGCGCAGGTCGGCGCGGACCCATTCGGGCACGCCGTCGTTGAGGAGGATGCGCCCCGGCTGGGATTCGTGCGCGCCGAAGGAGCTCCGCATCTGGTAGCTGTTGAAGTTGGCCGCTTCGGCAGCCTGCTGAACGTTCATGTCGAACTCGACGACGTTGAGGAAGAACTGCAGCAGGTTCTGGTCCTGACCATCGCCGCCCTGCACCGCGAAGGACAGGAACGGGCGGCCGTCCCTGAGCGCCAGAGAGGGGGTGAGGGTCGCGCGCGGGCGCTTGCCGGGCTCGACGACGTTGTAGGGGCCGGCGCGCTCGTCGAGGACGAAGCTCTGCATGCGCTGGCTCATGCCGATGCCGGTGCGGCCGGCGATGACCGCGGGGATCCAGCCTCCCGAGGGTGTGATCGATACGACCCAGCCGTCGGCGTCGGCGGCCTGGATCGAGGTGGTGCCGGCGTAGAAGGCTTCGTCGGCGTCCATGCCGGGGTCGTCGGGGGTGGCGATGGGCGCGGCGTTCCAGGAATCGATCAGGTGCAGGAAGGGATTCGTTCCGTCCTGGAACGGATAGGGGTCGCCGGGCAGGACGTCGGGGTCGTTCCTCTCCCAGTCGATCTGCTCGGCGCGCGCGGCGGCGTACTCCTTGGAAAGCAGGCCTGCGATGGGCTCTTCCGGCGGATAGTACGGGTCGCCGTAGTAGAAGTCGCGGTCGGCGAAGGCCAGGTTCATGGACTGGTAGAGCGCGTGGATGTAGCGGGTGGAGTTGTAGCCCATGGCGGCCACGTCGAGCCCTTCGAGGATGTTCAGGGCCTGGAGGAGCACGGGACCCTGTACCCAGGTGGTCAGCTTGTATACGTCGATGCCCTTGTAGGACGTGCTGACGGGCTCTTCGAGGTAGACCTGCCAGTTGGCCAGGTCGGCGAGGGTGTGGAGGCCGCCCTGCTCGCGGGAGCCGCGCACGAACTCCTCGGCGATGTCGCCGCGGTAGAAGCGGTCGTAGGCCGCCATGATCGCGTCCCTGCGCGTCGCGCCCGCCGCCAGCGCCTCGGCCTCGGCTTCGACCAGCTGTTCCAGGGTGCGGGCCAGGTCCTCCTGGACGAAGATCTCGCCGGGGGCGGGGGCGGCGCGGTCCTCGCCATGGTGGGGCAGGAACACGGCCCTGGAGTACGGCCACTCCGCCAGGCGCTCCTTCTGTCCCTCGATGGAGTTGGCCGCCTGGGCCTCGATCGGGTAGCCGCGCGCCATGTCGATGGCCGGCGCGAGGACGTCGGCGAGGCTGAGGCGTCCGTACTCGGCCATCATGACCATGAGCCCGCCGGGGGTGCCGGGGGTGACCGCGGCGAGGGGGCCGTAGGCGGGAGGGATCTCCATGCCGCGTTCACGGAAGTACTCGGGCGTCGCACCGGTGGGCGCCGCTCCCAGCGCGTTGATCCCCATGACCTTGCCCGTGTCGGGGTTGTAGATCAGGGCCTGGGTTTCGCCGCCCCAGCCGAGAACGTCCCACATGGTCGCCGTGGCGCCCAGCATCGCCGCCGCGGCGTCCACGGCGTTGCCCCCCTTGAGGAACATCATGGCGCCGGCGGTCGCGCCCAGGGGCTTCCCGGTAATCGCCATCCAGTCCTTGCCGTGGAGGACGGGTTTCTGGGTCCGCTGGGCTTCCGCGCCCGCAGCGGCCAGGAGGCCCGCGGCGGCGAGGACAACGGGTCTGGTGCACGACCGAAGGAACATCGTCCAACTCCTGCAAAGGGGTCTCGGGCGGACTGCAAGGCTACCAGAGAAAATCCGCGTGCGCCAGTGACGGTTGACGGAGAACGGCCGGATGGAGAGGCTAGAGGCGGACGATGCGCCGGGACGGGCCCGCGCGACCGTCCCGGGGGGGAGAGGGACCGATGGACTTCATCAGAACCGTGATCGCCAGGGACCTCAAGACCGGGAAGTATGGCGGCCGGGTCGTCACCCGATTCCCGCCCGAGCCCAACGGCTTCCTGCACATCGGGCACGCGAAGGCGATCTGCCTGAATTTCGGCATTGCCGCGGAACACCCCGGCGGCCGCTGCCACCTCCGGCTCGACGACACGAATCCCGATACCGAGCGCGCGGAGTACGTGGAGGCCATGAAGCGGGACATCCGCTGGCTCGGCTTCGATTGGGGAGAGCACCTCTACCACGCGTCGGACTATTTCGAGCGGCTCTACCGGTACGCGCTGGTGCTGATCGACAAGGGGCTCGCGTACGTCGACTCGTCGTCCGAGGCGGAGATCCGTGAGCGGCGCGGCTCGGTCACGCGGCCCGGGATCGACAGCCCCTGGCGCGACCGGCCCAGGGAAAGGAACCGCGACCTGTTCGAACGGATGCGGGCCGGCGAGTTTCCCGACGGCAGCCACGTTCTCCGCGCGAAGATCGACATGGCGCATGCCAACATGGTGATGCGCGACCCCCTCCTGTACCGGATCCGGCACGCCCGCCACTACCGGCAGGGAGACCGCTGGCCCATCTACCCGATGTACGACTTTGCCCACTGCCTGTCGGATTCGGTTGAGCGGGTCACGCACTCTCTTTGCACCCTGGAGTTCGAGAACAACCGCGAGATCTACGACTGGCTGCTGGAGCATGTGGACGCTCCGCTACCGCGTCCCGAGCAGACGGAATTCGCTCCGCTGGTGCTGGACTTCGTGATCACCAGCAAGCGGTTGCTCAGGAAGCTGGTGGAGGCGGGCAAGGTGCGCGGATGGGACGATCCCCGCATGCCCACGCTGGCCGGTCTGAGGAGGCGCGGCGTGACCCCGGACGCGATCCGGACCCTGTGCGACATGGTGGGGGTCGCGCGCGCCCACTCCCGCGTCGGGATGGACAAGCTCGAATTCGTCGTGCGGGACGATCTCAACCACAAGGCGCCCCGGGCCTTCTGCGTCCTGGATCCGCTGAAAGTCGTACTCACCAACTACCCGGAGGAGCGCGAGGAAGTCTTCACGGCGCCCCTGTTGCCTGGTGACGCCGACACGCCCGGCACCCGCGATCTCCCGTTCGGGCGCACGCTGTATATCGACCGCGCCGATTTCCGGGAAGACCCGCCACCCGGATTCCACCGGCTGACCCCCGGTGGCCTGGTTCGCCTCAAGTACGCCTGCGTGATTCGGTGCGACGGGGTGCTGAAGGACGAGGCGGGCGCGGTGACGGAACTGCGCTGCAGCGTACTGGACCCGGTTGCCCCGGGTGGCGAGACACCCGTGGCCCCGCGCGTCCGCGGCACGATTCACTGGGTCGGCGCCGATCGCGCGGTGCCCGTCGAGGTGCGCCTTCTGGACCGGATGTTCACCGCGGCGGAACCCCCGACCGACGACATCGTCGCGGCCATGAACCCGGACTCCGAGCGGGTGATCGCGGGCGCGCTCGCGGAACCGGGGGTCGCGGGAACCGCGCCGGGGACGCACTACCAGTTCGAACGGCACGGATACTTCTTCTCGGATCCCGTGGACTCGCGCGAGGGGAAACTCGTGTTCAACCGCACCGTCACGCTGCGGGACGGCTGGACGGAAAAGGTCCGGGCGGGCGGCGCGCGTCCACGGCGCGACGGAGCGGGGGTGGCGGGGGGGAACGGGACGGACCGAGACCCCGCCGGCGGCCGCCTCTCGCCGGTGGACACGCTGCGGACTCCGGGACAGCGGCTCAACTTCCGCGAGGTGGTGTCGCTCGGCGTCTCGGAGGCCGCCGCGGCGAGTCTTGTGCGCTCCCAGCCCGCGCTGAACCTGTTCCACGCGGCGCGCGCCGACTACCCGGACGGGGCCGGCGCAATCGCGGACTGGCTGGTGAACGACATTTCCAGGCTTCTCGCGGCCAGCGATGGCGCCGGTCTGGAGCGACTGGAGCCGGTGGCGCTGTCGTCGCTCGCCCGGGCCGTCGACCGCGGGGAGCTCTCACACCGTCAGGGGCGCAGGATCGCGGAGGCACTGGTTACGCGCGGCGTGTCCTTCGACGAGGCCCGCGACAGCCTGGACCTTACCGAGATCGACGACGAAGCGATGCTCTCCGCGATGCTCCGGCAAGTCGCCGACGAGTATCCGGACAAGGTGGCCGCGTACCGGGGCGGCCAGCACGGTCTGCTCGGCTTCTTCGTCGGTCAGGTCATGCGGCGCAGCCGGGGCAAGGCGGACCCGCGCAAGGCCAACGAACTCGCCAGAGCCATGTTCGGACAGACGTGATCCAGACTTCGGGTCCGGGGTTCCGCGGGTGAACTCGCTCGTTCCCGCAGACAATGTCCTCGCGATCACGGGTGTGCTGTTCGCCGTGGTCTGGGGCGCTCTGTACCTCGAGGGCAGGTTTGCGTGGTCACGCACCCTCTCGGCCGCCCTGATCGCCCTGTTGGGCGGTCTGGTTCTCTCCAATTGCGGCGTCCTGCCCTTCGCGTCGCCGGCGTACGACTTCGTCAACGACCACTTCATCCTTGTGGCCATTCCCCTGCTCCTCTTCAAGGCCGACCTGAGGGTCATTCTGAAGCAGGGCGGGAGAGTGCTGGCCGGCTTCGCGATCTCCGCGGCCGGAGTCGTTGCCGGAGCCGGCGTCGCGTTCGCTCTGATCGAAGTGCCCGAATCCGCCAGGTACGCTGGAATGCTCGTCGGCGGCTACACGGGGGGAAGCCTGAACTTCGTGGCGGTGTCCCAGGCCGTCGGCATGGACGACCCGGCGCTGGGCACGGCCGCGCTCGCGGCGGAGAGCCTCGCCGGTATTTCCTACCTGTTCGTCCTGGCGGTGCTGCCTACGATCGCTGCGATCCGCCGGTGGCTACCGTTGCGTGGTCCGGAGACAGGACCCGCGGGCGGGTCGGCGGAAGACGGCGGTGCGAGGGAGGATGCCGCGGAGAAAGGGCCGGGACCCGAATGGATCGCGCACGTCGCGGCCGCACTGGGGATGAGCCTGATCGTCTGCGCGGCCGGCGTATGGTTGGCCGGGGCAGTCGGGCGGCCGCGGTTCGCCGTGCTGGCAATCACCGCCCTGGCGGTCGTGCTCGCCAACCTGGCGCCCGGCCGGATGGCGCGGCTGAAGGGCGACCAGCAGCTCGGGATGCTGCTGCTCTATGTGTTTTTCGTGGTTTACGCGGCAGGGGCGGATATCCGTTCGCTCCTCGGGGCCGCGGCCCTGATGCTGTCGTATGCGTTCCTGGTGATCCTCGTCCAGACCGTCGTCTCGGCCGTGGGCGCCAAGGTGTTTCGCTTCAGCTACGCGGAGATGCTCATCGCATCCAACGCCTGCGTGCTGGGGCCACCGACGGCGGCCGCGCTCGCGGCCGGGCGAGGCTGGCACGGTTTGGTGACACCCGGCATCCTGACCGGCGTTTTCGGCTACGTGGTCGGCAATTTCCTGGGCGTCAGCGTCTTCGCCTGGCTGAGCTGAGAGGCACGGGCCTACGGTTCAATACCCCGCCGCCGTGCCGTCCGAATCGCGGGGATCGGGAACCCCGACGAGCATGCCCGACTCGGAGTCCACGAACACGCAGTGCGCGATACCCTGTCCCCTGCCCCAGGAAACCTCGTGCCCCATCGCGGCGAGCCTGGCCGCATCGGACTCGGTCATGTAGCCGTCCTCCATGCGGACCACGTCGGGAAGCCACTGATGGTGAAGCCGTCTGGAAGCGACGGCCTCCTGGGGGGATTGTCCGAAGTCGACCAGGTTGACGACGATCTGCAGGACCGTGTTGATGATCGTGCGTCCGCCGGGGCTGCCGATCACCGCGACGAGTTCGCCGTCGCGGGCCAGAATCGTCGGGGTCATGGACGACAGCATGCGCTGCTCCGGACGCGCCAGGTTCGGCTCGGTGCCAATGAGTCCGCGCTCGTCGGTAAGTCCGGGACGGCCGTTGAAGTCGCCCATCTCGTTGTTCAACAGGAACCCCGCCCCCGGGACCGTGATATACGATCCGTATCCGCCCTCCAGCGTATACGTCACGGACACGGCCATTCCGTCGCCGTCGACAACGGAATAGTGCGTCGTTTCCGGGCTCTCCCACCCGGGCTCGCCGGCGAGGTCGCCGGGCGCGGACATGCTTGCCGCTTCGGCCTGGATCGTGGCCCGAAGTTCGTCGGCGTAGGCCTTGCTCGTAAGCCGCTCGACCGGCACATCCGCGAAGCCGGGGTCGGCCAGGAACATCGCGCGGTCGCGAAAGGCCCGCCGCATGGCTTCGATGAGGTGGTGGGCGTGCTCCGGGCTGCCCGCCCCCATCCCGGCCACATCGAATCCTTCCAGCACGTTCAGCATCGTGACCAGCGCGGTTCCGCCCGACGATGGCGGGGCCATGCTGATGATGTCGTAGCCGCGGTAGGTGCCGGTCACGGGCTCCCGTTCGACGGCCTCGTACCGGGCGAGGTCCTCTTCCGTGATCCAGCCCCCGCCACGCACCATCTCCTCGGCCAGAAGCCGCGCCGTGACGCCTGCGTAGAACCCGTCGCGTCCCCGATCTCGAATCCTCTCCAGGGTGCCCGCCAGGTCCGACTGCACCAGGGTCTCGCCCGGCCGGTACGGCTCGCCGCCCCTTGAGAACTGAGCGTGCGTGGCCGGGTAGTCCCGAAAGGCCTCGAGGCGCCCTTCCAGCGACCTCGACAGACGTTCGCTCACCTCGAACCCGTCGCGCGCCAGAACCACGGCGGGATTGACCAGGTCGCGCCATGAAGCCTGTCCGTACCGCTCGTGGGCGAGCGCGAAGCCCGCAACGGTGCCTGGCACGCCGACCGCAAGGTGGCTCCGGTGATGAATCTGGTATGAGTACTCGCCGTCCTCGCCGACAAACATCTCCGGATGGGCCCTGAGCGGCGCCTTCTCGCGAAAATCGATGACCGTGGATGTCCCGTCGGGAAACCGGATCACCATGAACCCACCGCCGCCGATGTTCCCCGCGGCCGGGTGCGTCACGGCCAGCGCCAATCCGGTGGCGATCGCCGCATCAACCGCGTTGCCCCCGGCGCGCAGTGTCTCGGCGCCCGCACGGCTCGCGTGCGGATAGGCCGACACCACGACCCCATCGGCTGACTCGAGTACGCCGTGTTCGAGCGTCAGCTCCGGAGGAGCCGCAGCCCCCGGGGCGCATGCGGCGGCGGCCAGGGCTGCGATGGCACTCCCGCTCAACAGACGATAGGCACTGAGGCGTCGGTTCATGGTCTTCTTCCGATCTGCACGCAACGGCGTGGCGGGCTTGCGGGTTCGAACTGTGTGGACCGCCAAATTGCTAACTTCTCACGGCCGCCGCCACGTCGGGCTCCCTCTCATGTGGGGGAAGCGGCGGTGGCATGAGCGCTGATCTCCGCCTGTCCGCCGGCGTGTCGCCCTCTGCCGGCACCGTCGCTTCCCGACGCCTGAACAGTCGTGCCAGATCGTCCACGACGCTATACAGGACAGGTACGAGGATCAGCGTCAGGAACGTGGCGAAGATTATGCCGACGATCACGGCCACGGCCATCGGACCCCACCAGGCGGCCTGCTCTCCACCCCAGAAGAGTTCGGGCGCAAGACTGGCGAACAGACCGAAGAAGTCGAAGTTGAGACCGATCGCGAGCGGGATCAGACCGAGGGCGGTCGTCGCCGCCGTCAGCAGAACCGGACGCAGCCTCGTCTTGCCTCCCTGTACCAGCGCTTCCCGCCGGTCCATCCCGTCGCGCTCCCGCAGCACGTCGATATAGTCGATCAGGACAATGGCGTTGTTGACTACGATACCCGCCAGGGAGATCACGCCAACCCCGGTCATGATGATCACGAAAGGCATCTGGAAGACCAGCAGCCCGATCAGCACGCCGATCGTGGACATGATCACCGACGAAAGGATGATCAGGGGCTTCACCACCGAATTGAACTGCGACACGAGAATCAGGGCGATGAGCATCAGTGCGGCCATGAACGCCGTTCCCAGGAACTGCATCGCCTCCTGCTGGTCCTCCTGCTCGCCCGTGAAGACGAGAGAGTACCCCGGCGGCAGCGCGGCGGTGAAGTCCTGCAGGACCGCCTCCACCTCGGTGCGCACGTCATTGCTGTTGTACCCGGACGCCACCTCGGCGCTGATCGTGGCCACACGGTCCAGATCCTTGCGCCGGATCGAGCTGTAGCCCTCGCCCACGCTCCAGTCCGCGACCGAGAGGAGCGGAATCTGGCGGCCGTCCGCGAACGCGGTCAGATCCTCGAGGGCCGTCAGTTCCCTGCGGTCTTCCTCACGCAGCCGTACGATGATGTCGAACTCGTCGTTGCCGGTCCGATACTTCGCGGCCTCGATGCCGTTGATGGCCCCGCGGACCGCGAAGCCCACCTCGTTCGTCGACAGGCCGTACAGGCTCGCCTTTTCGCGGTCGACCTCCACGCGCAATTCGGGCCGACCCTCCTCCATGTCGCTTTCCAGCCCCACGAGCCGCCGGTAGACCTCGGCTGCCTCGATCAGGTTGACGGCGTCGGCTGCCAGGTCCTTGAGCAGCTCGGGGTCCTCCCCACTGATTTCGATGTTGACGGGCGGCCCCGACGGAGGCCCTTCCGTGATCTTGTCGACCCTCACCTCCGCTCCGGCAAGGTCCCTGCCGACCCGCTCCTGCATCTCCGCAAGAGTCGCGAAGACATCGTGTCTGCGGTCCTCGTAGTCGGCCATGCCCAGCGTGATTCGGCCCGCCTCGGGACCGGACGGGCCGCCATCGCCCATCGGACCCCCACCACCGCCACCGCTGCCCACGGTCGTGACCACGGTCTCGGCGTCCGCGAGGCCACGGATTCCCGTGAGTTCATCCTTCAGGCGTCTGGCGTAACCATCGGTCACGCCGGCCGCCGTCCCCACCGGCGCCTCCACCGCTACAAAAACCGTGGAAGGCGGTATGTCCTCGGGGAAATACTCCACCGGGGCCGCAAACTGCCGATAGACCACGGCGGTGACCGCCAGCGCCGCCAGCGACAACGAAAGAACCAGGATGCGGTGATCGAGGGACCACCGGAGTCGCCTCTCGTACCACTGCACCAGGCGGGGCATGCCACCGGACATGAAGGCGTTGCCCCAGCGCTCCAGGAGTTTGGCGTGCAGGATCCAGAGGGCGATCGCGGTGACCACGAGGAGGATCGCGGTGAGCGGATTGGCCATCGCCACGGCGAACAGGACAATCGCTCCGAGCCCGAGGAGCGCCACTCTCCCGTTTCGGTTTATCGGCCGCCTTCGCGGGCCGCTCTCGGGCCGGAGGAACAGCGAACAGAGCGTGGGTATGATCACCAGGGCCACGAACAGCGAACTGGACAGGGTGACGATGAGGGTGATGGGCAGGTACCTCATGAACTGGCCCGCCATTCCCGGCCAGAACAGCAGGGGGGTAAAGGCGGCCAGCGTCGTGGCGGTCGCGGCGATCACGGGTATCGCGACCTCGCCCGTCGCCTTCTTCGCCGCGGCCCTGCGGTCCCACCCCTCCTCGATGAAGCGATGGATGTTCTCGACGATCACGATGGCGTTGTCCACCAGCATTCCCAGCGCCAGGATGAGCGAGAAGAGCACCACCATGTTCATGGAGACGCCGAGAAGCCAGAGCACCACGAAGGAAAGGAACATCGATGTCGGGATCGAGAGCGCCACGAACACGGACGTGCGCAGCCCCAGCACGAACAGGAGAACGCCGACGATGAGCACCAGCCCCGAAATGATGTTGTTCTGCAGGCTGCTCACCATGTCGCCGATGTCGGCGGACATGTCGGACGTGATGGAAACGACGGTCGAAGGCGGGAACACGGCGCGCATGGCCTGGATCTCGGCGCGCACCGCGTCGGCCGTGGCGATGATGTTCTCGCCCGAGCGTTTCACGATGTCGAGGGTGACGACGGGCTCCTCGCCCAGGCGCGCATAGCTCTCCCGCTCCGCGAACCCGAACTCGACCGTGGCCACGTCGCGCACGTAGACCGGACGACCGTCCACCGTGGTGACCACCAGGTCACCGATGACCGCAGGCTCGTCGAACTCGCCGTCGACACGCACCAGGTACTTGATGCCGTTGACGTTGATCGTCCCCCCCGGAACATTCACGTTTTCCTGGCGAATTGCCCCGAGGACGTCGTCTATGGAGACGTTGTAATACTGTAATTTAGCTAAATCGACATCAACTTTTACTTCACGCTCCAGTCCACCCCTCAGGTCGACCCGCAACACCGCCGGTATGGACTCGATGCGCTCCTGCAGCTCTTCCCCCAACTCCTTGAGGCGCACCAGCCCGTAGCCCCCGGCGATATTCACCTGCATGATCGGCGCGTCGCTCATCGAGAGTTCCAGGACAAACGGATCCTCGGCGTCGGACGGCAGTTCGGGACGGGCAAGGTCGACCTTCTCCCGCACCTGTTGCAGCGCCTCCTCCATGTTCATCGAGGTCTCGAACTCGGCGGTAACGGAGGAGTAGCCCTCGACCGAAGTGGAGGTGAGCTCCTTGATGTCCGGTATTGCCTTGAGTTCCTCCTCGATCTTGCGCGTTACCAGGCTCTCGATGTCGGCGGGAGAAACGCCCGCGTACATCGTGTTCACCACCACGAAGGGGATCTCCGTCTCCGGGAACGACTCCTTGGGGATCGCACGGTAGGAGACCAGCCCCGCGACGGCGATGAATGCGAAGAGCACGACAACCGAGGTCGCGCTGTCCACGGCCAGGGATGTAAGCGCGAATTCCTTGAACGTCCGCCGGTCCCCGAGTGGGCCGGACCCGTCCCTGTCTTCCGTCTTCATCGCGCCGCCCCCTCCCCGCCGGGACCCGACACGATCCGGACCCTGTCACCATCGGTGAGTCCCTGCTGGCCCACCACGATCAGGCGGTCTCCCGCCTCCAGCCCGGACGCGAGGACCGCATCGTTGCCCTGGCTCATGGCAATCCGCACGCGTCTCCCGGCGGCCCGGGCTTCCCCGCCCGACCCCTCGACCACGAAGACCATGTGACCCTCTTCCAGCGACACCAGCGCCTGCCGCGGCGCGACGATCGCGTCGGTCAGCTCCTCCTGCACGACCGATATCGACGCCACCATGCCGGGCTTGATCGACCCGCCCGGGTTCGCGATCGCCAACTCGATCGGGAAGGTGCGGTTTTCGGGATCGACGGTGACTCCGGCGTAGACAATCGAGCCATCGAACAACTCGTCCGGCAAAACGTCGAAGGCTACCGATGCCGACGCGCCCGCGGCGAGGTCAAGGGCATACCGCTCGGGTACTCCCGCCATGATCTTCACCGAGTCCGCCTGTACGATCCGCGCAACCGCGGTGCCCGGGGACACCATGGCGCCCAGTTCAACCAGGCGCGCGTCCAGCACGCCGCTGATCGGGGCCGTGACGACGGTGCGCGCCAGCCGCTCCTGAAGCGCCGTCAGGTTCCCCTGACTCTCCTCGGCAGCGTACCGGGCCTCATGATAGGCCAACTCCGAGCCGACACCGTCCTCTTCGTACAGCTTCTTCCTGCGCTCCCACACCTCGTCGGCGTAGGCGGCCTGAGCGGTCGAAGTCTGGACTTGCGCCCGCAGAATGGCATCGTCCAGGCGCAGGATCGCCTGACCCGCGCGGATCCGCTCGCCCTTGTCGCGGACGATGCGCCTGACCACCCCGCTTTCCTGAGCCGAAACCATGACATCGCGCATCGCCGTCGCCACCCCGGTCAGACGAATGACCCGCGTAAAGGGCCGCTGCTCCACCGGCACGATCTCCACGTTCACCACGCGGGTGAACGCCTCCCCCTCCTCCTCCTCCTGTGCGGAGCCTTCCCGCTGTGCCCCGCCGCACCCGCTCAAAGCGGCCCCGCACAGGAACAACACCGCCAGCGCGCGGCGGACAAGCACCTGTTCGACCATGTCCGTCTTCACTCTTGTCTCAGTATTCATCAGCCCCCCAGTCCCCCCGTCATCCGCTCCAGGTCGACATCGACCAGCGGCACTCGTCCTGCCGCCTCGTCCAGCCTGGCTCTTGTTGCAAGGTAGTCATACACCGCCTGGGCGTAGTTGAATTCACTCTGGCGCAATGCGACTTCGGCATCGGTAAGCTCCAGTTGGCTACCGAGCCCCTCCCGATACTGGGCGCTGGCAATCTCGTAGCCCCGCTCGGCCTGGGCGACGGCGAGTTCCTGTCCCACCGCGCGCTCGCGGGCCTCGGCGACATCGTCCATGAGGTTGCGGAGCTGCGCCACGGCCTGGTCGGTGGCAAAACGGGTCTGTGTCTCCGCCTGCCTGAGCGCCGCGTGTTTCTGGTCGATGCGGGCATCCCGGCTGAATCCCGAGAAGATGGGAAACGTGACCCGCAGCCCGACCTGTTTGGACGAACCCCGCTGGGCATTGGTGCCGAAGAAGTCGGGGGGGCCGTTCTGCTGGGCCGCCAGCCCGTAGGTGCCGAAAGCGAACACCTTGGGCAGATAGTCCACCTGCTCGATCCTCAACTCGGTGCGCCTCAGACCCTCGGTGATCGCCAGCTGGCGAATATCCGACCGCTCACCGGCGTCCTCCGCCACGGACTTTCGCAGCAAAACCGCGTCGGAGGCCGGCACCCCCATGAACGCCAGGATGTCCCGGTTGGCTTCAGAGTTGGCGTCGAAGTGCTCGAGGTCGATCCGGGCCAGTTCGCCCCCGATATTCAGTGCCGTGTCGGGATCCAGGGCCATTTCAACCGCCAGCGTCCGCCGGGCCGCGTCGCGGCGGTTGCGCGCACGCCTGAGGTTGGGCTCAAGGTTTGCAAGCTCGACCTCCAGCCGCAGCACCTCGTAGTCCGAGGTCATGCCGGCTTTCCGCATCGCCGTGGTTTCGCGGAGCGATTCCCGCACGCGACGCAGCGAATTCTCGGTAAGCCGGACCTCCTCCTGGCCCAGGAGCACATCGTAGAAGGCCAGCCGCACCCTGGTGACCACCTGTTGCGTCCTGCCGCGGACAGCCTCGCGCTGCAGTCCCTCGAAGCGTGCGGCCGCCCCCACGCCCACGAAGATGCGGGGATCGAAGAGGGTCTGCTCGGCATTGACCGAGAGATTCCAGATATTGTCCGCCCCGAATTGAACCGGGATGAATTCACCCTCCGTAGCGCTCGGATCGAAGATCTGGGCGGGGAGAAAGCTCACCTGCGGCGCTACGTTGCGCGTGAACGAGGTCGACAGGTTCACGTTCGGGTACACCTCGCTCCAGGCCTCCGACACCTGCTCTCCGGCAACGGCAAGCTGGTACTCCGCGTCCAGCACGTCGCGATTGCGCTCGAGGGCGGCCCGAACGACCTCGCTCAGCAGGACCGGAGGTCCGTCGGGATTCGACCGTGGTTCCTGGCCACCGGCCGGGCCCACGCCTCCGGAGAACGCCGCCAGGGCCGGGACGACAATAGCGCCCACGACCAGTCGCCGGGCCCGCCGGGCCGCACGATTGCGATTACGTCGGCCTGCCGGCCGGTGATGCCTGTCAAATCCGTCCATATCGCCAGTCAGTCTTTCTCGGGTGCTCTTCGATCATGGTCCGCGCGACGCCAGCCGAGAGGACACGTTTCAGGTCTCATACGTTGCGAAGGCCAATGTCCTTGACTGGCCTTCCGCGAATACATAGGGTCATCAGCGTGTGCTCGGCGGGGTCGATAAAGCCGCTGAGCCGCGTGGCCGGACGGTCCCGCGCGGTGCGAGGCCGACGGCAGTTTACAGTTCACCATCAAGGAGCACAGGATGCGGACCACGGGAACCGTGAAGTGGTTCAACGACGCGAAGGGATTCGGATTCATCAGCCCGGAGGCAAGCGAAAGGGACTGCTTTGTCCACTACTCCGCCATCGAGGGCGACGGGTTCAAGAGTCTTGCCGAGGGCGATCAGGTCGAGTTCGACCTGGTCGACGGCCCCAAGGGGCCAGCCGCGGAGAACGTCAGTCGCGTCGGAGACATGTCCTGACAGACAACCCGTTCCGAACGGATCGGACAAGGAACGGGGCCGACGGCAAGCCGACCGTCGGCCCCTTTCCTTGCTGGCAGCCCGTGGGCGAAATCCCCCCGGCATTCGAACGGCGACGCATCCGGACGGATTCATCCACGGACTATTCGAAGAAGGCTGCATGCCAGCGATCGCGGGCGGGGCCCTCCCATCGACCACCGCGCAACTCGGCCAAAGCCGTGATCGAATTGTCGAAGACGACGGTTTCGGGCGCCACCTCCCCATTGCCGGCCAGCGCGCGGAACCCGACACGCGAGGCTCGCCGGATACTCCCGCGCGAATCGCGGTACCAAACCGCTTCGTTGCCCAGGAATCGCACGCCCAGCCTGTCCTCGAGCCCCCTCAATACCGTCACCAGCGCGTCGATGGAACACCCCGAGGGCGGTGCTGACTCGATGTCCACCGCCACCACCAGGAACCTGTCGTAGCACCAGGATCGAGCCGCGCGCAGGGGCACGCCGTGGGCCGTCCACGTGGCAACGAAGCCGTCCACCGCATCCAGCACCAAAGCGGCTTCCGCAGCGCCCAGTTCACGTTCCGATCCGAACACCCATACGCGCGCGGTGTCGGGGAAACCATCGAATTGGTCCGGCACCGAGATGTTCACGACGCCGCCTCCCTCCCCGTGAGCGGCCCGGGAGCGTTCTTGTCCAGGAGGACCGCAACCCACTTCAGATCCTTCGTGTTCTCGAGCATGATCTTCACCATCACGGTAAGCGGGACCGACAGAAGCGCTCCCAGGGGACCCCACAGCCAGCCCCAGAACACAAGCGAGAGAATCACGACCAGGGTGGACAGGCCGAGCCGGCGGCCCATCAGCGTCGGTTCGAGCCAGTTGCCGAAGACGATGTTCACGGCCAGGTAGCCGGCCCCCACGATCAGGGTCGATTGCAAATCCAGACCAACGAAGGCAGCGGTCTGCGGATCCACTTCGATCAGTGCCAGGAACAGCGCGGGCACCGAGGCGATCACCGAACCGATGGTGGGCACGTAGTTGAGGGCGAAGGCGATCAGCCCCAGGAGGATGGGCAATTCGATCCCCATGATCCAGGCCCACGTCCCCAGCAGCACACCCGTGGCGATGCTCACGAGCGTCTTGATCACCAGGTACCCCTGAACCTCGTCCACGACCTTCCGCATGCGCTCGTCCGATGCGATGCCATCGCCCGCGATCGCGCGCAGCTTGAAGGGAAGGATCGCCGCCTCGCCGAGCGCAAACGCCAGAATGAGGAAGACCAGGAAGACACTGGCGAGGAACGACAGGGCCCAGGTGGTCGCGCCGGTGGCCAGCGCCGCCAGCAGGGGCAGATCCAGCACCCCCTGCAGAGCGTCCATGATCTCGCCGTCTTCGACGAAAGGCCACCACGCCGAGAGCTGCTGCAGCATTCCCCCGAGCGGGACCGTCAGGGCGTCGACCTGGATCTGAACGCGCGTAAACAGGTCCGGGAGCTGAAGGCTCGCGATCATGATCAGGAGGCCAAGCATGGAGGCCACGGCCAGAACCGTGACCAGGATCGCCAGGAACTGTGGCACCCGCCTGTTCTTCAGCCAGAAAACGACCGGGAGGCAGATTACCGCAAGGAACAGCGCCACCGCCGTGGGCAACAGAACCGGCTGCGCAAAACGCAGGCCCTGGATCACGATTACGGCTACTGCGAGCGTGAAAAGCAAGCGCAGCCCGGGGTTTTGATCCAGTTGGTCGAAGACCATCACGTTAGCTTTGAATGAGGCTCCTCAAGGTTGGTTCAAGTCTAATGGGCAAGCCGACACCGGCAAAATACCCGACGGCCCCGCCGGACAGTTCCGATGGACCTGACGGGACCGCCCGGGCCAGGGCGCTGCTGGCCGACTGCCGCGTGGACACCTTCCGCTCCGGTGGAAAGGGCGGACAGCATCAGAACAAGGTCGAGACCGGCGTGCGGCTGACACACGAACCCACCGGGATTGTGGCGACTTCGCGCCGGCATCGCTCCCGGCACCGCAACATGGCAGAGGCGCTTCGGACGCTGGAGCGCAAGCTGGCCGACCGCTTCCGGGAGGCGGCCCCCAGAATCCCCACCGCCGTGCCGCCGCGGGAGAAGCGGCGGCGCCGAGACGAAAAGCTGAGGAGGTCGCGATTGAAACGCCTGCGCCGGAGGCCGGGCGCCGACGATCCGTGACCCCGCGCCCGGCGTGGAACCCGCTCTCCGGTCAGCAGACGATCGGTATCAGCGGTTGTGGCCGGATGACAATCCCCTCCACGTAGGTCACCGTGTAGACGCGGATCTGGCCGCACCCGCGGATGACTTCAACCCTGTATATCTCGCTCGTGGGGAGCGTGGCAAGTTCCTGTACTCCCCCGAAGGCGGGGGCATCGTCCACGAAGACCCGCGGGCGCTGCGGTGTGGTGCCCCTGGTGCGGATGCAGTCGCGCCGCTGCGTAAACGGACTGGTCGTGGAGAGGTCTTCGAAGCAGGGAACGAATTCGAATCCCGGCTGGCTGTGCAGAAACTGGGCCACGTTGAAGTCCGGCGCGAACCGGAGCGCAGCCTCGTCGTAGGTGTTGGTCAGGTAGGGAAGTTGCCGCAGCCTCGTCGTCAGACGATCCACGTATACCTCGATGCCCTCGAGGACGATCGGCTTCGGTATCACGGCGATTTCGACGAATTGCCCTTCCCGGATGTCAAGAACTTGAACCAGATCCGCATAGCCGATGCGTGACACGAGGACCTGGCTCGGTCCCGGCGGGACGTCGGGGATGTCGAAGCGCCCCGTCTCGCCGGTGACGCCCAGTATGATCGAGCCGTCGGGCCGCAGCGTTCCCACCAGACGCACGATCGCGCCTTCGACGGGCTCGCCCTGGTAGGTGTCCACGACCTCTCCCGAAAAGGTGACGGGCGAGAAGGAGCCCGCCTGAGCGCTCCCCGAAGCCGCGCCCGCGAAGACGGCGGCCGCTGCGGCCGCGACCGCTCCCGCGAGCGACACCGGCGACCAGGCGCGGTGCCGGGCCAATGCCGTGCTCGGACGCACGCCACCCATGGAAGTCAGCTCACCCTGCGCACCGCGTCGACGATCTCGGCGAATGGCGGCAGCACGCCGGGATCGTCGCTGACCCAGGCGAATCCGACGCTGCCGGCTCCGTCCACCACGAACACGGACCGCTTGGCCACGCCCTTGAGCCCGAAAAAGTCCTGCACGAGCACCCCGTAGGCCTCGGCGGCCGTCCTGTTGAAGTCGGAGAGAATCGGGAACGGCACCCCCATGTCGCTCTTCCACTTCTGGTTCACGAACGGCGAGTCGATGCTGATGCCGTAGATCCGGGCGCCCAGGCCTCCCCAAACGTCCCAGTTCTCGCCCACGTGGCAGAGCTCCCTGGTGCAGACGCCGCTGAAAGCGAGAGGCACGAACATCAGCACCACCGGCTGACCACGGTGCTCACTCAACGTCACCATATCGTCCCCGAAGACTTCGTGCAGGGTGAAGTCCGGGGCCTGCTGTCCGACAGATATGTCACTCACGCGCTACGTGTCCTTTGTTCCTGGGCATTCATGTGTTCGGGATGTTCCCGTCTGTGGGCACGCGCGCGCACTGCCGACGCGCCCGGGGGGCTCCTCCAAGGTAACAGACGATCACCCGCCGTCCGACACCGACCCCGGTCGGCTGCTGCCTCTCGTCCAGATCAGCACCACCCCGCACGCGTTGCCCCGGTATTCGATCGGGGCGCGGGTTCCCCAGTACACCTCCGCAAGCTCCACCCAGTCCGGCGGAATCTGGTCGATATTCACCGACCCCTCGATGTCCTCTCCGAACGGAATCCCGTCGATGTACACCGAAAGCGGACAGTTGCTCGGCGCCATCAGCACCGACCGGTAGATCGATTCTCTATTGATCTTGAGGCCCGGAACACGGGAGAACGCATCTGAAATGCGAGTTGATCCCCGTTCCTCGATGACGCGCCTCGTGAGCAGGTGCATCACCCTTCCCTGATCCATTCGCCGGTATACGCCGTTCGCCTCCAGAAACCGGGAACGCACCTCGACCTTGAGCGGCCGAAGGGGCACGGCCTCGATGGTCATCTCGACCTCGACGGCGGTCGTGCGATCGGGATGGAGCGCGATCGGTTCGGTACGCGCGGCATAGCCGATCATCTCGACCTCGATCCGGGCCAGGCGGGACTCCAGGTCGGTGAACTCGGCGCGCCCCTCGGAGTTGGTCGCCGCCATGCTGCCGCCCACCAGCGTAACCGTCGCGCCCTCGATCGGTTGCCCCGCATAGGCATCCACGACCCTTACCACGAGTCGCGACGGCGCATCCATGTCGCCGTCGTCGGACTGGCTCATGCGCAACATGAAGTCGCCGGACCTGATCACGCTGAAGTCGCCGCGCAGCGTGGCATACCCGCCCTTGCGGACGGTCAGCGTGTAGTCTCCGACAGCCGCATCGAAGGAAACGCGCCCGTCCACGCCCGTCACATAGCGGTTGGCGACGCCGGAGAGCTCCAGCACGGCGCCCAGCAGGTCTGCGCGCGTGTCGACGTCCTGCACACGGGCGGTTACCCGCACGACGTCGGTCTCCTCGACCCCCTGGGCGCTCCCGGCTCCGGGGACGACGGCGCACGGGAGGACCAGCACCGACAGCGCGGCGGCGAAGGAGAGCGCTCGCACGGATACGGGCGCAACGAGATCGACCGACTGCGGTTGTTTCGGCGCCGTGGAATGCATCGGATACTCTCCCGCCTGGAGCCTCTTCACAGGATATAGTACCATTCGCGCCGCTCGTGACAAGCGTTACGCTCCGCTGGACGGACGCTGCCGCCGGCCCGGGACACGGGACAATTAGGAGCGCGCACCCCCGCGTGCGCGCTGGTGTGCGCACTGGCGAGGAAGCCCCGTTCCTCTCTATAATTATGGCTATGAGCAAATACGCCATTGCTTTGCTGGCGGCGGGCGCTCTGAGCCTGAGTCTGGCCGGGTCCGCCGGGACGTCGTCGTACGTTCGCGAGAGGATCGCGCCGGGCTCGGCATCCGCCGCACCGGAAGCCGCAGCGGCCGGGGAGATCGAGGTCGCCAACGAGGTCGTCCAGCAATTCTGCGTCCGATGTCACAGCGAGCGCCGGAGGGTGGGCGACCTGGTGCTCGAGGGCTTCGACATCGCCGAGGCCGAGCAGCGCGGTCCGACGATCGAGAAGATGATCCGCAAGCTTCGCGCAGGGATGATGCCACCCCAGGGGGTGCGGCGTCCCGAACCCGAGGTGATCGCTGCCATGGCCAGCGAACTCGAGACCGCAATGGACGAGCTTGCCGCACGGGAGCCGAACCCGGGACGGCGCACCTTCCAGCGGCTCAATCGTGCCGAGTATGCGGCGGCCGTCAAGGATCTCCTGGGCGTGGACATCGATGTCAGCACGTTCCTGCCGCTCGACACCAAGAGCGCCAACTTCGACAATATCGCCGACGTTCAGATGCCGTCCGCCACCGTAATGGAGGGCTACCTGCGCGCCGCCGGACAGATCAGCAGACTCGCGCTCGGCGACCCTGAAGCGGAGGTGTCGTCGGCCATCTACCGGATCGCCCGCGTGGCCTCCCAGAAGGAGCGCGTGGAAGGCGCTCCCATCGGTACCCGGGGCGGGCTTTCGGTCATGCACAACTTCCCCGCCGACGGGAAGTACGTGTTCCACATCATGCCCTACGCCGCGGTCGAGGGAGAGGTCTTCGGGCGAACGTTCGGGACCGAGCAACTCGAGGTCTCCATCGACGGCGCCCGGGTCGCGCTGCTTACAGTCGACCGGTGGATGTCCGAATCGGAACCTACCGGCCTGAACATCCGGACCGACTCCATCTACGTCACGGCGGGCCAGAAGCGCGTGTCGGTCGCGTTCATCCGCCAGTTCGAGGGCGTGGTGGACGACTTGATCCGGCCCATCGACCATACCCTCGCCGACGGGCAGATCGGAATCGGGCTGGGCGTGACGACGCAGCAGCACCTGCAGCGCGTCACGGTCCTCGGACCCTTCGGGGTGACGGGCGTCTCCGACACACCGGCCCGGCGCGCGGTCTTCGCTTGCCGGCCGACGTCACCCGACGAGGAAGGGCCGTGCGCGCGGCAGATCCTCGAGCGTCTCGCGACCAGGGCATACCGGCGCCCCGCGCTCGCCCGCGACGTCGACGGCCTCATGAGCTTCTATGAGCAGGGCGCCACCGACGGCGGCTTCGAGAAGGGCGTCCGCACCGCGCTGCAGGCGATCCTGGCAAGCCCCCACTTCGTCTTCCGCATGGAGCGGCGGCCTTCCGAGGTCGCGCCCGGCGGAGTGTACGCGATCGACGATCTGGATCTCGCTTCACGGCTCTCGTTCTTCCTCTGGGGCGCGCCCCCCGACGACGATCTTCTCGAGGCGGCCCGGGCCGGTTCGCTCTCGGATCCGGCGGAGCTGGACGGTCATGCGCGCCGCATGCTCGCCGATCCCCGCTCCGGGGCGCTGGCGACCCGTTTTGCCGCGCAGTGGCTGAGGCTGCAGGACATCGAGGACATCCACCCGGATGCGCTCACCTTCCCCTACTTCGACCAGACGCTGGCCGACGCGATGGTGCAGGAGACCGAACTCTTCTTCTCCCACCTGGTCGAGGAGGACCGTCCCGTCCTGGAACTGCTGACGGCGGACTACACCTTCGTGAACGAGCGGCTTGCCCGCCACTACGGAATCACGGGCGTCGTGGGCCCCGACTTCGGAAGGGTGTCGTACCCGACCGACCATCGCCGCGGCCTCCTGGGCCACGGCAGCGTCCTGACCCTGACGTCCCACCCGGACCGCACCTCTCCCGTTTTACGCGGCAAGTGGGTGCTCGAGGTCCTGCTGGGCGCCCCTCCGCCGCCTCCCCCGCCGGACATCCCGGCCTTCGAGGAGACAGCCGCGGCCGAAGCGGGGCGCTTCTTCACGGTCAGGGAGCGCATGGAGGAACACCGGGCGAACCCGGCCTGCAGTTCCTGCCACAACGTGATCGATCCTCTGGGGCTCGCGCTCGAGAACTTCGACGTGACCGGCGCCTGGCGGATCCGGGACGAAGGCAACCCGGTCGATCCCGTGGGCACCATGTACGACGGCACCGAGCTGGCGGGACCCGCCGACCTGCGAGACGCGCTCCTGGGTGTTTCCGACGTCGTGGTCAGCACCTTTGCCGAGAACCTGATGGCGTACGCCCTGGGCCGGCGGGTCGAGTACTATGACATGCCGACGATCCGGACAATCATCCGGACCGCGGCGGAGGACGACTTCCGGGTTTCCGCCTTCATCCTGGGCGTTGTGAACAGCCCCGCCTTCCGGATGGCGAGCGTCGGCACGATCGCCGAAGAAGAAGCCGAATCCTGACGCACACCTGCAGAACACCCCCGACCAGGGAGGTCTGACACAAATGCAATACCTGACCGGCAAGCACATTTCGCGACGGGCAATGCTCAAGGGCGCCGGGGCGGCCGTCGGCCTGCCCCTTCTGGATGCCATGGTTCCGGCCGGGCGTCTGTGGGCGGCGACGGAGGCCGGAAAGGCGGCCGACCGGACCCGGGTGGTCTGCATCGAGCAGGTGCACGGCGCCGCCGGCTGCAACGACTGGGGCAGGTCACAGAATCTGTGGTCGCCGGCCGAGACGGGACGCGACTTCGACCTGACGCCCAGCAGCCTGCGGCCACTGGAGCCGTTCAGGAAGTACCTGACCATCGTCAGCGACACCGACGCGAGGATGGCCGACGCCTATGCTCCAGCGGAGATCGGCGGGGACCATTTCCGGACCAGCGCCGTGTTCCTCACGCAGGCCCATCCCAAGCAGACCGAGGGTTCCGACGTGCGCGTCGGGACCTCATTCGACCAGCTGTACGTGCAGCGGTTCGGCCAGGATACGCCGATTCCGTCCCTGCAGCTGTCCATCGAGAACGTCGACCAGGCCGGCGGATGCGCGTACGGCTACGCGTGCGTGTACACGGATACGATCAGCTGGGCTTCTCCATCCCGGCCGCTTCCGATGATCCGCGATCCGCGGGCCGTCTTCGAACAGCTTTTCGGGGCCGGGGGGACGCCCGAACAACGCGCGGAGCGCCTGAACACCGACCGCAGCATTCTCGACTGGGTCATGGGCGAGATGTCGATGATGCGCCGCAAGCTCGACCCGGCCGATGTCCACCGACTGGATCAGTACGCGAACAACATCCGGGAACTCGAACAGCGGATCCAGCGGATCGAGGCCCAGAACTCGAGCGGCGAGGAGCGGGCGATTCCGGAAGCCCCGGTGGGTGTCCCGGATTCCTTCGAGGAGCACGTGAAGCTGATGTTCGACCTGCAGGTCCTGGCCTTCCAGTCGGACACGACGCGCGTGTTTTCGTTCAAGCTGGGCCGTGACGCCTCGCCCCGGGTCTACCCGGAGTCCGGTGTCGAAGCACCCTTCCACGCGTCGTCCCATCACGGCGGCCGCGAGGACCGGGTTCGACAGTTCGGCAGGATCAACGAGTACCACGTGTCGATGGTCCCCTACTTCATGGAGAAGCTGCAGGCCGTTACCGAGGGCGACGCCACGCTCCTCGACAAGACGCTCCTCGTGTACGGTTCGGCGATGGCCGACAGCAACCTTCACAACCACACGCGGTGCCCGCTCTTCCTGGCAGGGGGCGCCAACGGCATGCTTGAGGGCGAACAACACATTCGGGCGCAGCCCGGCACGCCGATGGCGAACGTGATGCTTAGCCTCCTGCACAAGCTGGGGGCCGACGACATCGAGAAGTTCGGAAACAGCACCGGCCACTTCGCGATCTAGGAGGCGGGATGATGACGGCAAGCGGATCCGAGCGGTCCCTGGGCGGGCGGTCGCGTTCGAAACGCAGGGTTGTCCGTTTCCTCGCACTCGCTTCGGTCCTGGCCGCCGTGGGGGCGGGAGCACCCGTTGAATCGCCCGTCGCCGATGCGGCCGAACGCGGCGATCTGGAGGCGGTGCGCGTTCTGCTCAGGCAGGGCGCGGACGTGAACACGGCCCAGAGCGACGGTATGACCGCGCTCCACTGGGCCGCGAGCAACAACGATGTGGAGATCGCGAAGACCCTTCTGTATGCGGGGGCGACCGTGCGCGCCACCACGCGCCTCGGGGCGTACACGCCGTTGCACCTCGCGAGCCGGGGCGGCCACGCCGAGGTTGCGCGGTTGATCCTCGAGGCCGGCGCGGACCCCGACGCCTACACCACCACCGGTGTTACCGCGATGCACTTCGCGGCCGATGCCGACGCGGGCGGAGTGATCGCGGCGCTGGCCGCACACGGCGGCGATGTAAGCGCGCGCGACGGCTTCGCCGAGCGGACCCCCCTGATGTTCGCTGCCGTGCGCGGGGCGGACGCCGCGGTGCGCGCCCTGCTGGACGCGGGAGCCGAAGTCTCCCTGGCGACCCGCGTGAAGGACTACGAGGCCATTAACGAGAGCCTGCGCGCCGAGCAGCGCCAGCGAGCCCGGGTGAGGGCCGCGGCCGAGGAGCCCGAAGAGGAGGAGGAAGTCTCCGAAGCGTCGGCATCGCCCGTGCCCGCCAGGGCGCAGCAACCCCCTGCCCAGGGCGCTCAAGCCCGGCAGCCCGCGAACCCGGCCGCGCCGGCCGCCGCACCGGGGCAGCCCGAGCCCGAAGAGCCGGCCACGCCGCCGGAGGAACCAGGGGAACCGCCGGTAAAGGCCTTGACCTCAGCCCAGCAGATCGGGAAGCAGGGCGGTTTCAACGCGCTGCACTACGCGGCGCGTGAGGGACATCGCTCCACGGCAGCGCTGATCCTCGACGGCGGCGCGGACGTCAACCGGCACACGGAAGGCGACCAGTCCACACCTCTGCTGGTGGCCGTCGTCAACGGCAACTACGACCTCGGGCGGGATCTGCTGGAGCGGGGGGCGGACCCCAACCTCGTCAGCGATGACGGCGCGGGACCGCTCTTCGCCACCCTCAACATCGAGTGGTCGTTGCGCACCTGGTATCCCCAGCCCCAGGCCTTTCGCCAGCAGGAGACCGGCTACCTCGAGTTCATGCGGCTCCTGCTCGACGCGGGCGCGGATCCCAATCAGCGGACGGCCACGCACATCTGGTACGCTGCCTACAACGCCGGCCGCATGGGCGTCGACTTCACCGGCGCGACCCCCTTCTGGCGGGCGGCGTACGCCACGGACGTGGAGGCCATGCGCCTTCTTGTCGAGTACGGAGCGGACCCCGACATCTGGACGACCAAACTCCCGGACCGCCGCCGCTTCTTCGATCCGAACTTCCCCGACACGCGTCCCGAAGACACTCCCGAAGATCCGTCCGGGCTCCCGCCCGTTCCCGTCGGCGGGCCTGCCGTGCACGCGCTGCACGCGGCCTCGGGCGTGGGCTTCGGCACCTCAAGGGTAGCGCAACAGCACCGGAGCGTTCCGAACGGCTGGCTCCCCGCGGTACGCTACCTGATCGACGAACTCGGCGTCGACCCGAACCTGCGCGACAAGGACGGCTACAACGCCATCCATCACGCGGCGGCCCGGGGCGACAACGAGACCATCCTCTTCCTTGCGAGTCGCGGCGTGGACATCGACGCGATCAGCCGGCGCGGCCAGACCACGGCGGATCTGGCCAACAGCCCGGAGCAGCGGGCGCAGCCCCACCCGGCCACCGTCGCGCTGCTCGAGAAACTCGGTTCGCACAACAATCACCAGTGCCGCTCCTGCGGGGGGAGCGACTGATGGAGGGGAGAGCGCTCGACGGGCCGGTGCCGGCGCGGCGCGGCGCGGCCCTGGTGGTCGCCGCCGCGGCCGCGATGCTGTGCTGGCCCGTATCGGGTGCCGCCCAGGACACCGAGTGGAACCGGTACACGCTGGAGGATCTTGTCGGCGTTTACGTGCGCGCCGAGACCAATCAGGGGTGTGAAGGCGCGGGACTCTCCGCCGAGTCGGTCCGTACGGACGCGGTGGCCGCGCTGGAAGCGGCGGAGGTGCCCCTCCTGACCGAGCGCGAGATGCTCGAGAGTCCCGGGATTCCCGAACTCAGAGTCACGCTGGAGTGCGGGGGCGGCGTTGCAGGCGTGGTGGGCTACTCGGTGTCGGTCCGCATGCAGCAGGCGACCCAGATGATCCGCGACAACCAGATCACGCTGTCGGAAGCCGTCACATGGTGGACGACCGGTGTCGGCGTCGCCGAAGCGGGAGCGGTTGCCGATGCGCTCGGTGCCGAGCTGCAGGCCAGGCTCACGGTTTTTGCGGACGCGTTTGCGGCCGCCAACGCCGAGGAAGAGGGCTCGGGCTAGCCGAAATCCTCGATCAGGCGCGAGGGCTCGGTTTCGATCGGGTTCGCGTTGTCGCCGCTCTGGTGTGCCGTGATCACCGCCAGGAAGTCGTCGGCGTAGCGGCGCAGTTTCGTCTCGCCCACCCCGGTGAGGCCGGAGAAACCCTCCCGGGTGCGCGGGCGCCGTTCAACCATCTCCCTGAGCGTCGCGTCGTGGAAGATCACGTAGGGCGGAACGCTCTGGGCCTGCGCGATTTCGGTGCGGCGGCTGCGCAGAGCCTCCCATAGCGCTTCGTCCCACGTGGCCGGGTCGGGGGGCGGCGGCGCTGCCCGCGGCTTGCGCTTCCGCTTCGCCGTGGCCGGACGACCATCCTTCCGCATGTGCACCTCGGCCTCGCCGCGCAGGACCGGCCAGCTCGCATCGGTCAGCCGGATGGACCCGTACTTCTCGATCTCCACGCTCAGCAGGCCGCGGGCAACGAGTTGGCGGAGAACCGAGCGCCACTGCCAGGCGTCGAGATCCGCGCCGACGCCGAACGTCGGCAGCCGATCGTGCCCGAAGCGCCGGACGCGCTCGGTGTCGCGCCCGCGCAGAACGTCCGTCAGGTATGCTGCGCCGAAGCGCTGTCCGGTGCGGTGGACGCACGACATGGCCTTCTGCGACGCCTCCGTCGCGTCCCAGACCGCCACCGGGCTCAGGCAGTTGTCGCAGTTGCCGCAGTCCCGGGAGCGTGTCTCGCCGAAGTACGCCAGCAGCGTGCGGCGCCGGCAGGTCGCGAGTTCACAGTAGCCGAGCATGGCATCGAGCTTGCGCACTTCGAGCCGCTTGCGCGCCTCGCCCGCTTCGGAGTTCTCGACCATGCTGCGCAGGGTGACGACCTCCTGCAGTCCGTAGACCATCCACGCGTCGGCGGGATCGCCGTCCCGTCCCGCGCGGCCCGTCTCCTGGTAGTACGCTTCGATGCTCTTCGGCAGGTCCAGGTGGGCCACGAAGCGCACGTCGGGCTTGTCGATGCCCATTCCGAAGGCGATGGTGGCCACGATGACGACGCCGTCCGTGCGCACGAAGCGGTCCTGGTGGCGCTGCCGGGTCGCCCCGTCGAGACCGGCGTGGTACGGCAGCGCGCCCACGCCCTCTTCCCGGAGCCATGCCGCGGTTTCGTCCACCTTGCGCCGCGACAGGCAGTACACGATGCCGGCGTGGCCGTGATGACCCTTCAGGAAGCGGCGCAGCTGGGCCCGCGCGTTGTTCTTCGGGACGACCTGGTAGCGGATGTTCGGGCGATCGAAGCCGCTGACAAAGAGCGGAGCATCACGCAGGCTCAGCCGATCGATGATCTCGCGGCGCGTGGGGTCGTCGGCCGTCGCGGTGAGGGCGATTCTCGGCACATCCGGAAACAACTCCGACAGCGCCGAGAGCTGGAGATACTCGGGGCGGAAGTCGTGGCCCCACTGGGAAACGCAGTGGGCTTCGTCTATCGCGAAGAGGGCCAGCCGGGTGCGCGACAGGAGTTCCAGGGTGCGCTCGCCGAGCAGGCGTTCGGGGGCGACGTAGAGCAGATCGAGCCGGCCCGCTGCGACCGCGGCCTCGACGTCCAGCACCTCGCGGTAGGAGAGGGTCGAGTTGAGGCATGCGGCGCGCACGCCGGTCTGGCGGAGGCCCTCGACCTGGTCGCGCATGAGGGCGATGAGGGGGGAGACGACGATGCCCACGCCGTCGCGGACGATCGCCGGGATCTGGTAGCAGAGCGACTTGCCGCCGCCGGTCGGCATGAGCACCAGACTGTCGCCGCCGGCCACGGTGTGCTCGATCACGGCCTCCTGCTGGCCGAGGAATCCGGAGTAGCCGAAGACGCGGTGGAGGACCTGGCGGACGCTATTGGTCATGTACGGGAACCGGGACGGGCGCCGGAGCGGTGACAAGGAACGGACCTGCCGGTGGCCAGCGACAATGTAGCGGCCACGATCAAGGTACCGTCAGCGGACCGGGCGCGGCACGAGCCTTCCCTCGGGCAACGCCGGGGCCAGCTGCCCGCAGGCGGGGACGCCCTCAATCGCGCGGGGTTGGGCGCTCCAGGTCGTATATCGCGACCCGTTGAACGCCCAGTTCGTCCGTGTGTGTCCCGAGGACGTAGTCGGTACCCAACTCCCAAATGTTGTAGTCGTCCATGCCGGGGGTCAGGTGACAGACAAACTCTCCGTTCGGGCCAAAGCCCATCGCCCTGGGTGACGCTTGCGGTCCGGATTCGCAGGCGCTGGCGGCAAGAGCGAGTACGCTGGATGTGAGGCCCGCCAGAAGTCGATGTCTTGACACCCCTACCCTCCCAGCACGTTCAACTGGCGGGTAAACTTAAGGTAAACCGAGCGGCCGAGCGGCCCCGTCAGCGCTTCGATTCCCTGCACCTCGTTGTAGACGATGAAGAGGCCGGTGCCCGCGGTGTTCAGCCATCCGAAGCGGACGTTGGCGGACCAGGTGTCGATCTGGTCGGAGTACTGGATGAGGGACTGGAGGTAGATCCGCGGCGTGAAGAAGTAGCCGAGGTTGATCCCGGCCAGGGTCGCGGTGAATTCGCCCTCTGGCAGCATCACGTCGTTGTACGAGAGGCGCAGGCCCGCGCTGGTGCGGGCGCCGCGGCGGAGCGTCAGGTCAGCGGTCGTGGTGCGCTTGCTGCCCGAGAGGAAGGAGCCCCAGTTGAAGCGGGTGTTCAGGGCCACCGGCCGGGACTGGTCCGTGAAGAAGACGACTTGCGACTCCCAGCCTGCATAGGTGCCTGTGGGAACGACAACTTCGGTGCCGGGGATCGCGAACGACTCATAGAGGCCCTCGGTGATGTAGTTCGCTCCGGTGTGAAGCTCCATCCCGGAGTGCCATTGCCAGTGGCTGTCGACGTGCCAGCGGGCCGATTCGTTGTAGCCGCGTTCCACGCCTGTCCGCCTGGTGCGGTAGGTGAAGTAGGAGACGTGCGGGCGGATTTCGCGGAACATGCTGGCGGGACGGTGCGTCCACATGCCGAAGAGCTGCAGGTAGCGGTGGCCGTTGCGGGGCAGAAAGCCGACTTCGGGATTGAAGTTCTCGCCGATCTCGCGCACGGTGGCGTTTGCCGTGAAGCGGCTGCTGCTCCAGGCGGCCGTGACGTTCCACGCGGCGTCGGCCCCCTCCAGATCCGGGGTTTCGGTCCTTGCCACGAACGACGTCAGCGTCAGCTGATCCCCGAAGCCGACGCTGCCGTCAATGGCGTAGGTGCGGTTGTAGTCACCCGCGACGCTGCCGGCCCGGTTCACGAAGAGCCCGCCGACGCGCGAACGGTTCGGGAGTTCCCTGGCGATGCGGGCGACCGAATACGCGTCTTCCGGATCCGCCAGCTCGTTGGCGCCGGTCTGGATGTGCAGCAGGCCCACGTTCAGGCCCGCCACGCGTCCCGATAGCCTGCCGCCGCCCGTGATGGGGACCGGCTGGCCGCCGGAGATGCCGATGCGGCGGCTGAAGAAGAGATCGGCGCCCCCTGCCCCGACGGTGAAAAAGCCCGCGTTCTCGAGGAAGAAGGGGCGCTTTTCGGGGAACAGCAGAGAGAAGCGGGTCAGGTTGACCTGCTGGTCGTCGACCTCGACCTGGGCGAAGTCGGTGTTGACGGTCATGTCGAGGGTGAGGCCCTGGGTGACCTGCAACTTGGCCTCGCCTCCGAACTCGGCCTGCTGTCCGAAAGACGTCTGCGACGCGTCGGTGTAGTCGCGGATCGAGGAGCCGAGCACGTAGGGCGTGACGGTCGCGGCCCTGCGGAACGGCGGCTCGACCCCCGTCAGCTGGCCGGCGAAGTCGAGCCGGTACAGGCCGAACTCGCGGGGTACGGCCGCCCAGAAGTCCTCTTCGTTGAGCCTGCGGATCCTGCGCGAGACGTTGAATCCCCAGGTGTCGGTCTCCGATCCGTAGCGCAGCGTGCTGAAGGGGATGCGGAACTCGGCGTACCAGCCCTCCGCGTCGCGGGACGTGGCGACCGTCCAGCTGCCATCCCAGTTCTTGTTGAAGCCGCCGCCGGCGCCACGCTGGAAGCGCCGCTGGTTGTTCATGCCGCCACCCAGGAAGAACCCGCCCCCGCTGCCCTGGGAGGCGACCTGACCGTCGTACTCGATCCCGGCCGGCGTGGTGCCGAAGACGAAGCCGTTCTGCTGGTCGTTGTAGGTGTCGAGGACCATGATCACGGCGTCCGCGTCGGTGACCTCGTAGTCGCGGATGGACTCGCCGGGGACGATGGCGCTCGCCTGGGAGTCGTAGGCCCACACCGCGACGTAGACGGCGTCCCGGTCGAAGAGGATGCGGAGTTCGGTGGGCTCCGAGGCGGGCTGGCCGTCGGCCGGCTCACGCTGGGTGAAGTCGGCGAGGGGCGCGGCGGTCCTCCAGACGGCGTCGTCGGGGACCCCGTCGATGACGGGCGGCGCATCGGTACGGGCCGCGATGGCAACCCCGGGCGCCGGGGTGCCTGGCGACCCGCCGTTGGCGTTGTTCGGGGCCTGCTGGGCACGCGCGCCGATCGGGCACAGCGGGAGGGCGGCCAGCAGTACGGACGCCAGCGAGAGGAATCCTCTGGAAGGGAAGGAAGATCGTGTCATCGTCATGTCGGAAAGCGTCAACCGCGGGACTGTTGTTGGATGGAATGGAGTGTCGGAGCCCAAAGGTAAGACAGTGGACCCGCGAGCGTCGTTGAAGTCCGGATTGTCGACTCCTGGCTCGGGTGCGCTGTTGATCCACGCCGCACGCCCGGGTACCGTTGACGGGGAAGCGTTTTCGGCACCGCCGGGCCGGCGGCGGAAAGAGGAGCGCGGCATGAAAGGGACCTCAACCATCGCGCTGTCCGCGGGCTGGCTCGCGGCGTTCGCGACCATGAGCGAAGCGGCGTCGGCGCAGGAGCCTCCGGACACCGTTGGTAGTCGTCAGCGCCGCAGCAGGAGCCGGTCCGCCGTACCGCGGCTGGCCAGGTAGAAATCGGCCCGCCCGTCGCCGTCGAAGTCTGCAAACTCCAGGTCGAGTCCCGTGCCGCGGGTGCCCGCTCCAAACACCTCGTCGGAAGCGTCGGTGAAGACGCCGCCCCCGTCGTTCAGGTAGGCGCGGTACCGGCTGTCGGCGATCCGGCCGACGCTGAGGTCGACGTCGGCGTTGGCGGTGACGATGTCCAGATCGCCGTCACCATCGACGTCCACGAGGTCTCCGTCGAAGGACGACACGCTCGCAGCCGGCAGCCGCGAAGAGGTTTCGTCGGTGAAGAAGCCGTCCCCGTCGTTGATCAGGAGGCGGTTGCGCGGGTCGGCACCGGACACGAAGGCGGCGACATTCGCGAAGAGGAGGTCGAGGTCGCCGTCACCGTCGATGTCGCCGAAGTCGGCCTCACGGGTTTCTTCGCCTCCTTCGCGCCGGGGGATCCTGGCCTCGCTCTCGTCGGTGAAGCGCCCCGTCCCATCGTTGATGTAGAGCGCGTTGGCGCCCTCGTTGGCCACAATGAGGTCCAGGTCCCCGTCGCCGTCCACATCGCCGAGTTCGTGGTCCTGGGTCACATCCGCCGAGCGCGGGAGCCGATCCGCGGTTTCGTCGGTAAAGTTGCCCGTGCCGTCGTTGATGACGACCGCGTCCTGGCCGTTGTTGGCAAACAGGATGTCGGGAAGGCCGTCTCCGTTCACGTCGGCCACCACGACCCCGTTCGTGGTGCCTTCCACGGGAAGCCGCGACCCCTCGTCGGTGAAGCGGCCGGCCCCGTCGTTGAAGTACAGCTCGTTGGTGCGGTCGTCCTCGCTGACGACCACGATGTCCAAGTCGCCGTCGCCGTCGAAGTCGGCGATGCCCACGTCCTCGGAATCGCGGCTGGCGGCGGGGAGCCGGGAACTGCCGTCGCTGAAGCGCCCCGCCCCGTCGTTGAGGAGCAGGATGTTGGGGCGAAACTCGTTGGCGATCACAATGTCCAGGTCACCGTCCGCGTCGAAGTCGGCGACGCCCGCGTCCATGCTGAGGCCAGCCAGCAGGCCACCGGGCAGATGCGTGCCGGTGACGTCGCTGTACAGCGCCTGGGGCGGCGGGGCCGTGGTCGTGTCGGGCCCCGTGGGCTCGCCGCTTCCGCCGCTCCCGCATTCCGCAGGCGCCGCCGCGAGGCCGACCACGGCGCACAGCGCGACCGACGGAGCGGCGCGGTTCGGTCCGTGCTCCTTCATCAGGAAATCACGCCCATCCCCAGGGCCTGAATGCGGCGGTTGAAGGCGGCGAGATCGTCCTCCAGCACCTCTTCGACCGCTTCCCGGATCCGCAGCAGGCGTTGTTTGAGGATGGCCTGCACCTCGCCCTGCTGGTCCGTCGGACGGAAGTCGCCGACCGACACGGTGGAGAAGAGATAGCCGAGCCGTTCGATGAGGCGCGTCGGATAGCGAATGGCGTCCTGTCCGGTGCCCGTGGCGCGCATCTGGAAGAGCCCGTCCTCGGCTGCGATCAGACGCTGGTTGAGGGAATCGGCCGCGGCCACCAGCTCCGCGGCGTTGCCCTGGTCCTCCAGGACCGCGCGGACGTCCAGCACCTGCCGGCGTACCCATTCGACCCGGTTGATCAGCTCGCCCGTGGCCTCCAGGTCGGCCCGGATATCGGCCAGTGCGGCCATCTGCAGCTCGATGTCGGCCATCGTGCCCTCGGAGTGGGGGTCCTTGCGGACCTCCAGCTGCTGCACGTGACTCTCGCCGCCGACCGTGAGCGTCACGGTGTAGGTGCCCGGCGGCTGCAGAAACGTGCCGGCGCCCGGACCGCCCAACGGGCCGCCGGGCAGCGGCCGCCAGCGTTCTTCGCCCAGCGAGATGTCGTCGCCGTAGAGCGGCTTCGTGCGCAGGCGCACCTGCTCGATCGGCCCGTTCATCAGGTCCCACCAGACCCGGTTAACACCCGCGTCCGTGGTGCCCTGCAGGGTGCGCACGACCTCGCCATCCGCGTTGGCGATCTCGATGACCACGCTGTCGTCGGTCGCCTCGGCAAGCCAGTAGTTGAGCGACGCGCCGTAGGGCGGGTTTTCGCCGTCGGACTGGTCGTCGAACATCGTGAAGGGCGCCGATATGGGCCGGAAGCGATACGCGGGCCGCGGGGCGAAGAGGTGGGCCGCGTTTGCGGCCACCTCGGGAGTGAGTTGCTGGAGCGGCGTGATGTCGTCCAGGACCCAGAAGCCGCGCCCGTAGGTCCCCACGACCAGGTCGTTGAAGTGCTCCTGGACCACCAGCCCGTACATGGGTGCAGGCGGCAGGTTGGTGTGGAACCTCTGCCAGGAGCCGCCGTCGTCGAAGGAGACGTACACGGAAGCCTCGGTGCCCAGGTACAGGAGCCCGGGACGCACCGGGTCCTCGTGGATCGCGCGGGTGTAGCTGAGCACGCCGTCGTCGATCCCTTCGGAGATGGGCGTCCAGCTCTCGCCATGGTCGTCGGTCCGGTACGCACGCGCCCCGAAGTCGCCCACCTGATGATGCTCGATCACCATGTACGCCTTGCCGGGCGTGTGGCGCGAGGCGTCGATCCCCCGCACCACGCCGTCGGGAGGCAGGTCCGGGATGTTGTCCGTGACGTTCGTCCAGTTCGCACCGCCGTCGCGGCTGACGTGCATCAGCCCGTCGTTGGTTCCGGCCCAGAGCAGCCCCGGCTCCAGCGGCGACTCGTCGAAGGCGTAGATCACGCAGCAGTATTCCACGCCGATGTTGTCCGGCGTCAGGCCTCCGCTGATCCCCATGCGGCTGCGGTTGTTCGTGCTGAGGTCGGGACTGATCACCTCCCAGCTCTGCCCGCGGTTGGTGGTGCGGTGAACGTGCTGGCTCGTCACGTAGATGGTGTTGTTGTCGTGCGGCGAGATGAGGAGCGGGAACGTCCACTGGAAGCGGTAGCGCAGCGAGTCGGCCGGATGGCCGGTTGTGGACTCGGGCCAGACCTCTACCTCGCGGTATTGGCCGGTGCGGGCGTCCCACCGCGATACGATGCCGCCTCCGGCCCCGACACCGGACGCGCTCGACCACACGATGTCGGGATCGGTCGGGTCCGGGGTGGCGAAGCCGGATTCGCCCCCGCCCACCGAACGCCACAGCCCCCGCGGTATGCCCACTCCAAAGATGCCACCCCCCATGCGGCTGTTGCTGGGGCCGCGCGTCGAGGGCCCGTCCTGACGGTTGCCCATGACGTTGTAGGGGATCGCGTTGTCGACGGTGACATGGTACATCTGCGCGATGGGCAGCTGTGCGCGGAACCAGGTCCTGCCGCGGTTGCCGGAGATCGCGAGCCCTCCGTCGCCGGCCACGATCTGCCGGTCGCCGTCCTGCGGGTCGATCCACATGTCGTGATGGTCCCAAACCGGTCCCTGCAGGAACGGGGCCGCCGAAGAGGTGACGCCGCCGTCCAGCGTGGTGCTGTACGCGGCCGCCAGGAAGTACGCCTCGTCCGCATCGTCCGGATTGACCTCGCAGCGGGTGTAGTAGGCGGTGCGGCCCGCCAGGTCGCGGTCATGGCTGACCAGCGACCAGTTGTGGCCGCCGTCGTCGGAGCGCCAGAGCTCACCGCCGTCGGTGTCGCCCCCCTCCCACGGTACGCCGTCGCCGGTCTCGATGAGGGCATAGATGCGGCGCGAGTCGGCGCGGCTCGTGCACAGCGCGATCTTCCCGATTTCGCGGGTGGGAAGGCCGCTGCCGCGGAGCCGCGTCCACGTGGTGCCCCCGTCGCGGGAGACGTGGATGGCGCTTCCGGGTCCACCCGAGGTGCGCGTCCAGGTGCGGATCGCGATCTGCCAGGTCCCCGCGAACAGGATGCGCGGGTTGTTGGGGTCCATGACCAGGTCGCTCGCGCCCGTCTCCTCGTCGACGAAGAGAACGTGCTCCCAGGTCGCACCGCCGTCCATGGTGCGGTAGATGCCCCGTTCAGGCTGGGGCGCGTAGCCGTGCCCGATGGCCGCCGCGTAGACGATGTCCGGATTGGCGGGGTGCACGATGATGCGGCTTATGCGTCCAGTGCCCTCCAGCCCCATGTGCGTCCAGCTGTCGCCCGCGTCGGTCGACTTCCACACCCCGTTGCCGATCGACACGTTGGAGCGGATGAACGGCTCCCCGGTCCCCGCCCACACGGTATTGGGGTCGGACGGGGCAACCTCCACCTCGCCTACCGAGTGCACGGGCTGGTCATCGAAGACCGCGCGCCAGTTCACCCCGCCGTCCTCGGTCTTCCACAGGCCCCCGGAGGCCGCGCCCGCGTAGTAGGTGAATCGGTCGCCCGGCACGCCCGCGACCGAGGTGATCCGGTTCCCGAGCGGACCGATGTGGCGGTATTTCATGGCGGTGAGGGCGCTGGCCGGGATCTGTTGGGCGACGCCGGGCGGCGGATGCGCGGCGACGATCCCGACGGACACCGCGAGGGACACGGCCGAGGCGAAACAGAGAACCGGGGAACGCATTACGCACTTCTCCTTATGGGGACGCACACTGCGTGCGGGGAGCCCGCACGCCACGGGAAGAATAGTGCGAAGACCGGTCGCCCGCAGTGACTATCCCCTGGGCGTCACTGCGGGCGGCCCGGCTATCCGACGACCAGCAGGGTCAACGAATGTGCGCCGGCGCGGGCTGGGTGACGAAGTCGGGGTGTCCCGCACCGACCGCACCGTGCATGAGGCTGAAAGTGACCCCCGTCTGCCCCGCCATTTCGCCGTGCAGGTGCCCGCCGAACTCGCCCGGCGTGTCCTGTTCGAACTCGGCGATCGACTCGTCCTGCACCTCGACCTCCAGGTACAGATCGTCGTCGATGGGGATCGGGTCTCCTTCATGGTCGACGAACCGGACGGTGATATGCGGAGTCTCCTCTCCGACTTCGCCCTCCAATTCGCCGGTCCACGTCTGTGTCTCTCCATCATAGGTAGCGAACACGTTGCCACCCATGACCAGGTGCACTCCCTCGGGCTCGGCGTGTTCGTCCTCCACTTCGGTCATGGTCTCGTTGCAGGCCCCGAGCAGCAGTGCGAAAGCGGCGAGAAGGAAAAGCGGTGAGTTCTTGTAGCTCCGTCTATTCATTTTTTTTCTCCTGTGTTGGTTCAGCAGAGTCGCGCGCCGGGAGAACTGAGGTGGTCCCGGTTTTTTGGACAGGTCGTTAAGGTGGATTCCATTATGGAACAGGAGGCACCGAGATGGCCAGAAAGAGACGGAGATTCACGGCGGAGTTCAAGGCCCGAGTGGCGTTGGAGGCGCTCCAGGAGCGCGACAGCGTACAGGCGATCGCGGCACGGCATGAGCTTCATCCGAATCAGGTGAGCGCCTGGAAGCGGCAGCTGCTGGATGCCGTGCCGGAGGTGTTCGCCAAGGGCGGGAGTCGGAAGCTCGCCAAGGAGCATGAGGCGAAGATCCACGAGCTGCACGCCAAGATCGGAGAGTTGACGGTGGAGCGGGATTTTTTTCGGCGCGGGTTGAAGCGCTGAGCCGGACGGAGCGGATGGGGATGATCGAGCCGGACGGACCGCTGAGCCTGTCGAGGCAGAGCGTGCTGCTGGGTGTGAGCCGATCGTCGCTCTACTACCGGCCGAAGGGGGAGAGCGCGGAGAACCTGGCGGTGATGCAGCGGATGGACGAGCTCCACATGGACTATCCGTTCTACGGGAGCCGGCAGATGATGCGGCATCTCCGCCGCGAGGGTGTCACGGCCGGCCGGCACCGGGTCCGGCGGCTCATGCGGCTCATGGGGATGGAGGCGGTCTACCGGCGGCCGCGCACGAGCGTGGCGAACTCGGAGCACCGGATCTTCCCCTACCTGCTGCGCGACCTCGAGATCTCCCGGTCGGACCATGTCTGGTGCGCGGACATCACCTATATCCCTGTCAGCCAAGGGTTTTTCTACCTCGTGGCCGTGATGGACTGGGCGACGCGGCACGTCCTCTCCTGGCGATTGTCCAACACAATGGACGCGTCGTTCTGCACCGGGGCCCTGGACGACGCGCTCATCCGGGCGACTCCGGAGATCCTGAATACCGACCAGGGTGCGCAGTTCACCAGCGCGGCCTTCGCCGACCGGGTGCTGGAGGCAGGCGTGGCGTTCTCGATGGACGGCCGGGGCCGGTTCCTCGACAACATCTTCATCGAACGGCTGTGGCGGTCGCTGAAGTACGAGGCGGTGTACCTGCATGAACTCCGCAACGGGCTGGATGCCGAGCGGATCATCGGCTCGTGGATCGACTTCTACAACGAGGTGCGCCCGCACTCGTCGCTGGGCGGGCGGACGCCGGGCGAGACCTACCGCAACAGCGCGAGGGCGGCATGACCAAGCCGCGTCGCGTCCAGCCGGCCGGTGCCGAGCGCCCGCAGGCTCCCGTCCGTCCATGTGTCCGCGCACCGGAGCGCACACCCATGAGGCCGCGGGCCGGAGGCCCAGCGGGCAGTCCGCCCGCTGGGCGCGCGCTCCCCGACCGCTACCAAGCCCCGCTCGCCGGTCGGGTTCCCCTCCCGGCGAGCGGGGCTTACGATTCACGAAGCAAAGGTTCCCGAGGGCTCTCAAACTCAGCCGGAATCCACCTTAACTTTGCCCTCGAACTGTCCAACGAAGTAGGACCACCCCAAACATCCCTAGAACACGACCCGATATGTCACACTCAGACCCCTCCCGGCTTCGGGCATGATCTCCTTGACCCGGGAGAGATGGTTGCGGTATGCGGTGTCCGTGGCGTTGTCGAGGCCCACGGTAATGACGTTCAGGCGGCCACCCAGGGTGAGACGAGCCCCGGCCGAGAAATTCAGGACCGCGTACCCGTCGGTCGGCGTTTCGAATTCGCCGATCCGATCCTGCCTCGCAGCCATTTCGGCCTCTCCGCGAATGAACCACAGCGGCCGCTCATACTTCAGAGCCCAATGTCCCTTGAACGGAGGAACGAGAGGGAGGGCCTGTCCGCCGTCCTTGAGGCGCCCCCTCACCGAAGACGCGACCGCCTCGATGGCCAGACCGCGCCCCGCGTCCACGTCCAGGGTCGCCTCGAAACCGCTGAACACGGCGTCGTTGCCCCGAAACTGGTATATGGGGAGCAGCACCCGGCTGAGCCGGCCCGTGTCCTCCCCGTAAACGTAGTCCTTGATGTCGTTATGGAAACCGGTGATCTCGCCCCGCAACCGATTGGACTCGAAGCGGAGGAACACATCCAGCCCCCTTCCGATCTCGCCATCCAGCGACGGGTTTCCGACTTCGAAGGAGTACGCCGCGAGGTGCGGCCCCTCCGAGTAGAGTTCGTTGATGTCGGGCGCCCGGGACGCACGGACGGCATTGGCACCGAGCGTGAGCCCGGAACCTGCCCGGTAGAGCACCCCCAGCGATCCCGAAATCGCGTGGAAGCCGCGGTTACGGATCTCGCCGATATCGGAATTGCGTTCTCCTTCCAGCGGGTCTGTGCCGGTCCAGTCGTAGCGCAGTCCCCATTCGATCCGGGTCGAACCCAGGGCGACCTCCTCCAGGAAGTAGATCGACGCCTTGCCGCGGCGCGTGTCCGGGGTGTACAGGCTCCCACCGTACCCGAAGTCCTCCCACGACACACGGGCGCCGACCGCGCCCGCCGAGAAGGGGCCCCAGTCGGCATGCCGCCCCAGTACCTCGCCACTCGCGGTCTGGCGCGTGTAGAGGGTGCCCAGGATGTCCGGCGGTTCGATCTCCCGGTGTTCGTACCAGGTGTGGGTCGCATCGAAACGGACGTCCTGGAAGAAGCCTGTGGGACGGTCCACCACGGCCCGGAGTTTCGAAGCGGCGCGCTGCATCTCGATACGCACCCCTTCCTCGTGCCCTCCGACGAAGCCGCCGGGGATACCGTAGTCGTTGCGGTAGCCGCGGAAAGACGCCCCTGCGTGACCCCATTCCGCCACATAGGCCGACCCCGCCCCTCCGCTCCACAGGTCGCCGCCGGTGTTGAGAAGCGTGCCCAGGGGCGTCTTCAGGTCTCCCCCCGTGCGGGCCGCAACCTCCACACGCACCGGCACGCGTTCCGATGCCGCGAATACGGTCGTCGCACTGCCGCCCGCTGAACCTGTCACCGTCTGGCTCTGCAGCATGGCCGATCCCGTCATGTGGTGCGGCACCGCCGACGGGATCTCGTCGCGGATGACATTGATGACGCCACCCAGCGCGTTGCCCCCGTAGAGGAGCGCACCCGGACCCCGCACCACTTCGATCCGCCGTGCAGACGACGGGTCGAGCCCTGTCGTGTGGTCCGAGCCCGAGTTGGACGCATCTCCCACCTGTGAACCGTCTTCCAGCAGGAGCACGCGGTCGCCGGTCAACCCCCGGATCACCGGTTGCGAGACGGTCGGCCCCATGCTGGTGACGGCCAGCCCCGGCATGGAGGCCAGGGTTGCCGCGACCGTTCCTTCCATCCGGCGCTGCAACTCATCGCCGGCCATGACGCTCACGGGCCGCAGGGCCTCCGCGGCGCCGCGCTCGCTGAGGGTGGCGGTAACGACCATGCCCTGCAGCGCGATCGGAGATGTCGCCAGTTCGATTGTGACCACCGCGGACTCGTCGCCCACCGCAACCACGGCGTTGTGGCTTCGATAGCCAAGGCGTTCGACCCGCAGCGAGTAACTTCCCGCCGCGATTCCGGTCAGGTGGAAGCTTCCGTCACCGTGGGTCACCGCGCTCGTTCCCGTACCGACCACCGAAACGAAGGCTCCCGCGAGGGGTTCACCCGTCTCGGCATCGCGCACGACGCCTTCGATCTCGCCCTCGTGCTCCGGCTCCTGCGCATGCGCCGGCGCCCGGGGCAAAGCGAATCCGCAAAGCAGCGTAGCTGTGACGATGCAGTACGGTTGGAATAGCGTCGGTTTCAAGGGATGGCACTCGTTCTCGGCATCCACGTTCAATGGGAAACCACCCGGTACGATCCGGACGGCCTCGCGAGGTTCACCCGGGTGGGGGTGGTCGTGGGAGATTCAGACGAGTGGCGGAGCCCTTGGTATTGTCGGCGCGGACCAGATCGACGCGCTGTTCGTCAGTGAGCCGTCCGGGCACGGATGCTCGAAGCGAATGGGCGGGAGGTGCACACCCACGATTGCGATGTCGGGCGCAACTCCAGTCGCCCATAGGGATCGGACGACCTGGCAGAACAGGTGTCCGTGATGAACCGGGCAGTCGGTGGTCTCCGGTGTTTCCACGTGGTCCGGCGATCCGAATTGATCGACGTCCAGAATGGCATCCGCCGGAACCAGCGCCGTAGCCACGGCCATCTGGGGCACGGCGACACACGAAACGGCGAACCGTCGCCACCTGCGTCTGCTCGATTGCCGTGAGAACAAAGTCGTCGCCTTGCTGGTACCCGATGCACTGGCCGTGTGCAATGGACGGCCGCGGGTACCCTATCGTCAAGGTATCACCATACATGGGCCCAGAGGGACTTGAACCCCCGACCGTCGGATTATGAGTCCGCTGCTCTAACCGCCTGAGCTATGGGCCCGGATAAGGCTAACGAATCCACCAAAAACCGGCCACCATTCCTCAGGAGGTCCCGAATACCCGGTCTCCGGCATCGCCAAGGCCCGGCACGATATACCCCACCGCATTCAGCTGCCGGTCCAGAGCGGCAGTGTAGACGGGGACATCCGGATGCCGAGCGGACAAGTGGGCCGCTCCCTCGGGAGACGCGACCACACACATCATGCGAATGTCGGTGGCCCCATGCGACTTCAATTCCGCCACGGCTGCGTCCGCCGTCCCGCCGGTACCCAACATCGGGTCGACCACAAGGAAGGTCGCGCGCCCGCTTTGGGGAGGGAGCTTCCCGTAATACCTGACGGGCTCGAGGGTCTCTTCGTTCCTGTAGAACCCCAGGTGTCCGACCCTCGCACCGGGGATCAGCTTCCGGACGGCATCCGCCATTCCCAGTCCCGCTCGCAGTACCGGCACGATCACGATCCGGTCCTCGCGGATGCGCCGGGCCCGCGTGATCTCGAGCGGGGTTTCCACGCTCACTTCGTCGCCCTCCAGTCCCCTGGTCACATGACAGGTCATGAGCAGCGTGATCTGATCCAGGAGCTCCTTGAACTCCGCGGGTGAAGTCCGCTTGTCTCTCATGAAGGACAGCTTGTGTTCGATCAGGGGATGACGGATTACCTCCAGCGTCGAATCAGACACGCGGGTCTCCTTTCCTCCGCAATCCACGCCTGCGGCCTTTCGGCACCCGGCGGGCCACAAGGGCTCTGGCCTCGGCCAGTTCGGCGGACAAGGCGGGTCTCCAGGCTCCGGGCTTCAGCCCCCCGAGCCGAAACGGGCCAAACCGGGTGCGCGTCAGGGACCGCGGAGGGTGGCCTACAGCCCTGAGGAGTCGGCGAACCTCGCGCTTTCTGCCCTCGGTGAGCACAATCCGGATACCCGGCTCGTCCTCTCCCCATTCGAATCTGCGCACCCGCGCGGGACGGGCGAAACCGTCCTCGAGCTCCACGCCGCGCTTGAGCTGCTTGAGCGTCCGGGAGTTGACTCGCGCCGCAATGCGGGCGCGGTACTCCCGCTCGATCCTGCCGCTCGGGTGCGCCAGAGCCGCCGCCAGGTCACCTTCGTTTGTCATGAGCAGCAATCCGGAAGTGTCGCGGTCCAGCCGCCCCACGTAGCGCAGCCCGCCGGCCCAGGAGGGCAGAAGGTCGTAGACCGTCCTGCCGCCGTGAGGGTCGCTCCTGGTACAAAGGGCTCCGACCGGCTTGTGAAGGACGATCCAGCGGCGCGGCGCGGGTTCCACGATCCGCCCATCCAGGGAAACCACGTCGGACCCGGGGATCACGCGCGCCCCCATCACGGACACGGGCTCGCCGTTGATCGTGACGCGGCCTTCCCTGATCATGACTTCGGCCTCGCGACGCGACGCGGCCCCGGCCTGGGACATGTACTTCTGCACACGCATGCCCGAGGGCGCCTCAGGGTTCATTCGGCGGATTCCGGCGCACCGTCGGCGTGGGCAAGCACCGCGGCCACGGCATCCTCCGCGCTCGGAGCCGGATCCGCGCCATCCTCGGCCGGCGCCTGCTCCCGATCCGGCGATGGCTCATCGAGCGGCGCCCTGTCCCTGAGAACCACGGGGAGTTCCTCGGGCCTCGGCAGGTGCTCGATCGAGGGGAAACCGAAGTGCTCCAGGAACCGTGTTGTGGTGCCGTAAAGCACTGGCCGCCCGACCCCCTCCCCACGACCCACCGCTTCGATCAGTTCGCGGTCCAGGAGGGTTCGTATGACACCCGTCGAATTGACGCCGCGGACGTATTCGACCTCCAGTCGGCTGATGGGCTGCCGGTAGGCAACGATGGCCAGGGCCTCCAGTGCGGGACCGGACAGCCGCGACGGCTTCGGCACCGTGTCGAAGCGCTCAAGGTACGGTGCGAATTCGGGCCGCGTCATCATTTGCACCCCATCGGCGACCTCACGCAGCTCGAACGCGCGCCCCGAGTTGTCGTATTCCGCACGCAATGTGGCCAGCGCCGCCTCCACCCGGTCCTCATCGAGGACCTCGTCCGCGCGCGCGATCTCGCCGGGCGACAGCGGGGCGTCGCTCGCAAAGAGGATGGCTTCTACAATGCTGGCGTCGTTCATGTCGTGCTTTCTGCGGCGGGCTCCGTCCGCGCTTCCGCGACCGGCGTGCGGGGGTACCGTCCCGAGCCGGCGTCACCTGCCCGTGGGTCCGCCTGTTGTCCCGGGGCGGCCACTTCGTCGAGCTCCATGTCCAGGTTGCGGCCCTTGTAGAACCAGAGTGGCGAGAACGGCTTGCGCTGCCTGAGCGCAACCACTCGGCGCCGGCCCAGTTCGAGTCCGGCCAGCAGCGTCATGACACCGTGCATTCGCTCCTTCCACGGCGCAACCAGGCTGGAAAACTCGATGCGGCTCGCTCTCTTCACCGCTTCCACGATCAACCCGACTTTTGCCCGCATGGCCACCGGGCGCACTGCCACCCGGTGCTCGGTCTGGCGGTGCATCGGAGGTTCCACACGCAGCGCCGCGGCGTAGAGCTGGTCCCAGGTTGCGTTCAGGGGGGCATCGGCCAGGGCCGGCCTGGGCCGCGGCTCCACATAGCCCTTGGCAAAGCGCCGACCGCGGTCGCTTTCGGCCGCGCGCATGCGGGTCGCGATCTCCCGTACCAGTTCGTACTCCAACAGCCTTCGGACCAGCTCGGCGCGTGGGTCGTCTTCCTCCTCATCCGTGGGGCTGGGCAGCAGCATTCGAGCCTTGATGCGTATCAGCGTAGCCGCCATCTCCAGGAATTCGCCCGCTTCGTCCACGCCCGTTTCGCCGAGGTCCTCGGTCGCTTGCAGGAATTGATGCGTGATCGGCGCAATCGGAATGTCGAAGATGTCGATGTCCTGGACGCGGATCAGGTGAAGAAGCAGATCGAGCGGGCCACTGAAACGCTCGGTCTCGACGACCAGGAATCCCTCGGTCATAACACGGACGCCAGCCCGAGAACCCACTCGAACACGACAAAGACCGGAGAGAGCAACACACCGAATGCGCCGGGGAACACCATCACGGTCAGAAACAACAGCGTCACTCCGTAGCGTCCCAGCGCGCGGTAGCGGGCGCCGGCAGCCGGTGGCAGGAGATGATACAACACGTGGGAGCCATCGAGCGGCGGTACCGGAATCAGGTTGAAATACGCTAGAATCAGATTTATGAAAATCCCATAAGTGAAAATTTGTGCTATACTTGCACCGACCTGTCCGCCAAACAACGACAGGCCGTGGAGCAGCGCTGTGACGACCAGGCCCAGCGTGCACAGAACCACGAGGCCCAGGTTTGACACGATGCCGGCCAGGGAAACCCGAATGTCGCCCGCCGGGTAACTGCGGTAATTGCGCGGGTTGACGGGAACCGGCCTGGCCCATCCGAACAGGAAGTCGCCCGGAAGCAGGTACAGCACCAGAGGCACCAGCACCGAACCTATCGGATCAAGGTGGGGAATCGGGTTCAGCGTGAGCCTGCCGAGGTCGCGGGCCGTGGTGTCCCCTTCCCTGAACGCCTGCCACGCATGTGCCACCTCGTGGACCACGACGGAAAAGAGGAGAACGGGGATGATCAGCAGGATTTCCATGATCGGAATTGTAGAAAGGTCAATCGACCGCTGCCAGCCCACTCGCGGAGACGTGGACGGCCGGCGGGCGGCCTGCAGGCGCGGTAACCGGCCCGCCGGCAGGCCCATTGGCGGTTGAACGTATCGGCTCCCGGTTCTACCTTTCGAACCGGCCTTCGTTTGCGGGGGCGACCGGAGAGCGAACTACCCACTGCGGGGAAACCAGAGCGAAATGCCCAATATCAAGAGTGCGAAAAAGCGGATGGAACTGAGCCGGGAGGCGCGGGGCCGCAACCGGGTAACCCGTTCCCGCATCCGAACGGCGATTCGCAGGGTCCGCGAAGCCAACACCCGCGAGAATGCCGAACGGCACCGCCGCGACGCGGTCGCGCTGATCGACAGAGCCGCGAATCGCCGGGTATTTCACCCCAACAAGGCCGGTCGGATCAAGTCTCAACTGGACCGCCTGGTCCAGGGGCACGAGTAGCCCGGCCCAGACTCCAGGCGGTCGTCCCGCCCACCAGCGTCCTGACGACTCGCCCTTCCATGCAGGCACCTTCGAAGGGCGTGCTCCGCCCCTTCGAGACGAAATCCCCGGCCGCAACCGTCCAAGCCATCTCGGCGTCGATGAGTACGATGTCGGCCGGCTGACCCGGTTCCAGGCTTCCTCCCGGCAAACCGAGGGCCCGCGCCGGACCCGTCGACATCCGGTGCAGCAGATCCTGTAGCGGGAGCAGGCTTCCCCGCACAAGGCGGGTGTGGAGAACCGCGAAAGCGGTTTCCAGTCCCACTACGCCGTGCGGCGCGTCGTCGAAGGCCTGCTCCTTTTCGTCGTAGTGGCGCGGCGCGTGGTCGGTCGCGATGCAGTCGATGGTCCCGTCGGCCAGCGCAGCGCCCAGCAACTCCACGTCGCGCGCTGTGCGCAGCGGTGGATCGACCTTGTATTCCGTGCCGTAGCCCGCGAGCAGGTTGTGGGACAACAACAGATGGTGCGGCGTGGCTTCCGCGGTGACCTGCACGCCAGCGGCCTTGGCGGCGCGGATCAGTTCGGCCGCCGCGCCCGTCGAGACCCGCTGCAGATGGAGCCTTCCGCCTGTCGCGCGGGCAAGAGCCAGATCCCGGGCAACGCCGATCTCTTCCGCCACAGCCGGCTTCCCGCGCAACCCCAGACGCGTCGAGATCACGCCTTCGTGCATCACGCCGTTGCGGGCCAGCTCGCGGTCTTCACCCTGGGACAGCACCGGCACGCCGAACGACCGGGCGTACTGGAGGGCGAGCCGCATCAGGCTCGAAGACCCGACCGCCTTGCCGGCGTCACATACCGCCACGGCGCCGGCGTCCACAATCTCGCCGAACTCGGTCAGGCGCTCCCCCCGACAGCCCGCGGACAGTGCCGCTGTCGGGTAGACCCTGGCGCCGCGCGCGCGCCTTCCTTCGGCGACGATGAAGCCCACCGAAGCGGGATCGTCCACGACCGGATCCGTGTCGGGCATCGCGCAGACCGCAGTATACCCGCCGGCTGCGGCCGCGAGCGCTCCCGTGCGGATCGTCTCGCGGTGTTCCCATCCCGGCTCGCAGAGGTGGGCATGCGGATCGACGAACCCGGGTGCGACGATCAGGCCCCCCGCGTCCACCGGATCGGCGTCCCCCGCGTCGAGGCCACGGCCCACCGCGTCGATTCTGCCGTCCACGACGAGTACGTCGCAGTCGTCCGCGTCGTGACCGGTTGCCGGATCGATGACGCGTCCTCCCCTGATGAGAACGCGACTCATGTGCCCGTCCAGTCCCTGGCGGCCTCGGCAAGATGCGGCGCGCCACCCGCCAGCAGGTAGAGGACCGCCATGCGCACGGCCACGCCGTTGGTGACCTGCTGCAGGATCACCGAGTGGGGCCCGTCCGCCACATCCGAATCGATCTCGACACCGCGATTCATCGGTCCGGGGTGCATGATCAGCAGCTCCTTCGGCGCGCGCTCCAGACGCTGGCTGGTGATTCCGAACACCCGGTTGTACTCCCTGAGCGACGGAACGAAGCCGTCCTCCATCCGCTCCAGTTGCAACCGCAGCACGTTCAGCGCATCCGCCCACCGCACCGCGTCGTCGACCTGGGCGAAGACCCGCACGCCGAGCTGTTCGATGCTCGCCGGAAGGAGGGTCCGGGGTCCGCAAACACCGACCTTCGCACCCAGCTTGACCAGACCGTAGATGTTGGACCGCGCAACGCGCGAGTGCAGCACATCGCCGACGATGCACACACGCAGCCCTTCGAGACTCCCGAAGTGGTCGCGCAGCGTAAGGATGTCCAGCAGTCCCTGGGTGGGATGCTCGTGGGCACCATCGCCCGCGTTGATCACGTTGGAGGGAATGCGGGCCGCCAGGAAGGACGCGGCCCCGGCCGACCAGTGGCGGATCACCACCATGTCGATGCTCATCGCCTCCAGGTTGCGCGCCGTGTCCACCAGGGTCTCCCCCTTTGAAACCGAGGACCCGGCGGCGCCGATGTTCACGGTGTCGGCAGACAGCCGCTTTTCGGCGAATTCGAAGGAGATGCGGGTGCGGGTGGACGGCTCGAAGAAGAGGTTCACGATGGTCTTGCCGCGCAGCACCGGGAGCTTCTTGATACGCCGTTCGGTGATCTCCTTGAAGGGTTCGGCGGTGTCGAGGACAATTCGAATCTGATCCGGCGAAAGGGGCTCCAGCCCGATCAGATCCTTGCCCAGGGCCGCCGTCGATCCGGTCATCCGCGCTCCACGGCACTCAGGACCACCGCCAGCTCCCCGTCGATATCCGGAACGAGGACATCCACCCGCTGATTCGCAAGCACCTGGAACGCGCGGCCGACGATGTCCGGCTGAATCGGCAGCTCGCGGTCGCCCCGGTCCACGAGCACGCAGAGGAGGATGCGGGCGGGACGCCCCCAGTCCATGAGCTCGTTCAGCGCGGCGCGCGCCGTGCGCCCCGTGTAGAGGACATCGTCGACCAGAACGACCGCCATGTCGTCCAGGCCACTCGCCGGGAGCTTCGTTTCACCGACCACCGGACGCGGTCCGACGGTCATCAGGTCGTCCCGGTAGAAGGTGATGTCCAGGGTGCCGGTGGCGATTTCGATTCCCTCGGCGGCGGCGATGGCCGCCGAAATCATGCCGGCAAGATCGACTCCGCGCCGCTGGATTCCGATCAGCACGAGACGACGGGTGCCTCCCAGCTTCTCCAGAACCTCGTGAGCCATGCGGTCGACGGCACGCCGGACATCCGCGCCGTCCATGAGCACCGTGGGGTCTGTGGGAGTCACCTTTCGGTTTCGCACTCCTCCGAAGGGCCGCGATCGGCGTGGCGGGCAGCGTTCCGGCCCAAAGGTAATTGCACCGGAAGCCGTCGGCCAACATCATGGTGGGGTTGGCTGGTCCGGCGACTCTCGGCCCTGCACGTTTCAACCGCTCACGCGGAGCCCTCATGTCCCTTCGAATCAACCGTCCCCACTCTCCGCCTCGCGCGGCGGGCCGATCCCGGTGGCACTCTTCGGCGAGGCCCCGTCCGGCCCGGACCGCCTGGCGCGTCGTGAGTCTCCTCCTCCTGGCGACGCCCATTGGTGCGAGCGCGCAGGAAGTCGTCGAGGGTCCCAGGGTCGTGCTCGGCTCGGTGCCCTTCACGCTCACGGTGCACGGCGGGGAAGAGCTGTCCTCGATGGTCGAGGTGCGCAGCGCCCAGGGGACGCTCATCGCGTCCGGGACCGTCGGCGCGCGCGAAGTTCGCGAATTCAGGAATATTGTCGTGCGTGCCCGTGGCGAGCTGCCACTGGACGTGCGCGTGGGCGACACGACGCACGCCGTCGACAGGCCCTTCGCTCCGGGATGGTTTTCGATTCTGCCTCCACTGGTCGCGATCGCATTGGCCCTGATCTTCAAGGAGGTGATCACCGCGCTCCTTGCCGGGGTCTGGCTGGGAGCACTCGCGGTAGCCGGCTACAATCCGGTCCAGGCAACCTGGCGCCTTGTCGACCAGTACGTCGTGCCGGCGCTCGGCGACACGGACGGCGGCCACACCCAGATCGTCGTCTTCAGTCTCATGCTGGGCGGGATGGTCGGCATTGTCAGCCGCAACGGCGGGACGCGGGGCGTGGTGCGCGCGGTGGCGCCGCTGGCGCGCAACCGGCGCCGGGGCAAGGTGGCCACGGCCCTCGCCGGGCTGGCGATCTTCTTCGACGACTACGCCAACACGCTCGTCGTCGGCAACACCATGCGCCCCATCACCGACCGGCTCAAGGTGTCGCGCGAGAAGCTCGCCTACCTCGTGGATTCGACGGCTGCCCCGATTGCCGCGCTGGTCCCCGTTTCCACCTGGGTCGGCTACGAGGTCTCGCTGATCGGAGGTGGCCTGACGTCCGCGGCCACCACCACGACCGGGGCCGACGCGGCCTTTCTCGCGAATCTCAGTCCCTACGCGGTCTTCATTCAGACGATTCCCTATCTCTTCTACCCCATCCTCGCGTTCGCCTTCGTACTCCTGACCTCGTTCATGAACCGCGATTTCGGCTCGATGGCCAGGGCGGAGGCAAGGGCGGCGGCGGGCCGGGGACTCTATCGGGACGGGGCGATGTTGGCCACCGACACCTCGAAGAGCTTCGTGGACGCGAAGGAAGGGTCGCCCAGGCGCTGGTGGAATGCGGGCATCCCCGTGCTCACCGTCGTGGCCGTGGTCCTGGGCGGCCTGTACGTCTCCGGACGCGCGGCGGCGGGAGAGGGTGCGTCGCTGATGGACACCTTCGGGGCGGCCGACCCGTTCAACACGCTCCTCTGGGGTTCGCTCGCGGGATGCCTGGTCGCAGCCGCGCTTACGCTGGGGCAGCGGATTCTGACGGTGCACGAGTGCATCGACGCGTGGGCGGGCGGTGTGAAGGCGATGATCACCGCAATGGTGATCCTGACCCTGGCCTGGTCGCTCGGCGCGGTGACGCAGGACATCGGCACGGCGGGTTATCTGTCGCAGCTTCTGGGCGGCAACCTGCCCCTGTACCTCCTCCCGGCGCTCGTGTTCGTGACCTCCGGCGCGATGGCCTTCGCGACCGGGACATCGTGGACCACAATGGCGATCCTGATTCCGCTGGTGATCCCGTTGACGGTATCGCTCGCCGGCGGCACCGGCTTCGCCGACGGCACCGTCTACGGCATCCTCCTCGGGACCACGAGTTCGGTGCTGGCGGGCGCGATCTGGGGCGACCACTGCTCACCCATCTCCGACACCACCGTACTGTCCTCGACCGCGGCCGCGTGCGACCACGTCGACCATGTCCGCACCCAGTTGCCGTACGCTCTGCTCGTAGGCGCGGTCGGCCTGGCGCTGGGAAGCGTGGGAACCGCTCTGGGGCTGCCCACCTGGATCGCCCTGCCTGTCGGCGTGGCCGTGCTGGCGGTCTTCCTGCGTGTGTTCGGCACGCCGGTTCCGGAGATTGACCGCGGTGCTGCTGTAGAGGACGCGGCCTGACCTAGCGGCCGGGGCACCGGCCGGGCCGCGGCGTCAAGCGGTTGTCGCGAGACATGCCCGGAACGACACGCCGAGTCTGGCGCCGATCATGTCCAGGGCGGTGTCCAGCGCCTCTTCAGGCGTCATCCTCGATGGATTCAGGCTGCGCTCCAACCAGATTCCGTCGATCACCGAATTGATGCCCAGCGCTACCCTGCTCGCCGCATCCGCCGACAGCGATTCGCCTCGAAGGCGATGGATCCGGATGACACAGTTGCTGATCTCGCGGATGAACCGATCGTGGGTCGCCGTCTGCACGGCCGCCGCATTCGAATCCGTGATCACGAGGTCCACGAAGCCGGCCCAGATCCTCATCTGCTCCGCCCTGGCGCCGTTGAAGAACAGGACGGAGCGGACAAAGGCCTCGAGCCGCCCGACCGGATCCGGTTCCGCCCTGTCAGCCTCCGACAGGTGCACCGCCAGCGCGCGATCCTTGAAGTGACGGTACGCCTCGAACAGCAACTCGTCCTTGCCGTCGAAGTAGTGCGTCACCAGACCCGGGGTCACTCCGGCGATCTCGGCGATTGTGCGCACCGTAGTTCGCCGGTGACCGTGTTCCGCTATGGACCTCAGGGTGGCTTCGATCAGGCGTTGATGCCCGCTGACGCGAGGGGGGTTCTTCACCTGAACTCGCTGCCGTGCTCTCGGTCCGTTGGCTTGAAGTACGGCCCCACGTCGATGGCCGCTGTCTCGCCGGCCCGCCAGCCACGCGCCAGTCCTCTCGCTTGCATCCCGGTGTCTCCTCGCTGGAACAACGCGCGACGGACGGATCATCTGCGCCCTATTCATGCGATCATACGGCCATTCGCTTGCCGTTGGGCATGATATAATCGCGATCAAGAGAGATTCCGCAAGAGACGAGCACAGCGGGAGTGCTCGTCGGCACTGCAGCCCCGGCCCCTCGGTGTCCCGCGCTCAGCTCCGGCGCGCCCGAAAGAAGCCGCGCAGCAGTTCGCCGGACTCCTCGGCGAGCACGCCTCCGACGAGCTCCACGCGATGGTTGAGCCGGGGATCCTGCACGAGATTCTCCAGGCTCCCGGCCATGCCGGCCTTGGGGTCCGCCGCGCCGAACACGAGCCGCGATACCCGGGCCAGAACCGCGGCGCCGGCGCAGTGGGCGCATGGCTCCAGGGTGGTGTACAGGGTGCAGCCCTCCAGGCGCCAGTCTCCGAGACGACGAGCCGCGTCCCGAATGGCCAGCGTCTCGGCGTGGGCAGTCGGATCGCAGTTCTCGACGGTCCGATTGTGGGACTCCGCGACAATTTCGCGACCGCGGGTGACCAGCGCGCCGACCGGGACCTCTCCGCGAAGCGCTCCGGCCCGTGCAAGCTCCAGTGCCCGAGCCATCCAGGCACGGTCGAGATCCGGGCCGCGTGGGGTGCCGGGGACGCTGCTCAGTGCGCGATGACGTGCTTTGCGAACGAAGCGGGGCCGACCCGGCGGTAGAGGCCGGTTACCCGGCCGACCAGCACCAGCGAGGCGGGCTCGTCCATGCTTGCGGGCGCGCCGTCCCGCCCCAGTGGGTGAAGAAGGATCTGCGACCTGCTTCGCTGGACCCGGAAGTAGTCCGGGATCCCGCTCACGCGCGCCACGATCACTTCACCGTCGCTCAACTCCTCCGCCAACGCGGGAGCGACCACGAGCAGGTCCCCTTCCGTGACCGACCCGTTGGGCAGCACATCTCCGGGCGCCCGCACCATGAAGGCCCCCTTTCCTCCAGCCAGCTGCCGGTCGAGCGTGATATGGGCCTCCGCCCTTCGGTAGCCCCCACCCGGCATGGCGTCGCGCAGATCCTCGAAGCACGGCAGTGAAACGGATTCGGCGTTGAGGTCGATTCCCAGAATCCGCACGCCCCTCGAACGGGAAGGATCCCGCTCGATAAACCCTTTGTCAGCCAATGCCTGGAGATGTTCGGACACCGTCTTGGTGCTCTTGATTCCGAACTGACTTCCGATCTCCCGGATCGATGGCTGGTAGGTATTGCTCCGAAGGAAGAAAACGATGAAGTCGAGGATGCCCCGCTCGATCTCACTCAGGGCCGGCGCAGCCGCGGCACCGGATATGTGACCTGACGACATGGCGGATTTCTGTCCGGGTGGCATGCGCTTCCGGGTGAGAGGGGAGGGCTGATCGGGAAGGACGCAATGTTAGGCGCACGCCGCCCTGTTCGCAACCCGCAGGCGGCTGAAACGTGGGCCTTCCTAGCGCTGCCCGGCGTGTGAAGCGATCGTGTCGATCGCGCGCCCGATTCGCCTGAGAGACCGCTCCCGGCCCAGGATCAGAAGGACGTCGAAGATGCCGGGCGAGGCCGGAAGTCCAGTCAGGGCAAGGCGCAGCGGCTGGAAGACCTTGCCGGCGCCCACACCGAGGTCTCCGGCGAGGCCGCGAAGCGACTGCTCAACCGTCTCCGCCTCCCACCCCACCGTGGCGATTTCCGTCCGCACCCTCGCCAGGATCTCGGACGCACCCCCCGGGTCCCTGTACCAGGCCCTGCGCGCCGCCTTGGCGTCGTAGCTCGTGACGGGGCCCACATAAGGGGCAGCCAGCGTCGCCATTTCGGACAGGGAGCGGCTCCTGGGAGCCAGCGCCGCGGTCATCCGCTGGAAGGCATCGTCGGAGAGCTCGTGCGGCTCTTCGGCGGAAGCGTTCCGCGAAGCCAGGGTGTGTTGCAGCCGCGCTGCAAGTTCCCGGGTGTCCAGCCGCGCCATGTATTTGCCGTTCATCCAATAGAGCTTGGCGGAATCGAAGACCGAGCCCTTCTTGAGGACCCGCTCCATGGTGAACCGCGCGACCAGTTCGTCCCTGGACAGCAGTTCCTCGTCGGTGCCGGGCGACCAGCCCAGCAGCGCGAGGAAGTTGACCATCGCTTCGGGAAGCACCCCCTCCTCCTCGTAGCTGTTCACCGCCTGCGCGCCGTGCCGCTTGGAAAGCCTCTTGCCGTCCGGACCCAGGATCATGGGGAGATGTCCGAAGGCGGGGACCTTCTTCCCCAGCGCTTCATACAGCAGGATCTGTTTCGGCGTGTTGGAGATGTGATCGTCGCCGCGGATTACGTGGCTGATTCCCATTTGGGCGTCGTCCGAGACGACCGCGTGATTGTAGGTGGGCGTGCCGTCGCCCCTGAGGATGACGAAATCCTCGATCTCCCCATTGTCGAAGCGCATGTCGCCATGCACCATGTCCCGCCACGAGGTGCTTCCCCCCGGAACCCGAAACCGCACCGCGAAGGGCTCGCCGGCCGCGGCCCGCATCTCCGCGTCGGCCGGCTGCACCCGAGAGGCCAGTTCCCGGGAAAGCCTCGTCACGGCACCGGTTCCGGCAGCTACGGCTGCGTCCCGTGCGCGCTCGAACTCCTCCTGCGGAGTGAAGTCCCGATAGGCCCTTCCCCGCTCCAGCAGGAGCAATGCGTCGGCACGGTGCCGCTCGAGCCCGTCAGCCTGGAAGACAGGCTCCTCGTCCCAGTCGATGCCGAGCCATCGGAGACCGCTGAGGATGGCTTCCACGTGTTCGGGCCGGCTCCGGTCCCGGTCGGTGTCCTCGATCCGCAGCAGGAATGCACCTCCGCTCCGGCGCGCCAGCAACCAGTTGAAGAGCGCCGTACGGGCTCCCCCCACGTGAAGGTACCCCGTTGGCGATGGGGCGAAGCGAAGTCTCATGGCGAAGTCAGCCGGCGCCCGCTCCCGTGGCCGGCGCTGGCGCTGTACCCGCCGCCGCTGCCGGACCCGCCGTCCGGGCCGCTGTCCGGCGCTCGAAGAGCAGGTATAACGCCGGCGTGGCGGTCAGGACCAGGAAGGTCGACGACGCCAGTCCGCCTATGAGGGCATAGGCCAGCGCGTTCCAGATGTTCGAGTTCGCCGTCTCGCTGAAGATGACGAGGGGCGTCAGTCCGAGCATCGTGGTCGTGGTGGTCATGAGGATCGGTCTGACGCGCTCCAGGGTGCCCTTCAGGATGGCCGCGTCCAGCGCAAGCGGCGTCTCCCGCCGCACGCGGTTGATGTGGTCGACAAGGAGAATCGCGTTGTTGACCACGATTCCTCCCATCATGATGACGCCGATGTACGCTTCGCGAGTGAAGTGCGCGTCCAGGTAGAAGAACAGGAGAAAGACCCCGATCAGGGCCATGGGCACCGTAAGGAGGACGCACAGGGGCTGCAGCAGCGACTCGAAGAGCGCGGCCGTCACCATGTAGATGAGAAGGATGGAAACGGCGAGCACCAGTGCCATCTGTGACTGTTCCTCGAGCGACCAGCGCCAGCGGTCGGCTTTCTTGACCGTGTAGCCGGGCGGCACCTCGGTCATCTCGATCACGCTGTTGTGATACAGGTCGCCGAGCTTGTACGGCCCGCGGAACTCGTACGCCACGCTGCGTTCGTACTGCTGGTCTTCGCGCCGGATGGTGGCCAGCACCTCGCGGGGACGGATGGTCACGAGCTCTCCCAGCCGGATCGGGTTGCCGGTCGGAGTCAGAACGAGCGTCTGTTGCAGTTCGACGAGATCGACCTCCCGGTTCCCCTCCAGCTTCACGTCGTAGCGGACTTCGTCGCCCCCGATCTTCAGCAGATCCTGGCTCACCTGGCCGCGCACGGCATCCGAGATCTGCCCGACCAGGAAATCGACCGTCAGATCGTGGCGGGCGACGACGTCGCGGCGAATGTCCACGGCGAACTCCGAGGCCCGGTCGCGCGTGCGGAATCCGAACGAAGCGTTCGTGTTCACGTCGCGGATGCGTGGGAACCGCTCGAGCCGTCCTCCGAGATCCTCGGCAATGTCACGCACCTTCTCGTAGTTGTACCCGAGAACCTGGATCGTGTAGTTGGGCGGCGAACCCCCGCCGCCGTAGAAGGAAGGTCCGTACCCGTACACGCGCACCTCGGCGCGGGAAAACCCCAGCGAGAAGGCGAAGAGCTGCTCCTTGATACGTACCGGCACATCGGTAAGCTCAAGTGCATCGGGAAACGTGACCGTGGTCCGGCTGGACTCGGGATACACGTTCGTCACGAACCGCTCGACTTCCGGCATCTGGCGCAGGCGCTCCTCGAAGTACCGGGTCAGCTGGTCGGTGCGCTCGATGTCGGAACCCCGCGGGAGCCGGATGGAGATGTCGATATACGTCTGCTGGCCCCAGCCTCCGCCCCAGACCCGGCCCTTGTTGACGTACTGGTCGAACAGGTATCCGGACCCGCCGAGCATCGCCAGACAGACGGCGACCACGACCCACGGCCGGCGCAGCGTATACCCCACGAGCCCCCTGTAGAAGCGCAGATACAGCGGCGGGCGCGCTGCCGAGCGGCCGGTGGTGACAAACGCCGTAGCCTCCTCGCGCGGCGGCAGGATCCTCCCCACGAGCCCCGGGATGAAGCTGAACGCCACCAGAAGCGACGCCAGAAGGCTCAACACGACCACGACGGCCAGTGGCAGGTAGTAGATCCGCAACTCGTCCTGCAGGTAGACGAACGGAGCGAAGACGATCAGCGTCGTTGCGGTAGCCGCCAGGATGGGAAGCACCACATGTGAAGCCCCCTCCAGGATGGCGCTGTCCCGCGATCGTCCGGATTGCCATCGTCGGTAGATGTTCTCCAGCACCACGATGGAGTTGTCCACGATGAGGCCGAAGGCCATCGCGAGCCCCATGAGCGTCAGGACGTTCAGGGAGAACCCAGCGAAATAGATCAGGTTGAGCGAAATGAGGATCGAGAACGCGATCGTGGCGAACACCACGACCGCGGAGCGCAGCGACCCCAGGAACAGGAAGAGCACGCCGAAGATCACGATGATCGATATCAGCGCCCGGCTGCGCAGGTCGGACATCTGTCGCCGGATCTGTCTGCTCTCGTCCCAGTCCAGGATGAAGCGCGTGTTGGGCGGGTTTCGAAGTTCGACGACGGCCAGGCGCTCCTTCACCTCGTCGGCGACCCGCACGGAATTGGCGCCGATCTCCTTTGTAACGCGCATTTCCACCGCCGGCCGCGAGTTGACGCGGTAGTGGTTCCGGATGTCCTCGTAGGTGTCGCGCACGATGGCGACGTCGGAGACCCGGATGACACGCCCGCCGTCGGACTTCACAATTGCGGTTCGTATGTCCTGGGCGGACACCGGCCGGTTCCGGATGGTCACGGTCCACTGGCGGTCACCGGACCGGACCGCGCCGGCTTCACGCACCAGATCGAGATTGGCCAGCCTCTGGTCCACCTCGTACGAGGTCACACCCATCGCCGCCATGAGTTCGCGGTCCAGCTCGATCTCGATCAGCCGCTCGCGGCCTCCGTGCGCGGTGACCACCGCGACCCCCTCGACGCGGCTCAATTCGGGAATCACGACGTCGTCGAGGTGTTTCCGAAGCGATTCCAGCGTCCGCGCACCCGTGAAGGTGTAGCGCAACAGCGGCTGCCCCTGGGCCTCCCTGAACTCGTCGGGGATATAGGGAGAGACGATGACCCGGTCGACCCCGGGGGGGAGGTCGTTCTCTTCCAGCGTCGCAAGCCTTTCGGAGAGATCGAGACGCGCGAAGTCCATATCGATGTCGCGAGAGAAGTCGACGTCGATCCGCGCCTCGCCCTCGGACGATTGCGAGACGACCTTTTCGACGCCTTCCACCAGCTGGATTGCCGCTTCCAGCGGCGACGTCAGAAACGCCTCCACCGTCTCCGGAGAGGCACCGCGCCACGTGCCCACGACCGTGAGCCGGGGCAGCTGCGTGTCGGGCATCAGCTCGATCGGGATGTCCTGCCACGCCCGCACGCCGAGAAGGGCCACCGCGATGTATGCCATCGCGACAGCCACCGGCCGGCGCATGCTCAGCCTGATCACGGCGTCCCCGCCTTCTGCACGACCAGGCCCTCCTGCCGCGACCCGCTGCCCCTCCGGCTCCTCCACCCGCGCCGCACGTCCTCGATCACCGAATAGACCACCGGAACAACGATCAGCGTGAGCGCCGTGGCGACCAGGAGGCCGCCGATGACCGAGATCGCCATCGGAGCCCTGAGATCGGCGCCGCGGCCGATCCCCAGAGCCATGGGCAGCAACCCCAGAACCGTGGTCACGGTGGTCATCACGATGGGTCGCAACCGTACCTCGCCGGCTTCCAGGATCGCGTCCCTCAGACTCAGGCCGCGGGCGATGCCCTGGTTGATGAAGTCCACCTTGACGATTGCGTCGTTCACTACAATTCCAACGAGGATCACAATTCCGATCAGGCTCATCGTGTTGAGGCCCTCACCCGTGAGCACCAGTGCAAGGATAGCGCCCACGAGCGCAAGGGGCACGGCCATCAGGATCGTGAACGGGTGGACAAAGGACTCGAACTGGGCCGCCAGGATCATGTACACCAGGAGAAGGGCCAGCCCGAATGCGAACGCGAGGTCGCGGAACGACCGCCGCATCTCCTCGTTCTCGCCGCCAACGTCCACGCGGATATCGCGTGGCGGCTGCATGCCGGCGAGTGTGCCCTCGATAGCGACGATGGCGTCCCCGAGTCCGCCCGACGCGACGTCGGCGTACACCGTCACCACCCTCCCCTGGTCTTCCCGGCGGATCTCGGCCGGTCCCACCGTTTCGCGAATGGTCACCAGCTCGCGCAGTGGCACGCCTTCGACCCGGAGCAGGTCGAGCGTGGACGCATCGTGGCGCAGGAAATCGGGCAGCCGCACCATGACCGCGATCTTGCGGTCGAAGTCCACGAACTCCGTGGCCCTGTCGCCGCGCATCGCCGATTCGATCGTTTCCGCCACCACACGCGGGTCGATGTTGTAGTTGGCCGCCGCTTCGGCATCGATCGACACCTGGAACTGGGGCTGCCCCCGCTCGGAACCGATCCGCACGTTGCGGACCTCGGGCAGCCCCGAGAGTCCCTGCCGCACGTTCTGGGAGAAACGGTACGCGTCGACGAGGTTCTCTCCGCGCACACGCACGGCGATGTCCGCCTCTCCACCCCCAAGGATCTGGCCCAGCGCGGTCGCCTGGCCGGTCTCGAAGGAAACCGCCCCCGCCGGAAACTCGTCCGCCACATCCTGCGCCCGAGCCACCACCTCCTCCGTGAGCGCGGCGTCGTTCAGCCTCACCTGTATCGTCGCGGTGTGAAGTCCCGAGGCCTGACCCTCGTCCCCCCTGGCCTGCACGTCCCGTCCGATGTGGCTGAATACCGCGGCCACCTCCGGGTCCCCGATCATGCGCTGCTCGAGCGATTCGACCGATTCGGCCGTCGCCTGCAGCTGCGTCCCTTCGGCCAGCTCGACGCGTACGTCGAAGGCACCCTGATCGACGTTGGGGAGTAGATCCCGGTCCAGCCCCACCGCAAGCAGGAGGCAGCCGCCAAGGGCGCCCGCAGCAACGGTGAGCACCGTCCCGCGACGGTCGAGTGAAAGCGCCAGCACGCCGTGATACCACGCCGCGAAGGCCCTGAAGAGCCGGTCGAACACTCGGAAGAAGGGTCCGAAGACGGTCGACAGAACCTGGCCCGCCAGTTCCAGCCAGAACCTCACCAGCTGAGGGACCAGGGACCCCGCAGTGACGAATGGCCATATCAGGACCCGGAGGACCCCGACCAGCAGCCAGCGGATCCTGCCGAACAGGGTCGAGGGACGCGGACGCGCGGGTGCCGCAGGTTCGGGCTGCTCGCGCTCTTTGGCGCCGCCGGCCTTGAAATGGGCCGCCATCGAGGGCAGCAGCGTCAGGGCGACGGCGAGGCTGGCAAGCAGCGAAAAGGCGACCGCCAGCGAGAGGGCTCCGAACAGCTCGCCGGCCACGCCCTGCACGTAGATGATGGGACCGAAGACCGAGATCGTGGTCAGCGTCGAAGCCGTGATCGCTCCCTGCACTTCCTCGGCCCCGCGCGCTGCGGCCTCGAGGGCGCCGACGCCCTGCTGCCGGTGCCTGAAGATGTTCTCCAGAACGATGATCGAATTGTCGACCAGCATCCCGACTCCGAGCGCCAGCCCCCCCAGGCTCATGATGTTCAGCGAGACCCCGAACGCGTCCATCAGCGCGAAGGTCCCGATCACCGAGATGGGGATGGCCAGCGCGATGGCCACCGGATAGCGCGGGTCGCGGAGGAAGAAGAAGAGCACGACAAACGCGAGCAGGCCCCCGAGGATCAGCGCCTGCACCACGTTGCTGATGGACTCGTCGATGAACGTCGCCTGGTTGTACGCGATCTCGGCCGTAAAGTCGGCGTACTGCTCTTTCAGCAGGTCCAGCGTCTCCTGGACGTCCTCGGCCACCGCCACCGTATTGGCGCCCGCCTCCTTGAAGACCAGGAGCCCCACCGACTCCGACCCGTTGTAGCGCGCGATCTCCTCCCGTTCCGCGAAGCCGTCCACCACCGTCGCGATGTCGCCGAGCCGGACGAGACGAAAGGCGGCCTCCCCTTCACCCTGCTCGCCCGATGCCGGCTGACCGCCCAGCTGCTGCCTCCCCACAACGACATTCGAGATCTCCTCGACCGTCTGGAATTCGCCGAGCGTGCGCAGCGGATACCGATACCGCCCCCGCAGGATCGTGCCGCCGCGGGCCGAGTAGTTGGCCTGGTCGAGGGCCCGCGACACTTCGGCGAGCGTGATGCTGTTCGCCTCGAGCCGCGCGGGATCCACATCGACCTGGATCTCGCGGTCGAGCCCGCCCGTCACCGACGCCTGGGCGACGCCCTCAAGCTGCTCGAGCCGGCGCCGGAACACGTCCTCGGCCACCTCCTTGTTCTCCAGCAGATCGCCGCCGCCGGTGAGCGAAATCGTGAGGATCGGCTCGGCCTGGGGGTCGACCCGCAGAATGGTCGGCCGGTCGGCGGTTTCGGGAAACTGATCGCGGATGTTGTCGAGGCGCTCGCGCACGTTGAGCGCCGCGAAATCCATGTCCGTGCCCCACGAGAAGCGCAGAGTCACGAGGCTCACGCCCTCCTGCGAGAGCGAGGTCACCTTCTCGACCCCGGCCACTGCGGCCGCCTGCTGCTCGACCCGCTCCGTCACGAGGCGTTCGACCTCGGCCGGCGCCACGTTGGGGTATCCGGTGTAGACGACCAGCCGCGGAAAGCTCACATCGGGGAGCAGGTCGATCGGCAGCCGCGAAAACGATATGCTGCCCAGGAGGACGACAGCCATGACAAGCATCGCCACGGCGACGGGTCGCCGCGTAGAGGTTCTCGGAACCGACATCGGTCAGTTCCGGTCCATCGAGGTGTCGATCCCGGCTTCCTGGCCGACGATGCCGGCGGCTTCGTAGAGCCCCAGCAGCGCGCCGGCAAACTCGAAACGCTGGTCCAGGGCGTCGCGCAGGGCCGAAGCCTCCTCGCGGATGGCCGCTCTCAGGTCCTCGATGGACTTGGTCGCAAGGCGGTATTCCTCCTGGACGATGTCCAACCGCTCGGTGGCGATCTCCAGCCGCCGGGCGCGTTCCCGAAGACTCGCCCAGGCGGCCTCGAGGTCCACGTAACGGGCGCGGATCTGTTCCTCGAGTTCAAGTTCGGTCTGGCGCAGGGTCTCGTTCGCGTTCCTCAGCTCGACATCGGCCGCCGCGATGGCGCGCGACGTGGTGAAGCGGCTGAAGACGGGGATGGACACGCTGAGGCTCAGGCCGCCGTTGAAGTCCTCAGGATCAAATGCGAACAACTCGGTCCCGTCGGGTCCGTAAGAGCCGCGACTGATGCTCGTGGACAGCGACAGCGTCGGCCAGCGGTCCGACCTTTGGCCGTTGAGGGCAGCCCGGCTGACTTCGAGGGCGGCGTTGGCCGCACCGATCGTCGGGCTCTCCCGCAAGGCGAGGTCAACCAGGCCGTCGACGTCGAGGTCCCCCGGATCGAATGGTTCCGGCTGCCGTTGCTCGACATCCAGCGCCGTGAGTGCGGGGTCGCCGATGGCCTTCCTCAGGGCCAGCAAACCCTTCTGGAAGTTGGCTCGCGCAGTGTTGACGGTCAGGCGCTGGGTTTCCAGTTCCAGTTCGGTCGCCAGCAGGTCCGATCGCCCGATGGACGCCAGTTCGAAGAGGCGGGTGGTCAGCTCGACATCGCGCTCCCGGGCGGCCAGCAGTTCCAACTCGACTTCCAGACGCGCCTTCTGCCTCTGGGCGATCAGGAACTGCCGCTGAACCTCGCCAAGGATCGAATTCAGTTCCCTGCTCGCCGAAAGCCGATCGGCGTGCGCCTGCGCCCGGGCCTGTCCCAACTGGTGGAAGCGGCTTCCTCCGCTGAAGAGCTGCACCCCCAACGATGCGCTCTGACTCGTAGAGGATGACGTGATGGTCCTTACCTCGGGGTTTTCGAGCGGCTGACCAAAGAAATCCAGCGCCGTGCTCTCCCTCCGGAAGTTCTGTCCGGTGCGGTAGGACACCGACAGGTCCGGCAGGAACCTCCCCAGCGCCTCCCGCCGCTGCGGTTCCGCCAGGTCCATGCGGTTGACCGCCTGCCGGTACTGCGGGTTGTACTCCGCCGCGCGGCGAAGCGCGTCCTGCAGCGTCAGGACCGTGACCTCTCCGTCCCTTCCCGCCTCCTGCGCATCGACCCGCTGTCCGCCCGCGAAAACCACCCCTGCGGCAAACAGAAACAGCATCCCGCGTCCGACTGCTTCCCGTGTCGGGCAGATCCCTTGCGCCCTCATCGGGTCGGCCTCCCGCCCGCCGCCTCCGGATCCGCTACAAGTTCGACGGCGGCGTCGTGCGGCAGGTAGTAGTGACCGTCCACCAACACGATCTCTCCGGGAACCACCCAGTCCTCGTCCCCTTCGATGAGCTCGACGAGCCGGTCGTTCTCCAGCCCGGGGGTCACGTAGCGCCACTTGGCTCTGCCGTCCTCCAGCACGAACAGGTGGGTGCGGCGGTCGGCAGTCTCCAGGATCGCGGTCCGCGGCACCAGGATACGGTCCGGGAACTGCTGTGCCTCCAGGTCGGCCTCGGCGTACATGCCCGGCTTGATCCTGCCGTCCGAGTTGTCGATGTGGACGGTGACGCGGGCCGTGTTCGTCTCCGGGTCGATCACCGGGTTGATGGTCTCGATCCGGCCGTGGAATGACTGGTCCGGGAAGGCGGTGAAGTCCAGCGTCGCCGCGCGTCCTTCGTCGAGGTAGACGACCTCGGTGCCCAGCACCTGGACGGCCACCTTGATGGGGTCGATGTCGACCACCGTGAGCAACTCTTCCCCTTCGGGAACAAACTGGCCCGGTACGACCTTCAGGTCGGCAACGCGGGCGCCGAAGGGCGCGCGGATGGAAGTCTTCTCCAGGTCGAGCACCGCCCTGCGGTGGGCAACCTCCGCCTCGTCCAGCCCGGTGATCGCCCTCGCGAGGCGGTCGCGCCGGGCCCTCACTTCCTCGTCCTCGAGGGTGTCGTCGCCGATCAACCGCGTCTGATAGTCCGCCCTGGCCTTTTGCAGCGCCGCGAACCGGGCCGCCACCTCCAGCGCATACTCGGTGGTGTCGATTCGGACCATCAGCTGGCCCGAGCTCACGGTCTGGTTTTCGCGTACCGGGACGGACATCACGATGCCCGAGGTGCGCGCGGTGATCCTTGTCTCGCGGATCGCCTCCGCCCTGCCCTTGGCCGTCACGGAAATCCACAGCGTGTCCTGTACCGCCGCCACGCCGGAGACCGGCTGGGGAAGCTCGGTGCTGAACTGCTGCTGAACCGACTCGACCACCTCGCCCGCCTCCTCGGAGAGTTCGGCCGAATCGCTCTCCTCCTCCGGGTCGGGGCGGAGGCGCCACCAGACGCCACCGGCCAGCAGCGCCAGAATGATCAGTACCGAGAGTACACCAAGGGTGGACCGTGACTGTGCCATCGCTCACATCTCTGTTTGAAGACGTGGGGTCGGAGAAGGAGGTACCCTGCGACACCATACCTCTCTGACACCATCCTGACCTGAGGAGGTTGCCGCGATTCCGTCATCCCGACACCGGTTGCGGCCACAACACCCCAGGTATTACACACCGCGTGGATTCTATCGTTCCTGACGCGGGAGACGCGGCAACCGTGCAATCCGGGGACGAGGCGGCGCTCCCGTCACGGGCGGCCGGATCCCGGCCCGGCGGGCGGGACGGCCGAGTATCTGCGGGCCACGTAGTCTCCCAGGATTTCCTTGAACTCCTCCACGATCCCGTCCCCCTTCAACGTGCGATAGTGCGCTCCGTCGACATAGACCGGGGCCTTGGGCTCCTCGAAGGTGCCCGGCAGCGAGATCCCCAGGTCGGCATGCTTGGACTCTCCCGGGCCGTTCACCACGCACCCCATCACCGCGACCTTGAGGTCCTCGACGCCGGGATAGGTCCGCCGCCACTCGGGCATCCGCTGGCGAATATGGCCCTGGATGTCCTCGGTCATCTCCTGAAAGAAGGTGCTCGTCGTGCGACCGCAACCCGGGCACGCGGTCACCTGCGGCTCGAAGCTCCGGATCTCGAGCGACTGCAGGATCTGCTGCGCCACCCGCACCTCCTCGGTGCGGTCGCCGCCGGGCCGCGGCGTCAGGGAGACGCGAATCGTGTCGCCGATCCCGTCGATCAGGAGCGGCGAGAGCGCGGCGGCGGTGGCCACGACGCCCTTGGAACCCATTCCTGCCTCGGTGAGCCCCAGGTGCAGCGGATACTCCGTGAGCGGCGCCAACTGGCGGTACACGAGGATCAGGTCACGCACGCCCGACACCTTGGCGCTCAGCACGATGCGATCCGCGCCCAACCCGGTCTCCTCCGCCAGGTCCGCCGAACGCGTCGCGCTCTCGACGATGCAATCCCGCAACACGTCACCCGCGTCCTTCGGATTGGCGCGCCGGCCGTTCTCGTCCATCATCTGCGTCAGAAGACGCTGGTCGAGAGACCCCCAGTTGACGCCGATGCGGATGGCCTTCCCGTTCTCAATGGCGATGCGGACGATGGACTGGAAGTTCTCGTCGCGGCGACTCGTCCCCACGTTGCCCGGGTTGATCCTGTACTTGGACAGGAGCGCGGCCGCGCTCGGGAAGTCGCGCAGCAGGATGTGCCCGTTGTAATGGAAGTCGCCCACGATCGGCACGTTGCAGCCCAGGTCGGCCAGACGGTCGAACAGTTCCGGCACGGCCGCCGCGGCGTGCTTGTTGTTCACGGTCACGCGCACCAACTCGCTGCCGGCGTCCGCCAGCGCCTTGACCTGCGCGGCGGTCGCGGCCGGATCGGCGGTGTCCGTATTCGTCATCGATTGCACGACAACCTGACAGCCACCGCCCACCTTGACCCCGCCGATGTCCACCTGCCTGGTCTTTCTGGCCAAGGTCTCCTCGCTTACGTTCGGATCGACATCCCTGCGGCCCGCCACCGCGACGCGGTGCCTGAAACCTACCGGAATCAAACGTCAGGACGAAGATCCCATGAAGAATCCGCTCGCACACCCCCACCCGACCGTGACCCTGCTCCTGGCGGCCGCCATGGCCGCGAGCGCGGAGGCGCAGGAGAAGCCCACCCTCACCACCGACGACTACGGGCAGTGGGAGTCGCTCGGGTCGGCCACGCTGTCGCCGGACGGCCGGTGGATGGCGGTGGCCATCGGACGCGTCGACGACGAGGACGAGTTGCGGGTGCACGCCACCGAATCCGACTCGGTCGTGGCGATCCCCTTCGCCACCCGGCCCGCGTTCAGCCGGGACAGCCGCTGGCTGGTCTACTCCATCGGCGTATCGCCCGCCGAGCGCGAGGAGCTGGAGGGGCGGCAGGAGCCCCCGCGCAACGCGCTCGGCTTGCTGAACCTGGGGACCGGCGAGCAGGAACGGATCGAGGAGGTCGAATCCTTCTCGCTGTCCGATGATGGGCGTTACGTGGCGTTCAGCCGCTACAAGTCCGAAGGGAAGGAGAGCGCCGGGGTCGACGTGGTGGTGCGCGATCTGTCCTCGGGCACGACCCTCAGCTTCGGCAACGTGTCCCAGCTCGCGTGGAGCGACGAGGGTCACCTTCTCGCAATGACGGTCGACGCCGACGACCGGATCGGCAACGGCGTGAAGGTCTACGACCCCGAGTCCGGCCGTCTCCGATCGCTGGACACCGGCGACGCGATCTACCGGCGTCTTTCGTGGCGCGACGAATCCATGGACCTGGCCGTCCTCAAGACCTACACCGACGACGCCCACGAGGACACCGCCCACGTGGCGCTCGCCTGGCGTTCCCTGGACGAGGGCGAAGGCGGGGCGTTCGTGCTGGACCCGCGCGATGCACCGCTGCTGCCCGAAGGGACTCGCCTGGTGGAGCACCGCGCGCCGTCGTGGTCGGATGACGGAGGCACGCTGTTCCTCGGCCTTCAGGACCGCCGGCCGGTCGACGAGCCGGAAGAAGAGGCGGAGGAGGAGGTGGAGGAGGGTGAAGGCGACGGCGATGGCGAGGGGGCCGGCACGGAAACCGAAGCCGCGGACTCGGCCGAGGAGGAAGACGCCCCTGGCGTCGAGATCTGGCATTCACGGGACGTGGATCCCGTGCCGCAACAGCGCGTGAGGGAGCAGCAGCTCAGGCGGGTCAACCACATCGGGGCATGGCACCTGGACGGCGACCGCTTCCTTCAGCTCGGCGGCGACCACGCGGACCAGGCCGCGATCGTGGCGGGAGGGCAACATGTCGTGACCCGCGACGAGACCCCCTACGACGTGGACGCCATGTTCCGGCAGCAGTTTCACGACCTCTACGCCGTCGAAGCCGAAACCGCCCAGCGCACACTCGTCCGCGAGCGCGTGACCATCACGCTCGGGGGCAGCCCCGGCGGCCGCTACGTCCTGTGGTTCGAGGACGATGACTACTGGAGCCACGATCTGGAGAGCGGGCAGGTGCGCAACATCACGGAGGGGCTCGACGGCGTGTTCGTCAACCTCGATCTCACGCCCACCCGCGAGCAGATGCCGCCATTCGGCGTCGCGGGCTGGACGGAGGATGACCAGGCCGTCCTGATCAACGACCGCTGGGACGTCTGGGAGGTGCGCGCCGACGGATCGGGCGGCCGGCGCCTGACGCGCGGCGCCGAAGAGCAGGTTCGGCATCGCCTGCTTCGTCTCGACCCCGAAGCGGACGCATACGATGCGGACGAGCCCTTCTACTACTCGACCTACGGCGAATGGACGAAGAAGGCGGGCTTCTCGCGCGCCCGACCGGGCGACACCCCGCGGCAGCTCGTCTGGGAGGACGCGGCCTACGGCGGCTTCTTCGGGGGCCTTCTGAAGGCCCGGGACGGGGACGTGTACGCCTTCCGCCGGGAACGCTTCGACGATTCGCCGGACTTCTTCGTGGCCGGAGCGGACCTGGACGACGCGCGCCAGGTCACCTCCACCAACCCCTTCCACGGCGACTATGCCTGGGGCCGGTCGGAGCTCATCGACTACGAAAACGAGTGGGGCCGTCCGCTGCAGGGGGCACTCATCTACCCCGCCGGCTACGAGCCCGGGACGCAGTACCCGATGATCGTGTACCACTACGAAATGCTTTCGCAGGCCCTCCACAGGTACGTGGTTCCCAACGCCACGAACTACTACAACGTCCAGGCCTGGAGCCAGGAGGGGTACTTCGTCCTGATGCCCGACATCGTCTACCGCGACCGCCGGCCGGGCCAGTCGAACGTCGAAACCCTCAGGCCGGCCGTGGCGGCCGCGGTTGCCACCGGAATGATCGATCCCGAACGAATCGGGCTGATCGGACACTCGTGGGGAGGCTACCAGACCACCTACTTCGTGACCCAGGACGATCTCTTCGCCAGCGCCGTCGCGGGCGCGCCCCTCACCAACCTCATGAGCATGTACCTGTCCTTCTACTGGAACAGCGGGGGAACCGACGCGCGCATCTTCGAAATCAGCCAGGGGCGCATGCAGGTGCCCTGGTGGGAGGACTGGGACTCGTACCACGCCAACTCGCCCATCCATCACATCGAGAACCTCAACACGCCGCTCCTCATGATGTTCGGCACCGAGGACGGCGCCGTCGAGTTCAATCAGGGCGTCGAGTTCTACAACGCGGCCCGCCGGACCGGCAAGGACATGGTCCTTCTCGTGTACGAGGGCGAAAACCACGGGCTGCGCAACGAAGCCAACCAGAAGGACTACCGTGACCGGATCCTGCAGTGGTTTGCCCACTATCTGAAGGGCGAGCCGGCACCGGACTGGATTACCAAGGGACTTCCGTATCTCGAGCAGAAGGACGGATTGGCAAGAAAGAAGCGGCGGATAAGCTGACCAGGTCGGTGCGGCCGGACGTGCCCCGCAGCGCCGACCGGCGATGTGGCCCCGTGTGATGATCGTTTGATGATGCGGCCCTGATAACCTGCGCAAATGCACGACGGCAAACGAAACTACGAGCGGCGAATCAGGCCGGAGGCGACCGTCGACGACCTCGACCTCGACCTGGTGGCGTCGTTCCTGCCGGGAACACCGGACGGCAAGGCCGGATCCGCGGTCGAGGGGCTCGAGCGGTACGGCCTCGTCGAGCCGTCCAGCGAAGGCTGGCGCGTCACGAACGCCGCACTCCTGCTCTTCGCACGGGAGCCGGCCGACCGCTGGCATCCGCGGGCCGGAATCCGGGTCTTTCGCGTTACGGGCACCCGGCGATTGCCGGGACGGACGGGCAACGTGCACCGGGCCGGCCGGGCCGATCCACCCCTGGCGCGCGCGATCGACGAGATCCGTCGAATCACAAGGGCGCAAATCCGCCGCTCCGATGCCCTGCGCGACATTTTCTACCGCGATCTCCCGGAATACCCGGACGAGGCCTGGCAGGAAGCGCTGGTGAACGCCATCGCTCACCGGGACTACGAGGTACAGGACCGGCAGGCCGAGATCTGGTTCTTCGACGACCACATGGAGGTGGTGAGCCCCGGTGAGCTCCCGGAGCCCGTCACGTTGGAGGCGCTGGAAGAGGGCGAGGCCACGGCCACCGCCCGCAACCCCTTGATGACGCGTGTGTTCGCCGACGCCGGGTACATGCGGGCAGAGGGGCGCGGGTTCGTCCGGATGCGCGCAGACATGGCGGCCAGTTTTCTGCGGCGGCCCAAGCTTGCGGAGGTGAGCCCGCTCTTCTCGGTCACGCTGTACAAGGAGCCGACGTTCGAGACCGCCGGCCCCGGGTGGAGCTACCTGGTGAGGCGGCTTCCCATCTCCGGTGATCAGAAGCGAATCCTCCTTGCCCGCCCCGACGGTTTCAGTCACGTCGACTACCAGCAGCTGAATTCGGTACACGAGGATGAGGCCAAGAAGCGCGTCCAGGAACTGGTGGAACGGGACATCGTCTGTCGCGACTTCGACACCGGTGACGAGGTCACCAGGTGCTACCTCACCGCCGAACTCGACGAGGCGCGCTGGTTCCTGGAGGACCGCCTGCCCAAGCTGCGGGAGCACTTTCGCAAGGATCCGTGGCTGCGGAGCAGCGAATACAGGACACTGTTCGGCATCAACGTGCGGGATGCCGCACAGGAGATCGCGCAGTTGGTGGAACTGGGCTTCCTGCGTCCGGAGGGACGTGGACGGGGCGCCCGGTACATGCCGACGGCGGCGCTGCGGGGCTAACTGCGAGAAGCGCCTTCGGGGCCCCCTTGCGGCTTCGACTACACCGCGCCCCCGGCGTCCGCTGGTTCGCCAGCCTCCAGATGCCCGCTCCCCCGCACGACTCGCGCTTCCCCGGCCGGGTTCCTGTCCAGGCAGAGCACATGTTGCGGCTGGACCTGGTCGACCAGAGCGCGCGAATGCGTCGACGCCAACACCTGTGTGCCGGGAACCGTGGACAGCGCGCGATGAACAGCGCCCAGAGCGGACGGGTGCAGACTACGCTCGGGTTCGACGACCCAGCACAGTCCCTGCATCGGCGGCAACGCAGGGAGCAGGGTCAGGGCCACGAGCTTCAACGTACCCTCGGACTCGAGCCAGGCCGGGGATTCCCGTCCGTTGTCGTAGACGAGGACCAGGTATTCGGCGCGATCCGGTTCCCGCTCGGAAACCCGGATGTCCGCCAGCCCCGGGACCAAGGTCCGGACCTCCTTCATCCACTCCTCGAAGCGCCCCCGACGGTCGTGCCGCAACCGGCGCACCAACGCAGGCAGGTTCGAGCCGTCGGCAGCGGGCATCCTGTCGGGGGCATTACCGGCACAGTGGCCGCCGAGCGCATCTCCGTCCAGGGACAATCGCCGGACCCGGCGCTCGAGAAAGTCCTTGAACCCGGTCGTCACGGGCATTGTGTCCACGGATTCGGGCAGGCTGCCCAGGGTGGAACGGCGAGGGCCAAAGTTGATGCCGATCTTTGTCCAGCCCTTCCCACCGGCGGTCTCCGCGTAGAACCAGTCGTTGCCGCTGGCCTTGCTTAGCACAGTGCTGGACCCCGGCCGGGCACTCGACAGGATCGTGGACGGCAGCTCCAGCGGATAGGGGAAGAGCGTTTCCTGGGCCGGAGCTGGTCCTGGAGCAGGCATGAGGACGCCCCGCTCGGCTTCGATGCGGACTCCGTCGGCGCCGCATCCCAGGGCGACCTCATATCGGTAGGTCCCGAAGTCCTTGTTCACCGGCAAGAGGGGGAGGCAGCGTGCGGGAACCGCGAACTCCACCGCGATTTCGAACCGCATGTCGTGTTCGGGCCGGCCCCAGACAAGGTCCCGAAAATCCCCGGCCCGCGCGTCGACGGCCGCTTCCGGACCCTCGCGGACCAGGTCTCCCAGAAACTGTACGGTATCGATGAGCGTGCGCTTCCCGCCGCCATTCGGGCCAATCAATAGATGGAACCGGTCCAGCGCGATATCCAGATGCCGAAAACAACGGTAGTTGAGGGCCTGAATGCGGCGGATCATCCGAGTGCGGCCTCCCTGTCGGACTGGATTCCCGCGGGCGGGGCGCGGGTACGCTGGGAATGATCTTTTGGCCGGACGCGCGGCCGCGTCAAACGGCGGCGGTATCGCTACCGCTCAACGGAGGGGGTGGGATGGGCCTCCGGGGCGGCTCCGCCGCTCCTCAGCCGTCTCCGGCGCCCGCGCCTCCCGGCGCGGCCGCCTCCGGCTCGACAAGTTCGAACCCCACCCCCTCCAATCGCTACCGCTCAACGGAGGGGGTGGGATGGGCCTCCGGGGCGGCTCCGCCGCTCCTCAGCCGTCTCCGGCGCCCGCGCCTCCCGGCGCGGCCGCCTCCGGCTCGACAAGTTCGAACCCCACCCCCTCCAATCGCTACCGCTCAACGGAGGGGGTGGGATTCGAACCCACGTGTCCTCGCGGACGCCGGTTTTCAAGACCGGTGCATTGAACCGCTCTGCCACCCCTCCAGGCCCGGGAAAGATGGTCTCGCGGGGTGGGGCATTCAAGCGTGGGGCCGGCGACACTCACCCGATGCCCGGCCCGGCCCGCGGCTAGTGGCGGAAGAGCCTCCGGCCCGTGAACACCATGGCGATGCCGTGCTCGTCCGCGGCGGCGACCACCTCTTCGTCGCGGATCGACCCGCCCGGCTGGATGATCGCCCGCGCCCCCGCGTCGGCGGCCGCGTCGACGCCGTCGCGGAAAGGGAAGAACGCATCGGAGGCGAGGACGCAGCCGTCGAGCTCCGCCCCCAGCCCGGCCTCGCAAGCCTTGCGCACGGCCAGTCTGGACGAATCGACGCGGCTGGTCTGTCCCGCACCGATCCCGACCGTGGCACGGTCCTTCGCCAGCAGGATCGCATTGGACTTGACGCTCGCAACCGCCGACCACGCGAACGAGAGGTCCGCCTGTTCGGCCGCAGTGGGGCGGCGCGCCGTCACGACCCTCCAGCCCGGGTCCTCGCGTCCGTGGAAGGGGGGATCGGGCAGCGACTGGAAGAGGACGCCCCCGTACACGGAGCGGAACGAACGGGCGCCCTCGTGGCCCGCCGCCCGCGCCAGGAACCGGGACTTCGCGTCCCGGTCCGCGCCGGCATCGCCATCCCCGCCGACGCCCGCCGGCGCGCCGCCGGGAAAGGCCAGCAGCCGGATACTCCTCTTGGCCGTGAGCAGCTCCAGCGCCCCGGGAGTGAAGCCGGGGGCCACCACGCACTCCACGAACATGGAACCGATCTCCGCAGCCGTGTCACGATCGACACTCCGGTTGACCGCGATCACCGAGCCGAAAGCCGACACGGGATCCGTGCGCCGAGCACGTGCGAACGCGTCCGCCAGCGTCGAGCTCACCGCCAGCCCGCACGGCGTCGTATGCTTGACGATGCACACCGCGGGATCGAGTGAAGACGCGAACGGGGCCAGGCTGAGAAGCGCACCGTCCAGGTCTAGTATATTGTTGTAGGACAGATTCTTGCCGTGTATTTGCTCAAGTTTTGCAATACCATGAGCGCCGGTCGTCGCCGCGTAGAAGGCGGCCCCCTGGTCCGGGTTTTCGCCGTAACGCAGCAGCTCCCTCCTCTCCAGCTCCAGCGTCAACCGCCCGGCCATCGGCTCGTCCCGTCCCGCGTCCGGACGGACGCTCTCCTCCAACCCCTCCAGATACCCCGCAATCGCCTGGTCGTAGGCCGAGACATGCCGGTACACCTTGGCCGCGAGCCTCCGGCGCAGCGCTGGCGCCGCCGCGGACGGGGCCGGGTCCGACGCCGCGGAGCCGTCCGAATCCGTGGCCGCAACGGCTTTCAGCACGGCGGCGTAGTCGGCGGGATCCACCACGACCCAGACGTCCACGTGATTCTTGGCGGCAGCACGGATCAGCGTGGGTCCCCCGATATCGACGTTCTCCATCGCGTCGGCGAGGGTCACGCCCGGCTCGGCGATCGCCTGGCGGAACGGGTACAGGTTGACCGCGACCAGATCGATGGGGCGGTAGCCCTGCTCGGCGAGCGCCGCCATGTCGCCGGGCAGCGACCGCCGCGCCAGCAGCCCCGCATGAATCGCCGGGTGCAGCGTCTTGACCCTGCCGTCCATCATCTCCGGGTGGCCCGTTACCGCCGAGACGTCGGTCACGTCCACGCCCGCCCCGCGAAGCGTCCGCGCGGTGCCGCCGGTCGAGAGCACCTCCCAGCCATGCTCCGCCAACGCCCTCGCGAACGCGACGATTCCGGTCTTGTCGGACACGCTCAACAACGCTCTACGCCTGGCCACCGACACCTCCAAATGCACTCTCGATCGACTCTCCGAGCCCCGCGCCGGACGCCCCGGACCCCTCGCCCGGCCAGGAGAAACGAGGAGGCCGCCCGGTGTCCAGCCCCCTGGCAAGCGCGTCGGCCGCCGCCGGATACAGGAGGTGCTCGACCTCCAGCACCCGCGCTGAGAGACTCGCGGCAGTGTCGCCGGGCAATACCGGCACCGGCCACTGCGCCAGGATCCGGCCTTCGTCGTAGCGCTCGTTGACGAAGTGAATGGTGGGTCCCGACAGACTCGCCCCGGACCGCAGGACGGCGTCGTGAACCCGCCCGCCGTACATCCCCCTGCCGCCGAACGAAGGCAGCAGGGCGGGATGGATATTCAGGATCCGCCCATCGAAATCGCGGCACACGCTCGCCGGGAGGAGCCTTAGAAAGCCCGCGAGGAGAATCGCCCGGGCACGGTGTTTCTTGAGGAGGGCGAGGACCGTGGCCCCGGGGGAGGCCGCGTCGCCCGCATCGCCGGTTTGGGCACTGCCACGCCTGCGGGGATGACCCGGGTCTTCCCCGGGAGGACCCTGGCCATCCCTCGGAGTCGGCGCATCGAAATCGACCCTGTACACCGCCCTGCCGCGCTTGTGCGCACGCTTTTCCGCCTCGCACGGGCGGTCCACGATGAGCAGTTCGATCCGGTAGGCCGCACCCCGCGCCTCGTGATCGAGCAGCGCCTGCATGTTCGTCCCGGAACCCGAGGCGAGCACCGCGAAGGGAACGCTCACGCGACCTCAGGCAGCGCTGGTGCGCATGCGGTAGGCGCTCACGCGAATTCGCCGCCGTAGACGGGCACGAGGAAGGGATTCGTCCCGCGCTCCCGGCCGACCGTGGTGTCCGGGCCGTGTCCCGTGAACAGGCGCGTCTCGTCCGGCAGGGCGAGCACCTGCGTGTGAATGGAATCCATGAGCGTGTCGAAGTCGCCCATCGGCAGATCGGTGCGGCCGATCGATCCCGCGAAGATGACGTCTCCGACGATCGCCACGGGCTCCGACGCGGCTACGAACATAACGTGACCGGGCGCGTGGCCGGGCGTGAAGACGACTGCGAACTCCGAGCCCCCGAAGCTGAGGGTCGTGCCGGGCACGAGGTCGACGTCGGGAGGCGGCTGCGGTTCGCACTCGACACCGAAGAACAGCGCGTACTGCGCGATGTTGTCGTAGATGACCCGGTCGAGGGGGTGGAGGTGGACGGGCGCTCCCGTCTCCTCCCTGGCGAGCCCGACGCCCTCGATGTGGTCGAAGTGCGCGTGCGTCAGCAGGATCGCCTCGATACGCAGATTCCGGGCGCGCGCCTCGGCGAGCGCCTCGGCGGTCATCGCTCCGGGGTCGACCAGGAGGCCCGTCCGGCCGTCCTCGCAGACCACCAGCAGCGTGTTCTGCAGGAAGGCCCCGCCGGCGAAGGTCAGGACTTCCACGGACCCAGGGCGTCGCGGACCGCCGGCGACGGGAACAACTGCGGACTACACCGTGAAGGAACTGCCGCAGCCACATCCACCCGTGGCCTGCGGGTTCCTGAACGAGAATCCCGAACCCATCAGCGACGTGGTGTAGTCGATCTCGATCCCCTCGAGGTATTGGGCGCTGAAGGGGTCGACGAAGATCCGGATACCGTCCCGAACGAGGATCTCGTCGTCTCCTTCGGGGGCGCCGTCGATGTCGACGCCGTACTGAAACCCCGAGCAGCCTCCGGGGAGAACCGCGACGCGGAGTCCGGCCTCGTCGGTTTCGCCGTGCTCCTGCAGGAACCCCCGCACCATCTTCACCGCGTTCGGCGTAAGGTTGAGGTCCATCACTATTCCATACTCCATACTCTTCTCGGTAACATCACCGGCATGGGGCGCTCGCACCGCCAGGGGTCACCGGTCCCCGGAAGCTACCCAATGGTGCAAGAGGGGGTCAACGACCCGGCCGAAGGCCCGCGTGGCCGTCGCCGGTCTGCGCTTCGAGGCGCTCCACGAGCGCGGCCGCCGACAGGAGGTCCTCGGCGACCCGAAACTCCGCGTCCAGCGACGCCTGCTCCGCCGCCCCGTGCCCCGTGAGCACGAGAATCCCGGTGCCGCCCAGCGCACGCGCGGGGAGCACGTCGCTCCGTTTGTCGCCCACGAAATAGGAACCCGCCGTCGCGAGTCCAAGGTCGTCGGCGGCCCGCTCGTGCATGATCGTGCTCGGCTTGCGGCACGTCGTTTCGGGATTCCCGCCGGGCGCGTCCGGGCAGAAGTAGGTTCCGTCCATGACGATGCCGCCGGCGAGGAGCTGCCGGTCCACCTCGGCCGCCACGCGATGGTAGTCGTCCAGGGTGTAGTAGCCGCGCCCGATACCCGACTGGTTGGTGACCGTCACGATGGCGAAGTCCAGCGCCCGCAGGCGGTGCAACGCTTCGACCGCCCCCGGAAGGAGCGACACGTCGCCCGGGTCCGCCACATACTGGTGGTCTTCGATGATCGTGCCGTCTCGGTCCGCAAAGACGGCCCGGCGCCTGCGCGTGGATTCCCGCGCGGCGTATCCGCGCCCAGTCCTTCGCCGCCCGGCGTGTCCCGGTCCCGTCATTCGCCGCCCGGCGCGTCCGCGTCCAGCCCCGACAGGGCGGCCGCCACGATGAAGTCGCCGCCGGCGCCCAGGGTGCGGAAGTCGATCAAGATGCGGCCTTGCCGGCTGCGCGCGACGATCGGGGGTGCGTGCGCGCGGAGCGCCGCCATCCAGCGCTCGGCCGCCGACCCGGCCTCGATGCGGAGGACGGCGGTCGGAAGGCGCGCGTCCGGGAAGGTTCCCCCGCCCACCAGCGACCGGCCCCGCACGACCTCGAGCCGCAGGGGTTCGGCCCCCGCCTCCGCGCGCAGCCCGGCAACCACCCTGACCACCTTGTGCGCGCTTAGTTCCAGGTCCTCCACGCGCGCCGTGATCATTCGGAGCACCGGCACCCGCTCCATGGCCCGGTCGGGATTCCGATACAGCGTGAGGGTGGCCTCGAGCCCGGCCAGCGTGACCTTGTCGCAGCGGAGCGCCCGGCACAGCGGGTTCGCCCTGGCCCGCGCCACGCCCCCGGCCTTCCCCGCCAGGATCCCGGCCTGCGGCCCGCCCAGCAGCTTGTCCCCCGAGAAGGCCACCAGGTCAACCCCGGCCGCCACGCTCTGTGCAGGCGTGGGTTCGTACGGCAACCCCAGTCTTCCGCTGTCGACCAGCAACCCCGACCCCAGGTCGTGGATCACGGGAACCTCCGCCCCGGTTCCCAGGCGAACGAGTTCCGCCAGCGTGGCTTCTTCCGTGAACCCCGACATCGAGAAGTTCGAGCGATGGACCTTGAGTATAGCGCCCACCCCCCCGGCCTCTACCGCGCGGGCGTAGTCCTCGAGGCGCGTGCGGTTCGTGGTCCCCACGGTCACGAGGCGCGCCCCCGCCGCCTCCACCACCTCCGGGATGCGGAAACCGCCGCCGATCTCCACGAGTTCGCCGTGCGACACCGCGACTCCCTTGCCCGCCGCATGGGCCGTCAGGGCAACCGCGACCGCTCCCGCCCCGTTGTTGACGACCAGCGCATCCCCGGCGCCCAGCAGCTCGGTCACGAGGCCGGCGCAGTGGGAGTAGCGCGATCCCCTTTCCCCGGTATCGAGGTCGAACTCGACGTTGCCGTACCCGCCCGCCGCCCTCATGGCGTCGCGCGCCTCGGGGGCGATTGGAGCGCGTCCCAGGTTGGTGTGCAGGATGACCCCGGTGGCGTTGATGACCGAGCGCAGCGACAGAGTCTCGGCCCGCGCGACCTCCATCTGCACCAGCTCCTCGTAGTCGGCCACCGAGTCGGGGACGGGCACCGCGCCGGCGCGTACGTCGTCCAGCACGGCACGGACCCGGGCGGTGATCCACACCCGGCCCCGCGACCCGATGAGAAGCCGGCACCACGGTTGCGCCAGGAGCCGGTCGACGCCCGGAATCGCGCGGCGGGGATCGGCCATTGTGGTCACGGGCGGCTCAGCGGCGGCGGGCCCGAAGCGCCGGACGGCCGCGCGGGCGAAGCACCGAACGGTTACCGGGGGGACCGGCCGGACCGGGTGGGCGGGCCGCGCCGCGGGCTGGCATGGTGTCAGGAACTACCATGGTGTCAGGCACTACCATGGTATCCGGAACTACCACCGTATCAGGAACTACCACGGTGTCCGGAACTACCACGGTGTCCGGCAGCTGCAGCGTATCGGGCAACTGCAGGCTGTCCCCGGGCGCAACGGAGTCCGCCACCTGGCCGGAGTCGGGCACCACTGCACCGGTGTCGGCGGCCGCGGCCGGATCCTCGGCCTCCAGGGTGTCCGCCAACTCCTCCAGCTCCTCCGGCTCCTCCGGCGGCAACTCGAGCACAACCACCGTGGTCCCCTGCCCCCGTCCCGTACCGGCGATGTTCATGACCCGCGATATCGAAGCCTCGTACGGGATCCCGGCCCGAAGGGGCTCGAAGAGCACGCCAACCAGGGTCTGATCCGGCAGCGGCAGTCCGGACAGGGTAACCCGCCCGGGCTCCGGTTCAGCCTCATCGGACTCCTCCTCCGGGACGGTTGCGACATCGGCCTCCGCGGCGCCGGGCTCCCCCGCCTCGGCCAGCGAGTCCGCGACGGCCCGTGCCAGCGAGTCCGCCCGCTGGGCCAGCAGCGTCTCGTATTCGCGCTCCGTGAGGATCCGGACCCGCACGGTATCGCCCGGCTCGGGCAGCGGCAGGGTATCGACGGGGATATCGGATGCAGTCGCCGAGTCGCCGGCCTCGACGTCGCCCGGTTGGGCCACGGCGGGTGCGTCGGGTGCGGCGACCGTGTCGGCCGGCTGTACCGGCGCGGCCGTGTCCGCCGGCGCGGCCACTCCGAGCGAGTCCGCCCCCGTCCCGGCCTCCACCTCCGTGCTGTCGCTGATCTCGGCCACCACCAGCCGCGCTGCGATCAGCGCTCCCGGAATATCCGGATCCAGGTAGTCGTCGAACTCGAACCGCAGCGTCACCGAGTCCTCCACCGTTACGCTCGCAAGCCGCGCCGGGGTGGTGTCCGGCTCGATCAGTGACAGCACGGTGAAGCTCGTGTCGGGCGTCACGTCCAGCTGTCCGGCCACAAACTCCGTTTGCGGCTCCGAGTCGCCGATTTCGCGGTCGCGGTTGCGGTCGAGCCCCGCCCGCACCTCGAAGGGACCGTCCGGGACGTAGCGGAGGGAGAAGACGCCGTCCCGGTCGGTGAGGTTCCAGTGGGTGATCGTATCGCCGTCCACCAGCCAGCGCGCCTCGACGCGCGCGTCCGGGGCCGCGTCGCCCGTCACCCGATCCTCCACCATCCCCGCCAGGACGTTCGGCACGAAGTCGTCGCCCGTCGAGACGACCAGGTCGAAGGGGTCGCGCAACCGGTTCTGGAACATGTCGCTGATCACGGGAAGCACCGTTACCCGGTACAGCCTCCCGGCTTCGAACCCTTCCTGCATCTCCACGGTGATTCCGTCCCGCCGGTGGCGCACCCGCACGAGGCCCGTCGACGGCGACACGACCACGGCATCGTTCAGGTTGCCGGTCGCCGGACGCTCGCTGATGCGTTCGCTGAAGCGGAAGTGGACCTCGTCGACGCCGGGCTCCACGACCGCGAAGGTGTCCGGCGTCGTCTCGATCACATACGGCGGAAAGAGGTCCTCCGGGCCTCCTGGAGGTGCCTCGGGACGCGCACACGCGGCCACGGAGAGTAGCACGAGGGCAGACAATCCCCGGGTCATGGCCGTGGGCCACCCAAGGATGTCGACTTTGCTTTCCATTTGGTCAACTGCAGTTTACATGACTCCCGCTTCTGACGCTCACGCTCGACCACGGCCTCCGGCGCACGCGTGACGAAGTTCGGGTTGGCCAGCTTGCCCTCGATTCCCTTGACCTGCCCCGCGAGCCGTTCGACCTGCGCCAGCGCGCGCGCCCGCTCCCGGTCAAGGTCGATCACCCCGGCGAGCGGCAGAAACAGCTCGGTACCGTCGCGCAGCACGGCGCCCGCGCACACCGTTCCCTCGGGCGGGACCGAACGCGGCACGCTCCCGATGCGGGCCAGCCGCCGGAGGAGCTCCGCGCGCCCGTCCAGCAGATGCGCGTGTTCCCCGCCCACCGCGTGCACCACAACTTCATGCCCCTCGCCGACGCGGTACTCCTTTCGCATGGCGCGAACCCGCGCGATGAACTCGCGCAGCCAGTCGAAGTCGCGCTCGGCCCGCGCGTCGACGAATTCCGGAGCGACCCGGGGCCAGCGCGCGACGATCAGCGGGCCGCCGCGTTCGCCGGACCCGGGAAGCAGGCCCCACAACTCCTCGGTCACGAACGGGACCAGGGGGTGCAGCAGCCGGCAGATCCCGTCCAGGACGTGGGCCAGCACCGCGCGCGCGGCGTCGCGGCCCGCACCGTCCGCGGGCAACCGATGCTTGACGGCCTCCAGATACCAGTCCGCGAACTCGCCGCGGAGGAAGTCGCGCATCGTCTCGGCGGCGCCCTGCATCCGGAACGCCTCCAGCTCCTCGTCCATGCGCCGCACGGCCTCCTGCCGCCGCGACAGGATCCAGCGGTCCTCCAGGGCGAGATCGTCCCGTACCTCGGCAAGGGGCGGGATCGGGTCGTCGCCCAGGCTCATGAGCGCGAAACGGCCCACGTTCCACAGCTTGTTGACGAAGTTGCGCCCGGGCGCGAAGGCCGACTCGAGGTTCTCGTGGTCGAGGCGGATGTCGGCGCCGACGCCCGCGCTCGCAAGCACGGTGAACCGCAACGCGTCGGCTCCGTACAGCTGCACGACCTCGAGCGGATCCACCCCGTTGCCGAGTGACTTCGACATCTTGCGGCCCTGGATGTCGCGCACGGTGCCGTGCAGGTAGACCCGCCGGAACGGCGCCTCCCCCATGGCCTGATACCCCGACATGATCATGCGCGCAACCCAGAAGAAGAGGATCTCGGGCGCGGTGGAGAGGGTGTGGCCGGGGTAGAACGCCCTGAGGTCGCGCGTGTCCTCGGGCCATCCGAAGACCGAGAACGGCCACAACCAGGACGAGAACCAAGTGTCGAGCACATCGGGGTCCTGCTCGAGCGAGGCGCCGCCGCAGTCGCCGCACTCCGTCGGATCCTCACGCGCACAGATCACACTTCCGCAGTCGTCGCAGTACCAGACCGGGATCCGATGGCCCCACCACAGCTGGCGCGAAATGCACCAGTCGCGGATGTTCTCCATCCACTGCTCGTAGACTCGCGTCCAGCGCCCGGGAGCGAAGGTGACGGCACCGCTCCGCGACGCCGCCAGCGCGGGTTCGGCGAGCGGCTTCATGCGCACGAACCACTGCTCGCTGAGCCGGGGTTCGACCACGGTGTCGCAGCGGTAGCAGCGCGGGACGGCGTGGTCGTGGCCGTCGCGCCCCGCAAGGAGTCCCTGTTTCTCCAGCGCCGCGACCACCGCCTTGCGCGCATCGAAGCGGTCGAGTCCGCGGAAGGCCTCGGGCGCGTTCTCGTTCATCGCCGCGCGCTCGGTCATGACGTCGAGGACCTCGAGGCCGGTCCGCTCCGCGATCAGGAAGTCGTTGGGGTCGTGGGCGGGCGTGACCTTGACCATGCCCGTTCCGAATTCCGCGGCGACGTGCGCGTCGGCGACGACCGGGATGGTGCGGCCGGTCAGCGGCAGCTCCACGGCCGCCCCCACGAGTGACCGGTAGCGGGGATCGCCGGGACTGACGGCCACGCCCGTATCGCCGAGCATCGTCTCGGGCCGGGTGGTGGAGACGGTCAGGTACCAGCGCCCGTCGGACAGTTGCCCGAGCGCATCGGCACCTCCCGCCCGCGCCTCGGCGGCGGCATCCGCATGCCCCGCCGCCAGCGGGTAGCGAAGGTGCCACAGGGATCCCCGCGCCTCGGAGCCCTCGGCTTCCTCGTTCGAAAGCGCCGTCAGGCAACGCGGGCACCAGTTGATGATGTACTCGCCGCGGTAAAGGAGATCATCTTCGTAGAGCCGTACGAAGATCTCCCTGACCGCCCGTGACAGGCCCTCGTCGAGCGTGAAGCGGGCCCGTGTCCAGTCACAGCTGCATCCGATGGCCTTGAGCTGGCCGAGAATGCGGTCTCCGGTCACGTCGACGTGCTCCCACACCCTTCGCACGAACGCCTCGCGGCCGAGATCGTGCCGGGTCTTGCCCTCGGCGGCCAGGCGCCGCTCGACGACGTTCTGGGTGGCGATCCCGGCATGGTCCGTGCCCGGCACCCACAGGGCGGCGCGTCCCTGCATCCTGCGCCAGCGGATGAGGACGTCCTGGATCGTGTTGTTGAGACCGTGCCCCATGTGGAGCACCGCGGTGACGTTGGGAGGCGGGATCACGATCACGTAGGGGTCGCCGCCCTCTTCGACGGCGTTCGCCGCCGCGCGGAAATGGCCGCCCTCCTCCCACGTGCGCAGGATTCGGGCTTCGACCGCGCGCGGGTCGAAGGTCTTGGCAAGCACGGGGGCCTTCAACCTATCGCCGCCTCGTGGCGCCGGATGTGGTGTCGGGTCTGACGACCGCCGCGTTCGCCTTTTCCTCTTCCTGGCGCGCCCGCTGCTCCTCGCGCCGGCGACGCATCACTTCCACTCGCTCGCGCCAACTCTGCCGTGCCGCAAGACTGCCGAACGCCCGTTCGATGTCGGCCATGCGAAACGCCCACTCGGCCTGGTCGCCGTTGTAGTCGGGAGGCGGACCGAAGCCGAAGTTGCCCAGGGGTATCTCGACGTCGCCGAGGTGAACCCGGCCCGGGGAGACACCCCACCGCTTCCCGTCGGCGTCGGTATAGGTCCAGTCCATGGCCTCGGCCAACCGCTCGGCCTCCGCGGCGGCGGAGTCGTTCGACGATTCGACCGCCGCCAGGATGCGAAGCGCGAGCAACTGTTGCGGGGTCGGCTCGACAAGCGAGCGGTCCAGCGGGGCCCACAGCCTGGGATCCCCCTCGCCCACGCGCAGCCGCTCGGCCGCGCTGCGGTAGCGCTCCGGCAGCCGGATGCTCCGATCTTCGAAGCTCGGCGCCTCCGGCGTGACCTCGGGCTCGGAGGGATCTTCGATCTCGGTCGGATCGCTCGGATCACCGACCTCCGGCGCAGCGAGTTCGACGATGTCCAGCACTCGCATCCCGGGGGCCCGCGGCGGGTCGGGAAGCAGCGGGAACACCCCGGGTTCGGGCTGAATCGCCGAAAAGAAGGGATAGAGGACGATCAAGACAGCGTGCGCAAGAGCGGAGAGCAACAGGCTGGCCAGGAGCGGACGGCGGCCCGCCCGGCGTCGCAGCGCGGCGCGCGACGGCAGGGCCCCCTGGTCTCCGGCCTTTCTGGTCATTTGCCCTCTAATCCGGTCCCTCGTGAACGGTTTCGGGCGCCAGCGGCGCACCCCCGACGACGGGGTTGCGCACCGAGGCGCCGCACGACAGCGCAACCTCGACGACGTCGCCGGGCGAGAGCGGTCCGACCCCTTCCGGCGTGCCGGTCGCGATCAGGTCGCCGGGCTCCAGGGTCATGACGTGCGAAATGTAGCTCACCAACCGTGGGATGGAGAACACCATGTCTGCGGTTGTCCCGTGCTGGCGGACCTCTCCGTTTACCCGCGTGGTGACCGCGATGTTCGCGCGATCGAAGGATCCGGTCGCGACCACGTCGCCCAGCGGACAGAACGTGTCCAGCCCCTTGGCGCGGGTCCACTGGCTGTCGCTCCGCTGCAGCGTCCTGGCGGTCACGTCGTTGACCGCGACCACGCCGCTCACGCAGTCCCATGCAGATGCCTCCGGGACGCGCCGGCAGCGGCGGCCCACGATGAGCCCGATCTCGCCCTCGTAGTCCACCCGCCCCACGTCCGGCGGCACGTGGACCGGGTCGCCGTCGGCAATCACGGCCGATGGCGGCTTGAGGAAAATGAGGGGCTCGGCGGGCACGGCACTTCCCAATTCGGCGGCGTGGTCGGCATAGTTGCGCCCCACGCACACGATCTTGCCGGGCTTCACGGTCACGATCTCCGGGCCCGTGCCGCTAGTCGGCCCGGCGGGAGTGGATGGCCGTCCCCACAAGCGCTCCGAGCGCGGCGATCGTGAGGAAACCGGCGATCACCGTCCACCAGAAACCGACGTCGGAATCGCCGCCTCCCCACCCGATCGACGCGGTACGGGCCGCACCGGCGGCGAGGGTCAGGAGGAATAGTCCGGCAAGGAATCCAAGCACCTTCTTCATTTGCAAATGCACCAGGGTTGGGGAATCCTGTCACTTCCGGGCGCGCGGAGCCCCAAGCGGAACCGCCCCGCCTCACTTGAATCTACCGGGGAGCGTAGAAGTCCGCCACGCGCTCCCTCACTTCTTCCCACGGTCCCTTGACAAGCGGCATCGGCGGAAGGGCTTCCAGCAGCAAACGTCCATAGCGCCGGGTCAGCAGGCGATCGTCGAGTATCAGTACGGCCCCCCGGTCGGTGCGCGTCCGAATCAGCCGTCCCACACCCTGCTTCAATCGCATTGCCGCGTCGGGAACCATGAAGTTCCAGAACGAGTTCTCGCCGCGCTCCTCCATGGCTTCGATCCGCGCCTCGGTCATGGGCTCGTTGGGAACGCGGAAAGGCAGCTTGTGAATCACCAGGCCCCGCAGCGGCCATCCCGGCACATCCACCCCTTCCCAGAACGATGCGGTTCCGAGGAGGATGGCTTCGCCCGACCGGGCAAACCTCCGGAGCATCGCCGTGCGGTCCGTTTCGCCCTGCACCAGTAGCGGCCAGCTCCCCTCCGCGCCGCTTGCACGCAGATGCTCGGCCACCGCCCGCAACGCGGCGTACGAGGTGAAGAGGACGAAGAGGCCGCCCCCCGTGATCGTCGCAACATCACGCACCACGTCCGACGTGGCCTCGTGATGGGCCGCCGCTCCGTCGCGGCCCCCGCGGCCTCTGCCGCCACCGCGGCTCCCGCGGCCAGGAAGATCGGAGGGAATGGCGAGCAGGCTCTGCGCGGCATGGTCGAAAGGGGACGCAAAAACCCCCTCGGCGACGCCCGTATCGGCCGGCCGGGCGTCCGAGAGGGCCTGCGTCGCGGGGCCGGCCAGGCCGAGCCGCTGCTTCAGGTAGCCGAAGTCGCCGGCCGTCGCCATGGTCGCCGAGGTGAGCACCGCCGTCTCCGCCCTGTCGAACAGGTGTTCGGCGAGCAGCGGACCCAGTTCGACCGGCGCCGTCGAAAAACAGATGTTCCGGATGCCCCGCATCCCGGAGCGGCGCATTTCGAGCCATCGGACCATGTTGCCGCCGTCGGCGCCAGGCAGGAGGCACAGCCGCAACGCGCGGTCGATGTTGCCGAGGCGGGTCCGGGACCCACGCAGGTCGAGAATGCGGCCTTCCAGCACGTCCCGCAGTTCATCGTGTCCATCCAGGTGGCCGACCAGGAGGTCGAGCTCGCGGTCCAGGTCGCCCAGCTCGATCAGGGTCCTTTCGAGCGCCTCGGCGATCTCCGGGTCCGCCGTGGGTTCGGGTCCCGCGGCCTCGCCCGCCCGGCCGGGCCGTCCCAGGCGGAAGCTCCCCCTGTCCGTCCGCGCCGCTGCCCAGGGCTCGACAACACGGAAGAAGGCGTTGAGGGCGGCGCGCGCGGCGCGCACCCGGGGGCTCGTGCGCTCGCGGATGCGCGCGGCGAGGTGCCGCGCGGGAATCGAGGCGGACGCCCCCAGAGCCGCCACGATTGAAGCCAGGATCCCCTTGCCCCGCCGCTCCAGCCGGGACAGGGCCCGATACATGCCCGTTCGCGTGGCCTCGACGCCGAGACGCGCGGTCGCCGCGTCCTCCATGTGATGCGCCTCGTCGAAGATCACGCGCCGGTACGACGGGAGCACCGCCGCGTCGCGGAAGTTGTCGGTGGCGATGCGCACGGCCAGATCCGAGAAGAATAGCGCATGGTTGACGACGATGAGGTCGGCGCTGGCGCCCGCCCGGCGTGCGCGCTGATAGTGGCACTGCTGGAAATGAGGGCACTTGGCCCGCAGGCAGGCGTCGGTTTCGCTCCTCACCTCGTCCCACAGGTCCGGGCTGGGAGCGACGGGAAGGTCGCTCCGGGATCCGTCCTGCGTCTGGTCGATCCAATCCAGCAGCGTCTGGAGTTCGGCGGAGCGGTCATCCGGAAACAGGTTCGGCGCGGACTCGGCCGCGAGGCGGGCGCGCCTGATCGAGATGTAGTTGCCCCTGCCCTTCACAAGCGCCCACCTGATCTTCTCGCCCAGGAGCTCGCCGACGATGTCGAGGTCCTTGCCCACCAGCTGCTCCTGCAGGTTGATCGTGTTGGTGGACACGATCGCCCGCTCACCGTTGCGCATCGCCCAGCGCACGGCCGGCACCAGGTACGCGAGGGACTTTCCCGTGCCCGTCCCGGCTTCGACCAGCCCGGTCCCCCCCTCGTTGAAGCGCCTGGCGACGAAGCGCAACATGTCGCGCTGGGCGCGCCGATCCTCATAGCCGGAAAGCGCCGAAAGGGGACCGGCCGGAGCGAGCAGCTCCGCGAGCCCGTCCACCTCCAGAGGCACTATGCGGCGGGGCTCCGGCGGCTCCACGACCACATAGATGCGGTCGGCTTCATTGGTGACGATCGCCGTGCCCAGCCCGTCCTCGTAGATGCGCGCCGCCACCGCAAGGTCGGCGTCCGAGGGCTCCAGCACACCGGACGGATGGTTGTGGATCATCACGCCGCCCTCCGGCGCGCCGCGGGCCACCGCCAGAACCGCCGAACGATTGCCGCGCGCAACGCCTCGCGGGTTGGAAATCACGCGCTCGCGCGTCACTTCGGCGAGAAAGGAGACTTCCCGTCCCCCGGCACGGGCCACCTCGTCGCGGATCACCCGGGCGGCCTCCGGCGAGAGCCGAAGGGGAAGGGACGTCACGTCTTGAGCTTCTTCTTCTTGGCGGCGGGGAACAGGACGTTGTTGAGGATCAGCCGGTAGCCCGGCGAATTCGGGTGGAGCGCGAGATCGGTCGGAGGGTCTCCGATCTGGTGCTCCGGGTCCTCCGGGTCGTGACCGCCGTAGTAGGTCCAGGTGCCTTCACCCAGACTCCCATGGATGTACTTGGCCCAGACCCCCTCCAGGGCCAGCTGGACCACGCCCGGCTTCAGACGATCGATGGCAAACGACGTGGTCAGGCCGTAGAAGTCGCGGAGTACGGACTCGTGGCTCTGCGTCAGCATTGCAGGCACCGGGTCGAACTTGGCGGAGAAGTCGAACAGGGTGAACGCGCCCAGTTCCTTCTTCCACGCGGTGTTGACCTGATGCCCGTCGATGTCGGAAAAGGCATTGACCGACGGAGCCACCTGGACCATGGCGTCGTGAAAGGCCATCGCCTGCCCCCAGTCGACATTCGCACTGGCGTCGGGATCGGGTGGTGTCCCGTCCGAATAGGCCGCCGCGATGTCCACGGAGGTCGCGGCCAGGGCCAGCTCCAGCGTCTCGGGAGCGGAGCACATGGCGAAGAGGAAACCGCCGCCGTCGACATACTCGCGGATGGCGCGGCTGACCGCCTTCTTCAGCGCCGGGACGTTGGGGAAGCCGAGGGCGCGCGCCGCCTCCTCGTTGCGCATGACCTCGTCCTCGAGCCACGGAGCGCCCGCATAGGCGATGTAGAACTTGGAGTACTGACCCGTGAAGTCCTCGTGGTGGAGGTGGAGCCATTCATAGTCTTCGAGGCCATCCTGGAGTACTTCGTAGTCCCAGACCGTCTCGTAGGGAATCTCGGCATAGTCGAGAGCCATGGTCACCGCGTCGTCCCACGGGGCGCTGTTCGGCGGTGTGTAGATGGCAATGCTGGTCGCCTTCTCAAGGACGACCGACTCCATGTTCGAGTTCGCCACGATCCCCCGGATCCGCGCCTCTTCCGCGACGCCAATGGGCTGGATGGTCACGCCCATGAGCGCGGCGCGGCGCCGGACGGCGTCGGTGTCGGGCAGCAGGAATGCGCCGCCCTGGAAGTTGAGAAGCCACTCGGCCCGGCCGTCGCGCTCCAGCACCGAATAGGCGAGGCCGTACGCCTTGAGATGATCCGCCTGGCCCCGGTCCATGGGGACAAGGAGCATCTGGGCCGAGAGAGCGCTGAGCGCGGCGGCGGCCATCGTCGCCATGCCGGCGATGGAGAGGGTGCGGACGGTCATGGCATGCTTCCGTTCTGTATGCGGCGCAACTCCCGCCGCGCGCCGGGTACGACGGGGCTGTCCGGGCGGCTGACAATCAGAGTCTCCAGGATGCGTACCGCTTCGTCGCGGCCCTCGGGATCCCCGGCGATCGCGCGCGCCAGACGCACGGCGGCGTCCGGGAACTCCCGCGCGTCGGAGTGTTCTGCAACGAGACGGCGTCGGAAGCCGATGGCAAGATCGAGCCTCTCGAACCGATCGGCTGCGTGTGCCGCCATCGCGAGAATCGCAGGGCGGTCCGAGGGCGGCACCGCGTCGATCCCGGCCGCGACGGCCTCCAGCCCGTCCGCGGGGCGTCCCCGGTGCCCGGAGATCGCAACCTGCGCGGCCAGCGCGGCTCCAACCGGCGTAAGTTCGCTCAGCGCGAGCGACAGCTCCAGCACCTCGGTCGCGCGAACGGGCTCCAGATCGGCGATGGATGCCTGCAGCGCGACGATGCCTTCCGGCACCGCGCCGCCTTCCAGGAGCAGGAAGGCACGCTCCAGGGATGCTCCGGGCCCATCGATGCCCTCGAGCACCTCGAGTGCCTCGGCGCGCATTCCGCTGCCGAGCAGCCGGGAAGCGAGGGCCGCCGACAGCGCGTCCAGCTCGGTGGCTTCGGGGAATTCCTCCCGGAAGGCGCCAAGGCCCTCCACGGCCGCTTCGGTCATGTTGGCGGCCATCTCCAACCCCAGCTGCTCCGTCCAGGCGGTGCGCCGCACGGACGAGCCGGCCGCCAATGACCGGGTGATCCTGCGTCGCGCCTCGACAGCGGCCGCGGTGTCGCCGGCGGCCAGCGCCGCGGTCGTCATGCGTTCGTCGGTCGCCCGCGCTTCCGCCGCATCCTCCGCCATGGCGTGCAGCAGGCGATAGGCCCAAAGCGCGCTGGCCGGCCGGTCCAGGTCCTCCGCCTTGCGTGCGAAGCCGTTGAGGAACCCGCGTGCCTCGCGTCCATCGAGCCGCTCCCGGGCGGCGGCGGCGAATTCACGCGCCGCGTCCTCCCGGCGCTCCCGCAGGGCCAGTTCGGCTCCGGCCTCAAGCCGCGCCACCGTGGCGGGGCCGGCCCGGACCGCCGCCACGATGACACGGGCCGCCTCGTCGCGCCCCGCGTCCAGGTCGGCGACGCGCCGGAACACATCGCCGTTCCTCGCGCGATCCCGTCCGAGAGCCCGAGCCCAGGCCGCGGCCGCATCGTCAACGCGACCGGCGGCGACGTGCGCATCACCCAGTTCGAGCAACAGGACCGGCAGGTCGCCGAGCACCTCCAGTCCCTCCTCGATCAGCGCCGCGGCCCTGTCCGCTCCATGCAGATCGAGGTATGCGAGCGCACCCTCCTGGTATGGATCCGGTGACCCCGGAACGGCATCGATCCAGCTTCGCACGGTCTCGTCGACGGCCCGCTCGGCCCCGGTCCCGGCCAGGATGCTCAGCTTGAGCGCCCACACCGTGGCCGTACCGGGCTCAACCGCGAGGAAGGCATCGGCGACCGGCAGCACTTCCTCGTGCCGGTCCGCGTTCCGCAGGACTCGCTCCAACGCAAAGACCCCCGCCGAAGAAGCGGGGTGCAGACGCAGCAACTCCCGAAGCGTCGCCTCGGCCGCGACCAGTTCGCCCCGCGCTTCCTGTGTAGTGGCGCGGCGCAGCATGCGGTTCTCGACACGCGGATCGTACCGCGACTGACCCGCCAGGACCTCCGCCGCGGCCGGTACGGAACCGGCGGCAAGACACAGGACGACCGCCAGGCGCATCATCGACGGTTGATCCTCTCGAAGTAGCGGATCACCAACGCCCGCTGGGCGGGCGGAAGCGCTCGCAGCACCGCCGCACCGGGCAGGTCGAAGCGCAAGGCATCCATGTCGTCCGCGCTCAGGGCGCTCACACCCGTCCGTTCGAACGCCCCGGCCTCCTCGGACTCGCGCTCCTCGGACTCCTCGTCCCGCTCAAGCGTCCGGCCGGCGTCGAGCAGACGGTGGAACAGCCGCTCCTGGCGACGCAGGACCTCGGGGTCCAGGCGGCCCTGGGCCAGCGCCTCGGCGAGCCGTTCGGCCTCTTCGGCAAAGGCGGACAGATCGCCGAGCGGGTCACCCTCCTCGGAGCCCTCCTCCGACATCTCGCCCAGCTCTTCGGCGACCTCTTCCTGCCGGTCCGCCATCTCCTCCATCTGCTCCGCCATCGTCTCCTGGCCGAGGCGCATCGGGGTCAGCGAGGCCGCGTCCTGCATGATCTCGCCCTGCTGCTGCGCGAGCTGCTGCATCTGCTGCATCATCTGCTCCGAGCCCGACGCCGAGGCCTGCGCCTGTCCCTGCTGCTGGCCCGAGGTCATCGCAAGCCGGGCGACCTCGTTGAGGCTGCGCACCACGGCCTCGGCCTCGACCGCCGGCGACGGACCCCGCGCACGCGGGTTCTCCATGGCCCCGATCGTGCCGTCAAGGTGCTCCATCGCCTGACCGACCGCGGCGAGCAGGTCGCGTGCCCCCGGGGCGGCCATCTCGGTCCCTTCCGCGTAGTTCTCGGCAAGGTTGCGGATGCCCTGCGCCATCGCCGCCTCATCGGCCCGAAGCGCGGCGAGTTCGCCGGCATTGGCGCCTTGCATCCGGCCACGCAACTCGGACTGTGTGCGCGCCAGCGCCAGGGCATCGGCGGCCGTCTGGCCCAATGCGGTGCGGATGGCGTTCATCAGCTCCTGCTGCATCTGCATCTGCGCCTGATTCAGCTGCTGCGAGACCTCGGACAGGTCGCCGGCCGCCTGACCGGCCTGCTGGCCGGCCTGCTGCTGCTGTCCCTGGCTTGCCATCTGAGCCGCCTGCCGCATCTGCTCCCGCGCCTGGCTCAACTGGTGCCGGGCCTCCTGCACGCCGGCCCCCGCACCCTGTTCGCCCGCCTCCTGCAGGCGCTGTTGCAGCGCTTCCAGCTGGCGCTGAAGCTCCTCGGCCTCGGCTTCCAGAACCTCCTGCTGGCCAGCCCGCAACGCCTCCTCGCCACCCTCCATCATCGCGTCCGCCAGGATCTGCTGCTCCTCGGCCAGTTCCTGCGCCTCGCGCGTTGTGGCGCGGAAGTCCTGCTGGATCGCGGCCTCCCGGAACTGGCGCAGCGATTCCTCGAGCCTTTCGCGCAGCCGCTCCTGGTCCAGCGTCATCTCCTCCAGGGCCGCCTGCAATTCCTCGGGGTCCATGCCGGCAAGCTGATCGCGCAGCTCGTCCAGCTCGTCGCGATCCTCCGGCGTCGCATCCTCCAGCAGATTCTCGAGCTCCTCGAGCCCGTCATCCAGCTCCGGATCGGCCAGACCGGCATCCTTCAGGGCATCGCGCAGCTCGGCCAGTTCGCGCTGCAGCGAATCGACCGCCTGCATCATTTCGTCCTGGCGTTCGAGCGCCTGGGCGATTTCCTCACGCTCCGCGAAATCCGACTGGCTGCTCCTGCGGCCACCGGACGCTTCGTTCTCGCGCTCATTGCGCTGCTGGAGCTCGCGGGCCTCCTCCTCGGCCCGACGCGCTTCGTCGGCCAGCTCCTCTACGCCGTCGGCCGTCCTTTCCAGCTCTTCCTGGGCGGCGCGCTCCAACTCCGCGATGCCCCCCATCCAGAGGCGGTATTCGGCGCTCTCGCTCGCGTGACGTGCCGGATGGTTGTCGATCACCCTCGCACGATACAGGATCGTGTCGCCGGGCGAGAGCGTCCAGCCCGAGAGGTCCAGTACGGGGCGCACGATGGCGCCCGCCGAACCGCCCAGCTCGACCGCGTGCACCACGGGCTCGCCCGCCTCGCCGAAGGAGCTGATCCGCTGCACAACGAGCTCCAGCCGCTCGATGCCATAGTCGTCCCGGGTGTGCACGACCAGTGGCTGGCGCAGGTTCACCGGCATGATCGTGTCACGGCCGGGGAAGACGATCGCGACCTCGGGCGACCGGTCGGGGATCACCTCCAGCACCAGCGGCTCGGGAGCCGAGGCCGCTTCCCCGCCCGCGGCATCGGTGAAGTGCCACGTATAGGTGCCCGTGCGCTGCGGGAACCATCCGGCTTCGAAGCGGGTCCCGCTTACGTCGAGCGACACCGCCGGGCGCTGCTGATTGTCCCTGAGCGTCGCCGTGCCAATGACCCGGCTGCCCTCGCCGCGCACCCGCAGGTGTGTGCCCTCTGGAACGGCAAGCGCCGGCATCTCGTCGCGGTATTCGCCAGGAGGCAGGCCGGTGTGGGGCGGATGGGTGACTTCGAGCGAGAAGCTGCTCACGAATAGGGGGTCGACCGGAGTCAGGACGTGTACTCCGGTACGCGCGCCGTCCGGCGCTTCGATCCAGTAGCGGACCTCGGCGTTGACCGGAGGAAGGGATGCGGTGCCGGTCCCTTCGGCCAGCGCAATCACGCGGGACCGCGTGACCTGCCCCGTCACGTCCCAGCGCAGCACGACGCTGTCGCGCAGCGGCGCGTGTGCCGTGACCGCGACGACGGCGCCCCGGGCGACTTCGACCGTGCCGGGCTCAAGGTCGACCGGGGGAAGAACGGGCGCCGCCAGCACCGCGAGGGGGTTCAGAAGACCATCCCAGGCGCTGAAGGTGCGCGACGGCGCCGCGCCCATGACGAGCACCGCCGCCGGAAACGCGACCGCGAACGCGATCGCGCCCCGCCGCGCTCGTCCCTTCACCTGCTCGCCAAGCCCGCCCGAGAGGTTCTTCGGGTCTCCGGAAAGCCTCCGGCCGACCCTTCGCAGGGCCAGCGCGCGCAGACCGGGGGACGTGCCGGGCGGCGCCTTCCGGGACAGCTCCAGGCCACCGAGGACGGCACCCTCCTCCAGCCCGGCGATCCGGTCCATCGAGCGCGTGATCCGGTGCTCGGCGCACCAGTGCCCGCCAAGCCGGCGCCAACGCCAGATGCCGCCCGGGATCACGGCCAGCACCAGCAGCGCGAGCACCAGGGGGACAGGGCTGCCCGCGCTCCAGCCTCCGTCTCCGGCCAACGCCGCCGCCAGGATCAGCACCGCCAGGGCCAGGGCGCCGCACCACCCCGCCACCATGAGCCCCAGGGAGCGGGACAGGTATGCACGGACGCCTTCCACGGCCGCCCCGATCCGGACGCCCGCCGCGCGCATCGCTTTCCGTTCCCTGGCCGTCACGAAGTCCGTACTCCCTGCGCCATCGCGAAGACGAAGATGTTCACTCCCATGCGCAGGGCGTCCTCCCTGATCTCGGGCAGATCCTCATGGACGTCCGGGTCCTCCCAGCCGTCTCCCAGATCGGTCTCATAGGTGTATATGACGATGAGCCTGCCCTGATGAAAGATCCCGAAGGCCTGGGGCGGTGCGCCATCGTGCTCATGAATCTTGGGCAATCCGTCTGGAAATTCGTAGAGGGAGTGGAAGACCGGGTGATCCGTGGGGAGTTCGATCAGCTCCTTCTCCGGGAAGATCCGCGCCATCTCGCGACGGAAGGACTCGTCCATGCCGTAGTTGTCGTCCGCGTGCAGGAAGCCCCCGGCGAGGAGGTAGCGGCGCAGGGCGAGGCGCTCGTCGTCCGAAAAGCGGACGTTCCCGTGGCCCGTCATGTAGAGGAAGGGGAAGTCGCGCAGCGAAGGATCGGATGGCCGGACGGGGACTTCACGTTCTGACGTGGCGATCCCGGTCCGCTCACGCACCGCCGCGAGCAGGTTGGGCAGCGACGACGGGTTTGCGTACCAGTCCCCCCCGCCGTCGTATTGAAGGCGGCCGATCGTGACGGGCCCCACACCCTGCGCGAACGCACCGGTCACGTGCACTGCCAGCGCCACCACCATCGCCCCGGCCCCGAAAACGCCGTGCCCAAGCCGGTGGGGCATGCCACACTTCTTCATCCACCGCCCCCGACGCCGTTCGACTCGTCGACACCGCCGGCCTTCCTGACCCGCATCACGGCGTCGTAGGCCGCACCCCGCCGAATACCACCGCGCGCGGCCACCCTCCGCGCCGCAGCGCTCGGAGACAGTCCGTCCGCCAGGGCAGCGACGGCCAGGGCCTCGATCTCGGCGGCGTCCGGTTCGCGCACCTCCGATCGTCCCTCGACCACGACCGTCACCTCTCCGCGGGGTGGATGCTCGCGGTAATGCCGGACGGCCTCCGGCGGGGTGCCCCGTAAGATCTCCTCGTGCACCTTGGTCATTTCCCGGCACACCGCGATCCGACGCCGGGCACCGCCCACGAGCGCGGCCAACTCCTCGAGAAGCCGAAGGAGCCGCGCGGGGGACTCGAACAGCACGGTCGTGTCTTCTGCATCGATGATCCGTTCCAGAGCGCGGGCCCGCTTGCCCGCCTTGCGCGGCAGGAATCCCACAAACGTGAACGGGACACAAGGTAGTCCCGAAGCGACCAGTGCCGCGAGCACCGCCGAGGGTCCCGGGACCGGGACGACCGGGTGCCCACCCTCGACGACGGCGCCGAGCAGGCGTTCGCCGGGGTCGGAAAGCAGCGGTGTTCCCGCGTCCGAGACCAGCGCGACATCGTCGCCGCGAGCCAGCCAGTCCGCCACCCGGGCGATCCGGCTCGCCTCGTTGTGGGCATGGAGGGACACCGGATGCGCGGCCACCCCGATGTGGGTGAGCAGCGTCCGGGCCCGCCGCGTGTCCTCGGCGAGGATGTGATCGGCCGCGGCAAGGGCCTCGCGGGCGCGTCCGGTCAGGTCGGCGAGATTGCCGATGGGCGTCGCCACGATGAAAAACCGCCCCGACGACACACCCGCACGGCCGCGCGATTCGCGCCCCCTGCCGGCCTGTGCGCGGTCCGACACCCCCCGGGGACCCTACAGGTGCTCGGTGATCTTCTGCTCCAGCTGGGCCTTCGGCACCGCTCCGACGATCGTGTCCACGTGCTCGCCGTCGCGGAAGAAGAGGATGCTCGGTATGGATCGCACGCCGAACCGCATCGAGGTGGACATGTTCGTGTCCACGTCCAGCTTGCCGACGCGCACCCGGCCGGCGTATTCGTCCGCCAGTTCCCCGACGAACGGCGCAATGATCCTGCACGGTCCGCACCATTCGGCCCAGAAATCGACCATCGCGAGTCCGTCGTGAGCCTCGATCTCGTCCGCAAAGTTGTCGTCGGTGATCGTGACGAGGTTGGAGTTGTCTGCCATTCTCGGAGTCCCCCGTAAAGACGTTATTTCCGGCCGCCGATCCCCCGGGGCGGTCTTCGCTCCGCCGGGGTCCGCCGCATGCCGTTTTCGCTGCGCTTAACTCTAACGAAAAACCGGCGCCGTCTGGTCCGGCGACCGGCTGGGCCGACCCGCCGCCCCCACCACATGCGCACTTCCCGTTTCAGTCCAGCGAGCGGGCCACCCGAAAGCCCACGATCAGGCTGCGGTCGAGGAAGGGGCTGCGCAGCCGGTAGGCGGCGCGCAGATCCTTGACGCCATGATACCAGGAACCCCCGCGCAGCACCCGGGCGGAACAGTCGCCGGTTTCGCGCGCCCTGCCGTCGCCCGGCGCGCCTGCGTACCCCTCGTTCCAGCAGTCCCCGGTCCACTCCCAGACATTGCCCAGGAGGTCGTGCAAACCGAATGCGTTCGGCTTGAATGATCCCGCCGGCGCCGTGTTCTCGTGCCCGTCCCCGCACGGCAGCGAGGCGTAGTCACCGTTCGCATACAGGCAGGCATCCGTGACGGTTTCGCCCCAGGGACGCGCCGTCGAAGTGCCCGCCCGCGCCGCGTACTCCCACTCCGCCTCGCTGAGCAGCCGGTAACGGTGGCCGGTCACCTCGGAAAGCCAGTGCGCGTAGGCCTGCGCGTCGTTCCAGTTCACGTTGATGACCGGACGGTCGCCGCGTCCCCAGCCCTCGTCGTCGGGAAGGTGTTCCAGGCACCCGCCGGCCTCCACGCAAGCGTCCCACTCGGCGAAGGTGACTTCGTGGACTCCGGCCGCAAACGCCGCGACCAGCACGACCCTCTGGGGCCCTTCGTCCCGGTAGCGGCCGGGCTCCGAATCCGGGGATCCCATCAGGTAGGCGCCGGCCGGCACCCGCGCCATGACGGGACACACGGCGCAGTCCCGGAAGACCGCTCCGTCCCCCGGCGACTCCGGGCGCACGGCGGGCGCATCCTGGGCGTGGAGGCGCTGGGGTGCGGCGACGGCCAGCGCCGTGAGACAGAGAAGACGGACGATCATCCCGGGAAATATGTTCACACACGGCCGGGAAGCCCAATGGGGGGCCCGCTTGCCCCTGGCAGCGGCGCACAGGCATGATGTCCCGATGGACAGCCACCTCACCGGACTTCCGCTCGACCATGTGGCGATCGCCGTCCGTTCGTTCGCCGATACCCTTCCCCTGCTGGAGCGATTGACGGGGTCGACGGCCAGCCCCCCGGAGCGTGTTGAGGCGCAGGGGGTCGAAGTGTGTTTCGTGGGACGCGTGGAATTGATTCGGCCGCTGGACGGGAGCAGCGGGGTCGCTCGGTTCATCGACCGGCGGGGCCCGGGTCTGCACCACGTCGCCTACCGGGTCGGGGATGTCGGCGCGGCCATGACGGCCCTGGCGGCCGAAGGCTGCGAGTTCACCTCCGCCGCGCCGATGACGGGTGCCGGCGGCCACCGGATCGCGTTCGTGCATCCCAGGTCGACGGGCGGGCTGCTGGTGGAACTCGTCGAGCGACACTAGGAATCGGCCATCCGGACGGACTTCGCCGCCGCCGGCCTCACCCCACCACGCGGTGCAGCTCCACCTCCTCGACCAGCCATGCTCCGCCCTTCGTCCGAACCACCACGAACGGAACCTCGACCGCACCCCGCCCTCCCCGCTCGAGATCCACACCCACGCGAATCGCGGCCCGTCCACGTCCCGCCACGGCCTCCTCGGACCGCACGCGGTAGGCGTCGTGCCGCAGGATGCCGGCGATCACGTCCATGCGCAGCTCTACTTCGCGCTCTTCGAGGCACCGCTCGCCCAGCCGGATCCACGAGCCGGCCTTTCGGAACGCGCAGCCGAGGGTGCCGCCGCGATCGCCAATCGGCCCGTCCACGGTCCCGAAGAGGCGGGCCATCGCCGTGTGATCCCTGCGGCCTGCGGCCTCGAGGAACATCTCCACCGCCTGCGCAGGCTCCGGAGGGGGCGCAGGCACGACCTGCCCGGGGGTGCCCCCGCACCCGGCCACCGCCGCCAGCAGGAACCGCGGAAGGACCATGGCGTGCACGAACCTCCCACGCCGCCGGCGACGTCCGCCCGTCCCCGTGCTCAACCCGCCGCCTCTTCCGCCGCGGCGAATACGAGACCGCCGCCCGCACCCCGCTCCAGCCGCACGGCGCCGCCCGGCACCACGTCGCCCTCCAGAATCGCCATCGCCAGAGGATCCTGCACAAGGCGCTGAATCGCGCGCTTCAGCGGCCGCGCCCCGAACGCCGGGTCGTACCCCTCCCCGGTGATGATCTCCTTCGCGCCGTCCCCCACCGTCAGGGTCACGTCCTGCTGGCTTGCCAACGCGGCAACGCGGTCAAGCTGGATCTCGACGATAGATGTCAAGTCGCTACGTGACAGCGGCTTGAATACAACAACATCATCTATTCTATTAAGAAACTCCGGGCGGAAATGCTCTCCGAGACGCCCCTTCACCATCTCCTCCACTCCACTCCATTCCCCACCCTCCGAATGCGCCAGTATCGCGGCGCCGGCGATATTGGAGGTCATGATGATGACCGTGTTGCGGAAATCCACCGTCCGTCCCTGGCCATCGGTGAGGCGGCCGTCGTCGAGAATCTGCAGGAAGGCGTTGAAGACCTTGGGATGCGCCTTCTCGACCTCGTCGAACAGCACGACCGCGTGCGGGCGCCGGCGGACCGCCTCGGTAAGCTGTCCGCCCTCGTCGTACCCGACATACCCGGGCGGCGCGCCCACCAGCCGCGACACGGAGTGCGACTCCATGTACTCGGACATGTCGAGGCGCACCATGGCGCGCTCATCGTCGAAGAGAAACTCGGCCAGTGCGCGCGCGGTCTCGGTCTTGCCCACCCCGGTCGGCCCCAGGAACAGGAACGACCCGATCGGCCGGTCGGGATCCTGGATGCCCGCACGGGCCCGCCGAACGGCGCGCGACACCGCGCCCAGCGCCGGGTCCTGGCCGACAACGCGCTTCGCCAGCAGCTCCTCCAGGCGCGCCAGCCGCCTGCGCTCCGAAGCCAGCAGCCTGGTCACGGGAATCCCGGTCCACTCGGCCACGACCTCGGCGATATCGTCCGGGGTCACCTCCTCCCTGAGGAACTTGCCCTGAGTCTGGAGGCCGGCGAGCCGCTCCTCGGCCTTCCCGATGTCCGCACGGGCCCGCGGAATCTCGGCGTAATGGATCTCGGCCGCCCGCTCCAGCTCGCCCCGGCGCGTGGCTTGCTCCGCTTCCGTGCGCAGGCGGTCCACCCGCTCCTTGAGTTCCTGAATCCGCGCGATCTGGATCTTCTCGGCCTGCCACGCGGCCTTCATGGTCTGGCTGGATTCGCGGAGTTCGGACAGCTCGGCCTCGATTCCGCCCAGCCGCTCCCGCGCGCCCGCGTCGTCTTCGTGGGCCATCGCCTTCCGTTCGATCTCCAGCTGAATGATGCGCCGCTCCACTTCGTCGATCTCCTGAGGGAGGGAATCGATCTCGATGCGCAGCCGGCTCCCCGCCTCGTCCATCAGGTCGATGGCCTTGTCCGGGAGAAAGCGCCCTCCCACGTACCGGTCCGATAATCTGGCGGCCGTGATCAGCGAGTCGTCAGTGATGCGCACCCCGTGGTGAACCTCGTAGCGCTCCTTCAGGCCCCGGAGGATCGCGATCGTGTCCGCAACCGACGGCGGAGCCACGTAGACGGGCTGGAAGCGGCGCTCCAGCGCGGGGTCCTTCTCGACGTGCTTGCGGTACTCTCCGAGGGTCGTGGCGCCCACGACGCGCAGGTCTCCCCGCGCAAGGGCGGGCTTGAGCATGTTCCCCGCGTCCACGGCGCCCTCCGCGGCCCCCGCTCCGACGATCGTGTGGATCTCGTCGATGAACAGCACGTAGCGGCCGTCCGCCTCGGTCACCTCCTTGAGCACCGCTTTCATGCGCTCCTCGAAGTCGCCGCGGTACCTGGCGCCCGCCAGCATGGCGGAGATGTCCAGCGACACCAGCTTCTTGCCGTTCAGCGAAGCCGGCACGTCCCCGGCCACGATCCGCTGCGCCAGACCCTCGGCGATGGCCGTCTTCCCCACACCCGGCTCGCCGATGAGCACGGGATTGTTCTTGGTACGGCGGGCGAGAACCTTCATCACGCGGCGGATCTCGTCGTTCCGCCCGATGACCGGATCGAGTTTGCCCCTGCGGGCGCGCTCGGTGAGGTCGTGGGAGTAGCGCTTGAGCGCCTGGAACTTGTCCTCCGGGTTCTGGTCGGTAACGCGGTGGGAGCCGCGGATCGCCTCCAGCGCGGCATCGAGCCTCTCGCCGGTAACGCCGTTGTCCCTCAGGATCCGGCCCGCGTCGCTCTTCCGTCCGGCGAGACCCACGAGCAGGTGCTCGGTCGAGACATACGCGTCGGCGAGTTTGCGGGCCGCCTCTTCCGCGGCATCCAGCGCCGCACGCAGGTAGCGGGACGGGCCGGGCGCCGACCCGCCGCTCACGCGCGCACGCCGCTCCAGCTCGGCCTCGACGTCCCCGGCAACCTTCTCGGGCGAGACCTCCATCTTACGCAGCACCGGCGCCACGATGCCGTCCTCCTGCCCGAGCAGCGCCCTGAGCAGGTGAACGCCCTCGATCTGCGGATGCTCCCGGCGACGCGCCTCGCGGGCGGCCGCCGATATGGCTTCGGCGGCCTTCAGCGTCATTCGGTCCGCGTTCAACATCTGCTGACTCCTGTTGCAAATCGGTCGGAAACGTTGCCATTTTGGCAGCGTTCGGGTAGGCGAACCCGCCCAGGTCGGCCAAATCGGCAGACCGACCTGCCAAAATGGCAGTCATTCGGTCCGACCGGGCCCGCCTCCCCCTTAACTACAGGGAAGATCCGGGCCAGAACCCGGGCGCATCGACAACCCCAGATCCGAGGACCCGTCATGGCATCGGTCGACCCTCCCGCGCGCAAGGGCCTGCCGCCCGAGGCGTACGAAGTCGTTCCCGGCGACGAATACCGCCCGTTCGTGCCGCCCGAACAGTCCCTTGCCGAACTCACGGTCAAGGCGGTCCTCATCGGGCTCCTCCTGGCCGTCGTCTTCGGCGCCGCCAATGCGTATCTGGGGCTGAGGGTGGGGCTGACGGTGAGCGCGTCGATCCCGGCGGCGGTCATGGCCGTGGCCATCTTCCGCGCGATCCGGCGCGGCACGATCCTCGAGACCAACCTCGTTCAGACCATCGGGTCGGCGGGCGAATCGGTGGCGGCCGGGGTGATCTTCACGCTTCCCGCGCTCTTCATTTGGCAGCGGTCGGATCCGACGATCGTGGTGGACCTCGTCCAGATCACGGTGATCGCCGCGATCGGGGGTCTGCTCGGCGTACTCTTCATGATTCCGCTGAGGCGCTACCTGATCTCGCGCGAGCACGGCAAGCTGCCCTACCCCGAGGGCACCGCGTGCGCCGAGGTGCAGGTGGCCGGGGCCGCGGGCGGCGGCAAGGCGCGCCTTCTGTTCTCCGGCCTGGGCGTCGGCGCCCTCTACCAGGCGCTCGCGAACCGGAGCGGCCTCGCGCTCTGGAACGAGTCCCCGAGCCAGCCGCTCCCCGCGAAGGCCGAGATCGGCGGCGACTTCACTCCGGAACTGCTCGGCGTCGGGTTCATCATAGGGCCGCGCATCGCGGCGATCATGTTCGGGGGCAGCGCCCTCGCCTGGCTCGTGCTGATCCCGGCGATCAACCTCTGGGGCGGCGACAGCGTCGTGTACCCGGCGAGCGACCCCATGTCGACGCTGGGATCCGGCGATATCTGGAACAACTACATCCGCTACGTCGGCGCCGGGGCCGTGGGATTCGCCGGCATCGTGACGCTCCTCAAGTCGCTGCCCACCATCGTCGAGTCCTTCCGGCTGGGCCTGGGGCAGGTGGGAGCCGGCGCGGGAAGCAACCTGCCGCGCACGCAGCAGGATCTGCCGCTGAAGATGGTGATGACCGTCGCCGCGCTGCTGGCGGTTGCGCTGTGGCTCTGGCCGGGCGTGCCGGTGGGACTGCTGGCCGCGGTTCTGATCGTGATCTTCAGCTTCTTCTTCGTGACCGTGTCGAGCCGGATCGTGGGACTCATCGGCTCGTCGTCGAATCCGGTTTCGGGGATGACCATCGCCGCGCTGATCCTGACGTCGCTGATCTTCGTGGCCCTCGGGCTGAACGACGGCAGCGGAGCGGCCAAGGTGGCCGTTCTGGCCGTGGGCGCGGTGGTGTGCATCTCGGCGGCGGTCGCGGGCGACACGTCCCAGGACCTCAAGACCGGATTCCTGGTCGGCGCCACGCCCAGGCGCATGCAGGTGGGCGAGATGCTGGGCGTGCTCGCCAGCGCGGCGGTGATGGGCGGGGTGCTGGTCGTGCTCAACGAGTCCTACGGGATCGGCACGGTGGACGGACTGCCCGCTCCCCAGGCCACGCTCATGAGCCTGGTGATCGACGGCGTGCTGAACGCGTCCCTGCCCTGGGGCTTCGTGCTGCTGGGGATTCTGATCGCGGCGGTCGCCGAGTTCGTCTTCAAGCTGCCGTCGCTCGCCCTGGCGGTGGGAGTCTACCTGCCGGTGTCGCTGATGACCCCGATCTTCGTCGGCGGTCTGATGCGCTGGGCGCTCAACCGCAAGTACCGTGACGCGGGCGAGACCGGGGACGGCGAAAACGTCCTGGCCGAGCACCGCGAGCGGGGCGTGCTCTTCGCCTCCGGGCTGATCGCCGGCGCGGCGCTGGTGGGCGTTCTGATCGGCGCCGTGATCTTTGCGGTGGCCAACCGCACCGGCCACGCCGATCCCGCGTCCATCTGGCACGTGGGGCACGGCTGGTCGGAGTGGTTCACCGGAAGCTCCGCGCTCGTCGGGACGCTGGTATTCGCCGGACTGTGCTGGATGCTGTGGCGCGTCGCGAACCGGAGGGACGCAGCGTGACGCCGGCACACCGCCGGGGCGTCCGGATCCGGCAGCGGCGGAGCCTGCGCGCGGGCGTGCGCGCCTGTCTCGCGTCGGCCGCCGTTGTGCTCGCGGCCGGCTGCGGGACGGCGCCCGAGGAGGTCATGACCTGGCAGCAGTTCGTGGACGTCTACGTCGGCCTGCGCACGGCGGAACTGCGCGCGGCCGACGCGGTCATTACGGAGGCGAAACGGGACTCGGTGCTGGCGGCCCACGGAGTGACCGAGGAGGACCTTCTGGACTTCGCCGAGCGCTACGGCGACAACGTGACCTTCATGGAGGGGGTGTGGACCGCCGTCGAGAATCGGATGGTGGAACTGAGCAGCCGTCCCGACTCCGTGGGGTAGGCCCGGGCCCTACTCCCACTCGATGGTCGCGGGCGGCTTTGAGCTGATGTCGTAGGTCACGCGGTTGACCCCCGCGACCTCGTTGATGATCCGGGTCGACACCCGGCCGAGGAAATCGGGCTCGAAGGGATACCAGTCCGCGGTCATGCCGTCTCGTGACGTCACCGCGCGCAACGCCACGACATTTTCGTACGTGCGGGTGTCCCCCATGACGCCCACCGAGCGGACGGGGAGAAGCACCGCAAAGGCCTGCCAGATGTCGTCGTAGATGCCCGCGGCCTCGATTTCGTCGAGGTAGATCGCGTCCGTGCGCCGCAGCACGTCGAGCCGCTCCTCGGTCACCGCGCCGATCACCCGGATGCCCAGCCCGGGGCCGGGGAACGGATGGCGGCGGATGAATGCTTCGTCGAGCCCCAGGGTGCGCCCCACTCCGCGCACCTCGTCCTTGAAGAGCTCGCGCAGGGGCTCGATGAGCTCGAAGGGCATGTCGTCGGGGAGCCCGCCGACGTTGTGGTGGGTCTTGATCGTGTCGGACGGGCCGCGCACGGCCAGCGACTCGATCACGTCGGGGTACAGGGTACCCTGCACGAGGAAGCGCGCATTGGAGCCCAGCTCGCGGGTGGTGCGCTCGAATACGCGGATGAAGGTCTCGCCGATGATCCTGCGCTTGCGCTCGGGCTCGACAATCCCTTCCAGGGGCTCCAGGAATTCCCGCGCGGCCTCCACCACCACCAGGCGGATCCCCATGTGTTCGCGGAAGGTGCGCTCGACGTTCCTGCGCTCGTTGAGCCGCATCATCCCGGTATCGACGAAGATGCAGGTCAACCGGTCGCCCACGGCCCTGTGCACCAGGGCGGCGGCCACCGAGGAGTCCACGCCGCCCGAGAGACCGCACACCACCTGCTCGGCGCCCGCCAGCGCACGGATGCGGTCAACCGATTCGGTGACGAACGCGCCGGCCGTCCAGTCGCCCGAACAGCCGCAGATCCGGAAGAGGAAGTTGCTGACGATCTCCTGGCCGCGCGGCGTGTGCGCGACTTCGGGGTGGAACTGGACGCCGTACAGCGGACGCGAGCGGGCGCGGAAGGCCGCGACGGGCAGGTCGGCGGTGGCCGCCAGGGTCTCGAAGCCGGGCGGGGGTTCGTCGACGTGGTCGCCGTGCGAGCACCACACCGTGACGTCGGCGGCGGGGTCGAAGCCGTGGAAGAGATCGGCGGCGGCCCCGGTGGGCCCGCCATCGCGGGTCGATACGCGCAGGCTGGCGCGGCCGTACTCGCGCTTGCCGGGAACAACCGTGCCACCCTCGTGGTCCGCGATGAGCTGCATGCCGTAGCAGATGCCCAGGACCGGGACCCCCAGGCCGAGGAGGCCGGGGTCGAGGCCGGGCACATCGTCCCCGTACACCGACGACGGTCCGCCCGAAAGCACGATGCCCTGCGGTGACCACGAGCGGACCCAGTCGATGGGCCGCGTGGGGGGGTGGATCTCGCAGTAGACGCCGGATTCGCGGATGCGGCGCGCGATGAGTTGCGTGAACTGGGAGCCGTAGTCGACGACCAGGATGCGGTCGTGGAGGGGGGCGCCGGGGTCGCCGGCGGCCCGTGCCGCGCCGGATGGGGCGCCCGTCGGATCAGTCATCGTGCTCGCCCCGGACGAGGTCGCCGTATTCCTCGCGGCGGCGCGCCAGCGTGGCGTGTCCGCCGTGTACGAGGACTTCGGCGGGACGGGGCCGCGAGTTGTAGTTGGAGGCCATGGTGAAGCCGTAGGCGCCTGCCTGGCGCACGCAGAGGAGCGCGCCGGGGGGTGGAACCGGCAGGCGCCGGTCCCGGGCGAGAAAGTCGCCCTGCTCACACACGGGACCCACGATGTCCACGCGCTCGACGGCGCCCTTGTCACCGTCGCACACAAGCGAGATCGCGTGGACCCCGCCGTAGTGGCTCGGGCGGATCAGCTCGGTCATGCCCGCGTCCGTGATCACGAAGGTCTTGCCGCCGCTTCGCTTGACATAGAGCACGCGCGCCAGCAGCGCGCCGGCGTCACCGACGAGAAAGCGCCCCGGTTCCAGGACCAGCGAGAGCGAACGGCCTTCGAGGCGGTCCGCCACCCCCTCGGCAAGCGCGTGTATGTCGAGCGCGCCGGCCTCGCCATCGGCAATTCCGAAACCGCCGCCGAGGTCAGCGTAGCGGAGGTCCGCGCCACAGGCCCTTCGAACCCGGTCGGCCACGCCGAGCACGACGTCAAGCGCGGCCAGGAAGGGGCCCGGTTCGCGGATCTGGGACCCGATATGCACATCGACGCCGACCGGGCTCAGTCCGGGGTGCTCCACGATGGCGGCGTACAGGAGCACCGCCTCGTCCGGAGACACGCCGAACTTGGCGGACGCGTGACCGGTGCGGGTGAATTCGTGGGTGGGGCTGTGCACGTCCGGGTTGACCCGTACCGCGACGGGTGCGATGACGCCGACCCCGCGTGCCACTTCGCCGAGCGCGGCGAGTTCCTGGGCGCTCTCGACGTGGAACGCCATGATCCCCTGCTCGAGCGCGTAGCGCATCTCGTCCCGCGTCTTCCCCACTCCGGCGAAAACGACGCGCTCGGGATCGATGCCGGCGCGAAGGGTCCGGTACAGCTCTCCTCCGCTTACGATGTCGGCGCCGGCGCCCGCCTCGCCGAGCAGCCGCAGAACGGCCAGATTCGGATTCGCCTTGACCGAGTACGCGATCAGCAGGTCAATGGGGGCGAAGGCGCCCCGTACCGCGTGAAACCGCTCCAGAATACGGTCGCCGTTGTACACATATAGTGGTGTACTGTATTCATGTGCAAGGGCCTCCAGTGATACGTCGCCGCAGCGCAGGACACCGTCACGGCGCGGAAACGCCGGGTCGGCCGACGCCCGGTCCGGGGGCCCTTGCCGCCGCCGCCCGGTACTCAATAGGCGCGTGCCCACACCACCTCCATGTTTGCGCCACCGCCGCCGACACACCTCGTCGGTGCCGTGTCGGAGCGGAACTCGCGCGACGGAATGACACGAATGGTCGCCCTCGTTTCGTTCTTGACCCTGTCCTCGACCCCGGGGTCGCCGCTCCAGCCCGAGTATACGAATCCCGCGCCCTCGTTCAACAGGTCCCCCAGTTCATCCGTCGACGAGACCTCGCCCCGGTAGGTCGCCGCGTCCCGGCGGGCACGCGCCGCGTCGAGGAGCCGGCGCTGCAGGGCCGCAAGGCGGTTCTCGATGCCACCGAGCGCTGCGGCTTCGGACATGGACTCCTTGCGCGCTTCCCCCTCGCCGGACACGCGGCGGACCACCACCACTTCCCCCCTCTCCACGTCACGCGGACCAATCTCGATTCGGAGCGGGACCCCCTTGCGCTCCCATTCGAAGAACTTGGCGCCCGGAGAGAGGTGCCGCCGCTGGTCGGCGAGCGCCCGGATCCCCCGGTCGTTCAGCTCCGCCTCGATCCGGCGGGCCTTTTCGGCCACGACCGCCCACTGGTCGTCGCTCCTGCCGATGGGCAGCACGACCACCTGGGTGGGCGCCAGCTTCGGGGGAAGAACCACGCCCACGTCGTCGCCGTGGGTCATCACGAGCCCGCCGACCAGCCGCGTGGAGACGCCCCAGGAGGTGTTCCAGGCGTATTCCTCCCTTCCTTCCTCGCTCTGGAAAGTGAGTCCGAACTGGCGCGCGAAGTTCTGTCCCAACATGTGCGACGTTCCGGCCTGGAGCGCCTTGCCGTCCTGCATCAGCGCTTCGCACGCGTAGCTGCGAACGGCGCCCGCGAACTTCTCGGCCTCCGACTTGAGGCCGGTAATCGCAGGCATGGCCATCCAGTCCTCCATGAAGGTCCTGTAGACGCCGAGGATGGTGCGGGCCTCCTCTTCGGCTTCGCTCTCGGTCGCGTGGGCGGTGTGACCCTCCTGCCACAGGAACTCGGCGGTGCGCAGAAAGAGCCGGGTCCGGAGCTCCCAGCGCATTACGTTCGCCCACTGGTTGAGCAGGACCGGCAGGTCGCGGTAGCTCTGGACCCACTTCGCGTACATCGAGTAGATGATGGTCTCGGACGTCGGGCGTATCACGTAGGCCTCGTCCAGTTCCTTGCCACCGGCATGTGTCACCACCGCCAATTCCGGCTTGAAACCCTCGACGTGCTCCTTCTCGCGCTCGATGAAGCTCATCGGAATGAGGAGGGGGAAGTACGCGTTCTGGTGTCCCGTCGCCTTGAACATGTCGTCCAGGGCGCGCTGCATTTTCTCCCAGATGCCGTAGCCCCAGGGCCTGATGACCATGCTTCCGCGCACCGGGGAGTAGTCGGCCAGCTCGGCCTGTTGGACCACTTCGTTGTACCAGGCGCTGAAATCCTCGGCCCGGGGCGTAAGTCCCTTCCCTTTTTGACGTTTCTTCATATGCCTCCGCCACCTCCGGGCGAATCGTCGCCGGTTTTCCCCTGTTTTTGCCCGCTGGACCGCTGCCGCCGGTCCATCGTCCATGCCAACACCCCTGGAACGCCGAAAAGAAGGACCGCCGCGGCCAGCCACGTCGTCCGAAACGGCCACCCGAACGCGCCGCGACCCAGGTACGCGGCGAGCCAGCCTCCGGCGACGGCAGCGACCGCCGCGGCCGCGAGCAGGATCGCCTCGAGAAGGTTGAGGCGCCGAATGGCCCGGCTCATCACCTGCCGCACCACGCGCATGTCCTCCTGGGATGGCTGCCGGCGCCTGTTCCGTGGCCGCCGCTTGCCGCGGGGCGTCACGTCGCCTTCCGTTCGGCGCGGCCGCCCCGCGAAGGCGGGCCTGTCCCACTGCCGAGGCTCGTGGCGCGGTCTCCCCCGGGTCCGTGCTCGATCAGCGACTCGAGGGAGCGCGTATCCTGCGCACCGGTCCTCAGGTCGCGTACCGTCGCCGAGGCGGATGCCGCTTCATCCGGACCGATGATCACCGCATATGCCGCGCCCGCGCGATTCGCCGCCTTCAGCTGCTTTCCCAGTCCCTGCGACCGCAGCGAATACATCACCCGGCACCCGGACTCCCTCAGCCGGTGGCCGACGGACATCCCCAGCGTGCGTTCCTCGTCTCCCACCCAAACGATGTAGCAATCGCAGGCCGGGGCTTCGGCCGGCACGAGGGCGCGGTCGCGCAACAGCTCGGTGAGCACCACATCGCCCATACCGAATCCGACCGCCGGCAGCGGCTCGCCGCCGACCAGTTCCAGGAGCCGGTCGTAGCGCCCGCCTCCGCAGATCGCGCGAAGCTCCCCGGCGCGGTCGAACAGCTCGAAGACGATACCCGTGTAGTAGGCCAGGCCCCGCACCACCGTGAAATCGAACTGCACGTACCCGCCCAGCCCCATCGCATCGAGGATCGCCCGGTGCTCGGCGAGCGGCCGCATGGCCTCGAGTACCGCGGGCACATCCGCGAACCTTTGCTTCATGTGCTCCCACGTACCGTCCGCGATCAGGCTGCCGAGCGTGTCCCCGGCACCCGCGTCCAGCCCCAGCGCCCGCAGGCTCGCTCCCGTCGCATCGGGTCCGGCACGGCCTGCCTTGTCGATGACCGCGAGGCAGTCCGCATGCCGGTCGGCCGCAACACCGACGGCTGTCAGAACGCGGGTGACAAGTCGCCTGTCGTTCACCCGGGCCACGAAGTCGTCCTCTCCCAGCCCGAGACCACGCACCGCGTCCACAGCCACGGCCAGGACCTCGGCGTCCGCGGCCACCCCGCTCTCTCCCACGATGTCCACGTTGAGCTGGAAGTGCTCTCTCAGGCGTCCGCGCTGGCTGCGCTCGTACCGGAAGAGCTGGGGCAGCGAGAACCAGCGAATCGGCTTGGGCATCCCGCGGCTGCGCTCGGCGAGAATCCTGGCCAGCGTCGGCGTCATTTCGGGACGGAGCGCCACCCGGCGTCCACCCTTGTCGTCGAAGTTGTAGAGCTGCCCGACGATCTCCGCTCCACTCTTCTCGACATAGAGTCCCAGGGGCTCCAGCGGCGGGCCATCGTACTCGTGAAAGCCGTACCGCGTGGCCACCCGGCGCCACGTCTCGAAGACATGGTTGCGAAGCGCGAGCTCGCCGGGTACGAAATCGCGGAAGCCGGGAAGCCGGGAGAAGGACTGGGGGGGCATGGGTTGCGAATCTAATCGGCGGGGTCGGGAATTCAATCCTGGACGTACGGCGACCGACGTTCCTCATGGTCGCCTCTCTCGGCAAAGGGATCGACCCCGAGCACCTCCAGGACGTCGCCCACGGTATGACACGAACCGGTGACGACCACGGTACCGCCGCTGGAAAGCGTCTCCGCCCGCCTTACCGCAAGGGCCAGCTCCTCTTCGATCTCGATGGGGACGCCGCCGCGCACGACCCTGGCCACCGCGCGCGGATTCCAGAGCCTTTCCCGGGGCGCCGAACCGGGGATCGTGAAGACGACGCGATCCGCCAGGTCGACCAGGGGCGGCAGCATGCGCGACCAGTCCTTGTCCCCGAGTATTCCGGCGAGAACCACCAGCGGACGGGGGGGCGCGAGGTCGGCCAGAGTACGGACGAGCGCGGCGACGGCAGCGCGGTTGTGCGCGACGTCGAATACGAAGAGGCGGTCGCCGATCCGGTGCATCTGGCCCCGGCCGGGCCACTGCACTCCGGCGACGCCCTGGCGCACGGCGTCGGGCCGGGGCGGGTGCTCGACGAGTTCGAGCGCACGTATGGCCAGCGCGGCGTTGGTGGCCTGATGCGCTCCGGGCAGAGGCGTCTCGAGTTCCAGATCGCCCCACCGGCGGGTGCCCAGCCTGAACCGCGTGCCCCCCCGGCCGAGCCGCAGATCGGAGATGTGCCTCCAGGGTTCGACCGAGTGGAATGGCGCTCCGACCGCGCGGGCCCGAGCGCGCAGCACGTCCAGAACGTCAGGGCGTCCTTCGGCGGTCACCACCGGCACGCCGGGCTTGATGATTCCCGCCTTCTCCCGCGCGATGTCCGCAAGCGAGTCCCCGAGATGGTCCTGGTGATCCAGCGCGACATTGGTGATGGCACAGACTTCGGGAACGATCACGTTGGTCGCGTCCAGGCGTCCGCCGAGTCCCACCTCGATGCTCGCGTATTCGACCTCCTCCTCCGCGAACATGACCAGGGCGAGAAGCGTACAGGCCTCGAACAGGGACATTCCCAGGTCTCGTGCCAGAGGCCCCAGGCGACGCGCGCCCTCTGCCAGGCGAGCCGCGCCAAGAGGGGCACCGTCGACCATGATGCGCTCCCTGAACGAGCACAGGTGGGGCGACGTGTAGAGTCCGGTCCGGTCCCCGTTCCCTCGCAGCACGGAAGCCCAGGTCGACGCGACGGACCCCTTGCCGTTCGTGCCGCCGACGTGCAGGCAGCGATACCGGTGATGAGGGTTGCCCACTTCCGCGAGCGCGGCCTGCATGCGGGCGAGTCCCCACTCGACCGCGCTCGACGCACCGGGGAAGAGCTCGTCCAGGGCCACACCGCGCTCGTCCGGCGATGGATCGCGCCCGCTCAGCCCCAGGGCCGCCACCCCTCGCGCATGTGGCGGAGCAGTTGGGCGATCGCGCTCCTCAGTTCCCGCCGATCGATCACGCGGTCCACCATCCCGTGCTCCTCCAGGAATTCGGCGCTCTGGAAGCCCGAGGGCAGCGCCTGCTTGATGGTCTCGCCGATCACGCGGGGCCCGGCGAAGCCGATCAGGGCACCGGGCTCGGCCAGGTTCACGTCGCCGAGCATGGCGTACGATGCGGTCACACCCCCGGTGGTCGGGTCCGTGAGAACCGAGATATACGGCAAGCCGCGCTCGTGGAGCCGCGCGAGCACGGCGGAGGTCTTGGCCATCTGCATGAGGGAGAAAATCCCCTCCATCATGCGCGCGCCTCCGGATGCGCTGACGACGACCAGCGGAAGATCCCTTTCCAGGGCGTCCCTGCCGGCACGGGCAATCTTCTCCCCGACGACGGACCCCATCGATCCGCCGATGAAGCTGAAGTCCATCACCGCCAGCACGATCGGGATTCCCTCGACACGGCCACGGCCGGTAATCACGGCCTCGTTGCGCCCCGTCTTTCGCCGAGCCGCCTCCAGCCGGCCCGGATACGGCTTGAGATCGGAGAAAGCGAGAGGGTCGCCGCTCGTCATGCCCGCGTCCTCCTCTTCGAAGGAGCCGGAGTCGAGGAGCAGCTCCACATAGCGCCCCGCGGAGATGCGGAAGTGGTTCCCGCATTCGGGACACACGCCGAGGTTCCGCGCGAGGCGCTCACCGTACAGGATCTCTCCGCAGCCGTCGCACTTCTCGAACACGTCGGACGGGAGGTCGCGGCGGTCCTCGGCCGTCAGCCGCTTCTTCTTCTTCTGGAACCAGGCCAAAGCTGGAAGCCTCGCGTCGGTGGGGCGTCGCCCGGGTCAGGGATCTTCGCTGGCGAGGGCCACGACAATCGCCGCAGCCGTCCACGACATCAGAAGGAAAGATCCTCCATAGCTGATGAACGGGAGAGGAATTCCGGTAATGGGGACCACGCCAACGGTCATCCCCACGTTGACAAACACATGTGTAAGCCAGACGCCCATAATACCGAAGATGAACAGGCCGGCAAAGGGGGCGCTCGCGGTTTCCGCCATCCGGATCATGCGAAGGAACAGGTGGCAGAACAGCAGTAGCAGCAGCGACGTTCCCACGAACCCCAGCTCCTCGCCGATTACGCTGAAAATGAAATCCGTATGTTGCTCCGGGAGGAATGCGAGCCTCTTCTGCGTACCGGCGGTAAAGCCCTTCCCCACCAGTCCGCCGCTGCCCACCGCCACCTTCGACTGGATGAGCTGCCAGCCGGCGTTGCGCGGGTCGAGGCTCGGGTCGAGGAAGACGAGCAGACGGTTGCGCTGGTACTGTGCGAGGGAGTTCCAAAGCGGTTGTGCGACCGCACCGGCGGCGACATTGCCCAGAATCACGGTGACCGACTCCACCAGATAGAGCCTGAACCGGTAGAGATAGAGTGCGACGGCGAGCAGGATGATGTACACCGACCAGACGCGAGCGCTGAACGCGAGCAGGAGACCGAGCCCGGGGGACGCGGCGAAAAGGATCAGGGGCCACGGCGTTCGGGCCCAATAGATGATTGCGAAGAACATCCCCACGAACGCCAGGGCCGTACCCAGATCCGGCTGAAGCAGCACGAGCCCCAGCGGTACGGCCACCAGGAGAGCGGGTGTCAGAAGGTCGCGCAGGTAGCCTGGCGGCTCCTCGCGCCGGGCCAGCAACAGCGCCAGCGCCAGGGCCGTCGTCACCTTGGCCGCCTCGGCGGGCTGAAAGCGGAATCCCGCAATCGACAGGAAACTGTTCACGCCCTCCGCCGTGCCCACGCCGGTGCCGGCGACCAGCGTGACCGCAAGGACGGCGACACCGACGATGTACACGGGCATCGCGAACCACTCGAACCACCGCAGGGGCACTCGTGACAGCATCAGCAGCCCGACGATCGCCGCGGCAAGGATGACGGCCTGACGGAGCCAGAGGCCTTGCATGGCCGGGCTCGGGACCTCGAGCACGCCGGCGGAGTAGATCATGGCCACGCCGAACAGCGAAAGCACGAGGACGGTGGCCGTGAACGGAAGTTGCCGCAGCCACGCGGGCCTCGTCCCGGTCATCTCGCTTCCCGCCGGTCGGCCCAGGCCGTATTGCGGCCGGCTCCCAGGTACTCCCTCAGCGTCTGAATGGTATCGCGCGGCATATCGTGTTTGCCGCGCAGATAGAAGTCGGCCGCCTTGGCAACCAGGGGCGCCGCGACGCCCGAACCGCTGCCCCCGAATTCGACCATCGCCACGATCACGATCTCGGGCGGACCGCCGAATGGCCCGGCGATGCCGGTAAACCAGGCATGTTCCAGCCCCTCGCCACCGTGCTCGACCGTCCCCGTCTTCCCCAGCAGATCGAAGTGCTCGAGCGATGACAGGTGCGCCGTGCCCCCCGGCTCCATGACCCGGCGCATGCCCTCACGGATTTCCTCCAGGTGCTCCGGCCGGATCTCGAGGCGCCATCCATCTGCCGGCACCGCCTCTCTGTACAGCGTGGGCGCCGGTGCCGAGCCGTCCCGGGCGATCGCAAGCAGGAACTGGGCCATCTTCAGGGGCGTCTGGTCGTTGGGTCCCTGTCCGATGGCCAAGCTCAGCACCTCGCCCTCCTGCGCCCGATACCCGAAACGCCGCTCCCAGAAATCGAGGCTCTCCGGAAAGATCCCGCCCGCTTCCTGGGGCAGGTCGATACCGCACCGGTTTCCGAACCCCATGCGGTTGCCCACGCCGAGCATGCGGGTCAGCCCGATTCGAAGTCCGAGCTGATAGAAGTAGACGTTGCAGGAGTGCTGAATGGCACCGGGCAGGTCCAGCGAGCCGTGCCCATCGGAGTCCCAGCACCGGGCCACACGGTTGCCGTACATGTACGCGCCGCGGCAGGGAACGGGCATGTGCTCGTCGGGGGTCACCAGGCCGAGGTCGAGTGCGATCGCCGCGGTAACGAGCTTCCAGGGCGACCCGGGGGCGTACGTCCCCATCACGGCACGGTGATAGAGCGGACTCTCGGGGTTGCCGACCAGCCGGCTCCATTCCTCGGCATCGACCACTCCGGCGAACACGTTGGGATCAAAGGCCGGCGCCGAATAGAGCGCCAGGACCCCACCGGTCTCGACATCGAGGGCCACCACGGCACCGTTCATTCCCTCCGGAAACACCTGGTGAATCCACTCCATGAGTTCCAGGTCGAGATTGAGGTCGACATCCTCGCCCGGGTCCGCGGCGACACCCTGGACGCCGCCAAACGATCCGACGATGCGTCCCGCGGCGTCCACCTCCACGTACCGCGTCCCCACCGTGCCCCGAAGCAGGGATTCGTAGTGCGACTCCACTCCGGACCGGCCCACGATCCACCCCGGCTCCGCATCCTCGAACTCGGGGCGCCCCAGTTCGGACTCGTTGATCTCGCCCACGTATCCGATCACGTGCGCGCCCAGCTGCCCCGCGGGATAGCGCCGTTTTGGACGGGGTTCGATAAGCAGGCGCGGGAAGCCCGAGCGCCGTTCCACGAGGGCCGCGACGGCGTCGAATGGCGCGTCGCCCGTGACCAACAGCGGCCGTGGACCCCCGGCCCGGACCTGCTGCGACAAGGCTTCAAGGCGTCCGGCGGGAAGGTCCAGATGCTCCCGCAGCCGCCCTAGCGTGGAGAACATCGAGTCCGGCTGGTCCGGGACGATGGAGACGGAATACCCGGGGATGTTGTCCGCCAGCACCCTCCCGTCCCGATCACGGATGATCCCGCGCGGGGCCGGCACCGTCAGCGGCCGCAATCGATTCCGCTCCGATTGCAGGAGCCAGTCGGTGGCGCGGAGCACCTGCGCCCGGAACAGCACGCCGGCAAGGATGCCCAGGAGGACCACGACCGTGATGCGCGCGCGGTTCGCGAGGACGGAGTGCCGGTAGCGGCGGCGACTCATGACGTTGTCCCGCCGCGCAGGAACAGAACCCACAAGGCGATCCCGACCGACGCGGCGTACAGTGCCATGAGCATGGACTCCACAAGGAGGCGCGCGTCGAGGCCGGGCCGGACGGCGGCATCGGTCACCGCCCACACGAGGGCGATGCGAACCCATCCGCCCAGCAGGAAAAAGGTGACCAGAAAGCTCTTCGAATCCCCTACGAAGAGGTCTCGGGACTTCGCTCCGGCCATGCCCAGGACGGTCATGGCCAGGACGTTCGATCCGAATGAGGTCATCGAATACGCGTCCTCCAGCAATCCCAGCAGCATGCCGAGCGCGGCACCGGAGCGGACGCTCATCGACCGGCTGGCGACAAGAAGCGCCACCACGAAGAGGTCCGGTGCCTCCCTGCCGAGGCCCAGAGCCACATGGAGCACCAGATGCATCACGATCAGGACCGCCGCCAGGACTACGACCCGAATCGTCACGGAACGCGATCCGGTGGCGCAGCGACGGGTGTGTCCGCCCCGGCCGCGATCAGGTTCCTGTCCATCCCCAGGTCGACGACCGCGTGCGTAGCCTCGCCCGGGTACACGGACGGGATCACGTAGTAGCTCTTGCTCCAGCCCGCCGACGTCTCGGCGACGCCGGACAGGTGGCCGATCCGAATGCCCCTCGGGAACGCCCCCCCGCGCCCCGACGTCACCAGCTCGGCCCCGTCCGGCAGATCCGACAGAAAGGACGCGCCCCGCAGCACCAGCCGATCCTGGGCTCGGAACTGCCCGCGAGCCACCTCGACGATTCCGTGCTCCTGGCCGTCAACCGTCATGGCCGACACCCGGAAACCCGGATGCGACCAGTCGTAGGCCAGGGCGTACCCGGGGAAGACCACCTGGACCTGACCCAGCAATCCGCCTTCGGTGACTACGGCGTTGAAGGGCTGGATGCCCAGGTCCTCGCCGGCATCGATGTGAAAAACGCTCTCTGAACCCGAAGTCCCGGCGCGCATGACCGTGACCGCCACGAAGCGACTCGGCATCCGTTGGCGCAACGACAGCACGCCGCGCAGTTGCCGGTTCTCTTCCGCGAGCGTGCGCTGACGGGCGATCAGTGCCATGGACGAATCCATCTGGGCCCGCAGCACGTCGAAATCGCGCGCGCGCGCTTCGGCCCGGGTAATCATCCCGTTGACCTCGATGAACGGGCTCAGGGCAATCTGCCGCACGGAGTGCGCAACGGACCGCTGCGCCGACTCGGGAAGGTTGAGCAGGATCAGGGAAGTCAGCACGAGTCCGATGACGACAGGGGAATCGCGCTTGCTCCCTGCCCGGTTCCGCGTGGACTGACCAGCCAATTCTCGTCTTGCCTCCCATTAGCGGAGAATCCGCGCTCGTCCCGCCGGGAATTCTAGGTCTTGAGCACGGACCGGTACTTCGTGAATTCGTCGAGAATCCTGCCGGAACCCCGCACCACGCAGGTCATCGGCTCCTCGTCGACGTGAATCGGCAGGTTGGTCTCGAGGGCGATCAGCCTGTCGAGACCACGAATGAGAGCTCCGCCACCCGTCATGACGATCCCGTAGTCCACGATGTCGGAAGCCAGCTCCGGCGGCGTGATCTCCAGTGCGGACCGGACCGCTTCGACGATCGAGCGCAGCGGCTCCTGAATACACTCCCGTATCTCCTGGGAATGGATGAGCACCATCTTCGGGATGCCCGACACCAGGTCCCTCCCCTTGACCTCCATCTCCCGCTCGCTGTCCGTCTCGATCGCCGAACCGATCTGCATCTTGATCGCCTCGGCGGTTGGTTCACCGATCAGCAGGTTGTAGTTCTTCCGGAGGAAGGCGACGATCGACTGATCCAGTTCGTCGCCCCCGATCCGAATCGATGTGTCGGCAACGATTCCGGAAAGCGCGATGACCGCGATTTCCGTAGTCCCGCCCCCGATATCGATCACCATGTTTCCGCGCGGGGTCTCGATCGGGAGTCCAACCCCGATGGCGGCCGCCATGGGCTCCGCCACCATGTACACCTCGTTCGCGCCGGCGGCCTGTGCCGAAGAGCGCACCGCCCTGCGTTCAAGTTCGGTGATGCCCGACGGCACGCCCACCACGACCCTGGGCTTGATGCGGAAAATCCGCTTCGACATGACCTGTTTCAGGAAATGCCGAAGCATGAGTTCCGTCACGTCCACGTCGGCGATGACGCCATCCTTCAACGGGCGGACGGCCTCGATCCCTTCGGGCGTGCGGCCGAGCATTCGCTTGGCTTCGAGGCCCACGCTCATGATCCGCTTCGTGCCGCGCTCCACCGCAACGACCGAGGGTTCACTGAGAACGACACCCTCGCCACGCACGCACACGAGCGTATTGGCCGTCCCCAGATCCACGCCGATATCGCTCGTCGGGACCAACCGCTTCGAACTGAACCAACTGGAGATTGGGGGCAACGGTCAACGCAAGCCGGAGCAACGCCGGTGTTGGGGGGTTGGCCTCCGCAGAGAGTGGGACTTGACCTAATACTATCGAATTCCCGTGCTCATTTCACGCCCGTACTGCCGAAACCGCCGGAGCCGCGCTCCGTTGCGGCAACCCCCCGTACCTCGTCCACGCGGGGCGAGAGGCAGTGGCTGAACACAAGCTGGGCGACGCGGTCCCCACGGTTGATCGTGACGGTCTCGGCGCCGGTGTTCTGCATGAGAATCCTGAGTTCTCCGCGATAATCCGAATCGATCGTGCCGGGGCTGTTCGGCAGGGTGATCCCGTGCCGCGCCGCCAGTCCGGAGCGAGGCCGGACCTGACATTCTAGCCCCGCAGGCATTTCCATGATCAATCCCGTCGACGCCGCATGGATCTGGCCGGGGGCGAGCCGGAAGGTCTCGCAGCTGCGGATGTCGAATCCGGCAGCCTCGGCCGACGCGCGAGCGGGCAGCGGCAGATCCGCATTCGTCGCCAAACGCTTGAACCGCACCATGGGCGCGTCCCGCCGGTCCACAGCCTCTTGCCGGCACGTCGACGCGGTCGTCATCCCGAACGCCTCCGCGACTCCCCGGTGCACGACGCTGCCCGCCGCGATGTTGACACCCCTGGCGAGGTCGGGATCCTCGGCGCACGCCCGGCGCCATCCGGACCGCGCCAGGCGCATCGCGTACGGCAGCGTCGCGTTCGTCAGCGCCAGCGTCGACGTGCGCGGTACCGCCCCGGGGATGTTCGACACCCCGTAGTGAATCACCCCGTCGACTTCGTATACCGGATCCTCATGGGTCGTTGGCCGTATGGTCTCGACGCACCCGCCCTGGTCGACCGCGACATCGACGATCACCGATCCGGGCCGCATCGTGGCGAGGTCACCCCGCTCGACCAGGCTCGGCGCCCTCCCACCCGGTACGAGCACGGCCCCGATGACCAGGTCCGAGTCCCTGAGCTGCTTCCGCACGGCATACCGCGTGCTGAACAGGAGGTTCACGTTGGCCGGCATGATGTCCGCGAGTTGCCGCAGCCGCGGCAGCGATATGTCCATGATCGACACGCGGGCGCCCAGGCCCGCCGCCATCTTCGCCGCGTGCGTCCCCACGACTCCCCCGCCCAGCACCAGCACCTTGGCGGGAAGAACACCCGGGACGCCGCCCATCAGGATCCCCGATCCGCCCGAGGGACGGCCGAGGAACCTGGCGCCTTCCTGCACGGCCATGCGCCCGGCCACCTCGCTCATCGGCGTGAGAAGCGGCAGGTCGCCGTTCTCGGGTCCCACCGTCTCGTAGGCAATCGCGATCGCACCGCTGTCGATCACGGCCCGCGTCAGCTCTGCGGACGCGGCGAAGTGGAAGTACGCAAAGACGATCTGTCCATCCCGGATCAGGGGCCACTCGGAGGCGACCGGCTCCTTCACCTTGACGATCATCTCGGCGCGCTCCCAGACCTCCGCGGCCGCATCGACGATCCCGGCCCCCGCCCGCGCGTAGAAGTCGTCGGTGAATCCGCTGTCCCGGCCCGCCCCGGCCTGGACCAGGACATCGTGGCCGGCCTTGGTCATGGCTTCGGCGCCAGCCGGCGTCAGCGCGACCCGGTATTCGTTGTGCTTGATCTCGGATGGAATGCCAACGACCATTTCTTGCGATCCGTCCCGGTGTTGTGTCCCTCGTCAATGCGGGCCAAGGCACAGAGCATACTGGCGCTCGGGCTCGAAAATATCTGCGGCCACTCTCACAATGTCACGATTGGACACGGAATCGATCCGGCAGGTCAATTCGTCCAGGGTGATGAAGGGCTCGCGGTGCAATGCGAAGCCCGCGAGGCGATGCAGCCGGGCGCCGGGCGACTCCTGGGAAAGCATGACCTGGCCCTTCACCTGCTCCTTGATCGTGTCCAGTTCGTCGCGAGGGAGACCTTCGGCGGCAATGCGCCGATAGACATCGCGAATCGCGTCCAGGGTCTCCGGCTCCTTGCCGGGACGGGTCCCCGCGTACACGCCGGACACGCCGCCCCGGGTGTAGAACGACTGGTAGGAAAACACAGCGTACGCCAACGCCAGCTCCTCCCGGATCCGCTGGAAGAGCCTGGAGCTCATTCCACCGCCCAGCGCCGCCGACAGCAGGACCAGCGCGTGCCGATCCCGGTGCGAGTGCCCCGGGGTCGTGCGTCCAAGCACGATGTGCACCTGCGAGGCCTCGCGCGCCACTCTGTCCATGCCCTCCTCCGGCGCGGGAGGCTCCGGCACGCCGGGGGCTTCGCTGCCGGGCTCGATTCCTCCGAACCAATCGTCGGCCAGCCCCAGGAACTCGTCGTGCTCCACGGCGCCCGCCGCTGCCACGACCAGATTCGCCCCCACGTAGCGGTCCCGGTGCAGCCCGGCCAGATCGTCGCGCGAGATCGAGGCCACCGAATCACGGGTTCCCAGGATCGATCTGCCGTACGGATGCCCTCGCCACAGGCGCTCTCCGTGAAGCTCGAACACGAGGTCGTCGGGCGTATCCTCCACCGCCGCGATCTCCTCGCCGACCACCGCCTTCTCCTGATCGAGATCCCGCTCGGCGAGCCGCGGGTCGCGTACCAGGTCCGAGATCACGTCCACCGCCCGGCGCAGATGCCTTGCCAGCACCCGGGCTTCGTACCCTGTGTGCTCCCGCGACGTGTACGCGTTAAGCGAGCCGCCCACGCTCTCCAGCGAAAGCGCGATCTGGCGACGCGAGCGTGTTCCGGTGCCCCGAAAGACCAGGTGTTCCAACAGATGGCTGGCGCCGGCCTGTCCGGGGCCATCGTGCGCCGCTCCCTGCCGCACCCACGCCCCGACGGCCACCGAGCGCACGCCCGGCATGCGCTCGGTCAGTACATGCACCCCGTTCCCCAGCCGGTCGTCACGAAAGCCTGCCGCACCGGGATTGAGTCCCATCCGGCCTTACGCGCCTGGTTCGGGGCGTTCGCTAGCTGCGGGCTCCGGCCTCTTCCGCGACCGGAGTCCTTTCCTCGGCCGCCGCGGCCTTCTTGGAGAGTCGCATGCGTCCCTTCTCGTCGATGGACAGAAGCTTGACGCGTATGATGTCTCCGCGGTTCACGACGTCCTCGGTCTTCCCGACCCGGTAGTCGGCCAGTTCCGAGATGTGGCACAGCCCCTCGACACCCGGCATGATTTCAATGAATGCGCCGAATGTCGTCGTGTTCTTGACCGGGCCTTCGTAGATCCTGCCCACCTCCGGCTCCTGCACGATGGCTTCGATCATCTCGCGGGCTCTGGCACCCGCTTCCGATGACACGGCGGCAATCTTGACGACGCCGTCGTCGTCCACTTCGATCGTGGCCCCCGACTCGTCCTGTATCGCACGGATGGTCTTACCCTTGGGGCCGATGATGTCACCGATCTTCTCAGGGTTGATCCTGATCGACTCGATCCTCGGGGCATAGTCCGAGAGGTCTTCACGAGGCGCCGCGATCGACGCGTCCATGCGGTCGAGGATGTGCATCCGGCCTCGGCGGGCCCGCTCCAGCGCCTCGCTCAGGAGGTCGAAGGTCAGCCCCTCGATCTTGATGTCCATCTGTATGGACGTGACGCCCTTGCGCGTTCCGGCCACCTTGAAATCCATGTCCCCCAGCGCATCCTCGAGGCCCAGAATGTCCGTAAGAACGGCCACGCGGTCACCCTCGGCGACCAGGCCCATCGCCACACCGGCACAGGCGGCCTGCAGCGGCACGCCCGCGTCCATCAGCGAAAGCGACGCGGAGCACACCGACGCCATCGAGGAAGATCCGTTCGACTCCAGGATGTCGGATACGATCCGGATGGTGTACGGGAACTCTTCGTAGTCGGGGAGCAGGGGCTGAATGGCCCGTTCCGCGAGTGCCCCGTGCCCCTTCTCACGACGCGAGGTCGAACGGATGGGGCGCGCCTCCCCGACCGAGAACGGCGGGAAGTTGTAGTGGAGCATGAACGACTTGGTGATCTGCTCGGCGCTGTCGATCGAATCGATGCGCTGCTCGTCCCTCGACGTCCCCAGGGTTACGACACCCAGGGACTGGGTCTCCCCGCGCGTGAACAGGGCGGACCCGTGTGTTCTGGGCAGGAGGCCGACTTCGCAGTCGATCGGGCGCACATCGTCCGCGCCTCTGCCGTCGGCCCGCACACCTTCGTCGAGGACGCGGGCGCGCATACTCTTCTTCTCCAGCGAACGAACGACATCCCGCACGTCCCCGTCGGAAGCCGGGCTCTCCGGGTTCTCTTCGGCCAGCTGAGCCACGATATCCCCGGTAACCGCCGCCAGCGCCGCCGACCGCTCCTTCTTGCCGGTGATCCTTACGGCCTCGGCAACGCGCGCCGCCGCCTCCTTCTCAACACGGCTCCGAAGGTCCGGATCCACCTGCCTGGGCTCCCACGCCATTGCGGGAACACGTCGGGGCGCAATGAGTTCCTCCTGGATATCGATCAGCTCCCGGATCGCCTCGTGCGCCACCTTCAGACCCTCGAGAATCTCGGTCTCGGGAACCTGGATGGCTCCTCCCTCGACCATCACGATCGCGCTGGCCGAACCCGCCACGACGATGTCGACATCGGCGTATTCGAGTTGCAGAAAGGTGGGATTCACTACCCAGTTGCCCTGGATCCTGCCAATGCGCACCGATGCCACCGGCGTGCGGAAGGGGATGACCGACGTGTTGAGCGCCACCGAGGCGCCGATCAGCGTGAGCACGTCGGCGTCGTTTTCCTGGTCGGCGCTCAGGACCTGGGCGTGGATCTGCGTCTCGTTGAAAAACCCGTCCGGGAAGAGCGGGCGCAGGGTGCGATCCGTCAACCTGGAGGACAGCACCTCCTTCTCCTGAGGCGCGCCCTCGCGCTTGAAGAAGCCGCCGGGGATCTTTCCGGCCGCGTACGCCTTCTCGCGGTACTCCACCGTGAGCGGGAAAAAGGGGAGATGGGTCGGCCTGTCCTGAACCGTGGCCGTCACCAGTACTACCGTCTCGCCGAACTGGACGAGGCAGGCCCCATGCGCGAGCCGGGCCATGCGGCCCACCTCGAGGACCAGCCGCCGGCCGGCGAACTGTCGTTCGATTCTGTCTGTCATTTTCTCTTCCGGGATTGCCGCAGAGAACCTGCGGCGAAGGGGGGCCGTGGCACTACGGGCGCGCAACCGCCCGCTGTGGCGCCGTTTCGCGCCGACGGCGGGAGAACGCCTCCATGCCAGCGCCGGTCAATGGCGCAGCCCGAGGTCTTTGATCAATTCGCGGTACCCGTCCAGATCGGTCCGCTTGAGGTACTCGAGGAGCCGACGCCGGCGTCCCACCATCTTCAGGAGGCCGCGGCGGCTGTGATGGTCGTGCCTGTGGGCGTCGAAATGGCCACGCAGGTGATTGATCCTGGCCGTGAGAAGCGCGACCTGTACCTGCGTACTGCCGGCCCCGTTCTCGTGAGGCTGGTGTTTGTCTATGATCTCTTGCTTGTCGATACCCATCGTGTTCCCGTGTGTTCGCCTCTCTCCTGCGAGGGCGAAACGCGAGGGGAAACCGGACGCGCCATGGGCGGATCACATCGTCCCCCGCGGCTCGCTTGAATTTGTGAACTGTACAACACTGTCAGGCGGACAGCCTTTAAACATAGCCGATGGCCGATGGGCACACAACCGCAAGTCTTGTCCAACGGCACACGAGCCTGAACGGAAGATGGATTTCCGGCGGGGGAAGGAAGCACCGGGGCTCAAGTCACCGGGGCTGGCGCCAAACGCCGCTCCAGAAGCTTCCGGGTGTGCGCCACGTCTTCCTGCATCCGGGCCGTCAGCGCCGCAGCCGAACCGAACGCAACCACCGGACGCAGGTATTCGAACATGTCCAGATGGATCGTCCGCCCGTACAGATCTGCGTTGAAATCGAGCAGATTCACCTCGACGGAGGCGCTGGCGCCCGGGAAGGTCGGACGTTCTCCGATATGGAGCGCGCCCATGAACCTGCCCTGGGGCACGGTGGCGAAGCAGGCGTAGATGCCCTGGGCGGGAACGAGCTTGTCCGTCCCCGCCACACGCAGGTTGGCGGTCGGAAAACCCAGATCCCGGCCCCGCCCGTCTCCCTTGACGACGGTGCCGGTCAAGGAGTACGGCCGGCCCAGCCAACGGTTGGCATCGGCGAGTCGCCCATCGAGGAGCGCCCGCCGGATCGATGAGGACGAGACCGCAGCGGGCCCCGAATGGACCGCTTCCACGACATCGAGCTGAAAGCCCCTGTCGGCGGCGATGTCGCGGAGCGTATTGACGTCCCCGGATCGTCCTCGTCCGAAACCGTGGTCGTACCCGATGACGAGCTGGCTCATCCCCAGCCGGCGCAAAAGGACCTCCTCCACGAACCGGCGCGGCGAAAAGTCGCGAAGCTCGGCCGTGAAGACCAGGAAGACCACGTAGTCGAGCGGGCTGCACGCGAGGACGGCCTTCTTCTCGTCCGGCGTGGTCAGCAGTGGTGGCGCGGCCTCGGGCCGGACCACACGCAGCGGGTGCGGATCGAAGGTGACCAGGACACTGCGCCCGCCCCGTGCCGAAGCCCGCTCGCCGATTTCCTCCAGAATCCGCCAATGTCCCCGGTGGATTCCGTCAAACGTCCCCACCGTCACGACGACGGGTCGATCGTCGCGCGGCACCCCCGACAGCCCCGACCGAAAAACCGTCACGCCCCGGCTCCCCCGGGTTCGTGGAAGACCTTTCTGGGCCGGAGCACTCCGTCGCGCACGGCCCCGACCGCCACCAGCCGTTCCCCGGGCAGGACGAAAACGGCCGCGCTCCGGTCGGGCGCGTCCATGGGAATCCACCTTCCGGCGGCCAGCTTCGCCGCCTCGTCGGCACCGACGATCACGCGCGGCAGATGGGACAGGGCGGACACGGCCCCGACCCAGGCTCCCTGCCGCGGCTCCCCGGCCGCCACGGAAGCGAGCGACGCCGCGTGGCGCACATGGAAGGACCCTACGCGCGTTCGGCACAGTTCCGCGAGGTGACAGGACGTTCCCAGCCTCTTGCCGAATTCGACCGCCAGCGCCCGCACATAGGTGCCGCTGGAACACGCGACCCGGAAGTGCACCCGGGGCGGCACGTAGTCGAGGATCTCGAAACTGCTCAAGGTTACCTCCCGGGGGGCGAGCGCCAGCCGCTCACCCCGCCGCGCGCGCCGATGGGCCGGCACTCCGTCCACCTTCACCGCGGAGTACGCGGGCGGAACCTGGCTCAGCCTGCCGACCATTCCGGCCGCAGCCGCCTCCAGCTGCCCCCGCTTCAACGAGGTCCAGTTGTCATCTTCGGCGATCCGCGCTCCGTCTCGATCCTGCGAATCGGTGGCCACCCCGAGCCGCGCGGTCGCCCGGTAGGTCTTGTCAAACCCCACGAGGTACTCCAGCAGGCGGGTGGCCTTTCCCGCCGCGAGCACGAGGAGGCCGGTGGCAAAGGGGTCGAGCGTACCCGCATGTCCCACCTTGCGTTCTTCCAGTCCGCGCCGCGCCGCGGCGACCACGTCGTGGGACGTGACCCCGGCCGGCTTGTCCACCAGGAGGAAACGCATGATATCCGGCGCAGCCTTCAAGGCTCGTCCGCCACGCCGTCGGGAGGCATCACGTCGCGCAGTATGGCCTCGATCCGCCGACCGTCCTCGATCGTCGTGTCACGCTGAAACCGCAGCTCGGGCATCCGCCGGATCCTGAGTTCACGCCCGAGCACCGAACGCAGAAACGGTGCCGCCCGGCCCAGCGCCGCCAGGGTTCGGGACTGTTGATCACGCGAGCCGTGGAGCTCCACGTATACGCGGGCCAGCCAGAGGTCCTCGGTCACATCCACCCCGGTGATGGTCAGGGACCCCACATCGGGGTCGCGAAGCTGGTACTGGATCCTGGTCGACAGTTCCCGGCGAAGCTGCTCGCCCAGTCGCGAAAGACGCCGCCCGGACATCAGTACCGTTCGCTGGAGTTTCCGACCACCACCGCACCGCGCGCGCCGGCCACACGGCGATCGACCGACTCCAGGATCGAATCGGCCTGGGCGGCGTGCGCCGCGAGAAACGCCACCGAGATCCGGGCTCGATTGCGCGCGTCCTGGAGTCCCGACTCGACGACCGACACGTTCATGCGCGCGAGCCTGTCCCTGAGCGAGCGCAGGACGGACCGCTTCTGCTTCAGTGAGGCCGACCCCGGCATGGAAAGGTCCCAGGTGGCCACGGTGACGACCACCGCGGGCCGCGGGACCGCTGCGCCACGGGGTTCGTTCAACCCTGCCCGGTACCCGCCAGGGTGCGGGCGACCTCCTGCACCTGATAGGCCTCCACGACGTCGCCCACCTTCAGGTCGTTGAAGTTCGCGATGCCGATCCCGCATTCGAAGCCTTCCTTCACCTCCCGGACATCTTCCTTGAAGCGCCGCAGCGACCCGATCTCGCCATCGTAGATGACGACGCCGTCGCGGATGACGCGTGCCATGCCTCCCCGCTGCACCACGCCATCCACGATGTAGCTCCCGGCAATGGTGCCGACTCCCCGGATCTTGAAGATGACGCGGGCCTCCGCGGCCCCGACCACGCTTTCGCGACGCTCTGGTGCCAGGAGCCCCTCGAGCGCCGCCCTGACATCGTCCACCGCCTCGTAGATCACGTCGTAGACCTGGATGTCAACGGCTTCGCGCGACGAAGCCTGGCGTGCCCGTGCGTCGGGGCGGACCCGGAAGCCGATGACGACCGCCCCGGCGGCGAGCGCGAGCATGACGTCGGACTCGTTGACCGCCCCGACGCCGCGATGGATGATCTCCACCTGAACCTCCTGCGTCGACAACTGCTCCAGGGCGTCGCACAGAGCCTGGACGGACCCGTCCACGTCGCCCTTGACCACCAGCCGCAACGTTCCGACATCACCCGCCGCCAGCAGTTGCGTGAAGTCGCCGAGCTTGATGCCCCGCTGCTTGATCCGCAGTTGCTTCTCCCGGTCAAGCCGCCGGCGGTTGGCGGCGATGGAGGCTGCCTGGTCGGCTCCCATCACCTGGAACACGTCACCGGCCTGGGGCACTCCGGCGACACCGAGCATCTGCACCGGAATCCCGGGGCCCACGGCGTCGACTCCATGACCGCGCTCGTCAACCAGCGCGCGCACCCTGCCGTCGTACAGTCCCACCACGAAGCTGTCCCCGACGCGCAGCGTGCCACTCTGAACGAGAACCGTCGCCACGGGTCCCTTGCCGATGTCCAGTTCCGCCTCAACCACCGCGCCCAGGGCGTCGCGGTCGGGATTCGCCTGGAGTTCGAGGATCTCGGCCTGAAGGAGAATCTTCTCCAGCAGGTCGTCCATGCCCTCGCCGGTCTTGGCGGATACCTCCGCAACAAGCGTGTCCCCGCCGAAGTCCTCGACCGTAACCCCGTGCTGGAGCAGGTCCTGCCGTACCTTGTCGGCATTCGCGCTGGGGAGGTCGATCTTGTTGATGGCGACCACCATGGGCACGCCGGCGGTCTTGGCGTGACTGATCGCCTCGATGGTTTGCGGCATCACCGCATCATCGGCGGCAACGACGAGAACCACCAGATCGGTGACGTCCGCGCCACGCGCCCGCATGGCCGTGAAGGCTGCGTGCCCGGGCGTGTCAAGGAACGAAATGGTGCGGGCGTCGTCGAGTTCCACGTGATAGGCGCCGATGTGCTGGGTGATGCCGCCGGCCTCGCCGGCCACGACATTGGTATTCCGGATCCAGTCCAGGAGCTTGGTCTTCCCGTGGTCCACGTGACCCATGACCGTCACGACGGGCGGACGCGGACGCAGATCCTCGGGATCGTCCTCATCGGCCTGCTCCTCCGACGGGGGCAGATAGTCGGTCTCTCGCACCGCGGTAAGGCCGAACCCCTCGAGCAGCAATTCGATCTGATCGAAATCGAGCCTCTGATTGATGGTGACCATCAGACTCATGTTCTTGAATGCCCACCCGATGATCTCGGTCGGAGCAACATCCATGAGCTCCGCCAGCTCGGCCACGGTGAGGAATTCGTTGACGCGCACGATTCGTGCTTCGGCGGACCTCGCCTCGGCGGCGCGTTCCTCCGCCGCGACCCGTTCCTCCTTGGCCGCGGCCACCGCGCCCTTCCCCTTCTTGCGCTTCTTGCGGCCCCCCTTGATCTCGGCCATGACCCGCTGGATGTTCTGCCTCGCCACGTCGCGGTCGGCACCCTTGCGGCGGCGGCCCTTCTTCCGTGCCCTCTTGCGACGGCCGTCCGACGTGTAGCCTTCGGCCTGGATCCTGACGCGACCGCCGGGACCTGCGCTTGCCGCGGGCTCCGGTTTGCCCGGCACGGAAGGTTGGCCGGGACCCGGACGGGCGCTGGTCGGCTTGAACCCCGTGCGGGCGGCGAGCGGCGGCTCGGGTCGGGGAAGCGCGGTGTCGGTTTCTGCCGCGGCTTCCCCTGTTCCGTCCAGCTGTGAAGATTCGGTTGCGGCTTCGGAGAGTTCCGACACCGCCAACTCAGGTCCTTCGGGCTGCCCCTCGTCGGGCGGGGCCGTACGTACGTCGTCGCCGGGAACTGAATCGACTGCGGCGGCCGGCTCGTCGGCCGACGGAGCTCCGGGCACCTGCAACCCGGTCCCGTCCGCGGTCGGCGCGGTCTCGGCCTCGCGGGACTCGGCCGGTTCGGCAGGTTCGGTCGGGGATGCGTCCGGCGCGGTCGCGGCTTCCGGTGCGGCAGCCGGTGCAGCCCCATCCGCGGTGGTCTCGTCACCGGCGACCGTGTCCTCGGGTGCTTCCGCAACGGCTGTTTGCGCTTCGACTGCGGAACGACGGCGAGAAGGCGCCCGCCGCCGGCGGCGGCTCACCGGCCTGCGGGCCTTGACCACAGCCTTCATCACGTCGGCGGCTTCGCCGTGACCCGCCCTGCGTTCGCGTTCCAGGCGCGTGCGTATCAGAGCTATGTCAACATCCCTGATCGGCGCGTCGGCATGCCCCACGCGCACACCCGACTCCCGCAGAAACCTGAGAAGCACATCGGCATTGACCTTGAGATCCGTCGCCAGTTCCTTCACCCGCATCAAGCTGGCCCACCCCCTCCGCTCACTGGCTCCTCGCTGGAACGAACGGACTCCGAGTCGACCACGGTGAGGTCTTCGATCAGGGTAAGGAGCCGCGCCGCGGCATCCTCGGTCACCCCGTCCACGGCCAGGAAGTCGGCGCGGTCGAGGTCGATGATGTCGAGGAAACTGTCGTAGCCGGCCGACGCCAGCGCATCCAGCGTTGCCGAATCCAGCGAAAGTTCGCTCAGGGGGAAATCGGCCGTTTCATATGAATCGGCCTCTTCCTCCACGAACAGAGACATGTCGGCACCGCGTTCCAGCCACTCGCGAGAGCCGTAGAGGTCTATCTGCCATCCGATCAGCTGAGATGCCAGGCGCACGTTCTGGCCGTTCCTGCCTATGGCAAGCGACAGCTGGTCCTCGTCGACGATCGCCGTGACAACCTGCCGCGCGGAATCCGAGACGACCTTCGCCACACGAGCCGGGGCAAGCGCCCGGCGCGCGAAGATCTCCGGATCGGGATGCCAGGGAACGATATCGATCCGCTCGCCACCCAGCTCCGAAACCACGGCCTGCACGCGCGACCCCTTGAGACCCACGCAGGCCCCCACCGGATCGATGGACTCGTCGCGGCTGTGGACGGCGATCTTGGTACGGCCTCCGACTTCCCGGGTGAGTTCCTTGATGTCGACGATGCCCTGCTGGATCTCGGGCACCTCCAGGTTGAACAGGGCGGCGACGAAGAGCGGATCCGAGCGCGAGAAGATCAGCCGGGGACCCTTGGGAGTCTCGTCGACCTTCTTGAGCACGGCGCGGATGGATTCGCCCTGGCGGAAGCGCTCACGGGGGTTCTGCTCCTTCCACGGTATGATCGCCTCGGCCTCTCTGGTGCGGTTGAGGAGCAGGACGATCTTGCCGCGTTCGATCTGCTGCACCTCACCGGAGAGCAGATCGCCGACCCGATCGGTGTACTCGTCCCGGATACGCTGGCGCTCGCCCTCGCGGACCAGCTGCACGATGCGCTGCTTGGCCGCCATGACGGCATTGCGCCCGAACTCGGAGAAGTCCACGGGAATCTCCATGACGTCGCCGACCTCGTAGGTGGGATCGTCCCAGCGGGCCTCCTCGACGGCGATCTCGGACGCTTCGTCCTCCACCGTTGCGACCACCCGCTTCAGCACAACCATGTCGATCTCGCCCGTACCCTGGTCCACGTCGATCTCGGTTTCGACATTGGCGCCGAATATGCGCGCCAGACCGGCGTGGATGGCCTCCTTGACCAGCACGTCCACCTCGTCGGCATCGAGGTCCTTCGCCTTGGCGATCGCACCCACCGCCTGACCGATCAGAGAGGAGTCCGTCATCATGCATTCCATTCATGGACCAGGCGCGCCTTCGCAACGCGTGAACGCGGAACCTCGATTTCGTGGCCGCCGTTCAGGCGCACCAGGATCGACCCCAAGCCTTCTTCGCCACCGGCAAACCCCAGCAGGGTTCCCTCGATTCGCGAAGCGCCGTTGTCAAGCGGTTCGGTTCCATGCACGGCGATCTTCCGTCCGCGAAAACGGCGGAAGTCCCGGGCGCGCGTCAGGGGCCGCTCGAGTCCGGGCGATGACACTTCGAGCACGTAGCGATCGGGGACCCGGACATCCGAATCGAGCCAGGCTTCCATCCCGCGGCTCACGGCCGTGCAATCGCCAAGCGAAACCGGCCGGTCCAGCGCGGCTCGCTCCACGCGAAGCCTGATGACCGGACGATGAGCGCGACCCGCCCACTCGACCTGTACCAGATCGTACCCCATGCGGGAGAGTCGCTCCTCGAACTCCCGCCGAAGCTCGGCCCGGCTTGCGTTCACGTCGTTCACCCTTTCGTCAACCGACAAAAAAAGCGGGGGACGCCATCTCCCCCACTTGGTAAGGCCCGCAGCTGCCCGTCAGCCACCAAGGTATTATAGCTGTGACGGAGTTCGCCGGTCAATCACGGCGTTCGATGCATGCGCCAAGGGCCCTGAGGCGCTGGTCGATCCTCTCGTAGCCTCGTTCAATCTGACCGACATTGCGGATCCGGCTCTGGCCGGTTGCGCCCAGCGCGGCGATCAGGATCGCCATGCCGGCACGGATATCCGGGCTCTCCAATCGAGCTCCCCTCAGCGGCGACGGACCGACGACGACCACGCGATGCGGGTCGCACAGTATGATGCGCGCACCCATGGATACCAGCTTGTCGGTGAAGAACATCCGCGATTCGAACATCTTCTCGTGGATCAGGATCGTTCCGCGTGCCCGGGTAGCCGCGACGACCGCGATCGACGTGAGATCCGCCGGAAACGCGGGCCAGGGACCATCGTCCACCTTCGGCAAATGCCCGAAGGCATCCATCCGGATGACCGGATCCTCGCGCCCGTCGACGACCAGGTCGCGTCCATCTACCCGGCAATCGATCCCGAGGCGCCGGAAGCCGATCAGGACGGAATCCAGATGCTCCAAAGGCGCATCCTCGATCACCAGCCTGCTCCTCGTGACCGCCGCGAGGCCGATGAACGACCCCGTCTCGACATGGTCGGCGCCGATCGTGTAGTCGGCGCGCCCCAGCGAGGCCGCGCCACGAATGACCAGACTGGACGTCCCGATGCCGGATATCCGTGCCCCCATGGCGTTCAGCAGATGACACAAGTCCTGTACATGGGGCTCTGCGGCCGCGTTCCTGATGACCGTCTCGCCCTTGGCCAGGGAGGCCGCCATGATGGCGTTCTCGGTCGCGGTTACGGAGGGCTCGTCGAGAAACATGTCGGCGCCGGCAAGCGAGCGGGCGCGGATATCGAGGCCGGAGGAGGTCTCGACCTCCGCCCCGAGCGCACGGAAGGCGAGCAGGTGCGTGTCCAGGCGACGGCGCCCGATGACATCGCCGCCCGGCGGAGGAAGCGACAGCGAACCGAAGCGCGCGAGCAGGGGCCCGGCCAACAGAATCGACGCCCGGATGCGCTCGGCCAGAGCGGGGTCGAGGTCCCCGGCGGTTGCGTTGGCCGCATCGACCCTGACCTCGTTGGCCCCGGTCCACGCGACGTCGGCACCCAGTGAGTCCATGATTTCGAGCAAGGTCGCGACATCGCGGATGCGCGGGACGTTGCGAACGGTGACGGGCTCGGCCGACATCATGGTCGCGGCAAGCACCGGCAGCGCCGCGTTTTTGTTCCCGCCGGGACGGATGGTCCCGCTCAGTTCCCGTCCGCCGGTCACGATGAATGATGGCATGGGTGGAAGATACCGCTGGATCGGTTTCCGCTGAAGGCCCATATTTCGCCGGGACCCGCAGCGACTTCATCCGGTGGCCACGCAATGCCATTGCACTTCGAACCAGCGCTTCAGGACACAACGGTCGTCACGCTTGCCAGGGACGGGATCGGCCTGGTCTCGGCGTGGATGACCGTCGGCATTGGCGTGGCGTTCGTGGTCATTCTGATCGTTCTCCTCCTGGTCCTGTCCGAACTGCGGTTTCTTTCCCGTACCTGGTCCACGTTCCTGGACACGACCACCGACCGGTCCGCCCCGCTCGTGGAGCACGCCAACAACGCCGCGCGGAACCTCGAGCGGATCACGGAGGTCGTGCGCTCCGAGGTCGATCGTTTCGACGGCGCGGTCGGCGAGGTGGCGGAAGACATCGGCAGGGCCTCGGCAGATGTGAGGCGACGTGTCGCGGACCTTTCGGCCCTGCTCGACCTTGCGCAGTCCGAGGCCGAGGGTGCGGTGCTGGACGCCGCGGCCGCGGTCAGGATGCTCCGGCAGGGCACCGCGCTGGTGCGCGGCCTGGGCACGGCGGCGGAAGACGGCACCGAAGCGTCCGCCGGCCCCGGCGAAGATTCCTGACTAGAAGTAGTCCCGTTCCAGGGCCGCGTAGCGCACCAGCAGCTTCTTCCTTCCCGCGCCGTCGAAGTCGACGGTCACCCTGAGATCCCGTCCGAATCCCGAAAGCTCGGCTATGGTGCCGGAGCCGAAGGTCTGGTGGCGGACACGTTCGCCCTTCACATAGCGCGGGCGGTCCTGGTTGAAGCCCGGCTCCGCGTCGCCGCCGTCACCGGGCACCGCCCGATCCATCCTTCGCCCGCGGCGCGGCTGACCGGCCCAGTCCCAGCGCACACGCTGGGTGACCTTGTGTACAAGGCTGTCCTCCAGAACGCCCAGGAACGAAGAGAGCGTCCCATGGAGAACTTCGCCCGCCCGTCGACGCCGGCGGGCGTGCGTCAGGTACAGCCTGTCCCGCGCGCGGGTGACGCCCACATAGAGGAGCCGCCGCTCTTCCTCGAGCGACCTCGCGTCGTCGTACGCGCGTGACAGCGGGAACAGCCCTTCCTCCATGCCGGCGATGAAGACCACGGGGAATTCAAGCCCCTTGGCGCTGTGGATGGTCATGAGCGTCACCGCGTCGGCGGCCGAATCGTGACGGTCGACGTCCGTGACCAGCGCGACGTGCTGCAGAAAGAGGTCGAGATCGCTGAAGCCTTCCGTCTCGCCCTCTTCGGCATCGAGCACCAGCCCGGCCTCGAAATCATGGGCCGCGGCGACCAGCTCCCGGACATTCTCCGCGCGGTCGTCTCCATCCGGTCCCTCGCCACGCAGGAGCATGACGATGTCCAGGTCTTCGATCAATTCCTCCAGGACCTCGCCGGCGGTCCGCTCCACCGCCAGCGCGCCAAGCCTGCGGATCAATCCCGTGAACGCGAGGAGACCGCGACGAGCACCGGGGGTCAATTCCCGAATCTCATCGGCCCGGCCGGCGGCTTCGAGCAGATCGAGCCCGGCTTCACGCGCGAAGCCGGACAGACGGGCCAGACTGGCCGGCCCGATCCCCCGGCGCGGATAGTTCACCACGCGATCGAAGGCGTCCATGTCGCGGGGGTTGGCGGCCAGACGAAGGTAGGCCAGGACATCCTGGATCTCGCGACGCTCGTAGAATCGTACCCCGCCGACGATCTGGTACGGCAGTCCCCGCCGCCTGAAACGATCCTCCAGGGCGCGGGCCTGGGCGTTGGTGCGGTACAGCACCGCGAAGTCACGGTGATCGTAGTCCGGATGGGAGAGCATGAGGCGCTCGATCTCCTCCAGGATCCACCGCGCCTCGTCGCCCTCGTCCCGTGACTCGAGGCAGGTGACGGGTGCGCCGCCGCCGCGTTCCGTGCGGAGCGTCTTTCGCTTGCGCTCCGAGTTCTCGCTGATCACCGCATTCGCCGCATCCAGGATCACGGAGGTCGAGCGGTAGTTCCGCTCCAGGCGCACCACCCGGGCATCCGGAAAGCTGTGTTCGAAGTCCAGGATGTTGCGGATGTCCGCCCCCCGCCAACCGTAGATGCTCTGGTCGTCGTCACCCACGACCATGAGGTTCCCGTGCTCCGAGGCCAGGAGTTCCAGGAATCGGAACTGGGCATGATTGGTGTCCTGGTATTCGTCCACGAGGATGAAAGCGAAGCGCTCCCGATAGCGCCGCAGCAGATCCGGATCCCCCTGAAGGAGGCGAACGGGAAGCACCAGCAGATCGTCGAAGTCCATGGCGTCCTGGCTGCGCAGCGCCTCCTGGTACACGGGATAGACGAGCGCGACGCGCCTCATGAACAGGTCCCCGCTGTCGCCGTACTCCTCGGCAAACCGCTCCGTCCCGACCAGCTGGTTCTTGGCCTCCGATATCCGCTCCCGAATCGATTTCGGGGACCACCGCAGCGGGTTCACGTCCACGCTCTTCTGGGCCTTCTTCACCTCGCGCAACGACTGCTCGGCGTCGCGGATGGTGAACGATCGCGTCCACCCGATTCGGGGGGCATGGCGACGGAGGAGACGGGCTCCGATGGCGTGGAAGGTCCCCATCCAGAGTCCCCGCAGCTCGCTCCCCAGCATCTTGATCACCCGATCCCGCATTTCCCCGGCCGCCTTGTTGGTAAAGGTGACGGCCATGATTCGGTCCGGAGGAACCCCATGCTCCAGGATCAGGTGGCACACCCGCGTCGTGAGAACCCGGGTCTTGCCCGACCCCGCACCGGCCAGCACCAGGCTTGGGCCTTCGAAGTGCTCGACGGCCTCCCGCTGTTCCGGGTTGAGACCGGGTGCGACAAAGGCCGGTTCCCCGAACCGGGTCTTCCCGGGGCGTGCATCCAACGGGCGGGAGGCCTCCCTCACCGGCCGCCACGCCGGGGCGGATCCACTCCGCGACCGCGCTGATCGCGCGTCTCCGGTGCTCTCGGCAGCCGTGCCTGGAAGGTGACGCCACGCTCGCCGCGGTCCAGCAGTTCGAGCTTCCCGCCGTGAACGCCTTCGACGATTCGCCGGGTCAGGGTCAACCCCACGCCCCATCCACCCGACTTGGTGGTCACTCCCGGGTCGAACAGGCGGTCACGTATCTCGAAGGGCACGCCCGGACCCGTGTCCCTGATCTGCAGCACGACCCACCTCTCCTCGGAGGGCCGGGCGGACAGGGTGATCGAGCCCCCGGTGCCGGCCATCGCATCCAGGGCGTTCTTCACCACGTTTTCCAGGGCCCACGCCAGGAGAACCTCGTGTCCGAGAATGTCCGGCAAGTCGTCGGGCACCTGGACATGGAGCGCCACGCCGGGGCCCAGGCGGGGCAGCCGCGCCTCCATGTAGGTGCGCAACTCCGCGACTACATCCCGCAGGGAAACACGTTTCAGCTCCGGATCCCTGCCGATGAGTTCGAAACGCCGGCTGACCCGCTCCAGGCGCACCAGATCTTCGCCTATGGCTGTGGCGATCTCGAGCTGGCGCATGTCGCCGGGACGCTCGGTCGGGGACAGCCCGAGCACCTCTACCCATCCCTGCAATGAGCTGATCGGAGTGCCCAGCTGGTGCGCAAGTTCGCGTGCCATCGCGGTCCACGCCTGCTCGGCGGCGGCGCGGCGCTGGTACCGGAAGACGGTGACAGCCAGCAGCACCGTAAGCAGCAGGCCCGACGCCCACAGGAAGGGCATCCACTGGAGGCGCGCAGCTTCGGGCGTGGTACCGTAGTGGACCAGCTGGCTGGTCGGGTCGCCCACGGGAGGGTTGCGGGCATCGAGTTCGTCGGCATAGCGGAGTATGCGCTCCACTTCGTCGGCGGTCGGCGGGTCCGCAGTCTCGAACGGCAGGTTGGCCGAGGTGTTGTAGTAGCGGCCGGGTTCGGACGTGACGACGAAGGGAACCCCCAATGCCACGAGTTCGCGCTGAAGATTGGTGAGAGCCGCCAACTCCGCCCCCACCTCCTGGCTCGTCAGCCCCCGCTGCACATGGGCGTAGATTCGTGTGAAGGTCTCCGCGTCGGCCTGGCGGGAACGCACGATCTCCGCGGTGGACACCAGGTACCAGACCAGCAGTGCCACGAACAGGATGGCCAGCGCGATCGGCCAGGTTCGGGCCCTCGCTCCAGCGGTTTCCCTCGTAAGACCTCTTCGCCTGATCATCCGATCCCTGTTCCTGTGGCCGCCACCGGCCCGTCGGCGCTACCCCCCAGGTCGGATCTCCCTGAATCCCACTACGGGAGCAAGCACCTCCGGAAGACGGATCGTGCCGTCCGGCTGCTGATACGTCTCGAGCAGCGCGACCATCAGCCTGGGCAGCGCCAGCGCCGAACCGTTGAGCGTATGCACGAATTCCGTTCCAGCGCCTTGCGTCCGTCGAAATCTGATGTTCGCGCGGCGCGCCTGGAAGTCGCTGAAGGTAGAGCAGCTTGAGACCTCCAGCCATTGACCGACCCCGGGAGCCCAGACCTCCAGGTCGTAGGTGAGGGAGGCCGAGAACCCCAGATCTCCGGCGGCGAGCAGGACGACCCTGTAGGTCAGGCCAAGGAGTTCCAGCACCCTGGCCGCTTCCCGGGTCAGTTCATCAAGCGCCGCCGGTCCCGCCTCGGGAGTCTCGAAACGGACCAGCTCGACCTTGTCGAACTGGTGGACCCTGAGCATCCCCCTGGTGTCCTTCCCCGCCGCTCCGGCCTCTCTTCGGAAACAGGGCGAATACGCCACGTACTTCCGAGGCAGTGAATCACCACGAAGGATCTCGCCGCCGTGCAGGTTGGTGACCGGCACCTCCGCGGTGGGGATCAGCCACAGACCGTCCCGCCGTGTCACATACGACTCCTCCGCGAACTTCGGAAGCTGGCCCGTCCCGGTCATCGCGTCCCGCTTGACCAGGTAGGGGATCCTCAGCTCATGGTATCCGTGCTCCGCCGCATGCAGTTCGATCATCCAGTCGATGAGGCGACGCTGTAACGCAGCCCCGCGGCCCTGCAGGACGTAGAAACCGGAACCGGAGACCTTGCCGCCCGCAGCGAGATCCAGGATCCCCAGCGACGAGCCCAACTCCCAATGCGGCTTCGCACCGAAGGAGAGCTTCGCAGGCTGGCCCCAACTCCGCACGATCCGGTTGCGCTCCACGCCGCCTTCGGGGACCCTGGGATCCGGAAGATTCGGAATGACCGCCAGGGCGTCGGCGATCCAGTCGTCGGCTTCGGCGACCGCCGCATCCAGTTCGCCGATCCGTGCGCCCACCTCGCGCATGCGAGCGATCTCGCCGGACGCGTCGCCGCCCTCTCGCCTCGCCTCGCCGATACGCCTGGATACCCGGTTTCGCAGCGCCTTGAGCTCGTTGACCTCTCCCAGCGCCTTGCGCCGTGCGCGGTCGCGTTCGAGGAGGGCGCCAACCGACTCGGGCGCATCGGCCAATCCCCGGCGCGCGAGCGCGGCGGTCACGCCCTCGCGGTCGCGGCGCAGTTGCCTGATGTCCAGCATCGCAGTCGCTAATCGTGGCCGCGGAACCCGCGTTGGGAGCGGTTCCGGACTAGTCGGGGGGAATCAGGTCGCGGCTGTTGCAAATGCGGCTCATGTCGAATTGAAACCGCACGGTCCCGGCGGCGACATCGGTGCTAAGCGGCTCGATCTTCCCGTAGTAGTTGCAGATCGTGCCGAAGGTGCCGCGGTGCCGCCTCGTGCGGATCACGTAGACGCGCCCGGGGACGATGGGCACGGGGGCATCCGACACATAGCGGGCCGTGTCCTCCGGAGCTTCGATCGCCGAAACGAAGGTTTCGCCCTCCAGAACCGCGAGCGCCGCTTCGGACGGAATCCCGAGTGCGGCCGCCGGCAGCCACACCAGCGTCCCCTCACGCCTGTCCACCGCAAGGTCCCAATCGTCTCCGGTGTTTGGAGCCTCGATGCGTACGGCGCGACGCAGATGAAAGTCGAACCCGGAGACGAGATTGGGTTCCGGGAGGGACAGCGCGTAAAGCCGCACCGTGTCCGGATCCTCCACCCACCGAATCAGAAAGGGGTTGTCGTCGCACGCGGCGAGAACACCGGCTGCGCCAAGCACCACTAGCCCCAGGTTACGCATCTTCATGTGTGAATTCTACCCGGCGAGGTTCCGGAGTCAACTCCGATGCGTGAACCGGTTCGTTGACTTCGCCAGGTCACGACACTAGGTTCGGCGGCCCTCGGCGAGTGCTCTGCAAGGCTCCCGAATGCGGGAGACTCCCGGCCCTGTTGAAGGATCACGTGACCTCGAACATCTCCGTCTGGGTAACCGTCCTGGCCGGCGGTGCCGGCACGCGGTTCTGGCCCCTGAGCACCTCCCGCCGGCCCAAACAGCTCCTGAATCTGGCAGGGCCGCGGCCCCTCATCGCGGACACGATCGAGCGCGTGCGGGGGTTCGTGCCACCGGCCAACATCCGGGTGCTGACCGGCGCGCACCTTGCGGAACCGATACGCCGCGCGACAGGGCTCGGCGACGAGTCCATGCTGATCGAGACCCGGGCACGGGGCACGGGCCCGGCGCTGGCGTGGGCAGCGTGGGAGATCGCGCGCTCCGACGCGCAAGCCGTCATGATCTCACTTCATTCGGACCACGTGGTCACGCCGACGGCCCGCTTCCGGGACATCCTTGCCGCCGCCGCCGACCTTGCGCGGCGCGACGACCTCCTGGTCGCCGTTGCGGTCCCGCCGGACCGTCCCGAAACCGCCTACGGCTACATCAGACCGGGCGAGGCATTGAGCGCGCCCGCGGGGCACACGGCCTACCGGGTGGCCGCCTTTGTCGAAAAGCCCGGTCCCGGGGACGCAGCCCGATTCGTGGCCGACGGCTATCGCTGGAACTCGGGCATTTTCGTGTGGAGGGCCGCGCGCCTGCTTGCGGAACTCGGGACCCACGCGCCCGGGATCGCACGGGCCCTGCCAGCGCTCGAGCGTGGCGATGTCGCCACTTTTTTCGATCAGGCCGAATCCATCAGCGTGGACGAGGCGGTTCTGGAGCGCAGCACCAGGGTCGCCGCGATCGACGCCACCTTCGACTGGGACGACATCGGCGGCTGGGAAGCGGTCGCTCGCCGCAATCCGCCGGACGCCGACGGCAACGTCTGCGTCGGTGACGCGCACGTCGCGGATGGCGCCGGCAACATCGCGTTCGCGGACTCGGGCCGCGTGGTGGTGTTCGGCGTTCAGGACATGCTCGTGGTGCGGACCGACGACGTCACGCTGGTGATGCCCAGGTCCGAGCTGGGCCGCCTGAAGCAACACCTGAAGGACCTGCCGGCACGGACCACGCGCGCGACCGACGACGGGGGTGCCGGGCCGGATTCTCCGTAATGTCCCCGCGCCTCCTGGTTTACGACGACGATATCGCCCGCGAGTGGCAGCCGTTTGCCGCGACCCGCCCCGTCGGCGAACTCCTTTTCGGAACCGCGACGCTGCGCGCACGCGCCGAGGGGCAGCTGGGGCTTGCGTGCGAAGCCCACGTTGCCGGTCAGTCGCTGCGCTGTTTCGAGGAGCCGGACACGCCCCCGTGCACGACTGTCGGTGCCGACGAGCCGTGCGGTGACCGGGTCTACCTGTCGAGCAGGTTCGTCCCCTCCGAGCCGGTCGCCCTGGAATTCGATGAGCCGACGGTCCTTTTCGGCGAAACGGGCCCCGTCGGCGCGTGGCTGCCCGACGGCGAACGCTTTCCCGCCACAGCGCTGGCCGGCCGCTGGCCGCGCTGGCCCAAACGACCGGTGACGGGCACGCTTCTCGGCTCCGCGTGGGACTTGATGGCGGCCAATGCCCGGCGCGTCGCGGCCGACGCACACCGTTTCCCGGAACACGGAATCCCTCCGGGGGTCCACCGGCTCGGCTCAGGACGGGTCGCGGTATCTCCCGATTCGGAAGTCGATCCCGGTGTGATCCTGGACACAACCGGCGGGCCGGTGATCGTGGACTCCGGGGCCCGCGTGCAGGCACCGTGCCGAATCGTCGGGCCTGCATATCTGGGGATCGGTTCGGTCCTGCTGGGAGGGGTCGTCGCGCACTCGAGCATCGGGCCGGCGTGCAGGGTCCATGGCGAGGTTCGGGCCACCGTCATGCTCGGTTTCTCCAACAAGGCGCACGAGGGGTACCTGGGTCATTCGATCGTGGGGAGGTGGGTGAACCTGGGGGCGATGACCACCAACTCCGACCTCAAGCACACGTATCGTCCGGTCAGGGCCAGAGTCGGGAGACAGACGATCGACACGGGACTGACGAAGGCCGGGTGTCTGGTGGGGGATCACGTTCGCACCGGGATTGGAACGCTGATCAATACCGGGACGATCATCGGGGCGGGAACCAGCCTGTCCGGAGGCGGCCTCGTGTCCGGCTGGGTGCCACCGTTTTGCTGGGGTACCGCGGGCGCATGGACGGAGTACGATATCGAGCGTTTCATCGCCACGGCCGGGAGGGTCATGGCCCGTAGACAGGTCGGCCTGACCGACGGCATGCGCAGGCACTACCGCACGGTCTTCCAGGCAACCGCCCCGTCGCGATCGGAGCCGGGGCCCTGACGGCATGCAGTTCTCGGTTCTGGGAAGCGGGAGCCGGGGGAACTCGGTGCTCGTGGCCGCCGGCGACACGCGCGTCCTTGTCGACGCGGGCTTCAGCGGACGCGAGCTCGTGAACCGTCTGGCGATGGTCGGCGTCGACCCGGCCGCCATCTCGACCATTGTCCTGACGCACGAACACGGCGATCACACCCGCGGCGCGGGCGTCTTCGCACGCGCGCACGGCACCCCTCTACTGATGACGGAAGGGACGCGCCGGGCCTGCCGAAAGCTGTTTCGCGGAAACGAGGTGGTCCATAGCTACCGCGCCGGGTTTCCCGTGGACATCGAACAGCTGCGGATCGATCCGTTCATAACGGTCCACGACGCCGCCGACCCCGTTGCGGTCGCCGTGACCGACTCGGCGACCGGACTTCGCCTCGGGATCGCTACGGATCTGGGCAAGCCCACCGTGCAAATCCGGCATGCCCTGAGAGGATGCGATGCCCTGATCGTGGAATCCAACCACGACGAGGGAATGCTGTGGTCAGCCGGGTACCCACCCGCGGTCAAGGCGAGGATCGCGTCCAGCCACGGTCATCTTTCCAATCAGGCAGCCGCAGACTTCCTGGCGGAGATCGTCGATTCCCGCCTGTCGGTGGTGGTTCTCGCCCACCTGTCGGAAGAATCGAACACGCCCCGCCTGGCCAGGGCTGCGGCCGCACGCGCGTTGGGAAGAAGGGGGTTCAAGGGCCTCGTCGAAATCGCGCTGCCGGACCGGCCCACCCCGGTATTCGATCTGGCGGAATTGCGGGAACGCAACGGCCCACGCCAGCTGTCGCTCTTCTGAACGCAGCGCTGGTCCTACAGCCCGAAGAGGCGAAGCACGTCGTTCCCCAAGGCCCACACCATGATCCCCACGATCACGTAGAAACCGATCTGTCCCCAGCGCACCCGCTGCTTGACCCCCAGCTTCTCCCCGCGCACGAACTCGATGCCGAGGAAGACCATGTGGCCGCCGTCGAGAGGCGGAATGGGCAGCATGTTGAGGATGGCGAGATTGATGCTGAAGAACGCCATGAAGCCCAGGAAGGTGCTGAGCCCCCCGGCTGCGGCGGCCCCGGAGAACACCCAGATCGTGCCGATGGAGCCAACCGACCGCGGCGACTCGTTGAGCGTCACCAGGTCGCGCAGAAAGCGAAGGATGGCCGCGGTGACCTCCGTGGTCCGCGCCGCGCCGAATGAGACGGCTTCTCCGAGTCCGAGCGAAACGGTGCGGAGCGGCGGTGGCGACGGCTGGATCCCCAGCATGCCGCGCCGCTCTCCGGCCCGCTCGCCTTCGACATCGTCGAGCACCACGATCCGGATCAGATTCACGTCATCCCGCGAGAGCCCGATCTCCACTCGTTCCCCCGGACGCGCGCCGAGTTCCCTGGTCATTTCCGTCCAACTGCTGACCGCCACGCCCGCCACATGGGTAACCCTGTCGCCCAGTTCGATCGCGGCACCTGCAGCAGGCGTTCCGGCCTGGACATTTCCGACGACGGGATCGATCCAGTACTGCAGCGATTGCCCGAGTGCGCGACGGTCTGCCTCGTCCGGGGGTACCACGATGTCGAAGGTCCCCCCGGGGGATTCCGTGACAACGGTGAGCGGGCCCGTAGCACTCTCCATGAACGCCCGCTGGATTTCATTCCAGGAACCGGGGCGTGACGCTCCGACGCTGACGATCTCGGCCCCCGGGACGATCCCGGCCAGTGCCTCGGCCCCGGGCGGCAGCGTGCTCTCGTCCACATCCATGACCCGGGTGACGGCCGTTTCCTGGAGCCCCCACGCGGCCGCCACCAGCGCATAAAGGAAGAAGGCGAAGAGCATGTTCATGGCCACGCCCGCGGAAATGACAACGGCACGCGCCCAGACCGGTCGCGCGTCGAAGTCGCCGGAGCCCGGCCTCCTGGGAGCCTTGCGCGCACCACCCTCCAGGTGATCCAGGACCTCGTCCTCCATTCCCTGCATCTTGACGTATCCACCCAGCGGGATCGCCGAGAGCACGTAGTCCGTGTCGCCCTTGCGAAACCCCCACACGCGCGGACCGAGGCCGATCGAAAAACGCTCGACCGCGACCCCAACAGACTTCGCAGCCCAGAAATGGCCCAGTTCGTGCACGAAGATCAGCACACCGAGCAGAACCAGAACGGCCAGTAGCGTCATGCGCGAATCATCCTTTCCACCTCGGCGGCCGCCCGGCTCCGCGCAGCCCGGTCCGCCCTGAGCACCTCTTCAAGCGTCGCCGCCACCGTGCCCTCCAATGCTCCCAGCGCGGCCTCGACAACCTTCGCAATACCGGTGAAGCTAACGATTCCCTTCAAGAATGCTTCAACGGCCACCTCGTTCGCAGCGTTGAACACGGCCGGGGCGGTGCCGCCGGCGCGACCTGCATCCACTCCCAGCCGGAAGAGCGGGAAGCACGCTTCATCAACGGGCTCGAAGACCAGCGGCGAAGCCTTGAACGGATCGAAGCTGCGGAGCGCCGGATCCGGCGGCCGCCGCGGCCACGTAAGGGCGTGCAGAATCGGGAGCTCCATGGTGGGCTGTCCCATCTGCGCCAGCACGGACCCGTCGACGAACTCCACGAACGAGTGGACGATCGAGGTCGGATGCACCACCACGTCGATGCGATCATAGGGAAGGCCGTAGAGGTAGTGCGCCTCGATCACCTCGAGCGCCTTGTTCGCGAGCGTTGCCGAATCGATCGTGATCTTGGCGCCCATGTCCCAGGTCGGATGCCGGAGCGCCTTCGTGGCGTCCGCCCGTTCCAGGTCTTCGGCGGACATCCCGCGAAACGGGCCCCCGCTCGCCGTCAGGATCAGCCGTTGAATCTCTTCCCGGCGAGCCGAACCAACGCATTGCAGGATCGCGGAATGCTCGCTGTCCACGGGCACCAGTTCGCCGCCGCCCCGCTCGGCTGCCCGACGGACGAGGTCCCCGGCCGCCACCAGCGACTCCTTGTTGGCGAGGGCGCATCGCTTCCCGGCTTCCAGGGCGGCGATGGTGGGACGCAGACCCGCCGCGCCGACGACCGCGTTCACCACAATGTCGACATCTCCCCGCCTGGCGAGCTCCACGATCCGGTCGGCGCCCGAGCGCCATCCTGCGGCCGCAAGATCCGGACGCTCATCCAGGGCTCCAGGTTCGGCCAGCGCCAAATGCCGCGCCCCGAATTCGGCCGCCAAGGCCTCCAACGCGGCGACCGAACGCCGCGCGGAAAGCGCCACCACGCTGAACCGTTCGGGATGGCGTCGTATCACGGAGAGCGTAGAACGGCCCACCGAGCCCGTCGCTCCCAGGAGAGCGATGCGCTTCACGGACCCGTCATCCGGCCGTTCGCGTCAACAGGAGCAGGACGTACGCCAGCGGCAGGCTCAGAAAGAGCGCGTCGAATCGGTCGAGCACGCCTCCATGACCCGGCAGCAGCGTGCCCGAGTCCTTGACACCGGCCTCGCGCTTGAGCAGTGACTCGGCAAGGTCGCCCAACTGGCCTCCGACGCCCAGGGCAAGGCCGACAAGAGCCCCGACGATCGGCGCCACCGGGAAGGTGGCGAGATCGCGCATGACAAATCCGGCCAGGGCTCCGGCCACGACGGCCGCGACCAGCCCGGCCACCCCGCCCTCCACCGTCTTCCCGGGACTGACCCGCGGCGCCATCCTGGTGCGTCCGAAACGCTTGCCGGCGAAGTACGCGGCAGAGTCCGAGCACCAGATCACGACGAGCGGGTACAACACCAGCAGCCGTCCCTCCAGGGGGTCGTGGGAACCCGTCGCCACGGCATCGGGAAGGTGGCGCAGCAGCACCGCGAAGGCGAGGGTTCCGCCGGTGTAGAGCACCCCCGCGACCGTCGCCGCCACCGAGAACAGCGGTGCGTCCGCAGTGCTGCGCCGGGACACGGCGACGACCAGGGTCGCCAACAACAGCGCCAGCACCAGCACGAGCGCACGGTCCGCCCAGGCGCCGAATGTCGGTTCGTACGCGGCCAGGAGCACAAGGATCGATGCCGCTGGCACGCCCAGCCAGCCGACTGGACGCGCACCCGTGGCGGACGCCAGCGCATGGAACTCCAGGGTTGCCGCACCCGCCACGACGGCCAGCAGCCCCCCGAGATACCAGCCGCCGGCATGGACCGCGAGGAGGCCCACCGGGATGCCGACCAGCGCGACCGCGATTCTGGCTCGGAGTTTGGCCGAAATCATGACGCGCGGAGCACCAGGGAGGTCATCGGGTGGCGACCCGGCCGAATCGTCGGTCCCGGCGCTGGTAGTCCAGGATGGCTGCAAACAGGTCCTTTCGCGTAAAGTCGGGCCAGAGCACCGAGGCGATGTGAAACTCGGTGTAGGCCATCTGCCACAGCAGGAAGTTGCTGATCCTCAGCTCCCCCGAGGTACGAATAAGAAGGTCCGGGTCGGGAAGCCCGCGCGTGAACAGCATCCGCTCAACCATGTCCTCGTCGATCGCCTCCGGGTCAATGCGTCCGTCCCGCACGCGCTCCGCGAGGCGACCGGCCGCGCGAACGATTTCCTCCCGTCCGCCATACGAAACCATCAGGTTGAGCCGCAACACGGCCCCATCCCGCGTCGCGTCCTCGATCAGGTCCACAGCCGCTCGCGCCTCGGAGCCAAGACGCGAGATCTCGCCCAACACGCGGACCTCTACACCGTGGCCGGCGAGGTCTTCGTGCTCGGATTCGGCGTACGCGCAAAGAAGCTGCATGAGCGCGTCGATCTCGGACTGCGGCCGCTTCCAGTTCTCGGTGGAAAACGCGAAGAGCGTCAGGATCTCGACTCCCGCGGCACAAGCGCCCTCCACGGCCTCCCGGACCGCCTTCATCCCCTCCCAGTGACCCGCGTGCCGGGGAAGTCCACGTTTGGAAGCCCACCGGCCGTTGCCATCCATGATGACCGCCACGTGGCACGGCACGCGCCCATTCGCCCTGATCAGGGACAGCGGATCAGCCGCCATGGGTCGGTTGGAGCGGAAGCGCGCTGGTCGAGTGCCTCAGATCGCCATCACCTCCTTTTCCTTGACGGAAAGAAGGTGATCGATCCTGCCGACGCATTCGTTAGTGAGACTTTGAACTTCGGCCATGGTGCGGCGCGCTTCGTCCTCGCCCACCTCATTCGCCCGCAGCCTCGCCTTCACACGGTCGTTCGCCGCTTGCCTCGCATGCCTTGCCGACACGCGGCCCTCCTCGGCCATTTTATGCAGAAGCCTCACGTACTGCTTGCGACGCTCCTCGCTGAGGGGCGGAATCGGCACCCGGATGATGGCGCCGTCATTGGAGGGGTTGAGTCCCAGACCGGCCGTCAGCACCGCCTTTTCGATCGGCCCGATCAGGGACGGGTCAAAGGGCTGCACGACCAGCAGAGACGGGTCCGGGGCGTTCACCGTCGACACCTGGTTCAGCGGCATCCGGCTGCCATATGCATTGACCCGGACGGAGTCGAGGATCGACGGAACGGCCTTGCCGGTGCGCACCGTCTCGAATTCGCGGCGGATCGCCGCCACGGCAGCGTCCATTCTGCTCTTCGTTTCGTCCACCAGTGTCACGCCGTGCTCCTTCCAAGCGGTACGACAGTGATTCCCGTGAACTAAGATACCAGCGTTCCGACTCGCTGACCCTGAATCGCTCTGCGGACCGCTCCCTGATCGTCGAGGTTGAGCACGATGATCGGGAGGTCGTTCTCGCGGCAGAGGGACACCGCCGCTGCGTCCATGACCCGCAGATCACGCGTGACGACCTCGTGGTACGAGATTTCCGGGATGAACTCGGCCTCCGGATCGCGCACGGGATCCGCACTGTACACACCCTCGACCTTCGTGGCCTTGATGACCACGTCCGCATCCATCTCGATCGCCCGCAGGACCGCCGCGGTGTCGGTGGAGAAGTAGGGATTCCCGGTACCTCCGGCGAAGATGACGATTCTCCCCTTCTCCATGTGCCGAAGCGCCCTGCGCCGGATGTACGGCTCCGCCAGCTGCGGCATCCGGATCGCCGTCATGACGCGGGTCTCGATGGCCCTCTTTTCGAGCAGATCCTGCACCGCCAGCGCATTCATGATCGTGGCGAGCATCCCCATGTAGTCCGCGGAAACCCTGTCCATTCCGCGCTGACTGGCGATGGCGCCGCGCACGATGTTGCCGCCCCCGATGACAAGCCCCAGCGATACTCCCACATCGTGGATTGCACGGATCTCGTCGGCGATGCCCTCGACGGTCTTCGGGTCGATGCCGAAGCCGCGCGATCCCGCGAGAGCCTCGCCGGAGAGCTTCAGGAGTACGCGGCCGTAGCCCGGACTCCTCCGGTCGCTCACGCCGCAGGTTCCGGTCGGTTCGTGGACCCGAAGCGCAACCCGCGCACGGTCCGCGACGCCTCCTTCAAACCCCTATCCTCCGATCCTGAAGCGCGCAAAGCGTGCAACTCTCACCTTTTCGCCGGTCCTGGCGGACGTCTCGGTGATCAGATCACCGACGCTCTTGTCCGGATCCTTGACGAAGGCCTGTTCCAACAGAACGCTCTGCCTGAAGAACTTGGCCATCTTGCCGTTCACGATGCGATCCCGAATGTGTTCGGGCTTCCCCTCGCGGGCGACCTGTTCGGCAAAGATCCTGCGCTCCCGCTCCACGACAGCCGAGTCGACGTCCTCGATCGCGACGGCCAGCGGATCGGATGCGGCCACGTGCATTGCGATGTCCCGCGCGACCGTCCTGAATTCGTCCGTGTTGGCCACGAAGTCGGTCTCGCAGTTGAGTTCCACCAGGACGCCGATGCGCCCGCCATGGTGAATGTAGCTGGCCACGACCCCTTCGTTGACAGCCCGATCCGCCCGCTTTGCGGCCTTCGCCTCCCCCTTGCTGCGCAGCAGGTCGATGGCGGCCTCGATGTCGGCGCCGGTCTCCTGCAGCGCGCGCTTGCAATCCATCATCCCCGCTCCCGTCCGGTCGCGGAGTTCCTTTACCAGTTTCGCGCCAATCGTCATTTTCGGGTTTCCCTGGGCCGCGTCACGGGCCATGCCGCGCGGAGCGCTCGCAAGGACCTCAGCCGCTCTATTCCGCGGCGCCACCGGGCTTGGAGCCCGCTTCGCCGTCGCCGGACTTTCGCACCTGCGCGATGGCCTCGGGACGCGGCCGGCGGCGGCGAGGCCGACGCCTCACTTCCCTGACGTCCGCGGACTTCTCACCGGTCTCGGTCGAGTAGGTGGTGGCTTCGAGTTCCGCCTGCCGCCGCAGCTGTTCGTCGGGCACCTCCCGCCGCGCCGTCTCGATCGCATCCGCGATCTCACCCGCGATCAGGCTCACGGAGCGGATCGCGTCGTCGTTTCCGGGGATGGGATAGTCGATGAACTCGGGGTCGACGTTCGTGTCCGCGATGGAGATCACGGGAATCCCGAGCCGATGGGCCTCCCGCACACCGATGATCTCGCGCTTCGCGTCGACGACGAAAACGGCGCCGGGCAACCGCACCATGTCGCGAACGCCAATGAAGTACTTCTCGAGCTTGGACCGTTCCCGCTCGAGCAGAAGACGTTCCTTCTTGGTATAGAATTCAAACGCGTTCTCTTCCTGGCCCCGCTCCAGCTCCTTCATTCGCCGAATCTGGCGGCGTATCGTCTGGAAGTTGGTCAGCATGCCCCCGAGCCAGCGTTCGGTCACGTACAGCGCGCCGCATCGGGTCGCTTCCTCCTCGATGATCTGCCGCAGTTGCCGCTTGGTCGAGAGAAAGAGGACCTTCTCTCCCTTCAGCACCACCCTGCGCACGGCGTCCCTGGCCTCCGAGAGGCGATCCAGCGTCTTGCGCAGGTCGATGATGTGGATCCCGTTGCGCTCTCCGAAGATGAACGGACGCATCTTGGGGTTCCAACGCCGGGTCTGGTGGCCGAAATGGACACCAGCGTCGAGCAACTCGGCCAGTCCCACCGCATTTGCCTCTGGATTCATTCGAATGCGCCGCCTATCGCTTGCTGAACTGGAAGCGCTTGCGGGCCTTGGGACGGCCCGGCTTCTTGCGCTCGACCTTGCGTGCGTCCCGGGTCAGCAGACCGCTTTCGCGCATCATCGACCGGACTTCCTCATCCTGCGCAACCAGAGCCCTCGCCACGCCCAAACGGATCGCGTCGGCCTGGCCGGTAAGTCCGCCGCCGCGAACTCGCACATTCACGTCCAGGCTGCCCTCCGAGCCGGCCACGCGCAGCGGGTCCTCGATCCGCATCCGGTGCGCGGGCCTCGGGAAGTAGTCGTCGAGTTCGCGTCCGTTGATGGACCAGAGTCCATGCCCCGGACGGAGGACTACGCGGGCAACGCTGGTCTTCCTGCGCCCCACCGCTTGTATCGGCTGGTTGCTGGCCATTGTGACTCCGTGGGGGATCAGATTTCCAGGGGTTTCGGGCTCTGGCCCTGATGTGGGTGCCGTGCGCCCGGGTAGACCCGGAGTTTCCTGCGCATGACCCGACCCAGCTTGTTCTTCGGGAGCATTCCGCGGACTGCCAGTTCGATGACCCGGTCGGGGAATCGCTCAATCATCGTGGAGAACGGTATGTGCTTGTCCCCGCCCATGTAGCCCGAGTGGCGGAAATAGGTCTTCTGTTCCGCCTTGCGCCCGGTAAGCGCCACCCTCGCGGCGTTGATGACGATGACGTGGTCGCCCGTGTCCAGATGGGGGGTGTAAATGGGCTTGTGCTTGCCCCGCAGGATCCGCGCCACTTCGGTGGCGAGGCGCCCGAGGGGTTTGCCCTCCGCGTCGACCACCCACCACGTCCGGTGGATGTCTTCACTCTTTGGGGTGATGGTTTTCGTCACAGTTCCCGTTCCCGCGATACGGAAGCCGGCCTCCACGCTCGGAGCGGATCCGGCCCGAAAAAACCACAGCATGGAAAGGTATCCGTGCCCGCCCGACGTGTCAACGAACGTTTCGGCCACCGAGCCGGCTAGTCGGAAAACGACTCGAGCGCCCGCCTTCTGGAAGCGTGGCGGAGGTGGCCCAGGGCTTTCTCCTTGATCTGACGCACGCGCTCCCGCGTGACGCCAAGCAGCCTTCCGATCTCTTCCAGAGATCTGGGCTCCTCGCCGCCGATGCCGAAATAGAGCCTCAGAATCCTCGCTTCGCGCTCGGCCAGTGTGGCGAGCGCGTTCGTCAGGGACTCGGTGAGCAATCTCTCGTACGTCTCTTCGTCGGGCGCTTGCGACTCCCGGTCGGGAAGGCAGTCGATCAGGCGGCCATCCTCGCCGGGTACGATCGGCGAGTCCAGAGAGACGGGCGAGCGGGTGAGCGTGAGGGCCTGTTCGACCTCGGCCGGGCCCAGGTCCAGCCCACGCGCGATCTCGTCCACGGTGGGCTCACGGCCCAGCTCCTGGAGGCGCGCAGCCCGGTACTTCGCAATGCGGCGCAGCGTCGCCACCCTGTTGATGGGCACGCGGACAACGCGGCTCTGCTCGGCGAGGGCCTGCAGGATCGCCTGCCGTATCCACCAGACGGCGTAGCTGATGAACTTGATGCCCCTGGTCTCGTCGAATTTGTGCGCGGCCCGGATCAGTCCCAGATTGCCCTCGCTGATGAGGTCGGGCAGCGGAACACCCTGGTTCTGGTACTTCTTCGAAACGGATACGACGAACCGCAGGTTCGCGCGCACGAGCTTGATCAGGGCTTCCTCCTCGCCCCGTCTGATCCCCTGGGCGAGCCGGGCTTCCTCCTCCTGATCGATCAGCGGATACCGGCTGATCTCCTGGAGATACTGGTCCAGCGAGTCGTCCAATGTCGGGGAACGCCCGGTAAGACTCATGAGTCGTCTCTCACTCGGGGACCACGGGGTTGCGGTGGCGAACCGGTCGCCATGGCCAGGTGCGTGGGGGTGCCGCCGGGACGGGGCAGCCCCCGAGGGTGCCACGGAATGTGAGCCCCGGACCACGAGTCCGAAAGGCCCGGATCGCGCACGCGAGCCTAGCCGCGCTGCAGGCCATGCCTGTCGATCTTCTTGTAGAGGTTCGAACGCGGCATTCCCATGCGGCGCGCGGCTTCCGAGACATTCCAGTCGTGATCCCTCAGTTTCCCCGCGATAAAGGCCTTTTCGGCGGCATCCTTGAATTCGCTGAGCTTCTCCAGGGCCATCATGTCGCCCGGTACTCCGGGTTCCGAGTCATCCGGCCGCACCAACGCGTCCACATCCCCACGCTCGACCGAATCACCTCCGCTCAGGATCATGAGACGCGCCACCGCGTTCTTGAGCTGGCGGACGTTGCCGGGCCAGTCCGAATCGACGAGAGCACTAAGCGCATCTTCAGTGAACCGCTTGTAGGGCACGCCGTAGCTTCCGGGAACGAGATCCGCGAAGTGCGCCACAAGCATGGGGATGTCGTTGCGGCGCTCCCTCAGGGGCGGAACCCGGATTGTAACCATGTTGAGACGGTGCAGGAGGTCCTCCCTGAAGTCACCCTTCTCGATCTGGCCGTAGAGATCCTTGTTGGTCGCGGCGATCACGCGGACATCCACGGACACGGGGCGTGCTCCGCCGACCGGAGTGATGTCGCCCCCCTGCAGGGCCCGGAGTACCTTGGCCTGGGCCGCGAGCGACATGTCCCCCACCTCATCGAGGAAGAGCGTTCCGCGGTGGGCCTGCTCGAACTTGCCCTCACGGTCGGCGACCGCACCGGTGAAGGACCCCTTGACGTGCCCGAAGAGTTCCGACTCGATCAGCTCCGAGGGGATGGCCGCGCAGTTGACTTCCACGAATCGCTGTTCGGCCCGGGCCGAGCGGCGGTGCAGCGCCTTGGCGGTCAGTTCCTTGCCCGTCCCGTTCTCGCCGGTGATCAGGACGGGTGCATCCGTCGCGCCGACCTTCTCGATATCGCGCAGAATCTGCCGGATCGCCGGCGACGCACCGACGATGCCGTGGTGGATCTCGATCTCGCTCGTCAGGCGTTCCACGCTGTCGGACAGCCCTCTGACCATGAGCGCGTTGCGCAATGTCACGAGCAGCCGGTCGGTGTCGAGGGGCTTCTCGAGGAAGTCGAAGGCGCCCTTGCGCGTCGCCTCGACGGCGGTGCCGATCGTACCGTGACCCGACACCATGACCACCACGGCAGCGGAGTCCGCCTCCCGAATCCGTTCCAGGACCTCCAGCCCGTCCATCTTGGGCATCTTCACGTCCAGGAAAACGACATCGGGTCGAAAGTCCGGATAGTCGATCAGTCCGCTCGGTCCGTTGGGCGACAGATGCACCCGATGTCCCTCGTACTCGAACAGCTGCTTCAGCGCGACGCCGATCGACTCCTCGTCGTCGATGATGAGAATCCTTGCCATGGCTCCGACTCCAGGTTGTCCCCAGGCCGCTCCCGGGCGCCCTGACCTTCAGTCCTCCGGGTCTGCGTCCCCCTTGAGAGCCACCCCGTGAACGTTCGCATACCGAGGCCCGTCGGGGAACAGCCTGCTCTGAACGACGTGGACCGCCTCCACCCTGAACCACTCGGATACGGGGGAGAGTTCACGTTCCCGGCGTCTGCCCCGCCCGGTCCCCGCGGGAGTGCATCCGCGCTTCGTCCTTCCGATTGTGAGATGCGGCGTGAAGGCCCGACGCTCCGCCGCGAATCCCTGGCGGGCGAGCTCCCGGTCCAGGAGATTACGCACGCGTAAAAGTGGATCCGCCTTCAACCCCACCCAGTAGACGCGCGGGACGCCTCGCCGGGGGTAGGTGCCGCTGCCCGCCAGACGGGCCCGAAACGGGGGCTCGCGAGCCAGCGCCTCCACGGCGCCCAGCAGCCGGGGCAGCAACGCGGCATCGACCTCGCCCATGAAGCGAAGCGTGACATGGTAGCGGCCGGGCGGGATCCAGCGGACCCCGGTGGTCGCGTCGCGCAGTGGCGCCAGCGAGTTCCAGAGCCGCTCCCTGACCTCCTCCGGGGGCCAGACGGCGTAGAAGATCCTCCGGGCCGTCAAGACACCGGCACGGCCACCGGCTTGACGATCGCGTCCACCGCGGTCACCGCGGCGTCGACGTCCCCATCGGTGGACGCCCACCCGAGCGAGAACCGTACGGCCCCGTCGCCGGATGTGCCGAGGATCCTGTGAACCTCCGGCGCGCAGTGCAGTCCGGCCCTCGTCTGTACCCCGTGTTCGCGGTCCAGGCGTCCGGCAAGCGTCGCGGCGTCCATGGAATCCGCCTTGACCGTCACGACCGGCACCCCGCTCGGTGCCGGGGGCGACAGCACCGTTACGCCCGGAATCCGGGACAGCCCGTCGAACAACTTCGCCTTCAGGGTCATTTCGCGGGCGTGGATTGCCTCTGTCCCCATCTCGGCGAGGAACTGGCAACCCGCAAGGAGTCCGGCGATACCGGGCGAGTTTCCGGTCCCTGCCTCCAGCCGATCCGGCATCGCGCTGGGCATGCGGCGGCGACGCGAGTCACCACCGGTACCCCCGCAAAGCAGCGACCGGCATTCCAGGCCTTCCCTCACCCACAACCCGCCCGTTCCCTGTGGACCCAGGAGCCCCTTGTGACCCGTGAACGCGATCACGTCCGCGGCTGGAGAGGAGGGTGGCGGCAGGTGGCCGGCCGACTGCGCGGCATCGGCGACAACGACCGCGCCGGCGCCTCGAGCCGCCGCCGCGAGGGCCTCGACCGGCATGCGCGTGCCGAGCACGTTCGACGCGACATTGACCACCAGTACCCGCGCTCCGTCCAGGAGCCTGACGGCTTCGTCCATGTCGACGCCCCCGTCGGGATCGCCCGACAGCATTCGAACTTCGACGCCCATCGAGGTCGCGAGGTGGTGCGCAGGCCTGAACACGGCGTTGTGGTCGTACTGGGAGACGACCAGGACGTCGCCTTCGCCCAGCACGCCCCAAAGCGCCGTGTTCAGGGCATGCGTTGCGTTGTGCATGAAGGCGATGCGCCCGGGATCGCCCGGCAGTCCCAGCATCCGTGCGATGGCGCGGCGGCAGCGAAACGCGATCCGCGCCGCCTCCGTGGCTCCCGAATGCCCCCCTCTCCCGGGCGTGCAGCCGTTCCCGCGCAGGAAGTCCGACACCGCCGCCGTAACCTCGGGCGGGCGCACCGCCGAGGTGGCGGCATAGTCCATGTAGTGATTGGTGACGTCCATTCCTGGCTACTGCATCCGCGTGAGACTGGCCTCCGCCGGCGCCCACCGGTTGTTCGTGGGCTCGGGAGCTCGCTTGACGTACCCGGCTACGATGGCAGGCTAATGCCTCGACGGCCACCCAAACAAGGTACGCGTCACACGCCGGATCCAGCGAACGTCCCGTGAAGCCCCGAACGCAAGCGCAGCGCCTCCGCCACTTGAGCCGCATCGATGCTGTCGTTGCCAGCGAGATCCGCGATGGTGCGCGCAACCCGCAGTGTTCGGTGCACGGCACGCGCGGACAGCTGATAGGCACCGACCCCCTCTTCCAGCAATTCGGCCCCGGCGTCCGACAGTGAGCAGAATCTCATGACGTCGCGCGAGCGCATCATGGCGTTGCACGCGAGGCCGTCGCCGAGGCGGGCGGCCTGGCGTTCTCTGGCCTCCCGGACGTGCTCCCTGGCCGCCGCCGTGCCCAGGGCCGGGACGCCGTCCCCCGACGTGAGGTCCCGCCAGGTGACCGGGCGCATCCGGACCTGCAGATCGATCCTGTCCAGGAGGGGACCGGAAAGGCGCGACCTGTAGCGGGCGACGTCCCGGTCCGCGCAGATGCAGCCCTCTCCGTCCAGGCCGCACGGACACGGATTCATGGCCGCGATAAACTGGAAACGCGCCGGAAAGGCGACGGTGTTACGGACGCGCGCAATGCGGACGCGGCCGGACTCGATCGGCTGTCGCAACGTTTCGAGGACTCGCCGGTTGAATTCCGGCAGTTCATCGAGGAACAGCACCCCCAGGTGCGCCAGGCTGACCTCGCCTGGCCGCGGCGGATTGCCGCCACCGATGAGTCCCCCCGCCGATATCGTGTGATGCGGAGCCCGAAAGGGACGCCGCGTCTTCAAGGGTCGATCCGTGTCCAGGAGCCCGGCAACCGAATGGACCCGGGTCACCTCGAGCGACTCGGACTCCCGCAACGGCGGGAGCAGTCCGGGCAGCCGCCTGGCCAGCATCGTCTTCCCGGCACCGGGCGGACCCGTCTTGAGAAGGCTGTGCCCGCCCGCGGCCGCCACCACCAGTGCCCGCTTCGCCAGATGTTGGCCGCGGACGTCCTCGAGGTCTGGGAGCGGAGGGGGTAGGACCGCCCGCGCCGACGGGATCGGGAGCGGATCACGTTCTCCGCGAAGAATCCCCACGGTCTCCTCCAGCGACCGCACCGGCACCACCTCCACTCCCGGTACGGCCGATGCCTCACGGGCGTTGCCCGCCGGCACGAAGAGGCTGCGCGGCCCATTGGACCGGCAGCTCATGGCCAGTGCAATCGCGCCGCGCACGGGCCGTACCGCACCGTCGAGTCCCAGTTCACCCACGAAGGCGCGGCCGGCAAGCGCCTCCGTCGGGATGTGCTCCCTGGCCGCCAGCAGCGCGACGGCGATCGGCAGGTCGAAGCCGGAACCGGATTTCGGAAGATCCGCCGGCGCGAGATTCACCGTCACGCGGCGGGGTGAGAACGAGATTCCGGTCTGCGCGAACGCGGCGAATACGCGCTCCTTGCCTTCGCGCACCGCCCCCGCCGGCAGGCCGACGACGGTGAAGATGGGCAGTCCCTTCCGAACCTCCACCTCCACTCTGACCGGCTGCCCCTCGACGCCGTGGACCCAACAGGAACGAACGACTGCCAGCATGAAATCCTCCGTGCGGTTGACCGGATCCGCCCAGGGCCCACCGTGGCCAGGGCGCACGTAGGGTATTCCCGCGAGGGGGGCGCTGGCATGGCTGAAACGGCCAGCTGGAGAGGCTATCCGGCGTCAACGCGGGCGATACCCGGTGCCAACCGTGGGCGTGGGGCAGTCTTTTCCAATACGGAGATGAGCCTGAACCGGAGAAGGTGCGAGGGGTGAGGCCCGAGCCCGGGGCAGGTGGCAGTTGAGGGTGTATCATTATCTCCTTGTACGGGGGAGAGAGGCAACCGGCGGGCCGTGGGACGCCGGAGAGGCAGGAGGGTCTCCGGCAAGCTTGCGGTTGGCGCGAGTCGGATCACGCGGCGGAGTTGCTGGACTGGCCGATGGCGCGGAAGAGTTCGTCGCGGGAGCGCTGGACGGCTTGGGCGGCGTCGAGGTCGGTGGTTGCGGCGGCGAGTTGGTCGAGGGCACCGAGGGTGACACCGGGCCGGAGGAAGGCTTCGGCGCCGGGCAGGGCCTTGAAGCGCTCGTGGGGCGTGGTCACGTCCTGTTGCCGGTAGCGCCGCTTGACTCGGCCGGTGGGGCTGGTGATTTCGGTGGGGAAGAGGCAGGGCCGGTGGAAGTTGAGGAAGGGGCAGAGGTGGTCGTGGAGGAAGGCGTTGACCTGGGGGACGAGGGCGTGGGGGACGTGGATGTGGCCGAGCCACTTGCGGACGACGGCTCCGTTCTTGGTCTCGACCAGCGCGTTGTCGTTGGGATGGCGGGGCCGGGACTTGGTGAAGACGCCGACGTGGAGCTTGTTGAGCAGCGCGGCCACCCGGCCGTTGACGTATTCGCTGCCGTTGTCCGCATGGAAGGCGTGGACGGTGAAGGGGAAGGCGGCCAGCAGGGCTTCGAGGCGCGGGACGAGGAAGTGCTGGGTGATGCGCGGCACGGCTCCAAGGTGTTGGAACTGCGTGACTTCGTCGACGACGTTGATGAGATAGATGCCCTTCCGGTCGTCGCGGTCGCCGAGGTGGACGGTGTCGACGCGGAGATGGCCGGGTTTGCCATCCGGCCGCGGCTTGCGGCGGATCCCGATGGCGATGGGAGTGGACCGGGTCTTACGGAAGGTGAGGCGGCCGGTCCGGTACGCGCGGGTCTTGCGGAGGTTGTAGATGTGGCCGTTGGAGATCGAGGCGAGGCGTGCGAAGCGTCCGTCGCCGTAGACCTCGTGCATGCGTTGCAGGACCACCTTGGTGGCGGGTCCGGAGGGCTGGCCGAAGGCTTCGTCGACCTCGGCGAGCAGAGCGGCGTCGTGGGGCGTGTAGCGCCGCCGGAAGGCGTTGGCCGGGGGCTTGTTGCGGTGGTCGCGGATGTGGCCCGTCCGGCGGTGCTGTCGGATCAGGCGGGTGACCTGGGCGCGGGAAATGCCCGTCGCCTTCTCAAGGAACCGCTTCACCAGCCCCTTGTCGGGCTTCCCGAGGCCGTGGTACTCGAAGCGGACCAGCGTGCGGCGGACGAAGACGTAGGCGGAAGTGCGGTCGGTGATCTGGAAGTCCGCAGATTCGTTGCCTTCCACGAAGGCGCGCATCTGGTCGAGCGTCCGGATTCGTTCGGTGCGAAGTGTCACGATCATTCTCCAATGATCTCTTCGCCCCGGCCTTCAGGCTCACTTCCCGCTGGAAACCGGCCCCGCGTTCAGGCTCATTTGCCGTTGGACAAGACTGGGGCTGGCGAAACGCCTTCCAAGAGTGCAAGTTGGTCGGGTTTTTGACCGGGAGAATACACTGATGACAATCGCAATCCTGGCTGAGAGCCGACCCGGTGAACGCCGGGTCGCCCTTGTGCCCGATGTCTCGCGACAGTACCGGAAGCGAGGCTGGAACCTCCGCATCCAGGCTGGGGCCGGAGTCGGCGCCTCCTTCCCGGACGCGGACTACGCGGAGGCCGAGACCGCGGTGGTGCCGGACCGCGACGCCCTGCTCGACGGCGCCGGCGTAATCCTGAAGGTGCAGCCTCCTTCGCGGGAGGAGGTCGGCGCGCTGCCCTCCGGGGCCGTGCTGGTGTGTCACCTGAACCCGCTGGGTCCGACCGACGTCATGGAAGCCCTTGCGGACCGGGGGGTCACCTCGTTTGCGGTCGAGCTGATCCCGAGGATCACGCGGGCGCAGAAGATGGACGTTCTCTCCTCGCAGGCGACGGTCGCGGGCTACAAGGCGGTCCTGATGGGTGCCGACGCCATGACGCGGTTCCTTCCCATGCTGACGACCGCGGCGGGCACGGTCCGTCCGGCAAAGGCCCTGATCCTCGGCGCCGGCGTTGCCGGACTCCAGGCCATCGCGACGGCGCGCCGGCTGGGAGCGGTGGTGTCCGCCTTCGACATCCGGCCCGCCGTAAAGGAGCAGGTGCAGAGCCTCGGCGCGAAGTTCCTGGAGGCCACACTGGACGAGGCCGCGGAGGACGAGGGGGGCTACGCCAGGGCGCTCTCGGAGGAACAGCACCAGCGCGAGCTGGAACTGATCGCGGCCAACGTCAGGGACCAGGATCTGGTCATCACGACCGCGCAGATTCCGGGAAGGCCCGCCCCCGTCCTGATAACGGAGGAGATGGTCGCGACCATGCGCCCCGGCAGCGCGATCGTCGACCTCGCCTCCGAGTCCGGCGGCAACTGCGAGGTCACGGTGGCCGGCGAGTCGGTCGACCACGGGGGCGTGACGGTGATGGGGCCGACCAACCTGCCTGCCGAACTGCCCTTCCACGCCAGCCAGATGTACTCGCGCAACCTGGCCAGCTTCGTGGACGACCTCTTCGATGACGAAGGGGAGATCGACTTCGACAACGAAATCACCGCTGCCACCTGCGTCACCCACGGCGGCGAAATCAGGAACGAACGCGTCAGAGCGAAGCTGGCGTCCGCTACGGAGTGACGAACCCATGGGTGAATTGCTGATCCTGCTGTACATCTTCGTACTCGCCACCCTCGCCGGGAAGGAGGTGATCTCCAAGGTCCCCCCAACCCTGCACACACCGCTGATGTCCGGCGCGAACGCGATCTCGGGCATCGCCATCATCGGCGCCCTGATCGTCACCGGCGCCGCCGACGAGCTGTGGGTGAAGGTCCTCGGAGCCGCGGGAATCGTGATGGCGACGATCAACGTGGTCGGCGGCTTCATGGTGACCGACCGCATGTTGCAGATGTTCCGAAAACGCTGAGGCCAACGTGGAATCAAACATCATCACCCAAATCGCCTACCTGATCTCGGCGGTTCTATTCGTATCCGGGATCAAGCAACTCTCTTCTCCGGCAACGGCACGCGCCGGCAATGCCCGCGCGTCCGTGGCAATGTTGCTGGCCATCGTCGTCACGCTTCTGGATCACGAGATTCTCGACTGGACGGCGGTGCTGGCCGCAGTTGTGGCCGGCGCCGCGATCGGCGGGATCCTGGCCCGGTACATACAGATGACCGCCATGCCGCAGCTGGTCGCGGTCTTCAATGGCTTCGGCGGCGGTGCGTCGGCGGCGGTCGCGGCTGCCGAGTTTCTGCGCGCCGGGGGAAGCGGACCGTCGCTCGAACTCGGTGTCGGCATCACGATCGTGCTCGGTACGCTGATCGGCGCCGTCACCTTCTCGGGCAGCCTGATCGCCTTCGGCAAGCTACAGGGCGTAGTCACCGGAAGTCCCGTGACCTTCCCTCTCCAGAAGACCCTCAACGCCCTTCTCTTCCTCGGCGTCCTGCTTGTCGGTGCCAGTCTCGCGCACGTCGGCGTCGCAAACGGCGTCGCGCCGGTGTTCGGCATGGGGGCGCTGGAGATCAGCGGCCCGTTCTTCGCGGCGCTCGTGGCCGGAGCCCTGATCCTCGGCGTCCTTCTGGTCATTCCCATCGGCGGCGCGGACATGCCGGTCGTGGTGTCGCTGCTCAACTCATACTCCGGCATCGCGGCAGCCACCACCGGCTTCGTGCTGAACAACTACATCCTGATCATCGCCGGATCGCTGGTCGGCGCGGCGGGCCTGATCCTGACGCAGCTCATGTGCAAGGCCATGAACCGCTCCCTGGGCAACGTGGCCTTCGGGGCGTTCGGCACGGAGGGGCAGACGGCCAGGGTAAAGACCGGACAGCGTCCGGTGCGGGACGTCGACGCGGAGCAGGCAGCGATGGTGCTGGCCTACGCAAACTCGGTCGCGGTAGTGCCCGGATACGGGCTGGCCGTCGCGCAGGCCCAGCACGAACTCAAGAGGGTCTGCGACCTGCTCGAGGACCGTGGGGTCACGGTGCGTTTCGGCGTGCATCCGGTCGCGGGTCGGATGCCAGGCCACATGAACGTCCTGCTGGCCGAGGCGGACGTCTCGTACGACAAGCTTCTCGACCTCGACGACATCAACGCCGAGTTCGACTCGACGGACGTGGTGCTGATCGTCGGCGCCAACGACGTTGTGAACCCGGCGGCCCGCGATCCGGACTCGGTCATCGCGGGGATGCCCATCCTGGACGTGGACAAGGCCCGCACCGTGATCGTGATGAAGCGCTCGCTGAGCCCGGGCTTCGCCGGCATCGACAACGACCTCTTCTACATGGACAACACGCTCATGTTTTTCGGGGACGCCAAGGATCAGATGTCGGAGCTGGTGAAAGAGGTGCGCGAGGCCTAGCAGGCTGTTGCCGCCGGCTTCAGCCCCTCAGTCCGCCGCCACCGCCCGGACGGCATCGCGAAGCGCCTTCCAGGTCGCGTCGACGTGCTCCGCACGCGTGTGGATGTTGCCGATCGCGAAGCGCAGCCATGTTTCCCCGTCGATCACGGTCTGTGCCAGAAAGGCGGTCCCGCTACGGTTGACCTGATCCATGAGCGCGAGATTGAGGGCGTCACGCCGGGCGCCGCGGACGCCGGGCGGCGCGTGGCGCAGGACCACGAGGGAAAACGGTGTCGGACGCCAGCGCTCCCACTCCTCCTCGCCGTCGATCCTCTCGGCAAGCCGCCTCGCCAGGGCAACGTGGCGCGCCAGATGCGCGCGCAGACCACGCTGGCCGAAATAGCGCATCACGAACCATAGCTTGAGCGCGCGGAAACGGCGGCCAAGCGCCAGACCGTGATCCATCAGGTGCGTGACCCCCTGCTCGCCGGTTTCCAGGTACGCCGGCGTCAGCGAGAAAGCGGCACGCAGCGCGGCCGGATCGCGAACATACAGGACCGAGCAGTCCACCGGCGTGAAGAGCCACTTGTGCGGGTTGATCACGATCGAATCCGCCCGCTCCCAGCCCGCGAAGTGGGGCGCCATGGCCGACAGGGCGGCAGCGACGCCGGCGTAGGCTGCGTCCACGTGCAGCCAGATGCCGCGCTCGTCCGCAACCTCGGCGATGGCGCCAACCGGATCGACCGCATTGATCGACGTGCTCCCGATCGTGGTCACCACGGCAAGCGGGCGGACCCCTGACGTCACGTCGCGGTCGATCGCGTCGGCCAGGGCTGCCGGGTCCATCCCCCGCAGTGGACCCGTGGGGACGACGCGGGCTCCCTCGCGGCCCAGACCCAGCGCATGCGCCGCCTTCAACACCGACGAGTGGGCTTCGGCCGTGGTGTACACACGCCCCGGTGGAGCTCGGGCCAACCCCCGCTCCCGGGCCTCGGGCAGCGCCCTCTCCCGTGCCGCCGCCAGGGCGGAGAAGGTGGACGTCGACGCGGTATCGTTGATCGTTCCGACGAAATCCGGCGGCAGGCCGAGGAAGCTGCGCAGCCAATCCAGGGTGACCTCTTCCAGCTCCGTCGCCGCCGGTGAGCTCTTCCACACCATCGCGTTGACATTCAGCGCCGCAGCCAGCAGTTCTCCCAGAATCCCCGGGCCCGATCCGGAAATCGCGAAATAGGCGAAGAACGCCGGGTGATTCCAATGCGTGATCCCGGGCACGACCACCGCCTCGAAGTCGCGGAGCAGGGCCTCCATCGTTTCGCCGCCCTGAGGCGCCTCGCGTCCGAGCGCGTCGCGCACCTCGCCCGGCTGGACCCGGGACAGGACAGGGTAATCGTCGATCCCCGCCAGGTAGTCGGCGACCCAATCGATGAAGCGGTGGCCCGACTCGCGGAACTCGCCGGGAGGCATCCCACCCGATGCGGGCATCATCTACCCTCGCCGCGTGTGCCCCATGATCCGTTGGCCCTCGGCCTGGAGCGCACGGATCTGATCGCAGACCTCGATCAGGTCGTCTGCACCGAGGGGCGCGGGAACACCCGAGTCATGGATCAGGCTGAAGAACAGCAGGTCCGTGTGGCCGACGCTCGCCTGCGTCACTCCGATGTCGACGGCCCGGTTGAGCTGCAGAATCTCGCGCAGCGGCAACCCGCCTTCGGCCCTCGTGGGAGGACGCTCGAACATCATCCGCAGAATGACCTCACGCAGAAGCTGGAACTCCTCGATCACTTCGCCGGCGGAAAGCCCGCGCCGGGCAGCCACCGAACCGAAAAGTTCGGCGCCCTCCGACCAGAGGGGCAGGATCTGGGCCCGGAAGGGACCGAGCATGCCGGGCAGAAAGGAGACCAGCCCACGGCAGAACGGCCTCGCGACCGGCCGGGTGTCCCCCACCCACGAATCCCCGTCCGTCAACAGTCCCGACGCCCAGCGCTCGGCGATCCCGGGAGAACGCTCGTCGATCCAGCCTGTAAAACCGACGGGAACGGCAGGAGACCGTCCGCTTGTGCGCGAATCCGAAGCGCCGCGCCGGGCTGGAGTCATATGGAGCACAGGACCATTCTACTCGCCGACGACGGGACCGCCAAGGTTCTCCTGACCCTACTGCGCTGGCGGGTCATGCACCTGCAGGCCGATTCTGACACGAGTGCCCCGGCCGACACTGCTCCGAACGTCCACCGTACCACCCCACGAATCGACCAGCCGCTTGGCGATCGCAAGGCCGAGACCGGTCCCCGTGGACCTCGTCGAGAACTGCGGCTCGAAAATGCGCGGGAGCAGATCGTCGGGTATGCCGGACCCCTCGTCCTCCACCACGACCTCCACCCTCGGCGACCCGTCCGAAGGCTCGATGGCGCCGATGCGCACCACGCCGCCGCCCGGCATCGCGGCCCGGGCGTTCTCGAGCAGGTTGAGCAACACCTCCTTGAGCTCGTCGGGGCGCGCGACTACCCGCGGCAGCGCGGCCGGCAAATCGCTCTCGAAACGAATCGTGGTCTCGCCACCGCCCTGGTACAGGTTCAGGAGCTCCCTGATCACCTCGCCCGGGTCGACCGCGACCAGCGGGCCCGCGTCGGCGGCACCGGGGGATGCCAACCGGGAGAAGCCGCGGGCGATCGAGGCGAGCCGGTCGATCTCACCGAGTATCGCGCCGACGTTCCTGTCCAGTATTCTGCCGAAATCGCTTCTCCGGTCCTCCCACGCGCGACGCAGGTGCTGCACCGAAAGCTTGATCGGCGTCAGCGGGTTCTTTACCTCGTGGGCGACCTGCTTGGCCATTTCACCCCAGGCCAGAATCCTCTCGCTGCGGAGTTCGTCGGTGACGTCCTCGAGATTGACGACGACACCCCCCCCGCGGCCCTCCTGCACGATGCGCCTGGCCCGCACCCGGATCCGCTTCCCTCCCCATCGGAAATCTCCGTCCGCCTCCACGGAGCCGCTCTGCATGTTCTCGTCGAGCCATGCCGCCAGTACGGCGGCGTTTGCGCCCGCCCTCGGAATGGGGTCGCCGGTGACCAGGGACGATGCGAGCAGCGACTCGGCACGGGGGTTGGCCACGGTGACGCGCCCCGTCGGATCCACCGCGATCACGCCCGTGGCCGCCTCCTCCACTATGGCCTCCGTGCGCCGAGTCGTCCGCAACAGCTCCTGTCGAGCGTCGTCCAGACGCAGCACCATGCGATTGAACGCCGCAAAGACGGATCCGAACTCGTCCACGCGGTCCTCCGGCAGATGCACGGCCAGATTGCCGCTCCCGACCCGCTCCGACGCCACCTGCAGCGTCTGGATCGGCCGGGTCAGCGCCCTGCCCACGAAGAGCGCGAGGCCCAGCGACAGAATCGGGCCGAGCACAATGGCGAATCCGAGCAGATCGGCCACGTCCCGCCGGCGCAGTGCGGCCGCGCCCGCCCGCAGCGGGACCGGAGATGCAACAATGTCGCCGTCCGGGAGGCGCCGGTGCGCCACCACGTAGCGCCAGTCGCCGAGGTTCTCCACCTGGGACGCCCTGAGTCGCTGCCGTGTTTCCAGTGCATCGTAGATTTCGGGGTCCACCCAGCCCTCGTAGAGCCCCAGTTCGATCAGTTCGTCGACCGAGCCGCCCACGAGTTCGCCCTCGCGGTACTCCAGCAGGTCCGCGCCGACACGCCGCGCCAGCAGCTCCATCGACCCGCCCTCCTCCAGGTATGCCTCGGCGATCTGCGCAACCACCCGTTCGGCCAGAGCCGTGGCGGTGCGCTCGGAAGCCCCGGCCAGCGTGCGATAGGCGAGCGTTCCAAAGAGCACATTGGACAGGATGAAGAATCCGAAGAGCGTGAGGGTGACCCGTGCGCGGAAAGACGTGAGCAGTCCCCGCCAGTCGACGCGCGCCGGCAGCCGAAAACCAAGGATGGTGACGCTGAGCAGCCACAGGACCGAGAACACGGCAAGACCGAGGGCCATCACCAGTGTCGCCCGCGCCAGCATGACGGAGACGTTGGGAATGCTGATCGTATGGAAGACCGAATACGGACCGTCGGGATACCGGGCCAGGCCCTCGGCTCTCCAGCCCTCCTGGTTCCGGCTCCACTCCACCGCCCGCGCCCGCTCCACATCCCCACCCGGCGGCGTCTGGACCAGCGTGAGGAACTCCTGGTCGCCCTCCTCCTCGACCGAGGCAAACAGCGGACCGAGCGGTGAAGGGGCGTCGATGGTACGCCTCGGGGGAATGGTGCCCGTCACGAGCCGGCCGTCGGCCAGCGCCACGGCGATGAGGTGGTGGACGTCGATGTCGTCCTGATCGTGGTAGGCGCCCGTGCCCGCCGACCGGAGTTGGGGAAGGAGTTCGGCAACGATGTCCGGGCGGTCGCCCTTTACGCCCAGCCGGAGTTCCTGCACGGGGAGGTCGTCCGCCGACCACAACGTCAGGAACATGGCGGTTCCCCTGCCGGCAAGGTCGCTGCCGACCCAGGCCTGGTACATCATCTCCACGTCCCCGGCGCCGGCCTGGTCCAGGGAGTCGATCTGCTCCGCAAAGCGCTCAAGGGGGAGTTCGAGGCCGGGTTCCGAGGTGACGCCGAGACGTGCCATCTGCTCTTCGGCGATCGTCATGCGCGCCTCGGTGCGCATCGACCACATGAACGGCAGAACGGCGGTCGCCGACAGCCAGAAGGAGCAGAACCAGTGGAGATAGGACTGGGGACGGGAACCCCCGAGTCCACGAGCGACCGCCGCCGTTGGTACACCCCAGAGCACCGCCAGCAGCGGAGCGACCGCGGGTCCGGTCCGCACGCCGATCGCCACCAGGATCCCCAGGGCGCCCGCTGCCGCAAGGCCAAGCGCCACAAGCCCCGGCCCACCCCTCACGCCGCCCCCGGGGCGCCAGGCGAGCGCAACCGACGATACAACGGCCAGGATCATCGCGACGGTGGTCTGAAATACGATCCAGCGGCCGTCCGTGGTCCCCATCAGTTCCGGCGAGGCGCTTCCCTCCATCCACGCGAGGACCAGCGGGAACGACACCGCGACCACCATGGGCGCGGCCCATCCTCCGATTCCCGGACGCCATCGCGGCAGCGTCAGCACGGCCGCCGGCATGATCGCCGTGCATAGCAGAACGACGCGGCCCAGCGTCAGCGGTACCGGACCGAGCAGCGCGAACGTGGCCGGATCCACCAGCTCCGGTCTCCTGAACAGGCCATCCAGAGGCAGTACGGCCGCGCCGATTCCCAGCAGCGCGACCGAGTACACGAGGTTGGCTCTCGGGACGCCGAAGGACAGGGCAAGCCACACCAGCGCAGCGGCCGCGGCGACGATTCTGGCCCAGCGACCCCGCTCCTCCTCGCGCCGTACGCTCTGTGCGGGCTCGTCGATCGTAATGCTCAGGAGGGTTTCGTCCGGCCATCCGAAATCGAAGACGCCCGATCCCGACGCCCGGTCCGAGCGCGAGATCCTTATGCGCTCCCCCGTCTCTTCGCGGAAGCGGGACGCAAAATCACCCAGGCCCGAGGCGAAGAACTCGGGCAGGTCGGAACGGACCAGCGCCGCCACCACCGCTGCTCCCCGGCCCTCCGGCAGCACTCTGGCAAAGTACAGATATGAGAAGAGCGGCGTGCCCGCATACGTGTACCGCCCCATCTCGGCGAGCATGTCCTTCGGGAGCCGGCCCTGATGACTTCCTTCCCAGGCGACCAACCCGCCATCGGGGCCGATGACGGCCGCCGCGGTCAACCCCGTGTCCTCCAGCAGCGTCCGAAGCGAGTCCTGCAGGACCCCGCGTCCGGCGCCCGCGGAGGCGGCGTGGGCCAGCCTCTCCACCGTCGCATCACCCTGCACCACGAGGGCGTCGAACTCGGCACCCAGCCGCCCGGCAACCGTTTCGCGCCGCTCTTCCCAGTACTGGTCCCAGCCCTCCGCAAAGCGGCGGTCGGCCGCATCGCCGAAAAAGCCGGCGACAACCCCTGCCGCCAGCAACACGATGGCGATGCCGTGGCGCCAACCCCTCTGCTTGCCGACGGCCGCCCAGGATACGAGGAGAGCTGCGGCCACAAGCAACCACGTCGTGTCGACGCGCGTCCACACGACAAGGCAGAAGAGCCCCGCCCAAAGAAGATGGCCCGCGGACTCCGATCGATTCGCGGAGGTGTCCCGGCCCGTCACGGGCTGCGGGGCTCCCACGAGTCCCACATAGACATTGGCCTAGCCCCCTTCTTTTTACCGTTATTGTTAATCTAATGGATCGTCTCGTTTCCTCGCGCCGCCCGCTCGGGCTTCCCGGCGGTCTTCTGGCCATCGTCGCCGTATCCGTCCTGGCATCTTCGGTGCCCGGTGCACGGCTCCTGGGCCAGCAACTGGACCGGGGGCGCTTTCGCCTGTTTCTGGACGGCTCGGAGATCGGGACGGAGGACTTCACAATCCAGCGGATCGGTTCGGGCGAGGCCCAGGAGACACTCGCTCGCGGCGCCGTCAGAATGAATGACGGACGCGTCGTCACGACGATCCTGAGGACCGTCGGCCCGTCCATGGCGTTCTCCGAGTACGCGGCCATCGACAGGGGCGCCGACACGCTCGAAGTTCGCGTCCTTCATGCGGGCAACCGATTGCGGCGCGTAACGGTCGCACCGTGGGGCGAGGAGGAGCAGGAGTTCAGGGCGAGCCCGCAAACGATGATCTTCGACACCGGGGTCGCCCACCATTATTTCGTCCTGGGCGGATTCCTGGCGCCCGGAATCGCCGACATGACCCTGCACGCTTTCGAACCGCGATCCGAGAGGGCGGACTGGGCCGCGGATCTGGATATCGGGGCGGAGACGATCACGCTGCAGGGTGAGCAGGTGGAAGCGACCCGGGTCCGGATCGTGTCCGGCGACCGGGTCCGGACGGTCTGGTTCGACGGGAGCGGCAGGCTCGTGCGGGTGGAGGTGCCAACGGACGGCTTCGTTGCGCAACGGGAATACGGGGGTTGAACCAAACCGGCGCCAGAGCCGTAGACCGAAACTGGAACCGCGTGGACCGCGTATTGGGGTCGGCACGTGCAGGATCCCCCGGGATCCCGAAGAGATGAGGAAGGAGATCGTGGTGGACAAGCGAAGAGTGTTCCGGCCCGGACGGGTGGCGTGGGTTCTCGTTGCTCTCGTGATCGGTGTCGTGGCCGCCCCGCAGTCGGACGCGCAGGAGCGGCTTCCCGCGTCGCTGACCCTGGAGGAAGCGCTCCGCGCGGCGCTCCGCAACAACCCGGGTGTGCAGGCGGCGAGGAACGACCTGCAGGTCGCCGACTGGAATCTGAATTCGGCGTATGGATCCTGGCTGCCCTCGGCCTCGATCAATTCCTCCGTGCAGTGGCAGGGTGCGGGGGAACAGCGGTTCGGGAGCATCACCGCCGAACAGCTGGGTTTTCAGGACCAGCCGTCGTTCCTGCTCAGTTCCTACAGTGCCGGACTGAGTTTCTCGATGAACGGCCGCACGCTGATGGCCCCGGGCCAGGCCCGCCGGTCCCGAGACGCCACGCGCGCGCAGATTCATAGCACCGAAGCGGCCCTGCGCCTCAACGTTACGAGGGCCTACCTCGAAGTGCTGCGCCAGGGTGAGGCGCTGACGCTTGCGGAACAGGAACTCGAACGGGCTCGAATCAATCTGCGGCTGGCCCAGGGACGCCAGGAGGTGGGATCAGGCAACGCCATCGATGTCAGACAGGCGGAAGTGAACGTGGGGCGCGCGGAGATCACCCTGCTTCAGGCGCGCACCGGCGTCGAGACCTCCCGGATACGGCTGCTTCAACAGATCGGCGTGGACCTCGACGCCCAGCCGACGCTGGCAACGACCTTTGCGGTGACTGAACCCGAGTGGACGTCAGGGCAGCTCTATCAGGCGGCGGTCGGCAACAATCCGGATCTTCAGGCGATGCGTGCCCAGGAGGAAGCTGCCCGTTACGGGGTGAGCATGGCCCGGTCGTCCTACTTTCCCAGCGTGTCCCTGTCGGCAGGCTGGAGCGGCTTCACCCGGCAGGCGAGCAGCACCGCCGGCCAGGAGGCGCAGGCGATCGCTGCCGGGGCGGCCAGGATACAGCAATGCATGACGCTGAACGATCTCGTTTCACGCCTGCCGAACCCCCCGCCGCTCCAGAACTGCAGCCTGTTGGCGACTCCCGAGTCCGCACTCGAGGCCATCCGGACCGAGAACCAGACGTTCCCGTTCAACTTCACCCGCCAGCCGCCCTCGGTCGGTATGACGGTCTCGATCCCGGTGTTCCAGGGGCTTGGCCGCCAGCGGGACCTGGAAACCGCCCGCGCCCAGTTGAACGACAACAGGTTCCGTATCCGCGAACAGGAGTTGGCGCTGCGCGCGGATATCCAGTCGAGCATCGCACTGGTCCGCGCCGCATACGAGAGTGCCCTGATCGAGGAGCGCAACCAGGCGCTCGCCGACGAGCAACTGCGCCTGGCGCAGGAACGGTACCGCCTGGGGTTCTCCAATTTCATCGACCTGGTGGAAGCGGAGACGGTAAAGGCGCGAGCCGACCGGGAGCGTATCGTGGCAATATTCACGTATCATGACGCAGTCGCCGACCTCGAAGCGGTCGTCGGCATGCCTCTGAGGAATCCATAGGGACGTTATGCGAACCAGAACCAGGGTGATCATCGGGATCGGCATCGTGATCCTGCTCGTCTCGGCCGCGGGCCTGAGCATGAACGGCCGGCGCCAACAGGGAATCGAGGTCCGGATCGAAGCCGTCGACAAGCGCGATCTGGTCGCGACGGTCACGGCGAGCGGCAACGTCCGCGCGCGCCGAAAGGTGGATATCAGCTCGGACATCTCCGCCCGGGTGGCGGAGCTGCTGGTCGACGAGGGCGAGGACGTGGAGCAGGGGCAGGTACTGCTGCGTCTGGACCGCACCCGCTACCAGGCGGCGGTCAACCGGAGCCGGGCGAATCTCAGTCAGTCGGAAGCGCAGGTGGCGCAAGCCCGCGCCAACTACCTGCGGGCACAGAGGGAAGCGGAGCGGCTGGATTCACTGCACGCTCGCGAACCGCTGCTGGTGAGCCGCCAGGAGGTCGACAACGCGCAGACCGACCTGGAAGTTCAGCGATCCCTGCTCGAGTCTTCGGAATTCGGAGTCAACCAGGCCGGGGCCGCCCTCGAGGAAGCGCGCGACCAGTTGGCCAAGACCATCATCTCGGCACCCATGGCGGGCCGGGTTACCCGTCTGAACGTCGAAGAGGGCGAGACTGTAATCGTGGGCACCATGAACAACCCGGGCAGCCTGGTGCTGACGGTGTCGGACCTGTCGGTCATGGAGGTCGTGCTCGAAGTGGACGAGACCGACGTGCCGGAAATCGCGTTGGGCGATAACGCGACGGTCGAACTGGACGCCTTTCCGGAGATGGATTTCCCGGGGGTTGTCACCGAGATCGGGAACAGCGCGATTCGTCCACCGTCACAGGCTGCGGGTACAGGGCAGACCCCGACAATCGACTTCGAGGTGGTCGTGACGCTCGACAATCCCGAGGTCGAGCTTCGCCCCGATCTGTCGGCCACCGCCGAACTGATCACCGAGACGCGTGCAGATCAACTGAGCATTCCGATCATTGCGCTCACCTTGCGCGAACCGGAATCCGAAGACGACGACGCGAATGGGGACAACCGTTCAGCCGCCGAGGTGCCCGATCCGATTGAAGGAGTGTTTGTGGTTCGCGGTGGCCTGGTCGAGTTCACCCCGGTCACGGTCGGCATCGCGGGCCAGGAATATTTTGAGGTGCTCTCCGGACTGTCGCTTGGAGACACGGTCGTCAGCGGGCCGTATCAGGTGGTCCGAACGCTGGAGAACGGAGACCAGGTCCGGGCGGACGAGAGCGATGTCTCGGACGACGCGCAGGACGGGCAGGGCTGACCGTGACACTTCACGGCGTCCGGGTAGTCTGAATGCAGTTCCTCGAGGGCATCCGCCTGGCGTGGGAGCAAATCCGCACCCAGAAGCTCAAGAGCTTCTTCACCCTGCTGGGTGTGATCGTAGGGGTGATGTTCCTCATCCTCGTGGTGAGCATCGTGGAAGGAACGGACCGCTACATCCGCGGCACGCTCACCGAGAGGGTGATGGGAGTGAACACGGTTCGGGTGGGCAGGATGCCCAGGGAGGCGGTCGATCCCTCGCCCGAGCAGTGGAGGGCGTGGGCCCGTGCACCGAGATTGACCTTTGACGACCTGGAGTACCTTCGCGACAGGATCACGCTGTCCGCGACGATCGGGGCACAGTCGGACACCGGTGGGGAACTCGAATCCGACACCGGGCTCAAGGTCGAGAATGTACGCATCGTCGGTGCTTCGGCCGAGATCTTCGAGATCCGCAACTGGAATGTGGAACGCGGCCGCGCGTACACCAGGCATGAGGCCGAGCAGGGAGCGCCCGTAGTCGTTCTGGGCAAATCAACCGCCGAGGTCCTCTTCGAGGGTCTCGATCCGATCGGCAGGACGGTGCGGCTTCGCGGATTTCCTTTCCGGGTCGTGGGAGTTCTGGAGGAGCAGGGATCGTTTCTGATCGTGTCCCTCGACAACCTGGCCGTCGCTCCGGCACGCTCGCCGGTGCAGAGGTTCGTCAACCCGCACGGCATCGTGGACGAGATCATCATCAAGACCGATGTCCCCGAACTGGTCCTGCCCATCCATCAGGAGGCGGTCGAGGCCATGCGCCTGAGACGCCGGCTCAGACCTGCGGACCTGGACAACTTCGCTGCCGAGACGACGGAGTCCTCCCTGGCCTTCTGGGACAACATCAGTCAGGTCCTGTTCCTGGCCCTGCCCGGCCTGGTCGGCATTTCCCTTGTTGTGGGCGGCATTGTGATCATGAACATCATGCTGGTATCCGTGATGGAGAGGACGAGGGAGATCGGTATTCGCAAGGCCATTGGCGCCCGTCGCGGCGATGTCCTGGTCCAGGTCCTCATTGAGAGCGCCACACTCTCGGCCGTCGGTGCCGCGATGGGGGTCGGCATCGGAATCGCCCTGACCATCCTGCTGGGCGCGATGACGCCGTTGCCCGCGGCCGTAGCCCCGAAGTGGATGGCGCTCGGCGTCGCGCTCGGTGTCGGCGTGGGTGTGGCCTCGGGTGTCTACCCGGCCTCTCGTGCGGCCAGACTCGACCCCGTCGACGCGCTGAGGTACGAATGACACAGAGAGGCGGGTACGGAGCGGGTGGAACGAAGGGAGGGTCGGCGGCGCCCAGTCACGTCCTGAGCGAGAGCGTCCGCGTGGCCTTCGACGCGCTGCGGGCAAACTGGATGCGCACCACACTGGCAGTGTTGGGCGTGGGAATCGGGGTCGGTGTCGTCGTCACGGTGGCCGCGATGGTGAGCGGAATCCGCAGCGAAGTCATGGAGGTTTTCGAGGCATCCGAGCCGGGGAGCTTTACGCTCATGCCCTTCGATTTCACCGAGGTTCGGATCTCCGCCGACGGCTCGGGGAGACCGCCATGGTGGGATCGGCCCGAGATCAACAACCGGGAGATACGCAGGGTTCAGACACTGCCCGGAGTCGCAGAGGCAACCGCCCGCTACGAATTCAGTGCGGCGATGCGCTATGAGTCGGACTGGATCAGGAACATCCAGTGGGTCGGCCAGTCGAGTGGATGGGCCACGTTCACCGGAGGAGACTTCGTCGCGGGTCGAGACTTCACGCCGGCCGAGGTCGCGCAGGCAAGAGGCGTAGTCGTGGTGTCGGAGCGGCTGGCGGAGACGGTCTTTGGAGAACTGGATCCCATCGGGAAGCGCGTGCGCGTGAATGCAGGCCGCAGGGCCGCAAACGAGCAGTTCACCGTCATCGGGGTCTTCAAGCCCATCGACAACCTGTTCGGGGAAGCCGCGGACCACTACGCAGTTGTGCCGTTCACCGCGGCGGACAAGCGGCTGAAGGCCCGTACGCGGTGGAACTTCATGATGGTCCAGGTCGCTCCCAGGAACGGGGTCGAATCGAGCGATGTCGAAGACCAGGTCGTCTCGGCGCTCCGCTCGATGCGCGGCCTCGGACCCGCCGACGACAACAACTTCGCCGTCATCCGCAGCGAGCAGCTCGTCGACCTGTTCAACCAGTTCACGGCGGTGTTCTTCATTGTGATGGTGGGGCTTTCGTCGATCGGCATGCTCGTGGGGGGGATCGGGGTGGTCGGAATCATGCTGATTTCCGTCACGGAGCGCACACGCGAGATCGGCATCCGCAAGGCCATCGGGGCTACGCGCCGCGAGATCAAGTCGCAATTCCTGATCGAAGCGTCGCTGCTCACCGCTTCCGGCGGTGCCGCCGGGCTCCTGGTGGGATGGGGAGCGTCCGAGCTGCTCGCCGCATTGACACCCCTGCCCGCCCGCATCCCGATCTGGTCCGTATTCGCCGCGCTCTCCGTGGCCGCCCTCACCGGGATTCTCTTCGGATTGCTCCCGGCTCTGCGGGCCTCCAAGCTGGACCCCGTCGACGCACTCAGGTACGAGTGAGCGCGCCGCTTGACCTCCTCGCGGTCATGGCGCATCCGGATGACGCCGAGATCTTCTGCGGGGGATCGCTGATCAAGTCCGCGGACGCCGGACAACGGACGGGCGTCCTCGACCTGACCGCCGGTGAAATGGGCTCGAGCGGCACCCGGGAATCCCGTGCCGCCGAGGCAGCTGCGGCCGCCGGGATCATGGGTCTTGCGGTGCGCCGCTGCGCAGGCCTGCCAGACGCCGCGCTATGCAACGACCTGCACTCCAGGCACGTGGTCGCAGCATTGATCCGTGCCCTGCGGCCTCGGGTCATCGTGACTCACTGGACCCGGGGCCGTCACCCCGATCATCGTGCTGCGGCGGAACTCGCCCGAGATGCCTCCTTCCTGTCAGGGTTGCGAAACCTGCCTGTCAAGGGCAAGCCGCACCGTCCGGAAAAGGTCGTCCAGGCCCTGTCGTTCCGCGAGGACCCGGTCAAGCCGACGTTCGCCGTGGACATTACGGATCAGATGGACCGCAAGATCGAGGCGCTGTCGGCCTACAACACGCAGTTTGAAGGCAAGAGCGGGATTGGCGAGGTGTTCCCGGCCGGCGGCCGTCCCCTGTTCGCCCAGATTCGAAGCGTGCACGCCGCTTACGGGTCGCTGATCCGTCGCGGCTACGCCGAAATCTTCTGGACCGAGGAGACCGTGGAGGCGGAGACGCTGGGAGACCTCGGGGTCGGCACCTTCTGATTCCCATCCGTTCCCGGGGCCCCGCGCTGCCAGGAGTGCCGACGCACCGGACCCTGCAATGGCGGGACAACAGGCACCCCATGGCAGCGGCGGGCTACTCGCGGTGAGGAGCCCGCCGCTGCCGACTGCGGTTACCGAGGCGACGTCTTCCCCCCGGTCCCGCGGATCACATCACCGGACCAGGCGGCGCGAACAGGTCGCAACAGTTGGACAAGCCGACCGGACAGGGCATCGGCAGACACAGCACCCAGGTCCACATCCGCACCTCCCAACGATCGCCATCGACTGACGCCGCAGTAGCCGCGGCGGATTCTCCCGTGCCGGGAGCCGCCAACAGCAGTGCCGCCGCGACCGCGAGGATCTTCGCGCTCCTGGCCGCAGTGGTCCCCAGGCGCTTCATCTTCTTGCCTTGCATTTTCAACCTCTCTGCGGGAAACCCCGCGGTTTGTGTCGTGCTCAGAACTTGACGGGACCGCAACAGTCCGGGGCATCGGAATGACATGCGTAGGAGGTGCATATCTTCCACAACCAAAACCGGATGACCAGCTTGTGCCCCCGCGACTGAGCGCTTACTGCCGTACCGACCGGGACATCGCCGTCCGGAAGCACCGGCCAGAATGCGGTGAGCGCTACCGCCAGACTCAACACCTTCACACCCGTGCGCACGCTCCACGCACGAGCCGCAACTCTGCGGAATACTCGTTTCATTTCTTCTCTCCTTAGGATCTGAATGCCTATGGATGCAGGCCCCGGGGTTTCGAGACCGTCGGAATCGCGCGCATCTCAACACTCCCGGGAACGCATCGGATCAGCGGACCGCTCACTAGACGTGAGGGTTGTCGTAGCAACACCAGCCATACCCCGGGCAGGATGTCCAGCAGAGGCGAAACCTCCCGAATCTGAGTACGCGTTCGCGTATCTCCTCGCCGCTTGCCTCTACCCCGGCCCCCACGGGCGTTGCCGGCACTCCCGTCACCGGTGCGCCCGCGGAAAACGCGACCGCCGCGCTCAATACCGCGGCGCGCATCAACCAGGCGCGCCGCCCAAAATGCTTCCTGCTTCTCTTCATCGTCCAACTCCTTCATTTCAAGTGTCAAAGTCGAATACTCACCGTACTGCACCCATCGCCCGGCTCCGGACAAACCCCGCCAGATCGAGCGAATCTCCTCCCGAACGCCAGCTGTCGGCATCGCTTGACGGCAACACCGCCTCGATTACGCCGGCTGTGTTCGTGACGTAGAACCGGGCCGTTTCCGCTCTTCCGAACGCTCGCACGTAGTCGGATCGATCAAGCATCTCGATGCTTGCCGAGATCCGCTGGGAAACGAGGAAGTCCGCAACCATCGGGCGGTCCGCGTCCCCGTTGTCGCCCACCGCCACCGCGACTACCTCGAACCTCTCCCCCAGACGATGCTGGAGGGCTCGCACCGCTCTCGCAGGATCCGTGAGCGTGCACCCCAGGCACTCCCTGGCGTCGAAGACCCACACCAGCGCCGCAACGCGCCCGGAGAGCTGAAGACCAAGCAGAGCGTCGCCGACGCCAGGGATGCCCTCCGGGCGGTCCTGCGACAAACACCCGGCAGCCATCCAGACCAGAGCAAGCATGGCTGCAGCCCGGTGCCGGACGGGGACGGGCGGGCAGGAGCGCCGGGCACGTCCGAGAACCCGCGTCATGGCTGCGGATCACCCTTCCAACGCGCGACAAGCCACCGGTTCGGCAGGACCGATGCGGGATCATCGAAGTAGAACAGATCCTGCTCCACCGCCAACAGCTGCGGCATATTGGGCGCGCCCAGCAACTGCCGCCCATCGCGGTCGAGGATCAGGACATCCCAGACCGCATCCGTGCCCCGCGACTGCATGGACGTTACCACCAGGTTGCCGTCGTGGAGCACCGACACACCGAACAACTGGGTGAACCGGTCGAGCGCGCCAGCGTCGGCGTTCGCATCGGGTACGCTCTCACCCGCCCCGGGCAGGGTGCCCATGGGCCTCACCATCGGCAGAGGGATCTGTCCCAGTCGGTCCCCTCGGCGGTTGAACTTGTAGAGGGTGTCCGACAGAGCCCAGACGGCCCAGATCGTGTCCGCCTCCAACGTCGCGGAGGCACCCTGAAACGAGAGTGCATGGCCGAGGGATTCCTCGGGCACACCCATGGGCAGAAAACTGCGTTCGATGTCGCCGGAGCGGCGGCTCCAGATGTGTAGAAGATCGGGTGCATCCCCGGGCTGCAACGTCCCGGTGAGCAGATACCGATCTTCGCCCAGATCCTGTGCTCCCTGCACGGTGGGGATCGGGGACATGACGATCTCAGGGTCCCCGCCGGCGGCCGGGAAGAACGTGATCCGGGCGAGCTGGAGGTCCGCCACCACGACGCCGCCATCGAGGGTTCGGTGAGCCCGTAGAGGGAACAGAAACTCTCCCGGGCCCTCTCCTCGGCCACCCACGATGCGCCGCAGCCGGCCGTCGGTGCCATAGACATTCACTTGGCCCTCCAATGGCTCGGCGAGCAGCAAAGAGCCGTCTCCGCCGAGACTGACCATGGGCTGCACCGTCATGGCCTCGTCGGTTTCCTCCAGCTCGAGCTCGAGGACCACTTCGAATGCGTCGTTGAACGCGGCCATGTCCACCAACTCCACAGCCGCAGGAGGATCGGATGTTGCCGGCGGCGGACCCGTTTCGGGCGCGTCGCAAGCCGACGCGGCTACCGCTACGAGGAGACCGAGGACCTGGCCAGGGACAGTGTAGGGCTCGCCCCTGTATCGGGCGGCACAACCGGATCGGGTTTTCTGGCGGTTCCGGCGGTTCTCCGGGGTCAGCATGGCACCGCTCCTTCCGTTTCGGGGTGGCGGGTGTCGGGTCGGCAACCGTCAGCACCTCGGCGGCCCGTGGGGGGACCGCTCGGGAATCGGCGGATGCACGTCAGCGTGACCCAAGATCAACCGGTGAACGGGCCAGAGGGATAGCTGGATGGGACAACCGGTCGCGCAACCGGTTGAAGAGGGGTGCCAATGGGACGCTTGCGCCCCTTCCCTTCAGATGTGCACCCCCTCCTGGCGCAGCCAGTCCTCCATCGTGGCCCGGATTTGCCGGAGGCGCTCCGCGCTCGCGGCCTCGAAGCGCGCCACGATAACGGGCTGCGTGTTCGAGGCACGGATGAGACCCCATCCGTCACCGAACTGCACCCGCACCCCGTCCACGGCGATCACGTCGTAGCGGGCGCTGAAGTGCTCCACCGCACGCTCCACCAGCGGGAACTTGTCTTCCTCGGCGACCTCGATCCGCAGTTCCGGGGTTGCGACACAGGCGGGCAGCGCGCCGAAGATCCGCGACAGCGGACGGTCGCCGTCGGCGATCAGCGTCGCGAGCCGGCAGGCGGCATAGAGAGCATCGTCGAAGCCGTAGTAGTCGTCGGCAAAGCACACGTGCCCGGAAAGCTCTCCGGCGACCAGCGCGCCCGTCTCCTTCATCTTTTCCTTGATGAGCGAATGTCCGGTCTTCCACATCAGCGGCTCGCCCCCGGCACGCGCGAACTCCTCGGGAAGGACCTGCGAGCACTTCACGTCGAACACCAGGCGCTGTCCGGGCCCGTGGCGCTTCAGGACGTCCAGACCGAAGAGAAGGAGAAGGATGTCGCCCCGCACGATGTGCCCCCGGTCGTCCACCACGCCGATACGGTCCGCGTCGCCGTCGAACCCGATGCCCGCATCGGCTCCGTGTCTTCGCACTTCGCCGATCAGATCCTGAACATGCCGGTCCACCGTCGGGTCCGGGTGATGATTGGGGAAGGTCCCATCCGATTCGCAGTAGAGGGGGATCACTTCGAGGCCGATGGACTCCAGAAGCTGTTGAGCGACGACCGAGCCCGTGCCGTTCCCACAGTCGACGACAACCTTCAGGGGACGCGACAGCCGGAAGCGGGCGGACACGTCGGCCACGTAGGCGGGGAGCGGATCCACATCCTCGAGGGATCCCGTCCCGACGGCCAGATCCCGTTCCAGAATGCGACGCTGCAGGCGCTGGATGTCATCGCCGTGGATGGACGCCTTGCCCATGGTCATCTTGATGCCGTTGTACTCCGGCGGATTGTGGGAACCGGTGATCTGCACGGCTCCGTCCGCAGCGAATTCGTACTCGCTGAAATAGGTGACGGGGGTCGGGACGGTGCCCAGCCGGACGACACCACATCCCGCCGATCTCAGGCCCCGCTCCAGGCCGGCCCGCAACCCGGGGGACGAGGGTCGGTTGTCCTCGCCGACGGCGACGCGCGGCGCCACACCGGGAAGGCGCGCGCGCAGTTCGGAGGCGTAGGCCCTGCCCACGGCCTCCGCGACCGCGGGAGTCAGATCCTCGTCTACGATGCCCCGAATGTCGTACTGCCGGAAGATATGCTCCGCAAGCTGCATCCGAACCCGCTTCCGCAGACGGGATTCAGGGGCCGGCCGGGGCCGCCGCCGCCCCCACCGCCTGCCGGAGACCGTCGACCGAAGCCGCCGCCAGGTCCAGGGCCGCGCCCGGAAACAGTCCGCCCAGAATGACCAGCGCCACGCCGATGACCAGAACGATGTGAGTCGCCAGGGGGGTTACCGCCGCCGCACCCGGCCCGTCCGCCCCCGTCGGCTCCTTCATCCACATGTACCATGCCACGCGCAGATAGTACCAGTAGGAGACGACCGTCGTAAGCACCAGGATCACTGCCAGCACCCAAAGCCCCGCCTCGGCGGCGCCCAGCAGAAGGTAGTACTTGGCGATGAAACCCGCGGTCCCGGGGAAGCCGGCCAGGGACAGCAGGAAAACGGTCATCAGGAGCCCCAGCAGCGGCCGCTGCCAGCCGAATCCGGTGTAGTCCTCGATCCTGGAGCGGCGTTCGCTCTGGTTGCCGACGGTGACCACGATCGCAAACGCCCCAATGGTCATGATCGTGTAGACCAGGAGGTAGAAGAGGACTCCCGCCGCCGCCACGTCGTTGCCGGCGACCAGCGCCACCAGCAGATACCCACCGTGCGCGATCGACGAATAGGCCAGCATGCGCTTGACGTCGGACTGCACCACGGCGACGACGTTGCCCACGACCATCGTGACCGCGGCAATCCACCAGAGGATCGTCCACCACTGGTCGTACACGCCGTCCAGGCCGACCAGGAATACCCGGAGGAAGGCCATGAACGCGGCCGCCTTGACGGACGCCGCCATGAACGCGGTGACCGGCGTCGGCGCGCCTTCGTAGACATCGGGCGTCCACATGTGGAACGGCACCGCTGACACCTTGAACGCGAATCCGATCGCGAGCAGCGCCACCCCCGGGGCCATAAGGGCGTCAACAGCAGTCCCGTTTCGCACCGCGTCCGCCACCACTTCGATGTTCGCGCTCCCGGTCGCGCCGTACACCAGCGCAATCCCGAACAGCAGGAATCCGCTGGCGAAGGCGCCGAGGAGAAAGTACTTCAGCCCGGCCTCGGCCGACCGCCGGTCACGGCGATTGAAGCCGGCCAGGGCGTAGACGCCGATGGACATGAGTTCCAGGCCCAGGAAGATCACCATGAGATCCCGGGCCGAAGCCATGAACATCATCCCGACGACGGCAAACAGGATCAGGGAGTAATACTCGCCCGCCTGAAGCTTCTGCCGCGCGACGTACGGCAAGGAGATGATGATGGCAAAGCCGGCTCCAAGGAGAAAGGTCCAGTTCGCGAAGAAACGGAAGCGATCGAGGGCGATCATTGCCGTGGCGGCTTCCTCCGCAACTCCGAAGTACAGCCACCCGTTTGCCAGCGCGGCGAAGGCCAGACCGGCGACCGCCACCCAGCCGAGCTCCTGGCCCGATCCACCCTGCTGTTTCCTGGAAACGCCGGCCACCAGGATCCCCATCCCCCAAACGGAGAGCACCACTTCCGGCAGAAGCGCGAGCACGTAGTGGAAACTGGAGGTGTAGTCGAGCAGCACCGGTCAGTCCTCCCGCACCGGAGTGGCTGGAACCGGTTCCTGCGACCCGAGGCCGGCGAACGGAGGCTCAACCCGGCGAGACGGAGCGGAAGCAGTCCCCGGCAGTAGGGCGTGGCCGCCGGGGCGCGCGGACCCCGCGTACCCGTCGGGCCCGACATCCGGTGAGCCCGCAGAAGCCGTGCTCGGCGTGGCGCCTGCTCCCTCGACCCGCTCAAGCACCAGCTGTACGCTCGGTTCCATGCGCTCGAGGATGGGCGTGGGATGGACACCGATCCCGATCATGAGCGCGACCATGGGCGCCAGGATCAGGATCTCCCTCCGGGACAGATCGGGAAACTTCCGGTTCTCGGGCCTGTCCAGCTTGTTGAAGAGGACGCGCTGCACCATGGGCAACATGTAGTACGCCGCAAACACAACGCCCGTGGCGGCCAGGATCGCTGCCAGCGCATGGGTCTCGAAGGTGCCGAGCAGTGCCAGGAACTCACCCACGAAGCCACTCGTGCCCGGCAACCCGATGGAGGCCAGCGCCGTGATCACGAAGGCCGTCGCGAAAAGCGGGGCCGCGCGGCCCAATCCACCGAAGTCCTCGATCAGCCGCGTGTGCCGCCGCTCGTACATCATTCCGAGGAGCAGGAACAGGGCCCCCGTCGAAATGCCGTGGCTGATCATGACCACCATGCCGCCCTGAAGGCCGTTGAGCGTCAGCGCGAAGATCCCGATCACAACGAACCCCATGTGCGCCACGGACGTGTAGGCGACCAGCTTCTTGGCGTCCGGCTGGACGGCCGCGACCCACGCCGCATAGATGATGCCGACCACTCCGAGCACCAGCATGACGGCTACGACCGTCGGGTGCTGGGCGGCGCCCGGGAAGAACGGCAGGAGGAACCTCATGAAGCCGTAGGTGCCCATCTTCAGCAGAACTGCCGCCAAGACGACCGAGCCCGGCGTTGGAGCTTCGACGTGGGCGTCGGGCAACCAGGTGTGCAGGGGGAACACGGGCACCTTGATGCCGAAGGCAAGCGCAAAGGCCGCGAATAGCCAAAGCTGCTCGCGCAGGGACAGATCCGCGTTCAGGAAGGCCTCGTACGCGAAGGATCCCGCGCTGCCGCCGAAGTAGATGTACAGAATCGCGACCAGCATGAGGAGCGAGCCGACGGCGGTGTAGAGGAAGAACTTCACGGCGGCGTAGATGCGTCGCTCGCCGCCCCAGATGCCCACGATGAAGTACATGGGCACCAGCGTGAGCTCGAAGAAGACGTAGAAGAGGAAGATGTCGGTTGCGAGAAACACCCCCAACACGCCCGTCTCCAGAAGCAGCATGAGTGCGTAGAACGCCTTGCGGCGCGTCTTTACGTACTCGAACGACCCGAGAATGGCAATTGCGCTGGTGAAGGTCGTCAGCATCACCATGAAGACGGAGATGCCGTCGACGCCGAGCGCGTAGCTTACACCCCACGCCTCGATCCAGGGCGTGGAAGACTCGAGCATGAACCCGCCGCCGCCCGGCTCGTAACCCCACCAGAGCCCCAGGCTGAGCACGAAAACGAGCAATGACCAGACGAAAGCGAGCTTCTTCGCCCTTTCTGATGACGAGACGACGACGTGCGCCATCCCGACGAGCGGCAGCCAGATCAGCGCGTGGAGGATCCAGTCCTCGTACCGGAGTGATGAAAGCAGATCCGTCATTGGCGTTACCGCAGGAAGACCGTGGTGCCCAGAATCAGGAGAACGCCGACGGTCAGCACGAAGGCATACATGTTCACCTGGCCTGTCTGGAAGAGGCTCATGACCCAGCCGGCAAGACGCGTGAATTGTGCGGTGGCGTTGACGAAACCATCGATGATCACGGTGTCGATGAACCTCCAGCACCACCTGGACAGCCTGAGCAGCGGCTGCACGATCACGGCCTCGTAGGCCTCGTCGAAGTACCACTTGTCATGCAGGACCCGCGCCAGCCCCGCGCGGGGGCCGGAGTCGGCGGCCGCGGCCACGTATTCGCGGGAGCCCAGCAGACGGGCGCCCACCGCGACCGTGAGCGCGGCAGCCAGCGTCGACGCAAGCGCCCACAGGACCTCACCGCCGCCGAGCGGTGCGCTATGGGCCGCCTCGCCGAACCCCGCGACCTGGATCTCCGCCGCCGCGTGCGTCACCGGCTCCAGCCAGTGATGAAGCCATTCGCTCATCGGCAGCACGCCGAACAATCCCGCAAAGGACTCCCGCAGGCCCTCGGGAACGTTGATCCAGCCGCCGAATATCGAAAGCGCGGCCAGCGCGATCAGCGGCAGGGTCATCACTGGAGGGGCCTCGCGAAGGTGGGCCGCGCCCGCGGCGCCGGTGCGATTGGACCCATGGAAGGTCATCACCATCAGGCGGGTCATGTAGAAGGCGGTCATCAGCGCGGTGAGCAGAGCCACTCCCCAGTAGACCGCGTAGAGGCCGCCGAACGGGTTCGACCCGGCACCCGCCCAGGCCGCCGTGTACCAGATGATCTCGTCCTTGGAAAAGAACCCGGCGAACGGCCAGATCCCGGCAATGGCAAGGGTGGCGATCCACATGAGCGCACAGGTAAGGGGCATGTACTTCCGCAGTCCCCCCATGTTGCGCATGTCCTGCTCGTCGAGGTGCTCGCCCGCGTGATGTACGGCGTGGTGCATGGAGTGGATGACCGCGCCGGCCCCCAGGAAGAGAAGCGCCTTGAAGAACGCGTGCGTGACCAGGTGGAAGATCGCCGCGGTAAAGGCGCCGATTCCGGCGGCGAGGAACATGAAGCCGAGCTGTGAGACGGTCGAGTAGGCCAGCACCTTCTTGATGTCGTACTGCTGCATGGCGATGGTCGCCGCGATGAGCGCGGTGAGCACGCCAACGCCCGCGACGACGGCCTGGCTTACCGGGGCGAGTGCGTACAGGACCGAGGACCGCGCGACCATGTAGACGCCCGCGGTGACCATGGTCGCGGCGTGGATGAGGGCGGACACCGGCGTGGGGCCCGCCATGGCGTCGGGCAGCCAGACATGCAGCGGCACCTGCGCGCTCTTCCCCGCGGCTCCCAGCATGAGCAGCAGCGTGATCGCGGTAACCGTGGTCCCGCCCGCGGCCAGCTGACCCTCGGCCCCGGCGAAGACCGGGCCGAAGTCAAAGGTTCCGAAGGCCTGGTAGATCAGGAACATGGCCAGCAGGAAACCGACGTCCCCGATCCGGTTCACGATGAACGCCTTCTTGCCCGCGTCGGATTTCTCGCGGTCGCTGAACCAGTACCCGATCAGGAGATAACTGCAGAGTCCGACGCCCTCCCACCCCACGAACATGGTGGCGTATCCGGAGCCCATGACCAGCACCAGCATGAAGAAGACGAAGAGGTTGAGGTAGGAGAAGTACCGCGGATACCCGATATCGTCCTTCATGTACCCGACACTGAAGACGTGGATCAGGAAGCCGACTCCGGTGACCACGAGCATCATGACGGCGGAGAGCTGGTCCAGCTGGAGGGCGGCCTCGATCCGCAGATCACCGGTCGCGATCCAGCTCCAGTAGGAACGGACGACGGGCTCGTGCAGATCGTCGGGCATCCCGATGAAGTTCAACAGCGCAAGGGCGAAGGCGAGCAGCATTACCCCCGGCCCCACGATGGTCGGAAGCCTGTGCGTCGCGGGGGTTGTCCCGCCCGCAAAGGGGCTCCAGTCGTTCCCGCCCCGGACTGCCGCGGACGACAGGGCCGCCGCGCGCAGGGCAAGGAACCCGTTGATCACAAAACCCAGCAGCGGGAGCAGTACGATCAGCCCGGGCAGCACCGGTTCCCACGACGCGGCCTCCTGCACCGTGGGCGGCAAAGCCGGCAGCGGCAGCGGGCCCGCCAGGGAAGCGGCGGTCGATGTGACGGTCGTCACGCCGATCACCATTTCAACACGTTGAACTTGTTCACGTTGACGGTCTCGTAGTGCCGGAAGATCGAAATGATGATCGCCAGTCCGACCGCAGCCTCGGCCGCGGCAACCGTCATTACGAAGAACACGTAGAGCTGGCCCTCGATCCCGGTGTAGCGGGAGAGCGCCACGAAGGCCAGGTTGACGGCGTTGAGCTGCAATTCAATGCAAAGAAAGATGATGATGGCGTTCCGGCGCACGATGACGCCCAGGGTGCCGATCGCGAAGAGCGCCGCGCTCAGGAGCAGAGCCGGTGTCAGCATCTCAATCCTTCCCGGCCTCGCGTGGCTTGGCGAGCACCACCGCCGCCACGATCGCGACGAGCAGCAGCAGGCCGATGAGCTCGAAGGCGACGACGTAGTCGGTGAAGAGCGGATCCGCGATCACGCCCACGGCCCCCTTTTCGATCACCGCCGCGTCGATCGCCGCCGCCGCGGCCGCGCCGTTCTCCAGCAGGTCCGCCTCGAGATCGCCGCTGAACCCCTGCATGAGGACTCCCGCCGTAAGACCCACCACGACCAGCGAAAGCAGCGACCAGGAGCCGTAACGGAGGTCGGCCCGGTAGTCGTGCCCCAGGTTCAGGAGCATGATCACGAACAGGAAGAGCACCATGATGGCCCCCGCATAGACGAGCACCTGGATCGCCGCAAGGAAATGGGCCTCAAAGAGCACGTAGATCCCCGCGACGCTCGCAAGCGTGGCCACCATGAACAGCAGGCTGGCGACCGGACTGCGTCCGATCACGACGCCGATGGCGCCGCCGACGGCGACAACCGCGAACAGAATGAAGAGGATGTCGGTCATTCGGAGCGCGGATCCGACGGATCCCACAGGAGGGTCGTAGGATGGTCCTGCTCCATCAGACGGTCCAGATCGTAGACGAACCTGTCCCGGCCGTATTCCGCGTTTTCAAAGTGCTGACCGACATGGATCGCCTCGACCGGACAGACTTCCTGACACATGCCGCAGAAGATGCAGCGGAACTCGTCGATCTCGTATACGATCGGGTATCGGTTGCCCTGGTCGTCCTCGCCCCCCACCAGCCTGATGCAATTGGCCGGACACACCGTCGGGCACAGTCCGCACGCCACGCACTTGGGACGACCGTCGGCGTGCACCTCCATGCGGTGCGTACCGCGCCAGCGAGGACTCAGCTCCGGCTGCTCCTCGGGGTACTCCAGCGTCACCTTGGTGGGCCGGACCATGTGCCTGAACGTCAGGCTCATCCCCTTGAGCGTAGCACGCATGTACGACGTGCGGCCCGCCTCCGGGCGTCTCATCACCTTGACCGATATCGCCATTGGTTGCCGCTCCGTTCAGCTTGAGGTGGGTCGGCCGCCGGTGCCGGCGACGGGTCGCGTCACCCCGGCGCGCGGGGTCCGTTTCCTGTGGGCGCCGGAGATCACCCGGTCGCGGTCGACGAAGAAGAGGAACGCAAGTGTGGTGACACCGCTGACCGCGGTCAGGACCAGTCCATACAGCATGCCGTAGGTCACGCCCAACTGGTCCAGGACGAGCATGGTCCCCGCGATGAGCATGATGTACCCGAGGGCCGCCGGCAGCAGAACCTTCCAGCCGAGGTGCATGACCTGGTCGTAGCGGAATCTCGGGAGCGTCCACCGGATCCAGATGTAGAGAAGGAGGAAGAAGCCCGTCTTCGCCGAAAACGCCCCCAGCGTGAGAAGCGTAATGAGCACGCTCGGCGTCGTGGGAATCGGCGCGCCCGACTCGTCGAAGCCGCGAATCCAGGCACCCTCGTGGCGGAACATGTCGTCCCCGGGCCAGAACGGGATGTCCCATCCGCCGAAGAAGAGTGTGGCCATGAGGGCGGACGCGGTAACCACGTGCGCGTACTCGGCGATGAAGAACATCGAGAATTTCATCGCGGAATACTCGGTGTGATAGCCCGTGATCAGCTCCGACTCCGCTTCGGGCATGTCGAAGGGGAGCCTGTTGGTCTCGGCCAGCGCGGAAATGAGGAAGAAGATGAACGCAAGCGACAGCGGGAACACGAACCAGAGCCCCAGCTGCTGCTGCTTCCACACCATCTCCGTCAGCGTAACGTTGCCCGCGAGCAGCAGCACGGCGATGACGCTCAGGCCCAGCGCGACCTCGTAGGAGATCATCTGCGCCGAGGCGCGCAGCCCGCCAAGGAACGCGTACTTGTTGTTCGAAGCCCACCCGGAGAGCACGATTCCGTACACCGCGAGCGACGATAGCGCCAGGATGTACAGGATGCCGATGGGGACGTCCGCGACGATCATGTCCACCGTTCCCACCGGCGTGGGCAGAGGGGCGGCGAACGGGATCACGGCGAAGGTGACCACGGCCGGCATGATCGCAAGCGCCGGGCCCAGCACGAAGTAGAACTTCGCCGCCGTACCCGGCATCGTCTCTTCCTTGATGATGTTCTTGAGGCCGTCGGCGATGGGCTGCAGGAGGCCGAAGGGGCCGACCCGGTTGGGTCCGAGCCGGTCCTGGATGAAGGCGGACACCCGGCGTTCGGCAAGGGTCATGTACGCGACCACCACCATGACCACGGTGAAGACGGCGACGACCTTGACGGCCCCGAAGGTCACGAACCAGAAGGTCGACAGTTCCTGCATCTCACCCATGCGCCGCCTCCGCTCCGAGGGCCACGCCCGCGTCTCCCACCGCTTCCCAGCTCAGCCCCTCGAAAGCGGGATGGGCGGCCACCAGGCGCGCGAACGCCTCCGGCGCACTGTCGGGGGTCTTTTCACCCCGCAACGCGGCCACGAGGGCGCCCAGCACCAGCCAGGCCGGGCGCGCCGATTCCGGCGGACGTAGGCCCTGCTGAAACCGCTGGACGCGCTCCTGAGCGTTCACGAACGACCCGTCCTCTTCCGCAAAGGTCGTGATGGGAAGCACGAAGTCCGCGTTGCCGGCCGCGGCCGATTCGAAGGTGCCGAGATAGACGAACAGGCTGGCGTTCGCTCCGAAATCCCCGTCCTGGTCCGCAAGGTCATCGCCGAGCACGATGATGACTTCACCGTGTGCCGCCACCTCGTCGAGACCACCCTCCCCGCCGTCGTCGCCGCAACGCTGGAAGCCGAGCAGTCCGGCGCCGTGCGCATTGGGGACGAGATCCCGGCGGCGCACCAGCAGCGGGAAGCCCGGCAGGGGCACTTCGTCGGCGGCCCGGGGCGCACGGAAGACCCGTTGCGCCGTCCGGCCGCGCATCTCGTCCCCCAGCGCTCCCAGGCCCGCCAGCGCCTCATTCGAACATCGTGCGGATCCCACAAGCGCAACATCGCCCTCGGCAGCCGCCAGGCGTCCGAAGAGAAGCTCCAACGCTTCCTTCCAGTCCGCCGTCCGTCGGTCCGATCCGCGGCCGGTTGCCGGCGCCTCCAGGCGGCCGGGCCGGTTCAGCCACTCGTAGTTCGCGCGCCCGTAGTCGCACATCCAGTGGCCGTTCACCTCCTGGTTTTCCCGCGGCTTCAGCCGCTGGACCAGGTTGTCGCGGGTGTGCAGCTCGATATTGCACCCGTGACTGCAGTTCGGGCAGATGGACGGAGTATGGTCAAGGTCCCAGGCGCGGGCCTTGTGCAGAAAGTCCTTCGAGACCAGTGCGCCGACGGGACATATGTCCACCACGTTGCCCGCGAATGACGCCCCCTCCAGCCCGCGGTCGAAGAAGGTGTCGATCACGGCGCGGCTGCCGCGCTCCACCACCGTCAGCCGGGAGTCGCGCGCGACCTCGTCCATGAAGCGCACACAGCGCGTGCACATCACGCAGCGGTCGCCGTAGTAGAGCACGTCGCCGCCGAAATCGTCCCGTCCGAAGACGCGCTTGGGCTCGCGCCCGCGTCCGCGTTCCCGGCCCTCGTCAAAGACGTAGTCCTGGAGCTTGCACTCCCCCGACATGTCGCAGATGGGACAGTCGAGCGGGTGGTTGACCAGATAGAACTCGAGCACGCCCTGACGCATCCGCTTCGCGGCGGGGCTGTCCGTGTGCACGACCTGCCCGTCGGCGGCCATCGTCACGCAGGAAGGCTGCAGCTTCGGCGCTCCCTCCACCTCAACCAGGCAGATTCTGCACTGCGCGGGTGCCGTCAGGCCGGGGTGGTAACAGTAGTGAGGGACCTCGGTACCCACCGACTCGGCGGCGTGCAGCAGCGACGTTCCCTTGGGGACGGTGACTTCCCGTCCGTCGATGGTCAGGGTGACCGTCTCGGCTTTGCGACCGTTATCCGCCATGGGGCTTCCTCGGGTGCATCAGGCTGCTCCGACGCGTTCGCCGCGGCGGATGAGGGCCAGGTAGTCTTCGCGGAACTTCTCGATGGACGAGATGATGGGCATCGCCAGGGAGTCGGAAAGCACGCAGATGGTGGTTCCGGTCATCTGCTCGGAGATCTGGACCAGCGTGTCCAGATCATCCTCGGTGCCACGGCCGTCCTCGATGCGCTGGAGGATCCTGGTGGCCCATGTGGTTCCCTCGCGGCACGGCGTGCACTGGCCGCAGGACTCGTGCGCATAGAAGTGGGCCATGCGCCGAACCTGCTTCACGATGTCGGAGGTCTCATCCATGACGATCACCGAGGCGCAGCCGAGCATCGAGCCGGCGGCCTCGACCCCCTCGTAGCACAGGGTGCACCCGCGGCAGTCCGCGGCATCCATGATCGGCACGGAACTCCCGCCCGGGATGACCGCCTTGAGGGCATTGCCGGCGGGGATGCCTCCGCAGACGTCCTCGATCAGCTCCATCAGGGGGAAGCCCAGCGGGAACTCGTAGTTGCCGGGCTTGTTCACGTGGCCGGACACGCAGAACAGCTTGGTGCCCGGACTCCTCTCCGTGCCCCACTGGCGATACCACTCGCCGCCGTGCCGGGCAATGTGGGCCGCGGCGGCAAGCGTCTCGACGTTGTTGATCGTCGACGGCATCCCGAATGCGCCAACGGCCGCCGGGAAGGGCGGCTTGATCCGAGGCTCTCCCCGGCGTCCCTCCAGCGAGCTCATGAGGCCGGTCTCCTCGCCGCAGATGTACGCGCCGGCGCCGACGTGAAGGGTGATGTCGATGTCCACTCCGGAACCCAGGATGTCGCTGCCCACCAGCCCTTCCGCGTACGCTTCCTCCAGGGCGCGGGCGAGCACATTCGTGGTCTCGAAGAACTCCCCGCGCAAGTAGATGTAGCAGTGCGATGCGCCGATCGCGTAGGACCCCACCAGGCATCCCTCGATCAGCTGGTGGGGCGTCCAGCGAATGATCTCGCGGTCCTTGAAGGTGCCCGGTTCCGACTCGTCGGCGTTGCAGAGCAGGTAGTGGGGACGCGCGGCGGTCTTCGGCATGAAGGACCACTTGAGACCCGTGGGGAATCCCGCCCCTCCCCTTCCGCGGAGTCCCGACGCCTTGACGTCCTCGATGGTCGCCTCGCGCCCGATCTCCAGAGCGCGCGCGATGCCCCCGTAGCCCCCGACAGCCTTCCACCCGGCCACGGTGCGCGCCGCGGGATCCCCGAAGCATTCGCTCAGGACGCGGGTTTCCTTGTCGTGTCTGTACGGGTAAGCCAAGGCCGTTTCCTCTGGGTGACTTGCCTCTAAAAGCTCCTGTTGAGCTCGCGCTTCAACCGGTCGAGCACGGCGGGCACGTCGTCCGCCGACACGTCCTCGAAGTAGCGCGAGTTGATCTGCACGCAGGTGGGGAAGCCGCACGCCGCCAGGCACTCGGCTTCCACGACCGTGAAGTTCCCGTCGCTCGACGTCTGCCCCAGCTCTGTGCCCGTGTGCTCCAGAAACGCCGCGAGAACCTCGTCGGCTCCGCACAGGTTGCACGAAATGTTGGTGCACACCTGGATCAGAAAGCGCCCCACCGGGCGCTTGTTGTACATCGTGTAGAAGGTCGCCACCCCGCGCACGTACGCGTCGCTCAGGCCGAGCAGCCCGGCAACTTCGTCCATCGTCTCCGGGGAAATATGGCCACGCAACTCCTGGGCGAGGTTGAGGGCTGGAAGCAGCGCCGCCCGCGCCGTCGGATAGCGGCTTCGAATCTTGTCGAATCGCTCCCGGTAGGGTCCCTCGAAGAGCGGCGCGTCGGGGTCCTTCTTCACGAACATGTACGGCAGGCTCGGCGAAACCGACGGGTGACCCCCGTCCAGCGCCCGCTCGCCCACGTACCCGGTACCGCGCACGTCCGCCTCATTCAGGTCGAACTCGCCCGTGTTCCCCGCCCAGCCCGGGTTGCGGAAGCGGACTTCGCTCACCGGTCAATCTCTCCCAGGACGATGTCCAGGCTCGCGTTGATCATGATCAGGTCGGCCATGAGGTGCCCCTCGGCCAGCCTGGGAATCGCGGACAGGTTCACGAACGAAGGTGGTCGGATGCGCCACCGCACCGGCTTCGGTCCACCGTCGCCCACGACATACATCCCGAGCTCGCCCTTCGAGCCTTCAATCGAGAACCAGCAGTCCTCGGCGGGAGCGGGGATCCCTTCCGTGATCAGCTTGAAGTGGTGAATCATCGACTCCATGTCGGACATGCAGTCGGTCTTGGACGGCAGGCTGATACGCGGGTCTTCCACGTCCATGGGACCGTCCGGCAGCCGGTCCAGCGCCTGGTGGAGAATGCGGATGCTCTGGCGCATCTCCTCCATTCGTACCAGGTAGCGGTCGTAGCAGTCCCCGTGGCACCCGATCGGGACCTCGAAGTCGTAACTCTCGTAGTCGTAGTAGGGGCGGTCCTTGCGGACATCGTACGGCACCCCGCTGGCCCTCAGGTTGGCCCCCGTCAGGCCGTAGTTGACCGCCTCCTCGGCCGAAATCGCGCCGATGCCCTGGGTGCGTCCCACGTGGATCGCGTTGCAGGTAAGGAGCGCGTCGACCTCGTCCAGCGTGGCGGGAAGATTGTCCGCGAACTCCCGCACTCCTCGCGCCCATCCTTCGGGGAGGTCGGCCATCATGCCGCCGATCCGCGTGGCCGATGTCGTGATCCGGGCGCCGGTGAGCGCTTCGTGCAGCCTGTACACCTTCTCCCGCTGCTGGAACGCGTACAGGAACGGTGTGAAGGCCCCGACGTCGATCGACCACGTCCCCAGCCAGAGGAGGTGGGAAAATATGCGATCCATCTCCATGCAGATGACACGGGCAACCCGGCAGCGGTCGGTCACCTCGATCCCCATCAGCTTCTCGACCGCCATGACGTACGCGCAGTTGTAGATCAACGGCGCCAGGTAGTCCATGCGGTCGGTGAGGGTAACGATCTGGTTCCAGGTCCGGTACTCGCCGAGCTTTTCGAAGGACGAGTGCAGATAGCCCAGCCGCGGCACCACGCTGACCACCGTCTCGCCGTCGAGTTCCACCACCAGGCGGAGGACCCCGTGCGTTGCCGGGTGCTGGGGCCCGATGTTCACCAGCATCGTGCTCGAACCGAGCTCGGGCTCGGGGACATCGAAGGGATCGATCGGGCTGGGGACCGGCGTGCCGTCCGGACCCATTTCCGGATTGCGCCCCACCACGTAATCGACAGCGCTAGACATCGTCGCCTCCCGCGGCTCCGCTATCGGCGCCGGCCCCGCCGTCGCCCTCGACGACCTGCGGGGTACGCTCGCCGATCTCACCGGGCACATAGTAGTCTTCCGGGTCCTGGGTCAGCGCCCGGCGGGTCTGCTCGGCGCGCGAGAAGCGGCCGCGCAGCGGAAAGTCCTTGCGCAGGGGATGGCCCTCGGCGTAGTTGTCGGGCATCAGGATGCGCCGCAGGTCCGGATGTCCGTTGAAGTGGACGCCGAAGAGGTCATACACCTCGCGCTCGAGCCAGTTGGCGCCGGCCCAGATGCCGGTCACGCTGTCGATCGCCAGTGCGTCGAGGGGCAGTTCGCACTTGACCCGCAACGCGGCGCGGTTCGGGATCGACCATAGCTGGTAGACCACTTCGAGCGGCCTGCCGCCGCCGTAGTCGACGGCTGTAACGTCGGCCAGGTGGTCGTAGTGCTGGTCCGCGTCGTCGTGGAGCCAGCCGAGAATGTCGGTGATCCGCTCCGGGTCGACGTAGACGACGTCCTCGTCGCCGGCGCAGATCCGGTTCCGGAACACCGCCTCGGCAAAGTGCCCGCGCAGCGCCGTTACGGACGGGTTGCCGGGAGGGACACTCTCGCGCGCGGCAGCCGTCCCGCTCGGGTCACTGGCCTCCCGGGGGCCGGCGGCGACAAGATCGAAACCGGACATGGAGGGGGCCGGGGCCGGTTCACGCGTCATCGCGTGTCCTCCCGGCGGGAGCGACCGGGGTGCGGCACGAGCGTCTTCAGGGGAGTCGATCCTCGGCGCGACCGATGGCGTCCGTCTCCACGAGTCCGCTCACCCGGTTCTGGTGGGTCGAATTGCCGAAGGGCCCGGTCAGGTCGGAGACTTCCTCGTCGCCGGCCCGCGGCCGCCCCGTGGCCAGGGGATCCTCGGCCCGCAGCGCCGTGTGATTGGCGAGACTCTCTCCGCGGATCTTCTCCTGCACCATCATCAGGCCGTAGATCAGGCCCTCGGGCCGTGGCGGGCATCCGGGAATGTAGACGTCGACCGGCACGATCGTGTCGATCCCCTGGACCATCGAATAGACGTCGAAGACGCCCCCCGACGAGGCGCAGGCACCCATTGATATGCACCATTTGGGCTGCATCATCTGGTCCCAGATGCGGCGCAGCACCGGGGCGAGCTTGTACGGAACGCGCCCCGCACAGATCAGCACGTCGGCCTGACGCGGGCTGAAGGACATGCGTTCCATCCCGAAACGCGCCAGATCGTAGTCGCTCGCTGCCGACGCCATCATCTCGATGGCGCAGCAGGCGGTGCCGAAAGGCATGGGCCACAGCGAGTTGCGGCGTGCCCAGTTAACCACGAAGTCAAGTCGCGTCGTAAGGAAGGTGGGCGTTCCCGAGCCCAGCAGGCCCGGTTTGTCTAGTCCCATTCCAAACCGCCTTTCTTCCATTCGTAGACCAGTCCGACCGCGAGGACGACCACGAACAGGAACACAGCCAAGAACGGCCCCCAGCCCAGTTCACGCACCCGCACGGCCCAGGGCACGAGGAAGATGGTCTCAAGGTCGAAGACGATGAAGCTGATCGCGACCATGTAGAACTTGATCGAGAAGCGGGTCCGCGTATCGCCCAGCGGGATCATTCCCGACTCGTACGGCATCGCCTTCTGGGGGGTTGGGCGGCGGGGGTTGAGGATATGGGAGGCGGCAGCCATCCCGACGGCGTTGAGAACCGTAACGCCCAGGATGATCAGGAGCGGAATATAGGACTTCGCCATGCCGACTGAAGGCCTCCCCCGTCTTGGTTACCCGCCCCCACGGCGTCCGGCCTCGACAGACCGTCTCCCGCGGGCGCCGCGCACCCCGAGAGCTTGTGAAACTTTTCACGAACTCCCGGATCAAGGCTGAAAGATACGGGCGAAGCCCCGGGGATTCAAGCGGGAGTCTTGTTCTGTGAAACTCGGGACGCGGGGTCGACGGGGATGGGTTCCCAGATCCACGTTCAAGTTGCGGGCATCTCCTTGTGGCGACTGTCGTAATGGTTGGGGCGATTCTCGGGATCAGGCAGGCTTCTCTCGCACGTGCACATCGACGCCAAGCTTCTTGAGGCGGGCGAGAAGATGCCGTGTCTGGCGGGCCTTGTCGCGCTTCAAGTGGTCTGGTCCGAGGTCCTGGTGGAAGGAGTCTGTTGAGAGCATGTGCCAGATCGCGGTGAGGATCGCATGCTGGACGACAACGATCGACTTCTTCGGACCGCCGCGGCTGCGGTGACGATAGTAGAGCGTCCGGTAGTAGCTGCTCTTCGTCCGGGCTGCTCCCCACGCCACCTGCGACAGCGCGTCCCGCAGCCATGTGTTGCCCTTGCCGGTCGATGTTGGCTTTCGCTTTCCGGCGCTCTCGTGGTTGCCCGGGCAGACGCGGGCCCAAGAGGCGAACTGCCGGGCCGTGGGGAACCTCGTCATGTCATCGCCAATCTCCGCCAGGATCGCTTCCGCAGACCGCCGCCGCACTCCCGGCACGCTCTGAAGGAGATCAAGGACCGCCGAAAAAGGGCGCGTCGCCTCCTCGATCCGGACCTCGAGGGTGTCGATGCGCCGCGACAGATGGTCGATCGTGCCCAGAAGGTCGCGCAGTAGGAACCGATGATGATCCCGGATCAGGCCGGGCACCACCTCGGCGAGCTGCTTGCGCTTGCGGCGAAGCGACCCGCGGGCCAAGTCGGCCAAGGCGTGCGGGTCCTCCTCGCCCTCGATCATCGCCTCCAGGATCGCCCGTCCCGTCCTCCCCATGATGTCGGATACCACCGAGCCCAGCTTGACGTTGGCCAGTTCCAGGGTCTTCGCCACCCGGTTGATCTGCCTGCTCCGCTCCCGGACCAGCACCTTGCGCAGCCGGGTCAGATCCCGAAGATCGCGGAACTCGGGTGGCGGCACGAAGCTCCCTCTGAGCAGCCCGCACTCCAGCAGCTGGGCGAGCCACTCGCAGTCCTTGACATCCGTCTTGCGCCCCGGAACCTGCTTCACGTGGCGGGCGTTGACCAACAGCAGCTCGAAGTGCGGTTCCAGCACCGCGTACACCGGCCGCCAGTACACGCCCGTGGACTCCAGGGCTGCATGCGTGACTGCCTCCGATCCGAGCCAGTCCCGCAAGGCCACCAGCCCGGCCATCGTCGTCGCGAAGGTGCGCGTCACCTTCCTCCGGCGGCTCCCACCGCTCCGCGCCGGGGTGCGAACGCACGCCACCACGCTCTTCTTGTGCACGTCGAGGCCCGCGCACCGCTCGTTCATCAAGTCCATTCCGGCTCCTTTGTGTGATGGTCCATGCACGGGGGCGGGCGCTTGTGAAAACGTGATTGTTCTGTCCGTGATCACGGCCTTGCCGGGCCGTGTCAACACTGCGGGATCCCTCGAAGCGCCGTGGGTCATGGTCCAACCCGGGCTCCCCAGCACCAATAAGACTGACGACCTCTGCCCCTGGGCCGCAGCATAGTTTCAGTGCCTCGGGGTGGCCAGCCCCAAGGGGCGGCCATGAGCGGTCCAACGGCAAATGAGCCTGAACGCGGGGCCGGTTTCCAGCGGGAAGTGAGCCTGAAGGCCGGGGCGAAGAGATCATTGGAGGATGATCGTGACACTTCGCACCGAACGAATCCGGACGCTCGACCAGATGCGCGCCTTCGTGGAAGGCAACGAATCTGCGGACTTCCAGATCACCGACCGCACTTCCGCCTACGTCTTCGTCCGCCGCACGCTGGTCCGCTTCGAGTACCACGGCCTCGGGAAGCCCGACAAGGGGCTGGTGAAGCGGTTCCTTGAGAAGGCGACGGGCATTTCCCGCGCCCAGGTCACCCGCCTGATCCGACAGCACCGCCGGACGGGCCACATCCGCGACCACCGCAACAAGCCCCCGGCCAACGCCTTCCGGCGGCGCTACACGCCCCACGACGCCGCTCTGCTCGCCGAGGTCGACGAAGCCTTCGGCCAGCCCTCCGGACCCGCCACCAAGGTGGTCCTGCAACGCATGCACGAGGTCTACGGCGACGGACGCTTCGCACGCCTCGCCTCGATCTCCAACGGCCACATCTACAACCTCCGCAAGACCCGCGCGTACCGGACCGGCCGCCTCACCTTCCGTAAGACCCGGTCCACTCCCATCGCCATCGGGATCCGCCGCAAGCCGCGGCCGGATGGCAAACCCGGCCATCTCCGCGTCGACACCGTCCACCTCGGCGACCGCGACGACCGGAAGGGCATCTATCTCATCAACGTCGTCGACGAAGTCACGCAGTTCCAACACCTTGGAGCCGTGCCGCGCATCACCCAGCACTTCCTCGTCCCGCGCCTCGAAGCCCTGCTGGCCGCCTTCCCCTTCACCGTCCACGCCTTCCATGCGGACAACGGCAGCGAATACGTCAACGGCCGGGTGGCCGCGCTGCTCAACAAGCTCCACGTCGGCGTCTTCACCAAGTCCCGGCCCCGCCATCCCAACGACAACGCGCTGGTCGAGACCAAGAACGGAGCCGTCGTCCGCAAGTGGCTCGGCCACATCCACGTCCCCCACGCCCTCGTCCCCCAGGTCAACGCCTTCCTCCACGACCACCTCTGCCCCTTCCTCAACTTCCACCGGCCCTGCCTCTTCCCCACCGAAATCACCAGCCCCACCGGCCGAGTCAAGCGGCGCTACCGGCAACAGGACGTGACCACGCCCCACGAGCGCTTCAAGGCCCTGCCCGGCGCCGAAGCCTTCCTCCGGCCCGGTGTCACCCTCGGTGCCCTCGACCAACTCGCCGCCGCAACCACCGACCTCGACGCCGCCCAAGCCGTCCAGCGCTCCCGCGACGAACTCTTCCGCGCCATCGGCCAGTCCAGCAACTCCGCCGCGTGATCCGACTCGCGCCAACCGCAAGCTTGCCGGAGACCCTCCTGCCTCTCCGGCGTCCCACGGCCCGCCGGTTGCCTCTCTCCCCCGTACAAGGAGATAATGATACACCCTCAACTGCCACCTGCCCCGGGCTCGGGCCTCACCCCTCGCACCTTCTCCGGTTCAGGCTCATCTCCGTATTGGAAAAGACTGCGGGCGCCGGTCGCATGTGACCCGACGGAGCCGGCCCCGCCCGGCTTGGCGCTCCGCTTCCCTCATTCTATCTTCCCGTCACTCGCCACCTTGCCCTGTCACTGCGGCTCCGGCGTCAGCCCCGCCGGATCCCAACACCCCATCGGCCACCAGAAGACCCCATGCCCGTCAAAAGCGATCGCTGGATACGCAGAATGGCCCTCGAACACCGCATGATCGAGCCCTTCGAGTCCGAACAGGTCAGAAACGGGAGTATTTCCTACGGACTCTCGTCCTTCGGCTACGACATCCGCGTCGCCCCCGAGTTCAAGGTCTTCACCAACGTCCACAACCTTGTGGTGGACCCGAAGGAATTCGACGAGCGCTCGTTCGTTGACGTGAAGGGCAGTGATTGCATCATCCCCCCCAACTCCTTCGCCCTGGCGCGCACGGTGGAGCACTTCCGCATCCCGCGGGATGTGCTCGTGCTGTGTGTGGGAAAAAGCACCTACGCGCGCTGCGGGATCATCGTCAACGTGACGCCGCTGGAACCCACGTGGGAGGGGTTCCTGACCCTCGAGATATCGAACACGACTCCGCTTCCGGCAAGGATCTACGGGGGCGAGGGCATCGCCCAGCTCGTTTTCTTCCAGGGTGACGAGCCTCCCGAGGTCGCCTACGCGGACCGCCACGGCAAGTACCAGGGCCAGGTGGGCGTGACGCTGCCAAAGCTGTAGCGCCCCCTCTGCCGGACGAGCGCCCCGGCGCCGCTACGGTTCCACCGCCAGCAGTTCGAAGACGTAGACCAGCACCGCGTTTCCCGGCACGCGTCCGTCCGGCGACCCGAGGGCGCCGTACGAGAGACGGGGCGGGACAACCAGTTGGCGCGTGCCGCCCACCCGCATCCCGTCGAGACCCAGATCCCAGGCGGCGATCGTCTGGCCGCTGCCGATCAGGTAGTACACCTCTCCGTTGAAGGGATTCACGAATGCCCCGGGCGACAGCTCGTTTGCCGGGTATGTGCCCTGGTCCACCGGCGTCCCGTCATGCAGCCATCCGCGGTAGTTGAAGCGCACGCCCACCTGCTGGTCGGCCAGCGCGCCGTCGCCGGCAACCAGATCACGGATGTACAGCCCGGATCCGAGCAACATCATCTGCGACAGATCGACACCGAGTTCGGGTGCGAAAACCAGCGACTCGATGTCCGGAGGTTCGGGTTCCACGGTACGCTCGCCGTCGCAGGCGAAGACGCCCCCGACAGCGGCCAGGGCGAGCAGACCGCGCCCCACGGCACCGATCAGGAGGCGCGCGGAGTCGCACGATTGCATATCATGTTCCCGGAAGAAGGCCGAAGGGATCGTGCACCTCGCCACGGCGGGGCCAGCACGGACGTACACTGCCCAGGGGCCATCCGGGGGGCAAGCCCCGGGCGGACAAGCCGCGCCACTGTGGCGCAGGAGACAGATCGATGACGAAGCTGCAACGAATCTCTGCCGTCGCGGCAACCGTACTGGTTGCGGCGGCGTGGGCGGCACCGGCGTCACCGCCGGACGCGGGACGGGCGCCGGCCGCTCCCCCCGCCACGGCCGGCGACGATACCGCCGAGGCCCTCGTCGACGCCTGGATCGACGCACTCGGCGGCATGGAGACGTACTGGAAGCTGCGCAGCGCCTCCTACACCCTCACCACCGAGATCTGGGACCCCGAGAGCGGGCGGCTGCGGCGCACCCGGCCGCGCTATGTGACGATCGCGCGCCTGGAGACCGGCCAGGCCGCCCGGATTGAGCGCTGGGAGGGCAACGACTTCATCCAGCACGGCTTCGACGGCGTGCAGCAGTGGGCGGCCATGAACGGCGAGACCCTCGGGCCCGGCGACAAGGACTATGACGAGGCGCGCTATGTGTCCGGCGACGTCTTCTACTGGATCGGCCTGCCCTTCAAACTGAAGGACCCCGGAGTCTTCCTGCACTACGACGGCACCGACGAGGCCGGGCGGCACCTGGTGCGCGTGACCTTCGGGGAGGGCGTGGGCGACCACAGCGACACGTGGTTCTATGTCTTCGAGGACGGCCGCGCGATGCCCGTGTCGATCGGCTACCGCGAAGAGGGGCGCCCCAGCGTCAGCCGCACGTACTGGGAGGACGTCCGGGAAGTCGACGGCTACGTCTTCACGGGCCGGCGCGTGCACATCGATGCGGATGGCAGGATCTGGAAGGTGCTGGTGACGTCCGACTTCGTGCTGAACCCGGAAGTGGATCCGGCGATCTTCAGCCGGCCCTGACGCAGGCCCGCCCTACCGGGATTCCCGGGCAGGGCGGCTCTGCGCTACAGGTGCGCCATCGTCCCCCGCACATGGTCCGCACTCTTCGCCAGCGCGGCCGCCTCGGCATCGGTGAGCGGCACTTCGATCACCTCCTGGAGTCCGCCATCTCCCAGTTTGCACGGCACTCCCAGGTAGATCCCGTCGTGTCCGTACTCGCCCTCCAGGTACGCCGCCGCCGGCAGGATCCGGCGCTTGTCTCTGACGATGGCCTCCGCCATCTGAACCGCTGCCGCCGAGGGCGCATAGTAGGCGCTTCCGGTCTTCAGGTAGCCCACGATCTCGGCGCCTCCGTTGCGGGTCCGCTCGATCAGCGCGTCGAGACGATCGCCGGGGATGAGGTGCGACACGGGAATCCCGCTCACGCTCGTGTAGGACACCAGCGGCACCATAGTGTCGCCGTGGCCACCGAGCACCATGGCCTGCACGTCCTCGACGCTGACGTCGAGTTCCAGCGCAATGAATGAGCGGAAGCGCGCAGTGTCCAGCACCCCCGCCATGCCGATCACGCGCTCGCGCGGGAACCCTGTCGCCTCCTTGGCCACGTAGGCCATCACGTCGAGGGGGTTGGACACGACGATCACGACCGCCCCGGGCGCGACCCGCGCGATCTGCTCACCGACCGAACGCACGATCCCCGCGTTGGTGCGCAGCAGATCGTCACGGCTCATTCCCGGCTTGCGCGCGATTCCGGCGGTGACAATGAACATGTCCGACCCCTCGGCGGGGCCGTAGTCGTTCGCCCCGGTCACGCGCGTGTCGAATCCCTCCACGGGCGCGCTCTCCCATTGGTCGAGCCCCTTGCCCTGCGGGATCCCTTCAATGATGTCGATCAGGACGACTTCCCGGCACAGTTCCTTCTCGGCGAGACGCTGGGCACACACTTCGCCCACGTGCCCCGCACCTACGACGGTGATCTTTCCCGCCATGTTGTGGCTTCTCCATTGATGTTGAATGCGAAACGGCGTCCGTCCCGGAGACTTCCGGGCGCGGGGGCCACCGGGGTGGCGAGTCGGTGATCCCTGGCGCGACCGGCGTTGCAGCGAGGTCGGATCCGCTTCATCCGCCCGTTTGTGAGAGCGCGATGAGTCCTCCGGACCCCTCCGACGACCCCTGCACCAGCAGGTGCTTCTCCGGCTTGATCCGCAGCGTCTCGTCGATGAGAGGCTCCAGCGCGTCACCCCGCCTGAGGGCGTCGCGCAACGGGGTCTGGATGGTGCCGAACAGGCAGGGGCGAAGCTGGCCGTCGGCCGTCAGGCGCATCCGGTTGCAGCGGTCGCAGAAGTTGTGGCTCATGGGCGTAATGACGCCGATGGTCCCTTGCGCCCCGGGAAAGCTGAAGTACGTGGCGGGGCCGTTGCCGGGGGGACCCTGTACCGGTTCGAGCGCGTCCACCTCGCGCACCCGGGCCAGCGCTTCGTCACAGGAAAGGAAGCCGGATGCGCTCAGCTCCAGGTTGGATTCCGTCGGCATGACCTCGATGAATCGGACATGAAGCGGCCGCGTGCGCGACAGCTCGGCGAAGTCGGCCACCTCGTCGTCGTTCTCGCCGCGCATGAGCACGACGTTGATCTTGATCGGGTCGAATCCCACGGCGTGCGCCGCGTCGAGTCCCTCCAACACCCTGGCCAGGGTTCCGGGGCGGCGCGCGATGGTGTCCGCCCGCTCGGGGCGCAGCGAATCCAGCGAGATATTCACACGGCTCACCCCCGCGTCGCGGAGACGCCGGGCGACGGGGGCGAGGAGCACGGCGTTGGTCGAAAGGGCGATGTTCTCGATCCCGGGGACCGCCGCCAGCTGGTCGACGAGGCGAGGCAGGTCCTTCCGCACCAGCGGCTCCCCACCGGTCAGGCGGAGTTTCCTGAGGCCCTTGCGCGCCATCACGCGCACCACCTCGGTGATCTCCTCGTAGGTCAGGATCTCGGCGCGGCGAAGCCAGGGAAGGCCCTCCTCCGGCATGCAGTAGACGCACCGCAGGTTGCATTTGTCCGTGACGGAAATGCGCAGGTATTCGATACGGCGCCCGAAGCCGTCCACCATGGCCCCGGCCCCCTGGCCCGAGGCAGACCTGTACGACCGCACGCTGTAGTTCACCGGTTGTCCTTGACCCCCGTCACCGGAAGATGCCCCTCCAGCCACGCCTGCTCCCCATCTAGATAGCGTTCCCGCTTCCATATGGGAAGACGCTTCTTGATTTCCTCGATCACGTAGCGCGCCGCGCGGAAGGCCTCCGCGCGGTGAGGCGAGGACACCGCGATGGCCACGCTGACCTCCCCGACCGCCAGCTCTCCCAGCCGGTGGACCACCGCCACGCGGTCGCTGCCCGCCTGCTGTGCGGCCTCCGCCGCGATGGCCGCCAACTGGTCCCGGGCCATGTCCCGGTAGCCTTCATACTCCATTCCGTCGACCGGACGGCCTTCGTTGGAGTTGCGAACCATCCCCACGAAAAGTGCCGCGGCCCCGTCCCGGGGCTCGCCCACCCGCTTCAGCACCGCCGCGGGATCGATGGGGCCGGTCGTCACGTCGCTCCAGGTCACCGCCGAACTCCGGGGCTGGCAGTCCGCGCTACAGGTCCGGGGAGCAACGCAGAGCGCAGCGGTCCGGCCCGGATGCATCGCCGTTCGAATGCCGGGGGGATTTTGTCCACGGGCTGCCTACCCGCCCGCGACCGGGGGAATCAGCGCGACTTCGTCCCCATCCGCCAGCATCGTGTCGCCACCCGCGTACTTGTGGTTGACGGCCACCGCGGCTCGCGCGGGCAGCCGCGCCCAACCGCCTCCGCGCGACTTCAATTCCGAAAGCAGCGTCTCGACGGTTGCTCCTTCCGGCAACGCCGCAACCGTATTCGCCTGACCGACCAGCTCACGGTGAGCTGCGAACAGCAGAACCGTCACTTTCATCGTAGTGCGTCAGCGGTTCAAGCGTCCCGGCGTCGTATCGAGGACCCGAAGGGCACCCGTCGGCTATCCGGGTCCATCGCCGGCGTCCAACCGGGCGACCTGGGCACGGAAGTACTTGGAGGGCTTGAAGACCGGCGATGTCCGCGCAGGCACCTTGACCGGTTCACCCGTCCTCGGGTTGCGGGCCATGCGGGCCTTGCGCTGGCGCACCTTGAACGTGCCGAACCCGCGGATTTCGATCCCCTGGCCCTGAGCGAGCGCCTGCTTCACGGCGTTAAGGAATCCGTCGACCACCAACGCGCAGTCTTTCCTGGTGATTCCGGGACCTATCGCGTCCGCAACCTGCTCAACGAGATCGGCTTTGGTCATTGGATTCTCCTCTGGAGCCGCTCAACGAGACGCTTGCCGGATTGCACCGCCAGAACTGGAGGACACTCACCTGGAATCGCTTCGTCCTTGCCACATGAAACGGTTGGTAAGTAACCGACCGGAGGCCGCATCGTCAAGAGTTTTGTCCTGTCTTGGGGGGTCTCGCAACCTGGCTTCGGCGCGCACTCATCATGGATACGAAGTCGTCGAAGAGATAGCTGCTGTCGTGCGGACCCGGAGCGGCCTCCGGATGGTACTGGACCGCGATCACCGGGAAGGTGGAATGCGCGATGCCCGCCACCGTGTTGTCGTAGAGGTTCCAGTGCGTAACCCTGAGGTGGGGCGCACCCGGCACCTCGTCCCCCTCCCCGCCGCGTACCGCGAAGCCGTGGTTCTGCGACGTGATCTCGACCGTTCCCCGATCGCGGTTCATGACCGGATGGTTCGCGCCGTGGTGTCCGAAGGGCAACTTGAACGTGCCCCCGCCGAACGCGCGGGCGATGAGCTGGTGCCCGAGACAGATCCCGAAGACGGGTATGTCGCGCCGGGCCACTTCGAGGATGGTCTCGGCCGCGCGCTCCACGGCGGCCGGGTCGCCGGGTCCGTTCGAGATGAAGAGGCCGTCCGGTTCGAGTGCAAGGACCTCCCGGGTCCCCGACTCGGCGGGCAGCACCGTGACCCGGCACCCGCGCTCGGCGAGCAGGCGCGGTGAACTCGCCTTGACCCCGAAATCGAACGCGGCCACGTGGAAGGTGTCGCGCCCGGTCGCCGGAACGACGTACGACCTTTCCGTCGAAACCCCGCACGCCAGATCGAGTCCCTCCATCCTGGGGTGAGCGAGGATTCGCGCAAGGAGCTCTTCGGCATCGGCCTCGCCGCAGGCGATCCCTCCGCGCATCGCCCCCTGGCTGCGGATATGGCGTGTCAGCGCCCGCGTGTCGATGTCGCGGATCCCCACGACGCCATGGCTGCAGAGGTAGTCCTCGAGGGTGTCGCGGCTGCGCCAGGAACTGGGTGTCCGCGCGGCTTCGCGGACGATAAAGCCGGCAACCTGGGGACGGGAGGACTCCACGTCCTCGTCGTTGGTCCCGTAGTTGCCGATCAGCGGGTAGGTCATGGTAACCAGCTGACCCGCGTAGGACGGATCCGTCAGCACTTCCTGGTAGCCCGTCATCGCGGTGTTGAAAACGACCTCGCCGATTGCGCTTCCCCGCGCGCCGAGCGAGATGCCGTCGAATCGGCGTCCGTCCTCGAGCAGGAGGCAGGCGGGCTGTACCGAAACGCGATCGCCGGAGGGCGTTGTAGACGCAGACATTGCGTGAATCTAGGCCGCCACCTTCCGGCGTCAACGCCGTCTGGTATCTTCCATGACATGTCGCGAGTCTTCATCCATGCCGACGAGTCGTGCCTCGGCAACCAGTTCACCGACCGGGAGAGCCCGGGTGGCGCCGCCGCCCTCCTGGAGTACTGGAATGGAAACACGTGGAGGCGGCGTGACCTGTGGACCTCCGACCCGTCCACCACCAACAACCGAATGGCGGTCGTGAGCGCCATACTGGCGTTGGGGGCGCTGAAGGAGCGGTGCGTCGTCCGTTTTGCATCGGACTCTCAATACCTGGTAAAGGGTGCTTCGGAATGGATGCCCGCGTGGAAGCGGCGCGGCTGGAAGCGCAAGGGTGGGCCGATCGAAAACCTGGAGCTCTGGCGCCGCCTGGACGGACTGATCGCAAGGCACGACGTCCGTTGGAAGTGGGTCCGGGGACACGCCGGTGATCCGAGGAACGAATACGTCGACGCGTTGGCCCGGCGCGCGGCCCGGGAGCTGTCCGCGGTTTCGAAGCCCGTGCCATCCGGGTTTGAGGATTGGCTGCAGCACGAGCGGGAAGAAAAGGACCGGTACTTCGACTTTTTCGAGTTCGCACCGCCCGCAGAGGATTCCCCGCCCTCGAGCCCGTAGCCCGCTGGGCGCGAGCCTGGCCGGCGGTGTGCGATCAGGGCCCCGTGCGACTCGATGGCGGGGGAATGCCGCGCGAGGCCCCCGCCCCCGGGTCCTCCACGGCGCCGTATCCGAATTCGCCCGCCATCGCGGCCACGACGGCGGGAGCGCAGTCCTCCGCGCTGACGCGCCGGCCCAGCAACCGGCTGATGCTCGTAACCGCCCGATCGTGAAGCCCGCACGGGACGATGACGTCGAACAGGGACAGGTCGGGATCTGCGTTGAGGGCAAACCCGTGCGAGGTGATCCATCCCGAGGAGACGCGGATTCCGATCGCCGCGACCTTTGCCCCACCCACCCAGACGCCGGTGCCGGCCGGATCCCGCTGTCCCTCGACTCCGATGGTCAGCAACGCCCTCACGAGTGCGCGCTCAAGGCTCCGGAGGTACGCGTGGAGGTCCTGCCGATCCGGTTTGAGATCCAGGATCGGGTATCCCACCAGTTGCCCCGGCCCGTGGTAGGTGACGTCGCCGCCCCGGCCCGCCCTGTACACGCCGATCCGTCTGGCCGCGAGTTCGTCGGAGGACAGGAGCAAGTGCTCCTCGCGGCTGCCCGAGCCGAGCGTGATCACATGGGGGTGCTGCAGCAGGAGGAGCGTGTCGGGGATGTCCCCGGACCTGCGCCGCTCGACGAGTTCGGCCTGCAATGCGAGCGCCTCGGGGTATCCGACACGGCCCGGATACCGCACCGACAGGGTGCGATCATGCCAACGGGTCATTTCGCGCGGCCTTTCGGCAACGGGGCGATTTGCCATCATCAACCCACGCCGGGCGGCCCGGCAACCCGCTCGCGGGCCGCTCAGGCGTCCTCGGGGAAGTCCTCCAGCAATTCCTTGAGGCGCGAGAGGAACCGCGCGGTGTCGGCCCCGTCAACGAGCCTGTGATCGTAGCCGATGGAGAAGAACGACCGCTTGCGGATCGCCATGTAGTCGTCTCCGGTGCCCGGGTCGGTCACGACCACCACCCGCTTGTCGATCGACCCGGTACCCAGGATCGCCGACGTGCCCTTGGGGATGATCGGCATTCCGACCATCGTGCCGAGCACCCCCGGGTTGGTGATCGTGAAGGTGGCCCCCTGAATCTCGCCCGGCGACAACTGCCGTGATTTGGCCCGCGTGGCCAGGTCGATGATCTTCCTGGCCGTGCCGACCAGGCTGAGATCGTCCGCATTGTGGATCACGGGCACGATCAGTCCGGGGTTCAGGTCCACGGCCATGCCGAGGTTCACGGCGCCCCGGTAGATGACGTTGTTGCCCGAGATGACTCCGTTGACCGACGGGAAGTCGCGGAGGATCCGCGAGCACGCCCAGGCGACGAACGCGGTGTAGGAGACGCGGGCACCGCGCTCTGCCCAGCGGGTCTTGTTCAGCCTTCGCATCCGGTCGACGGTCGTGAAGTCGATCTCGACAATGGAGTGGACGTGCGTGTGGATCCGCTTCGAGAGCACCATGTGGTCCGCCGTCAGTCGGCGGACCCTGTCCATCGTTTCGACGCGGTCGCCGTCACGCACGGGGAACACGGGATGTTCGACCTCGCGGGCGTACCGCGCCCACAGATCGTCGCCGGTCCGCGCCGCCGGGACAGCCGCGGGAGGTGGCCCCGGTTCGGGTTGGTCGGCCGATGTGGCCGCCGGCTCGGCAGGCCGGGCCGGCTCGGTGACGGCCGGCTGGGCACCTGCCTCTTCGGCAGCCGGCGCTTCGGCGCCTCCGCTCTCGATGAACGCCAGGATATCCTGCTTGGTGACGCGTCCCTGATGGCCCGTGCCCGGGACCCGCGAAATGTCCACGCCGGCCTCGGCCGCGATGCGTCGGACGACCGGCGTCGAGCGCGTGCGCAGGCGTTCGGCGCTGGTGGTCGTGCACTCCGCCTCTTCCTCTTCGGCCACTGGCTGCTCCTGCGGAGCCTCCGGAGCTGCGACCGGCGTGGGCGGTGGTGGGGAGGGAGGCGGCGGTGCGGGCGGCCCGACCGGTCCGGCTTTGGCGGGCGCGGCTGTTGCGGCCGGGGCGCTCCCGTCCGGATCGATGTACGCGACGACGGTTCCCACTTCCACGGTTTCGCCCTCGCCGACCACGATCTCGGCCAGTGACCCCGCCGACGGTGCAGGGATCTCGGCGTCCACCTTGTCGGTGGAGATCTCCAGGATCGGCTCGTCGCGCTCCACCAGGTCGCCGACTTCCTTCAGCCACCTGGAAACGGTGCCCTCGGCGATGGATTCCCCCATTTGGGGCATGGGAACTTCGATTCGGGACACGGGCGCTACTCCATGGGCTAGTTCGGAAAACCGGCAACCGGCGGTCTTGCGCAACGAGCCGACCGGCACCCGGGGTTCAAGTCTCGTCGCAAGATCAGTAATTCACAAGATAACGTGCCGCGGTCCCGATATCCTCCACCGAGGGAAGAAAGTAGTCCTCCAACTCGCCACTGAAGGGGACGGGCGAGTCGATGGCGGTGACGCGCAGAATCGGCCCGTCCAACCACTCGAACGCCCGTTCGTTCATGCGGATCGCGATCTCCCCCGCGATTCCGCCCGTGCGGGTATCCTCATGTACGATCAGCAGTTTCCCCGTCTTTTGCACGCTGGCTGCGATCGCTTCGTCGTCCAGCGGCAGAAGCGTTCTGAGGTCGATCACCTCGACGCGGATCCCGTCCTTTGCCAGCTCGGCCGCCGCGTCAAGGCTGCGATGCACCATGAGACCGTAGGTAGCGACCGTCAGGTCGTCGCCCTCCAGCGCCGTCCGGGCCCTGCCGAGCGGAACGACATAGTCTTCGCGGGCGAGCACCTGACGGCAATGCGGGGCACGGTAGAGTCCCTTGTGCTCCTCGAAGATGACCGGATTGTCGTCTCGGATGGCGGCCTTGAGGAGCCCCTTGGCGTCGTGCGGGTTGGAGGGGTACACGATCTTCAGACCGGGTGTGTGAAAGAATGCCATCTCCACGTTCTGCGAGTGGAAGGGCCCGCCCCGGTTCCCGCCGCCCACCGGTCCCCGAACCACCAGCGGCATTGGTCCCGCGCCCCTGTACAGCGACGTGGCAATGTAGTTGGTTAGGATATCGTAGGCCGGGGAGATGAAGTCCATGAACTGCATCTCCACGACCGGCCGAAGTCCCATGTGGGCGGCTCCGGCCGCGGCACCCGTAAAGCCGCCTTCCGAGATCGGGGTGTCGATCACCCTCTCGGGTCCGAAGTGGTCCAGGAACCCCCGGGTCACCTTGAAAGCACCTCCGTAGGCACCGATGTCCTCACCCATGAGGAAGACCCGTTCGTCGCGTTCCATCTCCTCCCACAGTGCTTCGCCGATGGCCTCCAGGAGCGTGACGGGTTCGCCCGCCCGGGTCCGGGAAACATGTGCGGGAGCGTCAGTGGACATGGCCACTCCCGGTTTGCGGCTCCACAGGTCCCGGCGACGGGGATTCGCGTCGCGTCCAGGGCGGGGAGGGTTCATGATCGGTGCGCACAGGCGCGAGAGCGTCGCGCGGTTCCGGCGAAGGTTCCTTGCCCAGGCGCGCCACGGCATGATCGACACCCGCGCGAGCCGCCCGCTCGATCGCATCGAGTTCGGGCCCGGCGAGTCCCCATTGATCGGCAACGCTCGCCAGAAAACTCTCGTGGAGCGCCCAAGGGCCGGAATCGGAGCGAGGACCGAGTCGCAGCAGCGTCGGACCCGCACCGTCGACCGCACGGCGCCTCGCAGCCGTCACCCTGTCCACGAGCGCCTCAAACGGGTCCTGTCCGAGTTCCGCGAAGGCAAAGCCGTATCCTTCGGCGACTGCGCCGATGCTCGGGACGCGATCGGCGCCTCCGGCCGTCCCGGCGTCGAGGACCACGATCAGGGGTGCCCGGAGCGCGCCCGCGAGGTTCATGCCCTCATGCCACCCGCCGGCATCCAGCGCTCGGCTCCCTTCGAAGGCCAGGGCCGCGCGGTTCTGCCTGCGCCGCCTGAACGCGAGCGCGGCGCCCGCAAGCACCTGGGTCATGAAGCCGCACGGTCCCGCCCAGCCAATCAGGCCGCGCCGCGTGTCGGCCCAGCTCGACCCGCCCTCTCTCGCCCCGCCGGCGCTCGTCGCCTTGCACGCCAGGTGGCGCAGGAATTCCAGCGGCGTCGCACCGAACGCGAGTGAAGGACCCGGAGCGTGCCCGCCCGGATAGCACAGATCACCCGATCCGTCGGCAGCACGGTACATCGCCCGCGCGATGACCGTCGACCGCACGTCGATCGCGAACGACGCGTGACGCGGGTCTATCTCTCCGGCATGGGCCAACGCGCGTACCCGATCCTCCAGGAAGCGCGCCTGGAAGCCGTGAAAGGCCAGGTCCTCAGCAACTTCCCTGCCAAACCCGGCAGTGTTCGAAGGACGGGACGGCGAGGCCGGCTCGCGGACCACGTGAAAACCGGGCGCTACGCGGCTGAGGCCGCCGTCACCGGCGGCTACGCGCCGGAACCAGCCGGCGGCTCGCTCTGGCCGGGCGGCACCTCCGTGTCCGGCGACGCGCCTCCGGCGGGCGGTACCTCGTCTTCTCCGGCACCCTCGTCTTCTCCGGCACCCTCGTCCGGCGGCACGAGAACGGGTGTCGCGCCAGCTTCGGGCAGCAGTGGCTGCGGGGCCGTCGCAGGCGGCGTGGCGATTCCTTCGAGAATGGAAGTCGGAGCCGCGGACCGGGAAGAGAGGATGGCAAGAACGAGAGCGAGACCCATGAAGGCCGATCCCGCGATCCAACTGGCGCGCGTAAGTAGCGTCGTTGCCTGGCGGCCACCGAGAACGTCCGTCGCCGCCGCTCCCCCGCCCATGGCCGCAAGACCCCCGCCCTTCCCGGACTGGATGAGGATCACCACGCCCAGAAACACACCGTCAAGCACCAGGAGGGTCAACAAGAATGTATACATATCACGTCCATCTGCGTTTCCATACAGCGTACAGCGCACCGGAAGCTGCCCTTGGGGGCGGCCAGTGTCAACCCGCCGACCATGTCCCGCCAACGGGATCGCCGGAACCGGCCGTGGCACCCGCTTCGGCAATCCGCGCGAATACATCGGGATCAAGGCTCGCGCCACCGACGAGCACCCCGTCCACATCCGGGGCCGTCATGAGCGAGGCCGCGTTGCCGGGCTTGACGCTGCCACCGTACAGGATTGGCGCCGCCCCCAGCTCGCCCAGGGCCGATCTCACGATCGCATGCGCCTCGGCGGCATCACCCGGGGTCGCGGTCTCGCCGGTGCCGATCGCCCATACGGGCTCGTATGCCACCATGAACCTGGAGGCAGTCGCCACGGACGCCACAATCGCCCCGATTTGACGCCGCAAAACGGGCTCCAGGAGCCCCGCGCGCCGTTCCTCGAGAAGTTCTCCCACGCATATCACGGGAACGAGTCCCGCTCGCACGGCGGCACCTGCCTTGGCGCTCACCTCCGCGTCGCTCTCGCCGAAAATATGACGGCGCTCCGAGTGTCCGATCAGAGCAAACCGGGCGCCGGCCTCGCGGGCCATCTCGCCCGATGTCTCCCCGGTAAAGGGGCCCGCTTTCTCCGGGTGAATGTTCTGGACCCCGAAGCCGGCCGGAACACCGACCGTTTCCATCGAGACGGCAAGGGAGAGATCGGGAGGGAAGAACAGAATCTCCACCGAATCGAGGGCGGCCCGCGGTCGGAATCTCGAAAAGAACGCCGCTGCCGCAGCCGGCCCGTGGTGCATTTTCCAGTTGCCCGCAATCACCTTGCCCATGGTGCCTCCGTGTTTACGTTCGCTCGCCGCGGTCACGCGACCCGGAAAGAGCCTCCACCCCGGGCAGTGCCTTGCCGGCCAGAAGATCCAGGCAGGCGCCTCCACCGGTCGAGATGTGACTCAAGCGCGAGGCCACGCCCGCCGCCCGAGCCGCCGCCGCCGAGTCTCCGCCCCCGACGATAACGGTCGCCCCCGAGCCGGCCGCGTGCGCAGCCGCCCGCGCCACCCCGAAGGTGCCTTCCTCGAACCCGCCGACCTCGAACAGTCCCATGGGACCGTTCCACACTACAGTGGACGCTCGAGTGATGCAGTCCCGGAACAGCTCGACCGTCGCCGGTCCGATGTCCACGACAATCTCGCCCGGGAGGATGCCGCTGCGGTCGACGATCCGGGTCTGCGCTCCCGGTTCCGTCGACCGCGCGACCACGCAGTCGACCGGCAACACGAGACGGGGTCCGGCCTCCACCAGAAGCCGCGAAGCGGTCCCGGTCGCGTCCGCCTCCACCAGCGATGCACCCGTCCCGAGTCCCATTGCCAGGAAGAAGGTGTTGGCCATGGCCCCGCCGACAAGCAGCACGTCCACCCTCGGCAGCAGTGCCTCGATGATCTGGATCTTCCCCGATATCTTCGCACCTCCGAGGATGGCTACGTGGGGACGGGCGGGACTCTCAAGCACCTGCCCGAGCACTGCGAGTTCCCGTTCAACCAGTCCTCCCGCGACCGCTTCGCCACCCTTCGCCCTGACGGCGCGAGGCAGGCCGTCGGTCGACGCGTGGGCCCTGTGCGCGGTGCCGAATGCGTCCAGCACGTAGTGATCCGACCACGTCGCCCAATCGGCAGCCAGGACGGGATCGTTGTCCGTCTCGCCGGGCAGGAAGCGTGTGTTCTCGACCAGCGACACCGATCCCCGCGGCATCTTCGCGACCGCTTCCCGCACAGCCGGCCCCGCCGTGTGCGGTATGAACCGGACCGGCGCGGGAAGGCAGCCGTCCACAAACCGCGACACGGGTCTCAGCGTGAGTTCGGGGACGATGGTGCCCCCGGGGCGGCCCAGGTGAGACAGGAGCACCACCCTGGCGCCCGCTTCCACGAGTTGGACGATGCTTGGCAGGGTGCGCTCGATACGCGCGCCATCGGCAACCGTGCCGGATGCCAGGGGAACGTTGAAGTCGGCTCTGAATGCGACCGTGGCGCCCGTCGGCAAGCCACCCTTCAGAAGGTCGTGCAGCGACGTCGTCATCCAGCTGATTCGCTCGCCACCGGCGGACCGAGTCAGCCGCTCGGCGGCACGCGGGTCTCCTGTGATCGGGGACCGCGCCGCAGTTCATCCGTACCGGGCCGGAAGATGATCGAGAACTCGACCCAGATTCCGACGGGCTGGCCTCCCCGCGTTGCCGGCGCAAAGCGGAGCCCCCTGGTCGCGCGGAGCGCCGCGACGTCCAACTGCGCCACGCCCGAGGACGCGACCACCTCAGGCGAATCCGTCGAGCCGTCGGGGTCTACCCGGACACGGACGCCCACGGTGCCGCCGATGCCGACGCGCTGAAGGAGCGGCGGGTACTCCTCTGCAACGGTTCGCTGCGCCTCGTCGGGGTCCACGAGATGTGGAACCGTCGCCGGCAGCGGCAGCGCAATGTCCGGCGACTCGCCGACCCCCTGCCTGGGCCTCGGAACCGTCACGCTCGCTGTCCCCTCCCACTGTCCGGTACCATTGATGGCGGATGACGACCGGGTCGTCTGCCCAGGCGCGACTTGAGCAGGCTCGGGGGCGCCGGTGGCTGGGAAACCGAGCAGTCGGGCCCACGAGGCACGGACGGGAGGTACGCCCAGTGAGACGGCAAACAGCGCGACGATCGCGGCGGCCGCCGCCAGTTGCCGCCGGCGTGGAACGCCACGCCAGACGCGGGCCGCGTCCCGGCGGCCGCGACGATGCTCTTCGACGAGCCGGGCTCTGAGTTCGTCGCCAAACGAATCCCTTTCGTCGATTACGATCCCGCGCAGCTCACGGTCGAGTCGCACCAGCTCGTCCGGCCACGTACAGGTTCCGGTTCGATGCTCGTTTGTCATCCTAGTCATCCTCGTCCGACTGTTTGGCAACAGCGGCCCTGAGTGTCTCCAGGGCCCTGTGGATGCGAACGGCTACGGCGTTCGCCGTGATCCCCAGCGTCTCCGCAATCTCGCGGTTCCCCAGGTCCGCGCCGTAGCGGAGCGACAGAATCTCCTGGTCCGCTTGTCGCAGCGTCGCCATCGAGGTCATCACGAGTCTTTTCCTTTCCTCCTCAAGCACCTGTTCTTCCTGTGATGGAGCCCGCGACGCCAGACCGGGAACCAGGTCAATCGAGACCTGCCGCGAGCCATGGCGGCGCAGGGCGCGAAGGTGGTCGGTCACCGCGTTGCGAGCGATGCGAAACAGCCAGGTGCGAGGTGCCGAGCGTCGGCTGTCATAGCTCCGTAGCGAGCGAAGGGCCTTGAGAAAGACCTCCGACGTAATGTCCTCCGCAATCTCCCGGGTCGCGACCCGAAACCTGACGAATCTGTACACGGCCTCCCGATGGTCCCTGAACCATGCTTCGAAATCGGGCGGAAGCCCGGGATCGGAACCCCGCGCCTTCGGCCGGCGAAACGCGGCAACACCTGCAAGTGGCCGCGCCATGTGGGGAGCATCCACGGAATCGGTACCCATCATGTCTCCCAATACGCTCCCGGACCCAGGTTGTGACATCCGCGCCCGCCGAGCGTTGTGCCGCGCAGTCTCATGCCGCCGGTGCAGAAAGGCGGTCCCCCACGAACCGGACGAGGTCGACAACCCGTGACGAATAGCCCCACTCGTTGTCGTACCAGACCAACACCTTGACCATGCGATCGCCCATGACGTAGGTGCTGGGGGCATCCACGACGGAACTGGCCGACTCCCCGACAAAGTCCACGGACACCAGCGGCTCGTCCTCCACCCTCAGAATGCCCGCGAGTTCCTTCTCGGCCGCCGCGCGCAAGGCGCCGTTCACCGCGCCAGGAGACACATCCCGTTTCACCTCGGCAACGAGATCGACCAGCGATACATCGGGAGTGGGCACGCGAATTGCCATTCCGTCCAACTTCCCCTCCAGCTCCGGAAGCACCAGGGAGATGGCGCGCGCCGCGCCGGTCGTGGTGGGTATCATGCTCACCGCCGCCGCGCGAGCCCGGCGCAAATCCTTGTGGGGACCGTCCAGGACGGCCTGACCACTAGTGTACGCGTGAATCGTCGTCATGAGTCCGCGGACGAAGCCGAAACGCTCGGAGAGCACCTTCGCCACGGGTGCCAGACAGTTGGTCGTACAGCTGGCGTTGGAGATCAGGTGGTGCGTCTCGGGATCGTAGCGATCGTGGTTGACTCCCAGCACGATCGTGATGTCCTCGTCGCTGGCCGGAGCCGATATGATGACCTTGCGGGCCCCCGCTTCGAGGTGCCGGGAGGCCAGTTCGCGAGTCCGGAAGATCCCCGTCGATTCCACCACCACGTCGACCCCGAGTGCACGCCACGGCAACTTCGCGGGATCCCGCTCCGACAGAACCCGGATGGCGTCGCCATCGACGACAATTCCCTCGCCGGAGACCTCCACCGATCCACGATACGTTCCGTGAACGGAGTCGTGCCGGAAGAGATGGGCGAGCGTCGAACTCTCCGTCAGGTCATTGACTGCCACGAAGTCGAGGTCGGTCGTCCCCGACTGTTTGGCGGCTCTGAGAACGTTTCTGCCGATGCGGCCGAAGCCGTTGATGGCGACTCGGATGGACATGGTTTGTTCTGCTCCCGCGACGGATTCGTGCGCCGGTTCAGGTTGCTTGTTGGGAGATCGGGACGGTTCTTGCGAACGCGTAGGCGACGATCGACCTGGGGTTGCAAAGCGCGAGAACGCTTGCTGCTGCCAGAACCGTGGCCCCGGTGGTCATGACATCGTCCACCAGGAGGAGCCGACGATCCTCCAACATCTCCGCCAGCCCTTCCACCATCACGAACGCGTCACTGACGTTAGCCCGGCGCTGCATGGGATTCAAGGCGGTCTGTGTTCCCACCTGGCGCTGTCGCCGCAGGCACTCCAGCAGAGGAGTGTCCATGGCCGTCGACAGGGCAGAGGCGATCACGGCGGCCTGGTTGTACCCACGCCGCCGGATGTTGCGGGCGGATGTCGGCACCGGCACTACGAGTTCCGTTCGTCTGGCCGCCACTGAGGCCCTTCTCGCCATCTCTGTCCCCATGAACAGGCCCACGTCGCGCCAACCCTGGTACTTCAGGGCGTGAACCAGTTCCCGTGCCGGGGACTCCAGCAGACACGCGGCGTCGGCGTGCTCCAGTCGGTCGGGCCACTCGGCGCACTCCATGCAGGATGGGGCCTCGCCCGTACCCAGTGGTGCTCCGCAACGGGAGCACACCGGAAGCGGCACCTGCGGAAGACCCAGACGGCAGTTCCCGCAAACGGGTCCGAACCCGGCCCGGATGTCCGCCGCCGCCGATCCTCCGCACGCCGCGCACGCCGGAGGCAGCAGGTAGTCGGCCATGCCCCGCAGAACCGTCCGCGCCCGCGTCACCCCAGCCCCCGGCTGGCGGCCTCCAGCGCACGCCCCATGACGCCCCGCGGCGGCGCCTGGCCGAACCACCGGGCATGGGACGCTTCCGCCTGTAGAACCAGCATGCCGCGCCCATCCACGGACGCGATCCCCAGCCTCCCTGCCTGACGGCAAAGCGGAGTCGCGCTCTTCCCGTATACCAGGTCCATGACCAGGTGGGGCGGTGTGGCCAGGGCCTCCAGATCAATCGGGGCATGCCGCCCGCGGATCCCCACGGACGTCGTGTTGACGACCACCGCGGGGGCTGTTGCGCGCCAGTCGTGAACGTGGCGCAGCCGCTCGTCGTCCAGCTCGTCCAACAGCCTGTGCGCCCGGCTCGCGGTGCGGTTCCACATGAGGATGACCGACGCGCCCGCAGAATGAAGCAGGGCGTGGAGTACCGCCCGGGCAGCCCCTCCCGCGCCCAACACAAGTACCGGCGACGTGTCGGCCGGAGGCGATACCGCGCTCTGCCAGATCCCCATGAACCCCTCCACATCCGTGTTGTCACCCCATACTTCGCCCCCCTGGGCCCAGAAGGTATTGCACGCGCCCGTCGCTGCGACGGCGCGGGTTCGGCGGTCCAGAAAGGGAACCACGCGCTCCTTGTGGGGCACGGTCACGTTGCCGCCCCCGCCCCCCATGGCCAGGGCGCGCATGAGTTCTCCGCATTCGTCGGCCGACACGCGGCGGGCGACGTATCGGGCACGGCGACCCGCCGCACTGAACGCGGCATTGTGGATTGCCGGGGAGAGGCTGTGTGCGACGGGATCGCCCAGGATCGCATAGAGCGCACGACTGCCCCGGGGCCCGCCCGTCACTCTTGGTTCTCCGTTTGCCGCGCAAGTGCCGCCAGCGCGGCCGCGACCAGTTCCTCGAGCTCTGCAAAGGTAGCCCGGTAACGGTCACCGGATCCGCCGAACGGATCCTGAACCACCCCTTCCCCACCTGCCATTTCGGAAAGAAGGCGACAATCGCCCCTGGCCCCCAACTCGCGGGCGCGGAGGAGGTGGTGCGTGTCCATGCACAACACCAGGTCCGACCGCGTCACCAGCTCCCGCGTCAGGACCGCGCTTCGGTGGCGATCAAGGTCCAGACCCGCTTCCTTCACAACGGTGCAAGCACCCTCGCTGGCGGGCCCGCCAGGCAACGCTGCCGTTCCGGCGGAGCCCACGGTGACACGCGACAACCCCTGCCGGGCGATCAACCTGCGCGCGATGACCTCCGCCATCGGAGAGCGGCAGGTGTTGCCCGTGCACACGAAGGTCACGTGGAATCCGCGAGACGAACCGGCGGATCCCGACGATTGCGCCAGCCGGATGGCATCGCTCAGACGCGCCGGGTCCGCCGATCCCGCGCGAATGACCTCGGGACCGCCGGGCGCCAGACGCACGAGCGTGGACGGTGCGCCCCCCGGGAGAGCCCCCCCCTCCAGCGCAAACAGCTCCGCGCCCATCGCGCGACCCGCATCGCGAGCAGCGGCCACTGTCCGCGCCGGGGCACCGCCGGGCGGATTTGCCGAGGTCGAAGTGATCGGCCGCCGGGCCGCCTCAAGGAGTTCCAGTGTGACCGGATGCCCGGGAACCCGCACCGCCACGGAGCCGTCGGCCGCTTTCGCCGCGGGATGAAAGCGGTCTTCCGGATCCTCCAGCACGAGCGTGAGAGGGCCGGGCCAGAACGCCCGTGCAAACAGATGGCCGGTTGTGCCCAAGAGGTCGCGCACGAATCCCGCCGAAGGGATCAACACCACAAAGCCACCACCTGGACGGTCCTTGATCCGGCGCAGGCGCGCCATGGGCGCATCGTCCAGGAACCCGCCGATGCCATAAACCGTTTCGGTCGGATGAATCACGAGCTCGCCGCGTTGCAGTTGAGCGAGGGCATCTTCAAGTGCATTCACATGTGATATGTGACAAGTCCTTTCGCAATATATGCTTCTGCGGCAACCAGATCGTCCGGTGTAGTGATCTTGAGGTTCATCGCGGACGACGGGACCATTCGCACGCGCGCACCCGTTTCCTCCACCATGGCCGCGTCGTCGGTGGGCAAGAGCCCCGATTCGCGGCATCGCGCCACGGCCCGCTCGAACACTCCCCGGGGAAACACCTGAGGCGTCTGTGCGTACCAGAGTGCATCGCGCCGGGGCGTGCCGATGATCCGGTCTCCATCGGTCTTCTTGATCGTGTCCACGGCCGGGACTCCGGCCACCGCACCACAGCCGGTGACCGCCAACCGAATGCACGATTCGATGACGTCGCGCGGAGGAAACGGACGCGCTCCGTCGTGAACCGCTACAACCCCCGCCTCCGATTCCAGGTGATCCAGGGCGTTCGCCACGGACTCGAAGCGACTGTCTCCGCCACTCACGATGCGAATCTTCGGATCGGCCGCAGCGAGCCGGTCACCGGCAGCTCGGCCGCTCAGCGCAATCACCAGTTCCAGGACGTCATCCCGGACCAGAAACGGAGCAAGCGCCCAGTCGAGGACCGTACGTCCTACCAATTCGATGAAGGGCTTGTGCACTCCGCCCATGCGTGCCCCGCCTCCCGCAGCGGGCACGATCACCGCCACCCCGCTCACGTCATGTCTTCGGACGGCTCCGCGGCACGGGACACCGAGTCGAAGCGGGTATAGGACTTGTGGAAGTAGAGTTCCAAGGTGCCGGTCGGTCCGCTGCGCTGCTTGGATATGATCAACTCCGCCTTTCCCTCCACGGAGTTGCCGTCCTTGTCGGTGGGGCCGGTGTAGTATTCCGGCCGGTAGAGGAACATCACCAGGTCCGCATCCTGCTCGATCGAACCGCTGTCCCTGAGGTCCGAGAGCTGCGGACGTCGGTCGGTTCGCTTCTCTGGCGCCCGGCTCAACTGACTCAGCGCGACCACCGGCACATCGAGTTCGCGCGCGAGCGCCTTCAACCCCCGGGAGATCTCCGACACCTCCTGAACCCGACTGTCCGCTCTGCCGGATGAGGTCATCAATTGTATGTAGTCGACGACGATCAGACCCAGGTCCGCCTCCGCCTTCAGCCGCCTGGACTTGGCCTTCATCTCGAGAACGTTTGAAGTAGCCGAGTCGTCGATCCAGATAGGTGCAGCGTTGAGGTGGCCCGCCGCCCTGCCCAGTCGCTGATACTCGTCGGCATCGAGTCTTCCCCGCCGCACCTTCTGCGCATCCACTCGCCCCTCCGCGCACATCAGCCGCAGAACCAGCTGCTCCTTGGACATTTCGAGGCTGAACACGGCAACCGGAATCCCGTGCTCGATCGCCGCCGTCTGGGCCATATTGAGCACCAGCGACGTCTTGCCCATGGAAGGCCGGCCCGCCACGATCGCGAGGTCGCCGGGCTGAAGTCCCGTGGTCATGCGATCCAGGTCGGCAAAGCCGGTGCGGAGGCCGGAGACACCTCCGGGGTTTTCCTGCAGCTCCTCGATTTGCTCGAAGGTCGAGTAGAGGATCTCCTTGATCCACACGAAGCCGTCGCGATCCCGTGACTCCGAGACGCGGAAGACCTTTTGCTCGGCCTGGTCGAGTATCTCGTCGACCATCCTGTCACCGGGCTCGTGCACGTCGCGCACGATCGCCTGGGCCGCGTCGATGAGCCGTCGCAGTAGCGCCTTGTCATGGACGATGCGGCCATGGTACTCGATGTTGGCGGCCGTGGGCACCGCGTCCGTCAGGGAAGCCAGGTATTCCATGCCACCGGCGTTCTCCAGCTCGCCGGTCCTGTTCAACTCCTCGGCAACGGTGATGACGTCCACCACGCTGCCGCGTTCGAACAGACGGGTCATGGCGCGGTAGAGGCGGCGGTGCGCCTCACGATAGAACATGGAGTCGTCTACGAACTCGACGACCCGGGGAACGGCGTCCGCATCGATAAGCATGCCGCCGAGAACCGAGGCCTCCGCCTCCGGGGAAAACGGCGGCTGACGATCATACCCGGACGCCTGATCCGTCACGGCCTGGATGGGGATGGGCTCACTCACTTCGGCCTTCCTTCCCTGGAATCCTCGCGTGCCGGACCACGGGGGTGAGGGATCCGTCGACTCATGCGTCTCATCTCCCGTCCATCACCTGGCGCAGCAACTGTAGATCGTCCCAGGCCAGCCTGCTCCAGCCGGAATTGCGCAGAAGCGCGGCGGGATGGTAGGTGACGACGAGAGGAACACCCTGGTAACTGTACACCTTGCCTCGGAGCTTGCCCAGAGCCTGCCTTGACGTCGTGAGCCACTGTGCCGCAAAGGAACCCACGGCCAGAAGCACCTCGGGGGCCACCAGTTCGATCTGGCGCTTCAATAGTGGTGCACAGGACTCGATCTCATCGGGCTGGGGATTCCGGTTGCCCGGGGGACGGCACTTGAGAACGTTGCAGATATACACCGAATCCCGTCGAGAAAGCGCCACCGAGGCGAGCATCAGATCCAGAAGGCGGCCGGCCTGCCCGACAAAGGGAAGACCCGTTGCGTCCTCACGCGCTCCCGGCGCCTCCCCCACCACCATGAGGCGAGCTGCGGGATTACCGTCGGAGAAGACAACCGTCTTCCGGCCTTCGGCCAATCGGCAGCGAGTGCACGCCATGGCGGCGGCGCGCAGGGCGTCATAGTCCGCGCTCCCGACGCGCCCGGCCTCGGAGGCGTCCGCGACCGCTTTTCCGGTATCCGCACCGTCGCGTGCCGGACCGGAAGGCCGCTCGTCGTATCTGCCTCTTCGACGCGCCCGTTCCGCTCGCTCCACCGCCGCCGGCCCGCTGGCGGCCCGCGCCCGCAGCAACCGCAGAATCTCCCCCGGTTCCAGTTCTGCCGGCACCAGGCCGGGCTCACCCAGTCGCCGGCGCTGATCCAGGTAGGCGGCCAACCGGGTGGAAGACTCCGTCAACTCCCCTCCCCTCCCCTCAACCGCTCCTCCACCGCGTCGAGGATCTTCCAGGCCGCGGCAGACTTGGTCATCAGCGGCAGCGCGCTCCGTCTCCCGTCGCGATCGAGGATGGTCACCCGGTTGGTGTCCGCCTCGAACCCCGCGTCCGGTTCTCCAGCCGGATTCGCCGCGATGAGGTCGAAGCCCTTCGCGGCCAGCTTCCCCGCGGCACGCTCAACGAGGTCCGTCGTCTCCAACGCGAAGCCCACCGAGATCGCTCCCGGCTTCATCCTCGCGGCCGACTCGGCAGCGATGTCCGGATTCGCCACCATGCGAACCGCGACCTCGCCGCCGGCCGATTCCCGCTTGAGCTTGTCTCGGCGCGGGGCGGAGGGACGAAAGTCGGTCACGGCAGCGGCGTGCACGGCGACGTCCACATCGCCGATGGCCTCCATCACGGCGTCGCGCATCTCCAACGCCGTCTCCACCCGCACCACTTCGACGCCGAACGGAGCGGTCACGCCGGACGGACCCGTGACCAGTACGACTCCGGCCCCGCGCAGCCGGGCCGCGCGTGCCAGCGCATGCCCCATCTTGCCGGACGAACGATTTGCGACGAAGCGGACGGCGTCCAGCGGTTCCCGCGTGGGCCCCGAGGTGACCAGCACCGTGGCGCCCGAGAGAGCGCCGCGGGGATGCAGCGCCCGGCCTACCGCGTCCACGATGGCCGACGGATCGGCCATCCGTCCCGGTCCGCTGCCCTCTCCCGCCGCCAGGCGGCCGGTATCGGGACCCACGCGGTGGTATCCGGGTGCCGCGTCGAGGAGAGCCAGGTTGGCACGGGTCCTCGGGTGCGCAAACATCCTGTCGTTCATTGCCGGCGCGAAGACGGCCGGCGCCTCGCACGCGGTCAGGACCGTGCCCAGCAGATCGCTGGCGCGTCCCGAGGCGGCGCGCGCCAGAAAGTCGGCCGTCGCGGGCGCCACGCACACGCAATCCGCGTCGCGGCCAAGGCCGACGTGAAGAGCTGCTCCTCCGACCGCGAAGAGGTCGATCAGGGGTCCCCGGCCGGTCACTCCCTCGAACGCGAGGGGAGCGACGAACCGCCGGGCCGCCTTGGTGAGAACCACGTCCACCGTGGCGCCATGCAGTGTCAGGTCCCGCGCGATCTGGATCGACTTGTACGCCGCGATTCCGCCACACACCCCCAGAACGACGCGCCTCCCCAGCCACGGGGGACCCGGTTCCAGCGCACCCTCGGTCCGATTCCCGGCAGCGCATGGCTCCCGGGCCTCCTGCGCGGGGCCACCGGGAGACATGGCCCGCTATTCCGTCTCGAGACGGCGGCGCCTGACCAGCCGGTACTCGACCTGCCCTGAGGTCACCGCCTCCAGCGCCCGCGTCGAGAGCTTCTTTTCCTCTCCCAGCGGGAGGTTGTCGCGCGGGAGCATGTTGAGCTCGCGCGCGTACTTTGCGGCCACGAAGACGCCGAGGTACTTGCTCTGGTTGTGTTCGGCAATTTCACTCGGGGTGAAAACTCTCATGCTTCCTCCTTCCGGATCTCGTCGGCGACCCCCCGCCCACCGATCCGTGCTATCTCGTCAGCGGCTCCGGCGTCCAGCGCCCGGCACAGCTCCTCCACCCCGGGATCGCACGCGCCCTCGCCGACTCCGCCGTCAGCGATCTCCAGCACCCGCCGGACGGCCTCGCTCAGGTTCTGATTCACCACAAACTCTTCAAACGTCGTCGCCTCGCGAAGCTCCTCGCGCGCTGTCTGCAGGCGGCGGACGATGCCTTGGGGCGACTCCGTCCCGCGGCCGGTCAGGCGCGCCAGCCAGTGCGCCGCGCCGGGCGGGAGGATGAAGATAACCAAGGCGTCGATGCCGCGCCTCATCACCTGGCGCGCACCCTGCACGTCGATATCGAGAACCGGCGCGATCCCCGCCTCCGCCATCCCTCTCAGGTTGTCGATGGGCGTCCCGTAGTACTCGCCGTGAACCTGCGCCCATTCGGCCAGTTCCCCGGACGCGATCATCCCCTCGAACTCCTCCCGGGAAACGAAGGTGTATTCGCGTCCGGACCGCTCGTGACCGCGCGGCGCCCGGCTGGTTGCCGAGACCGAGAAGCGGAATCGCTCGGGGTACTCCCGCACCAGGCGACCAGCGATCGTGGTCTTGCCCGCACCCGATGGCCCGACCAGCACCAGCGGCCTGGACAAGCTCACTCGATGTTCTCCAACTGCTCGCGAATTCGCTCCAGTTCCTCCTTGACAGCCACCGCGGACGCCGATATTCCGGCGTCGTTGGCCTTGGATCCGAGGGTGTTGGCCTCCCGGTTCATCTCTTGTACCACGAAGCCGAGCCGCTTGCCCACGGGAGCCGCTGTCGTCGCGGTCCTGGCGGAAGCGACTCCCGAGGAGGGTGGGCTTCCCGCGGGCGGCGCACCAACGTCCCCCAAATGCTCGAGAAAGAACGCGACATGTGACCGCAAGCGAACGATCTCTTCGGAAATGTCCCATTTCTCGGCGAGGTACGCGATCTCGCGTGCAAGGCGGTCCTCGTCCACCTCCACCGCACCCGCCAGCGCGCCAACCCGCTCGCGCAGCCGGTCGCGCTCCCGGAGCAGACGCGCGGGAGCACGGGTCTCGACGGCGTCCAGCTGGGCGACAATCGCGGCGATAGCCGTGCGAAGTTCTTCCTCGAGCCGCGCCCCCTCGCCCTCCCGCATGACGACCAGTTCGTCCAGCGCGGTGGTCAGGCACCCAAGGAGACCGTCCTCGTCGGGCGGGTTGTCGTGCGGCCCTTCACTCCGCCACACTCCCGGCAGGGCCGCCAACGCCCCGAGGTCCAGGGATCCCTGCACAGCGAGTTCCTCTCCCGCCCTTCGCAGTGCCGCCACGTGCCGCCGGACCCGGTCCATGTCCAGCCCGGGCATCCCGGGGTCCTCCCGGTCGGGGGTCTCGCATGCGACCGAGAGCGAGACGCGTCCGCGGCCCAGCCGCTCACGCAGCCCGGTCACTGTCGCGGGCTCCAGATGCTCCCATCCCCGTGGAAGCCGCACGCTGACGCTCAGATGCCGATGATTGACCGTGCGCACCTCGACGCGCAGGACGCGGCCGTCGGGCAATCGGGTCTCGGCCGTCCCGTATCCCGTCATGCTGCGGATCATTGCCACCTCCGGCCATGCGTCAGTTCCAGAATGTCCACCTGACGCCGTAAAGGCTGCGAGTCCCGGGCAGGAGTATTCCGGGCACGTCCTGGTTGTTTCGCCTCAGCGTGAGGTTGTCTATCGTCGCGAAGATATTCAGCGTCAGGAAGCGCATTTGCAGCCGGAAATACCAACTCTGGTAGAACGGCACCATCGATGGCACGAGCGTTCCGGGTTCGATCGTCTCGTCCTCTTCCAACGGTTCCGCCTCGGTCGGCAACGGTACATTCATGCTGGAACGTCCCTGCGCGCCCAGGTCAATCCACAATTCAAAGTTGCCGCTCGCGCGAAAGGTCCGGTGAAAGGAAAGACTGCCGCGGTAGATGTGGTCCGGAAAGTAGAGCGACATGGAATCCAGCGGCTCCCACAACTGTACCTCGCCCACGAAAAACAGGCCGGTCGGACGAAGCGGCAGGCGGCCGGTGAGTTCCCATCCCTGACGTCGGGGCTGAGGAAGTACGAAGCCGTCCCGGTCGAAGAGCAGCTGCGTAGGCCACACCGAATCCGCTTCCGCCGACAACCGCGCTCCCGTGACCTCGACCGCGCGCCAGCGGAGCCTCGCTCCCACGCGGCTGCCGAAGCGGTGGGTGAAGCGGCTCTCCGGCGGCGGGTCGGCTTCAAGCGTGTCCGGTTCGGGGACCGGGTTGGAGACACTGTCCTCCGGTTCTTCCGGGACCGGCGGGTTCAGGAAAGGGACGGACCGGCTGCCGCTGCCCCGCTCCACAAAAACCGATACGTACGAAACGGGTGTCAGCCAAGCCGTCACGTCGTACCCGGTTCCCGTCCGCTCGTCCCACGACTCGCGCCAGGCGCGACCGCTTGCCCCGCCCCACCGCCCCGAGGTGGCCGACGCCTCGACAGAAAGCTCGCGATCCGCGACCCCGGCGCCGCTGTTGAATCGCGCAGCCGTGCGGCCCCACAGCGGCCCACGGCCCAACGACAGCTGCGCCCCATACTGACCTCGAGGCTCCGGCGCAAACGGGAAGGCTTCCAGGCTGTCGCCCACTTCGATGGAGGCACCCGTCGCCCACGCCTCCGCCACCGAGGCCGCACCGAGCGCCCAGTTCCCCTGGAGGGTCCAGTCCGACCGGTTGACCTCCGTCGGTGACGGCGTCAACAGGGTGCGCTGGGCCATCATTCGACGCACCTCGAAGCGTACGCCCCCGCGGTCGCCCCTGTGGAGGCTGTAGCGCAGCCAGCCGCCCATCGTTGCACCCGGCGCGTCCTGACCTTGCGTGTCCAGCCGCTCCACCGCGAGGGCCGCCTTTCCACCGAATGCACGCGGCAGGGAAAACGTGGCGCGCATCAGGTTCGTGTCGAGATCACCCGTTCCGGCCTCGATCAGCGACATGGCCCGCGGGTCGCTGTGCGCGAGACGGAAGAGATTCACTTCGACACCGCTGGCCCGTCGTACCACACGCACCCGTTCGATCCCTGCCAGCGAGACGCGGGCCAGATCGGGGATCGAGCCCTCGAGGGGCAGGTGCTCGACCCCGTCGTAGTAGAGACGCAATGCTCCCCCGGCGTAGCCCACCGGGAACACCGTCACCGCAGACCCGAAATCTCCCCCGCGCACCCCCAGGAGGCCCGGTATTTCGGCGAGCAGCTCCCAAAGAGTCTGGCCGCGCGCCGCGAGCAGCTGTTCGCGGTCCCATTCCCAGACGCCGGTGGCCAGACCGGCGGGGACCGGGTCGGGAAGCGTCGGCATGACCGGTGGCGGTGGGAGACTGTCGACTTCGAGACTGTCGGCTGCGAGCGAATCCGCGACGAGCGTATCCGCCGCCAGTGTATCCGAAACGAGCGAGTCGGCGGCCAGACTGTCCGCAATCAGGACCGAATCGACCAGTAGCGAATCCGGGGGGACTTGCAGCGTGTCCGGAGGCTCCTGCCCGGCTGCCCCCAATGCCGTGAGCACCGCAAACAGGATCGGAGCGGTGGTCGCGACCGGCGCGATCCTGGCCCGCCCAGGCGACGACAGCCCCGACACGGGACCCCTCAGACGCCCGCGCGTGTTCTTACCCACTCCAGAAGGAGGCGGCAGGGACGCCCGGCAGGTCCGTTCCTCAGGTAGGGTTTCTTCGTCTTGCCGTACGCCGTGCCGGCGATGTCCAGATGGGCCCAAGGTGTGTGTCCGACAAACTCCGAGAGAAAACAGGCGGCCGTGATCGTGCCGGCCGGACGGCCTCCAACGTTCTTGAGATCGGCCACCTCACTGCGCAGTTGCTTGCGGTATTCCTCGTCGAGGGGAAGCGGCCAGCATGGCTCGGCCGCGAGTTCGCCCGCATCGCGCAGCTCGCCGAGGAGTTCTTCATCGTTGCCGAGGAGCGCCGCGCGGTGGTGTCCAAGCGCGACCACGCAAGCTCCGGTCAGCGTGGCGCAGTCGACAATGGCCGCGGGCTCCCAGCTCAGGGCGTAGTCCAGTGCATCGGCGAGGATCAGGCGGCCCTCGGCGTCCGTATTGATCACCTCGATCGTCTTGCCCAGCCGGCTGCGCACCACGTCGCCCGGCTTCGTCGCCGACCCGTTCAGCAGGTTCTCGGAGCTGGGCACGACCGCTCTGACGTTGACGGGCAGATCCAGTTCTCCGATCGCCCTCATCGCGCCCAGCACGGCCGCGCCGCCGGACATGTCGTACTTCATCTTCTCCATTCCCCTCGCGGGCTTGATGGAGATGCCCCCGGCGTCGAACGTCAGGCCCTTGCCGACCAGCACGAGCGGTGCCGCGCCGGCGTCGCCGCCCTGGTGCTCCAGGACGATGAGGCGCGGCTCCTCGTCCGATCCCCTCGCCACCGAGAGCAGTGCGCCCATCCTCTGCCGTTCCATCTCCGCGGGGCCGAGGATCTCGCACGTCAAGCCCGACTCCTCCGCGATTCGCACGGCCTCGTCGGCCAGGCGCGACGGGGTGGCCAGGTTCCCGGGGGTGGCCTGGAGTGTGCGGGCCAGGTTTTCTCCATTTGCGAACGCCCGCCCGAATCGGACGGCCTCATCCCAGGCATTCGGCGGCGCTCCCGCGATCGCGGCGGAGTGAACGGAGCGACTCCGCCCGTCGCCGTTCGCATCTTCGGGTCCCGCACGCGATTTCAGCTCGTCGAAGCGCCACGCGGCCAGCACCATCCCCTCCGCCGCGGCCTGGACATGTCGTGCTCCGATGCCCGGGCCCGGATGGTCGAGGCTCAGCGCGAGCGAAGGCAGCCGTCGCCGTTCGGCGAATCGCACGGCGTCTCCGGCGGCGCAGCGAACCGTCTCCGGGGTCAGCGACTCCGAGCCGCCCACCCCGAGGTAGAGCACTCTTTGCGGACCATCCGTACCACGACGATGGCCGGCCAGGCGATCGCCCGTGCGCCCGCGGAAGTCCCCAACCGCGGCGGCCGCAGCGAGCGCGCCGCCGAATTTTTCGTCGAATCGGGCCAGTTGCCCAAGGGGTCGGTCGGCAGCGACCAGAACCGCCATCAGCGGCGTGGCGACCGCTTCAGGGGCCTTCGATGACAGTGTCAAATCCATCTCGCGGGACTCCCGGCGGCAAACACTACATGTGGGCGACGATGGTCTCGGCGAACCGCGAAGTCGACACCGTGGTCGCGTCCTTCATCTGGCGATCCAGGTCATAGGTCACGAGCCGGGCGCCAACGGCCCCTTCCAGTCCGCGGTCGATGGCTGTTGCCGCATCGTCCCAGCCCAGGTGTTCGAGCATCATCGCCGCGGACAGGATGAGCGAGCCGGGATTGACCTTGTCGAGTCCCGCGTACTTCGGCGCGGTACCGTGCGTCGCCTCGAACAGCGCCACCGAATCGCCCACGTTGGCCCCCGGCGCCATCCCGAGACCTCCCACCTGAGCGGCGCAGGCATCCGAGAGGTAGTCGCCGTTGAGGTTGGGGGTCGCCACGACCGAGTACTCGGCAGGGCGCAGCAGGACCTGCTGGAACATCGAGTCCGCGATGCGGTCCTTGATCACCACCCGTCCGTTCGCCTCCTCTCCATCCCAGAGCCGTGCTTCGGGCACGGTTTCGTCCGCGAACAGCTCTCTCGCGACCTCGTATCCCCAGTCGCGGAACGCTCCCTCGGTGTACTTCATGATGTTGCCCTTGTGCATCAGCGTCACCGAGTCTCTCCCGCGTGCCAACGCGTAGCGTATTGCCGCCGCGACGTGACGCTTGGTGCCGAACGGACTGACCGGCTTGATCCCGATGCCGCTCGCCTCCCGGATGGACGAGCCCATGCGGTCTTGGAGAAAGTCCCGCACCCTGTCCGCTTCAGGCGTCCCCGAAGCCCATTCGATTCCCGCATAGACGTCCTCGGTGTTCTCACGGAAAATCACCATGTCGACCTTGTGCGGTTCACGCACCGGCGAAGGCACGCCGGGGATCCAGCGCACGGGCCGAATGCAGGAGTAGAGATCCAGAACCTGTCGCAGCGTGACGTTCAGGGAGCGTATGCCGCCGCCCACCGGCGTCGTGAGGGGCCCCTTGATTGCGACCCTGAACTCGGTTAGCGCGTCCAGCGTCTCCCGAGGCAGCCATTCACCCGCGCGTTCGTTCGCCTTTTCTCCCGCCAGCACCTCCATCCAGGCAATCTCCCGCCGTCCGCCGTATGCATTCGCCACCGCCGAGTCGACGACGTGACGGGTTGCCGCCCAGATGTCGGGACCGATGCCGTCGCCCTCGATGAAGGGAATGATCGGCCGGTCCGGAACCGCCGGCTGGCCGGTAGTGCCTGTGATTTTCTCGCCGTGGGAGGGGACGGAGGCGTACTGGTAGCGGGACACGCGCGGGCTCCGGTTGTGGGGGACGAAGTGGGCTATTGGATAAATGTGACGGCTGGGAAGGCGCATTAGAAGGGGGAGCGGGCGGCGAGCCACCGGCCGTGACAGATGGCCGGACAGATTCTACCTTGAATCTGTCACTGCTCGTGCCGACTACGACTGGAAGGGGCGGTCCAGGCAATGGAAACTCGCAGGGCTCAACCTCGATACCGCCGGCATTGGGGGATTTCTCCCACGACGCGCTACCAACTGGGTCAATGCGCCTCCCTCGTCACCGCAATCGGCGCGTTGACGACACGGCCCGGAGTCGGCCGCGGCCTGGTCGATGGTGCGATGGCGCGGGGCGCGGTGGCCGCTACCGGCATAGCGGGGCTCCCGCTCGACGAACACGGCAGCATGCGTTCAGCCGCCGGCCGGAGTCCGCACTCCGCCGAGGGACCACACGCGCCGGAGGTGAAGAACCTGATCGACGCGACGGCCGCGCTGCTGGACGAAATCGCCGCGGGGGATACCCGACCCGTCGACGCGCATCTGTTGCGTCGCTTGCACGGAATGGTCGGAGACGGGCTGGGAGACCGCTTCGCCGGCGCTCCGGGACAATTCCGCGAGGAGAGCGCGGGTGGACCGTACAGCGCTCCCCGCGCGGACGAGGTCGGCGGCCTGGTGGACGGCGTGTTCACCTGGCTGCAGCGGGAGTTCTCCGACGTTGGCCGCGACTTCGGCCGCGCGGTGGTGCGAGCCCTCGTCACTCACGTCTACGTGCTGTGGATTCGGCCGTTCGCGGACGGCAACGGCCGCGCGGCGCGCCTGCTGGAGACCTACGTCCTCGCCGCTGCCGGCAGCCCCGCGGCCGCCTCGCACCTGCTGACCGAGTATTACGCCGAGACGCGGGACGAGTATTTTCGCCAGCTCGATCTGGCATCGCGCGACCGTTCCCTGACCTCCTTCATCGCGTATGCGGTCGAAGGTCTCCGCGACGGTTTGCAGAGATGCTTCGAGTCGGTCACGCAGGCCCACTTCGAGGCCGCGTGGCGCAGTTTCGTACTGGACAGGTTCACGGCGCGGGACTACCGCAAGAAGAGCGTATTCCGGCGGCGCCGCGACCTGATGCTCGCGATACCCTTGTACCGGTCGTTCACGATGGCCGACCTCGTCCAGCTCGACCCGCGTCTGTCGGAGCGCTACGGCGAGCTTTCCGCGCGGACGCGCCGGCGCGACCTGGCGGTGCTGATCGACGCCGGCCTGCTCCTCGAATCGGAGGGCGTCTACTCTGCGAACACCGACGCTCTGCGCAGGCACGCGCGCCCGCCTCCCCGTGACGCGGGCACGATATAGTGCGCGCCCCGAGTGAGCTACCGGGGCTTCGGGGCCGTACCGGCATCCGCGCGCTGCCCGTCCCCGTTCCCCGGGCGCCCGTCCCCGTCGCCCGAGCCCGGAATCCCGTCTCCCGGACGCCCGTCCCCATCCTCCGAGCCCGGATCCCCATCCCCCGGACGGGGGAAGAACTGATCGATCAGGATGGGGTTGTCGTCCGGGTCCACCAGGACGATGCTCGCCGGCCCGGTCCCGTGCGGGTCCGTGTCGGTCGCGATTTCGATCCCGGCCCCCGCCACGGACGCACGGATATCGCGTACGTCCGTGAAATCCGCGACCCGCGAGGTGTCCTGCGCCAGACCCGGATTGAAGGTCAGGATGTTCCTTTCGAACAGGCCATGGAAAAGACCGAGAATCGTGGTCCCGTTGATCATCATCAGGTATTGTTCGCCGTCACCGCCGGTCACGGTGAAGCCGAGTTTCTCGTAGAAGGACCGGGACGCCGCCAGGTCCTTGACGGCGAGGCTCACCGAAAACGCACCGAGTTGCATGGGATGGCCACCAGGTTGAGGGAATGTCGCGAGTGTGCGGTTGTCCAGCGGGACAATCGCGTTGCCGCCCCGCGCGGGAAACCACTAACGAAGATAGGACCACTCGCCGGAACCCCTCGCGAAAGCGAGCGTCCCCGCGCCCGCGCCGAAGACCGTGCTCGCCGATGACCCCGACACCTCCATTGTCGCCGATCGAACATCGCGCCTCCATCGGCCCACGGCGTGCCATGGGCGTCGACTACGGTACCCGCCGAATCGGTCTTGCCCTGAGCGACCCCACCGGCACGCTCGCAACGCCCCTGACCACGCTCGTGCGGCGCCAGGGAAAGCGCGCGCCCCTTGCGAGAATCCTGGAAATCGCCCGGGAGCACGAGGTCGGACGGTTTGTGCTGGGACTTCCCCTGCATCCGCAAGAGGGTGAGAATACATGGACCGCCGAGGCTCGCGAGTTCGGCAGGCGGTTGCGCGACCGGAGCGGTCTGCCCGTCCATCTCATCGACGAGTCCTACTCATCGGTGGAGGCTGAGGCAAGGATCCGCTTCATCGGAGCGAAGAGGGCGAAGAGGGAAGAAAAAGCGAGGATCGATGCCGGAGCAGCCGCAATCATCCTCCAGGACTGGCTTGACGCCCGTGCCCTGGACGCACCAGCGGATCCGGGTGAAGGGGCGGCGCGGTAGCGTTCTTGCCGGCGGAATCCTGCTGTTGGTGATCTTCGTGGTAGCGCTGGCGGCAGCCCGGCGGCCCGGGTTTGCCGGCGAGGGTCCGGTGCTGGTGGAAATCCCGTCGGGCACGCCCTTCCAGGACGTGGTCCACATCCTCGAAGACAGGCAGGTGATCACGCGACCCCGCCTGTTCGGCGTCTACGCGCGGCTGCGTTCGCTGGACCGTCTGGTCAAGGCCGGCGTCTACCGGCTACCGCGCGCAGCAAGGTTCTCGGAGGTGCACACGGCCCTGTCAAGGGGTAATGTGCTGACCCACCCGGCGACCTTCCCCGAGGGGCTCACGATCAAGGGGATGGCGGGCCGTATTGCGAGGGCAGCCGGCTCGGACTCGGTGACGGTTGCAGAGCGGTTGAGCGGGCGCGAATTGCATGCGGCATGGAACGTCCCCGGTCCGGGACTTGAGGGCTATCTCTTCCCGGACACCTACCGATTCGCCGAGGGGGTGGGACTCGAGCGAGTGGTTTCGGCCATGATCGACCGCTACCACCGCTACTGGACACCCGAGCGGCGCGAGCGGCTGGCGGCCAGCGGTCTCTCCGAAAGAGAGGTGGTCACCCTCGCCTCCATCATACAGGCAGAGGCGATGCTGGTATCCGAGATGGGGACGATTTCGAGCGTCTATCACAACCGGCTGCGGATCGGCATGCTCCTGCAGTCGGACCCCACGGTGCTGTACGCGCTCGGCGGCCACCGGCGCCGCCTCCTGCACGCCGCCATGGATTCCGTGGCAGACGATCCCTACAGCACGTACACACACCCGGGACTGCCGCCGGGCCCCATCTGCGCACCCGGTGCCGCCGCGCTGGATGCCGCGCTGGACCCCGAGGACACGGACTACCTGTATTTCGTCGCCGGGCCGGACAACGCCCACATCTTCACCCGGTCGCTGCGCGAACACAATGCGGCCCGCCGACGCGTCGGGCGACCATAGCCCACACACTGAACGGAACGGACCACAGCGAGCGGTCCGGTGAGGACGATGCCGACACGACCCGGCGCGCTGGAGCGCCGCCTGGCCCTGATCGTAATCACGGACCGTGGCTTCGCCCACCCCGGAACCGTGGTCGATGTCGTTGGGGATGCGCTTCGGGCCGGCGCGCAAGCCGTGCAACTGCGCGAGAAGACACAGCCGCCCCGCAAAGTGCTTCCCCTCGCACGCCGCCTCAGGGCCGACACGAGGCACGCCGGGGCCCTGTTCTTCGTGAACGATCGGCTGGATCTGGCCCTGGCAGTGGGAGCGGATGGCGTGCACCTGGGGCCTCATGACCTCCCGGTCGCGGCAGCACGCAGGACCGCTCCAACCGGGTTCCTGATCGGCTATTCGGCGGACGAGGTGGACGCCGCGCGTGCCGCGGTCCGAGACGGCGCGGACTACATCGGCTGCGGGACCGTGTACCCGACCGGCACCAAACCCGACGCCGGGCAGATCACGGGCATCGACGGACTTCGCAGGGTGGTCCTCGCGGTCGACGTGCCCGTTGTGGGAATCGGCGGTCTGTCGCCCGCTCGAGCGCCCGCCGTGATCGCTGCCGGAGCAGTGGGGTGCGCGGCGATCGGCTCCATCATGGGCGCCGCAAATCCGGGGCGCGCAGTCACGGGTTTTCTACGGGCCGCGGAGCACGCCACAGGCCAACCCTGAGGCTGCCCGCAGCTCCCACCGGTCGAAGCACTCCGATGCTCCGAACCCGGAAACGAAAAACGCCCCGTCGGACATTCCGCATCCGGACGGGGCGTTTCGGCAGAATGGCTGGCAGCGACGTACTCTCCCACCGGGTTGCCCCAGCAGTACCATCCGCGCGGCAGGGCTTAACTTCCGAGTTCGGGATGGGATCGGGTGTGTCCCCTGCGCTGTGGCCACCAACCAAATAACAAACAGGAAGAAGGAAGGAAAGCGCCTGAAATGTGCAGGAAGCGGGAAAAGAGGATGTGCTGGTCAAGCCTCTCGGGCCATTAGTACGGCTCAGCTACACGTGTTACCACGCTTCCACTTGCCGCCTATCAACGTGCTCGTCTCGCACGGCCCTTCCGAGACCAAAGTCTGGGAGTACTCATCTTGGGGGGGGCTTCCCACTTAGATGCTTTCAGCGGTTATCCCTTCCCGACGTCGCTACCCGGCAATGCCCCTGGCGGGACAACCGGTACACGAGTGGTCAGTCCACTCCGGTCCTCTCGTACTAGGAGCAGCTCCCCTCAATACTCCAACGCCCACGACGGATACAGACCGAACTGTCTCACGACGTTCTAAACCCAGCTCATGTACCGCTTTAACGGGCGAACAGCCCGACCCTTGGGACCTTCTTCAGCCCCAGGATGCGATAAGCCGACATCGAGGTGCCAAACCGCCCCGTCGATGTGAACTCTCGGGGGCGATAAGCCTGTTATCCCCGGCGTACCTTTTATCCGTTGAGCGACGGCCCTTCCATTCGGAACCGCCGGATCACTAAGGCCAACTTTCGTTCCTGCTCGACCCGTCGGTCTCACAGTCAAGCTCCCTTATGCCTTTGCACTCTTCGCGCGATTGCCGACCGCGCTGAGGGAACCTTTGCGCGCCTCCGTTACCTTTTGGGAGGCGACCGCCCCAGTCAAACTACCCACCTGCCACTGTTCCCGGGGAGGATTCACTCCCCTGGGTTAGAGGCTCAACATTGTAAGGGTGGTATTTCACCAACGACTCCCTACCCCCTGGCGAGGGCAGTTCGCAGTCTCCCACCTATCCTACACATGCAAAGCCAAGACCCAATGACAGATTGCAGTAAAGGTGCACGGGGTCTTTTTGTCCTGTCGCGGGTAATCGGTATCCTCACCGATACTCCAATTTCGCCGAGCTCGCGGAGGAGACAGCGCCCAAGTCGTTACGCCATTCGTGCAGGTCGGAACTTACCCGACAAGGAATTTCGCTACCTTAGGACCGTTATAGTTACGGCCGCCGTTTACCGGGGCTTCAGTTCAGAGCTTCGGGTTACCCCTAACCCCTTCCTTTTACCTTCCGGCACCGGGCAGGCGTCAGTGCCTATACGTCGTCTTAACCGACTTTGCAGACACCTGTGTTTTTAATAAACAGTCGCTTGGGCCGTTTCTCTGCGGCCTGTTTCGGCTCCCCACGCGTCATGGTTCACCTACTACAGGCTCCCCTTCTCCCGAAGTTACGGGGACATTTTGCCGAGTTCCTTCTCCGCGGATCACTCGAGCACCTTAGGCTACTCGCCTCGCCTACGTGTGTCCGTTTGCGGTACGGTCGACCAGGCACCTCCCATGCGAGGCTTTTCTCGGCGGCATGATTACGGACCCTTTGCGGGGAATGATTTCCCCTTCGGCATCGGCGCTCGGCTAAAGAGGTCTTTTATCCCCTCTCATCGCCTACCACCTTACATCGGATATTCCACCACCCGACGGTCCTGTCACTCCCGCGTCCCCCCTCATGGTCAAACGCTACCTGACCGGTACAGGAATATTAACCTGTTTCCCATCGCCTACGCCCTTCGGCCTCGGCTTAGGGACCGACTAACCCGGAGCGGATAAGCCTGGCTCCGGAACCCTTAGGCTTTCGGTGACAGGGATTCTCACCCTGTTTATCGCGTACTCATTCCGGCATACTCTCTTCCCTGCTCTCCACGGATGCTCTTCCGAGTCCGCTTCGCTGACCAGGGAATGCTCCCCTACCATGACTTGCGTCATCCGTAGCTTCGGCGCCGTGCTTGAGTCCCGACCATTATCGGCGCGGATCCACTTGACTAGTGAGCTATTACGCACTCTTTAAAGGCATGGCTGCTTCTAAGCCAACCTCCTAGTTGTCTCTGCACATCCACATCCTTTCTCACTTAGCACGGACTTGGGGGCCTTAGCTGACGGTCTGGGCTCTTTCCCTCTCGCGGACGGACATTATCGCCCGCCCACTGACTCCCAGGATACATCTCTGAGGCATTCGGAGTTTGGTTGGGTTCGGTAACCTGGTAAGGCCCCTAGCCCATCCAGTGCTCTACCTCCTCGAGACAATCCCCTGAGGCTATACCTAAATATATTTCGGGGAGAACCAGCTATCTCCGAGCTTGATTGGCCTTTCACCCCTATCCACAGCTCATCCGAGCAGTTTTCAACCCACAACGGTTCGGGCCTCCACCAGGTGTTACCCCAGCTTCACCCTGGCCATGGATAGATCGCGTCGGTTTCGGGTCTACCCCCATGCACTCATCGCCCTGTTCAGACTCGCTTTCGCTTCGGCTCCGGACCTGAGGCCCTTAACCTCGCGCATGAGGAGTAACTCGCCGGATCATAATGCAAAAGGCACGCCGTCACCCATCCCCGGGAATCCGAAGATCCGGGTCGGGCTCCGACCGCTTGTATGCACACGGTTTCAGGGTCTATTTCACTCGCCGTCAGGCGTTCTTTTCACCATTCCCTCACGGTACTATTCGCTATCGGTCACAGACTCGTATTTAGCCTTGGAAGATGGTCCTCCCGGATTCAGCCAGGGTTCCACGTGTCCCGGCCTACTCGGGGTCCGCGCCAGCTCGTCTACTCGCATTTCGCATACGGGACTCTCACCCTCTGCGGTCGTACGTTCCAGTACCGTTCCGCTATGCTTCGACTCGCCTCCCACGCGGCCCCACAACCCCCGGTTGAGTCTCCTCACCCGGGTTTGGGCTATTCCCATTTCGCTCGCCGCTACTTTGGGAATCTCGATTGATTTCTTTTCCTCCAGGTACTTAGATGTTTCAGTTCCCTGGGTTAGCTCCCCTTTCAGGGTGACGGGATTGCTCCCGCCGGGTTCCCCCATTCGGACACCCCCGGATCCATGCTCGCTTGCAACTCCCCGAGGCTTTTCGCAGCTTGCCACGTCCTTCATCGCCGGTCTGCGCCAAGGCATCCACCGTGTGCACTTTCTCGCTTGACCAGCCCTCTTCTCAGGCTCGAACGCCGACAGTCGGTATTCCGACCGCCACCGTCCGGGTTCCATTCGCTTCGGACTAGTCCACCACCGTTTCGCCTTCCTACACGTACGCTCCCATCGTCCTCGATCCGGATACCCCGAGCGGGACACCCGACCGGTACGACCGGAGCGCCTAAGGCACTTTCCTTCCTTCTACCCTGGTTTTCAAGAAGCTCCTGGAGTCCGCGCACGCCCGCCCGGTCGCATCCGGATTGGGATGTACGGGCGTAACCGCGTGACGGACAGCTTTGAAAGATAGCCAAACGACGAGGGAAGTCAACTCGAAGTTCCGGCCTCCGCGGACCGCAAATCCTGGTCGCGGATTCCCCGGCCCGGCTACAGCCCTCCGGCACCGAGAAAAGCAGCCACCTCGTCCCCGGTAACGAAGAAGTCACCCAGTTCCCTCCCCCCCTCCGGACCGTGCCAATCGGATCCTCCGGTCACCACCAGCTCGTTGTCCCGGGCTGCCTTCTCCAACCTGGCCACGCCAATGGATCGGCGGGAGGCCCTGTATACCTCCAATCCCCGGAGGCCGGCCCGCACCAGGCGCGGAAGAAGTCTCTGGAAGAGTTCGGCGGGGGGGTGAGCCCATACCGGGATGCCGTCGGCGTCCAGGATCAGCCGAATCGCCTCCTCCGGCGTCGCGACCCGGGTCGGAACATAGGCCGGGCAGTTGTTGCCGATCAGTTCGGCGAAGGCCTGGGGCACACCGCGGACGTATTCGGCCTGCACAAGCGCCCGGGCAAGGTGCGGTCGCGAATAGGCCACGTCGGCCGATCCCCGCTGCTCGTCGAGTTGCTCGCGGGAGACCTTGATTCCCCGACGCGAGAGACGTTCGACCATCTCAAGCATGCGTGCGTCGCGCCGCTCGTGATTCCACCGCGTGTGCCGCTCGAACACGTCGGACCGCGTGTCCACGAAATAGCCCAGGATGTGGATGTCGGTGCCGGCAAGCGTGCTGCTCATCTCCACTGCAGGAATGATGTGGATCCGCTTCCCCGAGGCCGCCCGGCGAGCCCGCTCGACACCGGCGATCGTGTCGTGATCGGCAAGCGCGACGACGTCCAGCCCCCCCGCAATGGCGCGCGCGACGACTTCCTCCGGCGACACGGTGCCGTCGGAGGCGGTGGAATGGACGTGAAGATCGAGCCTCATGCAGCCCGCTGCCCGAAAGCCGGACTATCCCGGCGAAACCTGGTCGGCAAGCACCGTCACGACGTTGGCCTCCACCTTCATCACACCTCCGCCGATCCTGAACTCACGCGAGCTTCCCGACTCGGGCTCGACAGTCAATGGCCCCTCCCCCATGAGGGTCAGGAAGGGCGCGTGGCCGGGGAGCACACCGACCCAGCCATCCCAGGCGGGCGCCACCAGCGACCGGGCGGAGCCCTCGAAGACGACCTCTTCGGGCGTCACCACGCGCAATTGCATCGACTTCGCCACCTCAATCCACCTCCGCGCCCATCTCCCGCGCAGCTTCGATCACCTGATCGATACCGCCCTTCATGTAGAACGCCTGTTCGGGCAGGTGATCGAATTCGCCCGCGGCCACGCGTTCGAAGGATTCGATCGTCTCCTCGAGGCGAACGTAGCAGCCGGGAATGTTCGTGAATGCCGTGGCGACGAAGAAGGGCTGCGAGAGGAAGCGCTCGATGCGCCGCGCACGGCCGACGATGATCTTGTCCTCTTCGCTGAGTTCGTCCATTCCGAGAATCGCGATGATGTCCTGCAGGTCCTTGTAGCGCTGCAGGATCTCCTTGACGCGGCCCGCCACCTCGTAGTGGCGCTCGCCCAGGAACTGCGGGTCGAGGATCCGCGACGACGAGTCCAGCGGATCGACGGCCGGGTAGATCCCCTTCTCGGAGATCGAACGGGAAAGGACCGTGGTGGCGTCCAGGTGGGCGAAGGCCGCGGCCGGGGCCGGGTCCGTGAGGTCGTCGGCCGGGACGTAGATCGCCTGGACGGAGGTGATCGAGCCCTCGCGCGTCGAGGTGATGCGTTCCTGAAGCTCGCCCATCTCGGTGCCGAGCGTGGGCTGGTACCCCACGGCCGACGGCATGCGGCCAAGCAGCGCCGAGACCTCGGATCCCGCCTGCGTGAAGCGGAAGATGTTGTCGATGAAGAGCAGCACGTCCTGCTTTTCGACGTCGCGGAAGTACTCGGCGATGGTGAGGGCCGACAGTCCCACGCGCAGCCGGGAGCCGGGAGGCTCGTTCATCTGCCCGTAGACCAGTGCGGTCGACTCGAGCACACCGGATTCCTTCATCTCGAGCCAGAGGTCGTTCCCCTCCCGGGTGCGTTCGCCGACGCCCGCGAAGACCGAGCGGCCGCCGTGTTCCATGGCGATATTGTTGATCAGCTCCATGATGATGACGGTCTTCCCGACTCCGGCGCCGCCGAAGAGTCCGGTCTTGCCGCCTTTCACGTAGGGCGCCAGCAGGTCCACCACCTTGATCCCGGTCTCGAAGATCTCGGTCTTGGGTTCGAGGTCGTCGAAGCGTGGTGCGGGCCGGTGGATGGGCCAGCGCTCGACCTCGGCTCCGTCCGCGCTCGCGACCGGACCCTGCTCGTCCACGGGCTCGCCCAGAACGTTCAGAATCCGGCCCAGCGCGGGCTCACCGACCGGCACCGCGATGGACTGTCCCCTGTCGACCACCTCCATGCCACGCTGCACACCGTCGGTCGAACTCATCGACACGGCTCGCACCTGGGAGCGCCCGATGTGCTGCTGCACCTCGGCCACCAGGTCGATCTCGCGGCCCGACTCGGTCTCGGCGGTCAGCCTGAGCGCGTTGTAGATCTCCGGCAGATGCTGCGGGTGGAACTCCACGTCCAGGACGGGTCCGATCACCTGAACGACTCGTCCGCTGTTGTTCTCAGCCATGGTATTCGTCTTCTCCGGCCGCTGCCGCGCGGCCACCGGTTTTTTCGGGAGTCATGTTCATTCCAACGCCGCGGCGCCACCCACGATCTCCGCGATCTCCTGGGTGATCTGCCCCTGGCGTGCTCGATTGTACGTGCGGGTGAGCGTTTCCAGAATCTCGCCCGCGTTGTCGGTTGCGCTCTTCATGGCCGCCCGGCGCGCGCCCTGCTCACCCGCGGCGTTCTCGACCAAGGCACCGTACACGGTCATGCGCAGGTAGCGGGGCAGGATCTGTCCGATCAGCCTTCCCGGTCGGGGCGACACGATGAAGGCGTCCACCGGGCGCGCTCCCGGGGCGGGCTCGACGGGCAGGATCCGCGCGGTTCGCGGGGGCGTGGACATCGCCGACCGGAATTCGGAACTGATCATGTAGACGGCGTCCAGATCCCTCGCCTCGAAGCCCCGCCTGAGCGGCGCGACCAGCTGCTCGGCATCCTCGGGCGTGGGGGCGTCGCCGATCCCGGTTGTCGCCGACGCGATCGCCGAGCCCCGGAAGCGAAAGAACGCGAGACCCTTTCTGCCCGCGATATGCAGCTCGGTGTCCACACCTTCGGCCTGGAGCGTCTCGAGCCGCGCCCGCGCCTCACGGATGAGGTTCGCGTTGAAGACGCCGCAGAATCCGCGGTTCGCGGTCAGCAACAGTACAGCCGCTCTTTTCGTGGCGCGGGGTTGCCGCAGCAACGGCTGCTCCTGGGCCAGACCGGGGGCGTGCAGACTCCGCAGCAGATCGCCGAGCGCGTCCCCGTACGGCCGCGCCGCCTGCATCCGGTCCATGGCCCGCTTGAGCTTGGATGTCGCCACGAGTTCCATGGTGCGGGTGATCTTGCGGGTGTTGCGGACCGACTTGATCCGCCGCATGACCTCCCGGGCGCCCGCTCCGGCCACGCTACGCCGCCCCCGCCACCGCCGGCTCCGCCTCGGCGGCGAAGACCTGATTGTACTCCTCGATGCACTCCTTGAGCCGTCCCTCGATGTCTTCGCTCAGCGCGCCTTCCTGGCGCAGCCCGATCAGGACGTCCTCGTAGCGGCTCCCCACGAAGTCGAGGAAGCCGCGTTCCCACCTGCGCACGTCGGCGACCTCGATATGGTCGAGGTAGCCGTTCGTGACGGCATAAATCGCCACGATCTGCCGTTCAACCGGAACCGGCTGGTACTGCGGCTGCTTGAGGACTTCGACCGTGCGCTGACCCCGCGCGAGCTGCTGCTGGGTGGCGGCGTCCAGGTCCGACGCGAACTGTGCGAAGGTCTCCATGGCGCGGAACTGGGCGAGGTCGAGCCGGAGCCGCCCCGCCACCGACTTCATGGCCTTGACCTGCGCCGAGCCCCCGACCCGCGAGACCGAGATTCCCACGTTGACCGCCGGCCGTACGCCCGAGTTGAACAGGTCGGGCTCCAGGTAGATCTGGCCGTCGGTGATCGAGATGACGTTGGTGGGAATGTACGCCGACACGTCGCCGGCCTGCGTCTCGATGATCGGGAGGGCGGTCAGCGATCCGCCGCCCTGCTCGTCGGACAGCTTGGCCGCCCGCTCCAGCAGTCGGGAATGCAGGTAGAAGACGTCCCCGGGGTATGCCTCGCGGCCCGGAGGGCGCCGGAGCACCAGAGAAAGCTGCCGATAGGCCTGCGCCTGCTTGGAGAGGTCGTCGTAGATGACCAGGGTATGCTTGCCCTGCCACATGAAGTGCTCGGCCAGCGCGGTCGCGGCATACGGAGCGATGTACTGCATGGGGGCCGGATCGGAGGCGTTGGCCGCCACGACGATCGTGTAGTCCATGGCGCCGTGATGCCTGAAGGTCTCGACCACGCCCGCCACCATTCCGGCGCGCTGCCCAACGGCGCAGTAGATGCAGATGACGTCGGTGTCCTTCTGGTTGAGAATCGCGTCGATGGCGATGGCCGTCTTGCCGGTCTGGCGGTCGCCGATGATCAGCTCGCGCTGGCCGCGGCCGATCGGGATCATCGCGTCGATGGCCTTGATCCCGGTCTGCAGAGGCTCCTTCACGGGCTGGCGCTTGACGATCCCGGGCGCGACCACGTCGATCTGCCGCCGCGCGGAAGTCTCGATCGCGGGACCCCCGTCGACCGCTTCCCCCAGCGGATTCACCACGCGGCCCAGGTAGCCGTCACCGACGGGCACGTCGAGCACCCGGCCGGTACGGCGCACCTCGTCGCCTTCGCGCAAGTGCTCCCAGTCGCCCATGACCACCGCCCCGATGTTGTCCTCTTCCAGGTTGAGCGCCAGCGCGGTGAGTGTGTCACCCGTCTCACCCGACGTGATCTCCAGCATCTCGTTGGCCATCGCCCTGGTGAGGCCGTAGATGCGCGCCACGCCGTCCTTGACCTCCAGGACCTCGCCCACCTCTTCGGAGTGGAGCGCTTCCTCGAAGCTCTCGATTTCTGCCAGGAGGACGCTCTTGATCTCGCCCGCCCGGAGTTGGGAATCCGACATGTCCTCTTTCTTTCCTATGGTTGAAGCTCGGCGGCCATGAGCCTGCGGCGCATGGCGTCGAGCTGCCGCTTCACCGACCCGTCGTAGACGGTGTCGCCTTCCCGGATCACAATGCCGCCGACAATGGCCGGCCGGACCTTCACGTGCGGAATCACCGTCGCTCCCGTCGCGGCCGCGAGCTTGCCGGCCAGGTGCTCGGCGTCGTCCGCCGAGAGCGGCCGCGCCACCGTGACTTCCATGTGGCGCCTGCCCAGGTGGCGATCGAGCATCTCCCGGTAGACGGCCGCCATCGCAGGGAGCAGCCGCTGCCGCCCCTTGTCGACGACAACCTGCAGGAACCGCAACAGCATCCGCGGCACGCGGCCCTCCAGCGTCCGCGCCAGCGCCGCCTTCCTGTCTGCGGCCGAGACGCGTGGCGTCACCAGGAACTCGCGGGCCGTGCGGTCGTCCATCAGCGCGGCGACCGATTCCATGCCGGTGCCGAAGGCCTCCACCCCCTCGTGGCGTTCGGCCAGCTCGAAGAGGGTCTCGGCGTAGTTGCGCGCGACGGTGTCCTCTCTCACGTCCAGGCGCCCCCGGGGCCGGCAAGGTCGTCGATATACTCCGTCACCAGCTTTCGGTCGCGCTCGCTGTCGAGGCGTTCGTCCAACAGCCGGGAGGCGGCTGCAATGGCCACCTCCACGGCTTCGCGCCGCACGGTTTCGACCGCCGCGTCGCGTTCCCGCTCGATCTCCCGGCGCGCGTTGGCCAGGATGACCCGGCTCTCTTCACGAGCCTTCGCCTCGAGTTCCTTGCGAAGCTGCTCCGCGGTCTCCCGGCTCTCTGCCACCAGTGCCTGGGCCTGGCGGCGGCCATCGGCGAGCTGCTCCCGGTACTCCGTGATCAGCGCCTCGGCCTCTTCCCGCTGGCGCTTCGCCTCGTCGATGTCGCTCTGGATGCTCTTCTCGCGGGCGTCCAGGGCTGCCATCAGAGGCTTCCACGCGTACCGGGCCAGCACGGCCAGCAGCGTCAGGAAGGTCAGGACCGTCCAAACGGCCAGCCCTGAATCGACCGCGAAGAGGGTGTCCCAGAGAGGGCCTTCCTCCTGCGCGGGCACGGGGTACGGTCCCGCGGGCATCATCAGATGAACTTGAAGAGCGCCGCGAGCAGGATCGCGAACAGCGCGGCTCCCTCCACCAGTCCGGCCAGCAGAATGGCCAGACCCCGGATTTCGCCGGCGGCCTCCGGCTGCCGGGCGATGCCCTGCGTCGCGCCGCTGCCGATGCCGCCGATGCCGATGCCGGCGCCGATCGCGGCGAGTCCGGCTCCGATTCCGGCGCCGATGAGGGCGCCTGTGTTCTTGGCTGTGTCGATGTCCGCCGCGCCGCCTTCCTGCAGCGCGGTGATCGCCAGGTCAAGCATGGTTTCTCCTATGCGTGTGTGGTCCGTTCAGGGTCAGTGTTCATGCCGCATGAGGCCGATGAAGACGGCTGACAGCATGGCGAAGATGTAGGCCTGGATGAAGGCGATCAGCAGCTCGAGGAGCAGGATCGCCGACACGAAGGCGAAGGATCCGGCGGCGACCGCCCAGCGAACGAAGGCGATGTGGCCGAAGATGAAGATGAATCCGATCAGCGTGAAGATCATCATGTGGCCCGCGGTCATGTTCGCGAAGAGACGGACCGCGAGCGCGAAGGGCTTGGTGAATTTCCCCAGCAGCTCCACGGGGGTCATGATGGCCAGCATCAGGTACTTCATCGCGCCGGTGGTTCCGGGCGGCGTGAAGAAGATCGTCTTCATGTACCCGCGGAAGCCGAGCGTGAGGAACCCCGAGATCTCGATCACCAGGAAAACGATCACGGCCAGGGTCGCCGTGACGGCGAGGTTCCCGGTTGCCGAGCCGCCCCACGGCACCAGCCCCAGCAGGTTCATCGTCAGGATGAAGAAGAAGAGCGTGAGGATCAGGGGGACGAAACGCTGGTAGCCGTGCCCTATGTACTCCTTGCAGAGGTCGTCGCGGAGGAAGACCACCACCGACTCGACCGCGTTGGCCAGCCCCCGGGGGGCCCTTCCCGCGCCCTGACGCGTGACCGTTCGGGCGGCAAGCAGCGTCATCAGCGCCGTGATCACGGCGGCCAGCAGCAGCAGGACCACGTGCTTGGTGGGGGACAGGTCGATCGTCACGCCGCCGATGTGAAACACCGCCCAGTCCCAGTGGGGGAAGTGGACCGCGCCCACGAAGGGCAGCTCGTACTCGGGTGCGTTGAGGATGTGGTGCGCCAGCATGTCGCCGAGATTGAAGGGGCCCGCGTGCCCATCGGCGGCCGCCTCCTGCGCCGCGTGCTCCTGAAGGGGTGCGAACATCCCCGGCATGCCGATCATGGCCCGGCCGGCGCCGAAGGGCGCCTCAAACGCCGGCTCTCGACGATCGACTCGGCGAAGACCACCGTGAGCAGGAACGCCCCGAGCGACAACATGAACGCAACGGGCTCCGTCCGGCCCGGAACCACGAAGAACAGGACTCCCGCAGCGAGGACGAGGATTCGCACCGCGAACCCGGTCCCGATGGCCGCCAGCAGCCGGTCGTTGCGGGTCCGCCACCCCTTGAGCAGAAAGTGCAGCGGAATCTGCGTCCCCAGCACGAGAATCGCCGCGCCGAGCACCGCGCGGCGAGAGCCATCGTGGAGGAACGGAAAGGCGACGCCAACTCCGGCCGCCACCACCGCCACTATGGCGACGATGAATTGAATCGACGGTTTCACGGGTGATCTTCCCGGCGGCCGGGGGTGTCTCCTTTCCGCGCGGCCGGCTCGACGACGGCCCTCATGTAGAGCGTGATGAAGCCGGCCACGATTCCCAGCACGGCTCCCAGGATCACCAGCAGCGGACCCGTTCCCAGGCGTTCGTCCAGTTCCGCGCCACCCCATCCCAGCAGCAGCGCGGCCAGCGCCCAGGCGATCCCGTATCCGGAATGGCGGCCGAAGTCGCGGAGCGCGGCGGACGACTGCTGCGACGGTTCGTCACCGTCCTTCAAACCGCCTCCTTCGGCTGCCCCGAAAGGACACCGGGGATTCACCTTGAAACGGGCGTCGCAGGCGCGATGCCCAGCCAAAGCTAACGCTTGTGAAATTTTTCGCAAGCATCCGGAACACCCGCTCGATGCGTCCCGCAACGGCCGAAACCGCGCGCCGCCGGACACGTTATTTGAAGTTGCGGGGCATTTCGCCCATTATCGATGGGATCGATCCATCGGAACCGTTCGCGCACAGGAGCAGCGATGTCACTGACCGTCGGAGACCAGGCGCCCGACTTCTCGGCCGTAACCAGCGAGGGTGCAATCGATTTCCATGAATGGATGGGTGACGGCTGGGCCGTGCTTTTCTCGCACCCCAAGGATTTCACGCCGGTGTGCACCACGGAACTCGGCTACATGGCCAGCCTGAAGCCCGAGTTCGACAGGAGGAACTGCAAGATCGTCGGACTGAGCGTGGACCCGCCGGACAGCCACCGGGCCTGGTCGGAAGACATCCGGGATGCCACGGGCCATGCGCCCAACTACCCCATCATCGCCGACACCGAACTCAAGGTTGCGAAGCTCTATGGCATGCTCCCCGCGGACGCCGGCGACACCTGGGAAGGCCGCACGCCCATGGACAACGCGACGGTGCGCTCCGTGTTCGTGATCGGACCCGACAAGCAGATCAAGCTGACCATCACGTATCCGATGAGTACCGGCCGCAACTTCGATGAGGTTCTGCGGGTGCTGGACTCGGTTCAGCTGACCGCCGGCCACAAGGTGGCAACGCCGGTCAACTGGAAGCCGGGTGACCGCGTGATCATCCTTCCCGCGGTGTCCGACGAGGACGCCCGCAAAGCCTACCCCGACGGCTGGGAATCGCCGAAGCCCTACATCCGCCTCGTCGACCAGCCCACGGACTAGGTCACCCCCGATTTTTCGACCTGCAAGGCGGTTGATGCCCCTCCGCAGCCCGTCACGCGTCCCCCGGGAGCGTTCATGAACCCCATCTCCTCTTCCGCCGCCCCGGTGGCAACCGACCTGTCCGCCGACCGGGATGTCCGCCTTCTGCAGCGCGCCGGCGAAATCGCCGACGACCTGCGCAACCAGGTCGAACGGCGCATTGTCGGCCAGCAGCACATCGTCGACGGGATCGTCACGGCCATGATGGCAAACGGCCATGTGCTGCTCGTTGGCGTACCCGGACTCGCCAAGACGCTGATCATCTCCACGTTGGCGGACGCGCTGCACCTGAAGTTCAACCGGATCCAGTTCACCCCCGACCTCATGCCCACGGACATCACGGGCACCGAGGTAATTCAGGAGGACAAGGTCACCGGCGAGAGGGTGTTCCGCTTCGTACGGGGCCCCATTTTCGCCAACATCATCCTGGCGGACGAAATCAACCGCACCCCCCCGAAGACGCAGGCGGCGCTCCTCGAGGCGATGCAGGAAAGGGACGTTACGGCAGCCGGGTCCACCTATTCCCTGGATCCTCCGTTCTTCGTGCTTGCGACCCAGAATCCCATCGAGCAGGAGGGGACCTACCCGCTTCCCGAAGCCCAGCTGGACCGCTTCATGTTCGACCTGCGCATCGGCTACCCCGACCGGGCCGAAGAGGAGAAGATCGCGACCCTCACGCAGGAAGTGCAGGACATCGACGTTGAGCCGGTGGTGCATGGGGACGAGATCATCGCGCTGCAGAAGCTGGTCCGGCGAATCCCGGTACCTCCGTCGATCGTGGGGTTCGCCGTGCGCCTGGCGCGCTCCACGCGCCCCGGAGGCGACGAGCAGGCCCGGGTGGCCAAGCGCTACATCAGCTGGGGTGCGGGTCCGCGCGCGTCGCAGTACCTTGTGCTGGGGGCCAAGGCCCGGGCCGCGTTCCGCGGGGCCCCGATGCCGACGATGGACGACGTGCTCGACATCGCACCCTCGATCCTGGCGCACAGGATCGTGGTCAACTTCGATGGAGAAGCTGAGGGATTGAGCACCCGCGACGTGGTTCGCGAGTTGCTCGCCGAGAGCAGAAAATGGACCTAGAGGCCTCACCCGACGACCAACCTCCGAGTCGCCCGACGCCTGGGCGAGGCATGCGTCGATGACCGTCGCCCTCGCAACCGTATCGCTTCTTCTGCTGGCCGTCGCCGCCGGCCTGACGGCTGCGCTCACGGCCGTAGTCCGGATCGACGACTCCAAGGCGCGCATCCTGGCCGGCGAGGGCTTCGCGGGTGCGGACGCGCTGGCCTCTCTCAGGTCCGACGAAGCCGCCACGTCGCCCGTCGCGGTCTTCCGCGCAATCTGCTACCTGGGGGCGACCGCCTCCGCCGTGGCGGCGGCGACGGAGGTCTGGGGGGGACCGGGAATGTGGTTCGGGGGTCCCGTCGTCGTCCTCCTGGTGCTCCTGGCCGGGGAGCTGGCCCCCCGCGCCGTCGCCGGCCGGAGCCCGGTACGTGTGGCCCTGGTTACCGCGCCGTTCCTTCTGGCCGGATCACGCGTGCTCGGGCGCGTTTTCTACCCCCTCCTGTGGCTGGGCCGCCTGCTTTCGCGAGGGTCGAGTCGCGTCGACGCCTCGCTCGATGAGCTGCAGGTGCGCGAGGCACTCGAGATCGGGGCCGACGAAGGGGTGGTCGAGGCCGACGAACACCGCCTGGTGGAGAGGGCGTTCAAGCTCGACGAACTCAACGCCTGGGACGCCATGACGCCCCGCGTGGATATCGTGGCGCTCGAAGACTCGCGCCCGCTGGGTGAAGTGATCGCCGAACTGGAGCACCTGCCGCACTCCCGGGTCCCCGTCTACGGGAAGAACGTCGACGACGTGACCGGCATCCTGCACGTGCGCGACGCCTACCGTGCGTATGTGGCCGGGCAGCGCAAGGCGCCGCTGTCTCAACTGGCCCGGGAACCGATGTTCGTGCCGGGATCGCTGTCGCTGGCCAAGCTCCTCGCCGACTTTCGCGCCAGGCGTACCCATATGGGGATCGTCGCGGACGAGTTCGGAGGCACCGACGGCCTCATCACGCTCGAGGACGTGCTCGAGGAACTGGTGGGAGAGATCGTGGACGAGACGGACGTGGACGAGGATCCGCTGACACCGGTCTCCGCGGACGAGATTATCGCGTCCGGAGGCGCCGACTTGCGCGAAATCAACGAACGCTTCGACTTCGATCTGCCCGCGGGCGAGAACCGTTCGCTCAATGGCTTCATCCTCGAGGAATTCGGACGGGTCCCCGAAGCCGGCGCTTCGCTCGAGGCCGGCGGGGCCCGGATCGAGGTGGTAACGGCGTCGGACACCCAGGTCCTGAGGGCCCGTCTCCGCCGCGTTTCGTAGAGCCGATGGCACGCATCATCCCGTTCGGCGGCAAGCGCCCGCGCATCGCCGATTCCGCGTTCGTCGCTCCCACCGCGGTGGTGATCGGGGACGTGGTGGTCGGTGAGCGCGCCAGCATCTGGTTCGGAGCCGTTCTGCGGGGGGATCACCCCGAGCACGGGATCCAGGTGGGGGCACGCGCCAACGTCCAGGACAACGCCGTGGTCCACACCAGCGATCAGGGACCGACGGTGCTCGAGGACGAGGTGACCGTGGGGCACGCGGCCATCCTGGAGAGCTGCCGGATCGGCAGGCGCACGGTGGTCGGGATGGGGGCGTCGGTGCTGCAACGCGCCGACGTGGGCAAGGGGTGCGTGATCGCCGCCGGCGCCGTCGTGAAGGAGGGGGCGCGGATCCCGCCGCGAAGCCTGGTGGCGGGGGTGCCGGGGCGCGTACGGCCCCTCAGTGCCGCGGCCGCCGGCTGGACCGAGCGCAGCTGGGGCCACTACGTCGCGCTGAGCCGCCGCTACCTCGCGGACGCCGCGTGCGAACTCTGCGGCGGTCCGACGATGGAGCGGCACTGCAAGATCCTGTGCCTCAACTGCGGGTATCAGCGCGACTGCAGCGATCCCTGATCCCGCGCCCCGCGGGGCGCGGGTCTCGGGGTCCAGCGTCCCGCCCAAAGCCCCGGTGCGCCGCCCGGGACAACCGGCAGCGTCTCATGCCGGCGGCCTCTATCCGAATTCCAGCCCCTGCGCCAGCGGCAGGTCAGTGCTCCAGTTCACCGTGTTGGTCTGCCGGCGCATGTAGGACTTCCAGGCGTCCGACCCCGACTCGCGCCCGCCTCCGGTTTCCTTCTCGCCGCCGAACGCGCCCCCGATCTCGGCCCCGGATGTGCCGATGTTGACGTTCGCGATCCCGCAGTCGCTGCCCCGGTGGGAAAGGAAATGCTCAGCCTCCCGGAAATGGTCGGTGAAGATCGCCGACGAGAGTCCCTGCGGCACGTCGTTGTGCAGCGCGATCGCTTCGTCCAGCTCTGCTGCCGCCTCCGCGGGTGCCGCCGACCTGCTGCCGTATTCGATGACGTAGAGGATCGGAGCGAAGGTCTCTTGCTGAACGATCGCGAAGCGGTTTTCCGCGGCGGCGATGCACGGGGTCACGTACAGTCCTCCGGGATACTCGTCGCCGGAAAGCCGCTGGCCTCCGTAGAGGATCTCTCCGCCTTCCGCCACCACGCTCCGGCGTGCCTCCATCAGGTCCTCCACGGCCTGGCGGTTCACGACCGGCCCCATCAGCGTGTCGCCCTGCAGCGGGTCGCCGATGCGCACGCCGGCGTAGGCGCGCACGAGGCGCGCGGCCAGCTCGTCCCTGACCGACCGGTGCACGATGACACGCCGCGTGCTGGTGCAGCGCTGGCCCGCCGTGCCGACCGCGCCGAACAGGATCGACGGGATCGCCAGGTCGAGGTTGGCGTGGGCCGTGACGACGATGGCGTTGTTGCCGCCGAGTTCAAGAATCGTGCGGCCCAGGCGTCCGCCCACGACCTGGGCGACGCGCCTGCCGACCGAACACGATCCGGTCGCGGAGACGAGGGGAACGCGCCGGTCGTGAAGGAGCCGGTCACCCACCGTGGACCCCCGGCCGACCACGAGGCTGAAGACGGCGGGATCGACCCCGTTCTCGCGGCAGACCTGGCTGGTCATGCGGGTCACGGCGATCGCGGTAAGCGGTGTCCCCGACGCTGGCTTCCACAACGTCGCATCGCCGCAGACGGCCGCGACCGCGGCGTTCCACGACCACACCGCCACGGGGAAGTTGAACGCGCTGATCACCCCGACGACGCCCAGCGGATGCCACTGTTCGCGCATGTGGTGGTCGGGGCGTTCGCTCGCCATCGTGAGTCCGTACAGCTGCCGCGAAAGGCCCACGGCGAAGTCACAGATGTCGATCATCTCCTGGACTTCGCCCTCGCCCTCGGCCCTGATCTTGCCCATCTCCAGGGTCACCAGGGCACCCAGAGCCTCCTTGTTTGCCCGGAGACGCTCGCCGAGCTGCCGCACCACTTCTCCCCGGCGCGGCGCGGGCACGGTCCTCCACTCGTGGAAGGCGCGCCGCGCCCGTTCCACGACGACGTCGTATTCGGCCTCGGAAACCTGGTTCACGGTGGCCAGCCTGGAGCCGTCGATGGGGGAAGAAACCTCCAGCGGCGGCCCCGACCCGATCCACTCGCCGCAGAATCCGCCCGGATTGACGTCCTCGATTCCAAGTGCGCTCAAGATCCTGCGGGCCTCGCGGCCGGTCGCGATCGTCCCGGTGCCTTCCGTCGCCACGGTCATGCGTTTGGCCTCTCCCGCCGGCTGTTCAGTTCAATCCCAGCAGTTCCAGGTACCACGCGATCAGCGGGTCGCCCCAGCCGTAGGCGACTGCCGCCCCTATCGCGAGGAAGATGCCGAAGGGCACCAGCTTCGCCGTCCTGAACGCGATCGGTCCAAAGATAGCCGAACCGAGAAGCGCTCCGGAAAAGAGGGTGAACAGCACGCCCGCGGGGCCCAGGAACGCACCGACCATGGCCATCATCTTGACGTCGCCGCCGCCCATCGCATCCTTGCCGAACACGAGGCGCCCGACCTTGGCGACACCCCACAGGAGGCCGAATCCGAGCCCCGCTCCCAGCGCCGCGGCCCCGAGCGACGGACCGCCGGGAAGCCCGGCAAGACCGATTCCGATTGCGCATCCGCCCACGGAAAACTCGTCGGGGATGACGTATTGCATGGCGTCCGTCAGCGCAATGCCGAGGAGGAGGGTCAGGAAGAGGCTCCCGCGCACGGCTTCCGGGTGTACGCCCCACTGGCTCGCCATCCCGGCCCAGATCAGCGCCACCGCCACCTCGACGACCGGGTACATTGCGCCGAGACGCGCACCGCAGCGCCGGCACCGGCCGCGCACGAGAAGGAACCCGAGCACCGGCACCTTGTCCCGCCACGCCAAGGGAGACTTGCAGTGCGGGCACCGTGACGCGGGCGAGACCACCGACCGCCCGTCCGGCCACCTGGCGACGCACACGGTCAGGAAGGATCCGACGCATGCGCCCACCACGGCGGCCACGCCCACCGGCAGCAGACCGTTCATCCCGCGTCCCGGGAGCCCCCGCCTCCAGGCGCATCCGGAGCGATGTCCGCCCGCCCCCCTCCTCCTTCGCCGCGGGTCAGCAGATACATGAGGATCGACCCCGCGACCGCCACATTGAGCGAATCGACGCCGCGGGCCAGCGGCACGGAGACGCTGGCGGCGGATCCCACCGGCGGCGGAGCTCCCCCGGCCTCGTTGCCCACCACGAGCACCCAGTTCCGGCTTCGTGCCGCATCGACCCGGTCCAGAGGCGCGCCCGCGGGGTCGGCATGGAGGACATTGAGGGCCTCGGGGTGCGCTGTGGCGCTCGCGCCGTCCTCCGCGCCGCGCGGCGGGGCGATCAGCGGCACATGGAACACCCCGCCGGCCGATGCGCGCACGACCTTGGCGTTCCAAGGGTCGACGGTTCCCTTCCCGACCACCACGCCGTCCAGCCCGAAACCCCATGCGGAGCGGATAAGCGTCCCCAGATTGCCCGGGATCTGCACGCCGGCCGCCATCAGGTAGCGTCCGCTCGCCAGCGGCCGCGTGCCGAGCGGCGGCGGCCTCACGCACGCGAGCACGGGCAGCGGTGACTCGGTCGAGCACAGGTCGCGCACGTCCGCGCCATCCGCCACCAGCAGCTGGCCGCCGCGTCTCCGGGCCGCTTCCGCGATCGCGCGGCCAAGCGGGCCGGCCGCCAGCTCTTCGCCACACGCCACCCAGCGCACCTCGACGGACGACCTCAGCGCCTCCATGACCACGCGCGGACCTTCCGCGAGCGCCAGTCCCTCGCGTTCCCTGCCACGCCGCGACCGCAGCCTCCGGGCCAGTCGAAGCTTAGATTTGCTGATCCCGTTCATTCCCACCTCGTCACCGGGACGTCCTCATGGACAGCGACGCACCCGTGCCCGTTGCGCTCACGATCGCCGGCAGCGACAGCGGCGGCGGCGCCGGCATACAGGCCGACCTGAAGACGTTCCACCAGTGGGGCGTCTTCGGGACCACGGTGCTAACGGCCGTCACCGCACAGAACACTCTCGGCGTCCAGAAGGTCCACGCGGTTCCGGCCGCCGTCGTCGAGGCCCAGGTCCGGAGCGTGGCCACGGACCTTGCACCGCGCGCGGTCAAGTCGGGGATGCTCGCCAACACCGCGGTCGTGCGCGCGGTCGCCGCCTCGATCCGCCGACACGGTCTCACGCGGTACGTTCTCGATCCCGTGATGGTGGCCACAAGCGGCGATACGCTCCTCGAACCCGATGCGATAACGGCAGTGCGCGACGGACTCGTTCCGCTCGCGGCGCTGGTGACGCCGAACTGGCCCGAGGCCGCGCTGCTCACGGGAGTAAGTGAACCGGGGTTGCGGGGCATGGACATGGCTGCACGGACCATCGTCGCCGCGGGGGCGGGGGCGGTGCTGGTGAAGGGGGGGCACCTGCCCGGTGACGAGGTCGTGGACCTGTACCGGGACGGGGAATCCCGCCACGTGTTCCGGCACCCCCGCATCGAGACGCGACATACGCACGGCACGGGGTGCACGCTGAGCGCGGCCGTCGCCGCCGGGCTGGCGCACGGCGCGTCCCTCCCGGACGCCGTCGCTTCGGCCCTGGAATGGGTACGGGCCGCGATTGCCGGCGCGCCGGGGCTGGGAGCGGGCAGCGGGCCGCTGAATCACTTCTCGCCGGTCCCCTCCAATGCCGGGACCAGCGCCTCCAGCAACGCTCCCAGCGTGCCGCCCGCCACCTCGGCGTAGGCGATCACGCCTTCGTGGTCGACTGCGCCCTCGCCGAGACCCGCGGCCAGGTTGGTGACGATGGAGAAGGCCAGTACGCGCTGTCCCCCCGCCCGCGCAACGGTGACTTCGGGGACGGTGGACATCCCCACCACGTCGGCCCCCGCCGTACGCAGCGCCCTGACCTCCGCGGGGGTCTCGAAGTTCGGCCCCGCCACCGCCCCGTACGTGCCTCGCGGCAGCCGCGTCCCCGCCCGCAGCGCAGCGGACTCGGCCGCAGCCAGCAGCGCCGCGTCATAGGGACGGCTCATGTCCGGAAAGCGCGCCTCCCCCTGCGCGACGGGGCCCGCCAGCGGGGCCCGGAACATCAGGTTGATGTGGTCGTCGACCAGCATCAGCGACCCCGGAACCAGGTCGCGGCGGATCCCGCCGACGGCGTTCGTGAGCACGAGCGTGCGGGCACCCAGGGCGCGGCCCACCCGCACCGGCGCCGCGACGACGTCGGTGCCGAAGCCCTCGTAGTAGTGGTAGCGGCCCGCCTGCACGAGAACGGGAACGCCCGCGGTTCGGCCTATCAGGAAGCTGCCCGCGTGGCCCTCTACCGATGTCGCCGGGAAGCCGGGAAGCTCGTGGAACGGCACCTCGACGGGGTCTTCCAGGCGCTTCGCCACGGCGCCGAGTCCCGAACCCAGGACAAGATGCACCCGGGGGCGGCAGCCGGCCCGCCCGAACAGCATGCGCGCGCTCTCCCGGACCCGCGGCCCTGCCGCGCCGTGCGGCTCACCCATTGACCCGCTGCACCGGGGCCGCACCCCGGCGGCCCCGCGCCGGGCTCAAATCAGCACTCCGGCGATCGCCGCGGTCATGAAGGCCGCGATCGAGCCCCCGATCATCGCCCGGAGCGCCAGTCGCGAAAGGTCCTGCCGACGCCGCGGCGCGATCCCCCCGATCCCTCCGATCTGGATCGCGATCGAGGAGAAGTTGGCGAAACCCGACAGCGCATAGGTGGCGATCGTGGCCGACCGCGCGGACACCGAGGATTCGGCCATCGCGTCGGCAAGCCCCAGGTAGGCCACGAACTCGGTGGCCACGGTCTTGAGCCCCATCAGCGAGCCGACCGCCGCGGCGTCCTCCCAGGCGACGCCCATCACCCACGCCACCGGACTCAGCACCCAGCCGAGCATCCCTTCAAGCGACAGCCCCGACACGCCCACCAGCCCCCCCGCCCACCCCAGCACCGCGTTTACCAGCGCGATCAGCGCGAGGAAGGCCAGCAGCATCGCCCCCACGTTCAGCGCCAGGTGCAGCCCCTCCCCCGCCCCGCGCGCCGCCGCTTCGATCACGTTCACGTCGGTTCGCTCGAGGTTCGTCTTCAGCGTTCCGGCCGTCTCCGACACCTCCTCCTCGGGCACCATCAGCTTGGCAACGACCAGCGCGGCGGGCGCGGACATCACCGAAGCCGCCATGAGGTGGCCCGCGATATCGGGGAAGAAACCCACCAGCATCCCCGCGTAGGCGGCCATCACGCCCCCCGCCACCGTCGCGAACCCGCCGGTCATCACCGCCATCAGCTCGGATCGCGTCATGCGGTCGACGAAGGGCTTCACGAGGAGCGGCGCCTCGGTCTGGCCGACGAAGATGTTGCCGGCCGCCGACAGCGTCTCGGCGCCGCTCGTCCTCATCGTGCGCTGCATGACCCACGCGATGCCGCCCACCACCTTCTGCATGATCCCGACGTGGTAGAACACGGTCATCAGTGAGGCGAAGAAGATGATCGTGGGAAGGACGTTGAAGGCGAAGAACGCACCGGTCCGCGCCACATGCTGTCCCTCGTCCACGAAGGTCCCGTTCCCGGGCTCCCCGACGCCGACGGGTACGTTGTTCCCCACGAGGTCGCCGAACACGAAGCGGGCGCCCTCGACCGTGAAGCCCACGGTCGCAAGGATCACGTCGTTGGCCGCGTCGAAGATCCCGGCGCCCACGCTGGTTCTCAGAATCAGCAGCCCGAACAGGAACTGGAGGCCCAGTCCCCACAGCACGATGCGCCAGGAAATCCGGCGGCGGTTCACGCTCAGGGCCCAGGCGACGAGCGCCAGCAGCACGACCCCGACCAGGCCCCTCAGGCGGACAAGGGGTCCGGCGGCATCCGCCGCGGCCTGGACGGCGCCCTGACCGGCGTCCACCGGACCGCCGGCGGCGATACCCGGGAAGCATGCGTGGAGTTCACCGGCCGAGATCAGCGGAAGGAGAAGCGCCGCGAGGGCCCAGAGCCACCACGGCAACGGTGCCGCAGCTCGGGTTCGACGGGGTTTGGAGCACCGGGACAGGGTCATGGTGAATCATATCCGGGAGCCGTGCCGAGCGCCAACCACGGCGTCGGCCGCTTTCAGGACACCCCCGGGCGGCGCCGGGCCACCCCCGGCTCGCGAGGCTCCGGAGACCCCGAAACCTGCCAAAATGGCAGAACCACACCGCGCCGAAGTCCGAAAACCTGCCAAAATGGCAGACTTCGCCCTCGATTACCGGCATTCCGGCCCCATCGTCCGGCACGCGCCTTGCCCATAGGAGGCCGGATACCTTTGACATCACCCGACGCAACACAACGGCCGGCCCGGCGCCGGTCACGGAAAGGGAAGAAACGAAATGGGCAAGATCATCGGGATCGATCTCGGAACGACAAATTCGGTGGTCGCCGTCATGGAGGGCGGGGAGCCCACGGTCATACCGAACTCCGAGGGCGGGCGCACGACGCCTTCGGTCGTGGCTTTCGCCAAGGACGGGGAGCGGCTCGTCGGGCAGGTGGCCCGGCGCCAGGCGATCACAAACCCGGAGAACACCGTCTTTTCCATCAAGCGCTTCATGGGAATGCGGCATTCGGAGGTCGAGACCGAGCGCAAGCGGGTGCCTTACACCGTGACCCGGGACGGCCAGGATCGGGTCGTCGTGAACCTGCCCAACGGGGGCAAGTCATTCACTCCGCCCGAGCTGTCGGCGGTCGTGCTGCAGAAGATGCGCCAGACGGCGGAGGACTACCTGGGCACCACCGTGACCGAGGCCGTCATTACGGTTCCCGCCTACTTCAACGACGCCCAGCGGCAGGCCACGAAGGACGCGGGGAAGATCGCGGGGCTGGATGTCAAGCGCATCATCAACGAGCCCACGGCTGCCGCGCTCGCCTACGGGCTCGACAAGAAGAAGGACGAGAAGATCGCGGTGTTCGATCTGGGCGGCGGCACCTACGACATCTCGATCCTCGAGATCGGTGACGGCGTCTTCGAGGTGAAGGCCACGAACGGGGACACGCACCTGGGTGGCGACGACTTCGACCAGGTCCTCATCGACTGGCTTGTCGCCGAGTTCAAGAAGGACCAGGGGATCGACCTGTCGAAGGACTCGATGGCGCTGCAGCGGCTCAAGGAGGCCGCCGAGAAGGCCAAGATGGAGCTCTCCTCGACCACCTCCACCGACATCAACCTGCCCTTCATCACCGCGACCCAGGAGGGGCCCAAGCACCTGAACTACCAGCTCTCGCGCGCCAGGTTCGAGCACCTGGTCGACGAGCTGATCCAGCGCACGATCCCGCCGATGAGGAAGGCCCTCGCCGACGCCGGCATGACGCCCGACGACATCGACGAGGTCGTTCTGGTCGGCGGCTCGACCCGGATCCCGAAGATCCAGCAGGTGGTCGAGGAGTTCTTCGAGCAGGAGCCCCACCGCGGCGTCAACCCGGACGAGGTCGTCGGGGTGGGCGCGGCGATCCAGGGCGGCGTGCTGGCCGGCGACGTCAAGGACGTGCTGCTGCTCGACGTCACGCCGCTGTCACTCGGAATCGAGACGCTGGGCGGCGTGATGACCACGCTGATCGAGCGCAACACGACGATCCCGACCAAGAAGATGGAGGTCTTCTCCACGGCCGAGGACACGCAGACCACGGTGGAGATCCACGTGCTCCAGGGCGAGCGGAAGATGGCGCTCGACAACCGCACGATCGGCAAGTTCCAGCTCACGGGGATTCCGCCCGCGCCGAGGGGTGTTCCCCAGATCGAGGTGACCTTCGACATCGACGCCAACGGCATCCTGCACGTGGCCGCCAAGGATCGTGCCACGAGCAAGGAGCAGAAGGTGCGGATCGAGGCGTCCAGCGGCCTCAGCGACGCCGAGATCGACAAGATGGTCACGGACGCCGAAGCTCACGCCGCGGAAGACGATTCGCGCCGTGAAGCGGCCGAGGCCAGGAACCAGCTCGATTCCCTCGTCTACCAGGTCGAGAAGGACGGCGGGGAGTGGGGCGACAAGGTCTCCGAGGGCACCCGGGGCCGCCTGGACGCGGCCCTGGAGCGGGGCAGGAACGCGCTCAAGGGTGACGACACCGGCGAGATCAACGAAGCCCGCGACGAACTGATGCAGGCATTCAGCGCGGCGGGCCAGGAGATGTACCAGGCCCAGGCGGCGGAGGCGGCGACCGAGGAGCAGGAAGCCGCGACCGACGACGGAGACGCCGGCGCCGAGGGCGAGTCGGCGGAGGCCGCGGAAGAGGACGTTGTGGAGGCCGACTACGAAATCGTGGAGGAGGAGCGCGGATAGGGAGACGGCGGTGCCGGGACCGCCCGCGGGCAACGGTGACGCCGCCAGTGGCCGTCCAATGCCGGCAGGTCCCCAACATCGCGAATCATCAGATAGCTGGAGCGGTCATATGTATGATCCACTAAGAGCAAAGGCCAAAGCCGCCCTTTCGGTCGCGGGCAGCTTCCTTGTCGGGCTGGGGCTGGCTTCCCAGTTCGGCTTCGTCGAGGCGCCCGCGGCGTCGATCGTGATCCAGACCGACGCCAAGGTCTCGGAGGAGGCGGTTCAGCCCGCCCTCGACCTGAGCCAGGCGTTCGTCAACGTCGCCGACGCGGTTACGCCCGCGGTGGTGATGATCGAGGCGGCCCGCGTGCAGACCCGCAACCAGAACGGACTCGACCGGTTCTTCCGACAGCAGCCGCAACGCGGCTTGCCGGATATCGTTCCGGTCGGGGGCAGCGGCTTCATCGTGTCGGAAGACGGCTACGTAATGACCAACAATCACGTCATCGAGAACGCGGAACGCATCACGGTTTCGCTACAGGACGGCCGCACGTTCCGCGCGGAAGTCGTGGGAAGCGATCCCACCACCGACATCGCCGTCATCAGGATCGACGGCACCGGCCTGCCCACGGCATCGCTCGGTTCATCCGCCGACGTGCGGGTCGGCGAGTGGGTGCTCGCAATCGGGAACCCCGGGTTCGCGCGGGGCGGCTCCCCCGACCTCGACTACACCGTCACGGCGGGGATCGTGTCGGCGCTGGGCAGGTCTCTGCGGCTGATCAACCGCAGCCTGTTCGCGGATCCGGAATTCACCGGGAATGCGGGATTCGCCATCGAGGACTTCATCCAGACCGACGCGGTCATCAACTCGGGCAACTCCGGCGGGCCGATGGTCAACCTTCGCGGGCAGGTCATCGGGATCAACGCGGCCATCGTGAGCAACACGGGGGTCTACCAGGGATACGGCTTCGCCATTCCGATCGATCTGGCGCACCGCGTCATGGAGGACCTGGTCGCCTACGGGCACGTCAAGAGGGCCTACCTGGGCGTGAGCATCCGCGAGGTGAACGCCGAGGACGCGGAGTACCTCGGGCTGCCCGCAATCTCCGGCGCGTTCGTGGAGACGGTGACGGAGGGAGAGCCGGCTGCGAGAGCCGGCATCCGGCAATTCGACGTGATTACCGACGTCGAGGGCGAAGCCGTCGTGTCGTCCAACGACCTGCAGCACAAGATCGCGCTGAGGTCTCCCGGCGACCGTGTCCGCCTCACGCTCTACCGGGACGGAGCCCCGCGCGACGTTACGGTCAGGCTCGAGGAGGCCCCGTTCTCCGGCGACGTCGAGGTCGTCTCGGCGCCGGAGCCCCGAACCGCGGACAAGATCGGGATCGACGTCGTCGACATCACCCCGGAGATCGCCGACGAACTCGGACTGGAGAGCACCGAGGGCGTCGTGGTCCGCGATGTCCAGGCCGGCGGCCCGGCCGCGCGCAGGAATCTCGGGCCCCGCTGCGTAGTCCGCCGGATCGACCGGCGCGCGATTCGGGACACGGACGATGTCAGCGCCGCGTTCCGCGATGTGGCCCCCGGCGACGTGGTCTCGCTGATCGCCGCCTGCCCCCGGGGAGATCAGGGCATGGTGGAATCGATGTACAACATCCGCGTTCCGCGCTGAGGAGAGGGCGTCGGCAGGGTTCTTTCGAGGACCGGGAAGCGGGCGACCCGCCGAGCCGGGGCGCCCGCTTCCTTGCTGGCCGGGACTGTCCCGCGGACGCCGCCCGGGGGGGCCGTGCCTCTTGGTGAACCCCTGTGCCGCATTACCTTTTCTGTTCGGAGGTCGAGGCCCTGACCAGGAGCGAAAGTGGCGGAACTGGTAGACGCGCAAGATTTAGGATCTTGTGGCCCCTGGCCGTGGGGGTTCGAGTCCCCCCTTTCGCACTCCCCGTGAACTGAGCGATGAGCACGCTGGACGCATCCCGGCTGGAAGTCAAGGTGGTCAGCGGCGAAGGTTGCCGCCGGAACCTCGAGGTGGCCGTACCGATCGAGTATGTCGACGTCGAGAGGCGCGCCCTTACCCGGAGCTACGCGTCGCGGCTGAAGCTGAAGGGTTTCCGCAAGGGCAGGGTTCCGGGACAGGTGATCGCGAAACGCTACGGGCAGGCGATAGAGGAAGAGGCCGTCGAACGGCTGGTGCGGCAGGCCTGCGACGCCGCCATGGAGCAGCACGGGCTTCGGCCGGTAACCGACGTGGACGTGAACGATGTCCGATTGCCTTCGGGCGGGCCGTTGTCGTTCACCGCCTCATTCGAGGTTCGGCCCACGGTGCCGCTCGGGCGCATCGGCGGCTTCCGGGTCGAGCATCCGGGCGTGGAGGTGCCCGACAGGGCCGTGGACAGGATCCTCGAACGGCTGCGGGGCGAGCATGCCGCCTGGAGAACCGCCTCCAACGGCCGTCCGGAGCCGGGCGACTCGGTGACGGTGGCGCTGACACGGCTCGACATCGGTCCGGACGAAAGCGACGAGGACGGGCCGGGCAGCCGGCAATACGACTTCGTCCTCGGCCAGGGACAGGCGCTTCCCGACATCGAGGACGCGGTGCGGTCGCTGGTGGCGGGCGGCACGGACGAATTCGACATCGGGTTCCCCGACGACTTTCCCGACGAGAGCCGGAGGGGACGCAGCCAGCGCCTCCGGATCGAGCTGCTCTCCAGGCGCGTGCCGGAGCTTCCCGAACTGGACGACGCCTTCGCACGGACGTTGGGCGATTTCCAGGACATGGACGCCCTGCGCGCCCGAATCGGCGAGGACCTGGAGCGCGAGGCGCGGTCCACGTCCGAGTCGGAAGTCAACAACCGCCTGATGCGCCTCATCGTGGAGGCCAACCCGTTCGAGGTCCCCGAGTCCATGGTGGCCGCCTACACCGATGCGCTGGTCAAGGACATTCAGGGGGCCGAGGGCGAGGAGATGCGGGAGGCCGGCGAGAAGCTCAGGGAGGAGATCCGGCCCACCTCCGAATTCGCCGTGCGGCGTGAGTTGCTCGCCGCCCGGATCACCGATGAGCATGGCCTGCAGGCTTCCGAAGAGGAGGTGGACGCCAGGGTGGAGGCGCTGGCCCGAAACATGGGCGAGCCCCGCGCCAGGGTGCGCGCCCGTCTGCGGAAGTCCGGCGCGCTGCGCAGCATCGAGCGGGGGTTGACCGAAGCGAAGCTCTTCGCCTTTCTCCGGGAGCAGTCGGAAATCGCGGGAGTGCCCGACGAGATCGAGGCAGCGCCCGACGAAGGGAAGCCATGAGCATCGAAGTCACCAGGGGGCGATAACGGATGGCCATATTCCCGCCTTACGTGATCGAACGCACGAGCCGCGGCGAGCGCAGCTACGACATCTTCAGCCGGCTCCTGATGGACCGCATCGTGTTTCTGGGCAGCTCCATCGACGACCAGGTGGCCAACATCATCGTCGCACAGCTCCTGTTCCTGGACGCCGATGATCCGGAGCGGGAGATCTACCTGTACATCAACTCACCAGGAGGCAGCGTATACGCCGGACTCGCCATCTTCGACACCATGAACCATCTGCGCGCGCCGGTGTCGACATACTGCGTGGGCATGGCGGCCTCGATGGGCGCCCTGCTGCTGGCCTCCGGCGAGAAGGGGAGCAGGAGTGCGCTGCCCAACTCGCGCATCATGCTGCACCAGCCGTCCTCGGGCTACCAGGGCACCGCCGCGGACATCGAGATCGCGGCGAAGGAGGTGCTGGGCACCCGGGAACGGCTCAATCGGATCCTCGCGAAGCAGACCGGACAGACATTGAAGAAGATCAACGCCGATGTGGACCGGGACCGCTGGATGAGCGCCGAAGAGGCGGTCGCATACGGCCTGGTCGACCAGATCCTGTCGAATGAGAACGGCCGCGGCGCCGGGTCCGATTCGAAATAGGAGGACGCGATGTCCAGCGACAAGCATCTGCGCTGCAGCTTCTGCGGCAAGTCGAAGGAGTCGGTCAAGAAGTTCATCTCCGGCCCGTCGGTATACATCTGCAACGAGTGCATCTCGCTGTGCAACGAGATCCTGGCCGAAGAGGAGGAGCGGGAGAGTCAGGAAACGTCCATTGCCACGCTCACGCCCGTCGAGATCAAGGACTTCCTCGACGAATACGTGATCGGGCAGGGATCGGCCAAGCGATCGCTGGCTGTCGCCGTCTACAACCACTACAAGCGCGTCCACAAGCGGGGGAAGCTCGACGAGGTCGAGATCGACAAGGCCAACGTGCTGCTGGTGGGATCCACCGGAGTGGGCAAGACGCTGCTGGCGCAGACGCTCGCGCGCGTTCTGCAGGTGCCCTTCACCATCGCGGACGCCACCACGCTGACCGAGGCGGGCTACGTCGGGGAGGACGTCGAGAACATCCTGGTGCGGCTCCTTCAGGCCAGCGACTTCAATCTCAGCGAGTGCGAACGGGGCATCGTCTACATTGACGAACTCGACAAGATCGCGCGCAAGTCGGAGAACCCGTCCATCACACGGGACGTTTCCGGTGAAGGGGTCCAGCAGGCGCTGCTGAAGATCCTGGAGGGAACCGTGGCCAGCGTGCCTCCGCAGGGTGGCCGCAAGCATCCCCAGCAGGAGTACATCCAGATCGACACGCGCAGCATACTCTTCATCTGCGGCGGGGCGTTCGAGGGACTGGACAAGATCATCGAGCAGCGTCTGGGCAAGCGGAAGATCGGTTTCGGGGGCGAGGACGGGGACGCTGACGCCGACGCGGACGACCGGTACGGCCTGGAAGAGGACGCGATGGCCTGTCTGGAGCCGGAGGACCTGCAGCGCTTCGGGCTGATCCCCGAGCTGGTGGGCCGGCTGCCCGTAACGGTGGCGCTGGACGACCTGGACGAGGAGGCGCTCGTGCGCATCCTGCAGGAGCCCAGGAACGCGCTCGTGAAGCAGTACCAGAAGATGTTCGAGCTCGAAGGAATCGGATTGACCTTCGACCCCGGCGCGCTGCGCGAGATCGCCCGCCAGACCTTCGGACGGGGGACGGGCGCGCGCGGATTGAGGGCCGTGCTCGAGCGGGTCATGCGGGACCTGATGTTCGAGCTGCCGTCGCGCAGCGACGTGCGGGAGGTGGTCGTGACACCCGAAAGCGCCACCGGGAGGGTTCCCCCGCTGCTCGTACTGCTGCCCGAGGCCCAGAGGAAGGAGGCCTGACGGCCCGTGGACAAAATCCCCCCGGCATTCGAACGGCGATGCATCCGGGCGGCTTTACCCACGGACGGCTAGGCGCGGGGCATGGCCACACTGCACCGGCTCGACGGCACCTGCACGGTCCCCGACGAGTTGCCGGTCATCGCGCTCCGCGACCTCGTCTACTTCCCCTACATGGCGGTCCCGCTCCTGATCGGGAGGGCACCCTCGGTGGCCGCGCTCGAAGAGGCGGAGCAGGACGGCGGGTTCGTGCTCCTGGTTGCGCAGAAGGACCCCGCGGTGGAAGCGCCGGGGCGCGACGATCTGTATCGCGCCGGGACGGTGATACGCGTCGTTCAGGCCGCCAGCCTGGCCGACGGCACCACGCGGGTGGTCATGGAAGGCCTGGGACGGGCCAGGATCGTCCGTTTCCTGCCGTCGGGTACGAGTTTCAGGGCCTCGGTGGAGCTGCTGACGGAATGGGAATTCGAGCCCGACCCCGGCCCGGACCCGGATCTGGACGCACGCGTCCAGGACGTCGCCGAGTTGTTCCGGGAATACGTGAAGCTCTCGGAGAGGATCCCGAACGAAGTGGTCGCGGCGGTCGGCCAGGTCTCGGACCGGGTGCGTCTCGCCCATCTGATCGCGGGACACCTGGTCATCGGGTCCGCCGAGAGGCAGGAACTTCTGGAGGTCACCGAGACGCGGCCGCGCTTCGAGACTCTGCGTGAGATCCTGGTTCGCGAGGTCGAGATCCTGCGAATTCAGGAGAAGCTGGACGAGCAGATCCGTTTTCAGGTGGAAGCGGACGGGCATCGTCTTCCGCTCGAGGAGAGGCTCGGCCCGCCGGCCGCGGAGTCCGGCGACACCGATCCCGAGTGGGCCGAACTGGACGAGACCATCGGGCGCACGCCCCTGCCCGAGGACGTCCGCAGCCGGGTGGACAGGGAATTCACCAGATTACGCAAGCTGAACCCCGTCGCACCCGAAGCGTCGGTAATCCGCACCTATCTCGACTGGATACTGGCGCTGCCCTGGACGCACGAGACTCCCGACAGCCTGGATGTGGCCCGGGCCGCTTCGGTTCTCGACGCCGAGCATTACGGTCTGGAGGAGGTGAAGGAGAGGATCCTGGACCACATCGCGGTGCTCTCGCTGGTGGGGAGGCTGCGCGGGCCGATCCTCTGCCTCGTGGGGCCGCCCGGGGTGGGCAAGACATCGCTGGGCCGCAGCATCGCCCGTTGCCTGGACCGGGAGTTCGTGCGCGTGAGCCTCGGTGGCGTCCGTGACGAGGCCGAGATCCGGGGTCATCGCCGCACCTATGTGGGTGCACTGCCGGGACGCGTGATCCAGGGGATGCGCAGGAGCGGTGCCCGGAATCCCGTGTTCCTGCTGGACGAAGTGGACAAGCTGGCACGCGATTTCCACGGAGATCCCGGCGCGGCACTGCTCGAAGTCCTCGATCCCGAACAGAACCGGGCCTTCACCGACCACTATCTCGAGCTCGACTTCGACCTCTCGCATGTTCTCTTCATCGCGACGGCCAACACGCTCGGCGAGGTTCCCGGCCCTCTGCGGGACCGCATGGAGGTGATCCGCCTGCCCGGATACCTGGACACCGAGAAGAAGGCAATCGCGCGGCAGTTCCTCTGGCCCAGACAGGTGGAGCGCCACGGGATCGAGCCTTTTTCTCCCGGAATCTCCGACGCCGCGGTTCAGAAGATCGTGGCGGAGTATACCCGCGAGGCGGGCGTGCGCGAGCTCGAGCGACGGCTTTCCCGGGTGGCCCGCAAGCTGGCCAGACAGGTCACGGCCGACGCCGTGCTGAGTCTCGGGACGGTTGGCTCCGCCGACCTGCGTGAGCTCCTGGGGCCGCCGGCTCATCTTCCCCCGAGCCGGGAGGAGGGGGCGGATCGATCGGGGATCGCCTGCGGGCTCGCCTGGACTGCGGCGGGGGGGGAAGTGATGGAGGTCGAGGTTGCGGTGGTGGCGGGATCGGGAAAGATCCAGCTCACGGGAACGCTGGGCGAAGTGATGAAGGAGTCGGCCTTCGCCGCCGTCACCTACGCGCGCTCGCGCGCTCGCCTGTTGGGGTTGTCCGAACAGTTTCACCGCGAAGTGGACATCCACATCCACATTCCCGAAGGAGCAACGCCGAAGGACGGCCCCTCCGCCGGGATCACGATCGCGGCGGCGCTGATCTCGGCGCTTACCGAGACGCCCACCCGCTCGGAACTCGCGATGACGGGAGAGATCACGCTGCGGGGACGCGTGCTTCCGGTCGGCGGGATCAAGGAGAAGGCGGTGGCGGCGCTCAGGGGGGGCATCAAGCGGGTGCTGCTCCCCGCGATGAACGCCATGGACATCGAACGGCTCCCGGAGGAGGTGCGGGCGGGCGTCGAGATGGTCCCGGTCGAGACGATGGACCAGGTCCTCCGGGAGGCACTGGCGCCCGGGCGGCCAAGGGGACGGCCTCGGGACGACGCGGTTCCCGACGCGCACGAGCTGGGCGCGCAGGTTTCTTGAGGGCAGTGCCGTGGTCGTTCGCACCGTCGAGTTCGCCGGATCGGTGGTCGCACCCGGGCAGCCGTACCCGGCAGCGTTGCCTCAGGTCGCATTCGCCGGGCGGTCCAACGTCGGCAAGTCGTCGCTGATCAACCGCGTGCTGGGACGGCCCCGGCGCAAGGTCGCGCGCGTGTCGGCCTCGCCGGGGAAGACCCAGGCGCTCAACTTCTATGCGGTCAACGGGGCTTTCTTCCTGGTGGACCTGCCGGGGTCGGGGTACGCCCGGGCGCCCAGGTCCGTGCGGGACTCGTGGCGAACGCTGGTTCGGAGCTACCTTGCCGGGAGCAAGGACCTGCGCGGCGTTGTGTACCTGGTGGATTCCCGCCACCCGCCCACCGCGGGAGACCGGGAGTTCGTCGATTACCTTGCGGGAACCGGGCTGCCGACCCTGATCGCGCTCACGAAGGTCGACAAGCTCAAGGCCACGGAGCGCGAGGGGGGCATCGCGCGGCGTGTTACGGAACAGCTGGGAATCGCGGAGGAACAGGTTCTGCCGACTTCCGCACGCACGGGAGAGGGCGCCGGGGACGTACTCGACGCCATCGTGGCGCTGCTGGAACTGGAGGAAGCGTAGATGACGAGGGACTGCGGCAGGGTGCTGTTGGCGGCGGGTCTGTCGGCGGTCGCGTTCGCCGCCTGCGCGCCGGCGCCACCGCCGGGTGAGGTTCGAGGGCCGGCCGCCGCCCCCCGGCGGACCGCCCCGGAGGTTGCGCTGCCCTCGGGGTCACTCCGCCAGGACCAGATTTCGGTGCACATGGTTGCCGGGGCATTGCGGATCGAGGTCACGCCGCTGGCGGCCTGGGTGCTCGAGGCCGCGGCACCCGATACACGGGACCGGCTCGCGCGAATCGCGGAAGCGCACGGGGGGACGCCCGCCGAGCCCGGAAACGACGGGACGCCTTCGCTTTTTCTCGTTTCCTTTTCCAGCGCGCAGCCCGGAACCGAATTCCAGCCGGACGATCTGCACCTGGTGTCGCGGGGGCTTCGGGAACGCCCGGTCGCCATACGGGCGATCACGCCGGGGTGGGGCAACCAGCGACTGGAGCAGCAGTCCACCGCCGTGGCGGTCTACGCGTTCGGCGGCGAGCTGGACCTTTCCCGGGAGCTCATCGTGGTCTACCGCGACGTCGAGGACTCGTCGTGGGCCGGCAGGGTGGCCGTGATCGAGGCCGAGCGGGGCAGAATACCGCGACGGCGCAGATAGCGGTCTGGTGGCGGCCTTGCGGGCCTCGCGGGCGCGGCCTCGCGGGCAACGAGGAGACGGCGATGCGCCCCAAGCCCGCGGCGACGGGCACGGACGGCGTCAGGAGGCCTCTTCCCCGCCCTCCTGCAGGCCGTACTTCTTGACCTTGCGGTAGAGGGTCCGCTCCCCGATCCCGAGCATCTCGGCGGCCTGGCGCCGGTTCCACTCGACCGAATCGAGTACCGTCACGATGACCTCCCGTTCCATGTCGTCCAGGGTCATGCCGGGCCGATAGGCAATCGCGCCGGGGTCTGCGGCGGCCTCCACGCGTTGATCGGGCAACCCGGGCCCCGGTGCGGATGGCGCTTCGGCGCCTTCATCGGATTCCGCAACGATCTGCACGTCCGCCTCCAGCAATTCGCCGGCTTCGGCACCGGTTTGCACCCGGGCCTCTCCCGAGCCGGACGCGACCGCCCCCGCCGGCCGTTCGTACACGATTTCAGCCGAGGGTTCGCGACGGTGCTCCTCCTCCTGGAATGCTTCGAATTCGCGCCTGAGATCCTCGATGTCGACCTTCATCTCCATCATCGTGCGGAAGATGAACTCGAGTTGAGGGCGGAGCGAGTCGGCGCTGCCGTCGTCGTGCCGGGCGCGGCCGGGTCTGGCGGGCACCACGGCGAGCGTCCCGTCGCCGGAGCGTACGTCGTCGGGAATATCCTCGGCACGGATCTGCCGGCCGGGTGCGAGAACCACCATGCTCTCGATCAGGTTGCGCAACTCGCGCACGTTCCCGGGCCACCGGTGGCGGATCAGGATGTTCATCGCGTCGCCGGAGATTCCCCGGAAGGGACCGCGATCGTGGCGCTCGCCGGCGTCCCGAATGAATGCGTCCACGAGAAGCGGGATGTCGTGCCGTCGGTGCCGGAGCGGCGGCAGTTCGATGGTCAGGACGTTCAGGCGATAGTAGAGATCTTTGCGGAAATCGCCAGATACCACAAGGTGTTGCAGGTTTTGGTTGGTGGCGGCCAGGATGCGCACATTGACGCGAATCAGCTTTTGGCCACCCACCCGATGGAATTCCTGCTGCTCCAGCACACGAAGGAGTTTCGTCTGGGTCTGGGGCGGCATCTCCCCGATCTCGTCGAGGAAGATGGTGCCTTCGTTGGCCAGCTCGAACAGTCCCCGGCGCGAGTCGATGGCCCCTGTGAACGCTCCCTTTTCGTGACCGAAGAGCTCACTCTCGAGGAGCGTCTCGGAGAGCGCCGCGACGTTGACGGGGATGAAGCTCTTGTGACGGCGGCGCGACAGCGCATGGATCCCCCGGGCAACCAGCTCCTTGCCGGTCCCCGACTCACCCGTCACGAGAACCGTGGCGTCAACCGGGGCGATCTGCACGACGCGCTCGAGCACCTCGATCATGGCATCGGTCTCGCCCACGATACCGGTCGCCCGCCTGAGCCGCTTGCGTTCGATCGCCCGCGTGCCGACCAGGACGATCTCCTCCGCGTCGGCCGGACGCGCAAAGGCGACCGCGACCTCGGCCGGAAGTGCCTTCCCGGGGCCGGAACCGACCACCGCGAAGACCGGGACGCCGAGCCGGAACGCCTGCCCCGCCTGTCGCCCGCCCGCCTCCGAGTCCGCTCCCCCGGTGAAAACGAGCAAGACCGGCTCGTCGACGCCGGTGACATCCTCGCCGGCCGTGAACAACTCGACACGGTAGCCGGCGTGCCGGAACCCCGTACGCAACTCGCCGGCCAGCGGCAGATCGTGCGTCGTGACGAGGACCGTCTCGGCCATGGGTCAGCTCACCTTGATGGAGCCTTCGTTGTAGAAGGGTGGCCGCTGGGTTCGCCCCGCGATGACCCGGTTGCGAATCCTCACGCCGACTTCGGATCCGGGACGCGCCGCGGCCACGGGAAGATACCCCAGCGCAACCCCATACCCGAGGGAGGGGCTGGCCACGCCGGACGTGACCGTGCCCACGTCCTCCGCGCCGTGGACCAGAGGATAGCCGGGCCGAGGGAATCCCCGCTGCGTCAGCCGGATGCCCGTGAGGCGGCGAGTCACGCCACGCTCCTTCTGTGCGGCGAGTGCACCGCGGCCGATGAAGTCGCCCGCGTCGAGCTTGACGATCCAGGCCAGTCCGGACTCGAGCGCGGTGTGCTCCTCATCGAGGTCGTTGCCGTAGAGCGCATACCCCATCTCGAGGCGCAGGGAATCGCGCGCACCCAGGCCGGCCGCGATGAGCCCGTGCGGCTCGCCGGCCTCGGTCAGCGCGCGCCACGTGTCGACCGCAGCGTCGGCCGGCAGGTACAGTTCGAATCCGTCCTCTCCGGTGTAGCCGGTCCTGCTCACCACCGCCTGGGCACCCGCGACCTCGCCCTCGGCGAATCGGTAGTAGCCCACGCTGCCGAGATCGACACCGGTCAGGGGAGCCAGAACGGCCTCGCTCGCGGGACCCTGCAGCGCGATCAGGGCAATGTCGTCGGAGTCGTCGGCAAGGTCCACGTCGAAGCGGGCCGCGTGCTCGCCGATCCAGCGCCAGTCCTTCTTCCGGTTGCTCGCGTTGACGACCAGGACGATCCGGTCCTCGAATCGATAGACCAGAAGGTCGTCGAGGATCGTGCCACGTTCGTTGCAGAGGGCGGAGTACTGCGCCTGACCCACGGCGACCCGCGACACGTCGTTGACGGTCAGGTACTGGACGAAATCCCCGGCCTGAGGTCCGCGCACGGTGAATTCACCCATGTGAGACACGTCGAAGAGGCCCGCCGCCCTGCGAACCGCTGCGTGTTCGGCACGGATGCCGTCCGGATACTGTACCGGCATGGCGTAGCCGGCGAACGGGACCATCTTGCCGCCCAGGGCGGTGTGAACTTCGTGGAGCGGTGTCTTTCGCAATTTGGCGTCCATGGCATCAACCAGAGCGTTCGCGTGGTCCGATCAGGTCCAGCAGGGTGGCCTTGATGAAGTGCAGGCGGTTTTCGGCTTCGCGGAATATGCGGGAACGCGGCCCGTCGATCACCTCGGCGGTGACCTCCTCGCCGCGGTGCGCGGGGAGGCAATGGAGAAATATCGCCGCGGGGTCGGCCAGGCCCATGAGGGGCTCGTCCACCTGGAAGCCCGCAAAAGCCTCTTCCCGGACGCTCTGTTCGTCCTCCTGCCCCATCGACGCCCACACGTCCGTGGTGACCACGTGTGCACCGACGACCGCCTCCCGCGGCGAGCCGAGCACCTCAACGTCGGCCCCCGCACGGGCTCTCGCCAGGATCGCCGGGTCGGGACCGTAGTCTTCGGGACACGCAAGACGAAGGGTGAAGCCGAAGCGAAGCGCGGCATTGAGCCAGGAATTGGCCATGTTGTTGCCGTCGCCGACCCACGCCACCCGCAATGCGGACATGTCGCCCCCGAACTCCTCGCCGGCCGTGAAGAGGTCCGCCATGACCTGGCACGGGTGCAGCAGGTCCGTCAGGCCGTTGATCACGGGCACGGTCGCCTCGTGCGCCAGCTCGGTTGCCTCGTCGTGGCCGAACGTTCGGATCAGGATCGCGTCGACGTAGCGGCTCAGCACTCCCGCGGTATCGGCCACGCTCTCCCCGCGCCCGATCTGGGAGTCGCGCTCGGAGATCATGATCGCGTGGCCTCCAAGCTGCGCCATCCCCGCCTCCGTGCTCACGCGCGTCCGCGTGGAACTCTTGCGGAAGATCATCGCGAGGGTGCGGCCCTGGAGCGGACGGCCCGCCAGTTCACCGCGCTTGATCCGTCCCGTCAATTCCAGGAGGTGACGGAGATGCCCGCCGTCGTGTGCGGCGATGTCGATGAAGTCGCGCTTCGCGGAGGCCATGTTCCCGATCGCGTCTCTGCGTCAGAGGATGTACCGGCTGAGGTCGTCATCGGAGGCGATGCGATCCAGCCGCTCCCGGACGAATTCCGCGGTCACCACGACCGTCTCGCCGCGCTGTTCATCGGGGAGGTTGAAGAGCAGTTCCTCCAGCAGCGTGGTGAGGACGGTGCGCAGCCGGCGCGCGCCGATGTTCTCCATGCGGTCGTTGAGGTCCGCCGCGATGCGGGAGATCTCTTCGATTCCGTCGTCGGTGAACTCGACCGACGCGCCCTCAGTCTCCACCAGCGCGCCGTACTGGCGCACCAGCGCGTTTCGGGGCTCGCGCAGAATGCGCGCGAATTCGGCCGCGCCCAGGTTCTGCAGTTCGACCCGGATCGGGAAACGGCCCTGCAGTTCGGGTATGAGGTCGGAGGGCTTGGCCACATGGAAGGCCCCGGCGGCGATAAAGAGCATGTGATCGGTGCGGACGAAGCCGTACTTGGTCTGGACGTTGCAGCCCTCTACGATCGGGAGCAGGTCGCGCTGAACCCCCTCCCGGCTCACGTCGGGACCCGCGCCGCTGCGTTTCCCCGCGACCTTGTCGATCTCGTCGAGAAAGATGATTCCGATCTCCTCGGCGCGGTCCAACGCCTCGTTTACCACCTCGTCCATGTCGACCAGGCGATCCAGTTCCTCCTGGAGCAAAACGCGCCGCGCCTCGGCGATGCTCACCGTGCGCCGCTTGGACCGTTTCGGCAGCATATCCTGAAGCATCTCCGTGAACTGGAGGTCCATGCCCTCCATGCCGCCCACCGGGAACATCATTCCTCCCATGGGCGAGTTCTGCTGGACGTCCAGTTCGACCGTGCGGTCCTCCAGGTGTCCTTCGCGGAGCAGCTTGCGCAGCTTCTCCCTGGTTCGCGCCCGTCGCTCGGCGATCGACGGATCGCCATTGGCGTCGGCCTTGTGGGCGCGCGACGTGCCGCCCGGTCCCGCCACGAAGACCTTGCCGTGTGACTCCGGCCCGCTCGCGGGGCGCGTTGACTTCGAGTCGCCGGCCTCACGCGGCGGCGCAGGCGCCGGGGGCGTGGCCGAATCCGGGAGGAGCAGGTCGAGCAGGCGCTCCTCGACACGGCGCTCCGCCTCCGCCTCGACTTCGTCCTCGCGGCTTGCCCTGACCATCGCGACGGCCGTGTCGACAAGGTCGCGCACCATGGACTCGACGTCCCGTCCCACGTAGCCGACCTCGGTGAACTTGGAGGCTTCGACCTTGACGAACGGAGAGCCTGCCAGCCGGGCGAGGCGGCGCGCGATTTCGGTCTTCCCCACCCCGGTCGGCCCGATCATTATGAGGTTGTTCGGCAGGATTTCCTCGCGCAACTCGTCTTCCACCTGCTGCCTCCGCCATCGGTTCCGGAGCGCGATGGCAACCGCCTTCTTCGCTTCGGACTGGCCGATGATGTACTTGTCGAGTTCGGCAACGACCTCGCGGGGCGTGAGCTGATCGAGCCAGCGGGGGGCCTCCTCCCCGGACGCCTGCTCGACGGGCGCGGAAGTGTCGGCGGAGGCGGTAACTGATGTCATGCCGGGTCCAGTTCCAAGACGGTAATCTCGCGATTCGTATACACGCAGATGTCGGCTGCGATCTCCAGCGAGCGGCGCGCGATCTCGACGGCCTCCATGTCGGAGCAATCGAGGAGCGCTCGCGCGGCGGCCAGCGCATACGCGCCCCCCGAGCCAATGGCAAGCACCGGCTTGTCGGGCTCGATCACGTTGCCGTCACCGCCGACCAGGAAGAGATGGTCCCGGTCGGCAACCGCGAGGAGAGCCTCCAGACGGCGGAGGTAACGGTCGGTTCGCCATTCCTTCGCCAGTTCGACGCACGCGCGCGGCAGGTTGGACGGCCAGCGTTCCAGCTTGCCCTCCAGCTTCGAGAACAGGGTGAAGGCGTCGGCCACCGCCCCCGCGAAGCCGGCAAGCACGCGCCCCTCCTTCAGCAGCCTTACCTTGCGCGCCTCGCCCTTGACCACTGTGTCCCCCATCGTGACCTGCCCGTCACCCGCCATGGCGACACGGCCGTTGCGGGCCACCGTGATCACCGTCGTCGCGTGGACGGAGACGCCGGGGACAAGCGGTGACGCTGGGTTCATTCGCTGGTCTCGGGAATGGGTCGGACGTTTGCGGCTGGGGCGAACGGGGTGCGCGGCGCAACGGCGGCTTCAGGAGTGTAGCCATTAAAGTTAGACACGCTCACCCGCGGCCGGAAGGGTCGGGGGAACGAGTTGGACCGGCGAGCACCAGGGAGCGGTGGCCGATGAGCGAATCGGTCCAGTCCGGATGCATCGCCGGGCGAATGCCCGGGCGGGTTTTGTCCACGGGCTTCCTAGGCGCGCGGATGCGCACCCTTGTAGACGCGCCGAAGCCGCTCCCTGGAGGTATGAGCGTAGATCTGCGTGGTACCCAGCGACGCATGACCCAACAACTCCTTGACGGCCATGAGATCGGCGCCCGCATCCAGGAGGTGTGTGGCGAAGCTGTGGCGCAGCGAGTGGACGGACAGGCCCGCAGTGTCGGCAAAGCCGGAGAGGATCTGCCGAACGTGGCGCTGGATCTGCCGGTTGGACAGGCGACCGCCGTGACGCCCCACCAACAACGCCCGGCAGTCGCTCCGCGCGACCTCGGCACGTCGAGGGAGGTATCCGGCGACCGCACGCGCTGCCGAGCCGGTAACCGGCACGATGCGCTCCTTCCTTCCCTTCCCGAGCACGCGCATCTGGCCCCGCGCAAGGTCGAGGGACTGCAGGTCGAGCGCACCCAGCTCCGCCAGGCGAATTCCGCTGCCGTACAGGAGTTCCAGAATGACCAGCAGGCGGGTTTCGATCAGGCCGTTCTCATTCTCCGCCCGCGCTTCGACCCAGCGGAAAAGCTCCGAGATCTCCTCGATCCGCATGTGCGCCGGCAGCGTGCGGTCGAGTTTCGGGCCGCGCACGTGACGCGCCGGGTTCGACGAGATCTCCCCTTCGCGATGCATGTGGCGAAACAGCGAACGCACCGCCGACAGCTTGCGGGCGACCGTGCGGGGGGCCAGGCCGCGGCGTCCCGCATCGCCCAGAAAGGCGCGAATGACACCCCGGTCGACGTCACTCCACCTGAAGTCGTCGCGACCCAGGTAGCCACTTGCGAAGGTCTCGAGGTCGCGGAGGTCCCGGCGATACGCCGCAACGGTGTGAGGAGACAGATTGCGCGCAACCTCCAGGTGCTCGAGGAAGCGGGCGACCTCTCTCCTCATGCCACCGCCGCCCTCCCGGACATCGCGCCGGTCTCGGCAATCCAGCGTCGAAAGCACTGATCCGCGTGCTCTGCAAGGGCCTCTCTGCGCGCGGCCTTCTTCCTCGGTGCGTTCGCGAGCGGATCGACCAGTCCCCAGTTCGAGTTCATTGGCTGGAAGTCTGTCGGATCCGCCTCCCGCAGGTACCGGTAGAGGCCCCCGAGCATGGTTTGCGGGGGCGGTATGACCGGGTCGGCGCCGCTGAGCACCCGATCCAGGTTGATGGCCGCCAGGATTCCGGAAGCGGCGGACTCGGTATAGCCTTCCACGCCCGTGAGTTGGCCCGCGAAGAACAGGTCCGGACGGCCCCGCGATGCTCCGCAGTCCGTAAGGCGCGCCGGAAAGTTCAGATAGGTGTTGCGGTGGATGGATCCCCAACGGAGGAACTCGGCATTCTCGAGCCCGGGGATCATGGAGAAGACGCGCCGCTGTTCTCCCGTCCGCAACCGGGTCTGGAACCCCACCAGGTTCCACATCTGCCCGGCCCGATCTTCCCGCCGCAGTTGCACAACCGCGTGAGGGCGCCGGCCGGTACGCGGATCGGCCAGCCCGACCGGTTTCATTGGCCCGAAGCGGAGCGTGTCGTGGCCACGCGCGGCCATGACCTCGATGGGCAGACACCCCTCGAAATAGGGGACCCTGTCCCAGTCGTGTCCCTCGTACACGTCGCCACTGCGCAGCGCCGCAAGAAAGGCGTCGTATTCTCGCTCGTCCATGGGACAATTCAGATAGTCGGCGTCCTGACCGTATCGACCCGCGGCAAACACCAACTCGCGGTCCACGGAGTCGGCGTGCACGATCGGGGCGATGGCATCGTAGAACGCGAGTCCCCCGTCGCCGAGCTCGGCGGCAATGCTGGCCGCCATGTCCTCGGAGGTAAGGGGGCCCGTCGCGACGACCGCGGGTCCTCCCGGAATCGTCCGCGCCTCTTCGCGGTCGATCGTGATACCGCGGTGCCCTTCGACACGGCGCGTGAGCGCCTCGGCAAACAGCTTCCGGTCCACGGCAAGGGCGGCCCCCGCCGGTACTCTGCTCTCCTCCGCGGCGGCGAGCAGCGCCGATCCGAGGCACCGCATCTCGCGCTTCAACTGACCGTGCGCGGTGGCCGGCCGCTCGCTCTTGAACGAGTTGGTGCACACGAGTTCGCCGAGGTCTCCGGTCTGGTGTGCGGGAGTCGCCCTGGCCGGGCGCATCTCCACGAGCCGCACGCGCCGGCCCCGGTCCGCCAGCGCCAACGCGGCCTCGCATCCTGCCAGGCCTCCGCCAACCACCGTCACAGCGCTCATCGGAAGCCGCTCAACCTCTCCTGGCCCTGGCCACCCGCCGTCTGCCCGAGGGCCGGGTCTTCTTCCGCCTGGCGGCCCGGGCGAGGAGTTCCACGGCTTCGTCGAGCGTCGTGGACTCGGCTTCGCGATCCCTGGGCACGCTGGCGTTGACCGTGCCATCGGTGACATAGGGACCATAGCGTCCCTTGAGCAGTTCGATTGGCGCGCCCGATTCCGGGTGGGCACCGAGACGCTTCAGCACGGTCTTTCCCCTCCTCGCAGTCTTCTTCACCGCCAGCCGGGCCAGCGCCTCGTCAAGCGTCACGGCAAAGAGCTGGTCGGCCGAGTCGAGACTCCGGTATTCCCGTCCCCTCGCAACATAGGGCCCGTACCGCCCCAACCCCGCCCTGACCTCATCGCCGCTCTTCGGATCGGTACCGAGCACTCGCGGAAGCGACAGGAGCCGCAGCGCAGACTCCAGGGAGACTTCCGACGGGTCCATGTCCTTGGGCAGCCCGACCAGACGCGGCTTGGCGCCACCCTTCGTGGCCCGGCCGAGCTGAACGTAGGGACCGTAGGGTCCGACTCGGAGGAAGACGGGGTCTTGCGAGACGGGGTCGGTCCCGAGGAGCTCGCCGCTGTGGGCGCTGGTCGCCAGAAGCTCCCTGGCCTTCTCGACGGTGAGTTCGTCGATCAGGAGCTCCGCGGGGATCGTCGCGCGGCTCGCCGCCTCACCGGCTCCCCTCTCGGCGAAGACCGAGCTCTTGCCGATTCGAACCCGGATCTGCTCCCCCGTCCCGGGGTCGATCCCCAGGGGGATTCTGGGAAAGTCGATGCGCGGCATGGTATCGTCGATTTCGCGAGCCAGTCCGGCGCGCTCTCCCTCACCGTTGTAGAAGGCTTCGAGGAAACCGTGCGACTCGGCCTCGCCCGCCGCGATGTCATCCAGCGAATCCTCCATGCGGGCGGTGAAGCCGAGGTCGATGTACTTCCCGAAATGTTCACGCAACAGTTGAATGACCGCCATCCCGATATAGGTGGGAACCAGAGCGCCGCCCCGCTTCCGCACATAGTCGCGGTCCTGAATCGTCGAGATCGTGGGCGTGTACGTCGATGGCCGTCCGATGCCTTCATCCTCCAGCTTCCGGACCAGGGATGCTTCCGTGTAACGGGGCGGGGGCCTGGTCTCGCGGCGATCCGGCTCGACCGAGCGGAGGACGACGGAGGATGCGGGCGCATCCGATTCCGCCTCGCCCGCCTCCGCAAGGACCCAGTCACCCTCCGACATGGACGGAAGGATCTGGTCTTTTCGCCTGTCTCCGTACACTCTGAGATAGCCCGGGAAGCGAAGCACCGATCCCGTGGCTCGAAAAGTGTGATCGGCTCCGTCAATCGCGGCCACGAACTCCACCGAGCTGCGGTCGACCCGGGCGTCGGCCATCTGGGACGCCACCGTGCGGCTCCAGATCAGCCGGTACAGAGACAATTCGTCAGGCCCGAGGAGTCCTTTCAGATCATCGGGCGTGCGCCCGATCTCGGTCGGACGAATCCCTTCGTGGGCTTCCTGCGCGATCTTGGACCTGGTCCTGTAGCGCCGCGGACCCTGGTGGTATTCGGCCCCGAACGTCTGCTTGATGTACCGCCCCGCGTCGCCGAGGGCCTTGTTGGAGAGCGTAACCGAGTCCGTTCTCATGTAGGTGATCAGACCCTCGCGGTCGCCGCCGCCGAGATCGATCCCCTCGTACAGCCGCTGCGCGACCCGCATCGCTTGCCGGGGCGACATTCGCAGTCGGCCAGCCGCCGCCTGCTGCAGCGTCGACGTGGTGAACGGCGGCGCCGGCCTCTGCGTGGTGGATTTCCTCGTGACCCGCCTGACTTCCCACGGCAGGGCCCCGGGCGCCGCCGCCACGATCGCTTCGGCCGCCTGCCGGTCCAGGGACACGACCCTGGACGACGACGACAGTGCCCCCGTCGACGGATCGAAATCCTTGCCCGTCGCCACGCGCCTTTCGCCAATGGCCGTCAGCAGGGCCGAGAATTCCCGGCCGTCCTTGCAGAGTATCGCCTTCGCCCGCCAGTACTCGGATACCGAGAAGCGCCGCCGTTCCTCTTCGCGGTCGACGATCAGCCGCAAGGCCACACTCTGAACGCGGCCCGCGCTCAGCTTCGTGCGAACCTTCTTCCACAGCACGGGAGACAGGCTGTACCCGTACAGGCGGTCCAGAATGCGGCGAGCCTCCTGGGCCCGGACCAGACGCCGGTTCACCTTGCGGGGATTCGCCAGTGCCGACTCGATGGCCGAACGCGTTATCTCGTGGAAGGCGATGCGCCGCACGGGTACCGAGGGCTTCAGTACCTCGACGAGATGCCAACTGATGGACTCGCCCTCGCGGTCCTCATCCGTGGCCAGGAGCACTTCGTCGGCGCTCCGCAGGAGCTTCTTCAGTTCGCGGACATGCCTGCGACTCTCCTCCGGCACGACATAGATGGGCTTGAAGCCATCCTCCACGTTCACCGCCATGCGGCCCCAGTCCTTGTCGCGGACGGACCTGGGCGTCTCCCTGGCGGACCGCGGCAGGTCCCGGATGTGCCCATAGGACGCGTGAACGCGGTAGTCCGGGCCCAGGAATCTCGCGATCGTTTTCGCCTTCGCAGGCGACTCCACAATGACAAGCTTCACTCGAACTCCTCCGTGTCCGCCCCGCACAAGACCGGTTGTTGCAGGATCTCCCGCACGACCTGCGCGGGCGACCTGTCCTCCGTGTCGATTGTAATGTCACTCCGGCAATAATGGGCAGTCCGCGCCTGCAGCAGGTCTCGTGCCGCCCCGAGCGGATCGCCGACATCGAGGAGCGGCCTCGTACTCCGCGCGGCGCGAATACGGGCCAGCGCGGTGTCAGGGGTTACCTGCAGCCACACCGCCAGCGAAGACTGGTCCAGCATGTCCATGTGCCCCGGCTCGGCTGCCCAACCCCCACCCGCCGCCACCACGATCCGACGATTCCGCAGGACCTGCCGCCCGGCCCTCGACTCCAGTTCCCTGAACCGCTCGACCCCGCGCTCTCGAATCAACGCCGCCACGGACGAACCCTCCGCCCGCTCCACCTCGGCGTCAAGGTCGACGAATCGCCAGCCAAGCGTCCGGGCGAGGAGCGGGCCCACCGTCGACTTGCCGGCCCCCATGAAGCCGACCAATACGATGCGCTCCAACGGGCCGGGCAGCTCCGGCGGTGCCGACACCACCGTTGTCTCCGGCATCACGCGCGCTCCGGTCCTCGCTCACGAAAACCGCGGGAGTTCAGGCGATCCAGGTATGAATCCAGATTCCGCCTGAGTTCGCCGAGCGAGTCACCGCCGAATTTCTCCAGCATGGCGTCGGCCACAACAAGCGCCACCATGGCCTCGGCGACCACTGCGGCAGCCGGCACGGCACACACATCGCTGCGCTCGACCGTCGCATGCCTGGTCGTGCCGTCCCGAAGATCCACGCTTGGAAGCCGTTTGCGGAGCAGTGTCGAAATGGGCTTCATCGCCCCACGCACAACCAGGGGCGATCCCGTGGTAACGCCGCCCTCAAGTCCACCGGAACGGTTGCGGGACCGTCGAAAGCCGCCGGATCGGGTGCGGGTCTCGTCTCTGTAGATCGGATCGTGCACGCGCGAACCCGGCCGGCCCGCATTGATGAACGCGGGGCCGACTTCCACCCCCTTGATCGCGTGAACGGACATCACCGCCTGTGCGAGCCGCCCGTCCAGCTTGCGGTCCCACGACACATAGCTGCCCAGACCCACCGGCAGACCCCGCACCACGACCTCGAAACACCCGCCCACGGTGTCTCCCTCCTCCCTGGCCGAGTCGATCGCGGAAATCATGCCGGCCTCGGCTGTCGGATCGAGCGTCCGCACCGGAGAGCGATCGGAGGCGCCGTTGAGGTCCGCCGGAAGTTCCTCGGAAAGCTGGGCCTCCACGTCGCCGATACGCGTCACGTGGCTGCCCAGGGTTGCCCCGACCTCCTTCAGGAGCACGCGCGCCACGGCGCCACAGGCCACCCGGGCGGCCGTCTCGCGCGCGGACGCTCGCTCGAGGATGTCCCGGGCATCCCGCCTGTCGTATTTCAGGACTCCGGCCAGGTCGGCGTGACCCGGGCGGGGCAGATACACCGGGCGAAGGGCCTTGGGGTTGCCCTCCGGATCCGGCTCCTCGTGCGCCATCGCGGTGGTCCAGTTCTTCCAGTCGCGGTTCCAGATCACCATCGAGAGCGGTGAACCCAGCGTGGAGCCCAACCGCAGTCCGGACATGATCTCCGCCCGGTCGGATTCGATCTGCATGCGGCGTCCCCTGCCGTGGCCCCCCTGTCGACGCTTCAGCTCCGGGTCGATATCCCGGGCGGGATCGAGAGGCACTCCGGCGGGCAGCCCCTCGAGAACGGCTACGAGGCCGCGCCCGTGCGACTCCCCGGCGGTGTGGAAGGAAAGGTGATCCAGAGGCATGTGGAAGCTGAACGGTGGGTGTGTCCGGGCTCCGGCGCCCGATTGTCGCCGGATGTCCATAGATAGCGAAGGGCCCGGTCACGGGGAAGCCGCACGCACAATCGTGGGGGTTACGAGAATCAGGAGGTCGCGCTGGACCGAGGACTCGCGGGTAGTGCGGAAGATCCGCCCCACGAGCGGCAGGTCCATCAGCAGGGGGATGCCCGAACGCACCTCCCCCGTCTCGTCGACGGTCAGGCCTCCGATGACCACGGTCTCCCCGTCCCTCACCAGTACCTGCGACTCGGCCTTCTGCCGGCGAAAGATCAGGCCGACATCCGATGGGGCGAGGTCCGCCGAGGAACGTTCGGCCGCGAGGTCGAGCATGATCTCCTCGGCATCGGTGATTCGGGGAGTGACCTCGAGGATCACCCCGGTCTCCTTGTAATCCACCGTGGCGACGGGCACCGTGCTCCGGGTCCCGACGGCCCCGTTGGCCTGAAGTTGCGCTCCTGCGTCGATCACTCTGACCGGCGTCTCCTCACCGACCACGATTCTCGCGGTCCGGTTGTCCATCACCCGAACCGAGGGCTGAGCCTCCACATCGGTCAGCTGAGCCGCTTCCAGGGCATCGATGAAGCCTACGAGGGTACTCCGGCCGATCACGAGCGAGGTGAGCAGCGACAGGGTTGGATTCGCGACCCGATTGGTCGCGTTGCCGAGGGCCGCAAGAGAGTTTCCACCAAGCGAGACCACGTCGGTCCCGGCTTCGGTCTGTCTCTCGTCAACCGAAATGACCCCGTCCCCGTCTGCGTCCACGGCCCCGGGAACAAGGAGGTTGAGTTGGTTCCCGCCAGTGTCCTTGAGGTCGTACGTGATACCGAATCCCGCGAGTCCCGAGCGGTTGACGAAGATGATCTTCGCGGCGATATCCACCTGGCGCGCCCGTACGTCGAGTTCGCTCACCAGCCGGCGAGCCGCCTCCACGACTCTCGGGATGTCACTGACCACCAGCGTGTTGCTCGCCGGGCTCACCGAAACGCGGCCGCGGTCGGTCAGGAGCGCCGCGATCAGGTCCTGCAGTTCGAGTGCGTCCCCGTAGTGCACGGTCAGTGCCTCGGTGACGATGGGCAGCACGGCTTCGCGGTCGAACGCGCGCCGCATGTCATGAACGAGGATGATGCCGCTCTCCTGCTCGTGCGCGACGAGACCGTGAGCGCCGAGGAGCGCGTCAAGGGCAACGTTCCACGGCTGTTCGCGAATCTCGGCCGACACGAGCCGGTCCACACCGGTGCCGGGGACGATCGAGCGATTCGCGAACTCGGCAAACGTGAAGAGCACTTCACGGATCGGGGTCTGGTCGAAGAACACCGAGATTGGCCGGCCGAGTTCCTCCGTGGCGGCTTCGGACAGGGACACCGCCTGCCCGTCGGCCTCTGCCGCAGCGCTCGCACCCGCGGACGCGAGCACCATGATGTGCATGATCCCTGGTGGGATTCGCCCCAAACTCATGTTCCCTCCCTCCCGGTCAGCTGGGAGACCCTGAGGATCCGCCTGGTGATGCCTCCTCGTTCCATAACGTCCACGACGACCTCCCGGAGCCGCACCTGCACGATTCGCAGGGCTCCCAGGGAATCGCCCGCGCGCAGCCGATGCGTGGACGGTTCGACCGCGCCGGGCCCGCCAGCTCCGGTGTCGCCACCCGCGTTTGTTCCCGTTCGAAGCACGACGAGGCTGTACCGCGGAATCTCGTGGTGAACGATCCCAAGAATCCGGAGGCCGGCAACCGCGTCGCCGTCCACGGGATTCTCCGCAAGCGGCTGAAACGGATCTCGCCTCCCATGCCCGGGATAGGAGAACTTCTCGCGTTCGAGCACCAGACGGCCCGGCAGATTGGAGCCATCGCTGTTGCTTTCCTGCTCCCGACGCACCTCCTCGCCGGCAACAGGAGATCGGACGTCCGGCGCAGCACATCCACCGACAGCAATCACGAGCGCCACCAATCCGGACGCGCCGTCTGCACGATGCCTGCGGAAGGTCGCGCGCGTTGCCGGCCCGGTCATGCGTCGTCCTCCTCCGATGCCATGGCGGAGTCCCGCGGCGTTTGCCGGTGCTCGGGCCGGAGCACGTACGTCCTGACGCGCAGTTGAGCCGTCACGTTTCCGTTGTGTTGCCCGACATCGCCCGGCGCTGTGGCGGCGGGGACAATCGTCACGACTTCCGGAACGAGGATTCGTTCCAGGGAAGCGATATCGGTCAGGAAGCTCGCGACCCGGTGATAGTCTCCCTGGATTTCCATCTCGTAGCTCCAATGATCGTAGAACCGTCCATGCTGTATCGGCTCGGGACGCATCCTCGTGACCTCGACACCGGACCCCCTCCCGGTGGCGGAAAGCGATTCGAGAAGCGCGGCTACCTGCCGGTTGGACGGCACAAGTGTCTCAAGTCGCTCAAGCTGCGTGAGATAGCGTGTCACCCGCCGTTCGAGCAGCCGCCTTTCCACCGCTTTGGCATTGGTCTCGGCGTTGTCTGCTTCAAGACGTCGAAGTCTGGTTTCCTGCATCTCCACACGCTGGGCACGCGGCACGTGGACGTAGGTGTAGACGAAATAGACACCTGATGCCGCCAGGAACGCGACGAGAACCGCGGCCCTCTTGACCGGGTCGGGGGGAAGCCACCTCACCATGCGGCAGTGTCGGCCACTGCGACCATCTCGATCAGCTCGGGATCGGGGGTCTCGTGTTCCGCCTCAAGTACGAAGTAGTAGATCTCTTCGGCTTCAACCGGCAGCGGCAGCGGCTGTTCAACCCTCTCCGAATTGACGAGCCGGACGTCACGTATGAACGGAGAGGCCTCCATTCGGTTCCAGAAGCGGGTTAACGCAAGGCTGCCTCGCGATCTGCCCTCGATGCGCAGGTGGACCCCACGCTCCGGCGATGTCACCTGCGCCAGCTGCGTGAGCCACACTTCCCGGGGCAGCGCGCCCGCGACCTCATCCATGAGGTGCGGCCAGACGTAGCGCTGCGCGTCCATTTCGAGTACGAGGTGAATCCGTTCGGCGATGGAATCACGACGTGCCTCCAGAACAAGCGTGGCCCCGAGGGCCGCTGCGATCCGTATTGAGTCGCGGTATGCCGCCTCCAGGCGACCGGCAGCACCCGCCGCATCCTGTTGCGCTGCCGTGAACAGACTGACTGTGGCAAAGAGCGCCGCCAACACCACAGCTGCCGATCCGATCATCCATCCATCCCGTGGAAGGATCCAGTTGAGTCGCGAGGCCGCGATCCGGTCAGCGCGTGGGCGACGACCTCCGCTTTCTCCGAGCAGATCGATTTCGATCACGGCGCCTCGCCCTCGCCGGTCAGATTGTCCGCAAGGCCAGCCCGATGGCGAGTCCCAGCATCGGGGCCGCCTGATCGAGCGCCCAATGTGTCGCCATCCCTTCACCGACCAACACGCGCTCACATGGATTCGCCAGCCGGGTCTCCACCTTGACTCGCCGCGCCACGTGGTCCGCCAGACCGGGGATGCATGCGCCTCCCCCACTCATGTAGACCCGTCCCATACCCCTCCCCGGTCCACGCGTGCTGACAACCGCCGACGCCCGTTCGACACCGGTCACCACGTGTTCGGCCGCTGCGTCCAGGACATTTGCGAATCCGGTTCCGTATCGTCGACTCCGCAGAACCTGTTCCGCCTGCCCGCGGGTGAGGCCGCGCTCTCGCCGCAGCTTCTCCAGGAGCCATCCCGAACCAAATGGAAGATCCTTGGCGAGCACCGGTATCCCGTCGTCGAGGATGTTCACGCTCGTGACGTCGTGCCCGACGTTGACCAGCGTCGCCATTCCGTCCGCAGCTTCCGGGTGGTTGTGCACCAGCATGTTGTGCAGCGCCAGTGCCTCGACATCGATCAGAGACACGCCGAACCCCGCACCTCTCAGCAGAGCAACCCGGGCCTCGACCCGTTCCCGTTTTGCCGCAACCAGCAACACCTCCGCGGCTGCGTCACCGGGGTCAGCTCGCAGCATGTGGTAATCCAGCTGGATTTCCGTGAGATCGAAGGGCACATGGCGTTCGGCTTCCCGGCGGACAGTCTCGTCCCGCGGTGCTCCGGACGGAAACGTCATGCTCAGGGTCTTCATGAACACATCGTGTCCGCCAAGGGCCGTGACGACTTCGGCGGTGACGGCGGGCAGCGTTTCGCCGAGTTCCCGTACCAATTCGCTCATGCGGCGCGGCCGGGTGATCTCCCCGTCGGCCAGAGCGCCCCGGGGAACCGGTAGGACGGCGACCCTCGTGAGCTTGGGTGCATCCCCGCCGTGATCAACCTCGACGAGCTTGGCAAAGGCGCTTCCCATGTCGAGACCCAGGGTCTTCCGTCTGCGTCGAAACCCGGCCATGCTTCTATCTGGCCGCCGGAGGAACGGGGCCTGCCCAGGACCGTCTCGGCAACGGTATCGGACGTGCGAGCGTGGTCGCCTCGCGAAGTGCGTTGTACGCCGCGCAGGCAGATCCGTCGATCAAGGACCCATCACCCAGCGCAACGGAGCCGCCCGCGCGCACCAGACCCACAATGGTGGCGCCTTGCTCGAGGGCTACGTCTCCGGAAGCAAGAATCAACCCGGTCCAGCTCGCTCCGGCCTGGAGACGCAGACTGCCCCGAACGGCCAGAACGCCAGCCTCCCGACCAGTCAGCAGCAGGTCGCCCCGGCTGTACACCAGGCCGCGCCAGCATCCGCTGCACCCCGGTGTCGCGAAGGTGCCACCGGACAGCTCATGGTCGGCGAGTTCCTCCAGCATTGATTCCGAGAACCATCCGAGCCTCAAGCCCGCGAAGTCTGCATCCGCCGCGGAGCCCCACTCAGGCGGACTCGGCAACATCGCGTACGCTGTTGGGCGCTGCGCAAGGGCAAGGCCGGGAGACGCAGCCAACTCGCCGCACCCCTCCATCCCTGCACGGATGGCGAGGATCGAGTCCGTGCGGACATCGGACCCCACCCCGATCTCCAGGGAACCCGCCTCCACCACCGCACTGTGCGACTCTGTCCGGGATATCGGATCCATCCACCATGCGACCCGGGATTCCCGCATTGAAACGCCACCGCCGATCTCGCCCTCCCCGATGAACAGATGGAACTCGCGCGCAAGCCGGAGTTCGCGCACGCGCCAGGTGCCCCGATGGCCAAGAGTCCCGGAGTCCAGCACCATGGCGGCGGCGCCCACCTGTGTGCCGGGAACTCCGCGTTTCTGCCGAAAGACGACATCCAACCCCCCGCGAGCTCCGCTGCGAGCGGAAAGCACCTTCCCCGCCATCGTGGCGACACGCACCTGCCCCACAGAAGCGGCTACCGCCGCCGAGGCAATCCCGGCCAGCACCAGAAGCGCCAGCAGCGCCAGGACGAGGGCAAATCCGCCTTGTCGACATGCAGTCGTCTGCCTCTTCGCGCTGTGCCTCATCTGCGCCCCCAGCTGTCCCACCGAAAGGAATGCGGAATGGGGCTTGGCCCCTCCCAGGTCAACCGGGCCGTCAACCCGCCGTTTGCCATGTAGGCGATTCTGGCCGAGTCGACGGCAATGCCCGTCCCCGTCAGAGGTTGCCATGCCGTGCCGCGCCGGTACCGGAACGCACCGTCGGAGAAGCGGTATGCGCCCCGCTCGAAATACATGCCCACGAGGGCTCCATCGGCGGGCGGATCGAGTTGCCACACCTCGGTAGAGAAGCCGGCAACCTGCTGGCAGTCGAGGCTGGGCCGCCGCGACGATCTCGTCAACGCGGAGACGCTCCACTGCCCGTCCTCGGACAGTACGAGCACGGAGTCCTTGTCGGGGTCCGGCGCACGGTGGCCGGATACCGCCACAGCCCAGCCCTGCGAGATCTCCGTCCCACAGCGGAAGGCCACGCCTCGAAAAGCGCGGAGATGCAATTCCTCGCCATCGATCGTCCAGTCGAGTCCGCGCTGGCCGTATGCTATCTCTGCCCCCAACACGTGGTGGATCAGTCGCGTCTCGTCGAGGATTCTCGCCCCGGTGACCACCTGGGTCGCCACGACGCTCTGGACGGCGGTGACCCACCAGCTCACCTGCACCACCATCAGTAGCAGGGTCCCCGCGACAACGGCTTCGGCAAGCGCGAAGCCCTGCCTTCTCCCGGACGCCCGCATCGTGCGCGGAATCACGTTCCCGACTCGTCGAGCGTGGCTGGACCGGCAAAATCGACGCGGATTCCGGCCGGGAGGGCGACATGCTTGAAGCTTGCCCAGCCCGGCGACCCCGGATGCGCGGAAACGGTCCAGCTCAACACGCCGGCGTGGTGTGCGCGTTCTCCCGAGCTCCCCACCTGGACTCCGTGCAGCATGATCGAATCCACGAAGCTCTCGAGCTGTACCCGGGCCTCGTCCAGCGCGGTGGCGTGCACCAGAGTGCGGGCAGCCGTCGCCGTGAGCGACGCAACCCCGGCTACACCCACACTCACGATCGCCACTGCAACCACCAGTTCCACCATCGAGACCCCCGACCTGTTCATCGGCGAGACACCCGGCCAAGCGAGGACAGCACCAGCCGACGCTCCTCCCCCGCCAGTCCAAAGCGCAGCGTCTGACTCGAAACCATTCCGAGTCCCATTGGCCCGAACCGCACACGGGCCGTTGCCCGGTCCCGCGAGAGCCCCAGCGTCACACCTCCCTCGTCCAGGCTGGCGGCCATTACCGTGTCACCGGCGGCGCTGATGACGATCCCGCCTGCAGGATCGGTCGCCAACTCCACGGTCGCGCCCCCGTGGGCTACGGCGGCCCACCGAGCTTCCGCAAAGAGCCTCGCAGCCTCTTCCCGGGATCTCTGCAGGTAGAACGACGTACGCAGCTTGCGTGCCGAGCCGAGGAGTGGCGGCGCCATGGCGGTCAGCACAACCAGCAGAACCGCGATCTCAATGATCGAGTATCCGGATCGGGCACTCCGATTCCCCGTTGCTCTCTTCTTCGACATCGCGTCCCTCCTCCTCCGACGCCCGGTGGCTCCCTTCTTCATGGCCATGGTCCTTCCCTTCGACTTGGCGGCAGATCGACGATCTGCAAGAACGCGGGCGGATTCGGGCGTTGGAATAGCGGAATCGGCCATCTTCCAGAAAACCGACCCTCCGGCACGATGGGATGTCACGGCGTGCATACGACCTGACCTTCGGCTTCGGGACTGACCGAGCCGATCGTTGGTGCACTGATCGATCCGTAGTACATCGCGCAACCCCTGTCCTCTCCCAGAGCATCGTGAGTCGCGGTCGCCGACCAGCCGGATGTCGAGGCCGCAGACGTCACCGTCACCGCCTCCGACGACACGAATCCCAGGTCCGCCAGGGAACTCGTGTACTGGTAGTGGGTCGCGTAGTACAGCTCCTGCTGCGCTGCGAGATTCCGAATGTCGGACTTCATTGCAGCGAAATACGCCTTCTCCCTGGTGGCCGAGAACTGCGGAATCGCGATTGCGGAGAGGATGCCGATAATGACCAGAACGATCAATAGTTCTATCAGCGTAAAGCCTTTTGTTTTCATAATCTGACAGTCCTTTATTAATGATCCACATGACATTGTGTAACGACGCTCGTCGTCACGGTTTCAGCTGAGCGGCCCGTCGTTGCAACGCGAAGTATGGGCCCGAACGATGGGCGCAGGCATGGTGGAATCGGCCATCCTGCCCGAGAGGCCGCTATTCGCCCGCGTCTTCCTCCAGCCAGGCGGGGCGCGGGGCCCCCCAGGGCTTCGCCTTCGGCCCCCCGAGGTTGCATCGAAGGATGAACCAGATCGCGGCGACGCCGTCCTTCCAGCCGATCTTCTTGCCCTCGGCATACGAGCGCCCGTCGTAGCTGACCGGCATCTCGTAGATGGGGACCCCGGCCTGGGCCAGCCGGGCGGTGATTTCGGGCTCTATGCCGAAGCGGTCCACGGTCAGCGGGAGCGACTGGAGAAGCTCTCTCCGAACCAGCTTCTGGCACGTTTCCATGTCGGTCAGGTTCAGACCGGTCAGGAGGTTGCTGAGCAGCGTCAGAAACCGGTTGCCGAGCACATGCCAGGAGAACGGGACGCGGTGCGGTCCGCCCAGAAAACGGGATCCATACACCGCATCGGCCCTACCATCGGCGATAGGACCCAGCAGACGGGGAATCTCACCGGGATCATACTCCAGGTCCCCATCCTGCACCGCCACGACATCCGCAGTCACGTACCGGAAGCCCGTCCGCAACGCGGCCCCTTTTCCCGTGTTGCGGTCGTGGAGCACGAGATGGTCGATCAGGCCCCGCTCGCGCAGGTCCGCCAGCAGCGGCCGCGTCCCGTCGCTTGACCCATCGTCGACCACGATCACCTCCTTGCCGATCGGCACGGAGGCCACCCGCCGCAGCAACTCTTCGATCGTCGCGCGCTCGTTGTACACCGGGATCACGATCGAGACGGTCATGCGCTCCAGCGCACGCCGCTTTCGGTCGGACAGAGGCCGGTCAACCCGACTCAATGGTCCGGACCTCGACCGCGGATCTGAACGAGCGGCGTCGGCAACTCGAGGACAGCCGGAGGAAGCCGGACGAGATGGACCCGCGAGCGGCTACCTGGAACCGACCGGCACTTCCAGGGTCTGCCCGGCGTAGATGCGCGTGCCCCGAAGCCTGTTGGTCGACTGCAGCCGGTCCACCGTCGTCCCGTAGGCCTGTGCGATCGTCCAGAGCGAATCGCCGGAGCGGACCTCATATCGAACGACGGACGGCATGGGGCCCTCATCCGCCACCGACGGCCCGGAATCGGCCGCCACACTGCGCTCCGCTTCGATACGCTGCACATAGCGCGCATACTCGCGGGTATACACTGCGATATGGTAGTGCGGCGGGCGCCTCTCATAGGTCGCCTGCACCACGCCGCGCTCCTCGAGGTGCAGCAGAACGTCCTCCAGCCAGGCACGGCACGGCCGGTGGTTGCTTCGGCGAAGATCGATGGCCATGCCGGTCGGATGGACCGACAGGCGCGACGAGTTGCGCGGTTGCCGATCCTTGGGCCTTGTGAGGCTCGTGACGACCAGAACCTCGCCGCACGCACTGCGGTACTGGCGAGACAGCCGTTCGACGAAGATCCGGACGTCCTCGCGTGCGTAGCCGAAAGACACCTCGTCGTCGAGAACGTAGTTGTCGTTTCCTCGCAGCGGCACCAGAAGGCCCAGATCGACGAAGCGCCTTACGTGATCCGCATCCCTCGTAAACGTGTAGTCGTACTCGATGGCCCGCTGGTGTTGCTCCCGCATCGACGCGAGCCCGCCCCGCAGGCTCTGTCCCGACACCGGACTCGAAAAGCTGATCGCGACAAGCGGCAAGACCGGCAGACACCGTTTCACCACCCCACAACCGCCCCGTCGGCCTCGTGACTGAGCCATCAACTACGCTTCCTCCTGTCGGAGTTCCGGGCTGAATCGCATCGTCGGCTCGCTACGCCGAAACATATGTATTGATCGCGCAGCCGTCCACCCTTCCGGGCCGCGTCCGGATTGCCCGCCGCCCGGCCAGGTCGCGACCTCACGGTCCCAGACCCCATGACGACACGACGATGCCGGCCAGCGCAATCACGGTTACCATCGAGCCCGGTCCGGCCAGCGTGGGCAAGCCGAGCGGGATGATCGCCAGGCTGTCGCGATCGGCCGCTTCGTCCTGCTCCCGACGTGTCGTCTTCACGCGCGAGCGCTTGGCCTGGAGCATGTCGGATCCGATTCCGAAGAAGATCACGCCGGCGGCGATCTGGAACGCTTCGGTGGTAATCGCGAAGAAATCGAGGATCGCGTGCCCGGCGAACGCAAAGACGACGAGCACGACGATCGATGTCAGCACTCCGACGAAGGCCGTGCGGAATCGTTCTCCACGACCGGCCTCGGCCGTCAGCGACGCGAACATCGGCATGGCGCTCAGCGGATTGTACACCACCAGCAGCTGCGTGAACGCCACGATGGCGAAGGTCAGGTCGTCTTGCATGGATCCGGAGGTTCGGGTCGCAAACAGCGCTATAGAGCCGCGTAGTTCTCCCCGACGACCGTCCAGTTGACCACGTTCCAGAAGGCCGCCACGTAGTCGGGTCGACGATTCTGGTAGTTCAGGTAGTACGCGTGCTCCCACACGTCGACACCCAGAATGGGGGTCTTGCCCGCCATGACGGGCGTGTCCTGGTTTGGAGTGGACACCACCTCGAGCGATCCGTCTCCTTCGGCCGCCAGCCACGCCCAACCGGAACCGAAGCGCCCAACCGCGGCGGCCGCGAAGCGACTCTTGAATTCCTCCAGGCTTCCGAAGGCCGCGTCGATGGCCGAGGCCAGCGCACCGGTCGGCTCGGCGGCCCCGCCGGGGGCCATGAGTTCCCAGAACATGCCGTGGTTCACATAGCCACCGCCGTTGTTCCGGACTGCGGCACGAATCCCCTCGGGGATCGCGGAAAGGTCGCTGACGAGCTCGTCGGCGGACTTGCCGTGAAGGGCGGGGTGGCCGGCGAGGGCCGCGTTCAGGTTGGCGGTATAGGCGGCGTGGTGTTTCCCGTGATGGATCTCCATCGTTCGGGCGTCGATGTGCGGTTCGAGCGCATCGTGGGCGTAGTCCAGATCCGGTAGCTGAAAGGGGTAGGCCATCGTCGGCATCTCCTGAGCGTGGTTACTATTCGTGGGTGCGCGCGGGCCGCAACGCCGCCGGGGTTCGGGCCGGCGCGCCCGGCCTCACGGAGCACGTAGCGTGGAAGGTTGGAACGTGTCCAAAAGCAGGATGTCCCCGCAAGGTCCCAGACGGATTCTTCTCGTGGACTGTGACATGTTTTTTGTTCAGGTGGCACGGCTGGAAGACCCGGATGGCGCGGGCCGGGAGCCCCTGCTTCTCGTTGGTGGACGGAGCAATCGCGGCGTCATCACCTCGGCCTCGTATGCGGCGCGCGACTTCGGTGTTCGCTCGGGGATGCCCACCAGGAGGGCGCTGCAACTCTGCCCGCGGGCGGTCGTGGTCCCCGTGCCCCGTGGGGCGTGCGTGGAACGCAGCCGCGCGGTCGGAGGCGTGCTGCGCGATCTGTCCCCGGTGGTTCAGGCAGCGTCCATCGACGAATTCTACCTGGATCTCACGGGCACCGAGAGGATGCTCGGGAGCGAAGATCTCGCGGTGACCGCGGATCGCATCCGGCGGGAGGTGCGGGAAAGCACGGGCATCGCCGTGTCGCTGGGAGGGGGCACGCAGCGTGTCGTGGCGAAGGTCGCCACGCGACTGGCCAAGCCCGACGGAGTCCATGTCGTGCCGCCGGGTGAGGAAGCTTCGTTCATGGCACGGTTTCGCCTGTCCGACCTGCCGGGGATCGGACCCGCATTCCTGCGGCAGCTGGCGCAGAAGGGCCTGCGCACGGTGGCGGATGCGGCCGCCGTGGAACGCGAGTGGCTCGCGCGCTGGTTCGGCCCGGCCCGAGGAGCGTGGCTGTGGGAGCGGGCGCGCGGGATCGACGCAAGTGAGGTGGACGCCACCGGCCGCCGCAAGTCGATCAGTTCCGAACGGACGTTCTTCACCGACGTCGACGACGACGAGGAGCTTGAACGCCGGCTGCTGAAGCTCAGCGCTTCGGTCGCAAGCGCGCTGCGTGGACGCGAACTGCGGGCCCGGACCGTGACCGTCAAGATCCGCGACCACGACTTCCGGACTCGACAGGCGGGAAACACACTGCCGGAGGGAGTCGAGACCGACCGGGTCATCTTCGCCGCCGCCACTTCCCTGCTCCACCGGCTCCGGCACCGGCGAAGAACGGGGGTGCGGTTGCTGGGGGTCGGTCTGTCCAACCTGGTTCGGCAGGCGCCTTCCACGCAGATCGACCTCTTCGGCGAGGGACCGGAGCTGGAAACGGAACGCGACCGGAGCATCGCGCGTGCCGTCGACCAGGTCCGCGACCGCTACGGCCGCGAGGCGCTCCAGCCGGCCCGCGTATTGGACCGGCCGGAGCACTGAGCGGAGTCTACTTCGCCACCCACGGCTTGCGCTCGAAGTAGTCGCGGGTCATCTCGACCACCTTGGGTGCCAGGAGTCCGAGCGCGATCAGGTTGGGCCAGATCACGATCGCGAGGAACACGTCGCCGATGGCCCAGATCACGCTGAGCGGCAGAACCGCACCGACGAAGTGCATCATCACGAAGACGACCTTGTACGGGATCAACGCGCGCGCCCCGAACAGGTAGTTGGCGCAGCGGTCGCCGTAGTAGCTCCACGCGATTGCCGTCGAGATCCCGAAGAGCAGCACCGAGATCACCACGATGTAGTGTCCCCAGTCGCCCAGCGGCGCCAGGCCGCGGCGGAAGGCTGCCATGGTGAGCGGCGCCCCGCTCTCCACCGCCATCCCGTGGAGCGAGGTGTACGTCTGCCCGTCGTCGCCGGTGGCGGTGCCCGCCGCGGGATCGATCACGCCGCTGAACGGCTGCGTCTGCGCCTCGTCCACGTAGAGCATCGGCACGGGCACCTCGTGCCACGAGATCTGCGGGTCGTCGGGCCCGGTGGCTGCGTGCTCACCGACGTCGATCCGGATCGGAGCGGCCGGCGTCAAGTCGGCGTAGCCCCCATCCACCTGTACCGCGCGGTAGGAAAGGTCGCCGCCGCTCAGCGTGATCTCGGTCTCGAAGCGGTCGTGCCAGACCCCGGTCATGATGATCAGCATCCCGGTCATGGTGCAGATGATGATGGTGTCGATGAAGGGCTCCAGCAGCGCCACGACCCCCTCCGACACCGGCTCGTCGGTCTTGGCCGCCGAGTGCGCGATCGGCGCCGACCCCTGACCGGCTTCGTTGGAGAAAAGCCCGCGCCGGACCCCGTACATCAAGGTCACCAGGAACGCGCCCACCCCCGTCCCCGCCACGCCGGCGGTCGGGTTGAAGGCTTCGCGGAAGATCAGCCCGAACGTCGGCGCGACTTCGCCGATGTTCATGAAGATCACGATCAGCGCCCCCAGGACGTAGACGACCGCCATCACCGGCGCCAGCACCGAAGTCACCCGGCCGATCCGCGAGATTCCGCCCAGGATGACGGCCGCGACAATCCCCGACGTCACCAGTCCGCTGACCCAGGTCGGAATGCTGAACTGGGTCTCCAGGTTGTCGGCGACCGTGTTGGCCTGAACGCCGTTGCCCGTCAGGAAGGCGGTGATGCCGAGAAGGACGGCGAAGAAGATCGCCATCCACTTCCAGTTCGGCCCCAGTCCCCGTTCGATATAGTACATGGGCCCGCCGGAAACGGTGCCCGCCCACTCCCCCTCGTCCTCGTGGACCCGGTACTTCTGCGCCAGGGTGACTTCCGAGTACTTGGTCGCCATCCCCAGTGCCGCCGTGACCCACATCCAGAAGAGGGCCCCGGGGCCGCCCCAGTGGATCGCGAGCGCAACCCCGGCGATGTTCCCGATTCCGACGGTCGCCGACAGCGCCGTGGTGAGTGCCTGGAAATGGGTGACGTCGCCCTCGTCGTCCGGGTCATCGTACTTCCCGGAGGCCACCGCGATCCCGTGGCCCAGGCGGCGGACCTGCAGGACTCCCAGACGAAGGGTCAGGTACGTCCCGATCCCGAGCAGAATGATCACCATTAGCGGGATGTTCTCGCCGCCGACCGGGATGCCGACCTCGACGACATACCTGGTCAGGAAGTCGGTGCCTTGTTGGATGAAGTCCATGACGGGGCGGGCTCCTTTCGTTGGTGTCGCGACGACCCCGTCATGAGGGGCCGACGATTGCGCCGGGCAAACTAGGGCCGTCCCCTTCCCCGAAACAACCACAGGCACACCCCATGAGGTCGCTGTGCTTCGCCGACCGGCGCCGGGCCGGCAAGGCGCGACGAAGGGCCGGCAGCAGCGCTACGGGCCCGGGGAGCAACGCGGAGCGAAGCGGCCCGGCCAGGATGCATCGCCGTTCGAATGCCGGGGAGACGGACCGGGCCTGCCCTCATCCCACGGCGGCGATCATGTCGAAGATCGGCAGGTACATGGCGACGATCATGCCTCCGACAACCGCACCCAGGACCAGGATCATGGCCGGTTCGACCGCCGCGATCAGAGCCTCCAGCGCGCTGTCCACCTCCTGGTCATAGAAGTCCGCGATCCTCACCAACATTTCATCCAGGCCACCGGTCTGCTCCCCCACCTCCACCATGCGTATGACCATCGGCATGAACACGCCCGAAGCCTCGAGCGGGCCTGCGATCGTATCCCCGCCGGCGATAGAGGCCCGCGATTTCATCACGGCGTCGTGGATCACCCTGTTCCCGGCGGTTCGCGCGGTGACCTCAAGCCCGGTCAGAATCGAGACCCCCGAGGTGACCAGGGTACCCAGAGTACGCGTAAAGCGCGCCACCGCGGCCTTGCGCAACAGTGTCCCCAGGAACGGAATGGACAGGACAAGGCGGTCCAGCGCGAACCGGCCCTGCTCGGTACGGTAAAGGCGCCCGACCGCCCACACGGCGGCTGCGATACCCGCGAGCAGCGCCCACCAGTAGCCCTTCGCGACCTCCGACGCCGCGATCACAATGCGTGTAGGGAGCGGAAGCGGGACGCCGGCGGAGGCAAACATGGTTTGAAACGTGGGTACCACGAACACCAGCAGGATGATCATGGCCGGGATTGCAACCGCGAAGATCATGGCGGGATAGACCACTGCCGCCCGGATCTTCCGCCCGAGCGCGTGGTTTTTCTCCAGGGAATCGGACAGCCGCCCGAGAATGGTGTCCAGGGCGCCCGCCGTCTCTCCGGCCTCGACCATGCTCACCGCCAATTCCGGAAATACGCTGCTGTGCTGGCGCATGGCTCCGGCGAGCGTGTGCCCGGACTCGACCGCCGACACCATGGAACGGATCACGCCGCGGAAGTAACGGTGTCCGGTTTGGCGGGCGAGCAGATTCAGGGATTGAAGGAGCGGCAGCCCCGCGCTGATCATGGTGGCGAACAGGCGGACGAATACCGCCACCTCGCGCGTTGATACGCGCTTCAGACGTGTCACCCGGGGATACCCTGCTCGTCGAATCCGTCCGGGGCGGGCTCTCCCACGAACCGGAGGAGCGCGGCGGGATCCGAGCTGCTCCCGAGCGCCGCCTCGAGCCGGACTTCCCCGTTGAGGTAGAGGCGCGCGAGCGAATCGTTCATGGTCTGCATTCCATGTCTTCTCCCGGCCTCCATGAGGGACCTGATCTGGTGCACCTTCTCGTCCCGGATCACTGCGCGTATCGCGTCCGTACAGACCAGGACCTCGGTCGCCACCGCCCTGCCGCTTCCCAGGGCGCGCGGGAGCAGTATCTGCGTCACGACACCCTCCAGCACCGACGCCAGTTGCGTGCGTACCTGTTGCTGGCTGTGTGCCGGAAACGCGTCCACCACGCGGTTGACCGAGTCCGCGGCCGAATTGGTATGGAGGGTCGAGAGGACCAGATGGCCCGTCTCGGCGATGGTCAGCGCGGCGCCCATGGTCTCGGCATCCCTCATCTCGCCAACCAGGATCACATCCGGATCCTGTCGCAGCGAGTATTTCAGGCCGGTCGCGAAGGAATGCGTGTCGCCCCCCACCTCCCGCTGGTTGACGATGCAGCGGCGGTGTGGATGGAGAAACTCGATGGGGTCTTCGATGGTGATGACATGACCACATCGCCGCCGATTGATCAGATCCACCATTGCGGCCAGCGTCGTCGACTTGCCGGACCCCGTCGGCCCGGTGACCAGCACGAGGCCTCGTGGGCGCGCGGCAAGACGACTTAAGATCGGCGGGAGACCCAGCTCCTCCAGCGACTCGACCCGATGAGGTATGTGTCTCAGTGCCAGAGCGATCCGGCCGCGCTGCCGAGAGCAGTTGCCGCGGAATCGAGCCAGACCCGGCACATCGAACGCAAAGTCCAGATCGTGCTCTTCGTCGAATCGCCGTCGCTGATCGGTCGTCAGCAATGCCGCCGCCAGCCCCTCCGTGTCTGCGGAAACGAGAACGGCAGTCTCCTCCAGCTCCCTCAGGGTGCCATCTATCCGCAGCGTTGGGCGCTGGCCAACCGTGAGGTGGAGATCCGACGCGCCACGGCCGACCAGCTCTCGCAGCAGGCGCTCCAGCCCGGGAGTCCCGGTTTGCTTCCCGCCGGTCATCTGGCGGTCACCAGCGGAGCAATGCGGGCAAGTGTCCTGGGTCCCACGCCAGGCACTGCGGTCAGCTCCGAGACATCCACGAAACGGCCGTTCTCGTTGCGGAAGGCTATGATTCGTTCAGCCGTCACCGGACCGATTCCAGGAAGCGTCTGGAGTTCGGTAGCCGTCGCGCGGTTCAGGTCGATCGATTCCGCGCTGGATGAGGGGCCACGCGTACCGCCGGCGGAGGCCGCCGCGCGACGCGATGTTTCCGGTCCCGCCCCTCTGGCAACGGGGCTGGCTCCCGAGACTGCCACGCGCAGGAAGGGCCTGAGCCGCTCCACCGACCTGACCCCCAGTCCGGGAACGCGCGCCAGATCCTCAGGGCGGGTGAACGGACCATTCTGCTGGCGATCCTGCACGATGCGCATCGCCTTGGACGCGCCCACTCCGGGCAGCCGGTCCAGTTCCTCCTCCGATGCCACGTTGGGGTCGATCGTCTCTCCGGCGGCCAATGGCCGGCTACGACGGGCCTTCGCTTCCACCGCGGAATCGCCCGCTGCCAACAGGCTGTCCGCGATCGACGGCCGATCCGCGAGTGGCGGCTCCACCGGCGCAGGCGCAAAGACCAGAAACCGCACCAGAGCCGCGCCGGCCAGGAGCAGCGCGGCACGCAGCATGCTCTTCTTCTCTCCCTCCGTCACCGTTGCCTCCCCGTAATGAGATACGCGCCGGGGCATTCGCCCGGATCCCACGGTCACCCGCTCTCGGGGGCGTTTCCATAGTTGGATGGGACAATCGGCGCCCGCGACGCACGCAATGGGAGCGGCGCGACCCGCCGGTTCGGCTCAGGAGGGACGGCGAAGAAGATCGGATGTGAGCAGGAAGTGGCCGAAGACGTTGAGTTGAAACTGGGTCGATCCCGCCCGCTGGCCCACGAAGGAGCGACGATCCAGGTACCGCAGCCGGATTCCCAGCTGGAAGTCCCGTACCGTAGAGTCGAGCGCCAATGCGACATCCCGCTCCAGCTGATCGATGAACGCCACGCACGGACTGTCCGGATTCGGTATCCGGCACTCCACCTCGTCTCCGTATCTGACGCTCAGGGTCACGCGCATCGGAGCACCCCTCTCCCTGAACGCCTGCACCGGGGATCGCAGCAGGGCGGTCATGAGCAGGGAGTGCGCGTCCGCCTCCCGCCTCGTGTCGCCGGTTGGATCGCGGCTGCTGCCCCGGTCCAGGCGGCCTTCGTAGGCCAGAGTCAGGCCGCGGGCGAAAGCCAGTGTCAGCGACATGGGGACCTGGCGGTCCTCGCGGAAACGGTCCTGCAACGTCCCCTCGCCGAATGCGAGGCTCCGCGTGACCTTCCGGTATCCCGAACTGAGCGAGAGGCGCTCCAGGACCCTGGTCAGGAATCGTGGAATCCTCACCTGGCCGATCGTAGCGCGGACATCCGGCCAGACCCGTCTGAGATCTTCCCGGTCCGAGCGCGTGTCCAGCGCTTCGTTGAGGGCGCGGTCGAACGACAGTCGGACCGACGTCGACCCCGGCAAACGCATTCCACCCCGAACCGTGACACGGTCGCGCTCGCTGAGTGTCGAGGCCGTGTCGGCTCCGATGGCCAGGAAGTCGTCACGTCCACCCCATCCCAACTCATATATGACACTTGGCCTTACAGGTTCTCGATTGAAGCGCGACGTAAGGCCATTGGAGTAAGTAAAGGAAAGAGGATCGAAAGCTCGGGCGAATCGCCGAGCCCCGGTGTCTCCACCCGATTCATCCGCCACCATGCGGCCGGGATCGACGGACAGGCTTGCGATCAGATTTCGTTGCCCGTCCACGTTGCGCAGCAGCACCAGCGCCGAATCGCGACCGGCGCCGCGAGTCTCGATCAGATCGGCGTTGCGCTCGGAAACGTAGATGGTGGTCACCTGGACGTTGGTCCTGGCCCAGTCCGTCAGCCGCGGCTGATACACCAACCGGGTGCGCAGGTGACGATTCACCTCCCATCCCAGGTCGACGCCGGCCACACGTCGGCGTTCGGCGGCCAGCAGGCTCTGCCGCTGGTCGTCGGTTGTCAGATCCTCCAAAGCCAGAAGATCCCTTCCGCTCAGCAGGTCCGCCGATACGGCGAGCGACTCCACCGGGCGGAATCCGATCCTCGCCGAAGCGGTCACCAACTCGCGGGGTGCGCGTGTGGCCACGGCCAGGGAGTCGTCGGGGCGTCGAATGATCCCGTCGAAGCGCAAGGTGCCGAGATCGCGGTTGAGCAGTTCGCCCGTGAAGCCCAGACTCTCGGGGGTCCACCGAAGTCGGGCGCCGGCGATCCGCTCGTCCAGGAACGACGGGAGAATGGCGCGCAATGCCGCACCCACCACTCCGGGGAAGAGCGGGAGTTCGCGCCGGGCCGGAGTTGCCGAGTAGCCGACGAAGGCGTCCACTCCCGATCCGTCGCTCTCCGTGGTGATCGTGCTCAGGGTGGTACGCACCATCCCGGCCCGCACATCAAGGCCGTCCAGCAGCGTATTCCACGGACCGCCGCCCCCCTCCCCGCTCCGGCGGCGCAGCGATATGTCCATCCGCGTGCGGCTGAATCCCGGCTGCCGCAATCCCTCCAGCCGGTCGGCGCGGACATCGCTGCGTCCCAGGAAGATGGGAGCCTGGTCTTCCTGCTCGTGCGTGAACGAAAGCGGCGCTTCCAGGCCCCAGGACTCCGGTGCGAAGCGCGCCAGTTGCATTGTGGCCTGGACGTCGAGCGTACGGTCGTTCTGGAAGGTCGGCCCGGACTGGAGTTGGCGAAAATAACCGCCCCTTTGCCGGAATGAGGCACGGGACTCCAGGAACTCGCCGCCTCGCACCTCGGCGTCGATGGCCGACACCAGGCCCGCGTCCCGTATTCCGTTCGCAAGACGGAGTTCATCGACCCAGACCTCCCCCGCAATCGGCATGCCGGACTCGTTCATCACGCCCAGGCTGATCTCGCGTACCGACGCGAGGTTGGGCGCGCGGCCCCTGTCCTGCAACACCACCGCGTAGGTGGAATCCCTCGACCACAGCTCCAGTGGCGGGTCTCCCGGCAGCCTCGGCTCCAGAATGAGGTGTTCCTCGGCCTGCCGCCGCAACGTGAGCCACTCGTCGAAACGGATGACGACCTCCGGCAACCAGTCTTCCTCGGCGACCCTGCCCCGTGAGTCGGCGGGATCCAGACGAGTCCGGTACATATAGAAGTTGCCGTCGTCGGTCCCGAACTTGACGAAGAAATAGACGGGCAACTGCAGTCCGAAATCGCCTCTGGCGGCGACAGCCCACAAGCGCGCTTCCCGATAGGACAGGAAGTCCCGCGGTCGTTGCGGGAACCGGTTGTACACCTCGACCCGGTCCCCGGGAAGAAGGTCCGAGAACCCCACGGACAGGGAGCGCTCGTTGAATTCGACTCCCTGCCCTCCAAAAGCGATCGTGGGATCGTCCAGCTGTTCGATGACCCCGGGCGGAGACGTGTACGCGTCCCCGGCCGTGAGCTTCGACACGGGGCCTACCTCAACGCGTCCGTGAACCGACGCGGTGTCCCCGCCCAGCCCGGTCAGCACGCCGGTAAGCGAACGCTTGATCCAGGTCGATCCCACAATCCCCATGCGTGCCAGAACGAAGGAATCACGGCGTTTGCCGGCCACGGTGATGCGGAGGTGGCGCACCGCACGCAACTCCGCGTCGGTAATCGCCCCACCGACGTCGATTCCGGCTGGATGTCGCAGAGGGACCCGGTAGAGCCGAAAGGCGGTGCCGGTCTCTTCCCTGTCCCGAACGAGATACGGAGACGACCCGTCCAGCGACACCACGAAGCGTCGATAGCGCTCCAGCGTGTCGAGGTTGCCGTCTTCGTCCAGGTCCTCCGTATCGGGCCGGCCGTTGCCCCGCGTGCAGTTCGCGTTCGGGTCACCCAGCCGATAGACCCGTCCTCGCTCGGCAAAGCAGTCCTCGACCCACACGCCCCTCCCGTCGGCAAGCCTGCCCCAAACCTCGCCGCGCCGGGGATCGGCCTCCTGATCGAGGATTCCCTGCCCCCACGGCACGTGCACGATCGGCTTCACTCCGTTCACTGCGCCGACCGTGTCGACGAAGAACGCGTCTTCGCTCACGATGCCGAGATCGAGTACGAGGTGGAGGAAGTCGCCGTCCCGGACATAGAATTCGACGAAGTCGCTCTTGGTCAGATCGGTGCCGGTGGGGCTCAGCACCGTCGTCATCGATGCCCACCCCCCCGGGCCCTCGTCGTCGCCGCTTTCAGGCTGGAAGCGCACAAAGAGACCCGGTTCGCGGATCGCGCTGCCCGTGATCCTGATCTGACGGTCGATGTCCGCGCTGGGGTTGAAACCCTGAAAGACCCCCAGGCTGTCTCCGCCCGCACCCTCGTCGATCCAGGTGTGCTGCCAGGTGAGCGAAGCCACCGTTTCGGGCGACATGATCGGGGGCAGCGCGTCTTCCGCGCCGTCGCGAGCCGTCGGACGGCTGCCGCGACGCCACTCCTTACTCTGCACCGACAGCGGCCGTGCGTTCACTCCGTCGTAGTCGTCCACGTACACGGCACCCTGCGTGTTCGGATTCGGCAGCGATGCCGCTGTCTCTCCCGAGAGGTGCACGGACGACTCGGACCCTGCATCGAGCCCGGGAATCGCATTCAGCACGCGGGTCAGCACCGGTGCGTCCAGGTTCACGGTAGCGCTCATCCCCCCCAGCCCGACCGCCCCGGCCTCCACACCGAGCTGGGGACGCCGCACCAGCTCGTCCTCGCTCTGGTACAGGCCCACGAGGTTGATGGCTCCGTAACCGCCCAGATCGTAGCGCGCATTGACCCCGAAGACGGAGGTCGGCGCCACCTGGAAGAAGCTGCGCTGTTCCCAGGACACCTCCAGCACGCGACCCGGGTTGGCAGCCAGCAGCGCATCCGGGTTCACCAGCGTCAGCTGCCCGACGTCGTAGTCGATCACATAGTCCACGTCACGCAACAGGGGACGCTCGCCCAGCGTCACGCGCTCCGTGTCCTCCCGGATGCCGATGGCTCCCAGGGCGAACGACGACAGCAATCCCTCGCCCGTGACCTGGTAGGACAGGTTCAGACGGAACACCCCCCCGTTCTCACGCTCGAACGGATCGGGATCCCGGTAGATGCGCTCGTTGCGGTTGGCCCCGAGGATCCTCGCGACCTCAACCGAATCGATCGCCAGACCGCGCAGTGGAGGCGGACTTGCAAACGGCTCCAGCGTCGGGAACACGATGAAGGTCCCCGACACGGGCGGCTGATCCTCGAACGAGTCGAGTGCGGGCCGGTAGATCTGCGACTGGTCCAGGCGGTCCTTCGGCGACTCCTCGTCGAGACCGAAAAGGCGCAGGTAGGTCAGGTCGTCACCGTTGGGGCGGCGTGCAAACGTTCGGCCCGCGCTTTCCTCGCCGAGCGACAGGGTCAGGTCGACCGAACCGGGATCCACGTCACCGGAAGACGACACCCGATAGACCTGGTGCATCTCGGTGCGCCAGGTGGGCCTGCCGGGCTGGTGCTGGGCCGAAGAAGCCTTCAGGAGTCGCAGCCGGGGCCTCTCGCCGGCGCGGTAGACGCGCTCCGGATTGTAGGTGCCGATCGTGTCTCCGGCGGCCGTGACGTAGGTGACCGCCAGGATCTCGCCCGGACTCAGCGGAGACCGCAGCGCGAGCCACAGACCGCTGGGATGAACCACGTAGTCCTGGCCCGGTTGCAGGTACCGAAACCAGGCCGATTCGGCGACCGAGTCCGCTCCGAGCCCGGCGTGCGCGTCAGCCTGTATGTAGCCCTCCACCTGCTGGCGCGCGTACAGATCGATTTCGGAACGGTACAGCTGAATCGGATCGCTCCCCGGCGCCACCTCGGGCGGAGCGTCCGCCGGCGTCAGGGCGAGTGCGTCGACGTGCGGGAATTCCGGAAGCAACACGGGGTCGAAGAGAAAGAAGAACTGGCCGTCCACGTAGTCGGCGTCGTCGATGACGAGCGTGTCGGTTCGGGAAAAGCCTCCGCCCGACCCCTCCAGGCGAAACCGTCTCGAGGTCACTTCGCCGCTCTGCTGCGCCCACACCGACTGGATGTCGACGGGGCCCGCCTTCAATGCGGCCTGGAAGCCGAAGTTGCCCGCGGGAACGCCTTCGCGCAGGAAACGGGACGGGGGCAGATCCAGCCGCACATCCCCAACCTCGAACCGCTGAAGCACCTCTCCGGGCAGTCCCTGGTAGTGAATGTTCACCCGGTTCGCCCCCTGAAACTCGCGGGTCTGATCGTAGTCGACATCGACAAGGATGCGATTCGTGATCGTGCCGTCGGCGCTCGCGGCGAACTGGATGTCCGGGTTGAGCTGCGGCAACACCGGGAGTTCGCAGGTCACCTGCACCGTTTCGTCGCAGGGACGGAACTGTGTCCAGTCGCCGCCGAACTGGCCGCTTCCACGCAATGAGAAGCCCAGATCGGCGAATTCGTTCTGGAAACGGACGGGATCAGCGCCGCGCCGGCCGGGCAGCGAGCGCGGGCGCGGCGGCGGAACATCCGCGAATCCGATCGTGCGCCCGAGCGTACCCAGCCGCGCCAGCGGCTCCTCGTCCCAGTCGGGCCGTCCGGGCAGTCGCAGCGAGACCGGCATCCCGGGTACGCCGCCAGGAAGCGGGGAGGGAGTGTTCAGGGCCCACCCGAAGCGCGCAACCGGGACGCGCGCAAGGCCCAGCCTCACCGCGGGCGGCTCCGGCGCGGGCGGTGACAGGAGGGATTGAAGGGGCGGCCGCAGCTGCGGGATGATCCACAGGAGCGTGTCCGCGAGAGGCGGCCCGCGTTCCTGTTGGGCAGCGGCTCCGCCAATCGGCGCCAGCAGCATCCCGATTGCGGCCGCGGAGGCCAGGCCGCGGCCTCTGCCGGCATGGAGGAGCGCCGTCCCACGGGCTCGCCCGGGGATCCGCCGCGGCCTGGACTCGCGGCGCCGGGAACTCCCACCTGATCGGTTACATTTCATGGTTCAGGCCGTTGAAACCCACGGGTCGCCGACGAGCGGAACAACCAACCGGAGGTCGACGGGAGTCCAAGGGGCGCCCATCGAAGGAAGCGGCTTCAAAGCTCGAGTCCAGCCGACCATGACCATTCTTACGCGCTACCTGATTCGCTCACACCTGGTTCCGCTCCTGTTCACCTTCAGCCTTGTGACCGGCCTGCTCTATCTGAACACGGTGACCCGGTTGCTGGAGGATCTGGTCGGCAAGGGGCTGCCAACCGAGATCATCCTCGAAGCCCTTATCCTATCGTTTCCCCACACCGTGGCGCTGAGCCTTCCCATAGCCGTCCTCCCGGCAGTGCTCTATACGTTCAGCGAACTGGCATCCGCGAGCGAGATCGTCGCGATGTCCGCCAGCGGCGTACGGCCTCGCAAACTCTTCATTCCAGTGCTTCTCCTCGGTACGCTTCTGACCGGCATCACCTACACATTCAACGACTTCGTGCTTCCGGAGGCGAACCATCGGCTCAAGAACCTCCGCAATTCCATTCGCCAGAAGAGTCCCACCTTCCAACTCCGCGAGCGCGTGGTCAACCTTATCGAAGGAGAGAACGGGCTGGGTCCCTACTTTCTGAGGGTGGACGAAATCGATCCCGTGTCGGCCGAACTCACCGAAGTCGTGATCTATGATATGAGCCGGCAGGGGGTCCGGCGCACGACGTACGCAACGCGCGGCAAGATGGATCTCAACAACACATACACGGACCTTCACCTCCGGCTCCACGATGGCCAGGTGTACGAGGTGGGGAGCGGGGAGGTCGGGGTATTCCAGCGGACGGGCTTCGACGAACAGTTGTACGTGCTTCGTGGCGTGGGGGACGTGTTCCAGGACATGGGCGGGGAGCAACGCACCGACCGTGAGATGTCCATCGCGCTCCTGCGCGACTCCGCCCAGGCCAAGCGTCTGGCTCTCGACTCGATCCGGCAGGACTCGCGCAGGCAAACGATACGGGCCGTGGAGCGGGCGCTCGGAACCGGTCCGGCCGCAGACTCGGCCCAGGGCGACAACATCGGGTTCGCCAAGTCGTTGATGGGAACCCGGGGCAGCATGGTCCCGTCCGACGACCTCTCACGGACGGTTGCGCTGACCGCGCGCACACACACGGCCCGCACGGCAGCTCTGCGGAAGCGGGCAAGCCAGTACGGCGTCGAGATCCACAAGAAACTCGTGATCGCCAGCGCCTGCATGATCTTCGTTCTCATCGGAATGCCCGTCGGCATTCGCTTCCCCCGCGGCGGCATCAGCATGGTGATCGTCGTCTCCGCCACGGTCATCGGCGTCTACCAGTACGGCTTGACCACGGGCGAGGACTGGGCGGACCGTGCCCTCGCGGCGCCGTTCTGGACCATGTGGGCCCCCAACCTGGTCTTCCTGGTGATCGGGGCGCTCATGGTGTCCCGCATGGGCAGGTGGATCGCATCTTCCCGCGACAGCGGCTGGCGCGACCTCTGGCTGGCTGCGAGGCGGTTGGCCCGGACCGTGTTCGGGGGCCGAGGAAGGTCGGCCTGATGCGCATCCTGGACCGCATGGTGGCCCTCACGTTCATGTGGCTTTTCGCCGTATTCGCCCTGAGTGTCCCCATCCTCTTCGTTCTCGGCGACCTCTCCGAGCGGCAGGGACGATTCCTGGATCGCGGTCTGACGGTCGTGGACATCGCGCACGGCTACTTGTACATGTACCCCCATTTCATGCTCTGGTCGGCACCGGTCGCCGCGCTTATCGCGGCGGTCTTCACGGTGCATTCCATGACGGTCCACCGCGAAATCCAGGCCGCGAAGGCCGGGGGCATCTCCTTCCACCGTCTTGTCGCCCCGATCTGGCCCGTCGGCGCGGTTCTGACGGGTGCGGCCTTCTTTCTGGGCGCGATCGTGCCCGGATCCAACCGCAGGGCAGCCGAGATATTCGGGGAACGCGAACTGCGCCGGGAGTGGCGCCACGACTTCGTCTACCAGACCGAGTCCGACGAGACCCTGAGCGTCCAGCAGCTGTTCACCACTACGAACTCCATGGACGGAGTCCTCGTCGAGAGCATCGACGCCGACGGCTCGCTGCGGCACGTCTGGGCGGATCAGGCATACTTCGCCGACGACAGCTGGACCCTGCATCAGGGCTACCTGCGGGTGATCCACCCCGAGGGCCGGGAGACCTCGTACTCCTTCGACCGGTACCGGCCCGTGCGACTCACCGTGTCACCGGAGGAACTGCTCGACGACCCCCCCGACGAGGAGGAGATGGGCTATCGGGAACTCGGGCGGAGAGCGGCGGCGGTTCACCGCTCCGGAGGGGACCCGGGTGAGCTTCTCGTCAAGAAGGAACAGAAGCTCGCCATTCCGGCGGCTTTGCTGGTCATCATCGTCTTCGGCGCCCCCCTGGCGACCACCGTCGAAAAGGGCGGACCCGCCGTCGGCGTTGGAGTCTCGCTCGGCTCCACGCTCCTGTACATACTCCTGATGAGGCTCTTCGGAGCCATCGGTGCCACAGGAGGACTGTCTCCGCTCTGGGCGGCGTGGTCACCCAACATCCTCTTTCTGGCGGTCGGGATCATACTGCTCATTCGAGTACGTACGTAGCCCGTCCGGCGCGTCGCGGGCGCCCGGTTCGCGGCGCCTCAGCCGGACTTGCCTCCCCGCTCGCGGCTGCCTCCGGCCAGAAAGGCCGCCGTGAGCTCTCCGGTGCACACCTCCTCGACCGGGCCACGCAGGCGCGCCGACCAATCCCCACCAAGCTCCACGTCCATTTCACCACCCTCCATCAGGACGGTCGTCCTTCCACCGGGCACGAGCCCGGACTTCACCGCCGCGGCGACCGCCGCGCACGCCGAGGTGCCGGACGCGGATGTCGCCCCCACACCCCGCTCCCAGATCAGGATCGCGATCCTCCCGCCGATGGCCGACTCGGCAAACTGGACGTTGGTGCCACGCGGAAACGCCGCGTGCGCGGCGATCAGCGGCCCGTAGTGCTCGACCTCCCGTCGGCTCCAGCTCTCCCGGATCGCCACCGCGTGGGGATTGCCGACGGAAACCGGCATCACCTCGACGAGCGCCTGTCCGCCGCCGGGTTTGGAAAGCCGCAGCGAGACGGCGCCTCCCTCGCCCAACCGCCCCGCGGCCAGGAACGGTGGCCCGGTGGGAAACTCCACCCGGCCCATATCCGCGCTCACGTCCCACAGGCCGTCCGCATCCGGGCCCGACACGTCCAGCCATACCTCGTCTCCGCAGACCTCCACCGGAAACGGCTCGGGGCCCCTCCGCCCCGCGCGCGCCAGATACACACCCGCGATGCGGAGTCCATTGCCGCTGCGCTCGAATTCGCGTCCGTCGGGGTTGAACATGCGCAGTCCGGCCGGCGCGTCCATCCGCGCACTCTCCACCACCACAAGACCATCGGCTCCGGGGCCGCGGTGGGGGTGACAGATTCGCCGGATCTGAACCGGGGTGAGCAGGGGACCGTCCCCCTGTTCAAAGACCAGGTAGTCGTTCCCGTGGCCATGCGCCTTGAAGAAGCGCGGCCGGACTCGAATGGGCTCATGCAACTTTTCGGAGTCTCCTCTCGTCAAGCACGGTGACCGCCGGTCCGGGTAGCCGGAAAGCACCGGGCCCGCGGCAACAAGACCTGAAAAAAAGAATGAGCCTGGGCCCGGGAGGGGTCGGCACAGGGGAGGGGAATAACATGGGACTGTGTGGTGCGGTGGAGAAGGGGACGCGGGGGTGTTTGGGTGCGGTGGCGGTTGTGGCGACGGCGTCGGTGGCAGCACCGGCGGCCCTCCCGGGCCAAAGTATCGAAAGCGGCGGGTCCGAATCGGCGGCTGCCGGGCGTGCGGTCCCGCCGGCACTGGAAGCGCACCGTATCAGCGGCCCGGCGCCGGTGATCGACGGCTTGCTCGACGAGGCGGACTGGGGATCCGCGATGGTTGCCCGGGGGTTCGTGGTCTTCGAGCCCAATGAAGGCATGCCGCCCTCCCAGAACACCGAAGCCCGGGTGCTCTACGGCGCCGAGGCCATATACGTGGGAATCCGCGCTTTCGACGCCGCGCCGGATTCGATCGTCACACGTCTGGCGCGGCGCGACGAGCGACCTCATTCGGACTGGGTCGACGTGGTGATCGACAGCTATCACGACAAGCGCACGGCATTCCGTTTCGGCGTCAATCCGGCCGGCGTGAAGAACGATTCCTACATGTTCGACGACACCAACGAGGACGACTCCTGGGATGCGGTATGGGATGTGGCCACGCAGACCGACGACCAGGGGTGGACGGCCGAGTTTCGCATCCCCTATTCGCAACTGCGCTTCGACGGAGCGGCGCAGCAGACCTGGGGGATCAACTTCGCGCGCTTCATCGCAAGGCACCTGGAGCGTAGTCTGTGGGCACCGATCTCGCGGGGCGACGGGGCGCTCGTCTCACGGTTTGGCGATCTCGTGGGGCTGCACGACCTCTCGCCTCCGACGCGGCTCGAGGTCCTGCCCTATTCCCTCGTTCGAATGGAGAGCGCTCCCGGCAACGCCGCCGACCCCTTCCACGATCCTTCCGATTTCTCCTCGACCGCAGGTGCCGACGTCAAGTACGGCCTCACCACCGACCTCACCCTGGACGTCACCATAAACCCCGACTTCGGGCAGGTGGAGGCCGATCCGGCGCAGGTCAACCTGACCGCGTTCGAGACCTTCTTTCCGGAGCGTCGTCCCTTCTTCGTGGAGGGCTCCGGCATCTTCTCGTTTCGATTCTCCGAGGGAGACGGGGACATGGCCAGCGAAGGTCTCTTCTACTCCCGGCGCATCGGTCGGCCACCTCAGGGGCGCGTTCAGTCGTCCGGCTACTTCGACGCACCCGACAGGACTCGCATCCTCGGAGCGATGAAGCTCTCGGGCAAGACCCGCTCCGGCTGGTCGCTCGGGGTGCTCCAGGCGCTTACCGGACAGGAGGAGGCTCTACTCGCCACCGACACAGGCGCAACAGGCGACCAGGTGGTCGAGCCAGGCGCCCAGTACGGGATGGCGCGGGTAAGCAGGGATTTCCGCGAGGGCAAGAGCGCGGTGGGAATGATCTCCACGTGGACGCGGCGCGACCCGGCCGCGGCCGGCGCGCTCAGTCTGCACAGCGGCGCATACACGGGAGGAATCGACGCCCGCCACCGTTTCGGCAACGATCGCTTCATCGTCTCGGGCTACCTGCTCGGCTCCACCGTCAGGGGCTCGGCGGACGCGATCGCCCGTACCCAGCGCTCCCCGGCCCGCTATTTCCAGCGCCCCGACGCGGCACACGTCGAGTACGACCCGACGCGCACCTCGCTCGGCGGCTGGGCGGGCTCGGCCACCCTGGCCAAGATCTCCGGGGGCTACTGGCGTTTCGCGACCGGAGCGATGGCCCGCTCACCCGGCTTCGATTCCAACGATCTCGGCTTCATGCGCGAAGGGGACTTCGTGGCGCCGTTCGTCTGGGTGGGCTACCAGCACTTCCGGCCAACCGAGCACCTCCAGCGCTGGAACCTCAACTTCAACACCTGGACGCCCTACAGCTTCGGAGGAGAGCCATACTCGAAGGGCGCGAACGTCAGCGGCAGCCTTACCCTCAACAACTTCTGGGGTGGCTACGCGGGCGTCATGAGACAGTCGGACGGCCTGTCGAACACGATGTTGCGCGGTGGCCCCATGCTGCTGCGGGACCACTCGTGGGGAGGCTGGTTCGGATTCTGGTCGGATTCCCGCAAACAGCTGCAATTGGAGGTCGGGAACAACTGGCAGCGCCGGCCGGAAAGCGGATCCTGGAGCTACGGGGCCGACGCCAACCTGCGCTGGCGCCCGTCGCCGCGTGCGACCCTGACTGCGGGTCCCTTCGTCAACTGGCGGAATGAAGACCTGCAGTGGGTCGGACGCTTTGGAGCGGAGGCGCCCAACTATGTCTTCGCCGAACTCTCACAGACGACCGCCGGAATCACCGCGCGGGCGGACTGGACCTTCTCGCCCAACCTGTCGCTGCAGATCTACGCGCAGCCCTTCGTATCGGCAGCCGACTACGGTGCGTTCAAGCGCATCACGGACTCGCGCGCGCAGGCCTACGAGGACCGCTTCGCCGGTGTGGGGACCACGGACGGAGACGATGGCAACCTCCTGGCCGACATCGACGGCGATGGCGTGTCCGAGTCCTTCCGCAACCCCGATTTCAACTTCAAGCAGTTCCGCTCGAACGTGGTGCTGCGCTGGGAATACCAGCCCGGGTCCGCGCTCTTCCTGGTCTGGTCGCAGGGACGGAACCACTACGCCCCGACCGGCGATTTCTCCTTCCGCGACGATCTCGACACCCTTCTCCAACAGCCCGGCGAGGACGTGCTCATGCTCAAGCTGAGCTACTGGCTCGGGTAGTCGGCGGGAACCACCGCCGCGTCGCTTCGGCGGCCGGCGGAGAGGAGGTCGGCGTGGGTGCGTGTGGGCGCCCGCTCCGGCCTCCGCCCGTTCCGGGGGGCGTCGTTGTGCCGGAAGGGCCGGCATGGCATCTTCGGGTGAAATCGCCGGATTCATCCAACAACCGCGAGGACTGCCACGCCACCCCCGCCCCGCTTCGTCGCGGTCGTCAAGGACGACTGCGAGACCTGTCATCTCGTCGCACCGGTGCTCGCGCAGATCGCGGCGGCGGGCCGTCCGCTCGATGTGTACTGGCAGGACGACGACGCCTTTCTCCCCACCTCCCTGGCCACGGTGGACGACCGCGACCTGGAACATTCGTTCCGCATGGACATCGCGACGGTCCCCACGCTGATACGGCTGGAGCGCGACGCAGAGACGGGACGAACCGAGGGATGGAGCACGGCCGATTGGCGCGCCCTGACCGGCCTTGACCGGCTCGGCGACGGACTTCCCGCTCATCGGCCCGGCTGCGGCTCCCGCTCCGTGGAACCGGGCGTCGCGGAAGCGCTCCGAGCGCGCTACGGCGACACCGGATCCGTGCACGCGAAGTCGCGGTCGGTGACGCGGTCGACCCGGTCGAGGCGTGCTTCGACCGCGGCTGGACCGACGGGCTGCCCGTCGTCCCGCCGACCCCCGAGAGAATCCTGCGCATGCTCACGGGAACAAGGCGGAACCCGCACGAGATCGTCGGCCGCATCCCGCCGGACCTGGCTCCGTGCACCGTGGAGAAGGTAGCGATCAACGCGGTCATGGCCGGTTGCAGACCCGAATACCTCCCGGTCGTGCTGACCGCGCTCGAGGCCGCGCTGGACCCCGCGTTCACGCTGCACGGGGTTACCTGCAGCACCTGTTTCTCGAGTCCCGTCATCATCGTCAATGGCCCGATCACGAAGCGCCTGGGGATGAACTCGGGCATGAACGCGCTCGGCCAGGGGAACCGCGCCAACGCGACGATCGGACGCGCGCTCAACCTCGTGGTCCGAAACCTGGGTGGCGGGCGGCCGGGCGAGATCGATCGCGCCACGCTGGGGACGCCCGGCAAATACACCTTCTGCTTCGCCGAGGACGAATCGGATGACGGTTGGGTCCCCCTTGCGGTAGCCCGGGGCGCCGCTCCCGGGTCGAGCGCGGTTACCGTGTTCGCCGGGGACGGTGTCCAGGGCGTCTGGGACCAGAAGGCGCGCACACCGGCCGAACTGACGCGCTCGCTCGCCATGGCGCTCACCGCCGTGGGGCATCCGAAGCTGTGCAAGTGGGTGCAGGGGCTTCTGGTGCTGTCCCCCGAGCACTACGCCATCTACGGCGGAGCCGGGTGGTGTCGAAACCGGATCACCGCCGGCCTCCACAGGCCCTCCTGCGGCCCGGCGCGGACGTTGTGGCCGGGGCGGGCGGCGTCGCGGAAGGGATGCCGTTCTCACACCGCAGCGAGCGAATACCCAAGTTTCATCCGGACGGCCTCCTCGTGGTTCGCGCGGGTGGCCCGGCCGGATTGATGTCGGCCATCCTGTCGGGGTGGCCGGGAGGACGCGACTACGAGGAGTCCCACCCCATCACGCGAGAGATCAGCGAATGAACAACCCCGAAACCCGGTTGCACGATCCCACGTCCGAATCCGTCCCGGCCACCCGTCCCCGCCGCCCTCCCCCTGCCTCGCTGGCCGGCAGGACCGTGGCGCTGTTCGACATCGGCAAGACCCGCTCGGACGAATTCCTGGACCACCTCGAAACCCGGTTCCGCGCGCTGGACATCGCCACCGGGCGCTTCGCCAAGCCGACCAACGCCAAGCCCGCCGCCGCGCGGACTCTGGACGCGATCGCCGCGGGTTCGGACGCGGTGGTCGTGGCGCTCGCCGACTGAGGCTCCTGCGTATCATGCGGTCTGCATGACATCAGGAAGCTCGACGATCGCGGTGTCCCCGGTCTCCTCGTGGCCACGACCGCCTTCCGCGACGCAGCGGAGCATCAGGCGCGCACTCTCGGCTTCGATCCCGCCATCGTCTGGGTGAACCACCCCGTGCAGAACCGGAGTCCGGAAGAGTTGGAGGCGCTCGCCGCCGCGGCGATGAAAGACGTATTGCGGCACCTGACTTCGGACGGCGGGGACGGTCCGCGACCACAGGCCGCGACCCGGGCGCGACCCCTCGCCGCTACGCGGGAGCCGTGGAGATCAGGAGGACCACAAGCACGACGAGAGTGAGCGGAGTGCCGAGCCGCGCGTAGTCCCCGAAGTGATACCCACCCGGGCCGTAGACCATGAGGTTGGTCTGATAGGCCACGGGCGTCATGAAGGACGCTGAAGCGGAGAGCGCGACGGCGACCGCCGCGGCTCGCGCGTCGATCCCGAAGTCGGAGGCCGTCGAGAGCGCGATGGGAAGAACGAGCGCGGCGGCCGCGTTGTTGGTGATGAAGGAGCTGAGCACCACGGTGCTGATCACGATGCCGGCCATCGCGCCCTGTGGCCCGAAGCGGCCCAGTACATCGTTGACAAGGTGGGCGGCCGACTGGCCGAGGCCGGAATTGTCGACCGCTGCAGCAAGCCCGAACGCGGCACCGATCACGATTATGACCTCGAAATCGATCGAGTCCTTGGCTTCGCTCGTGGTCAGAATGCCGGAGCCGATCAGCACGAGCGCGCCGATAAGGGAGAGGTGCAGGATGGGAAGGAGACCCAGGGCGGCACCCAGCACGATCATTGCCCCGACACCGGCCACGATTCCCGCCTTTCCCGTTGCCTCCTGCGGGGCCGTGTCTCCAAGGCGGGGCACGAGCAGGAAGTCGTTCCTGTGGCGCCAGCGCTCGCCGAAGCCCCGGTCCGAGATGAGCAGCAGCGTATCGCCGGCGCGGAGGGGTTCCCGCGCGAGGTGGCCCTTGATCGGCTCTCCCGCCCGGTGGATCGCCACCACCGTGCCCTGATAGCGCGCCAGAAACTGGATGTCCACGAGCGAGCGGCCCACGAGCCGGGACTCCGGTGCGATCACCGCCTCGAAATACGCGTGCCGCGGGCTGCCCACCTCGTGGGGGAGGTGCGGCTGCTGGGCCGACGCGATACCCGACACGTCGTGCAGCTCGAGCACTGTGTCCATCCCTCCCACCAGCGTGAGATAATCACCGCCTCTGAGCACCGTCCGGCCCGAGATCTGCGCCGCTCCCTCGCCGTCGCGCTCGAAGTACACGATGGCCGCACCCTCGGGGAACCGCGTCCGGGCTTCGGAGACCGGCAGCCCGTCGATGGGGCCTCCGGGCTCGACAACCATCCGGACCGAGAAGGTCCTGCCGCCGGATCGCGCCTCCTGGCGCGGTGGCAGCCGGTCCGGCAGCAGCCTGGGCGAGAGCACGACGGCGATCACGAGGCCGATCAGCGCCATCGGGAGGGCGAGCCGCGTCAGTTCGAACATCGAGAAGGGCTCGTATCCTTCCGCCTGGAGCAGGCCCGAAACCACGATGTTCGTGGATGTGCCGATCAGCGTGGTCATGCCCCCCAGGATGGCGGCGAACGAGAGCGGCATGAGGTAGCGGGACGCCGAGTCTCCGCGCCGGTCGGCCCACTCCGCCACCTGCGGGGCCAGCATGGCGATGATCGGAGTGTTGTTGAGGAACGCGGACGAGGCGGCCACGGGAACCGTGATCCGCGCAAGCGCCATGCGCACGCCGCGGGCCTTGCCCAGGGTCGCCCGCACGAGAGGCTGCAGCGCCCCGCTCCTTTCCACCGCCCGCGCCAGGATGTAGAGCGCGGCGACGGTGATGGGAGCCGGATTCGAGAACCCCTGAAACGCCTCTCCCGGACTCACGACCTCCGCCACCATGAGGACCACGACCGCGGCCCCGAACGTCACGGCCGGCGAAACCAGTTCTCGGGCAAGCACGACCACGGTCACCGAGACGACCGCAAGCGTCAGCCACCCGTCGACGCTCATGGAGCGGACTCGCGAACGGCTCGACTCACGCTATCGTTCGCTCGCCGGGATCAACCGCGATCGTACGCCAGAACGAGGGGCTCGCTCGGACCGCCGGCGACGATGGTGCGCGTCATGATGAGGCGATCGCCGATGACCTCGAGCTGCTCACGGACCCGGCCTCCACCCACGACCTGGTGATCGAGGCTCAGAATCGGTCCTTCCCAGGACAACGTCGTCCGAATCCGGTGTTCGCCTTCGCGCACTTCAACGTCGGTGCCGTCCATCGGCAGCGTGATGGTCATGCCCGGGATCGGGGTGTACCCGACTTCGATCGCGCTCGCGCGCAGCAACAGCGTTTCGGGCCGTCTGCGCAGCACTTCGATGGTCGCGCGCATTTCCGAGACCGACATGCGGCGCGACTCGACCATCCTGCGGTAGCGTCGCATCGCACGACTCTCGTTGCGGGCGATGTCCGCCACCGGCGCCTCGTCCGCCACGCCTTCCAACTGATTGGGGATCTGTGCCGTACTGCTGGATTCGTCCAGCTCCCAGCGTCCCGTATAGGCGGCAAACAACTCCTCTGCCTGTGCTCCGCCGACGGGCGGACCTCCGCCCCCCGAGGCGCACCCCCACGCGCCCGCCGAGAAGGCGGCGATCGCGAGAAAACTGCGGGTTCCGAGATTCATCGCAGGGTCCTCGTGCCTGATTGGGTCGTTGCGCCGGGGCCCGAATGCGAGCCGCGCCCGGGCACCGCCATCCGTGCCGCAAGTATAGCGATGGCCACCCCCAATGCAAGACGGCGGCTACGACGGACCTCAAGGGCCGGGAGTCTGCCCACGCCGGGCGCGTGTGCTCCACCCCAGCGCGTCGCCAAACCCCGGCGAGGCGCGGACCGGGTCCGGCGTGCTATCCGAAGAAGAGGCCGATCACGAGATTCGCGAGCGCGAGCGTCACCGACCCGACCAGAGCCGCGCGGAAGTTCCTGACCTCCACCCCCCGGATCACGGAACCCGTAACCATGAGCGCAACGGCGTTGAGCACCAGCAGCGCCGGTATCATGAAGATACCGAGTGACGGGATGAAGGCGCCCGCAATCCAGACCAGTACGAGATTGACGAGTCCAAGCACCAGCGTTCCGAACAGCGCCGCCTTGGCGTCGCGAACGCTGATCCCCTCGACCATCCTGCCCACCAGGAACAGTGCGGCGGCGTTGGCCAGCATATGGATCACGAATCCCAGCATTTTCTCCCTCCGGCGTTGTCGGGCCCGTCCCGTCTTGCGCTCCTGCGCGTCAATGTAGCCCTACGCGCCGGGGCCCGAGAAGGTTCATCGACGCCCCGGTGCACCTCCGGGTCCGGATTGCCGGGTTCGCTGCAGAAGCGCAGCTGCGTCTTGAATCCGACCGCCGTGAATCACGACCCTGAGGTCCCGCAGCGCGCGGATGTCGCGCGTGGGGTCGTCTCCGATCACGATCAGGTCGGCGATGGCCCCGGGAGCGACGACCCCGAGGCGGCCCCGGTAGCCCAGGGCCTCGCCCGACGCCGAGGTCGTCGCCCTGAGCACGTCGACGCTGCGCATCCGGCCGTAGCGCACCAGGGCCTCCATCTCCGCGAGCAGGCTGATCCCCGGCGGATTGATGGGAGCGTCGGTTCCCACGACGACACGGCCGCCCGCGTCGACCACCCGGCGCGGAAGCGAGGCCATTTCCCGCACCGGACGCCGTGCCGCGTCCAGGTCGGCGGGCCGCCGCGCCAACTCGGCGGCCCGCGGGAAGAAGGCCTCGACCCTCGCGTCGTCGAACAGCGAGGGGTCCTCCGCGGCAAGGAGGCCATAGGCCCCGTAGATCCCGACGGTAGGGGTAATCGTCATGCCCGAAGCCGCAAGGAGCGCGACCACGTCGCCATAGCTGCGCGACAGCTCCGAGATTTTCGTGGAGTAGCCGCGCCGGCTCGTGCCCCTCACATGTTCGACGCCATCGGCACCGAACGCCACCGCCGGATACAGTTCATGGGAGGTGACCGGAATCCCCAGTGCGTGCGCCTCCTCGATGGCACGCTTCTGGACGGGATCGGACAGGCGCACGTAGGTCTTGACGAGGTCGTAGCCCAGTGCGGCCGCTCGTGCCATCTCGAGTTCCAGCTGAGCCGGAGCGCCCAGCGCGGGAGCGCCGGGATAGTAGATCCGGCTGCCATCGACGGTCCCTCCCGTGCCGAACCACCTCGGGGCATTGCGCCGGCCCGACTCACCGGCCTCCTTCGCCTCGGCAATCTCCCACGGATCGCATGCGGGGCAGCGCACCGAGGTCACGCCGTAGGACAGCCAGAGCCGCCCCGCCTGCTCGCCGGATGCGAGGCCTCCATGGGCGTGCATCTCGATCAGGCCCGGCATCACGACTTCGTCGCCGGCGTCGATCACGCGGTCCGCGCCAAGCGTGGGGTCGCGGTCCACCACCTCGACAATGCGACCACCCTCGATGAGGATGTCCACGTCTCGGCGCAGCGCCTCCGAACGTCCGTCCCACATCGCCCCGGCGCGAATCAGCACGGATTCGGACGGAGCGGCGCGCGACCAGGCGAGGGGGAGCGGAACGTCCTCGATGCGCCCGTCGAGAACATCGACGCGCCGGAGGCGGTCCGTGCCCAGGTAGACGATGGACCGTGAGTCGCCCGTCCAGGTCGGATCGTCGGTCGCTTCGTTGGTAAGGCGTCGCGGAGTCGAGGTGGCGGGGTCGCCGTTCGCGTCGGTGGGGACCGCCCACAGTACCCCGCCGGCTACGTATGCCAGCCACCTGCCGTCCGGCGACCGGACGGGACCGTCGGTGCCGCGCGCGCCGATCGAGGTGTGCGCCGGAAGATCCAGGAAGCGCTCGTTTTCCTGCGCGAGCGGCGCCGCAGCCGACTGATGGCCGTGTCCGTTCCACGCCGGGCCCTGCCATGGCCGGGAAGCCGCCGGGAGCCCGCCGTCCGCAGCCTGCAAGGGTTCGACTGGAATTACAAGGGCTCGATTCACGCCCTCGCGAAACCTGGCCGCATAGGGCTGGTGAACCGACGTGACTACGGACCGTCCGTCCGGGGACCACGAGGGCCGGCCCGCGCCGTTCAACCCCGACTTGAGCGCACGCACCGACGCCGTGGCCAGCTCGACGACGAAGATCCCGACCCGGTAGCCGGAACCCACGAATGCGAGACGGTTCCCGTCGGGCGCCCAAGCCGCCACAGTCGCGCCCGCGCCTTCGGTAACGCGCACGGTGTTGCCGTCGGCCATGCGCCGGACATACAGATCGGTTGCACCGTCACGATCCGACGAGAAGGCGAGCCGCGACCCGTCGGGCGACCATGCGGGATCGGTCTCGATCCAGGGATCGTCGGTCAGCTGTTCCGTGCCGTCCCCGACCGTGTGCACCCACAAGTCGCCGAGCGCGGAGAACGCGATTCTACGGCCGTCGGGTGACACGGCCGGCGAAACGATGCCGCGGACCGGAAAGGGACCTGGCGCGTGCAGGTCGCGCGGGCGCCGCTCGTAGGGTGTGCGATCCAGCGACACCGTGGCGGTAAAGGGCAAGTTCGCGAGGCCGCTGCCATCGTATCCGCGCCGGCGGACGAGGCCGTCGGCGGTGTAGACGAAGCCCTGCGGAGTGCCCGAGATACGGAATGGAAACACGTCTTCGTCGTCGGCGGTGAGGACTCGCGGTGCAGTCACGCCGTCCCCGTCGGCCGCGGCGGCCGCCCGCAGCACCGACCGCCCCCCGCCGATCTCGTTGTAGATCAGCACCTCGCCGCGCGCGTCCCACCCGGGTGCGTTGACCCGCCCCCCGTCGGCACCGGCCACGCGCCGCGCCGATCCGCCGCCGCCAGGCCCGTCCAGCACCCAGATGCCGGCCGCGTCCGCGCTCCCGGCGGCGGCGAACGCCAGGCGGCCGCCGTCCGGTGAGAAGGCCGGCCCATACTCGCTTCCCGGCGCCTCGGTCACCCTTGTGACGGCGCCGTCGTCCACCGCGAGCGTCCAGATGTCGTAACTGCCCAGGCGGTCGGAACTGAACGCGATCCCGTCCCCGTCCGGCGACCAGTGCGGCTCGCGGTGGTCGAATGGGCCGCGCGTGTGCTGGCGCAGCCCGGAACCGTCCGGCGCGACACTCCATATGTGGTAGTTGCCGTCCCAGTACGCCTGGAAGGCGATGCGCGCCCCGTCCGGCGACCAGGACGGCTGCCGGGCGTCGCCCAGCGGATCGGTGATCGGCACGGCCCGGCCGCCCGCCGCCGGCATGACCCAGATCCGGCCCACCAGGTCGAAGGCGAGGACGGTGCCGTCCGGCGACAGCGCGGCCGCGATGTTGGTGCCTTCGGTCAGCGTCACCTCGATCGGAGGGGACCGCTGCTGTGCCTGCCGACCGCCCGCGGCACCGGCAAGGGCGTCCGCTTCGGTTCCGGGCGCCATTGCCACCAGCGCCGCAACCGCCAGCGAGGCAACGCGCGCGCCCGCGCACAAACCTCCCCGGCGCACCGCCCCTACCTTCCCTCGATCCACGCCACCAGCGCGTCCTGCGGCACGATCAGGACATGGCCCTGGTTCGGCAGCACCTCGTGCGTGACGTCCGCTCCCGCCGCGTCCAGGCGCTCGGCCGTCGCCTGCGACCCGTCGACCCAGTTGCCGTCCTCCTCGCCCACCATCATCCACACGGGGAGACCGGCGAACGCCGCCAGCGAGGCGCTGCCCGCGTAGCGCCCCGGCATGGCGATGATCCCGCCCACCCGGTCCGGCACCGTGAGCGCCGCGTGAAAGACCCCGATGCCGCCCGCCGAGGCGCCGGTCAACACGATGTCGTTCGCGGCTCCCACGAAGTTGGCGTCGATCCACTCGAGTACGGCGTTCATGATGTACTCGCCACCCTCGGACATGCCCGGACCGTACACCTCCACGCCGACGACCGCGTACCCCGCCGCCGGGGCCGCAACGTCCCAGTAGGAGTCGATGAGCCCGAGCAGCAGGTCCGAGTCGCCCCTGCCCCACGGGAACGCCACCACCACGCCCCTGGCCGCGACCGAGGGACGAATGACCGCGATGTTGACCGGCTCGCCCAGCGCCGTCGTGAGTGCAACCCACTCCAGCGTCACGGGCGCCTCGGGCCCCACGGGATCGTCGGCGCCGCAGGCGAGCAGGAGCATCGCCAACGACGCCGCGACGCGGGCGGCGCGCCCCGCGCCCGCTCTATTCGCCCGTGCCGCCATTGCCCTACGGAATCAGGTTCCGCCGACCCGTGTTTCTGACAATGAACAGGCCGTCGCCGGTGCTGGTCATGACCACCAAGCCGCTCTCGAAGTAGGGATAGTTGCTCCACGATGCCCCGCCGTACGGCGAGTTGTCGAAGTACGCGATCTCCACCGGCTCGGTGCGGTTGGTAATGTCGAGGATCCTCAGGCCGGCGCCGTAGTTCGACTGGTACATGAGGTTGTCGCGGATGTAGAGGTTGTGGTCGGTGTCGGGGGTCTCGGCGATGTACTCGGCCGCGAGGATCGGTTGGTCGAGGTCCTCGACGTCCCATATGAGCGTGCGCGTGCCCTCGACCAGTCCCTGCGGCTCGTCGCCTTCGTCGTTCATGTAGAAGAAGCGGTGGTCCTCGGTCAGCCATCCCTGGTGCGCGTAGGCGACCGCGGGATAGCCGGCCATCGAGATCGAGACCGGATCGTCCTTGTCGCTCACGTCGCTGATGCTGAGCGCCGTCTCGTTGGAGCCCAGGCAGATTTCGCGGCCCTGGTAGTCCTCGTCGGGACCGTGGTAGATCACGCACTGCGCGTCGTGCGAATAGCCCGTGCCGCGCCGCCCCGTCTGACCGTCGAAGAAGCACCCCGCGAACGCGGGCTCCAAGGGCTCGCTCAGGTCCAGCATGTGCAGGCCGCCGCCGCAGGTCTCGCCGCCCCCGCTGCTCCCCACCACGTAGGCGAATCCGGTCGCCTCGTTGAGCACGATGTTGTGGGCGCTCGCGATACCCTCGTACAGGAAGTCGGGCTCGAAGGTCACCGGTTCGCCACCCACGTCGCGCAGACGGCGCAGGTCGAACACCTGGACGCCGTGCTGACCCGCGCCGTCGGCCACGATATAGGTGTGGTCCCGGTGGACCTTCATGTCGCGCCATACGCTGCTGCGGGACCCAGGCGTCTTGGGGAGGTCGCCCAGCATGACGGGGTTGTACGGATCGGTGAGGTCGACGAATGCCGTGCCGTCGGTGCGCCCCACGATCGCGATCTCGCGCCCGGTTTCCGGATCGGTCCAGCCCCACAGGTCGTTCAGCCTCGCCCCGCGTCCGCCGGCCATCTCCTTGATCGGGAGGAAGGAGATGATGTTGACGTTGTCGCATTCGTAGCCCGCCGCGTCTCCCTCCATGCAGGGGATCTCGTCCTCGAGCCCGACGATGGCGGGCAGGCCGCGATGATCGCCGATCATCAGCTCTCCCCCCGCCCACATCCCATCGGCCCCGCGCGCCATGAGGACCGCCCCGCCGGCCCGGCTGTCGATGCCGCCGGCGCCGACCACCGCGATGTCACCGCCAACGGCCACCGAGCTGCCGAAGGAGGCGTTGTCGGCCAGGTCGTCCCGCGCGGAACGGGTCGCCCCGCCCCAGCCCGACCCTCCGTCGCGGTCGAAACGGTAGACCGCGCCCTTCCTGGCATTCGCCCCGGGAGCGCCAACCCACAGCTGGTCGCCATCGAAGCCGAGCGCGGACCCGAACTGATCCCGGCCGGAGCTGTAGAACGCCCGCAGCACTCCATCCGCCGCCCACGCACCCGTTTCTTCGTCGAGGCCGAACGTGACCACGGCCCCTGCACCGCCCGAAGCCCCGGGCGCACCCACAAGGCCGACCGATCCCCGAACCGCCACCGCGGCTCCGAAGCCGTTTCGTTCGCCGAGATCCGTATCGGAATCGAGCCTTCCGGCGGACCCCGCCATCCCCGAGAGCGCGTCCACACGGAATCCGTAGACTTCGGTGGGCGCATCGCGGCTCGCCGCGGTGGTCACCAGCACGGCACCGCCATCGAACGCCAGCCCGGTTCCGAATCCCTGCCCGGACCCGTCCGGAGGCCTGACCTCGGCTGTTCGCGCCCAGTCGTCCATGCGCTCGGCGAACACGTAGACCGCGCCGGCGCCGTCGTTCGCTCCGGCCGCCGCGACGAGGACCAACGCCCCGTCGACGGCCACCGCCGACCCGAAGCGGGCGTCGTCGCCGAGTCCGTCCGGCGACAGACGCGCGACTTCCGTCCATTCGCCTTCCCCGCTGCGTCGGTAGATCATCGCCGCGCCGCGTCCACCGTCCCATCCCGGGGCACCGATGACGGCCACGGAGCCGTCCGCGTCAAGGGAGCGGCCGAATCCGTCGGGTGGCGCATCGATGGCCGAAACGGTCAGCCGCCCCGCTTCGACCCAGTCGCTGCCCGTGCGGGAGTACACATACACGATCCCGGGCAGGGTCTGGTTGCCGGGCTCGCCGACGAGCACCTGGCCGTCCGCCACGGCGGCCACACCCCCGAACTGCTGTGCGGCGGCGGGTGGGGCGGCGATGAGCGCGGATGTCAGGGAAGAGGCGACTGCAAGGCACAATGCCGCTGCGGTGGGAAGTCGGTGGCGGTGGTAGGTCATCACTTGTGAATCCTTTCACATGCTTGCGTGCGCGAACGCCGGCTTGTCGGCAGACTGAAAGTATGGGGTTGACTTCGGTCGGCGAACAGGCCCGCCGTTCGGGGAGCCCGCGGAGGAAGCCCCGCCTGCGGCCAGCGCGGCGGGCGAGGCCGGCCTAGCCCAGGACCCGCGCGAGGTCGTCGCAGAGATCGGCGGGGTCCTCCAGGCCCACGGACATCCGAAAGATCCCGTCACCCGCATACTCGCGGTAGCTCTCCAGCTGCCTTCCCCGGAGCCGGAAGGACGACTCCATGAGGCCGGGGGTGTCCAGCCAGAAGACCAGGCTGCGATGGTGGCCCAGCGACACGGCGTAGTGAATGACCTCAAGCTCGCGGGCCATGCGCTCCGCCACCGCCGCGCCGCCGTCCAGCCGGAATGTCAGCATGCCGGAGAAGTTGTCCATCTGGCGTCGCGCCAGGTCATGCTGGGGGTGGGAGGGGAGGCCGGGATAGATCACGCGCGTCACCCGGGGATGGTCTTCGAGAAAGCGGGCGACCACCAGCGCGTTGGACTCGTGAGCCTTCATGCGAATGGGCAGGGTGGCGGCGCCGCGCATGATCAGCCACGCGTTGAAGGGCGACAGCACGCCCCCGTAGTGGATCGCGGCCTCGAGACGCAGCGCACCGATGTTCTCCCTGGATCCCAGCACCGCTCCCCCCATGGCGTCGCCGTGACCGCCGACGTACTTGGTCAGCGAGTGCAGGACGTAGTGGGCACCCAGTTCGAGCGGACGGGTCGCCACGGGCGTGGCAAAGGTGGAATCGACCACCACCTGCGCGCGCGCGTGCGCAGCCGCGATGGCCGCTATCGCTTCGAGGTCCGTGAGCCGCACGATCGGGTTGGCCGGGGTCTCCAGCCAGATCAGCCTGGTTTCCGGCCGAATCGCCGCCTCCACGTTGCGGGCATCGGAAGTATCCGCCAGGGAGACCTCGATGCCCAGTCGCGGCAGCGTGTCGCGCCCGAGTTCGGCCACGCCCGCGTAGTTGGTGTCGGACATGACGACATGGTCGCCCGCGCTCAGGAGCGACAGCAGGATCCCCGTCGCGGCCGCCATCCCCGAACCGAAGCAGAGACAGGCCTCGGCGCCCTCCAGCGCGCACAGCTTGGCTTCGAGCTGCGCCACGGTGGGATTCGACCAGCGCGTGTAGAGGAACCCGGAGTCGTCGTCGAGGTCGTGCGCCGAGAAGCCGATGGCGTCGCGCGCCACAAACGTGGACGACATGACCAGGTTGGGCGCGGAGGCGCCGGTCGCCGGATCGGGAGACTCGCCGGCGTGCACGGCGGCGGTGCGGAGGCGGAGAGCAGTGTGTGTCGATGAGGGATCGTGAACGCTGTGGTCGCTCATGCCGGTCAAGATAGATCAACCACATGACCGGGATCAATTGTCGATGGCCAGGATTGCCCGGCCGCCACCGGTCGGAGTACCGTTCACCGGCCCCCGCGCACCCCTTCGCCACGAGCTGAACATGAGACATCGCCCTCCCGTCCTTCCGGCACTCGCCGCCGCCCTGGCGTCGCTGATCCCGCCCGCCCCCCTCCCCGCCCAGCAGCCCCCCGCCATCGTCACGGCGGACGACTACGCGCGGGCGGAATCGCTTCTGTCCCCCGCCACCGCACCGCTCGTTCTCGGCGCGTCCGTTCGGCCCAACTGGCTGCCCGGCGACCGTTTCTGGTACCGCAACACCACACCCGGCGGCGCCGAGTTCATCCTTGTCGATCCCGTCGCGGGCACCCGCGCCCGCGCTTTCGACCACGATCGCCTGGCTTCCGCCCTGGGCGCGGCCACCGACACCGCCTACTCACCCCTGGAACTCCCCTTCCGCACCTTCGAACTGAGCCCCTCCGGCGACGCCCTCACCGCGCGCGCCGGCGGCCTGCGCGTCCGCTGCGACCTTGGCGCCTACACCTGCTCGCCCACCACACCCGGCATCGAACCCGATCCGAACGCGATCACCTCCCCCGACGGCATGAAGGCCGCGTTCATCCGCGACCACAACCTCTGGCTGCACGACCTGGAGACGGGCGCCGAGACGGCGCTCACCACCGACGGGGTCGAGGACTACGGCTACGCGACCAACAACGCGGGCTGGGTCAAGCGCGACTCCCCCGTGCTGCTCTGGTCGCCCGGCTCCGACATGATCGCCACCTTCCAGCACGACGCGCGCGGCGTGGGCATGATGCACATGGCCACCACCAACGTCGGCCACCCCGAGCTGGAGTCGTGGAAGTACCCGCTTCCCGGCGACAGCCTCATCTTCCGCATCAGCCGGGTCGTGGTCCACGTGGGCGAACCGGCGGCCGGCCAGCCCCACCGCGTGGTGCGCCTGGCCATGCCGCCCGACCCGCACCGCTCCTCCATCGCCGACCATGTGGCCGGCCCCGGCGGCGTGTTCCTCGACGTGGAGTGGAGCGCCGACGGGTCGCAGCTCGCCTTCCTGTCCAACTCGCGCGACCACAAGCGCGCGCAGCTCCGCGTGGCCGACCCCCACACCGGCGAAGTGCGCGACGTGCTCGAAGAGACGGAAGAGAACTTCTTCGAGTCGGGCTCGGGCACGGTGAACTGGCGCGTGCTGAAGGCGTCGAACGAGGTCATCTGGTTCTCCAAGCGTCACAACTGGGGGCACCTGTACCGCTACGACCTGACCACCGGCGAACGGCTCGGCCGGATCACCACCGGCGACTGGAACGTTCGCCAGCTGATGCGCGTGGACGAGGGAGCGCGCACGCTCTACTTCACGGGGACCGGACGCGAGCCGGGCGACCCCTACTTCCAGTACCTGTACCGGATCGGGATGGACGGCGACGGCCTGACGCTGCTCACCCCCGACAGCGCCAACCACACCGTGTCGCTGTCGCCGTCGGGCGCGTACTTCGTCGACAGCTATTCGACCCCGGTCATCCCCCCGGTGACGGTCGTCCGGGACATGGACGGACGCGTCGTGGCCGAGCTGGAGCGCGTGGACATCTCCGCCCTCCTCTCCTCAGGCTGGCAACCGCCCGAACCCTTCACCGTCAAGGCGCGGGACGGGGAGACGGATCTGCACGGCCTCATGTACAGGCCCACCGACTTCGACGCGGCGCGCTCGTATCCGGTCGTCAACTACCTGTATCCAGGCCCGCAGTCGGGGAGCGTGGGCTCGCGGTCGTTCCGGGCGTCTCGGGGCGACAAGCAGGCGATCGCCGAACTGGGATTCATCGTGGTCGAGGTCGACGCGATGGGGACGCCCGGGCGCTCCAAGGCGTTCCACGACGCATACTACGGCAACATGGGCGACAACGGGCTGCCCGATCAGGTGGGGATGGTGCGGCAGCTCGCGGCCCGCCACCCCTGGATGGACGTCGACCGCGTCGGGATATGGGGACACTCGGGCGGCGGTTTCGCGAGCACGGCGGGGATCCTGCGGTATCCGGACTTCTACAGGGTGGCCGTCTCGCAGGCGGGCAATCACGACAACCGCAACTACGAGGACGACTGGGGCGAGAAGTGGCAAGGGCTGCTGGAGACCTACCCCGACGGCACCACCAGCTACGACAACCAGGCCAATCAGCTCCTGGCGGAGAACCTGCAGGGCAAGCTGCTGCTGGCCCACGGCACCATGGACACGAACGTGCCCCTGTACAACACGCTGCTCGTGGTGGACGCGCTGATCGCGGCCGACAAGGATTTCGACCTGATCATGCTTCCCAACCGGGGGCACGGCTTCAGCGGCGAACCCTACATGATGAGGCGCAGGTGGGACTACTTCGTTCGGCACCTGCTTGGGGCGGAGCCGCCGGAGTACACGATCGGGGCGGCGCGGCGGCCCGTGAGCTGAGGGACGCGGCGCCCGCGTGTCTCAGCAGATGAGGCAGCGATGGCTGTTCGACGAGCCCAGCTTCTCCAGCAGCGCAACCGTGGCCGGCAGGGGCGAAACCCGCTGCACGGGGCCGTTCGCCAGGTCCGCCACGGTCTGGCCGCGGCGGCTGATGGCGCGAATGTCGGCGCCCTGCTCCACCAGGTAGATGATCAGCGGGTGGTCGCCGCGCGCGGCCGCGTGGTGGAGCGCGTTGTAGCCGTTGTGGTCGCGGGCGTTGATGTCGACTCCGAGTCCCTCCACCAGGTACTGCACGGCCGGGAGCCAGCCGCCCGGCGCATGTCGGTGGGCGTTGCCTGCGAAGCCCTCTCCGTAGCCCACACCCGAAGCGGCATGGATGGGCCACACGCCCGGACCGCCGGCCGGCACCGGCGGCAACCCCGACGCGTCCGGCTCCAGCGCGCGCAGCGAGTCGGCGACTTCCGAGGCACGCACCAGATCTTGCCGCACCTCTTCGTCCAGGCCGGCGAGGAGGTCGTCGGGGAAATCACCCTGCTGTTCCTCGGGCAGATCGTTGCGCACCGATTTGAGCAGGGTGACGCGGGCGGAGTCGTTCAGTTCGGTGTAGGTGGAGTCGGACGCGAGCTGCGTCCGGTTCTGCTGCCTGAGGAACTCGTCGGTGGAGAGGCGGCGGCGGCGCGGGGGCGCCACGGTCGGGATCGCCGGGTCGGCTCCGTGTGCGACGAGCAGACGCATCGCGGCGACATCGGTCGCGTAGGCCGCGCGCCAGAAAGCGGTGGCGCCGTCGGTGTCGACGAGGCCGCAGTTGCGGTTGCCGCAGCCGCTGTACTCCATGTACCAGGGGTGCATCGTCAGGCGGGCATCGGGGTCGGCCCCTGCCACAAGCAACGCCTCCATGACGTCCAGGTAGGTCGCCGTCTGCAACCCCATCTCCTGGGGCTGGGGGTAGCGGGTGCGGGGCTGCCAGCGCGCGTTGACCGCCGCCCAGACCGGTGTCGCCCCGTTCAGCGCCGAAGCGATGTTGGGGTCGGCGCCCCGCTCGATCAGCGCCAGCGCAAGGTCGAACTGGCCGTTGATGGTGGCCATCAGGAGCGGGCTGGTGCCGTCGCTGGCCGAGACCCGATCGATGTCGGCGCCCCCGTCCAGCAGCGCGATGGCTGCCTCGGCGTAGCCCTGCCGCACCGCGTGCAGCAGAGCCGTCAAACCGCCCTTGGCCTCGATGCGTCTCGGCCTGAAGTCGTCTTCCTCCTCCTCCTCGGCGTCTTCGGGGAGCCCCTCGTCGTACACCGTGCGGGATGCGCGGACCGCCGTCTGGAATTCGGCGGGGGTCGGAGCCCGCGACCTGCCGGCCGTCAGCGCCTCGACCGCTTCGGTGCGGCGCCGGCCCGCGATCCGGTCCAGCTCGGACAGCACCTGCAGGTCCTCCACCCTGCTCGTGATGTCAGGGTCGGCACCCGCAGCGAGGAGCGCGCGAATGGCGTCGGCGCGGTTCATGGATGCCGCGAACATGAGCGGGGTCTGCCCCCACACGGCCTCGCGCGCATCCGGGTCGGCGCCCGCCTCCAGCAGCGCCGAAACGAGCCCGGCGGAGCCCGCCGTCGCGGTCAGGTGAAGCGGCGTGGTGCCGGTGCCGGATGCGGTCGCGGCCGGGTCCGCGCCGGCGTCGAGGAGCAGGAGCGCGACGGACCCGCTCCCGGTTCGCGCCGCGATGTGCAGCGGCGTGTAGCCGCCGATCCGTGTTACGGGCTCGACGACCGCGCCCGCGTAGAGGAGCATCTGGGCCAGTTCGGCGTGGCCGCGCTCGGCCGCCCAGTGCAGTGCGGTCATGCCATCGCCCTGGGCCGCGTTGACGTCCGCGCCGTCCGCAAGGAGGGCGCGGACCGCCGCGATGTCGCCCGTCATCGCCGCGTCGGCAACCGGAGAGTCCGTAAACGGGGTGGTGGCCGCGGTGAGCGCGCCGATCAGCGCCGCGGCACCGAGGAAGCCACCGCCCAGGCGCCCGAGCCGGTTTGCCATGGCGGTCATCCCTGCGTCGCCGCGGAAGAAGCCGAGACGAGCGGGAATTCGCCCGTGCTGTCGCCGAAGCTCTCGAGCTCCATCCCTATTCCATTCAGAGCCCACAGCATGGCGTTGGCCATCGGTGTCGCGTCGGGGGCCTCGAGGTGCAGGTTGCCCTCCAGCAGCCCGTCGGCGCCTCCAAGCAGGACGAGCGGGCAGCGGCGGTGGTTGTGCAGGTTGGCGTCGGCCATCGGCGAGCCCCACATGACCATGGTCTTGTCGAGGAGGCTGGCATCGCCCTCCATGCTGTTCTGCAGCTTCTCGAGGAAATAGGGCAGCTGCCCCACGCGGAACTGGCAGATCCTGTTGAATTCGAGGATCGCCTCCTCGCGCCCGCCATGGTGCGACGCGGGATGGAAGGGACGGTCGGAACCGCTCTCGGGGAAGACGCGGTTGTCGGCGTCGCGGCCCGTCTTGAAGGAGATGACGCGGGTCATGTTGGTCTCGAGCGCCAGCACCTGCAGGTCGAACATGAGGCGCATGTGCTCCGTGAAGGAATCCGGCACGCCGGCGGGCGCCTCGGGCAACTCGCGCTCCTCGCCGCTCGTGTTGCGTGACTCGATGGCGGCGATCCGCCGCTCGATCTCGCGCACGTTGTCGAGGTAGCGGTCCATGCGCAGTCGGTCGGTCGCGCCCAGCTCGCGCTTGAGCGCCGCGATCTCGCCGGCCATCCAGTCGAGGATGCTCTTGCGCGAAGCACGCCGCGCGGCCCGTTCCTCGGGGGAGCCTCCGGCGCCGAAGAGCATGTCGAAGGCGACGCGCGGGTCGCGGATCATGGGCAGCGGCTCGTTGGGCGACGCCCAGCTGATCGTGTCGGTGTAGGCGCAGGAGTAGTTGTACGTGCACCCCCCCGCCTGATCGAGGTTCTCGATGCAGAACTGCATGGACGGCAGCGGCGTCTCCTGGCCAAAGCGCTGCGCGTACATCTGGTCGAGCGAGGTGCCCACCCAGATGTCCGAGCCCTGGGTCTGCTTCGGGTGGGCCTGGGTGAGGAAAACCGCGCTGGAGCGGAAGTGGTCGCCGCCGATCTCGGGCGTGGTGAACGCCTCGGCCTGGCGGCAGTCGGTGTTGCTGACGATCGTGAGCCGGTCCTGGAAGGGACGCAGCGCCGTGAGTGCGCTCTCGGGCAGGATCTCGAAGTCCTTGCCCGTGGTGGACGGCGCGTAGAGGTGCCGGGTCGCGCCCCACTCGTTGCAGCCGGCCAGGCCGTGCACCTCCTCGATGCACACGAGGCGGGTCGGGCCTTCGTCGGGGCGGACGTGGGCACTGAGGCGCCCGGCGGGGATCATGGCGTCGAGCAGCGGCAGCGCGGCGGTCGCGCCGAGGCCCCGCAGGAAGGTGCGGCGCGGGATGTGGGTGCCGGTGATGAAGTGCATCGTCGTCGGTTCTCCTTACCTCGTGTCGCGGGCCGGGCCCGTCCCGTCCGCAGCCGGTTCCCCGGCGGCGGAAAGGGGGGCTCGCTTCATTCGGAAAGCATCGCTCTTCACCACGCCAAGGACGAGGGAGGAGACGGTGTAGTCTTCGACTTCGGCGCGGCGCACGATCTCTCGCACGGCGGGCTGGTCGTAGTACTCGACCCGGCGGCCCAGCGCGTAGGCCATCAGGTTCTCTGTGAAGGTGCGCACCAGCGGAAGCGGGCGCCTGAGGAGCGCGGCGGAAAGCTGGGCGGGGGTCTGGACCGGCGTCCCGTCGTAGAAGTCGCCGCGCGTGTCCAGCGGCATTCCGTTCTCGAGTGACCGCCACTTCCCGGTCACATCGAAATTGTCGAGGGCGAGACCGATCGGGTCCATGAAGCGGTGGCACGACGCGCAGGCCGGGTTCTCGCGGTGGATCTCCATGCGCTCGCGCGTGGTAAGCATGCGTCCGTCTCGCGAGGACTCGGTCTCTTCGAGATCCGGGATGCCGGGAGGAGGAGGCGGCGGCGGCGTGCCCAGCAGCACCTCCATCACCCATTTGCCGCGCAGGACCGGAGAGGTGCGGTTGGCCAGCGACGTGAGCACCAGCACACTGCCGTGTCCCAGCAGGCCGACGCGCCGGTCGTCGGGGTAGGCAACCTTGCGGAGTTGGGAGCCGGCCACTGGCGGGAAGCCGTAATGCGTGGCCAGGCGCTCGTTTACGAAGGTGTAGTCGGCGCGGAACAGGTCCAGGACGCTGTGGTTTTCTGCGACGAGGTGATTGAAGAATGTCTCGGTCTCCAGCCGCATCGCGTCGGCCAGTCCCTCGTCGAAGTTCGGGAAGAAGTTGGGATCGGGATGGACGTCGTGGAGGTCCTGCAACCGCAGCCACTGGCTGGCGAAGCGGGCGCCGAGCGCGCGGGCGCGGGGGTGCTCCAGCAGACGCTGCGCCTGGCGTTCGAGTTCCTCGATGTCGTGAAGACCCTCGTCGGCCGCCGCCGCGAGGAGCGTCCCGTCCGGCGGGGATCCCCACAGGAAGAAGGAAAGCCGCGAAGCGAGGTCGACGCTCGAGATGGGATAGACCTCTCCCGGCTTCACCCCCTCCGGCTCGCGCTCGGTGCGGAATACGAACCGCGGACTGGCCAGCACCGCCTCGAGCGCCATCCGGATTCCGATCTCGAAGCCGCCCGCCTCCGCGCCGTTCGCGTAGAAGGCCATGAGGCCGTCGACATCCGCGGTGGTCGCCGGACGGCGGTAGGCCCGGCTCGCCAGCGTCTCGATGATTCTGCGGGCGCACGGCCGCTCTTCGTCCGCCGAGGTGGGACGGCACACGAAGATGCGCCGGCGGGTGGCATTGTCCGACACGCCGGTGACGTCGTACGGGCCCCCGACGATCAGTTCGCGCACGTGCGGGAGGGTGGTGATCCCGCCCCCACCCGATCCGCCACCCGCCATCGACCAGTCGTGGGGCCGGATCAGGTCCTCGTACGGGCCGTCGAATCCACGGATGAAAGCCGCCGAAACGCTCCTCTGGCCGGCACGCACGAAGACTCGGCCGGTGCTGATCGGCGCTGCGCCACGGCCATCGGCGCCGGCCCCGGTACGGGCGTGATGAAGCAGCGCGACACGCTCACCGTCCACCGAGATGTCGATGTCCTCGAAGCGCGAGTTTGCTCCGGAAGAAAAGCCGAGCTCGAAGACGTATTCGCCGTCGGCGGGAAACACGTGTTCCACCACGATGCCGCCACGGGTCCCGTAGGGCGTCCCCTCCACATGATCCCACGGATGTTGCGACGTGTACTCCGACACCTTGTAGGAACGGTCCACCGCCGGCGCCGTCCGGTCGCCGATCGCCCAGCGACTGATATCGGACGCGGCGTTCAGGTAGGACTCGACGAGGGTCGGCGACATCGCCTGCACGTCGGCGATGTTGTCGAAGTTGGCGCTCATCTGGTCGAGCGGCAGCCAGTTTCCCGCGTCCACGGCAAGCCCGAGGAGGGCCTGGATCGTCCGCTCGTACTCGGCCCGATTCAGCCGCTGAAAGGTGCGTTCTCCGGGGTCGGCACGCCGGGCCGCCGCGCCGTCGAGAATGCCTTCCAGGCGCTCCGCCAGTGCTGTCAGCGTGTCGCCCGCGGGCCTCCGCGCTCCGGGGGGCGGCATCATCCCGGCGCGCAGCTTCCGCACCATGCGTTCGGCTGTGTCGGCGTCGCGATCCGCTTCCTCCACTACGAATCCGTCCAGCGAGAGATTGCCGACCAGGCGGCGGTCGTTGTGGCAGCGGGTGCACACACGTTGGACAACTTCCGTTTGGTTCGACGCTTTCGCTTCCCCTCCCGCCGGCACGACGGCAGGCCGCGCAGCGCGCGGAACAGCCGAATCGACGGACCAGGGGTCGTCGGCGGCCCCGTGCGGTCCGATCGCGACAAGGAGCGCGCCCAGTGCCAGGAACGGAACTCCGGTTGATCTCATTCAGTGGGCTCCACAGGGGATCCAGGGCTCCAGACAGCCGAGCACGCACCTTGACACTAGCGAAGGCGGGCGCGCCTCGGCAAGGCGTGAACGCCGGGCCGTGTACCCTTCTGTGTACATCAGGAATCGGAACCCTGGGGAGACCCGTGGAGCGGGCGCTGCGGTCCCGTCCGGGGCCGGGGCAGAGCCGTTGACGATGATCCGGGCGCGGGCTAGTCTGGCCGTCGTCAGCACGGCGCATACGGCTCAGGCGAGAAGGGTGGATTTGAACCGACGGACACGGAGGGCGGCCGCCATCGCCCGGGAGTACTTCGGAATCGACGCAGAGGCCAGTGCGCTGCCGGGCGAATTCGACCTCAATTTTCGGCTGTCGGACTCCGGGCCGGATGTCACCGGATCGCAGCGCGCGCACCGCGACTACATCCTCAAGCTGAGCCCCCGGTCGCGGCGGCCGGTTTTCGACCTGATGACCGCGTGCCTGATGCATCTGGACGGAGCGTCGCTGCCCGCCGCAATCCCGCGGCTTGTCCGATCCACGGCCCGCGGCGGACGTCAGGCGGTCGTGACGATTGCCGACTTCGAGGGGGCGCCGCACCTCGCCTGCGCGCTCACCTACGTTGCCGGCCGTCCATTCGCGGATGTGCGCCCGCGCTCGCTGGCCGCGCTGGAGGAACTCGGTGCCTTTCTGGCCGAACTGGATCTGGCCCTGTCCGGATTCGACCACCCGGAGCTTTCCCGCGACTTCGAGTGGAGGATGGAGTCGGCTGCCGCGACGATCGCGTCGCACCTGCACCTTCTGGAAGACGGGCGCGAACTGGTGGAGGGAAGCCTGGCCCGCGCCACCGGGCTCCTGGAGCCGGTGCTCGACACGCTGCCCCGCTCCGTGATCCACAACGACGCCAACGACTACAACGTGATGGTGTCGCCCTCGCTCGATGGGACGCGCCTGTCGGGACTGATCGACTTCGGTGACGCGGCGCGCGGATGGCGGGCGGCAGAGGTGGCCGTCGCCGCGGCCTACGCAATGATGGATCTGCAAGATCCGGTGGCCGCGGCGTGTGCAATCGCGCGCGGCTACGCCGGGGTCGCTCCGCTCGAGGAGGCGGAGTGCCGCGCGATCATCCCCATGGTGGCACTTCGCCTCTGTCTCTCGGTGAGCGTCCAGGCCAGGCAGATGCGTGAACAGCCGGACAACGAATACCTCGCCGTGAGCCAGAAGCCGGCATGGAGGCTTCTCGGGCAGCTCGCCCAAGCCGACTGGCGCGTGGCCGAATTCAGGATACGCGAGGCGTGTGCACTGGTCCCGAACCCCCGCCTGGAACCCGTGTTGGCCTGCATGGAACGTGCCCGGCCCCGCGCACCGGTCATGCCCCCCGAGCTGCTGGAGCGCCCCCGGCTGATCGACCTGTCGGTCGAGAGCCTGGAGCTTCCCCACCAGGATGCGCTCGCGGCCGATGGCGTACTCGACGCCTGGGTGGAGGACACGATCGCTGCGGCCGGGGCGACGGTGGGAGTGGGCCGCTACGGGGAAGCGAGAATCGTGTACGACGATCCGGCGTTCGCGGTCAGCGGAGATCACGGGCCGGAGTCGCGCACGATCCACCTCGGCCTGGACCTCTTCGCGCCGCCGGGCACCCCCATACAGGCGCCCCTCGCCGGGACCGTGGCGTCCGTAGCCGACAACGCCCGGCCACGGGACTACGGCCCCACCGTGATCCTGAGGCACGAAACCGGCGAGGGGCCCGGCTTCCATACCCTCTACGGCCACCTCGACCGGGCCACCCTGGAACACCTCACGCCCGGCGCGGCGGTCGAAGCCGGCCAGGTGATCGGCTGGCTGGGCGACGCATCCGTCAACGGGGGCTGGCCACCCCACCTGCACTTCCAGGTCGTCGCGCTGGACCCCCTGTACGACGAGGGCGCGGGCTCCCCCTCCCTCGGCGACTTCCCCGGCGTCGCCCTGCAGCGCCTCCGCCCGGTCTGGGAGTGCATCCTGCCGGACCCCACGCCGCTCGCGGGCTTGCCCTCAACTACCGCATTCCCTCTCTCCGTGCCCGATCCCGTCTTGCGACTTGCCGATCTGGCCGCAAAGCGCAAGACGGTTCTCGGTTCGTCCCTCAGCCTGTCTTACGCCCGGCCCGTGCACATCGTGCGCGGCCACGGTGCCTGGCTCTATGACGACACCGGCAGGCGCTACCTGGACACGGTCAACAACGTGCCCCATGTCGGCCACGGCAACCGCCGCGTCGCGGAAGCGATCGCCCGGCATGCGAGGGTGCTCAACACCAACACCCGCTACCTGCACACCCAGATCGTCGCGCTCGCGGAAGAGCTGGCGGCGCACTTCCCTTCACCGCTCGAGGTGGTCTTCCTCGTCTGCTCGGGGAGCGAGGCCAACGAACTCGCGCTGCGGATGGCACGGTGCCACACCGGCAACGACGGCGTGGTCTGCCTGGAAGGCGGCTATCACGGCAACACCGGCGCTTTGGTGGAGATCAGCCACTACAAGTTCGCGGGACCGGGCGGAGCCGGCCCGGGCGACCGGGTGGCGGTCGCCTCCATGCCGGACACCTATCGCGGGCGGTTCCGGGCAGGACGGGACGATTGCACACCTCCCGGCGGCGGTCCCGGCGCCGAGGCCGACCATGGCGGCTCTCGCGGCAGCGTGGCGGGTTCGTCCCCGGGCACGCTCTACGCAGAGGACGTGGCGGATGCCGCCGCCCGGCTGGCCCGCGAGGACGGCGGCCCCGGCGTCGCGGCGTTCTTCGCCGAGCCGATCCTGAGCTGCGGCGGCCAGATCGAGCCCCCGCCGGGCTACCTCGCGGCGGCCTTCGACCATGTACGGCGCGCCGGCGGCGTTTGCGTCGCCGACGAGGTGCAGGTCGGCTTCGGCCGGGTCGGAGACGCATTCTGGGCCTTCGAGCTGCAGGGGGTCGTGCCGGACATGGTCACGCTGGGCAAGCCCATGGGGAACGGCCACCCCGTGGCCGCCGTGGTCACCACGCGCGAGATCGCCGATTCATTCGCCAACGGGATGGAGTACTTCAGCACCTTCGGCGGCAACCCGGTTTCGTGTGCGGCGGCCCGGGCCGTCCTGGCCGAGATCCGTGTGCGGGGGCTCCGGGAACACGCGCGTGAGGTCGGCGGCCTCCTCCTGCGGCGCCTGGCGGAACTGGCGAGCCGCCACCCGATCATCGGCGATGTGCGCGGCCGCGGGCTCTTCCTGGGCATGGAATTCGTCCGTGACCCGACGACGCGCGATCCCTTCCCGGAAGCCTGCACCTACATCGCGAACCGCGCTCGGGACCTCGGGGTCTTCCTGAGCGTGGACGGTCCCGGCCACAACGTGCTCAAGTTCAAGCCCCCGCTCGTCTTCGGCGAGGCCGAGGCCGAGCTTCTGATCGCCACGCTGGACACCGTGCTGGGCGAAACGGCGCTCGCGGTCTGAATCGGCAGGGGCGCGCCGGGCCGATTGGTGAAGCGGGGAGCGGGTCCGGGGGGCGGATTCGGGGGGGCGAGTCCGCATCGTGGCCGACCCCGGCCGACTCAGGGGTGGAGGCGCCGGCGCACCCAGGCGTTCAGGCCGTCCCGGCTGTAGGCGAAGCGGTCGTGGAGCCTCGCCCGGCCTTCCTGCCAGAACTCGATCCGGTCGGGGACGATACGGAAGCCGGACCAGTGCGGGGGCCTGGGGACCTCCCGGCCGGCATAGCGGTCTTCGAGCTTCGCCACACGGGCCTCCAGCGCGGCGCGGCTCTCGAGTTCACGGCTCTGGTCCGAGGCCCACGCACCAATCCGGCTGCCACGCGGACGCCCGCCGAAATAGGCGTCCGCCTCTTCCGGCGGCACGGGCTGGACGTGGCCGCGAACCCGTACCTGGCGCCCGAGCGGCTGCCAGTAGAAGGTCATCCCCGCGCGCGGATGGGAGGCCAGTGACCGCCCCTTGTCCGATTGCAGGTTGGTGTAGAATACGAACCCGCGCTCGTCGAACCCCTTGAGCAGCACCATGCGCCCCTCCGGCGTGTCGTCCGGCCCCAGGGTGGACAGGCAGACGGCCTCGGCGAACACGATTCGCGGATCGGCCTCCGCTTCGGCGAACCAGCGCGCGAACTGCTCGATGGGGTCTGCAGCGAGGTCGCCGCGCGCCAGGCTGCCACGGTCCGGTTCCGTGCCGTTCGTCATGGGCTACCGGTAGTCGGGGGCGGCCCGTCCGAGGTGAAAGGCCAGCGACTCGCCCAATCCCTCGAAATCGAAGCGAAAACCGCTCCGGGCGGCGGCCTCCGGTATCACGCGGGCGCCCTCCAGCAGCAGGGTCTTCCCCATCTCGCCGAACATGCCGCGAACCGCCAGCGAGGGTATCGGAAGCAGCGTGGGGCGGCGGAGCGTGCGGCCGAGGATGGTGGTGAACGTGGCGTTGGGAACGGGATGGGGGGCGGTTCCGTTGACCGGCCCCCGCAACGAGGACGTGATGATCGCATGGAAGATGAGCCCGACGAAGTCGTCGTGGTCGATCCAGCTGACGTATTGTCGTCCGCTGCCCAGACGCCCGCCGATCCCGACCTTGAAGGGCAGCAGCATCGTGCCCAGGGCGCCGCCCGCGGGACTCAGCACGAGTCCGGTCCGGAGCAGAACCACGCGGATCCCGGCACGTTCCGCGAGGCGCGCCTCCTTCTCCCACTCCCTGCACAGATCGGCCAGGAACCCCTTGCCCGGCCTGCTGGTCTCGACCAGCCGCTCGCTGCCCCGATTCCCGTAGACACCGACTGCGGAAGAGGACACCAGCACGCGGGGCGGCTTGCGCAGGCGGTTGAGCGCGCCGGCCAGCACACGCGTCCCGACCACACGGCTCTGCCAGATCGCCTTTTTCTTGGCGGGAGTCCATCTGCCCTTCGAAAGGCTCTCGCCCGCGAGGTGCACCACGGCATCCAGACCTTCGAGGCGGTCGCCCTCAATCCGGCCCTCCATCGGATCCCAGTAGATCTCGCCCCGGTCTCGGCGGGGCTTCCGGCGGACGATCGCCAGGACCTCGTGGCCGCCGGTGGTCAGAAAATTGCGCAGTGCGCTGCCGACGAAGCCGCCCGCTCCCGTGACGGCGACCCTGAGGGGAGGCCCCGCGTGCGCGGCGTGCCGCCCGAGGTCCTGGACGAGACGCTGGTTGCGAAACCGGAAGAGGCGTTTCAGCTCGCTCTCGATGGTCGAGCCCGCCAGCGCGGCGGTCGCGGGACCGAGCGGCGGGTCGTACGTGATCCGGTCGCGAAGCACGGTGGCATCGTCGCCACGCGGTTCGAACTCGTGGCGATGCACCCAGGAGCCCATCGGGCCCGATTCCTGCTCGTCCTGAAAGAGTCTGCCCTCCTCGTAGGCGGTATGCCTTGCCCGGAAGTCCAGCTTGACCGGACCGCGCCGCACCCTCACATGCACGAGGCCGCCGTCGTGGATGCCGCCTTCACGGGCCACGACCCGCGCGTCCTCCCAGGGCGGCATCAGGCGTTCGAGCGCCCCGGGCCGCATATGCCAGTCCCAGACGCGCTCGACCGGAAACGGCAACTCCATCTCGTGCACAAGTTTCGGCATGTCGGTCCTCAGGTGCCGTCCGGCCGCCAGGTGACGTCCCGTGTCGCCGCGCGAATCGCGTCCACTCCCGCGCCCGGGCCGCCCACGTGCCCGAAAACCGCGGAGCCGGCCACCAACACCGTCGCCCCGGCCCGGACGAGCCCGGGCGCCGTCCTGACGCTCACGCCACCGTCCACCTCTATGTCCACCTCGCCCGGGCGCCGCTCCTCGACCATTCTCCTCGCCCGCGCAACCTTGTCGAGCGACCCGGGGATGAACGCCTGTCCTCCAAACCCGGGGTTGACGGTCATGATCAGGAGCAGGTCGAGGTCATCAAGCACTTCCTCGACCGCGGTCAGCGGCGTGGCCGGGTTCAGCGCCACTCCCGCCCTCTTCCCCATGCCCCGGATCCGTGCGAGCGTGCGCTGCAGGTGCACCGCGGCCTCGGCGTGCACGGTAATCACGTCGGCACCCGCCTCGGCGAAGTCCGCGACGTATCGATCGGGGTCCTGGATCATCAGGTGCACATCCACGGTGCGCGAGGTTACCTGCCGCACGGCGTCGGCGATGAGGGGACCGATCGTGATATTCGGCACGAAATGGCCGTCCATGACGTCGACGTGAATCCACTCGGCGCCGGCTTCGTCGACCGCGCGCACCTCCCTGCCCAGCTCGGCGAAGCGGCAGGCCAGAATGGACGGGGCGATTCGCATCACCACGAGGCCACCCCGGTCATGCGATACACGCCCGTCTTCCCCGCTACGACAACCTCGTCGGCCATCTCCAGGAACAGTCCCGATTCGACCACACCCGCCCGCCGCCCCAGGGACTCGTCGACCGCGCCCGGATCCGGGATTCCACCCGCGAAGTGACAGTCAATCACGAAGTTGCCGTTGTCGGTCAGGTATCTGCTCCCGTCCCCGTTCCGGCGGAGCACGGGCTCGGCCCCCAAGCGCTCCAGCCACGGCAGATGACTCGCAAACTCGAACGGGACGACCTCGACCGGCAGAGGCGCGCGTTGGCCGAGCCGCTCGACCAGCTTAGTGTCGTCCACGATCGCCAGCATTCGCCGCGACGCCTGCGCCACCATTTTTTCCCTGAGTAGCGCCCCGCCGAGCCCCTTGATGAGATTCAGCCGGGGATCCACTTCGTCGGCACCGTCGACCGTGAGGTCGAGTGCCCCAAGCCCGCCGAGCGTCCCCAGAGGAATGCCCAGTTCAAGGGCTTTCTCTTCCGTGCGGATGGAGGTCGGGACCCCGACCACGTCGGAAAGCTCACCGGATGCGATCCGGTCACCGAGATGCAAGAGAAAGTGGGCGACGGTCGAGCCGGTCCCAAGCCCCACCCGCATGCCGGACCCGACGCTGCCGGCCGCGTCGCGCCCCGCCATGCTCTTGAGTTCCTGGATGGTGGGCGGGTCGACGGTTGACGGACTCAAGGGCTCACCGGGTGACCGGGTTGCGGGGATTGGCGAGACCCAAATCTACGCCATGCCGCCAACCGGTTCCAGATCGACCGGGCGAGCGGTTCCGGACGAACCGGGCAGGAGTGCTATACTTCACTTGTTTCCGCTCCCGCCAATTCCCCGTGAATCGCAGCCCCAGGAACCCTCACCGTGATCATTGTCGCCAGGAAGGGCATCACCGCGGATCAGATCGATTACATCCGCGAGCGTGTCGAAGCCCTCGGACTTCGCACCCACATATCGATCGGAGAGAGCCGTACGATTATCGGCTGCATCGGTGACGAGGCCCGGCTGGCCAACGTGTCGCTGCTGTCGATTCCAGGCGTACAGTCGGTGCACGCGGTCATGCGTCCGTACAAGCTCGCGGCCCGGGGCTTTTCCGCCGACCGATCCACAGCGGTGCGGGTGGGCGACCACAGCTTCGGGGGACCGAAATGCCTGGTCGCGGCGGGCCCCTGCTCGGTCGAAGGGGCCACGATGATGGCGGAGACGGGCCGCGCCGTCGCCGGGTCGGGAGCCTCGCTCCTGCGCGGGGGCGCGTTCAAGCCTCGCACCTCCCCCTATTCCTTTGACGGACTCAAGGAGGAGGGTCTGCGCATACTCGCGGAGGTCAGAAGCGAGACCGGGCTCCCGGTCGTTACGGAAGTGCTGGATCCCCGCGACGCGGAGCTGGTGGCCGGATACGCCGATATGCTGCAGATCGGGGCGCGCAACATGCAGAACTTCTCGCTCCTGCGCGAGGTAGGGGAATTGCAGCGCCCGGTGCTGTTGAAGCGAGGCATGTCGGCGACGCTGAAGGATCTGTTGCTGGCGGCGGAGTACATCATGAGCCGGGGCAACATGCAGGTCGTGCTGTGCGAAAGGGGAATCCGGACCTTCGGGACCGAGACGCGGAATACCTTCGATCTGGCCGCCATCCCGTGGCTGAAGCTGGAGACGCACCTCCCCGTCATCGCCGATCCGTCGCACGCGGGCGGGCGCCGCGATCTGGTCGGCCCGCTGAGTTGCGCGGCCCTCGCGGCCGGTGCCGATGGACTCATCGTGGAGGTGCACCCCGACCCGGAGACGGCCGTGTCCGACGGAGATCAGTCCCTGACCTTCGCGGAGTTCGACGACCTGATGGACGGCCTGGGGGTTTTCGCGGAGGCGGCGGGAAGGTCGCTGTAGCGTCGGGTCGCGAGATCGGTCAGGCCCGCGCCAGGGCCGTCTCCAGTGCTTCCAGCTGGGCCTGCAGCGCGGCCTCGGACGTGCCTCCGCGCACCGCGCGCGACTCGACCGAGGCGACCGGATCGAAGACAGCGAAGACATCCTCGCCAAAGGTGGGGGCAACCGCGGTCATCTCCTCGAGGGTCAGGTCTCCCAGCCCCTTGTCCGCGCTCTCGGCAACCCGCACCAGCTCGCCCACCATGTGATGCGCCTCCCGGAAGGGCACGCCGCGCCGCACGAGGTAGTCGGCGAGGTCGGTGGCATGGAGCTCGGCGCGCAGTGCCTGACCCATCCGCAGCGGTTGCAGCGCCATGCCGGCCACCGCCCCCTCGATCGCCGGCAACACGACGGCCAGCGTGTCCACCGAATCGAAGACGGCCTCCTTGTCCTCCTGCAGGTCCCGATTGTATCCGGTCGGCAGGCCCTTCAGCATCGTGAGGGTGCCCGTCAGATTTCCGACCAGCCGTCCCGATTTGCCCCGCGTCAGCTCGGCCACGTCCGGGTTCCGCTTCTGCGGCATCAGCGACGACCCCGTGGTGAAGGCGTCGCCAAGCCGCACATACCCGAATTCACTGCTGGAAAACAGAACGAGATCTTCGGCCAACTGGGACAGGTGCACGCCCGTCATGGCCGCTCCGAAGAGCAGTCGGACCGCCCAGTCGCGATCCGAGACGCCGTCCATGGAGTTCTCGGAAACGCGGCCGAAGTCCAGGTCGGCCGCCAGCGCACCGCGATCGACATCGAAGGGACATCCGGCGATGGCTCCGGAGCCCAGCGGAAGGACGTCGCACTCCCTGCGCACGGCACCCAGGTGCTCCATGTCTCGAAGCAGCGGCCACGCCCTCGACAGCAGCCAGTGGCCGGCCGGGACCGGTTGGGCCGGCTGCATGTGGGTGTAGCCCGGCATCACGATGCCCGCGTGCTCTTTCGCCCTGTCCGCAATCGTCGCGATCAGCGATGACAGGTTCCCGCGCAGGAGATCGATCGCCTCCCTGCCCCACAGCCTGAAGTCGGTGGCGACCTGGTCGTTTCGGGATCGGCCCGTGTGGAGCTTGCCGCCGACCTGCCCCACCTTCTCGGTCAGGAGGCGCTCGACGACCGTGTGGATGTCCTCGTCGGCGAATCGGGACGGGCCGCCGGCCGCCGCCAGGTCTCGCGCGACCTCAACCAGGCCGCGATCGATCTCGGCGGCCTCGGCGGAAGAGATCAACCCCGCCCGCTCCAGCCCCCGCGCCCATGCCCGGCTTCCCCGGACATCGTGAGGCCAAAGGCGCCAATCCGCGTCGAGCGAGCGGTTGAGCGCCTCCATTTCGGGCGACAGTCCGTCCTCGAACCGCGCTCCCCAGAGCGCGTGGCCCGATCCGTCCACGACAGCGGCAGCCGGTCAGCCGCGCCTCGCGTGGACCAGATCGCCGGCGCGAGACTGCCTGCCGTTGGGCGCGACCGGTCGAGAGGCGGGCGTATCCGAAGCCGGCACGACGGCGGCATTCGCGGTCGCGACCCCCTGGGCGGCAACGGCGCGCTGAGGCAGGCTGAAGAGCTTCACGAAGCCCGACGAGTCGCTGTGGGCGTAGCCTTCGCTCGCCCCGAAGGACGCGAGATCGAGGTCGTAAAGGGATGCGGGCGCGCTGCGAGACAGCACGGTCGCCTGCCCCTTGAACAGCCGCAGGCGCACCGTCCCGGTGACGTTTCTCATCAGCGAATCGACCATCGCGTCCAGCGCCTCCCGCTCGGGCGTCCACCAGCGCCCCTCGTAGACAAGGTCGGCGTAGCGCGGCGCAAGCTGGTCCTTGAGCCCCAGACACCGCCTGGAAAGTACCAGCTGCTCGAGTTCCTGGATCGCGGTGAGAAGGATCGTGCCACCGGGCGTCTCGTAAACGCCGCGAGACTTGATCCCGACCACGCGATCCTCGATCACGTCGGCGCGGCCCACACCGTGCTCCGATCCGACCGCGTTCAGGGTCTCGAGCAGCGCGAGGGGCGAGAGCGCCTCTCCGTCGATCGTCACCGGCACACCCTGCTCGAACCCCACCTCCAGCTCGAGCGCGACATCGGGCGCGAGGGCGGGATCGCGCGTCCACAGGAACACATCGTCCCCGGGAGCGTTCGCGGGATCCTCGAGGGGACCGCCCTCGTGGCTTATGTGCCACAGGTTCTCGTCGCGCGAGTAGAGCTTCTCCTCGTCGACCCCCTCCAGCGAAATCCCTCGCTTTTCCGCGTACTCGAACGCGTCTTCGCGCGAGCTGATGTCCCACTCCCTCCAGGGAGCAATCACCCGCAGGTCGGGCGCCAGGGCGGCGAAGGACAGTTCGAAGCGCAGCTGATCGTTCCCCTTCCCCGTACATCCGTGTGCCAGGGAATGCGCGCCCGTTCTGCGGGCGATCTCGACCATGCGGCGCGAGATCAGCGGGCGTGCGATGGCGGTCCCGAGCAGGTATTTCCGGCTGTAGACCGCGCCCGAACGCAGGACCGGAAAGACGTACCCGGAGACGAACTCCTCACGCAGATCCTCGCCGAAAAAAGCCGAAGCCCCGGTAGCGAATGCCTTCCCGGCAAGCTTCGCGACGCCGCCCCGCTGCCCCACGTCCGCGGCCATGCACACGACATCGGCCCCGTAGTTCTCGCGCAGCCAGGGCACGATGACCGAAGTGTCCAGACCGCCCGAGTATCCCAGCACGACTTTCATGACTTGAGTCCCCCGCCAGCGGTTGGGGGACCGGAGCTACAGGGGCCGTACGTCTCCCGCCAAGGCCGTACGATATCAAGCGCCCTGCGCCCCGGGCCCACCCATGGCAACCGGGTGCCGGCCGGTGTCGGTGACGGTCCGGCCGGATGCGCGGTTCCTACCGCTGCGAAAAGAAGGAAAAAAATACTGTGATTATGAATGAATATGCATTTCAGATACTGAGGTCAAGGTCACGCCGCCGCCCCGGGGGCCCGGTCGGCGCACACGTCCGCCGCCCACGCGCAGGTCGACGGACCGTCACGACACGGCTACCGCCCGCCAGCCAGCCTCCCGAGGATCTTCACGACCTTCCGGGCGGCCCCGGCGTCACGCAGAATGATCAGCACCGTGTCGTCCCCCGCGATCGTGCCCGCCAGCCCCTCGAACTCCTCCCAGTCGATCCCGGACGCGACGGTCTGCGCGCCGCCGTTCAGGGTGCGCACGACGATCAGGTTCCCGACCGCTTCCGCGGATACAAAGAGCGCCGGGAGAATGGCGTCGAGGGGGGGCACGTGATCCCACTCTTCGGGCAGCGTGTAGTGGGGTTTGCCGTCCGCGGCCTTGACCTTGACCAGGCGCAGATCCCGGATGTCGCGCGAAAGCGTGGCCTGGGCCACCGGAAACCCCTGGGCGGCCAGGAGCTTGCGCAACGCCTTCTGATGGGGCACGCGGGTGCGCCGGATGATCTCGAGCACCCTGGCCTGCCGCTCGCGCTTTCCTCCGGAGGTCACGTTGACGGGCGACCGCCGCGGTCCCTGGGCCGCCGGGCCGTCAGAAGTCGTACCTGACCCGCGCCAGCAGCATCCTTCCGATTTCCGGCGCACCAACGAACTCCTGGTGCAGGTTGTTCAGGAGGTTGCTGGCCGTCAGCGACACATGCGTGCCGGGCTGGAACGGGAGCCGGTAGCCGATCGAGGCATCCAGAACGCCGTACCCGTCCACATCTCCGATGTACACGCCGGAGTTCATGGGGAACGCCGTGGTCATCCGCATCCGCGCGCCGAAGGAGAACCCCGCCGCCGGGTCGTCAAAGACGAATCCGAGCGATCCCTTGTGGTTCGGGGCGTTCAGCGCGATGTCGGAACTGGTGCAGTTTCCGTCCTCATTGAAGTCGAAGCACTCGTCGCTCTGGAACGAGTAGGCGGCGTTGATCCGCACACGGTCCGAGGCCAGAATCTGCGCGGCGAGGTCGGCTCCCCAGAAGTCCACTTCCCCGAAGTTGCGGTAGGTGACCAGCAGATCGTGCGAATCGACCTGATCGGGCACAATGGTGCCGAGGGGGAGCTGAGCCACCCCCTCGACGATCGGCCTGATCTGCTCCAGGGTCACCACACCCGCCTGGATCAGCGGCGCCAGGCGATGGAGGACGAATTCCGTGGTGCTCTCGGGATCGAAGAAGACGTTCGGGGTCACGACACGGAGCGGGCCGACGAAGTTCTCCACGCGGCTGAAGTACACGTCCGCGGACAGCCGCACTCGGTCGTTGATCAGGCCCTTGTATCCGACCTCGTAGGTGTTGTTGATGGTCGAGGTGAGATCGGCGATGCTCTCCACGGGCGATGAGTCCAGCGGGAACGCGTCCGCCGGATCGATGGCCGACTGGTCCAGCCGGCGGAAGACCGTGCCGATCATGGGATCACCAGGCAGCGCGCCCGGATTCTGCAGAAGGCTCTGCAGAGGACCGGCGAAGGGCGCGAAGCTGGGGGGGAGGAGCGAGGGGAGAATCTCGAGGAGTCCTGCCCACAGCGCCGCGGCGTTCGCCGGAAGGGCCTGGCCCGGCACGAATGGCGAGCGCATGCAGTAGGACATGACGCCGCCCGGGCACTGGGCGCCGAAGGTGAAGCCCCCGGACGGCACGCCGAGCGCGCGGATGCCGTAGCTGAGCCCCCCCGGCAGCGGAATCTGCGCCGCGATGACGTCCAGGAAGAGGTTGGTGGTGGTCGGGGTCGCGAACGCCCGATTGTAGGTGAAGCGGAAGTTCTGACCGTCGGCGGGCCGGAACACGAGCGCCGCACGCGGAGAAATGTTGGCGTCCGCGAGACGGTTGTGATCGTCCAGACGGATGGCCGTGACCAGGTCGATCCGGTCGCCGAGCGATGTCTCCGAGTGCAGATAGGTACCGACTTCTGCAATGATGTCGTCGTTCTCGTTGCGCCCGAAGATCGTGCCGCCGCTGCGCGGCTCGGTCCGCTGCCAGTCGATGCCGTAGGTGAAGCTCTGCCAGGACCCGATGTCGAAGCCGTACTGGAACTGCGCCGCCATCGTGCGTGACTGGTCCACGACGGTTGCGCCGGTGCGGAGGCCGAAGGTGCCGTCCTGAACAGGCGCGTTGGGATCGCCCCCGGAATCGGTCATGTTCAGGAACGCCTGGGCGAAGAGCCGGCCCTTGGACAGGCGGGCCTGCGCGAAGTTGTACGCCCAGTTCTTCACCTGAAAGGCCCCGATGCCGGTCATGTCCAAGCCCTTGGCGACCGTGGTGGTTCCGCCGTTGACGATGAAGGACCCGTCGCCTGCGAACCGGAAGTCGAGGCGGGCGTCGGCGGAGTAGCGTTCCGACTCGTAGTCCCGGACGCAGATGCTGCATCCGGCCATGCGGGCCTGGGCCTCGCCGGGGTCGTTGAATTCCCAGTCGTTTCCGCGCTGGTACTGCGCGGAGATCTTCAGCCCGAAACTCTCGGAGGGGGAGTGGGCCGTGCGAAACTGGCCGTGGAAGATCGAGCGCTCGCCGCCGGCCAGCGAGATCGTCGTACCCTGCCGGTCGATCGGGGAGGACGTGATGATGTGCATCACGCCGTTCGAGGCGTTGGGTCCGTAGAGTGCCGCCCCGGGACCCAGCGAGACTTCGATGCGGTCGATATCCAGGTCGGTCGTCGGAAGCATCTGGTACGCGTTGAACCTGAGCGAAGGAATGCGCGCGTAACGGTTGTCGATGATCGTCAGCAGCGTTCCGGAGAAGACGTTGTTGAAACCGCGGGCGACCAGGGTGCCCTGGGCGATGCCCGTCTGGACCGCGTCCACCCCGGGAAGCGTCTTGACGTGCTCGGCCACGGTGACCGCCGCGACCCTCGCCACATCCGCCCCGGAGACCGTCGCAATCGAAGCGGGCGCGTCGAGCGCCTTTTCCTGGCGGCGCGAAGCCGTAACCACTACGGGATTCAGCAGCAGCGCCTGCGAGCGCAGCGAGATGGTCAAGTTCGCGGTACCCCCGGCCTCCACCCCGACGCCGTCGACCCGCGTGGTCTCGTAGCCGATCACGGTCACCACCACGGAGTGCGTCCCCGCAGCCACCGTCAGGCTGAACCGGCCTTCCGCGTTGCTGGCGACGGGTCCGGCCGCATCCAGCGCCTCCACCGCCGCGTCCGCTACGGGCGCCCCCGTTTCGGCGTCCGTCACCACGCCCGTGATCGTTCCCTGTTGAGCCTGGGCATCTGCCGGGACGAAACTCGATGCAATGACCAGAACAGCTAGCGCGACAATACCGGACCCTTCAGACCGTGACCGGATTCTCATGGGTGTCAATCCTCGTGTTCTGGGTCGCGTGCGGCGGGATCCGCCGGCCGGCATCCCGTGACCGGGCCCAATCGGCTGTCTTGGCCCAGGACGTTGCCTGGCCCAAAATACGAACTCACGCAGGCAAATACAAACGCCGGGAGCAGCCGATTCCGAGATGGAGCATGAACGCTTGGCTTGAGGGAAAAGACTTTGAAAACGCCAGACGGCGCGTGGCGGCTGCGCTCCATCGGACGCCGGTATTGTCGCTTCGCACGCTGGGGGACGGGATCGGCGCGCCCGTCTGGCTGAAGTGCGAGAACCTGCAGAAGACGGGGTCGTTCAAGGTGCGGGGCGCCCTCAACTCGATCGCCTGCCTCGGCGACGGGGAGCGCGCCCGGGGGGTGATAACGATTTCGGCCGGGAACCATGCGCAGGCCGTGGCGTGGGCGGCGCGGCGCACCGGCACCCGCGCGGTGGTCGTGATGCCGGAGCGGGCGTCGCGCACCAAGGTCGCGGCGACCCTCGGGTACGGCGCCGACGTCGTGCTCCACGGGACGGCGGCCGACGCCTTCCGCGAGGCTCGGCGCAGGGCCGAGCAGGACGGGCTGACATTCCTCCATCCGTTCGACTCGACGGCGGTGATCGCCGGCCACGGCTCGACCGGTCTCGAGATCGACGAGGATCTTCCCGGCGACAAGACCATCGTGGTGCCCGTGGGAGGTGGGGGGCAGATTGCGGGGGTCGCCGGGGCGCTGGCCGGCCCCGGGGCACCGGGGGACGGCGCGTCGGCCGTGCGCATCTTCGGCGTGGAACCCGACGGGGCTCCCTCGATGCGGCGGAGCCTCGATCAGGGACGTGCGGCCCGTCTGGATGCCACGGACACGGTCGCGGACGGGCTGGCTCCCCCCATGGCCGGAGAGCTGAACTATCGATACGTCGCCGAATTCGTCGAGGACGTGGTGCTGGTTTCCGATGCCGAGATTCTGTCAGCGATGCGCTTCCTGCTGACCCGTGCCAAGCTGGTGGTCGAGCCCTCCGGAGCGGCGGGGGTGGCCGCGCTGATGTACGGGCGCCTTCCGGTGGACTCCGGTCGGACCGTCGTAGCGCTGGTCACCGGCGGCAATGTGGACGACGACCTGCTTGTGCGGGCCCTGCGCGAGGGTGCGCCGTGGCCCTGATCCAGGTCGAGCACGCGGTCAAGCGGTACGGCGACGTACGGGCGCTGAACGACGTGACGCTCAGCGTGGAGGCGGGCAGCTGCCTGGCGCTGGTCGGCGAGAGCGGGTCCGGGAAGACGACGCTCCTTCGGGCCATCAATCGTCTGACGGAGCTGGACGGTGGCCACGTCACGGTTCGCGGCCAGCCGGTCGCCGCCATCGATCCCGTGCGCCTGAGGCGCTCCATCGGATACGTGCAGCAGGACGGCGGACTGATCCCGCATTGGACGTGTCTGGACAACGCCGGTCTGGTCCCCGCGCTGCTTGGGAGTGCCGACCCCGCGGAGCGCGGCCGCGACGCTCTCCGCGCCGCCGGACTGGATCCGGAGGTCTTCGCGGACCGGTATCCGCGCGAACTGTCGGGTGGTCAGCGCCAACGCGTCGCCATCGCGCGGGCAATGGCGGCCGGCCCCGACATACTGCTCATGGACGAGCCCTTCGGCGCGCTCGACGCCATTACCCGCAACGAGGCGCAGGAGTCGTTTGCGGCCCTGCGCGAATCCGCCGGGGTAACCGCGGTACTCGTCACGCACGACCTGCGCGAGGCGTTGCGCGTGGCTACCCGGGTCGCCGTGATGCGCGCCGGCGCAGTGGTCATGGAGTCGGCCGCCGGCGAGATCGTGCGGGACGCGACCGGCTACGCGGCCGAGTTGCTGGAGAAGTCCGGAGTCGTGCGGTGACCGGGCGCCGAGCCAGAGTAACCATCGTCCTTGCCCTCTGCACGGCATGCGGCCTGGTCGCTGCGACGGGTCGTGCGGACGCGCAGACGGCGCCGATCGTCGTCGCGTCCAAGCCGTTCGCCGAGAGCTACCTCCTGGCCGAGGCCTTCGCACAGGTACTCGAGTCACAGGGGTACGCGGTCGACCGCCGACCGGGGTTTGCTTCCACCGAACTGGTGTTTCAGGCCCTGATTCGCGGGGATGTGGATGTCTATCCCGAATACACGGGCACCGGGCTCGCGGCGATTCTCGGAGAATCGGCGGCGGGTGGCTCGGCAGAGGTCTTCCGCAGGGTCAGCGACGCGTTCCTGGCGAGCTGGAACGTGCGCTGGCTGCCCCCGCTGGGCTTCGAGAACACATATGCGATCGCCATGCGCAGGGCGGCCGCGGACTCCCTGAACCTGCGCACGTTGACCGGGCTGGCCGAGGCGGCACCAGAGCTGGCCGCCGGTTTTTCCCCGGATTTCATGGGGCGCGCGGACGGCCTCGAAGGGCTCGCCGCCGAGTACGCGATCGAATTCCGGGAAACCCACAGTCTTCTCCAGGCGGTGAAGTACCAGGCGCTCGCCGAGGGGGCGGTCGACGTGATCGACGCGTATTCGACGGATGGTGCGATCTCGCGCTACGACCTGACCGTATTGGCCGACGACCGGGGCTTCTTCCCGCCCTACGACGCGGCTCCCCTCGTGAGCGGCGACTTCTACGCCAATCGTCCGGAAGCCGTGCTTGCGCTTGCCCGCATGGCCGGCCGGATCGATGTCGAAGCCGTGCGGCGCGCAAACGAGCGCATCGAGGTCGATGGCGCCGCGGTCGGGGAGGCTGCCACCAGCCTGCTGGTGGACATCGGGCTTGCGCCTGGCGACCGGGAGGACGCCGGGGACGACAGCGGCCGGTCGGCCCGCGGTGAGGGACGGAGCATCCTGCTCGCACTGCCCGCACATATGTGGATCGAGCGCGCGGACCTTGGAAGGCAGATCGCCCGGCACCTCCTGCTGGTGCTGGTGTCGCTGGGCGCGGCGATTCTGGTTGCGCTGCCGGCCGGTGTCGCGCTGGAGCGGCGGCGCTCGATCGCCGAGGCTGTCATTCGGACGGCGGGCCTGCTTCAGACCATTCCGGGAATCGCGCTCCTCGCATTCATGATCCCCGTGTTCGGGATCGGCGCGGCACCGGCGGTGGTGGCGCTCTTCCTCTATTCGCTCCTGCCGATCCTTCGCAACACCTACACGGGCATCGTCGAGGCCGCGCCCGACGCCGTCTCCGCGGGACGGGCGCTGGGAATGACCGAGGTGCAGCTGCTTACGCGCATCCGAATGCCCCTGGCGGCACCCGTGATCATGGCCGGCGTGCGCACGGCGGCCGTGATCAATGTCGGCACCGCGACCCTGGCCGCCTTCATCGGCGCGGGTGGGCTCGGCGACCCGATCGTGGCGGGGCTGGCACTATCGGATCCCGTCATGATCCTGTCCGGCGCCGTCCCCGCAGCGGTCCTCGCCATCTGCGGCGACTGGGGTCTGGCCCGCGCGGAGTCGCTGGTAGCGCCCCCCGGCGTGAGGTCCTAGCTTGACCGCCGTCCCCAACCAACGGAGGTGACCACGGTGAGCGTCCTGCGCCGCTATCTGCTGCCCGGCTTCATGTTCCAGTCGGTCGTGATTGCCGGCGGCTACGGTACCGGACGGGAGTTGGCCGAGTTCTTCCTTTCGCACGGTCCGTTGGGCGGGATTCTCGCCATGGCCCTGTCCACCGCCGTCTGGAGCGCCGTGTGCGTCGTGAGCTACGAGTTCGCCCGCGTGTTCCGGGCCTTCGACTACCGGAGCTTCTTCCAGCGTCTGCTGGGGCGATACTGGATCGCGTTCGAGATCCTCTACCTGGCCCTCATGATGATCGTGCTCGCCGTGATCGCCGCAGCGGCCGGGTCGATCGTGGAAGAGACCTTCGGACTCCCCTACCTCGCGGGCGCCATCGGCATCCTGACCCTCGTCGGGTTCCTGGTCTTCGGGGGAAACCGCGTGATCGAGCGTGCGTTCGCCGGTTGGTCGGGCGTCCTGTACCTGGTCTACCTCATCTTCTTCATCCTGTGCCTGCGCAGCTTCGGCCCCTCGATCCACGCCTCCTTTGCGGTCGGCGTCGCGGAGGCGAGCTGGATCCGCGGCGGCCTGGAGTACGCGGGATACAACCTCGCCGTCCTCCCGGCGGTCCTCATCACGATTCGCCACCACCGCAGCCGCCGGGACACCCTGATCGCGGGGCTCCTCACCGGTCCCATCGCGATGATCCCCGCCCTGCTCTTCTTCGTGGCGATCGCGGGCGAGTATCCGGAAATCCTGGCGGCAACGGTACCGGTCAACTACATGCTGGAGATGCTCGGCTCGCGCGGCTTCCAGATCGCCTTCCAGGTGATGCTCTTCGGCACTCTGGTCGAAACCGGGGCCGGGATGATCCACGCCGTCAACGAACGGATCGCCCAGACGTACGAGGAGCGGAACCGGCAACTCTCTCCCCGGGCACGCGTCGTCGCAGCGGTGGCCATGCTGGGCCTGGGCGCGCTGATCGCACAATTCGGCCTGGAAACGCTGATCGCCCAGGGCTACGGATGGATCACGTATGGCTACCTGGCCGTCTTCGTCCTGCCGGTGTTGACCTGGGGCAGGATTCTCATCCGCCGTCAGCGCGAAGCCGCCGGAACCGCCTGATCGCCGCGATTCCCGCCGCGGGCCCGAACGCGAGCAATGCGAAGGCCCAGGTCCAGCCCACGACTTCGGCCGCCGCGGGCACGGCCTGGATCGTGACCGCCGCCAGGAGGAATCCGAGACAGGTCTGGAGCGTCAGGGCGGTGCCGGCCGCGCCCTGAGGGGCAACTTCGGCGACCAGGGCGAGCATTCCCCAGCGCCGCGGATCCGAATCCCCGGCAACGGGAAGCGCCGGACCGCCGGCGGCCGCGGTGCGCAGACCGTACGGGCGCTGCGTCGTGCTGCCGCGTGCTCAATCGGACCTGCGGTTTCGCGTCAAGGCTGGTCGAGTCCCCGGCCGGCCAGCGCACTCACGGTGCCGCGTCCACCAACTCCGATCCATCCTGCAACATGGACAGGCCGCCAGGATGCAGCGCCACGTAGGCCGTGTCTCCCGGTACCAGACCGCACTCGATCAGCGCCTCACGCAGGCGTCCCATCTCGGGCCCGTTCGGATCGTAGGACCGCCAGATCACCGAGGCCGCATCCACACCGGCCGGATGGGCGAACGGGATCTTGGCCGACTCGTCGAGACCCACGCCGAGGTGCTGGGCGACTGCTCCCGAGATCTTCTGGCTGTTGCCCCGGAGGTGGTGCCCCCCGATCGTGAAACGAAGCACCGGATTCCCCCCGCGGGTCCATACCACGTCCCGTGCCTCGCTCAGTCTCTGCACGGGCGTTGTCGGCCGGTCGACGACGCGGACCATTTCTCCGACGACCTGGAACTTCCTCGTGCCGATGTAGTTTCTGACCGTCGCCGGAAGCACGTCGAAACGCGCGGGGATCTCCGCAACCAGGGACGCCACGCTGGCCTCGCCGCCACCGTCGCCGATGCGCTTCATGATCGCCTCGACGACACCCTCGTAGGGCTCGTCCGTCCATTCGGCGAGCCCCCACCGATCCTTGGTGAAGCGCACGAAGAGCGGGTCCGACGACAACAGGCTGGAGAGGGACGAACCGTCCGCCAGCCCCGTGACCTCGGCGATCGTCTCTCGCCGGCAGGGTCGTTCCAGCTGCTGCAGGGCCACGAAGACGCGTGCCCTCCGCGTGTCGCGGATCACCAGACTCCGGCCGATGCGGACCAGGCGCGCATTGCGCACGAGAGCATCCCACTCGGGCACATCGTCTCCGCCGACGACCGCCCGCAGGCCCTGCTCGTCGACGACCCCCGCTTCGTTGGCGAACCCGGGCGCGTGCAGGCGCGCCTGGTTGATGAGCACCCTGAAGCGCTCGTCACCCACGACACCGTCCAGCCTCTCGTATCCGCCCGCGGACATCACCGCAACTTCGGCGGCCGTCCTCAACTCGGGAGGCGCATCGCCCACCAGCAGATCGAGGATCCGGTCGAATTTCTCCGGTCGGGCCGCGGACCCGACGGCGCGCCGAAGCCAACCCACCGCCCTCCGGACGGAATCGGCCACTTGCTGGTCCACCGCGTACCGCAACCGGACCTCCAGTTGCCGGGCCCGCTCGCGGCTGACCCCGAACTCGTTCCCCAGCGCCGCCAGCTTCCTCGGATTCCGGGCGTATGTCCTCTTGAGCGCAATCCGCCGGCGCCTCTCGTCAAGACTCTGCAAGGCGGCTGCAAACTCTTGCCCGATCTGTATTTCGGAGCGCAGCGCCGAAGCGGATTGGGTGAAATCGATCTCGTTGGCCGCGCCTTCGAGACCACTCTGCTCCAGCAGCGCGGCCCAGTCGACGTCTGCCAGGTCGGCCACGGTGTCGGCGCCGTGAAAGAGCACCGCGCACGCCAACAGTCGATCTACGGCGTCACGGTAGTCGGCGCGGGTCGGCTGGGTCATCGGGTGCTACGCGAAATGGGTCACGCAATTCGTCGCCAGGCGGGCATATCATATAATACTGCGAATCCAACGCTTCGTCAACTAGCGGCCTCGACGTCGCAGGCCTATCGTGTCACCACCATGAGCCGGCGCACAGCTGTTCGTACTCACACGTTCACCGAATCCGTCATTCGCGACATGACCCGCGTCGCGCGCCGGTTCGAGGCAATCAACCTGGCCCAGGGTTTCCCCGACTTCCCGGCTCCCCAACTGCTCAAGGACGCCGCCTGCAGGGCAATCCGGGACGACGACAATCAGTACGCGATCACGTGGGGAACCCCTGCGCTCCGCTCCGCGCTCGCCCGCAAATACCGGGAGTGGTACGGGATCGAGGTGGACCGTGACCGTGAGGTGACAGTCACTTGCGGGGCCACCGAGGCAATGGCGGCCGTGATGCTCGCGACCATCGACCCCGGCGATGAAGTTGTCGTTCTTGAGCCTTTCTACGAGAACTACGGGCCGGATGCCGTCCTTTGTCAGGCGAGCCCCGTTTTCGTGCCGTTGTCGCTGCCGGAGTTTCGACTGGATCCGGACCGCCTGAGGCAGGCTTTGAGCCCCCGTACCCGGGCGATCGTGATCAATACCCCCAACAACCCTTCCGGACGGGTCTTCGGCGACGACGAAATGAAGGCGGTCGCGGAGCTCTGTATCGAGCATGACCTCCTCGCCATCACGGACGAGATCTACGAGCACATCGTCTACGACGGGACGCACGTTCCAATGGCCAGACTGCCGGGAATGCGCGAACGGACGATCATCATCTCCGGACTGTCGAAGACCTTCAGCGTGACCGGCTGGAGAGTCGGGACGATCGTCGCGCCCGCCCACCTGACCGACGCGATCCGCAAGGTCCACGATTTTCTCACCGTCGGAGCTCCCGCCCCGCTGCAGGCGGCGTGCGCGGCGGGCATCGATGCTCTGGGCAGCGACTACTACGAGGGCATCGCACGGGACTACCTGCGACGCCGCGACGTGCTGTACGCCGGGCTTCGCGCATCGGGCTTCGCCTGCCGCCCGCCCGAGGGCGCCTACTACATCATGGCCGGCTTTTCGGAGCTCAGCGCCCTGGACGACACCGCCTTCAGCACGTGGCTCGCCAGGGAGGGCGGCGTCGCGCCCGTTCCCGGATCGTCCTTCTACAACCGGCCCGAGGACGGGAACGGGCTTGTGCGCTTCGCCTTCTGCAAGAGGGTGGAAACCCTGGAGCGAGCCGTCGCGCGGCTCCGTCGATTCTTCGCCTGACCCGCCTCGGAGATCGGGCTCGTTTCACCGCCCGTGAAACATCTACCCGCCGCTCGCGTATCTGACCACCGTGCGGCGAGAGGATTCCGGCGGGGTGCCAGGATTCGAGTCCGCCGCCGGGGCGCGGAGAGAGGCAACGGCCCGCGCCCGAACCCAACACCCGATTCAGGGGAAACGGAGAATCGATATGCAGATCAGGACCGGATGGACCCGTGCCGCGATGGCGGCAACACTCGTGGCGGCCAGCGCTGCCGCAGCTTCCGCACAGACCACCGCCTACGTCGAGGTAAGCGAGATCGAAGCGCTCGAGATGAAGGCTCAGGAGCACATGCAGGATCTGGGAGAATGGGGCCGCGCGGCCACACTGTTCCGGCGGGCGGCCGAGCTGCGACCGTCCAGCGACCCGGCGGGGGTGGCGGACCTCATACAGGCGGCGCGCCTGTCCTACTATCACGGCGACAAGGGTGACGCCCTCCGTGACTTCGAGGCGGCCGGCCACCGCGCGCTCGCACTCGGCGACGTGATCGTGGCCGCGAACGCATTCGTGGACGCTGCATGGGTCGCGGAGGCGAACGGCCGCAACGCGAGAGCGCTGGGCCTCGTCGGCAGGGCCCGGCTGCTCGCCAATTCCCCTCTGCTGCCGGACGAGATCCGGGACGACTTGAGAAACCGCTGGGTAGAGACTGAGACTGCTACGGTTTCCACGACTTCGTCCGGAGCGACGCAGTAGAGCGACGAAACAACGCGCCGCCGCGAGCCAGCGGCCGTTTGCGTGCCGGGCGGGGCGCCTCCGCGGAGGCGCCCCGCTCTGGTATCCGGATTGTCCGCCCGAGCTAGTCGACCTCCGCCCGCAGGACCTGCAGCGGTGTGCCGCCACCGCTCCCCCGTCCGCTCGCCACGCCCGCCAGTACCGTCAAGACCACTACGGCCACCCAAATCAGCGTGGCCACCCCCAGCGCGGGCTGGTATTCCAGTCCGAACAGGCGGACGGTCAACAACCAGCCGGCCCCGATGGCCAGGACACCGCCGGCCAGCCCCGCGAGGGCGCCAAGGGCGACGTATTCGCTCAGCAGGATCCGCCGTACCTGTCCGGGCCGGGCCCCCAGCGTCCGCAACAGGGCACCCTCGCGCCGGCGCTGCGCGCGCGTGGACGCGATCGATCCGGCCATCACGATCAGCCCCGCGGCCGTGCAGAGCCCCGCCAGAATCCGAATGGCGGCGACCACGCGCGAAAGGACCGCCTCGACGGTCTGCCTTATCGTCGCCAGGTCCAGAACCGTCACGTTGGGATGGTCCCGGACCAGCGCCTCCTGAAACCGGGCCCTGTCATCGTCGGCCGGCACGCTGGCGAGCATGATGCTGGTGCGCGGCAACTCCTCCAGCACGCCGGGCTCGAAGACCACGAAGAAGTTGGTGTCCAGCCGGGCCCAGTCCACGCTGCGCAGACTCGCGACAACGGTGCGGATCTCCGTGCCGCCCACCATCCACGTGATCCCGTCGCCCACGCCCACCCTGAGATCGTCGGCCAGCTCTTCCTCCACCGACACGCGCCCAGGCTCGCGCCGCTGCGTGTCCCGGCCATCCCACCACTCGCCGGCCACCACCGCCTCGCTTTCCTTCAGCTCCGCGCGATAGGTGTTGCGGTATTCGCGCCGCAACGTCCACCGTTCGGGCCGGCGTTCGTCGAGGCTGTCGGCCAGGATGTCGGTCACGGGACGGCCGTTCAGCGCCGCCACACGCGCCGTCACCATCGGTGCGACTTCGGGCGCCCCCACCGCGTAGCGGCCCAGCAGCGCCTCGACCGCGGCCTCCTGATCCGGCTGAATGTCAAAGAGGACCATGTTGGTGGCGCCGGCACCTTGCTCGAGCGACAGCTCTCTCGCGAGGTTGCGCTGCAACTGTGCGATCACACCCACCACGAGCACGCCGAAACCGAGAGCCAGCGTCACGGCGACGGTCTGGTTGCCGGGGCGGAAGAGGTTTGCCACTCCCTGCCGGACAGGGTAGCCCAACCGGCGCGGAAAGAACCGGCGCGTGCCGCGGGCGAGACCCGCCGCGACGCACCAGAGCAGGCCCGTGATCACCGTCAGACCTCCGGCAAACGCAAAACCGGCTTCGGGCGACGGAGCCTCGAAAAGCGTGAGCGCGAGCACCGTCGCTCCGAGCGCCGCGATGGCCGCGATCCTGTCGCGGTCCCGGCGCCGCACACCCTCGGCCACCACGCGCAGCGTCTGCAGCGGGGAGACGTGCCGCACTTCCAGCAGCGGCAGGAGCGCGAAGATGAATGCCACCCACGTCCCCAGGGCCAACCCGAATGCGACGGCGCCGGGTGAGATCGAGGACTGGACCTCGACCGGCAGGACATCCCGGATGAGGAGAGGGAGGAGCCGCTGCACCACGAGCCCGGCCACCACCCCGAGGACCGAACCCAGGAACCCCATCCAGACCGACTGCAGAACGTAGGTGGCGAATACCTGCCGGCGCGTCGCCCCCAGACACCGCAATACCGCGATTGAGGTGAAGTTGGCACGCACGAACACGTTGACGGCGCTGCCCACGCCAATGCCTCCGAGCAGCAGCGCCGCCAGGCCGATCAGGCCCAGGTAGTCGGCAAGGAAGTCGGTGGACCGCGTCAGGGAGCGCGCGTGTTCCTCCGGTGTGCGAAACGATACCCGCGTGGCGCGCAGCACCGCTTCGTGCTCCTCCTCGATCTCGTCCGGATCCGCCCCGTCGGGGAGTCGCAGGTAGACGTTGTGCCTCGAAAGGCTTCCCATGCCCAGGAGTCCGGTCGCCGGGAGCCGCTCGTGCGCGACGAACACCCGCGGACCTGTGGCGGTCTGCAGGCCGACATCGGTGGGCAGGCCGGCCACCGTACCCGCGACCACGAAATCGGCGCTTCCCAGGCGCAGGACGTCACCCGCGCCGATGTTCATCTGCGCCATCAGCGCGGGATCGACGAGCACGGCACCCCGCGCCAGCGCTCCCCACAGGCCCGGCGGATCGGTGGTGACCCGCCCATGGTATGGAAAGCCGGGCTCCACGCCGCGCAATTGAACGAGTCTGGTGCGCCCGTTCTCTTCGGCCAGGGCCATGGACAGGAGGCCGGTCACCCGCGCCGCCTCAGCGCCATTCGCCACCAGCGAGTCGACGATGGTCATCACCGAGTCGGGCAACGGACGGTTCGCCCCGATCCGGACATCTCCCCCCAGGAGGGTCCGGTTTTCCGCCTGGATCGAACGGACGACGTCGTCGCGAAAGGAGTGGAGCGCGACCAGGGCGGCCACCCCCACCGTGATCGAGGTCATGTAGACGCCCAGGCGGCGCAGCGTTGCCCGCCACTGCCGCCGCGCCATGCGGAGCGGGAACGCGTCCATTCTACCCAACGGCCCGCGGCGCCTTCTCCACGATACGGCCTCCCTCCAGGCGGAGGATGCGGTCCGCGCGGCCCGCGAGCTCACCGTCGTGCGTGACCAGCACGAGCGTCGTTCCGGCATCCCGATTGAGCCGTTCGAGCAGCGCGGCCACCCTCGCGCCTGTCTCGCGGTCCAGATTCCCCGTGGGTTCGTCCGCGAAGAGAATCCGGGGACGGTTGGCGAATGCACGGGCGAGGGACACGCGCTGGCGTTCCCCACCCGAGAGCTGCACCGGGTAGTGATGGGCGCGGTCGCCCAGTCCGACGCGGTCCAGCAGCGCCGAGGCCCGCTTCGACGCGGCGCGTTGACCCGAGTCCGTCCGCCGGCCATCCGCCGCTCGCCCCGTCAGTTCCAGCGGCACCAGCACGTTTTCGAGCGCGGTCAGGGCAGGAAGCAGGTGAAACGTCTGGAACACGAACCCGATGCGGTTGACCCGGAATCGCGCTCGTTCATCTTCAGTGAGCGCGTCGAGGTCCTGACCATCGATGATCACGCGTCCGGCCGTGGGTCGGTCGAGCCCCGCAAGGAGACCCAGAAGGGTGGTTTTTCCGCTCCCAGACGGCCCCGCCACCGCCACGAACTCGCCGGCGGAGATCTCCAGTTCGACGCTCCTGAGCACCTCCAGGGGACGGCCGCCGCTGCTGAATGTCCGCGTCAGCCCGTGGGCTTCGATCATCTTTCGTACGGTCCTTGTCCTTTCACTGGCTACTTCGGCGGCAGCGCTGGCGGCCTGCGGGGAAGAGAGAGACCGTCCGGTCACGTCGCCGGCACCGGTCACTGCGCCTTCTGAAGCTGGCGAACGGGATTCGGCGGGTACACCCCGGATTGTCTTCATCGGCACGAGCCTGACCGCCGGCTACGGGCTGGGCGACCCCGATCTGGCGTTTCCGGCCCTGGTCGGACGGCGCATGGCCGACGCCGGACAGCAGTACCGGGTGGTCAACGCGGGCGTCAGCGGCGACACCTCGGCAGGCGGACGCGCGCGCCTGGCCAATCTGCTCGAGCGACACGGCTCGCGGCTGGCCGTACTCTTCGTGGAGCTGGGGGCCAACGACGGACTGCGCGGCCAGAGTCCCGATGCGCTGTACGACAACCTTGACTGGATCGTCCGGGAAACGCGGCTCCGCCACCCGCAGGCAGGCATCGTCGTGGCAGGAATGCAGGCCCCCACCAACCTGGGGGCCAGGTACACCGAGGCCTTCCGGACGGTGTTTCCGCGGATTGCCGAAGAGAACGAAGAGGTCCTGCTCATCCCGTTCCTTCTCGAGGGCGTTGCCGCGGTTCCGTCTCGCAACCAGCCGGACGGGATCCACCCCAACGCCGGGGGGCACGAGGCCGTGGCCGACCACGTCTGGTCCCTGCTGGCGGGATACCTCGCCGACCGCTGCAAGCTGGACGGAGCCTGCTGAATGCTGCGCACCGTGGCGCGCCCGGGGGTGATCGTGGCGGGCATCCTCGCCCTGCTGGCCGCCTCCTTCCTGATCGTGGGCATCCTTCTGCCGGGAAGCGTGGAGGTCAGGCGGACGGTCGAGATCGCCGCCTCTCCCGAGACGGTCTTCCCCTTCGTCAACGACCTGCAGGCGTGGACGGAGTGGACGCCCTGGGGCGAGGTGGATTCGCGGTTCGACGGCCCCGTGGCGGGCACGGGCGCACGGCGCGTGTGGGATGACCCCGCGCTCGGGTCGGGATCGCTGACGCTGCTGGACGCGCAGCCGGCGGCGAGGGTGGACTACCTCGTCGAAATCGAGGATGCGGCGATCCGCTTCGAGGGAACGATCTCCATCGAGGCCAGCGGGGCCGGATCCCTGGTCTCATGGACCGAGCGAGCCGATCTCGGCTGGAATCCCATCCTGGGGTGGACCGCCCTTACGCTGGACGAGTCCCAGGGCCTTCAACTGAGCGAGAGCCTCGAACAGCTGAAGCGACTCGTTGAAGGAAGCGACAGGCGCCCGCCTCCCTAAAGTCTCTCCAGGGCCACGGTAATGAGTTCGTCATTGGACCGGGTCTGACGCATCACCCGCAGGAGCTCGTCCATCGCGTCGGCGGGGTGCTGGGACGACAGCTGACGCCGCATCGCCCTCGACAGCCGGAGCGCTTCGGGCGACAGCAGCAGCTCCTCCTTCCTCGTCGCGGAAGCCCGCAGGTCGATGGCCGGGAAGATCCGGCGGTCAGCGAGTTCGCGACTCAGCACCAGTTCACTGTTCCCCGTGCCCTTGAACTCCTCGAAGATCACCTGGTCCATGCGCGAACCCGTGTCGACCAGGGCGGTGGCGATGATCGTGAGCGATCCACCCCCCTGATCCTCCTTGATCAGCCGCGCACTCCCCAGGAACCGCTTCGGCTTCTCGAGCGAGTTGGCGTCCAGTCCACCCGAGAGCGTGCGTCCGCTCCCCTCCTCGACCGTATTGTGGGCACGCGCCAGGCGCGTGATGGAGTCGAGTATGATGACCACGTCGCTGCCCGCCTCCACCCGCCGGCGAGCACGCGCAAGGGTCATCTCCGCAACCTGGCAGTGGCGCTCCGCGGTCAGATCGAAGGTCGAAGCGATGACCTCGCCGAAGCCGCACATTTCCATCTCGGTGACTTCCTCGGGCCTCTCGTCGACCAGCAGAATCATGAGTTCGCATTCCGGGTGGTTCTTCACGACGCCCTCGGCCACGGCCTGCAGGATCGTGGTCTTCCCGGCCTTCGCCGGCGCGACGATCATCGCGCGCTGGCCCTTGCCCAGTGGGCAGAAGAGGTCGATGACCCGATTGGTCATGTCCGGCTCCCCCGCATGCACGCGGTCGCACTCCAGACGGAGCTGGTTGCGCGGGTGCATGGCGCTCAGCCGATTGAAGTCGGGCCTGCCGGCGGCGGTGTCCGGCGCCTGTCCGTTGACGAGGTCCAGATAGCGAAGCGGCGGACTCTTTCCATTGCGGGGGCGGCGCCCGACGATCCCTGCCAGTTCGTCGCCGGTGCGGAGACCGAATCTGTGAATCAGGCGCGACCCGACGTAGATGTCGTTATTGCCGGGGATGTACCCCTCGTCGGGCCTGCGAATGAAGCCCGACCCGCTCGGGAGCACTTCGAGCACGCCGAGCGCTTCGCCGGGTTCCCTGTTTTCGTCGTTGACCTGCACTTCGTTTTCCTCCTGGGGGCGCCTGCTTCTCCTGCGGCGCCCGCGCCCTCTTCCCCGTCGTCCTCTTCGGGGTTGTCTATCCTCTCGAGATTCTGTGGGGGCTTGTTCGGTCACGGTCATCACACCTTGCAGAGAGTACGGCTCCCGCTGTGCGGGCCGCGGACCCGGTCGAACCTTGCCCGTCCCCCTAAGGGGCAGTTCCGGGAAACACCACGGGCCTTGACCTGGGGCAGGAACTGCGGGTCCGGAAAACACGCCGTGCGGACACTCCATCGCTTCGAGGCCGAGCACGGTGTCGGTGCAATCAAGATTGACCCCGGGGGCTGTGCTTGGCAAGAGCGCCGCCCGAAACCGGTCCCGGACGGGATGGCACGACGTCCTGTCGTACCGATTTAGAAATGTCCGGTCTTAGCAAAGTAGAAATGTCCTCTTTCGGATCATGTTCGGTTGGTAGCCGAACGCGTGACGAGAGAGGAGCGTATGGACCTGAGTGTGAAGGAGCGGGACCGGATTTCGGTGTTGAGGCAGGTGAGCGAGGGAGTGTTGACACCGGCGGCGGGGGCGGAACGGCTGGGGGTGACGCGGCGGCACTTTCGGCGGATGCGGCGGAGGTTCGAGACCGAGGGCGACGCGGCCGTCGTTCACGGTCTGCGCGGGCGGCCGTCGAACCGGTCGCTGCCGACCGAGGTTCGGGAGCGGGTGATGGCCGTCGCGAGAGATCCGCTGTACCGGGACTTCGGGCCGACGCTGCTTGCCGAGCACCTGGAGCGGACCTTCGGCGTGCGTGTAAGCGTGGAGACGCTGCGGAACTGGATGCTCGCCGATGGTCTGTGGGAGCGGCGGCGAAGGCGTGCGAAGCACCGCAGGCGGCGGGAGCGGCGGGCGGCGCTGGGGGAGCTGGGCCAGTGGGACAGTTCGGTGCACCGGTGGCTGGAGGACCGGGCGGGGGAGTGCGTGCTGATCTCGATCCACGACGACGCGACGAGCCGCCTGATGATGGGGCGGTTCGTCGAGCGCGACGACGGAGCGGAGAACCGGCGGGCGATCATCGGGTATCTGCGCCGCCACGGCCGCCCCCTGGCCGTCTACACCGACCATGCCGGGCACTTCGGACAGTGGCTGTCGAGGAAGGAGGAGCGGACGGACACGATCATCGCGCGGGGGCTCGACGTGTTGGGCGTCGAGGTGATCCTGGCAGGTTCTCCCCAGGCGAAGGGCCGGGTCGAGCGCAGCTTCGGGACGGCGCAGGACCGGCTGATCAAGGAGATGCGGGTCGCAGGCATCGACACCCTCGGCGGGGCGAACCGCTTCCTGACCGAGTGGTGGACACCGTTCTGGAACGACCGCTTCACGGTCGAGCCGCGCGATCCCATGGACGCGCACCGGCCGCTGCCGCCCGGGGTGGACCTGGAGGCGCTCTTCGCGGAGACGGAGACACGGGAGGTCCAGCGCGACTTCACGATCCGTTTCCGCAATGTGTACTGGCAGATCCCGGAGCGGGAGGCCGTGCACGTATCGCCCGGGAGTTCGGTCGTCGTGGAACTGCGGCTCAACGGGGAGACCCGCATCCGCGCCGCAGACCGGTATCTGGAGGCCGAGTGCTTGGGGCGAGCACGGCCCAGGCCCCGTCCGGCGCCCACGCCCGAGAAGCCTGCGAGGGCCAAGTCCTCGCCGCCGAAGCCCCGGCCGAACCACCCTTGGCGGCGGGGCTTCGAGAACGATGTCCGGCTGGCTGCCGCGAAGCGGAAGGCGCGGGAGCGCGACGAGACTGCTGGGAAGGACCGGTGAAGCGGCTGGGATATCCGCGGAGGGGGTCACCTTGGTGGGAGGGCGCGCGCGCCCTCCCACCAAGGCCCCAAAATCCCAACTCTAGAGGCGGACATTCTTACTTTGGACAAACCCCGGACATTTCTACTTTGGTTTCACAGGATGGCACGACGTCCACTTGCGGATCGAAATCGAAGCGCCGACACTTGGGGACCAGGCCGGCCGCAACCACGCACCCGGACATCCGGTGAAACGTGGCGGCCGGGTTACCGGCAACGGGCGAGGAGTACCTTGACTCGGTCTTCCAGCACACAGCGGGCCGCAGCCAGCGCGCAGCAGGCCGCAACCAGCGCGCAACGGGCCCCTTCCGGCGCGCGGCAAGCCTCGGTCGGGGGCACCGCGGCGAAGCTCCTCCTTACCGTCGCTCCACTGCTCGCCTTCCTGGCATTGCTGCTGGTGCACCGTTGGGTTTTCGCTTGACACCTGTCCGCCGAATGTGTCGGACCGTGTCCTCCGGCCCGGACACGTGTGCGCGGGCCGCGATCACCTCTCGCCGTCAACCCTTGTCGGGACAAGGGGTTAGTCCGATCTTCCATCTTGGCACGATCGATGCGTCTCGTTAGCCGCGATTCCTTGTTACGCGGAGGCCGGGTTATGAAGAACGCAAGAGCGATACTCGTGGCGGCAGCGATGCTTGCCGGGCCGGCTGCGGCCGGCGCCCAGGTAACGAATCACGTTTCCTGGCAAATGGGTCTGGCTGCGGGAGGCTATCCGTCCTGGACCGTTCCCGGAATCGGTCTCGGCTATCAGCCATTCGGCCTGAGCGGAGGAATCGGGTTCGGAGTGGGCATGTCGTTCAGCCTTGGCTTCGGGGTGCACGACAACTATTGGGGCGGGTACGGACACGGCCTCCTCGGGCGCTCCCACTGCCGGGATGCCTACCTGTACGATCCATTCCTTTACGATCCGTTCCTCGATTGCTGGGGCGCCGGTCCGTTTGGCTACGGTCCGGTGGCGTGGGATGGATGGTACAACCCCTGGTGGAGGCCCTTCGGGTTCCTCGGATGGCCGTCCCGGCGATATCTGGCCCAGCACTACTACGCCTGGGCGCCGGCGTGGTCCTACGGATGGGCGCCGGCGTGGTCCTACGCGTGGACGCCGGGCTGGTCGCGCTACCCATACGGCGTGTACGGGGGACGGTACTGGGGATACGACGACTGGGATCGCGGCCGGCGTTACCAGTCCCGTCGCCACTACGCGCATGACGGCTACGCCGGGCGATCGCCCCTCTTCGGCCCCCGATACAAGGAGCCCCCCGTATACGTGACGGACAACGGCCCGGAGAGACCCGTGGCCACCCTGAGGCCGCGCGGACCCAACGGAACGCTGGACGATATCGACTCGCGGCGCGGCCGCTCGCTCGACGGGGCGTCGCAGTTGAGGGGCGTGCGCACGGCGCGTCCGCGCAACCAGCCGGGAGCCAGGACCGCGATCCCGCGACCGTCCACGCGCGGCACCCCCAGCACGACCAGGCGGCCCTCTCCGATCCGCGGCACGCCCCCGAAGGTGAGAAAGCGTCCGGAAACCGTCACCTCCGACCGGCCGCGGCGACCGGCTCCGCGGACGCGGTCCGTCCCGTCGCGGCGACCCCAACCCGCCGTTCGGACGCCGGCGCCCCGGCGCATGCCGACAACGGTGCGCACGTCGCCCCCGAAACGGCAGCCGACGACCATCCGGACCGCGCCCAGGCGGCCCGCGATCAAATCGACGGCGCCCCGGCGCTCGCCGCCGAAGGTGCGGTCTTCGGCCCCCCGGCGTTCGCCGCCCAAGGCCCGTCCCGCCCCGCGACGTTCACCGCCCAAGGCCCGTCCGGCGCCGAAGCGTTCACCGCCCAAGGCCCGTCCGGCGCCGAAGCGCCCCCCATCGAGGGCCCCGGCGAAGCGGAGCGCGCCCCCGCGGCGGCGCGGCGGATGAGGGACCGCAATGTCAAGTATCGTTTACATATTGTGAACTTTAGTTGACATTTTGGGTGAACGATCGGCCTACGGGACGGGGTTTGCGTCCTTGACCAGCGACCGGAGTGGACTGGCTCCGACCCAGTAACACAGCTCCACGACGTCGCGAACGTCCCACAGCGCGAAGTCGGCGCGCATCCCGGGCCGGAGCGTTCCCCGATCATGGTCCAGGGCCAGCACCTTCGCCGCGGCGGCCGTCACGCCCAGCAGGGACTCTTCCGGGGTGAGCCCGAAGAGGATGCACGCAAGGTTCATCACCGCGCCCACATGGGTGATCGGCGAGGAACCGGGGTTGGCGTCGGTGGCGATGGCCATTGTCACGCCGCCCCGCCGCAGGGCGGGCACGGGCGGCCTGCGGTCCGCCCCCAGGGTGTACGCCGCGCCGGGAAGCAGGACCGCGCACACGTCCGCTCCGGCCATGGCGTCGACTCCCCGTCGCGACAGGTACTCGAGGTGGTCCGCCGAGCGGGCGCCCACCGCGGCCGCCAGCGCGCCTCCGTCCAGGTCGGTGAGCTGGTCGGCGTGGAGCCGGCCATGAAGCCCCGCCCCGATCCCGGCTTCCAGGATGCGGCGGCTTTCGGCCGGGGTGAACGCGATGTCTTCGCAGAAGACGTCGATGGCCGTCGCGTGGCCCTGCTCCAGCGCGGCGGGCAGGATGCGATCGACGACGAGGCCGACGTAGTCTTGGCGGCGTCCGGCGTATTCGGGCGGAAGCGTGTGCGCGGCGAGCAGCGTGGGCGCGATATCCGCCGGAAGTTGGCTGGAGAGGCCGGCGGCGACCTCGAGCATGCGCAACTCGGTTGGCAGATCCAGTCCGTAGCCGGACTTGACCTCGATGGTGGTAACGCCCCAAGAGCACAGCTCGCGGCCCCTGGCGACCGCGCGGGCGGTCAGGTCCTCGTTCGTGGCCGCCCGGGTGGCCCGCACCGTGGACATGATGCCCCCGCCGCTCCTCGCGATGTCGGCGTAGGACTCGCCGTGGAGCCGGCGACGGAAGTCCGCGGTTCGGTCGCCCCCGAAGACGATATGGGTGTGGCAGTCGATGAGACCCGGGGTGAGCCACGCGCCGCCGCACGCGACGACGTCCCGGGCCATCCGTGTGTGGGTTGCCGGCAGATCGGCCTCCCGTCCCAGCCAGGCGATCCGTCCTCCGGAGGCCGCGATCGCGCCCTGCCGGATGACCCCCAGGGACGCATCGGTCATGGTCGCGAGGTTGACGCCCGTCCAGAGTCGGTCCCAGGGCTTGGTGGGCATGTGGCGGCGGTTCCGTGACGGAGACATAGATTGAGGCGTCTGGCGCGAGATTGTCGCATGGCTCTGCGCCACTTCGCAATGCGTTCCAACGACGAGCCGAGGAGTACGGTGGCCGAAGACGCGCTGAATGCAAACCCCGGGTACCGCGCCTGGCGGTTCGACCGGATCCTGGTCGGGGACGGCTGGCAGCGTGATGTCGAGATCCTGGTGGACAGGCGGGGCAGGATCGTCGAGGTGAACGCGGGCATCGACGAACTGCGGGGCGAACGCGTGGCGGGGTGGGCGGTGCCCGGCGTCCCGAACGTGCACAGCCATTCGTTCCAGCGCGCGCTGGCGGGCCTGGCCGAGGGACCGGGGCCCGATTCGTTCCGGGGCTGGCGCGAGGTCATGTACTCGTTCCTCGAACGCCTGACGCCCGACGACGTGGAGGCGATCACGGCCCAGCTGTATGTCGAGCTTCTGAAGGCCGGCTTTACCTGCGTCGGCGAATTCCACTACCTCCACCACCCGCCCGGAGGCGGCGCATACGACGATCCCGCGGAGATGAGCCGGCGCATCCTGGCCGCGGCCCGGACGGCGGGGATGCGCCTGGTGCACCTGCCGGCGGTGTACGATTCGGGCGGTTTCGGCGGCAGGCCGCTCGCAGGCGGTCAGAAGCGGTTCCAGATGGACATGGCGGGCGCGGCCCGGTTGCACGAGCTGCTGCGGAGCGAGGAGCGGGACGACCCCTCCGTGTCCCTGGGATGGGCGCTGCACAGCCTGAGAGGGGCGTCCCCGCGTTCGTTTCACCGGTTGGCGGCGCGCCTCGCCGGGAGCGCCGGAGGCGATACCGCCTGCGTGCACGTTCACGTGGCCGAGCAGCGGCGAGAGGTGCGCGAGTGTGTTGCCGACCGGGGCGCGCCCCCCGTGGAGTGGCTCCTGGAACACGCGCCTGTCGACGAACGGTGGTGCCTGATTCACGCCACGCACGCGACCGAAGCGGAGCTGGACGCCGTCGCACGGCGGGGCGCGGTGGTGGGACTGTGCCCGACCACCGAGGCCAATCTGGGTGACGGGCTGTTTCCGCTGCGCACCTTTGCGGCGGCGGGCGGAAGCTTCGGCATCGGCACGGACAGTCACGTGTCGCGCAGCCCGGTCGAGGAACTGCGCCTGCTGGACTACGGGCAGCGGCTGGCGTTGGAGAGCCGTGGCGTGCCGGGGGACGCCGGACCGGGAGCCGGGGGCGCGGCGCTCTCCGGCGCGGGTGGGGCGCTCCTTCGACGGGCCTGGCGGGGCGGGTCCCGGGCGCTGGCCGTGGACTGCGGCAGCATCGAGCGCGGGATGCGCGCGGATCTGGTGGTTCTCGACGCGGACCACCCTGCGCTGGTGGGGCGCCGCGGTCACGCCGTGCTCGATTCGTGGATCTTCTCCGGAACGGACAACCCGGTGCGTGACGTGATGGTCGGAGGAGAGTGGATGGTGAGGGACGGGCGTCACCCGCGCGAGGAGGCGGTTGGCCGCGCGTATGCGGACGCCGTGCGGGGACTGGGGCCGGGGGGCTGAGGCGGCCGCGCCTGCGACGCCCGCCGATGCCCGCCAGCGCCCTCCATGTCACGGCATCGGGATCCGGACCCCCTTCTCGCGAGCCGTCGCGATGGCCTCTTCGTATCCGGCATCCGCGTGCCTGGCCACGCCGAGTCCGGGATCGTTGGTCAGCACGCGCTCGATCCGGGTCCGCATCCCGGGGGTGCCGTCGGCCACGAGGACCTGGCCCGCGTGCAACGAGTCCCCGATGCCCACGCCTCCGCCGTGGTGGAACGACACCCAGCTCGCGCCGGACGCCGTGTTGAGGAGCGCATTGAGGACCGGCCAGTCCGCCACGGCGTCGGTTCCGTCCTTCATCGCTTCGGTTTCGCGGAAGGGTGACGCCACCGAGCCCGTGTCGAGGTGGTCGCGTCCGATCACGATCGGGGCGGATAACTCGCCGCTGGCGACCAGATCGTTCATGGCGACGCCGAACGCCGCCCTCTCTCCCTGCCCCAACCAGCAGATCCGCGCGGGCAGCCCCTGGAACGCCACTTGTTCCCGCGCCATCCGGATCCAGCGACAGAGGTGCTCGTCGTCGGGGAACATCTCCAGCACGAGGTCGTCGGTTCGGTGGATGTCGGCGGGGTCGCCCGAAAGCGCGACCCACCGGAACGGTCCCTTGCCGAGGCAGAACAGGGGGCGCACGTAGGCGGGCACGAAGCCCGGGTAGGCGAAGGCGTTGTCGAAGCCCGCGTCCCGCGCGTAACCGCGGAGGTTGTTGCCGTAGTCGACGGCTACCGCGCCGCGCCCGGCCATCTCCACGATGGCCTCGCAGTGTCTGCGGATCGATGCCATCGCGTGCCGGCGATACCCGGCTCGATCGCGTTGTCGCAAGACGGCGGCCTCGTCGATCGAGAGGCCGGCGGGCACATAGCCGTCCACCGGATCGTGGGCCGAGGTCTGGTCGGTCACGACGTCGGGCGTCACGCCGCGCCGGATCAGCTCCGGGAGCACATCGGCGCAGTTGCCGACCAGTCCCACCGAGAGCGCCTCCCCCGCCCCGGCAGCCCCCAGCACCCAGCCGACGGCCTCGTCGAGATCGCGTGTCATGCGGTCGCAGTAGCGGCTCTCGAGCCGGCGCCGGATCCGCTCGGGATCCACTTCGACGACGAGCACCGCAGCCCCGTTCATCGTGCCCGCCAGGGGTTGTGCGCCGCCCATGCCCCCCATCCCGCCCGTGAGGATCCAGCGTCCCGCCAGGGATCCGCCGAAGTGGGTCCGCGCGATGGCGCCGAAGGTCTCGTAGGTGCCCTGCAGGATCCCCTGGGTGCCGATGTAGATCCAGGAGCCCGCGGTCATCTGACCGTACATCATGAGCCCCTGGCGCTCCAGCTCGTGAAAGTGCTCCCAGTTGGCCCAGCGCCCAACCAGGTTCGAGTTGGCGATCAGCACGCGAGGCGCGTGGGCGTGAGTGCGGAAGACGCCCACGGGCTTCCCGGATTGCACCAGCAGCGTCTCGTCGTCTTCCAGCGCCCGCAACGCCGCCACAATCGCGTCGAAGGCGGCCCATGTCCGTGCTGCCCTGCCCGTCCCGCCGTAGACCACCAGATCCTCCGGCTTCTCGGCCACCTCGGGATCGAGATTGTTCATCAGCATCCGCAGCACCGCTTCCTGGGTCCATCCCTTGCAGGTGGGCGTCGCGCCGCGGGGAGCCCGGATCGTGCGTGCCCCGCCGGTGATCGTCGTTGCCATCTCCCCGGTCTCCTCAGGTCTGGCGGTGCAAGCCGTCGGAATCCCCGTCCGCGGCATCGTGGCCGGCCTCGTCGACAGCTTCCGGCTGCGACAGCTCACCCGCACGAACCAGCGCCGCGAGCGTCTCCAGGTCGGTACCGAGGGGCCGGTCCCCGGTCAGGCGCGGGACATGGTCTCGCACCCTTGCCAGCGCACGCTCCACACCGTCTCCCGCGCGGAGCGGACGGTGGAACTCCACCGCCTGGGCGGCGCACAGGAACTCGGCCGCGAGAACGGTCTCGAGAAGCTCCACGCTCCGTCGCACCTTTCTGGCGGCGGCCATGCCCATGGAGACGTGATCCTCCTGGGAAGCGCTGGTCGACACGGAATCGATACTCGCAGGCGTCGCAAGGACGCGCATCTCGGACAGCGCGTCGGCGGCGGTTACCTGGGCGATCATCAGCCCCGAACGGGTGCCGGGCCGTGTCGTGAGGAAGGCGGGCAGTCCCGAGAGGTCGGGATTGAGCAGGCGGTCGATCCGCCGCTCGCAAATCGACGCCATGTCGGCGGCCGCGATGGCCACGAGGTCCAGGCACTGGGCGACGATCTGAGCGTGGAAGTTGCCTCCGCTGATCACCATTCCCGGAGCCGGTTCACCAGCCGCGCCCTCCCCGTCGGCGCCGGCGTCCGTCCCCCGCCCGTCCCGCGCGGCCCCCCTCGGCAGGACCAGCGGGTTGTCGGTGGTCGAATTCGCTTCGGTGGCCAGAATGCGGTGTGCGTAGCCGCATGCCTCCCTCGCCGCGCCGTGCACCTGCGGCATGCACCGCAGCGAGTAGGCATCCTGCACGCGCGGGTCTCCGGTACGATGCGACTCGCGGATCCCGGATCCCTGCAGCAGCGACCACAGCCGCCGGGCGGTCGAAATCTGGCCCGGATGCGGACGGGCAGCGTGGATTTCGCTTCGGAACGGATCCGGGGTGCCCTTGAGGCCCTCCAGCGACATGGCCCCCGCGACATCGGCCGCGTCGAGGGCACGGGCGAAGCGACAAAGCGCAAGCGCTCCGATTCCGGTCGTCGCCTGAGTGCCGTTGATGAGCGCCACCGCCTCCTTTTCGGAGAGGTCGAGGGGCTCGACATCGACGGCGCGGAGCACCTCGGCGGCGTCCTTCAACTCCCCGTTCTGCTCGGCCTGCCCTTCCCCCGTCAGCACGAGGGCCACATGCGCCAGCGGCGCGAGGTCCCCGCTTGCGCCGACCGACCCGATCTCCGGCACCTCCGGATGCACACCGTGATTCAGGAGATCGAGCAGCCGCTCCACGACGACGAGCCGACAGCCCGACTGCCCGCGCGCCAGCGTATTGGCACGGAGCAGCATGATGGCCCGGACCTCCTCCGCCGGCAGCCGGCGCCCGACGCCCGCGGCATGGCTGCGGACCATGTTGCGCTGCAGGGCGCGCTGGTCGGCGGGGGAAATGCGCACGTCGGCGAGCCTGCCGAACCCCGTGTTCACTCCGTAGATCGGCCGGTCGCCGCGAAGAAGCACCTCGAGGAGGGCGCGCGCGTTGCGTACGCGTTGGGCAGCCTCCGCGTGCAGGCGCACCGGGCGGCGTTCCCGCGCCACGGCTTCCAGTTCCGCCAGCGTCAGTCCTTGTCCGTCGACCGTGATCATGGGCGGTCGCGGCGCTTGTCGTCGCCAGGCGCGGGGCGTGATGCCGGCGTGGGGCGAGCGTCGTCCCACTCCTCCTCCAACTCAACGCCCAGGCCGTCGGCCAGACGATTCACGTAGTTGTAGTAGGACACGACCTGACAGATGTCGAGGACTGCGCGGTCGTCAAAACCGACATCCCTGAGCCGGTCGACGTCATCCGCCTCCATGCTCCCCGGATCCCGGGTCAGCTTGACCGCGTAGTCGAGCATCGCCGCGTCGGCCGCGGCCAGCGCGCGCGGTCGCTGCCCGCACGCCAGCGCCTCGGCAAGATCGGCATTGCCGGTGAGTCGACGGAGACCCGCCCCGTGGTGCCGGATTCAGTAGAAGCAATCGTTCTCGGCCGAAACCGCCACGGCGATCATCTCCCTCTGGACGCGCGACAGTGGGGACGGACCCGCCATCAGGTGCCGGTAGAGGTCGTAGTGGTGCTGCATCGTGGGCGGATTCAGGGAATGGATCCGCAGGATGTTGTCCAGCCGTCCCCCGGAGTCCGAGTACCGGTCGTAGAGCTCCGCGAGCAATTCGCCCGCGTCCGAGCGCGCGACGTACCTGATGTGTGCCATGTGCTCCGGCTCCTGGTCACGGGTTTGCCGGTCGTGGAATCTATCCTCAGCTTGTTGGATCAGCCTACAGCCGGGAGAAAACGATGTTCAAGGTGACGGTGGGCGCCATCACGGCGCTATGTGCGGTTGCGGGTCCCGCCCTGGCCCAGGACGACTTCGGCAGCATGGTGGCCGTGGCGGGCGAGACGGTGATCGTCGGGAAGCCGGGATCGGCGCGGGGGCCGGCGGCGCTGTACCGGTACACGCGGTCCGCGGGAGGCGCGTGGGTGCTGGCCGGGACGATGTCGGTGCCCGCGACGGCGGCCGCGGGACAGCGGTGGTCGCCGTCGCTGCAATGGCGGGACGGGTGGGTGGCCGTGGGGGCGGGCGATCCGGACGTGCGGCTCGGAGCGCACCTTTTCCGCGACGCCGGGAGCGGGGGCTGGGGACATGAGACGAGTCTGGAGCTCCTGGACATGCCGACCGCAGAAGCGTTGGCGGACCCGGGGGACCGGGCGGGCGCCGAGGCGCAGGCCGGCCCGGAGGACCAGGCGGGACCCGGAGCCGCCGCGGTGGACTTCGCGGGTGTCATGCGAATCCTGCAGCCCCCGCCTCGGACCGTGGCCGTGCAAGGGAATCGGGTGGCGGTCGCGGTAGGGCGCGACGGGGCGAAACCTCCCGCGGTGCACGTCTTCACCCGGCACCCCGTACGCGGATGGGAGCCTCCAACCATGATCCAGTTCCCCGGGGCCCAGGCCGAAGACCTCTGGGCGCTGGCGCTGGACGGCGACGAGCTGCTCTTGTCCTCCGAGGGGGCGGCCGGCGGAGGCGTGGTGTTCGTCATCAGCCGCGGCGAGGGGGGATGGACCCCGGCGGCACCGCTGTACCCGGATTCCGCGGATGCCGATGCCCGGTTCGGCGCGGCCATCGCTCGCGGGGGAAATCGGCTCGTGGTCGGCGCGCCCGGGTCGGGCCAGGGCGCGGGCGCCGTGTACGTGTTCGGCCGGGGAACGGACGGGGTGTGGGACAAGGAGCAGGTCCTGGCGCCGCCCAGTCCCGAGCACCCCGAGCCCGCGCCTGACCAGGCTGCTGCCGACGCCGGCGCGGCCGCGGCCCGGGACCGTCCCGTCGAGCCCCGGCGGTTCGGCAGCACGCTCGCACTCGTGGGCGACCAACTCTGGGTCGGTGCGCCCGGGGCAGCGTCCGGAGCGGGGCGGGTTTACCGCTACACGATGCGCGAGGACGGCTGGCAGCTGGATGCATCCGTGGAAAGCGCGGCCGGCCCGGGAGCCGCCTTCGGCGCCGCGCTCGCCGTCGCGCCCACGGTGGCGGTCGTGGGCGCGCCCGGGGCCGACGGGGGTGCGGGCACCGCCCATGTGTTCACGCGGGAGCCCGACGGCGAGTGGTCAGCGCCCGCGGGGCCGCTTCGGCCCGGCGACGGCCTCGAAGCGGTCACCGACGGTGAAGTGCGCTGCTCCGACGGCGCGGCCGCGGGGTTCGCGTGCGACGGCGTCGACCTCCTCGCGTTCCTGCCCACCTCCGCCCTCGGCGGCGCGCCCGGCGAGCGGGTCAGCGACGTCTGGGGCTGGATCGACCCCGCCACGGGCCGGGAATACGCGCTGGTGGGCCGCTCCGGAGGCGCGGCGATCGTCGACGTCACCGACGCGGCCTCCCCCCGGTACGTGGGCGTGGTCCCCGCCAACCCGAGCGGCGCGCGCGACCTGAAGGTCTACGCCGACCACCTCTTCTTCACCGGCGACGGCGCGGGCGACCACGGCCTCGTCGTCTTCGACCTCACGCGGCTGCGGGATTCCGGTCCGGATCCGTCCGAATTCGCTCCGGACGCGGTCTACCGCGGTATCGCGAGCGGCCACAACCTCGTCCTCGACACCCAGAGCGGCTTCGCCTTCCCGGTCGGGGCGAGCGGCGGCGGCCAGACGTGCGGGGGCGGCCTCCACATGGTCGACGTGCGAGATCCGAAGTCCCCCGTCTTCGCCGGCTGCTTCACCGACACCGAGGGGCTGATCTACCCGGGACGCACCCACGACGCCCAGTGCGTCGTCTACCACGGACCGGACGACCGCTTCCAGGGGCGTGAACTCTGCTTCGCGTCCAACGAAACCGCGCTTCGGATCATCGACGTCACCGACAAGGAGGCGCCGGCCCCGGTGGGCACGGCCACCTATCCCGGGCTGGCCTACGTGCACCAGGGCTGGCTCACCGACGACCAGCGCTACTACTACCTGGACGACGAGCTGGACGAACTGGTCGGCACGGCGCCCGCCACGCGGACCTTCATCTTCGACGTGGCGGAGCTGGACGACCCGATCCTGGTGGGCAGCGTCGACGGTCCCTCAGGGGCCACGGATCACAACCTGTACGTCAAGGGCGACCGGATGTACCAGGCCAACTACCAGGCCGGCTTCCGCCTCTTCGACATCAGCGACCCCGAGGCGCCGGTCGAGATCGGCTGGTTCGACACCACGCCGTACGAGGGGGATCCGCCGGGATTCGTGGGCGCGTGGACCGCGTACCCATACTTCGAGAGCGGTACGGTGGTGGTCACCAGCATGTACGAGGGGGTGTTCCTGCTGAGGCCCGGGCCGAGGCGGCTGATTCCATAGAGGCAACGGACGGGGACGGCGGCGGGCGACTGCCGCGGCGGCCCCGGGGGAGTGCCGCGGGGTCCGCCGAAAACGGTAGAGGCGCCGGGCGGATTCGAACCGCCGAATGGAGGTTTTGCAGACCTCTGCCTTACCACTTGGCTACGGCGCCGACAGGAAAGGGGCGTCCGGCACCGGCCGTCGCCCCTGCGGCGATTCGGCTGTCAAAGTCACCCGCCGGTGTACGCGGCGAGGCATCCCTGTGCCGGACTGCCATCGTCAGAGCGGGAAACCGGACTCGAACCGGCGACCCCCACCTTGGCAAGGTGGTGCTCTACCAACTGAGCTATTCCCGCAATTCGACCGCTTCCGCGCCGCATCGAGGCCGTCCCGGTGCCCGGGTCGCCATACGATGCCCGCGGAGCGGAATAAACCCTAGGCGCGCCACGTTACGGTGTCAAGCGGCGAACGGGCGGCAGGGACGGGTGGCCATCGCCGCGCCCGCGCCGGCCCGCAGCGGCGCCCCACACGTTCGCCGGGCGGGCGGGCCGCATTATCTTGTCTTCGCGACCCCCTTCGCGGAGTCGGCGCCCGATCCCCGGGCCCACGACAACCCGGACGAGCCGTGCATCGACCCTCAACCCTCATCCCGACCCTCCTGTGCGCGCTCTGCGTTTGCGCGCCCGTCGCCGCCGCCGCGCAGGAACCGTATTCGCCGTTGGTACCCCGGGGCACGGTGCGCCTGGGCCTGCGCGGGGACTACCTCGCCTTCTCTTCGAGATACGGCATGTGGGGGAGCGGCTCGGCCGGGCTGGAACAGCTGAGCGACGCCTTCTCCGGGCCTGCGGACGCAGGTGTTTTCCCCCAGCTGGCGCCCTTTCGGACGGCATTGAGAAACGCCGCAGGGGAAGACTTCCCCGTGAGTCTCGGGACGCTGGACGCCGTGATGGAGAAGGCGACGGTTCGCGTGCCCGTGTCCCTGGACGTGGGGGTCTTCGACTGGCTGACCGTGGGCGCGGAGGTCCCGTTCGTCCGGAGCGACACCGAGTTCTCGCTGACGTTCGCCGCGGACTCGGCTCACTCCGACGCCGGCTTCAGCCCCGGGATGGCCGACCCCGGCCTGGTGGACGGCTTCCTTTCCCGCCTGCAGAGCTCCATCACGATGTACGACGCGTTTCGGGCGGCCACCTGCGCCACCGATCACACGTCGGCCGAGTGCCGGGACGCGACGGCGCTCGTCGCGGACGCGCGGATCTTCAGAAACTCGCTGGCGACCATGTACGGAACCATGTTCGCGCCGGTGGGATGGTCGTCCGCCGGCACCGCGCTGCAGGCCCGCCTGGCGGCTCTGGCGGAAGCCTTCCAGGCCGCAGGCGTCACGGGGACGCCCGGATCCGTGCCCCTGGCGGCGGGCGCCCTGACCTTCGAGGAGCTGCTGGGCCTGGTCATGGACCCCGCCCACGGCATCGAGGCCAGCCATCCGCTCGAGAACTGGCAGTCACTCTGGGCGCTCGGGGACATCGAAGCGCGGGTGAACGCGCGCCTGCTGGAGTCGGGAGACCGGGACGGGCCAAGCCATGTGGTCGCCGGCGCGGGGGCGCTGGTCCGCCTCCCGACGGGTCAGGAGGACGACCCCGCGAACTTCCTCGACATCGGGAGCGGGGACGCGCAGATGGACATCGAAGCCCGGGCGTGGATGAACGGCCGCTGGCGCCGGGTGGGGCTGTGGGCCGACGTCCGCTACGGCGTGCAGATGAAGGGGACCACGGAGCGGCGCGCCTTCGACCCCGACGTCACCTTCGCTCCGACGACATCGCAGGTTCATCTCGACTGGGACCCGGGCGACTACCAGTTCCTGGAGCTCTCGCCCTGGTTCGAAGTGGCGCCGACGCTGAGGCTGCTCACCGGATACCGCTACTTCCGCAAGGGGACGGACGCGTTCGCGATCCGCATGGCCCCGCCCCCGGACACGGTGCCGCCCGCAGGGGGCGCGGCGGCCGCCATCGGGACGACACGCACGAGATTCGCGGCTGTTCCCGACCCCGAAGCGCTGGTGCCGGGGAGCGGCGCCTCGTTCAGCCGATTGATGCTCGGGCTGGTCTACAACCGGGACGTCGCGGTAGGCGAGGGTGCGGCCGGTCAGCCCCTTGAGATCCGCGCGGTGTACCGGCACGTGGTCGGGGGCAGCGGCGGGGACGTGCCGAACGCGCGTTCGTTCGAGGCGGGATTCCGGTTCTTCGTGGGGGTGTGGGGAGGCTGAGGCCGAGTTCGGAATGCACCGCCATATCTCTCAAGAAACCCCCCAGCCGGTGCATGCGGACGAAATCACCACGGGAAGTCAACAGGGTCACGCGTCCGTAGGTTTGGTCTACTACGGCAATCTCATCTTCATCCCGGATCAGCTTCCCCGGCAGCTGGTACTCGCCGGGACCCTCGCCTTGCCTGCCAACCGTGCGCACCGGGTTCAGGTTCCGGTCCATGAAGACCAGCTTGTGGTTCAAACCATCGGCAGCGACGTACCCTCCGTCGGCGTTCTCCACCACGGCCGTGACAGAACCGAACATCGCCCGCTCATCCTCGATGTCCAACCGTGCGATCAGCCCGCGAATGGCGTAGGCGGAGTCGCTCTCCGTGAACAACGCAATGTCGGCCACGGGTGGGGACGACGGAGTATTGCACGCAAGCACCAGGACCGCGGGCCCGGAGGTGAGCAGCCTTCCAGCATGCCCGTCAAACCAGCCCCGGCGTCTCGACACGCTCACGCTACACGACCCCGCCCAGCAGCTCCCGGGCGTGCTCCAGGGATGCCCCCGACCCAGCGTCTCCACCCAGCATGCGCGCGACCTCGTGTACCCGCTCATCGCCCTCAAGCCGCCGCACGACGCTCACCGCAGCACCATCCATCGCGCCCTTCTCCACCACGAGGTGACTGGACGCGCGCGCCGCGACCCTCGCCAGATGCGTCACCACGAGCACCTGCCGTCCGCGGGACACCTGTGCCAGGCGGTCGGCCACGTTGGCCGCCACCATGCCCCCGATCCCGGCGTCGACCTCGTCGAAGACCAGGGTGGGCAGATCGTCGATGTCCGAGAGGACGGACTTGAGCGCGAGCATGACCCGCGACAGCTCTCCGCCGGACGCGACCTGCGAGAGCGGGCCCGGCGGGAAGCCCGGGTTCATGCTGGCCATGAAGCGGATGCGTTCGCGGCCCTTGGCCGATGGGGCCGACTGCTCCTCGAAGTGGACGCCAAAGCGTCCGCCCTCCAGTCCGAGGCCGGGGAAGATCGCCTCGGCCGCGCCGGACAGGCGTCCCGCAGCCTCCTCGCGCTGCCGCGACAGTTCCTCCGCGTCGGTTTGCCAGGCCGCTTCCGCCCGCTGCAAATCGTTTTGCAGACTGCCGGCGTCCATGTCGGCGGTCTCGAGTTCGTGCAGTTCGCCGCGCAGGCTCTCCCCCCGCCCGATCACCTCGGCCAGCGTCGGGCCGTACTTGCGCTGCAGGCGTTGAATCAGGGCCTGCCGGTCACGGATGTTCTCCAGCCGCACCGGATCGTGTTCGATCCCGGCCGAATAGTCGGCCAGTTGGGCGGCCGCGTCCGACACCTGGTGGTAGGCGTCTTCGAGCGTGGACGCGTGCGCCGCGAGCGACGGGTCCGTCTCGGCGAGGCGCCGCAGACGGGCCGCCGAGTCCGCCAGGCGGTCCGTGACCGCGTCCTCCGCGGTGTGCAGCAGCTCGTGCAGCGCGTAGCTCTCCCGTGCCAGCTGGTCCGCGTGCGCGAGCCGGGTCGCCTCGACGCGCAGTTCCTCGTCTTCATCCGCATGGAGCTCGGCGCCGAGGATCTCACCGAGCTGGAAGCGGATGAAGTCGGCGCGGCTCTCCAGCTCGCGGCGGCGTTCCTCCAGGGCGGCCAGCCGGTTCCTCAGGTCGGTGGTCCGCCGGAAGCCCTCCGTCACCCTGTCCGCAACGCCGGTGCACCCGCCGAACGCGTCCAGCACCTGCTGCTGGAAGTCGCCGGAGAGGAGCCGCTGGTGTTCGTGCTGGCCGTGGATGTCGACCAGCAGCGACCCGATCCGGCGCAGCACCCCGGCGGTCACGGGCGACCCGTTGACCCAGCCCCGGCTTCGCCCTTCGGCGCGGATCTCCCGGCGCAGCACCAGCTGATCCTCGTCGGCCTCCATTCCCAGCTCGGCCAGCAGTTCGCCGACAGCGTCCAGACCGCCGACATCCACCACGCCCTCGACCAGGGCACGCGCCTCGCCCGAGCGCACGACGCCGGACGATGCCCGGCCACCCAGCAGGATCGCCAGCGCGTCCACCACGATGGACTTGCCGGCTCCGGTTTCGCCCGAAAGGACATTGAGTCCCGCTTTAAGTGGAACTCGCAAATCCTTGAGGACAGCAAAGTTGCGTATTATCAGCTCAACGAACATGGGTCATCAACAATATCGACGGCCGGATGGGCGGCGCCATGTTCGAACGGGACTACCCGCCGTCGATCGGCCGGACGGCCCAGCTCAGCTTCTGCCGCAGCGTGGTGAAAAAGGAGTGGCCCGGCAGCCGGACCAGCGGCACGCGCGACGCCCCCATGCGCACCACTACGCGGTCGCTGTACCCGACCGGCCCTCCCTCCTGTCCGTCCACGGTCAGGAAAAGGGGTTCGCGGCGGTCGAGCGCGGTGACCGTGATCTCCTCGTCCCCGGGAACCACCAGGGGCCGAACCGCCAGCGTGTGGGGCAGGATCGGAGTCACCAGAAAACAGTTGAGCTCGGGCACGACGATGGGACCGCCCGCGGACAGCGAATATGCGGTGGACCCGGTGGGAGTGGCGAGAATGACCCCGTCCCCCGAGAAGCTGCCGATCTCCTCCGGATCGTCTTCCGGTCCCACCCACAGGTCGAGACGGACGACCTGGGCAGCACCCGCCTTGTGAACCACCACATCGTTCAGCACGGTGAACCTGGCCCGGACGACCCCGTCCGGGGAGCGCACCTCGGCGTCGAGCGTCCGCCGCTCCTCGATCGAGTATTCGCCGGCCAGCACATGCCGGAGACCTTCCTCGATCACCTGGCCGGACAGCGATGTCAGGAACCCCATGCTGCCCATGTTGATTCCCAGGACGGGGATTCCCCGGCCGAACACGGACCGCGCGGCCCGCAACAGCGTCCCGTCCCCGCCGAGCGAGATGACCAGGTCGACAGGAGGATCGGTGACGGGCTGGTCCGGGCTCGCGGATGCGACAAAATCGGACATATCTGCGACAATTTCGGCGGACCGGGCCGTGTATGAGCCCAGATTCGGCTCCAGCGACGCCGAAGCGCCGAAACCGGCCGCAACCCGCGCGACCTGTTCGTACGCGTCGCGGATGCCGGGGTCCGCACCGTCCCTTCCCAGAACTGCGATATGTCGGAATGCCAAGGTCATCACCGTTTGCGTTGAATCACAAAGCGCGCCAGCTGCCGGAGCCGGGGCGCGGCCAGGCCCGCATCGTCGAGCGCCGCCAGTCCGCGGGCGACGAGTTCCCCTGCACGTGCGCGCGCGCCGCCCACGCCCAACAGCCCAACATAGGTGGATTTTTCCAACTCCGCGTCGGAAGGGCGCTTTCCGAGCACGTCCGCCGACCCCGTGGCATCGAGCACGTCGTCCATCACCTGGAACGCCAGTCCAAGCGCGCGCCCGTAGTTGCCGATCGCACGCAAGGCCGCATCCCCGGCGCCCGATGCCATTGCGCCCATCTCCAGCGAGGCGGCGAGGAGCGCTCCGGTCTTGAGGCCGTGCAGGGTCGCCAACTCCTCCTCCCGCAACGACCGTCCCTCCGACAGCAGGTCGAGCGCCTGACCGCCGATCATTCCGCCCGCCCCGGCCGCTTCGAGCATGTGGGCCACGATGCCCCTGGCCGCCGACTCCGTGCACCCCGAGGCGCGGGCGCTGCGGTGGGCCCACTCGGCGGCGCACGGGATGAGGACGGCACCCGCGAAGGTAGCTGTGCGGACGCCATGGACGATGTGGACCGTCGGCTTCCCCCGGCGCAGGGGCGCGTCGTCCATGCAGGGAAGATCGTCGTGAATCAGCGAGTAGGCGTGGATCAGCTCCACCGAAACCGAAAGATCGAAGATCGGGTCGCCGGACCGACCTCCAGTCTCCTCGCAGGCCGTCGCCAGCAGGAGCGGCCGCAGGCGCTTGCCCCCACTCATGACTCCGCCCTCGACGGCGGCAAGCAGTCCGGCGGGCACCACCGCGGCCATTTCGTCCATGCAGCGGCGCATTGACGCCTCGATCCGGTGTCTGCGGTCGTCCAGCCAGGCCGCGAACGAGAGCTCAGCCGCGGTCCCCGTCATCGTGATCTCCCTGGTCAGGGGCCTCGAACTCCCGAGCCTCGTCCCCTTCGGCGCCGATCAGCTCTTCTACCCTCAGCTCCGCCGTCTCGAGAATCCGCTGCGCGTGCCGGAGGTGACCCACACCCTCTTCAAAAAGCGCGAGCGCCTCGTCCAGATCGACCGCATCGGAATCCAGCGAAGCGACGATTTCCTCGATGCGCCTCAGGCGGCGGTCCAGTCCTCCCTCAGTCGGCACGGCGAACCCTCCCGGCCCGATTCGAGGCGGCCGGCGGCGACCGGTCCGGCGTGTCGGCCACGGTGCACGCCACACGGCCATCGACGACGCGCAGGCCGAAGTCCAGCGCCGGCGGGAAGTCCGCGGTCGTGCGCAGCAGCCGTCCCCGCCCATCCAGCGGGACCGCGTATCCGCGCGCCAGCGTGGACATGGGCGACAGGGCCTCCATGGACGCGGCGGCCCGGGCGAGACGGGCGCGATGGTGCGCGATTCCCTTCCGCATGATCCCCGCCAGGAGCAATCGCTCTCTCGTCAGCCGATCCCGACCGGTCTCCACCCGCCGCCGACCACGCCGGTAGAGCAGATCACGCGCCTGATCCAGCCGCCAGCGCCGGGACCGGGCCTGCCCGGCGAGCCCCTTCCCCAATCTGGTTCCGAGGCTGTCCAGAGTCCGGACGACGGCCCGCCGATCCGGCACCGCCGCCTCCGCCGCGGCCGAGGGAGTCGCGGCGCGCAGGTCCGCCACCAGGTCGCAGATGGTGACATCCGTTTCGTGCCCCACGCCCGAGACCACCGGCACCGGACTCGAGGCGACCGCGCGCGCGACGGCTTCCTCGTTGAAGCCCCACAGATCCTCGATCGTCCCGCCCCCGCGGGCGACCAGGATCACGTCGACGTCCCGCGACGCCAGGATGGAGACCGCCGCCGCGATCGCCTCGCCCGCCCCGCGGCCCTGTACCCGGGTACCCCTCACCAGAAGCCGCACCCACGGCGCCCGGCGCGCCACGACCGCAATCACGTCTCGCAGGGCGGCGCCCGTCGGCGAAGTCACGATGCCCACCGTGCCCGGGAAGGGCGGCAGACCCCGCTTGCGGGCCGCGTCGGTCAATCCCTCGGCGTCCAGCCGCCGCTTCAGACGGTCGAACGCGAGCTTCCACATGCCGCCTTCGCTCTCCGCCTCCAGCCGGGCCGCCACGAGCTGATAGACGCCCCGCGCCTCGTACAGCGTCAGCCCCCCGAAGACGCGGACGGTCATTCCCTCGCGGGGGTCGGTGGGCAGCCGGGCCGCCTCCCTGCGAAACATGACGCACCGCAGCTGGGCGACATCGTCCTTCAGGGTGAAGTAGCAGTGCCCGGAGCGCTGCCGCCGAAAGTTGGTGACCTCGCCGGCCACCCAGAGCTGCGGGAGGGTCTGTTCCAGCTGCAGGCGCACCGCCCGGTTGACCTGGCGGACCGTCCACACGCGGGGACCGGGCGTCCGCGAAGGCCAGAGGCCCTCGGAATGCTCCGTTCCGGCGCCCGCGGCCGACGAGGGCTCGCCGGTTTGCGCGGGTGCGCGATCGGCAAACAGGTCCAGCGTGTCGTCGCTCACCGCGCGCCGCTGGTCAGCCTGATCGCCGCTTCGACGGTATTGGCCAGAAGCATGGCAATCGTCATCGGACCCACTCCGCCCGGCACCGGGGTGATCGCCGACGCCACCTCGCTGACGCCCTCGAAGTCGACATCTCCGACCACGCGATAGCCTCGCTCCCGGGTCGGGTCGTCCACGCGGTTGGTGCCCACGTCGATCACGGTCACGCCGGGCTTGACCATGTCCCGCGTAATGGTGTCGGGCCACCCGACCGCGGCGATCAGGATGTCGGCGGTGCGCGTCACCGCGCCCAGGTCCTGCGTACGGCTGTGGGCGACGGTGACCGTGGCGTTGCCCCCGGCCGCCTTGCGAAGCAGCAGGAGCGCCATCGGCTTGCCCACGATGTTCGACCGCCCGACCACGACGGCGTGCTTTCCCGAAGGATCCACACCGCTCCGCACCAGCATCTCGATCACGCCCCGGGGCGTGCACGGCGCCAGGACGTTGGGGTCGCCCGTCGCGAGGCGGCCCACGTTGACGGGATGGAAGCCGTCCACGTCCTTGTCGGGATCGACGGCCAGGAGGACCTTGGACTCGTCGATCTGACCGGGCAGCGGCAACTGCACCAGAATACCGTGGATCGCGGGGTCCGCGTTGAGGGACGCGATGAGGTCGAGAAGTTCGGCCTCGCTCACCGAGTCCGGCAGCGTGATCTGGCGCGAGTGAATCCCTGCCGCCGCTGCGGCCTTGTTCTTCATGCCCACGTACAGCCGGCTGGCCGGATCGTCGCCCGCCAGCACGGTCGCCAGCCCGGGTATCAGCCCTTCCCGGGCGAGCGCCGAGACCTTCTCGTTCAGCTCATCCCGGATCGTCCCGGCGATTTCCTTCCCTGAAATGATCTTGGCCGACATGGATCTCCAGTTCCGCGTTTTGCGTGTGGTGACTACAGGCCCGAACAGGGGGTCGCGGGCCCCGAACAATGAAAGTTGTTCCAGCTGGCGGTCCGTGGACAAAGCCGCTCGAATGCCGGGGGGATCTTGTCCACGGGCTGCTCTAGCGCGCGAAGTCGATGGCACGGGTCTCGCGAATCACGACGACCTTGATCTGGCCCGGGTACTGCAACTCGTCTTCGATCTTCCGGGCCACTGCCTCCGAAATGCGTGCCATGGCCTCGTCGGACACCTTCTCCGGCTCCACCATGACCCTCAGCTCACGGCCGGCCTGTATCGCGAAGCATCGCTCGACTCCGGGGTGTTCGGTGGCGAGCTCCTCGAGCTTCTCGAGTCGCTTCACGTACCCCTCGAACATCTCCCGCCGCGCGCCCGGACGGGCGCCGCTGATCGCGTCGGCGGCGGTCACCAGCCAGGCCTCGGCATAGCGGTGCGGCTCTTCGTCGTGGTGGGCCTTGATCGCGTTCAACACGATGTCCGGTTCCTTGAATCGCTTGCAGAGCCGGTACCCCAGTTCCACGTGCGTCAGCTCCTGCTCGTGCGTCAGCCCCTTGCCGACGTCGTGGAGCAGCCCGGCGCGCCGCGTCGCCTGCACGTCAAGCCCCATCTCGGCCGCCATGTTCCCTGCCAGCAGCGCGACTTCCCTTGCGTGGGCCAGCTGGTTCTGGCCGTACGAAGTGCGGAACTTCAGCCGCCCCAGGACCTTGACGATTTCGGGGTGCACACTGTGGATTCCCAGCCCGTACAGCACCTCCTCGGCCGCCTCGCGCATGTCGGCCTCGACCTCCTTCTCGCTCTTCGCGACGGTCTCCTCGATCCGCGCGGGATGGATGCGGCCGTCCTCGATGAGTTTGGCGAGCGCGACGCGGGCGACTTCGCGCCGCACGGGGTTGTACCCCGACAACACCACCGCCTCGGGTGTATCGTCGATGATCACGTCGATCCCGGTGGCCTGTTCGAACGCGCGAATGTTGCGTCCCTCACGGCCGATGATCCGTCCCTTCATTTCATCGGACGGTAGTTGCACGACCGACACGGTAAGCTGGGCCGTCTCGTCGGCCGCCATGCGCTGGATGGCCATCGCCACCAGCCGCTTCGCCTCGCGGTCGGCCGTCCGCTGCGCTTCGTCGCGAATCTCGCGAACGCGGTTCGCGGCTTCGGCGCGCGCCTCGTCCTTGATCTCGGCAACGAGTTCGCCGCGGGCCTCGTCGGCCGTGATCCCCGCCAGCCCTTCCAGCCGGGCCCGCGCCTCCGCCAGGGCATGCTCGACTTTCGCGCCCCGGCCGGCGACCTCGGACTCCTGGCGCTTCAGACCCTCTTCCCGCTCATCCAGCGCATCGGCGCGACGGTCGAGGACATCCGACTTGCTGTCGACGGCCTCGGCGCGGTCGAGCAGCCTGCGCTCGCCCCGCTCGACATCCTCACGTCGCCGGCCCTCTTCGGACTCCCAGGTCTCCCGGAGCCGGTACACGTCCTCTTTGGCCTGCAGCTCGGCGGCACGGCGCAGGCTGTCGGCATCCTGCTCTGCCCGCTTGCGGATCAGCGACGCCTCGTCGCGTGCCGCTTCCTTGTCTTCAAGCTGCCGTGCGCGCTCCCGGTTCCTACCGATGAGGTACCCGAGGATTGCCGCGACAACCGCGCCGACCGCCAGGGACATACCCAGCGGATCCATGTATTTTCTCCAAGGCCGAACCGTCGTCCGGCCGCGTGATTCGACAAGGCAAACACGGCGGGGGATCCGGCCGCGGACTTCCTTGATTGCGCCTACAGTATTCGCGGGCCGACCGGGGCGCAAGCACCGGCCCGGCGGTCAGCGTATCTCCGGACCTCCCGTCCGATCGTCCGGCACGAAGCGGTCGCGATAGGGCATCTCGACCGCCGCGAGCGATGCGGCATCCATCACCCCGTCCGCCGGCACCAGGCCGCTCAGATGCAGCACGTACGCAACGACGGCATAGACATCGTCGTCGCTCAGTATGCCGGGCGTGGTCTGCGGCATCGCCTTGCGCGTGTAGTCGTAGAGCGTCGTGGCGTAGGGCCAGTATCCCCCCACGGTTCGACCGGCGGGCCACTGTTCCCACGGACCCGAACTGACCAGGCGGTCATTGGGACCTTCGGTGCCGGTGGGACCGTGACACTGGAGACACTGGGCCTCGTAGACCACCCGCCCCTCGGCGACCGTACCGCTGCCGGGCGGGAGCCCCTCGCCGTCCGGCTTGATGTCGATGTCCCAAAGGGCCACGCGGTCTTCCGTGGCCGGCGTCCCGAATCCGAAGCGTCCGGGTGCATGCCCGGGCAATGCGGCGTGCCAGTCGCCGCCGTCCTCCGCCATCGCCTGCGGCGGGGGCTGCTCGGGCGCACAAGCGGCCAGCAAGAGCACCGCCGCCCCAGCCAGCGCCAGACCCCGCCCGGCGTTTCGGACGGCTGCCACAGGCACGAGGGCGCCGTCGCGCGCCGGCCGGAATATGCCGCCGCCGGGCGTCACAGCAAGTCCCCCAGCCCGAACGTGACCACGCCGTCCGCGGCGACCTTCCAGGCGCGCTGATGATTCTGGTGGTACGCGGTACCCTCCCCGCGCGCATCCCAGAGCTGCCGAATCGTAGGCTGCACGTAGCCGGTCTCGTCGGTTGCGCGGCTGAGAATCACGGTCTCGCGCCCGTCCCAGTCCCAGAGGTGCCGGAAGCGGACCGTGGACTTGGAGAGCACGGGCGGCTGCAGAACGGCGTCGGACCAGGACCGCCCGCCGTCCGTGCTGACTTCGACCCGGGTGATCCTTCCCCGTCCCGTCCACGCCAGCCCCTCGATCTCCCACCAGCCGCTCTCGGGCAGGACGTAGGGATACGACGGGAACGTGATGATCGACTTGGCGTCCATGACAAAGCTGAACTGCCGCGCCGTTCCGTCCTTGAGCGGATCGGTGTAGCGCGAGGTCTCGTCGCGGGTCATGGTCGGACGGTCCGTGACCTCGATCCGTCTCAGCCACTTCACCTGGGCGTTGCCCTCCCAACCGGGCAGAAGCAGCCGCACCGGGTATCCCTGCTCGGGACGAATCGCCTCCCCGTTCTGTCCGTAGGCCAGCATGGCGTCGTCCATCGCCTTGTCCAGCGGCACGCTCCTGGACATGACGGCGGCGTCCGCACCCTCCGCGAGGATCCAGCTGGCGCCCGGCCGCACGCCCACATCGCGCAGGATGGTCGAAAGCATCGCGCCGGTCCACTCGCTGGTGCTGAGCAGTCCGTCCAGTTGCTGCGGGGATATGGCCGTGGGCATCCGGGAGCGGCTGTAGGCGCCGCCACCGTTGCCGGAACACTCGACGAAGCAGATGCGGGACGTCTGTGGATACCGCCTCAGATCGGCCATCCGGAACACCATCGGCCGCTCGACCATGCCGTGCACGAGGAGCTCGTGATCCCCCGCGACGATGTCGGGAACCCCCGCGTGGTGGCGCTCGAAGTGGAGGTCCGATGGGGTGATCGTGCCCTGCAGGTCCTGAAGCGGCGTGCGCGACGAACTCGACAGGGCGAGGGTGCGCACCAGGCGCCGGGGCTGTACGCCCGGGGCGCGCGTCCCCACCTCGGAGACGAACCTTCCCGGGACCTTCGTGGGGTCGGCGGCCGCCGGGGCGACCTGCTGCGGCGGCCGGACCGGCATCGGGCCCGGGGACGGCTCCGCCTTGAGCGCGTCCCAGCGCGTCATGACGAACCCCGAGGCCGCCGTTCCAGAGGCGGCGGCAAGCCAGGCGCGGCGGGAAAGGCGGGTTTGCTCGGTGTCGGGCATCTGCTCGATCCTTGGGTGTCTGCTACTCTGTCAGTGCGTTCTCGATTCTCCCCGCCAAAACCGTTGCGCGGGCGCGGGTGCGGGCTTCCTGCCGAAACAGCTCGTCGGAGAGCGCGAGCGCGGCCAGAATCGCGGTTTGCTTCGCGTCCAGCCCGGTCTCTCCGCCGATTTCGCGCATGCGCTCGTCCACCAGCGCGGCGCAGCGACGCGTGTAATCCTCGTCCGCGTCCGTGCGCAGCGTGTACGTCTCACCCGCGATCCGGACCCGGATCGCCTTGCGGGACCCGCCGCTCGACTCGCTCATCGACGCTCCTCCAGGAAGCGGATGCTCGCCAACATGCGCTCCACACCCTCGCGACCCTGCTCGATCCGGGCACGGAGAACCTCATTCTCGGCCTCCAGCTCCGCAACGCGGGTAGCGAGCGTGCCGGGATCTTCCCGCCCGTCCACGAACTGGCGCAGCAACTGCTCGCTGCGCTCTGCGCGCGCCTCCGCTTCCGCGGAGCGTTCCCGGATCGCACGCACCTCATCGATCGCGCGCTCCACCGCCGTCTCCAGCGGATCCAACGCCGGAACCCGGGATGCAGCCGAAAGCTCATCTCCTCGGTTCGACACCGGTCTTCTCCTTTACTGTTCTGAGCACCCGACGGCAGGTCTTGTCGACTTCCCTGTCCGTCAGGGTCCGTCCCCGGGCGCGGAAGCGCAAGCGCAGTGCCACCGAGCGCGTCCCCGAAGGCAGGTCCTCTCCCTCGTAGACGTCGAAGACATCCCCGGTCTCCAGCATGCGGCCCGCGGCCTTCCGCGCGGCGTCGAGCACCTCGCCGGCGGCGGTGCCCAACGGGACAAGAAACGCCATGTCCCGTTGGACCGCGGGTTGGTCGGGCAGGTCGCGCGCGGTCACGTCGGGTCTGGGAGCGGGCACCGCCGGAAGCACGACCTCCGCGCCCACCACCGCGCCCGCCCAGGGGGGAAGGTCCAGCAGCTCCGGGCGGATCTGGCCGCCCCAACCCACGGCCTCGCCGCCATCGGAGACGACCTCGTAGCACCTGCCCGGCGCGAAGAGGCGCGGCGTCACCCAGGCGGAAGTCTCATCGGCGCCCCAAGCGGCGGCGGGCCCGGAGTCGACGCTGCCCACGCCCGCCCGCCGGCGCCCTGCAGGCCGTCCGCCAGCCGCGCGCGCGCCGGCCGGTACGACCGTTGCACCGGGACAGGCTTCGGTGGCGATCAGCTCCAGCACGCCCGCCATATCGTAGACGTTGAAGGGCTCGGGCGGCGAGGACCAGTGGGGCGGCGTACGTCCGCCCGTGAGCACCACCGCCACACGGGACGACTCCATGGGAGGGCCGTCGTCCGAGGGCGCAAACGCGGTCCCGATTTCGAAGAGGCGCACGTCGCGCACACCCCGCGACATGTTCCTCTCCACGTGCGTGAGCAACCCCGGGAGACGATCCCGGCGCAAGTGGCTCTCGTCCTGTGACATCGGGTTGAGAAGCGCTACGTCGCCATGCCGTTTCGGTCCGAGCGCGGGAGTCTGCGCCTCGCTGATCCCGTTGGCCGCAAGCAGGTCCCGCAGCCGGTCTTCGAGCTGGAAGAGCGGATGATCGGGGACGGTCCCGGCCCGGACCGCGGACATCACCTCGGGGAACGCATCGTAGCCATGCGTGCGTGCGACCTCCTCGATCAGGTCCACCTCACGCAGCGTGTCGTAGCTGCGGTGACCGGGGACCGTCACGTCGAGCCTGTCCGCGCCTGCCGCCTCGACCGTGTAGCCGAGCGGGACCAGGAGCGCCGAGATCGCGTCCGGCGTGAAATCCACGCCGAGCACGTGGCTTGCCCGCGAGGGGCGCAACCCCACGACCGGGGGCACCCAGGGCCGGGGGTGCGCATCGATGATCTCCCCGTCGAGCGTTCCCCCCGCCGTCGCGAGAATCAGGGACACGGCCCTCAGCACCGCGGCCTCCATCGCGGACGGGTCGACCCCGCGTTCGAAGCGGTAGCTCGCGTCGGTCGACATCGCCAGCGCCCGGCGCGTCGCGCGCACCTGCCGCGGTTCGAAGAGCGCGCATTCGAGCAGGATGTCCGAGGACTGCCGCGATACCTCGGAGTCGCGGCCGCCCATCACGCCGGCGATCGCGACGGGTTGCCGGGCGTCGCGAATCATGAGCATGTCCGGGGTGATCGCCCGCGGCTCGTCGTCGAGCGTCACCAGCGATTCGCCGGGGCGGGCACGCCCGACCACAATGGTTGCGTCGGCCAGCTTCTCGAGGTCGAAGGCATGCAGGGGCTGGCCCAGTTCCAGCATGACGTAGTTCGTCGCATCGACGACATTGTTGATGGGACGCGCACCGGCCGCGCGAAGGCGGTCGGCCAGCCAGGCCGGCGACGGACCGACCGTCACGCCGCGTATGACGGCTCCGAGATACCGGGAACACAGATACGGGTCCTCGATCCGGATGCGGCACCCGCCCGAAGCGGCCTCTTCCGCACCGCGTGCGAACCCCGCTACCTGCTCGCCCCGGCTTCCGGGAAACGGCGGCAAAGCGATCCCGCCCTGGCCTTTCGGGTGGAGTTCCCGCGCGATTCCAACATGCGACAGCAGGTCTCCCCGGTTCGGGGTGACTTCCACGTCCATGCGGACATCGTCGAGCCCGACCGCAGCGGCGAAAGGCGCTCCCACCTCGTACTGCCCTTCGAGCAACATGATCCCGGCATGGTCCTGGCCCAGTTCGAGCTCACGCTCGGAACAGAGCATCCCCTCGCTGTAGCAACCGCGGATCTTGCGCTTCCCGATCCGGAAACCGCCCGGCAGGACGGCCCCCACCGGAGCGAAGGGATAGCAAGCCCCTTCCTGCACCACGGGAGCTCCGCAGACCACGGGGACTTCCCCGTCCGGCCCGGCCACCCGGCACAGCTTGAGCCGGTCCGCGTTCGGGTGCGGACCGGCCTTCAGGACGCGCCCGATCACGACGTCCTTCAGCCTCTCGGCCAGGTCGACCGCCTCCTCCACGGGCGCCCCCCGCAGGGCGAGCCGCTCCATCGCCTCCGCGGCACGCAGTCCGATACCCGGGGCCACGTCGCGGACCCAGCGGAACGAGACCTTCACCGGCCAGTCCCCCCGCCCGCGCCAATCCCCCCGTCCGCGCGTGGCGGGAGTCCGCCGGCGGGGCCATGAAGCCGCATCGGCACCGCGGCCCTCAACTGAACTGCCCCAGAAAGCGCATGTCGTTCTCGTAGAAGAGCCTGAGGTCCCGCACCCCGTGCCTCAGCAGTGCGACGCGGGCCGGGCCCATCCCGAACGCCCAGCCCGTGTACCGCTCCGAGTCGTATCCCACGTTGTCCAGCACCGCGGGGTCGACCATGCCGGCACCCATGACCTCGATCCAGTCGGTCTCCTCTTCCCGCCCGTCCTCTCGCACGATCACTCTCTTGACGTCCACCTCCGCGGAGGGCTCGGTGAAGGGGAAGAACGACGGACGGAACCGCACGCGGGTCCCGGGTCCCCAGAAGCGCCGCGCGAACTCGGCCAGGGTGGCCTTGAAGTCCACGAACGTGACCCCTTCGTCCACCACCAGCCCCTCGATCTGCGCAAAGGCGGGCGTATGGGTCGCGTCGTAGGTGTCCCTCCGGTAGACCATGCCGGGCGCGACAATGCGGATCGGCGGGGGATACTGCTCCATGGTGCGAATCTGCACCGGAGAGGTATGGCTCCTGAGCAGCAGGCCCGGCGCCAGGTAGAGCGTGTCCTGCTCGTCCGCGGCGGGATGATCGAGAGGCGTGTTGAGCGCGACGAAGTTGTACCACTCCGTGTCGACCTCGGGACCCCGGGCACGCGTGAAGCCCAGGCTGCGGAAGATCGACCAGATGTCGTCGATCACCCGGCTAACCGGGTGGATCGTGCCCTGCCAGCCGCACCGCGCGGGGAGGGTCAGGTCCGGGTCGGCCTCACCGGACGCGCCATCCAGCGACAGCGCCGCCCGCCTCTCCTCCAGCAACCGGTCAATGGCGCCCTTTACCCGATTGGCCTCCGCGCCGGCGGCCGGCCTCTCCTCGGGGCTCAGCCCGCCAAGGCGCCTCAGGAACCGGGAAACCAGCCCATCCCTGCGGCCCAGATAGCGGACGCGAACCTCTTCCAGTTCACGCGGATCGCGGGCCGCACGGACCTCCCCAAGGGCGTCCTCCTCCAGCCTCCTCAGGTCCTCGATCACGAATCCGCTCGCGGCCGGACACACCCGCGGGCTTTGTGGCCCGCAGGCTTCTGTCGCCGCTTCGCCCTACCTGTTGAGGGCCGACTTCGCTCGATCCGCGAGCGACGCAAAAGCGTCCGGGCTGCGAATCGCCAGGTCCGCGAGCGCCTTGCGGTCCAGCTCGACGCCAGCCCGCCGCAGCCCGTTCATGAACCGGGAATAGGACAGGTCGTTCTGGCGGGCGGCCGCGTTGATCCGGGTGATCCAGAGTCGCCGGAAGTTCCGCTTCTTCTTCTTCCGGTCCCGGTAGGCATGCTCCCACCCCTTCTCCACGGCATCCTTGGCCGTCCGGTACAGGTTCTTGCGCCCCCCGAAGTAGCCCTTCGCGGAGCCGAGGATCTTCTTCTTCCGCTTATTCCGTGCGACGGCGCGAGTCGAACGCGGCATCGGTCTTCTCTCCTGGAAGTGACAACTGTGTTCCTAGGTTCCCGGAAGCATCCGGCGGATCCGCCCGGCATCGGCTTTCGAAACCGCGGTCCTGCTGCGAAGTCTGCGTTTCCGCTTCCGATTCTTCTTTGTGAGGATGTGAGACTTGTAGGCCCGCATCCTGGTCAGCTTGCCCGAACCCGTCTTCCGGACCCGCTTCGCGGCGCCCCGGTTCGATTTCATTTTCGGCATGGGTCCTCTCCTGAATCGTCGTCGTGGCCTGGTGCAGAAAGGGCGACCTGGTATCGCCGGCAATCCCTATTTCAGGGGGGTCAGGATCATCGACATCTGACGACCCTCGAAGTTGGGATACTGTTCGATCTTCCCCAACTCGCCGAGATCCTCCGTAAGACGGAGCAACACCTGGCGCCCCAGCTCGGGATGCGTAATCTGCCTGCCTCGGAACATCATGGTCAGCTTGACCTTGTTCCCCTCCTCAAGAAAGCGCCGCGCGTGGCGGAGCTTGAATTCGTAGTCGTGGTCCTCGATCCCGGGCCGGAACTTGACTTCCTTGATCTGGGTCGTGTGCTGCTTTCGCCTGGCTTCCCGCGCGGCGCGCGCCGCCTTGTACTTGTACTTCCCGTAGTCCATCATGCGGACCACGGGCGGCCTCGAATCGGGGGCCACTTCGACCAGATCCAGTCCCTGTTCGGCGGCCCGGGCGCGCGCCTCGTCCAGCGAAACTATTCCGATCTGTCCTCCACTCTCTGCGATCAGTCGAATCGGGCTGATTCGGATCTGCTCGTTCACCCGGACACGTCTTTCCGCGATCTTGGAACTCTCCTTTATCGTTGGGGGTGGCTCAAGGCCCCCGTTTCGCGCCACCCGTCACCATTCGCGTCTTCCGAAAACGGATCGACCGGCTACCAAAAAAAGGCCCGGAAGACCGGGCCTCGTGACCTGGCGGCGAAGGCGCAAGCGCACCCCGCCGACCTGGGACCCGGAAGCCCGATAGCTACGAGGGTGAGAGGCTGTCAGTCCTCTGCTTCCTGATTGTCAGCACCGCCAGCCAAGCGGCCGGTCCTGCGGTTCGCCGTAGGCGGTACAGATTCTAATAATGGGCCGCGGCAGCGGGGCGTGTCAAGCGCAATCGTCTGCTAAGGCAATCCCCGCGGTCTTTCCGGCTTGCGCCTCGCCCACTCCACGCGGATAATAAAAACCGAGAGACCTGACCTACGCGGTGCGACGGCCTGCTCCCTCCCACTGCCGCAAGCCCACAGGCGAATCTCCGGGACCGGAACCGCGGCCCAAGCGCCCAACCGGATCTTCCATGCAGCTGTACGTGAAGCGAGGTGGCCGCGCGGGCGTACCGCGGAGATTGCCCACTCTCCTGTCCCCGGCACTCAAGCGTCTGTTGGCCGTCACAATCGCGCTGTCGGGCTTCATGGTCGCGGATACGCTTTATCTCCTTCTGGTCCGTCTCGCGGATCGCGTCGGACTCGAACCATTCGCTCTGGGTGCGGCAAGTATCCCCCACTTCTATCAGGTGCTTCTGCTCGCCCACACGGGGGCCGGGTTGCTGCTGGCCGGGCTGATGGCCGTGTTCCTGGTCGCTCATCTGCCCAGGGTGTGGCGGCGGTACCATGCGAAAGCCGCATGGACCGGCGTGTCCCAGGCCGCCGTCGGAGTGGCCCTTACGGTGAGCGGGCTCTTTATCCTGACCGCCGCGGCGAGCGCGGAGCACCGCTGGGCGTGGTGGCTGCACATCGGCGCGGCCATACTGGTGTTCGGCGGTTACGCGGCACACCGGGCGGTAAGCCACACGCCTCCGACCGCTGCCCGCCTGGCCCGCTTCCTCGGGACCGCGGCTGCGGCGAGCATGGCGCTCTTCGTCGTGCACGGAGCCGTCGCGATGGGCGGGGTCGCAGGCGGGAGGATGGCCGGCACCCCGGGGTCGGAGGAGTCCGGCGGCGCCGACCGGGATGCGCGCGCGATGTTGCACGGAGAGTTCGGGCCGTCAGGCTGGGTGCCGACAGCGGCGGTACCACCCGAAAGCCCGTTCTTCCCCTCGCCCGCCACAACCACCACCGGAGGATTCCTCGCCGCTCGCGTCCTCACCATGGAAGCGCCTGGCGAGCGCGCCGAAGCCATTCGGTCAGAGGCCGCAGCCCGCGGATTCGTGATGGAGGCGCGCATCGGGTCCGGGAGCTGTGAGCGCTGCCACGCCGATATCGTCGACCAATGGGCCGCGTCAGCGCACCGCTTCGCGTCGTTCAACAATCCGTTCTACGAAGCGACGATCCTCGCGATGCGCTCGGAGGCGGTGGAGACCAATCGCTGGATCGACCGCCATCTCGCGTCGCCGGGGAACGCCTCCGACGGCGTGGGACGCGTCAAGAGCAAGTGGTGTGCCGGATGCCACGATCCCGTGCTCCTGCTCGCCGGATCGATGGGGCGCGAAGTCGACCGGGGAACAGCAGAGGCGCAAGCGGGACTCACATGTCTGGCGTGCCACGCAATCGACCGCATCCATGACCGGAGCGGAAACGGCAACTACAACATCGCGGGCGGTGCTGTCGACCCCTACATCTTCCCGGCATCGGCCCCGGAGTCCCCCGGTGGTCTCCTGCACGACGCAGCACTCAGGGCACGTCCGACCCCGCACGCCGCGCGCATGCTCAAGCCCTTCTTTCGCGAAAGCACGTATTGCGCCACCTGCCACAAGGTCAGCCTGACAGAGCCGGTGAACGACTACCGCTGGCTGCGCGGCCAGAACGAGTTCGACAACTGGGACGACAGCGGAGTGTCGCACAATGCGGCGCGCACGTTCTATCTCCCGGCGGCACGGCAAACCTGCCAGGACTGCCACATGCCGCCCGAACCGGCAGTCCGGGGCGACCTCGCCGCCGAGGACGGGATGGTGCGCTCGCATCGGTTTCTCGCCGCCAATACCGCGCTCCCCTTCGTGCGCGGAGACAGCGCGACGCTGCGACGCATCGAGGACTTCCTGCAGGAGGAGAAGCTGCGTATCGACATCTTCGCCGTCCGGGTCCCCGACGGGGATCCGCCGCAGCTCGTTGCCCCCCGCGGTGCGTCGCTTCCGTCCGGACAGCCCGTTGTCTTCGACGTCGTTGTCAGGAACCTGGGCGTCGGGCACACCTTCCCCGGAGGAACCAACGACTCGAACGAGGGGTGGATCGAGTTTACAGTCACCGATGCCGCGGGACGCCGGATCTCGGCGAGCGGCCTGCTGCAGGCCGACGGCTACCTGGACCCTTACGCGCACACGTTCAAGTCCGTCCTGGTCGACGGGAACGGCAACGCAATTCATCGCCGCAACGCCCACGACATCCACACGACCGTCTACGCGAACGTCATCGGACCCGGAACAGCCGATCTGGCGCACTACGAACTCACGTTGCCGGCCTCGCTTGCCGGTTCAACGCTCACCGTGACGGCGCGCCTGCTGTGGCGGAAGTTCGATCGCGCGTACAGCGTCTTTGCGTTCGAGTCGAATCGCGCCGGCTTCGCCGCATTCGATGCGCCGCCCGACCTGCCGGTAACCCGGATCGCCGCCGACTCGGTGCAGGTCCTGGTCGCCCCGCCGGGGGCACGTGCGGCGGACGCGGGGAACGCGGGCCCGCGCGACTGGACGCGCCACAACGACTACGGGATCGCTCTGCTGCTGGAGGGTGACTTGCGACGGGCCGCCGAAGCGTTCGCACGGGTGGAAGCCATGGCCCCCGACCGCGTCGACGGCCCGCTCAACCTCGCGCGCACCGCCTTCGCCGAGGGGAATCTCGCACTGGCGTACGGGGCGCTCGAACGTTCCGAGGCCATTGACCCCGGCAACGCGCGGGCCGCCTGGGTCTGGGGACAGGTCCTCCGGGAAGACGGCCGCTACGAAGACGCCGCGCTCGCTTACCTCCGGGTGCTCGAGGTGTTCCCCGGGGACCGGGCGGCCTGGCGGGCGCTCGGCCGGACCCGTTTCCTCGGGGGCCGCTACGAGGACGCGCTCGATGCGCTGGACAGGGTGCTCGAGATCGACCCGGAAGACCGCGTGGCCCACTACCACCGCATGCTGGCGCTGCGGGCGCTGGGCCGCGCAGCGGAGGCCGCTCGCGCCGAGGCCGCGTACCTCTACTACGGAGTCGACGAAGCGGCCCAGGAGGTCACCCGGGCCTACCGCGCCCGAAACCCCGGCGCGAACCTCATGGCGCAACCGATTCCGGTCCACCGGCTCGAGGTCGCCCGATGAGACGTGATGTGGCACGGAGCGGTCGCCCAAGCTGCATCGGCCGCGTGCCTTCGCTTGTGACTGCGTTCGTGCTCGTGTGCGCTGCGCCCGGATGCGGCGATCCCGGGCCCGAGCCCCTTCCGCCATACTCGTCACCGCCCGACACGACAACTGTCGGCGGTACGGTCGCAGCCGGGCTGCTCTTTACCGAAGTCTCCGCCGAGGCCGGAATCGACTTCGAGCATTCGCACGGCGCCTTTGGGGAGAAGTGGATGCCGGAGACACTCGGCAGCGGCGCGGCCTTCTTCGACTACGACGGCGACCACCTGGTCGATCTGCTCCTGGTCAACTCGGACTGGTGGCCGGGTCACGAACGCCCCGGTGACCGGCCCACCCAACGCCTGTACCGCAACCTCGGAGGCGGACGGTTCGAGGACGCGACAGCAGCCGCGGGACTCGACCTGTCGCTGTACGGCATGGGCGTAGCCGTCGCGGACTACGACGGTGACGGCGACGCCGACGTGTACCTCACCGCGGTGGGCCAGAACCGCCTTCTGCGCAACGAGGGCGGCAGGTTCACCGACGTCACGGGGTCGGCCGGAGTGGACGGGGATCCGCCCGGCGGGCCACCGGCGTGGTCGACCGGAGCGGCCTGGGTGGATGTCGACCTCGACGGGTGGGTCGACCTCTACGTCTGCAACTACGTGCGCTGGACCCCGGAAACCGATCTCTTTGCCACCATCGACGGAACAACCAAGTCGTACGCCACGCCGCAGCAGTACGAGGGCGAAACCTGCCGTCTCTACCGGAACCCGGGCGGAACGGGGCGTTTCGCCGACATTACCGACGCCGCCGGCGTCACCAATCCGGACGGGAAGTCGCTGGGCGTGGCCGTCACCGATTTCAACGACGATGGCTGGCCGGATCTGGTGGTCGCCAACGACACGCAGCGCAACTTCCTGTATCGCAACGAGGGAGACGGCACCTTCACCGACATCGCCGTGCGCGCCGGCGTGGCCTTCGACGAAGCCGGGCGGGCCCGCGCTGGAATGGGCATCGACGTCGCCGACCTGACAGGCGATGGCGGGTGGGCGATCGCGATAGGCAACTTCGCGCACGAGCCGCTCGCCCTGTTCACCAGGATCGGCAACGATCTTTTTCAGGACCGGGCGGGGGCAGCGCGTCTCGCTCGCCCCACGCTGGTGCCTCTGACGTTCGGCGTGGCCTTCGCGGACTTCGATCTCGACGGCACTGCGGATGTGCTGGCTGCCAACGGACACATCGAACCCGGCATCGGCGCGGTACGGCGGGAACAGGCCTTCGCACAGCGGCCCCAGCTCTTTCTGGGAGACGGCGCGGGAGAGTTCATCGATGCCAGCGACCTGGTGGGAGCCGACTTTCGAGAGCCCGTTGTCGGGCGTGGCATCGCCACCGCCGACATCGACGGCGACTTGGACCTCGACCTGCTCATCACGGTCAACGGGGGCGCGCCGAGGCTCTATCGCAACGATCTGGCCGCACCTCCGGGAATCGGCATACGCCTCGCGGGTGCCCCACCCAACCACGACGCGCTGGGCGCCCTTGTGACCGTGTACTCCACCGGCCGCACACAGCGGCGTTTCGTCTCGACGGGTTCGTCCTATCTTTCCCAGTCGTCACTCCAGCCGCTTATCTTCGGTCTCGGGGAGGCGGGGGCAGCCGACAGCATCGTGGTAGTTTGGCCGGGCGGCGGCAGAACGACGCGGGTCGGTCCGGTGCGGGCAGGCGAACTGGTGACCGTCCGGGAGAGGCCGGGACAAGGATGAGAGGACTTCGCACGACGGTGCCCGGGAGTACCGCCGCAATGGCGCTCGCGGGCGCGCTCGCGGGCGCCGTTTTGGCGACGTGCCGGGACGCTCCCCCCGACGTGGCGGAACTCCTGACCATCCAGACGGTTGGCCTCGCGCACCTCGAGGAGAACCGGCTTCAGGAAGCCGCCACCGAGTTCGAGCGGCTGGTGCGGATGGCTCCGGGCGAGCCGGCGGCGCTCGCCAATCTGAGTCTCGCGTATCTCGGGATGGGGCGTCTGGCCGACGCCGGGACGGCGGTGCGCCGTGCGCTCGACCTCGACCCGGACGATCCCGACGTGCGGCTGATCCTTGCCGATGTCCTGCTCGCGTCCGACCGCGCGGACGTGGCCCGCGCTGAACTGGAGCGAGGACTGGCATCGGACGCAACACACGGCAGGACGCTGTACGCGCTCGCGTCGCTCGACGCCGATTCGACCAGTGCGGAAGCAGGTGCCCGGCGCGCATCGACGCTGGGTGTGCTGGCGGAACTTGATCCCGGCAACGTTGCGGCGCGCGTCGAACACGTGCAGGCGTTGCTGGCGGTCGGGCTGGCGGACTCCGCCACCGTGGGTCTCGAAGCACTCCGCCAGATCGTGCCCGTGTTCCCGGTTGAGGGCCAGGACCTCTTCGACGCGGCCCTGGCTGCGGCCAGGGACGGCGATGCCATGACCGCTCTGGCCGAGTTCCTTCCGTTTCACAATGTGATGCGCACGACACCGGGCTATCAGCGGGGGTTGCGCGACCTGCGCGGCACGGGCGGAGTGCTGGCCGGGCTGCCGATCGTCACGTTCAGCGACCTGATCGGAGACGGCGAACGCGATGCCGAAACCGTGCTTGCGGCGCTTCGCTTCACCGACGTGACGGCGAGCGCGGGCATTCCGTCCGGCGGCGGTGCCGCGGGGGCGCTACTGGTCATGGACCATGACGGCGACGGGGATCTCGACATCTACGCGGGTGGGCGGTTTCTGCGCGGTCATTCCGCCGGCTTTGTGGACGAGACGGCTGGCGCGGGACTCGCCGGCCCGGTCCCCACCGACGCGGCGTTCGGCGACATCGACAACGATGGCCATCTTGACCTGTACCTCGCCCGCGGTGGGACGGGGGCGATCTTCCGCAACCAGGGCGATGGCTCGTTTCGGGAAATGACGGAACCGCTCGGAGCCCCGCTTCCCTCCGGCGCGCCGCTCTTCCTCGACCACGACCACGACGGCGACCTGGATCTGGCGTTCGCCGCCGACTCCGACGGTGCGATGCTGCGCAACAACCTCGATGGGACGTTCACCGATGTGACTGCGCTCGCGGGGCTGCGGCAGCCGGTTGCCCCCGGCGGCTCGGCCGCGTTCGGCGACTTCGATGACGACGACGACCTCGACTTTGCCGTCGCGGATCCGGGCGGGCCGCTGAAACTCTACGATAACGAACGCTCCGGCCGGCTGGCCGAGCGAGCCGGTGAGCGGGGGGTGGCAGCGGACCGCCATGGCATCGTCTCGGTGGGGGACTATGACAACGACGGCTGGCTCGATCTCCTGACTGCACCACGCGGCGGTTCCGGAGTCGCCCTCTGGCTCAATCAGGGCGGCGGCAGATTCGAAAGCGACCGACGACCGGAAGCCCTGCTGGCGGGCGCATCCCGGCTCGTGATCCACGACGGCATTCTACTTGACTTCGACAACGACGGCTGGCTCGATATCGCACTGGCCGGCGAGTCGTCCAGCGGCGAGGGTGTCATAGGCCTCTATCGGAACGCCGCCGCCGGGCGCTTCGAAGACCTTTCACATCTCATCCCCCGGCTTCCTCCGCTCCGTCGGATCGTGGCGGCCGACTTCGGCGCAGACGGCGATCTCGACCTGTTCGCATCGACCGCCGATGGTTCGGTGAGGCTGCTGCGCAACGACGGCGGCAACGCGAACCGGTACCTGAAGATTCGGCTCGTCGGGCTTTCCACCGGCAGCGGCAAGAACAACCACTTCGGTCTCGGGGCAAAGGTCGAGGTGCGGGCGGGCGCTCTGTACCGGACCGTGGTCGTCGACAAGCCCGAAATTCATGTCGGGCTCGGCCAGCGTCCGGGCGCTGACGTGATCAGGGTGCGATGGCCCAACGGTGTGCCCCAGAACATCCTCTACAGCGACGCCAACCAGTCGATCGTCGAAGAGCAGATTCTCAAGGGCTCGTGCCCAACGCTGTTCGCCTGGAACGGAGAACGCTTCGAGTTCGTGACCGACATCCTGTGGAAGAGTGCGCTGGGAATGCCGACCGGTCTCATGGCGCGCGGAGAAGCGCACTACGCCCCGCCGCACGCGTCGAAGGAATACCTTCGCATTCCGGGCGACGCGCTCCGCGAACGAAATGGCCATTTCGAACTGCGGGTCACCGATGAGCTGTGGGAGGTCTTCTATATCGACGAAATCGATCTGATCGCGGTCGATCATCCGGATTCCGTCGATGTCTTCGTCGATGAGCGCTTTGTGGCACCGGGACCCGAGGTCCGCCTGGCACTCCACCAGGTTGGGGAGCGGCGTTCACCCCGTTGGGCCACCGACCACCTCGGACGCGACGCTCTGGTGGCGCTTGCGGCGTCGGACGACGTGTACGTCGGCGACTTCAGGCCGCTCCGATACCAGGGCATCAGCGAGCTGCACGATCTCGTCCTCGACCTGGGCGACTTCGACCCCGGCCAGCCGATTCAGCTGTACCTGCGCGGATGGATCTTTCCGACCGACGCGAGCATCAACGTCGCGCTCTCGCAGTCTTCCGCGCTGGCAACCGTCATGCCGCACCTGCAGGTGATCGGCGAGGACGGCGAGTGGGAGACCGCGGTCGCCGAGCTCAGCTTCCCGTCGGGGAAAAACAAGACGATCGTGCAGGATCTCACCGGGCTCTTTCCGACCTCCGACCACCGCGTTCGCATCCGCACCAACATGAACATCTACTGGGACGAGGTCTTCTTCTCGGTGGGCGCGCCCGCGGCCCCCACAAGGCTGACCGTGCTTGAACCTGCCGCGGCCGACCTGCGCTACCGCGGATTCTCCCGGGAATACCGGAAAGGCGGACGCTCGGGCCCGCCCTGGTTCGACTACGGAACGGTGTCGGAGGAGCCGCGCTGGCGTCCGATCGTCGGGCGCTTCACGCGCTACGGCGACGTGCTCCCGCTGGTCGGGGAAGCCGACGACCGCTACCCGATCATGGGCCCCGGCGACGAGCTGTCGCTCCGCTTCGATGCCGGCGGACTGCCGGATCTGCGCGAGGGGTGGACTCGTGACTTCGTCATATACACCGAGGGATGGCTGAAGGACGCCGACATGAATACCGCCGCCGGGTGGAAGGTGGGCCCCATGCCCTTTGACGGGATGGGCCAATACCCGTACGACGAGGCCGGGCGGGGAGTGGCAGAGGGCGACCGCGTCAGCGCCGTGGACGCTCGGGACCGCCCCGGTGCCGCGTCATACCCGTACCCTGAGGTCGTCGAGACCTGGCATACGCGGAGAATCGGGCGACGCTGAGCGTGACGGGCTGACCTGACATGCAGGGGGCACCGTTACCGCTTGCCCGCCGCACTCGGGGCCCCCTATCCTAACCGGGCACGCCGCTCCGGCCGGAAGGAGTTCGTCATGATCCGGAACCGCGCAGCCGCATCCCTTCTCGCGGTCTTCCTGGCCCTCGCCCTGGCGCGCTGTCAGCCAGCGCCCGACTCGCCCGCTGCCCAGGCCACCACCACCGGGCCGAACGCGCTTGTGGGCGATGGAGCGGTCCTGTCCGGCCTTTCCTGGCGCGAAATCGGCCCCGCCATGTTCTCGGGAAGGATCTCGGACGTCGCCGGCGTCCCGGACAACCGCAACATCCTGTACGTCGGCTCCTCGTCTTCAGGACTCTTCAGGTCCACGAACGGCGGCACCACCTTCGAGCCGGTCTTCGAGGACGGGGGCACGCTGTCGATCGGGGCCATAGCGGTGCGGCCGGACGACCCGGACGTGGTGTATGTGGGCACCGGGGAGGGCGCGGTGCGCAACAGCATCTCGATCGGCGACGGCATCTACCGGAGCATCGACGGCGGGGCGACCTGGACGCACCTCGGGCTGACCGAAACGGAGCGTTTCTCGCGCATCGTCATCCATCCCCGCAACCCCCGGATCGTCTTCGCGGCGGCCATGGGCCACGCGTGGGGACCGAACGAGGAGCGGGGCCTCTTCCGATCGGCGGACGGCGGCAACACGTGGGAACGCGTCCTCTACAGGAACGAGACCACGGGCGCGAGCGACGTCGCGATCGACCCGCTCAATCCCGACATCGTCTACGCCGGCATGTACGACTACCTGCGGCGGCCCTGGCACTTCCGTAGCGGCGGCCCGGGGAGCGGCCTCTTCCGCTCGGCGGACGGCGGCAACAGCTGGACGCGCCTCACCGACCCCGCGCTGGCGAACGGCCTGCCCGGTGCCGGCGTCATCGGGCGTGTGGGCGTCAGCGTGCACGCGGCGGACCCGAACCGCGTGTACGCCCTTGTCGAGTCCCAGGAGGAAGGCGAACTCTGGCGTTCCGACGACCGCGGGATTACCTGGCAGGTGGTGAGCGCCGAACGCCGTCTCAACAACCGTCCCTTCTACTACACCCAGGTGCGCGCCGACCCGGTGGACCCCGACCGCGTCTACACGCTTGCCGGCCAGTTCAGCGTCTCGACGGACGGGGGGCTGACCTTCGGCGGCCACGGCGGGAGCATGTTCGGGGATCACCACGCCCTGTGGATCGACCCCACCGACCCGGCGCGGCTGCTGTCGGGCACCGACGGGGGGTTCTGGATCTCGAACGATTTCGGCGAGAACTGGGATTTCCTGAACAACATGCCGATGGCGCAGGCGTACCACCTGGGGCTCGACATGGCCGAGCCCTACAACGTTCTCGGCGGCTTCCAGGATCACGAGATCTGGCGCGGGCCGAACGAGAAGTGGAACCGGGTGGGGGTGCGCGAGGGCGACTGGGTGCGGCTGCGATACATGGCCGACGGAATGTACACGATAGCGGACCCGCGCGACCCCGAAGTCATCTACTACAACGGCCACTTCGGCGACATCACCCGGATCGACATGCGCACCCGCGAGGAGCGCTACATCCAGCCGTATCCGCCCGGGCCTGCAGGCGGGGGCGCCGAGTTGGAGGAGTACCGTTTCAACTGGAACTCGCCGATTCACATGTCGCCGAGCGACCCCGACGTGATCTACTACGGCGGCAACGTCCTCTTCCGCACGCGGGACGGCGGGGAGACCTGGGACATCATCAGCCCGGACCTGACCACCGACGACCCGGAGAAGCAGCGCCTCTCCGGCGGGCCGATCTCGCCCGACAACACGCGTGCCGAGTACCACAGCACGATCCTGTCGATCTCCGAGAGCGCGCTCGACCCGGAGGTGATCTGGGTGGGGACCGACGACGGCAACGTTCAGATCACCCGCGACGGCGGGGAGAGCTGGACGAATGTGGCCCCGAACATCGAGGGGGCGCCGCCCAACTCATGGGTAGGGAGCGTCCAGGCGTCCCGTGCCGTGCCGGGACGGGCCTATATCGCCATCGACCAGCACCGGATGGACGACTTCGAGTCCTACATCTTCGTAACCGAGGATTTCGGGTCCACCTGGCGGCGCATCAGCGACGGGCTGCGCAGCTACGTGCACGTAGTAGACGAGGATCTGCGTTCGCCGAACCTCCTGTATGCGGGCACCGAACTCGGGATCTTCGCCTCCTTCGACGGCGGCAACCGGTGGGTGGACCTGCGGCTGGGACTGCCGCCGGTTGCGGTGCGTGACCTGGAGCTGCACCCGCGCGACAACGATCTGGTGATCGCCACGCACTCGCGGGGGTTCTATGTCCTGGATGACGTGACGGCGCTCCAGCGACTGGCCGCGGCGCGCGCGCCGGGGATTGAGGGCGATGGCCTCGCGCGCCTCGAACTCTTCGAACCCATGCCGGCCGTGCGCTACACGAGGGCGTCCGATGTGAGCACGCTCGGAAACCGGGTCTGGGTGGCCCCGAACCAGCCCTACGGTGCGCTGCTGACGTACTGGGTGGACCCTGAATGGAACCCGGGAGGACGGGTCCGCGTCGATGTCGCCGACGGCGACGGCCGCCTGGTGCACTCGCTGACGGGTCCCGCGGAGTCCGGGTTGAACCGCGTGGCGTGGAACCTGGGCGAGCGGTCGGCGTGCGTGCCCGAGGGGGAGGATGCCGCACCGGCGGCCGTGGCGGGTGTGGGACGCGGGGGGAGGGGGGGCGGCGGCACCTGGGTGCGCGCGATCCCGGGGACGTACTCGGCGCGCCTCACGCTGGACGGCGAGACGAGTGAACGAAGGGTCGTGGTCCGCATGGATCCGCGTGTGGACGCGTCGGCGGCGGACATGGAGGATTGGTACCGTGCCGCGGGCATGATCGAGCGGGCGGAGTGCACGGTACGGGACGCGCTGGGCAGAATACAGCCGCTTGACGCCCGCCTTGAGGAGGCGGAGCAGACTTCGGGAGACGCTTCGATCCGGGAGGAGGCCGCGGCCGTCCGCGAGGGGCTGCGGCCAATCCTGCTCGGATTCGCCGGCGATGTCCGGGACCCTGGCCACGTGAATCTCGCGGGGCGCCTCAACTGGTTCACGATCCAGATCGGCAACTACAGCGGACGGCCGACGGCCGCCCAGTGGGAGTGGATCGAGCGCTACGCGCGACAGGTCGAGGAGTATGCGGCCATGCTGGAAGCCATTCTGGCAGGACCTGTCGCCGAGCTGGAGCGGAAGCTGGGGGACGGAGGGCGGTGATGGACCGTCGGCTGTTTCTCCGTGCGGCGGCGGGCGCGGGAGTGCTTCCCCTCCCCGCCGCGCTGAAGCGTCTTGCAGGCACCGCGGAAGGCAGGACCGGTCCGCTCGCCGGGCTCGACGCCTCCCCGCTTTCTCCTGTCGCCGAAGACTACCCGCTCCGAGTGGTCCGCTCGGCCCAGGTGACGATTACGGACGAGTTCTGGCGGCCGCGGATGGACGCGAACCGCGCGGTCTCCCTTCCCTACTGCTTCGAGAGGTTCGGGGACGGAGGCTTCAGTCTCTCCAAGCTCATCGAGGCCGCGGCCTACATGCTCGAGCAACGCCCGGACCCCGAACTGGAGGCGTACGCCGATGAGCGCATCGACGGAATGCTCGCGGAGTTGGAGCGGCGCATCGAGACCCCGCAGCAATCGATCGGCGTCTCGGGCCACGTGCTGGAGGCGGCGACAGCGTACGCGGCGGCGACCGGCAAGTCCAGACTGCTGGACGCGGTTGTGCGGCTTGCCGATCAGATGGATTCCGTCTACGGGCCCGGGAAGGAGATGCATATCTCCGGGCACCAGGGGCTCAAGATCGGGCTTGTCGCGCTGTACCGGGCCACCGGCGACGAGCGCTACTGGAAGCTGGCCAGGTTTTTCGCCGACGCGCGGGGCCGCGACAACTACCCGCGCACCGGCGAATACGCGATCGATCGCACCTACGCCCAGGACCACAAGCCGGCGGTGGAGCAGTCCGAGGCGGTCGGGCACGCGGTACGGGCCACCTTCCTGTACATCGCGATGACCGACATCGCGGCGCTTTCGGGGGATCCGGCGTACACGGAAGCCGTGCACCGCATCTGGGAGGACCAGACTCATCTGAAGACGTATCTCACCGGCGGGATCGGGTCGACGCGCTTCCACGAGAAGTACGGCGAGCCCCACGAGCTGCCCAACCTCAGCGCCTGGAACGAGACCTGCGCCGCGTACGGAAGCGCGGTCTGGTGCCACAGGCTGGCGCTCCTGGACCGCGACGCCCGCTACGTCGACGTGATGGAGCGGGTGCTGTACAACGCCTTGCTCGTCGGCGTGTCGCTCCGGGGCGACCGCTTCTTCTACCAGAACCCGCTGAAATCCTTCGGCGATTACGAGCGCTTTGACTGGATCAATGTTCCCTGCTGCCCGCCGAATGTGATCCGCATTCTCGCTTCGATCGGCAGCTACGTTTACGCAACCGATCCGTCGGGGATGCTCTATGTGAATCTTTTCACAAACTCTGACGCCCGGGTTGAAATCGCCGGTGTGCCGGTGCGGGTGCGCCAGGAAACGCACTATCCGTGGCAGGGTCGCGTCCGCATCCTCATCGATCCGGAGCGCGAGGCCACCTTCCCGCTGTTGGTACGGATCCCCGGATGGGCGCGCGGCGAGGTCATGCCGGGTGAGCTGTACCGCTTTGCGGATGCGGATCCGGAGTCGCCGACCCTGCGGGTGGGGCGCGGCGGGTCACGCCTTGGCCAGGCCGCGGGCCGCGAGGTGAGCACCCGTGAACTGGAACGCGGATACGCCCGGATCCAGCGCACGTGGCGGGCCGGCGATGTCGTGGAGCTCGATCTTCCGATGCCGGTGCGGCGGGTGCTGGCCCACGAGGCAATTCAGGACGACCGCGGGCGCGTCGCCCTGCAGCGCGGACCCCTGGTCTACTGCGCGGAGTGGCCGGACAACGGTGGGCGCGCGCTCAACATCGTCGTGCCGGACGCCGCCACCTTCGAATCGGCGTTCCGGGAGGATATGCTGGGTGGAGTTCAGGTCGTACGGGGCGACGTGGAGGCGATCCGGGAGGACAGCCGCGGCGAGCGCGCCCCGACCGTCCCTCACCGGCTCACCGCCATCCCCTACTATGCATGGGCCAACCGGGGGATGGGCGAGATGGCGGTCTGGATGGCGAGGGAGCCCGCCGCGGCGTGGCTCCCACCGACGCTCCCGGCTCCGGTCTCCGCCGTACGCACCTCGGGCGGTGTCGAGAAGGGCTGGACGGGGTACAACGACCAGAACGACGACATCGCGGCGATCCACGACGGGCGCGAGCCGATCAACTCGGCCGACCAGTCGCACCGCTTCTTCCGCATGCGGCCCCCGGTGGGCGAACGCGCCTGGCTGGAATACGAGTTCGAGGCGCCGGTGCGGATGTCGTCCTCGCGCGTCTTCTTTTTCGACGACAAGCGGTTCTGCAACTTCCCCGAGTCGTGGCGGGTGCTCTGGCGGGACGGGCGGGAGTGGCGGACCGTGGCGACCGACGGAGCGTTCACGGTCGAAGAGGACTCGTGGAGCACCATCGAGTTCGAGCCGGTCGTGACCCGTGCGCTGCGGCTGGAGGTCGAGCCCCGCACGATCTCGTACACCGCTGGGCAGATCGGTCCGCCCGCGGCGATGTTCATCGACGAGGACATCGAGTGGCGCGAGTTCGGGGTGATCGAATGGCAGATAGGCTGAGGGCCCGGACATGAACGAACACATCCCCCGACGGCGCTTCCTCCAGACCGTTCCGGCAGCGGGCGCGCTGGCCTGCGCGGCGGCGGCGCAAACCCCTGCGCCCCCGGTGGCGGGCACGTCTTCCAGCAGGGGCCGACCCGACATCGAGCTCTGGAAGTCGACACGCGCGGCCTCTACCGACTATCCCATTCGTCCCGCGCTCCACTCCGAGGTTGTCCTGGCCGACGACTTCTGGGAGCCCCGGGTTCGGAGGAACGCGGAGGTCACCATACCCCTGGAAGCCCGGAAGCTGGAAGCTTCGCCGAGGCGGACACGCGGTGGTGTCCTCGAGGCCGCCATGCTGTCGCTCGTGACCCATCCCGATCCGTGGCTTCAGGCGTGGGTGGACAGGAGGGTCGGCGAGATGGCGGGCCAGGAGGCACCAGCCAGCAATCGCGAGTTCGGGGTTGCGGCTACATGGCACCGGACAACGGGCGGACGCGAACTTCTGGACAGGGCGATTCGATCGGCAGCGCTGCTCCAGGACGACTTCCAGGCCAACGACCCTCCGTTTTCGGGCGGAGAGCGGGACTCGCTCAACTGCTCCCGGCTCTACCGGATCACCGGGGATTCCGGGCACCTCGATCTGGCCAGGCACTATCTGGATATCCGGGGCCGCGACGACTCGGTCGGGCGGAGCCGCCACAACCAGTCCCACAGGCACGTCCTGGAGCAGGCCGAGGCTGTGGGCCACGCGGTGAACTGCATGACCCTCGCGGTCTCGCTGGCGGACGTGGGCATCCTTTCGGGACGCGAGGAGTACCTGCGGGTCGCGCAACGCATGTGGCACGACGCCGTGAGCCGGAAGATGTACATCACGGGGGGCGTCGGGACGACCGGCAACGAGGGCTTCGGCGAGCCGTACTCGCTGCCGAACATCGACGCCTATTCGGAGTCCTGCGCGGTTCTGATGCTGATCACTCTGAGCCACAACCTTTTTCTCGCTACCGGGGATGGCCGCTACATCGACATCATGGAACGCGGCATGTACAACAATGCCGCGTGCGGCGTCTCCGTCTCGGGGGATCACTACTTCTACGTGAACCGTCTGGCGAGTGCCGGCGACGGCCGCGACCTCCGCTGGCAGCGGGCATCGCTGGAGTGCTGCCCGCCCACGCTCGTCCGCTTCATGGCCCGGGTGCCGGGCTACATCTACGCACAGGATCCCGACGGGGTGGTCTTCGTGAACCTGTACGTGTCCAGCGAAACCGGGTTCGAGATGGGCGGGGGCAGGCTGGGGCTCTCGGTCGAGAGCGAAATGCCCTGGGGTGGGGACTCCTGGATCACGGTCTCGACGGAGGAGACCCTGCGGGGCACGATCAGGCTGCGCATGCCCGGATGGGCCCGCGACGTGCCGACGCCACTGGGGCTCTACAGCTACACGGACCGGCTGGCCAGTCCACCCTCGGTGACGGTGAACGGCCGGGCGGTGGACTCGACGCCCGACGAGCTGGGCTACGTGTCCCTGACGCGGTCCTGGCGGGACGGAGATGTAATCGGGGTGGTGCTGCCCATGGAGGTTCGCAGGGTGGTCGCGGACGAGCGGGTTCGCGAGAACCGGGGCCGGTTCGCTGTCGAGCGCGGCCCCATCGTGTACTGTTGCGAATGGCCCGAAGTCGAGGGCGGAGGGGTCCTGGATCTGCTATTCGACGACAACACCGGGATGCGAACGCGCCTTGACGCCGACCTGCTCGGGGGCCACCCAGTCATCGACACGGAGGCTCGAAGCCTCACTGATTCGTCCGCGCCGGCGATGCCCGTAACGCTGGTGCCCTATCATCTGTGGGCCAACCGCGGGGCGGGCGAGATGTCTGTCTGGCTATCCCGCCGGGAACTGGCGCCGGGAGATACCGGGCCCGCCGGAGGGTTCATCTGTTACGTGAATCCAAACTATGTAAATGACGGTTGGCAATATCTTGAAGCTGCCCCGTTCGACCAGAGTGGCGGGGCGAAGTGGGGGTGCTTCCGGCGAGAGGTTACGGGAGCGCGCGGCACGGCCGTGGGCACCGGCAGGCAGAACACGGCCGACATTCTGGCCGCCTGCGACGAGCCGGGCTCGGCGGCGTACCTTTGCGCCCACTTCGTGCTCAACGGGATCGGAGGCTGGTTCCTGCCGTCGACCGACGAGCTCGTCCTCATGTACGAGAGCCTCCGGGCGCGGGGGATCGGCAACTTCAGGGACATCGGGCTGGCGGACAACTTCACCTACTGGGCGTCGTCCCAGGTAAGCGCCGACATGGCCGCCCACGTCGACTTCCCCGATCTGGGCCGGGTGCACGGCGACGACAAGGACTTTCCCCGCAGGGTGAGAGCGATCAGGGCCTTCTGATGAACCGTCGAGAATTCGTGCGCCGTGCCTCGGCAGGCTCGGCCGCGTTCGCCGGGCCCGCCATACTGGGGAGCCTCGCCGGTTGCGCCCAGCCTGCCGGGCAGGACGCCCGGCGGCCCAACGTCGTTCTGATCTTCGCGGACGACCTGGGCTACTCCGACATCGGTTGCTATGGCGGCGAGCTGCTCACCCCCAACATCGACTTCCTGGGACTGGGAGGGTTGCGCTTCACCAATTTCATCAACGCGGCCCGCTGCTGCCCCTCCAGGGCGTGCATCCTCACCGGTCTCTATCCCCACCAGGCCGGGGTGGGCGGCATGATGAACGACCGGGGCGTGCCAGGCTACCGCGGCGACCTCGTCCGCGACTGCGTCACGCTGGCAGAGGTCCTCCGGGATGCCGGCTACGGGACGTACGCCACGGGCAAGTGGCACGTCACCCGCTTCATCGAGGCGGACGGGCCGAAGCACAACTGGCCGCTTCAGCGCGGCTTCGACCGCTACTTCGGCACGATCACCGGCGCGGGCAGCTACTTCGAGCCCCAGACGCTGACCCTCGATAACGACCCCTTCGAGGAGCTGGGCGAAGGCTTCTACTACACGGACGCCATCGGCGCCCAATCCGTCCGGTTCCTCGAGGATCACCTGGACCGTAGGCCCGACGCGCCGTTCTTCCTCTATCAGTCGTTCACGGCGCCCCACTGGCCGCTCCACGCTCCCGAGGAGGATGTCGCCCTGGCACGGGGGCGTTTCGACGCCGGCTGGGACCGTCTGAGGCGGGAGCGCCACGAGCGGATGCTGGCGGCGGCGATCGTCGACCCCCGCTGGGCGCTGCCGGAGCGGGAGGCCGGAGCGCCCCCCTGGGAGGCAGCGGAAGACCGCGCCTGGCACCTCCGCCGCATGGAGGTCTACGCGGCACAGGTCGAGTCGATGGACCGGGCGATCGGGCACCTGCTCGATACGCTGCGACGGCGGGAGGTCTTGGACGACACGCTGATCCTGTTCCTCTCCGACAACGGCGGGTGCGCGGAGGAGATCAACACCCAGGGCTGGTACGACTACATCCTCCGGGGGGGCGAGCGTGTCAGCCGGGAGTTCACGCTGGACGGCAGCCCGATCCAGGTTGGCAACGACCCGGCCGTGATGCCGGGCCCCGACGACACCTACCAGAGCTACGGCCTCCCGTGGGCCAACCTCTCGAACACGCCCTTCCGCCTTTACAAGGCCCTGACCCACACCGGGGGCGTCGCGACACCGCTCATCGCGCACTGGCGGGCGGGCATTCCCGCCGCGGGCGCACTGAGGGACCAGCCCGGCCATCTGATCGACATCATGCCGACACTCGTGGAACTCGCCGGGGCCGCCTACCCCACCGACTACGCCGGCGAACAGATCCAGCCCATGGAAGGCGTGAGTCTGGTGCCGGCATTCACGGACGACCGGCCCCTGGACCGGGGCGCGATCTATGTCGAGCACGAAGGGAGCCGGGCCGTTGCGCACGGCTCGTGGAAGGCGGTCGCGCGTGGGAGCACCGGCCCCTGGGAACTCTACGACACGGAGCTCGACCGGACCGAGACGCTGAATCTGGCCGCGCGCCAACCCGGTGAGCTGGCGCGGCTGACGGCGATGTGGGAGGATTGGGCGAACCGGGTCCGGGTATTTCCGCGGCCGGAAGCCTCCTAGGCCGCGCGGGACGGCGGGCTGGACCTCCTCTGCTCAGAACCTCACCTCGACCCGCTGGCCCGCATACCGCACCGTCCTCGTATCCCCGCCCGGCAGCTCACCACGCGTGCCCCTTGCCCGGCCGTGAGAAGATCCTCTCGTACGGGAGCGCGTCACGATCTACGATGAGGCCATCGCGGATGATGGTGCCGATAGCGCGGATATTGCTGATATCCTCGACAGGGTTCGCGTCCAGTATCAGGATATCCGCGAACTTGTCGACCTCGAGCGTACCCAGATCGTCGAGCATCCTGGACGCGATCGCTCCGTTCCTCGTCACGGCCACGATCGCCTCCATCGGGGTCATGCCGAGTTCCACCAACCCTTCGGTCGCAATGACGCTGCCAGACCCGAAGGCCTGGTTCTCGGCCTTGGGCGACCGCCGAAACTCGGGCGCGGTGCCCAGGTAGTTGTCGGTCCCGATCGTGGATACGCATCCGGCCTCGATGAGCCTCTCGGTGTTGCGGCGGCGGATCTCGATGCCCCCGCCGCGAGCACGCCGCTCCGCGCGCAACTCGGCCGAGGTCTTCTTCCTCCTGTCCGCGTCCTGGCCCGCCGCCTCGGCTTCGGTCTTCTCCTTCGCCTCCCTCTCCATCCGCTCGGCCTGCGCATCGAGGTGATCCTGCCAGGCCTTGCCGGTAACCGTGTTGGAGAGGAACGCGCACACGATCCCACGGTCGACAATCATCTCGACCAGCTCGTCCGACATGTCGGAGGAGAGCACCCCCGGATGCTGAATGAGGTCGATGCCGGCCTCCACCGAGATACGCAGCCCCTCTGGGCTCGTAGAGTGCGTTTCGGCCACGAGGCCGCGCTTGTGCGTCTCCTCGACCATCACGCGCTGCGCCCTCGACGAGAACCCGATCATGATCGGATTCGAGAAGTGGCCCGTGCCCCCGAACTTGATGAAGTCCGGGCCCAGGTCGAGGTAGTCGTTGATCGCGGCACGGAGATCTTCGGGCTCCATCTCCATGAGTTCCTCGCCCGAACCCTGAGTGATGTAGTCGTTGAACTGCTCCTGGAAGAGGGTCAGACCCCGTTCGCGTATGAGCGAGAAGCTGATCGAATACGGCCCGCCCCACCCGACGATGTTCCCCGCCACCAGCATGCGCGGCCCGACCGTGTCGCCGCGGGCAACCGCATCGCGAATCTCCATCAGGGCGAGTAGCGACCCGTAGCTGTCGCGCACGGTCGTGAAGCCGTGCTTGAGTTGCATCTGCGCGGCCTCGAGCGTCAGGGCCGCATTCCGGTCGAAATAGCGAACGATGGTCTCCCCTGCCCCGTACAGCGACAGGTGAACGTTGCTGTCAATGAAACCGGGCGTGACGAACCTGCCGGCGCCATCGATCACACGGGCGCCGTCGGGCACCTCGATCGAGCCTCGCGGTCCGACGGCCGTGATCCGGTTGCCCGTCCAGACGATCGTGCCGTTCTCGAGGGGCGGACCGCCGTTCCCGTCGATGAGGGTGGCGCCGACGACGGCGGTCGCGGCCTGGCCGGCGGCAACGGTGGACGACCCGAGCACCAGCGAGAACAACAGGATCGCGGAAAAGGAATACCGAAAGGCGGGGGTGGTGATCATGGTTGCCATCCCTTGGACGCGCCGTACTCCGACGGCATGAATAGATGCGGGCCGCACGCCGTTGCCACCGATATAGGTCCTGGGGTACCGCCGAACAAGGATCCCCCCCTCCGGCGTCGGTTCCTCCACGGGCGGCAAGTCCGGTCCTCTTTCCTTGCCCTGTTTCGCACCCGCTTCTATGCTGCGGTTCCCGACAACCCGGCGGAGGCCTGCGAGGCCAATCCCGAAGGCTCCGAACGACCCTGCCAACAGGTGCCCCCCAAACGTAGTCCTACACACGTGACTAGTAAAGTAAACATGACATTATGTAATGTTTACTTTACATTATTGCCGATCTCGTTCGTTGCATGCGCTCCCCGGGGTGACGGCGAAATGCTCTCGGCCGAGTCGGGATTCGTGGGCAACGCCCAGTGCATGTCCTGCCACACGGCCGAAGCGGACCTTTGGGCCGGATCGCACCACGACCTTGCGATGCAGGGCGCCACCGCCGAGACCGTCCTGGGTGACTTCGGAGGCGCTCGATTCGAAGGGTCGTCGTCGGTCTGGACGCTCCTCCGCGATGGGCCGGCGTTCGTCGCCCGTGCCGAGGGTCCCGGAGGCGCGGCGGGAGAGTATCGCGTTGCATACACCTTCGGAGCCGTCCCCCTGCAGCAATACCTGGTCGAGTTCCCGGGGGGGCGCTACCAGGTGCTCCCCGTCGCGTGGGACTCGCGCCCGGTCGACCAGGGCGGACAGCGCTGGTTCGAGGTTGAGCCGGGGGAAAGCGATGTCCCGGTCGCGACCGGCCCCGCGCCCGCCGTGCGCGACGTCCGGCACTGGAGCGGACGCGATTTCAACTGGAATTCGATGTGTGCCGATTGCCATTCGACGGGCTTGCGCAAGAACTACTCGGCGGCGTCGGATCGCTATGCCACCGAGTGGGCCGAGCCGGACGTGGGCTGCGAAGCCTGCCATGGACCGGGCTCGGGGCATGTGGCCTGGGCGGAGGCTCTTGACTCCGGATCGTTCGTTCCCGCGGCGTCGCTCGAGGGGGCGGACCTCGGACTTGTCGTCCGCTTCGACGCACACGATCCCGGGGCCTGGTTGCGGGATCCGCAGACCGGAACCGCCCGTCCTCTCGCGGGGCCAGCCTCCGATGGACAGGTCGACACCTGCGGCCGCTGCCACGCCCGGCGCTCCGCGATCACCGCGCGCTACCGGCACGGCCAGACGCTTCTCGACTCGCACCAGCCGGCGCTGCTCGAAGAGGGGCTCTACTTCGCGGACGGACAGATCCGGGGCGAGGTCTACGTCTGGGGCTCGTTCGTGCAGAGCGCCATGTATCGCGCCGGGGTCACATGCAACGACTGTCACGATGCGCATTCGCTCCGCGTCCGGGGCGAGGGCAACGCCGTCTGCGCGACATGTCACACACCGTCGCGGTTCGACACCCCCGATCACCACTTCCACGAGAGTGGGACAAGGGCGTCCCTGTGCGTCTCCTGTCACATGGCTGCGCGCACCTACATGGGGGTGGACCCGCGGCGCGACCATTCCTTCCGCGTACCGGACGCGGAGACATCCCGGGACATCGGTGCGGCGGATCCGTGCACGACCTGCCACTCGGAGATGACGGGCGCCGAGGCCGCCGCCACGATCGCGGAGCGACGGGACGGCGCCCCGACCCGGCGCACGCGATACCACGCCCTCGCGCTCGACGCCGCCCGCAGGGGAGATCCGGAGAGTCGTCCCGGGCTGTACGCGCTGCTGCGCGACCCCGGGGCCCCTGCCATCACCAGGGCGACGGCGCTGACCCTGCTGGGGTCCGACCCTGCCCCGGAGCGTGTGGCAGCGGTGCGGCGAGGGCTGCAGGATCCGGATCCGATCGTCCGACTCGGAGCCGTGCGCGGTGTCGGGCTCTCGCCCACTCGACAACTCCTGGACATGTCGGTGCCACTTCTCCAGGATCCTGTACGCGCGGTCCGCCTGGCCGCCGCCGAGGCCGTGGCCCCCTTCGCGATCCAACCCGACGGGGGCAACGGGACGGGCCAGCCGCGACCCCGTTCCGCGCCTGCCCCGCCGACTGCCGTGCCGCTCCCCCCGCCGCTCCAACCGGCGCTGCGCCAAGCTCTGGCCGAGTACCGCGAGGCGCAGCTCGCCAATGCAGAACGCCCGGAAGCGCAACTCAACCTGGCCTGGCTGGCGGTGCTGGAAGACGACCGCAACCGGGCCGAAACGGCCCTCGAGAAGGCCATCGCCCTGGACCCCGCCTTCGTGCCCGCATACGTCAACCTCGCGGACCTGTACCGCCGCGCCGACCGCGACCCCGAGGGCGAGCCTCTCCTGCGGTCCGCACTGGACCAGTCGCCCCGATCAGCAGACGCGCACCACGCGCTGGGACTGCTGCTCGTCCGGCTGGGCCGCAGCGGCGAAGCGATGGCCTCACTGCGGCGGGCCGCCGAGCATGAGGCCCGGGGCACCCGCTACGCCTACACGTACGCCGTGGCCCTCCGGTCGGCGGGGGACACCGCGGCGGCCCGGGACGTGCTGGAGCAGGCGCTGAACCGGCACCCCCGCGACCGCGATATTCTGGTCGCGCTGGCCGTGCTGCACCGCGACGCCGGCCGGACGGGCGAGGCGCTGCGGTACGCGCGGGCGTTGGCCGAGGCCCACCCCCGCGATCCCGCGGGCCCGGCACTGATCTCGGAATTGAGCCGCTGAGTCAGCTACCGGCCGGATTCCGTTCCGCTTCGGCTGCCAGAATCGGCTCCAGCCAGCCACCCAGCATTGCCAACGTGTCCGCGTACATCGGGTCGCCCGCAAGGTTGACCCGCTCCTCCGGGTCGCTCTCGTGGTCGTACAGCTCCCCACTTCCGTCCCGATACCGGATGTAGCGCCAGCGGTCCGAGCGCACCGTGTGCTGGCCGCTGGCCGCCGTCGAGATGGCCGGCCGCTCCCCTGGGCGCGTCGGGTCCCGTAGCCACGGCATCAGGCTTCCCCCTTCGAACTCGTGCGCCGGGCCGGGCAGGCCGGCAAGCTCCACGAGCGTCGGGTAGATGTCGAGCAGGTCGATCGCGCGCGCCGAACGCGTGGCGGGTTCTACCTGACCCGGCGCCACCACGATGAACGGCACCCGGGTGGACTCCTCCCAGAGGGTGAACTTCTCCCACGTCTCTCGCTCCCCGAGATGGAATCCGTGGTCGGACCAGAGCACGACGATCGTCCGGTCCGCCCGGCCGCTCTCCTCCAGGGCATCCAGAAGCCGTCCCACCTGGGCGTCGGCGAAGCTGATGGACGCGAGGTAGCCCTGCACGGCCGACGGCCACTCGCCATTGGCCTCGATCCACTGGTGCCACACCCTTCGCTCCGCACCCATCCTCCGGCCTGCTTCGGGCAGGCCCTCCTGCCAGCTGCCGGGCTCGGGCAGCCGGACCTCGGACAGCGGGTACAGGTCGAAGAAGTGTTCCGGTACGAACCACGGGATGTGCGGCCTGAAGATGCCGACGGCCAGGAAGAGCGGCTCCTCGCGCTCCCGGGTCAGCTGCTCCACAGCCCAGTCCGTGACCCTCTCGTCCGGGAACGGCTCGCCCTCCGGAAAGGGCGCCCAGTCCATGAAGTAGGGTACGTCGATCTCCGGGCGCTCCCCGATCCCGGCCGCGACGCGGTCCCATTCGTACAGCCAGAACCCCTGCTCATCCACGGTGCGCACCGTGCCCTCGGGGAAGCGCGCGTCGGGCATCTGCTGGTCGGGCGACGGGTGGAACTCGTCCCAGGCGTCCACGTCGTTCTGGTCGACTCCGTAGCTGCCGTTGAGCCACGACAGGGCATGAAAGATCTTCCCCGTTCCGAGTGTGTGGTAGCCGTTGGCGCGGAAGTGCGCGGGCAATGTCGCAACATCGCGGAGCGCCGGCGCCTCATGCCAGAGCGTCCTGAGGTCGTAGACACCCGAAGTCGAGGGCCGCACTCCGGTCATCACCGCCGTCCGGGACGGGTTGCACGAGACCGCGGGCACATGCGCGTTCGTGAAGACCACGCCCTGGGCAGCGAGACGCTCCAGACTCGGAGTATGAACCGTGCCGGGATAGCCGCCCAGTGGGCTGATCCAGTCGTTCATGTCGTCGATGACGATGAAGAGGATGTCGGGAGGGGCCACCCCATCGTCGGACGCACCCTCGTCGGAGTTCGCGCAGGCATGGGTCGCCGGCATCAGGGCCAGCGTGGCGGCGACCCACAGGCGGACCGGTAGCCCCGGGCAAGCATCCGCATCGCCAGGGCGCGCCACGGGCAGGGCACGGCGAGTGAGGGCTTGTCTCATCATCTGTTCACCACCGAGAACGCGGGCGGCCACACGGGCGCGAATTCGCGAATGCGTTCGGACAGCTCTTCGCGCACACCAGCGTAGTCACCGTCCCCGTAGCGGTTGATCAGCTCGAACGGGTCGTCCTCCAGGTCGTACAGGTCGCCTTCGCGGTCGTGGGGATAGAGTCCCATCTTCCATCGGTCCGTGACAATGGAGGTGCTGCCGCGGATCTCGATGAAAACCTCGTCCTGTACGGAGGGCACCCTGCCCTCCAGCAACGGGGTCAGGTCGCGGCCCTCCATGGCTTCCGGAGGGGGTGCGCCCGCCAGCGAGAGGATCGTCGGCATGAGATCGACATGGGCCGTGAAGCCGTCGCGCACACCCGGCTGGACCCTGGACGGATGGCGCACCACGAGCGGCACCCTCGCCGAGGCGTCGTAGTGCGTGCCCTTGTGGATCAGGTCGTGATCTCCGAGGTGCGAGCCGTGATCGCTGGTCCAGAGGACGATCGTGTCGTCCAGCTCGCCGCCGCGCTCGAGGGCGTCGATGACCCGTCCCACCTGTTCGTCGATGAACGTGAGGTTTCCGTAGTGGCCGGCACGGATGGCATGGATGATCTGGTCCCGGCGCCGGTAGTCGGAGTCGATCAGGTGCGCGATTTCTGCGGTGTAGTTGAAGCGCAGCCTCGTGTGGTCGGTGGGCTTGGTGTCGAGTTCGCCGGGGAATGTGTGACCCAGCGGCAGGTCCATCTCCTTGTAAGGAGCCGAGCAGCGGGCCGGCGGATCCCAGGGATTGTGGGGACCGTTGAAGGACACCCAGAAGAACCATGGCGGCTGCAGTTCGCTCCGCTCAACGATTTCGAGAGCCCGTTCGCCCACGTACGCGTCGATGTGCCAGGACTCCTCCCATGGCCAATCGTACACGTGAGGCATCGGTGCCTCCGCGCCCATCCGGAGATAGTCGTCGCGGACGAGTCCCCGCGCGGCCAGGAACGCTGCGTAGTCGTCCTGCTGCCCGGCCGCCCCGTAGTTGCCCTTCCGGTCGGCCGAGACCCAGCGGTCGAAGCCGCCGAGCGGCTTGTCGTCGGGAAAGCCGAGGTGGAGCTTGCCGACCGCCGTCGTCTGGTAGCCCCGCCCACCCAGTTCCTCCATGAGCACCGGGCTGGATTCCGGCACCCAGCCCCCGATGTTCTCCCACTTCCCATGGGTGTGGGGGTATTGCCCGGTGATCCAGGTATTACGCGCCGGGATGCAGATTGGCGCTGTCGAATAGTGACGCCGGAAGACCGCTCCCTCGCGGCCGAGCCGCTCCAGAGTGGGCATTTCCAGGAAACGGTGACCGATGGCCGGCACATCCATGCCACTCTGGTAGTCGGTCGTGATCAGGAGGATGTTGGGCCGATCGGAGCCCTGACCGGTCGCTCCGCCGCGGTCGGCCTGCGCCCCGCCGGGGGCCTCGGGCGTACAACGGGACAGCGCGAGCGCCATCGCGCCAACGCCCGCCCGTTCGAGGAAGGCTCGCCGCGAACTCGCGGAGCCTCTGCGGGGCTCGTGCGCCATTGGGTCATCCGTCCATCGGTGGCCCCTTCCGGAATCGGAAGCGACCCGGGATCATCAGAAATATCAGCGGCGGCGTCCAGGCGACAGGTTCCGACCGGCACGGCCCCTCGCATGGTCTGTCGGGAAGCCCACGGCCCGAGTAACGTGTACCCATCCGGAAAACGGAGTCCAACGTGGAGGTCCCGATGAAGCTCCCCCGTCGAACTGCGCTCAAACTCGGCCTGGGGGCTGGAGCACTGCCCTTGCTGGGCAGGGCACCCCTCGCCGCCCAGGGCACCCCCACCTCATTCGCGCCCACGTCCGCCGCCCCCGCGCCCGACGACCTCGTGAAGGCCAGGGCACTCCCGCTCAACGCCGTCCGCCTGACCGGCGGCCCGCTCAGGCACGCGCAGGATCTGAACGCCCGCTACCTGCTGGAGCTCGAACCCGACCGGATGCTGGCGTACTACCGCGACCGGGCCGGGCTCACGCCGAAGGGCGAGCCCTACGGCGGCTGGGACGGGGACGGCCGCAACCTCACCGGCCACATCGCGGGCCACTACCTGACCGCGGTGAGCCTCATGTGGGCGGCCACCGGCGACGAGCGCTTCAAGGAACGCGCCGACTACCTGGTCAGGGAGCTCAAGGAGGTGCAGGACGCCCACGGCGACGGCTACCTCAGCGCGCTGTCCGGCCTGCGCCGGGCCTTCGGCGAGCTCGCGCGCGGCGATATCCGTTCGGCGTCCTTCGACCTGAACGGCGAATGGGCGCCCTGGTACACGCTCCACAAGACCTTCGGCGGACTCCGGGACGCGTACCGCCTGACCGGGAATGAGACGGCGCTGCAGATGGAGATCGCCTTCGCGGAGTGGGCCGAAGGAATCCTGTCGGGCCTCTCCGACGCGCAGCTCCAGCACATGATGAACACCGAGTTCGGCGGCATGAACGAGATCATGGTCGACCTCTACGCGGACACCGGCGACGAGCGCTGGCTGGATCTCTCGTACAAATTCGAGCACCGCGAGTTCATCGAGCCGCTCCAACGGCACCAGGACATCCTGGCAGGCAAGCACGGCAACACCGCCGTGCCCAAGCTCATCGGTTCGGCCGACCGCTTCGCGCTGACCGGCAATCCCGCCGACCTGATCGGCGCGGCGTTCTTCTGGGACCGCGTGGTCCAGTTCCACACGTTTTCGAGCGGCGGCCACGGCAAGGACGAGTACTTCGGCCCGCCCGGCCAGCTCAGCGACCGCATCGACGGACGCACGGCCGAGACGTGCAACATCTACAACATGCTCAAGCTCACGCGGCAGCTCTTCTCGCTGCGGCCGGACGCGCACTACGCGGACTTCCACGAGCGCGCCCTGTTCAACCACATCCTGTCGTCCATCGATCCGGAGGACGGGCGCACCTGCTACATGGTGCCGGTGGGCCGCGGCGAGCAGCGCGAGTACCAGGACATGCAGCGCAGCTTCACCTGCTGCGTGGGGTCGGGGATGGAGAGCCATGCGCTGCACGGCGACGGGGTCTACTACGAGGACGGCGACAGGCTTTGGGTGAACCTGTACGCGCCTTCCACGGCTGACTGGACGGACGCCGGCGTCCGACTGACCGTGGAAACCGGGTTCCCCGAGGGCGAGACCGCGACGCTCCGGGTGGAGGCGCGGGAGCCGCGCGAGTTCACGCTGATGCTGCGGCAGCCCTATTGGGCCGGCGAAGGCTTCTCGGCAAGGGTCAACGGCGACGTGGCGGCCCCGTCGGCGCGGCCCGATGGCCTCGAGTTCACCGGCCGCAGCCAGTACGGGCGGCTGCAGTACGACGCCAGCACGTTCAGGGCACTGAAGCGCACGTGGCGAACCGGTGACGTGGTGGAGGTCGACCTGCCCAAGCCGCTCAGGCTGGAAGCGCTCCGGGACAACCCGCGCCGCGCGTCCGTCATGTGGGGTCCGATCGTATTGGCCGGCGACCTGGGGCCCGAACGCGAACGCGGTCCCGAGAGTTCGGAGCGGCAGGAGCCGCCGAAGGTACCAGTCTTCGTCGCGGCCGAGGCGCCGGCGGCATCGTGGGTCAAGCCGGTGCCCGGGAGCCCCGGTCACTTCCGAACGGATGGCGTGGGCCGGGAGCCGGACCAGGTCGGTCGCGCGGTCGACGTGGACCTGCACCCCTTCTTCCGCCTGCACCGGCGGACCTACTCCACGTACTGGGACCTCTTCACGCCGGACGAATGGGAGGAGCAGAAGGCGGAGTACGCCACCGAAGCCGAGCGCGTGCGCAAGCTGGAGGGGGCCACCGTGGCCTACCTGGAGCCGGGCGAGCGCGTCTTCGAGGACGCGTTCAACTACCAGGGCAGCGAGGACGCGGTCACACAACGCATGCTGGGCCGCCCCGGACGCCGGGGAGGAGGCTGGTTCTCCTTCGACGTCCCGGTGGCGCCGGATCATCCCATGACGCTCATTGCGACGTACTACAGCGATGACCGCCGGGGTACGCCGGCGTCGTTCGAGATCCTCGTGGATGGAACCAGGGTGGCCGAGCCTGACGTGGACCGCAGCGAGCCGCCGCGGTTCTACGACGTTGAATACCCGATCCCGGCGGAGCTGGTCGAGGGCAGGGAGAGCGTGACGGTGCGGCTGCAGGCGAAGCCGGAGAGCCAGATCGCCACGGTCTTCGGGCTGCGGATGGTGCGCGCGGATGAGCTGCGGTGAGCGGGGCTTGATCGACTACGCGCCCCTCGAAGCCTGGTTCTTTGCCGGCAGCCAGCACCTTTACGGGCCGGAGGCCTTGGAGCGGGTGCGGGCCAACTCGGAGGCGGTCGTGGCGGGCCTGAACGGGTCGGGTGCGCTGCCGGTCCGCGTCGTCTTCAAGGCGGTACTGACGACGCCGGAGGAGATCTCGGCGGCTCTCGGCGATGCGGATGCCGCGCCGGGGTGCATCGGCGTCATCGCGTGGATGCACACGTTCAGCCCGGGAAAGATGTGGATCGGCGGACTGAGGCGGCTGCGGCGGCCGCTGTGCCACCTGCACACGCAGATGGACCGCGACATCCCCTGGTCCACCATCGACATGGACTTCATGAACCTGAACCAGTCGGCACACGGAGGGCGCGAGTTCGGCTACATCTGTACCCGTCTGGGCATCAGCCGCAAGGTGGTCGCTGGTCACTGGCAGGACGAGGCGGTGCAGGACAGGGTCGCGACCTGGCTGCGTGCGGCGGCGGCGTGGCACGACAGCCACGGGATGAGGATCGCGCGCATCGGGGACAACATGCGGCAGGTCGCCGTGACCGAGGGAGACAAGGTGGAGGCCCAGCGCCGCTTCGGGTACGCCGTCAACGGGTACGGGCTCGGCGACCTGGTGGCGCACGTCCACGCGGTGCCGGAAGCCGCGGGCGACGCGCTGTGCGAGGAATACGCGGACTCGTACACGATGATGGAGGGGCTGCTGCCGGGCCGCGCGCGCCACCAGTCGTTGCGCGACGCCGCACGGATCGAGCTGGGGCTGCGTTCCTTCCTGACCGAAGGCGGCTTCCACGCCTTCACGGACACCTTCGAGAACCTGCACGGGCTCCGGCAGCTCCCCGGTATCGCCGTACAGCGCCTGATGGCCGACGGTTACGGCTTCGGCGCCGAGGGGGACTGGAAGCACGCCGCGCTGGTGCGGTCGATGAAGGTGATGGCCCACGGCCTCCCCGGCGGCACCAGCTTCATGGAGGACTACACCTACCACCTCGATCCCGGCGGCCAGACGGTCCTGGGCGCGCACATGCTGGAGATCTGCCCGTCGATCGCCGCAGGGACGCCATCGTGTGAGGTGCATCCGCTCGGGATCGGGGGCCGTGAGGACCCGGTGCGGCTCGTGTTCGATGCGGCCGCCGGGCCGGCCGTGAACGTGACCGTGGTGGACCTGGGCGACCGCTTCCGGATGGTGGTGAGCGAGGTGGAGGTGATCGAACCGATCGCGCCGTTACCGAGGCTCCCCGTAGCGCGCGCGCTGTGGAAGCCGCGTCCGGATCTGGAGACCGCGGCTGCCGCGTGGATCCACGCGGGCGGCGCGCATCACACGGGATTCTCGCTGGCGCTGACGGCGGAGCACCTGGAGGACTTCGGCGCGATGGCGGGCCTCGATTGCCTGTTCATCGACGGGAAGACCAATTTGCGACAGTTCCAGAGGGAGCTGCAGTGAGAACATCGGAAGGGAGCGCCTGAGGATGACCCGAGCAAGTTTTCGGCTCGCCCGGAGGCCATTGGCCTTGTTGATCACCCTGCCCCTCCTGCCCGCCTGTGGAGGATCCGACCCGCCCATGCCGCGAAGCATTGCCACCGTCCCGTTCGGCACCACCTCCACGGGCGAGGTCGTCGACCTTTTCACGATGACCAATGCCAACGGGATCGAGGTGCGGGCCATCACCTACGGCGGGATCATCCTCTCGATCAAGACGCCCGACCGGGACGGCCGCTGGGACGACATCGTCCTGGGATTCGACAGCCTGGAGCCCTACGAGGCGGGATCCCCCTACTTCGGCTCCATAATCGGGCGCTACGGCAACCGCATCGCGGGCGGTCGCTTCACGCTCGACGGAGAGACCTTCGCGCTGGCGACCAACAACGGGCCGAACCACCTGCACGGCGGCGACATCGGCTTCGACAAGGTTGTGTGGAGGGGCGAGCCGTTCGAACGTGAGGACGCGGTCGGCGTCGTCTTCACCTACTCCAGCCCGGACGGCGAGGAAGGCTATCCCGGGACGCTGAACGTGCGCGTCACCTACACGCTCACGGACGCGGACGAGCTGATCTTCGACTACCACGCCACCACAGACCGCGCCACGCCCGTCAACCTGACCCAACACAGCTACTTCAACCTGGCCGGGGCTGCCGCAGACAACGTTCTTGGACACGAGCTCACCATCGACGCGAGCCGGTTCACCCCCGTGGACTCGACGCTGATCCCCACGGGCGAGCTGGTGCCGGTCGAGGGAACGCCTTTCGATTTCCGCACCGCCAGGTCGATCGGTGCGCGCATCGACGTTGACGATCCCCAACTGCAAAACGGGCTGGGCTACGACCACAACTTCGTGCTGGACGCGGACCCTAACGTAACGTCAGGGTTAACGGAAAACATCGGCGCCAGCCTTCATCGCGCGGCCTTCGTGCTCGAACCGGTGACCGGCCGCACCCTGGAGATCCACACCGAGGAACCGGGGATCCAGTTCTACTCCGGAAACTTCCTCGACGGCACCATCGCGGGCAAAGCCGGCCGCGCCTACGGGCACCGGAGCGGGTTCTGCCTGGAGACCCAGCACTATCCGGACTCTCCCAACCAGCCCGCCTTCCCGTCCACCATTCTCCGTCCCGGCGAAGAGTACGCCACACGCACTGTCCTGATCTTCGGCGTGGCGGGCTGACCCCATGGCGACCCTCGACTGGCTGATCATCATCGCCTACCTCGGGGTGGTGGGCGGGCTCGCCGCGTGGGTCTTCCGCAGGCGCAAGGACACGCCGGACGACTATTTCCTGGCCAACCGCAACCTCGGCTGGTTCATCGTCGGGGCGTCGATTTTCGCGTCGAACATCGGTTCAGAGCATCTCGTGGGTCTGGCCGGATCGGGGGCGACGGACGGGGTGGCGCTGGCGCACTACGAGCTGCACGCGTGGTGCCTCCTCATCCTGGCCTGGGTGTTCGTCCCCTTCTTCATGCGCTCGCGCGTCTACACCATGCCCGAGTTCCTGGAGCGGCGCTTCTCGCCGGCCGCGCGCTGGGTGCTCTCGCTGATCTCGCTGGTGAGCTACGTGCTGACCAAGATCGCGGTGGGGATCTTCGCGGGCGGTGTGGTCTTCGCGACGCTCCTGCCGGACGTGCACCTGCAGCTCGGGCCGTGGGTGCTGAACAGCTTCTGGGTGGGCTCGCTGGTCGTGATCGTGCTGACCGGTGTGTATACGGTCGCCGGCGGGATGCGCGCGGTCGCCTACACCGAGGCGTTGCAGACGCTGGTGCTGGTGCTGGGATCGGGGCTGCTCACCTGGTTCGGGCTGGCGGCACTCGGGGGCTGGGGGGGACTGAGGGAGGCGCTCGATCCGGACATGTTCAACCTGTGGAAGCCGATCATCCCCGAGGGGATGGAGGGGACGTGGGCACCGGTGGTGGAGCCGAACCGGATCGCGTGGTACTTCAACGGCAACTTCCCGTGGCCGGGGATGCTCCTTTGCGCTCCGATCATCGGGCTGTGGTATTGGTGCACCGACCAGTACATCGTGCAGCGGGCGCTGGGCGCGCGGAACGAGACCGAGGCCCGCCGCGGGAGCATCTTCGCGGGGATGCTCAAGTTGCTGCCCGTCTTCATCTTCATCATCCCGGGGATGATCGCGCTGGCGCTCGCCCGCACCGGCGAGTACGGCGCGCTCAACCAGATGGTCGACGCGGACGGAAACGTGATCCCGGGAGCCGCGCAGGCCGCGTTCCCGCTGCTCGTGACGAGCATCCTGCCGGTCGGGGTGCGGGGGCTGGTGGTGGCGGGACTGCTCGCCGCGCTGATGAGCTCGCTCGCGGGCGTGTTCAACGCGTCGTCCACGCTGTTCACAATGGACCTGTATCAGAAGTGGCGGCCGGAGGCGTCGAAGCAACGGCTGGTGTGGGTGGGACGGGTGGCCACCACGACAATGGTGGTCATCGGGCTGCTCTGGATCCCGGTGATCCAGGGTTCGCGGGGCCTCTACCAGTACCTCCAGGGCGTGCAGGGGTATCTGGCGCCTCCCATCTTCACGGTCTTCTTCCTCGGCGTCTTCATGAAGCGGCTGAATGCGAAGGGATGCCTGGCCGCGCTCGTTGTCGGCTTCGTGCTGGGGGCATTCCGCCTGGCCGTCGACACCCCGGTCTCCATGGGGATGGCGGGCTTCGAGGCGGGCTACGATCCCGGGTCGTTCCTGTGGATCGTCAACAACATCTACTTCCAGTACTACAGCCTCTTCATCTTCACGGTCTCGGTGGTGGTGATGGTCGTGGTGAGCTATCTGACGGAGGCGCCGTCATATGGGCGGATCTCGGGGCTGACGTACGCCACGGTGACGGACGAGCACCGTGCCGAATCGCGCCGGAGCTGGGGCCGCGGTGACGTGATCGGATCCGCAATGGTTCTGGTGATGATCCTGCTGGCCTACCTCTACTTCCGCGGCTGAGGGACGGACGGGCCGCCACATGAAGCCAGCGCACACACTCGGCCTTGACTACGGCACGAACTCGGTACGGGCCGTAGTCGTCTCCTGCGCAGACGGCGGCACCGTCGGGACGCATGTCTTCGATTACCCGTCGGGGGAACGCGGCGTCATCGTGGACGCCGCGGACCCTCACCTGGCCCGGCAGAACCCGGCCGACTACGTCCAGGGCCTTCGGGTGGCCACGCTGGGCGCGCTGGCCGACGCCGACGAAACCGGCGGCTTCTCGCGCGACCGGGTCACAGGCATCGGCGTGGACACCACAGGCTCCACGCCGATCCCGGTCGACGCCGCGTGCCGCCCGCTCGCCCTTGACCCGAAGTGGCGCGCCAACCCCGCCGCCCACGCCTGGCTATGGAAGGACCACACCGCGGCCGAGGAGGCGGCCGCCATCACTGCAGTCGCCAGGGAGCACGCGCCCGAGTATCTGGCGCCCATCGGAGGCACGTACTCCTCCGAGTGGTTCTGGTCCAAGGTCTGGCGCTGCCTGAACGTGGCGCCGGATGTCTTCGCGGAGGCCAACAGCTGGGTGGAACTCGCCGACTTCGTACCGGCCGTTCTCTCCGGCGTTTCCGACCCGCGCAACGTTTTGCGTTGCGTGTGCGCCGCGGGGCACAAGGCGATGTACTCGCGGGCCTGGGGCGGCCTGCCTTCCACGGGATTCCTCGCGCGGCTCGATCCGCGGCTGGCCGAGTTGCGGGGCCACCTCTACGAGGAAGCGCATCCTCCCCACCTGCCCGCTGGCAGGCTTTCGTCCAGGTGGGCCGAAGAACTCGGTCTCCCTGCCGGGATCCCGATCGCCATGGGGGGATTCGACGCCCACTACGGAGCGGTGGGAGCAGGGGTAGCGCCCGGCACCCTGGTCAAGATCATCGGGACGTCGACCTGCGACATCACCGTCGCGCCGGCGACGGAGGCGCTCGCCGATGTGCCGGGGATATGCGGGATCGTGGACGGTTCCGTGATGACCGGCTACTACGGGATCGAGGCCGGCCAGTCCGCCGTCGGCGACCTGCTGCACTGGTGGATCGATTCCGTCTGCGACGGGGACGACGCACTGCACGGCACGCTGTCCGACGAGGCAGCGAGGCTCCACCCGGGCGAGTCCGGGCTCCTCGCCCTCGACTGGAACAACGGCAATCGCACGGTGCTGGTCGACCCGCGCCTGACGGGCCTCATCCTTGGACAGACGCTGGGAACCACCCGGGCAGAGGTGTACCGCGCGCTCATCGAGTCGACCGCCTTTGGCGCGCGCGTGATCGTTGAGCGGCTCGTGGATTGCGGCATTCCGATCCACCGGATCGTGTGTTGCGGCGGGATCGCGGCGAAGAACGATCTCTTCATGCAGATCTACGCGGACGTCCTGGGGCGGCCGATGCTCCTGGCAGGTTCGCGGCAGACCCCGGCGCTTGGTGCGGCGATCTCCGCGGCCGTTGCGGCAGGTCCCGACAACGGGGGGTACGCGAACTTTGAAAACGCTCAGGCGCGGATGACGTCGGTGCGCGACGAGCGCTTCGACCCGGAGCCCCGGGCACGCGCCATCTACGATGGCCTGTACTCCATGTACCGCGAACTGCACGACTCTTTCGGCGGGGTGCGGGGCGCCCAGGCCGACTTCCCGTCGCTCATGAAGCGGCTGATGGCTTTGCGCGAGCGCGTCGCGGCGACCGGCACGGGGGCGGGCGCGGGGGCGGGCGCGGCATGAGCCGGCGGACAGGCGCATTGAAGGAGTCCGTCTGGGCGGCGAACCTCGAACTCGCCGCGCGCGGCCTTGTCACCGGCACCTTCGGCAACGTGTCCGGGGCAGATCGCGAGGCCGGCCTCTTCGCGATCAAGCCCAGCGGAGTCCCCTACGCCAAGCTGACCCCGGACCACATGGCGATCGTCTCGCTTGAGACCGGAGACGTGGTCGAGGGCGACTTGCGCCCCTCGTCTGACACCCCTACGCACTTCGAGCTGTATCGGGCCTTTCCTTGTGGCGGCGTGGCCCACACGCACTCGGAGTTCGCGACCGCGCTCGCGCAGGCGAGCCTACCCGTGCGCTGCATGGGCACGACCCACGCCGACTACTTCCGGGGCGACGTCCCGGTGACGAGGGAGCTGACCCGGGAGGAGGTCGCGGGCGAGTACGAGCGCAACACGGGGCTTGTCATCGTCGAGGCGTTCGCGGACGCCGGCATCTCGCCCGAAGAAGTGGCGGCCGTCCTGGTCGCGAACCACGGACCGTTCACCTGGGGCGCGGACGGACACGAGGCCGTGGCGCGTTCCGAGATGCTGGAAGTGCTCGCCCGCATGGAGTGCACGATCCGCGCGATTGCGCCCGACGCGCCCCGCCCCGCTCATCACCTCGTCGACCGGCACTTTCTACGCAAGCACGGCAGCAACGCGTATTACGGCCAGGATTGAGATCGCCCACGAGGCGCTGCCCCGGGCCGTGCTCCGGGACCTGGACGGGACCCTCGCCGACACCGGCGAGCAGCACCGCGCGCGCTGGTGGACGTGGATTCCGTGCCCCATGTTGTCGTGGGATGACCTGACGGAGACTGGCCCATGGCAGAGATTGGCGCGGCTCTCGATCGACGATCCGGCCCGCTTGCAGGGCTGTTGCGGCCACGTGGCCGGCCGACCGGCGTCCGGCTGCTCGCGATGGCCGCGACCGCGACACTGCAATTCGCCTGCACTCAGGAACGCGGCGCCCGCGACCCAATCCCCACCCTCGGCCTCGATCAGGGAGTGCACGAGCTTCAGGCGGGCCCGCTGCGCCTCGCACTCGTGCGCGCCTCACAGACCGTGGCCGCGCTGCAGCCCGAAGGACACGGCGGGTTCGACTTCACCCCGTCCGACTGGCTGGAGCGCCGCGCGGGTGACGAGCACTTCCATCTCGGCGACCTGACGCTGCGTCTGCGCCGGGAGGCTTCGGACGCCTGGAGGCACTACTCGACCGCCGAGGCCCGTCGCCCCGTCGAGCCCCTTCCCGCCCGGGAACCGGTCCTCGCCGCCTCCGACCTCGCCCCCACCCTCCCCACCGACCTCCCCCTGCGCGTTCACCGCTACTGGGAGTCCCGCGATGGCCACCTGACGCTCCGCTTCGAGTTGCACAACCCGGGCGAGGTTCCCGTGGAGATCGGGGCTCTTGGCATCCCGATGGTCTTCAACAACATCCTGTCGGACCGGTCGCTGGACGAAGCACACGCGGTGTCCTCGTTCCACGACCCCTACATCGGACGGGACGCCGGATATCTGCAGGTCACACGCCTTAGCGGACAAGGGCCCGCGCTGCTCGTCGTGCCTCTCGGCGACACCCCCTTCGAGGCGTACAATCCGCTGCTCGGCGACCCGACCCCACGCGGCGTCACTTTCGAGGGCTTCTACGAGTGGATGGCGCACAGCCGCGCCTACGCCGAGGAAGATTGGAGCGGAGCCGACCCGTGGAATCCGCCGACCTCCGCCACCCTGGCACCCGGAGAAACCCGCTCGTACGGCGTCGGGTTTCTCGTGGCCGACGAGATCCGCGAGATTGAGTCCACCCTGCTTGCGAACCGCCGGCCGGTCGCTGTGGGGTTGCCCGGCTACGTGTTGCCGATGGACAACGATGGTCGGCTCTTTCTCAAGCATGCCGCCGGAGTGCGGTCGCTCGAGGTGGACCCTCCGGGCGCGCTCACGATCACGCGCTCCGGGAACCCGGCAGCGCTCACGACCGCCGCCGACCCCGCCGCATCCGGCTGGCTCGCCTACGACGTGCGCGGGCGGTCGTGGGGCCGCGCGCGCATGACCATCGCGTACGAAGACGGTCTGGAGCAGACCATCCACTACAAGGTCGTCAAGCCGGCCGGTGACGTCGTGGCCGACCTGGGCCGGTTTCTCACCACCGAGCAGTGGTTCGAGGAGCGCGACGATCCGTTTGGACGAAGTCCATCGGTCATCAGCTACGACTACGACGAGCGCAGCCACGTCACCGAGGACAACCGGGCCTGGATCGCCGGTCTGGGGGACGAGGGCGGATCGGGCTCCTGGCTGGCCGCGATCATGAAGCAGCTCGTCCAGCCCGACCCGGCCGAACTCGTGAAGATGCAGCGTTTCGTGGACGAGGTGTTGTGGGGCGGACTGCAGTACGACGAGGGCGAACTTGCCTACGGCGTCCGCAAGAGTCTGTTCTACTATGAGCCGGATGACATGCCCGAGGGCACCTACAGCGACGACGTTCGCTACGGCGGCTGGTCGAGCTGGGATCGCGAGCACGCGATGACCGTCGTCCGCTCCTACAACTATCCCCACGTCGCCGCGCTGCACTGGGTCCTGTACCGCCTGGCCCGCAACCAGGAGGGTCTGGTCACCAATCACCCCTGGGACTGGTATCTCGACCGCGCCTGGCGGACCGGGCTGGCCATGGCCGAGCACGCCCCGCGCTACGCCCAGTTCGGCCAGATGGACGGGACCGTTTTCCTCCTCATCCTGCTCGACCTGCAGCGGGAGGGCTGGCTGGAGGCGGCCGGGGCGCTCGAGGAGACGATGCGCGCACGGGCGGAAGTGTGGCGCTCGCTCGGCTATCCGTTCGGCAGCGAGATGCCGTGGGACTCGACCGGACAGGAGGAAGTGTATGCGTGGTGCAGGTACTTCGGTTTCGACGAGAAGGCGCTCGTGACGCTGAACGCCATCCTCGCCTATATGCCCACCGTTCCGCATTGGGGCTACAACGGGAGCGCCCGCAGGTACTGGGACTTCATGTACGCGGGCAAGCTTCGCGGGATCGAGCGCCAGCTCCACCACTACGGCTCGGCGCTGAACGCGATCCCCGTCCTCTCCGAATACCGGGACCACCCTGAAGACCTCTACCTGCTGCGCGTCGGGTACGCAGGAATGATGGGAGGCATTGCGAACGTGACGCGCGACGGCTTCGGTCCCAGCGCATTCCATGCCTACCCTGCGACGCTCCGGATTGACGGCTACTCCGGCGACTATGGGCCCGGGTTCTTCGGGCACGCGGTGGGCACGGGCACGTATGTCGTCAACGATCCGGTTTTCGGCTGGCTGGCGTTCGGAGGCAACCTGAGCGTGGCTTCGCGCGACACGGAGAGCGCGTCGGACGACGCGGCGGGCATGGTCCGCGTGGTCCCTCTCGACGCCGCCCGTTCACGGGTGTACCTGGCGCCGCTCGGTCTTTGGCTCACGCTCGACGCGGGCGCCTTCGAGGCCGTCGAGCTGTCCGGAGCGGTGGTCCGGGTGACGCTCTCGCCAGCCACGGCGACCGTGCGCAGCGCGCGGTTGCGTGTCGAGCAGCCTGCTGCCATCGAAGGAGTGGGCCCGATCGCGCCAGCCGAGTCGTTTCCGATGGAGCGGGGCGCCTACGTGGTGCCCCTGGGCGGAGGACCGACCGTAGTCGTGCTGGATGGCCGACGATGAACGTCATCGCGGCACTCACTCTTTCGATCGGCGTCCAGGACTCCGGGTGCGTCCAGCCGGTCAGGACAGTCGGGCAACTGGATTCGGCGACCGCCGAGACCGAGCGTCTGATCGAGGATCGGCCCACGTCGCGGGAACTCCGCTGCCGAATGGCGGGGCTGCGAATGCAGGCGGGCCGCTACGAAGACGCCGACTCGATTCTGGGGCAGCTGCTCAGCGAAGATCCGGACCGACCGGACGCCCTGCTTGCGCAGGCTCACCTCCGTCGCCGCCAGTACCGTTTCGGAGACGCGGCCCGGTCGCTGGCATACGCCGCCGAACTGGCACCGGAAAGTGAGGGGGTCGTCCTGCTCGAGGGTCGGCTGGCCCTCGACAGGGTGGACCTGGTCGCCGCGAGCACGATCTTCGGCCAGCTGCTCGAGCGGGACCCGAACTCGGCGGATGCGTTACTGGGCCTTGCCGAAGTTGCCTTCTGGACCGACAGCCACACGGATGCACGTGCCCTCCTCCAACAGGCGCTCGACCTCGATCCATCCCTCGCCCCCGCCCACCTGCTGGCCGCCCGCATCGATCGCGAGGCACAGGCCAACGCAGAGTGGAGAGCGTCGGTGCTTCGGGCCGTCGCCGCCGATTCCCTGTCCGCCGCCGCCCACGCCGCGCTGGCCTCCGTCCTCAGGAGCGACGGAGAACTCGAGAGCGCGTACCGACACGCCCAACGGGCCATCGACCTCGATCCCTTCTCACAGGGAGCTCACTCCTACCTCGGCAACGGAGGATCGCTCTTCGGCTACGACTCGGTACCGGCGGATCCCGGCGAGTTCGACGGCCGTATCGGCGAGCTCCTGACCCTCGGAGACCAGCACCTGCTGGCTCGACGGTACAGCGAGGCGATGGACCCGTTCCGCGAGGTCCTGGCCACCGACCCCGCGAACACGGTGGCCCTCATGGGCATCGGCACGGCGCACTATCATCTGGGAGAGTTCGAAACCGCGCTGGGGTGGTTCGAGCGAATCCTGGCCGATCATCCCGGATACGGTCTCGCCCACTACGGGATCAGCTATGCCCTTCGTCGGATGCGGGACCGCGTGATCGTGGGGCTGGACGAGATGCGCGCGGTCTTCGAGCAGCGCGATGCGCCGGAGCCGCCCGGTTTGCGGGACGTTTTCCCGGACTATGAGCGTCTCGACGATCAACTCCGGAAGATCGTGCGCCTGTCCGTGGAGCCCTTCAGCAACTACCTGCCCGCCCTCGCGGTCGGCGGTGCCACCTTCCACCTTTTGCCGTTCCACAAGCTGCTCTGGCAGTCCCCCCACAAGGAGCGCACCAGGGGGACGCGCACCTTCGACCTGCGGCTGTGGGACGACGTCAAGGGGCAAGGGGGCTTTCACGCCGTCGGCGGCGAGGAATGGGTCCGGGACGTGCGCTATCAGCGCTGGAATGTCGTCACGCACGAATTCACGCATCAGGTGCACGGCATGTTCCCCGACGACCAGCGTGTCGAGGTTGCGCGCCTGTTCCAGACCGCCAGGGCGGAGCGGCGCACGCTGGACTACTACGCCGACTTCAACGAGATGGAGTACCTCGCCCAGGCCGCCGAGGCCTTCATCTCCGAGGTCAAGTTCACGGACCAGCGGGGGACCTCGAAGCACACCCGGGACCAACTGCGCACCAGGGATCCCGCGCTCTTCGAGTTCCTCGAACGGGTCAACGAGGGGGACAATTACCGGGATGTCGAGATTCGCGCGTACCGGCAGAAGGGAAACACGCTGGTCCGGGAGGGCGACCTGACCGGGGCGGCCACGACGGCGCGGGAGGCGCTGAGACGCTACGGTGACCATCCCGACCTCCTGTCCCTGCTCGCACGCGTCCATCTGCTCCGGGGCAACTACGCCGAGGCACGGAGTCTGCACCGCATGTCCATCGAAGCCTTCCCCGAGGCCATCGCCGGTTACGCGGGACTCGCCGAGGACGTGGTTCTGCAGACGCGCGACCACCAGCGCGCCATTGAAGTTCTCCGCACTGCGGCACACCGTCGTCCGGATTCCGCGGAGCCCCGGTTGAGGCTGGCCGATGTCTACCATGCGGCCGGCAGGCTCGACAGCATGGAACTGGCCCTGGACTCGGCGCTGAGCATCGAGGAGTCGCCCAATCCGTATGGCGGCATCGCGAACCCCTGGATCCTGAGGGCAAGCGGGAGAATGCTCAGGGAGGACTACGAGGGAGCCGAGCAGGCGCTCAGGCACAGTCTCGAGAACATCAATCGCCGGGATCCATCGGCCTGGGCCGAGTTGGCGCTGGCAGAACTGCGAACCGGAAGGCCCGACGAGGGACACGAAGACCTCGCTACGGCGCAGTTGTTGGATCCGGACGATCCGCGCGTTCTTGAGGTCCGATCGGAGTTCGCGGCGCACGACGGGAACGCGGCGGCCGCGCGGCGCCTGCTCGAACAGGTGCTCGACCTTGACGGTTCCCCGCTGAGCGCCATCGTGCAGCTCAGCGAGGTGCTCGATGGCGTGGACGACGACGAATCGCGGGCGCTCCTCGAGCGGGCGTTGAAGATGGTCCGGGAGCCGGGTCCGGTCGAGTTCGTCTTTCGGGATGGCGGTTTCGCGCCGGTCGGCGCCTTTGGCGAGCCCACGGCGTCCCGGGTGCACACCCGCGCCGGCATGCTCGCCGAACGCGACGGCGACCTGGACGGCGCGGTCGAGCATCACGAACTCGCGTTGGCGCGTTTCCGGTTCAACTTCCGGTCAGGCGTGGCGTTGGTGAGGCTGCATGCACAAGCGGGTCGCCTGGCGGACGCCCGTCACGAGTACCGGCGACTGGAGGCGGCCGGAGCACCGGGCCGCTACCTGTCGGAAGCGCGCGCGTTCCTGGGCATCGACGGATGACCGCGAGGAGCCTGGGAGCCGCCCCCATGAGTCGCGCAGACCCCGCCCGCCCAGGCCGCCGCGAGTCGTCCGGGAATGACCCCGCCCGCCCAGGCCGCCGCGGGTCCTCCGGGGGTGACACCGCCGGCCCCAGCCGCCGCCAGTTCCTCCAGGCGGCCGGCCTCGCAACCCTGGGCACGACCATGGAAGTCCCGGGGAGTGCAGGCACGCGCTCACCACGCGCCGCCGCGCCCCGACGCGCTCGGGCCTCCCGGTTCGTCGTGACCTTTGAGGACGGGACGATTACCAGCCTGCGCTGCGCCGACGACACGGTCGCCACCGAGTACGTGACGCCGGAGACCCGCCTGGGCGACGTCATCGTGCGCTTCCGGCGGGGGGACGAAGCCTGGCGCGATGTCCGGACCGACGACGCCGAGGTCCGCCGTGTCGCTCGGGCCAGCGCCGACGGCCAGGACCAGCGGGTCACGGTGACCGGCCCGCCCGGATCGGGGGCGCCGCAAGTCGACGTCCGCTTCACGGTCGCAGAGGATTCGATCCTGTGGACGATCACCGCCCGCAACCCGACCGGTCGCGCCATCGAAATCGGAGACCTCGCGATCCCTCTGCCCATCAACCCCAACCGCCCTCGCAGAGGGGAGGAGAACCCGTCGCCGCCCGTGCTCAAGCACAGCCTCGTCGCGGGCCACGGCTCGTACCTGGTATGGACACGCGGCAACAGCGTAGGACCCTACCTCATGCTCACTCCCGACGGGCACACCGCGCTCGAATACTGGGAAGCGCAGAGCGGATACCGGGTCTTCATCCATTCCGCGGCGGCAGGCGCGGTCGCGGTGGAACGAGGCTGCCACTGGCGGCAACCCAACACCAATCTCGTGCTGGGGCCCGGTGAAGAGCGGTCCTACGCCTTCACCATGCGCTGGGCGGACGACTACGACCACGCTCGGGAGATTCTCTTCGAGCACGGCCTGGTGGACGTGCAGGTGGTACCCGGCATGACCGTGCCGACGGACCTCCAAGCCCGCATCGCGCTGCGTTCGCAAGAAGAGATTCGCGGGGTGGACGCGGAACATCCCGCGGCAACACGCCTCCGCCGCGTGGGCCGGGACGGCGATTCGGTCATCTACGAAGTCGCCCTCTCGCGGCTCGGCGAGAACCGTCTCACGGTCCGATTCGGCGACGACCGCCACATGCACCTCGAGTTCTTCGCCACGGAGCCGTTGGAGACGCTCATCGCCAAGCGCGCCGCCTTCATCGCCACCCATCAGCACCGCGACCCGGCCCTCTGGTACGACGGGCTCCTGGCCGAGTGGGCCATGGACACGCACGTGATGCTCGGGCCCGACAACTACGACCGGATCGTCGGGTGGCGGATCTACGAGGTGACCTGCGACGATCCCGGGCTCAGCAAGCCGGCCTTTCTCGCCTCCAAGAACGCGGAATACCCGGTGCAGCAAGAGGTCGAGGCCCTCGACTACTACATCGAGAACTTCGTATGGGGCGGGCTTCAGCGGACGACCGAGGAGACATTCTCCTACGGGATCTACGGGATCCCCGACTGGAAAACGAACCGCGAGAGCGACGATCCCGGGCGGGCGGGCCGGCAGCACCTGTGGCGGATCTACGACTACCCCCATGTCACCCTCATGTACCTGAGCATGTACCGGGTCGCGAGGAATCACCCCCACATCCGCACGGCGATGACCGCGCATCAATACTTGATGCGCGCCTACGGCACCGCCCTCGCCCTTTTCACCATTCCGTGGGAGATCGAGCGCTGGTCGGCGTACGAGACCGGGCTGATGAACGGGCTGGTCGTCCAGGACGTCGTCGGTGCGCTCTTCGCCGAAGGGATGCGCAACGAGGCCGAGCGCCTGCTCCCGCACTGGGAACGCAAGGTACGAACCTTCGTGACCGGCCGGCCCGACCTCTTCCGCTCGGAGTACCCGTTCGACACCACGGGCTTCGAGGAGACGCACGCACTGGCGAAACACGCCCTGGCGATGGCCGACGCCGGAGGCCCGGAAGAGCCCCGCGAAGTGCGCGTGGGATGGGTCGACTATCCGCCTTCGACGCGCATTCCGCTGGAGGCCGCGCGGGAGTTCATGGAGATCCAGATGGCCGCGAACGTATTCTGCCGCGGCTGGCTGGAGAACGCATACTACCTGCTCGGCTCCGACATAAGGGGCTCCGGCGGGAACTCCTACACGCTCACCTACATGTCGCAGATGGGGGGCTGGAGCGTGCTCGACTACGCGCTTCACCATGCAGAGGACCCGTGGCCCTACCTTCGGCTTGGCTATGCGTCCTTCCTGAGCGCCTGGGCGCTGATGAACACCGGCACCCCGGAATCCGGCTACGGCCACTGGTATCCGGGCCCGGAAAACGACGGCGGCGCGGGCGGCGGTTTCGAACCCGCTCCGTACGGGGAGACCTGGCTCGACCAGCCGCACTCGCGCGGATCGTGGTACTACTCGTGCGAAATCGACCTGGGCTTTTGCGGCGGCCTCCGCTGCGCGCGCACCGTGATCGCGGACGACCCGGTCTTCGGACGGTTCTGCTTCGGCGGCACCTGGCGGGAGGCGGCCGGGCGGGCGGGCCGAATCGAGGTCGTGCCGCGGGACGGCGTGCGGCGGCGCTTCCACGCGCTGTTGGCGGGCGGGCGCCTCCACGTCGAGACCGAGGTCGACCGTTTCGCGGCGGGCCGGCCCATAGCGTTCAGTGAGGACCTCGGAGAACTCAGCTTCGAACTCGAAAGCCGGAACCCGGCGGCGCACGTCAACGCGGTGCGCGTGGCCGGGCTGCCCTCGGGAACCTACCGGGTGTTGCGCGGGGACGGGTCGCGTGGAGCGGATGCCACCGCCTCGTTCGAAGTGGCAGAAGGGGCCGCAGCCAACTTCGACGTTTCCGTGGACGGGACCGCGGGCTCGGGAGTGGTAACCGTACGGAGGGCGGGCGCAGCCCCGGGCGCGCCATGAGAGCCTTGTCGCGCCGCATGCTCCGTGGCCGCCGCGTCGGCGCGAAGCTCCTGCTGCTCGCGACCGCGGCCGGCTGCTCAGGGAACGGAACGAGCGACCACGCCAGCCTGCTCCTTGACCCGTCCAACCCGGAGTGGACCCGCCCCTCGCCATCCGTCTGGCGCGCCCGCTTCGAGACGAACAAGGGTGCCTTCGTGTTGGAACTGGTCCGGGACCAGGCCCCTCTCGGCGCCGACCGGTTCTACAACCTCGTGCGCCTGGGATACTACGACGATACGAGATTCCACCGCGTCAGCGAAGGGTACATCGTCCAGTTCGGGCTGCACGGCGATCCCCGGGTGAACGCTGCCTGGCTGCACCTGCAGATCCCCGACGACCCGGCCCACGGCAGCAACGTTCGCGGAACGCTGGCCTTCGCAATGTCGCCCGAGCCGAACACCCGCAACACCCAGATCTACATCAACCTGGGCGACAACACGCGCAACGACGTCGAGCCCTTCGCGATCTTCGGGCGGGTTGTCGAGGGGATGGAAGTGCTGGACAGTCTCTATTCGGGTTACGGCGAGGAGTCCGGCAGCGGCGTCAGGCAGGGCCGCCAGGGTCCCATCGTGGAAGGCGGCAACGAGTACCTGGACCGTAACTTCCCCCTCCTCGACCGCATCATCGGCGCCACCCTGGTCGAGCCCGGTCCATCGTAGCTGTTAGCGAGCGGTTGGCTGCTCCGCGCACGATACCGGCCGGATCCGCTTCCCGTGGAAGATGTCCATGGGGATGCGGTGCGTGTTGAAGACGCGCCCGAGCAGCTCGCCGAGCACAGGGTCGTAGGCTACGAATTCATCCGGCGACTCCACCGTCACATCCCCGGCGAAACACTCTCCGTAGTTGGAGAAGAACCACCACTGGACGCCTTCGGCCCAGTACTCGTTCGGATTCGTGGTGGCGTAGTGCCTGCGCCCGTCGGCGTGCTCGTATTTGCCCGCAGCCATGGCCGCGTCGTACGCGGCAACGATCTCCTGTGCCATTCCCGGGTCGACGTCCCGGATCGCCCTGTGGATGGCATGGGCGAACTCGTGGACGAAGATGTGTTCGCCGAAGTAGCGCGTGTCGGGATAGCCCAGGATGTTCTCCTCGGCCCCGGTGGTGGGGTTGCCGCCCAGTCCCCGCGACCGGTTGGCATGATAGTCCCGGTCCGCCTGCATGATGGGCTCGTCCTCGGGAGCACCCGGCCGTTTGCGCATTCCGTATTCGGGGATATCCATCGTCATTTCGACCTCGGCAATCACGCCCGTGCGCCAGTTCCGCTCGATCATCGACGCGCGCAGGTCCGGCCGCGCCACCAGCATCGCGTTGATGATGTCGCGCACGACCAGCAGCGCGATATCGGGGACCTTGGTCGACGAGAGCACCGGAATGCCGTCCGCGTCCACGTACTTCTGGTAGAACGGATCGACCCCCAGCTCTTCGGGCACCGGACCCACCGTGGCCTCCACGTAGTCATGGAGCAACGCGACCGGCCGACCGGTCTCGGCCTCCAGCCTGGCCCGTTCCGCCCGGTTGCGCTCGGCGGCCGCCCGGGCCTCAGCCTCGGTGCGCGGCCGGCGCTCCTGGGCCAGCGCCGAATCCACGACGCCACCGACGAGCAAAGCACCCGCCATTGGGACAAGCATCAATCTGCACACGGGTATACCCTCCTCCCGGAGTGCCGCGCACGCGGCTGACGCCACGGCCGCCTGCCCGCGGGGATCGCCGGATTCGCCGCAGCCGGATAGTCATGTACAATACGTGGGATGGCCCCTTTCCGCACTGATCAGCCCATGAGCCCCATGCTTCGACCATGTCATCCAGGCCTGCTTCCGTCGCTGCTGACCCTCGCGGCGGCCGGCTGCGACGCACCCGAGCGGGACGGACGGACCGGAGCGGACGGGCCGGAGCGCGCATCCGGGCCGCTCTTCACGCTGATGCCCTCCTCCGCGACCGGCGTCACATTCGTGAACCAACTGCCCGAGACCGCTGGGAGAAACGGGCTGGCCTACCAGTACTACTACAACGGTGCGGGCGTGGCTGCCGGCGATGTGAACGGCGATGACCTGCCGGACCTCTACTTCACCGCCAACATCGGCCCCAACCGCCTGTATCTGAACCGCGGCGGGATGCGGTTCGAGGACGTGACGGACCGCGCCGGCGTCGGCGGCCCCACTGACGGATGGGCCACCGGGGTGACGCTGGTCGACATCAACGCCGACGGCCGCCTCGATATCCACGTCAGCCAGTCGGGACCCTTCGGCGAGGACGATCTCCGCCGCAACGTGCTGTTCGTCAACCGCACGGAGGAGGGCGGCGTTCCCGTCTTTGCCGAGGAGGCCTCCGCCTATGGCCTCGACGATCCCGCCTACTCGACGCAGGCTGCGTTCTTCGACAGCGACCGTGACGGCGACCTGGACATGTACCTCCTGAATCACGGCATCCCCGCCTACCGGACGCTGCTGCAACTGGAGGCGGGACGCTCGCCCCTTGAGGTGGACAAGTTGTACCGGAACGATGGCGACCGCTTCGTCGACGTCTCGTCCGAGGCGGGGCTGATCGATTCCAACCTGGGCTTCGGCCTGGGTCTGAGCGTGGGCGACCTCAACAACGACGGCCTCCCGGACATCTACGTGGCCAACGACTACTCGGGTCCCGACTACCTGTACCTGGGCCGGGCGGACGGGCGCTTCCAGAACGTGATCGAACGGTCCATGGGTCACATTCCGCTCTCGTCGATGGGCTCGGAAATCGGCGACCTGGACGGCGACGGCTGGCTGGACCTGGCGGTTCTCGAGATGGAGCTGCCGACGCACTACGGTCGCAAGACGCGGGAGACGGGCCGGGAACAGGAGCGGTTCGCTCTCCTGGCCCGCGAGGGACTGCACCGCCAGTACATGGCCAACGCGCTGCAGTGGAACCGCGGGACCCCGGACGGCCACACCCCCGTCTTCTCCGATGTCGCGTACCTCGCCGGAGTCGCTCAAACCGACTGGAGCTGGGCCGCGCTGCTCGCGGATCTGGACAACGACGGCCGGGGGGACCTGTTCGTCACCAACGGCATGGCCGGCGTGAGCATCAACCCCGACTTCGACGCGTACATGGAGCGGCGCATCGCCGAGGTCCAGGCGGCGGAAGGGCGCGTCACGGAGGCGCTCATCCTGGAGCTTGTCGAGAACATGCCCCGCCGCCGGACAGCCAACTACGCTTTTCGGAATCAGGGGGACCTGACCTTCACCGACATGGCGGACGCGTGGGGCCTGGACCAGCCGGCGTACTCCACCGGGGTGGCCTACGCCGACCTCGACGGGGACGGCGACCTGGACCTGGTCGTGAGCAACGTGCTGGAGGAGGCCTTCGTCTACAGGAACAACGCTCGCGAGACGGAGGGCACCCACTTCCTGCGGGTCAGACTCCGCGGTCCGTCCGGCAACCCGTTCGGCATCGGAGCGCGCGTGCGACTGACGACGGGCGATTCCCGGCAATTGCAGGAATTGCAGCTCACCCGTGGATACCAGTCGTCCGTGGAGCCGGTCCTGCATTTCGGTCTCGGCGAGCGTTCGACGGTGGACGCGGTGGAGGTTCGCTGGCCGGACGGATCCGTGGAGACGCGCACCGGGGTTGCCGCGGGCGCTACGCTCACCCTTGCCCACTCGGATGCGCAACCAGCCGCGCCAACGCCACCCGGCCCGGCACCGCTATTTGCCGACGCCACATCGCTGTTGCGCCCCCTGCCGCGTCACACGGCGAGCCTGTCCATGACGGATGCCTCCCTGGAACCGTATCCCTCAAGACGCGAACTGGTCGCGCTGGCGGTGGGGGATCTCGATGGCGACGCGCTGGACGACTTCGTCTTCGGCGGGAGTGACTACCAGCCGTCCCTCGTGTACTTCCAGGCCGAGGACGGAACATTCGAGGCGCTGACCGAACTCCCCGCGGTTGCAGCCATGTCGGAGACGACGGCCGCCGCAATCTTCGACGCCGACGGCGACGGGCTGAACGACATCTGGACTGTTTCCGGCCACGCGGCCGCCCTGAACCGTCCCGGGCAACACCATCGCCTGTTCCTGAACGCGGGGAACGGGAGCTTCCGCGAATCGCCGGGGATCCCGGCGGAAGGGGCCGGTCCGCTGCCCACCCTCGCCCCGGGCGACTACGACGGCGACGGCCGCACGGACGTATTCGTCGGAAGCTACAGCGTGCCCGGCAGCGGCCTGGCGACGGGCAGCCGCCTGCTGCGCAACAGCGGAGGGTCGTTCACGGACGCAACCGCCGAGGTGGCCCCGGAACTCGCGGATCTGGAGACAGTAACGGACGCGCTGTGGGCTGACCTGGACGGAAACGGGACGCTCGACCTGCTGGTGGCGGGAGAGTGGATGCCCCCCACCCTGTTTCTGAGCGACGGAGGGCGGTTCCGCAATACGACAGAACAGGCCGGCCTGGGCGGCCTGGCCGGATGGTGGCAGAGTCTGGCCGCAGCCGATTTCGATGGTGATGGGGACCTCGACATCATCGCCGGCAACGTCGGCCTCAACTATCCCTACAGCCCGTCGGCGGAGCAACCGTTCGAGCTATACGTGGGGGACTTCGACGGCGACGGACGGAACGAACGCGTGCCCGCGTATCACGAAGGCGGCAGCCTGTACCCGTGGTTCGGCCGGGATCGCATGGCGTCCATGCTGCCCTGGGTTTCCCGGCTCTATCCCACACTCGACTCGTTCGCGAGTGCCACCCTCGCGGACATTCTCCGGCCCGAAGGCGTACGGGCCGCGCAGCGCCTCCAGGCCCGAACGCTGTCCAGCCTGTATCTCGAAAACACGGGCGCCGGCCAGCTGCGGCCCCGTCCGCTACCGAGGGCCGCCCAGATCTCGGCCGTCACCGGCGCCGTGCCCGCCGACTTCGATGGCGACGGCGCGACCGACCTCGTACTGGCGGGCAACTTTCACGGGTTCGACCACAGCATTCCCCGGCTGGACGGCGGCCTGGGCGTCTTCCTGAAGGGCGACGGAGCCGGCAATTTCCGTCCGGTGGCACCGGGCGCAAGCGGGCTCTGGCTGGAGGGAGAGGTTCGAACGCTTGCGCTGGTCCGCGTGGGGAGGGACCCGCATCCGGGCCTCCTCGCGGGCATCGCCGGCAGCGAGGCGCTTCATGTACTTCGCGCCATGTCCCCGCCATCCTGAGCACACCCCACCACCCTGCCTATCGGGGGATGATTTCGATCACGCCCCTGGGATTCCCCATGCCGAAACGGGCGCTGGCCTCCCCCGTCGACCAGTAGCGGAGTTCGGCAACATCCTGGACGTAGACGCTCTTGAGGTAGTCCAGGTCACCCACGCGCGAACCGTACATGTACACGTTGGGACGGGCTTCGGTAGCATCCGTCAAGGAGACGGGCCCGCGACCCGTCAGCCATTCGGGTCTGACCATCTGCAGGGCTTCAAAGGCGGTTTGGCTGTTGGTGGCCGAGAGTTCGTCGCCGCTGATCACATTGCGCGCCGCCCCGGAAGACGACGACGACATGGCGGTGCACGCCGCTGCGACCACAACGATGGCGAGCCCGGCGATGGGCAGGACCTTTTTCTCCATGGTGTCACCTTTCGGGGGGCTACCCGATGGGGATGCGAAGAATCCTGAAGCCCGCTGGCGGAGGATTCTCGTCGTCGACCTCAGGGGGTCGGTTCGGGTTTTCCTGCAGGAAGATCTGGTCCACGAGAAGCGCGAACACGGCCCCCGCTCCGATCAGAGCGACCGCCGTCCGTCTGGCCGACAGCTCTCTCCTGTGAACCTCGCTGATCTCGCGCCGGGGGAGGACGATCGTCTCGCGCACGTTCTCGAACTGCGTGCCAGGGTAGTGCTTGCCGAGCCACACGATCACGGCCACGGAATCCGGAGGCCGCAATGCGACCTCCGCGTCCAGTTCGGTCCTCAACCGGCCCAGGTGCCGGGCAGCACGGACGGCCCCGTCGTCGGTCAGCCGCACGCGCACTTCCTCCATGGCCGGTACAACGCTCGCGTCGACCTCCGTGTACGTCACACACGCAGTCGACGAAAGCGAACCGCTGAGCAGCAGGACCAGACCCGATTTCCACCGCACCATCAAGACGCCTCCGCTCTGTGCGGCCTGGGGACCGGACCGACGACGCCGGACAGTCGCCGGCGCCGTCGGTCCCTGGCCTTCCCCGGGCGCTAGTTCCCTCCCGTCAGATTGGCAGAGGGAGATCCGCCCCACCAGACCGAGGGTCCAGAGAACAACATCCCCTGAAGGCCGGGGTCCACGCCACTGGCCGTAACATTCTCGGAGTTGCTGGCAAGCTCCGACTCAGGCGTGCGGATCCGCACCGGGATGGCGGGAAGGAACGCATTCGGCACGGGTTCGATCGCGGGGAAGCCTGTACGCCGCCAGTCGTTCCACGGCTCGACGGTCAGGTAGTTGGCAATCCACTTCTCCCTGATGATCTCCTCGAGCGGGTTGGCCAGCGACGCCAGCATCGGCCGGGCGGCCACGTAGGCATCGATGTCCGCCGGGTCCACACCCCACTTCTCCATGATGGCGCGGATGCCTTCCCGGTAAGGCGCGTCGGCCGCCCCGGGACCGCTCAGGATGAGCCGCGCTTCCGCCTCCGTGAATTTCGCGTCGGCGAAGCTGGCCACGTTCAGGGGTGCGTCCTCGGCCGTGAAGAAGTGCCCGACCTCGGATATCGTCGAGTCCGGCGCGGGCTCATCCGCGTTGTAGTGGCCGCGGTACACCACTTCGCCGTTCTCCATGTCCTTGACGGCTGGCTCCACCATGATCGGCAACCTCGGATCGTTGCGCTCCTTCAGCATGTCAACCGTCAATCCGCTCGCAGTGAAGAGGAGGTTCCGGTCGACGTATCGCCAAAGCGGATTTCGGGCACCAGCTCCTCCCGGGTATTCGAAGACGACGTCGTCGGTGGTGCTGGAAAGGCCTTCACCGAGCGCGCTCAACGCTGCCTGTGCACGCTCCTGCGCGTTCTCGCCCGGCGCATACGCCAGGCGGAGTTGATGCCGGGCCTGAACCGCGCGGGCCAGCTTGACCCAGCGGGACATGTCACCGGCGAAGAGCAGGTCGTTGGCACCCGGGGTCCTCCGGCTCGTTTGTCTCATGGAGGCAACCGCTTCGTCCATCATCGCCAGCGCCTGCCCGTAGACGGTCGGAAGCTGGTCGTCGTATGCCGGTGTCGGAACGGCCGGGTCGAGTGCCTCCGTGAACGGTACGGGACCCCACAAGTCCGTCGTGTGGAGCCAGACCCATGCGGAAAGGAACCTGGCGAGGCCGTAGTACGCCGCATCCGTGTCAGGGTCGACCTCCTCCATCATGAGCTTGAGTTCGTTGAGCATCGTGGCGTAGTGGTAGCTCCACGCCCCGTTTGCGGAGTTGTCCTGCACCTCGTAGAGCTGCAGCTCGTCGTAGCCTCGCGAATCCCTGTTGTACGAGGTCTGCTGCATCCACTCGACGGACCACTGCCCCGGGTCGCCGTAGTAGACGGTGTGGACCATGCCCGTGACCACGGCCGGGAGGCGGACGTCGACGCGGGCGTTTACGGGGGCGTTGGGGTCCGTATTGACGTCAAGGAAGCTGTCGCAGCCACCGGCAAACACGGCCAGGAGCGCGACCGCCGCAGTCCGAGCCATCGGGGATCGTCTCATATCAAACATGGCGCTTCTCCTTTCTCGTGATCCCAATGGGTCAGAAGCTCGTCCGGATACCAAACGTGAAACCCTTCGTCTGGGGCGCCGGGAAGTGCCGGTAGTACTGCCAGGCACTGTTGAAGCCACCTGAGATGTCCGCTTCCGGATCGCCCATCGAGAAATCCGACCACACGCCCAGGTTTCGACCGGTCGCGTATACCGTTGCACGGTCGACACCGATGCTCTCCAGCAGCGTCCGCGGTACGTCGTACGACAGCGTGACCTGTCGCAGCTTGATGAAACCGCCGGGTTCGATCTGACCCTCGTGCTTGTCGTAGCCGTGCATCAGTTCGTAGTAGGTCGGGTCCTTTACGACCGACTTCGTGTTCGGCTGGCCGGTCGTCTGGTTGATCCCTTCGACGGTGACGACCGAGTACCGATCGTTCGTCAGGATGTGGCGTCCGTTCCGGCCCGTCGTGTACTGGATCTCGAAGTTGAGAATCTGACTGCCCTTGCGCATGTCCCACAGGCTTGACAGCCCGAAACCCTTGTAGCGGATGACGCTGCTCAAGTTGGCAAGCCAGTCCGGCAGCGCGGTGCCCAGCGGCAACTGGCGCTGGGTCCGTATGGGAAGGCCATGGCAGTCGCCGGTTCGGTTGTACCGGACGCTCGCACAGTTCTCGTCACCGAGAATGAGCGCACCGGTCGGCTGGTCGGGGAAGCAGTAGTTGCCCGTTTCCGGGACGCAGTTCCGCTGGTAGCCGTACCCCCAGATCACACCGTAGGGCAGACCCGCCATGATGCGGATGCTCGGCCAGGAATAGCCGGCCAGATGAAGGTTGTCGATGCCCGGGGCCAGCTCGATGACCGAGTTCCGGTTGCGCGTCCAGTTCGCGCTCAGATCCCAGGTGAGGTCCTGGAACTGGATCGGTCGACCGCGGACCGAGACCTCCCAGCCCTTGTTGCGGAGGTCACCGGCATTCCGGGTGATGTATGTATACCCGCTGGACGCGGAGGCCGGCACCGAGAAGATCTGGTCATAGCTTTTCTTGTCGTAGTACGAGACGTCCAGGCTGGCACGGTTGTTCAGCCCGCGCAGCTCGAGGCCCACCTCGATCTCCGATGTCGACTCCGGTCTGATGTCCGGATTCCCCAGTTGGTTACCCTGAACGAAGCCGACCTGGCCCCGGAACGGGAAAGTGATCGTCGTCGGGTCGAACTGGTAGCTCCCCTGGTGCACGCCCGGCGCGCTCGCGGCATAGTACCGGGACGACAGGCTGTACGGCGGCGCATCCGCCCCAACGCGTGCATACGAGAGACGCACCTTGCCGTACTGCAGCCATGACGGACGCCAGTCGAGGGCGTCCGTGAAGATGACGCCCACGCTCGCGGAGGGGTAGAAGTAGTTGTTCGCGTCCTTGGGAAGCGTCGAACTCCAGTCGTTACGCCCGGTCAGCGTGAAGTACGACCAGCCCTTGTAGTCCACCGTCGCCTGGGCGTACGCCCCGAGCAACCGTCGGCTCTCGGGCAGGGAGGCATAGACGTCCTGACGCTGGAAATTCTCGACATTGTAGTAGTCGGGGATGACGATGTCGAAGCCCTCGCCCGTGATGCGGCTGTTGTCCGTCATCCAGATGTTGCCGCCCATCAGCGCGCTGACGTTGATGTCGTCGGCAAGCTGCACCTGGTCCACGCTGAGCACCAGATCGTTGTTCATCTGTGTCCGGCTGAGCTTCTCCTGTCGCGTCCCGCCGGAATTGAGTCCATCGGCGGTCCGCCAGGGCCGTTCGTTCTGATATGTGCGCCGCTCGTCGAGGTAGGTGTCCAGGCCCCAGGTGTTCGACAGCCTGACCCCCGGCACGATCGTCGCCGCAAAGCGCTGCGAGACAATCCAGCGGTTCACGTTGCTGTCCCTGTACTCGTTCTCCATCACCCACTGGTAGTGCGGACTGTTCGAGCCCCACATCACCGGCGTGCCATCGTCGTTCCACGCCGTCCGGATGTCGACGTTGGGCGGAATGTGCAGCAGGTTGTGATGGACACTGACCCAGGAGTCGGCCGGCCAGGGGTTTTGGGTGTTGACGCGCTGGACGCTTGTGGTGGACGTCAGCCTGTCGGACATCTGCAGGTTGACGTTCGCGCTGAGGTTGAGCCGCTCCAGCTTCCCCGTCGGCGTGATGTCTCCCTGGTCGAGGTAGGAGACACCGAACGTGAACGACCCCATGTCTCCCAGGCTGCCCGTGGCGCGGAGCGAGTTCTCCAGCGTCCGGGCCTGCTGGTAGAACTGCGAGCGCGTATCCTCGAACAGGACGTCACCCAACGCGGCTGTCACCTCGGGCGGAATGCTGTCCTTGTGGGGACCCCAACCCGGATAGCTCGAACTCGTGATTGTACGCGTCTCGAAACCGGTCGCGGTAGGATACCCTGGCTGGCAGTAGCCACCGTTCGACTGGAGTCTGCCGTCGCAAAGCAGGCGGTCACGCCCCGCGGCCCAGTCGGTCACGTAGCCCTCGATGATCGGGTCGTCCAGGCGTGCAGAACTCGAGAACTCGAAGCGGACCGGCATGCCCGGCCGCCCCTGTTTCGTCTTGATCACCACTGCGCCCGCCGCGGCCCGAGATCCGTAGAGCGCCGTGGCTGCGGCTCCGCGCAGCACCGAGATCTCATCGACGTTCGACATGTCGAAGTCCATACCCCGGTTGCCGGCCTGGCCGCGCCCGTAGATGCTCCCTCCGACTTCCGCATCCAGGTCGATGCTCACGGGAACGCCGTCGACGATAAAGAGCGGCTGGCTCGATCCCGTGAATGTCGACTGTCCACGGATCTGGATAAAGGAGGAAGCCCCTGGCCGACCGCTCGACTGAACGACCTGCACCCCGGCGGACTGGGCCTGCAGCGCCTGCACGAGGTTGACTTCGGGAGTCCGCTCGAGGACTTCCGAGTTCACGGTCTGCACCGAGTAGGTGAGGGCCCGTTCCTCCCGCTCGATGCCGAGCGCGGTGACCACGACGCCCTCCACCTCGATCGCTTGCTGGGAGAGTTCGAAGTTCACCGTTGCCGTGCCGCCAGCCGCGACGGTCACCGTCTGCTCTCCGGCCCCATACCCCAGGAGCCGGACCCGCACCGTGTACGTGCCGGCGGGGACATTGAGCACTACGAAGCGCCCTTCCGCGTTAGTGAGAGAACCGCGGGTCGTCCCATCGATGCTGACCTGCGCCCCCGAAAGCGGCTCCATGCTCATGGCGTCCGTCACCGCCCCCGTCAAAGTGCCGTTCTGCTGGCCCGCCAGGGCTGTCGCGACAATCAGAGGAACGACTCCCAGGGAAAGGGTTCTGATAATGTTTTTCTTCATGCCACAGCTCCTTTCATTGAGACGCCGGATTCATGGAAAACCCGGACTGGTCCTTCGCGCGGACGCCGTGCGGACGGCGAGCCGGGGTGCTTCGTCGGGGAAACCGAACGGAGAGGAGGGGGAGACCTCGCCGGGTCCCGATTGGGGCGGGGCCGAACGCTACGCGGGGATCGCCCGGAAAAGGCGCTGGAGGACAGGGTTCGCCTGCCCCGCCACGGAGGGTAGCCTGCGTCCTGCACGGGTGTCCACCAGCTTTCGGTCAGCGGATTACTACAACCGCACAGTAGTGTTCAGCCTGCTTGTATGCAAGCTCGCATGCATTCAGCCACGGCAAACCGGCCTGGTAAGGCCGCGGTCTATTCCAGCGTCCGGCTCTCGACCTCGCTCTTCAGCCGCCGCAGAAACTCCCCCCGCTCCATCGTCACCTGCTTCTTCTTCGCGCCCCGCTTCCGCACCGACACGGTGCCCGCTTCCGCTTCGCGCTCACCCACGATGCCCATGTACGGCACCTTCATCGTCTCGGCGTGGCGGATCCGGTAGCCCAGCGTGTCGCGCTCGTCGATTTCCGCCCGCAGCCCCGCTTCTCCCAGTTGCCCGGTCAGCTCCCGCGCCGACTCGACCCACTGCTCGGACACGGGCAGGATGCGGACCTGCTCGGGAGCCAGCCAGAGCGGGAACGCGCCGCCGTAGTGCTCGATCAGGCCACCGATGAAGCGCTCCATCGACCCCAGCAGCGTGCGGTGGATGACCACCGCCTGGTGACGCCGGTTGTCCGAGCCCACATACTCGAGCCCGAAACGCTGCGGCATCAGGAAATCCAGCTGGAACGTGCCCCCCTGCCACTCGCGCCCCAGTGCGTCGGTGACGAGGATGTCGACCTTGGGCCCGTAGAAGGCGCCGCCTCCTTCGTCCAATTCGTAGTCCAGCCCCCGGTTCCGCAGGACGCCCGCCAGGCGGTCCGAGGCGGCGTCGTAGACGGCCGGGTCGCCGATGGCCTTCTCCGGGCGGGTTGAAAGGGCCGTGCGGTACTCGTAGCCGAACACCCCAAGCAGGTAGTCCCCGAGGTCCAGCAGACGGTCGTACTCCTCCTCGATCTGGTCCTCGCGGATGAAGATGTGCGCGTCGTCCTGGGTGAACGAACGCACGCGCAGCATGCCGTGGAGCGCCCCGGAGCGCTCGTAGCGATAGCAGGTGCCCAGTTCCGCGTAGCGCAGCGGCAGGTCGCGATAGGACCGGATCCCGGAGCGGTAGATCATGAAGTGATGGGGACAGTTCATCGGCTTCATGCGAAACCGCTCCCCGTCGTCGTCCATCGCCGGGAACATGTCGTCGGCGAAAACCTCCAGGTGGCCCGATATCCGGTACAGCTGCTCGCTGGCCACATGGGGCGTGAAGACGATTTCGTAGCCGTGGTCCACCAGGGTCTCCCTGAGGAAACTCTCGATGGTGTTCCGGACGCGTCCCCCGGCGGGGTGCCACAATACGAAGCCGGGACCGACCTCCTCCTGGATCGAGAAGAGGTCGAGGCGCTTCCCCAGCACCCTGTGGTCGCGCTTCCGGGCTTCCTCGAGGCGGTGCAGATGCGCGCGCAGGTCCTTCGCGCTGAAGAACGCCGTGCCGTAGATGCGCTGGAGCATCTGGCGCCGCTCGTCACCGCGCCAGTACGCTCCGGCCGCGCTCAGGAGCCTGAAGTGCTTGAGGCGGCCGGTGCCGGGCACGTGCGGCCCCCGGCAGAGATCCAGGAAGGGACCGTCCTGGTAGACCGTGATGACTTCGTCTTCGGCGAACTCCTCCAGCCGTTCCAGCTTGAGGGGGTCGTCGGCGAAGAGTTCGCGGGCCTCCTCACGCGACACGACGCGGCGCTCGAAGGGATGGTCGGCCTTCACCACCTCGTCCATCCGTTGCTGGATCGCTTCGAGCTGCTCGGGCGTGAAGGGCTCGGGCACGTCGAAGTCGTAGTAGAAGCCGTCGTCGATCGCGGGGCCGAACCCGATCCCCGCGCCCGGGATCATCTCGCGGACCGCGGTGGCCAGAACGTGGGCCGCGGAATGGCGGAGGACCCCGAGGGCCTCCGGGTCGCGCTCGGTGAGGAGGCGGACGGACGCGCCGTCGCGGAGCGGACGGTCGAGGTCGACGATCTCGCCGTCGACGATCGCCGCGAGCGCCGCCCGCGCCAGACCGGGTCCGATCGCGGCCGCGAGGGCAGCCGCGGTGGCGCCTTCGGGGAGCGCCACCGACTTGCCGTCGGGGAGCGTTACGTGGATGGATGGAGCATTCATGGCGCGAAAGCTAACACTCTCGCGCGCACGTGTGCTCCGCGCCTCCCCGGGCGCCCGGGAACGCCTGGCGGACCCCTACAGCGGCGGCGGCCAGGGAGTCCCGGTGACGCGCTGCAGCGGCGTTTGATCCCGGCCGGGACGGAACGCCTCCCGCGCCGCCATGTCGTACTGGTCCCCCGGCGCCAGAAAATAGAACAGTCCCCCGCTGTCGAGCGTCGCGTTGGCGTCGTAGATGACCGCGTAGCTCTGCCCGACCACCTCGAAGCGGTCCCCCCGCACCACGATGGCCGTGTTCTCGTCGATCCCGATGCCCAGCAGCTCCGGTTTTGCGCGGATGACCTCGATCAGGTCGAACTGGCGGTTTCGCCGCAGCAGGTGCTGGTCGATGCCCACGCCCTTCAGGAAGCCCAGCCCCACCTCGTGGTCGCCCATCATGACCGTGTTGGTGCGGGTGTCGCCCCGGACCAGGTACGACCCCTGAATGGACGCGCCGGCCGATGACCCGCCGATGACGCCGCCACGGTCGAGGACCCCCCAGAGCGCGTCGTGCGTCTTCGTGTCCAGGTAGGAGTCGGCCAGCCGCCACTGGCGTCCCCCGGTGAACCAGACGCCGCGCGCTGCGAGCAACGGGGCGACGAACGCGTCCGTATCGGCGACCTCCGGGTCGTAGGTGTGAAGAACCGTGATATCGCGGGCGCCCGCTTCCTCGAATCGCCGCCGCCCTCCGAAGTACTGATCGTAGCTGTCGCCGCCGCCGGCCGTCGGAATGATGACGATCGGCGCCGAGGGCCCGCCCGCGAGTTCGACGAACTGGCGAAACACCGCCGGGTCGGTCAGCGCTCCGCCCGCGACGATCAGGGTGCCGTTTTCGGGGCCGATTTCCTGGGCGGCGGCCGGCGTGACGGCAAGAATGAAGACAAGCAATCCGAGGATGAACCCGGGAAGGCTCTGTCTACGGGCGGCCAGGCCGAGGAAAGCAAGGCGGGTCGGTTTCACGGTATTCGTCCTCCGGTTGGGGCCACTTGCGGGTGAAGGCTTGAGCGCTGCTCAAGGTGGGCCCGGAGGCGCTCGATTGAAAGCGGGGTCCGGGCGCGCGCGCGCCCGGACCCCCTGTTGCCTTGTTGCTCTTCGCGGCGTGCTAGTACATGCCGCCCATGTCGCCGCCACCACCGCCGCCGGGCATCGCCGGCGCCTCCTCCTGGGGCCGCTCAACCACCACGGCTTCGGTGGTCAGCAGGAGGCTCGCGATCGACGCGGCGTTCTGCAGCGCGCTGCGCACGACCTTCGTCGGATCGATCACGCCGGCCTTGACGAGGTCCTCGTACTCGTCGGTCTGGGCGTTGTACCCGAAGCCGCCCTCGCCGTCCCGCACTTTCGCGACCACGATGGATCCCTCGGCACCGGCATTCGCGGCGATCTGCCGGATAGGCGCCTCGAGAGCGCGGCGCAGGATGCTCACGCCGACCTGCTCGTCCTCGCGCTCCAGGCTCAGTCCGTCCAGCGCCGTCTGCGCCCGGAGCAGAGCCACGCCGCCGCCCGGCACGATGCCCTCCTCAACGGCCGCGCGCGTCGCGTGCAGCGCGTCTTCCACGAGCGCCTTCTTCTCCTTCATTTCGGTCTCGGTCGCCGCGCCGACGTTGATCACCGCCACGCCGCCGGCCAGCTTGGCGAGCCGCTCCTGGAGCTTCTCGCGGTCGTAGTCCGATGTCGACTTGTCGATCGCCACCTTGATCTCCTCGATCCGGCCGTGGATCTTGTCCTCCGAGCCGGCACCGTCGATGATCGTGGTGTTGTCCTTGTCGATCGCGACCCGCTTGGCGGTCCCGAGATCGCTCACCACGGCGTTCTCCAGCTTGAAACCCACCTCTTCCGAGATGACCTGGCCACCGGTCAGGACCGAGATGTCCTGGAGCATGGCCTTGCGCCGGTCACCGAAGCCGGGCGCCTTCACGGCCGCCACCTTGAGCGTGCCGCGCAGCTTGTTGACGACCAGCGTCGCGAGCGCCTCGCCTTCGACGTCCTCGGCGATGATCAGGAGCGGCTTGCCCATCTGGGCGACCTTCTCGAGGATCGGCAGAAGGTCCTTCATCGAGGAGACCTTCTTGTCGTGGATGAGGATCATGGGCTCTTCCAGCACCGCCTCCATCCGCTCCGGATCGGTCACGAAGTACGGAGAGAGGTAGCCGCGGTCGAACTGCATGCCCTCGACCGTGTCCAGTTCGGTCTCCAGGCCGCGCGCCTCTTCCACGGTGATGACGCCGTCCTTGCCGACCTTCTCCATCGCCTCGGAGATCAGTTCGCCGATCTCCATGTTGTTGTTGGCCGAGATCGCCCCGACCTGTGCGATTTCACGCTTGCCCTTGGTCTCGGTGGAAGCGGACGCGAGCGAGCGCACGACCACGTCCACGCCCTGGTCGATGCCGCGGCGGATGCCCATCGGGTTGGTCCCGGCGGTCACGTTCTTCAGCCCCTCGCTGTAGATAGCGTCCGCGAGCACGGTTGCGGTCGTCGTGCCGTCCCCGGCCACGTCGGACGTCTTCGTGGCCACTTCCTTGACCATCTGGGCACCCATGTTCTCGACCGGGTCCTCCAGTTCGATCTCCTTGGCCACGGACACGCCGTCCTTGGTCACCGTCGGGGAGCCGAACTTGCGGTCGATGACCACGTTCCGGCCCTTGGGCCCGAGCGTGACCCGGACCGCCCGGCTGAGCTTGTCCACACCTGCCTTGAGGCGGGCGCGTGCCTCAATGTCGAAGTCCAGTTCCTTCGCTGCCATTTCGTTTGTCTCCTGGTTGTGTTCTCGGAGAGCGCCTGCGGGCGCCCCCGGCCGAGTTAGTGGTTGACGATGGCCAGAATGTCCGATTCCCGGAGAATCAGGTACTGATCCCCTTCGACCGTGACCTCGGTGCCGCTGTACTTGCCGTACAGCACTCTGTCGCCCGAAGCGACTTCCATCGGGATCCGGCTCCCTTCGTCCGACAATTTGCCGGGTCCCACGGCGACGATCTCGCCCTCCTGAGGCTTCTCCTTGGCGGTGTCCGGGATGTACAGGCCACCCCGCATCTGCTCGGCTTCCTCGAGTGCCTTCACCACCACCCGATCCGCCAGGGGCTGGATCTTGTTCGCAGCCGACATGCGCGCTCCTCCTTGGAATGGGTTGGTTTGGAATCGCGGGCGGCGTGCCCGCTGCCAGTGTTAGCACTCAATGTGCGCGAGTGCTAACAACAGCAATGGAGTCTCGCGAATCGATACCGGCGTGTCAAGGTGCCCCCGAGTCTGACGCCGGCGGCCGCGTGTCTGCGCGAGTCGGCCGCGTGCGGGCAGGCAGTCGGCGGCGAGCCCGCCGGGAGTCTCAGCGGTCCAGGTGCGCCCCCGCGATCCCCAGCCCTTCCAGCGTCAGAAACGGTTCGATCCTGTCCACCGTAGCCGCGTGGGGTCCAACCACCGGAGCAAAGCCGCCGGTCGCCACGACGAGGAGGTCCTTCGACCCCCAACTGGCCCTGATCCGGCGCACCATCCCGTCCACTGCATCCACAACCGAGTAGAAGACGCCGCTCTGGATACAGGTCTCGGTGCGGCGCCCCACCACTTCGGCGGGCGGGACCAGTTCGACCGTGGGGAGCTTCGCTGTGCTGCGCGCCAGCCAGTCCAGACCCGCGCTCAGTCCCGGGGCGATCACCCCGCCGCGAAAGACGCCGTCGGCGCTGATGCAGTCGAAGGTCGTGGCTGTGCCGAGGTCCACCGCGATCGTGTCACGACCGAAGCGGACCTTGGCCGCCAGCGTGTTGACGATCCGGTCCGCGCCCACCGTGAGCGGCTCCTCCACGTCGAGCCGGATCGGCAGGTCGGAGCGAGCGCTCACGTTGTGGACGGCACCGTCGACCAGCGAAGACATCACGCGCCGCAGCGTACGGTCCCCGGACGGCACCACCGAGCCGATCACGCCCCGCCGAATGGGAGCGGGCGGCCCCGGGTCCGTGGACAGCAGCGCTCGCAGCAGAACTCCGTATTCCGCCTCGGTCCTGGGCACGCGGGTGCTGACCCGCCAGTGCCTCAACACCTCCCGGCCATCGAGATCGAGGAGGCCGAAAACGGTCTCCGTGTTTCCCACGTCGGCGACCAGCTGGCAAGCCATGCTCAACTCCCGGGTTTCACCGTGGACGGCAATGAAACGGATCCTGCGATCAGCGACAGGCGCCGGCCTCCTTCGTCCCTCAGCCCGAGCGAGCCGTCCGCATGCAGACCCGTCGATGTCGCGACGAGTCCCCGGACGGTTCGCGCACGTCCGGAAGAATGGCGTACTGCGCCGTCTACCGACAACCTGTGGCCGCCAAAGGGCGAACGCGCCCGCAACGCCGTCAGCTCGGCCGAAGGAATGAGGCGTCCGGGACGGGCCCACACCTGCTCCAGCGATTCCATGACCGCTTCGAGAACCCATCCGCGCGGCATCTCGCGTCCGGACTCCACGAGCACCGAGGTCGGCGCCGGCGTCGGCCCCAGCGGCAGATCCCTCATGCGCTGGTTGACGTTGACGCCGATCCCGACGAGCACCGCCCCGGCCGCGCGCTCGCACAGAATGCCCCCCATCTTGCGGCCCGAGGCGAAGAGGTCGTTGGGCCATTTCACATCGATACGCAGCCCCCGGGCCACCGATTCGATCCCGCGCGCCGCGGCCAGTCCCACCCGCAGCGAGAGGGGCCCCAGGTCCCCGCCGGTCCAGCTCCGCGCCACCGTGCACCATAGCCCGAGGGACGTGTCCGACACCCAGCGCCGCCCTCTTCGGCCGCGCCCCGCGCTCTGGCGGTCGGCCACGACCAGCGCGGGCAATGCCGACCCTTCCCGGACCAGATCGCGGGCACGGTCGCTGGTCGAGCCGATTCGCGAGTGGAACTCGACCGTCTCCAGCGAGCAGCGGCGCCTCCAATCCTCGGCGGAACGACCCTCCCACAGGGCCGGTCCCACGGGGTCCCCCGGATTCTCCGGATCCCCCGGCGCGCGGAGGGACGGCCCTTCCGGTGCGGCGCTCATGCCCGCGCCGTGAACACGAGGAAGGCCGCACCCGCCGCCCACAGGTAGGGCGCAAACAGGTGAAAGGCGCGGCGCTCGAGCATCATGCGAAACGTGCGAATCGCCACCACCCCGGTCGCGCACGCCACGATCCCCGCCACAGCGAGCGCGCCGCCCTCTTCCCATCCCGCCGCGGGAAGCTTGAGAAGCGCCGCCCCCCCGATCGCCGGCACCGACATCAGGAAGGAGAACGCGGCCGCCTCGGAAGGGCTCACGCCCCGCCACAGCGCCGCGACCACCGTGGCGCCCGACCGCGAGATCCCCGGTACGATGGCCACCGCCTGGGCGAGACCCATCACGACCGCCACACCGGCGCCGGGGCTTCCGGCCGGTCTGCGCGCCAGCGCGCGCCGCGCGGTCCAGACAATGCACCCCGTCACGAGAAGCGCCGCGCCCGCAACGGCGGGAGTGTCGAAAAGCGACTCGAGGAATCCGCCGAAGCCGAGCCCGGCGATGGCCGCAGGCACGGACGCGAGGAGAAGGAGCCCGGCGTAGCGCATCTGGGCGGGATCGCGACGCGCGACCCCGGCAAGCAGTCTGGCGACGCGGCCCCGGTACACGATCAGAACCGACAGCAGGGTGGCGAAGTGAAGCGCAACCTCGACCGTCACCCCCGGCAGCTCGATACCGAGCAGGGTCTGGCCCATGACGAGATGTCCCGAACTCGACACCGGGAGGAACTCCGTCGCTCCCTGAAGCAGCCCCAACAACGCGCCTTCGTACCACGTCATCACCCCGCTCCGCCCGCCGGTCGCCCAAGCACCTCCGCATAGTACGCCTCATAGCGCGGCAGCACGCACTGCACTCCGTACCGCTCGACCGCCACCGTCCGCGCGGCCTCGCTGAACTTCCGCCACCGCGCAGGGTCGCTGAGCAGGCCGATGGCGGCTTCCGTGGCGTCCTTCACGGCCCCCACCGGGACGAGGAAGCCCGCCTCGCCGTGAGGCACCACTTCGGGCAGCCCCCCGGCCCGGTATCCCACGACGGGCACGCCGCACGAAAGCGCCTCCAGGGCAGCCAGACCGAACGACTCACGGTCGCTCATCATGAGGAAGAGATCCGCGCACGCGAGCAGCTCCTCGACGGCCCCGTGCTTGCCCAGGAAGACCACGTCCCGGTCCACGCCGAGTTCGCGCGCCCGTGCGGCCGCCCGGGGGCGGTCCGGACCGTCGCCCGCCATGACCAGACGGGCGGGAACCGCGGCGCGAAGGCCCGCGAAGACTTCGATCACGTCGACGACGCGCTTGACGGGGCGGAAGTTCGACACGTGCATCACGATCTTCTCGCCACGGGGTGCGAACACTTCCCGGTGACAGGGATCGCGTCCCCGCTGGAACACCTCCGTGTCCACGAAATTGGGAATCACGCGGATGCGCTCCCCGGGCACCGAGAAGTCGCGCACGGTGACTTCCTTGAGGAAGCGGGACACCGCGGTGACCCCCTGCGAACGCATGATCGAGAAGCGCGTGATGGGGTGGAAGGATGGGTGGAGTCCGACCAGTGTGACGTCCGTGCCGTGCAGCGTGGTGACCAGGGGCGGACCGCCGTTCTCTTCGAGCATCTCCTGCGCGATCCATGCCGACGTGGCGTGCGGAATGGCGTAGTGGACGTGAATGAGATCCAGCCGTTCCCGCCGCGCGGTGTCGTGGATCACGGCGGCCAGCGCCAGAGTGTAGTGCGGCCGCTCGAACAGGGGGTACTGCTCCATCTCCACTTCGTGGAAGTACACGCGTTCGCGGAAGCCGGAGAGACGGAAGGGCTGGGCGTAGGAGATGAAGTGGATCTCGTGCCCGCGAGCGGCCAAACCGATTCCGAGCTCGGTGGCCACGGCCCCCGAACCGCCATAGGTCGGGTAGCAGGTGATCCCGACCTTCATTCCGCGCACCCCCGCCATGCGTCGAGCACCGCGGATGCCTGCTCCTCGAGCGACGCCGTGCCGTCAATCCGGACGGTTCCGGGTCCCAGCTGGTGCCGAAACCACGTGTACTGCCGCCGGGCGTAGCGCCGGGTGGCCACCCGGATCCGCTCCTCCGCTTCGCGCAAAGTCAGCTTTCCGGCCAGGTGGTCCTCGATCTCCCGGTAGCCGACGGCGTTCATCCCGCGGTCGCCACGCCCGTAGCCATCGCTGATCAGGCGCGCCACTTCGTCCGCCAGTCCGCCACGCACCATCTCGGCGGTGCGGCGGCGGATGCGCTCGTCCAGTACGTCCCGCGGGACCTCCACAAGACAGATCGTGCCCGCGAGTGCGTTACCCTCGGTGGGATGCCGGACATGCCACCAGGATAGATTTTGTCCCGTCAGGATAGTGATTGACAGTACTCTGAGCATGCGCTGGCATCCCCCGGCAATTGCGATCTCGGCGCGTTCGGGATCGAATCTGCGCACCCAGCGCTCCAGCTCGCCGCGCGGGAGCCCGGCGAGCAGGTCTTCCAGTGCGCGTCTCTCGACCGGGTCCATGGGCGGTTCCCGGAAGATGGGTTCGGTGAGCACCCGGAGGAAGAACCCGGTGCCTCCCGCCAGCACCGGCACGCGGCCCCGCCGCTCTATCGCGTCGATCCAGCGGCGGGCGTCACGGCCGAACTCCCCCGCGCTGTAGCGCTGGTCCGGGTTGCGCAGGTCGAGGCCGTGATGAGGGACCAGCGCGCGTTCGGCGGGGCTGACCTTGGCCGTGCCGATATCCATGCCGCGATAGATCTGACGCGAATCCAGCGAGATGATCTCGCCGCCGAGCTTCCGCGCAACGCGGAGGGAGAGCGCGGTCTTCCCGGCCCCCGTGGGCCCCACGATGGCGAGAAAACGGGGTCCGCCGGCGGTCGACCCATTCGCCGACGTCATGTCCGGCCGAACTTCCGCCTGAGTTCGCTCAGGCCGAGGCGCACGATCGTCGGGCGGCCGTGGATGTCGTGGTACGGCAACTCGGTCGCGAAGAGCTGGTCGAAGAGTTCCTGCATCTCGTCGTGCGAGAGGTCATGCCCCGCCTTGATCGCCGCCTTGCACGCGAAGCTCATGGCCACGCGCTCGTTCTGGTTGCGCGCGGAGTTCATGAGGTCGGAACCGTGGGTGAGTTCGTGCAGCATCTCGCGCACGCACCGCTCCGCATCGAAGTACCGGTGAGGACTGGGCACCGCCTGCACGAGGATCGCGTCGGTCCCGAAGGGCGAGACTTCGAAGCCGAGACCCGCCAACGGCTCGAGAATCGACTCGATCATCTCCACTTCCGGCTTCGTCAAGCGAATCGCGATCGGGAAGAGCAGCCGCTGTCCCTCCGCGCCCCCCCGTTCGAAACCCGCCACGATGCGTTCGTAGAGCACCCGTTCGTGCGCTGCATGCTGGTCGACGATGATCACGCCGTCCCGGGTCTCCGCGAGGATGAAGCTGTTGTGGATCTGGAGCAGCTCGGGACGCGGGGCCCGTCGGGCGTGCCCCTCTTCCGGCGCCGCCTGGTCGCCCTCCCCCGAAGCCCCGCCCCGGAAGAGGTGCATCTGCGGGATGTCGCCTGTAACGTCGCGCGGCCCCCGGCCCGTTCCTTCGCGCACGACCTGAACGGCGCGCGGTCTTCCCAGTGTCGCCGCCGACTCGACCCCTTCGAGCGCCTTGCGCACGGAGGCCTCCACGAACTGCTCGATCCGGTTGCGGTCGCGGAAGCGGACCTCGGCCTTCCCCGGGTGCACGTTCACGTCGACCTCGCCGCCCGGGACGGTCACGAAAAGGAAGACCCAGGGCCGCTTGTCCTGCGACACGGTGGTGCGGTATCCCCGGTCCGCCGCGCGCATGACCGCGCCGTCGCGGAACGGCCGCCCGTTGATGTAGAGTCCGGCGCGGCGGAATCCGGGCCGCGCCAGGTCGGGCCGCTGCACCACGCCGGAGAGTTGCAGACCGTCGCGCTGCGCGGAGAGCGTGATGAGCCCCGCTTCACCCGCGTCCTTCCAGATCGCGCCGATCCGCGCCGCGAGAGAGCGGTCCGCGGGCAGGTCGAAGACGATCGCCCCGTTCACCTCGAATACGAAGCGCGTCCCCAGGTCGGCGAGGGCGAGCGCGTGCAGCACCTCGGAGACCGCCCGCGTCTCCACTCGCGCGCTGCGCAGGAAGCGGGCGCGCACGGGCGTGTTCAGAAAGAGGTTGCGCACGTCCACCGTCGTCCCCGGCCGGCGAGGCGCGTCGTCGATCCCCTGGATCCTGCCGGCAAGCGCCCGCAGCCGGGTGCCCGTAGCCTCGCCGGCCACCGCGGTCTCGATCACCAGGCGCGACACCGCAGCGATCGACGGCAGCGCCTCGCCGCGGAACCCGAGGGTATGGATCTCCCGCAGGTCCTCGGCGTGCCGGATCTTGCTGGTGGCGTGCCGGTCCAGACAGAGCAGGACATCTTCGCGCATCATGCCGCAACCGTTGTCGGCAACGAGAATCCGTCCCTTCCCTCCCCGCTCGATCGACACCCGCACCTCGCCCGCCCCCGCATCCAGCGCATTCTCGACCAGTTCCTTCACCACCGAGGCCGGGCGCTCGACGACCTCGCCCGCGGCGATCTGGTTCGCCACGTGGTCCGGCAGGATCCGGATCCGCTTCACGACGCCGCGTCCGGGAGACGGAAGAACGAAGCCGTGTTGGCCCAGGTGTCCTCGGCCACCCGCTCCGGCGCCTCCCCGCGGAGCCGGGCCAGGGCCGCGGCCACATGCGGGACGAAGGCGGGCTCGTTGCGGCGTCCGCGTTTCGGCACGGGCGCCAGGTACGGCGCATCGGTCTCGATCATGTAGCGGTCGCCCGGGGTCTGGCGCACCAGACCGGCATCGAAATTCCTGAAGGTGGCGATCCCGGTGAACGAGACGAACCATCCCGCCGCAATCGCCTCGGCCAGCAGCTCGAGCGACCCGGTGAAGCAGTGCAGCACGCCCGTCACCTGCCCCGCGGCCTCGCGGACCACCGCGGCCGTGTCGGCCTCGGCCTCGCGCGAGTGGACCACGACGGGCAGGTCCAGTTCGGCGGCGAGCTCCACATGCCGCGCGAAGCTCCGCCGCTGGGCGTCCCGGGGAGCGTTGTCGTAGAAGTAGTCGAGCCCGGTCTCGCCGATCGCAACGCATCGTGGGTGCGCGGCGACATCTCTGACGGCGTCCAGCGGCGACGCGGCGGAGGCATCGTCGACGGCGTGGGGATGGATTCCCGCGGAGCACCACACGTCGTCGTTGGCGCGGGCGAGTTCCAGCGCGGCGAGCGAGTCCGCGGGGTCCGACGCAATGGTCACGACGCGCGTGACCCCGGCATCGCGCGCCCTTGCCAGAACGGCTGCTCGATCCGCCCCGAAAGCGCGGTCGGTGAGGTGGCAGTGGGAGTCCGCGAACCTCACCCCGTTACACCGCCGCGGCCCTCCGCGCGGCACGCTGCTTCCTCTGATCCTCGCCGGTGCCGTACCGCCTCTGGATTTCCAGCAGGGCCGGCGCGGCGATGAAGATGGACGAGTAGGTGCCGATCAGGACACCGAGAATCAGGACCATCGTGAAGGGGCGGATCACGCCTCCGCCCAGCACGAGGAGCGACATCAGCACGGCCAGAGTCGTGCCGGAGGTGAGGACCGTGCGGGGCAGCGTCTCGTTGATCGAGCGGTTGACGAGCCGATAGGGGTCCTCACGCCGCCCGCCCTTCCTGTTGAGGTTCTCGCGGATGCGGTCGAACACGACAATCGTGTCGTTCAGCGAGTACCCCAGGATGGTCAGGATGGCCGCGACCGTGGGCAGGGAGATCTCGACGCGGAAGAGCGCGAGCAGACCCAGGGTGATGAGCATGTCGTGGGCGGTGGCGATCACGGAAGCCACACCGAAGCGAAGCTCGAAACGGATCGCGATGTACATCAGCGTGAGCACGAGCGAAAACAGGATGGCCAGACCCGCCCGCTGCTCGAGCTCGGCGCCGATCTTCGGTCCGACCAGCTCCCGGCGCACGACTTCGAAGCCGTCGTCCCCGTACGCGGCCGCGATCTGCGCCGCGATGCCCGCCGCGACTTCGTCGATATCCACCTCCGCGAGCGCGGCACGCACGACGAACTCGTCGTTGCTCTGGCCGAAGCTCGTAATGGAAGGGGCGTTGACCCCTCCGAGCGCCCCGCGCAGTTGGTCGTCGGTGGTGGGCTCCTGGAACCGGACGTGCACCAGGGCGCCGCTGGTGAAGTCAACGCCGTAGTTCTGCCAGGAGCCGATGAGTCCGATGTTGAAGCCCATCGCGCCGATTCCGACCACAAGCAGGATGCCGGACAGGACGTACGCCTTCCGGCGCATCGCGATGAACTGGTATTTCGCTTCGTGAAAGAGCCACATGGCTTAGCTGATCCCTTACTGGTGCCGCTGGCGGCTAGATGCTGACGGGATCCGAACCGCGCTTCCCGGACAGGTACATCAGGAAGAGCGTGCGGGTCACGTACAGGGCGGAGAAGAACGATGCCACGATCCCGATGCACAGCGTTACCGCGAAGCCGCGCACGGGGCCGGTTCCGAACTGGAACAGGATGAGCCCGGTGATCAGGGTCGTGAGGTTGGCATCGACGATGGCGGACACGGCGTTGCCGAAACCCTCGTCGACCGCCGTGCGGGGCGCTCGCCGCGCCGCGAGTTCCTCGCGCACGCGTTCAAAGATCAGGACGTTCGCGTCCACGGCCATCCCGATCGAGAGGATGAGCCCCGCGATCCCGGGCAGCGTCAGGGTGGCGTTGAGCACGGCCAGTCCCCCGAGCACCAGCACCAGATAGATCCCGAGCGCCGTGACCGCCAGCATCCCCGCGACCTTGTAGTAGAGGATCATGATCACGATCACGGCGATGATCCCCACGATCCCCGCGATCCTCCCCTGGTCCACCGAATCCTGTCCCAGCGAAGGTCCGACGGCGCGCTCCTCCATGATCCTGAGCGGCGCCGGCAACGCGCCCGCCCGCAGCACGAGGGCCAGATCCGTCGCTTCGTTCATGTCGGCGGTGCCGAGGTCGATGGAGCCCCGGGACCCGATCCGGTCGCGCACCACCGGCGCGCTGACGACCTCGCCGTCGAGGACGATCGCGATGCGGTCGCCGATGTGCGCTCCGGTGAGCTGCTGAAACGCGCGTCCCCCGCGGCGGTTGAGTTCGAAGAGCACCTGCGGCTGGTTGAACTGCTGGTCGCGGTTGGCCGTGGCGTCGTCGAGCTGGTCGCCGGTCAGGAACGCGGTCTCCTCGAGGACGTAAAGCTCGCGATAGAAGCGTCCGCCGATCGGGATCGAATCCCATCCCCACTGCAGGCTGACATTCCTGGGCATGGCGCGCTGGAACTCGGGCAGCGCCATGAAGTCGCTCGCGGTCTCGGCATCCGCCGCGTCGACCGTGTACGTCCCCGCATCGCCCCGGTTGAGGAGACCCGTAAAGGGACGGAGGTTCAGTTCCTGCTCCTCGGGCTGGACGCCGTCGGGAGACTCGTCTTCGGCAGTCGCCGCGTCGCCCTCCGCCGCCACGACATCAGCCACGTCAACCGCAGCGCTGTCAGCCGTCTCGACGGTATCGCCGGGTTCGCTGAAGAGGAGCTGCTCGATCGACGCGGTGGTCTCCGTGACCTCGGTGGCCCGGCCCATCTCGCGCAGCCCCTCCTCCCCGATGGCGGCGACGACGGCCCGGTCCAGACGCTCCAGCGCCGGGTCGATCTCGGTCGTCTCCAGGACCAGCTTCCACTCGAGATACGCCTGCTGGTTGATGATCTCCTTGGCCCGGCTCTCGTCGTCCAGACCGGCGAGTTCGACGATGATCCGGTCATCGCCGCTCTTCTGGATCAGCGGCTCCTCCACGCCGAACTCGTCCACCCGCGTGCGGATGATCCGTTCGGCCCGGTCGATCGCGTCCGCACGCCGCTCCGGCGTCAGGGTCCCATCCGGGTCGTCGATCTCCAGGACCAGGTGAATCCCGCCCTGAAGGTCGAGGCCCAGCTTGAGACCCCTCGTCCACAGATAACCCACCGAGAGACCGATCACCCCCAGAATGATGATGATCCGGCCCCGAAATGACTTTAGCATGTGCGTCCTGACCCCTTCGTGAACCCTCGGCGACCGCGGGCGGTGCTCGCCATCCGGAAGCGGTCGACATCATGGCGTCACGGGCGTTGTGCACCCCGACGCCAGCCCTTAAAGTTGGCCCGGCCCGGCGGGGGTGTCAATCACCGCTGTCGGGCGCTGGACCGACCCCGGCGCCGGGTGCGCGAGCGACCCGCGTGCCGTTCCCAACCATTCGTTGGCAACACGGCGAAGGTGTCAGTCAGGGCAACTCGGGGGGAGCAGGTCGCTGCGGGGGGGGCGGTCGTGATCGCCTACAGCCATTGAGCGGGCAGGACGGGGTTCCCGGGAGCGGAGGCAACGCGGCGATGCGGATCTGGGTGGTGGACCGCGTGGAGCCGCCGGTGGCCATTGTGGTCGCGGACGACGACGAGCGTCAGGTGGACGTGCCGCTGGCCAGCCTGCCGGCCGGCGTCCGGGCGGGTGCGGTGCGGTGCGTGCCGGAGGAGGACGAGGCGCCGCTCTGGGAGGCCGCGAAGGTGGACGAAGAGCAGCGGAGGGTCCGAATGCGCGAGGCGGAAGCGGCCCTCGACCGGTTGCGCCGCCGGGATCCGGGCGGAGACATTGTAGTATAATCCTGCAGGAACCGTGCACGACGCACTCGAGATGTCCTGGGGAGGCAGCCATGTTCAGGGAATTCGCCAAGGCCGGAAGCCCGAGGTGGCGGCGGCTGATCTACGCTGGATGGGTCCTGTTCGCGGTGTCGTTCGTCCTGCCCGCGCATCACGAGGCTGACGGGTTCCTCTCCGGCCAGATGTCGGGATGGAACGCGTTCTGGAGCGCGCTGATCTGGGGCGACCTGCTCGGCAAGCTCAGCGCCGTGACCAACCTGATCATGCTGGGCAGCCTGGTGATCCTCCGCACCTCCTGGCGCGGACGCGGCCGCTGGCTCCCGTGGCTTGTGGGGGGAGCAGGCGTCCTGAACCTCGCGTATTGGCCGATCTGGCTCGTGACCGAGGGTGACAACGTTTCGTCCCTCCTGCCGGGCTACTGGGTCTGGGCCGCTTCGTTCCTGTGCGTAGCCGCGGGGATGTGGATGCTGGTGAAGGAGCTGGCATCGACCCGGGTCGCGCTCGAACCGTCCTGAGACGATATGTAAAGTATAGTTTACATTGTGTAATCTCTGGGTTACACACAACAGCGTATTGTCCCCGGGAGAGCACTTCCCCATATTGGCGGCGCCGAAACATCCGGCTTGCGTCCTCCGGCCAAGGAGTCGACCCCGATGTGTGCCGCCCTTCCGCGCCCGCCCGCGAACTTCGTCGCGACCACCCTCCCGCGCGCCTTCCGGAGTGCCGCCGTGACCGCGGCCACAGCTCTGACGGCTGCCCTCGCCGCACTGCCCACCCACGCCCAGGAGCGCGCCTTCACCACCGGGATTGCCCTTGACGTAAACCTGGTGGGCGTCGCGGCGGTGACCGACGACGGCACGCGCGTCGCCGCGACGGTGCGCACCCGGCGCGACCGCACCGATGTCGACCACGAGCGCTTCGGCGACCCCACGTACATCTCGCCCGCCTCCACGCGGCTGATGGTGATCGACACGCGGAGCGGGGAGCGCGCGTGGGTGCACGAGGAGCCGGCGCAGCTGCGCGGCTTCGCGTGGTCGCCCGACGGGGAGCGGCTGGCGTACTTCGCGGTCGAGGCCGGGGAGTACCGCCTCCGGGTCTTCGACGCGCAGGCGCGCCGGGCCGAGACGGTGGCGCTCGGCACCGACAGGGAGATCGCGTCGTCGTCGCCGCTCGTGTGGGCTCCCGATGGTGCAACCGTGCTGATCGGGCTGCGGCCGGACGGGTGGGCCGCGGAGGCGCGCGCGGCGTTCGTCGCCCTGACCGAGGCGCCGGTCATCGTGCAGGATTCCCGGGACGACTTCCTGGCCTGGGACCGCGTGAGGAACATCGCGGCGCGGCAGATCACCGCGCTTGTTTCCCCCGAAAACGGCAGCGTGCGCGAGATCCTGGGCGGGGTGACGCCCGCGGGACCGGGATTCTCGGCGGACGGCTCGCATGTGACGTACTCGACGGCCACGCGCACGAAGACATCGTACACGCGGCGCGACGGGACGGAGCACGCGCTGTTCAGGCTGGATCTTGCGGCCGGCGGCGAGCCCGAGCTGCTGCGGGACACCGGCGAGGAGCGGATGGACGTGACGTGGAACGACGCGCGCGACGCGTTCGCGTACAGTGAGGATGGGTCCGTCTTCGTGCGTCGGCTGGATGAGGCAGAGGCGTTGGACGTGACGGCGGGTCATCGGGGGGAGGGGGCGGAAGCGGAAGGCGACGGGACGGAAGGCGACGCGGCGGAAGACGAGGACCCCGGCGCCGACTCCACGGGCATCCGCTTCTCCGTCCAGCGCTGGAGTCCGTCCGGCGACGCGCTGCTGCTCGCCTCGCAGGATGCCTGGCACCTCCTCGACCTCGGCAGCGGCGACATGCGCACGCTGCTCGAACTGGAGGACGACGACGACGCCCGACCCCGCCGCCAGGTCCAGGGCTGGAGCGACGACGGCCGCCACCTCCATTTCAGCTTCTCGGCCCGGGACCGCTGGCAGCGCGGGCTCAAGCGGCTCGAGGTGGCCACGGGAGAGGTCGAGACGCTGGTGCTGGACGGCAACCTCTACCGCTCCTGGAACGTCTCCGGCGACGGCGGCACCATCGTCTACACCATGTCGGACGGCGACCGCCCCGACGAGATCCACGTCGCGCGCGGCGACCTCTCGGCGGCCCGGCAGCTGACCGCCTCCAACCCCCGGCTGGACGACGTCGCGCTCACCAGGAGCGAGCTCGTCGAATTCCTGGACGTCGACGGCAACACCCTCTACGGCATCCTCTACTACCCCGCCCACTACGAGCCCGGGCGCAAGTACCCGCTCGTGGCCGAGATCTACGAGCAGTTCTTCGACAACGGCTTCAACGAGAACATGAACCTGATCACCGCGCAGGGGTGGTTCGGGTTCCGCCCGTCCGTGCGCTTCGAGGAGGGCTTTCCCGGCGAAGCGTGGCTGAAGGCGGTGCCGAACGCGATCAACAAGATCATCGAGCGCGGGCTCGTCGATCCGGACAGGGTGGGCGTCTACGGGCAGAGCTACGGGGGCTACGCGACGAACCTGCTGATCACGCAGACGGACCGCTTCGCGGCGGCGGCGAACGTGTCGGGCAAGGTCAACATCATCTCCTTCCTCGGCGACTCGCCGAAGATCACGACGCGCAACTACGCGGCGGCCGAGGTGGGTCAGGACCGGATCGGCGCGACGCTCTGGGAGCAGCCGCACAAGTACATCGAGCACTCGGCGGTGATGTTCGCGGACCGGATCGAGACGCCGCTGCTGATGCTGTCGGGCGAGGGCGACTGGAACGTGCCCGCGACCAATCAGCGCGAGATGTACTACGCTTTGCGGCGGCTGGGGAAGGAGGTCGTGTGGGTGCACTACACGTCGGGTGGCCACGGGGCCGGGCGCGCCAGCACGGCAGCCGATTTCGCGGACCATTGGCGGCGCATGTTCGAGTGGTTTGCGGAGCACTTCGGTGAGGAGAGGGGAAGGAGGGCGGCGACATCGGACCGGTGACCCATACCGCGAGCGGCGGGGCGGAGGGCGTACATCGACGCGATCGCTTCCGCACTCGACAAGAGTCGGCGGCCGGCGGCGCTGCGCGCCTAAGAGCGTGCCTGGGAGCGCTTCAAGACATGGGCGGCGTCCGAGGGACTGGAGGCGCTTTCGGCCGATCCGCTGACCGTGGCGGCCTACCTGGCGTACAGGGCGGGCATCGGGCGTTCTCTCTCCACGCTGGCGATGGACCGCAAGGCCATCAGCCACCACCACGGCAAGCGCGGGTATCCGACGCCCATGGCCTCCGAAGGGGTCGAGGCCGCGCGCCGCCGGGGCGACGTGGATATCGCCCTGGCATCGGTCATGCGGGACGCCCTGCTCAGACGGGGGCAGTCGGCGGGTCGTGGGGCCGTCGCGAAGTTTTACTCGAACGGGCGGTCGTAGGGAGGTGGAGTCACCGACCGGCGTCCGAAAGGACGTCGCCCCCGCCCGGCGAACCGGACGGGGGCTACCCTTACTGCGCCATCGCGATTCCTGGTGTGGAATCCCGACGGGTTAAGTCCTCTCCTACTTCCTGGTGAGGATCAGGCGGTACATGTCGGAGTTGGAAGGGTTGCTATCTGAAGCGGCTTCCCTGGGGGCAACGTCGCTGTCAGTGATCAAGATGCAGATGGCACCTTCAGCCGGATTGCCGGTAGCGTCCGCTTCCAGAGTGAACGAGCCCGTCGCGTTGGCAAGCATGCCGCCGGTGGGGGCCGGGCAGTCACCGAACACACCATCAGTGTCGGTCAATGCATCCGAGAAAGTCACCCAGTTGAAGGACGTGTTCTTCCCGACAACCGCGAAGTTCAGAGCCTCGTCGTCGGGCACATCCTCACCGTTGTCGCCCTCGTCAACCTCCACATTCAGTGTGACCGTTCCCGTTACCGGGCCCGTCTCACCGTCCGGGTTCCCCGGGTCCAGTCCAAGGTCCCTCCGACTCAAGTCGATTCGGTCGCCGCCCCACGAAATCGTGAGCATGTCCAGCCGGGTGTCGGAGTTGCGCCGGATATTGAACGCGGTGTTGGACGGGGTGGTGGTACCAGCCGTCCCGTTGGTCGAATAGCCGTCCTCAGACGTAACGTGGACCCAGTACCTGCGGGTGCCCGCCGTGGGCAGCGTTACCGTCGTAGCTCTCCCGTTGGTCACCGCTTGCGAATACGTGCCCGTTCCGATGGGCGCTGCATCCCTTCCACTTGAGCTCAGCCGGACCGTCGCGCCGGAAGACGCCGTGACCACCACGGAGAACGATCCGTCCGCTTCGTGGCCGCACTGGTTGTCACCGGGGTTTGCGGCAGTGCCTGTAGCGCAGACATCGCCGTTGATCTCGACGGCATCGGTGTCGCCGAGCGCAGATAGGCTGCTCGCGTTCCGGTCCTTGATGTGGAACGTCTTCAGAGCCGGCTCTCCGGAAGCCCGATCGCCGCGCAGCAGGACGCCCTGACGCGTGAAGTAGGTGTTAGTGCCATCAACGGCGTTGATCGTACTCTCCGATGTCTCACTACCACTTTCGGCCACATGGACGTAGCCGGCGGGCAGATCCACGACGACCTCGTAGATGCCTTCCGTCAAACCTTCGGCGAGCCAGTCCCCGTCCTCGTCCACATCGACTTCATGCAGGCTACCGGGCTCGAACTCCACACAGCCGTCCGCTACGTTGTGCGACACCCGGCAGCGGTGCAATTCGACCGTCGCACGCTGGTGCGCGGCCCGCACGCTCGGATCCGACACTGCGCCCTCGACTTCGCCGTCCTTGTAAAGGAGTGCAAAGTTATTGAGCGCCACGTTAATGAGAGTGCTCGTGGAGTGGTCCCACCGCGGGGGAAGCGTGTTCGCTATCATCTCATCGAAATACTCGGCTGTGCCAGTTGTGGCGAGGTCGTAGTTGACCACGTGGTCTTCGTCGTCCTTAAGTCCTGGTGTGCGGTTCTTGACAACCTCGTACAGATCCGTTTCGGGAACTCTCAGTAGGTAAACCTTGAGTGAGCCGGTTGTGCTTCTTTCGAGACCGGTGAACGAGAACACACCGTCCTCGTCCGTCACAGCCGTCACAGGATCGCCGTTCTCATCGATCAATGCATCGCCCGCTACAAATCCATCGGCCAGTGAGCCCGATACATAGTAGATTTCGACGACAACGCCCGCCCGTGATTCGCTCCCCGTCAAGCTACCACTGGAGTTGACATCATTCGCGATCACGCCTTTGATCACGCCGCGCAGGTTGGTGGCCTCCAAGTCGTTGCCGCTTTTGACGTCGCCGGTGTAATCGTCGTCGTCATTCTCCTCGTCGTGCATGACCTCGATGCCTGAGACCACATCTCCCTTCCAGCTTCCCTCCCTGGATTCGAGCGTGACCTCGTACCTGCCGTCCGCAACGCCCGTGAACGAATAGGTGGTGCCGCCTTGGTTGTAGTCGATCTTGACCTCATCCTCAAGATCGTCCGCGTAGTCGTCGTTGCTATTGACCGGCGTGAGGGTGATCGCCACGTCCTCGTCGTCCTCGCGGAGGCGGGCGATCGAGCCCGAAACCGTCCCGGTCGCCCACTTGTATGCGTATGTCGAGCATACTGCGTTGGGGTCGTCGTCCTCCTGCCGCGCCAGCGGGCAAAGCCAGACATCCGGCCGCGCACCGCTGTCGCCCTCGCCGAACGCACCGACGATCAGGCCGTCGGGATAGTCGTCCAGCTGAGCGCCGAACGCGTCGATCTCCCTCGTGGCGCGATCATCCGGAACGATCATCATGCCGCTCGGCGCATCGACCACGGCCGTGACCTCGGTATCCGACGGAACGTGGGCGAAGGACACGATGCCCGAGTCGTCGAAGGTCGCGGTAGCCTCGACGTCGTCCGTCTCGGCATCCATGTCGTGGTCGTACTCGAAGACTCTGAGACGCCCTCTGCTGTCCGCGACCATCAGGCTGACCTCGATCTCGTCCTCGGCGGTGCCGGTGGGACGGGAGTCTCCGTCTCCAACACCGATGAAGTCGGTGAACCCGGTCCGGTCGTCCAGCTCACGGTGCACGCCGATGTAGATGGTCTGCGTCGTGAAGGTGATACGCAGTGGACCGAGGTCGGTCGCTTCCTCGGTCGGAAGCTCGAGCCCCGTATGCGTGAACGTCAGCGCGTCGCCCTGCTCCCACGCCTCGCCCATGTCGGGCTGGCCAGCATCGTCGCCCGAGGCCGCCATGACCGTGAACGTCGCGGGCAACATCGTCGGGTCGACCACGTACGCGAACGAGCTCTTGCCCAGGTCGTCGCCGTCGTCCGTCGGCATCGTGGCGTCGACCGTGTTGCCGTCCTCCGGATCACCCATGTAGACCACGGTGTTCCAGCCGCCCAGTCCCATGTCGCCGTCACGGGCCGTCTCGTTGCTCTTGACCCAGAAGTCGAACGCGACCGAGATGTTCACCAGCGTCGCCGCTTCCTTCTCTTGGTCCGCCGCGTAGAGACGCGCCGTCGACGCATAGTTGATCTCGACGTACTCATTGCCGCTCACCACCAGCGCGGGATGGCCCGTGTCCATCGCTCTCACGAACACGATGTTGTCGTTGCCCGCCGGACCCGTGTTGTCGGCCCGCGCGAAGTTCAACGTGACCATGCCCATCTCGTTGGTCGTCGCCTCACCCAGCATGTCGGTGCCGTCGGCCCGCGCGTACAGCGCCAGCTTCACGCCCTCGACCGGAGCACCGTACTGGCCGTCGCCGCCCATGCGGGCACCGGTCGCCACCGTCTGCATCGTGATCCGGAACGGGAAGTTGACCGTCTCGCTGCCGCCAGCTTCGACCGTCACCACGGCCGACTCGCCCACGAACGCGACGCCCGCTGCGGCGAGTCCCGCCGCCACGTCGTCGTCGTTGACCGGCAACTCGACCTGGTACGAACCCGCCATCAGGGTCTCGCCCGTCGAGAAGCTGCCGTCCGCGTTGATGGCGATGTCCTGCTCGGTGTTCAGGTCCGGACCGCGCAGCTTCACCGTCGCCTTGGCCAGCAGGCCGGCCACGACCTCCGCGTCCAGCGCGCCCGCCGCGACCAGCGGCGCGATCGCCTCGACGATCGTAGGCTCGCCGTCGTTGTACTCCTTGTCCTGCATCACTTCGTCGATGAACAACATCCCCGACACCGATGCGGTCCGGGTGTGCGTCCCACTGAAGTTCACGATCGCCGACTGGTCGTCCTCCAGCATGACCGTCTTCTGCATCTCGTCTTCGGCGAAGTTGTACGCCGTCGGGTTCGGGTTGGCGATGCTCAGCACGTACGTGCCGGCCGCCAGACCCGCGAACGAGTACTGTCCGCCGTTCGAGGTCGCGGTCGTCGCCTCGGCAGCGCCCGCAAGCGTGACCGTCACGCCGTCAAGGCCCATGCCGTCGTCGAGGCTGACCCGGCCGGCGATCCCGGCGGTCCGCAGCAGCGTGCCTTCGAACGGCACGTTGGCAACCTCACCCGTCGCGATCGTCGCGGTCTTCGACGTCGTCTCGAACTCGTAGTCGTCCGGATCCGGGTTCGTGATCGCGACCTGGTAGGTGCCGCTCTTGAGCTTCGAGAACGCGTACTGACCGGCGGAGTTGGTGGTCTCCGAGCGATCCTCGCCCTCGCCCACCAGCGTCACCGTCACGCCCCCAAGGCCTTCGCCGTCCACGCTTACCTGGCCCTGGATCCCCGCCGTGCGGAGATACGTGCCGTCGAAGCTCACGACCTTCGACTCGCCTACGCCGACCGTCGCGGCACCCGAGGTGCTGGAGAAGCCGACCTCGCCTGCATCGAAGCTCGAGATCTCGACCGAATACGTCCCGGCGCGCAGGCCCGTGAAGGCATACTGGCCGGTGTCGTCGGTGGTCGTCTCGCCGTCAGCCATGCCCGAAAGCCTGACAGTGACGCCCCCCAGACCCATATTTTCTACCGTCACCGTCCCCACAATGCCTGCGGTGCGGATATAGGTGCCGCGGAAGTCTACGGTGACCGTCTCGCCGGTGTCGCCGATGCTGGCGGGAGCTGAGGTTGCGTCGAAGCTGGCGTCCGCGGGGAATCCGCTGATCGTGACCGTGTAGGAACCCTGCTCCACATTGTCGAAGCGGTAGTTCCCGCCACCAGCCGTAGCAGTGGAGGCGCCGTTGCTAAGGGAGACGGATACTCCGTCCACCCCCATGCCCTCGATCGACACCTGGCCCACGATGGAGCCCGTCGGCGGAGGAGGCATGACATCCTCTCCGCACGCGGCGATGACCGGGAGCACCAGCAACGTTGCCGCCGCCAGGTACTTTCTGAGACTGTTCCTTTTCGTTCGCATTTCCTTGGTCCCGGAGAAGTAGCAAAGTGGTCCCACTTCGTTGGACAGTCCGAAAGGCAAAGCTAAGGTGGACTCCGACTGGTTCTGAGAGCCCTCGGGAGCTTTCGCTCTGTCCTGTCTTGAGAGGGAATTTACACCCCGCTGTCCTCTTCTACAAGGAGAAGGAGGGAGGCCAGGATGAGCCCCGCTCGCCGGGAGGAGGACCCTCTCTGCCAACCCCCGCGAGACACGAGAGGAGGAAGAGATTGGAGTAGGGCGAGGCAGAGAGATGGAGGATGGAACGAGGAGAAGGAATGAAGGTGAACGGAACGCCCCTCTCTTCGGGGGAGGGCAAGCGAAGCGCGGCAGCTTCGGCGGCGGATCCGGAGGTGTCGGCGAAGGCGACGAGGCGGCGGTTCACGGCGGCGTACAAGCTTTCGATCGTGGAGAAGGCGGACGCCTGCGATACGGCGGGAGAGATCGGAGAGCTGCTTCGGCGCGAGGGACTGTAGCCCGAGATCCCGACCTGGTACGTGCCGCTCTTGAGCTTCGAGAACGCGTACCGGCCGGACGCGTTGGTGGTCTCGGTGCGATCCTCGCCCTCGCCCACCAGCGTCGCCGTCACGCCGCCAAGGCCCTCGCCGTCCACGCTTGCCTGGCCCTGGATCCCCGCGGTGCGGAGATACGTGCCGTCGAAGCTCACGACCTTCGTCTCGCCCCACGCCGACGGTGGCCGCGGCAGACGTGCTCGAGAAGCTGATCTCGTTGGAGTCGAAGCTCGAGATCTCGACCGAATACGTCCCGGCGCGCAGGCCCGTGAAGGCATACTGGCCGGTGTCGTCGGTGGTCGTCTCGCCGTCAGCCATGCCCGAACGCCGAACCGTCACACCCCCGGACGGGGTTTGAGTCAGCGCGGCGCGCGACGAACTTTCACACGACTCGCATCCGCACCGGCGGACATGGACAGCAGCCGGGCACCCCACCGACGGAGATGCCGATGACAACCACGCCTGACCACATAGCCACCTGCCTCTGGTTCGAAGACCGTGCCATCGAGGCGGCCGAGTTCTACGTCTCGCTCTTCCCGGACTCCCGGATCGTCAACGTCTCGACGGTCGGCGCCGGACCGGCCAAGGGGAATTCGTTCGTGGTCTTCGAACTATCCGGGCGGACGTTCCAGGGCATCGACGGCGGTCCCATGTTCGAATTCACCCCCGCAATCTCCTTCGTGGTGAATTGCGAGTCGCAGGACGAGATCGACCAATACTGGAACGCGCTGTCGGAGGGGGGCCACGAGGGCTACTGCGGTTGGCTCAACGACCGCTTCGGCGTCTCGTGGCAGGTGGTCCCCTCGAACATGGGCGAACTGATGAGCGCCGACCCGAAGCGCGTCATGGAAGCGCTGCTCAAGATGGGGAAGATCGACATCGAGGGGCTGCGGAAGGCCGGAGCGGGCGGCTGAGACCGGGCCCTCAAGGCGTCGAGAACGCCAAGGGGCGCCCAAAACGCCGATGGGCGCGTCAGCCCTCCGTCACGCTTTGAGCGACGCCTTGAATCCTATCCGACCCCCACCTTCCTTCCACGCCACCGCGTGCGGCACCCCCTCACTCGCCAGGTCCTCCAGAATGCCGCGCACCTCGTCCGCGAGGCGCTGGTCGAAGAGGTGAGGGTGGTCGAGGTACCAGGTCATCCACGCCTCCTCCTCCAGGTGATCCTTGAAGGAGCGGCGGTAGGGGGCCCACATCTTCTCCTCCATCGCCCCGGTCTCCCGCTGATACGTCAGGTTGCCGAAGTGGCGGAAGATCGCGGTCATGTAAGCGTCCCAGCGCAGGCGCTCTCCCGGCGTCATGCTGTCCGGATCGTCGGCGGCCCGCGCGAGGAAATCGGCCAGCTCGCGGCCGCGGAAGACGTGTTCGAGGAGGCGGATGCTGTTCTCGACCATCGAGTTGAAGGCCGCCGCGCGCACGCTCCTCGTGTTGCGCCTGGTCTGCTCGACGCCGCGCTTCATCTGGCGGGCGACAAACAGCAGCGACAGCACGACCCCGACGGCACCGATGAACTCGCCGAGGTTGCCGAGGACGTCCAGCGTCATTGGGCTACCGCCTGAACCGGTAGCTCACCTTCGCGAACAGCCCGTCCGCGGTCGGCCGCACATTGCGGAATCGGAGCCGTCCGGTGTCCTCCATCTGCCGCGAGTACCCCACGAAGAAGACCGTGCCGGGCGTGGGCTCGTAGCTGAGCAGCGTCTCGATCCCGACATCGTTGGCTTCGGAGCCGCTGCGGAGCGAGCAGTCGCTTGAGCCGCAACCCAGCAGGGGCCTTCCGGTCACGGGATCGACGAGGTCGCGGCGCATCTGGGCCCCGTACTCCACGATCGCGCGCAGGAAGAGCGCCCGGCTGAACTGGTATTGGGTCTTGATGCGCGGGATCACGGCCTCCAGGGCGACCGAGCCATCGCTCTCCCGGACCAGGCTCTGGTAGCGGAACCCGAGTTCGGCCGACAGGTGCCGCGACGGGTAGGCGTACACGGCGATGTCCGCATCCCAGCCCCGGCCCACCTCGATGGGCACCCCGTAGCGCAGGTCGAACACCGCGTCCTGGCTGTACCCCCACCGCACCCGGCCCCGCAGCACATCCCAGCTGTTCACCCAGAAGAACCCCCCGACCCCGTGCAGCAGCCCGAACGGGTCCTGATCGGCCACGAACGGAACCTCTCCGCCCCGGCCGTCATCCACAAAGAGCCCGTCGTACTCGGCGGCGCGGAAGTCGTAGCGCCTCGCGGTGGCCGCCAGCAGCACGGTGATGTTGTTGCGGAACGACGTGGTGACCCCGTAGCGGACCTCCGCCTCCTCGAACGCCTCGCGCCGCCAGAACGAATCGTGGTCCCAGAACGCGCTGGCGTCGAACCCCGGGCGGAACTGCTCGACAAGAGCGCCCGGCTCGCCCCGGAAGTTGTACTCGAGCCGCGACTGCAACCGCGTGTCGCCGACACGGGGAATCAGGCCGCTGCCCGCGTCGAAGCCGTGGGCCACGTCCTCCAGGTCGAGGTTGAAGGTGAGCGTCGGACTCGCGCGTTGCAGCTGCAGCGACAGGTAGCTTCCCGTCTCGGGATCGGAGCCGAGGGCCGCGGTACGGCTCCCCGCGCCCATCACCGTAACCGTGTAGCGGCGCGCCACCACGAAACGTCCGTCGAAGCCGAACATGCGGTTGTACTGGTCGCCACTTGTGGTGCGGTCGGTGTAAACGACTCCCAGCGTCGAGGCCGCCCCAAGATCCCGCCGGGCCCGCAGCAAACTGACCACGGGCCTCTCGGCAGGCTCACCGGAGCCGCCAACCTCGTCGACCGCGCCGAGGTATCCCAGCTGGAAATTCCCCGCCTTCCCCGACAACTTCACCCCCGCCACAGGATCGATAATGCTGCGGGTGTACACGAGGTTCTTCGGCATCGTGAAGATCTCGGTCCCCTCCAGGAAGAAGGGCCGCTTCTCCTCGTAGAAGAGCGCAAACCGCTCGTTGACCGCGATCTGCCCGGCGTCGGCCTCCACCTGACTGAAGTCGGGGTTGTACGTCCCGTCCAGCGTAAGGTTGGAGGTAAGCCCGTACTTGGCATTGAAGCCGAATTCGCCGCTCACCGGCTCCCGCTCGAATGCGTTCGCGCCTGCATCGAAGGTCCCCTGGCGCGTCCCGGTGAGCACCGGATTCAGCTCCAGGAAGAGGCCGCGTTCGAGGTCGCGCAGCCCGCTGAGCGAGCCCGAGAGCGTGAGCCGGTTGGCGACGTCCTTGGTGACCGGCGCCCACGATTCGTCGAATCCGAGCCGCTGGATCTTGCGGAAGACCTGCAGCCCCCACACCTGCTCGGCGGCCTCGGGGAAGCGGATGCTCTTGAACGGGATCTTCACCTCGACGGCGTATCCCCAGTCCTCCACCCGTCCCTCGGAGTCCCACACGAAATCCGGGTTCCAGTCGATCGGGGGACCGAAGTTGCGCCCGAAGCGCCCGACCCTGCCCTCGATCCAGAGACCGTCCTGCTGCACGCCCAGCGGGTTCACCACAATGGAGTAGGCCTGCCGCTGGTCGTCGAAGGTGTCCAGGATGAACTGGATGTAGTCGTCCGTGCGGTAGAAGGTGTCGCGCTCGCCCAGCGTGGCCCGCACGCCCCCCGGGTTGTCGTCGAAGGCGCGCACGCCGAAGTAGATGGCGTCCTCCGAGATCAGGAGCAGCACCTCGGTATTCTGCGTGGCGGCAATCCCCTCGGAGGGGTCGTACTGCGAGAAGCCGGTCAGGAGGGCGGCCTCGGACCACGCGGCGTCGTCGAGGCTGCCGTCGATGTCGATTTCGGGGTCGGCCAGGCGGGGGGCGACCACATCGGTCTGGCCCTCGAACCCGTTGTAGGTAACCGCAGCCGGCCGATCGGGAGCAACTGCGGTCCGCGGCGGGGGTGCGGTGCCCGCCTCCTGATCGGGTGCCGCGGCCAGGGCGGCAAGGATGGCCAACTCGTTGAGCAAGATTGGGGGTCTCCCCGCTGTTACAGACGTCCGAGACAGGAATATACGCGACGCAGCCCGAATGCGCCCGCTGGCCGCGCCCCACACACGCCTCCCTTCGCCACCGCTCCGCCTCTTTCCTGAGTTCTCCGGGCCATTCGGCCCGACGCGGAATCACCACCTGCGGTCCGCCGCCTGTTCCGGCGCCCGATGGGATTCGAGCGCGACCGCGACTGGCGCGGTGGGGCTCCTGCAACCGTGATGGAGCCGGTCGAGCAGCGCGTTGGGAAGAATCCTACTATACGATAATACAGGGATTTTATACAAAAAAATGTACACTATGGTTTACAGCCAAACACACAGAGTACTTGCGGCCACGGCCGCAGCGTCCCTGGTCGTGGGTCGCAGCCATGGCCACCCCCCTGCGCGCCCGGTACGAATGGACATCGTCACGGCCGGACGGGCACGCGCCCATCGGAGACCGACTGGCTCCTGACCGTCGGCTGGCAGAAGTCGTTCGCGCCCCCGGGACGCGGCTGACCCCCAACCACCGGCGGCGACCGAGCCGCGCTACGTGTGACCACAAGGCGGCTGGAACGGCCAATCCCGTTACGGCAGGACGCTTTACCATTGCGCCCGGGCCAGTGCAAGGTAGATTAATCGTGACTGTTTTCACCTCCTTAACCACGGGGTAAACACTTATGAATCCGGTCAGATTCCGTTTTGCTGCGTCCGCTCTTGTCGCACTCTTCCTCGTGGCCCTGGACGTTTCGGCGCAGACCACGAAGATGCCCAGTACACTCCGGTACGGTTCCGGGATTCTGGACATTCCGGTGGCGACCGTTCTGCCCCACTCGACGTTCGTCGCGACGTACTCGGGATTCGGCATCAACATCGACCAGACACTGTTGCTGAAGCAGAACGGAGAGGTGAGGCGCAGGGGGGATGCCTACAACAAATGGCTGTCCGACCTGTCGCTCACGCTTGGGCTTTTCGACCGCGTCGAAATAGGCGCGACGATTCAGCATTTCGACGACGAGACGAACGGCGGGAACATCCTCGGTGGATTCGGCCGCATCTCCCTTCTGCCTGCGACCGTCGAGAACCTCAGCCTCGCGGTTGGGGCCCGCTACCTGTCGTCACCCTCGTTCGGCGCCCGCTGGGTCGATGACCTGCAGCCGCCACGCTTCGGACACCCGGACTACCGCACCCGGCAGGCCCAGGGACAGGGCGACGAATTCAACAGCAACCTGAGTCCCTACGCGGTCGGCACGGCCATATTGCCCACCTCCGACGCGAGCTTCATCAGCCTTACACTGGGTTGGGGAGCCGGCATGTTCTCGGCGGGCGGCGACCTCGACTTCTACGCGCAGAGGAGCTCCGGGGGGCTGTTCGCCGGATCGACGGTACACGTCGGCATGGCCGGCGGGCGTGGTCTGAACCTGATGGCCGAGTTCAATGGATTCGACCTCAATGCCGGCCTGCAGATGGATTTCAGCGGGGTTCGGGTGGGGGCTTTTTCACTGAGTCTGGCGGGTGATGACCACACCACGTTCCGGACGAGAAAGCTGGGCATCCTCGCCTCGTTTGCGTTGTGTCCGGGACGGATGGGGCTCTGTGGCGACGAGCCGCCGCCACCGCCGCCGCCGCCACCGCCGCCGGCCGATCCGGGCCCGTCGGCGGAGGAATTGGAGCGGATGCGCCAGGACTCGATCCGACGGGCGCAGGCGGAAGAGGAGCGTCGCCTCGCGGCCGAGAGAGAGCGAGCCGAACGGGAGCGGGAGCGCCGTGCGCTGGAGGCCCGCCGTACCTTGCAGGAGATGATCTATTTCGAATACGATGAGGCCGAAGTCAGGGAAGAAGCCCAGGCGAGGCTGCGTGCCAAGGCCGCGATCCTGAGCGACAATTCGGGAGTCCGGATCCGGATCGAAGGCCACGCCGATCAACGCGGGGACCCGGCATACAATATGGACCTGTCCAGGTTGCGCGCCGAAGCGGTGCTGGACTTCCTGACCGGACTCGGACTCGACGGGGCCCGTTTCACGGTGGAGTATTTCGGCGAGGACCGGCCGCGCGTTGCAGGCACGGACGAGCAATCCTGGGCGGAGAATCGCAGGGTCGAGTTCGTCATCACCGCCGGGGGTGACGACATAGGGCGCTAGCGCGGGAGCGCTCCTGGCGCGGGATCCCTGGCAGGCCGTGGATAAAGCCGCCCGAGCACCGAGAGCGGCGAGGCGCCGGGCCGGCAAGGCGCGACGAAGGGCCGGTAGCAGCGCTACGGGCCCAAGGAGCAACGCAGAGCGAAGCGGCCCGGGCCGGATGCATCGCCGTTCGAATGCCGGGGGGATTTTGTCCACGGCCTGTTAGCTCGAGGGCGGGCCGCGCGTATCCAGGGGCAGGGACAGGATCGCCACCGCGCCCCTGGGATTGCGGTTCCGCAGCGCCAGCCTGCCTCCGTGCCCCTCGGCAATCTGTTGGCACAGCACCAGCCCAATCCCCGAACCTCCGGGTTTGGTGGAATAGAAGGGAACGAACAGGTTGCCGGTGTCCTGTACGCCCTGCCCCTCATCCTCAACTACCACCTCGATGGACTCCTCGTCGGGCACCCGCCACCCGACCCTGACCCCCCCACCGCACTCCAGCACAGCGTCGGCCGCGTTGCACACAAGGTTGATCAGCAGCTGGTCCAGCTGGTCCGGATCCGCCATGACGCTCACCTCGGGCCCGTCAACCACATCCACCTTCAATCGTGTCTCCAGATCGGCGCTTCGCCGGATCAGCGGCCCTACCGGCGTCGACACGAGCGTCGGCGCCGGCAGGCGAGCGAGGCGCGCATACGCTGCCATGAAGCGGCCGAGTGACTCCGCGCGGCCCACGATCACGTTGAGTCCGCGAGACAGATCGTCCCTGAGCCTTCCCCGAATTGCATCCCGGCCCAGGAGCTTGCGCAAACTGCTCGCGATCGACTTGATCGGCGCCAGGCTGTTGTTGATCTCGTGGCTGAGCACCCGGATGATGCGTTTCCAGGCCAGCCGCTCCTCCTCGCGAAGGGCCCGGGAGAGATCCGACAGCACCAGGAGCTTCATCGGTGCGCCCTCCTGACGGATGACCGTGCGCTTGAGCTCCCATCTGCCCTGCCCGCCCGGCAGATTCACCTCCAGGGTCCGCGGCGCCCTGCCGGCCAGACCGTCCTGCAGTCGCAGGTCGTGGGCGGATCTGCCCAGAACGGCCTCCGTGGGCTGGCCCAGCAGCCGCTCACCGGCCCGGTTGAGGATGCGGAGCTTCTCGTCCTCGTCGAAGGCGAACACGGCCACGTCGATCTCCTCCAGAATCCTCCTCAGAAGCACCGTGGCTTCGACGGCCCCCAGCCGCTGTTCCCTCAGGATGGCTTCCAGTCTGTTGGCTTCCTGGAAGGCCAGCGCGAGGGGTCCCTTGAGCGTTTTCGGAACACGCGTCCGGATCGAGAAATCCCCTTCCCTCAACGCCAGCAGGACACTGGACAGCGTCCGGATCGGGCGCACCAGCCTCGCTCGCAGAACCGCGGTCAACCCTCCGCACAGGAGTAGAATGCCCCCGGTAGCGAGCCAGCGTGTCGATGTCGCGATATCTCCCGTCCAGAGGAGATACATTGCAAGCGCGAAGGCCGGCAGTCCGGCCAGATTGGACAACAGGATGATCTGGAGGTCGAATTCAAGGCGGGCCCACCGCCCCACCAGCGGCGCTCGGCACACCGGCCCGGAAGGGGTGGCGTCCGACCCCGCCGATCCGTCTTCGGAAGTCACCGGACGCCGCCGATCCTGTAGCGGGCCAGGCGCCGGTACAGCGCGCTTCGGCTGAGGCCCAGCCTCTCGGCGGCGCGGCTGACGTTGCCGTCATGCCGATCCATCGCCCTCTCGATCAGGAGGCGCTCCACTTCACCCAGCTTGAGTTCCTCCAGCGGGAGCGCACCGCCCGGCAGCGTGCGCAAGGCCAGGTCCTCCACCCCGATTTCCAGATCGTCGGACATCAGCACCGCCCGCTCGACGGCGTGCTTCAGCTCACGCACGTTGCCCGGCCAGGGGTGGTCCAGCAGCGCACGGGAGGCGTCGGTCGTGAACCTGAGGCCGGGCCGGTCGTAGCGCACCGAATAGCGCTCAAGAAAGTGGGCGGCAAGGAGTGGAAGGTCCTCGGGGCGGTCCCTGAGGGGCGGAACCGCGATCTCGACGGTGTTGACTCTGTACAGCAGATCCTCCCTGAACCGTCCCTCGGCGACTGCCTGGTCGAGTGAGGCGTTCGTGGCGGACAGGAGACGAACATCCGTCCGGACGACGTCGGAAGACCCGACCCGCTGCAGCTCTCCGGTTTCAAGAACGCGAAGGAGCTTGGCCTGTACCGGCACGGACGTGTTGGCAATCTCATCGAGGAAGAGGGTCCCGCCGTGCGCCAGCTCGAAAGACCCGGTGCGGTCGGACTTGGCATCGGTGAAGGCCCCCTTCACGTGCCCGAACAGCTCGCTCTCGAACACGCCCTCCGAGATGCCGCCCATGTTCACGGCGACGAGTGGGGCGAGCCGCCGCGCGGATGAGGCGTGCAGCCACCGCGCCACGACCTCCTTCCCCGTACCGTGCTCTCCCGTGATGAGGATATTGGCGTCGGAAGGAGCGACGCGCCGCATCACCTTCAGAACCGGTTTCATCGATTTCGACGAAGCAATCAGGCGGGGATGCGAGGGCGGGCGCGGGGCGCCGGCATTCCCGTTCTGCGGATTCTGCGACCGGCGGAGCGCGCGGCCCAGCTGGATCTGGGCCCTCAGGGTCGCAAGCAGGCGATCGTTGTCCCAGGGCTTCTCGATGTAGTCCCGGGCTCCGCGACGCATCGCCTCGACAGCGCTCTCGACGCTGCCCCACGCGGTCATTACGACCACAGGCAGAGTGCTGTCGATCTCGTGGAGCCTCCTCAGCAGGTCCAGGCCCTCACGCCCCGAAGTGGTGTCGCGCGTGTAGTTGAGGTCGATGAGCGCTGCGTCGAACAGACTGCTCTCCACCCTTGCCAACGCCTCCTCGGGACCGCCCGCGGCCTCCAGCTCAAAGCCGGCCGAAACCAGGAGCAGACGCAACGCCTCGACGACATCGGCCTGGTCGTCGGCAATGAGAATGCGCGATGCCGGGGGGGTTCTGTCCACGGGCCGCTACGACACTAAAAGAAGACCGGCTCCCTGTAGGCCCCGAAGACGTGCTCCATGGCCGCTCTGATTTCGTACAGGGTACAGTAGGCGTGCGCGCACTCGAGGATATGCGGCACCAGGTTCTGATCACCCGCGGCGGCGGCTTTCAGGCTGGCCAGCGTACGCGCGACACGCTCGCCATCGCGTTCCTCGCGAAGCCGCGCCATGCGCCGCCGCTGCCGTTTTTCGACATCGGGGTCGATCTGCAGGGTGTCGATCTCAACCTCGTCGGCACCGTCGACGAAATCGTTCACGCCCACCACCGTCCGCAACCCGGCCTCGATCTCGGCCTGCTGCCTTGCGGCCGAAGCCGCGATCTCGCGCTGGAACCAGCCGTTCTCGATCCCCGCGACCACCCCGCCCTCCTCTTCGACGCGGTCGAATATGTCCTCGGCCTCGGCTTCGAGACGATCCGTGAGCGCCTCCAGGTAGTACGAGCCGGCAAGCGGATCGATCGTGTCGGCGACACCGGTCTCGCTGGCGAGGACCTGCTGGGTCCGCAACGCGATTCTGACCGCTTTCTCCGTCGGCAGCGCGAGCGTTTCGTCCATGGAATTCGTGTGGAGCGACTGGATCCCGCCCATGACCGCCGCCAGCGCCTGGTAGGCGACCCGGACGATGTTGTTCTCGGGCTGCTGTGCCGTAAGCGTGACCCCCGCGGTCTGCGCGTGCGTGCGGAGTCTCCAGGACTGCGGGCTGCGCGCGCCGAAGCGGTCACGGAGGTGACGCGCCCAGATCCGCCGTGCGGCCCGGAACTTGGCGACCTCCTCGAAGAAGTCGTTGTGCACGTCGAAGAAGAACGACAGGCGCGGCGCGAAGGTGTCGACGTCCAGTCCTCTGTCGATCCCGCGGCGGACGTAGTCGAAGCCGTTCGCCAGGGTAAACCCCAGCTCCTGTCCGGCGGTCGCGCCCGCTTCACGGATGTGGTAGCCCGAGATCGATATGGGGTTGTACTTCGGGGCGTTGGCGCCGCACCACTCGAACATGTCGACGATGAGGCGCAGGGCCGGCTCCGGCGGAAACACCCACGCGTGCTGGGCCTGGTATTCCTTGAGGATGTCGTTCTGGACCGTGCCGCGCAGAAGCTCGGGTGAGACCCCCTGCCGCTGAGCCGCCGCCAGGTAGAAGCAGAAGAGAATGATCGCGGGCCCGTTGATGGTCATTGAGACCGAGACCTTGTCCATGGGAATCCCGCTGAACAGGGTCTCCATGTCGGCCAGCGACGAGACTGCCACTCCACAAACGCCGACCTCGCCGAGGGAGCGCGGATGGTCGCTGTCGTAGCCCATCAGCGTCGGGAAGTCGAATGCGACCGAAAGCCCGGTCTGGCCGTTCGCCAGCAGGTACTTGTATCGCTCGTTGGTCTCCCGGGCGGTCGCGAAGCCCGCGAACTGCCGCATGGTCCACAGGCGGGTCCTGTACATCGTGGCGTACGGCCCGCGCGTGAACGGGAACCCTCCAGGCACCCCGAGCTTCTCCAGGTAGCTCCCGGATGCGTGTTCCGGCGTGTACAGGGGTTCGATCTCGTTGCCGGAGATCGACGTGAAGAACGGAAGCCGCTTCGGAGTGCCTTCGCACGTCGCCTGCCACGCCGCCAGCTCGGCGCTCAGGCGCTCGCCCTCGCGCTGGTTCGCTTCGATCGCCGACAGAATGGCGTCGGCGTCGCGCACCCGACCTTCGGTCGTGGACATGTCACCCCTCCTGACCCTGATCCGACTTCGCCGCCCCCTTCAATATGGCGGGAATCAGCTCATCTGCCACACCGTACGTCGTGGCGCGTCCCGCAGCGATGTCCGCGATCCGCCCCGGCAGGTCCGGATGAGTCGCCAGAACCCCCTCCGCGCTGTCCCTCAAGCGGCCCACGATCACGTCGCGCAGCCGACTTCGCGCGCGGCGTTCGCGGCGTTCCTCCAGCGCTCCCGAATCGGCAAGGTAGCGGTTGTGCGCCAGGAGCCCGTCCAGGAATTGTTCGAATCCCTCGCCCCTGCCCGCCGATGTCTTGAGGACCGGTATGTCCCAGGCCGGAACATTGGCCGCGCCGGGCTCCTCGTCCGCCTCGCCCACACGGGACAGGTCCACCCCGTGGTGCGCCGGCACCCCTTGCATTCCCCGCCCGGCCCTGAGCGCCAGCGCCTGCCGGATCTCCCTTACCATGCGATCCGCGCCGATCCTGTCCGCCTTGTTGACGACGAACAGATCCGCGATCTCCATGAGCCCCGCCTTCATGGCCTGTATTCCGTCGCCGGACTCCGGCACGAGCACCACGGCGACCGAATCGGCCGCCGACGCAATCTCCAGTTCGGTCTGCCCAACGCCCACGGTTTCCACGAGGACATTCGGAAAGCCGAAAGCGTCGAGCAGGTCGACCACTTCGCGGGTCGTGGCGGCAAGCCCTCCGAGGGACCCGCGCGTGGCCATCGAGCGGATGAAGATCCCGGGATCGGTTGCCAGGTCGTTCATTCGGATCCGGTCGCCCAGCAGTGCGCCGCCGGAGTACGGCGACGTTGGGTCGACCGCGACGACGGCTACCTTTTCGCCACGAGCGCGAAGGAGGGTCGCCAGGCCGGCAACGAGGCTGGACTTGCCCGCGCCCGGGGGGCCGGTGATCCCGAACCGCCGGGCCCGCGGCCGTGCCAGGAGCAGCTCCTGCAGCAGATCCGCAACGCCGGGACGGCGGCCTTCCACCATCGAAATGGCCCGAGCCAGCGCGGGACGCTTCCCGGTCCGGAAATCGGCGGCGAGGCGCCGGTTTTTCTCGGCTCGCGTCGAGGCTCGCATCTTCGACTAGAAGAGCAGGGCCGCGGCAAGGTTGAGCACCATGACGAAACCGATCAGATCCGTGAGGGTGTGGACGAAGACCGAGGAAGCCACCGCGGGGTCGACCCCGAGCCTGTGCAGCACCGTGGGAATCATCGCACCCGCGAATCCGGCAACGATGATGTTCGCCCACATGGCAAGGAGCACCACCAGTCCCAGACGCGGGTCGCCATCCTTCCACACATATGCGAAGACCGCGAACAGCACGCCGAGAACGAAGCCGTTCAGGAGCCCCACCAGCACCTCCTTGCCCACGACCCGGAACTGGCCTGCGTTCATTCCCCCGCCGACAGCGATGCGACGAATGGTCACAGCCAGCGCCTGGGTCCCCGTATTGCCCCCCAGGGCCGCGATTACCGGCATGAGGAAGGCCAGGAAGGCGACCTCCTCGATCGTGCTCTGGAAGGCCAGGATCACCGACGCGGCAAGCGCCGCGGTCGCCAGATTGAGAACCAGCCACGGCAGGCGGGCCCGGACCGACTCGAACCAATCGGCCTTCAGTTCCTCTTCGTCCGAGACACCGGCGAGCCTGAGAATGTCCTCGGTGGTCTCGGCCTCGATGACGTCGATGACGTCGTCGAAGGTAATGCGACCGAGCAGAGAGCCCTCCCGGTTGACAACCGGGACGCTGACCAGATTGTAGCGGCCGATCAACTGGCCTACTTCCTCCTGGTCGGTGTCGGGCAGCACCGTGGCCACCGGCGGCTCCACCAGCGACGCTACGGCATCGGACGGCTCGGCCAGAATCAGGTCGTCCAGTGGGACGGTCCCGCGCAACCGGTTCCGCTCATCGACCACGAACACCGTGTAGAAACCCTCCACTTCGCGGCCCTGCTTCCGTATCTCGGAGATCGCCTCGCCTGCCGTGGCATCGGTGGTGACCGACACCAGCGAGGTCGTCATCAGCCCGCCGGCGGTTTCCTCCCCGTAGCGAAGCAGTTCCCGGATCTCGCCGGCTTCCTCTGTCGGCAGCGCCGCCAGCATCCGGTCCCGATCACGCGGGTCCAGTTCGCCCAGCAGGTCGGCCGCATCGTCGTCCGCCAACCCCTGCAGCAACTCGGCGCCTCTCTGCTCATCCAGCCCGGTCAGGAGTTCCGCGCGATCCTCGTCCTCCTCCATCTCGGCGAGAGTCTCGGATGCCACCTCGGTCGGAAGGGCCTTCAGGATCTCGATCCTGTGTTCCTCGATGACGACCGAGGCAACGAGATCGGCGATATCGGACGGGTGCATCCCGTCGATCAGGTCGGGCAGCCTGGAGAGCTCACCCCTTTCGGCCAGCTGCGTCAACTCGTGCAGCGTGGCCGGGCTCGCCCCGACGGAGGGGCCGTCCGCGCTCATGTCTTCGCCCCCGGTCCGCCCAAGACTTCCTCCTGCAGGCGGAACATTTCGCTCCCGATCCGTTCCGGGCCCTCGGGATGATCGTACCCGAGGACGTGCAAGGCGCCGTGCACCGCCAGCCGCACCAGCTCTTCGCCGGGTTCGGCGCCCGCGTCCGCCGCCTGACGACGCGCTTGTGCGAGTCCGATGTACACGTCGCCGAGCGGAGCTTCGCCGTCCTCGTGGAGCGCGAACGAGAGAACGTCGGTCACGCCGTCGCCGCCGAGATACCGTTCGTGCAGGCGCGCGATCTCCGCGTCCCCGACGAACGTCACCGAGAACTCCGCACGCCGGTGTCCCTCACGCCGGAGCGTCTCACGCACGGCACGCCGGATCAGTTCACGCGGGATGCCGGTCCCGTCCGGGGCGTTGACATGAATCGTGATCACCGTGCATCTCCGGGCCGAGGGTACTGGATCCGCGTATGGTGACTTCCGCTCAGGTACGTAGCGAACTGCTTCTTCAACCGGGCCAGATCCCGAAAGGTCAGGGGGCAGTCGTCAAGCTGGCCGGTTGCGGCCTTCGTTTCAAAGATCTTGTCGATGAGTTCCCTCAGGCGCTCCTCCGTCGGGCTGTCCAGAGCCCGCGCGGCCGATTCCGTCGAGTCGGCGAGCATGGCGATACCGGTCTCGCGGGTTCGCGGCCGGGGACCCGGGTACCGGAAGACCGAAGGATCCGGGGGATCGCTCCCCTCGCGCTCGGCCAGTTGACGCGCGGTGTGGAGGAAGAACCCGATGGTCTGATCGCCATGATGCTCGCGAATGAAATCCACCACCACCTCGGGCACCTTCTCCGAGCGCGCCATACTGACTCCGTCGACCACGTGGTCGCGAATGATCCTGGCGGATTCGAGCGGATCGAGGGCTTCGTGGGGGTTGGCACCGTGCTGGTTCTCGATGAAGTACTCGGGGCGGCGCATCTTCCCGATGTCGTGGTAGTACACCCCGGCCCGGCAAAGCAGGGTGTTGGCGCCGATCGCGCGTGCTCCCGCTTCGGCCATGCTCGCGGCCTGCAGCGTGTGCGCGAACGTGCCGGGCGCCTCGACGGCCATCCGGCGCATGAGCGGCCGATTGGCGTCCGCCCATGCGATCAGCGTCTGGTCGGTGGTGATTCCGGCGACCCATTCGTAGACGGGTATGAACCCGATGGCCAGGATCACGCCGGCCACGGTGCTGAGTAGCGCCCACATCAGCGATGGCGCGAACGCGAAATCCGCGCCCCGCACCTGGAGTCCCGCGAGCACCAGCGCGTACGCGCCGGCGGTCACCGCGATGAAGACCCAGGTCTGCGCCAGTCGCCGGAACGTGCGGACCGAGAGCGCTGCCGCGGAGCCGCCGGTCAGAAGCGTCAACACGACCGGGACCTCGCCGAAGGGCTCCTGCACGGCCGTCATCGCACATACCACGAAGACCGCGAGCAGCGCCAGACGTGCGTCCCACAGTATCGACAGCGAGACGGCCACAAAGACGATGGGCAACCCGGCGGGTGGAAGGCCCAGTCCGGTGATCACGAAGCCCGCGACGAAATAGAGGGCGAAGATGCTCAGTATCGCCAATACGAACCGGAACGAATGATAGATCTCGGGACGGAAGAAGAAGACGAGTACGCCCAGCACGGTCAGCAGGAGCGTGTTCAGCAGGAGCCCGCCGAGATTGCCCGCGAGGTTCGAGCCGTCCACGCTGATCCCCTCGGCGCGCAACTGGTCCCGGTACGCCTCGATCTTGCGCAGTTGCTCCTCGCCGACCTGGTCGTTCGCCCGGACAATCGCCTCGCCCTCCAGCACCCTCCCCACCATGATCGGGATAGTGTCGCGCGCGAAGGCCCGCTCCCTCTCGGTCCTGGTCGTGTCGGGCAGCAGATTGGGAGAGAGGTACCGTGCGAGGATGACCCGCAGGAGGTCGGTCTCGGGTCCGGGCTCCATGCCGGCCAGCGCGCGGTCGTAGAATTCGCGGCCCGAGAGAACCGTGTTTCGGGCCACCACCGAACTCCCGCCGCTCCGGATCACGCGGATGGAGTCGGTCGTGATTCGAGAGGCCGCGCCGGGTGCCATCAGTCCGTCCGGCGTCAGCGCCCGGACCGCGGATGCCGCCTGTTCGTGCAAATTGCCAAGGCGTTCAGGCTCGGCGAGCAGCTCGACCTGCGCGGCGTCCGCGTCGATTCCAGACGTTGCCAGGACACCGGCGATTCCCGCGACGCCGTCCACCACCGACGCCGAATCCACGCGCGCAAAGAAGGCGGCCAGGCCGGCGAGTGTCGAGTCCACGGCGGCCGCGCGATAGGTGAATGTGGGAATGACCGAGGCGGCCGCCTCGGCCCTCTCGCGTCTCAGTACGGCCGAGTCCTTCGGAACCGGGAAGCCGACCTGGGCGATGATGTCACGCTGCGCGACCGTGCCCGCGCTGTATCGACCGATCCCGACTCCCGGATCCGACGGATAGAGGACCACGAGTCCCCCCGCCAGCACCACCAGAAGCAGCCAGCGCACACCGTTGTGAACTGCTGCGTCCGGCCATCGGCGCTCCGGGACGCCCGAAAGCAGGCGGCGCTTGCCGTTACCTGCGCTCATGGTCGCGTCCCTCGCCGAGGCGTTCGTCCGCCGCCGCGTAGGCGCGCACAATCTGCTTCACGAGGCGGTGGCGAGTAACGTCGCTCTCATCCAGGTACACGAACTCGATGCCCTCGACGTGGCCGAGGATGTTCTCGACCTGAATCAGACCGGAGACCTGGGCGCGGGGCAGGTCGATCTGGGTCTTGTCGCCCGTGATCACCACGCGGGAATTCACACCGATGCGCGTGAGGAACATCTTCATCTGCGCTGCAGTGGAGTTCTGTGCCTCGTCGAGGATGACGAATGCGTCGGAGAGGGTTCGGCCGCGCATGTACGCGAGAGGCGCAACCTCTATCGTGCGCTCGGCGATCCCGCGCCGGACCCGCGCCGCCGGCATCATGTCCTCGAGCGCGTCGTAGAGAGGGCGGAGGTAGGGGTCGACCTTTTCCTGCAGGTCGCCGGGAAGGAAGCCGAGATTCTCTCCAGCCTCCACCGCGGGGCGGGCCAGAATGATGCGCCGCACCCGCTTCCGGAACAGCTCCGCGACCGCCCGGGCCACGGCGAGATACGTCTTGCCGGTTCCCGCGGGGCCGATCCCGATCACGATGTCGGAGTCCTCCATGGCCTGCAGATACGCGCGCTGACCCTCGGAGCGGGGCACGATGGTACGCCGCGAGCCCGGCACCGAAATCCTCAGGCGTTCGTCGTCGCTGCGGATGTCGGGTCCGTCCCGCGCATCGAGGCTTGCGGCGAAGCGGGCGATGTCCGAAGCGGGAAAGGACTTCCCCAGTCGCGCGAGTTCGATCATGTGCTCGACCACGCGGGCCGAGTCGGCAACCGATTCGACCGTCCCGGCGATTCTCACCTGGTCGCCTCGCATCACGACCTGGACGCGGAAGAGCGTCTCCAGCTCACGAAAGTTGGCGTCGCCGATCCCCGCGAGGATGAACTGGTCCGCGCCCTCGGCGTTCAGGTTGTGCTCGACCAGCGTGCCGCCCGTCATTCGCGCTCTCCAATCGCAATCCCGAGCGCTGCCAACTCCCCGGAAGACACCTGCGACGGCGCCCCCTCAAAGCTCGCCCGCGCCGCGGTCGTCTTCGGAAACGCGATCACGTCGCGCAGGCTCGATCCACCGGAGAATTGCGCGGCGAGCCGGTCCACGCCCAGGGCGATCCCTCCGTGCGGCGGAGCGCCAGAGCGGAGGGCCTCGAGTAGAAAGCCGAACTTGCGCGCGATCTCATCGGGGTCGAGCCCCAGCAGCGCGAGTATGCGGGTCTGCAGATCGGCATCGTGGATACGAATGCTGCCCGAGCCCAGTTCGGCGCCGTTGTACACGAGGTCGTAGGCCAGGCCCCGCACCGCCAGCGGGTCCGAGTCGAGGAGGTGAGCGTCCGCGGGGTCGGGCTGGACGAACGGGTGATGGTTCGCCCCGAGCGCCCCGTCTCCGGCGTCCTCAAAAACGGGGAAGCCGGTCACCCAGAGCCACGCGTGCTCTGTGACCTTCGGAAGTTGCAGCGCCCCGATGGCGGCCGCGCGCGCCGCGTCCAGCGCCGGAGAGGTGACGCGGTCGGCCCCCGCGGCCACGGCCAGGAGGTCGCCTGCGGCCAGACCCAGCCTCGCGCCCGTATCGTCCCGGAAGAAGCGGCCAAGCGGACCCGTGGCGCCGCCTTCCGTGACCTTGGCCCAGAGCAGGCCGGGTGCCCCGGCCGCCTTGGCCGCGTCTTCGAGCGCGACGATCTGTTTCCGCGTGAGGCGGGCGCCTCCTGCCAGCGCGAGGCCCCGGATCCGCCCGCCCGCGGCGACCGCGCCGCGCAGGATGCCTGACTCCAGCGCGCCCAGCACGTCCGTGAAATCGCGGATTTCGAGGTCGTAGCGCAGATCGGGACGGTCGCTGCCGTACCGCTCCATGGCGTCGTGGTAGCTCAGCCGCCGGAAGGGCGGCGCGGCGTCGATGCCGGCCACCTCGGCCAGCTCCGCCATCAGTCCCTCGCACCACCCGTAGATGTCGTCGGGCTGGACGAACGACGCCTCGACGTCGATCTGGGTGAATTCGGGCTGCCGATCCGCGCGCAGATCCTCGTCCCTGAAGCAGCGCGCGATCTGCACATAGCGGTCGAACCCCGCGATCATCAGCAGCTGCTTGTAGATCTGCGGGCTCTGCGGGAGCGCGAAGAACTCGCCCGGGTGAACGCGGCTCGGCACGAGGAAGTCCCTCGCGCCCTCCGGCGTGGGCTTGGTCAGTATGGGGGTCTCGATCTCCTGGAAGCCCTGGCTGTCGAAGTAGTTCCGTACGGCCAGCACCAACCGGTGGCGCAGCTGCAGCCTCGCCTGCAGCTCATGGCGCCTCAGGTCCAGGACCCTGTGGCGGAGCCGGAGCTTCTCCGACGGAAGTTCCTCTTCGGGCGGGAGGTACACGGGTATCGCCGGCGTGCGCGCCTTGTTCAGGACCTCCAGCCCGGAGGCTTGCACCTCGACATCTCCCGTGACCATGTCGGGGTTGCGCGCGGCCTCGGGTCTGGGCGCGACCACGCCCCGCACCAGGACGACGTCCTCGACACCCAGGCCCCGCACCGCTTCCACCGCCTGCGCCGATGACCAATCCGGCCCAACCGACACCTGGAGGATGCCCGAGCGGTCGCGCAGATCGAGGAAGACCAGCCCGCCCAGATCCCGCCTGCGATGCACCCAGCCCGCGACCCGTACTTCCCGGCCCGCCATCTCCGACGTGACCAGGCCGGCACCCGCGGTACGCATCGTCGTGCCACTCTCTACATTTGTCGACACCAAACCGTCTCCGGTGAGCCATGAGGGGTTCCCGGCCGACGGCAGGAGCGCCGGACGTGTTCTCGCGGTAAACTTAAGCCCCGCTTCAAGGGGCTTTCAAGAAAGACGACCCAGGACCGTGACCCGCGACCAACCGAATCTTCTGGGGCTGACACCCCAACGCCTGCGCAATGCCCTGGAGGGCCATTTTCGCGAGCGCGGACAGCCTTCGTACCGAACGAGCCAGGTCGAGGAGTGGCTCTACGGCCGCCACGCACGTTCGTTCACGGAAATGACCAACCTGCCCGTGGACGAACGCCGGGCGCTGCGGGAGAACCTCCGTCTGGACGAGCCATCCGAGGATACGGTTTCGGAGTCCGCGGACGGAACGGTCAAACACCTGTGGGCCCTGAGAGGCGGCGAGGTCGTCGAGAGCGTCCTCATCCCGTCGGGCGGCCGCCTGACACTTTGCCTGTCGTCACAGGCCGGCTGCGCCCTCAGGTGCCGCTTCTGCGCCACCGGCTGGTCCGGATTCGGGCGTCAGCTCACCCCGGCCGAAATCGTCGGCCAATACCGCGCCTCGCTCCGGTGGGCGGCCAGGAACGGCCGCGGCGCCGTCACGAACGTCGTCTTCATGGGCATGGGCGAGCCCCTGGCAAACCGGCGCAACGTCTTTCCGGCCCTTTCCATCCTCAACGCAGGGTACGGGATCGGGGCCCGCCGGATCACCGTATCCACCGTCGGCCTGATTCCCGGGATCGCCGAACTGGCTGACCGGCCCGAGCAGTTTCGCCTCGCGCTGTCGCTGCACGCGCCCGTGTCGGAGCTCCGCGCCGAGCTCATTCCGGTCGAGAAACGATACCCGCTCGACCAGGTGATGCAGGCGCTCGAGGCATTCAACCGCAAGGGGGGACGCAGGATCACCTTCGAGTACACGATGATTCGGGACGTCAACGACGATCCGGCCCTTCTCCCGCACCTGGTGCAACTGGCCAGACGGGTCCAGGCGTTCGTGAACCTCATTCCCTTCAACCCGATCCCCGACGTCGACTGGAAGCCGAGCCGGGCGGAACGGGTGCGTACCTTCAGCGACGGGCTGCAGGATGCCGGAGTGCCGGCGGCGGTCCGGGAACCGCGGGGGCGGGACATCGACGCCGCATGCGGTCAGTTGCGGGCCAGCCGCCACGGGCGGGGTCGCGGGCGTTCGTAGCCGCCCCGGGTCTCGCGGCGTCCGGCCGCGGCTACGTCTCCACGGGGTAGCGTTACTGGATCCTGTCTCCGATCCGGCTCCCCCGGATCTCCCTTATCCAGGGGAAGGGGCGGCCCGAATCGCGGTTGTAGGAGAAGTAGACGCGCGCCGCACGCCCTTCGAAGCGCCATCCCTCCAACAGTCCCCAATAGCGCGAATCGAGGCTCGAGTCCCGATTGTCGCCCAGCATGAAGTAGTAGCCATCCGGGACGAGCAGAGGGCCCCAGTTGTCACGCGTCGGATGATAGTCTCCGCCCGAGGCTTCGACGAGGTGATTCAGCTGCCACAGCATCGAGGGAGAGAATTCGTCGGGGCGTCCGCTCGTCACGACATACGGCTCCTCCTGCGGCTGGCCATTCAGGTAGAGCACCCTGTCCCGCATCTGGAGGGTGTCTCCCGGTACGCCCACAAGACGCTTGACGAGCGTCATGTCCTCCTCGTGATGAGGATCGAAGACGAGAACATCGCCCCGCCTGGGCTCGGAGTATCCGGGAATCCGGATATCGGTGAAGGGCAGGCGGGAGCCGATCGCCGCCTTGTTGACCACAAGGAAGTCACCGACGAGAAGGGTGTTCTCCATCGACCCGGAGGTGATCACGAAGGTCTGGATCAGGAAAAGCCTCATGACAATGAAGAGGATGAACGCGTAGCAGACCGACTTGATCCATTCGCCCGTTCCCCCGCCCCCCCCGCCCTTTTGCGCCTTCCGTCCGCCCTTTGCGGACCCTTTCGCCGTTCGCCCGCGGCTCGCCGGCGCCGCGGAGGCACGGCGGGCCTTCCGCTTCCGTTTTGCGGCCATGCTCAGCCTTCGTCTCTCCGGTCGGCCAGGAATCCTCGCAGCCGTTCGATGAGCCCCACCCGTTCCGGCTCCGCTACGACTCCGACCGGTTCCGGTTCTTTCGGAATCGTCCACGCTGCACCAAGTCTTACGGTAACGTCAACGAAGAGATTCGGATCCGGCTCGCTGGTCACGCTGTCGATCCCCAACACCTCCGCCACCCGGGCGGCGGCATCCGGATCTCCCACACGGTCCATCACGACCGATGTCTCCTGGTCAAAGCTCCGGGCATTGCCCAGTCCGACCACGTCGAACCCCGCCCCACGCAGGTAGTCGGTCGCGGCGCGCGCCATGCCGTCGATCCCGCCAGCGTTCCGCACGTCCACGGTGATGCGCACCTCCTGCGCGTCCTGCGCGTCCTGCGGATCCTGCGCGGGAGAAAAAACGGGTCCCCCCGACGCTGTCTCCTCAGGAATCCACTGCATGACGGACGAACCGAGAAGCAGTATCACGCCCAGGGCCACAAGGCCGAGGATCGCCACTCTCAGGTATCGCCCCATCGGTTGTCGTCAGGAAGCCCTTACAAGGGAGTTCCAGAAGCCGATCGTGCGCGGATGGACCGGCAGTTCGGCACGTACACGGTAATCTATCCGGTTTCTCACGATTTCGGTTACTACCGGGTTCAGGTCGCGGGACGCGCGCACCCTGAGTCGTTCTCGCCACTGCCTTTTCGCGGTGCGGCCGGGCTCAAGGAAATCAGCGGCAAAAAGGGCCCTCCCGAGCCTGCCGAATTTCTTCGAACCCAGGGTATGCCAACGCACCGCACGCAGGAGTCCGCGGTCCGACACTCCGTCGGCGCGCAGCAGGATCGCCGCGGCGGGACCGTGATAGGCCTTCGGCGGCAGCTTTCGCAGACGCTCCGGCAGGATACGGACCAGGTCGGCGGGAGAGGCGTCTCGCAGCGCGTCATGCAGGATGCCCGCGGCCCGCCACCTCGCGATCTCCTCCTCCCCGAGCTCCATGTCGTGCGCCCACCCTGCGAGCAGACCCGCAACCCTCTCCGTGTGACGCCGCCGGCGGGCTCCGGCAACAGCCCATCCGGGGAGACGTCCCTCGGCCGCCGCGGTGACGATCGGGTGGATCGGGGCCCTCGTCCGCACGCACACCGACATGTTTCCCCCAAGGATGTGATCTTGAAGCATGTTCAGTTCAGACGTCACCGTAACGGTAACCGGGCCCCGGTCCCGGCACCAAGACCCGTGATCTGGGACCCGTGCCTGGCACGCGCCGTCGCCGCCGAGCTTGAGGAGCGGCTTGTCGGCGCACGGGCCCGCGCCATCCGATTCAGCCGCGAGGCCCGACGGGTCACGGTCCATTTTCGTGAAGTGACGATGGTGGTGGACCTGTCCCCCGGAACGGGAGTGATCGTGTTGCGGGGGGTGTCGGAGCCGGGTCCGGACGCCGAGCCGCTTCCCGCCGTCCTGGCCCGGGTGGAGGCGATTCGGGACGAGCGGGTGATTGTGCTCGGATTCCGGCGCGTGCGGGGAAGGAAGCCGCATCCGTCGCTGATCGTGGAGCTCGCGACCAACCGCTGGAACGCGTTGTGGACCGATGGCCCCGAGGTGCGTGTGCGCAAACGGCTGACGGGCGCGGGATCCCGAAAACACGGTGTCGGGCAGCGCTGGGCGCCGCCGTCCGCGCATCCCGGCGACCGAAGGGCGGACGAACTGGACGTCGGTGCCTGGGAGCGGCTGTTCGAGGGACTGGAAGCGAAGGATGCCCGCAGGGCGCTGCTGACCGGGGTCGCCTGCACGTCGAGCCTGAACGCCCGATTCCTGCTGGAGGCGCCGACCCGGGAAGAGGGCTTCCGCAGGTGGCGGGAGATGGTCGCGCAAGCCGCTCTGACGCCTCACCTCATGGAGACGCCGTCCGGACTCCAGCCGTATCCCTGGCCCTTGCCCGGCATGTCCGCCCGTCCGATCGAGAGCCTGCTGCACGGAATGGACGACGTGCTCGCCGCCGCGCATCCCGACGCCGGCCACGCCTCCGATGCGGTTGTCCGCTCGCTGGCCGGTGAGCGCCGTCGTGTACTCCGAATGCTGAAGCGGCTGCGCCAGGAGTTGGAACGAACGGCAAGCGCCGGACGGATGCGAGAGGAAGCCGCCCTCATCCTCTCGTCGCTTCACCTGATCGACACCGGTGCGAGTGAAGCGGAACTCGTCGGCTTCGATGGCAGGCCACAGACGGTATCGCTGGATCCCGCAAGCAAGCCACAGGAGCATGCCAACGCGCTCTTCCGGCGGGCCGGCAGACTGGAGAGGGGCGCCGTCACGCTGCACGACAGGATAGGCCAGGCGGAGAAGGAGCTCGCCCGTATCAAGGAACTGCAGCAGCGCGCCCGGAAGGATGAACTCACATCCCGGGAGATTGCAGCCCTCACGCCGGCGACGGCCACGCGCTCCGCCGCCCGACCGGATTTCGCGGCGCTCCCGTATCGGTCCTACAGGAGTTCGGGAGGTCTCGAGATCCGGGTCGGTCGCGGCGCCCGCCGCAACGACGACCTCACCTTCCGCTGCTCGCGACCGGCCGACGTCTGGCTGCATGCGCGGCACGGAAGCGGCGCCCATGTCATCCTGCGCTGGGCGAACCCGGAGCGCCCCCCGGCCGCCGATCTCGAGGAGGCCGCGATTCTGGCCGCCAACAACAGCAGCGCGCGGGCTTCCGCCACGGTGCCGGTCGACTGGACGCGCCGCAAATGGGTGCGCAAGCCCAGGGGCGCGGCGCCGGGCGCGGTGATCCCGGACCGTGTCCGGACGGTGTTCGTATCGCCGGATCCGACGCTGCCGGAACGGCTGCGGCGCTAGCGGCCGGCCTCGTCGAGGGCCCTCCTCAGGTCGCCCGCCAGCGCCAGCGCGGCGGCCACGCCCCCTTCGGCCAGACGGTTGACCAGCGCGCTCCCTACGACCGCGGCGTCGGCGGCCGCGCCCACCGCACGGGCATGGCCCGGAGTGGAGACGCCAAAGCCAACGGCCACCGGCAGCGGCGAAACGGAACGCACGGCGCTCACCTCCTGCGCCAAAGCGCTCCTCAGCTCCTCGCGGGCGCCGGTCACTCCCGTGCGCGCTACGTAGTACACGAATCCCTGGCTGGACAGCGCGATCTCCCGGATCCGTTTCGGCGTGGTGGTAGGAGCCACCAGCCGTACCAGGTCCAACGGGGATTCCAGGATACGGGACTCGAGCTCCGAATCCGCGCCGAGGGGCAAATCCGTGGGCAGGATTCCGTCGGCCCCCGCCTCGACCGCCTCGCGGATGAACGCGTCCACGCCGCGCGAGTAGACCGGATTGAGGTACGAGAAGATGACCACGGGTACGTCGCTGGCGCGCCGCAGGTCCCTGAGCACTTCGAACATGTCGTCCACGGTCGTCCCGTTGTCGAGCGCCTCCTGGCTGGAGCGCTGGATCGTGGGACCGTCGGCCATCGGGTCGCTGAACGGAATCCCGAGTTCGATCACGTCGGCACCCAGTTCGGCCAACCCGGCGACCATCTCACGCGTGTCACCGAGCGACGGGAACCCGGTCGTCACATACGGGATGAAGCCACGGCGTCCCTCCCGGGCCAGCTTCTCGAACCGGGCACCGATGCGTCCCGGCGGCATGCGCCCGCTCACGGCGCCGACCCCTTCCCGGCATCCACCCCAGCCAGACGGGACACGTGCACCACGTCCTTGTCCCCCCGCCCGCTCAGGCAGATGGCCACGGGCGGCGCGATCTCGCCCCGCCGCCCCGCTTCGGCCACCCAGGCGAGCGCATGGGCCGTCTCCAGCGCGGGGATGATCCCCTCCAGCCCGGGCAGCTCCCGAAACGCTCGCTGCGCGGCGGCGTCCCCCACGCTGACGTACGTCGCGCGGCCCGAGTCCAGGAGATGGGAGTGCTCCGGCCCGACCCCTGGGTAGTCGAGCCCCGCCGCGATCGAGTGGGCCGGCGCGACCTGCCCGTCCGCGTCCTGCAGCAGGTAGCTCAGCGACCCGTGCAACACCCCGGGCCGGCCCTCGCTCAGGGGAGCCGACGAGTGGCCGCTCCCCAGCCCGTGCCCCGAGGCCTCGACCCCGATCAGGGCCACGTCCCCGTCCTCGACGAAGGCATGGAACATCCCCATCGCGTTCGAGCCGCCCCCGACACACGCCACCACCGACCTGGGAAGCCGGCCCTCGACCTCGAGGATCTGGCGCCGGGCCTCGCGGCCGATCACCGCCTGGAAGTCGCGCACGATCATCGGAAACGGGTGGGGACCCACCACCGAGCCGATGATGTAGTGGGTGTCGCGCACGTTGGTGACCCAGTCGCGCAGCGCCTCGTTGGTGGCGTCCTTGAGCGTCCGGGTCCCGGACTTGACGGGCCGCACCTCGGCCCCGAGCAGCTCCATGCGGTAGACATTGAGGGACTGCCGCTCCACGTCCTCCATGCCCATGTAGACCACGCATTCCATGTCGAAGAGCGCGCACGCGGTGGCCGTCGCGACCCCGTGTTGCCCCGCTCCCGTCTCGGCGATGATCCTGGGCTTTCCCATTCGCCTCGCGAGGAGCGCCTGCCCGACGGTGTTGTTGATCTTGTGGGCACCCGTGTGGTTCAGATCCTCGCGCTTGAGGTAGACCGGCCCGACCCCGGCCGCCGTCTCGAACCGCCGGGCGCGGTAGAGGGGCGTGGGACGGCCGACGTAGTCCGCGCTCAGCGCATCGAACTCGGCCAGGAAGGATGGATCGGCCCTGGCCTCCGCGTAGGCGTCCGTCAGTTCGTCCAGCGCCGGGATCAGCGTCTCGGGCACGTAGCGCCCGCCGTAGGGACCGTACCGCCCGGCTCTGCCGGCAGGGGTCGTCAACGTTCTCCTCCCTGGAACGGGTCGGGGGCGTCGTCGCCAGTCGCGCGCAGTTCGGCAGCGGCCCGCCGGACCGCACCCGCCTGCCTGTCCCGGTCGCCGCCCACCTCCCGGCCGGCCCGCTTCACCGCGCGTACGAAAGCTCGCGTCCTGTCGGGATCCTTGGTACCGTGGGCCGCCTCCACGCCCGAACTGACGTCGAGCACATCGGGCAGCAGGGCCCGGACCGCTTCGGCCGCGTTGTCCGGGGTCATGCCCCCGGCCGCGATGAACGTCGCGCCTCCGATGGCGCGCCGCACTTCATCCCCCACCCCGGTCCACGAGAAGGCCTTGCCCGTGCCGCCTGGCCGCCGCGGGTCCCACGAGTCAAGCAGAATGCCGTTCGCGACTCCCGCGTACGATCCCGCGGCGTCCGCCGGCGACAGTCCCGCCCGGGCATGGACCGTCTTCCACACCCCCCACCCCCCCGCCGCCCCGATCCGCGCGACGGCGTCGGCCGTCTCGCGCCCCCCCAGCTGGACGACGTCCAGATCCAGAGCCGCCGCGATCCGGATCACGTCATCCGCGTCCGCGTCCACGAAGACGCCGACCCGGCGCGCGGACGCGGCTTCGTAGATCGCGCCCGCCCGCTCGGCCGCCACGCTGCGCCCGTAGCCCGGCGACAGGATTACGCCCACGAAATCCGCCCCTGCCCCACCCACCACCGCCGCGTCGCCCGGCGTCATCACCCCACACACCTTCGCCGCCACCGGCCGCTCCCGTTCGACCCGCCCACTAGGCCCACCGCTCACCCGCCCACCGCTCACCCGCCCGCCGCTCACCCGCCCGCCCCCACCCCCGCGCCGCGCCATCAGCCCCGCACCCCCGTGCGCCGCACCCCCGCCATCGCGGCGATCAGAGCACGCCGGTCGCCGCTTCGCACCAGCGCCTCTCCGACAAGCACCGCGTCGGCTCCCGCGTCGGCCACGCGCGCCACGTCGGCGGCGCTCGCAATCCCGCTCTCGGACACGAGCAGCACTTCGCCCGGCACGTACTTCGCCAGGCGTTCCGTGACCGCCAGATCGGTGCGGAAGACCGTGAGATCCCGGTTGTTGACCCCGAGCAGCGACGCCCCGGCCTCGAGCGCCGCCTCCACCTCCCACTCGTCGTGAGCCTCGAACAGGGCCGTCATTCCCATGTCGTGTGTCATGGCCCGCAGGTCGCGCAACAGCACCGGATCGAGGATGCGCACGATCAGCAGCACCAGGTCGGCGCCGGCGCCCCTGGCCTCGGCGACCTGGACCGGATCGACGACGAAGTCCTTCCGCAGCACGGCCACGGAGCCGCCCGCGCGCACCGCCCGCAGATCGTCGAGCGAGCCGCCGAACCACCGGGAATCCGTGAGCACGCTGATCGCAAGCGCCCCCCCCTGTGCGTATTCGCCCGCCAACGCCACCGGATCGAGCCCGGTGTCGATGTCGCCGGCCCCCGGAGACCGCCGCTTCACCTCGGCGATCACGCCCACGCGGCCACTCCGGCGCATTGGCCGAAGCACCTGCCGCGGCGCGGGAGCGTCGCCCGCCGCCCGGAACACGTCCGCACGGACCGCCCTGAGCGCCTCAACCTCGGCCGACTTGCCCGCAACGATGCGTTCCAGTATGCCGGGATCGGTCACGACGGGGTCAGTCACCCGGCTTGTGTTTCGGGCAAGATTCGGTTATCATTATTCGGAGCCTGTTCGGTCGCCAAGCGCTGTTCCAGTCCCCCACGAGGAAGATTCGCCTCCCAAGATAAGGAAAGAGCGATGCCTCTGACGAAACGCCAGAAACAGATCCTGGATTTCCTCAAGGAATTCATCGACGAGCACGGCTACGCGCCGAGCTTCGACGAGATCCGCGAGGCCTTCGGCTACACGTCTCTGGCGACCGTCCACGAGCACCTCAGCAACCTGCAGCGCAAGGGGTACATACGCAGATCCTACCGCGAAAGCCGGTCGGTGGAGTTCCCCCCGGAGGAGGAGCCCACGGTGCCGCTGCCGCTGCTCGGCACGGTGGCCGCGGGAATGCCGATCGAGGCCGTCGAGGACACCGAGAACTTCTCGGTCCCGGGCGACATGGTTCGCAAGGGATTCGAGCACTATGTGCTGCGCGTGTCCGGCCAGTCGATGATCGACGAGCACATTCGCGACGGGGACCATATCATCGTCAACGCACGGCAGACCGCCGAGGACGGCGAAATGGTGATCGCGCTGGTCGGTGACGAGGCCGCCACGGTCAAGAAGCTGTACCGCGAGCCGGGAAACAAGATCCGTCTGCAGCCCGCCAACGAAAATGTGCCCCCGTTGATCGAGCCCGCCGGCAACGTCCGGATTCAGGGCGTCGTGGTGGGGCTGATCAGAAACTACTGAGCAGGGTTCGCCGCGTCCGCCGCACTCGCCTCACCGCGCCCCGCGGCTCGCCCGCACCAGACCGTTCAGGACCGCCGCCGCCGCGCCCGAATCGATCGCCCGGGCACCCGCCGCAACGCCCTCGGCGAGCGACTCCACCTTGCCCGCCACAAGAAAGGCCGCCGCGGCGTTCACGAGCACGGCCGACCGGCCCGCACCCCGCTCCTCACCCGCGACCACCGCCCGGACGACCGCCGCGTTCCGGGCGGGCTCCCCGCCGGCCAGGTCGCGCGGGTCGACGGCTGCAACCCCCAGTGCCGCAGGCGTCACCTCGTACGACCGCACCACGCCACCCCGCAGCTCGGCGACGCGCGTGGCGCCGCACGGGCTGATCTCGTCCATTCCGGGCGCCCCATGCACCACGAGCGCGCGTTCGTGCCCCAGCTCGGCCAGTCCCCGCACCACGAGGTCGACGTAGTCCGGATCGGCCACGCCCACGACCTGGCGGCGCGCGCGCGCCGGATTGGCGAGGGGGCCCAGCAGATTCATGATCGTGGTGATCCCGAGCGCCTGGCGCACGGGGCCGACGTGGCGCATCGCCGGGTGCAGCAGCGGCGCGAACATGAACACGATCCCCACCTCCGCGAGCACCGCGGCCATGTCCTCGGGGGAGAGGTCGACCTCCACCCCCAGCGCCTCGAGCACATCGGCGCTCCCGCACTTCGACGTGAACGAACGGTTGCCGTGCTTCGCCACGCGCACCCCGCCCGCCGCCGCGACCAGCGCCGCCGCGGTCGAGATGTTGAAGGTCGAGACCCCGCCCCCGCCCGTGCCGCAGGTGTCCACCAGGCCGCCCGGGTCGGGAGCGGCCACGGGGATCATTGCGGCCCTGAGCGCCTCGACCCCACCCGCGACCTCGGACGGCGCGAGGCCCTTGGTCTGGAGCGCGGCCAGCAGCGCGCCGGTCGTCACCTGCGAGGCGGCGCCGGAGACGATATGGCCGAAGGCGCCCCTGGCCTCGGCGGCGGAGAGGTCCTCCCCCCGGACCGCCTTCGCCAGGAGGGGAACGAGGCTGAATGTCGCGTCGGTCACTGCCGTATCGTCCGTACCGTGCTGGTGTCGTGTCGTCGGGGCCGCGGCCCTCGGCCCACAAAACTAGCCACGCGCCAGATGTTTGCGGGACCAGACGGCGGCATGGGAGAACCCGAAGCCGCTCCGCCGCCGCCCCCACGGTTGACTGCACACGGCCCTCCGGTAGCTTTCGCACCATCCCCACCGGGGTTGAACAACCTGGTCAGACGCCGCCTCCGCCGGACATGAGCGATCCCGAGACCCGCTTCAAGCTGACCCTGCACTACGACGGCTCCGCCTTCCACGGGTGGCAGCTTCAGCCCGGCCAGCCCACGGTACAGGGCGCGCTCGAGGCGGCCGCGAAACAACTCGCGGGCAACCGCCGCCCGGTCGTCGGGGCGGGCCGCACCGATACCGGCGTTCACGCCACGGGCCAGGTGGCGGCCGTAACCATGCCCGCGCGCTGGGAGGCTCGGGCGCTCGCCAGGTCGCTCAACGCGCTGGTCCCGGATTCTCTGTGGATCGAGTGCGCAGAACCCGTACCGGCCGACTTTCATCCGAGGTACGGGGCGGTGTCGCGCAGCTACGAGTACAGGGTCGGGATCGCGGCCCTGGCGGCATCCCCCTTTCATCGTCGCGCGTGCTGGCCCCTCGGCGTTCCGCTCGACCTGGACGCGGCCCGCCGGACCACGCAGCTGCTCGTCGGCGTGCGCAACTTCCGCGCCTTCGCGAAGTCGGGGCAGCCGCAACGGGGGCACACCTGCCATGTCACAAGGGCGCGGTGGCGCACCTGGCAAGACCTCGGCGCGGTCTTCGAGATCACGGCCAACCGCTTTTTGCACAGGATGGTGCGATATTTGGTGGGAACAATGGTGGACATCGCGCGGCACAGGCGCGAAGAGGAGGAGATGGCCCTTCTGCTCAGCGGAGAGACGGACCTGACGACATCCCCGCCCGCACCGCCCCAGGGGCTTTGTCTGACCCGGGTGGACTACCTGGACGCCCGTGCCATCCCGACGCGGCCCGCGCCGGAGCGTCGGAGCGCCTCCCGATGACAAAGTTGACATCCTGGGCCGCTCCAACCGCGTTGGCCGCGCTGCTGGCTGCATGCGAGCCATCGACCCCCGGCGCGGTCGTTCCCGACCCGGTCCAGGTATCGGCCCCGATTCCCGTCGCCGCATCCGCCGGCCAGTCCCTCTCCGATTCGCGCGCCACCGCGATCGTGCGCGCGGCGCGCACCGTGGCGCCGGCGGTGGTCGCGGTCTCGGTGCGCAGACGCGAACGGGCCCGCCGCCGCAGCTTCTTCGACGACTACTTCCTCCCCTTCCAGGAGACCCGCGGCCTGGGATCCGGGTTCATCGTGGACGAGCGCGGCACGGTCCTGACGAACCATCACGTGATCGTCGGCGCGACCGAGATCCTGGTTACCCTGCCCGACGGGCGCGATTTCGACGCCAGCCTCGCCGGTTCCGACCCGGCCACCGACGTGGCGGTGCTCACGCTCGAGGGCGCCGCGGGCCTGCCGGTCGCGCCGCTCGGCACCGCGTCGGACCTGCTCATCGGCGAATGGACCGTGGCCATCGGCAATCCGTTCGGGGGGCTGATCTCCAACCCCGAGCCCTCCGTGACGGCGGGCGTGGTGAGCGCGCTCGGGCGCCACATCATTCCCGGCGAGGACGATGACGGATTCTACCTGGGCATGATCCAGACCGACGCGTCGATCAACCCGGGCAACTCGGGCGGGCCGCTGGTCAACGCCGTGGGCGAGGTGATCGGCATGAACACGTCGATCCTGTCGCGCTCGGGCGGGAGCGAGGGACTGGGGTTCGCCATTCCGATCGACCGCGCGCTCAAGGTGGCCCGCGACCTTGTCGAACACGGAGAGGCTCAGCGCGCGTGGCTGGGCCTGGGCGTGGACGCGGTGGAGGCCGACGGTTTCGGTCGTTCGCGGGGCGTGCGCATAGCCCGCGTGACGCCCGGCTCCCCCGCCGCCGCCGCAGGCGTCCGCGAGGGGTCACGGCTGCTCCGTGCCGGATCGAGCCGCATGGCGACCCCGCTCGACTACACGGCCGTGCTGCTCGACCTGAGGGCCGGCGACCGGATCGAGCTGGCGCTGGAAGGGATGGGGGCCGTGCAGCTCCAGGCCGCGCCGCTCCCCTCCGCCGCGGCCGACCGCGTGGAGCTGCTGCGCGATCTGGAGGTCGTGACCGTGACGCCGGGCATCCAGGCCGAGCGGGGCCTCGCCTCTGCCGAGGGCGCGCTCGTGGTGGAGATTTCGGACGCGCTCGCGCGCCGCATCGGAATCGCGGCCGGGGACGTGCTGCTCGCCGTGAACAACACGCGCCTTCGCACGGCCCGTGAAGCCGCCGACGAGCTGCGCCGCACCCAGCGCAGCGGACGCTCCTTCGTCCTCCTCTTCGAACGAGGCGGCCGAATCGTGCGGACCGGACTGCTCGAATGGAGATAGACCCCGTGTCCACCCCCACCTCCGACCGCTACACGCACCCCCTGTCCGCGCGGTACGTGTCCGGCGAGATGGAGCGCGTCTTCGCCCCTGCCTTCCGTTTCGGGACCTGGCGGCGGCTGTGGCTCGCACTGGCCGAGGCCCAGCGCGACGCCGGACTGGATATCCCCCGGCGGGCGATCGACGAGATGCGCGCCGCGCTGGACGACATCGACCTGGAGGCGGCCGCCCGCTACGAGCGGCGTTTTCGGCACGATGTGATGGCGCACATCCACCTCTTCGGCGATGTCGCGCCGGCCGCCCGCGGGATTCTGCACCTCGGCGCCACCAGCGCCTTCGTCGGCGACAACACGGACCTGATCCAGCATCGCGAGGCCATGACGATCGTGCGCGACCGCGTGGTGGCCGCGATTCGCGCCCTGGCCGGTTTCGCCGCCGAGCACCGGGCGCTCCCGACGCTGGCCTACACCCACTTCCAGCCGGCCCAGCCCACCACCGTCGGGAAGCGCGCCACCCTGTGGATTCAGGACCTTCTTCTCGACCTCGAGGAGATCGAGCACCGGCTTGCGCACCTGAGACTGCGGGGCGTACGCGGCACGACCGGCACGCAGGCCTCGTTCCTTCAGCTCCTCGGCGGCGACCACGCGCGTGTCGACGCGCTGGAGCAGGCGGTCTGCCGCCGTCTGGGATTCGACCGATGCTACCCCGTCACCGGCCAGACCTATCCGCGCAAGGTGGACCAGGCGTTCCTCGCCACCCTGGCCGGCGTGGCCGCCTCGGCCTCCAGGATGGCGCACGACATCCGGCTCCTGTCGCACCTTCGCGAACTGGAGGAGCCCTTCGAGCAGGACCAGGTCGGCTCGTCGGCGATGCCCTACAAGCGCAACCCGATGCGCAGCGAGCGGATCTGTGCGGTTGCGCGCCACGTGATCGCCCTGGCCGCGGATCCCGCGCACACGGCGGCGACGCAATGGCTGGAACGGACGCTGGACGACTCCGCCAACAAGCGGCTCGCGATTCCGGACGCCTACATGGCCACCGACGCCATCCTCGTCCTGGCCGAGAACGTCGGCTCGGGGCTGCGGGTGAACGCGGGGGTGGTCGCGGCCAACCTCGCCGTGCACCTGCCGTTCATGGCCATGGAGTCGGTGCTCATGGGAACCACCGCGGGGGGCGGGGACCGGCAGGACGCCCACGAGCGCATTCGCCGACACACGCTCGCGGCCGCCCGCCGCATGACCGAGGGCGAGGACGGTGACCTGTTCGCGCGCATCGCCGCCGACGAGTCGCTGGGCGTGAGCGCCGAGGAGCTGGAGGAGTTGGCGCGGCCCGAGAAGCTGGTCGGCCGGGCGCCCGAACAGGTGGACGGGTTCCTGGCGAAACACGTGACGCCCGTGCTCGAGCGGTACTCCGAGGTGCGGGCCAGTGGCGAGGTGCGGGTGTGACGGCCGACGCGACCCTCCCGCTTCCCCTGCTCTTCCGCGGCAAGGTCCGCGATGTATACGCGGTGCCGGACGCCGGCAGTCCCCGCCAGCCCGACGACACCGACCGCCTCCTCCTCGTCGCGAGCGACCGCGTCAGCGCCTTCGACGTGGTGATGAACGAACCGGTGCCGGACAAGGGCCGCGTGCTCACCCGGATCACCGCCTGGTGGCTGCACACGCATCTCGCGGACATCCCCCACCACGTGGTGTCGGTGCGCGCCGCCGAGATCCATCGCCTGGTGCCGCAGCTGGCCGGCTGCCCCGGCGCGTGGGAGGGTCGGGCGACACTGGTTCGGCGGACACGGCCGCTTCCCGTCGAGTGCGTGGTGCGCGGGTACCTGTCGGGCTCCGCCTGGAAGGAATACCGTCAGACGGGGACGCTGGCCGGCGAGCCCCTCGCGCCCGGACTGGTCGAGAGCGACGCCCTGGCGCCGGCCATCTTCTCTCCCTCGACGAAGGCCCGGGAGGGCCACGATGAGAACATCACCTTCGGGCAGGTGACCGAACTGCTGGGCACCGAACTCGCCGGTCGTCTGCGGGAGCGGTCGCTGGACATCTACGAACGCGGGCGCGCGGCGGCCGCGGAAGCCGGCATCATCCTGGCCGACACCAAGTTCGAGTTCGGGATGTCGCCCGAGGGCGAGCTCCTGCTCATCGACGAAGTCCTCACCCCGGATTCGTCGCGTTTCTGGCCACGTGAACACTACGCAACGGGCCGGGGACAGCCGTCTCTTGACAAACAGCCCGTAAGAGATTATTTGGAGTCCCTGACGGGCTGGAACAAGCAATATCCGCCGCCTCCGCTGCCCAGGGAGGTGGTCACGGCCACTTCACAGCGCTACCGGGACGTGTTCCGGAGGCTCACCGGCACGGAACTCGACCGGTACGAGCCGCCGCGCTTCCGCGCCGGCGCGACGGTCCCGCAATGAACCTGCCCGTGGCGCGCGAGGGTCTCCCGTTCATCCTCACCTTCCTGGTCGCGGCCGTGCTCGCGGCCATCTGGGCGCGGAGCGGCGGATGGGGCGCCCGCTCGACCTTGCCGGTCAGCCTTCTCGTGCTCACCCTCTTCGTGGTGTACTTCTTCCGCGATCCCGAGCGCCGCATCCCGCCGGACCCGGACATCGTGGTGTCTCCGGCGGACGGCACGGTCATGAGCGTTACCGAGGTCGCGGGCGAGACGGCGGGCGAAGCGTTCACGGGGGCGACGGCGACCCGCGTGACGATCTTCCTGAGCATCTTCAACGTGCACGTGCAGCGGGCACCGCTCGGGGGACGGGTGGACGCGTACGCCTGCCGGCCGGGCCGCTACCTTCCCGCCTGGCGCGATGAAGCCAGCAGCGAGAACGAGCAGGCGTCGCTGGCGCTTGAGACGGCTGAGGGACCGGTCGTGGTCCGCCAGATCGCCGGCCTGGTGGCGCGTCGGATCGTGACGTATCCCCGCGAGGGCGACAGCCTCGTCCGGGGCGAGCGCATCGGTCTGATCCGCTTCGGTTCGCGCGTGGACCTGTTCCTGCCCACGGACTGGACGGTGACCGTCGGCGTGGGCGACCGCGTGCGGGGCGGCGAGACTCCCGTTGCCAGCATCGATCGGACGCAAGAGCGATCATGACGCCCCGTGACCGCAAGCCCGGCCGCTGGCGACGACTGCGCCGCGAACGGCACCGCCCGAACCTCAGGCGCGGGGTCATCATCCTTCCCTCGGCCTTCACGCTCGGAAACCTCTTCTTCGGGCTCTATGCGATGGTCGCGGCATCCCGTGGCGACTTCACCTGGGCGGCGTGGTGCATCGTCATCGCGTGGATCCTGGACTACCTCGACGGCAGGGTGGCGCGGGTCACCCGCACGGGATCGGCCTTCGGGGCCGAACTGGACTCGCTCACCGACGCAATCTCCTTCGGGGTGGCGCCGGCGCTGATCCTCATCTTCCTCTACTTCCCCGAGGCCGACTGGGGCTGGGTGATCGGCTTCGCGTACGTCTCGGCCGCCGTGATCAGGCTGGCGCGCTTCAACGTCGAGCAGGGGGGCGAAGCCCGCAGCCACTTCCACGGCCTTCCCAGCCCCGCGGCCGGCGTCCTGCTCGCGACGCACTACCCGTTCACCACCACGGCGTTCTTCCAGCAGTACCTGGCGGCGCTCCCCTGGCCGCAGATCATGGTGATCACGACCGTCCTGGTCTCGATCCTCATGATCAGCCACATCCCCTATGCGAAGATGCCGCCGCTGGATTTCAAAACCCGCCGCGGGATCGTCAGGACGACCCTCCTGTTGGGCTGCTTCGTGCTCGCCGTCACGATTCCCTACTACTGGTTCTTCCCGGCCATCGTCGGCTACGCGCTGTGGGGCCTGGTCAGGTCGGTCTTCCTCGGCCTGATGCAACGGCTCCCCGAACGGGATCCCCTGCTGGACGAGGAGCCGGAGGATGACGACTCGGACGTCGAGCCCCGCGAAGTGGACTACCACGAGCTGACCCACGAGCCGGAGACACTCGACGCCACCACGCGGAGTTCGTCCGCGGACGACGCCGATCAACGCGACACGCGCGATACCGATATCATTCAATGGAAGGAGAGGCGCTCTTGAGCCGATTCACAGTGGAAGTCCTCGTCACACCCAGGCCCGGCCTGCTGGACCCGCAGGGCAAGGCAATCCATCACGCGCTGGCCTCGCTCGGGTACGACACCATCGAGGACGTTCGCGTCGGCAAGGCGATCTACCTGGAGGTGGCCGCCGGATCGCCGGCCGAGGCCACGGAGCGGGTGGAAGAGGCGTGCCGCAAGCTGCTGGCCAACCCCGTAACCGAGGATTTCCGGGTGACGGCGGCCACGGAGGGCGCCGAGACGGCCACGGAGGGCACTGACCCGGCTCCGGCCGCAGCCGCCGGAGGCGTCCGATGAAGGTCGCGGTCATCACCTTCCCGGGGTCCAACTGCGACCAGGACTGTGTCCGGTCGGTAGAGCTGGCGGGGGGATCGCCCAGCTATGTGTGGCACCGCGAAACGTCGCTCGGCGACGCGGACGCGGTCATCGTGCCCGGCGGCTTCGCGCATGGAGACTACTTGCGGCCGGGCGGGATCGCCCGCTTCAGCCCGATCATGGACGCCGTCATCGACTTCGGGCGCGACGGGGGCCTGATCGTCGGGATCTGCAACGGATTCCAGGTGCTCTGCGAGGCGGGGATGCTGCCGGGAGCGCTGCTGCGGAATCGGTCGCTGCGCTTTCAGTCCCACGACTGCCACCTGCGGGTCGAGCGCAGCGGGACCCCGTTCACGGCGGACTACGCCCGGGGGCAGGTCATCCGCATGCCTCTTTCGCACGCGGACGGCAACTACTACGCGGACCCCGGGACGCTGGCGGGGCTCGAGGCGGACGGCCGCGTCCTGTTCCGCTATTGCGACGCCCGCGGCAACGTGACGCACGAGGCGAATCCGAACGGCTCGCTCAACAACATCGCGGGCATCGTCAACGCCCGGGGCAACATCCTCGGCATGATGCCGCACCCGGACCGCGCCATCGAGGACATACTGGGGTCCGTGGACGGTCTGCCGCTCTTCCGGTCGCTGCTGGCGGCGGACGTGGCCGTGGGCGCCGGGACGCGGGAGGTGGCATGATCGCAACCGCAGAAGCCCCCCGTCCCCGCCCCGGCGACCCCGCGATCACTCCCGAACTGGTCGAGGATCACGGCCTGTCGCCGGAGGAGTACGAGCAGATACGCGGGATCATGGGGCGCAAGCCGACCTTTACGGAGCTCGGCGTCTTCTCTGCGATGTGGTCCGAGCACTGCGGCTACAAGAACTCCAAGCGCCTGCTGCGACTGCTGCCGACGCGGGCTCCGTGGGTCATCCAGGGTCCGGGGGAAAACGCCGGCGTGATCGACGTGGGCGCCGGGTACGCGCTCGCGTTCAAGATCGAGTCGCACAACCACCCGTCCGCCGTCGAGCCCTACCAGGGGGCGGCGACCGGCATCGGCGGCATCCTCAGGGACGTGTTCACCATGGGCGCGCGGCCCGTGGCCACCCTGAACTCGCTGCACTTCGGCGACCTGGACCGCCCCCGCGTGCGCTACCTGTTCTCGGGCGTGGTCAAGGGGATCGGCGACTACGGCAACTGCGTCGGCATTCCGTCGACCGGCGGCGAGGTCTACTTCGACCGCGGGTACGAGGACAACCCCATCGTCAACGCGATGTGCCTGGGGCTGATGCGCAAGGAGGACCTGATCCGGGGCACGGCCGAGGGGGTCGGCAACACGCTGATGGCGGTGGGCGCGCGCACGGGCCGCGACGGGATCCACGGCGCGACGTTCGCCTCCGAGGAGCTGTCGGAGGGGGATGACGAGGCCAGCCGGCCGCAGGTGCAGGTGGGCGACCCGTTCACCGAGAAGCTGCTGCTCGAGGCCTCGCTGGAGCTGATCGCGAGCGGGCACATCGTGGGGATCCAGGACATGGGCGCGGCCGGGCTGACATCGAGCGGCGCGGAGATGGCCGGGCGGTCGGGAACGGGCGTGGAGATGGACGTGGCGCGCGTGCCGGTGCGCGAGGCGGGGATGACGCCGTACGAGATCCTCCTGTCGGAGTCGCAGGAGCGCATGCTGGTGGTGGCGGCGGCGGGGCGCGAGGACGCCGTGCGCGAAATCCTGGAGAAGTGGGAGCTGGAGGCCGCGACGATCGGGAGCGTCACCGCGAGCGGAACCTTCCGGGTTCTGGAGGCCGGCGTGCCCGTCGCGGACATCCCCGCCCTGCCCCTCACCGAGGGCTGTCCGACCTACGAGCGGCCGGGCGAGGAGGCGGAAGAGGTGCGCAGTTTGCGTGACATGGATCTTTCGCATTATATTTCGCCTCCAGACGGCTTGGAGAGTGCGTTTCTGGCCGTCGTGGGCTCGCCGAACGTGGCCTCGAAGCAGTGGGTGTACGAGCAGTACGACACGACGGTGCGCGCCAACTCGATCGAGCGGCCGGGTGGCGACGCAGGCGTCATTCGCGTTCCCGGGACGAACCGGGGCGTGGCGGCGTCGACGGACTGCAACGGCCGCCACACCTACCTGAACCCCCGCTCCGGCGCAATGGGCGCCGTGGCCGAAGCCGCCCGCAACGTGACCTGTACCGGCGCGGTGCCTATGGCGATCACCAACTGCCTCAACTTCGGCAGCCCGCTCAAGCCCCACATCCGGCACCAGTTCCGCGAGGCCGTTCTGGGGATGCGCGACGCCTGCTCCCATTTCGAGACCCCGGTCACCGGCGGCAACGTCTCCTTCTACAACGAGACCGACGGCGAGGCCGTCTACCCCACCCCGGTCATCGGCATGATCGGCGTGATCGAGGACCTGGACACGATCGTGCGGCACTCGTTCCGCGACGAGGGCGACGCGATCCTCCTGCTGGGGGCCAACCGGGGCGAGCTCGGCGGTTCGGAGTATCTGTATGCCGTGCACGACGGCCTCGTCGCCGGCGAACCGCCCGACGTGAATCTCGCCACCGAGCGCGCGCTCCAGCGCTGCCTCCTGGCGATGACGGGGCGCAAGGTCCTCAAGTCGGCCCACGACGTGGCGAGCGGCGGGCTCGCGGCCACGCTCGTGGAGAGCTGTCTTGGCCGTCCCCGCAAGGGCGACGGCGTGGGCGCGGCGGTCCGGTTCGACGATGACCTGCCCGACACCGCGCTGCTCTTCGGGGAAGATCATGGGCGCGTGGTCGTCAGCTGCGGGCGGGAAGAGGAGGATCGCGTGCGGCGGATCGCGGCGGACTACGGGGTGCCCTGCACGCGGATCGGCACGGTGACGGGGGAAGGCGCCGCGCTCGAGATCGAGACACGGTCGTCAACCCTCAAACTGGCCCTGAACGTCCTGAACGACCACTATTTCGGGACCATTCCCGGCATCATGAGCGAATGATGAGCCGTCCCACCGACATCCACCTGCCGCTGCTCGACGACCGGCCCCGCGAGGAGTGCGGCATTGTCGGCATCAGCAACGTTGAGAACGCGTCGGAACTCTCGTTTCTGGGGCTGTACGCGCTGCAGCACCGGGGCCAGGAGGCTGCGGGCATCTGCGCCGGCAACGGAACGCGCACCAAGCTGTACAAGGAGCTCGGCCTGGTGTCGGACGTCTTCGACGCGGAACGGATCGCGTCGCTGCCCGGGAATACGTCGCTCGGGCACGTGAGGTACTCGACCGCGGGCGGCGGCCAGCGCGTCAACGCCCAGCCGATCGTGGTGCGCTACGCCGAGGGCGACCTCGCGATCGTGCACAACGGCAACCTGACCAACGCGCGCGGGATGAAGCGCCAACTCGTCGAAGAGGGCGCGATCTTCCAGAGTTCGTCGGACTCGGAGATCATCGTGCACCTGATCGCGCGCTCGCGGCACCGGACGGTCGAGGCCCAGCTGCGCGACGCGCTCAGCTTCCTGGAGGGCGCGTACTCGCTGATCCTCACGGTGGGCGACACCATGTACGCGGTGCGCGATCCGCGCGGCTTCCGGCCGCTGGTGCTCGGCGAGCTGGACGGCGGACACGTGGTCGCGAGCGAGACCTGCGCGCTGGACATCATGGGCGCGCGCTACGTGCGCGACATCGCGCCGGGCGAACTGGTGCGCCTCGAGGGCGGCCGGGCCACGAGCCTCCCCGGCATGCACCCGGAGACCCCCGCGCCCTGCATCTTCGAGCTCGTCTACTTCGCACGCCCCGATTCGAACCTGTGGGGCATGAGCGTGGACCGGGCCCGCCGGTCGTTCGGGCGCCAGCTGGCCCGCGAACACCCCGTGGAGGGGGACTGCGTGATCGCGGTGCCGGACAGCGCCAACTCGGCGGCGCTGGGCTACAGCGAGGAGAGCGGCATTCCGTACGAACTGGGACTGCTGCGCAACCACTACGTGGGCCGCACCTTCATCCGCCCGTCGCAGGCCGACCGCGACTTCGGCGCGCGTATCAAGTACAACCCCGTGCGCGAGGTGCTGGCCGGCCAGCGCGTGGTCGTGGTGGACGACTCGATCGTGCGCGGCACGACATCCACCAGCCTGGTCAAGTTCATCCGCGGCGCGGGGGCGGCCGAAGTGCACTTCCGCGTGGCCAGCCCGCCGGTGCGGTTCCCGTGCTACTACGGGATCGACATGCCGTCGAAGGAAGAGCTCATGGGTGCCCGGATGTCCGTGGACGAGATCGCCGCCGACCTGGGCGTGGACTCGCTAGGCTATCTGTCACTGGACGGGCTCGTCGAAGCGGTCAGCGAGGGCGGCCCGTTTTGCTCAGCGTGTTTTTCGGGCGAGTACTCGGCTCCGCTGGTGGATCTGGAGGAGAAGATCGAGAATGCCAGCCAGTTTGATCTGGCATTTCAGGCCCCCGCAGGCCGCTAGGAGACAAGCCTGCGTCCCAAGACGCGGAGTCCTGCTCCGCGTCGGATCGGAGCCCCCAGGCGTGCGTTTCGGTCGCGTCACGCAGCTCAAACCACGCTGGCAACAACACGCGGCGCGGCGCGGTAACGTCGTTTCCCCGCGGCACGGTGTACCAGACTGCCAACGTGTCCGACCTCTCGCCAGATCGCAGCCAAAGCTCCCCGGAAGCGGTGGCCCGCACTTCGGTCACGGCAGGCAGCGACTCGGGCACGTAGAGTGCTTGTTCGGCCAGCCGCCGCGCGGACGCCTCCGAGGTGGGATGACCCAGGCGCTGAGCGGACGCCGCCGCCCTGCTCGCCAGATGCTGCACGGTGTCTTCGATCTGGTCCGCCCCGATCGCCACCGATGGAAGCGCAAGCGTCCGCCCCCAGACCGTGTCACCGCGGGCCGTGATCTCCGTCACGACGACCTCGCCGGGAGCGCCGTTCCTCTCCACGATCCCGACGCTCCCCTTGTCGCCGTCGAAGTAGCTCAGGTCGGCATCCGAGAAGGGCTGGGTCGCAAACATTGCCTCGGGAAACGGTGAGGAATCGTCGTCGAAACGGATGCCCAGGGTCATGTGCCGAACATCCAGCATTGCCACCGTGTCCGCAGCCCAATCCGAGCCGGTTCCGGCATAGTGCAGGACCGCCTGATGCTGCGGCGGCTCACTTTCCATCCACCCCATCATGACCGCCGACTGAGGAAGCCTGGCCCGCGCCAGAATGCCGTGATCTCCCAGGACCGTTTCGGCTCCCCACAACGAGTACTCCAGCATTTGAAGAACGTCGCCATCGTCGGAAAAGCGAACGAAATGCCGATCGTACGTCGCCCAGAAGCCGTCCGGCAGCAGGCGGACGTCCCAGGGACGCCCCAGCGCACTCAACGGACCCTCTCCCTCCAATCGGACAAGAAGCTGACCACCGGGAGACCACACCGTTATCCGCCTCGCGAGGGGCTCGACCACATGGATCCGGAGACCGTCGTGGCCGACCCGCACGCTCCCGACCCGACCGAATCCACCGATCTCGAAGTCGGGGTCCGTAGTCCAGCTCTGGCTCGCCCCCAACGGGGCCGTGGCGGAAGTCAGGACAGCAACAGTGGCCAGGACAAGCCAGCCCGCCCGTGGGATGGACAGCGCACTTGCCCCTGTCCCCAGGCGCCCCTTTTGACAGATCACTCCGATTCGATCCTCCGAACCAGCTTGCGACCGGTCACGTAGGCGACCCCCAGCGAGTCGCGGCGCACGCCCCAGACGTGGGTCGGGGTGGCGTCGCGCGCGCGAAAGCCGACGGGAAGCAGTACCCTGCGCAGTCCTGACTCCGTGTCCCCGCGACCGATCGTATACCATACCATCAGAGTATCCGCCTCCTCGAAGGTCTGCATCCACAGGTCCCCGGTCGACATCCCGCGCAAGTACTGAACAGAGGGCAACGGGTCGGGCGCGTAGAGGGCGTCCTCGACCAGAGCACTGGCCTCTCCACGGGATACCGGCTGCCCAGCCATCGCCGACTGGTTGACGAGGTGCCCGGTGAAGGCATCGATGGCGCCTTCCAGGAGCTCCGGGGGCAAGCTGACCGGCTGGACCGCGAACCGGCGATGCCAGATGGTGTCGCCAGATGGGGAGATTTCGAGCATCTGTATCGCGCCGTCTCCAAAGTTCCTGCGTGCGATGACGACGGTCCCGGTTTCCGGATCAAAGTAGGTAAGGTCGTCGTCCGCCAGGGGTTGGCCGGTGTGCAACTCCCACGTGAATTCCCACTCCGAGCCGGTTGGCCGGAGTGCCAGGTTCCGATTCTGGACGTCCAGGGCGGCGATCGTGTCCATGGTCCACCGACCGTCTTCCTCCGAGACGTGAAGCACCGGCAACTCGTCAAAGGGATCGTCCCCCGTCCACCCGGCCATGACGGTGCCCGGGATGGACGGCACAGCCAGGTAGCCGCCGCTCTCGGTCAACAGGTGCGGCTCCAGCCGGAATCCGTGGAAGCTGAGCGCCGACGGTGGATTCGGAACCGTGTGCAAAAGCGTGCCGTCATGCGCGAAGAACGTGAACCTCCGCGTGTCATGCACGGAGAAACCGTCACGGTCGGGTTCAACGCGGAGCGGCGTGCGGAACTCGCCGGGGCCTTCGCCAGGCTTTTCCATGTCGATCAGAAGGTCGCCCCCGGGCGTCCACACGCTCACCCGGGCGAGGTAGGGCTCCAGCACGAAGACGCGCTCGCCGTCTGCCGAAACGCGGACATCGCTGACCTGCGCGAACGCGGCGGCACCCCCGAAGGCATCTCCGATTTCGAACCCGGGTTCCGTGACCCAGGTATCGGGCTCGGGAGAAGGATCGGGGGAGCCACCGCAACTCAGAACGCCGACCGCGAGGATGCTCCGGGCGATCCTCGATAGGTGTCGAGACAAAGTCATCCGCCTGGCATCACATCCCCATATGTCCACCCCGGCTCCCGAGCCAGCCTCCGCCCGATGACGTGGGGTACATCCAGTGCGTCCCGCCAGATTCCCCACACATGCGTTGTTGTCGCGTCGGTGATCCTGAAAGACTCCGGCAGCAGCACTCGGTGAGGCGGCCCATCGATATCGCCTCGTTCAACCACATGATGCACCCTGAGCGTATCCAACACCTCATGGGTCCTCAACCACACCTCGCCGGAAGCTGTCAGAATGAAGTTCTCTACTGCAGGCAAGTACTCGGGCTTGTAGAGCGATTCGTAGAGCCGCTCGCGGAGCCGTGGTCTCGACACACGCGAAGCCAGATCCGGCGCCCGTGTGTCGACCAGACGCTCCACCACCTCCTCGATCATGCGGACACTCAGTTTGCGGGGCTCGAACTCCACTTGTCGGTGCCAGAGCGTATCGCCGTCGGCATTCACCTCAATCAAGTCGACAGCGCCAGGTGGGCCCTTCTGCCGCATGACCACAGCCGCACCCCGCGCGAACCTGACCTGATCCGCATCGGAGAACGACTGACCTCCGTACATCCAGGAATCGTCGGGCAAAAGCGTGGCCCTGAACCTGTTGCTGACATCCAGCCAAAGCACCGGCTCGGGATCTCGCCACTATCCGCCCTCGCCGCGGCGCACACTCAACAGCGGTTGTCGATTGAACGGGCGTAAACCAGTCGTTCCCACTTCGACGCTTGGAGCGATCAGCGGGACACCCAAATGGACACCGTCATCCGGCCACGCCAGCGCGACCCTGAATCCCTGATACCCGACGCTGGTCCCGGGCCCCTGGATTGAGGTCCTGAGCTCACCGTTCGCATCGAAATGCGCGAACCGAGAACCATTGCCATCCAGCACCGAAAACGCACCATCCGGCCCGACGAGCACATCACGCGGGGACGTGAACTCTCCGGGTCCGCCTCCACTTCGACCGACGGCGAAGATCAGGGAACCATCCGGGGCCCACGCTGTTACCTGAAAGTTCGGAGGATCCACTATGAGCAAGCGGTCGCGGACAGGGTCGGCGCGCACGGACGGTGCCAGGAACACCACATTGGTCTCAGGCATGTCCGTAAACTGATAGTCGGACTCCGTCAGCCAGGGCGCGTCGGGGCCACCGCCTTCGTCGCCGCCGCAGCCTGCAGACACCGACAGCATCACCGCGAGTGCGACGGGGAATCTCTGGCCGAATCGGCGTAAGCGACACATCGCTACCCTGTCCGACTCAAGAAAGAAGGTGCCATTGGCTGAACCCGGAGTCCCCTTCGCTGTGAGACGCCATCCACCTGAAGTCTGGTACAGCGAGAGTCGGGGTTTGGGTCCCCAGAAGTCCATGGCGTATGCGAGATCCGTCGTGTAGACTCCCCCAGGACGTCATTGCACGACAAGCAGGCAGGAGGCGGCCGACATGTCAGTTTCACGCCGGAGATTCGTTTGGGAGGCAGGGATGGCTGGGGCCGCGCTCGGCCTCGGCGGGGGCAAGCACGTCATCGGCCGGGCGGCGGAGCTGACCCCCAACGCTCGCCAGCCCGACCCCGCCGGCGCGGGCAACCCGGCCCGCCACTCCGCCCCCACCCGCCAGGACGACATCTGGATCGACGCGCTCGGCGGACTCCGGTTCGGGCCGGAGGGCTTCGACGAGATCGAGCGCTCGGGCCTTACCATGATCGAGACGACGCTGGGGGCTCCGGGCGATCCTCCCTTCGGCTACGAGCAGGCCGTGCAGGACATCGCGAGCTGGCACGGCATCTTCAACCGGTATCCGGGCCGCGTCATCCACGTGCGGCGGTCGGCGGATATTCTGGAGGCGAAGCGCACGGGCGGAATCGCGGTCATGATCGGGTTCCAGAACGCGACACACCTCCAGCGCGACCTGGCCAATGTCGATTTCTTCTACAACCTGGGCATCCGGCAGATGCAGCTGACCTACAATTCGCTGAATGCGCTGGGGGCGGGGTGCACGGAGCGGGTCGATGTCGGGCTCAGCGACTTCGGAGTCGAGGTTGTGCAGAAGATGAACGAGCTGGGGATGCTGGTCGACGTGTCCCACACCGGGGTGCGCAGCACGATGGACGCGATCGAGGTCTCCAGCACGCCGGTCCTGTTCACCCACGCGAACTGTCGCGCCCTGTGCGACAACCCCCGCTGCAAGACCGACGAGGAGATCAGGGCGCTGGCGGCGCGGCGCGGCGTCATGGGCATCACCACCGTCAATTTCTTTGTGAGCAAGAAGCCTCGCTCCACGCTGGACGACTACATCGATCACATCGCGTACGTAGCCGACCTGGTGGGTGTCGACCACGTCGGCATCGGCACCGACTCGAGCATCGGGGGCTGGCGCACCTCGTTCCCCACCGAGCAGGCGTTCTGGGACTTCCACGCCCAGTTCGAGTTCAAGCCGGAGGTCGACCTGCGCTGGCCGCCCTTCATCGAGGAACTCGATCGCCCGGAGAAGATGCACATCATCGCGGAGCGGCTGGAGCAGCGGGGGTTCTCGGGGGCCGAAGTCGCGCAGGTCATGGGCGGCAACTTCATGCGGGTGTACGAGGAGATTCTGGGGTAGGAGGAAGCACGGCTGGCGCGGATAACCGCGTCCCATTCGAGCATGCCGGTGTCCCGGGATTTGCCGCGGAAACGTGGGGGGTGGCCCACGAGCCCGTCGGCCGGTTCTCAAGCCAACGCCTGTCCCAAAACGCGGGAACGTAGTCCCATCCAGCTATGGACGGGTTCTGAAAACGCGGCTTCGGCAAGGTCCCGGACCTCTGCCACAATGGCCCCCGGGGGCCGCAGGAAGCCTCGGGCGGGCCGATCGGCGGTCCACGACCCATTCGAGTCGTCCTGAGGCGACTTTTCGCGGCCTGGGCCATTACAGAGGGCCGAAAAACGGTAGTTAACTTACTGGTGCGCGGATCGAACCACGACCCGCGCTGCACCTAACTATCTGCCGGACTTGAACTTGAGGAGTCAGCCATGACCATTGCCCAACTTGGCGAGCGCATCGTCGAACTCGCCGCACGGATCAACATCGCCACCTACGAGATGCTCACCCTCATCGCCGAGTTCGACCGCCGCGAGGGGTGGGCCGACGCGTTCAACTCCTGCGCCGAGTGGCTCGCCTGGAGCACCGGCCGCACGATCGGCACCTGCCGCGAGAACGTGCGGGTCGCCCACGCGCTACAGGACCTGCCCAGGACCTCGGCCGAGATGGAGGCCGGACGGCTGTCCTACACCAAGGTGCGGGCGATCACCCGGGTGGCCACGGAGGCAACGGAAGGTGAACTGCTCGAATTGGCCGACAGGTCTCCGCCGCCGAGCTCGAGCGGAGGGTGCGGGGATGGCGGCACCTGTCGCGTGACGGCGAGTTGACGGCCGAGGAGGTGCGGCACCAGCGGCGCGCGTTCTCGGTGGTGATCGACGCCGACGGGACGTACGTGGTGCGCGGAAGGCTCGAGCCCGAGGCGGGGGCCGTGCTGATGCGGGCGATCGAGGCCGCAACGGACGCGCTGTACCGGGGCGAGGACCCCGAGGCGCGGCCGACGAGCCGCCAGCGCAGGGCCGATGCGGCGGGACTGGTGGCCGAGCGGGCGCTGGCGGCGGGGCTGAAGGCGGCGCACAGCGGGACGCGGGCCGAGCGGTACCAGGTGACGGTGCATGCCGAGATGGCCACGCTGGAGGAGCACGGCGAGGGGGGCCGGTCGGAGGTCGACGGGGTGCGGGTGAGCGCGGAGACGTCGCGGCGCATGGCGTGCGATGCGTCGCTGGTGCGGATGCTGCACCGGGAGGGGAAGGTAGTCAGCGTGGGGCGGAAGACGCGGACGATCCCGCCGCACATACGCCGCGCGCTCGAGGAGCGGGACCGGGGCTGCCGGTATCCGGGTTGCGGGGGCCGGTTCACGGAGGCGCATCATGTGAAGCACTGGGCCGACGGCGGCGAGACGAGTCTGGCGAACACCGTACTGCTCTGCCGGCGGCACCACCGGCTGGTGCACGAGGGGCGGGTGCGGATGGCGCTCGACGCGACGGGTCAGGCGGTGTTCTTCACGCGCGGCGGCAAGATGCTGGGGAGCGTGCCGCCGCCGGTGAACGAGCCGAAGCTGACGCCCGCGCTGCCCCCCGCCCCACCGCTTCGGCCCGGGCAGATGTACAACGGCGCGGCGCGGCTCGCGGACGGCGCGGTTCCGTGGGAAGTCGAGGCCGCGGCACGGGAGGCCATCGAGGCAGGCGCTGGCGGGTGAGCGGCCGGCACGCGAGGCTGAGAGCCCGGCGATGGCGGGGAGGCCAGCACCGGAGGCTGGCCACCCGACCTCGCCCGCCCCACCGCCCGCGGTTCCGCGGCAAAAGCCGGGACACTCGCATGCTCGAATGGGACACGCTACCGGCAGCCGGTGCCAGAGGTCTGACCATTGCTTGCGTGCTCCGGCCGCCAACTGCATGCTGGAGGCCCCAAGAGGTCATCACGGGCGACGCCCGGCAGGAACAAGTCAGCAGCGGAGAATACCCATGACCAAACGAAAGAAGGCAAGCGATTTCCCCAAGGAGGTGCTGGCGCTCTTCGACGGCTATGTCCACGGGCATATCCAGCGTCGGGATTTTCTGGAAGGGGCCGGGAAGGTGCTGGGTGGCGGCGCGGCTGCCGCGGCGGTCCTCGAGGCACTTCGGCCCAACTACGCGTGGGCGCGCCAGGTGACGCCCGACGATGCCCGCATCCGCCAGGAGTACGTCACCTACGCTTCGCCGGACGGTTCGGGGACCATGCGGGGATACATGGCCGTGCCCGCCGACGCGACGGAGCCAAAGCCAGCCGTTCTTGTCATCCACGAGAATCGCGGTCTGAACCCCTACATCGAAGACGTGGTGCGCAGGTTCGCCGCTGCGGACTTCGTGGCGCTGGGGCCGGACGCGCTCACCCCCCTGGGTGGCTATCCCGGCAACGACGACGAGGGCCGGGTGATGCAGCGGCAGCTCGACAGGGCCGTGATGATGGAGGATTGGCTCGCCGCGTTCCGATTCCTGAGGGACCACGAGACGACCACGGGGCGAGTCGGGGCCGTCGGGTTCTGCTACGGCGGCGGAGTTGTGAACCAGCTCGCGGTCCGGCTTCCGGATCTGGGCGCCGGGGTGCCGTTCTACGGATCGGCGCCGAACCTCGAGGACGTGCCCTCCATACAGGCGCCCCTCATGATCCAGCTCGCGGGCCTGGACGAGCGGATCAACGCCGGCTACCCGCCCTACCAGGCGGCGCTGGAGGAAAACGGGAAGGACTTCGTGGTCCACGTCTACGAGGGCGCGAACCACGGATTCCACAACGACACTACCCCACGTTACGACGAGGAAGCCGCCGGCCTCGCGCAGGAGCGAACCATCGCGTTCTTCAACGAGCACCTGCGGGGCTGAGTCCGAAGGGGGTCAGGCCTCCGAGCCCGCCAGAAGATTGACGACCAAGCGGACCAACAGGTCCTTGTTGGCGGGAGCGCTCTCGGCGATGAGAAGAGTGAGCGCGGTGAGCGCCTGGGGGTTCAGGTCGTGATGCAACCCCTCCTGGCGAAGGTAGAGCAGGAAGAGCAGCGAGGCGATCCGCTTGTTCCCGTCCGTGAACGGATGGTCCTTGACCAGGAAGTAGAGCAGATTCGCGGCCTTCTCTTCGCGGGTGCGGTACAGAGGCTCGCCGAACATGGTCTGCTCGACGTTGCCGAGAATGGCTTCCAGCGCATCTCCACGTTGAATGCCGAAGAGGTGCGACGCTTCTTTGCGCGCGACCAGCGCCGCCTTGAAGCCCGCAATCGCAGCGATCGCATGCTCGTGGTCGAGGGCAGCGGTCGGCGGCCGCGTGCCCTGCGGAGTCTCGAGTCGGTTCTCGTCGTATTCGAGTAGCAGCCGCCACGTGTCGGCGTAGCGCGTGACCAGCTCCAGGACGGCCTCTCCGACGCCGCTCACCAACGACTGGCTACGGAGGGTGCTCGCGAGCAGATCCAGCGTCTCTCTGGCTTCACGGAGGCCGCGCTCGGCCAAGCGGCGTTCGTTCAGAGTGTAGCCCCGGACCAGGTGCTCGCGAAGTGTGCGCGTGGCCCACCGGCGAAACCGCACGGCGCGCTTCGAGTTCACCCGATAGCCAACCGAGATGATGGCGTCGAGGTTGTAGTGCTTTAGGGAGCGGCGGACCCGGCGTGCTCCTTCCGTTCGAACTACTAAGAAATCCTTAGTAGTTGCCAGCTCGTCCAACTCATTCTGCGCGAACACATTGCGAAGATGCATGATCACGTTTTCGCTCGATGTGACGAAGACTTCCGCCATCTGCCGTTGCGTCAACCACACGGTGTCCTGGTCGAACCGCACGTTCAGCGTGACCTCGCCGTCCGGGGCCTCATAGACGACGACCTCGCCGTCCGGGCGGGGTTCGGGGGTGTCAGTCACTTGGTCGATTCCTCTTTCCTCGATCCGGCGCCCGCTCATGCGTGAATTCGTACTCCGTCGCGCGAGACGCTGGAAGCTAACGATTCCGCATCAGCCTTCCGAAGTTCGCCCGAGATCAGCGTCGGGAGCAATCGACGCAGAAGTGCCAGCGGTGGTGTCAGTCGGGGCCCGAGACTGAATACTAAACAATTGTGTTTAGTGTTCACGCCCAGACCGATTACCGCGGCAACCTCGGCACCCTGAGCGGGCTCGCCTCCAGCACCTGGCCCCAGATCCTTCGTCCGACCGCGTCGGCTTCGCGCAGGATCGCCGCCTCGTCCATAGTGAGCACCTCGCGGTCGCGCATGACGAACCGGCCGTCGATCATGACCGACTCGATATCGCCCGGGTGCCCGCTGTGCACCAGCGCGGAGATGATCCGGCCCGCCGGCACGAGGTGGGCCCGCAACGTGTCCACCACGAGGAGGTCGGCCTTCTTGCCGACTTCCAGCGTGCCGATCTCGTCGGGCTGCTGCACCGCCAACGCCCCGCCCTGCGTGCAGTCCGCCAGGATGTCCTCCGGCTGAGGCGCGAGGCCGGGCACCTCGTCGCCGTCGCGGTTGCGGCGGATCCGTTCGGTCAAGAGGGCGATCCGCATGACCTCGAAGACGTCGTTGGTGTTGTTGTCGGTCCCGAGCGCGATGGGGCAGCCGGCAGTCCGCAGCGCCGGGATCGGCGGGCTGATCCCGCGGTTCGCCGCCATCCCCGCCTGGTGCGCGATGATGGTGCCGGACCTGCCGAGCAACGCGATCTCGTCGTCGTTCACGTAGCGGGCATGCGCCGCAAAGAGGCGGGGGCCGAGGAAATCGTGCCGGTCCAGGTATTCCGCCGGCCGCAAGCGGTGGTGCATGACCATGAACTCGTACTCGGCGCGGCTCTGGTTCAGGTGGATCGTGTAGCCGAGGTCGTGCGTCTCGGCAAACTCGCGCACGGCGCGCAGCAGTTCGGGCGACGAGGTCTCGGTGAGCGCGGCCGCCGGAAACACCGAGATGCGGCCGTCTCGGGCGCCATGCCAGGTGCTGAACAGGTCGTCGATGCGCTGGAGCCCCTCGTTCCTGAGCCGTTCCGAGAACCGCGGCGTCTCGCTGACCGTCCGCGCCATCGCCCTGGTGGACATCGGACCGGGCACGTTTTCGGCGTCACGGATCCCCTCTGCCAGCACGCAGCGGAGCCCTGAATCTGCAAGCACCGCCGCCTGGCGCTGCACGTTACCCGTGTACTCGACAATGGTCGTGGTCCCGGTGCGGATCGCCTCCAGCGCCGCCACCTGCACCATCAGGTTGCCCTCTTCGCCCTCCAGCAGACTGGCGGGCGAGATCGCCAGGTTCGCGGTGTTCGGGAAGCCGAAGTCCTCGTTGAAGCCGCGCGCGATCACGGCGCGCATGTGGGCGTGGGTGTTGATCAGGCCCGGGAAGAGCGCCTTGCCGCGTCCGTCGTACCGCTCGGCCCTCGGGTATTGCGCGAGCACCTCGTCCGTGGGACCGATCGCGGCGATCCGGTCGCCTTCGACCGCCAGTGCGACATCGTCTTGCACGCCGTCAGGGTTGGCTACAGTGGTGTTTGTGAAGACGACCGTGGCCTCCTGGGCATCCGGGGTCATGCCGAACGGGGCGTCGGGGTGCAGGTGCGCCTGCAGGTGATCCGGCTTGACCAACAGGGCTGCCGTGCCGGCCCCGGTGGCGGCCAGCCATCCCCGGCGGGAGAGGTTCGCCGTGCTGCTGGGGGGGTGGGGAGTCGGAGCCGGGTTCTTTCGGGTCGTGGTCGGCATGGTCATGTGCCTCCGCAGCGTTGGTGAGGGACCATTCGGGCGTTTGTCCGAGTATGTGTCTCGACAGGTCGACCATCAAGCCGATGCCTTGACGGTCCACGGCTTCGTTCCCCTCAGGGACGGCGCGGACCCGGCGACAAGACCAGAACTGGCAACGACTGTCGTACCGATTTAGAAATGTCCGGTCTTAGCAAAGTAGAAATGTCCTCTTTCGGATCATGTTCGGTTGGTAGCCGAACGCGTGACGAGAGAGGAGCGTATGGACCTGAGTGTGAAGGAGCGGGACCGGATTTCGGTGTTGAGGCAGGTGAGCGAGGGAGTGTTGACACCGGCGGCGGGGGCGGAACGGCTGGGGGTGACGCGGCGGCACTTTCGGCGGATGCGGCGGAGGTTCGAGACCGAGGGCGACGCGGCCGTCGTTCACGGTCTGCGCGGGCGGCCGTCGAACCGGTCGCTGCCGACCGAGGTTCGGGAGCGGGTGATGGCCGTCGCGAGAGATCCGCTGTACCGGGACTTCGGGCCGACGCTGCTTGCCGAGCACCTGGAGCGGACCTTCGGCGTGCGTGTAAGCGTGGAGACGCTGCGGAACTGGATGCTCGCCGATGGTCTGTGGGAGCGGCGGCGAAGGCGTGCGAAGCACCGCAGGCGGCGGGAGCGGCGGGCGGCGCTGGGGGAGCTGGGCCAGTGGGACAGTTCGGTGCACCGGTGGCTGGAGGACCGGGCGGGGGAGTGCGTGCTGATCTCGATCCACGACGACGCGACGAGCCGCCTGATGATGGGGCGGTTCGTCGAGCGCGACGACGGAGCGGAGAACCGGCGGGCGATCATCGGGTATCTGCGCCGCCACGGCCGCCCCCTGGCCGTCTACACCGACCATGCCGGGCACTTCGGACAGTGGCTGTCGAGGAAGGAGGAGCGGACGGACACGATCATCGCGCGGGGGCTCGACGTGTTGGGCGTCGAGGTGATCCTGGCAGGTTCTCCCCAGGCGAAGGGCCGGGTCGAGCGCAGCTTCGGGACGGCGCAGGACCGGCTGATCAAGGAGATGCGGGTCGCAGGCATCGACACCCTCGGCGGGGCGAACCGCTTCCTGACCGAGTGGTGGACACCGTTCTGGAACGACCGCTTCACGGTCGAGCCGCGCGATCCCATGGACGCGCACCGGCCGCTGCCGCCCGGGGTGGACCTGGAGGCGCTCTTCGCGGAGACGGAGACACGGGAGGTCCAGCGCGACTTCACGATCCGTTTCCGCAATGTGTACTGGCAGATCCCGGAGCGGGAGGCCGTGCACGTATCGCCCGGGAGTTCGGTCGTCGTGGAACTGCGGCTCAACGGGGAGACCCGCATCCGCGCCGCAGACCGGTATCTGGAGGCCGAGTGCTTGGGGCGAGCACGGCCCAGGCCCCGTCCGGCGCCCACGCCCGAGAAGCCTGCGAGGGCCAAGTCCTCGCCGCCGAAGCCCCGGCCGAACCACCCTTGGCGGCGGGGCTTCGAGAACGATGTCCGGCTGGCTGCCGCGAAGCGGAAGGCGCGGGAGCGCGACGAGACTGCTGGGAAGGACCGGTGAAGCGGCTGGGATATCCGCGGAGGGGGTCACCTTGGTGGGAGGGCGCGCGCGCCCTCCCACCAAGGCCCCAAAATCCCAACTCTAGAGGCGGACATTCTTACTTTGGACAAACCCCGGACATTTCTACTTTGGTTTCACACAGAACTGGCAACGACGCTTGCGCAGTCAGGATTCGACCCCTATAATTAGCCGTTGGCGTTCCATCCAGGCAGTCGGATGGAATTCGGCGTAGGAAGGAAGCAGGATGGCAGGGTGCAGGATTGATGTGAGTTGTCGCCTTCGAGGGCGACGCTTGCGGCCCAGCTTCCTCCCGGCCAACTCTCAAAGCATGATCGCTCCCTTCCGGGAGCATCCCTTTCGCCTCCTTGGGTCTCAGCTTCCAACTCGGTGGCGAGAACCGATCCCGTCCTGGGCCCATCGTTTCGCGCAGTGCATCGGAGCGAGCATGGGGAGCCCGGTTTCCGGCGCTCCAAACCTCATAGATGTGCCCGATCCTACCGTCACAAGCATAGAGGAGGACCGTATGCGATGCCGTGATCCCAACCCTGCTCACTCCGATCGAAACGAACCCAAAGCAAGAGAGAGCGAGATGACCTGCACGTGGTTCAGCGCAATCCGGTGCATTGTCAGGCATGTCGGTCCCGGCCTCCAAGGCCTCATAGCACTCGTTTTCGTGGGTGCCGGGGCCGTAACGCCGGGAGCGGCCCAGCAGATGGGCACGGTGACCGGCACGGTGGTCGATGTCCAGTCCGGCAATCCGGTCTCCGACGCCCAGGTCCTGGTCGAGGGTACCGGGAGGGGCGTTCTGAGCAACTCCCAGGGCCGCTTCCTTGTGACCGAGGTGCCGGAGGGGACCCAAACGGTGACGGTGGAGAGGATCGGCTACGGCGCCGCGTCCCAGACCGTGGACGTCTCCGCGACCAGTCCCACGGTGGTGAATTTCCGGCTGCGGCAGACCGCGTTCGAGCTGGAGAGCATCGTCGTGACCGGGACGCCCGGCGCCGAGCGGGTTCGCGCGCTCGGCAACGCCATCGGTCAGATCCAGGCCGAGCGGCTCGTCGAGAACTCCGCCGTCAACAACGTGAGCCAAATCCTCAGCGGCTCGGAACCGGGGGTCGAGTTCTCCTACGGGGGCGGTGGACCCCAGGCACCGGCCAACATCCGGATCCGGGGCGCTGCCTCGATCGCGCTCAGTTCCGAGCCCCTCATCTACATCGACGGCGTCCGGGTGAGCAACTCAAGGTCGGAGGGACCAGGAACGTCATATCGCGAAGACGGACCGATACGGCTCAACGACATCGATCCCAACGAGATCCAGTCGATCGAGGTGGTGAAGGGCCCGTCCGCGGCGACCCTGTATGGAACCGAGGCTTCGAACGGCGTCATCAACATCATCACGAAGACGGGCTCGACCGGTCCCGCCACGATGACTGCGAAGGTGGAAGCGGGCTTCATGTCGCTTCCGGGATTCGCCAGCGGTGAGGAGTTCTACGACGTGGGGGTCGGGTATCGTTGCCAGGGTTTCCCCGAGAGCGACTGCACGCCTGGGGAGATCGTGCGAGTCAACGTCCTGCGGAACGACCGCGAGCGGTTCGGACAGACGTGGTTCCGCAAGGGAGCAACCCAGCTGTATAGCGTCAACCTTCGCGGTGGATCCGAGGACGTGCGCTACTTCTTCTCGGGCTCCTGGAGCGACGAGCAGGGCGTGACGAAGGACTCCTGGATGGAGCAGTTCAACACCCGTGCCAACATCGACTGGACTCCCAACGAACGCTTCAGCGTCCACCTGGGGCTTGGCATCGTTTGGTCGAACTCCCGAAGCAACCAGTCGAATCAGCCGTGGAGCCTGGGTATCACCTTCGCATGTCCCGCGCCCACCTGCGAGCCGGGGAGCGGTGGGGCCGCTCTGGACGACCCGACCGGGGTGCGCGGCTATTTCGCCTACACGCCGCATGCGATCGTCGACTTCGTGCACGGAGGCGAGCAGATCAACCGCCAGATCGCGAATGCGACGATCACCCACCGCCCCCGGGACTGGCTCAACTCCCGGCTGACGGTGGGGGCGGATTGGGTCGACATCAACAACCATGAGCTCTACACGCCTCTTCCTGACGACGTGTCGGGGCACTTTAGGCCCGGAGGCAGCAAGCAGGTCCGGTTCGCCGAAGAGGTGAACTACAGCGTCGACTACTCGGCCACGGCTTCGATCGACCTCACGGAGGACATTGGACTGGGCACCTCCGCCGGGCTCCAGTTCTACAAAAGGGCGATGGCCACCGTGGACGCCAGCGGCCGGAACTTCCCGATCTCCACACTCGAGACCGTGGGCTCCGGGGCTAACCTGTGGGCCGACGAGGCGTTCTTGGAGAACAAGACGGCCGGCGTCTATGTCCAGGAGAAGATCTCGTGGCAGGATCGTCTCTTCCTGACCGGCGCCGTCCGCGCCGACGACAATTCGGCGTTCGGGCAGGACTTCGAGCTGGTGACGTACCCCAAGGTCAGCGCGAGCTGGGTCCTCTCGGAGGAGGAGTTCATGCTGAACCAGGACTGGATCGACCAACTCAAGCTCCGGGGGGCGTGGGGCAAGGCGGGTCAGCAGCCATCGACCTTCGCCGCTGTTCGTACTTATCGGCCGGTGAGTGGTCCCGGGGGCGCGGGAACGATCACACGGGACAATATTGGAAACTCGGCCGTGGAGCCGGAGGTGGGACAGGAATGGGAAACCGGCTTCGACGGCGTCTTCTACGACCAGCGCCTCACCCTCGAGGCGACCTACTACAGCCAGACCCGCGAGAACGCACTCATCCAGGTCCTCGTGAGGCCGTCTTTGGGCTTCGGGGGCACCCAGTGGCAGAATCTGGGCAAGACCAGTAACAAGGGGGTCGAGTTCGGCGCCCAATGGCAGGCGCTTCGGGGCACGGAAGGACCTGTCGGACTCGACCTGGGGATGAACTTCTCCTACAACGACAACAAGGTGGTGAGCCTCGGAGGACTCCCGCCGGTCGAGCTCCACGGCTCGAATCCGACGACCGACTGGGGACACCAGCGCTTCGTCGAAGGATTCCCATTGGGAGCCATCTTCCTCAAGAAGATCGTCTCGGCCGACATCATTAACGGGATCGGAACGCCCGAAGCCCGCGCCACGAACATCATGTGCGAGGGCGGTCCCATCGTTCCCGGCACGACCAACCTCTCCCGGGGCGGCGGCGGGCCGGTGCCTTGCGAAGACGCGCCCGAAGTCTACCGCGGCACTCCCGTGTCTTCACACGTCGTCTCGGGAACCGCCACCATCTCGCTGCTGGAGGGCGACCTGGAGATTGCCGGCCAGGTGGACGCCAAGTTCGGCGCCACGCGGATCGACACGGACCTCTCCGGGGCCCACGTCTTCGTCAACTCCTCGCTCGCCATCCTGGAGCGCACGGAGCCCCTGCTACTTGCCATGCAGGAGCTGGGGAACGAGGGAATCAACCAGGCCGGACTCGTGGACGCCGATTTCGCGAAGCTGCGTCGCCTCTCCGCCAAGTATCACCTGCCGGAGAGCTGGATCGAGTCGACCGGCGCCAACAACGGCTCAATCACTCTCTCGGCGTTCAATGTGGGGTGGATCTGGCGGGCTCAGAGCGACAAGTTCGGGCTCAAGACCCTGGATTCCGAGCAGCGGGTCATGGGGACCGCGAACGGGCTGCAGGCCGTGCACCATGAGGGTTGGCCCAACAACCTTCACATGAAGCTCGCGGTCAGCTTGACCTTCTGAGGGAGGTCGTCCGAAGACAATCGACCAACGTTGACAAAACTGGTTCTAGAAGGAGCGAAAAATGTACGGGAAGCGAACCAATCAACGAGATACGACGCCGTGGAAGGGGATGCCGAGTGGACTCAAGCGTGTGGCGATTCTCATGGTGCCTCTTGCACTTGTCGGGTGTGCGGACCTGCTGGACGTGTCCCTGCCGGGCAACGTGACGGAGTCCGATCTGGGACCGTCCAACGCGGAGACCCTGGCACTCTCGATCCAGGGCAACCTGGAATACGCCTGGTCGCAGTATAGCGAGGTGGCTGCCCACCACTCGGACGAGTACGACCAGCGGTCCGGAAACCGACAGACGAAGCGCCACGGACTCCGGCTCTTCGATCCCAGCTTTCAGTTCTACATCGAAGGCAACTGGACTCCGCTACACACGACGTACCAGGAGCACATCGAGTTCGCCGAGAGGATCGAGGGATTCTCCGCCGAGGAGGTGCCAAACAAGGCCGAGCTGCTCGCGACGATCAAGGCGTATGGGCCATGGCCCCTCATCGCACTGGCCGAAGGCATGTGCGGATCTCCAGTCGACGGAGGGGACGTCCTCGGCGCGTCGGCGCTCTTTACCCTGGCAGAGCAGGAGTTCACCGAGGCCCTCGCTGCCGCCAGTGCGGCCGGGTTGACGAGGTTCGAGACCATGGCGCGGGTGGGCCGGGCTCGGGCACGTATCGGCCTGGAGGACTTCCAGGGAGCGATCGCCGACGCGGCCATGGTGCCGGAGGGGTTCGAGTTCCTGGTCACCCGCGACGCAAACCCCGGGCGGAGACAGAACGCGACCTTCGACAGACTCGGCGAGGATGCCGGGGCCCGACGGGGCAACGTCACGAAGAACTACCACAATGTGGAGTGGAAGGGCATGCCCGATCCCCGCATCCAGGTGAATTTCACCGGCGAGCTGTCGTTCGACTTCGTCACCGAGCACGTCGCGCTGGCCAACAAACACCGGTCGTTCGATGAGGACATGCTCCTCGCCTCCTGGGAGGAAGCCCAGATGTTCATCGCCGATGCGTCGGCGCAGAGCGGCGATCTGGATCGGGCCCGTGAAATCTTGAATGAGTTCCACGAGCGTGCCGGGATCCCTCCCGTCACCGTAGAGGACATCCCGACCGGGGACGACGTGATCCGACACGTCATTCAGGAGCGAAACAGAGAGTTCTTCGCCGAAAGCGGACACCGGATGTTCGATCACAATCGGTGGCGGGGCACGAAGTTCGAGATTCCGTTCCTGGGCGAGCCCGGCTCGGCCTGGCCCGATGGCGTGGACGTTCACGGCGAGCGCTTTGGGGACACCACGTGCTTCCCGGTGCCGCGCAACGAGGGCGCGATCACGGAACGGATCCCTTGAGACGCTTCCGAACGCATCGGGCGGGGTGTTCCATGCGTACGCCCGTCGTTCATCAGGTTGCCTGTATTTTGTTTGCTCTCTTCCTGGGGGGACCGCTCGGCGTCTACGGCCAGGAGGGGTCCGACCTTACTGGCAGAATTCTGGACTCGCGCCGGCACGAGCCGGTGAGGGGCGCCCTCGTGCAGCTGCGGGGAACCGGGCACTACGCGTTCACCGATTCTCTGGGTCTCGTATCCCTCAGGGGCGTGAAGCCGGGCACCTACGTCCTCGAGGTGATCCACCAAAACGTCGAAGACTCGGACACACTGCAGGTGCCGGAGTCGGGGAACCTCGACTTCAATCTTCTGGTGACGTCCGACGCCGTCGAACTGGAACCGGTGGCGGTGTCCGTTCGGGCGCGGGAGCGGCGAGCCTCGGACGGCCGGGGAACGGGCGTGAACCGCATGACAAGAGATGAGATCCGGCGGAGCCAGGGTCCCGGCGACGACCTGGCGACCATCCTCCAACGGGGCGTGACCGGGATCACGGTGAGCGGCAAGCCCACCGCAAGCGGGGTAAGGTGCGTCGAGTTTCGGCCGAAGGGTTCCACGCGCTGCAACCCGCCCGTGGTGGTCGTGGACGGGGTGCGGATCGGCTCGCCGCTCCAGTACCTCGATCGGACCCCACCCCAGCAGGTCGCATCGTTGGAGGTGCTTGGCGCCCTGGATGCTGCCACCCGCTACGGGACGGGCACGGGGTCAGGAGCGATCATCATCGAGACGCGACGCCTGGGGGCGGAAGCCGCTGACGCGGAGCTTCCCCCCGTGTTCAGCATGCGACGGTACAACTGGAATCTCGAGCCGGGGGACCATCCGTGGGCCAAAACGTTTGCGGGAGCCGCACTCGGTACGGCCGGGGGGCTCGCCCTCACGCTCGGATTCACGAGTCACTGCTCACCCCTGAACGAGGTCCGGCGAAGCGAATGCCACGGCCCCAAGGCGACGCTGGCATCCACTGCCGCGTTCGTTGTCCCGCTGGCCGGAGCCGCCCTGGGCGCGAACTTCTTCGGAAAGACCGAGTGGAGCAACGGCGTGTTCGGGAAGACGCTTTTGCTGACGAGCGTCCCGATGCTCAGCGGGTTCTTCTTCGCCACTCCGCATGAGGCCAATCAGAGCGAGTCCGGAGTCCAGGAGATCTTCGGACAGCTCGTGGTCGCGGTCGGCGTTCCCTTGGCCGCCACCATCGCCGACCGCGTCTTCAGGGCGTTCCGGTCCGGATCCAGCGGAGAGGAGTAGTGGACTTCCCGGATCCGGGCCCGACACCCAAGGACCAGCGGGATTCAGACTCAGATATCGGGGAGAGCATACCCCAGCTCGCGAAGCCGGTCACGGCTCTCGTCCGCAAACGCTCGAATCTGTCGGATCGACCTCGAGAGAGTGATTCCGAGATGGGGACGAGACACAGGCCTCAAGTAGATCGGTCCCTTGTAGGGGACCCAGGGATCACGGACCTCAAGATCCTTCTCCGGCACGAGTTCCTCTTGCGTGGTCACCGCGGTAGCTCGAGCGACTCCGACCCATTCCAGGCTCTCGTCGTCCCCTCTGACCGCGAAGATTGGACCCCCGCTCATTCCCTCGTGACCCAAGCCGCCCACAACAAACGATGCCGCCAAATCCACCTCTGGATCGCTGACGATGCCCTGGGCGACCATCCGGTATCCCGCCGGATACCCCAGCATGTAGACGTGGGAGCCCCAAGAGAGCCTTCTCGAATCCCCGGGCTCCACCGAAAGCACCTTCGGGTCGGCGAGATCCGCATCTCGCGGATACTGCATCCCCAGAAACGCCAGGTCTCGCTCCGGGTCGTGGATCAGCACCGTGAACGGCTCGAGGCCGGGGAGCCCGACCACGAAATTCTCCCGGGAGCCGAGGATGCCGACGCTCCGGACTCGTCTGGACGCGGGGGCGTCGGCGAGTTCCCCTTCCTCGTCACCAAAGAACTCCGCCACCGAGTCGGGTACGTGTACGGCGTGGCCGGCAGTCAGCAAGACGAGGCGACGATTGGATCTCGAGACCAGGACGGCGGTGGCGGTGCGGGACCGATCGATGGTGCGAGCGCTCTCCGCACCCTCGAGCGCCCTCGAGCGACGCAGCTCACCGACAGTTGGAGCCTCCTCGCTGGAGAAGACGTAGGTCACGTACTTCGCGACCACTCGGATCTGCACGACGGACTCCAGGATCCGCTCCAGGTCGTTCGAGATGTCGCGGCTCGGGCTGCCGGTGCGATAGTAGGCCTGGGGAGGCGGTCTCTCGCTTCCGTACTGGGTGCATCCCCCGGCCCAGAGCGCGATCAGCAACGGGACCCATCGCACCGACAGGCTGCGCAAGAACTCGACCCGGAATCCTCGGTCCATAGATCCCTTCCTCTGGCGACGGGGAGCTTCAGTGGGAGAACTATGTGACAGACCCCCCCCGGCCGAAAGGGAAAGCACCCCGGCACTAACATCAGGAGGCTCACATGAAGTACCCTGTCCACTCGATACACCCGCGCTTCTACCCCGAGACAATCGTCAGCGCCGTCACGCGAGCCACTCTTTTCGCGGGCTTCCTGTGGATGTCGGCTCCCCTCTCGGCCCAGTCGGGAGTTGAATACCCGGATCCCTTCATCGGAGGGTATCCCGACCTGGAGAACACGACGATCTACATGGAGTGGTACTATCCGCCACCGGTGACGGCGTCGCCGACTTATCCGGCGTGGGCGCCGGATGGCAGTTCGCTGGCCTTCGCGGCCCACGGCCGAATATGGACGGTGCCCGTGGAGGGCGGCACGGCGCGGCAGTTGACCGACGGTCCGGGCTATCACTCACAACCGCACTGGTCGCCCGACGGGCGCTACTTGGCGTACACGGGGGACGTGGATCACAACATCGACATCTACGTCATGAACGTCGAGACAGGGGAACAAAGGCGGATCACGGAGAACCCGCACCTCGACCTCCGGCCCCGGTGGTCGCCCGATGGCTCACGGGTGCTCTTGACCACGAGCCGAAGCGGCTGGTTCGACCTGTGGGCCTTCAACATCGAAACCGAGGAGTTGGAGCCGATCGTCGTCAACTCCAACCAGAACGACATGGATGGTGACTGGATCGGCGACAGCGGTGACGTGGTCTTCGTCTCGAAGCGGGGCGAGGCGGCGCTAGGCTCGGGCTCGCTGTGGCGCTGGATCGCCAGCACCGGGCAGGTGGAGCGCCTCGTGCGGGTCGAGACGAACTTTCAGGGCTGGCCATCCGTGGCTCCCCACGGGGGAGCGGTAGCCTACATCACCGACGCGTCGGGCAACAACGACCTGTACGCGGTGCCGAGCCGAAGACCGGAGGCGGGGATTCAGCCAGTGCACCTGACCCATACCGAGACTGATGAGTATTTTCCGGCTTGGTCGCCTGACGGCGAGCATATCGTGTATGCCCGCAACGGCGGCACACCCGATCGGGAGCGGACGATCGACCAGGGGATGGGCTTCGCCCTCTACACGGTCTCCCGTGGCGGAGGCGAGCCACAACGGGTCCGCATCGATGGCTACGCTTGGTCGGAACCGATGGGGCACGTGCAAGTCCACGTGAGCGACTCCGAGGGTCGGCAGTTGCCGTCACGCATCTACCTCGAGGCCGACGATGGCCGCAGCTATTTCCCGGACACGAGCTTTCCCCGCGTCGTGAGCGTGAACAATGAATACTACTTCCACACCGATGGCAGCTTCTCGGTGACGCTGCCGGTGGGCGAGGCCGAGCTGGAGGTGTGGCGCGGTTTCGAATACGAGCCCGTGAGGCGGACGGTGGACGTGCGGGCCGGGGAGTGGACGACGGTCTCGGTGAGACTGAATCGCTGGATCGACATGGCCGCCCGGGGCTGGTATTCGGGCGACAACCACATCCATCCAAATTACGGAGGCCACTACCGCATCTACCCCATGGATTTGCGGAACAAAGCCCATGCCGAGGACCTGAACGTCGCGAACGGGATGATCGCCAACTACTGGGCCAACAGTCGCGTGGAGGACCTTGAGCACTTCCTCGGCCACCCGCACCCGCACACTGGTCCCCGGACGGTGGTCTACTACAACCAGGAGTATCGTCCCAACTACTTCGCCCATCTGTCGCTGATCAACCTGGTCGAACTGATCCGGCCGTTCTACATCGGCTATGAGGGCACGGCGCTTCACGCTCTCTATCCGGACAACGCGAAGGTGCTCCGAGAGGTGCACGAGCAGGGAGGCTACGGGGGCTACGTGCATCCCTTCGGCCTCAGCCACCGGCAACCGGCCGAAGCGGGCGTGAGTGGAGCTCGGGAGCTTCCAGTGGACGCGATCCTAGGTCTGGCGGACTTCGTGGACCTGGCATGCATCTGGAGCGACGAACTCGGAACCGCCGAGGTGTGGTACCGCCTGCTCAACACCGGCTCCCGGGTACCCGCGACCGCCGGAACCGACGCCATGACCGACATTCCACGACATCCGGCGGTGGGGACAACGCGCACCTACGTGTACACCGGCGAGGATCACCTCCACTACAAAGCGTGGGCTGCCGCCATGGCAGCGGGGCGCGCCTTTGTGACGAGCGGCCCGATTCTCACCCTGGACGTCTCCGGCAAGGAAATGGGCGAAGAACTGGACGTCTCCCGCGGCGATGTCGTCACGGTGGTCGCGACGGCCCGGTCGCTCTTCGCAATGCACCGCCTCGAGATCGTCCATAACGGTCGCATCGTGCACACGATCGATGCCACGGGCGACATGGAATCGATCGACGCCGAACGCGAGATCCCGATCGAAGGGAGCGGCTGGATCGCGGCGCGGGTGCTCGGTCCAACCCAACACGGCGCCATGGACAGCTATCTCTTCGCGCACACCAATCCGGTGTTCGTCATCGCCGACGGCGAGCCGATCCGCTCCCGCGCCGACGCAGCGTTCTTCGTTCGCTGGATCGACCAGGTATTGAGCGAACTGCGAGCGATGGACCGCTGGGACGACCCCGCCCACAAGGCCGAGGTCATCGCCACCTTCGAAGAGGGCCGGGCACTCTATCAGGAGCAGGCCGAGGGGGTGCGCGACACCGAGCGTCGCGAACGGTAGCCGGATCGGCCGGTTGGCGGCAGGGTCAACGGGCCCCACCGGGCTTTGGCCCGCTCGCTTTGCGCACGTCCTCGCCGACCACGATTTCCAAGCGTATCATAAGGGATACACGCCAGCCCCACACCGACCAGCAGCGAGGTTCACAGATGCGCACCCTCTCCTTGGCACTCACCGTTTCCGCCGCGGCGCTCTGGGCGCCATTCAGCCCGCAGCTCGCCGCGCAGCAGCGGCCGCTCACCTTCATGGACGTGCAGGAACTGAAGCGTGCGGGTTCGTGGACACCGAGCCCGGACGGGGCGCTCATGCTCTACACCGTCACAACCCCCGACTGGGAAAAGGCCGAATCCCAGACCGACATCCACATCGTGTCGCTCAGCGAGGGCGTGGCATCCGGGCGGCGGCTGACGTACACCGACGACCACAACGAGACCAGTCCGGCGTGGGCTCCGGACGGGTCGTTCTTCGTGTTCTCGTCCAACCGCGACGGGGACGACAGCCAGCTCTACATGATGCGGCACGACGGCGGCGAGGCGCGGAAGATCACGGACGCGGGCGAGGGGGTATCGGGGTTTGACTTCAGTCCCGACGGTCGCTGGCTCGTCTACCGCTCCGGCGAGGGCGGTCGGGAACAGCTCTACCGGCTGCCGGTGGATGGTCTGGTCGGGGCCGCGGCCGAGGTGCTCACGCATGGCGACGCCGGCGTCGCGCAGTGGGACTTCACTGCGGACGGAAGCCGGATCTACTTCACCCGCCCCGACTCGTTCGACGAGGACGAGAAGAAGCGGCGGGAGGAAGGGTTCACGGTCGACGTGCGCAACGCCGTCACACCGCTCTCGAGCCTGTGGAGCGTCGAAGTCGCGACGGCCGAGGAGCGGCGCGAGACCGACGACCCTGCGTACAGCATCAACAGCTTCGCCCTCTCCGATGACGGCCGCTGGATCGGCATCACGGGCGGCTCGCCTAAGCGCTACGAGCGCAACATCACCGCGCAGCGCCTCTACGCCGACCTCTACCTCATGGAAGTGGCCACGGGCGAGATCGAGCGCCTCACCGACAACTACGAGGTCGGCGAGGGCGGGCTCAGCTTCTCGCCCGACGGCCGCCTGATCGCGTTTTCGGCGCCCGACAACATGGAGCGCTACACCATGACCGACAATCGCGTGTACATCCGCGAGGTCGGCGATCGCGGCGGCGCGTTCCGGAAGCTCGGCACCGACTTCGACCAGAGTTCCAGCGTCGGATTCTGGTCGGACGACTCCGGCACGATCTACTTCAACGCGGGCGTCACGGTCACGACCCAGCTGCACGCGCTCGACGTGGAGACGGGCGCGGTGCGGCAGCTCACCGAGGAGCGGGCCGCGCTGTCCGTGTCGCGCGACGACGACACCGGCACGATCCTGATCGGCTACAGCGACCCGAAGACGCCGCCGACCGTGTTCACCGTGGCCGGCGTGGACGATGTGCCGAACCGCATGGCGTGGACCCGACTCGTCGACGTCAATCCGCACGTGCGCGACATCGCGCTCGGCGAGGAGGTCGAGATCAACTGGCGCTCGTCGGACGGCAAGATGGTGGGCGGGGTGCTGGTCTACCCTGTCGGCTATGAAGCGGGGACGCGCTATCCGCTCATCGTCGCGATCCACGGGGGACCTGCGTCAGCCGACATCCTGCGCTTCAATGGCGGGTACAGTGCCCAGGTCTACGCCGGCGCGGGGTACGCCGTCCTCAAACCCAACTACAGAGGCTCGCGGAACTACGGGAACGCGCATCGCACGGACATCGTGGGGGATTATTTCACGCTCGGCTACGAGGACATCATCACCGGCGTCGACTACCTGATCGACGAGGGGATCGTCGACGGGGACCGGATGGGTGCGCTCGGCTGGAGCGCGGGCGGCCACTGGTCCAACTGGATCCTCACGCAGACCGACCGCTTCAAGGCGATCAGCTCGGGCGCGGGGACGATGAACTGGATCAGCATGTACGCGCAGAGCGACGTGCAGCGGAACCGTCAGTTCTACGTCGGCGACGGCTTCCTGTACGAGGACTTCGATACCTACTTCGACCAGTCGCCGCTCAAGTACATCAAGAACGCGAAGACGCCCACGATGATTCATGTCGTGGAGGGCGATCCGCGCGTGCCGAGCCCGCAGTCGGTCGAACTGCACATGGCGCTCAAGAAGCTGGACGTGCCGACGGAGCTGTTCATGTACCCGGGCAGGAGCCACGGGATTCCGGATCCGCGGAATCGACTGGTCAAGGCGGTGAGCGAGATGGCCTGGATGGACTACTACGTGCGCGGCATGGGCGAGAAGTTCGAGTGGCGGCAGGTCCTGGAGACGCTGGAAGAGGGCGAAGGGCCGGCGGTGGTGTCGGAGGGTGGGGGGGAAAGCGGACGGTAGGGGCGGACGCGGGGGGTAGCGGCGGACACTAAACAAGTTTGTTTAGTATTGTGCGAGCGCGTCCTTCCCGAAGCGCTCCGCGGCCTGCAACGTCTCCAGCACGTCGTCCCAGGTGGTGTTGTGGTTGACGATACATAGCCTCAGCGAGAACCTGCCGCGCGGCATGGCCGAGGAGATGAAGGCCGGGTCTTCCCAGAACAGGCGGGCCAGTACCTGGCGGTTGATTTCGTCCAGGTCGCGGTCCGCGATGTCCCGGCCGGCCGGATCGACGCGGAAGCACACGACGCTCAGCGACGCGGGGCTCGTACACGCCAGGACGGGACTCTTGTCGATGTACTCCTGTGCACGCGCGGCGAATTCCAGCCCGTTGGAGATGGCCCGCCTGAAGCCGGCCATTCCGAACGTCTGCACCGACATCCAGATCTTGAGCGCCCGTGCGGAGCGGCTCATCTGCAGGCCGCGGTCCCAGAAGTTGGGATGACCCGAGCCCCACAGGGCATCCTGCAGGAAGTCGGGCCGGATCGAGAACGGCTTCTCGAGCTTCGAGATGTCCCTGACCATGAGACACCCCACTTCGTAGGGCTGGAAGAACCACTTGTGCGCGTCGAGCACGATCGAGTCGGCGCGCTCGATGCCGCGCAGGATCCGCTTGCCCTGCTCGGTCACGACGGCGAACCCGCCGTACGCGGCGTCGACATGCAGCCAGATGCCCTCCGACGCGCAGAAGTCGGCCAGTTCCTCCAGCGGATCGACGGCCCCCGTCGCGGTCGCGCCGGCGTTCGCGCACACGGCGATGGGTTCCACCCCGGCGGCACGGTCCCTCGTCACCAATGAGGCGAGTTCCCCCACATCGATCCGGAAAGCGTCGTCGCTCGGCACGAGCCGGGCGTGCTCCGGGCGGATGCCGATGATCTTCACGGCCCGCTGGTGCGCACTGTGGCTCTGATCGCCCATGTAGACGCTGCCGCTCTCCGGGTATCCTGCGGCTTCCCGCGCGGCCACGAGCCCGTCCAGGCTCGCGGCCGAACCACCGCTCGTCAGCAGCCCCCCCGCGGTGTCCGGGTAGCCGAGCCACTGGCGAAACCAGTCGATGACCACGCATTCGAGCTGGCTGGCGCCGCTCGCGACGAGCCAGTTGCAGGTGTTGATGTTGTAGCCGGCGGCGAGGAAGTCCGCGACAACTCCCGGCCAGGTGGGCGAGGACGGCACGAAGCCGAAGCTGCGGGGATGGTCCAGGCGAAGTGCCAGCGGAAGGATGTCGGCCACGGCCTGGTCCAGGACTTCGCGGGGCGCCCGCCCGCCCTCCGGCGGATCCTGCATGAGCTTGTTGGCGAGCTCGTCACGGAACTCTCCGTCCCATGCTTCCTCCCGGCCCAGCTCCTCGCTGCGGCGCACGAGGGCCTCGGCTGCCCTGGCGGCCAGGTCGACCATGGCCGTGGGGGACATCTGGAGGCCATTCGAGAGCACGGGGCCAGACGCGCCCGGTGCCTGATGCTCCCTGGGAGGGTCTTCCGCCTGTCGACGCAATTCTCCACTCTGCTCCTGTCGCTTACGTGGTCCCCGGAGGTCGGTCTTCGACGCAACAACAAGACTAGCAGGTACCGCGGCATGGCGCTTGGCCGGTTGACGCGGGCGGGCGCACTTCATACTGTTGTATCTGTAGTACATGACTACAACAGTTGAGGCACCATGAAGATCCGACTCAGCCACGCCGACGGCCGACCGCTGTACGTCCAGATCATGGACGCCGTGCGCAGCGGTCTCGTTCGCGGAACGCTTCGACCCCAGGACCCGCTCCCATCTGTGCGCGATCTGTCGTCGAGTCTCCGCGTGAACCCCCGGACCGTATCGCAGGCATACGCGGCGCTCGAGCGCGACGGCGTGGTACAGGTCCGGCACGGCAAGGGCACCTTCGTGGCGCCGGGGGTGCGGCCGGAAGAGAAGGAGCGGCCGCGCCTTGCGAGGGAGGTGGCGAGGCGGGCACTGGCCGATGCCTCGCGCAGTGGACTCGCGCTGCCTGATCTGATGACGGCGCTGCGGGAGCTGGATCGAGATTCTCATGGAGACGGACGCAAGGAGGACGGAAGATGACGGACACGGTGACAGCGACGCTTCCCATCGACCTCGGCAGTGGCCCGTTCGCGGTCACGACACGAGGGCTGGCCAGGCGGTTCGGCTCCGTGCGGGCTCTCGACGGCCTGGATCTGCAGGTGCCGGAAGGTGCCGTATACGTGCTCGTGGGTCCCAACGGCGCGGGCAAGAGCACGCTGATCCGGACCCTCATGGGGCTCGTGCGATACCAGGCGGGAGCGGTCAGCGTCCTGGGGCGGGATCCGGGCGACCGCGGCGCCGAAGTGCGCTCGGGCATCGGATACGTGCCGGAGGACTACCGGGTCGGCTACGCCTGGATGACGGTGGGCCGGCTGCTCGAGCACCAGGCGGTCTATCATCCGTCGTGGGATGCGGAGTACGCCCGCGAACTGAGGGCGAGGTACGACATCGATCCCGGACGGAAATGCCATACGCTGTCCAAGGGCCAGAGTCGACGCGTGCAGCTCGTCCTGGCGCTGGCGCACAGGCCGCCGCTGCTCCTGCTGGACGAGCCGACCGACGGTCTGGATCACGTGGTGCGCGACGAGACCCTGAGCATCCTGAGCGAGCACCTGGCCGATTCCCCCACCACCGTCGTGATCTCCACGCACAGGGTCTACGAGGTGGAGCCCCTGGTGGATCACGTGGGCGTGCTCTCGGAAGGACGCCTCCTGGGGCAACTGCCGCGCGACGAGCTGCGCGGGGGCCTGTTGCGCTACTGGGCGGACGTTCCCGAGGGCTGGACGGGGCCAGGCGAGCTGGGAGGCCGCGTGGTCAGGCGCAGCGGCGCGGCGCGCGCGATCGAATGGACGGTTTGGGGCGACCGTGACGCCGTTACGCGTGGCCTTTCGCAGGCCGGGGCGGCCGTGCGTGAGGTGGCGCCCCTGTCGGTGGACGAAGCAGCCGTGGCACTACTCTCGGGGAGGAAGGCATCATGACGGATTCCAAAGTCGGCCGCGTACCCGCGACGAAGGCGGTGTGGACCGAGCAACTCCGTGTGGCCGGGCTGGCCATCCGCCGGGAGGCTGTATTGGCGGGTCTGGCGCTGGCGCTCGGTTCGCTGGCCGTGATCGCGATAAGCAGGCTGCCGGTCCTGCAGGCAATCTTCAATGAGGAGATGCACCGGCTCGTCTTCGATCCCGCGGAACCCCCATGGGGCTTCGTCGCCGTGCTCGCCGGTCTTCTCCTGCCGCTCGTGGTGTGGAAGGGCGAGCGGCGGTTCGGCGACACTCCGCTTTGGTCGATGCCCGTCGACCACCGAAGGCACGCGCTCCTCAAGGTTGCGGCCGGATGGGTCTGGCTCCTGGCGATCCTGGGTGCGGCCCTCGTGTGTGTCACGCTCACGACGCTCACGAGCGGCGGGGTCCTGGGCGTCGACGAAGTTCGACTGCTGGTCCTCGATCCGGCGGGAGCCGCCGCGGGCACGCCCGGCGCCGTGGAATCCGTGAACTGGACCACCCCGTGGTGGGAGTGGGCCCTCCCGTTCACCTCGGCGAGCGCCGCCTACCTGGTGGCCAGCACCCTGGTGCTCGCCACGGCGCGTCCGCTGGTTTGGGCCGTGGGGGTGTGGGTCGTGGGCATGGGCGTGCTGGGCATCGCCGACCTCCGGGACATCGGCTGGATTGAGCGGGCCGGCGATCTCGTTGCCTGGTACATCGGCGCAGACTCGTTCACACGAGGGATGCAGCTGCCAACCGGTGGAAGAGAGGTGTGGACGCTCCTGCCGACGATCAAGATGTGGATGGCATTGTCCGCGATCTGGGTCAGCGTTGGGCTGGCGGGGGTGCTGGGGGCGTCCGGGCGGGCGCGGAACCAGTGAGTCGATCTACCGCACCTGGCGCGGCAATCGCCTCACCGTGATGACCGGGACGTCGAACTCGTCAGTCTCGACGAAGGCGGCCAGCCCGTCGGGACCGAAGGCGTCCGGCATTGTGAGTTGCCCCTCCGGGAACGTGCCGACGTAGCGGCCGTCCGCCCCCAGCACGTCGATCGGGCCCGGGCCGCTCGTGCCCGGCTCGGTGCTCCGCTCGACCCACAGGCTTCCGCCCCAGGTGACGCGCACAGCCGCGATCACCGGCACTTCCGCGTGGAACTGCATGTTCTCGACCCCTGCGCGCTGAGCCTCCAGGTAGCGGTTGATCATCTCCAGGACCTCCCCGGATGGATCGCCTCCGCGCTGGGTGAACTGCCGACTGCTCTCCTGTTCGAGCCGGCGTTCCCGTTCCGCCCGCTTTCGCTGCTCCGTCGCGGGCAGGGGCCGTATGGGTCGACGAAGGATGCGCGAGATCGCGCCGGACGCGTCTGCCAGCTTGATGGCGTAGTCCGTGGAGTCGGAGAACGCGACTCCGCCCGCCGGCATGGCATCGAACAGAACCTCGGGTTCGAACCCCCACTCCTCACCAACCGTCTCGAGCAGTTCCTCGAAGTCAAAGACTGGAGGAAGTTCGGTCGGCGCGCGTGGGGCCCAGCCCTCCACGAGCACCCCGCCCCCAATCTCCGCCGAAGACAGGTCCATCCGGAGGATCGAGCGTTCGTCCCGGACCAGCGCGGTCTGAGATCCGGTCCGTTCCGGTCGAAGACCCGCACGGGTCACGATCATGAATCCGCCGCTCTCGCTCGCGGTGCGCTCGAAATCGCCGTCGGGGCTGAAGACGTGGTACCCCCTCATCATGTCGCCAACGAGACTGCGCCCGTCCGCCCACACGACGAGTTGCGTCGCTCTCTGGAACTCGCCGGGACCCCCGCCGAGGCGGCCGAAGTCCCGTACATGGCGCCCGTTGGCGTCCACGACGACGACTCGCCTGCCGCCATCCGTGTCCTGACCGTCCAGCAGGTACAGGTTCCCCGCACCGTCGAAGCCGATGCCCCGGATGGCAAAGAACTCTTCCCATGCGGCCGCCGCCTGCGCCGATCCGATACGGTACACCGGTTCGAAGTCCGCCGAAAGCGGAAGATCGTCCCCCGGCAGATCGACAACGTCCTGGGCGTTGAGGCCGCTGGCGCCGGGGGCCGCAGCAAGCCCTGCGGCGATCCACATTCCGCCGATGGCCGGCAATCGCTGGCTCCGTAGCATTGCAGTCACACCTCCGCATGGTTCAGGCAACTTTGCGTGACGATATACGATAACCTTCGTATCTCTGGGCGCGCAAGGACTCCTGGACCGCGAGAGCGGTCGCGCCTGATCCGGAATAGGCGGGAACCAAGGCGCGGAACCGGTGTCATATATTGGTCTTGCGGGCTTCCGACGGTCCGCGTGGACCGATCCAACGGCGGAGCAGTCAATGACCTCTTCACCACTTGCCGCGAGGTGCACGGCCTCGGCCGCGCTCCTGCTCGGAATCGTCGCGCCGGGTTGTCGCGAATCTCCTCTCGTCATTCAGGGAGTCGGATCCGGTGGAGCTCCCGGCGGTGCTCGCCCATGAGGCGAACGGCGATGACTGCGAGGCGTGGGTGACCGAGTCCCGCACCTTCGACCTCGCACTGGTCAGGACGCGCTATCGTCAGTTCTACGGACCCGGCCCGGGCAGGGTTGCCTTGCATATCGAGGGCGTGTCCGAGGGACATCTCGTGTACGAATTCACCGCATAGCTTGGGCAACCCGGCGCGCCAACCTCCATGCAGCGCCCGACACTAAACAAATTTGTTTAGTATTTGCAACGACGAAGGGATTATCACCGCGGCAACCTCGGCACCGTCAGCGGACTCGCCTCCAGCACCTCGCCCCAGATCCTCCGCCCCACCGCGTCCGCTTCGCGAACGATCGCGTCCTCGTCCATGGTGAGGACCTCGCGGTCGCGCATGACGAATCGGCCGTCCACCATGACCGACTCGATGTCGCCCGGGTGGCCGCTGTGCACCAGCGCCGAGATGATCCGCCCCGCCGGCACGAGGTGGGCCCGCAGCGTGTCGACCACCAGGAGGTCCGCCTTCTTGCCGACTTCAAGCGTGCCCAGCAAGTGCTGCCGGGAACGCATCTTGTTGTTGGCATTGAACTTGGGAGTCTTGGTGGCTCGACTCCCGCTGTTTGATTCCCGCCGATTGGATTCTCAGGTGCGAACCCTGCGTCGGCCTTCCAGTGCCGTCCTTAGTTGTCCCGCGTCGGGCCTCTGGTAGCACCTGAGCACCGTGTGTGCATTCTTCCAGCCGCCAAGCTCGCAGAGCACCTTCAGCGGCAGGTCCATCAGGTCGCTCGCGAACTTGCGCCTGAGCGAGTGCCAGCCCCGTCCCCGCTTCGGTTCGAGGCCCGCGAGGGTCACGGCCCGATACCACCATCTCAGCGCCAAATAACGACCCAGGCACTGCGAAGGGTCTGCCGGTGCAGGCAGCACCGGACCGTTTCCGCTTACGGGGTTTATCCGCCGCGCCTCTTCCAAGGCGGCCACTGCCTCGTCGGTCAGCGGCGTGGTGTGTTCGTACCCCGTCTTTTCGTGCTTGGCGCGCCACCTGATCTCACGGCCCTCGATGTCGATGTCCGTCCACTGGAGGTGGCGAATCGCGCCGATCCGGTGCCCGGTTTCGTGTGCGAGCACGAGTGCGACGTGGAAACGCCAATCGACCTGCCGCGAAACCCCGAGAAGCGCTTGGTACTCCTCCTCCGTGAGAACGACCCGGGTGGGGTTCTTCGCCTTGGGCTTCTTGAGGCCCTTCAGCGGGTTCCTGTCCAGCAGCAGACAGCCGTGCTCGTCCCTCGACCTCGTGGCCCAGTTGAGCACCGCCATCAGGAACGTCAGGTCGCATTCGATCATTCGGTTCGACACGGGCTTGCCTCTGGGGCCGACACGGCCCGCGCGGCGCTCCCGGATGAACCGGTCCCAGTCCCGCTGTGACAGGGTTTCGGGTCTTCGGTCCCTGCCGAAGAGTTTGAGGAACATCGCCATCGTAGCTCTGTCCCGCTGCCGGGACTGCGGCGTCTTGGTGGGCGTCACCTCTTCCCCGTAGATGTCAAAAAGCTCTCCCAGTGTGGGCGGCTCGGGCTCGGCTTCCGCCTTGCCAGCGGGCTCGTGGACCGCCAAGCCAGCGGCAACCTCATCCGCTTGCCTCTTGGCCCGCGACCAATCGCGGTGCTTCAGCGATCTCGTGAGCCTGCGCCCGTTCTCGCGCCACTCTATCTGGTAGATGCCGGTTTTCGGATCAGGGAAGACCCTGACCCGGTTCCGGCCCCATTCGCCGGCGCCATAGGAGCGCCGACTTCGTTTCGTGCGTGCCATCATTCGATTCCTCCGATGATGGACCGCACGATCTGCGCGCCTCAAAGCTCGCTGCGGGAGGCCGTCCGCGCCAGATTTCCCGTTCATCAACGGCTCGGACCATAGTCGCGATCGCGGTCCGGCCCGCGCCCGCGCTGGCTCAGCGCCCCTATCATCATCACAAGGTCGCGGCGAGCGTGCCGTAGCACTCGGCCAAGCGTGAAACTTGCTCGTCCAGCCACTCGATTCGCGTCCGCAAGGATTCGTTCTCCCCGCTCTGCCGCTCGACGTGCTGCCGCAAGCCTTCGTTCTCCTCGCTTTGCCGCTCGACGCGCCCTTGCAAGGCTTCGACGCGCTGCCTCAAGGCTTCGACTTGCCCGGAGTGCCGCCGCTGTTCCGTTTCGTACTGCGCGGAGAGCCTCTTCAAGGCCTCCGTCAACTGCCGTTCCAACTCGCTCATACAGTTCCCTCACTCTCTCGACAGCTTCAACGCCGGAAGGTGCCCCGGTTCCACCCTCCAGGGCGGATCGGCCAACACCCCGTCCGGCACCACCACGAACCGCTCGCCCTCGATCACGTGGAACACGAGCCCCCAGGTGTCCTCCTCCAGCTGGGCCAGAGTCCGCCTGGCGTCCGCGATGTCCCGGTTCAGTTCGGCGCGGGTCACGATCCGGCTCTGGATGCTCCTCGACAGCCACTGCATCGTCGCCCAGCTTCCGCCGAAGAAACCGAGCCAAAGACTCAGGCCGACGATCAGCGGCCGTTGCCAAGCCTTTGCCAGCAACTCGCGCATCTTCCCGGTCGCCTCCTCCGTATCGCGCTCGATTGTACCGAGCGCGTTCCTCGCGACGCGCCGCGAGTTCTCGCCGAGCCGCTTCAGCTCGCTCGCGGTCAACTCCTCGATCTCCCTCCGTTCGCTCTCCAGCCGTCTCCGCAGTCGCTCGGTCAAATCGTTCGCGGTCGAAGTTCTCTCCATACAGTCCTCCTTTCAGCCGCCACCGGTCCCCGGTCTCGGGGTCCAGCGCGGTGAGGTAGTCCTTGCCCTGGCGCGGCACTTCGAGACCCGCCTCCCGCAGCGCGGAGACGACATCGGCACGATTCCGCACCATGCCATGCTCGACGCGCTGGAGCAGGTAGTCCCGGATCAGGTCACGGGGTGATGCTTCGAGCCGGAGCCCGGCCCGCAGCCGTGCCGCTTCGATGTACGCACGGTGACCGGGTTGCTCCACCCTGGCCCCGCGCCGGATCGTCCGGGCGAGCCCAGCCGTGTTCGTGATTGAAAGCGTCCCGGAGGGGACCGAAGGTCTTCTCCCAGCCCGGAGGGGCAATGTTGAGGCTCCGCCCAGTCTCCAGGTCGCACCGCGCGGCGAGGACATGGACGTGAGCGCCTCCGCCGCGCTCACGGTGCAGCACGGCGGCCCATGCGTAGCGGTCGGGTTCGAGCCCGGCCCAGGCCGTGTCCTCGAAGGCGTCCGGAACCGCGCCGATCTGTTCGTCGGTCGGTTGGTCCTCCGGCGCCCACGCGATCACGCCGGAGGTGTACCTGTGCTCGAACTCAAGCGTGTCGGCCACGTCGGCCACTTCGTTGGGATCCCCGCGCAGCACCTCGACGCCTTCGCGCGGCTTCCCGGCCGCGTCCCGCTCCCCGAGGAGGTAGTTGGCCGCGTTCCTGGCCGATCCGGTTCCGTGCGCGAGAAACTTAACGTGCATCGCGATCCGGGCGCTCGAAGCGGGCGAGCGCCGCGAGCGCCCGCTTGATGGCGATGAGGTGGCCGATCACCTCTACGGCCTCGACCGCCCCCTTGTGGGTATTGGCCCACTTGGCGATCTGGTTCAGGTTGTTCCCGATTCGAGAGACCTGCCGCGTACGGTCGCGCTCGACCTCGGCCGCGGGGACCGTCCAAGTCCGCGTGCGCGCCATCGCCCGGCGTATCAGCGCCGAGAGCGGCACGCCGGCGGCCTTCGCCTTGGCCCGCCAGTCGGCGGACTCGTCCGGCGTGAGGCGGACGGCGACGAGGATCGGGCGGCGCCTAGTACACATGGACGTAAATAATAGAACGTATCAGCAAGCCACTGGCGCCTACGGTAAGGAATGGCCATCTTGGTTCAACCAGGAGGCCAATGATGCCCAGATCCAGCCCGTACGTCATCACGTTGACGCCCAACGAACGCCGTGTCCTCGAAGCGAGAGCCCGCCAGTATACGTTACCGTATCGGGACGTGGTGCGCGCCAAGATCGTCCTGCTGGCTGCCGAGGGTACCCAGAACAAGGAGATCGCCGAGCGTCTCGATATGCCGCGCCCGGTGGTGAGCAAGTGGCGCAAACGTTTCTTCCGAGAACGCCTCGAGGGACTCGAGGACCGGTCGCGGCGAGGTCGGCCGCCGGCTTTTCCCCCCTCGGGTCGTCGCCGAAGTGAAGGCCTTGGCCTGTGAACTGCCCTCCACGCTGGGGCTGCCGCTGTCGCGCTTCAGCCGCTCCGAACTGCGGCGGCAGGTCCTGGCGGCCGGCATCGTCGCCGACATTAGCGGCACCACGATCTGGCGGTGGCTTCATGCCGACGCCCTGCGCCCCTGGAGCCGGCGGAGCTGGATCTTTCCGCGCGATCCCGAGTTTGGGCCCAAGGCGGAGCGCGTCCTCGACCTCTATCACCGGCAATGGAACGGGCGTGCGCTCTGTGGCGACGAGTTCGTCATCAGCGCCGACGAGAAGACGCAGATCCCGATCCGCACCCGCCGCCATCCGATCACGCCGCCGGGTCCGGGACGCTCCATGCGGGTCGAGCACGAGTACCGCCGCCATGGCGTCTGTGCCTACATCGCCGCGTGGGACGTCCACCGAGCCCGGCTCTTCGGCGACGTCGTCGCCAAGATCTCCATCGTTGCCTTCGATGCCCTCGTCGCCCAGGTGATGGCCCGTGAACCCTACCGGTCCGCCGAGCGCGTCTTCTGGATCGTCGATGGCGGCACGATCCATCGCGGCCAGCGCGCCGCCGACCGTCTCCAGGCACGGTTCGACAACCTCACCCTGGTGCATCTGCCCACGCACGCCAGCTGGATGAACCAGATCGAGATCTACTTCTCGATCCTCCAGCGCAAGGCACTCACCCCCGCCCACTTCTCTTCCCAGGACGCAGTCGCCGAGCGCATCCTCGACTTCCAGCAGCACTACCAGCAAATCGCCTCGCCCTTCGAATGGAAGTTCACCCGCCGCGATCTCAACCGCCTCCTGGCCCGCTCGCCCACCCCCGCCCATCCCTCACTCCGCGAAGCCGCATGAGAATACGTCACCGAACTTCTGAACCGGTGTACTAGCCATCGGGCTGCGCCGTCACGGGGGGAAGGGGGGCGACGCCCCCGCCCGCGCAATCCACCGGAGCGCGGGGCTTGTTGGGGATCGAAGGGGCAACGTCCCTCGCCAGCCCGCGGTTATACCGTGGGTAAGCTGGCTTACCCACCTTAGTGGCGTCCGACAAGCCCCTCGGCGACGTGTCCGAGACGCGTCGTCGGCTGCCGCCAATACAGTGGCGGCGCACCACCGCAAGCACTCCGGGGAGCCCGTTCAGACGGGCCTCCGGGAGCGCGGCCAACGGTGGGATGGTGGCCAGCGATGCCGAGCCATGTATGTGCCCCCGAAGCCGGAGCTGCGACTGATCCCGCCAGCGTCCCTGTCGAGGGGCACGGGCACCGGTTCCGCCGTGGGGTGGATCAACCTGACTACGTCCGTCTCCTCCGGTGTTTCGCCTCGTTTGATCGCGTTGCCCTTCACCCTTCGGTGACCCGAAGGGGGGCACTCTACGGACTTCATCCGCGATTGGTTTCAATCGATCCGTCGGGGACGAAGGTATCCGAAGCGGATCCGCGCCCATCTCAAAGGTCGTTCGGGGCGGGACCGTCCCCAGGGACCGGATCGGAGCCTTCATCACGAATGCCGTCGGGGCCGGCGCGGCGGTGTCCCCGAGAGAGTGCCGACCCGTGTGCTGAACTGGTGCTTCTGCGTCTCCATACCTGGAACGCTGAAGAGTCGCTTACAAGCAAGTCAACCCGTCGAGAATCTCCTATTGGCCGAAAACGTCCGGGGATGTCCGATAACGTAAAGTAGCCTGCGGAGGTCGCCGCCAACGGGGTGGAAAAACACCCCCGTAAGGCCTCGGCAGGTCGTCGTGCTCGTCAGCACGTCGCTTCGTAGGTCAGCCGGAACGCGGTGTCCGACAGCCACCGCCGGAAGTCGGGGTTGTCGGCGAAGAGCTTGAAGAGTTGGGTGTCGTCCTGCATCATCGCCAACACCGCTCGCTCCGTGGCCTTGCCGGACTCAACGCGGGCGTTTTCCCGGTCGGAGTTCCGCCGCGCGTTCTCGAACCGGGCGTCCTTCGCCACCGAGGCCGGAATGTCCAACCGTGACCGTCCGGTTGATCCGGTCGCGGTCCGCCCACTCGATTCCGCCGAACAGGTCGTTGAACTCCTCGATGATCGCCGACAGCCGGTCGGTCTCAATCGCGCCCTTGCCTCCGCCCTCGCCCATGCTGACCGGATCGATCTCCGCGTCCTCCTCAAGGATGATCTTCCACGTCCGGTGCTTCACGACGCGGTAGCTGTCCATGTCGATCCTCTCAAGGATGCCCTTCGACAGATCTGGCTCCTCGGGTGCCGGCAGCTTCGGGATCAGGAAGTTCAGGAACATCGAGCGCTTCTTCCCAGCCCAGGTTGTTGTACGGGAGGATCGAGGAAAGGAACGCGTAGGCTCGCACGAACGCCTTGACGCTGCCCTTGAACCGGACCTGCCCGTCCTGTCCAGGTCCTTGAGGTGGGCCGCCACGCTCCGATCGAGGATGGGGTCGAGCCGTCCGGGGTCCGCGCCGTCCAGGTACAGCTTCACGAACTCCCTGATCTCATCGGGAGAGTAGACCTGCGCCCCGTCCAGGTCGGCCTGTGGGTCGTGGAGCCGGTCGCGGTCCGTGTCTTCGGACGGACGGGATTGTGGTCCGGTAGTAGTCCGAAAAGGCCTTCGGGATGGTCTCCGTGTCGCTCAGGAAGTCGAGCACGAACACATCGCGCTTCCCGGGATGCGACCGGTTGAGACGCGACGGCGTCTGGACCGCCCGATCCGGCCCGCGACGGCCTCCTGGATCAGCGCCCGCTTCTGCTCCCCGATAGCCCAATCAGCCGTGCCTTCGCCGGGATGGAGCGCCGGATGCGCCGGTCGGCGGCTTCGAGGAAACGGGCGATGGCTCGTTGGGCGGCCACGGATAACCCCCTGTTCAGCGAGAAGGTGCGCGACGTCGTCGGCCTGTACATGGCCCAGCGGTAGCCGGCGGTCGTGCTCTGCGTGGACGAGAAGTCGCAGATCTACTAGGAACACCTTGGGACGACTCCACCCCCTCAACCCCCAAGGAGTTCCTGTGCTGACGCTTGGGGATTTAGCCTGCCCGTTTAATGACGACGACGGATACGCCCCTCGACCGCTCAACTCCGAGCCATCAAGTGACCGAAAATGGCACCCTGCTTCAGGTCAACCAGATTGTCCCGTATTTCGACTGTCGTTTTGGGTCGGCTTGGCCTCTGCCCGTACGAAGTCGAGTCCCGAGACATCGTACCAGTCGATCCCCCGCCGTGGGACGCCGCCCGGGTCGTCATCCTCCACAGGACGGTCGACGAGTACGACCAGCCTTGAGCCCAGCCGATCGAACGCAACCATGCTGTGGCGTACACGCACGGTACCCGTATAGGCCTGCGCCCGGTAGACATCAATGTATGAAAACGCCTCCCGATCCCGGGTGGTCGCCACCCAAAACCGTCCTTGATCGTCAACTGTATGCCCGGACATCCTGGACCACGGCACCGCCCTGCTCCGGAACTCGGCCAAATCGGCTCTTGAAGGTTCCACGGTCCCGCCCGTCATCGCCCTGATCCCCTGGATGTACGCGGCCACTTCGCGCTCGTTAGGATAGTTCTCGGTGTAGGTGGGGGAGTCGATGACCGCGGAAGCGAGCTTGTCGTCCCGGTTCGCAAACCACACGATCCTTTGTCCTTGGCAAGTGACGAAGATCAACCCTTCTCCGGGGATCGGATGGCCACGTCCGAGCGTCGTGGCGTCAGGAGTAACCCCTTCCCTGCATTGGGCCAAATCCGGGGAAAAGAAGCGCTCCCAGACAAACCGGCCAGTGGCGACTTCCACTTCGACCTGATGCCGCCTGCCAGCCTCACGGTTATAGTAGGCACCTGCCACAGTCGACGACAGTGGTGTGACCGGGATCAGTCCAGGGATGGACGACGAGGACACGAGCGTGGTAGGCCCGGTGCTCGAGGTTTGGAAGACCGTCACGCGTTCCAACCGGAGGTCGAACGCCGCGAGCGTTCCACCGGGACCACGTTGCAGCAGGAGGCCCCCCTGAAACTCTCCCGGACCCTCGCCCCGCCGTCCAAACGTCCAGATCTGATCCTGTGGGCTGGCACAGTAGACTTCGACGTTGTAGCCATCGACCACACAAGCAACGGAATCCGTAACCAGCGCGATTCCCCGCGACTGGCTGTAGGGAGCCCGGGATTCGGCGAACGGTTCCATTGAATGCACAAGCTCCTGCGCCGACCGAGAATCCGGCCCGACGCAGGAGCTTGTGCCGATGATCAGAGCCGCCGCTGTGCCGCACGGCACGAACCTACGGCTTGCGAACTTTGTCAAGGTGGCCCTTGCACATCAACGTGAGTGGAGACGGAGTCAACGACACGCGAGTGGGCAAGCCTGAGCTGTGGTCAGGCTCCACAATCCTCATGGCAGTCCTGCCACGCCTCATTGGCCTCGTGCCACTCTGCGTCCACAAACTCGCAACTGCCACAGATCTCCATGGCCTCCTCGTGGCATTCCTCGCCGCAGTCGTCGGCGACGGCACTGCTGACCGTCAGTAACAACAGGCCCGAAACGACACCGGCAATTTTCGACATCCGCAGCTTCATCATTCATTCCGCGAAACATGAGTAACGCGTTGGACCGAATGACGCAATGGGGTGATCCTAACATCTCGGGGATCTGCCCGCAGAGCACGGTGCGAGTGCTTTGGAATTGAAGGGGTCCCGCCATTCAAACCCGTTTTTCCCGCTTTCGCGGTACGATCCAGCGAGGTCCAGCAAGACGGCAGGAAGCGCAGATCGTGCAGTCCTGTATGACTTTACGTGATCTCCTGCCGGGATTCTGGCCCTTGGCGATCCGCGTGCCCAGCGTGTCGGCCTGCTGCACCGCCAGCGCTCCGCCCTGCGTGCAGTCGGCCAGGACATCCTCCGGCTGCGGTTGCAGACCGGGCACCTCGTCCCCGTCGCGGTTGCGGCGGATCCGCTCGGTCAGCATGGCGATGCGCATCACCTCGAAGACGTCGTTGGTGTTGTTGTCGGTGCCGAGGGCGATGGGGCAGCCTGCCGCCCGCTGCTCCGGAATGGGCGGGCTGATGCCGCGGTTCGCGGCCATCCCCGCCTGGTGCGCGATGATGGTGCCGGACCTGCCCAGCAGCGTGACCTCTTCGGTGTTGACGTAGCGGGCGTGGGCGGCAAACAGCCGGGGGCCGAGGAAGTCGTGCCGGTCGAGGTACGCTGCCGGAACGAAGGCCATGGTGCATGACCATGAACTCGTACTCGGCGCGGCTCTGGTTCAGGTGGATCGTGTAGCCGAGATCGTGCGTTTCGGCGAACTCGCGCACGGCCCGCAGCAGTTCGGGTGACGATGTCTCGGTGAGCGCGGCCGCCGGGAACACCGAAACGCGGCCGTTCCGCGCGCCGTGCCAGGTGGTGAACAGGTCGCTGATGCGCTGAAGCCCCTCGTCCCGCAACCTGGCCGAGAACCGGGGCGTCTCGCTGACCGCCCTCGCGATCGCGCGCGTGGACATGGGGCCGGGAACGTTCTCGGCGTCACGGATCCCTTCCGCCAGAACGCACCGAAGCCCCGAGTCCGCGAGCACCGCCGCCTGGCGCTGCACGTTGCCGGTGTACTCGACGATGGTCGTGGTCCCGGTGCGGATCGCCTCCAGCGCCGCGACCTGCACCATGAGGTTGCCCTCGTCGCCTTCGAGGAGACTGGCGGGCGAGACGGCCAGGCCCGCGGTGTTGGGGAAGCCGAAGTCCTCGTTGAAGCCGCGCGCGATGACGGCGCGCATGTGGGCGTGCGTGTTGATCAGGCCCGGGAAGAGCGCCTTGCCGCGACCGTCGTACTGCTCGGCCCTCGGGTATTGGGCGAGGACCTCATCCGTGGGGCCGATCGCGGCGATCCGGTCGCCCTCGACGGCCAGGGCCACGTCGTCCTGCACCGCGTCGGGGTTCGCGACGGTGGTGTTGGTGAAGACGACCGTCCCCTCCTGCGTGTCCCAGGTCATGCCGGGCCCGGCCCCGGAGCGCTGGTGCGCCTGCAAGTGGTCGTGCTTCAGCATCAGGGCCGCGGTGCCGGCCCCGGTGGCGGCCAGCCACCCCCGGCGGGTGAGATTCGCTGCGCTGCCCGAGGATTGGGGCGTGGGAGCCGAAGTCTCTCGGGTCGATGTCGGCATGATCGTGTTCCTCGGCCGGGGCGGTGACAGGTCATTCGCGCGTTGGTCCGAACATGTGTCCCAACCGGGCGCCCATCAAGCGGATTCCGTGATCTCACAACCGGCAGGGCCGACCGTGCGCGTGATCCGGCTGGTGTCGCTGGCGCCGGAGGGCTGACGCAAGGACCCGTGCGGCACCCTCAGCTGCCGCTCTCCGTGTCGGCGATCACATACTGGTCCCACGCCGGCGGCTCGACGCCAATCAGGTGCCTCACGAAGTAGTCGTTGCGCTTTCTCGCGCCGAAGTCACCCCCCGCCCCGTGGCCGCCGCCCGGAAACAGCAGGAAGTCGAAGTCCTTGTCGGCCTCGATGAGCGCGTTCACGACCTGAAGCGTGGACGACGGATCCACATTCCGGTCCAGCTCGCCCACGACCAGCAGCAGCTTCCCCTGCAGACGCCAGGCGTTGTCCACGTTCGACGACTCGGAGTAGTGCGGGCCGATGGGCCATCCCATCCACGCCTCGTTCCACCAGATCTTGTCCATCCGGTTGTCGTGGCACCCCACCGACGAGAACGCCACGTCGTAGAAGTCGCCGTGCCACAGAAGGGCCGCCATGGCGTTCTGCCCACCGGCCGAACCCCCGTAGATCCCGACCCGGCTCACGTCGTAGTGGTCGTATTCGCGGGCCACGGCCCGATGCCAGAGGATCCGGTCCGGGAAGCCGGCGTCCCTGATGTTCTGCCAGGCCACGTCGTGGAAGGCCTTCGACCGGTTGTTGGTCCCCATGCCGTCGATCTGGGCCACGATGAACCCCAGCTCGGCCACGGCGGTCCTGCTTGTCTGGGTGCCGAACGTCTTGGGGACATGCGACCCGTGGGGTCCGGCGTAGATGCTCTCGATCACCGGATAGTTCCGACTCGGATCGAAGTTGGTGGGGCGGATGATGATTCCCCAGATGTCCGTTACCCCGTCCCGGCCCTTGGCCGTGAAGACCTCGGGGTACCGCCACCCGGTGGCGAGAAGCGCCGAAGCGTCGGCCCGCTCCAGCTCCATGACCAGGGACCTGTCGGCGGTCCTGCGGAGTTCGGCGACAGGCGGGAGATTCACCCTGGACCACTGGTCGATGTAGAACTCATGGTCCGGGGAGAAGGTGACCTCGTGCATCCCGTCGGCTTCCGTGTAGGCCACCAGCCCGGTGCCGTCGAAGTCGATGCGATAGTAGTGAACGAAATAGGGATCCTGCTCGGGGTTCATGCCGCTCGCACGGAACCAGATCCGGCGGTTCTCGACGTCGACGCTGTCCACGCCCCGAACCGGCCAGTCGCCCTGTGTGATCTGGTGCTTCACCTCGCCCGTCTCGCCGTCGAGCATGTAGAGGTGGTTCCATCCGTCGCGCTCCGACATCCAGATGATCTCCCTGCCGTCGTCAAGGTCGTGGCGGAACCGCTTGTTGGAGTAGTTGAAGAAGGTTTCGGGCTCCTCGGAGATCACGGCCCGGGTCCGACCGGTCTCGGCGTCGACTTCGATGACCCGGTACACCTGGTGCCCCCGCTGATTGTACTCGAACACGACGTGCTCGCTGTCCTCCCTCCATTCCAGCCGGGACAGCGTGTAGGCGTTGGGGAAGAGGGCGTCGTCGATGATCATCTGCCGCCCGGATTCGATGTCCAGGATCACCGGAATCTCCTTGTCGAGCCGATCGCCGGGCTTTGCGTAGAGGTAGGTCGAGTGCACGGGTTGCAGTTGGTCCTCGGGTGAGGATTCGACGTAGTGCACCAACCGCTCCTGACCGGGGACCACCCTGTACACCGCCACCTTCCTGGAGTCCAGCGACCAGACGATGGACCGGTCGGTATAGGTGTTTCCGGGTGTGCCCTCCCAGGTGAGCATGGTGTAGTCGCCGGCGTCCGCACCCGCTTCCCGGAATGCCACGTTGTAGTTCTGGATGAAGACCTCGCGGGTGCTGTCCGGCGAGAGGATCGGTTCCGTGCTCAGGTTCCGCCAAAGCTGGCCGGGGCCCGCCGACCAGGACACGCCGCTCGGGCCCACGCCGCCGCCGCGCCGTTGGGGCGCCTCCCCCTGGCGCTCGCACGCATATGTCTCCAGGTAGCACCGCCAGGTGAGATCCGCCGCGACGAACTCGATGGCTTGCTCGTCGTCCGTGAACTCGATCCGGTTGAACGGGAGTTCAACGGCCGAGATCGACTCCTCGGCGAAGGCGGGGAGAGCCGAGAGGGTCGACGCGAGCCGCTCGTGGTCGAAGGCGGGACCCTGGGCTCGGGTCTCGGCATCGACGAGAACGAAGCCGTGCCCTCCTTCCACCGTCTTCCGGTACCAGAACCGGGTGGTCTCGCCGACCCAGGAGGGGCGTTCGGCGGCGTCCACAACCAGGCCCTGAAGTCGATCGCCGAGGCTGTCCGCGCGCCGGTAGTCGGCGAGCGTGCCCTGGGCGGCCGCCGGGAGGGGCGCGCAGATCGCGGTGAGGATCAGGATCGGGGCGAAACGATGGGGGAGGCGACGACCTGGCATGGCTGCGGGTCCTTCCTGGAAGCGGGTGCGGCGTGCGGACCGGAATAGACGTGTCCGGACCGGAGTCAACACGTCGCAATGTAAAGCGCACCACCCACCTCGACCGCTGGCAGGGTCCGTGAAGACCGAGATGGAGCGCGGGTCCGTGTCGTCGATCGTCACTGTCGGTGGCGGACCTCCGGGGTCCGCACGCGGTCGTTCGAAGAGCAGTACAAGGGCTCGCTCGAGATACTGACGCGTCCTGGCCCGCGGGCAAACCATCCGCGCAACCCGGCGGGTGGCTGGCGCTCGCTGGTCGTGGTGCCTGGTCGCCCGGCGGCGCTACGGATATCCCAACTACCTCATCCCGGGCGGCGCCGGCCCCGCCGGCAGATGCTCCAGCAAATACCGCACCATGAGCATGCGAAGATGCACCGCCGTGCCTTCGCCCTCCGACAATCCGTGGTTGCGGTTGGGGTAGGTGAAGTAGTCGAAGGTCTTCCCGAGCTCCACGAGACGGTCCACCAGTCCCTCCACGATCTCCAGATGCGTGTTGGTCTCCCCGGTTCCGTGAATGATGAGCAGATCGCCCTCGAGCCCCTCGGCGTAGTTGATGGGCGCGGAGACGCGGTACCCGTTCGGGTTCGTCTCCAGGGTCTCCATGTAGATCTCCTGGAACCACGCGTTGTAGAGATGCGGCTGGGGTTTGGGGACTACGGCGATCCCCACGTGGTAGACATCGGGCTTGCGGAACAGGGAATTCAGGGTGTTCGATCCACCGCCGCTCCACCCCCAGATCCCCACTCTGGACAGATCGACGTACGGAAGGACCCTGCCAAGCTCGCGGACTCCCGCCGCATGCTCCTCCGTCGACTGCACGCCGATTGTCGGGAAGGGCGCCCTCCGCCACGCCGCTCCCTTCGGCGCCGGCGTGCCGCGGTTCTCGATGGATACGACCAGGTACCCGAGGTCCGCGATGGCGCGGTGGTAGTTGTTCCGGGTCGACCAGCGGTCGAGCACGGTCTGGCCGTGCGGTTCCCCGTAGACGTAGATGAACACAGGGTATTGGTTCGAGGGATCGAAGTCGTGCGGCTTGATCATCCACGCATCCATCACCACGCCGTCCCCGATATCCAGCTGCAGAAACTCCGTGGGGTGGGAGATCGTGGCCTCGGCCCGGCGCCGCAGCTCGGCGTTGTCCTCCAGGACTCGAACGACACGGTGGTCCGGAAGGCTGACCAGTGCGGTTACCGGGGGTGTGTCGAAGGTTGAATACGTGTGAAACGCCCACCGATGGCCGGGGGAGAAGTCGTAGAAGTGGGTTCCGGGCTGGTCTTCGGGGGTGACTCGCTCGGGCGCTTCGGCGCCGTCCAGCCGGACGCGATAGAGGTAGCGCTGGGTGGCGTCGTCGGGCGAGGCGAAGAAATAGAACCAGCCCTCCGCCTCGTCGACCTCCCGCTCATCGACCGGCCCCCGCTCCACGACGTCGCTGGGCCCCGGGGTCAGGAGTCGCTCCTCCCGTCCCCCGCGCGAGTACACGTAAGCGTGCCGCCACCCGTCCCTTTCGGTCAGGAAGAGGAAGGAGTCGCCCCCCTGGATCCACTCGAGGCCGGCGTTCAGGCGATAGCTGGCGATCACCCACGCCGGGTCGGACTCGTGGTAGATCCGGTCCACCGCACCCGTGGTCACATTGGCGACGAAGAAGGTCCGTTCGTCCCGAAACCGGCTGAACTGCTCCACCAGCAACTCTTCCGAGTTCCCGGCCCAGCCCACCTGCCCGAGATAGAAGCCCTCGTTCGGGGACGGGATGGAGACCCAGCGGACTTCCCTGCCCCGGGCGTCCACCACTCCCACCCGGAGCTTGGCGATGGTCTCGCCCACCCTCGCGAATCGGACCTGCCTGAGCTCGGGATACGAGGGATCGGTGGGGACGAGCATGGACCTCATCCGCACCCCGGAGGCGTCGGACTCGACGAAAGCAATCCGCTTTCCATCGGGGCTCCATACCGCCCGGCCATTGGAAATCTGTTCGGCCGTAGTCCAGGTCAACCGGGTGGTTTCGTCGGCCTCCAGGTCATACGCGTGCAGGTCCCGGTCACGGCTGAAGAGGATCCGGCCGCCCTCCGGAGAGATCGTGTTGCCGCCTCCCCCGTCCACCTTCTTCAGCGTGGACGCTGACGCGTCGAACAACCAGAATCCGTCCCCCCCGGTTTGGAGGAGCACCCAACCGGCGTCCGGGGCGAACTGATAGCCGGAGATGCTCAAGGGCTCGGAAGCGCCCGAAGGGGTGAGGTCGGAGAGGGAGGCGAGGACCGTCCGGTCGCCGCTCGCAGCATCGTAGCGGATCAGCTCCTGCTTCGACGCCCCCGAAGGGGTCTCCAGGGTCGTGTATCCGGATCCGTCGGACAGCCACGTCGCCTGGAAGGAACGGGCGTCGAAGTCTCGCGCCTCAAAGATCGACCGGAGCCGGGCTTCCGTCTCCGCGGGGACCTGGGAGGAGGCCGGGGTTGGGGAAAGGGCGGGCGCGGCGAGGACGCCGAGCAGCCAATAGTTCCGTGCGATCTGTTTCGTGGTCATTTCACCGTCCCTCGGTCCAGGCGGAGATACTGTCCGACTGATGTTTTCGGGAGGATACTCGCACGTCAGTTGGGCCGCAACGGTGCTTCAGTGCAGGAACGCTAAACTACTTTGTTTAGTGTTCACGGCTGCGACGAGTCGTGATCGCCGGTGGCCTCGAAATGCCGGACGCCCTGGTTGAGAGACGGAGCCGCGACGACCGATTCGTCGAAGTGTACCCTGCAGCAGCCCTCAGGATATGGACGGAGAGGGGGTTCGCACTACGAGACCCCGAATCAATCCTGCCCTCTACGCGCGCTCTACGCGCGCGCGCGCTTTGGCCTGCGTGCGCGTAGATTGGCGGGGTGTGGCCCGTAGAGAGTCCCATGACAGCCAGGTACCATGAGCCCTACCCTTTTCAGCCGCGCCGCCCGTGCCGGGATCCATGCGCGACTCGACCAGCTCTCACCAGCCAGCGTGCCTCACTGGGGCACGATGTCGGTGAGGGAGATGCTTTGCCACGTTGCAGACCATCTACGCGTCGCTCTTGGCGACATCGAGGTCCGCCCCGGCGGGATTGCGGTAAGGTTGGGCAACCGGGCTCTGGAGGTGCACCCCGGACTGCTCCGGTTCAAACTCGGCCGGCAACTTCTTGTCCACTGGATACCATGGCCCAAGGCCAGGATCGTCGCCCCACCCGAAATGATGACGACGGCTCCAAGCGAGTGGAGCGACGATATCGGTTCAGTTCATGCTCTGGTCGACCGGGTGGGCAACAGGCGTCCTGTCGAAGCGTGGGGCACCCATCCCTGGTTCGGTTCGATCCCGGGGCAAGAGTGGAGACGACTGTGTTGGGAACACCTTGACCATCACCTCCGTCAATTCGGTGTCTAGGCGCCCATCGCGCTGCTGACCCTAATTCACACGAACCGCCTCGGTCTTCTCGCCGGCCTGGTCGATCACGAGCCCAGTCACGTTCCCGGATTCGTCGGTGTGGAAGGTCAGGAATACCGGCACGACCGCCACCTTGAAGCGATTCATCGATGTCGCGTACAGCTCGTACGTGCTACCCTCGAGTTCCACCACAAGCTCCTCTTCCGCGAGGAGGAATCGAAGCCTCTCATCCGGATCGTCGGGCACGACATACGTGCCCACGTACGACTCCAACACGCTGACCGGCACGTCCACGGTCTCGGGGAAGTCGGAGAGGTCGACACCGTATTCCGTCAGCTTTTCACGGGCCGGACCGTTCCTCGGGTCGACCCGAAGGGCGTGCCGATAGTGTTCGATCGCCAGGTCCCGGTGGCCCATCAGGGCGTGCGCTTCAGCCAGTCCGTTGTGCGCCGGCGCCAGGTTGGGGTCCATCTCGACCACGCGTGAGAAGATGGTCTCCGCGTCGGCAGCGTTCCCGTCTTCAAGCGCCCTGCCCCCGATCCGGCCGAGGACGCCTGTCGACGGTGTCCTTTCGTATCCGAACCTCGCCGATGCGCGTGCGAAGTGCCGGTCGACGGCCTCCAGGCCACCCGCCACGTAGAGGCCGACCGGATCGTGCAGATTCCAACCGTCGAAGATCTTCTCGAACCCGTAGTAGGTCGATCTGTGCGGCACGGAACCGTGGCTCTCCTCTTCCATGAGTTTGAAATCCCACCGGAAATCCTCCGGAGCCTTCGCCTCGAGAACGCCGGCAAACTTGAGCGCGCCACCGAGCATCGCACCGCCCTCGTTCCCCATGGTCATGTAGAAATCGCCGACCAGGTCGCCGACATGGTCGAACGCGGAATCGGCCTGGGCCACCAGCCGCTGCTCGTCCCACCACAGACTCGGACTGATCGAGATGTACGCGTCGAACACGTCCGGCCGATGCACCAGAGCGTGATTCGCGAACAGTCCCCCGAGCGAGTGCCCGATGAGAATGGTGTACGGTCGTGTCCTGTAGCGCTCGTCGATGAACGGCATCAGTTCGCCACCGATGAACTCCAGGAAGTTGTCTGCTCCCCCGGCGTTCGAGCGCGCGGGGACCGAGTCGGAGTGGATGGGCGGCGACAGGTCACGCGTCCTGTCCGTATTGGGAATGGCCACGACGATGACGTCCGGCATGCGCCCGTTTCTGGCCAGGAATCGGGCCGTTCCCGTCGTGTGGTGGAAGTGGGACGGGCCGTCCAGGAGATAGACCACGGGATACGTCTCGTCCCCGCTCTCGTAACCGGCCGGCAGGCCCACGATGATCTCACGCCGCTCGCCGAGCACGTTGGATTGGAGTTCGCGCGTCTCCCCGAGGGACAGGAACGGTTCTGCGGTTTGTGCGGGGCTCTGCCGTGGCACGAAGACGATAAGGCACGGCAGGAGAAATACGGAGAGGAAGCGTGGGATCGTCGCTTCCCGGCGGGTAAGCCAGGTCATGTGACACCTTCCTTGGCGGCTGACGAAGAAGAGGCCGGACCCACGGACGATAACAGGTGTCGGATCAAGGCCGATGTCGGCGAGCGCAGGACACTAAACAATATTGTTTAGCATTTCCAGACCGGCTCGAACGTGTGGCAGAGCCTCGATGTTCTGGCGGGACGCCGGATCATGGTGCAGATTCAGAGCATCTGGTTCCCATAATCGACCGGAATCCGCAAGTCATACGTGCCCAACATCTTCCTGGCGGAGGAGGGCGACTTGCGCGAAGCGGAGCGCCGGGTGCACCGGGATCGGCCGTTCCCGACGCGTGTGGCGTAGCCGGTGAATGTGAGGTAAATGGCGTGGTCCGTTCTCGAGTTGTCTTGACCGTGTCGGTCGTACTGCTGCTTGCGGCCTGTGGCATTCGCCCGCGTCCGAACCTGCCGGATGCCCAGGCGGGCACCGTGATTACGGCCGACGAAGTCCTTGCGTCCGAGGCAAAGACCATGTGGGAAGCACTGCGGCGAACGGTCCGCTATGCGAATTTCGGGGAAACCTCGCGCGGTGGTCCCGCCCGTGTTCACCGACGGGGTTACTCCAGCATCTCCCTCGTCGAAGACATGCCGATCTACCTAGACCGGGTCCAGGTTCGCGACCTCAGCCTCCTGGACGCGCTTCCGGCCGCAGACATCGAGCGCATCCAGGTGCTCACCGGCGTGCACGCGACTACATACTACGGCACCAATGCGGGCGACGGGGTGATTCTGATCCGGACCCGTACCGGCACATGACCGAGGGGCGCCCCGCCTCGCAGCGGAACGCCCCTCTTGCCCGCCTGTTTACGGGCAGGCTGTGGAAGTCAGCCCTGGCTGACTAGGCTTCGCGGTCAAGGCACAGCGACTGCCCTTCCAGCCCGGACAACGCTTCGTTCTCGTGTTCCTCGAACGGGATCGGGAAGTTCACGTCGCTCCCGTACGCGCCGCCCTTGAAGAAGCTGCCGGTCGGAAACACCTCTGCCTGGTTATAGCCGTACTGGCGCACAAGTCGGCGCAGGTCGCCCAGGCGATGCCCGGTCCCAAACAGCCAACGGGCGCGTTCCTCGAAGAGCATCCTGACCTGTCCATCGCGGTCACCGGGATCGGACAGGGCCGGCAGCCCCACGCCCTCGCGTAGCGCATTCAGCGTGGCAAGCCACGGGCCGCCGTTGCTCAGCTCGACCTCGGCCTTGATGAGCTGGGCCTCGAGCCCGCTGCCGAGCACGACATCGGACTCCTCGGAGGTGTACTTGAGCTGGTGGAACAGCGGTGTCTCCTGGTCGAAGCCCGGGCCTCCGCTGTCCTCCCACGGCACGCGCACATCATCGTCTGATCGGAACGCCACACCGTTCTCTCCCTCGGCGTCGGAAATCGACCAGCGACGCTGGCGCTGGTTGAGTTCGAAGATGGCATTCCGCTGTCCGAAGTCCCCGCCCTGCTTGCTTCGGACATAATATTCCCAATCGGCGGGAATTGTAGCGGCCGCGCTCGCGGCGCCGGCGTAGTCGTTCATGTTGAGGCGGGTTCTCGCGATCCCGATCGCCGCCAGATTCTTTTGATTTGCGTCGCCGCCCGCCGCTTGGTCCGCAGCCCCGAAGGAAGCAAGTGCAGCGTCGTAGATCTCTTGCGTCGTCTGCCGGTCGCCGTACACGATGTCGCCCTCGTTGGGCGTGTCGCTGAAGGGGACGCCGGAGCAGTAGTTCTCCGCAAAGAAGAGGTTGACGAACGCGTTCATGTTCCACATCTCGGCGATGCGGCTGTCACCGGGCAGAAGCTCAGCCATCCGCTCGGCGGCGTTCTTGGTCCCTACCCGGGCCCTGTGGTAGGTCCGGTACTGGCCCAGAAGTGTCCCGTTGCGGTCGTCCATCTCGCGCCGGTCCACTTCGTTGCGAGTCGGGAAGGTGCCGGAGAGATGGAACTCGTCGGATATCATTCCCGAGTAGACCACCTGTCCGCCGCCGCCGCTGGAATAGGCATTGGCGAAGAGGCCGACGGCGCCGGCCCAGTACAGCTCGGCACCCTTCTCTCCCACAACGTCGCCGGGCGTTACGATATCGGGGTCGACCACGTTAAGAAGCTGGTCGGTGTCGCACGCCGCGAAGCCGGTCGCCACCAGAATCACCAGGAACGGCCGAACCGTCTTGTTCAGATACTTCATTGGTCGGTCTCCTGTCAGAAGGTGAGGTTGAGGCGGACGGTGTAGTAGCGGACCGGAGGCTGGGTCAGGAACTCCGAGATGCCGAAGTTGTCACCCGATCCGTTCCAGTTGATTTCGGGGTCCATCCCCGTGTAGTCCGTCCACACTCCCAGATTGCGTCCCGACACGGTGAGCGAGCCGCGGGACGCGCCGATCCGGGTCATGATGAAGTCCGGCAGATCGTACCTTACCGAAACCTCGCGAAGCTTCCAGAAGTCACCCCTTTCCATGTACCCCCAGACCGTCTGGCTCGGATGCAGCAGCGACGCCACCGCGCGAGCCTGTTCGTCGATCGGTGTCCCCGGATCGATCAGCGCCTGGCACAGTCGGAAGCGGCAACGGAACCGCTCCGTGTTGTTGTAGGCGATGTAGTTGCCCCGATAGTCGAGGAGTCCGTAGACGTTGATGTTCTCGAGGATCTGGAAGTTCGAACTGATCGTCAGCTGGTTCTCCGGCTGCCCCGGACCGATGTATTCGATCGTGTCACCGATCACGAGCTCGTCCGGCGTGAGAATGCCGTTGCCATCGGTGTCGCTCCAGCTCTGGATCGGACGGTCCCACTGGCCGCCGAGCGGGAATCCGGGCACGAAGCGGGTCTGCGAACCGATCGGCTCGGTCCCCTCGCCCAGCGAGAGCAGCTCGTTCTGATTGATCGAACCGGAGAAGGTCACGTCCCAACCGAACTGGTCGACGTTCACGACTTCGGCTGTCAGCGTGGCCTCGAAGCCGCGGTTCTGTACCTCGCCGATGTTGATCCATCGCGACGCGCTCGCGCCGAGTGACGGGGCCAATGGCACGGTGATCAGCGCCCCATCCGTTCGCTTGTCGTAATAGGTGAATTCGAGTCCAGCGCGCCCGCCGGCAACCTCGGCGTCGAAGCCCAGCTCGATTTCGCTGGACCTTTCGGGCTCAAGCAGGCTGTTGCCGATGTTCCCGATCGACACGCCGGAACTCGTCTCGTCGCCCGGAGTCGTGATCGCCGTCGCTGACAGCGTCCGGATCGCGTCGTCCGATCCCGGCTGCAGGCCGGACTTGCCCCAGGCACCGCGGAACCGCAGCTGGTCAAGGAACGGGATCTGCGGGAAGAACGCTTCCTCCGAGGCGATCCAGGAGAGGCTCGCCTTGGGGTAGAAGATGAGATCGAAGTCCTGACCGAAGGCGCTGTTGTCGTCCGCGCGGATCGCGCCGGTGACGAAGAGGCGGTCGTTCAGGCCGAACTGCTGGTCGATGAAGAGTCCGGCGGTCTTCTCGAAGGTGTGGAATTCACTCGAAAAGGTCTCGGCGGCCAGACCGATCGACGAGCCGCCGTTCACGATATCGATGCCCCAGGCACTGGTACCCTGGAACTGATTCTCGAAGTACTGCACTCCCAGGGTCGATCTCGAGGTGATCGACCCGGGCAGATCGAAGGATGCTGTGCTACTCATGTCCAGCGTGTACTGCCACTGGTTCAGGTAGTCGGTGTCCTTTCGCCCGAGGTCGCGGTCGCCGGGAACGCCGATGTCGCGCGCGAAGAAGGAGATGTCTCCCCGGTTGTAGTAGTCGATACCACCGGTGCCACGGACTGACAGCCACTGGAACGGATCCCAGGTAACGGTGCTGCCGACAGTGAGGCGGTTCGTGTCCTGGTAGAAAGTCCGGCCGAAGAGCTGTGCCGGACGCTGGAATCCCCAGGCCCGGTCAGGGTTCGATCCGCCGAAGAAGGCACTCGGCAGGAAGCCGAACGAGTTGTTGTCGTTCCCCATGTAGGCGAAGTGGCTGTCCAGATAGGACATCTGGAGCGACAAGGTGACGCGGTCGGCCACCTGGCTGTTCAGGTTGACCCGCAGGTTCTTGCGCTCGAGCTGGTTCGGGCGTTCGACCTCGCTGGTAATCGGGACACCGCGCGCCTCCAGATCCTCGCGGTCGGGTTGCGGCAGGGAGTACGGTCCCACTTCCGTCTCGAGCTCGGCCGCAATGTAGTAGTTGATCCGTTCGGAACCTCCCGTCAGGGACACACCGAGCTGCCGACGGTTGCCGTCGTCGATCGGGGACAGCGCCGGGTCGTGCAGAACCTGGTAGGACTCGACCGACGTCTGGTTGCAAAGCCCCTGGGCGACCTCGTTCAGGCGGCATGCCCGCGCGTAAGTGCCTCCGGCCGCGTCGAGCCCCGCGAAATTCAGCGGGTAGGTGTTCGGCTCCTGGATCACGCCGCCTTCGGTCCAGATGTTCCAGCGCGTGTCTCCTGGAAGTCCACGACGCGTAGTGATCCGGATTACGCCGTTGGCGGCTTCGGTGCCGTACAGAGTCGCCGCCGATGGGCCTTTCACAATCTCGATCGACTCGATGTCCTCGGGATTGAAGTCGTCGAGACGGGAGGCTTCCTGGCCCCCGGCTCCAAGGCCGCTCATGCGGTTGTCCACCCGGATTCCGTCCACATAGATCAGCGGTTCGTTGGACAGGGAAATCGAACTCGATCCCCGGATGCGGATTCGGGAACCCACTCCCGAGGTGCCCGCGGAGCTGAATACCTGAACCCCGGCCGACCGTCCCTGCAGGAGGTCGGAGATGTTGTTGATCGGGGCTATGTCGCGGACCTCGGTCACGTCGATGTCTCCCACCGCGTTTCCGAGTTCCCGCTTGCGTTGCTGGCCGGTGGCCGTGACTACGAGCTCGTCGAGCGCGAGGGCCGACGTAGCGAGCTCGAAGTCCAGCTCGGCAGTTCCGCCGCCGGCAACGGTAAACTCGTGTGCGACGGGGCCGTAGCCGATGAAAGTCGCGCGCAAGGTATACGTCCCGGGAGGGATGTTGAGGATGAGGAAACGGCCTTCGGCGGTCGTCAGGCCACCGAAGTTCGTACCATCGATCTGCATCTGCGCACCGGCGAGAGGCGCCATTGTGGCCGCCTCCCGCACAGTCCCGCTTACTGAGCCGCGCTCCTGGGCGCTAGCGGGTACGGCGAGAGCCAGCAGCGCCACGAGGACTCCGGTCTTACGAAGTAGAGTCATGCGTCATCTCCTATGGAGAAGGGTAGAAGGGCGACACCTCTGGACGCCCAGACAAGGTTCGAGCAGTTGATGGGAGAATAGGCCTGCGGCACCGGCTACCGGAAGTTGCTCGATCATCACAGTCAACCCGCTACGCCACAGGCTCCCTGGGGAAGGTGGGAAGCTATTTTGGGGCACATCCCGGCGCAAGCATGAGTAGCATGGTCGGACGCGACGGGGCTGGGTGTCGGATCGGGGGCATGCCATGTGCATGTTTTGAAGGCTGGAATCATGAGCGAATGACGGAGAGGCTTGCGCGCAGCGAGACACTCATTCTCCCCCCTTCGCGCCGCGCTCGGGGAGGGAGATTCGTCGAGTCAACCCTGTCCTCGGCGCGAGCGAGCGCTCCGGCTCTGTTGCGCCTCGTAGTACGCCCGCAGAATGGCGTTGATCCGGGTCTGGTACCCTCTGCCCTGGGCCTTCAGCCACGCCAGGACATCTCTGTCCAGACGCACCGTTACCTGCTTCTTACCAGGCGGAACCACCACGCGTGCCGTGGCGAAGAATTCGGCGTCGAGCTCGGGGATGTCCGAGTAGTCGATATCCTCATCCTTCATCCGGTCAATCCGCCTCAAGTCGCTTTTCATACGCCTTTCGCTCACGGCTGTTTGCCTTTCTCATCGAGATGATCCGAGTGTTCTCGCCGCGCGGCGTCACCGCATCCCGACCAGCCCCTTCACCGCATCGGTGAGCTTCTTCGCGTCGTAGCCCAGACCGTCCTTGAAGACGAGCCGCACGTTGCGGATGTCGGACGCGGTACGGCCAATGTCGCCCTCGATCACGATCAGGTCGGCGAGCTTGCCCACGGCCACCGTGCCCACCTCGTCGTCGATCCCGATCACCTTCGCGCCGTTGGCGCTGACGATCTGCACGGCCGTGGCCGCGTCGAAGCCCGCCTGCACGAAGAGTTCGAAATTGCGCTGGTCGCCGTAGCCGGGGAGCGCGCCCCAGGCGGGGTCGACGCCCGCCGCGAGCAGTCCGCCCGCCTCCACGAAGCGGCGCTCGAAGGCAAACATGTTGTGCAGGAGGTCGATCATCCATTCCGTTCTCCCCGACCGAATCACCCGTCGGCGCTCCATCTCGGTCTGAACCACGTGAGCGGGGAGCGCCTCGAGATCCCTCGCCGTGAGATCGGGGACGGCCGGAGTCGCCTGCTCCGCAACGGCCAGCGTCGAGGTGATGGCCACGCCCGCATCGATGATCTCCTCGATCGTGACAGCCACGGCGGGACTGTTCACATCGAGCTCTGCCAGCGAAAAGGCGAGGTTCGGACTGCACTTGTCGGGCTCGCGGGTTGAATCGAAGTCCGAGTTGGCCCAAAGGCTGTGCTCCAGGTTGTCGATGCCGAGCGCGGTGGCCTCGCGGAAACTCACGGAGCACAGGTGGCCCATGACCTTCATGCCCTGCTTGTGGGCCTCGTCGATGATGGTGCCCAGCGCCTCCCGCGAGATCTGCGTGTACACCTTGACCCACTCCGCGCCTTCCGCGGCCCAGTAGCGGACGTACCGGCGCGCCGACTCCTCGTCCCGGATCACGTACATGCCGAGGTCCCTGAGCCGCTCGTCCGGCCCCGGGCTGATCACGTACGGCGCCGTAATCACGATGCGGGGGCCGGGGGTCTCACCCCGCTCGACCGAGCCTTTGAGCGCGATGTCCTGGTAGGGTGACATGCTGCCCGTCGTCCGGACGGTCGTGACGCCGGCCCCCAGGTAGAGGCGCGGCCCCGAGTACTGCATCTGCGCCACGCGCGGGGCGTTCTGGTAGTAGTACAGGTGGTCGTGGAGACCGACCATGCCGGGCATCACCGAATGGCCCGCGAGGTCCAGCCGCTCCGCGTCGGCGGGAATGTCGACCGAGCCCGATGCACCCACGGCCTCGATGCGGTTCCCGCGGATGACGATGGTTTGTCCGGCCTGCGCGGGCCCGCCCGTGCCGTCGAAGAGGAGCACGTTTTCGAGCGCCACGACCGGCGCCGAGACGCTCAAATAGGACTGCACCTCGTCCGAAAGTGCGCTCCGGTCCTGGGCGGGCGCCTGGCCGGGTTGGAGCGCGACCGCTGTCGCAGCCGCCAACACCCACATGTCATTCCGCATTTGCCGCTCCTTGCCTGAGGTCTCTTTTCCCTTGCAGGGTAGAGGGGTGCATTCAGTCCGTAAAGAGCATTGGAGGAAGCCATGGTCCGGTCCTCGCGTCCCCTGATCCATGCCCTGCTGCTGTTGGCGGGCGCTGTTCCGCCGGCCTCTACGCAGGTTGCCCCGGAACGGGAGGCCGCCTACCAGCGCTACCTCGACTTCGGCTCGCTGATCGAAGGTGGCCGCGTCACCCCCAACTGGATGCCCGACGGCAACAGCTTCTGGTATGCGGAGGGCGGGCCGCAGAACACGGTCATTCACCGGGTCGATCCCACGACGGGTGTCGTCGAGGAACTGTTCGACACGCCCCGTTTGCGCGCGGCGCTGACCGAAGCGCTGGGGCACGAGCCCGCGGGCCTGGGCGTGCCGTTCCGCCAGCTGGCCTTTGCCGGCCCGTCTTCCGTGCAGTTCACCGTGGAGGGGCAGACGTTCGTGCAGTGGGACGTGGAAACGTCGCTGTGGAATCCGTGGTCGCCGGACTCGCAGCGTCTGGTGGTGGCCAGGATCAGCTCGCACGGCATGCCCCGGATCCCGACCATCAAATGGCTGAAGCCGCTCGAAGAGGCCGAGTTCATACCCACAATGCTCGCCGGCGGCAAACTCTACGACACTCGACTCCATATCCTCGACCTGCACACGCGCACACCGATGCCAGTGGCACAGGATACAACCGCGGACTACTACTACCGGGTGCTGACCTGGCTGCCCGATGGCTCCGAGGTCGTGTTCGCGCGCTACAGCCGCTTGATGGACCGTGTCGACGTCCAGGCCGCCGACGCCTTGACCGGTGCGGTGCGCACCCTTGCCACCGAGGCCTCCGAGACCTTCGTGACCCACCACCACGATTCGGTTTGGGGCTCGCGGACGGGCTTCTGGCTGCTGCCCGACGCGTCCGGGTTCATTCTGGTCTCCGAACGGCACGGGTGGCGGCACCTGTATCTGTACGACCTGGACGGCAATCCGGTTCGCCAACTCACTCAAGGCGAGTTTCCCGTCGAGGAGGTGGTCGGCATCGACCAGGAGAACGGGTGGGTATACTTCACGGCGCAGACCGACCCGGAGCGACCGTACGACCTCCACCTGAACCGGGTGACCCTCGACGGCGCGGACCGGACGCAGCTCACCGAGGGCAAGGGCCGTCACACCGTGGCCATGGCGCCCTCTTACGGGTACTTCGTAGACACCTATTCGTCGGTGGACACCCCGCCCCGCTCCGTGCTGCGCCGCGCCGACGGCGAGCGGGTGCTCACGCTGTCGGAAGCGGACATCGGCCGGCTGGAGCAGGTGGGATGGACTCCGCCGCGCGAAGTCGTGGTTAAGGCGGCGGACGGGGAAACCGACCTGTGGGTGACGATGTATCTCCCCTACGACTTCGATCCTTCGCGGCGCTATCCGGTGGTCGAATACATCTACGGCGGCCCTCAGACCACCATGCGGCCCATGGACTTCGGGGGTGAGCAGTTCCCCGGCCTCGGGAGCGACCTCGCCCGGATCGGCAACTTCAACCGCGCCCTGGCCAACGTGGGGTTCGTGGTCGTGGTTCTCGACGCCCGGGGGACGCCCGGACGTTCGAAGGCGTTCCATGACGTGATCGTCGGGAACTGGGGCAAGCCCGTGGTCGCAGACCACGCAGCCGCGATCCGGCAGCTGATCGACCGCCATGACTTCCTCGACGGCGACCGCGTGGCGATCATGGGGGGGTCGTGGGGCGGGTATTACTCGACCCGCGCCATCCTCCAGGAGCCCGATCTCTACAAGGTCTGCATCAGCGAGGTCCCCGGGTACGACATGTACGCCTTCCACCTCTACGAGCCGTATCTCGGCATGCCCCAGGAGAACCACGAGCGCTACGAGGCCGCGAATTTCTTCCGAATGGCGCCCGGTCTGAAGGGGAAGCCGCTGCTGACCGGCGGGATCAACGACACCGGCACACAGGCCGACCTCTTCCAGATGTCGGAGACGCTCGTCCGGGCCGGGATCCAGCACGACATGATGGTCTACGCCAACACGTGCCACGGGGTGTTCGGCCAGACCGGCGAGTACAGCATGGAGTTGAAGAAGAACTACCTGGTGAGACACCTGTTGAACGCTCCCGTCCCGGGAGTCGACCGCTGAGGGCATGATGCAAAGGATCTTGAGCATGACTTTCGCGGTCGCTGCGGGGGTGCTCGGCTGTACCGACGCCGACCCGCGCCCCTACCGTCCACTGGTCGAAATCGCCGGTGACACAAGCCTTTTGCACGCGCTGATCCTGCAGGACGGCCGGACATTGACCTGGGCCGAAAACGGAGATCCGGACGGCGTGCCGCTCATTGAATTGCACGGCGGCGGCGCGTCGCATCTGTCGGGACTGGTGTATCATCGCGAGGCGCTCGAGGCCGGGGTTCGCATTATCGCCGTCGACCGTCCGGGCGCCGGCGGGTCGACCCCGGATCCTGACTACTCCGTTGCCGGCTTTTACAAGGACGTGGAACAGCTCGCCGACCACCTGCAACTCGACGGGTTCGTCGTGATGGGCAATTCGAACGGCGGAATGTTTGCCATCGCAATCGCGCACGCGATGCCGGACCGCGTTGCGGGAGCGATTCCCCTGAATCCGGCCACGCCGGTCTTCGACGATTCCATGGCGTGGGAGCTCACGCCGATCTACCACGCATTGGCAGGGTAGAGTCGAGGGCTGGCGCGCCGACCGTAGGGTCCGGTGGCTATTCCGTCGCTTTCGCTCCGGGCCGCAGACCGGCTCCCGTAGTCACGTTTCCAGCCCCCGCTCATCGAACCGGATGTGCGGATCTCCCGCGTCCGGCTCTCAGCCGGGATCATGCCTTCGCCCACGGAAGGTGTCGTGTCGTTAGCGCAAGGCGCGTGAGGCCGCATTCCTCCCACAGCCATCGGTGGGAAAATCGCACGTATTTTCCTGACTTCACCTTGTGCTTCCGGCAGAACCACTGTCGCAGCCGCAGGGCCGCGTACGCATCCACAGCCGCGTAGGCCGGACTGACCTGGCCGAGTGTGAAGTAGTTTGCCCATCCGGACAGCATCCGATTGAGACGCCCTACGACCTCCTCTGCTGGACAGCCTTCGTACCGTGGCTCCGTTTGCGCCCTGATCCTGCGGCGTATGCTTTGAATGCTCGCCTTGCTGGGCCGGGTGCCGATGTACCGGCTTCCGTCCGTCGGACGATAGTTCCAGCCGATGCGGTATCCAAGGAACTCGATCGGCTCCTCGGGGCATCGGAGGCATCGGGTCTTCCGTGCGTTGACCGGTAGCTTCAGTCGTTCCATGAGCCGGTTGACCGCCGCCAGCATCTCCGCCGCCGGTGCCTTTCCGAGCACACAGAAGTCGTCCGCGTAGTTCACGATCTCCGCACTGAAGCGCCGGGCATGGCCCAGCGCCTTCCAGCCAAGGATGAACCGCCGCATGTAGATGTTGCTCAACAGCGGCGAGATCGGAGCCCCCTGCGGGGTCCCTTTCCGTTCCTTTCGCGCCCGGTTCGTGCGGCGCGTGCCGCCCTCCCCGTCCTCCTCGACCACCGGCATCTCCAGCCACGCCTTGACGAGTCCGAGCATCCGCCCATCGCTCACGCGCCGGGCAACACTCTTCATCAACTCGGCGTGCGGTATTTCGCCGAAGTAGTTCGAGAGGTCCGCATCGATCACTTCGTTACGGCCCGTGTGCAGCAGGCGGTGGACCCGCCTGACCGCGTCCCTGGCGCTTCGTCCCGGCCGGTATCCGTACTGCTCCGGCTCCAGGTCCGCCTCGAAGATCGGCCCCAGCACCAGCATTGCCGACGTCTGCGCAACCCGGTCCCTCAGGCATGGGATGCCCAGGGGACGGAACTTCCCCGGCTGCTTCTTCGGAATCAGCACCTGGCGCACCGGACTCGGCTTGTAGGTGCCTTCCTTCAGGTCCCGCGACAGTTCCCCGACCCAGCGTTCCACTCCGTGCGCCTTGACATCCGCGACCGTCACACCATCCACTCCAGCCGCTCCGCCGTTGCGCCGCGGACCATCCCCCATGCCGCCAGCAGGAAGTCCTCCCGCCATACCTTGTCGACAAGGGCGTGAAATCGCCGTCCGGGTTCTTCCTTCGCTTTCGCATGTAGCACGGTCTGGAGTTTCCGAACGCTCACCGACCCTGTTAGGCTCGCGCCAGTGGTCATGTCCCTGCCTCCTTTCCGTACCGTTCCCAACTCAGGGCCCCTTTCCTCGGCGGGCATTACCCCGCGTCCCCGGTACTACGGGCCCATCCGCCACCCTGCCCGGCCCGGCCTGCCCCTCGCGGGGTTCCGGTTGCCGTGTGCCCGGCACCGGCAGGGCTTCCCGTGTTGCTGCGCCTTCCATCCTTCCATGCGTGCCGGCGCCACTACCCCGGCGGAAGCCGGCCGGTGCCCTCGTCGCTCTCTTCCCGGCCAGCCGGCGGCCTTCCCCTATTCTCAGGAGGGTCGGCTTCCGCAACGCCCGTTTCGAGGCCTGCTCGGCGTTCACTCGCGTTCCGGCCCGCATGGTCGCTGAGCCGCCCAAGGCGGCCCTTTCGCCAGAGTGCTTCAGTCCATGTCGTTACCTCCGCGAACCGCTCTGGCCGCTACCAGCTGGAGCGACAGTTGCTGGGTGGGATTCGCACCCACCAGGAAAGCGCGCCTTTCCACGGCGCACTGAGAAATCCGGGCTAGCAGGCTCCGGAGCGGTCTCACGGAACGCCCGGAGGTCTGAACCCGAGAAGGATCGAGGTGTGCGGGATCGATCTCTCGTCCCGAACGCGCCGCCTAGCGGGGAGGAGGACAGCCGGACGGCGGGTCCTCGAGATCGACGAGGGAGAGGGTGGAAAGCCAAATGCGGCTCGCGACGCGGATCTCCACGAGGGTCGACGTGGAGGCGATGTGCAGGCCGCTGTGGCCGGGCACGAAGTGGACCTCGGACGACCCGACGGGATCGATCGCGAACTGCAGCTGGGCGTTGAGATACGTGGCCGCGCGGAGGCTGAAGCTACCGCTCCTCAGCCCCTGCACGTAGAGCTTCTCCCCCACGGCGATCCCGTTGACGTAGGGGCGGATGTTGACGTCGAGGAACTGGTCGTTCCGCACCTCCACTCGGATGCAATGTTCGGTGGTTGGAGCGAGCTGGCTCCTCGCGTCGGGGGGGGCCACGAAGAGAGCAAGGAAGACGAGCATGCCCGAGGACCGGCGGACCGGCGCGAGCGCGCCCGGGCGGGGGTGGTTGACTCGCTGGTCCGTCACTGCATTCGCCCCTGCACGAGGGAAGAGAACGCGAGCCCGTCCCTCGGGGCCCCGGGCTCAGATACCCTGGGGGCCCGGCGAGCGGTCCGCCCCGCCGAGCCCCCAGGGCCTCATGCCACTCCAAGCGCCGTGCTTCGTCAGCCTGAGAGGTTCGGGTTGTTGTCGATCTCGCTGTCCGGAATCGGGAAGCACGTCTGGTCGCGGATCGGATCGAAGGGCTGTTTGTGGTACTCGGCACCCGGCACGGGCATGGCCCTGATCGCAGCGGGATGCCGCCTCGAGTCGGCCATGCGAGTGCCCTCGAAGTAGAAGTCGAGGGACTTCTGCCAGAGGAACTCCCCGAGCACGCTCTGAGCGTCCATGGCCCCGTCATAGGCGGGCTGATCGTTCGCCATGCGCCTAGCCTGAATCATGTCGAGCATCGCCGAGGTGCCCTGCGCCTCCGCCGCGATGTAGTCGGCCAGCAGCTTCGAGGCCAGGCGAATCGGCGCGTCCCACGCCGTGTACTTCGTCTGGGTCCAATAGGGAGTCACGCCGTCCCGGGCGGGGATGCCGTGCTCCTCGGGCGGGACCGCCCTGACCCGCGGATCGTCGAGACGAAACGCCGGGGCGACCGACAGGCTCTTGTCTCCGTCGTAGGTATGGTCGTACAGAGGGTTTCCGACGCGCGGGTCCTCGGTGCTCCGGTCGGCCAGGTCGGAGACGTAGGTTATGTCGAATTGGAAGCCGGCGGGCACCGACGACGCGTCCGCCAGCGCCTCAGAGGTACGGCCCGCCTGGAGGTGTGCCCTCGCCCGGCCGACCAGAGCTGCGTTCGCGAAGGAATCCGCGGCCATCGTCCCGGCGGAGCGCCCCACGCTGATCGCGTTCGTCAGATGCACGACCGCCGAGTCGAGGAGAGCGGGCGGATCGATCGCCGGGCCCTCGGCGACCGTGGCCCGGCAGAAGGTCTCGGCCAGCATCAGGAACGAGTAGCCCGCCACCGTCGATGCGACGGCGGTGTTCTGCTCCTGGCCGGCAACCCCGGCCAGCACCTCGAGCAGCGACTCAGCGGACGTGCGCGAGATGTTCATGCGTCCGAAGATGGTGGTGAGGCCACCCTCCTCGCCCTGGAAGTCCCTTCGGGCCGCCCGGTTGATCGAGGATCCGATGTCGGCGCCCATCATTTCGCCCGTGAAGTACGAGGTGTAGAAAATCTGCCACGGGTACGCCGCGGCAAAGTCCTGCATCGTCGAGCCGGCCAGAAGGTCGGCATCGCGTGCGGGATCGATCTCTCGGGCGTCGATCACGTTGGGGTTCTCGACCTCGAGGAGCTCGTCCTGCAGATCGCACCCGGTCGTGGCCGCCACGAGCACTGTCGTTGCGAGCACCGCCACGCGGGTCGTGAGCCTTTTCGTCATGGTCTTCATCGTCTTCATCCTCCCCTCAGAACGCGAGGCTGATTCGGGTGATCAGGCGCCTTGGCGGCGGGAGCGTGAAGAAGGAGTATGAGCCGAACGAGGCCGTCTCGCTGTTGAGGATGTTGGGTGTCGTCTCCGGATCCACGCCCTCGTAGCCGGTCCACAGCGCGAGATTGCGACCTCCGACGATGAAGCGCCCGCTCTGGGCTCCGATCCGAGCCAGGACCTCCTGGGGCAGCGACACGCTCACCGTGAGCTCGCGGAGCCTGAGGAAGTCCCCGTCCTGCAGATAGACGGCATCCGCCTGGCTGATCGGCACCGAAGACCCCGACTCGCTGTAGAACGGACCGTAGCGCCTGCGCCGCTCCTCCGGCGAAAGGACGCTCTCGTCGAGCCGCTCTCGCGCCCGAACGATGCTCGTCTCCCGGAACTCGTCTGTGGAATTCCGGATCTGGAACCCGGTCTTCCAGTCGAGCTGGCCTCGGATGTCGAGCACCTCGAAGAGCGTCAGATTCGACTGGAAGCTCCCCTCGAAGTCCGGAATTCCGTCGCCACCGTACTCGAGCGTGTCGGACACGATCGTGCGGTCCGCCTCCACTCTACGGATCGTGCGCACGAAGGCCGATCCGAGGGGGAGCCCCTCGACGAACCTCCGGCCGCGGTTTCCGAACGCCTCGAGCCCGCCGAGCGACACCAGCTCGTTGTAGAGCGTGTTCATCCCGACATTGACCGACCAGGCCAGGTTCGGCCGGCGGACGATGTCGCTGCGCACCGCCACCTCGACGCCCCGGTTCAGGACTTCCCCGATGTTGACGAGGGGGTTCTGGAGGAATCCGAGCGAGGGGGAGACGGGCTTTTCGAGGATGAGATCGTTGGTGGTCTTGTTGAAGTAGGTGAACTCGACCCCGAGCCGGTTCCGCAGGAGGGCGAGATCGAACCCGGCCTCGAACTCGGTGCCCCGCTCGGCCGTCAGGTCCGGGTTGCCGGGATTGGCGAGCCGGACCCCCGGAGCGATGCTGTTCGGGCCGCTGACGTAAGGAGCCGGGTCGTAGGTCCGGAGCGCGACTCCCTCTTCGGGCGCGCGGCCCGTCGTGCCCAGAGCCCCGCGCAGGCGGAACTGGTCCATCCAGGGGAACGTCTCGCGCCAGAACGGCTCGTCGGAGAGCACCCAGGAGATTCCGACCTTCGGGAGGAAGAAGACCGGCGCGGCCTCACCGAACGAGGAGTTCTGGTCCCACCTCGCGCCCACCTGGAGGAAGAGCCGATCCCGGTAGCCGAGCTGATACTGGGCCAGGTAGCCGAGGGACCGGTTATCCTGGAACCATTGCGCGCCCGCCCTCTCTGTGGCCGCCGATACCGTGCGCGCCGTATTGGTCGTGAGGCCGACGCCGGTGGAGACGACGAACTCCTCGCGCCTCCGGATGAACTGGAGCCCGGCCGAGACGTCGCTCGACCACTGGTCGTCGCCTCCGAACGAGAACTGGGCGTTGGCGAGGTAGTCGACGGTCACGTTCTCGAACGAGTTGCGGTTCTCGTCGACGTATCCCGAGTTGATCTCGCCGAAGTACCAGCCCTGATCGTTCTTCGGGAAGAACTGCCGGCGCTCGGTCCGCGTGAAGTCGCCGCCGAGCGTGAGCCACTGATTGAACCAATCCAACGGCGCGTGCCGCGTGGTGAGCGAAAGCGTGTTCCGCAGCGTGCGGACATAGTGCTCGGCCTCGAGGATCCCCACGCACTTGCCGAAGCCGCATCCGTCGTCGTCGGGCGTCATGAGGCTCAGCGGGTTCCCCAGATACCCGCTCGTCGGAATGCCGAGCGGGCTGTGGTTACTCATCGGCAGGTTGTTGTCGATCTTGCCGAGCGCGTATCCCGCCTCGAAACGGAGGGTCTCATGGGGCTGCCAGTCGAAGTTCAGGCGGCCCTTGAGGCTCTCCAAGTAGTTGTTCGAGATCGTGCCGTCCTCGTCGATCCAGTTCAAAGAGGTGAAGAATCCGTAGCCTTCCCCGCCGCCCCGGCCGCTCCACGAGGTGCTCCATCGATTGCCTTTCCGGAACGCTCCGGCACGCTCGAGCGGGTTGTCGGTGACGAGCGTGCCGACGGCTTGGCCCCGGCACAGATACGCGCCGGCGTCGATCGCCGCCTGGGTGCACGCGGCCCAGTTCTCCTTGAGGTCGAACGACTTGTCGATCGAATTGAACTCGACCTGGATGTTCTGGCGGAAGTCACCCTCTCCGCCCCGCTTCGTGATGATCTGGATCACCCCAGCCGAGGCATCGGCGCCGTACAGGGTGGCCGCCGCCGGCCCCTTCACGATCTCGATGCTCTCGATGTCGTAGGGGTTGAGGTCGTTCAGCCGCCCCGCCGCCCCGCCGCCCGTCGCGTCGAAGCTCGTCGCCGGGCTCGATTCCTCTCCGTCGGGACGCGCCACTTCGTTGCGGGAGTCGATCCGGACGCCGTCGATGTAGATCAGCGGTTGGTTGGAGAGCGAGATCGAGGAGACCCCCCGAATGTGGATCACCTGCCCCGCTCCCGACTGCCCGTTCCCCTGCTTCATCGACACTCCCGGGAGCCGGGACTGGAGGACGTCGGCGACGTTCGAGATCGGTGCGAGCTCCGTCAGGGCGGCGGCGTCCACCTGAGCGATCGTCGCCGGCTGCTCGCGGCGGAGGCGAACGCCCGCCGTTCCGGTCACCACCAGTTCGTCGAGCTGAAGCGCCGTCACCGACAGGCTGAAGTCCGTGATGGTGGTCTGTCCGGCGACGACCGTGACCGGCTGCGTGGAGGCGGCGAACCCGATGAGCTCGGCCTGCAGCTCGTACTCGCCGACCGGAACCTGAGCCAGGAGGTAGCGGCCCTCGGAGTTGGTGAGCGTGCCTCGACCGGTTCCCAGGATGAAGATCTGGGCCGAAGCGATCGGCCCTCCGGTCGCGGCGTCGGTCACCTGACCCGTGAGGACGCCGGCATCCTGGGCGGCAAGGCCCGGCGGCAGGCTGGCCATCAAGAGAGCCAGCAGCAAGACTGACGTCGATCGCTTCATGGGTTGTCCTCCTCGTGTCGAAGCTGTTCGACCTCTGCGAGGCCCGGCGACATCTCCTGCGAGGACCGCATCTATTGCCCTTACGCCCGCGCGGCTTTCGGCGTATGGTAGGGTTCCGCCGAAGCAGTGTCAAGCGAGCGTCCAGGCCCAGGCGCCACGCGTCCCGCGCCGAGAGTGGAGGTTCGCCGGCAGCTCGCGCACTCAAAGGAGCCCATCCATGCCGAAGTTCACGCCCGCCCTCTGCCTCGTTCTCCTCGCTTCGCTCACGCCGACCCGAGCGGCGAGCGCCCAGTCCGCCGCCTCGCTCTCCGCCGAGGTCCTCGAGTTCGTGAGCGTCTCCGAGCCCTCGTTCGCGCTCAGCGGAGTGCGCGTCGTCGACGGCACGGGCGCGTCTCCGCTCGACGACCAGACGATCGTGGTGGCCGACGGGCTGATCACGGAGGTGGGTCCGAGGGCCGAGGTCGAGGTGCCGGACGGCGCGCGGGTCGTGGACCTCGCGAATCACACCGTCATCCCGGGCATCATCGGCATGCACAACCACACGGACTACGCGGGGGCCAGGGGTCGGCTCACGCTCGGCTTCAGCGCGCCCCGCATGTACCTGGCGAGCGGCGTCACGGCCACGCGCACCACCGGGAGCATGTCGCCCTACATCGAGCTGAACCTCAAGCACTCGATCGACGCGGGAGAGACGCCGGGTCCGCGCATGTACATCACGGGCCCCCGCCTCTCCGAAGGGCTGGCCAACTATTCGCCCACGGGCGAGGAGCCGGCCCGGCGCATCGTTCGCTACTGGGCCGAGGAGGGCGCGAGCTGGATCAAGGCTCACTCGCGCATCACCCGTGCGAACTTGGCGGCGGCGATCGATGAGGCGCACAGGCAGGGGATCAAGTTCACGGGACACGTCTGTTCGGTCACCTATTCCGAGGCGATCGACATGGGGATCGACAACCTTGAGCACGGCGTCTTCGTCTCCTCGGACTTCGTAGCCGACAAGGAGCCCGACGTCTGCCCGCCCGATCAGTGGGAGAGCCTCGTCGACCTCGACGTCGAGGGCCCTGAGGTCCAGGCGCTCATCCAGAAGGCCGTCGACAACGGCGTGGCGATCACGTCCACCCTGGCCGTCATCGAGCAGCTCACGCCCGACCGTCCCGTCGAGGACCGCGTACTGGAGATGATGTCGCCCGAGGTGCGGGAGGCGTTCCTGGAGCTGCACCGGATGCTGCAGGAGAGCTCGGCGTCCTCGGTGATGGGACTCGTGTGGAACAACGCCCTCGCCTTCGAGAAGGCGTTCGTCGACGCCGGCGGGCTCCTGGTCGCGGGGGTCGATCCCACCGGCAACGGAGGGGCGATTCCGGGCTTCGGCGACCAGAGGAACTTCGAGCTGCTGATCGAAGCGGGCTTCACGCCCCTCCAGGCGGTCGAGATCATGACGGCCAACGGAGCCAAAGTCCTGGGCGAGTTCGAGCGCGTCGGATCGATCACGGCCGGAAAGTGGGCGGACATGGTCGTGATCTCGGGCGATCCCGTGAGCCGGCCGGCCGAGATCCGGAACGTTGAGATCGTCTTCAAGGACGGGGTCGGATACGACGCCGCCAAGCTGCTCGAGTCGGTTCGGGAGTCGGTAGGAGCGCGCTGAGCGGCCGTCCGCGCCCGCGCCATCGCGCCGCGACCGGTCCGGCGTGCGGTCGCTCCTGATGCCGGGCAGAGCGGGCTGCGGCCGGCCAGCCGGGGTGGCGAAACGGTAGACGCAGAGGACTTAAAATCTCCTGGGAGCAATCCCGTGTGGGTTCGAATCCCACCCCCGGCACTGGAGCTTTGGGTCGCGCCCGCCCCCTCGCGGGAGCGTCGGCGGGCGCTCGGCCCGGGGTTCGCCCGCGCCGAGCACGGCATGGGTTGGAGGACGCTTGGTCCCCTCCGAGGTTGTGCCCCGGCGCGGAGCTCGAGGGATCTGGCCGTCCTCCCTCTCCCCACCTAGCAGTCCGTGGATAAAGTTGTCCGCAGCCTTTCTTGGTGTCGATTAGATTGGAGGGACACGGTGTCCTTCGGCAAGGAGGAAGGCGATGGCGATGGGCAGGGCGGCGCAAGGGTCGGCAGCGGGAGTTGTTCGTGGCGGCCAGCGAGGTTCGGGCGCTGGGCAACCCGTTCCACCGGGCGCTGAACCGGCTGCTGGACGAGCACGGCTTCGACGAGTTCGCGGAAGCAGCGTGCCGCGAGTTTTACGCGGAGAAGCGAGGCCGACCGGGCATTCCGCCGGGAGTGTACTTCCGGATGCCGATGGTGGGGTATCTGGAGGGGATCGGCTCGGAGCGGGGGATCGCGTGGCGGTGCGCGGACTCGATCTCGCTGCGCGAGTTCCTGGGATACGGACTCTCGAAGAACCCGCCGGAGCATTCCGGGCTGTCGAAGACGCGCAAGCGGCTGAGCGTCGAGGCGCACGCGGCGGTGTTCGGCCGGGTGGTGGAGTTGCTGCGGTCCTCGGGTCTTCCGAGCGGCAGGACGCTGGGGGTGGACTCGACGACGCTTGAGGCGAACGCGGCGATGCGCTCGATCGTGCGGCGCGACGACGGCAAGGGCTACGAGGAGTGGCTGGAGCAGGTGGCCAGGGCGTCGGGGATCGAGACGCCGACGCGGGAGGATCTCGCGAAGCTGGACCGGACGCGTCCGAAGAAGAAGACCTCGAACAAGGACTGGGTGCATCCGCACGATCCGGAGGCGCGGATCGCGAAGATGAAGGACGGCCGGACCCGCATGGCGCACAATCGTCCCAGAGGGGACGTGAATCGCGGTAGAGTCGAGGGCTGGCGCGCCGACCGTAGGGTCCGGTGGCTATTCCGTCGCTTTCGCTCCGGGCCGCAGACCGGCTCCCGTAGTCACGTTTCCAGCCCCCGCTCATCGAACCGGATGTGCGGATCTCCCGCGTCCGGCTCTCAGCCGGGATCATGCCTTCGCCCACGGAAGGTGTCGTGTCGTCAGCGCAAGGCGCGTGAGGCCGCATTCCTCCCACAGCCATCGGTGGGAAAATCGCACGTATCTTCCTGATTTCACCTTGTGCTTCCGGCAGAACCACTGTCGCAGCCGCAGGGCCGCGTACGCATCCACAGCCGCGTAGGCCGGACTGACCTGGCCGAGTGTGAAGTAGTTTGCCCATCCGGACAGCATCCGATTGAGACGCCCTACGACCTCCTCTGCTGGACAGCCCTCGTAACGTGGCTCCGTTTGCGCCCTGATCCTGCGGCGTATGCTTTGAATGCTCGCCTTGCTGGGCCGGGTGCCGATGTACCGGCTTCCGTCCGTCGGACGATAGTTCCAGCCGATGCGGTATCCAAGGAACTCGATCGGCTCCTCGGGGCATCGGAGGCATCGGGTCTTCCGTGCGTTGACCGGTAGCTTCAGTCGTTCCATGAGCCGGTTGACCGCCGCCAGCATCTCCGCCGCCGGTGCCTTTCCGAGCACACAGAAGTCGTCCGCGTAGTTCACGATCTCCGCACTGAAGCGCCGGGCATGGCCCAGCGCCTTCCAGCCAAGGATGAACCGCCGCATGTAGATGTTGCTCAACAGCGGCGAGATCGGAGCCCCCTGCGGAGTCCCTTTTCTCTCCTTCCGCGCCCGGTTCGTGCGGCGCGTGCCGCCCTCCCCATCCTCCTCGACTACCGGCATCTCCAGCCACGCCTTGATGAGTCCGAGCATCCGCCCGTCGCTCACGCGCCGGGCAACACTCTTCATCAACTCGGCGTGCGGTATCTCGCCGAAGTAGTTCGACAAGTCCGCATCGATCACTTCGTTGCGGCCCGTGTGCAGCAGGCGGTGGATCCGCCTGACCGCGTCCTTGGCGCTTCGTCCCGGCCGGTATCCGTACTGCTCCGGCTCCAGGTCCGCCTCGAAGATCGGCCCTAGCACCAGCATCGCCGACGTCTGCGCAACCCGGTCCCTCAGGCATGGGATGCCCAGGGGACGGAACTTCCCCGGCTGCTTCTTCGGAATCAGCACCTGGCGCACCGGACTCGGCTTGTAGGTGCCTTCCTTCAGGTCCCGCGACAGTTCCCCGACCCAGCGTTCCACTCCGTGCGCCTTGACATCCGCGACCGTCACACCATCCACTCCAGCCGCTCCGCCGTTGCGCCGGACCATCCCCCATGCCGCCAGCAGGAAGTCCTCCCGCCATACCTTGTCGACAAGGACGTGAAATCGCCGTCCGGGTTCTTCCTTCGCTTTCGCATGTAGCACGGTCTGGAGTTTCCGAACGCTCACCGACCCTGTTAGGCTCGCGCCAGTGGTCATGTCCCTGCCTCCTTTCCGTACCGTTCCCAACTCAGGGCCCCTTTCCTCGGCGGGCATTACCCCGCGTCTTCAGTACTACGGGCCCATCCGCCACCCTGCCCGGCCCGGCCTGCCCCTCGCGGGGTTCCGGTTGCCGCGTGCACGGCACCGCCAGGGCTTCCCGTGTTGCCACGCATTCCATCCTCCACACGTGCCGACGCCACTACCCCGGCGGAAACCGGCCGGTTGTCCGGTCGCTCTCTTCCCGGCCAGTCGGCGGCCTTCCCCTTTCCTACGAAGGGTCGGCTCCCGCGTTTGATGTTTCGAGGCCTGCTCAGCGTTCACTTCACGTTTCGGCCCGCGTGGTCGCTGGGCCTCCTACCGACTTAGCTCCCCCCTTGGCCGTCTCCGCCGTTTCCAGCTTCGTGCCCGTTTAGGGTGTCGCGTATCGTGCGCGGCCCGTACCGAAGTGCTTCAACCCATGTCGTTACCTCCATGAGCCGCTCCGGTTGCTACCGGCTGGAGCGACAGTTGCCGGGCGGGATTTGCACCCGCTAGGAAGGCGCGCCTTTCCACGGCGCACGCAGGACGCGTCTACGATCGTCGAGGGGATGGACGCTACGATGCGCCAATTCGTCGAGGATCCAGCGGCGGCCCGGGCAAACGACCCCTTTCAGCAGTTTCCCGAAGACACCGAGCCGGAAATCGTTGCGATCTACTTCAAGGCCATCGAGCTCACGCCACCCGAGGTGCTCGAACACGAGGTGCGATTGATCCTGGACGAAGCCGGGTGGGGCTTCGACATCTTCGAGGTTGAGCCACGCGTCGAGTTCTTCACCGGCGTGACCGAGGTCGGCACGCCCTACAACAGGGTGTGGGCGGAGAGGCTTCCCAACGCGGGACTCCACGAGACCAGCGGTGGGCATATGGGACAGACCGGTCCTTCCACGCGGGAGCGCGTCATGCGCTGTGTGCGGACGCTTACGGATGGGCAGCCCTGCAGCCTCAGCCGCCTCCGGGCGGCGCGCGGAGTTGAATGACCAGGGCCCGGGGAACGTCGAACTCGTCCAGCCGACGCAGCAACACCACGTCGTCGCGGGCGTCGAGCAGGATGTCCGCGCCATCCATTCTGGCTGTGAAGAGCGGTTCCTGCCGGTCGATGTCCCACACTCGCCAGGTCACGCTGTCCTGATCGGGAAGTCGGTAATCCCTGACCCATAGCCGCTCGTCGAAGTCTGTCAGAAGGGTGTCGATCGCGGGTGCCACTTCGTTTATGGGCCAATCGTCCAGATCCGGCTCGGACGCACCGGATGGATCGAACTCCCTGGGTTCGCTCGTTCTCCGACCGGTCGCGACGAGCCTGTTGAACCCCTCCGCGAATCGCTGCCATCGTGCGAGGAGCACCTGACGCCCGGCCGCCCTGGCGTCGGGCACCCGCACGCCCGCCGGCATGGGGATCTCCGCAACCTCTCGACCGCTCCAATCCAGCACAGCAATGGCTCCCCGGGCGGTTTCGGCAATGATGAGGTGGTCTTCGGTCGCCGCCTGGTGGGTCTGATGCCCAAACACCACGTCGCCGCTCCGTTTCGAGCCGAAATAGACCTCATCTCCGGTGGCCTCCGCGACGACGTCAAGCTCGCCGTCGTCCCGTACCGTGACGTACGTGGCCGGACTCCAGGTTTGCCCGTCGTAGTCCCGGCCCATTTGCGCGATGCCGTCACGAAACACGATTCGGCCATCCGGATGAATGCCAACCGGATACGCACCCAAATAGTCGCCGAACCCCGCGTCAAGTAAGCTCTGCGAGCGCAGAAACTCGCCGTCGTGAGAGATCACCGACACGCGGCGCCGTGGGACGTCCGAGACCAGAATGCCCCCGGGAATGCGTTTTGCGGGCCAGATGTGGCTGAATTCCCGCGGTCCTTCGCCCTCCCTGCCGACCACGCGAGTTGTGCCGGCCGAAAAGCCGATCGAAAGGTCGATCATGTGGATCTCGGTGCGCTCCACCAGGGCGAGACCGCTGTCCGGAAGGAAGAAGCCGGCTACAAGAGCGCTCAGTTCGGCAAGATCCGGATGCTCCGAAGAATCGAAGGCGGGCTGGCCCATTGGGCGCAGCGCGGCAAGAAACTCCGCCGATCGGCCGCCGTCCTCTCCGTTCCCGCAACCCCCGAGCGAAATCAGCGCGCCGAGCAAGAGCGGAACAGGAATCAATGACCCGGTTGCGGCCCGTGGGGACCGCGGCCGGACGCGAGAAACGCAGTCGCGTCGTCTGCCGATATTAAACATTTGTGTTAACTATTGACTCCCCCCCCGCGCCGGCGGAAACAACACCGCGCTGGAGCCGGGAAAACGCGCCCCCAGCTCCCTCAGGATCACCTCGGCCTCCTCGATCGTCACCCGGCTGGCCGGGGAAGCCCAGAAGCCGTTGACCTCCTCATACCCGAACCCCGCTTCACGGATGTCGCTCACCCCCTCCCGGAACCCGTCCGGATCCCAGTCCTCCCTCGCCCCCGGCCGGACCCGCGTCGACGCGATCGCCTCCTCCAGCCCGTCCGCCGGGATTTCGCCCTCCACCCCGACGTACATCCTGAACATCGCGGCGTACACGACGCCCCGGACATAGGACACCTTCCACGCCCACTCCGCGGTTGCCGGCGTCAGGTCCACGTCGGGCGGCTCGCCCATCAGCCAGTCCTCGACAAACCCGGTAATCATCCCGCCCTCGGGCGACGGATCCGGCAGGCTCCACTGGTTGTGCGCCACCATCAGCGTCACGCCGAGCTCCGGCCACCCGTATCCCTCCGTCCGCCAGCCAAACATGTGACCCCCCGCGTGCGCGAACGACATGCTCCGGGCGCCATGGTTCCGCATCCGCCACACCAGGCCGACGGTGATCCCCGGGCCGATCTCCTCGTCGTATTGCGGCGTCAGCATCTCGTCGACGGTCTCGGCCTCGAGCACCCGGTAGCCGTTGTACTCGCCGCCGTCCATCATGGCCGTCAGCAGCCGGATGTGATCGGCGGGCTTCGCCACCACGCCCCCCGCCGGATAGTGGCTGAAGTACAGCGGCACGCTCGGAACCCACGCCGACCCCATGCGCGCATACCCCGTGCTCATGTTCTCCCGGATGTCCGGCCGCACGTAGTCCTCGTGCTGCGCGGGCGGATACTGCGACGACTCCATCCCCAGCGGGTCCATGATGTGGCGCTGCACGTAGTCCGAGAACGACAGCCCGTCCGGATTGGCCGTCTGCACGATCAGCCCCAGCGTCGCGATGCCGGGGTTGGAGTAGTTGAACTGAGCGCCGACCTTGCCGATCCAGAACGGTGTTGTGCCTCCGAGCAGCGGGCTTGTGGCGCTGGCGTAGCTTGCCCTGAGTGCATCTTCGAGCGGCACGGGCTTGTCCCATACCCCCTTCGCGCCGCCTCCCGAGAGCCCGGAGCGATGGGTGAGCAGGTCGTGGACGGTGACGTCCCGGTCACCCAGCGGGTTGTGCACCTCGAACGGCAGATGCTCGCTGATCGGGTCGTCCAGCACGATCACCCCCCGGTCGACCAGGTGCATGATCGCCGTGGCCGTGTAGGTCTTGCCCAGCGACCCGGAGTGGTACACGGTCTCGGGCGTCATCGGCTTCCCCGCCGCGACATCGGCCCACCCGAAGCCCGCCTCCCAGATCAGCTCGCCCCGGTAGCCCATCGCCAGGTTGAGGCCCGGGGTCCCGTGCGCGCGCATGGCGTGCAGCACGTAGTCGCGCGTGGCGTCGATGAGGCGGAGTTCGAAGGGGCGGTCGGCGTGGACGCTTTCCGTGACGGGGATGTCGGCGTCCCCGGTGGCGGCTTGTTGCTGCGGCTCACATCCCGCAAGGATTGCAGCCAGAACGGCGATCCCGGGGATGCATGCGGCGAGGGAAACACGGGATCGGATTCGCAGATTCATGATCGCGTCCAGGAATGAGTGGCCCAGATGGACATGATATGCGCGACACCATGTCAGTGACACCCGCGCCGCTGTCGGGCCCGCACGCCGCTACCCGAGTTCCGGTTCAGCTGATCGCTCGCTGCAACACCTCGCGGACTTGCGGGCTGGCATCTTCCAGGAGGCGTTCCCGGTACGCGTCGCCATCCGGATCACCCGGGTAGTGCAGGCTGGAACCGGCTGCAAGAAGCATCTCGACCAGCTCCACATAGGCATCCTGGCGCTCCTCCGCCCCGCCGGAAAACCGGGAGCCGTGGACGGCCCAGTGGATGGGTGAGGACTGATGAACGTCTTCAAAGACGTCGAGCGGTGCGCGGGCATCGATCAGCAGGCGGGCGTTGCCGGGTTGGCCGAACCATGCGGCTTGATGCAGCGCAGTTCCGGAGTCGAGGCCCCTTGCAGTCAGGTCCGCGCCCGCTTCGATCAGCAGCTCCACGGGCCGTGGGTCGTTGCGGCCGGCGACATCCGCCAGCAGCCGGTCTTCCTCGGGATTGGCCGTTCGTGCGACGCCGGGGTGAGCCTTGAGGATCGTCCGCGCGTCATCGAGATGTCCGTTCACGATGGCCACCGCGAATCGGTCGGCTTCGTTCAGGTCGGTGCTGGCCCCGCGCTTCTCGAGCAGGGCCGCGACCTCGTCGAATCCTCGCCGAACGGCGTGGGCGTACGCGGTCTTGCCGCCGGCCGTTTGCGCATCGATGTCGGCGCCGTGGGCAAGAAGGATGTCCACCGCCGTGGCGCGCCGCCGGCGCGTGGCGACGTGCAGCGGAGTCTCCGCGTTTTGCCCAAGCCTCAGGTTGGGGTCGGCCCCCTCGTCGAGTCTCTGGCGCAACACCTCGTCGCCGTCCGCGCCGTAGTGGAAGTCCAACAATTCACAAAGCGTCATCGAGCTCTCTCGGCCAGGGCCTCCGGGGGTAATCGCTGCTTTCCAACCCGCTCCACCGCACCCTACGTTGGACCGTGTGGTCTCTGACGGTGGCAGATGGGCGCGGGTCTCCGGATCGAACCGGATGACCAGCCTGCGCGTCGCCATTCAATCCCGCAAGGAGTGCCGTCCATGCGCATCCTCCCCGCCCTCGCCGCCACGCTTCTCGCCGTGAACCCGATTCAGTTCGTGCATGCTCAGCAGGACCGGTCCGGCACGATGGCGGGCCGCTCCACGGTCTATGCGCCGAATGGGGTCGTCGCCAGCAGCCAGCCACTGGCCACGGGCGCCGGGCTGGCCGTGCTCCAGCGCGGCGGCAATGCGATCGATGCCGCCGTGACCACCGCGGCCATGCTGAACGTGGTCGAGCCCATGATGACGGGGATCGGCGGTGACATGTTCGCGATTCTTTGGCTGGCCGACGAGCAGCGCATGGTCGGGCTCAACGGGAGCGGCCGCGCCGGCACGCTGATGACCCGGGAGGAGCTGTTGGGCCGTGGCCACGAAAGCATGCCGCGCTCCGGGGCCGAGACCATCACCGTGCCCGGCGCCCTCGCCGGATGGCAGACGCTGCTCGACACCTACGGCACGATCACGCTCGCCGACGCGCTCGCACCGGCGATCAAGATGGCGGAGGGGGGATTCCCGGCGAGCCCTGTGATCGTCGATTTCTGGGAAGGCGCGCAGGAGATGCTCAGCCGGGACGAGGGGGCGAAAGCGACCTTCCTGATCGACGGCGAGAGGGCCCCGCGCCCGGGCGAGTGGTTCAGCAATCCCGACTTTGCGCGCACGCTCCGCCTCGTCGCCGAGGGCGGGCCGGACGTGCTGTACCGCGGGGAGCTGGGAGAAGCGATCGTCCAGCGCGTCTCGGAGCTGGACGGGTTTCTCACCATTGATGACCTGCGGTCGCACAGCGTGGACTGGGTGGAGCCTATCTCCGTCCCGTACCGAGGCTACCGCCTCCATGAACTGCCGCCCAACGGCCAGGGGATCGCCGCCCTTGAAATCCTGAGACTCCTGGAGCCGTTCGATCTGAAGGCCATGGGACACAACTCTGTCGCGTACCTGCACCACCTCATCGAGGCCAAGAAGCTCGCGTATGCCGACCTGGAGCATTTTGTCGGCGATCCGTCCAACATGAGGGTTTCGCCGGACGATCTGCTGAGCGACGCGTTCATCGATTCGCGGCGAGCGCTGCTCGATCCCGAGCGTGCGATCGAGCGGGCCGATCCGGGCACGGCGATCACGGCAAGCGAGACGACCTACTTCACTGTCGCCGACCGCCACGGCAATATGGTGTCGTTCATCAACAGCATCGCGAGCGCGTTCGGGTCGGGCGTGGTGGTGCCGGGCACCGGGTTTGCGCTGCAGAATCGGGGCGTGGGGTTTTCGCTCGACGCGGGGCGCGCGAATGCGGTGGCGCCGGGTCGCCGTCCCTTCCACACGATCATCCCGGCGTTCGTCACGAAGACTACGGCGGATGGGCGTGAGGAGCCGTGGCTCAGCTACGGGGTCATGGGCGGCGCGATGCAGCCCCAGGGGCACGTCCAGGTGCTGATCAACCTCGTCGACTTCGGGATGGATCTGCAGCATGCTCTCGATGCGCCGCGCTTCAACCACCTTGCCGGGAATCGCGTGGCGATCGAGCACGTGGTCCCCCTCGAGGTGCGACGGGCGCTGGAGGCGATGGGGCACGTGCTGGCGGACCCTGTCGGCGTGTTTTTCGGCGGTGGACAGGCGATCATGCGGCTCGAGCGCGGTTGGGCTGCTGCGTCAGAGCCGCGAATGGACGGGATGGCGGCGGGGCACTGAGGCTCGAGGGCGCCTGTCAGGCCTGGTCCCGGCTGCCTACCCGCAGCCTCCCTGCGTCCGCCGGTTCAGGAAGTCGTACTCCGCCTCGTCCAGACCTACTCCTCCGGGCGCCCCGGCAGCGAGCAGAACTTCGACGACCGACTCGTACTGCAACGCCCTGGCCTGGTCGAGCGCCGTGAAGCCGTCGGCGGTCTCCATGGCGAGGTCGGCGCCTGCGTCCACAAGCAACCGCACCTTATCGAGCGTCGCCTGCTCGTGCTCCGGCGTGCATACGTGCTGATAGACCCACGGCCTTCCGGCATTGCTCATGCCGAGGGCTGCCATGAGCGTCGTAGTGAGCTCCAGCTGTCGTGCTGCGAAGATTCCCGAAGTCAGGGCGCCGTCGACACCGTTGAAGTACTCGCTGCGGTGCACGAAACGCGGGTCGGCGCCGTGTTCGAGCAGACTGCGCAGGATTCCAGCCGTCCCGAAGCGGGCGGCGAGCCACACCGGACGGGCGCCGATCCAGCCGTTGTGAAAGTAGAAAGCCTGGTTTGAGCCGCGCTGGTGCGGCGTGAAGGTTGCGAGCGGGATAGTGACGTCGGCGCCGTGCTGCAGAAGCAGGTCCACCGAGCGCTGGTCATGGCGCAGAATCGCTGCGTGGAGTGCCGTGAACTTGTCGGATCCCCCGTTCGGGTCCGCACCAGCCTCCAGGAGGAACTCCACGACTTCGCCGAACTGGCCGGGACGGAAGCCCTCCCTCGCACCCATCGTATACGGGCCACCCGAAGAGTAGGCCGGCTCGGCCACCAAAGTGCGGAAGTTGGAGTAGGCCGTCATGGCCAGCGCGCTGACGCCGAAAGCCGACTTGTCGTTTACGTCGGCGCCGGCGGCCACGAGATGCCTTGCCGATTCCGCGTCGCCGACCCTGGCAGCGAACATCAGGGCGGTGTTGCCACCGTGCTCGAACCAACCCTGGTTCTGGATGTGGGTGTGGGGTTCGTGCGCCTTCAACTCCATTGTTGCCGCCGTCCGGGCATGCACGTCCGCCCCGTGGTCGACCAGCACCTTCACCACGTCCGACGAGAGGTCGAGCACCGCCCACATGAGCGCGGTCTGGCCCCGTGGACCGGTCGCGTTTGGATCCGCTCCATGCTCCAGAAGCAGCTCCGCCGCCCGCGCACCGCCAGATCGTGCGGCGGCCATGAGGGGCGTCTCGCCGTGGCGTAGTGCGAGGTTCGGATCCGCATCCGCGTCCAGCAGCAGTTCCACCACCGCCACACTGCCGTTTTCGCTCGCCGCCCACAGAGGCGTGGCACCGAGGTCGTTCGCCCGGTTTACCTGGGCCCCAGCTCGGACCAGTAGATCCACGCTTTCCGGCAGGTCCCGGTGGCTCGCCCACAGGAGCGCCGTCGAGCCATCGCCAGCCGTGGCGTTCACGTTCGCCCCCTGCTCCACCAGAGAGCGCAACGCCGCCTCATCGCCATTCCTGGCGGCGTCCACGATCGGAGGCGGATCAGCTACCGCCGCCGCGAGAAAGGCTACGAGCACACCGGGCAGCATCGCCCTCCAGATCGCCTTCATCCGATTCCTTCTCCCCTCATCAGCAGCTGCATGTGTTCCTGGGCAATGTACAGGCCACACTCTCCCTCGTGCCACGTGACCCTCCCGTCGCCGTTGGCGTCTACACCGTTTCTAAGCTGGAAGCCCAGTGTGTTGAGCCGATCGGAAAGTTGGTCCGCTTCCTCGGCCGACTCCGTGGCCAGGATTTGCTCGACGATCCCCAGCATCCTGTGGGCACGCTCAAGGGTGTTGTGAACACAATTCACCACGTGCCTCGCGTGGGTCCGGACGTTGTCCGTTGCGTCGGAAGCATCGGCCGCCATCTCGAGGTGCTCGATGGTTTTCCGGGCAGCCTCGAATAGCCCAAACCCCAGGCCCGGGCCGTTCTCCACCCGCGTGGGATCCAGAGCGTGGAGGATGTTCCGCGCGTGGGTCTTCATTGCCCAGAGGTCACCGGGTCGCTCCTGGCCACCGGCGGCAAAAGATGCGTACTCTGCCGCGGTGCCCGCTTCGCCTACAGCCTGTCTGAGGAAGCCCAGCTCCTCCACCGCCGTGGCCTCGGGATTCACTACCCTCAGAATGTGGGCGTGAGCTTCCTCCTGGGCGCCAGCCGACGCGGTCAGGACACCCGCCGCGGCCATGGCCATCAACATCGGATGGGGTCGCCTGCTCAATTGCCCGCCACCTTCCGGTACTTCCTCAGATACCAGATCTCGGAGGGATCGTCCCAGAATTGGCCCGTGGCCGGTGCCGGCGTCGCGGCGTAGACGTCGCCCTGCCCGTCCACCGCGATCCAGTGGATGGCCTTCGTGTCCTCGATGGTTCCCAGCAGCTCGCCGTCGCTGGCCCGGGCGATCCAGATTCTGGCGTTGACCAGGTCGGCCACGTAGAGCTGGTCGTTGTCGTCGATGGAGAGGCCGTACGGTGAGCCCAGATGGTCCCACACCTCGAGGAGGTTCCCGTCCAGGTCGAAGATCTGGATGCGGGCGTTCTCGCGGTCCCCGACAAGCACGCGGCTACGGGAGTCGACGACGATTGTGTGGGGAAGGTCGAACTGTCCCGGCTCGGTGCCGGGTTCACCCCACGCCGCGACGAACTCGCCATTCCGGTCGTACTTGACCACACGGTTGTTCCCGTAGCCGTCGGAGACGAAGAACTCCCCGTCGGGACCGAAGGCCACGTCCGTGGGTCGATCGAAGGTGGTGGGCGTCACTCCAGCTACCCCGTACTCGCCCAGGGTCATGAGGAGTTCGCGACCGTCGTGGCTCCACTTCTTGACCTGGTGGCCCTGTCCGTCGACGGTCCAGATGGCCTCGTCCGGCCCCACACGGATCCCATGGGCCCATTGGGCGAAATCCTGGTCCCACTCGTCCAGCACGTTGCCCTCGGCATCGAGCCGCCACACGTCGTTGGCATCCCGGCGGAATGCATAGACGTTGCCCTCGGCATCGACATCGACCGCCGAAACGGTGCCCACGTCCTCGGGGGTGCCGGCCCAGTCCTCCACAAGCTCGTAGCTCACGGTCGGCTCGTCCGCGTGGTCGCCGGCCGGGGCAGCCTGGCATGCCAGCCCCGCCGCGATGCCAAGGATGCCTGGCGCAAACCACGTCGACGTCTTCAATGGTCTTCCGCCAGATGCCCGTGAAGTTCCTTGTGATCCTCGTGCTGCTTCTCGTGACGGATGCCACTCGCGTGCGCCCGGGCGCTCTGTCGTGCGCGCTTTCTGGTGTGGTCGGAACTCACTACGGGAAGGGAGATGAGCTTCTCCAGGTGGTTGCTGTCACAGGCAGGACATCGGGCCGGGGCGGACGAGTGCAGCACGAGGGACTCGAACTGCTCATCACACTGCTGGCAACGAAACTCGAAGATGGGCATCGTGCGGGCGCAGTGTATCAGAGCTCGCCGAGGGTGTCGATCGGTAGCCGGCCTGTGCTGCCGCCGATCTTGTCCATCGGCATGTCCATCTTGTCCATGAGGGTCGCCAACAGGTTCGCGTGCGTCGGTCCGCCCTCGTACCGGATGTGCTGCCCACCGTTCAGTTTGCCGTTGCCACCACCCACGATGACCAGCGGAATATTGTCGCCTGCGTGGCGCTGGCTGTTGGAGATCCCCGACCCGTACAGCCCGGTGATCGAATCCAGCAGCGAACCGTCGCCGTCGGGAGTCTGACTCAGCTTCGTGAGGTGACGGGTGAAGAGCTCCACATGATACCGATTGATCTTCGACACATACTTGACGATGTCTGGACGGTTGCCGTGGTGCGACAGCGGATGCCACGCTTCCGGAACACCGATTTGCGGATACGGCCGTGCGTTCACTTCGCGCCCGATCATCATCGTCGACACCCTTGTGATGTCCGCCTGATAGGCCAGGATCTGCATGTCCAGCAGCAGCTCCAGATGATCCTCCAGAGTCTCCGGAATCCCCTGCGGCTGCTCCATGTTCGGCAGATCGACGTCCAGTTGCTGCTCGGCCACCTGGATCCGCCGTTCCACGTCTCGCACCGCTTCGGTGTACTGCTCCACGTTGCGCTGGTCCTGCGGGCCCAGCTCGCGCCTCAGCGCCCGCAGCTTGTCGGTCACGGAGTCCAGCAGGCTCTTCTGTTGTTGCAGGCGCCGCTCCCGCGGTTCACGCTCAGTCGTCCCCGTGTCCCCGAAGAGCCGCTCGAAGACCGTTCGCGGATGGTTTTCCATCGGGAGAGGCTGCGTGGGGCTCCGCCAGGAGATGGTATGCGTGTAGGCGCAGTTCAGGATGGCACAGGTGCCGGCGTTCGGCGGACCGTCCAGGGAAAGCTCCAGCGAGCCCAGCTGCGTCTCCGTCCCCCACGCACGCGCCAGCATCTGATCGATCGACTCCGCCGCGATGATGTCGGTGTTGTCCACCGCCTCTGCGTCGCCCAGCGACCTCCCCACCATGCCGGTGAGAAAGCTGGTGGGCCCACCGGCGTGGTTGAAGTTCCACGACGCGCTCAGCCCCGACGGGATGATGATCCTCTCCCTGAACGGCTCCAGCGGACCCAGGATGTCGGAGAGCGCGAAGTCACGGCCCTCGCCAGTCGGCGTCCAGTGCGGCATGGCCTGACCGTTCGGCGTGTAGTACGCCAGGAATCTGTGAGGAGACTTGCGCCTGGGGCCGCTGCCCGCAGTCAAACGGGCTGGCGTCATCGCTTCCAGGAATGGCAGCATCAGCGCCGCGCCAGCGCCCCGAAGGACAGTGCGCCGCGAGATGTGCCTACCAGTGATAAAGTCCATTGTTGTCCTCTCCAGGCTCCATGCGTCCAGCCTCCATGCGCGAGAACGCTGACTGCTCCGCTGTCGGGGTCGCTACCGCACGCATCCGCATGAGGAACTGTGGGCTCTCCACAATCCCCAGAATGATCGACGACCAGGCGTAATTGTCTGCCTCTGCATCGCGAATGATCTTCCGGATTGTCGGTTGATCATAGTACTCGACATCGCGCCCGAGGGCGTATTGCATGAGCTTTGTCGTCACGGTTCGAACGAACTGCTCCTTGTTCTCCAATATCAGATTCCGGAGACCCGCCAATCCCTGGATCTCCTGTTCGGTCTCGGGCCACAGGCCGGTGTCGTCCACGGGATTTCCGAGTTCGTCGATCAGCCGAAGACCCCCCGCGGCGTCATAGGCCTCAAGGGAGAAACCCAGCGGATCGATCGTCCGGTGGCAGCTGGCGCAGGTCGGCTCCGTGCGATGCTTTGCGAGCCGCTCCCGGATCGTGGGTTTCCGCACCGTCCCCTGGTCCTCAGGGATCTCAAGGCTCGTGTCGAGGTCGGGCGGGGGCGGCGGCACATGCCGACCCAGGATTGTCTCGAGGATCCATTTGCCCCGAAGCACCGGCGTGGTCCGCTCCGGATAGGACGTCACCGTGAGGATGCTGGCGTGCCCCAGCAGACCGCCCCTTTTCTCGAGGTCGGGAAGCTGGACCCGGCGGAAGTGGCTCCCGGCCACGCCGGGGAGGTTGTAGTGGTCGGCAAGTCGCTCGTTGACAAAGGTATAGTCGGCGTCGAGGAGTTCGACCACGCTCCTGTCCTCACGAATGCCGTACTCGAAGAAGAGCTTGGTCTCCTCTTCCATGGCCTCGCGGAGGTTGTGGCCGTACTCGATGTAGATGTCGTCCTGGAGAAGCCGGTCGTCCAGTTCGCGGAGCTTCAGCCACTGGCTGGCGAAGTCCTCCACGAGAGTCTCGCGGGCCCGGGAGCCTTCCAGCATTCGCCGGGCTTGCTCGCTCCGCACCGTGGGATCGGCAAGCCGACCTTGCTCGGCTTGCCTGAGCAGGGCCTCGTCGGGGACGGTGCTCCAGAGGAAGAAAGACAGCCGTGACGCTATCTCCAGATCGCTCAGCGCATAGGGGGCGCCCTCGGCAAACTCCGGCGCCTGATCCGGTGCGCGCACGCGCGGCTCGCGATAGACACGCAGGAGGAAGTCCGGGTCGATGAGGAGCCGCTCCAGTGCCAACTGGATACCGTGGTCGAAGCTCCCTCCCTCATCCCGACCCATGCGGAAGAAGCGGAGCAGGATCTCCATATCGTCATGGGTGACAGGCCGGCGGTAGGCGCGCCGTGCCATTCGCGTCAGGATCTCCGTGGCGCAGCCTTCCTCGCCGGAGACGGACTGCGGCTCGCAGACAAAGATCTCCTCCCTGCTCCGCGTGTTATCGGCGACGTCGGTCTCGCCGAATGGGCCGTCGATCTCCATCCCGATCACGCCCGACATGCCGAAGTACTCGTTGTTGAAGTAGTCGATCTGGCTCCTCGTCTGGACTGGGGCCTGCGGAAGCAGGTACTCCTCCCCGTAGGCGAGATCCTTGGTGAACGAGAGGCCGACGACCCGGCTTCCAGCCTCGACTTGCACGGTCGTCACCAGAGGGGCTTCGGCACCGAATTTGGCGTAGTTCTCCCACTCGGGAGATCCCGGCCAGCCGGGGCCCCCGCCGGCTCCCGCGTAGCTGTTGGCCACCGGCCGATGTTGCCGGCCCTCGCCGCCGAAGACGAGCCTGTCCACCAATTCTCCGTCGATCCGGACGTCGAGTTCCTGCTCCCATCCGAGCCCGCGAGCGTAGCCCGCATAGTTCTTCTGAAGACGTACCCGGATCCGGTACTCGCCGTCCACCGGGAAGATATGGCGGATGGCCATGCCTCCACGGGAGCCCAGGGGCAAATCGTCACTCATCCGGACGTTCTGGCGTCTCGCGTCGTCCGCAACGTAGCGAGACGAACCCGCCCCCGCCGGCGGCAGTCCGACCGCCAGTCGGGTGACCGTCCGGGCGACCGACAGGTAACGCTCCATGTGGAGCGGCGAGATGCTCAGGGCATCGGCCACATTGTCGAATCCGCCGCCCATCGTCTCGTCGCCGGGCAACGCGTCAATGACATCAACGTCCAGCCCAAGCAGGTCGTTCACGGCGTTGTTGTACTCGGTACGGTTGAGCCGGTGCACCGCGTTGATGCGACCGACGTTCGGGTTTTTCGCCCAAGCGGCGTCCAACTCCGATTCGAGCCAGCCGGCCACCGCGTCGTAGGTCTCTTCATCGGGACGACGCACACCTCCCGGCGGCATGGCCCCCGCACGCAACTTGGTGGCCACCTTCTCCCAGATCTCGGGGTGGGTGGCCGGGTTCGTGGCGTCGTACTGGTCCAGTTCAAGGAGCGCCGTACGGCGAACATCGTTGTGACAACGCACACAGTACTGTTCGACCATCGCCTGCGCTTCGGCTCCTGTGGCGATGGGACCGGCGTGCGCGTCCCGGGCCTGCGCAATCTGGATGCCGGCCTCTCGCGCTGGCCCCATTTCGGCGGTCGTCGAGGGTGACTCGAGTGTCGAACACGAGAGGAGAACCAGCCCGGCAGCCGCCAACCCCACCGTCCACTCTCCAGGGAGTAGGCTGCGGCCCATAGCCAAACAGGACCGGCGCGACAACGACAGGCCTCTTTTCTGCGGCCTATTCAGCGCCATTCTGCCCCCCATCTCGCACCATAAATCCGAAATTGTATACAACCGTGTTACACACGAACAGTAGACTGCCGGTCCCACAGGCACAAGTCACCCTGGAGGTTGACACCCCCGTTCGGGAGACCTCCGTTTCCCGGGAGCGTCCCGGCCGTCGGAACGCTACCGTTCTCAGCCTCGCAAGCGCTTTGTCGCACCAGGAGGGAGTCACGCTTCCATGTCCAGAGAGCCTGTGCAGAAGCATGCGAGAGCCGGCTTGCAGGGCGACTCGCGCAGCCTGCCGGATGCCGTCCGCTGCCCCCGGTGCTCCACGGGCATCGATCTGGGCGCGCAAACCCTCAGATGCCGGAAGTGCGGGCAGTTCTACCCGCGGCTGGGCACCATTCCCATAATCCTTCCGGAGCCTTTGGCCTACCTCGCGTCTTGCAAGGGTCAGATGGACAGGCTGGCGGAACAGGTCGAAAGGACCGTATTGGATGTACGGGAGCAGCTCCAGGCTGCCGACCTGCTGCCCCTCACCCGCGAGCGCTGCCAGACCACAATCGAAGGGATCGCCGGTCAGCTGGCCGATGTCCGTACGATCCTCGAGCCACTGCTCCCGGAGGCGATCCGACCCGAGGGTTCCCTGCAATCCGAGCAGCTACCGGCAACTCTTGACTACCTGCCCTACCTCTACCGGGACTGGGGCTGGCCGGCGGAAGCGCAGGGTGAGAACGAGCATGCTCTGTCGACGGTGGAGGAGGTCCTGGGGGACGGACACCCAGGACGGACGCTTGTGATGGGTGCCGGGGCATGTCGGCTCGCGTACGATCTCCATCACCGCCACCCGGACGCGGAGTTCATGGTGTTGGACCTGGATCCTGTCCTCTTCTCGGCAGCCCACGCCGTGACCCATGGGCAGTCCCTGAGCATCCGGGAGGCCAACCTGGAGATGGGCGACCTGGGGCAGTCCGCAAGGGAGTGGTTACTGGTGGCGCCACAGGGCCCCGTCGACGATGCCCGATTTCACTTCCTCGTCGCGGATGCCGTAGACCCACCCCTCGATCCCGGGCTCTTTGACACGGTGCTTACGCCGTGGTTCATCGATCAGGGACCGGAGGACGTCCGTGACCTGATCAGCACCCTCCATCTGATACTGAAGCCTGGCGGGCGCTGGGTGAACCTGGGACCGCTCAAATACGATCTGGACGTGCCCATTTCGCGACGCTTCACCAGGGAGGAGCTGTTCGATCTGGCCGAGCGAGCCGGGTTTCGTGTCGGACCCTGGAAGAGCGAGGCCGTGCCCTACCTCGTCTCCAAGCTCAACGGCCGGGGCAAGATGGAGTGGGTGCTGGCCTTCTGTGCCACCAAGCTCGACGCGCCGCAGGAAGAATCGGAGTCTCGTGGCGGCCCTCCGGCGTGGCTTGTCTTCCGACATTTGCCCATCCCGACCTTCGACGGCCAGGGGCTGTTCTGGTCCGAGGCCTCGACGATCCGGATGGTGGTATCGTCCATCGACGGCCGCCGGACGCTGGACGACATTGCCCTCCTCGTCGCTGAGCGGGCAGGTCAGCCCGACATCTCGATGAGCCAGGTCCGGACCGCGGTGCGGCAGTGTCTCCAGCAGGTGCACCCGGGGTGCAGACCCGAGGGCTGACCCCGAATGTCCCCTGAGCTCGTGGTCCTCCCTACTCCCGCGCTGCCCTCACGAAGCCGCCCGCGTTGATATGGGCAAACATCCGCATGGAACCGTCGCTCTGCCGTGCAAAGAAAAAGCGGTTGGCGTCCCTGAAACCCGCCTCCACGGGGAGCTGGCCGTCCAGGGTGAAGGCGTCGGGTCCCGAAGGACGGTAGGGCCCGAGGCCGTCGATAACCAAGCCTCCGTCGCCGCTGTCCTCCACGAGGCGGCCCTCTCCTCCAGGTGTGTCGGCCTGGGCGGTGGGGATGCGGTGGTAGAGGCCAGTATACTGGCCCACGTCGACCTCCAGGTCGCCGTCAACGGGCAGCCGGCCGAGAAAGTGCTCCAGTATCAGGGCCCGGACGCCGCTGTGCGACGCCTGCGCCAGGACTGGACCGACAGTGGGCTCCGGTAAGGGGTTCGTCCCAACGACCTCGTCGGGATCGGGTGCGCCCCCGCCGGCCATGGTCACAAACACCCCTACCTGTTCGTCGAGCATGATGATTTCCAGGGATCGGTAGCGGATGCTCCCGTAGTGCTCGATTACCGGCTCGCCGTTGTAGTCGTAGCGGAAGAACTGGATCCCGAAACCGCTGGCGTCCGGATGATTCCCCCGATCCCAGCGGTGCATGAGCTCGTAGCTCTCGGGCTTCATCAGGGCGGGCGTACTCCCCTTGCCTTGCAGGGCGTGAGCCCGAATGAAGCGCGCCATGTCGCCTGCCGATGAGTTCACATCTCCGGCATACGAGATGAAGGGAGTGAGAGAGGGGTACCTGAGCGCCACCGGCGGCTCGCCGGACGAAAAGGCGTACTGGGTGACCACGTCGGGGCTGGGCGCCCTGAGCGAGTTCACCAGAGTGGTGTGCGTCATGCCCAGCGGCTCGTAGACGTTCTCCTGCAGGTACTCCTCCAGCGTCTGGCTGGTGATGTCCTCAACCATGAAGCCCATGACTGCGCTGCAGGCGTTGCAGTATTCCGAGAATGTGCCCGGCTCTCGGAGCACCAATGGCAGGTTGGCCTCCAGCGCCGGCGCGGAGAGGGGCGGTTGGGGACGCTCTTCCCCCACGGAAGTGAAAACGGACCGGGACCCCCGGGAAGCCAAGCCGCCCTGGTGAGTGACCATGTCCCGAATGGTGATTTCGTCGTCCCCGAAGGGGTTCTCCACCTGGATCCGGGTGAGGTAGTCGTTAACGGGGTCATCCAAGGACGCGATCTCACCGCGCTCCAAAAGCTGCGCAATGGCGGTCCCGAAAAAGGTTTTGGTCAGCGATCCGATGCGGAACTGCGATACGTCGGGATCCACGGGCCGCATGGTGGCGTAGTCGTGGTAGCCATAGCCTTTCTTGAAGACTATCTCGTCGCCGTGAGTCACCGAGATGGCGAGCGCGGAGATCCGGTGCTCCTCCAGGAGGCGGCCGAAGGTATCGTCGGCCCAGCCCTCCAGGTTTGCCGTCTCCAGCGTCTCGGGCGCGATCCTGCCGATGGTCGCCGGCTGTTGCGGCGCTTGGCGGCCCGGGTCACAGGCGGTGAGCGCACCCGCCAGCCAGGCAAGGAACAGAAGCACCGGTGCGCGACCCGCGGGCCCTGCCCACGGACTGCTACGGAATGTTTTCGTTGTTCTCCCTTTCGATGTCGGGCAGCGGGAAGCACGTCGTGTTCCCGTAACGCCGGTCGTTGAAGCGGTCGGCTCCCGAGGGGAACGGGATGTTCAGGCGCAGCATGTCGTTCATGCGATGGCCCTCCAGGAACAACTCCCTCCTGCGCTCCTCGTAGACTTGATCCATGATCTCGCTGGCGTCGTCGCTCGCAAAGGGGGGCAGTCCGGCGCGCGCGTGCAGCTCGTTGATGTTGTCGACTGCCGTCTGACCGCCCGCCGCCTCGGCGATAATCAGGAGCGCCTCGGCGTAGCGCGCGACGGGAATGTCCGCATCGTAGTCGCCGTACTTGGTCTGGAGCACCTCGGGGGTGAGCCCGTTTCGCCCGAAGTTGCCGGTGTGGACCAGTTCCACGCGGGGGTCCGGTACGCCCTGCCACTCAAGGTTCCAGAAGGGTACGTCGACCTCGATGTTCCGGTCGATCCAGTTGCTGCCGTACAGGTGGTTCCGCCTGGTGTTGTCCGATGACGAGCGGGTCGCGTAGTAGGCGAATCCGTCGGGCACCTGCTGCGCATCGGAGATGGCACCGGCCATGTTGCCCAGGTTCAGTCTCGCCCGGGCTCGCCCCAGGTACGCCAGGGTCTGCAACTCACCCGACGCGCCGGAAATCGCCGTCGAGAACCTGCTCTCCGCCAGATCCAGGATCTGAGGTGGCATTACCTCGGGGCCACCATCGAAGGCCGCCGAGCAGAATCCCTCGGCGAACAGCGTGTATGCATAGCCGGCCACCACCGCCGAGCGCGTGACCAGGTCCTGCGATCCCGCCTCCTGGGCACGCGACAGGTTCGAGTCCGCGAACCACCGAGCCTGCGAGAGCGGAGTATAGAGGCCCGAAAGCTGGCCTCCGGGACAGCCGTTGCTCGAGTAGCCGGATGTGGCAGGGGTGATTTCGCGCTGATCGTAGATGTAGTAGCTGCCGTCGGAGCCACCGCTGTTGAATTCGTCTGTGAGCTGCGCCGACAGCAGCACGTACTGCTGGTAGGCACACTCGAACACGCCGTCGGCGCTTGTGACCAGCAGCGGAAGATCTTCAGGTTGCTCGAGTTCTTCCGCCGTAATGTCGCCGGGCAGCTCCACTGCCAGGTCGCACGCCCCCAGCATCAGGCTCAGTGCCAGGGTTGTGAGCATTTCTCTATTCATGGCTCTTTCCCTTGGTTCGTTGGTGGATGAACACTCCGTTGATGGATGAAACGGGCTGTGCATGGCTCCCTCTCATTCGTCAGAAGGTCACACGGACCGATCCCTCGATCCGGGTGAGCTGGGGGAAGATGTTCTGGCGCTGGTGGTAGTAGAAGTCGCTGCTGCCGCGGCTTTCGGGATCGGTGTCGGCCACCTCCTCGTGCACGTACAGGAACCCCGGGTTCCGTGCCAGGATGCCGAGGCTCGCGCGCGACGCCCCGATCATGGAAGCCCACTCACTGGGCATCGCGTAATGCGCCGAGACCTCACGGAGCCGGATATAGTCGTTCCGATTGATCCAGTAGCCATAGCCGTTGGATGTCTGGATCGCTGCGGCCAGGAGGACGTTGTCCGCGAGCATGGCGGCCTCGGGACTGTTCCGGAAGACCTCGTCGCGGGCCCACTGCTGGATGCTCATGACACGCATCTGGAAGAAGCCTTCCGCCAGGGCGGTAAGCGTCAGGTTCTGGCCGATCTGAAGCGACGTACTCAACGAGGCATTCCAGTCCGGGCCGGGAGAGCCCAGGTAGACTTCGCCGGCCTGGTTGCAGGGCATCGGGCCACCACCGTTCTCCGTGGCACAGAGGATGTTCACCGCGCGTTGGGTGACCGGATCCCAGTCCGCCGAAACCACGTTGTGGGCCCACATGCCACCGACAGGGTAGCCTTCGGCGTGGGCATTGCCCCGGCCGCGGCTGATGAAGTCGATATCCCCCATGTCGACGATCTCGTTCGTGGTGTGGCTCAGGTGCATAGTGATGTCCCAACTCAACCCGGACCTCAGGAGCGCCACGACGGTCGTGGAGAAGTCGAAGCCCTGATTGTCCACCTGGCCGATGTTGACCCACTGCTGGCCCGAGAAGCCGGTCGACGGCGCCACGTCCCTCTCGAGGAGCGCGTCCGTCGTGGTTTGCTGGTAGCCGGTGAACTCCAGCGACCAGCGGCCGTTGAAGAGTTCGGCGTCGAATCCGACCTCGACTTCCGAACTGCGCTCGGGCTTCAGGTTCGGGTTGCCCGGGTTCGACGGCATGACGCCCGGCTGGTCGTTGCGCGCGATCGCCGGAGCATATGTCCGGATCGCGTCGAAGGAGCCGGGCTGACGGCCCGCCTGGCCCCAGGCCGCTCGGATCTGGAGCTGGTCCACCCAGTTCATGTCGAAGAAGTCGGCGTCGCTGAGTACCCACGAACCGCTCAACTTCGGATAGATGACCGGGTCGATCTCCACGCCGAACGCGCTGTTGTCGTCCCCGCGGATGGCGCCGGTGATGAAGATCTGATCCCGCCACTCGACCCGCTCCTGAATGTAGGCGCCCCAGCTCTTGTTCTCGCTGAAGATCTCACCCGCGAACCGCTCAGACGCCGTGGTCACGGTCGTCAGCGCCGGTGCCGGGAAGTTCTGACCCTCGGCGCTCGTGGTGTGCGTTTCGCGAGTGTAGTACTGAATGCCCGCCGAGGTCGCGGTTCGGATGTCCGAGGTAACGTCCAGCGTCGCCGTCGCAGCGTAGTCCAGGGTCGTCTGGAGTTCCGTGCCGTCATCCACATCGCGCCAGCCCTGTGCCAGGCGTCGACCCCACATGTGGTTTCCCGGGTCCTCCTGACGCGGGAAGAGCCGTCCGTTCTGCTCGTAGACCAGGTCGATGCCGCTGGTCAGGCGATGCGAGAACCAGTCGAACGGGTCGTGATTCACGTTGATGTTCCACGTCGTGTGGTGGATGTCGTCGCGGTGGCGCACCTTCCACGTTTCCTCGGGCACCGACTGCAGGAAACCGCGGCGCACCGTGTTCAGCGTCAGTGGACTGGCGAAGATCACCTGGCCGAAGTAGCCGAGCGTGCCGGTGAATCCCTCGGGCGCACGGCCGATGTTGGCTTTCGTGTAGCTGAGACCCGCGTTGATCCGCAGGTCGTCCCTTGCCTGGGCGCTTACGTTCACGCGGCCGGCGATCTGTTCGATCCAGTTGTTCGGTACGATCCCCTCGTCGTCCTGGTAGGAGAGCGACGCGTAGTAGCCGAAGTCGCCGGCCCCACCCGTCACGTCCAGATTGTACGTCTGGGTCATGCCGTTGAAGATCACGCTGCGGCCAGCGGCTTCCTCGGCCAGAAGCGGGTGGTGCAGGATCACGTTGCCCGTGGCCGGATCGCGCGCGCCGTTGGTCGGAATCCACTCTGACGCATCGTTCCAGAACTGCGAGCCGAAGCGCACCTGGGCGTTGAACTGGGCCTGGCCCGACTGACCCTTCTTGGTGATGATCTGGACCACGCCGTTGCTCGCCTCACTGCCGTAGAGGGTCGACGCGGCAGGACCCTTCACCACCTCCACGCTCTCGATGTCCGCCGGACTCAGGTCGTTAAGCCGCGCGCCGTCTCTCGACACGCGAACCCCGTCGATGTAGAAGAGCGGGGTCGAGTTCATCTCCACGCTGGAGATGCCGCGCAGCGCCATCGTGGTCCCACTGCCGATGTTGCCCGAACGCTGTAGGATGGATGCGCCTGCTATGCGGCCCTGCAAGAGCTGGTTCAACGTGGTGATGGGCGCGATCTCGACGAGTTCCCCCGCTTCCACCCTGCCGATGGAGTGACCGATCTGACGGCGCTCCGTGACGCCTGCCGTGCCCGTCACCACGATTTCGTCCAGGGCGAATGCCTGCGGGCGGAGGATGAACTCCAGCAGTGTCGTCTCGTTCGCGATCACCTGGATTTCCTGGCTGGCAGTGGCGTAGCCGATGTACTGCGCCGTCACCGTGTATGTGCCTACCGGGATGTCCTCCAGCAGAAAGCGGCCCCCGGCTCTCGCCAGACCGCCCCGTTGCAGGTCCGAGATGGTCACCTGAGCTCCCTGGAGGGTGTTGCCGCTGCCCTCCTCAACGACCAGGCCCGAGATGTTGCCCTGCTGGGCCTGGAGCTCGCCCACACCAAGCAGCACCATCATGCATGCCGCTGGGAAGGGAGCGAACAGCCCCCGGATCAGCCATCCCCGAGTCTCACGTCGGGGGGACAGTGTCGACGGGTTGTTTAGACTTTCAAGCCACATTTTCTACTCCCGGATACGACAAAGTCGTGCGCACGCGATCGCGCACGCGAGTACATCTTCCGTCCACGCGAACAGAAGGCCTGAACGCGATTGTATTTTATCTTGTATTCCGATATGGGACACAATTCGTGTTCACGCAAGGTTTTGAGCGATTGAGGCGACTCAAGGCGCCGCGGAAAAGGAAGAAAACGGGCGAGCGCGGCGGGGTCAGCGATCGGGGTGCACCACCGGCGCCGGCGAACCACTGCTACCGGTAAGAGTCCTCGATTTCAGCCGTCGGAGCGCAGGGTGCCCAACCCCGCGGTTCACCAGGACCGTTCAGCTGCCTCCCGCACGAGCTCCGCAGCGTCCCGCTCCAGCAGATACCCCCCCGCGACCAGCTCCCGACACGCGCGCTCGACCTCGGCGACGTATGCGTCGTGAGTGGGATAGCGCTCCCGCACCGACCTGCGCGGGTCCCGCAGGCGGGCTCTCTCCGCCTCGGTCCGGGGGAAGGCCAGGTACGACCCCATCCATCGGGTGAGCATTCCGCCGGCACCCCACGAGGCGTCGCGCAGGTTCCAACCGGTGTACGTTGCGAGTGGCACCGCCACATGCGGAAGCCGGATCCCGGCGACTTCGTTTCCGTCCGCGTCGACCATGGGCACGAGGGTCTGGAATGCAGGCCCGGCCACGGGCGGCACCTGATCGGCAACACCCTCGGTAAGCCAGCGCGGACCGGGATCGAGGCGGAAGGGCTGGTAGTAGTCTTCCGGCGCCGCGGCTCCCGCAATGTCGGGCCATCCCGCCCGGAAGGTCGCCAGGTCCACCAGCGTGCCGTCGTCGATACGGGGGTATCTGCTCTCAGGCGGGTCGGCCGCCTCGGCAACCCACCGATCAAGAGCCACGAGCAGCGCCCTCATCACAGGCCGTGTCGTGGCTCGGTTGACCGGACTCTGATAGACACCGCCGGTCATTGAATTATGCGCAGTCCCCGCGATCATGTAGATGCGCACGGATGGGTCGAGCTCGGCGTCAACCCTGCCCTCGACATCGGTATGCAGGAGCGACGCGGCCCGCGACCAGTACTCTGTCGACGTCTGTGTGAAGAAGACCCTGGGCACATGCCCGCTCGCCCGCACCCGGTCGAGCATCGATCCGCTGGCGCCGGTGACCGGATCCACCTGGTGGACGGAATTGAAGGGGAAAAAGTCCGACGGATAGAGTGTTTCCTCGTGATGACTTCCGTGGCGTGTGGTCTGGCCAAAGCGATGGTTGAAGATCCCCTTCCCCGCACCCGCGACATGGGGCATGATGGCATCGAATACGAAGCGCCCCTCCAGGTCCGCGTTGAAGCCCTCGTACACGAAGTGATGAAGGAAGCGCCCGGACTGCGATCCCCCGTACCCGTACGCGTACTCGACCGCCCCGGCGAGCGGGTTGGTACGGGGCCCCTCCTCGTCCGACCCGTAGCGGAAGAACGAAATGACATCACGTGTGGCCGCGAGTCCCAGCCCCGTGACCCTGGGGTCCTTCCCTTCGTAGACGAGGTCGTAGAGCCACCCCGGCTCGAACCCCTCGTCCAGTTGAACCCGGTTCGGATCGGGCACTACCGCACCGTTCTCCAGACGCCCGAAGCTCCACTGTTCCCGCGGAATCTCCACCCCTTCCGCACCCCGCCGCGGCCGCTTCACCAGGGTCGCACTGCCATTCTCCGTCGTAACGGACGGATAGGGCCGCGAACTTCCCCAATCGAAGGGCAGGCTGTAGTACCTCCGCATCGCCGCGTCGCTTCCCGGCTCCAGCACGTTGGCCACGTAAAGGCCGTAGACGGTCGACTCCAACTCGGCGTAGATGCGCCCGACGATCGAACTGCCATCCGCGTTGCGCGCCACCGGCACCCCGATCTGGACCCGGTCGTTGCCGGACTCCACGTCCCCGCTCCACCCGCTCCACAGGATCGAGTAGCCCTCTTCCATCAGGAACCCGTCGCCGGCGTGTTCCATCGTGGTCGGGTCGTTGCCGCCCCCTCCGTTGAAGGATCCCAGCGCGACCTTGTTGCCGCGGTTTGCCACGTCGTAGAGCAGCCGCCCGTTGCCGCGGGCGGGGTCGGCGGGCTTGAGCAGGAAGAAGTCGGTCCAGACTTCCACGCGTCCGCGATCGTTCGTCGGCGCCAGCTTGAGGTCGCTCACACGCGTGTTGGCCGGATCGCTTGGGTCGACCTCGATGTAGAGCTTCCCGACGACCCTCTCGTACGGCCCCGTGTCGGCAAACGAATGCCCACCCGCGAAGGGCACGCGCTCGGCGACGTCCACGCGCACGACTTGCGCGTCGAGCCCGGGCGAGACGGCAATCAGCGCAACAAACACGGTGTAGATGGATCGCATCACGGCCTCCGGGCAGTCCGTTGACCAAAGCCGCCCCGAGCGCCGGGAAGCTTCAGAAAGCAACAATGGAAACTAAACATGACTTCTTGTAATGTTGACATTACATACGTGAACAGGCCTGCGGAATCATTGGCTCAACTGCCCCGACTGACCCTGTGGACATGCACCGTCTCGACTCCGAGCCCGTCACGACGGATCCCGACCACGGCGGTCGTTGTGATCTGCGTGACCTCGAGACCCTCGGGAACACCCACGGAACCAGCCAATCGCCCATCCCGAGTCACGACCCACCAGGTGCCACCACTGCCGACGCCCCCGAGATATCGCGCGCCCAGGGCGAAGGAGTGGGCCAGTGGCTGATAGGGCTGAATCCAGATGTAGCCCTGCGGGTCCAGGAGGAAGTCCCAGAAGACTGACAGTTGTGTGGGAACGGGTGCCGCCCGGAGTCTTTGCCGGGTCTCCTCCGCCAGCTCCGGCCCGGCTCGGGATACCGCCTCTTCAACTACCTGGTCGAAGGCGGAGTCGGCCGACCCGGATTCCGTGGGTTCCCACGTGATTTCCACGTCCACGACCCCTGGAGCAAGAACGCCGCGGACCAGGGGATTCAGGGTGTCTCCCACGTAGAGACGGGTTCCGTCCGACGCGAAGACCGACCGGGGAGACATGGGCTCGGGGCCCCCGTAGTTGCCCGCGGCGTAGCGGATGATGCCGCCGCTCGAGGCAAGCTCGCCAAGGTGACTCCCGTCCCGGTCCACGTGATGATACGCGAGCACATCGCGCGCGCCTCGACCACCACTCGCGACACCACCCAACGCCCATCCCCGCCCCAATGGACCAGCGGCTGAAGAGAGGTCGCGCAGGAAACCGCTCATGATCGGAATTACCGCCACACTACCGTCGGGCAGGAAACGCGTGACTCGTCGCAGTGCACCGTCCAATGCCTCGATCGTATCCCCCCGCGGCCAAGCGGCCGACAGGGACCTGAACTCGCCGGGACCCTCGCCGCGGCGCCCCAATCGCTCCAGAAAGTCCCCTTGAGCGGAGAAGACGCGTAGTTCGCGACTCCCGGCAAGCGGCACGACCAATCGCCCGTCGGGCAGGACGAACGGCGAAATCACGCGGTCAAGCTCCTGCGGCGTATCACCGCTCAGGACTCCGACGCTCAGCAGGGCCTCGGCCTCGATCTCAAACGCGACTTCCTCCGCCGCCGTTTCGCGCGAGCCAGTGCCCGGCTCGCCGACACACGCCACTGCCGCGATCAACCCACCGAGCGCAATCAAGAGACGACCGGCTCCACTCGCGCTCCACGCCCACCGCGATCGCACCGGTGCCTCGGCGACGCGAGCCCTCATGAGGAGGAGTCGCTCCCAGTGGCCCTGTCCAGCACGTCCTTGAGCCGCACAGTCGACCAATCCTCGGGCACCTCTAGATTCCCGCTGTCGTCCACTGCGCGGCTGAGCATCGATATCTCGACGTCTCGCGATTCCGGCTGCCAGGTGTAGCTCCAGTCCGTGCGGCCCACGGCCGGATGCCAGGTAACCCCTCCGTCCACTGACACTTCCACAGCAGCCACCACACCGCCCCCGCTGTCCGAAGCCGTCCCGGTGAGGATCGTAGTCACCTCGCCGCGAATGACCTCTACCGAGAGCTTGCTTGCCGACGATGTCGGCGCCACCTCGTCCGTCGAAGCCGTCGCCGCCACCAGCCCCGCCTCCAGCGTCGCCGGCTGAACCCCCATGTCCGCAAACAGGTTCACCGTCGCCTGCTGCAGCACCCGATCGGGACCGTGCGGATCGACCCCCACCCGCGTATCAACCGTATTCTGCCGCTCCGGCGGAACCCCCGTCTCGCTGTCGTGATGCGCGTCGAGCCCCCAGGACCACTGCAGCGTCCCCGCGCCGAACACCAGCGCCCCGCTTTCGTGCCGGTAGAGCACCGCATGATGCGTGGCGGAGCCCGCTTCGCAGCCCCGGCCCGGATGCACGCAGTACAGCACGTTGTCGAAGGTGCTCGCCGCCACCCGAAACAGCCCCGGCGGCCGGAACCCGTTGTCGATGTCCGAGTCCCATTCGTGCCCCAGGATCCCCTTGATCGAGATGTAGCGCTCGCCCGGCTGCAACCCGGCCACTCGAGTGTTCCGCCAGAAGCGCAGCCCCGCGAATTCCGCGTCCACCACGATCGGGTCGTTCCGCCACGCGTTCACCGTAAACAGCGTCCCGGTCAACGCGTTCTCCGGCCACGGCCCCTCGGCGTTGATCGCACGGTGATCCCGGAACTCGCCCGTCCACTCCACCGGGTCGAGCCGCCGGTGATCCTGCGAGTCCTTGTAGGTCACGAGCGTCCGGTAGGGCTGGCCCGAGCCGTCGATGCTCGCCTCCCAGCGCACCTTCCAGTAGACCTCGTTCGAGCTGAAGAAGGCCAGGTGCACGCCGGCCGCGCGCGCGGCCTCCACGTTCCGACGCTGTCGGCCCGTCCAGTACTCGTCGTGCCCGACCGACAGGAAGACCTTGTGCTCCAGCAGTTCCTCGCCGCGCCTGTCGGTGTCGATCCCCGACGAATAGCTGACGTCGTAGCCGTTCCGCTCCAGCCAGCGCACCATCGGATACTCCGAGTTGAAGGGCATGTTCACCGCCCTGTAGTGTCGCGTCTCGAAGGGCCTGTTGTAGCTGACCTTGGGCGCGCGCGGCTCGCCACCATGCAGCCGCAGCCCCTCGGGGTGGAGCCGCCCGTACACGCTGTGGCCTCCGTATCGATTGTACGCCTGCCACGTCAGGTCCGACGTCTGGAAAAGGAGGTCCGACTCGCCGTCGTCGTCCCGCACGACGAAGTAGACGTGGCTCGCCCGAGGCTCACGCAGCGCATTCCGCATGACCGCGCGGAAGCCATCCGCCTCCCACAGCGAATCGCGCCCGGTCGGCGGCAGCGGCGTGGGCTCGAACTGGTCGTTCTTCATCCACCCGTCAACCGGATCCTCGCGCACCAGCCGCGCGAAGTAGATCCCCGAAGTCGCATCCTCCGGCGCCCGCCACGAAGCCGAAACCGCCCAGTTGCCGCAGTCCACCAGCGGCGCCGGCCACGTGTCGAGCCCGCCCCCTTCGGTCAGCACCGGGATCGCCCCCCGCAGACACTCCGGCTGAATCTGTGGAAGCGCGGCCGAAGGCTCGATCGAGTCCACGCGCCGCGCCCCCATCCCGCCGTAGTAGCCCATGCGGTAGATGTCGATCCGGTAGTCGTCCGAGTCCGTGTCGACCTTGAAGTCGATCGATTCCCCCCGGGCGATCGCGATCTCGGTACCGAAGCCCTGGATGCTCGGATCGCCGTACCCGTTGATGTCCCACTCTGTCGCCGGATGCCCGGCGAGACAGTTCTCCGCCACAATCTCGTTGGCCGGTCTGGCGCAGGGATCCGCCACCACCAGGTCCGGCAGTCCGCAGCCGGCGGCAAGCGGCAGGGCCAGAGCGCTGGCAGCAGGCAACAAACGGGCGCGCGGGCGTTGCCGGATCAACACAGGTCCTCCTGGGGGGGCAAACGGGCGCTTTCCTCTGTGGGCGGCTAGCAGCTCACGCAGCGGTGGTTGTTCTTCGCCCCCAGGCGCTCCAGCAGCGCCACCGTCTCCACGAACGGCTGGATCCGCTGCACGGGACCGTTGGCCATGTCCACCGTGGTCCGTCCGTTGCGCGCCACGGCGGTGACGTCGGCGCCTCTGTCCACGAGATACAGGATCATCTCGTTGTCGCCGCGGGCGGCGGCGTGGTGCAGCGGCGTGTACGCGTTCAGGTCGCGGGCGTTCACGTCGGCGCCGAGTTCCTCGACCAGAAACCGCATCGTGGGCATCCAGCCGTCCGGGGCGTGGCGGTGGGAGTTGCCGGCGAAGCCCTGACCGTAGCCGACCCCCGCCGCTGCGTGGACGGGGTAGACCGCGGGGCCGCCGATGGGAACGGGCGGCAGTCCGGAGTGATCGGTGTCGTCCCGCGGCCCGAAACTGCGTTGCGGAACCTTGATCGTGGGCAGGTCGGGGTCCGCGCCGTACTCAAGGAGGAGCTTCATTGCAGGTACGTCGGTCGCGTGGACCGCCCGCCAGAACGCCGTCGCTCCCGTACGGTCCACGCCGAGCAGGTCCCGGTTGTAGGTGGTGAACCAGAGCGTGCGCTCGAGGCGGGCGTTCACGTCCGCACCCGCTTCGAGGAGGGCGCGCATCAGTTCCAGGTAGCCGATCTCCTGCTGCTCGTGCTCCAGCGGTTGAGGGTGCCGGGCCTTGGGCGCCCAGTGCACGTTGAGGACGGCGTAGAGAGGTGTCGCCCCCGCGTCGCTGGCCAGATTGGGGTCGGCCCCCAGCGCCAGGAGTTCGGCCACCAGATCGAAGTAGCCGTTGATCGCCGCCATGAGCATCGGCGTGGTGCCGTCGGCCGCGCTGGGAAGGTCGATGTCGACGCCCCCGTCCAGCAGCGCCATGACCGTCGCCGCGTGGCCTTCCCGCGCCGCGAGGTGGATCGCCGACAGGCCGCCGTGCTTGCCGACCAGATCCGCGTAGTTCAGCGGAATGGGCTCGCCGGTCTGGCGGCGCGCCTCGAGCGCCTCCTGGGCGGCTTCCCTGGCCTGCTCCTCCCGCGAGGTGACCGGGGCGGCCGAGGTCTGCGACGAGCGCCCGGCGACACCCGATTCGACCGGATAGCTCTGGGCGTCCGTGCCCCCGCGCATCGCGGCGATCTCGGTCCGCCGCCGCCGCTCGGAGGCGCGGTCCAGGATATCGCGCTCGACCAGGTCCATGACGTGCGCGGTGATCGTCGGGTCGGCCCCGGCTTCGAGCAGCGCCGTCACCGCCTTCGCGCGCCCCATGGCCGAGGCGAACATCAGGGGGGTCTGTCCCCACTCGGGCTCCATGGGATCGACCGCGGCGCCGTGGTCGAGCAGCGCCGTCAAGGCGCGCATGTCCCCCGCAGCCGCGGCGAAGTGGAGCGGCGTGGCCCCGGTTTCGGTCACCGCCGCCACGTCGGCGCCCGCAGCGGCCAGGATCGCGACGATCTCGCCGTGACCCTCCTTGGCGGCGACGTGCAGCGGCGTATGAGCGCCCAGCCGGGTAGCCGCTCCGGGATCCGCTCCCGCTCCGATGAGCAGCCCGGCGATCTCGGCGTTGCCGTGCAGCGCCGCCCAGTGTAGGCCGGTCATGCCGTCACCCCGGGGGATGTTCACGTCGGCACCGCTCGCCAGCAGGGCCCGCACGGCTTCCGCGTCGTTCCGCATGGCCGCGTCGGCCAAGGGAGAGTCGGGCGTGGCGCGCGGGGCGGACCCCGCGGGCATCTGGGCCGAAGCGGCGGACGGGAGGATGCCGCCGGGCGGGGCGGGATGCCAGGCGATCAGGGCTCCCAGAAGGAGAGGCGCGAGCCTTTTCGCACGCGCCGCCGGGGCCGGTTGCCCGCAGGCAAGCGCGGCGGACGCTGCCGGGCGGGCTGCGCCGGGCTTCGTCCAACCAGGAAACCGCGCCGCACCGATGCTCATGCCGTCCTCCTCACACCGACAGCGGGAAGGCGCCCGTGCTGTTGCCGAAGCTCGCCGCGTCGTCCATGCCCAGCTTGTGCATGAGACTGAGCATCACGTTGGCCATCGGGGTTCCCGGGGCCGCGCGCAAGTGCAGGTTGCCGTCGAGACGGCCGTTCGCGCCGCCGACCACGAAGAGGGGGCAGCGCTTGTGGTTGTGCACGTTGGAATCGCCCATCGGCGAGCCGTAGACGACCATGGTCTTGTCCAGGAGGCTGCCGTCGCCCTCCTGAATGCTCGCGAGGCGGTCCAGGAAGTACGGGACAAGCCCGACGTGGTACCGGTTGATCTCCGCGAACTCGAGCACGTTGTCGGGCCTGCCGCCGTGATGTGACGACGGGTGGAAGCCCTTGTCCACACCGCTCTCCGGGTAGACCCGGCTGGACGCGTCGCGGCCCATCTTGAAGGAGAAGACGCCGGTGACATCCGCCTGGAAGGCGAGCGCCTGCAGGTCGAACATCAGCTTCGCGTGCTCGTCGAAGGAGTCGGGCACCCCTGCGGGCGCACCGGGCAGTTCGCGCTCCTCGCCGCTTTCGTTGCGGGCCACGACCCGGGCGATCCGCCGCTCGATCTCGCGGATGTCGCTGAGGTAGCGGTCGACCCGGCGGCCGTCGACCGGATCCAGTTCGCGTTTCAGCGCGTTCACCTCGCCAACGATGAAGTCGAGGATGCTGGCACTGGCCCTGCGCCTGGCCGCGCGCGCCTCGGGAGTCCCGCCGGCGCCGAAGAGCTGGTCGAAGGCGACCCGTGGATCGCGGACCATCGGGAGCGGCTGATCGGGCGCCGCCCAGGAGATGGTGTCGGTGTAGACGCACGCGTATCCGTACGCGCACCCGCCCGCCTGGTCCACATTCTCGATGCACAGCTGCATGGAGGGGATGGGGGTGTCCTGGCCGAAGCGCTGGGCGTACAGCTGGTCAAGCGACGTGCCCACCCAGACGTCCGAGCTCTCGGTCTGCTTGGGGTGGGACTGGGTGAGGAAGGTCGCGCTGGAGCGGAAGTGGTCGCCCCCGATCTCCTTGGGCTTGGTGGCTTCGGCGCCCTCCACGTCGGTGTCGCTGATGATCGTGAGGTAGTCCCGGTAGGGCTCCAGCGCACTCAGCACGCTGGGCCCGAAATCGAAGCCGCGGCCGGTCTCCGGCGGCGACCAGAGGTGCTGTGTCGCCCCCCACGCGTTGCTTCCGGCTGCGCCGTGCACCATCTCGATCGCGACGAGACGGGTGCGGTCCAGCGCGGTGCGCGCCTGCGTGACCGCCCACCGCTCCCGGGCCGGGACCATCGCGTCCAGGAACGGCAGCGCGACACTTGCGCCCAGGCCGCGCAGGAAGGTGCGGCGCGGGAGGTGACGTCCGGTGATCAGATGCATCCTGGTCAGCCTCCGTTTCCGTTCGGCGCTTCGTCGTCGACGACCGTGGGCGCGGCCTTCAGGAGGAAGGCGTCGCTGGTCGCCACCCCGACGATGAACGCGGATACCCGGTAGTCCTCTTCGGCCGCCGCCCGGGTGATCCGGCGCACGGCCGGCATGTCATAATACTCCAGGCGGCGTCCGAGCGCATATGCCATGAGGTTCTCGGTGAACGTGCGCAGCAGCGGTTCGGGCCGCTTCAGCAGCGCCGTGCGCAGCTCCGAGGGCGTCGAGATGGGCGTGCCGTCGTAGAAGTCGCTGGCCGCGTCGATCTCAACGCCCTGATCCCTGATGCGCCACGCGCCGGTAACGTCGAAGTTCTCGAGCGCCAGGCCGATGGGGTCGATCATGCGGTGGCAGGAGTTGCAGGTCGGGTTGGCCCGGTGCATCTCGAGCCGCTCCCGCACCGTCAGGAAACGGCCGTCCTCCACCGCTTCCTCCTCCAGCTCGGGCACGTCGGGGGGTGGAGGTGGGGGCGGCGTCCCCAGGAACACTTCCATCACCCACTTGCCCCTGAGCACGGGCGATGTTCGGCCTGCGTGCGAGGTCAGCGTGAGGACGCTGCCGTGGCCCAGCAGGCCCCGCCGCTCGTCGTTCAGGTAGCGGACGCGCCGGAAGCGGTCGCCGGCCACATCGGGAATGCCGTAGTGGCGGGCCAGCCGCGCGTTCACGAACGTGTAGTCGGCGCTGTAGAGGTCCATGACCGAGGCGTCTTCGCGGACCAGGTTGTCGAAGAAGAGCTCGGTCTCCTTCAGCATCGCGCGCTTGAGGGGCTCGTCGAAATCGGGGTTGACGCGCACGTCGGGCTGGATCTTCTCCAGGTCCTGCAGCCGCAGCCACTGTCCGGCGAAGCGCGTCGAGAGCGCCGTGGAACGCGGGTCGCGCAGCATGCGGCGGACCTGGCGCTCCAGCACGGTCCGTTCCGACAGCCCGCCCTCGCGCGCCACCGCCATCAGTTCGTCGTCGGGCCCGGATCCCCACAGGAAGAAGGAGAGCCGCGAGGCCAGATCGTGGTCGCCGATGCGGTAGGTTCCCGCCGGCCCCGCGTCCGCCCCGCCGGCCTGCCCATGCGCCGCCGTCGGCTCCTCGATGCGGAAGATGAAGTGCGGGCTGGCGAGGATCCCCTCCAGTGCCATGCGCACCCCGCCCTCGAAGCCCTCGAGCGCCGCGCCGGCATCGTAGAGCCGCATCAGCGCGGCCATGTTCGCCTCGGTCAATGGGCGCCGGTACGCGCGGGTGCCCAGACGGGCGACGATCCCGCGCGCGCAGCCTCTCGCCGCGGCCTCGGTCGCCCCCGCTTCGGTCCCGGGCTCCGGCCGGCACGTGAACACCGCCGCGCGGCTCGGCGTGTCGGACACGCCCTCGGGCTCGTACGGGCCGCCGATCGCCAGGTCCCGCAGGTGCGGAAGCACGGTGAAGCCGTAGCTCCCCGCGATGCTGGTGCTCGCCAGCGACCAGTCGTGCGGCGAGATGAGGTCCTGGAGCGGGCCTTCGGAGCGCCGGATGAACGCCGCGGACACCTGACGCGGGCCCGCGCGCACGAAAACGCGCTCGGAACGGATGTTCACGCCATCCGGATCCGAGGTGTGCATCCACCGGTTCACTTCCAGGACCGCGACCGACACACCGTCGATCGAGATGTCCAGGAGTTCCGGCTCGCCCTCGCGGGTGTGGAGCGCATTGCGCCCGTTGCCCACGAGAGCGCCGGTCGTCTCGTGGTGGAAGGACACGCGGAAGGCGTAGTGGCCGTCCGCGGGGAAGTTGTGCAGGGCCGACACCCCGCCCCGGGTGCCGTACGGTGCGCCTTCCACCCGCTCGCTCTGCGAGTCCCACCGCGAGACGCGATAGGTCGACTCGCTGGGGGTGATGTGGGGGTCGCCGATCGCCAGCCGGCTGATCTCGGCGGCCGCCCGCAGGTAGCCGTCCGTCAGCGTTGCGGAGAGGAGCTGCGCATCCGCGATGTTGTCGAAGTTGGCACTCTTGGTGTCGAGCGGAAGGTAGGTGCCCGCGTCGATCTCCAGGTCGAGAAGGTCTCGGATCGAGGCCTCGTATTCCGCCCGGTTGAGGCGCTGGAAGGTGCGCCGGCCGGGATTGGGGTTGTCCGCCGCCGCGCGGTCCATCTGGGACTCCAGCGATTCGATCAGGCCCATCAAAACGGGTTCTTCGGGGCGCCGATTCCCGGGCGGGGGCATCAGACCTGCCCGCAGCTTGCGGATCATCTTTTCGGCGAGTTCGCCGTTGGCGGGCGCGTCGGTCGCGTCGAACGGCTCCAGCGACATGTTGCCCAGCAGGCGGCGGTCGTTGTGACAGCGGACGCAGTACTGCCGGATGACTTCGTTGTCGGCGCGGAGTCCGCCGTCGGTCGGCCCGGCTGTCTCGGAGGCAGGTTGGGCCGGCCGCCAGGCAACCGGGGATTCCGCGACTCCGCGGTCGGGCGCGGACGCGAGCGACATCCCGAGGCCGACGAGCAAGATGCCGGCCGCTGCGGGGGCCGCTTGCTTCAGCATGGCCGCTTCAACAGGAAACGCAGTTGTGGTTGTTCACCGCGCCGAGACTCTCCAGCAGAGCGATGGTCTCCGGGAACGGCTGGATCCGCTGCACCGGGCCGTTGGCCATATCCACCGTCGTCTGCCCCCGCCTGCTGACATAGGTGACGTCCGCCCCCTGCTCCACCAGGTACAGGATCAGCTCGTTGTCGCCACGCGCGGCGGCATGGTGGAGCGGGCTGTATCCCTCGTGATCGCGCGCGTTCACGTCAGCCCCGAGTTCCTCGACCAGGTAGCGGACGGCCGGCACCCAGGCGTCGGGCACATGACGGTGGGCGTTGCCCGCGAAGCCCTGGCCGTATCCGACTCCCGCGGCCGCGTGAATGGGGTAAACCGCGGGACCGCCGACGGGCACGGGCGGCAACCCGGACGCATCGGGCGCATCGTCTCCGCCGCGGCCGTAGCGCCTCGACGGAACCTTTTCCGTCGCAATCGAGGGATCGGCACCGTGGGCCACGAGCAACTTCATGGCTTCCACGTCGAGGGCGTAGGCCGCGCGCCAGAACGGTGTCGCACCCTTCGCATCGATCTGGAGCAGGTCGAAATTGTAGGACATGAACCAGAGGTGCTTGGCGAGCCGAGCGTTCGGGTCCGCGCCCGCGTCCAGCAACTTCCGCATCACCTCCAGATAGGTGTGGTCCTGCTGCATGTAGATGTGCTGCTGCGGGTAGCGCGATTTGGGCGCCCAGTGCGTGTTGAGCGCGGCAAACAGAGGTGTGGCCCCCGCGTGGCTTGCAAGATTGGGATCCGCGCCGCGCTCCAGCAGGCGGATGGCCAGATCGTAGTGTCCGTTGATCGCCGCCATGAGCATGGGACCGGTTCCGTCGCCGGCGCTTGTCCGATCGATGTCGGCACCGCCGTCCAGGAGCGCGAACGCGGTCTCCGCGTGGCCCTCCCGGGCAGCGTGCAGAAGCGCGGTGAGGCCGCCGTGTCCGCCGACGAGCTCACCGTAGGACAGCGGTTCCGGCTCCTCGATCATGCGCGTCTCGGACTCTTCCAGCGAAGCCGCCTCGGCCCGTTCCCGGCGAGATTCCTGCTCCTGATCGCGGCGTACCGCCTCGGCAACCTCGGGTCCCCACGGTTCACCCGAGGCGACGCGCCTGTTGCGCTCGGCGCGCTCGATCCGGTCCGCAACCGCCCGGGCAACGACGTCCATCACCTGGCTGTGTATCGACGCATCCGCCCCCGCCGCCAGGAGTGACCGCACCGCTTCCGTCCGCCCCTTCGACGCGGCGAACATCAGTGGCGTCTGCCCCCAGGACTCCTCTCTGGCGTTCACGTCGGCGCCCGCGCCCAGAAGCGCCTCCACGGCTCGGGCACTGCCCGACGCGGCCGCAAAATGGAGCGCCGTCGGATGCCCGGCCACGGAGACCCGCGCCATGGGGTCGGCGCCCGCGTCCAGCAGCAACTCGACGACCTCGCCCGCACCGACCTCGCCCGCCATGTGGAGCGCCGTGTAGTGCCCGATGCGCGTCCCCGAGTGCACGTCGGCCCCGGCGTCGAGCAGCGTGCCGACCAGCGACGGATCCCCCTGGCGCGCCGACCAGTGGAGCGCGGTCATCCCGTCTCCCTGCGCGGCGTTCACATCGGCCCCTTCCGCCAGAAGGTCCCGAACGGCATCGGCATCGCCGCGCATGGCCGCATCGGCGACGGGCGATTCGGACGGCGTGTTCAATGCCGGCGCTGGCTGGCCCCGGAACCGGTTGTCCTGGGCACCGCCGCCGGACACCCACGGTGCCAGGGCTGCCAGAAGCAGCAACGGAAGCCAGGCGTTCACGCGGATCGTCATGCGCCTACACCGTCAGCGAAAAGTCGCCCGTACTGTTGCCGAAGCGCTTCGTGTCGTCCAGCCCGAGCTTGTGCGCCAGGCTCAGCATGACGTTGGCCATCGGCGTGCCGGGAGCCGCGCGCAGGTGGAGGTTGCCTTCCAGTTGCCCGTTGGCCCCGCCGGCAACGAAGAGCGGACAGCGTTTGTGGTTGTGGATGTTGGGGTCTCCCATCGGGGACCCGTAGACAATCATCGTCCGGTCGAGGAGGTGCGCATCCCCCTCCATCGTGTCCTCCAACCGCTCCAGGAAGTACGGGAGCATGCCGATGTGGTAACGGTTGATCTTCGAAAAGTCGGTGATGTTGTCCTCGTTGCCCCCGTGGTGCGATGCCGGATGGAAGGGTCTGTCGACGCCGCTGTCCGGGAAGACCCGCGCGGACGAATCGCGTCCCATCTTGAAGGAGAACACCCGTGTCACATCCGACGCGAAGGCCAGCGCCTGCAGGTCGAACATCAACTTGACGTGCTCCTCGAAGTCGTCGGGCACACCGGCCGGAGCTTCCGGCAACTCCCGGCTCTCGCCGCTCGTGTTCTGCGCCTCCACGCGCTGGATTCGGCGCTCCAGCTCGCGCACATGATCCAGGTAGCGGTCGAGGCGAACCAGATCCGCCGGCCCCAGCGTACGCTTGAGGTGCGACACCCTGCCCGTGATGAAGTCGAGGATGCTCTTGTTGGTCCGGCGGCGCGCCGCCCGCTCCCCGGGACTGCCTCCGACCCCGAAGAGTTGGTCGAAGGCGACCCGTGGATCTCTCACCATCGGAAGCGGATCGGTGGGCGACGCCCAGCTTATGGTGTCGGTGTAGACGCACGCGTAGCCGTAGGCGCACCCGCCCGATTGGTCCACATTCTCGATACAGAGCTGCATGGACGGGATCGGCGTGTCCTGGCCGAAGCGCTGCGCGAACATCTGGTCGAGGGATTTGCCGACGAAGATGTCGGAGCCCTCGGTCTGGCGCGGGTGCGATTGTGTGAGGAACGTGGCGCTGGAGCGGAAGTGATCGCCCCCGATTTCCTTCGGCTTCTTTGCCTCGGCGGGCTCGATGTCGGTGTCGCTGACGATCGTAAGGTATTTGCGGTAGGGCTCGAGCGGACTCAGCGCGCTGGGGGTCAGGTCGAAGTCCCTGCCCGTCTGCGCGGGAGACCAGTAGTTCTGCGCGCGGCCCCATTCGTTGCTCCCCGCCGCCCCGTGGACCATCTCGATCGCCACGAGCCGCGTCGGGCCGTCCGCGGCGGTTCCCAGCGCACGTCCTGCGGGTATCATGGCGTCGAGGAACGGCAGCGAGATCGTGGCCCCCACACCCCTCAGAAAGGTACGGCGGGGGATCGCTGCTCCCGTGATGTATTCCATGCTGTTCGCTCTCCTCAGTTGCGGCCGCCGCCCATCGCCTCCTCGACGACGGCAGCGGACTTCGCCATGCGGAAGGGATCGCTCTGCGCCACTTCCTTGATGAAGGCCGACAGACGGTAGTCCTGCGCAGCCGCAGCGCGCGCCACTCGCCGCACCGCGGGCATGTCGTAGTACTCGATCCTGCGCCCGAGGGCGTAGGCCATCAGGTTCTCGGCAAAGGTGCGGACCAGGGACTCCGGGCGCCGCAGCAGTGCGGCACGCAGATCGTCCGGGCCGTGGATCGGCGTGCCATCATACAGTTCGCCGAGTGTCTCGACCGGCGAGCCGGCGTCCCGCACCCGCCACGCACCGGTGACATCGAAGTTCTCGAGCGCAAGCCCGATGGGGTCGATGAAGCGGTGGCAGGAGTTGCACGTCGGGTTCGCACGGTGTTGTTCGAGCCGCTCTCGCACCGTAAGGAAACGTCCGCCGCTCGCATCGGCGGTCGCGTCCAGTTCGGGGACGTCGGGCGGCGGCGGCGGCGGCGGCGTGCCCAGCAACACCTCCATCACCCACTTCCCCCGGAGCACGGGCGAGGTCCGGTTGGCGTGCGAAGTGAGCGTCAGGATGCTGCCGTGGCCCAAAACGCCGCGCCGCTGCGGATTCAGGTATTCGACGCGGCGGAAGTGCTCGCCGGCGATGCCGGGGATTCCGTAGTGCCGCGCCAACCGCTCGTTCATGTAGGAGTAGTCCGCCGTGAGCACATCGACGAGTGTCCCGTCCTCGCGGACCAGCGCGCTGAAGAACATCTCGGTCTCGCGCTGCATGTCCTCGGCGAGCTGCTGGTAGAAGTCAGGGAAGCGCAATGCGTCGGGGTGGACCTTGTCCAGGTCCTGGAGGCGAAGCCACTGCGATGCGAACCGGGTCCCGAGCGCCTCGGCCCGAGGATCCCGCAGCATGCGCTCCACCTGGTGTGCGAATACCTCCGGACGCGAGAGATCGCCCGCCGTCACGGCCGCGATCAGCTCCTCGTCGGGCAGGCGTCCCCACAGGAAGAAGGACAGGCGCGACGCCAGCGCGGCATCGCCAAGACGATACATCCCGTTGGCATCGACGCCGCCCGGAGCCGGCTCCTCGAAGCGGAACACGAAGTCCGGGCTCGCCAGAATGCCCTGGAGCGCCGTCCGGACCCCGATGTCGAAGCCGCCCTCGGCCACGCCCTCGGCGAAGAGGCCCATGAGGCCGTCAGCCTCGGCCTCCGTCACGGGCCGGCGGAAAGCGCGGGTGCCCAGCCTGTCGATGATTTCGCGGGCGCAGGTTCGCTCCTCGGCGGGCGTTGAGGGCAGGCAACTCATGACACGCTGCCAGGCGGCGGTGCGCGAGACCCCCGTCACGTTGTACGGCCCGCCGATGGTCAGGTCCCGAAGGTGGGGAACCCCGGTGATCCCGTAGGAGTACCCGATCTTCTTGTCCGCCAGCGACCACTCGTGTGGTGAGGTCAGGTCCTCGACCGGCCCCTCCGTGACCTTGATGAACGCGGCCGACACGCGGTGCGGTCCGGCCGTAACCCTGACTGGATCGGTCACGACCTCGACACCGCGCGGATCCTGCCGGTGCATCCAGCGGTCCAGCGGAATCAGCGCAACCCGGGCCCCATCGATCGATACCTCGATCTCCTCGTCGAAGGGCGCGGTCTGGCCGAAGAAATTGCCGGTCGACTCGTGCTGAAACGCCAGTCGGAAATAGTACTCGCCGTCGGCGACGAAGTTGTGGACGATCGAGATCCCGCCGCGCGTGCCGAAGGGCGCGCCCGGAACGTGCTGGCGCTGTTCGGCGTATCGCGACACTTCGTAGGTCGCCTCGGCAGGGGTCGCGTTGGCGTCGCCCAGGGCGAGGCGGCTCACCTCGCTCGCCGCGGTGAGATAGGCCTCGAGCAGCGTTGCGGAGAGGTTCTGCACGTCGGCTATGTTGTCAAAGCCCGCGCTCACCGTCTCGCCGGGCAGGTACGCGGACGCATCGATCTCCAGACCCAGCAGGTCCTGGACGGCGCGTTCGTACTCGGCGCGGTTGAGGCGCTGGAACGTGCGGGCCCCCGGGTTGGGGTTCCGCGCGGCCGCTGCGTCGATGCTCTCCTCCATGCCGGTCACGAACGCCACGACCTCGTCTTCGGGCGGCCGCCTGACCCCCGGCGGCGGCATCATGCCCGCGCGCAGCTTGCGAATCATCTTTTCCGCAACGGGGCGGTTCGCGACGGGATCCGCAGCATCGAACGCCTCGAGATTGAGGTTGCCGATGAGCCGGCGTTCGTTATGACAGCGGACGCAGTAGTCCTGCACGATGTCCGCAGCGGGAGCACCGGGAGCGGCGGAAGCGGACAATACAGCGGCCGGCCCCGGCCGGAGCAACTCCGGCGCCTTGTGCACGGAGTCGGTCCCGGAGGGCAGGCTGAGTCCCAGTACGACCGCCAGTACCAGGACGGGGACAGGTCTCGTCAGGCCAGTGAGAATAACCTCCCGGTTGCAGTATCTATATCTGGATACTGCCGCACGGGGGCCGGTTCCGCAAGGTCAAAAACGAGGAGTTTTCGCCCGCTTGCCCCGCCAGCAGTCCGTGGACAAAGCCGCCCGGGCACGGAGAGCGGCGAGGCGCCGGGCCGGCCAGGCGCGGCGAAGGGCCGGTAGCAGCGCTATTCGCCCGAGGAGCCCGCCGCCAGCACTGCCGTGAAGACCATTCGCTCCCCGTCGCGCAGAACCACGATTTCCACCTCGTCGCCCGGCTCGTGTTCGCCCAGCGCATACATGTAGCCGTACACGTCCTCAATGGTGTGAGCGCCGAACTTCACGATAATGTCACCGCCCTCGATGCCCGCCTGCGCGGCCGGGCTCCCCTCTCGAACGCCGGTGATCCGCATCCCTCCCGATTCACGGGAATAGTCGGGGATCGTCCCCAGTCGGACCTGGAATCCACTCCGTGCCGGACTGCCGTCGGCGGGCCCCGCGACGCCCTGCGGGTTGCCGGCGCCCTCCACGGGAGTCAACGACGCCAGACCCGCGGCCGGAATCACTTCGCGAGTCACCGCAACCACCAGATCAGTCACCCGTCCCATACCCTCTGCGTTGACCAGCTCCCAGTCGTCCTCGACCCGGTGGTACTCGGGGTGGGTGTTGGAAAAGAAGTGGAGAACGGGGATCGCCTGCGCATAGAAGGAACTGTGGTCCGAGGCGCCGAAGCCGTCGCTGTTGTACCGCAGGGCGAGGGGGGATGCGGTCGCGGCGTTCGCGCGGTCCAGGACGCCCGTCCACTCCTCCGCCGTGCCCGTGCCGAAGACGGTGAGCGCGTCATTCGCAACCCGGCCCACCATGTCCAGGTTCAGCATCGCTACCGTGCCGTCCAGCGGGAGCAGCGGCGACTCCACGTAGTGGGCCGAACCCCACAGGCCGCGTTCCTCGCCGGTGAAGGCGATGAACAGGACGTTCTGCGCCAATCGGGGACCCGTGACAAGTTCCCGCGCGGCTTCAATGAGCACCGCGGTCCCCGACGCGTTGTCGTCGGCGCCGTTGTGCACCTCGCCGCTCGCGCCGGGTGACAGGGAGCCCGGGCCGCCGAACCCCAGGTGGTCGTAGTGTGCACCGATGACGAGGGTCTGGCCGCCGTGCGGGTCCGATCCGGGGAGGAGGGCCGCGACGTTGCGCGCCTCGCCCCTGACCGGCTCGATCGCCGTGACGAGGCTCGCCGACAGGCCTGAAGCGGTGGCCGCGCGGACACGGTCGGCGGCGTCACCCCGCACGGCAACGACCGGGATGGCGAGGGGGGCACGCCGTTCGGCCTCCAGGGACGGGAGCTCCGCTGCGCCGTCCAGAAGCACGATCAGGGCGGCCGCGCCCATGGCCGCCGCGCTCGAGGCCACCCTGTGCGCGTCGGGGGCAGCCGCGTGGGGATGGGGCGCCGCGCCCTCGATCACCAGGGCCCGGCCGTCGAGCTGCTCGTGCGCGGCATCGGCCCGCGGCTCGCCGGTCTCCCCCGGAGCGCCCGCGAGCGGGGCCAGGACACGGGCGGAGGCGGAAAAGCCGTAGGGGATCCAGTCCTCGCCGAGCGCGAAGGGGGTACTGTCGGCGCCGGTCAGCGCGAAGGCGTTCCCGATTCCGGCAGCGCTGCCCGTGCGCACCATCCAGGCCTGAAACCACGTTTCTCCGTCTCCGGCGGGGCGAAGTCCGAGGACCCGAAACTGCGCCGCGATGTAGTCCCCCGCACACCGTTCGCCGCGCGTGGCAACGGCGCGACCCTCGAGCTGGTCGTCGGCGAGGTAGCGCACGTGCGCCAAGGGGCCGCGAAGGTCGCCGACAACAGAAGCCGGATCGGGGCAGCGCCACGCGGATTGCTGGGCACCGAGCCGTGGCGGGCCGACGGACACCGCCAGGATCGGCAACGCCGCTCCGGCGACGAGACGGCGAAACATCGCGAAGCTCATGCGGGCATTGGCGACGGCGGCCACGATGCTCCCACTTCGGAGCTCAGCGAATGATCGCGAGAGGCAGGAGCACGACGTACCCGACCACCAGAAGGACCGGTGCCAGAGTGATGGATCCCAGGCTCAGCACATAGTAGCCGACGGCGACCGTGGCCAGTCCCGCCAGCGCGAGCCAGAGGTTCGCCTTGGAGAACCGAAGGGACGCTTCGGCCGCGGCCGTCTTTCTTCGTCGTGCCATGTTCGGACGCTACCGAGACGGTCCTCCGGGGTCAACCGGCGATTCCCCGCGGCCGGTTCCGGTCCCCTCGTCCGTCACAACCCAGAACGCGGGCGCGTCCGGCGGCTCTCCGGCCCTCAGCCGGGCCATCTGTTCGCGCCGATACCGCTTTCGGACGAAAAACATCGCCGTGAGAGCCGCGGCAAGCACCGCCCAGAACAATGCGGAGTCCGACAGTACGATCAGCCAGCCGTACCGTCTTTTCACCCACCTCCGCCAGTCGGATTCAAGTTGGGCGGGCGTCGCGCCGTACACGCCTCTGAGCGCCGCGTCGTACGACCGCCGACGCTTCCATTCGGCAAGAAAGCTCTCGAGACCCCGGCGCCCGCTGGATTCCACCAGGTACTGGATCACCGATGCCGAGAGAAGATAGGCCAGTTCCGCGGGGACGCGCTCGCGGGGCCATCCGAGCGCAATCGAGTCCAGCGGCGGACCATCCCCGAAGACCAGCGCCATGCCCAGCTTCCTCGCGCCGCCGTCGAGCCACGCGCCGGCCGCCCATTCCGCGTATCCCTCGTTGAACCAGCGCGGTATGCGCAGGTTGCCCATCTCGTGCGCGAGTGCCAGGTGCGCCCACTCGTGGCGCAGGATCCGCGCCTCGTCCAGGGGAGAACGCGGCCAGAACCGGCCACCCGGGATGATCATCTCCATTCGCTCGGGGATCGCTACCGCGCCAGCCCACTCCGGAACCCTCCCGCCCACAAGCGAGTCCATCACCTCGCGGGTCGGGGCGACCGTCAGCAGGACGCGCATGCCCGTCCCGCGCAGACCCGGCAGCGGTCCCAGCGCATCCAGCGTCGCCAGCGCTCTGGAAGCCCTCAACGAGTCCGCTCCCCGGTAGCGCGCCGTGAGGGACGAACCGGCCAGGACCCGCCACGCGTCGTCTCCCTGATCCGCCGTCCGGTGGGTGATCCCGCTGCCGCCCCGTATTTCGGCCGGCGTCCACCCCGAACCGGCGTGATCCGCGCTTCCCCCTCCGGCCAGCGCCACCATGAGCCCCAGCCCGGCCCCGACCCTCACGGCGGCGGCCCTTTCCGCCGGGCAACGGCCCACTCCCTGACCGCCGCCAGATCGTCCGGGAGGTCGGACTCGAAGACCATGGGCTCACCTGAAACCGGGTGGAGGAATTCCAGCCTGCAGGCATGCAGGAACTGCCGTGGCGTGCGCCTGGCCAGGGCCATCGCCCACGGGCGCTGCGGTCCCGCCGCGCCGCGCTCCCGGCCGGCGCCGTAGAGGGCATCTCCCACGACGGGATGTCCGATCGACGCGGCGTGTACGCGGATCTGGTGCGTGCGCCCGGTCCCGAGCGCGACCTCGCACAGGCTCGCCGCGGCCCAGGCCTCCAGATGCCGGAATCGTGTCCGCGCGGGCCGCCCCTCCGCAACCACCGCCATGCGCACGCGGTGCCTCGGATGTCGTCCGATCGGCCGGTCGACGATCGTGGGAGATTCCTTGAGGGTGCCCCAGATGGCGGCCAGGTACGTGCGCCTTACATCCCGCGCCTTGAGCGCGGCCGCAAGCGACTGGTGCGCGCGGTCGGTCTTGGCGACCACCATCAAGCCGGACGTGTCCATGTCGAGACGGTGCACGATGCCCGGCCTCAGCTTGCCCCCGATGCCCGACAGGTCCCCGATGTGGTGGAGGAGCGCGTTGACGAGCGTGCCGTCGGGGTGTCCAGGCGCCGGGTGCACGACCAGGCCCGGCTGCTTGCTCACGACGACGAGGTCCTCGTCCTGAAAGATGATCTCCAGCGGGATGTCCTGGGCCGCCGTCCCGAGGGGCACCGGGGGGGGCACCTCGACCTCCACCAGCTGTCCGGGGCCGATCCGGTCGGATTTCTTCGGCGGGGCGCCATCGACCCGTACGTGTCCGTCTTCCAGGAGGGCCTGGATTCGGCTGCGAGACAATTCGAGCCTCGCGGCCAGGTAGAGATCCAGGCGCCCGCTGGCCCCAACGCCCGTTCGCCATCGGCGGGTCCCGGCACCCGCGGCCGCATGACCCGCGCCCGTCTCCGGATTCACGACTGGCGAGAAAGCCCGAGTATGGCCGCCTCCCCGTCCAGCACCGCCTCGCTACGGAATTCGAAGTCGCCGTCCATGCCCCTTCCGACCCGAACGACCACCGCCAGGGTTTCCCGCGCGATCACCGCCTCATGCGCGCGCACGGCCTCGCAGACGGCCCCCGTGCCCTCGACCCCCAGCCGAATCCGGTCGGTGATGTCGAGCCCGGACTCCCGCCGCAGCCGCTGCACCCGGTTGACCAGTTCGCGCGCCAGGCCTTCGCGGCGGAGTTCGTCGGTCAGGACGGGATCGAGCGCCACCGTGTAGCGTCCTTCCGCCCGCACGATCCACCCCCCGCGCGCCTCCTCCAGGATCTCCATCTCGTCGCCACCGACCCGGTGCGACTCCCCGTCCACATCGATGCGCACCGTCCCGCCCGCGCGCACCACGCCCAGCTCTTCCGCGCCGAGTTCCCGGATCTTCCGCGCGGCCTCCTGCGTGAGCCGGCCGAAGCGACGGCCCACCGCGCGAAACGCGGGCCGGGCGACCAGCGTCACCAGCGCTTCGGCCGAATCCGTGAATTCAACCTTCTTGACGTTGACCTCGTCGACCAGGAGCGCGAGGACATCGTCCGCGGGCGCGTCCCCGGGCACCACCGCCAGGAGGCGTCCCAACGGCTGCCGCACCCGGATTCTCACCTGCTCCCGGGCCGAGCGGGCCAGCGTGCTGAGGCTGCGGACATCCGCCATTTGCGCCTCCAGCGCCTCGTCGATCATGGCCGGGTCGGCGTCCGGAAACCGCTCTGTGTGACTCGATCGCCCGGTCAGCCCCCGGTGGAGCCAATCGGACACGAACGGTGTGACCGGAGCGATCAGGAGCGCCACCGTGCGAAGCGCCTCGTGCAGGGTCGCGAAGGCCGCAGACGAGTCCGCCGCGTCGGTGTTCCCCCAGAACCGGGGACGGGCCCGGCGCACGTACCAATTCGACAGCTCCCCGTCCACGAACGCCGCGACGGCGCGATAGGCACGCGTCGGGTTGTAGCCGTCGATCTCCGAACGCACGGTGGCCACCAGGCCATTCAGGCGTGTCAGCAGCCAGCGATCGAGCGGCGGGCGCGCGACCGTGTCCGGCGCGGTCCCGGGAGCCCAGTCCTCGACGTTCGCGTAGAGCGCGAAGAAGCGGTAGGTGTTGAGCAGCGTGTCGAAGAATCGCGCCGCCGACTCCTTCACGCCCTCCGGGTCGAAGCGGGTGGGCAGCCAGGGGTTGCTCACGGTGATCATGTACCAGCGCACCCCGTCGGCCCCGTGATCGGCCACCGCGTCCCACGGATCGACCACGTTCCCCCTGGACTTCGACATCTTCCGCCCCTCGGCGTCCAGGATGAGGTCGTTGACGATCACGTTGCGGAAGGCGGGGCCCAGGCCCAGCATCGTCGAGATCGCGTGCAGCGAATAGAACCAGCCGCGCGTCTGGTCCACCGCCTCGCAGATGAAGTCCGCCGGGAAGTGCCGCTCGTACAGCTCCCGGTTCTCGAAGGGGTAGTGCCACTGGGCCCAGGGCATGGCTCCCGAGTCGAACCACACGTCGACGACCTCGGGCACGCGGCGCATGGTGGCCCCCGTCTCGGGACAGTTCCAGGTGATCTCGTCGATGAACGGCCTGTGCGGATCGAAGTCCTCCGGCAGCCCGCCGGCCTTCTCGGCCAACTCCGCGAAGCTGCCGATCCACTCGATCCGCTCGGGGTCGTCCTCCGACACCCAGACGGGCAGCGGCGTCCCCCAGTAGCGGTCCCGCGACAGCGCCCAGTCCACATTGCCCTTGAGCCACTCGCCGAAACGCCCTTCCCCGACCTCGGGCGGATGCCACGACACGCGTGCGTTGTTGGCGAGAAGGTCGTCGCGCAACGACGAAGTGCGGGCGAACCAGCTGTGTCTGGCCATGTACACAAGGGGCGTGTCGCAGCGCCAGCAGTGCGGGTACGAGTGAGCCGCGCGCGTCGAACGGAAGACCAGGCCGCGCGCCTTCAGATCCGCCACGAGCAATTCGTCCGCGTCCTTGAAGAACACGCCCCCCACGATCGGGAGGTCCGCGGCGAACGTCCCGTCGGGCTGCACCGGCTCGAGGACGGCCAGGCCGAAGTCCTTGCCGGCCTGGTAGTCGTCGGCACCGTACGCCGGCGCCATGTGCACGATCCCCGATCCCTCCTCGTCGGACACGAAGTCACCCGGAACGATCTCCCACGCCCTGCCCTTCACCGTATCGCCCGGGATGAGCTCGAACGGGCGCCGATAGCGCGCGCCGACCAGCTCGGCCACGTCCACCGCCACACCGACGTGCTCCCCGCCGAAGAGCGCCTCCGCGCGGCTCCTCGCGAGAATCAGCCGCCTGCCTTCGTGCGCGACCTCGACGTACTCGATCGCGGGATTCACGGCCAGGGCCACGTTGGACACCAGCGTCCACGGCGTCGTGGTCCACACGAGCAGGTGGCGCCCGGATCCGTCGAGAAGTTCGAGTGTGACCCAGAGCGACGGATCCTTCACGTCGCGGTACCCGAGCGAGAGTTCGTGTGAGGACAGCACGGTCTGGTCGGAGGGACACCATGGCACCACCTTGTGGCCCCGGTACAGCAACCCCCGGTTCGCTATCTGCTGGAGCAGCCACCACGCGGTTTCCACGTATTCCGCGTGGAACGTCACATACGGCCGCGAGTAGTCCAGCCAGTATCCGATCCGCTCGGAGAAGCGTTCCCATTCGTCCTTGTAGGTGAACACCGATTCGCGGCAGCGCTCGTTGAACCAGGCGATCCCCCGCTCCTCGATCTCCCGCTTGTCCTCGATGCCGAGCTGTTTCTGCGCCTCGATTTCGACCGGCAGGCCGTGCGTGTCCCATCCGGCGATGCGCGTGACGTGCCTTCCCAGCATGGTCTGGTAGCGGCACACCAGGTCCTTGATCGCGCGGCTGATGATATGGTGCAGGCCCGGGCGGCCGTTTGCCGTGGGCGGCCCCTCGAAGAACACGAACGGCTCCCCGTCCCGGGTGCCTTCGAGGGTGCGCTGGAAGGTGTCTTCGTCGCGCCAGGTGTCGAGAACGGCTTCCTCGAGCGATACGCGCGAACGGGGCACGGCGGGGTAGCGCATCGGGACTCCGGCGGCTCAGGCGGGCGCCGCGCAGGTACGGTCCGCGGCAGGAGCAGGCGCTGCGCCGGCCGGGTCCGCGGTGGGCACGGGATCGGCATCGTTCCCGGCGCTCGCCGCGCCCCCTTTCCCGGCCTCCAACTCCACGACACCGAGAACACCCCGCACCAGTGCGGACAGTTTCGGTTCGGCCGCCTGCGCAGTGGCGATGATCGTTGGCACGTCGGCCTCTTCCAGCGCGTCGGGGAGGCACTGATCCGTGATGATCGCGACGGCCAGCACGCGCATCCCCATGTGCCGCGCGGCGATCACTTCGGGCACGGTCGACATGCCCACCACGTCGGCGCCCATGGCGCGCAGCATGCGGTATTCCGCGCGCGTCTCCAACTGCGGGCCCACAACGGCCACGTACACGCCGCGGCGCAGCGGCACCGCGGCGGCCATGGCCACCCTCTGCGCCACCTCCTGCAGCCCCGGGTCGAAGGGGACCGACATGTCCGGGAAGCGCGGTCCCAGTTCATCCAGGTTGGGCCCGACAAGCGGGCTCGACCCCATGAGGTTGATGAGATCGTCCAGCAGCACCAGGTCACCCGGGCCCCAGAGCGGGTTCATTCCCCCGCACGCCGCCGAAACGATCAGCGTGTCGGCGCCGAGCAGCTTCATTACGCGGATCGGAAACACGATCTGCCGGAGCGAATACCCTTCGTAGCGATGAAAACGGCCCTGCATGGCCACAACCGGGACACCCTCGAGCCTGCCGAGCAACAACCGGCCATGGTGGCTCTCCACCGTCGAAACGGGGAAGTGGGGCAAGTCCTGGTACGGGACCGACACCTCAACATCGATGGCGTCGGCCAGACCGCCCAGGCCAGTCCCGAGGACAAGCCCAACCCGGGGCACCGGTCCGCCCAGGGCACGCACCTCGTGGACCGCCTCGCGCAGGCGCGTCATTTCACTTTGCTTCATCTCGGTCGTTTCTCCCTGCAGCGGGGTCCCAGGCGCACCATGATGTCGAGCGGGCGGTTGCCCAAACAAGGGAACGCCCCGCCAGCCGCTCGGCCGGCGGGGCGTTCCCGCGTGTGGGCGACCGAGCGCGCTAGTTGGTTCTGAAGGTAATCGGAAGCGATATCCAGACGGGAACCGCTTTGTCACGGTTGAGCGCGGGCGTGAACCGGAAGACCGGCGCCACGCGCAGCGCGGCGTCGTCGAGAGCCTTGTGCCCGGAGGTCGCGTTCACCAACTGGTTCTGTACTACACCGTTTTCGTCGATGAAAAACCACACCTGAACGGTGCCGCCGATTCCGGCGTCGCGCAGCAGCGGCGGGTATTCGCGTTCCAGCGCGCGCCTCACCTCGGCGGCGTTGGTATAGTCGGGCTTCACCGTAAACGGGAAGAACTCCGGGGCCGCGGAGACATCCATCTCCACCTCTTCGGGCGGCAGAGGCAGGTCATCGACCGAGATGGACGTGAACGTGGTCGGGGCAATGGTGATGTCGGTCTCGATGTCCGTGGGAGCGATCACCGGGGTAGCCGGACGGACGATGGGCTCGGGCGCGTCAGGAATCTCGACGTCCGGCGGCAGGACGACCGTCTCGATCGGCGCCACTGTCGCGCTCACATCCTCCGGCTCGGCGAAGTTCACCAGCGCAAAAAAGCCGAAGTGGGTGAGGGTGGCAGCGATCATCGAGCTCCAGAACCACGACGAGAACGAATTCTTGAGGCGACCGTTCGCGCTCTCCGTAGCGATCCCCTCCTGTCGAGTGATTTGTTCGTCCATTGTCCTCTCGCTCCTGGTGTTGTCCTCCGGGCCGGTTGGCGATAGCGGCGATTGCCGACACCTGGGTGGTTCTACTGCTCGCGAGAGCGAATCGTTCCCTCCAGGCGGGTCGCTACCGCGCCGCTGGATCGCCTGGCGGACTCACCCGGGACGCTCGCCCAGCAGCGTCGTGCCCAGCCTCACGATCGTGCTCCCCTCTTCCACCGCGATCTCGTAGTCGTTGGACATCCCCATGGAGAGTTCGCGCCCCTCCACCCCCGCAGTGCCGGCGGCGGCCTCCAACACCTCGCGCGTCTTTCGGAATGTGGACCGCTGCACCGCTTCGTCGGCGGTAAACGGCGCCATCGTCATGAGGCCCAGGACGCGCAATCCCGGCAGCACGGCCACCCTTCCCACCCCGTCCAGCGCTTTCGCCTCCGGGAAGCCCCCCTTGGTGGCTTCGCCGGATACGTTCAGCTGGACGAGCACCGGCACGCGCCGCCCTTCGGCCTCGCCCAGACGCGACAGCTTCCCGGCGAGGCGCAGCGAATCCACGCTGTGAACCAGCGCCGCAAGGCGGGCGGCGGGGCCCGCCTTGCGGCGCTGCACGTGCCCGATCATGTGCCAGTCGACCGCGAGATCGTTCAGTTCCGCGCGCTTGCGCCCAAGCTCGTCCACGCGGTTCTCGCCGATGTCCCGCAGCCCGGCCTCGGCGACCGCCTCCACGGCACAGGCGGCGTGCCCCTTGGTGACGGCGACGATCTTCACATCGGAGGGATCGCGGCCGCTGCGCTCCGCGGCGGCGGCGATCCGGTCGAGCACGCGAGGCAGCCGCGCCCGGATGCCGCGATAGTAAACATCCTTGTTTACCATTTTCTTCCGTCTCCGGAGATGTATGCCGCGGGAGACGCCCGGGGCGGGCTCCCGTCCGGCCCGGGCGTCGACCACAAGGGAACGCCCCGCCGGCCGAGTGGCCGGCGGGGCGTTCCCGCTTCCCGGTCAGCCGGTAGCGCTACTTGGTTGTGAAGGTAATCGGCAGCTGCACCCAGACCGGCACCGCCTTATCGCGGTTGAGGGCCGGGGTAAACTTGAACACCGGCGCCACACGCAACGCCGCATCGTCCAGCGCGGTGTGTCCCGAAGTCTCGTTGACCCTCTGGTTACGCACGGTTCCCTGCTCGTCGATGAAGAACCACACGATGGTGGTGCCTCCGATTCCCGCGTCACGCAGCAGCGGCGGGTACTCGCGCTCCAGAGCGCGCATGACCTCGGCGCCGTTCGTGTAGTCCGGCGCGACGGTATACGGCGTAAAAACGGGCGCGGCGGAGATATCGGTTTCCACATCGTCGGGGGGCGGCGGCAGATCCTCGACCGAGACCGACTCGAAGGTCGTCGGCGCGATCGTGATGTCGGTCTCGATCTCCGCGGTCGCGATCACCGGTGTCGCGGGCCTGGCGATCGCCTCGGGCGGAGGAGGAATCTCGATCTCGGGGGGGAGTTCGATGGCTGCGAGTTCATCCATCGACAGGCTGACGTCCTCCGGCGTCATCTCCGGCCAGAGAACGAACACGGCAAAGTGCAGTACCGTCGCCGTGGTCATCGAACCCCAGAACCAGGACGAAAACGACTTCTTGAATACATCGTTGGCGCTGTCCTGAACGGTCGTCCCTGTGGTTTCTTGCTCGCTCATCGTCTCTCCCTCGTCATGCTCTGTTCAAGCTCGGTCGCGAATACGACGCGTACTATGCCCGCTGCGACCAGCTCCTGCTGCAGCTGGTCGATGAACCGGTACGGGACACCGCGATCCGACCGAACCGAAATCACCAGTTCACGGTTGTCCCGATACATCGGCGCCACCAGAACCCGGACCTCGTCCATCGCGCGGAAGACATCGTTGACGTAGATGTCACCGTTGGATTCGACCCAGATATTGAGAATGTTCTTCTGCTTCTGGTCGATCTTCTCCGTGGCTTCGGCGGCCGCCCACTCGATCGGCCGGTTGCGGTCCTTCTGGAAGACCGTCGACACCATGAAGAAGATCAGAAGCAGGAACGCGATGTCGGCCATCGAGGACGATGGTATCTCCTGCGACGCCTTTTGCTTGCGCTCCAATCCACCACCTTTGAGGCCCATTGCGTTCTACTCCAGGAGCTGGAGGGAGATGCGCTCGGCGCCCGCACTCTGCAGGGCGTCGAGAACATCGATCATGAAGCGGTACGGAGTGTTGGGATCCGTTTTCACCGCAGCGATGAGATTCTCGTTCTGCGCTACATCCTGTCGCCAGATGGACTCCACATCGTCGGGACGAACCGTCTGCTCCTGCTGGCTCTCGCCCCGACGGATATTCACCGCACCCGTGGGCGTGATGATGATGTGAAGGATGTTCTTCTGGCTGACCTCGACCTCCGACTCGCTCTCGGGGAGGAGGATCGCGAGCCCCTTGTCCTTCGGGAAGGTGGTCGTGACCAGGAAGAAGATGAGCAGGAGAAACGCGATGTCGGCCATCGACGAGGATGGGATCTCGTCGGAGACCTTGGATTTCTTGTTGCCGATAACCGCCATGGGGTGTTCTCCCGCGTGGTTGTCCAAGTTCCCTGTCTGTGTTCTACCGCAAACAGGTCACGGAGTTCCGCGTCCGCACGCGAAGCCGTCCGCGCCTGCCAAACGCTCTAGGAAAGAACCTGCAGCTTCCCTTCCTTTTCCAGATCCCACGCGATGTTGAGGATCTTCTGGGTGCTCTGTTCCATGTCAACGATCAGAGTATCGATCCGCGAGACGAAGTAATTGTAGCCGATATTGACGGGGATCGCGATAGTGAGCCCGGCCGCCGTGGTCAGGAGCGCGACCTTGATGCCCCCGGCGACCAGCGCCGGGTTGACGTCACCGGCGGAAGCGATCGATTCGAAGGCCACGATCATCCCGGCCACCGTGCCGAGAAAGCCCATCAGGGGCGCGACGTTGGCGATCGTGGCCAGAATCACCAGGCCCCGCTCGAGGAAGCTCAACTCGATCGCGCCGGTCGTGGAGATCACCTGCTCGAGTTCGCCCCTGTTGAGCGTCAGGTTCCGAATCCGGCGGAGCCCCGCCAACAGAATGGCAGCCGCGGGACCCGGAGTGGTCGCCGCGACTTCGGCCGCTTCGTCCAGGCGTCCCGACATGGCGGCCTCCTCAACCTGTTCGATCACCGCAACCGTCTTCCGGTGGGCCACCATCAAGGTCCAGAATTTCGCGATGATGACGCCGAGACCGATGAGTGAGCACAGGACGAGCGGGTACATCATCAGGCCGCCGTCCGCGAAAAGTGTGAGTAGACCGTAGCTGTCGCCCAACGCCGGACTCCCTGGTCAGCAGTGTTCGCAAGTGAATTGGAGGGTAACGGCGGGAATGTAGGATGCCGGACCCGCGACGTCAACGAAATCCCGACGGCCGAACCCATACGCGGGGCCACGCATGGCGGACCGCTCCCGCCGGGCGCGGACCCGGCCACATTCGCTTCCTCTATTTGTTATCGTTGACGGGTCATGAACGGCTTCTTTCAGCAGCTGCAGTTTCTCCGGCCGGGGTTGAACGACCTGGTCGAAATCCTCATCGTCTTCCTCCTCGTCTACCGGCTCCTCCTGCTTCTGCGCCAGACCCGCGCGATGCAGATGCTCCTGGGTGTGCTGCTGCTGGCAGGGCTCTATCTCCTGGCCGTCTTCCTGGACTTCTCGCTGATTCGGCGGCTCATCGAAGCGCTGCTGCAGTATGGTGCGATTGCGGCACTGGTGGTCTTCCAGCCGGAAATGCGCGCCGCCCTGGCCCGGCTTGGCCAGAGCCGTCTGGTGCACGTGCTGGGCGCCAGCCGCAAGGAGCGCATTGTGGATCGGCTGGTGGAAAGCGCGGAACAACTGGCCCGTTCGGGTGTGGGCGCGATTCTGGCCGTGCAGCGAGAGACGGGGTTGCGCGAGTATGCGCGCACGGGCAAACGCGTGGGCGCGGTCGTCTCGCCCGAACTCCTCGGCACGATCTTTGCGCCGAGCTCACCGCTTCACGACGGAGCGGTGATCATCGTCGGCGAGACCATTCAGGCCGCCGCCGCCATCCTGCCACTGACGCAGAATCCGGTCGCCGACAAGTCGGTGGGGACGCGTCACCGGGCCGCGATCGGACTCAGCGAGGAAACCGACGCGATCGTGATCGTCATCAGCGAGGAGAACTCCCGCATCTCCGTCGCATTCCGGGGCCGTCTCGATGTGGGTGTCGACGGAGACCGGCTCCGCGACATCCTGGAGCTGTCGCTTCCCGGATCGGCGACGGCCCCGCTCGGTCCGACCGTCCTGGACCCCGTTTAGCTGGGCGAGGGCAGCGGTTCCGGCCCCACCAATCCCGTCTTCGGCTTCGTCACCGACTTCGTTTCCGCGCCCGGCAACTCGGGCTGAGTCGGTTCGGCATCGAACTCGTCGGCCAGCGGCGCCAGCTCCTTGCCGTCCACAAGGCGCTGGATCTCTTCGCCGTCCAGGGTCTCGCGCTCCAGCAACGCCTCCGCAAGGTCGTCGAGGAGTCCGCGGTTTGCCTCGATGACTTCGCGGGCCCTCGTGTGGGCGGCGTCCAGAAGCCGCTTCACTTCCTGGTCCACCTGCTGGGCTGTGTGGTCCGAGACCTCGCGGCGCTGGACGAGTTCCCGGCCCAGGAACACCTCCTGATCCGAGTCTCCAACGGCCATCAACCCGATCCGGTCCGACATGCCGAACCGGGTCACCATGCGACGGGCCATGCTCGTGGCGCGTTCGATGTCGTTGCCCGCGCCCGTGGTCACTTTTTCCTGCCCGAAAGCCAGCTCTTCGGCCACGCGACCCCCGAAGAGCATCGCCAGCTGACCGTTCATCCAATCCCGGGTGTAGGAGTGCCGATCCTCTTCGGGCAGGGAGGCCGTAAGCCCCAGAGCCCGGCCCCTCGGCACGATCGTGACCTTGTGGACCGGATCGAGGCCGGGAATCTTGACCCCGATCACGACGTGCCCCGCCTCGTGATAGGCGGTCAGGCGCCTCTCGGCGTCGGTCAGCACCATGCTGCGCCTCTCGGTTCCGAGCATGACCTTGTCCTTGGCCTGCTCGAAATCCTCCATGGCCACGCCCTCGACCCCGCGGCGGGCGGCGAAAAGGGCGGCCTCGTTGCAGATGTTCGACAGGTCGGCCCCGCTCAGCCCGGGCGTCCCGCGCGCGACCACGGACAGCTCCACGTCCTCCTCGAGGGGCAGCTTCTTCGCATGGACCCGGAGGATGCCCTCTCGTCCCTTCACGTCCGGCAGGTCCACCACCACCTGCCGATCGAACCGTCCGGGGCGCAACAGCGCCGGATCGAGAACATCCGGACGGTTTGTGGCGGCCAGGAGGATCACGCCCTCGTTGGCTTCGAAGCCGTCCATCTCCACCAGCAGAGCGTTCAGCGTCTGCTCGCGTTCGTCGTGGCCACCCCCCAATCCGGCCCCGCGGTGCCGGCCCACGGCATCGATCTCGTCGACGAAGATGATGCAGGGCGCGTGCGCCTTTCCCTGCTCGAAGAGATCGCGTACCCGGGACGCGCCAACGCCCACGAACATCTCGACAAAGTCGGAGCCCGACATCTGGAAGAAGGGACGGGCCGCTTCGCCGGCGACCGCCCGCGCCAGAAGCGTCTTCCCCGTGCCAGGGGGGCCGACCAGAAGTACGCCCTTGGGCAGGCGGCCGCCCAGGCGCGAAAACCGGGGTGGGTCCTTCAGGAACTCGATGATCTCCTCGAGCTCTTCCTTGGCCTCGTCGGCCCCGGCCACGTCCGCGAAGGTGACCTGGGGAGTGTCGGGACTGATGACCCGGGCACGGGAGCGTCCGAACTGGAACGCGCGGTTTCCGCCGCTCTGCATCGCCCTGAGGATCCAGATCCAGAAGACGATGATGAGCATCCACGGAAGGAAGGTGCCGATCAGCGGCAGCCACCCCGGGGACTGGGACCGGGCCCGCACCTCAACCTCCTGTGCCGCGAGCTCTTCCATCATCGTCGCGGCGACGCCAGGCACGATCCGCACCACGAACTCGTCCACATCGGCCTCGTCGAGGACGATCGTGTTCTTGAACTCTCCGCGGACCTCCGATTCGCCGAAGAACGTCACCTCGAGGACATTGTTGTTGGCCAGCTGACGCTGAAACTCAGATTGGCTGATCTCACCCGCCGTCTGCTCGCCTCCCCGCATGAACTGGAACGCGAGGATCGACATGAGCGCGAGAAGCACCCAGAAGGACGCGGTCCGCGAAACCCGCTTGAGCTTCCGGGGCGGTTCGTTCGGTGAAGGACTTTTCTCGGACATCGTTAGTCGGGCCTGCCGCCTGTTTCCGCGGCTCGAAAGAGGATCAGATCGAGCCGATATAGGGAAGGTGCCTAAAACTCTCCGCAAAATCCAACCCGTAGCCGACCAGGAACTCCTCGGGAGCATCGAACCCGACCCAGCGGGGCTCTTTCTTCGGGTGGGACAGACGCTTGTGGAGGAGCGTGCAGAGCTCGAGGCTTGCGGGTTTGCGGTCCAGCAGCAGCGGTACCAGCCGGTTGATCGTGTTGCCGCTGTCCACGATGTCCTCCACAAGAACGACGTGCCGCCCCGCCATGTCGGTTCGCGGGTTGTACACCAGTCTTACGTCGCCGCTGCTCACTCGTTCCTCGCCGTAGCTCGACGCCAGGATGAAGTCCACCTGAATCGGACGCGGGATTTCACGGACCAGGTCCGCCACGAACACGAAAGACCCCTTCAGCAGCCCAAGCACGAGAATGTCGTCGTCCGGCTCGTACCACGCACCGATGTCCCGGCCCATGTCCCGGACTCGTCTTCGGATCATGACCTCCGTGAACACGATGCGTTTGAGTTCCTGCGTGCCCAGCTGGGCGCGGGCGGTGGCGTTCAAACAGGGCCTCCTCGGTCGGCAGGGTTTGGGGAAGCGCCAAGGTTGGGGGTTTCGCGGACAATGCGCACCTCCACGCAGCACACCGGCGTCTTCCGGGCCGCTTCGGGACAGACGGCGTACGGCTCCGCGACGCCCGGAATCCACAGCACGGCGCCGGCGGCGTCCGCCACGACCGGAACTCCGGCACGACGGTCGGCGGGGATACGCGCTTCCAGGAGAACCTTCTTCACCTTCTTGTTCCCGTAGGACATCCTGATGCGGTCTCCCGGCGCCCACGGACGCAGGGAGAGAGGGAAGCTAACGCTGTCGGGCGCGAAGTGTGCCACATGAGGATAGTCGAGGCGCGGAGCCGCGCCCCAGCCGGCCTCGACACGCCAGCCGTTTCGCGCGTACGTCCCCTGTCCGGACTCCGATCCGATGTGGATTGTGGGTGCCTCGGAAGCGCCGCTCTGCCGGGTTGCCGACGGGATCGCCGGGCCGGGACCGGCCGGGGGGTCGGGGGGTGCCGGAGGGGCCGACGCTCGGGCGGCCCGACGAATGCGCAGTTCGTCAAGGCGGTGCTCGACCGTGACCCCGCCGGTTGGGTTCAGGTGGCGGCCGCTACCGGATTCGCGCACGAAACGGAGCAGTTCCGCGGTGGCCGCGCGCGACGGCTCGCCGCCGAGCCGAGCCACGGCTCTGCGGAGCAGGAGCACGAGGACTGGGTCCGACAGCGCGCGGAGGGCCTCGCGGTCGAGTGCGAAGGCGTGGCGGACATTCCGTTCGGGTGGGTCGGTGCCGGGCGCGGTCGGTGGCGTGGCCGGCCCGGGCAGGTGCTCGCGCGGCGTAGCGGACAACGCCGCGATGCGCTCGTCAAGAAGCTCGTCCAGCGCGACGGACTGGAGCCGGCTGGTGTCGGCCAGCGCGGCCAGCGCGGCGGCGGCCCCCGGAACGGCCTCTTCCAGGACCGGGAGAACGGCGTGACGGAGGCGATTGCGGGCCCAGCGCGTGTCCAGGTTGGACGGATCGTCGCGGTACGGGACGCCGTGCTCGGCGGCGAAGGCGATCAGGTCGCGGCGCCAGAACGGCAGCAGGGGACGGACCACCGACGGTGAGCGGGCCGCGTGGATCGCGCGCAGACCGCGGGGACCGCTCCCCCGCGCGATCCGGAAGAGCACGGTTTCCGCCTGGTCGTCGGCCGTGTGGGCGGTCATTGTCACCGCGCCGCCGTCCAGACCGCGTCTCACCTCCTCGAAGAACTCGTAGCGCAGGCTCCTGCCCTCCGCTTCGCTGGCGACTGGCCGCGCTGCGGTGCGGAGGTGGAAGCGGATGTTCCAGTCCGCGCAGATCTTCGCCACCCATCTGGCGGCTTCGCCGCTGTCCGGGCGCATTCGGTGATCCACGTGTGCGACATGGAGGGAGACCGAACCGCCAATGCCGCCGAACCGCAGCAGGTAGAGGAGCACCATCGAGTCGATCCCGCCCGACACTCCCGCGACGACCGACGTGACCCCCTCCAGCCATCCCGAGGCTCTCAGGTGGTCGCCGAAGCGGGCGTCGAGCGCGGGCCGGCGGTCGCCGCGAAGGGTCCGACTCATGCTTCACGCGTCGCGGCGGCCGCTGGAGCCGGCGGACGCCCCGCGACCTCGGACAGCACCCTGGCCAGAAGGTCGGGGCGATCGGTCTGGATGCCGTCGACGCCCCAATCCAGCAGCCTCCGCATGTCGTTCGGCTCGTCGACAGTCCAGACATGCACGGGCATGTTCGCGGCATGAGCTGCGCGGACGAACGCGGGCGTAAGTACGCGTACCCGCCCGGATCGTTCGGGGACCTGAAAGGCGTCCGCGGCCGGCACATACCACCGTCCGACCACCGGAACCCGATGCAGCAGCCAGAACGGCATGACCTGCCTGCGCGACGCACCCCACGGCCCCGGATAGCCCCGCGCCGCCACCCGCGTAGCCTCGAATTCGGCTCCGATGAGGACGCGGTGCGCGGCTTTGGCCGACCGGATCGCCCGCACCAGGGGTCCGGCCGCGCGCGCAGCCTTGGGCTCCACGATGATCCTCGTCCGGGGGAAGGCCTCCAGCACCTCGTCGAACAGGGGGACGCGAACTCCGTGCCCCCTGAGGGAGGGCTGTCCGGCGAGGTCGAGGAAGTGAAAGCCCGCATCCAGCTTACGGACCGCGCTCCAGGTCATCTCGTGAACGGCCCCGTTTCCGTTCGTGGTGCGGCCGACGGTCTCGTCATGAATGACCACGACCCGTCCATCGGCGGTGAGACGGACATCCATTTCGAGTACATCGGCGTCCCAGTCATCCAGTGCGCAGCGGAACGCGGCCAGGGTGTTCTCGGGACGCAGCCGCGCGCCACCGCGGTGCGCCATGAGCAACGGGGCGCCACCGAAGAACGCGTGACCCGGACGCGGGCGGGACAGGCTCACTAGTGGCGAATCCGGCGGGCCACGAAGTCAAACAGGGCGGGGGGCAGCGATCTGGCCAGGGTGGCCGGCAACGCAATCGGCCACGGGAAGGCCAGGGACCGGCGGCGCGCCCCGATCGCACGGGCGATTCGGTCTACGGCGGGGTCCAGTTCCACCATGAACGGCCGCACCGAGCCCTCGCCCCCGGTCATCGCCGTCCGGACGAAACCAGGGCTGACAATGGTCACGGCAATCCCCCTGTGGCGAAGATCCAGGCGGAGACTTTCGAAGAAACTCATCATCGCCGATTTGGATGCGCAGTAGGCCGGCCGCCGGGGCAGTCCGCAGTAGCCCGCCAGACTGGCCACGGCCACCAGATGCCCCGAGCCTCGGGACAGCATCGTCGGAAGCAGCGCTTCGACCGCGTGTACGGCCCCAAGGAAATTGATCCGCATGACGAGCTCGGTCTCGTCACCGTTCAGCCCCTCGACCGGCATGTGCGACCCGATCCCGGCGTTGGCGACCAGAAGGTCCACCGGACCCAGCTCCGCGCTGCAGCTCTCGACGGCGTGCAGCACCTGTTCGCGCTCCGACACGTCGCAGCGATGAACGGACGCGGTCCCCCCGCGCTCCTCGACCTCGGCGGCCACCTCGCGCAGGCGACCGGCACGGCGGGCCAACAGGCCGACGGCGTATCCGTCACGCGCCAGACGCACGGCCAGGCCTCGCCCGATCCCGGACGAGGCACCGGTCACCAGGGCTACCGGCCGTTCACCCGCCATCGCCGCGGCTCAGGGCAGACGGCCCGTAGTGAGTTCGTCGGCGATCCACTCGGCGTCGTAGATGTCCCGCAGCGCCTCCAGTATGCCCCGCGCGTCCACCGCGACCGACCGGTTCAGCTCGGGCATGTAGATGTAGTCTCCCGGCAGGCTCTGGATGTTCCCGTCGAAGACCAGACCCACGATCTCCAGGTCGCGGTTCACCACGGGCGAGCCCGAGTTCCCGCCGATGATGTCCGCCGTGCTCACGAAGTTCAGCGGCGTGGAAAGGTCGAAGTCACCGGACGGGTTTCTCCACCGTTCGGGTAGTGCCCATTCGTCGGCGTCCGGATTCGAGTGGTGCCGGTCGTACAGCCCGTAGAAGGTGGTGTGGGCGGGGGCCAACGTCCCGTTGTAGGGATACCCCGAGACCACGCCGTCGGCCAGGCGGAGCGAAAACGTCGCGTCCGGCGGCACCCGCGTGCCGTCCACTTCGAAGCGGGCGCGGCCGAGACGGGCCGCGATCTCCTCTTCTTCCGGAGCGACCGAGAACATCAGCCCCTGAAACGGGCCGAATCTTGCGAACATTCCCTGCAGCGCGGTGAACGCCGGCTCCATCGCCGGGTTGAGAGTCCCCGCAAGCAACGCTTCCTCCGCGGCTGCCGAGTCGGCCATCGCCGAGGTGAGAAGCACAGTCGCCGCCGCTTCTCCGGGACTGCGTCCCTGCAGAATCATCTGCACGCCGGCATCGTTCTGGCCAAAGGCCTCGACCAGATCGTCGTAGCGGGCACGCAAAAGCGCTTCGTCGAGCTTGGCCGGCCGGTTCGGCACTTCGCGAAGCTGCTCGACATAGCCGTCGAGTTCTTCCTCGGTTGCACCGCTCTGCCGTCCCACCAGGTACTGGAACGCCGCGAGTGCCCTCAGAATCGTCGACGCCTCGTAGTCGGGGCTGCCGAAGACGGCGAAAGCGCCGGTCTCGGCCGCCATGGTGGCCTTTTGCGCCTGCAGTTCAGCCATTTGGGCGAAGAGTGGCAGGTAGGCCGCGGCCAACACGGAGTCGCTCCCGAGCGACTGGCGGAAGCTGTGTTCGGCGGCGCTCCTGCGGGCCATGACATACGGGTCCCGCAACCCCTCGAGCATCCCCCGGAAGGCCTTCTGCGAATTGAGCAGTCCAAAGACGCTGTTGCGAACCGCGTCGATGCCCGGTTCATCCTCGTGCCCCTCGACATACCCCTGGATGGCCTCGATCCGCGAATCCAGGAAGGCCAGGAGCGCGGGCATCTCCACGTCGCGCCGATACTCCAGCTCGGCGATGGTCTGCAGACGCGATGTGCTCCCCGGATTGCCGATGATGAAGACGAGGTCGTCGGCAGCCGCCCCTGAAGCGCTCCAGCGGAAATGGTCGTCGGTGCTGATCGGCTGCCCGTCGTCGCCGTAGAGTCGGAAGAAGGCGAAGTCAAGCGAATAGCGCGGATACGTGAAGTTGTCCGGATCGCCGCCGAAGTAGCCGAGCTGCAGTTCGGGCGCCATCACGAGCCTGGCCTGGCTGTATCGTCTGAAGACATACGCGGAATAGAGGCCGCCGTTGTAGAGCGAAACCACCTCGACCGCGATCCCGGCTTCCTCACCACCGCGTTCATCGGCGATCCGATCCGCCACCGCATCGCTCAGGCTGTCGCGGACCTCGCTCCGGGCCTCGGCATCGTCGACGGCGTCCACCGCCGCGCGGATCTCGACCGAAACGTCCACGATTTCGATGAGCTGGTCGGCTTCGAAGTCGGTGACCGCGCGCTCCTCTTCGGGCGAGGCCGCAAAGAAGCCGTCATCGAGGAGGTTTTCGCCTTCCTCGGACACCTGCGTGACGAAGTCGCGGGCGCAGTGATGGTTGGTCATGACGAGGCCGTTGGGCGAAACCAGCGAGGCCGAGCAGTTGGGAATCCTGAGGGCACCCAGACGGGCGCGGGCGTACCAGTCGTCGTCCGGCGAAAAACCGTAGTTCGTCTCCAGGTACTCGGTCGGTGGCGCGTCGAACGTCCACATCTTGCCGTTGTCGAAAACGCCCGCCCGGACCGTGTCGAAGGAGGGGGAGATGGCAGGAGCGGCAGCCGGGGACGGTGCGTCCTCGCTCACGGACGACGGATCGCCGGCGAGATTCACGGCCTCGCCGCCCGCCGGGGGCGGATCCACGTCGGTTGGAGGCCCGGGCACGGAGGTTGCCACCGGGGGCCCCCCGGCGCAGGCCGCCAGCAACAGAGCGAGCGGCCAGATCCGGTGCGAGCGGGGACTTCCGCCTCGGGTTGGCGAAGCGAACGGAATCGAGCCGGTAACCATTGAGACCTGTCCTGTTGGCATGGGCGCGTTGCCCGGGCCGCGGTGTCCGGGCAACGTCAGGTTCTGGAAAGGTCAAGCCGCGTCGCACCCAATGGCAAGTGACTTGCCACCCCTTCCGGCGTCGCGGACGTTGGAGACCATGTCCACGTACGACGAGCTCGGCGCGCACGTCTCCACGGCCGGCGGCATCCACCACGCACCCGGCCGGGCCGCCGAGATCGGCGCGGGCGTCTTCCAGGTCTTCACCAAACAACCGAGCCGGTGGGCGGAGCCGCAGTGGGACCCGGGTACCGTCAACGACTTTCACGCGGCGGTCGCGCGCAACGGCGCCTGGTTCACCGTCTCGCACGACTCCTACCTGATCAACCTGGCGAGCCCCGATCCGCTGCTATGGCGTCGCTCCGCCGACTGCTTTCGGGGCGAACTCGAGCGAGCGGCCCGCCTCGGTCTGGACGCCGTGGTCACGCATCCGGGCAATGCCACGGACGGAGATCCGGACAGCGGGATCGAGCGCAACGCGACGGCGGTCGCGGAGGTACTGGAGGCGGTCGCCGGACCACGCGTGCTGCTGGAACTCACCGCCGGGACCGGCACCTCGGTCGGAGGCACCTTCGAGGAGCTGAACCGCATCATGCGGCTCGTTCCGGCGCCCATGAACGAGCGCGTGGGCGTCTGTTTCGACACCTGTCACGCGTGGGTCGGCGGACTCGACCTCGCCGCGGACTTCGACGGAGTCTGGATGCGGGCGGACGACACGTTCGGCGCGCACAGGATCGATCTCTTTCACCTGAACGATGCGAAAGCCCCGTTCGGCTCCCGCCTGGACCGGCACGCCGGCATCGGCGAGGGCACGATCGGCCTGGACCCGTTTCGCCGGTTGATGAACACCCGCCGGTTCCACCGGGTGCCCAAGATCCTGGAGACCCCGAAGGGAGACGACGGCGTCGCGGCCGACCGCCGCAATCTGGCGGTGCTGCGGGGACTGCGACCGTGTTGACGATTCGGGCAGCGTTATCCACGGCCTGCCCGTCGCCGCTCTCGCCGGTCGGCCGCCATCTCCACCAGGCGGCGGAGTTCGACAATCGGCTCGGGATGGTCGTCCACCTGGAGACGCAGGACCACGTCGTTGTTGAGCCACACACCCATATCCTCGCCGACCACCAGCATGGCGGCCGACTGCATCCCGCGCGTGTCGCCTCCGGCTGCCTGACCGGCCTCGAGCGCGGCCTGCAGGCGCAGCGACAGGTGCCCACCGGTAGCCTCGAACGCCTCGACCATGTCATCGACGACGGCCGGTCCGGCCAGGATGTTCCCCTGGGCCGAACAATGGCGCCCGATGCGATGGCCGGCCCAATTGCTGGCACGCGGGCCCGTATGCGTGGACACCTCGCCCCGGGCATTCATGATCGAGAACTGCCGTCCCTCCCTGGTCCACCGCTCCGGGTCCGGGTCGGGGTCGCGCGAGAGAATCTCCCGGACGGCTTCGGCAGGCGAGTATCCTTCACGGAGAAGTTGCAGGCCCTGCGGTCCGTAGCTCACATCGACGATCGCCTGCGTAGCGACAACGCCAACCCCCGCCTCTCCCCAGATGACCCCGTTGCCTACCGAGAAGACCCGCGACTGGACGGCCACCCCGACCTCGCCGGTCTCGGGATCAAAACCAACGATGGAAAACGTCGCGACGTGCGGATCCGCCGGGGCGGAGAGCGCAGCCGTCGGCCCGGGCGGCTCCGACTGTGCTGAAGCGGGCGGCAGCGTCACGCTGGCGGACACCAGGACCAGGGCGACAGTTCCGGCGATAATCCTCATGTTCTCATCTCCTCTTCGTTTTCCGGTGCCGTCAATCTGGCGGCATGCAGATGCGACGGGCCAGTGTCGCATCCCGGAAACATCGCGGCTATTCGGTAGCTCGCGAACCTCCGGGACACGACACTAGTTTCCGACAATGTCACAGCTTCCCCTCCGTCCGCTCGGCTTCGGCGAGATCGTCGACGGCGCCGTGCAAATCTACCGGCGCGACTTCGGGCTGTACTACCTGATCGCCCTCATTGCCGCCGTTCCGGGATACGTGCTGAGGCTCGCAACGGGCGTGGACGCCACGAGCCTTCCCGATCCGGCGGCGGATCCGGTTGCGGCGCTCGGCCAGATGGGCAGCGTATTCCTCGTGTTGCTGGCAGGCCTTGCAATCGCCTGGGTCGGGATGGTGGCCGTGGCCACGGCCATGGCCAGGCGTATCGATGAACGGCCCGCGTCCGTGGGTCATTCGTACCGGGATTCGCTCGGCCACCTGCCCGGCGCGGCGGGCGCCGGCATTCTCGCGATGCTCATGTACGGCGCGGCCCTGGTGGTCGTGTTCCTGGTGGGCGGCGCGATCGCCACCGTGCTGGCCAGCTCGGGCAGTACCTTCCTCGGTGTTTCGGGGGTCCTGTTCCTGGTCCTCACGATCGCATTGCTCACGCTGTTCTGGGTCGCGGCAACCTTCGGAATCCTCCCGGCCGTGATCTTCGAGGGGCATGGAGCGACCGCAGCACTGGAACGCTCGCTGAAGCTCTGCCAGGGGGGCTGGCTCCGGGTGATCGGCATCATGGTCGTCGCCCTCATCATCCAGTCGGCACCGTCACTGGGCATCACCGCCCTGGTCGGGATGGATCTGTTCACTTCGCCGGAGGCACTGGACACCGTCAGCGCCACCGAGCAGTGGCTGATCAACACGGCCGACCTCGTGATCGGACCGCTTACAACCCCGTACATGATCGGAAGCATGATGGTGCTCTTCCATGATCGCCGGGTGCGAAGCGAGGCATTCGACCTGGAGACGCTCGCGGGAGAGATGGAAGCTTCGTGATTCAGCTGCCGGCGGACCAGCCGCCAGCGCCCGGTGAGGTGGCGGGGGTTCTGCGCGAGATTCTCGCCGGTCCCGAGTTCGCCACGTTCGAGGACCCGAACATGTGGCGTGTCCTGGCGCAATGGCTCTGGTCGAAGTTCATGGCGTTCATGGCCTGGCTCCAGCGGTACGTCGGCGAGCAGAACGAAATCGGGACGATTCTGGTGGCTCTGGCCGCCCTGCTGGTACTGGTAATGGGCTGGAGGATCGCGGCCAGGCATGCACCCAGATGGATCGGTGCCGCCGACGAGGAGCAGCCGGCAACGGAGCCCGTGGCGCCGACGACGGCGGTCGAATGGCTGTCGATCGCCGACGCCCGCGCAGGACGCGGGGATCTGCGTCCCGCCGCGACCGCACTCTACCAGGGGTTCCTGCTGACCCTCGACCGGCAGGGGGTCGTGTCCTTCGACACTTCCAAGACGCCGGGAGATTACGCGCACGAAATCGCCGGGCACGACACCGAGACTGCAGGCGGGACGCGCGCGGGAAGCAGATTTCTGGACTCGTTCCAGGGATTCTCGTTCGGTGCCCACCGGCCCACGCCGGCCGGCTACGGCAATCTGGCGCGGCTCGCGCGCGAGGCAGGCTGCGCACCTGCATCCGCTCCCCGGACCGCCGAAACCGAACGGCAGCCCACGAATGCGGAACACCCACGCGGGTGAGCGGCATGTTTGACGGTGTCAGGCGGAGTGCGGCGCAGCCCCTGTTCTGGGTCTGCCTCATCCTCGTGGTCGCGCTTGCGGCGGGTTATCTCATGCGTCCACAGGGGGGCCGGGCGAACCAGGCGGTGCGCAGTTCGCTGAGAACCACTCCGGACGGGGTCGCGGCGCTCGCTCGCGCGATCGAACGTCTCGGCCGCCGAACCCGCGCCCGCATGACTCCGCTGGCCGACGCCAAGCCCGTGCGCGGGACCGTCGTGCTGCTGCAGCCCGTTTCGTTCGCCAGCCCGCGCGAGGTTCGTGCGCTCCTGAACCACGTCCGCGCCGGCGGCACCCTGCTATACGCGCCGCGGTACGCCGCCGCGCAGAATCGCGGCGCCGTCCGCTGGCCCCTGATGGACTCCCTCGGCATCCGATTCCGAACCCTCCCTCTCGGCGAAGCGTTGAGGGAGGCGGAGGACCTCGAGACCCGCTGGGCGGACCACCGGCTAGCCTCGGACCTCCCGGCACCCGGGCCGGCTGCTCACGGGGTTCGACTGGCTTCCGACGGGGACACTGCCGCAACGCTGCCTCCGCCGGTGACCGACACGCTATTGACGGCGGTGGACGAGGACGGCACGGAATGGATCGGCGCGGCGGTGCTTCGAATCGGGGACGGACGAGCCGTGATCGTTTCCGATGCGCGGCCCCTTTCCAACGAGTACGCGGCCAACGATCCCCTGGCCATTCTCGCCATACGCGCCGTGCTGGGGTACACGCCCGAGTCGGACACCGTGTTCTTCGCCGAATACCACCAGGGGATCCGGAGTGACGTCAGCTCCGCCCAGGTGCTGGCGGACTTCTTCCTTGGCAACCCGGCGGGACGCGCGCTGGGCCACGTGGTCGCGGTGTGTGTCCTGGCTCTTGCGTTTTGGGGAATGCGTTTCGGCAGTCCCACGCCGGCCATTGCGCCCCCCGACCGTGAACGCCGATCGCCCCTGGAACACGTCTCCGCGCTCGGCGACCTGTACCGGCAGTCCGGCGCCGACGGCACCGCAGCCCTGCTGATGCTGGGACGACTGGCGCGCAGCGTACGCCGTCCACCCCCCCGCGACGTCGATGAGGCCGACGCCCTCCTCGGCGCACTCGACTCGCGACCCGGGGCGGACGCGCCGCTGGCGCCGGTACGGCGGGCGCTCCACGCGGACCCGATCGACCTGCCGAACATCGCCGCGGGAATCGACGAACACCTTTCTCGGAGAAAGACAACATGACGACGCCGGAAGCGGCGCTGCGCCTGCTGGAGGATCTCGAGCAGGTCGTGCTCGGCCAGCACACCGTGCTCAGACAGCTGATGATCACCCTTCTCGCGCGCGGTCACGCACTGGTCGAGGGAGTCCCGGGCACCGCGAAGACGCTGGCGGTACGCGCCCTGGCCAGGGGACTCGGTCTCGACTTCGGGCGGGTGCAGTTCACGCCCGACCTGATGCCCACCGACCTGGTTGGCGTGAATGTCCTGGGAGATGGCGGATTCACCTACAGGGCGGGCCCCGTATTCGCCGATCTGCTCCTCGCCGACGAGATCAACCGGGCACCGCCGAAGACGCAGGCGGCGCTCCTGGAGGCCATGGAGGAGCGCCAGGTGACCGTCGATGGCGATACGAGGCCCCTCCCCGCCCCGTTCACGGTCTTCGCCACCCAGAACCCGGTCGAATACGAGGGAACCTACCCCCTTCCGGAGGCGCAGGTGGACCGGTTCCTCATGAAGATCGTCGTTGACTATCCGCCCGAGACTGCGGAGAGGGCCATCCTGGACCGTCACGAGGGCGGCTTCAGGGCCGACGACGAGAACACCTATCCCATGCGGGAGCCCATGACCCGCGCGGAACTCCTGGAGACGAGGGATGCCGTCAACGGCGTCCACATGGACGAGCGTGTGCGGCGTTACGTGACCGATATCGTCCGTGCGACCCGGGACGACGCCGCGTTCCTGTTGGGGGCGAGTCCGAGGGCCGGGGTGGCCCTGTTTCAGGCCGCCCGGGCCGAGGCCTATCTTCAGGGGCGGGACTTCGCGACGCCCGACGACGTGAAATCGCTGTCGTTTCCGGTCCTTCGCCACCGCGTGGTGTTGACCGCCGAGGCCGAGGTCGAGGGGCGCTCGGCCGATGACGAGCTCCGGTCGCTGCTCGCAACGCTCCAGGCTCCCCGGTAGGACGTCGAAGCCGGGCAGATGCGCGAGCACGCCGACTCCGGGCCCGCACCGGCTTCGTCCGACCCGACGTTCACGCTCATACCCAGCGGACGCACGCTCACCGTCCTGGGGCTGACGTCGCTCCTGTTCCTGCTGAGCACGTCGGCGGCGCTCGTCCTGGACGGCGTCGTCGTCCTGCTCGCCTTCATCGATGGCCGCCGCACCCGGGCACCCACGGCGACGCGCGAGGTCCCGCGCATTTCGGCCCTGGCCGCGGTCACGGACGTCACGCTCACCGTGGTCAACCCGGACCGCCGCACCGTGAAGGCAAGGGTTACGGACGATCTCGACCCCTGCCTTCGGCGCGTGCCCGGCTCCGGCGACAACGACGAATGGGAAACCGGCGTCGCAATCGAGATACCGGCACGGACGGCGGCGCGGCGCGTGTATCGGGTCACGCCGAGGACGCGCGGGTTTCTCCGGCTCGGGAGCATTCACCTTCGGACGCTGTCGCCCTGGGGGCTCGCGTGGCGGCGTTCCACATGCGAGGCGTCGGACACGATCCAGGTACAGCCCGGGGTACGCGATCTGCTGCGCGCCCGAAGCGGCCATGCCATCCGGCGACGGCTTCGCACTCCCGGACCGAGACGAACCCGCCAGTGGGGCGAGGGACGCGAATTCGAAAGCCTGCGCGACTATGCCGAAGGAGACGACCCGCGCACCATCGACTGGAAGGCGTCCGCGAAGCGGCGCAAGTTCGTCGTTCGCAACTACGAGGCCGAACGCAGCCAGAACGTCGTGCTGGCGATCGACGCAGGGCGGCACATGCGCGAGCGGCTGTCCGCGGTGCGCGAGCGCATGGACTACGCGCTGGGGGCCTGCATGATGCTGGCCAGCCGCGCTCAGAACTTCGGCGATCGCGTCGGTGTCGTGGTCTTCGACGATCGCATCCGCCATGTGTCGCCGCCGCGCCGGGCGGACCCTCCCGCGCTCGCCAGGGTACTGGCCGGGGTCGAGACGCGGCTGGTCGAACCGAACTACCCCCTGGCCTTTGCCACGCTGGGCCGCACCTTCCGCCGACGTTCCCTGGTCGTGCTGTTCTGCGACGTGATCGACGGATCCGTGTCCAGGGCACTGGTGAGGTCGCTCGCCAGGATCGGGCGGGCGCACCTGCCGCTGGCGATCGCCATCCGCAACCCCGAGCTGGAGGCCGCCGCGGTACGAGACGTGGCCGGGACGGAGGAGGCGTTCCACCGGGCTGCGGCGGAAGAGATGGTGCAGGCGCGCGCGACGGCGCTTCAGGTGATGCGGCAGTCCGGCATCATGGTCGTGGACACCCCTCCGGGCGACACACTGGTGCGGACACTGGACAAGTACGTGGAGATCAAGGAACGCGGGTTGCTGTAGCCGTCCCGCTCTCGCGCGGCAACCGGCCTGCAAACCCGAAGTAGACGGCCAGCAGAACCGCCGTGGCGCCACCGAAGCCGAACTTGGCGACGGCGGGGAGGCTGGACGGTGAATAGAAGCCCTCCACCACCCCGGCAACCACCAGCATCAGCACGGCGCCGGCCAGGAGCGAAAGGAACGCGCGGCCACGCTCCGTCAGCGCTTCCGCGCGCGTGCGCCGGCCGGGCACGAGCAGCGCCGATCCCAGCCCGAAGCCCGCGCCGGCTCCGATGCAGATCGCGGTCAACTCCAGGAAACCGTGGGGGAAGACGAAGGCAAGGATCACGCCCAGCACGCCCTCGTTGGCGTAGGCCCCGAGAACCGCACCGATGGAGACCGCGTTCAGGAGCAACACGTATAGGGTGCCCAGGCCGGCCAGCAGGCCGCCCGCGAATGCAACGAAGGTCACGCCGATGTTGTTGGTCATGACCCGCGAGGAAAAGACCGGCATGATCGTCGCCTCGAACTCGTCGCCAAGGTACAGTTCGTCGATGTTGCCCTTCTCGGTGTTCTCCGCCTGGGTGACGCTTCCCGGCCCCGCCAGCCTGCGTCCGAGCAACGGGTCGCCGCGAACGGCCGCGTATGTGGCCAGCATCGGACCGTACAGGAGAAGCGTCGCCAGCAGGATGGGACGGTGGAAGCGGCGGACCGCGCGGGGGAACTCCACCGCGACCCAGTGGCCCAGCGAGACGGCGACGCGGCCACGGCTGCGGTACAGCAGGTTGTGCCCGGCCCCCGCCCAGCGCTGCACGGTGCCGAGCAGTCCGGGAGACGCGCCGTAGGTGCGTGCGCGGGCAAGATCGGCGGTCATGCCCCGGTACAACTGCCCGAACGAGCGCACCTCGTCCTCGGTCAGGCTGCCCAGTCCCCGCCGACGGCCCTTCTCCACCAGTTCGGCATACGCGGTCCAGTCCTCGCGCCGCTCCCGTGCCATCGTCGCCGCCTGCAGGCTCGCACCGCCGCGCCTGGCCGCGTGCCGCGGCGCCTCCGCCTCGTGGAGCCGCACCAGGTTGTCCTCTGCCGTGCGCGCGATACGGTCCGGGTCGTCGTGGAAGGCGAAGCCGAGCGCCTTGGCCAGCGAACCCGCCACCCGGTCCCGCACCTGGCGCTCGAGCCCCTCCCGCCGCGCCACAAACCCCGCCAGAAGCTCGAACTGGTCGACGGACAGCAGGGGACGGCCGACACGGCCCGGCGGCAGCGCATCGGTTCCGAGCAGCTCGCCGCCACCGCCGTCCCGCACCACGATGGTCCCGGCCACGAGGTCGCCCAGCCGCTGTGCACGCCGGTTGACCAGGATGCTGACCGCCCCGACCACTCCGGATGGGAAGGGCTGCAGATCCACGAACCGGATCAGGTTTCTGAGAACCGATCCCTGGAAGGTCAGGGGCTCGCCGCCAACGTGAATCACCCTTAGGCCGACCGCCCGTTTGCCCGGCGTACGCCCGCCGCTCAGCGCCTCGAACAGCAGGAAATACCCCCACTGCGCGAAGAACAGCGCGAAGATGAGAACCGACAAGCTCAGGGACCCCAGGACGTCGCCGGGCACGCCACCGAAGCGCATGACCAGGCCGAGCGCGAGCAGCAGGCCCGCAATGATGGCGAAGTCGAGCGCAAGCGCCGCCACGCGGGACCCGAGATCCGCGAGCGCATAGTCCAGGCGCACGTGCTCCGGAGTGTCAACGGCGACCCGGCGGTGGAGGGACGAACTGGAAGACGGGTTGTTCATCGGCATGCTTGGTGCCGGGCACCGGGCGCGGACGGCGCCACCGCCAGCCGCGAACGAATGCCGGAAGTGGACCGCGAATGCCGGAGGAGGGACTTGAACCCCCGACACGCGGATTATGATTCCGCTGCTCTGACCAACTGAGCTACTCCGGCGACGGCAAGAAAGCTCAGCGAGCCGGGAGGGGTTGTCAAGCAGGGTTGCCGCGACTCCTATTAGTCCCCTGCCCCGCGTCGCACGCCGGCCTCGAGCGGCCTCCCACGGTATGCAGGTGCCGTTCGCACCCGGCTGCGGCAACCGCCGCAACCAACCGGAGGACGTGTCCGATGGACCTTGGATTCCTGCTCATACCGCTCGCAACGCTGGGCCTCGTTGGCCTGCTGAGTTCGCTGCGCATCCTCTGGGAGTATGAGCGGGGTGTCGTGTTCCGGCTCGGCAAGCTCACCCGGGCCAAGGGACCCGGAATCGTCTTTCTGGTGCCATACGGAATCGAACGAATGCGCAAGATGGATCTGCGCATCATCGCCCTGGATATCGCCCCGCAGGATACGATCACGAAGGACAACGTGAGCTGCACGGTCAACGCCGTGGTGTACTTCCGGGTCGTGGACCCGTCCAAGGCCGTGGTCGAGGTCGAGGACTACTACTTCGCGACCAGCCAGATCGCGCAGACCACGCTTCGCAGCGTGGTGGGACAGTCCGAGCTCGACGAACTGCTCGCTCAGCGGGAACGGATCAACGAGATCGTGCGCCGCATCATCGACCTCGAAACGGATCCGTGGGGGATCGAGGTGACCGCCGTCGAGGTCAAGGACATCGATCTTCCCAGGGAAATGAAGCGGGCGATGGCGAAGCAGGCCGAGGCCGAGCGCGAGCGCCGCGGGAAGGTGATCGCGGCCGAGGGCGAATTCCAGGCGTCCCGGAAGCTGTCGGAGGCGGCCAAGGTCATCTCACGTCATCCCGTGGCACTCCAGCTACGCTTCCTGCAGACGGTCGTCGAAGTCGCCGCCGAGAACAACTCGACGACGCTGTTCCCGATCCCCATCGACCTGTTCGCGCCCTTCATGGAGAAGGCGACCGGCGTTCCCGGTGGAGGCTTCCCGAGACAGCTCACCACCGACGACGCAAAGGCGCTGGCGGCGGCCGCGGTCGAGGGGCTGGGCGCCGACCCCTCCGATGTGCTGGACGCCCTCGAGGCGGGAGACGCGCAGCGGTTCCTGGAAGGAGCCAGGCAGGCGCTCGGGATGGGAGACGATTCGCCGGCGGACGATTCCGTTGAGACAGCCGGAGCCCTGATGCCCGCGGAGGCGGTGGAGGAGTAGCGCGCTAGCGGGCGTCGGGTTCGGGCGACTCCTCGTCCGGTCCAGTGTCCGTGAGCCGGTACAGCAACTCGCCGTCGCGTATGAGCCCGTAGCGCTCGCGCGCAAGGCGCTCCAGCGCTTCGTCGTTGTGGCGCAGGGAATCGATGCGCGCCTGCAGCGAGTCGATCCGGCGCTCCGCCGCCACCACCACCGCGTGCCGAGCCGCCAATTCCGCTCTTGCCCTGCGGGCGTCGAGCACCGAGTACTCCCCCCCGGCGACGGCGAAGTATCCGGCGAGAGCCAGAAGCCCGATGAGGACCAGCCGCTTCATGGCCGCACGCTCCCGCCGGCGTACACGGCCTGCCGGCCAAGCGCTTCCTCGATCCGGAGCAGCTGGTTGTACTTCGCCACGCGGTCCGTGCGGCACGGCGCGCCCGTCTTGATCTGTTCCGCGCCCGTCGCCACCGCCAGATCGGCGATGAAGGTGTCCTCCGTCTCACCCGACCGATGCGAGATCACGGTGCCGAAACCCGCCTCCTGGGCCACCCGCACGGTGTCCATCGCCTCGCTGAGGGTGCCGATCTGGTTGACCTTGACCAGGATCGAGTTGGCCGCCCCGGCGCGCATTCCGCGCTCGAGCCGGGCAACGTTGGTCGCGAAGAGGTCGTCGCCCACGATGCGGCAGCGTCCGCCCACGCGGCTCGTGAGGGTGGTCCAGCCCTCCCAGTCATTCTCGTCCAGAGGGTCCTCGAGGCTGGCCAGCGGGAAGCGCGCGATCAGGTCCTCCCAGAACGCGATCATCCCCGCGGTGTCCATCGAGGCGCCGGACGACTTGAAGAAGGTGTACCGGCCGTCCGCGTAAAACTCGGAGGCCGCGGCGTCCACGGCGAGCAGCACGTCCTCGCCGGGACGGTATCCCGCCGATTCTGTCGCATGAATGACCGATTCTGTCGCATCCGCGTTGGAAGCGAGGTCGGGTGCAAAGCCGCCCTCGTCCCCGACCGCCGTGCTCCTGCCCTGCGAGCCGAGAATCTCCTTCAGCTTGTGGAAGATCTCGACGCCCATGCGCAGGGCCTCGGAAAATGAGCCGGCGCCCACCGGCATGATCATGAACTCCTGGATGTCCACGTTGTTCGATGCGTGCGCGCCCCCGTTGAGGATGTTCATCATGGGAACGGGGAGGAGGTGCGCGTCCTCGCCTCCCAGGTACCGGTACAGCGGCAGTCCCGTCTCGGACGCCGCGGCGCGCGCGACCGCCAGCGAGACGGCCAGCAACGCGTTCGCCCCCAGGCGACCCTTGTCGGGGGTGCCGTCCAGCTCGATCATCGTGCGGTCCACATCGCGCTGTTCACGGGCCTCGAACCCGCGCACCGCGCCCAGTATCTCGGTACGGATATTCCGCACGGCGTCGCGCACCCCTCTGCCGAGGTATCGTCCGGCATCGCCGTCACGAAGTTCCACTGCCTCGTGGCGGCCGGTGGATGCGCCGCTGGGCACGGCCGCCCTCCCTCGGTAGCCGCTCTCGAGCAGGACTTCCGCTTCGACGGTCGGGTTGCCACGCGAATCCAGGATCTCACGCCCCCTGATGTCGACGATGGCGGACATATGGGGATCAGGCCGTGAGTTCCAGGTGGCCGGTCGCCGACGCGTCCGCCGGCTTCTCCCCGGCCACTTCCGGCCGGGAACCCGCGCCCGTCTGCCTCAGCCCCAGGACCGCTTCACGGGCCTGGGCCGACAACCGGTCACGATGGCGCAACGTGAGTCCCGCTGTCGGAATCGGTTGCCCCACGCGAACCGTCACCTGACCCGGCGAGATCCTCCAGCCCCCCTTTTCCATGACTCGGCGCGTCCCGGCCACGGCGACCGGGACCACCGGAACCTGAGCCTTGATGGCCATCACGAAGGCTCCCTTCTTGAAGCGCGTCAGTTCGCCCGTGGGCGAGCGCGTCCCCTCGGGAAACATGATGATGGTGCGCCCCTCGCCCTGGATCTGTCCGTCCAGACTGCCCAGCGCGTGCAGCGCCGACTGGTGGTCGCTCCTGTCGATCGCGACGTGACCCACCTTTTCCCAGGCGTGACCCAGGAAGGGTATGCGGTTCAACTCCTTCTTCCCCACGAAGCTGAACCGGACCGGAAGGGCCGCGGCGAGCGAGAAGACGTCGAACCAGCTCTGGTGATTCGAGACGAGGATCTGGCCGCGGCCATCTCCGAGGAGCTCCGGGTTCTCCACCGTCACCCGGACCCTGGCGCCCCACAGGATCACCCGGGCCCAATTGCCGGTCGCGCGCTCGGCGAATTCGGCGAACGCTCGGATGCCCAACGCGGACCGCAGCGCCACCGTGCCACCGAAGAAGATCGTGGAGGCGGCCCCCACTCCGTACACCCACGGCTGCCGGATCACCGCGGCCCATCCGGCCACGGCGTTGCGAAGTGGTCGAAGCCGGCGTCTCCGGCATCCGTGCGCCGTCCCCGTTCATCTTCGAGAACCACGCCGGTCCCGGCTTCAACCATCCCAATCCGGATCAGAGGCACCGACAACTCCTCTCCCAGGGCCAGAATGCGGGATTCCATGCCCGGGTTGGCCGTAAACATCAGTTCATAATCTTCGCCCCCAACGAGGGCGAGGTTCAAGTCCCCGCCGGCGCACGGGTCCGCCGGCACCCGGTGCGTTTGTATGCAGATTCTGGCACCGGACATTGCCGCAATGCGCCCGGCGTCCGGAATGAGACCGTCCGAAAGATCGATCATGGAACGGGCGATTCCGCGTCCAGCCAGCGCTCTGCCCAGCGGAATCCGGTTGGGAGGGGCGGCGAACCGGATCCTGGCCGCCGGATCGGGCGACTTCCCCACGGACCACGCGCTGACCGCGGCACCGGCCCCACCCAACGACCCGGAAACCCACAGGTGGTGATCCGGCTCGGCTCCGCCTCTCGACACGAAGCCGACAGCCTTGCCGACCACGACCACGTCCAGCACGACGGGCCCCGGGGAACGGCTGACATCGCCGCCTATGATCGCGACCCCCACCCTGTCTCCGGAGCGCCGCACGCCCCGCTGCAGATCGTGCGCGACCGAGTGGTCTCCGTCTCCCGGAACGGCCATCGAGACCAGCAGCGCCAGCGGCACCGCGCCCATCGCCGCCAGATCGCTCAGCGCTGCCGCGCCGGCCCGGAAGCCAGCCTCTTCGGCGGAGACCCAGTCGAAGCGAAAGTGGACGCCCTCGACGGCAATGTCGGTCGATATGGTGAAGCCGCCGCGAAGTACGGCCGCGTCGTCGCCCGGTCCAAGGAGCACCGCCCGACTGCCCTTCCATCCCATGGCGGCCAGCCGTTCGACGAGCTCGCGCTCCGTGATCACGGGATGCTACGCCGGCTGACGCTGGTCGAAGGTTACGAACGGGAACGGCAGGGCCGTGCGCCCGCAGCCCGTGGGCGACAGGGCGGCGGGAATGGCCTCGATCACGTCCGAGGGCATCAGGGACGCGCCCCGGCCGTCCCGCGACGCCGCGGCACCGGTCACGTGGAGCGCCAGGCCGGCGGCCGCAAAGGGATCCAGTCCCTGGGCGAGGTAGGCGCCGATCGCCCCGGTAAGCACGTCGCCCATCCCCGCGACCGCCAGCGCGGACGGGGTCTCGTGCGTGCTCACGAGGAGGCCGCCTCCCGGCTCCGCGACGAGCGACGGCGCACCCTTCAGCAACGTCGCCACCCCGTGCGAGGCGGCGAAACGCCTCGCCGTGCCCACGCGATCCTCCTGCACGTCCGTTGTCGTCGCCGTGACGAGGCGGGCCATCTCGCCGGGATGGGGGGTGACCACGATCCCGCCCGCGCCCGCCATGCCGGGACCATCGTCCGCCCCGCCGGGACCGCCGCCCGCCCCGCGCGCGAGCAGCGTGAGCGCGTCCGCGTCGATGACCGCGGGGCGGTCCGCCCGGGCCCCCAGGACCGTCTCCAGCTGGGCCGCGGCCTCCCCGTCCGTGCCGATGCCGGGACCCAGCGCGAGCGCATGGGACTGCTCGATGGCAGCGCCGAGCGCATCCCGGTCACGGGCGTCCACGAAGATGGCTTCGGGCACCTCTGCCACGACCTCGCGCGCCGGGAGCGCGGCGCAGACGCGTACCAGTCCGGCCCCACAGCGGAACGCCGTCCGCGCCGCCAGTACGGCGGCTCCCGGCATCGCCGACCCCGCCAGGATCGCGATTGCGCCCACCGCGTTCTTGTGCGTGACCGGCGGACGGCGCGGGAGCACCTCTCTCGCCCAGCCGGGCGTGATCAACTGCGCCCACGTCTCGTCATCCCCCGGCGGGAACCCGATCTCGACCGCCACGATCCGACCGCAGTGCTGGCGCCCCGGGTACAGAAGCGTGCCCAGCTTCGGCCATCCGAACGCGATCGTGACGTCGGCCCGGATCGCCGCGCCCGGTACGCCGCCGCTGGTCCCGTCGACCCCTGACGGGGCGTCCAGGGCGACGACGGCTCGGGGCGCTGCCCGGTTGGCTGCGCGTATGGCGCCGGCCTGCATTGGCCGGGGCGCCCCCCGGATCCCCGTGCCCAACAGCCCGTCCACCAGTACCGCCGCCCCTTCCAGCCGCCGGCCCAGCACCCCTCCGGCATCCGGTTGCTCCGGATCGAAAACGGACGCGGACAGATCCCAACCATGCAATACGGGGTCCGCCTCGGGACGATTCCCGACCAGCACCGCCGAGACGCGCCGGCCCCAGGCCGCCAGGGCACGCAGGCATACGAGCGCGTCTCCACCGTTGTTCCCGGACCCGACCAGGGCAACGACGGGGCCCTCGGGGAACAACCGGTCGATGATCAGGGCAGCCTGTCGGCCCGCGTTCTCCATGAGCGCGGCCTCGGGGACTCCATGCTCGTCAATGGAGATCCGGTCGTAACGAGCGGCCTGCGCCGCGGTGGGCGCACGCACAACCGCATTCCCGAACCGCCTCGGCAGGCTGTCCGGGTCCACGGCTACTTGTAGCTCTGTCCGATCGACCGGCCGAAGGTGATCTCGCCGTTGTCTATCCGGATATTGAACCCGCAATCCGGATTCGAACACACCCAGGCCTTGTAGCGGATCGGCGCTCCGTCGCGTCCGTAGTCGGACATGGGGAGCAATACCCCGTCGCCACACTTTTTGCAGGCGGTAAAGCCGCCATCATCGACCGTGTTCATCAGTCCCTCGGAGATCAGGTGGGAAAAGGCGAAAACGCTTGCACCTCTTCTCGGGTGATGTGCGGAACCGTCGGCCTGTCCGGACCCGGTCCGGCGCCGCACGGTTGTCTGCTAATCTATAGCGCTACCGTCCAGGGGTAGTTGTGGTCGAACACTTCCTCGAAATCGAAGAGATCCTCGAAATCCTCCGGCCGATCTTCCTCCTGCTTGGTCAGCACCCCGGCCTCGACGAGGGCAAACACCATCTCCCCGAGATCATCGGTCGAGTGGATGCCCCAATACTCCAGAACCGTTCGCGCGAGTGGCCCGAAACGCTCGATTGCGAGGCGCCGGGCACCGTCGGCCAGCTCCTGGCCGGAGATGTGTCGCCGCTCGCCGAGCCCCGCGATCACCGTTCGGAGCGCATCGAGCAGGAAATCATACGCGATCCGATGATAGCGCGGATTGCGCTCCTGGAGCCGATCCAGAACCATAACAAAGTCGCAAGCGTTCATGACAACTGCAATTTCACACGCTCACGCGGGTCCCGCCAGATCCCGGTAGAGCGGAAAGGCGGCGCAAAGGTCGCCTGCGCCGTTCCGTATCCGGCCGATCAGCGTTTCATCAGCGGGGCGCTCGAGGATGTCCGCAATCCAGTCGGCGATCGTCTTCATCTCCGCCGGTCCCATGCCCCGGGTCGTGAGCGCCGGCGTGCCGATACGCAGGCCCGAAGTGACGAACGGCGACCGCTGCTCGCCCGGCACGGTGTTCTTGTTGACCGTGATTCCGGCGCGCTCCAATGCCTGTTCGGCGTCCTTTCCCGTGAGCTCGCGGTCCCGCAGGTCCACCAGGAGGAGGTGGTTGTCCGTGCCGCCGGAGACCAGTCGCACGCCCCGCGACATGACCTGGTCGGCAAGTGCGCGCGCATTCTCCACGACGCGTTGCCCGTAGTCCCCGAAAGAGGGAGAAAGCGCTTCCCCGAGCGCCACGGCCTTCGACGCGATCACATGCATGAGCGGGCCGCCCTGAATGAACGGGAAGACCATCCGGTCGATGGTGGCCGCGTGTTCCTCGCGGCAGAGCAGGAGTCCGCCGCGCGGGCCGCGCAGCGTCTTGTGGGTCGTTGTGGAAACGACATCCGCGTGTGGGATGGGACTCGGATGGTGTCCTCCCGCCACGAGACCCGCGATGTGCGCGAGGTCCGCGAGGTGAAAGGCCCCGACCTCCCTGGCAATTTCACCGAACTTCTCGAAGTCGATCGTGCGCGGGTACGCCGATGCACCGGTCACGATCAGTCTCGGGCGCTCCCTGAGCGCGGTGTCGCGTACCTGGTCGTAGTCGATGCGACCGTCCGACGGGCGGACGCCATAGGCCGACACCTTGAACAGCCGGCCGCTGAAATTGACGGGGGATCCGTGGGTGAGGTGCCCGCCATGGCTGAGGTTCATGCCGAGGATGCGGTCGCCCGGCTTCAGGAACGCGAAGTAGGCGGCCATGTTGGCCTGCGCTCCCGAGTGGGGCTGCACGTTCGCGTGGTCGGCGTGGAACAGTTGCCTTGCCCGGGAGCGGGCCAGTTCCTCGACCTGGTCGGCGAACTCGCAACCGCCGTAGTACCGCCTGCCCGGCAAGCCTTCCGCGTACTTGTGGGTGAAGACGGTGCCGAGCGCTTCGCGGACCGCCGGCGAAACGAAGTTCTCGCTCGCGATCATTTCCAGTTGCGCCTTCTGCCGCGCCTCTTCCGCCAGCACCGCGCGGTGGACGGCGGGATCCGTCCGGTCAAGGTGTTCCATCCGCTCGCGCCTTTCCCTGTTCCGGACCCGTGAGAGAGCGGCCGATCACGAAGCGGAGGATCTCGCTCGTGCCTTCGTAGATCTCGGTGCCCTTGGCATCCCTCATGAGTTTTTCGACTGGAAACTCCCGCATGAAGCCGTAGCCCCCGAAGATACGCACCGCCTCCTCGGTGACCCAACCCGCGGTTTCGCTGGCAAACAGCTTGGCCATCGCCGAACGCGCGGTCACGGGGAGGCCGCCGTCGGCGAGCCGGCCGCGTTCCTCCCAGGCGGCCGCGCTCTCCATGAACAGGGCCCGGGACGCGGCGATCCGGGTCGCCATCACCGCCAGCTTGCTGCGAATCGCGCCGAAGCTCGCGATGGGACGGCCGAACTGCCGCCGCTCCGCAGCGTACCGGGTGGCGTGCTCGAGGGATGCCCGCGCAATCCCGACCGCTTGTGCGGCGATTCCCAGGCGACCCAGATCGAGCGCGCCGAGGGCGTACCCGAGCCCGCTGCCGCGATCGCCAACGAGTCGTCGATCCGTCACCCGGACACCGTCGAGCTCAACCCACACCGTCTCGGATGCACGCAGTCCCATGGTGGTTTCCCGCTTCCCGATCCGGTAGCCGTCCGTGGCGGTGTCCAGCAGAAAGGCGCCGATGGGCGTCTTCGACCCGGCGTCCGGACCCGTACGCGCAAAGGCGACGACCAGATCCGCACGGGACCCGTTGGTCACCCATCTCTTGGTGCCCGTCAGCGTCCAGCCGCCCTCATGCTGCCGGGCACGGGTCGCCATCGCGGCCGGATCGCTCCCGGCGCCCTCCTCCGAGAGCGCGAAGCCGGCGATCTTCTCGCCCGCGGCAAGCGCCGGGAGCCAGCGGGACTTCTGCTCTTCGGTGCCGTGTGTCAGCAGGATGTGAGGCACGGGGCCGTTCTGGATGGCCACCGTGAGCGCCAGCGCCGCATCGCCCCGCGCGATCTCTTCGAGCGCGACCAGGTAGGTGGCGACATCGAATCCCAGCCCACCGTACTCGGGTGGCACCAGCATCCCCAGAAACCCCAGTTCGGCCAGCTTGTCGAGGACCTCCCGGTCGAAGGCGCCCCGGCGATCCCACGCGGGTGCGTGCGGAATGATCTCACCCTCCGCGAAATCGCGGGCAAGTCCCCGGATCTCCCGCTGCTCGGCGGTCAGCACTCAGGCGTTCCCTTCGTAGCGGTGGAAGCCCCTGCCGGTCTTTCGGCCCAGCCACCCCGCGGCGACGTACTGCCGCAGCAGCGGACAGGGGCGGTAGCGATCGTCGCCCAGCTCGCGGTGAAGGACCTCCAGGATGTGCAGGCACGTGTCGAGGCCGATCAGGTCTGCCAGCGCGAGGGGGCCCATGGGATGGTTCATGCCCAGCTTCATCACGGCATCGATCGCCTCCGCCTCGGCGACCCCTTCCATGAGCGCGAAGACCGCCTCGTTGATCATCGGAGCGAGGATGCGGTTGGAGACGAAGCCGGGGAAGTCCCTGACTTCGACCGGTGTCTTTCCGAGCGCCCGGGACAGGTCCATCACCGACTTCGTGGTCGCGTCGGCGGTCCTCAGGCCACGGATGACCTCGACCAGCTGCATGATCGGGACCGGATTCATGAAATGCATCCCGACGACCTTCGCGGGGCGTTCCGTGCAGGCCGCGATGGCCGTGATCGAGATCGACGAGGTGTTCGAGGCCAGGATCGCGCCCTCCGGCGCCAGCCGGTCCACTTCGGCGAAGATCTCGTACTTGAGCGGGGCGATTTCCGGAACCGCCTCGATCACCAGGTCGGCCCGCGCCACGTCTTCGAGTTGTCCGGGCCTGACGCGAGCCAGGGCTTCGGTGCGCTGGGACTCGGTGATTCTTCCCTTCGCCACCTGGCGCACGAGGTTGCCGCCCATGGTGGCGAGCGCGCGGTCAAGGGCTCCCGCATCGGAGTCCACGAGCGTGACGTCCAGCCCCGCGAGCCCGCAAACATGGGCGATGCCGTTGCCCATCGTGCCCGCGCCAATGACGGCGACCCGACGCATGTTCATGTGGCTCATGTGGCTTGTGCCGAGTGTTCGGGGACCTCGGGAGCGGACTGCGCGGCCGCCGGGCGCGAACGCGCCGCACCGGACGAGAGGGCGAGGTAGCGCGACCAGCGCGAAGGGGGGACCTCCGTCCGCACGACCACCAGGATGGCGATGACCATCGCGACGGTCGCGGCCAGACCCGCTTCAACCCCGAAATCGCCGCCCGTGACGAGGGGATTGCCGGTCCGGGTCACCTCGATCATCGGTGCGTCCACGATCTGCAGCCCGCTGACGGGCAAATCGGCAAGGAACCCCGTTGCGAGGTTCCAGCCCATGTGCACACCGCTCGCCAACCAGAGGCTCCCCGTCTTGAGGCAGATCAGTCCCAGCAGGAGCCCGGCCAACAGGATGTTCGCCAGCGCCAGCGCCCCGACGTCGGGATTCGCTCCGTGGAGGGCGGCAAACACCACCGAGGTCAGCGCCAGGGCCACGCCGCGGCCCCATCGGTCCGCCAGCACGCGCAGCGGATAGCCCCGCACCAGAATCTCCTCTCCGGTGGCCGCGACGAGCAGGATCAGCGCGGTCCAGAGCCCGGTTCCACCGTACTCGATCCACGTTCCGGCGTCCGCACCGTAGCGCAACCCGCCGACACCCACGGCGATCATGACCGCGGGCGCCACGAAGGCGACTCCCAGAAGGAGTCCCCGGCCGAGGTCGCGCGCAACGCCGGACCACGGCAACCCGATGACTTCGAGACTCCGCCGTCCGTCGAAGCGCAGCACGATCATCGTTGCAGCCAGGGCAACGACGAACATCGCGGTCCCCTCCACGGCGAGGCTCCCGCTCCCTTCCCCGATGAGTGCCGCGAAAACGACCAGCAGGGCGAAGAACACGCCCGCGAAGCCGGTCAGCCGGATCAGGATGGGCAGGACCTCACTCCTTGCCGGCAGGAGACGAGGCATCGGCTTCAGCGCAACAGACCCCGGGTCATCGCCTGCCGTACGACGACGAAGGCAATCGCGATCTTGATCACGGCTCCGGGAAGAAACGGCTGGACACCGGCCATGAAGACGGCCCGGGGATCCATGCTCGTGACGACCGCGAGCCATGCGGAGCCCATCGCGAAGATGATCGCCGTGCCCGCCGCCAGCCCGCTCAGCGTCCTCACCGTCCCGCGCCCCCTTCCGGCGATCCATCCCGTCAGGGTCGCGGCCATCGGGAAGGCCATCAGATAGCCCCCGGTCGCCCCGAAGATCCAGGGGAGCCCGGCCCCACCGAACGCGAACACCGGGACGCCGGCGATTCCCAGGGCAAGATAGGTGAGCTGCGAAGCGGCCCCCGCAACGGGCCCAAGGAGGGCTCCGGCAAGCAGGACGACCAGTGTCTGCAGCGTCATCGGCACCGGGGTGACGCCGAGCGGCACGGACAGGCGCGCGCTGAGCGCCGTGAGCAGCGCGAAGAGGAGAACCGCGAACGGCACCGTGACGGGACGAGGCCAGGAGCGAACGGCTGCGAACACCGCGGCACCGCGCGGACTGGCTTCCGCGATCACAGGGCTGCTTGTCGCTTCGGATTGGATCATGCGGCGTTCCTCTTCTCCTGGCTCCTGCAGGTCCGTTTGGCTCAGTTCGCTCTTATCGACATCGCGACGGCGTTGCCGCCGCCCAGGCACAGCGTGGCGATCCCGGTCTCAATATCACGGTCGGCCATGTTCGCCAACAGCGTCACCAGGATGCGCGCGCCCGACGCGCCGATCGGATGACCCAGCGCCACGGCTCCGCCGCGGACGTTCAACCGTTCGGGTTCGATCGCCAGCTCCCGCATGTCCGCGATGGCCTGCACCGCGAAGGCTTCGTTCATCTCGACGAGGCCGTAGTCCCCTATTTCGGCGCGGTCCAGCCGCATCAGCTTCCGCACCGCCGTGACCGGCGCAAAGAAGAGGTCCCGCGGCTCCGTTCCACCCGCCGCGTACCCGGTGATGACGGCCCGGTAGCGCAGCCCGTGGGCGTCCGCGTATTCCTGGCTGGCCACCACCAGGGCCGAGGCGCCGTCGTTCAGCCCCGGTGCGTTGCCCGCCGTGACGACAAGCTCGTTCAATCCCTCGGGAGCGTCGGAGCGGAACGCGGGGCGCAGGCGGCCGAGGGCCTCCAGGGAGGTGTTCCGGCGCGGACTCTCGTCGGTGTCCACCACGGTCGTTCCCCGGCGCGTCTCCACCGGCACCGGAACGATCTCCGACCGGAACCCCCCGTCGTCGATCGCGGCAACCGCCTTCCTGTGCGAAGCGACCGAAAAGGCGTCGGCTTCACCGCGGCTGACGCCCGCCTTCGCGGCCGTGTACTCGGCGTGACCGCCCATGTGGCACTTGTCGAAGGCACACCACAGCCCGTCGTACACGAGCCCGTCCTGTACGGTGCGGTCGCCGAACTTGACCCCGCCGCGCATTCCGCGGAGGTAGTACGGCACGTTGGACATCGACTCGAACCCCCCGGCCACGATCAGCCGCGCATCGCCGGCCTTGATGGCCTGTGCGGCCAGCATGACGGCCTTGAGTCCGGATCCGCACACCTTGTTCACGGTCACCGCCGGCACGGTCGCGGGAATGCCGCCGTGCACGGCCGCCTGCCGGGCCGGCGCCTGCCCCGAGCCCGCGCTTACGACGTTGCCCAGGATCACCTCGTCGACCTCCGCCTTGTCGACCCCCGCCCGCACGGCGGCCTCGCGCACGGCAACGGCACCGAGTTCAGGCCCGGTGAGCGGACTCAAGCTTCCGAGAAACCGCCCGATGGGCGTACGGACGCCATCGAGAATGACGGGTGTATGGGCCGCGTGGGCCAAATCCGGATGCCTCGGTCGTGGGGTGAGCGGTGCGGACCGGCGCCCGGCCCGAAGTCGTTGCGCAAACCGCCCCGGAAGATCCCTCTCGCAGGTTCAGGGACGGCTTCCGGACCCTGAATTATAGCAGGACCCGGCGTCCCGAAGCACCCGTTCGCGCCGTTTTTCGCCGCTGTCGGGGCGGGTGCGCAAACAGATCGCCCTGGGTGCGGGCGCCTCGTGGCGGACGGTAGCGCTTGAGGGACCGGAGGTCGCCGATGCCCAGCTGCTCCGCGCGGTCCAGGAGTCGCAGCAGGACGCGCGCCGTCGCGAGCGCGTCGCCGTGCGCGCGGTGGCGCTGGTGTATGGGGACGTCGAAGAAGTCCGTCAGGGCGTCGAGGTTGCGACGACGCAGTTCCGGAACCAGGCGGCGTGCCAGGCTGATCGTGCAAAGGCGGTCGACCTCGGGAACGTCGCCGAGCGCGTCGCCCAGTTGCGCGCGCAGCCATCCCCAGTCGAACCCGGCGTTGTGGGCCACGAAAACGCGCCCTGCAACGCGCCGGAATACCTGGTCCGCGATCTCGTCGAAGGTGGGCGCCGTGGCGAGCATCCGGTCGGTGATCCCGGTGAGAGCGACCGTATGGCGCGGCATGGAGCGTCCCGGATTCACGAGGGTCCGGAATTCGTCGACCACCCCCCCGCTCCTCACCTCGATGATGGCCACCTCCGTAATGCGGTGACCGGCCTCGTGGCGGCCGCCCGTCGTCTCCACGTCCACGACCGCGTAGCACAGCCGCGACAGGGGCGAGCCCGGGCGGCGCGCCCCCGCGCGAAGGCTCCAGACGCCCTCGCGGTCGACCACGAAGCGCTCGTCGGCCCCCAGAAGCGCAAACACGGCGGCGGATGCGGCGCCGGGATGGCCGTCCAGGCCCAGGACGCTGCGAGCCAGTGCGGCGGTGGGCAAGGGTCCTCCCCGCAACTCCGCCCAGGCGCTCTGCAGCAGCGTGCGGGATCGGGGCGCGGGGGTCATCCCGTCCCGCGGACCAGCGCGTGCGACAGGCTCTCCAGCTCGACGAGCATGCTCACGTTGCGGAGCGCCACATCGTCGGGGAGGCGCAGCTGGGTCGGCGCGTAGTTGAGGATGGCCTTGATCCCCGCCGCGACCACACGGTCCACGAGAGCCTGTGCGACGTGGGCCGGAACCGCCACGATCACCAGGTCGATCGCCTCGTCACGCAACACGCACTCGAGTTCGTCCTCGCCCCTGATCCGGATGTCGCCAAGGATCGACCCTACCTTGCGGGGATCGTTGTCGATCACGGTCGTGATATTGAAGCCGCGCGCACGAAACGGCTCGTATTCGAACAGGGCCGTCCCGATGCGTCCGGCGCCGAGCAGGGCGACACGCCAGACCGAGTCGAGCCCCAGGACTCCGCGAAGCACTCCGGTGAGCTCCGCGACCGAGTAGCCGAGTCCGCGTTTCCCGAAGGACCCGAGGTAGGAGAGGTCCTTGCGCACCTGCGCAGCGGTAGCCCCGCCGCGCTCCGCCAACGCCCCGCTTGCAACGCTGGTGACGCCCGAGCGCCCGAAATCCTCCAGGAAGCGGAGGTAAAGGGACAGGCGTCGAACCGTCGCGTCCGGAATCCTCTTTGTGAAATCGTTCACAAGCTGAACCTGACAAGGATGCACGGCCTGTCAAGCGGACAGGGCCAGGCCCAGCTCCACGAATTCCTCGGGTGAGAGTTGCTCCGGGCGAACCGTGGGCGACAGTCCGCGCGCTCCCAGCAGGTCGTGGACGGTCGTGCGCGGAATGCGAAGGTCGGGGTGTCGCGACAGAATCGTCCCGAGTTGCTTGCGGCGCCACGAGAAGGCCGCGCGAGTGAGCACGCGGACCCGGGCCGCCTCCGGGGCGGTGAGGCGCGGTGGCGAACGGGGTGTCAACCGCACCACGGCGCTGTCGACCCTCGGCACCGGACGAAAGGCGGTTCGCGGGACTTTGCAGACGCGGGACGGGTTCGCATGGATGCCCACGCCCACGGAGAGCGCGCCGTAGATTCGGCTCCCCGGACCCGCGAGCATCCGAGCCGCAACCTCCGCCTGTACCGTCAGCACGATGTCGGAAGGATAGGGCAGGCGAAGCAGCCTGAAGACGATCGGCGTGGTGATGTTGTACGGTATGTTGCCCACCACCACGGTGCGCGCCCACCCCGGGCAGAGCGCGGCAAGGTCCAGCGACAGGATGTCCCCGTGCACCACGTCCACGCGGGAGTTGTCTTCGTAGCGTCGTGCCAGGGCCGCTGCGAGTTCGTCGTCGAGTTCGACGGCCGTCAGGCGGACCATGCGCCCCGCGAGGTGCTCCGTAAGGGCGCCCCTTCCCGGACCGATCTCCAGGACCGGTTCGTCCTCGCCCGCGCCGACGGCGGCGACGATCTTGCGCTGGAGATTGGGGTCGACCAGGAAGTTCTGGCCCAGGGAGCGCTTCGGACGTCGGGAGCCCATCGCCTAGTGTTGTGTCCCAGAGATAGCTGTACATAGTCTCTGGATCTTCTGGAGGATGGAGTCTGCGGTGGCGGTCCACATGAACGGCTGGGCACCGGGGTTGTACTGGTCGGTGAAGCGGAGGATCTTCTCCTTGAGCTGGGTGACCGAGGAGAAGGAGCCGCGGCGGATGGCCTTCTGGGTGATGATGTTGAACCAGATCTCGACCTGGTTGATCCAGGAGGAGTAGGTGGGGGTGAAGTGGATGTGGTAGCGTGGCCGGGTGGCGAGCCAGCGCTTGACCTTGGCGTGCTTGTGGGTGCCGTAGTTGTCGACGACGAGGTGGACATCCAGGTCTGGGGGCACGTTGGCGTCGATGTGCCGGAGGAAGCTCAGGAACTCCTGGTGGCGATGCCGCGCCTTGCACTGGGCGAGAACCTGGCCGGTGGCGACGTCCAGGGCGGCGAAGAGGGTGGTCGTGCCGTGACGGATGTAGCCGTGTGTGACGCCCTCGACGTATCCGAGCCCGAGGGGCAGCAGAGGCTGGGTTCGCTCCAGCGCCTGGGTCTGGCTCTTCTCGTCCACGCAGAGCACCATCGCGCCCTCCGGCGGGTTGAGGTAGAGGCCGACGATGTCGCGGACCTTTTCGGCGAAGAACGGGTCGGTGGAGAGCTTGAAGTGCTTCTGCCGGTGGGGCTGGAGGTTGAACGCCGTCCACACGCGGTGGACCGTGGACTTCGACAGCCCCGCCGCCTCGGCCATGGAGCGGCAGCTCCAGTGCGTGCTGCCATCGGGAGGCCGGGTGTCGAGCGTCTTCCTCAGCAGCACCATGACCTCGTCGTCTTCGATGGAACGAGGCTTTCCCGGCCTGCGTTCGTCGTACAGGCCCATGAGGCCCTGGGTTCGGAAGCGCTCGCGCCACTTGCCGACCGTCTGGCGGCTGGTGCGGACCCTCTCGGCGACCGCCTGGTTGTCCAACCCATCGGCGCACAGAAGCACGATCTCGGCACGGCGGACGAGCCCGGCGGGCAGGCTGCGCGAACGCACCAGCGACTCGAGTTCCTCACGGGCGCCCCGGCTGACTTCGAGCGCTTTCAACGGACGTCCCCTGGGCATGATATCTTCCTCGTTCGGGTGGATGAGAGGAATGATACCCGATCTTCTCTATTATGGCAAGATACTTACGGGACACTACACTAGCAGGCCGTGGACAAGAATGCCGGGGGGATTTTGTCCACGGGCTACACGGTGCGAAGAATGACCGCCGTGCGGTCGTCGGCCGGCATGCTCGGGATCGCCTGTGCCGACATCTCGAAAAGGTGCCTGAGGATATCCGCCGCGGGCCGCGCCGCGTGTTTCGCAACGGTCGCGAGCACGAGGTCTTCGCCGCTCTGGCGGCGCAGCCGCGCGAGTGTATCCGACAGCCCGTCGGTGAAAAGGAGCAGCAGGTCCTCTCCGCGGGACCAGTTCACCGTCGCCTCCCCGTATGGCGGGCTGCCGGTGCCCATGGGGGGGTCGGTGGCGAACAGGCGCTGGTTTCTGCCGCCCGGACTCACCACAAAGGCGTGGGGATGACCCGCGTTCGAATAGGTGATCGTGGCCTCGCGCGGCGAAAGGACACAGTAGCACAGCGACAGATACATCTCGGTGGATTCCAGCTCGTGGCCGATCGCACGATCCACGTACTCGAGCATCTTGGCCGGAGCCGCTCCCTGCTCGGCATAGATCGCCGCGGCGCTCATCACCAGAGCCATGATCAGCGCCGCCGGGAAGCCGTGTCCCGATACGTCGCCGATCATCACGCCGATGCGCCCCTCCGACAGCGGGACGATCTGGTAGAAATCGCCCGCGACGGACTCGGTGGGAAAGACCCGTGCGGCAGCCTCGATGCCCGGAAGGCTCGGCACCGACGGGAGCAGCTTCATCTGAAGATCGTGGGCAAGCTCCATCTCACGGGCGACGCGCTCGCGGGCCATGTTTTCGTGAAGCAGGCGATGCATCTCCAGAGCAGCCCCTATCTGGTTGGCGACCGCGACCACGACCCGGCGGTCCCCCGGAGCGGACCGCGAGTGGTTCCGGTTACCGATCAGGTTGAGCACCCCTATCGTGCGCGCGGGCCCGGAGGCGGGCGCATATCGAATCGGGACCGAGACGCGCGTCTCCCTTGTGCGGGTTCGTCCGCCGTCGCCTTGCCCTCCGGGCCGCGGGCGAACTCCGGCCGTTACGGGCCTGGCCGACCGGAACGTCCGCGCCGTGACCGAGGCGTCGTCCCCGGCGGGAATCCAGGCGCGCGTGTCGTCACCGCCCACGGAGGCGGCGAGGCGCAACAGGTCGTCGTCCGCGCTGTACACCCAGAGCGACCCCTTCTCCGCCCCCAGCACCCTCACGCCCTCTTCGAGTATGCGTTGTGCCGCTTCCTGCAGGTCGAGGACCGACGCCAGCGTCTCCGATATGGAGAAAAGGAGCCCGATCTCGTCCCGGCGCTCGGACAGCTGCGCCTCGCGGGCCGCGATTCCCCCGGCCAGGTCGCAGGTGCGTTCGAGCGCTGCCCGGAGCACTTCCGAAGCCGCGGCCACGGGCTCGCGCGCCTCGACCTGCACCTCCAGCGGCGGTCCAGTGGCCGGACTGACGCGAAAGCGCTGTCCGTTGGGCGCGGGCGGTCCGCTTGCGCCCGGGGGGAAGACGGGGACCAGGTCGCCGCCGACCACATGCCATGCGCGGATCTCCAGCCCGAACCCCGAGCGGAAGTCCTCCAGCATCCCCCCGACGCTCTCCGGCAGCGACGATCGGGACGCGGCCTGGGGGATCATGGCGCGGGGCGGGTCCCTTCCCGAAGGACAAGCGTGACCGAATTGCCCAGCTCGTTGTAGTGCACTTCGTCCATCAGCGCCCGCATCAGGAAGATCCCGCGCCCATCCGGCCTCGGAATGTTCTCCGGCAATCGGGGGTCGGGCACGGTATCCGGATCGAACCCGTGCCCTTCGTCGGTCACGCGCGCGCGCACCTCGCCCGACCGGACCCGCAGCTCGACGCGTACCCGCTTTTGCGGATCGCCGCCGTTCCCGTACAGGATCGCGTTCGAAAGGGCTTCGGTAAGGCCGACACGGAAGTTGAACATGAGACGGTTGCGCGCCAGGCGGGCGGAGGCACAGCAGTGCACCGCACGCTCCACAGCGTTCTCGATGACCGAGATGTCGGCGGGCAATTCGAGCACGGCGGCGCGTGGGGTCACCGTCACCTCCCGGCAGTCCCGACGAACCACCGCCCGGGCTCTCGCGGAATCACCACGGCACTAGTCCGCCAGCGCGTCCCGCAGAGTGGCATGAATCTCGAAGAGGGTGTCGAGCTTGGTCAGCTCGAAGAGGGTCCGGAGATCATCGTTCAGCGAAGCCAGGCGGAGGTCGCCCCTTTCCTGCCTGATGCTCCTGGAAAGCGAAACCAGGATGCCCAGCCCGGATGAGTCGATGTAGCCGGTCCGCGTGAAGTCGATGACGAAACGCCGGGCCCCCCGCTCCAGTTCCGCCAGGACCTTCTGCTTCAACTCCTGCCGGTTGCCGACGATGAGCTGGCCGTCGACCGAAATCACGGTGGCGCCCCCCACCTTGCGAACATTGAATGTCATCGTCCCCTCGCGGCCCGGGTTGTCGGAATGGTCCATGGCGCTGGCCGCCCGCCTGCCGGCGGCCCGCCGCGGATCGATCCCTGCGGAATTGACTCGGATGTGCAGCAAAGATAGTGACGGCGCACACCGCCGGAAAACACGGGCGACCGGCTCGATCCGCGATCCGTCAGCCGGCCTCCCCCGCCATGAGCGCGGTGACGGCCGCCATGTGGACGATGTCTTCGGCCGAGGCTCCCCGGGACAAGTCGTTCAGCGGAGCCCTGAGACCCTGCAGCACGGGGCCCAGCGCACGTGCGCCCGCGAGTCGCTGGACCAGCTTGTACGCGATGTTGGCCGCGTCGAGGCTCGGAAAGACGAGGACGTTGGCGTTGCCCGCGACGGCATCTCCGCGCGCCTTGACGAGAGCGACGCCCGGAACCAGGGCGGCATCGGCCTGCAACTCCCCGCCGGAGGGCACCCCGGGACAGGCCTTGCGGAATCGGTCGAGGGCCCCGCGCACGCGTTCGACGGACCGCCCGCGCGCACTGCCCAGTGTGGAGTACGACAGAAAGGCCACGCGCGGCTCGTCACCCACCACGAGCCTGCGCACGCGAACGGCCTCACGGGCGATCTCGGCGAGGGCGCCGGCACCGGGATCCGGCACGACACCGGCGTCCGTGAAGGTGAGGACCTCGGTTCCCCTGCCGCGGAAGTCGTCCACCTCCATGAAGAAGCACGACGACAGGAGGCGGACCCCCGCGCGGAGTCCCACCTGCCTCAAACCCGCCCGGATGACCTCCGCCGACGTGCGGACGGCCCCGGCGACCACGCCGTCCACCGCTCCCTCCGAGAGCAGAGCCAACGCGCGATCGAGCGAATCGGACGAGGTCGCGACCCAATCGATCCGATCCGGGGCCCGGCCCCCGTCCAGCTCCCGCGCCACCCCTTTCCGCGGCCCGACCAGCACCGGCATGACGGCCCCGCGCCGGGCCAGGTGAACCGCGGCCTCGACCACCCGGGGGTCGTCCGCCTCGGGGAAAGCGACCGTGCGGACAAGCTTCCGGGCCCTTGTCTCCAGTTCCCGCGTGAAGGCGCTGTGGGCCCATGGCCTGGCCATCGAGCGGCGGGGCTCACCCTGAGGGGCGATTCGAGAACCGGTGCCGCATCCGTTCCAACACGGCCGGCGACACGAATGCGCTCACATCGCCGCCGAGCGACGCGACCTCCCGTACCAGGGACGCGGACAGAAAGGAGTAGTGGACGTCCGGGGTCAGGAAAAGGGTCTCCACATCGTGCCGGAGCTCCCGGTTCATCTGGGCCATCTGGAACTCGTAGTCGAAGTCCGAGACGGCCCGCAGACCGCGGATGATGAAGCGCGCGCCGACGCCTCGCGCAAACTCCACCAGCAGACCCGAGAAGGTGACACACTCCACCCGGTCATCGCCGGCGAAGACCTCCTTCATGATCTCGAGCCGCTCCGATACCTCGAAGAGCGGTCGCTTGGACTGACTCGCGGACTCCGCGACTCCCACGACCAGCCGGTCGCAGAAGCGGAGCGTGCGGCGCACCACATCCTCGTGGCCGAGCGTCACGGGGTCGAAGGACCCGGGGTAGACCGCTACGATGGGACGGGCAATCGTCATGATGTGCCGCCTCCTCTCAGTCGGTTGGAGAACCCTGCCCCATGCCGAGGCCGCCCGGCGGGCGGTACGGTTCCCGTGAGGGTGGTGTCCCCATACCTGCGTTGGCGCAGGGACATGCCGGAGGGAACCGCGTCCCCGGTCGCGTGTTCCAGCCAGAGTTCGCGGGCGAAGGGCTGGTGGGCGAAGAGGGCAAGGAGTTCACGCGTGCAGCCTCGGTCGTAGGGAGGGTCGGCGAGAGCAAGGTCGTAGCAGAACCGCTTCACCGACCGTACATGCGCCATGGCGTCGCCGCGGATGACGGTGGCAGCCGCACCTGCGTCCAGCGCCTGGATATTTCGCTCCAGCACCCGGATCGCGCCGCGGCTCCTCTCGACGAACGTGACATGTGCCGCGCCCCGGCTCAGCGCTTCGAGGCCGAGTGCGCCGGAACCCGCGAACAGGTCCGCCACCTCGGCACCACCGATACGGTCGGCGACAATCGACATCCAGGCCTCACGGATGCGGTCGGCGGTCGGCCTGACACCCCGTCCCCGAACCGCAAGGAGCTTCCGGCTCTTCCACTTCCCGGCAATGATGCGCACGCGTTCGCCTCCCGGGCGGAAAGCAAATCCGGCAACTCACGCGGCCGGACGGACATCCACGACCCTGGCCTGGATCGTGGTCCTGCCTCTGAAGGTATTCTCGATCAGATTGAACGCCACGTCCACCGGCCCGTTGCCCGTCAACTCGGGGACCAGCCGGTCCGCGAGGCCAAAGCCGATCGCGGGCAGCCGGGAACCGCCGTCGACCATCTCGAATTTGACGTGTCCTCCTGTCAGCACCCGGGGGCCTCCAGCCACGCGAACCGCGCGAGCGACGTAGAGCGGCTCGGGATTGCCCCGGCCATGGGGACCCAGGTAGGTGGCGTAGCGGTGGAGATCGAAGTCGACCTCCCCCAGCGCGACTTCCAGATCCACATGGAGGACAGGCCGCAGCTCCACGCTGCCGAGACGGCGGCCGGCAACGTCCTGAAATGCGTCACGGAACGCGGGCACGCGATCGCGGTGAATGTCCATGCCCGCCGCCTGGTGGTGTCCGCCGAAGCGTTCGAGGTGGGTGCCGCACTGCGCGATCGCCGCGTGGAGATCGAAGCCCGGGATCGAACGCGCGCTTCCACGGCCCTCGTCTCCGTCCAGCGCGATCACCACCGACGGGCGAAAGAGGCGCTCGGCAACGCGGGACGCGACGATCCCTATCACCCCTGGATGCCACCCCTCGCCCGCCACGACGACCCCCCGGTCGGTGGCTGCGTCGTATGCGCCCTCCAGCCTGGCCAACGCCTCCTCGGTGGTGCGGCGCTCAATTTCGCGCCGGTCGCTGTTGTTCCGTTCCAGCACCTCGGCCAGCGACCGTGCCTCGCCGGAATCCGCTGTGAGGAGAAGTCGCAGCGCCTTCGACGCGTCGCCCACCCGGCCCGCGGCGTTGATGCGGGGGGCCAGCCGGAAGGCCACGGCCTCCGAGGTGACCGCGTTCCCGGGAGCCATCTTCGCGCCGGTCATCAGTGCATTCAGACCGGGGCGCGTTGTGCGTGCGAGCGCCCGCAGCCCGTACCTCCCGAGTATGCGGTTCTCGCCATCCAGCTCCACCTGGTCGGCGATGGTCGCCAGTGCCACCAGATCGAGGTAGTCCCACGCCTCGTCGCGGGACCGGCCCAGGCGCCGGGACAACAGCTGTCCCAGCTTGAACGCCACACCCGCGCCGCACAGCCGCTTGTCGGGGTAGGCGCAGCCAGGACGGTTCGGATTGAGGATGGCGAAGGCATCGGGAAGTCGCGGTCCCGGGATGTGGTGGTCGGTGACGATGACGTCCACCCCGGCCGCGGCAGCCCGCCGAACCGGATCAAGCGCCGCGATTCCGCAGTCGACCGTGACGATCACCCCGGCGCCAAGCGCGATTGACCGGTCCACGCCCGCATTCGAAAGATCGTAGCCGTCCCGGGTCCGGTCGGGCACGATCGCCTCGGCCCTCCCGCCTGCCGCACGAATCCAGCCGCCGAGCAGCGCCGCACCCGCAATGCCGTCGGCATCGTAGTCGCCGTGGACCACCACCGTCTCCCCGTTTTCCACAGCCGCGGCCAGGCGGTCCGCCGCCCTGTCCGAGTCCAGGAGCAGAGCGGGGTCGTGCAAATCCTCCAGGCGGGGACGCAGAAACGACTTTGCGGCATCGGGTGTCGTGCGTTCCCTGACAGCCAGCAGCCGGCACAAGGCCCGAGGAAGCTGCAGGTCCCGCTCGAGGGCACGGACGACCCGTCCTGGCGGTTGCGGGCGAAGGGTCCATTGAGGGCGTGGATACGACGATACGAACCCGACCCCGGCCCTCCGGGCGCTCATCCGCGGTCGGGACGCACGGGTCCGCCGGTTCGGCAGCCGCCTACCCGCTTACGCTCTCGGTCTCGGCGTCAGCCGTCGGGCCCGTCACGATCACGCCGCAGCCTTCGCAGAGCACCAGCGGCGCGTGAGCCCGGATCTCGTTCTGAACCTGCAGGGGTATGACGGAGTAGCAGCAGCCGCAGGCTCCGTCCGCTGTCATCGGCGCGACCGCAACGCGGCGGCCGCCTCTGATCAGATTGTCGTACACGCGCCGGTAGCGGGGATCGATTCCCTCGGCAAAGCTGTCGCGTTGCACCTGCATCGAGGCCACCTGTGCCTCGGCGGCCTCCTGCTCCGCCAGGATCTCGTTCCTGCGCGGCTCGACCGCCAGGCGGGCGTCGTCCATGGCCGCCTGCAACTCCTCCAGGCGGCCCTGGAATCTCGCGATCTGGTCCAGGAGGTTGATTACCTCCTGCTCCTCCTGGTCCAGGGCCCGCCGCACCAGCCCGAGTTCGGCCTGCACCGCCGCCTCCTGTTGCACGGTCCTGACCAGATTCAGGCGATCCTCCAGACGGTGCACGCGTACCCGCTTCTCCTCCGCCGCCAGGCGCAACCGGCGCTCTTCCAGCTCGAGTTCTCTCACCTTGGTCGCGGCCACCTCGGCCTCGCCGGCCAATCGGACGGCCGGTTCCTCGACCTCTTCCAGCAACGGCCCGAAGGAATCGATGCGGTCCCGGGTCCGGCGGATGTTCTGGTCGAGGGTTTGCAGCTCCAGCATGCGACTGGAGATCGGCCCGTTGTTGACGGTCACTGTGTGCCTTCTCTCTTCCTTTGAGTCTTTCCGATGTTCACCAACGCTCTTGCGGACCCGCTCCAATCGGCCCCGGGCAGAGCCGCCTTCTCTCTGCGAAGTTCCTCCAGGTCACTGGTCAGCTGGACCTTCTCCTGGTGGTCCGCTGCGGAATGCAATCGGGCCCGCACAACGTCCATTCGCCGATTGATGACCTTGGTCAGGATCCTGGCCAGCACGTCCGCGAAGACCTGTTCCAACTCATGTGCCATCCCCGGATCCGCTTCCAGTTGCTCAAAACGACGCACGGCCTCCGGCGATGCCCCTTCCGGCAATGCGACCAGGTCGGGATCGGCGATCAACCCTTCGAAGATCACACGATCCGCGCCATCCGCCAAATCGGAGGGCCCCACGCTTTCGGCCACCTTCCCGACCCAGCCGCGGTGGTGGAGCATCAGCCGCAGCAGCTCCTGTTCCGGCCCCATGCCGGTCGGGCTCGGAGGGACGCGGCCACGCCGACGGTAATCCCGACGCGTCGCAGTGGCCGGCGTTGCGGCCCGCTGCCCGATTTCCTTCGCCAGAGTCTCGGGACGCACGCCGGTCCGCTCGGCCACCCTGGCGATGTAGATGTCGCGGAGCCGGGGATCGGTCACGGACCGCACGGTCGGCAGGAGCCGGTCCAGAGCCCGCCGCGTCTTTTCTATCGAGCCGAAGTAGTCCCGCTCCTCCAGCATCGCGATCTTGCGGTCGAGGACGTCCACCGCCTGGGAGACGAACTCCCGGATGGCCTCCGCGCCTCCCGAACGTGCCACCGAATCGGGGTCCTCGCCGTCGGGCAGCGTCACCACCGAAGCATGGAGCCCCTGGCCGAGAAGGATGTCGGCGGCACGGAAGGTCGCGCGTTGTCCCGCCGGATCGCTGTCGAACAGAAGCCGCACCTGCTTCGTGTATCGTCGCAGGAGTCCGGCGTGCGCTTCGGTCATCGCCGTCCCCAGGGGCGCGACTACGTTGCGCACCTCGACACTTGCCAGGGACACGACGTCCGTAAAGCCTTCCACCACCATGACGGACCCGTTGCGACGGATGTGGTTGCGAGCCTTGCGCAGCCCGTACAGGATCTCGCCTTTCTGGAAGATCGGGCTCTCGGGCGAATTGAGGTACTTGGGCGCCCCCTTGCCGGTGCGACCCAGCAGTCTCCCGCCGAACGCCAGCACGCGTCCCGATTCGGACTCGATCGGGAAGATGATGCGGTTCCTGAACGCGTCGTACGGATCGTCGCTCTTCTCGCTCTTCTTGAGTAGCCCGACGTCCAGCAGGATTCTCTCGTCCAGGCCGTGCACCGCCGCCGCCTCGCGAAAGGCCCTCCAATCGTCGGGGGCGTATCCGAGGCCGAAGTCTTCACCCGACTCGCGGCCGATGCCCCGTTCCTCGAGGTATGCGCGTGCGCGCTGACCGCCCTCCCACTCCCAGAGGCGTTCCTGGAAGAACGTGTTCGCGTAGGCGGACGCCTCGTAGTAGGGGCGCCACGGGTCCTCGCGTCCCTGCCCTCGCCTGATTTCCCGCACTTCGACGCCGCTGCGAGCTCCGACGTACTTGACTGCGTCGACGAAGCTCATCCCCTGGTGCTTCATCAGGAACGAGAATACGTCCCCCGATTCACCGGAAGAAAAGTCGTGAAAAAACGCCTTGGCCGGGTTCACGTAGAAGGAGGGCGTCTTTTCCTTCTTGAACGGACTGAGTCCGCGGAACTCCCTGCCCGCCTTCCTGAGTTGAACGAACTCGCCGATCACGCCCACGATGTCGGCGCGCGCCTTGACTTCCGCTACCACGTCGTCGGGGATCATGGCTACCGCATCCTCGCCACGGTGACCCCGTAGCCTCCGTCCGCCGGCCTGGCCGACTCGAAGCCCTCGACCCGAGGATCACGTTCCAGCACAAGCGCCACTCGGGCACGGAGCGCCCCGGTTCCCTTGCCGTGTATCACGCGAAGTTCCTGAAGGTCGGCCACAGCGGCCGCATCCAGTGCGCGTGCGAGCGACATCTCGGCCTCGTCGGCCCGCAGGCCACGCACATCAAGCTCCGTGACCGGCTCGATGTCGGGCGCGGTCCACGATCCCGCCCCGCCGGGTCCGGATGTCCGCCCGTCCGATCGCGTGTCCGCCTCGCCGCGCGCCGCCTCGGCCGGCACCAGCCGCCGGGGGGCCACTCTCATCCTTACGCCGCCCACGTTGACGACGACTCGATCCGTCTCGACCGCCACGACCTCTCCCAGCGCGCCGGCGGCCCCGACGCGGACCCTCGCTCCTTCGGCCAGCACGACCTCGCCGACCGGTGGCGCGGTCGTCTCCGGGATGGGATCCCGCAGTGACAGCGCCGCTTCCTCAACGGTGCGGCGCGCGGCTCTCGAGGCCTCTCTCAACGAGTCTCCGGCGACCGCCCGCTCCCGCAGGCCGGTTATGACCGACTCGACCTCCTTGCGGGCATCCAGGAGCAGGCGGCGGGCCTCGGTTCGCGCGCGTGCGGCTTGCTGGCGCTCGACCCGTCGCAGGTCCTCGACGCGCGCGTCGAGCTTCGCGTCCAGCTTCGTGAGCCGCTTCCGCTCCCCGTCGAGTTCGGCGAGCACCCGGGCCACGCGGCGCTCCTTTTCCTCGAGGCTCTCGAGCAGGTCGTCCAGGCGAGCGTCGGCGCGGTCGCGGTATCGCTCGGCCCGATCCAGCACCTCATGTGGAAACCCCAGTCCTCGCGCGATCGAGAGCCCGTAGCTGCGCCCCGGCCGTCCCTTCGAGAAACGGTAGCTGGGGGCCAGACGCTCGCCATCGAAATGGAGCGAAGCGTTTACAATACGGTTGCCCGGCGCCGCGAGGCGCTTCAGGCCGCCCAGATGCGATGTCACCACTGCCGCGCATCGGCGTTCCGCCAGGGTCTCGATGATCGCCCGGGCCAGCGCTTCACCCTCCTTGGGGTCGGTTCCCGTTCCGGGCTCGTCGATCAGCACCAGAGAGTTCGCGTCCGCATCCCGCAGGATCTCCTGCAGGTTGCGGAGATGGGCGGAAAACGTGGACAGGCTGTCGGAAATGGACTGCTCGTCCCCGACATCGGCGAAGATGCCACGGAAGACGGGCAGGCGGGTGCCCGGCCCGACGGGTGGTATGACTCCTGCCTGCGCGAGGCTCGCGATCAATCCCACCGACTTCAGAAAAACCGTCTTGCCCCCTGTGTTGGGGCCGGTGACCAGGACGACGCTCTCGTCGCGATCGAGGTCGAGGTCGAAGGGAACAGCGTCGACCCCGGCCGCAACCAGCAGGGGATGACGGCCGCCACGGATGCGCACGGGGCCCTCGCCCACTGCCGGGACCGATCCCTTCCACCGCTCCGCAGCGCGTGCCAGGGCCACTCGCCGGTCCATTTCGGCAAGCGCGGCCAGCGACCGGGCCAATTCCACGGCGAGAGGGCGGCAGCGGTCGGTGAGTTGGCGCAGAATGCGCTCGACCTCGCGGGTCTCGGCCCTTTCCAGCTCCCGGACACCGTTCATGATCTCGATCGCGGACGATGGTTCGATGAACACCGTGGCTCCGGACGCCGATTCATCGTGCACGTATCCCCCGACCGACCGCTTGCCCTCGCGGCGCACCGGGATGACGTAGCGCCCCTCGCGGATCGTGACCGATGCACCGGGAACCCGATAGCGCTCGCCAAGTCCATCGAGGAACCGCTCCAGGTGGGCCACGACGCGATTGTGGGCACCGCTCAGTCGCATGCGAATGCGCCTCAGCTCCCTGCTGGCGGTGTCCAGCACGGCGCCTTCGGCGTCAACCGTCCTTACCACCGTTGTTTCGATCTCCTTCGCCTCGAGAAGCCGGGACGCCAGCGCGGCCAGCGTGGGAAGATTCGCCGCGTTCTCGTTCAGCGACCCGAGCAAAACGCGACCGGCCGTGAGCAGCTCCCCCAGCGCATGGAGTTCCTGCGGCGACAGCACCGAGCCTTCCACCGCGAGTCTTCCGATCGCATGCCCGGCGTCCGGAAAGCCGGGCAGCGTCCAGGCCTCCCGCAGCGCGAGGAAGCGCCTGGCCTCTTCGACCGCGGCCAATCGCGTCTGAACCGTCTCCGGATCGACGGACGGCTCGAGCGCGAGGACCGCTTGCCGTCCGGCGTCGCTGCAGGCAAAGCCCGCGACATACTCCAGCACTTCCGCGAACTCGAGGACCTGAAGAGCGCGGGCAGACACTGCAGTCTGCCGGCGCCGCGGCGTCCCCGGGCCCGCGCAACGCGACGCGCACCCAAAGGGCGAACACCCGTCCGGCGAGCACCCGCGTCGCCATTGGGCGAGAGGACACGATCCCGGCGGCGCGCCGGTCATCACCCGCTCAACTCCTCGCGCACGATCGCCGAGGCTGCCTTTCCATCGAAGCGGCCGCGAATGCGCGGCATCAGCCGCGACATGACCGCCCCCATGTGGGGACCGCTCTCGGCAACGATCTCCCTGACCAGGTCGCGCACCTCCGCGGGAGTCAACTCCGGGGGGAGGTAGTCCTGGAGAACGCCCGCCTGCGTCAGCTCGTTCTCGGCGAGTTCCGGTCTTCCACCTGCGGTCATCTGAGTCGCGGCGTCACGGCGCTGCTTGATTGCCCTGGCTATGACCCCCTGAACCCCCTCGTCGTCCAGAGCAGTGCCCAACTCGATCTCGCGGTTTCGTACATCGGCCAGGGTGGTGGAAAGCACGAGCGTGCGAACCCTGTCCCTGGAACGGCGGGCGGTGGCAAGGTCCGCCCGCAAGGTCTCGATAAGCATGGTTGAGGCGCTCCCTCCGATTGGTCACATCCCGGCTGATTCGTCCCATCAATATGACGAAAGATCCCAGGCTCCCGAACAGCCCGCCGTACATTAGTCCCATTCAGCTATATGATGCTCCCGGAACAACGGGTACTGTACGGGCGCCTGGCAAAGCTCCGCTTCGTCCGCAGGAAAGGCCCGGGATGCAACGCCGTCCGAAAGCGAGGCACACGACAGATGTTTCGAACGACGGAACGCGTGATCGAAATCCTGCGGCGAACCGGACCCGGTGTCCTGCCCGTCAGCCGGCTGAAACAGGAGCTCCGAAGGCAGCGGCCACCGATCGAACTCAGCCGGGACGTGCTTCGACGGTTGTCGGCCCGGTCGGACGGAAGGCTATTGCTTCTCGAAGTGCTTTTGGACCCCTGCGATGCCGAAGGCATGCCTCGCGTGCTGGAGGGCTGGGTGATGCTGATGGACTCCAGGGACGCTCCAGACTACTCCCGTCTGGCCCAGTCACTATGGGCCGCACTGGCCGCACTCGCACAGGGGATCGACCCCGGGTCCCGTGTTGACGTTTGCCGCTGGGTCATCATGGCGGAGAACGCGAGGAAGCTGTGTGCGATCGAAGGCCCTGGCAGTCCGTCGAATATACGACACTAGCCCAGCGCTTCCCTGACCCTGGACCAGAATCCCCGGTTCTCCGCCGGATCGACCCTTTCCGGCGGGGGGTTTTCCGACGAGCGAAGCTTGCGGATGATGCGCTCCTGCTCCGAATTGAGGCGTTGCGGTACCCACACGACAAGACGAACCAGGAGATCGCCGTAGCTCCGCCCGTCGAGGTCGGGCAGACCCTCTCCCCGTACACGGACGATGTGGCCGCTCTGGACTCCTGCGGGAACCTCGACGCGTGCCTCGTCGTCCACGGTCTGGACGGTGACGCGGCCTCCGAGCGCCGCAAGGCTGAAGTTGATCGGCACCTCCGCAATCAGATCGTTCCCGTCGCGGGTGAAGCGCTGGTCCTCGGTCACGTCCATGAGCACCACGATGTCCCCCCGCGGACCGTTTCGCGGCCCGACGTTGCCCTCTTCCCGCAACGTGATGTAGTTCTCCGAGGAAACTCCCGGCGGCACCTTCACCTCGATCTCGCGATTGACCCTGGTGCGGCCTTCGCCATGGCAGTCCGGGCACCGGTCTGTGATGACCGCGCCCTCGCCACGACACTTGCGGCAGGGCGCAACGCTCACGAACTGCCCGAAGACCGAGCGTTCGACACGCCGCTCCTCTCCCGTCCCCTCGCACACCGAACAACGAACCGGCATCGCGCCGTCCCTGGCGCCGTTGCCCCTGCACGAAAGGCAGTGGTCGAGAACAGCGACACGCACCCGCTTCCTGACACCGCTGCGCACGTCCTTGAGGGTGAGCGGCAACTTGAGACGCAACGACTTGCCCCGCACGGGACGATTCCCGGCACGCCGCCCGCCGAAGAGGCTCTCGAAGCCCCCGAATCCTCCGAAGTCCCGCATGAAGACTTCGAGTGCATCCGAGAAATCCAGGCCACCGCCGAAGCCACGCTGACCCCGCAGGCCTTCCTTCCCGTACCGGTCGTACCTGGCCCTCCGCTCCGGATCGCGGAGGACCTCGTAGGCCTCGGTGACATCCTTGAAGCGCTCCTCGGCTTCCTTGGAGCCAGCGTTCCGGTCAGGATGATACTTCAGTGCGACCTTGCGGTACGCCTTCTTTATCTCTTCCTGGCTCGCGCTCCGCGAAACACGAAGCAGGGTGTAGTAGTCGGACATCGATTCCCGAGTCGTCTAGGGCTGCAGCATGCGCGTTACAAGAGATGAAGTATAGTCGACAATGGCGATCACCTTCTCGTATGGCATGCGAGTCGGACCGATGACCCCCACCACACCCCTCAGTCCCCCGAGCTGATACCCCGACGTCACCAGTGTGAATCCGGCGAGCTCCGGAGCGTGTTCGCCACCGATCGTTACCTGAGGTCCTCCTCTGACAACTCGCGTCCCCAGGACCTTCGCCAGAAGCTCTTTCTGCTCGGTCAGGGCGATCAGGTCCATCAGCCGCTCGTTGGTGGCGAACTCCGGCTGAGTGGCGATGGCCGAGGTCTGTCCAAGGACGATCTGATCCTGCGGACCCGGAGTGGCCGCAAAAAACTCCTCGCTCGATTCGACGAAAATATTGAGGATGTCCCGCGCGACCGGGTCCTCCATTGCGTCCCGCAGGCGTTCTCCGAAGGACCGGCGGATCTCGACGAAGGTGAGGCCACCCAGTCGCTCGTTCAGCACGCGCTGCAACCCGTCGAGAACGTCCGCGGGAACATCGCCGGGCAGATCGACGTACACGGTCCTCACCATGCCGCTCTGAACCGTGACGACCATGAGAACCTTGACCGAGGAAACCCGGATCAGGTCGATCTTCTCCATGCGCGCCGTGTCCAGTTGCGGAACTGACCCGACCCCCAGTTCATTGACCAGAATGCCGAGCGCGCGGACGGCGTTGCGGAGAACTCGCTCCAGGGTCGACTCGCCCGACCACAGTTCGCTTTCGATCGAGGCCTTTTCGGACTCGGACAGGGGCTCCGGCCGTACCATCCTGTCCACGAACAAGCGATATGCCATTTCGGTCGGGACCCGTCCGGCCGACGTATGCGGATGCGTCAGGTAGCCCTCCTCCTGCAGGTCCGCCATGGTGTTGCGAATCGTGGCGGGAGACACGCCGAAATCGTATCGCCGCGCAAGGGTGCGGCTGCCCGCGGGCTCGGCGGTCTCGACGTAGGTGCGCACGACGGCTTCCAGCACACTGCTCTCACGCGGTGAAAGCGCACTATCGTCCTTGTGTGGTCGCGATGCCATGATCCGGTTCCAGTCCGTTTGCTCCGGGAATCTACATAATCCCCCGGCATGGGACGCCGTCAATTGTTATCGACGGTCAAGCACCGCCTCAAGTTCCAGTGTCAGGTCGTCGAGCAACAGCCAACCGGCCGGGGTCAGGCGGGTTCGCACCCCGGTCTGGCGGGCCAGGCCCCTCGACATCCAATCGTGGACCACGGGACTCACGCCGGGTCCCAGGTCCGCAGCATCGATGCCATCCGCGGTGCGCAGGGCCAGCCAAACGCGCTCGAGACACGATTGTTCCGGCGTCAACGCCTCGGTACCACCGCGAGCGTTCCCGGAGCGCTCCACTCTTTCAGCATACGTGCCCCAATCCCTTTCGTTCCACCAGCGCCGCCCCGCGTGATAGCTGTGGGCGCCGTTTCCGAGCCCGAGGTAGGACGCTCCCGTCCAGCAGGCGCGGTTGTGCCGGGACGCGAACCCGGGGAGGGCGAAGTTCGACACTTCGTAGTGATCGTACCCGGCGTCGGCGAGTGCTTCGGCCGCGAAGAGGTACTCCTCCCGGTAGCGGCGGTCCGCGGGCATGCGCGCACGGCCCTGCGACACCGCACGGCAGAGGTTGGTGCCCTTCTCCACGGTGAGGCCATAGAGCGAGATGTGCGGCACGCCCAGATCGAGCGCCCTTTCGATATCTTCCCTCCACGAGCGGGATACGCCGTCCGGCAACCCGAAGATGAGATCGACCGACACGTTCGCGAGGCCCGCGGCGCGTGCCTCTTGTACCGCAGACCTCGCCTGCCCGGGCGAGTGGAGCCGACCCATCCATCGGAGTGCACGTGGATCGAAGCTCTGCAACCCCAACGAAACCCGGTTGGCGCCGCCGGCCTTCCACTGTCGGGCCACCTCGCCGGTAAAGGACTCGGGATTCGCTTCAACCGTCCACTCGAAACCGGGACTCCGCATCCGCCCGCGTCCGATCAGATCGGCCAGCGCGGCGATGTGCCGGGCGTCAAGAAGCGACGGCGTACCTCCACCGACGTACAGCGTGTCGAGCACCTCGGCCAGCGGTGCCTCCCCCGAATCCCGCATGGACTCGAACTCCCTTCGGATCACGTCGAGCCATCGCCGACCGTCGGGACTGCGGTCGACCTGAACTGCGAAGTCGCAATAGCAACAGCGCCGCGCACAAAAGGGCGCGTGGACGTACACGTTGGTGATCCCGGCGGTCACCGCCCGTTCCCCGCCACCTCGCGCCGAGCAGCGCCGCCACGCCCCGGCGTCCGCATCACCCGGCCGTCCCGGGTCGGTGTGAGGTAGCCCCGAATCTCCAGCACGGTAACGGCTGTGGCCACCTCCTCCACCGGGACCTTGGTGGCCTTTGCCAGCTCCTCGAGGGTTGCGGGCGCCGGAGGCACCGCCAGGAGCAATGTGCGCAAGTCCTGTTCCGCCGGGAGCGCCTCCTCGCAGGGAAAGGCTTCCGCAGCGCCCGTGTCCACGATCACGCCCGCTCCGTCCCTGATGAGCCGGTTCGTCCCCGCGCTCGTTGGGCGGTCGATCGGGCCGGGCACGGCATGGACTTCACGGCCCAGGTCGAGCGCGATGTCGGCGGTGATCAGCGCCCCGCTTCGCCTGGAAGCCTCCACGATGACGACATCGTTGGCCAGCGCGGCGATGATTCGATTGCGCGCCGGAAAGTGGTGGGGTTCGGCCCTCACTCCCGGGGCGTATTCCGACACGATTACCCCGCTCTCCAGGATGCGCCGATAGAGGGCGGCGTTGCGGGGTGGCGAGACGACGTCCACTCCCGATCCCAGCACGGCCGCCGTGGGACCGGGCAGGGCGCCCCGATGCGCTTCGGCGTCGATGCCCATTGCCATCCCCGAGACCACGCAGTGGCCCGTGCCCGCCAGGTGAGCGCCCAGGCGGCGGGCGATCCGGCGGCCGTAGGTGGTGGCTCTTCGGGAACCCACCACGCCGACGCAACGCCCGTGCAACAACTCGGGCCTGCCCACGAAGAAGAGCACGGAGGGCGGACCGCGCAACACCTCCAGAGAGGACGGGTAGCCGGGCGTCCCGTACACCAGGAGGCCGATCCCGGCAGCTCTGCATTGCGCAATCATCTCGTCGGTGCGGGCCGCGAGCACGGCCCCGCGGCGTGCCGCCGCCGCGCGCTTCCCGGCCAACTCGGCAAACCCGGCGGCGTCCGCCTCGAGCGCGGCGCCCGGACTCCCGAAGTGATCGACCAGACGGCGGAAGCGAACCGGACCCAATCCCGGCAGCGCCTGCATGGTCACCGCCGCCCTTGCCGCCGCGGGAATCAGCGGCGGCGGCGTGCCCCCTGCCTCGGGCGCGGTGATGGAGCCTGCCGGAGCTACCACTCGCCACTCCCGGCTTCCTCGGCGCCCCGGACGGCCTCCAGCTGCTGCCAGCAACCATCCAGCAACCGGTTCACGCCGCGCCCGGTCACCGCGCTCACGTGGTAGATGCCCCACGCGTCCGGCGCGTCCACGACGGGCTCCTTCGACCCCGGCGAAACGAGGTCCATCTTGGAGAAGACGACCGCGTAGGGAAGCTCGGCGAGGCGGGCGGAGTACTTCTCCAGCTCGGTGCGCAGGCCCGCGAGCATCCTCCCGGGATCCTCGCAGTCCATGGGAATGAGCAACGCCAGACAGCGGGTACGCTCGATGTGGCGGAGAAAACGGTGACCGAGCCCCTTGCCGTCGTGCGCGCCCTCGATGATCCCCGGGATGTCGGCAACGACAAAGGAACGAAAGTCGGACAACTCGGCGACACCAAGGTTCGGGGTCAGCGTGGTGAACGGGTAGTCGGCGACCTTCGGCCGTGCCTGACTGATCCGCGCCAGCAGCGTCGATTTTCCCGCGTTGGGCTCCCCCACAAGCCCCACGTCGGCCAAAAGCTTCAGTTCGAAACGGATCAGGCGACGTTCGCCCTCCGCACCGGGTTCCCAGCGACGGGGCGCCTGCCGGGTGGCGGACGCGAAGCGCGCGTTGCCCCTGCCGCCCCGCCCTCCGCGGGCGATCACCAGTCGCTCGCCGCCCGACAGCAGCTCTCCCACCATCTCCCCGCTCTCGGCGTCGTATACGATGGTACCGGGCGGCACCCGCAATTCCAGACCCTGGCCACTTCTGCCCGTCCGGTTGAATCCCTCCCCGTGCCTGCCCCGTTGTGCTCTATGGTGCCGCCTGTAGCGATAGTCGCTCAGCGTGGTCAGGCCGGTATCGGCCACAACCGCCACGTCGCCTCCCCTGCCTCCGTCGCCACCGGACGGGCCCCCGCGCGGCACACCTTTTTCGCGCCGGAACGCCTCGGCTCCGGAACCGCCCCGGCCCCCCTCGGCTTCGATCGTGACGGAGTCTATGAACACGGGACCTCCCTGATCCTCATGCGGCCGACCACGTCGCCCAGAGTGTTCCTGATGACGGGCTCCGCGAAATCGGCCAGGGCGTCGATCGTGCCGGGAGCAAGAACGCCTGCGCGATCCAGCATCGCCAACAGTGCCGGGGGCGCCGCCCGCCAGGCACCGTCTTCCACCTTCAGCGCCACACCCGTGCCGCTCTCCAGGTGTCCCGCCATGTAGATCGCTTCGGCTCCCACCTTGGCGAAGACCGCACCGCGCTCCACCTCCATGAGGCGCGTACACAGGCGCTCGCTGCCCGCCACCATGAACGGCACGCGCGTCATTGCACCCAGGACCCGCTGGGCCGGCCCCGGCGAGGCGCACGCCGCGGAAAGGCGAGCCGAGCCCTCCGCGAGGTCCCGCAGGGTTGTCGAGAACGTCGGCACGCCACAGCCGTCGGCCTCGCTCGGCATGCCGGCCGAATCCACACCCGTCCAACGCGCCACCTCCCGGCGCATGCGCCGCTGCACGGGATGACCGGGCCGCATGTACGAGTTCAGCGGCCAGCCGTGAAAGGCCGCCAAGGCGAGCATGCCGGCGTGCTTGCCGGAGCAGTTGCTCATGACGGGCGTGGGTCGCGTCCCGTCCTCCGCCATTGCCTCGCGGCGCGCTGCCAGAAGTGGGGGATGGGGCCCGCAACCGATCAGTCGTTCCGGGACACCCGCCTTGTCGAGAATGGACCGGACGGCCGCGATGTGCGCCTCCTCCGAGTTGTGTGAGCCACAGCAAACGGCGATTTCCTCCTCCGACAGACCGAATTGGTCCGCAGCCCCGTCTTCGATCAGGGGCACGGCCTGAAAGGGCTTCGCCGCCGAGCGCAGCCAGACGCGCAGGTTCGGGTCACCCCAGCTCAGCGTCGTTCCCGAATGGTTCACGACGACCCCGTGCACCCGGTGCCTGGATTCCACAACAGGTCCGCGGGCAACCAGAACCTCAAGGGATACGGTCGTGCCCGCAGAAGCTGGCTTCATGAACGGGCCACCTCCATAGCTGGATGAGCCAATCGTACCCGGATGCTCCGGATCAGCGGAGCGGAGCATCCCCCCCGGCCGATCCAGCGCCCCCGGCGCGGCCGGAATCGAGCGGGTTTCCAGCCAGCTCGAACAGCTCAATCCGGTCATTCGCCGCATGGAGCAGCTCGATCGCCCGGCGCAACTGCAGGTCGTCCGCAGCCGTCCGATCGAAACGTCCCCGATCTTCCCATGCCTGCAGCGCGACCTCGGCTCCAAGGTGGAAATCCACATAGCGGCGGGCGCGGACAAGATCATCGAAGCTCACCTCTTCTCCACGCTCGAGAAGCGCGGCGTGGAAGCTCGCCAGATCGGCATCGGTGATCCGGAATCCCGGTTTCAGCCCCGGATGAGCCTGGAGGTGGTGGACCGCCCAGTTCTGCAAGGCGACAAAGAAACCCGACCCCGACTCGAAGATCTTGCGAACAGCGGCGTACTCTTCAGTCGTCAAGGTGTCCTGCAGGACCCACATGTCGGGCACGATTCCACCGCCGCCGTGCAGCAGCCGACCCCCTGCCGACGTGAATTCCGGCTTGTCGGCGAGGTTCGGGCGCTCGGCCGCGTCTCCCGGCAGGGTCACTACACCACTCTCCGCCCGAGCGAGCTGGTCGGCGCGTTCCTTCTGGATCGAGCGACCCGATGGCGTGTACCAGCGCGCCGTCGTGAGCTTGAGGACATTGCCGCCGGAGAGCTGAAAGAGCGACTGGACCGAGCCCTTGCCGAACGAGGTCGCCCCGACAAGGAGCGCGCGGTCCTGATCCTGGAGCGCCCCCGCAACGATCTCGGCGGCGGAAGCGCTCCCGTGGCCGATCAATACCACGATGGGGAGACCGGGATATTCCTGTGCGCCGCGGGCCCGATAGATCTCGGGTGCCGTGTTCCTGCCACGGATTTCAACGATGTCCGTCCCCTCGTCCAGGAACAGATCCGCCAGCCCCACTCCCTCCGTCAGCAGACCGCCCCGGTTGTTGCGAAGGTCGAGAACGAGCGACGTCATGCCCTCGGCCACCAGCGAATCGATCGCGCTTCGGACTTCGGCAGTCGTGGTCCCGTTGAAGATGCGAAGCGGCACATAGCCCACGCCGCGGTCCAGCATCCTGGCGAACGGGACCGACGGGAAGTGGATGACCTCGCGGGTAACATCGAACGACATGACGGGGTCCATGCCCGGACGCCGGACACCCATCGTCACCGTGGTTCCCGGTTCGCCGCGAAGCAGATCGACGGCCTGGTCGATCAGCCACCCTTCCACGGAAATCCCGTCCACCTGCACGATGCGGTCACCAGGGCGCAGTCCCGCTCTGGCTCCCGGCGTTCCGGGAATCGGGGCGACGATGGTGAGATGCCCGTCGCGGTCATCGACCTCGAGGCCGACGCCCCCGTATTCCCCCTGGGTACGAATCCGCACATCCTCCCAGGCCGACGCTTCCAGGAACTGCGAGTTTCGATCCCCGAGCTGCTCGACCACGCCCCGCAGCGCCGCCCGGTACAGGTCGTCCACCTCGACTTCGGCCACGAAGTAGCGGTCGATACGAGAGACCACCTCTTCCAGGAGCCGGGTCTGGAAGTAGACGTTCGCGTCCATGCCGACGTCCCTTTGCAGCAGCCAGCCGCCGCTGGTCACCGCAAGGACGACAAGCATCGCGGGAACGATGGTGGTCTTCGGGACTTTCATCGCACCTCCTTTGCGCCACGCTCCGATTCCCCATTCCGCCCCCCCGCCCCACCACTTCCGCGATGCGGGAATGTACCGGGGAAATACCCGGCGAGTACGTCGTGGATCCTGGCTTCGACCTGGTCCGGCCTCCCGCTGGCCGATACCAGCTCGGCGCACTCCAGGGAACCGGCCAGTTCAACATATCCCCGGCGCACTCTGCGGAGAAAGCCGCGTGACTCCGATTCGATGCGATCCAGGGGCCTGTCCTTGCGTTCGAGACGGGTCATGCCATCCCGGACGGGCAAATCCAGCACGAGATAGAGATCCGGAGTCAGACCCGCCGTAGCGTAACTGTTGACACGTTCGATCCAGTCCAGGTCTATGCCGCGTCCGTGCCCCTGGTAGGCAAATGTGCTCAGGTCGTAGCGGTCCGACACCACCCAGGTTCCCCCGGATAGCGCAGGTTCAACCCGCTGCCGGACGAACGCGGCCCGGGCGGCCACGATCAGAAGCAGCTCGGTCTCCCGCGGAATGGTCTCTCCGCTGGCCAATACGAGTTCGCGGATTCCCTCGCCGACCGCCGTCCCCCCGGGCTCGCGGGCAAGCTCGGCGGTGATCCCATGGGAACGCAGGAACGCCGCCAGCCGCGCAGCCTGCGTGGACTTCCCCACCCCTTCCGCGCCTTCCACGACGATGAAGCGTCCCCGGCTCATCTCAATCGTCTTCTCCGCCCGCCCCTCGCCGGTCCCGGTGCCCGTGCAGGTCCGTCCACGGACCGCTAGCCGTAGTACTCACGGCCCAGGTGGGTAATCTGGTCCTCTCCGGCAAGCCACCGCAGCGTGTTCTTCAGTTTCCAGTGCTGTATGAACAGGTCGTGCTCCGGGTATAGTCCCACGGGCGTTTGGGGGCTCTTGAAGTAGAAGGAAAGCCACTCCTGGATGCCGCCGAGGCCGGCACGGCCCGCCAGATCCAGGAAGAGCGCGAGGTCGAGGACGATCGGCGCCGCCAGGATGGAATCCCTGCACAGGAAATCCACCTTGATCTGCATGGGATATCCGAGCCAGCCGAAGATGTCGAGGTTGTCCCATCCTTCCTTGTCGTCACCGCGCGGGGGGTAGTAGTTGATCCGGACCTTGTGGTAGATGTCCCCGTACAGCTGGGGGTACATGTCGGGCTGGAGGATGTAGTCGAGGACCCCGAGCTTGGACTCCTCCTTGGTCTTGAACGACGCCGGATCGTCCAGCACCGCCCCGTCCCTGTTGCCCAGGATGTTCGTGCTGAACCAGCCGTTGACCCCCAGCATCCGGGCCTTCAGTCCCGGTGCAAGGATCGTCTTCATGAGGGTCTGGCCCGTCTTGAAGTCCTTGCCGGCGATGGGCACGGCACGCTCGCGGGCCAGGTCCTCGAGGGCCGGGACATCCGCGGACAGGTTCGGTGCCCCGTTGGCGTAGGGCACGCCCTCCATGATCGCCGCATACGCGTAGATCATGCTGGGCGCGATCGCGGGGTCGTCGTCGAGCATCGCCCGCTCGAACGACTCGACCGTGGCGTGGGCGGGGCCGGGGCGCTGGAAGACTTCGGTCGAGCCACACCAGATCATCACCGCCCTCGCACACGCGTTGTCGGCACGGAAGCGGCGGATGTCGTCACGAAGCGCTTCCGCCAGTTCCATCTTGTTGGCGCCGGATTTGCGGTTCGGCCCGTCCAGGCGCTTTACGTACGCGGTATCGAAAACGGCGGACATCGGCACGACGGAAGCGAGGAAGTCACGAATCGGTTCCAGGTGCCGCGTCGGGTCCAGAACGCCCGCGTTCACGGCGCTCGCATAGGCATCATCCGGGATCGGGTCCCACGCGCCGAACACGAGCTGTTCGAGATCCGCGAGCCCGATGAAATCACGGATCAGGGGGGCACGGGCATCGGTTCGTTTCCCAAGCCGTACGGTATTCATCTGCGTCAGGCTGCCGATGGGCTCCGCGAGCCCCTGCCGCACCGCCTCGACGCCGGCAACTACCGTGGTGGCCACGGCGCCGAGCCCTGGCAGCAGAACGCCGACGCGTCCGTCGGGGGAGGTGATGCCTGGAGCTTTCTCCACGAATCCCTAGACCTTTCCGGCCGCGTCTTCGCCGCCGTCGAGAGGAATGCCCTTGCCGTGCCTGTACACCCACACGATCCGGTGAACCGCGGTGAAGTTGCTCAGCACGGCCACCAGGATGATGATCGCGCTCAGAACAATGCCGCCCCACGCGAGACCGAAGATCACCGAGCCCAGTCCGAGCAGCACAATCCGCTCGGCCCGCTGCATCAGGCCGACCGTGCAATCGAAGCCCAGCGCCTCGGCCTTGGCCCGCGTGTAGCTCACCATCAGCGAACCGCCGAGCGCCAGGGCGATGACGTAGATCATCCAGATGTCGGCCGCATCCAGGATATACCCGTTGTAAAGGGTGATGAGGCCGATGTACATCGCGATCTCGGAAATGCGGTCGAGGGTGGAGTCGAAGAAACTCCCGAACTTGGAAGCCAGGCCGGAGAGCCGCGCCACACGACCGTCGAAGATATCGAGCAGTCCCCCCAGCAGCACGAAAGACCCGGCCGTGCGGACGTGATCCTGAGAGTACAGCCACGCCGCCCCAAGCGTTACGACGAACCCCATGATCGAGATTGCGTTCGGGTGGACACCACGCCGCACCAGCCATCGGGCAACGGGTTCGATGATGGCGTAGACCGGGTATCGAAAGGCCTTCAGGCCCTTCTCCCTTTCCTGATTCTGACCAGTGGACATCGGCGGTCAGGTCGTCAGGATGATCCGGGAAGCCGCTCCTTCGCGCATCCCGTTCTGGATCTCCGCATCGACCCGGCGCATGATCTTGTCGAAATTCGTCTGGGCGGCTACCACACTCTGGTAGACCGACGAGGCCTGTAGCCGCCCAACGGCGGCCTCGAACTGCTCCATCGTTTCCTTGTCCGGCTCCCTGCCTCCGGCAATCGCCTCCTGCAGCCGCCTCTCGAGTTCACCCACCTCGTTGCGCAGCGCCACGATTTCGCGGTCGGCGTCCGCGTTTTCGAGGGCGCGCGCCAACGTGCGGTATTCGGGTGTGCGTCCCAGCGCCCGACCCAGCGATCCGGCCACTCCCTCTATCTCGGACATTCATCGACTCCTGTTCCGCGAAGCGCGTCTTCTTCGACCGGACCGCGCTGCCTCCCCGTCCCCGTTTCCGTTCCCCACCCCCGCCAACTGCCGTGCAAAAACATAGCGCCGACGACCCGCCAAGTCGTCATGCACCTGCACCCGTTCGAACCCCGGACAGGCCTCGATCATCGCGGCGACCGTGGCCGCCTGTTCACTGCCGACTTCGAACCCGATCCATCCACCTGCCCGGAGCAGCCCATCGAGCCCACCGATCAGACGACGGATGACTCCGAGTCCCGACTCCTTCGCCACCATCGCCACACGTGGCTCCCACTCGCGTATCTCGGGCTCCGTCGCAAGCCAGTCGGCCTCCGCGAGGTACGGGGGATTCGATAACACCAGGTCGAATGTCCCACCCTTCACCGGCCCGAGCAAATCACCGGCTCGAAACTCCACTCCGTCCACGCCGGCGGCCCCGGCGTTCCGCCGGGCCAACTCCAGCGCAGCCGCGGACACGTCCGTGGCGACCACGGAGCGCGCAATGCCCTCGGCGGCCAGGGCAAGCGCGATCGCACCCGACCCGGTCCCGACATCCAGAGCCGCATCGAACGGGCCACGGCCGCCGGCCGCACGCAACAGCACGTCGATCATGTATTCGGTCTCCGGACGAGGAATCGCGACGCGAGGATCGACTCGCAATTCCAGCGTTCTGAACTGGGCCGTTCCGAGCACGTACTGGAGCGGTTCACGCGCGGCTCGCCGTTTGAGCAGGCGCTTGAAATCCGCCAATTCCCCTTCGCCGAGCGGACGATCGAAATGCAGGTAGAGCTGCAGTCGCTCCGTCCGCAACACGTGCGCGAGGAGCTGTTCGGCATTGAGCCGCCCGTCGTCAACGCCCTTTCCCGCCAGATAGTCTCCGCTCAGACGGATCACTTCCATGACCGTCCAGGTGCGTCGGGCGGTGCCGGGAGCCGATCCGTTCACGAGCCCGGCGATCCCGTGGCCAGAGTTTCCCGCTCCCGCGCGATGCGAAGCGCGGAAACGATCTCGTCGAGATCTCCGTCCAGGATCTCGGCCAGGCGGTAGAGGCTCAATCCGATCCGGTGGTCGGTGACCCGGTTTTGCGGGAAGTTGTAGGTTCTGACCTTCGCGGAGCGGTCTCCGCTGCCGATCTGCGATCTCCTCTCGGCCGCGCGCTCCGCCTCACGGGCCGCGATCTCCCGATCCAGCAGGCGCGACCGGAGCACCTTCATCGCCTTGGCCTTGTTCTTGTGCTGTGACTTCTCATCCTGGCAGGTGACCACCAGATCGGTCGGCAGGTGAGTGATGCGAACGGCGGAATCGGTCGTGTTCACCGACTGTCCGCCCGGACCGGACGACCGAAAGACGTCGATGCGCAGATCCGACGGATCGATCGCGATGTCCACCTCCTCCGCCTCGGGCAACACGGCAACCGAGGCCGCCGACGTATGGATACGTCCCTGGCTCTCGGTCTCCGGCACCCTCTGGACCCGATGAACCCCCGACTCGTAGCGCAGCCGGCCGTAGGCGCCCTTCCCCCGCACAGTGAAGATCGCCTCCTTGACCGCGCCGCGAATGCCCTCGGACACGTTGAGCAGCTCCACCGTCCACCCGCTCCGTTCAGCGAGCCGCCGGTACATCCTCACCAGGTCGGCACAGAACAGTCCCGCCTCGTCTCCCCCCGTGCCCGCGCGGATCTCGACCACGGCCGGCCGGTCTTCCATGGGATCGCGGGGCACCAGGGCCTCCCGCAGCCGTGCCGCGGCCCCGACGAGGCGACTCTCGAGCTTCGCGATCTCCTCGCCGGCCAACTGGCGCAGTTCCGGGTCGGCCGATTCGGTCGCCAGGTCCCGAGCGTCCACGAGTTCCTGTTCCAGCTCGGCAACCACCTGGCCCGCCCGGACGGCTCCAGCCAGCCGCGCCCGCTCGCGGCCCAGTTCCCTCAACCGATCGAGGTCGCGTACGATCCCCGGATCCGAGAGCTCCCGTTCCACGGTCCGGAACCGCTGCTCCGTCTCCGCTAGGCGTTCCGCCAGGCTCGGATCGATTGTGGCCTCCTCTCTTCTCGCGACACGCCCGCCCCCCGTTACGAGGGCGGACGCGACCGGGACTCCCCTGGCAGCCCATGCGTTGCCAGTCGTGTCCCGGAAGCATCGCGGCTGTTCGAGGAGCTCGCGAACCTCCGGGACACGACACTAGTCCGCCGTGACTTCCTCCACTGCTTCGCCGAGTCCCGGCAGAAGTTCACCCGGGGCGGTCAACGGCAGAATCTCCTCGTCATAGAAGGCCTGCTCGACCTGGAACTCGACATCGTGCCACCTGTGCATTCCTGTGCCGGCCGGGATGAGGTGACCGATGATGATGTTCTCCTTGAGCCCCTTCAGGTCGTCCTTCGCACCCCTGACCGCGGCGTCCGTGAGCACCCTTGTCGTTTCCTGGAACGAGGCGGCCGAGATAAAGGACTCGGTCGTGAGGCTGGCCTTTGTGATCCCGAGAAGCAGCGGCTCGGCCCGCGCCGGCCGTCTGCCCTCGGTCGCGGCGGCCTGGTTCACGTCCCGGAACTCCACCCGGTCGATGTGTTCTCCTTCCAGCAACTGGGTCTCCCCGGGATCGACCACCCTCACCTTCTGCAGCATCTGGCGCACGATCACCCCGATGTGCTTGTCGTTGATCTTCACGCCCTGCAGCCGGTAGACCTCCTGGATCTCGTTGAGGAGATACTCCTGAACGGCCCTGGATCCCTTGATCTGCAGGATGTCGTGCGGGTTGATGGGTCCTTCGGAGAGGCGGTCGCCCGCGCGCACCTGATCACCCTGGTGGACGCGCATGTGCTTGCCGACGGGGACGTCGTAGCGCTGCTTCCGTCCCTGTTTCGGGGTAACGAAGACCTCCCGCTTCCCGCGCTTGATATCGCCGAACGAGACCACTCCGTCGATCTCCGTGACCACCGCGGGATCCTTGGGTTTCCGCGCTTCGAACAGTTCCGCCACCCTTGGCAGGCCTCCGGTGATGTCACGGGTCTTGTACACCTCCCGGCCGATCTTCGCGATCGGATCACCGGGGTGGATGCGATCCTCGTGGAAACACATCAACTGGGCGCCGACCGGGATAATGAACTCCTTGAGGAGCTCGCTCGTGGGGGACTCGCCGCTGCGGATCTGTATCGTCGGGTGCAGCTTCTTGTCGCGATCCTCGATGATCATTCTCTGTCGGCGTCCGGTGGACTCGTCGAGCTCCTCACGAACGGTCTGTTCCTCGACGATGTCCACAAATCGGAGATACCCCTCCAAATCCGAGACGACAGGCTCCGAATAGGGATCCCAGCTGAAGAGCAGGTCTCCGGCCTTGATCACCTCGTCCTCTTCGATGTGGATGGTCGCGCCGTAGGGCACGGAAAGCCGGCTCCGGACCTGGCCCTCCCGCGTCTGGATCACGATCTTGCCCTCGCGCGTCGTGACGACGCGGTTCCCCTGTCGGTCTTCGACGGTGGACACGCGCTCCAGGCCGACGATCCCGGCAATCTTGGACCTGCGCTGGTTCTGCGCTGCGATACGGGCTGCGGTGCCGCCGATGTGGAAGGTTCGTAGCGTCAGCTGGGTGCCGGGCTCGCCGATCGACTGTGCCGCCAGGATTCCCACGGCTTCTCCGGAGTCGACCGGACCCATCGTCGCGAGGTTGCGGCCATAGCACATCCGGCAGATGCCGCGCTTGTTCTCGCAGGTCAGCACCGAGCGGATCCTGACCGACTGGATCCCCGCCGCTTCGATGGCCTCGGCCGACCGCTCGTCGATCATTTTGTTGCCGGTGAGAATGAGTTCGCCGTCGATGGGATCGTAGACGCTCTCGAGCGCCACATTCCCCGCGATCCGGTCCGCCAGCGGTTCGACAATATCCTCGCCCTCCTTGAGCGCGCTCATCTCCAGGCCGAGGATGGTGCCGCAATCGTCGTCGGTGATCGTGACGTCCTGGGCCACGTCGACGAGCCTTCGCGTCAGGTATCCGGCGTCCGCCGTCTTGAGCGCCGTGTCGGCGAGGCCCTTGCGTGCTCCGTGCGTCGAGATGAAATACTCGACCACGGTGAGACCCTCGCGGAAGTTGGACCGGATGGGGCTCTCGATGATCTCGCCGATTCCGCCGGTGAGCTTCTTCTGGGGCTTGGCCATGAGCCCGCGCATGCCCGCCAGCTGGCGCATCTGGTCGCGGTTGCCGCGCGCGCCGGAGGTCATCATCATGTAGACCGGGTTGAAGCCGCCGCGCGACTGTTTCAGGTGGTTGACCATTGCGTCGGCCACGTCGTTGTTCGCGTGGGTCCACGTATCGATGATCTTGTTGTAGCGCTCGCCGTTGGAAATGACCCCCGACTCGTAGGCCGACTGGAAGCGCGACACCTCCTTCGTCGCACCGGTCAGCAGGTCGGCCTTCTCCGGGGGCACCTCGAGGTCGTCGACCCCGACGGATACACCGCCCATGGTCGCGTAGCGGAATCCGAAGTCCTTCAGGTGATCGAGGAACAGAGTGGTCGCCGCCAGGCCCGCCCGCGTGAAGCACTTGAAGACCAGGTCGCCGAGCTGCTTCTTGCCGAAGGTGTGGTTCAGAAAGCCCAGCGATTCCGGGATGATCGAGTTGAAGAGGACCCGGCCCACGGTCGTGCGCACCCAGCCCGCTTCGACGACGCTGTCGGGATCGTCGGGTTCCCCTTGCGCGTCGACCCAGTAGTGGCATGGCGTCGAGAACTTCACATGACCAAGACTCTGGGCCATCTCCACTTCGCCGTACGTCGAGTAGTGGGGCGCGTCCGCGTACAGCTCCGCCAGCCTCGCTTCGGCCTCGGCCCGGACAGGCTCGGGGAGCGAGACGTCGTTCACCACTGGCTCCAGGTCCGCGACCTCGATCGGCGGCTTCGTGAGATAGTACGAACCGATGACCATGTCCTGCGTCGGCGCCGCAACCGGCCGGCCGTTCGAAGGAAGCAGCACGTTGTTGCTCGCGAGCATGAGCACGCGGGCCTCCAGCTGCGCCTCGTACGAGAGGGGTACGTGGACCGCCATCTGGTCGCCGTCGAAGTCGGCGTTGAAAGCCGCGCATACCAGCGGATGAATCCGGATGGCCTTGCCCTCCACCAGAACCGGCTCGAAGGCCTGAATCCCGATCCTGTGCAGCGTCGGCGCCCGGTTCAGCAGGACCGGATGGTCCCGGATGATGTCCTCCAGCACTTCGTAGACCTTGGGATCGTCCTGTTCCACGATCTTCTTGGCCCGCTTGACCGTTTCGGCCTCGCCGCGCCGCTCCAGTTCGTGAATGATGAAGGGCTTGAACAGCTCGACCGCCATCGCCTTGGGCAACCCGCACTGGTGCAGCTTCAGCTCCGGCCCCACAACAATCACCGATCGGCCGGAATAGTCGACGCGCTTGCCCAGGAGGTTCTGGCGGAACCGGCCCTGCTTCCCCTTCAGCATGTCGGACAGCGACTTCAGCGGCCGCTTGCCCCGGCCACGGATCGCCTTCGACCGCCGACCGTTGTCGAACAGCGCGTCCACCGACTCCTGCAACATCCTCTTCTCGTTCCTGAGGATGACCTCGGGAGCCCGCATCTCCATGAGCTTCTTGAGGCGGTTGTTCCGGTTGATCACGCGCCGGTACAGATCGTTCAGATCGGAGGTGGCAAAGCGTCCGCCGTCCAGCGGGACCAGCGGCCTGAGGTCGGGCGGGATCACGGGAATCGCATCCAGCACCATCCACTCGGGCCTGTTCCGCCTGTCCGGCGTGTCTCCGGAGTTGCGCAGTGCATCGACGACCTTGAGACGGCGAAGTTTCTTCTTCTTGCGGTGCTGCGAGGTCTCGGAGCGAATCTCCTCGCGAAGATTCTCGGCCAGGCGATCCAGCCCGCGCCCGTCCTTGTTCTGGTCCCCGACATCGACTTCCGGTGAATCGAGCCGCTTCAGCAGCGTCCTCGCCGCCTCCGCACCGATCTCGGCCTTGAATTTCTTGTCGCCCTCCTCACGGGCCTTGACGCGAAGGTCGTAATACTCGTCCTCATCGAGAAGGTCGAGGAACTCCACGTCCTGGTTACCGGGGTCGGTGACCACATAGGCCGCGTAGTATATGACCTTTTCCAGGTCCTTGAGCGTCATGCCCAGCAGGTATCCGAGCTGGCTGGGCAAGGTCTTGAAGAACCAGATGTGGCATACCGGCACTGCGAGCTCGATGTGCCCCATCCTTTCGCGCCGGACCTTCGAGAGCGTCACCTCCACGCCACAGCGGTCGCAGATGATCCCGCGGAAGCGAATGCGCTTGTACTTGCCGCAGGCGCACTCCCAATCCTTGACGGGCCCGAAGATCCGCTGGCAGAACAACCCCATCGGCTCCGGTTTGAACGAACGGTAGTTAATGGTCTCCGGCTTCGTCACCTCCCCGTGCGACCACTCGCGGATATCCTCGGGAGACGCGATGCGGATGCGGATGAAGTCGAAATCCGTGGAGCGGGACTCTCTCGCGCGGGGGAAGTCGATCATGTTCTGACCACCGTTTCTTGAACACCCCGCTCGGCGGCGGAATGTAGGTTGTTCTGCCCGGAAGCAACTTGCCGATGCCCCGGAAACGCGCTGTCAGCGGTCCGTGGACCGCGCACCGGTATCTTCATCACCCCTCGTCTTCACCGAGCTCGACCGTCAGCCCGAGGGCCTGGAGCTCCTTCACGAGGACATTGAACGACTCGGGAACACCCGGTTTGGGGAGGTTTTCTCCCTTCACGACCGATTCGTACACCTTCGAGCGGCCGGTTACGTCGTCGGACTTCACGGTAAGGATTTCCTGAAGCGTGTGGGCCGCCCCGTAGGCCTCCAGCGCCCATACCTCCATCTCGCCGAAACGCTGTCCGCCGAACTGGGCCTTGCCGGCCAGTGGCTGCTGGGTGACCAGCGAATAGGGCCCGATGCTCCGCGCGTGGATCTTGTCGTCGACGAGGTGCGAGAGCTTCAGCATGTAGATGGCGCCGACCGTCACCGGGAAATCGAACTTCTCACCGCTGCGACCGTCCCTCAGCCACGCCTTGCCGTTTCCGAGGACTTCGGCCTCGTTGAGCAGCTCCTGCACCGCAGCCTCGAGACCGGGTCCGGGCGTGGCGCTCCCGGCAATGGCGGCAATCGCGGGGAAGGCGTGCGCGAGCACCTTGTAACGCCTGGCCGCAAGCCGCATCCCCACGGAGACCAGGAAGTCGCGAAACTCCTGCAGCGCATCGTCCGCTCCGGCCTTGTCGGCCAGTCCGGCATACTCGTCGAGGCTCTTGCCGATGCCCGCGGCGCGAGATGGGCCCGCACCGTTGGAATCGCCGGTGGCCGCAACCCGAATCCTGCCCGTTTCCGGATGCACCTTCACCAGATCGAGGAGGTCGTAGTACTGCTCCGGGCCCAGTGGCCACGGCACGCGCGCCCTCAGCGACTCGGACGCCCATTTCACGCCCGCCAGCTTGAGCAGCATGGCGATCTCGTCCTCCGAGGCGCCCTGGAAGACCGGGGTCTTCGCCTCGAAGCCAAGGTTGTCGGCCGCCCATCCCAGGTGGGTCTCCAGGATCTGCCCGACGTTCATGCGCGAAGGCACACCCAGCGGATTGAGGACGATGTCCACCGCGGACCCGTCCGGCAGATAGGGCATATCCTCTTCCGGAGCGATCCGGGCGATGATCCCCTTGTTGCCGTGACGGCCGGCCATCTTGTCCCCGACCGATACCTTTCGCTTCTCGGCGATGTAGACCTTGACGAGCTGGACCACACCCGGCGGCAGTTCGTCGGGCTGGAAGACCTTGTCGATCTGCTCCTCCGTACGCTCCCGAACAGCCTCGATCCGCCGCTTTGCCTCGTCGATCAGCAGCTTGATCTCCCCGCTTACCTCCTGGTTCTGGACCTTGAGCGTCGTGAGATCGACCTCCGCCAGCCTCAGTTGCTCCAGATCCTTCTTCTTGAGCTTCCGGCCCTCCTCGAAGTAGGGCTGGACCGTGCCCTTCTTCAGGCACAGGGCGATCGTCTGCAAATGGAGGCGGGCGAGAAGCTCCTCGTCCCGGGCGTCGGTAATGCGCAGAATCTCCTCGCGCTCGCGCTGCCTCAGTTCACCGATGCGCGCGCCGTGTTCGCGCTCCAGAAGCGGATCGTCGATGCGGCGAGAGAAGATCTTGACGTCGATCACCGTCCCCGCCATGCCCGGAGACATCCGCAACGAGGAATCCTTGACGTCCTTGGCCTTCTCGCCGAAGATCGCGGTCAGGAGCTTCTCTTCCGGCGACAGTTCGGTCTCGCCCTTGGGCGTGATCTTCCCGCACAGAATGTCTCCGCTCTTGACGCGCGCGCCGACGCGCACGATGCCTCGCTCGTCCAGGTCAACGAGGCTCTCGTCGGCGACGTTGGGGATTTCCCGGGTGATCTCCTCCATGCCCCGCTTGGTGTCGCGCACGTGCAACTCGAGTTCCTGGATATGGATCGACGTGAACAGGTCGTCCCGAACCAGTCGCTCCGAGATCACGATCGCGTCCTCGAAGTTGTACCCGTACCACGGCATGAACGCGACTCTGACGTTGCGTCCCAGCGCGAGTTCGCCGTGGTTGGTCGAGGGACCGTCGGCTATGACGTCGCCCTCCTGAACCAGCTGTTCCGAGTTCACCAGCGGACGCTGGTTGATGGCGGTGTCCTGGTTCGTCCTCCAGAACTTCTTGAGCCGGTAGCGGTCGAACTGGCTGAGCTTGGCGAGCGGGCGATTCGACTCCTCCGCCTTTTCCTCCCCCGTGTCCACCACGATCTCGTCCGCGGTCACGTGCACGATCCGCCCTTCCCTGCGCGCCGTGATCACGGCTCCGGAATCCTGGGCCACCTTGGCTTCGAGCCCGGTGCCCACAAGGGGGGCGTCGGTGTACAGGAGCGGCACAGCCTGGCGCTGCATGTTCGAGCCCATCAGCGCCCGGTTGGCGTCGTCGTGCTCCAGGAACGGAATCATCGCGGCAGCGACCGAGACCAGCTGGTCCGGCGCCACGTCGATATAGTCGATATCCGCCGGCCTCACGAGGGGGAAGTCCCCCCGCCTGCGGCAGAGCACGGTTTCGTTGCGGAAGCTCCCGTCGGACTTCAGCGGAGCGTTGGCCTGCGCGATCGTGGCTTCCTGTTCCTCGTTCGCGGACAGCCACTCGATGCGTCCCGTGACCCTGCCCCCCTCGACCTCTCGATAGGGGGTTTCCACGAATCCGAGGTCGTTGATGCGGGAGTACGTGGTCAGCGAGGTGATCAGCCCGATGTTCGGCCCCTCGGGCGTCTCGATGGGACACATTCTCCCGTAGTGCGAATAGTGCACGTCGCGAACCTCGAAGCCCGCGCGCTCGCGAGTGAGTCCTCCCGGGCCGAGCGCCGACAGCCTGCGCTTGTGGGTCAGTTCGGCCAGCGGATTCGTCTGGTCCATGAACTGGCTCAGCTGAGACGAGCCGAAAAACGCCTGGATCACCGCGGACACCGTCCTGGCGTTGACCAGGTCGTCGATGTTGATCTTGGTGGGATCCGTATTGATCGACATCCGCTCCTTCACCAGCCTTGCCATGCGCGACAGGCCCACCGAGAACTGATTCGCGATGAGTTCGCCCACCGTGCGGACACGACGGTTGCCGAGGTGATCGATGTCGTCGATCCTGCCGCGGCCCTCGCTGAGTTCGATCAGGTAGCGCAGAATCGAGACGAAATCCTCTCGTGTGAGCACCGTCTCGCTGTAGCCGATGTCGAGTCCCAGCCGCTGGTTGATCTTGTACCGGCCCACGCGTCCCAGGTCGTAGCGCTTCGGATCGAAGAAAACGCGGTCCAGTGCGGCCCGCGCGGTCGCGATGTTCGGAGCCTCGCCGGGCCGCAGGAGTGAGTAGATGGCGTTGAGGGCCTCCTCCTCGCCGTTCGTCGGATCCTTCTTCAGCGTGTTCTTGACGATCGGACTCTCGCCCGGGCGTCCACCCCGGCCCTCGCTCACGGAGCGGTACACCATGATGTCGCCGTAGCCTCCGCGCTGCAGAAGCCTGATCGCGTCCTCGGTGAGCTCCGTGCCGTCTTCCAGCAGCACTTCGCCGGTCTCGCGTTCCACGATCTCTTCCGCGATCACCGCCCCGACGAGGTCCCGGACGTCCTCGTCCTCCACCGGCACGTCGGCTGTGCGGGTCTCGAAGAAGAGCCGGTAGATGTCGCCGTCGGTGCCATAGCCGAAGGCCCGAAGCAGCGCGGTGGCGGGGAACTTCTTCTTCTTGTCGATGTGCACATAGCAGATATCGTTGATATCGATCGTGAACTCGACCCACGACCCCCGGAAGGGAATGATCCTCGCCTTGTTGAGCTTTGTGCCGTTCGGGTGCACGTCCTCTTCGAAGACGACGCCGGGCGACCGGTGGAGCTGGCTGACCACGACACGCTCGGCGCCATTGATGATGAACGTCCCCAGGTCGGTGAGAAGCGGCAGGTCACCCAGATAGACCTCCTTCTCGACGATCGTTCCGGGACGGGGATCCTGCTTGCCCACCTTTTCCCAGACCACGAGCCGAAGCGTCGCCTTCAGCGGCGCGGCGTAGGTCATGTCGCGCTCGATGCACTCTTCGACGGAGTACTTGGGCACGCCCAGCGACGATTTGACGTACTCGAGCGTCAGCTTCCCGTTCACATCGGCGACCGGAAAGATGTCGCGGAAAACGGAATCGAGTCCGAAGTCCCACATCTCCTCCTGGTCCACCTCCGTATCCACGAGCTTGGCGAAAGAGTGGATCTGGACATCAAGGAGGTTGGGCATGGGCATCCCCGATTCGAGCTTGGCGAAGCTCACGACCGGACGGGCACCCTCTTGTGAACCATTCATGCTAGGCAACAGACAACTCCCTGTCGTAATTGGCGGACGTCACGGCGAATGGTGCGCGCCGGGATGCGGCACGCGGACGCAATCCACCCGCAAGCCGTACGATTGGACGACCATCCCGCCGGCTCCGGTCGGCTGTTGCCAACGAAGGCGCCCCGGCGGGGAACTCGGATAGGCGCACCTACTTGACTACAACGCTGGCGCCAGCCGCCTCGAGCTTTTCCTTGATGTCCGCGGCGTCGTCCTTGCTGACCGCTTCCCTGACCGTGCTGGGAGCCTTGTCGACCAGCTCCTTGGCTTCCTTCAGCCCCAGGCTGGTGATCTGTCGGATCACCTTGATGACCTGGATCTTCTTGGCGCCGAACGACTCGAGCACCACCTCGAATTCGTCCTGCTCCGCGGGTTCGCCCTGGCCGTTCGTCGCTTCTGCCGGCCCCGTCATGACGGGAGCGACCGCGGCGGTCACGTTGAACCGATCCTTGAAGGCCTCGACGAACTCCGAGAGTTCGATCACGGTCATCTTGCCAAAGGTTTCGAGAAGTTCCTGTTGGTTCGCAGCCATAGTATGCTCTCTTTCCTGGATTCACCCGGCCAGCCGGGCGTAGTGGTCAGCCGTCGCTTGCTTTCGATTCCCGTTGCTCGCGAAGTGCCTCGAACAGTCCCGCCATCTCCTGAATCTTGCCCTCCAGGGCACCCACCAGAGCGGACATCGGTCCTTCCAGCACTCCAGCGACCTGAGCCAGGAGGACCTCTCTGGGGGGCAGACCGGCGACGCGTTCGATTTGCGCCGGGTCGAGAATATCGGTTTCCAGGACGCCGACCTTGAAGACCGGCCTGTCCCCGTTTTCCTTTGCGAAGTCGGTAACGGTCCTGGCGGCATCGACAATATCGCCGTCCCCGAAGACCACGCCGGTGGGCCCCGTGAGGAACCCGGAAATGTCCGGGATCCGCGTGTCGGCCAGCGCGCGCCGCACCAGCCGGTTCTTGACCACCAGGTATTCCCCGCCCGACTTCTTCAGCTTGCTGCGGAGGCTGGTCATCGCCTTGACGTCGAGTCCCGTGAAGTCCGTGAGAAAGATCGCCTCGGCACGGTCGAGGCGCTCCCGGAACTCCGCGACGAAGCTCTCCTTCTGTTCTCTGGTCATCGTCTCAGGCGCTCCGCGTAAAGCTGTTGGGATCTACAGGGACGCCCGGTCCCATTGTGCTCGACACCGTCACGCTCTTGACGTACGTGCCCTTTGATGCCGCGGGCTTTGCGCGCAGGACCGAGGCCATGAACGCTCTCAGATTCTCCGAGAGGAGCGCCACGTCGAACGAAACCCGTCCTATGGGCGCGTGCAGGTTGCCCGTCTTGTCCACGCGGTATTCGATCTTGCCCGCCTTGATCTCGCGGATCGCACGCCCGACGTCGGGCGTGACCGTTCCGGCCTTCGGAGTCGGCATCAGCCCACGGGGCCCGAGTATGCGGCCGAGCGGGCCAACCATGCGCATGAGGTCGGGCGTGGCCACGCAGACATCGAAATCCAGCCACCCTTCCTTGATCTTCTCGACGTATTCGACCCCGATGAAATCGGCACCGGCTTCCCTCGCCTCGTCCTCGTTGTCACCCTGGCAAATCGCAAGCACCCGCGGGGCCTTGCCGGTCCCGTGCGGCAGCACCACGGTGCCACGCACGACCTGGTCGGCCTTCCTGGGGTCGACCCCCAGGTGGGTTGCGACGTCGATGCTCTCGTCAAAGCCGGCGAAGGCGACCTCCTTGACCCTGCCCAGCGCCTCGTCGGGCGAGTGCCGGGTCTGCCGGTCATAGGTCTGCCGGGCGCCGGTGTATTTCCTGCCACGCTTTGGCACGCGTTCCTCCGTCAGGCGGTGAGCTCACCGTCCACCTCGATTCCCATCGAGCGAGCGGTGCCCTTGATCATTCTCATGGCCGAGACGATGTCGTCGGTGTTCAGGTCCTGCATCTTCGCTTCCGCAATCTCCCTGACCTGGGCCACCGACAGCGCCGCGACCTTTTCCATGTGCGGCTCGGAGGACGCCTTCTCGAGTCCGGCGGCGCGCATGATCAGGAAGGAGGCCGGCGGCGTCTTGGTGACGAACGAGAACGAGCGATCGGCGTAGACCGTGATCTCGACGGGAATCAGGGTCCCCGCCTGCTGTTTCGTCCTGGCGTTGAACTGCTTGCAGAAGTCCATGATGTTCACGCCATGCTGCCCGAGGGCCGGGCCGACCGGCGGCGCCGGATTCGCCTGCCCTCCGCTGATCTGCAGCTTGATGAAGCCCAGAACTCTCTTTGCCATCTTGAAGACTCCCGCGGACCTCTAGAAGCCGCGCAACTGGGTGAAGTCCAACTCGACCGATGTCGGGCGGCCGAAGAGCGACACTTCGACCTTGACCTTGCCCTTTTCGGGGTATACCTCCTGGACCGTTCCGGAGAAATCCGTGAAGGGCCCCTGGATCACCTCGACGACCTGACCCGCCCGGAAGGGGATCTCCTCGCGGCCGTCCACTTCCTCCTCGACCTCGACCCCCATGATTCGGTTGATGTCCTCCTCGCGGAGCGGCTGAGGACCGCCACCCTGCCCCACGAACCTCACGCCCTTCATCGCACTGATCGCGTGCTCGGTCTGCTGGTTGAGGATCATCCGGACCAGCACATAGCCGGGATAGAGCGGCTTGACCACGGGCACGCGCTTGCCGCGCCGGATCTCGACGACCTCATGGGTCGGTACCAGGACCTCCCGTATCCCCCGTTCGGGATCGGTGTCCTTGTCGATCTCCTGCTGGATCATGCGACAGACCCGGTTCTCGTGCCGGGCCTGCGTCTGGACCGCGTACCAGCGCTCGTCGCCGCTCAAGACCGGAAGACCCCCATGATGAAGTCGACGATGACCAGCCTGGAGATGGTGTCCATAATCCAGATGACCAGCGATATCAGGATTGTGAAGAGAACGACCACCCAGGTCGCGTTGCGGAGCTGGTCACGGTCGGGCCACGTGACCTTCTCCATCTCGGCGATGCATTCCTGAACGAAATTCCTGGCGTTGGCGATGCTCGGCATGATGCTCTACTCGATGATGGAGGTAACGACGCCGGCACCGACGGTGCGGCCGCCCTCGCGGATCGCGAAACGAAGCTCTTCGTCCATCGCGATCGGCGTGATCAGTTCCACTTCCATCTGCACGTTGTCCCCCGGCATCACCATCTCCACCCCATCGGGCAGCATCGCCGAGCCCGTCACGTCCGTCGTACGGAAGTAGAACTGCGGCCGGTATCCGTTGAAGAACGGCGTGTGACGGCCCCCCTCCTCCTTCGTCAGCACGTACACCTCGCCCTTGAACTTCGTGTGCGGCGTGATCGACCCCGGAATCGCCAGAACCTGGCCCCGGCTGATCTCCGTCTTCCCCACCCCACGCAGCAGCAGACCCGCGTTGTCTCCCGCCTGCCCCTCGTCCAGGAGCTTCCGGAACATCTCCACCCCCGTCACCACCGTCTTGCGGTCCGCTCCCATCCCCACGATCTCCACCTGCTCACCCTTCTTGATCAACCCCCGCTCGATCCGGCCCGTCGCCACCGTCCCCCGGCCCGTGATCGAGAACACGTCCTCCACAGGCATCAGGAACGGCTTGTCGATGTCCCGCTCCGGCTCCGGAATGTACGCATCGATCGCGTCCATCAGCTCTTCGATGCACCCCACCGCTTCCCCCTCGCCCCCCGCCTCCAGCGCCTCCAGAGCGCTCCCGTGCACCACCGGCAGATCATCCCCCGGAAACCCCTGCTCGCTCAGCAGCTCCCGTACCTCCAGCTCCACCAGCTCCAGCAACTCCTCGTCGTCCACCATGTCCACCTTGTTCAGGAACACCACGATGTGCGGCACGTTCACCTGCCGCGCCAACAGCACGTGCTCCCGCGTCTGCGGCATCGGTCCGTCCGCAGCGCTCACCACCAGAATCGCCCCGTCCATCTGCGCCGCACCCGTGATCATGTTCTTCACGTAGTCCGCGTGCCCCGGACAGTCCACGTGCGCGTAGTGCCGATTCGCCGTCTCGTACTCCACGTGTGCCGTCGCAATCGTGATCCCACGCTCCCGCTCCTCAGGCGCCTTGTCGATCTCGTCGAACGCGATCGCGTCCCCACCAAACTTCTTCGCCTGCGACAGCGTGATCGCCGCCGTCAACGTCGTCTTCCCGTGGTCCACGTGCCCAATCGTCCCCACGTTCACGTGCGGCTTCGTCCGCTCGAAGGTCTCCTTCGCCATTCTACCCCCGTTTGAATTGAGGTCCTTGACGCGGGCACTCCCGATTGCCCGATGTCGTCCTGCCGTTGTCGTTCACGTCCCGCGGCCCGGATTCGCTCCCCGTCCCGCCAAGCTCTGGGCGGGGATTGAACCCGCGACCTCTTCCTTACCAAGGAAGCGCTCTACCACTGAGCTACCAGAGCACCTCGTGTCGCACCGGTTCGCCCCGGGACAACCCGGGCCGACCGAGAGCGGGAGACCGGATTCGAACCGGCGACCCTCAGCTTGGAAGGCTGATGCTCTAGCCAACTGAGCTACTCCCGCAGCCATCGGAGGGACCCCGGGCCCAGCTCCGGGGTGCCTCCATGGTGGGGGTAGGATTCGAACCTACGTAGGCGTCTGCCAGCAGATTTACAGTCTGCCCCGTTTGGCCGCTTCGGTACCCCACCAAAAAACACGTTCCCACCCCTGCCCGCCAAGCTGGCTGTCGGCGTCCCCGGGCTCGGATGGAAACGAGCAAAGAAAGATAACTGTTTGGTCGACGAGCATCAATGTCGGTTTCCATCGGACAAGCTGACGCGGGGACTCGAACCCCGGACCTGCTGATTACAAATCAGCTGCTCTACCAACTGAGCTACGTCAGCGCTTCGGAAAGTTGCCTCCGATTCCGGCTGCAGGGAAGTGGACCCGTCCGTCCGGTCCATCCTTGCGGCGGCGAGTCGCGGCCGGGGTCAACCACTCTTCGCGGAGGTGCCGACGTGCACCTGCTTCCACCTCGTACCCTCCGGCCCGTCCTCCAGTTGCACACCCTCGGCCGCCAGCTCGTCGCGGAGGCGGTCCGCGGTCTCGAAGTCGCGCCGCGCGCGGGCCTGGTTGCGGGCCTCCACTCTCCGGCGGATCCACTCCTCGGCCTCGTCGCCGACCTCGCGGCTGCCGGCGGCAAGGTCCAGGATGCCGAGCACCGCATCCATCTCGCCGAGCACGGTGAGCACTTCGGCACGGTCCTCGCCCGCAATCCCGCCACCGGCTCCGTCGAGGCCCGTGTTGACGTCCCTCGCGAGCGCCCACAGCGCGGCCATGGCGCGGGGCGCGTTCAGATCCTGATCCAGCGCCCGGCCGAACGCCGCGAGATGTTCGCGCGCGACGGCGGCCAGTGTCCCTCCCGGCCCGGGTGCCGTCGGCGCTTCCCGGACGCGGTGCCGGAGGTCGAGCAGGCGCTGAACCGAGTTGGTCGCGTCCTCCAGCCCATCTCTCGTGAAGTTCAGTTCGCTGCGGTAGTGGGCGGACAGGAGCACCCAGCGGATCGCGGCGGGATCATGGCCCTGGTCGACGAGCTCGCGCACGGTGTGGAAGTTCCCGAGCGACTTGGACATCTTGCGATCGTCGACCTTCAGGTGCTTCACGTGCATCCAGAAACGCGCGAGCGGCCGGCCGGTCGCCACCTCCGACTGCGCGATCTCGTTCTCGTGATGCGGGAAGAGCAGGTCCTCGCCCCCAAGGTGGATGTCGATCGTGTCCCCCAGGAGGGCCCGGGCCATGACCGAGCACTCCAGGTGCCACCCCGGCCTGCCCGGCCCCCAGGGAGAATCCCACACCGCCCCCACCTCCCGGTCGCCCGGCTGCACGGCCTTCCAGAGCGCGAAGTCACGGGAGTCGCCCTTCTCGTACTCGTCCGCCGCAATGCGCGAGCGCGCGGTGCCGGTCTCCGTTCCCTTCCCGGAGAGGCGGCCGTAGCCGCCGAAGGCCGACACGTCGTAGTAGACGGAACCGTCGGCGGCGTGGTAGGCGGTGCCACTCCGCACGAGCCGCTCGACAAAGTCCAGCATGGCGGGTATGTACCCGGTCGCGCGCGGATGACGCGAGAACGGGAGGAATCCGAGCGTCCGCGAATCTTCTCGAAATGCCTCGACGAAGGGCGCGGTGTGCTCCGCAAGCCGCTGTCCCGCCGCACTCGCACCGGCGATGGTCTTGTCGTCAACGTCGGTGAAGTTCACGACGAAGTCCACCTCGTAGCCACGCCACTTCAGGTGGCGGTGGAGCAGGTCGTATACCATGAAGGCGCGGAAGTTGCCGATGTGAGCGAAGTCGTACACCGTCGGTCCGCAGCCGTAGACGGTGACACGTCCCGGGTTCAGCGGCACGAAGCCGCAGGTGTCGCGGCGCAGCGAGTCGTAGAGTTTCATCCGGCGTCCAGCGGGTTCATTCCGGCGTCCAGCGGGCTATGGGTGGTGAAATATAGGCGCACGCGTCGTGTCGCGTGTCAGCGTCCGTCGCGGGCGTCCGCGACGATGCGCGCGAAGGCCGCCGCCGGGTCGGAAGCACCGGTCACCGGGCGGCCCACCACGATGTGGGTGGCACCGCCCTGGAATGCCTGGCCGGCCGTCCGCACGCGCCGCTGGTCGTGGACCGCGTCGCCGGCAAGCCGGATCCCCGGAGTGACGATGGCGCCGCCTGGACCCATCCCGGCTCTCAGCCGCGCCGCCTCGGCCGCCGAACACACGACCCCGGCCAACCCCGCCTCTCCCACCATGGCCGCCAGGCGATCGGCCTCCCGGCCCACGTCCGGCACGCTGCGCCCGAACACCGCGCCCAGCCCTTCCTCCTCGAGCGACGTCAGCACGGTCACCCCCAGGAGCCCGACCGACCCCCTCGCCGCCGCGGCCGCGGCCGCCAGCATGTCCCGTCCCCCCATCGCATGCACGGTGAGGAACGTCACCCCGAGTTCGGCCGCCCTGGCGGTCGCGCCCGCCACCTGGTTCGGGATGTCGTGCAGCTTGAGGTCGAGAAAGACCTCGTGTCCCCGTTCGCGCAGTTCACGCACCACCCCAGGTCCGGCTGCCGTGTAGAGCTCGAGCCCCACCTTGTAGAAACGGCACCGCGGCCCGATGCGGTCGACCAGCTGCAGCGCACGCTGGGCGCTCGAGGCGTCCAGTGCGACGATCACCCGGTCGTTCACGAGCTCCAGCTCCTTATGGCGAGTTGGCGCGCGACCCTGCCGGCGCAACGCGGATCCGCGAATGATCCGGTCCCGACCTGTACGAGCGACGCGCCCGCGGCAAGATAGGTTTCCGCGTCCGTGCCCGTGAGAATCCCGCCCACGCCCACCACCGGCACGTCCACCGCCTCGACGACCTTCCGCACCGCAGCCAGGCCGGCCGGCAGCAGCGCGGGGCCGCTCACGCCGCCCTGGCCGGCCCCGAGCCGAGGCTTCCCGGCAGCGTCGCTGAGCAGTCCCGGGAGCGTATTGATGGCCGTGATGCCGTCGGCGCCGTGCCGCACGGCCAGGGCCGCGGTCGCGCCGATGTCGGGATCGTTCGGCGCCAGCTTGACCAGCAGCGGGCGCGAGGTCCGCCGCCGCACGCGATCCAGCACCTCGCGCATCGCATCGCCGTCGAGACAGAACGGCGTCCCGTGCAGATTGGCGTCGTTCGGGCAGGAGAGGTTCAGTTCAAACCCGACAAGTCCGTCCTCCTCCTCCAGTCCCGTGACAACCGCGTCGTACTCGTCCACCGTGGCCCCCGCAACCGAAACCAGGACGGGAAGACCTCCGAGATGGCGCCGCATCCAGGGCAGTTTCCGGTCGCGGACTCCCTTCAATCCGGGATTCGCGAGACCGACGGAGTTGAGCATTCCACCCCGGTACTCGGCCACGCGAGGCGGGGCGTTTCCCCACCGGGGCGCGAGCGTGACCGACTTGGTCACGAGTCCTCCCACCTCGTCGGGGGTCATGACGTCGATGAGCGGCTCGCCGAAGCCGCAGGTGCCGGCGGCCATGAGCACCGGGTTGGCGAAGCGGGTGCCGAACACCTCGCGCGCCGTGCTCACCGGCCTCGGTCCTTCATCGCTCTCTCCGCCTCGCGCTCCATGGTCCTGCGGCGCAACGCCTCCCGCCGGTCCCGGTGCTTCCTGCCGCGGCACAGCGCCAGCGTGACCTTGACCCTGCCCCCGCGAAAATAGACGTCCAGGGGGATGATCGAGAGCCCCTTTTCCTCGGCTCGCGCGGTGATTCGCCGGATCTCGTTGCGATTCAGCAGCAGCTTGCGCGGACGGGTCTCGTCGTGATTCCAGCGATTCCCGGCCTCGTAGGGCGCCACGTGGAGGTTGTGCAGCCACATTTCGCCCGCCTGGGTCCGCGCGTGCGCGTCCTGAAACGCCAGCTTGCCCGCGCGGATTGACTTCACCTCGGTTCCCAGCAGCACCAACCCGGCTTCCCAGGTGTCCATGACCTCGTACTGGTGCCGGGCTTTCCTGTTGCGGGCAACGACGCGCCGCGAGCCACCGGGCGGTGGCGCGCCCAAGAGATCAGACCCCTGCCCCCGCCGTCACCGCCATGGTCGCCTCTCGCGCCTTCCAGTCGGCGAGGAAGCTGGCCATCCCGCGGTCGGTAAGGGGGTGTTTCATGCTCTGCCGGAGGACCTTGAAGGGGCAGGTGGCAATGTGGGCCCCGGCCAGGGCGGACTCGATCACGTGGCGGGGATGACGGATCGAAGCGGCGAGGATCCGGGTGTGGATGTCCGGATTCTGCTCGAAGATGGCGGCAATCTCCCGGATCAGCTCCATCCCGTCGTGGGACATGTCGTCGACCCGCCCGACGAACGGCGACACCACGAACGCGCCCGCCAAAGCGGCCATCAGCGCCTGGTTCGCATTGAAGACCAGCGTCACGTTGCAGCGGATGCCTTCCTGCCCGAGCCGGTGTACGGCCTGCAGCCCCGCCGGGGTGCTCGGCACCTTGATGATCACGTTGGGGTGCCAGTTCGCGTACTCTCTTCCCTCGGCGACCATGCCGTCGGCGTCCTCCGAGACGGTCTCGGCGCTGATGGGGCCGTCGACGAGGCCGGCGATGGTCCGGATCGTGTCCTCGAAATCGGCTCCGGTCTCCTTCGCCATCAGGCTGGGATTCGTCGTTACGCCGCTCAGGATTCCCCAACTGGCGGCTTCGCGGATTTCGTCCAGGTTGGCGGTGTCCAGGTAGATCTTCACGTGGTTGGGCTCCTCCGGATACAGTATCGCGTTGCTGTCAGGCGTCCCCTTCTGACGCTTGCGGGCTCTCGCCGTCTGCAAGCTGCCGTTGCGACTCCGTGCGAGCCGCCTCGATGCCCGCGCGGTAGGCCGCCTTCGACCGCTCCAGCTTCTCTTCCAGTTCGCCGCGGGCTTCCGTCGCCATCTGCCGTCCCTGCGCCACCACGCCCTTCGCCGAGTCCATCCGCGTTCCGAGGTCCTCGCGCAGCCCCCGGACCCGTTCCTCGGTGAGCTCCCTCAGCTTCTTCGCCTGTTTACGGATCCGCCGCTGCGTTTCGGTGCCCGATCCCGGCGCGAAGAGTAGCGCGAGACCCGCTCCGACGAGCGCCCCGACAAGAAACGCTCCGATTTCGGGACCGCGGTCCTTCTCGATTATTACAGTGTGTTGATCTTCTCCAGAACTCATCCTCTCCTCCTGGATGGTTGCCGTTGACTCCATTTCGGAGACCGAATCACCCGGCGCCGATTAAGCTACACGCGCCGGATCAGACACGCCAACGTGAATCGGACGGGGGCACCTCGGGTCGGGCGTATCCGTCACGTCCCATCAAACCGAAGGTCAACTTCTTCCCCAGTTCGACCCCCGGCTGATCCATGGGATTCACATCGTAGAGCTCACCCGAGTATACGGCCGCGATCTGGAAGAGCATCAACAGGCTCCCAACGGCATGCGCGTCCAGTCGCTCCGTCATCACGGCGAGGCTCGGGCGTCCCTCCCTCCTCAACGCCTCGGAGGTTGCGCGGCGTTCGGCGTCCAGGAGGTCGAACAGCGTGTGACCACCGAGATAGGCCAGCGCCGGCTCTTCCGCGAAACGCGCCGGGATATCCACGTCCCGCTCCGGCGCGTCCCTGCCCAGAAAGACGACGATCTTGTCTCGAGGCCCCTCCATGAGCAGCTGCAGAAGCGAATGCTGGTCGCTGGCGCCGAAGGACGGCAGAGGGGTGGGCCCGCTCTCGACGAGCCGGCCAGCGCGGTCGACCGACTTGCCGAGCGATTCGGCCCAGAGCTGCTGTATCCAGTATGCCAGTCCCCGCAAACGGTCGGCGTACGGCATGAAGACCTGCACATGGCAATCCATTTCGGTGTCGGCGACGTGCAACAGCGTCGCGAGGATTCCCGCGGGATTCCCCGGCAGCTCCGGGGTGGAGCAGCGTGTGGCCATCTCCGCGGCGCCTGCCAGCACCGAGTCGATATCGATGCCCGTCGCAGCCGCCGGGAACAGTCCGGCGGGCGACAGCACCGAGAACCGCCCGCCCACGGCGTGGGGCACGTCGAGTGTGCAGAGACCATGGTCCCTGGCGAGCCCGCGCAGGCCACCGCGCCCAGGCGATGTCGTCACGACGAAACGGTCCCGCAACCCGCCTGGACCCAACGCGGACTCCACCCACTCCCAGGCGATCAGGAAATGGGCCATGGTCTCAGCGGTCGATCCCGACTTGCTGACCACGTTGAAGCAGGTGCCCGCCGGATCCAGGCGGCCGAGCAGCGCAGCGACGGAATCCGGATCCGGGTTGTCCATGAGGTGGAGCCGCGGACGGTCGCCGCGCGAGGCCGCGTCCAGCTCGTTCCACGAGGGTGGCAGCAGGGCGTCCCTCAGCGCGGCGGTGCCGAGCGCGGACCCGCCGATCCCGATGACGACCAGGGACTCGCAGCGCCGGGCCACCGTCGCGGCGGCAGCCGCGGTGCGCTCGGCGAGATGGTGATCGGCGGGCAGCTCGAAGAACCCCATCTCGCCGGAGCGCCTGCGCGCCGCCACCGCCGCGTGGGCGTCCCGGAAGCGCGCGGCCAGGTCGCCGCGAAGCCGGCCCGGGTCGATTCCGGTCCCCGGGACCACGCCCGCCAACGCGTTGGCAAAGTCGATCGTCGGGGAGGTCACGCTCTTGTCCACGGGCGGCTAGCCCAGATCCACGACGAGGCCGTCGTACGCGGGCTCGATCCCCGGTGGAAGGGCCGCCGCCAGGTCGCGGTACCCGACGAAATGGGTGAGGTGAGTCAGGAACGTCCGGCGGGCCCCGATGTCGCGCGCGGCCTCCACGGCTTCCTCGATGTTGAAGTGCGTGGGGTGCGGCCGGCCCCACCAGAGCGCGTTCAGCACGAGAGTCTCGACTCCGTCCAGGATGCCCCGGGCCGCCGCGGGGAGGCGCTTTGCGTCGGTTACGTATCCGAGCGAACCCACACGGAAGCCGAACGCGTCAGCAGGGCCGTGGGGAACCCTGAACGGCGTGATGTCGGCGCCGAGCACGGCCACCGCCACGTTTTCCACGTACGTACTCAGTTCCAGCTTCGGCTTGCTGGTCCCCCTGGCCACCGCGACGCTGTCATCGAAGATGTAGGAGAATCGCGACTCCATTTCCGGCCGCGATTCCTCGGGCAGATAGGTCGGGACCGGGCCACGCCCCCGAGAGGAGAAGATGCGCACGTCGTCGATCCCGTGAACGTGGTCGGCGTGAAGGTGCGTGTACCAGACCGCATGGACGCGGTCGACGCCTGCGGCGAGCAGTTGGAGCCGCAGTTCGGGCGGGGTGTCGACAAGGAGGTTCCCGCTCTCCAGCGTCAGCAGCGCTCCGTGACGCGTTCTTCTGTCGCGCGGGTCCGACGACGTGCAGTTGGCGCATGTGCACCCGATCACGGGAACGCCGAAGGAGGTGCCGGTCCCAAGAAAGGTCAAGCGCAATTCGATGGTCTCTCGCCGCCGCTGGATGGACGCGTGCTACAGCTGCTCGATACGCATGGTATTGGTCGAGCCGGGTGAGTGAAACGGCAGGCCCGACGTCACGATCACCGGATCGCCGGTTTGGCCGATGCCGGAGCCGAGCACGACGCGCTTGCCGAAGTCGGTCAGGTTCTGGTAGGTGATCTCCCCGCGCTCCGCCAATACCGGTTGCACGCCCCACACCCCGGAGAGCTGGCGCTGGACCTTGCGGTCGGTGCAGACGGAGAAGACCGGGATGGGAGGACGGTAGGATGCGACCAGCCGGGCCGAGAAACCGCTGCGGGTGATCACGATGATCGCCGGTGCGTTCAGATCCCGCGCCGCGCGCACCGACGAAGCGGCGACCGCGTGCTCACGGGGAGAGGCTCCGCGACGGCGGATGGGTCCCATCTGGTCCAGATAGTGGGGCCCTTTCTCGAGCACGCCGCTCCGTTCAATTTCGCGCGCAATGCCGACCATGACCTCCACCGTCCTCACGGGGAACTTGCCCACCGCCGTCTCTCCCGAAAGCATCACCGCGTCGGTTCCGTCGATGATCGCGTTCGCCACATCCGACGTTTCCGCCCGGGTCGGGCGCGGGTACATGGTCATCGACTCGAGCATTTGCGTCGCCGTGATGACCGGGCAGCCGTGTCCGTTCGCCGCTTGTATGATCCGCTTTTGGGCAAGCGGCACGGATGCGAAGGGCAACTCCACCCCGAGGTCGCCCCGGGCCACCATGACGGCGTCGCTGAACGACATGATTCCGTCGAGCTCTTCGAGCGCCTGAGCCTTCTCGATCTTGCTGACGAGCCATGCCCGGCCCTTGATCCGGTCCTTCAGTCCAAGCACATCGTTGACGTTGCGAACAAACGAAAGTCCGATGAACTCGACATCCATTTCGAGGGCGAAGTCCAGATCCTCGCTGTCCTTTTCGGTCACCGCCGGCGTCTTCACGGCGATGCCCGGCAGATTGATGCCCTTGCGCGAACGGAGGAGCCCGCCACGAACCACCTTGAAGACCGCGCGCCGCCCATCGGTCCTGATGCACTCCAGCTCCAGCTGCCCATCGTCGAGGAGCACCTGCGTGCCACGCGTGACCTCGTCGGCGAGCTGGGTGTAGCCGGTCGGAATCTCGCCCGGCGACTGCTCGCCGTCGGGCGCGATCGTGACCACGTCGCCGTCGTTCAGGGTCATGGGCTTCTCGAGGCTTCCAACGCGGAGCTTGGGTCCCTGAAGGTCGGCCAGGATGGCGACGGGGCGGCCGACCTTTCGTGCGGCTTCCCGCACCAGCCGCACGCCGTGCCGATGGTGCTCATGGTTGCCGTGGGACATGTTGATCCGTGCGATGTCCATCCCGGCACGTGCAAGATCGGTGACGACCTCCGGCGTGGAGCTGGCCGGCCCCATCGTCGCGACCACTTTCGTTCTCAGCATCCGCTGCAACACACTCCTTCCGGTAGGACGCGTGGCCTCCAGGACCGCAGCCGTGAGTGCCATCCGCGCGCATCGTGGAACGCTGGGAGTGAAGCTAGGTTAGTTTGTTGCGGCCGACCACTTGCGACGGCTTCACCCGAACGGACGCGCGACAACTTGCCGAGAGTCACGTCTTACGTGGACACACCCGAGCTTGCACGGAAAGCGGGGCGTGCCATCGCCGTGGCCGACGCCATCGCCGTCGACTGCGAAGCCGCGGGCTACCACCGCTACTCGGACCGGCTCTGCCTGGTACAGCTCTCAACACCGCAGCAGACGTTCGTGCTGGACCCTCTCGCGGTTGACCTCACCCCCACACTGAAGGCACTGGAGAGCCCGCAACGCCGGGTGCTGATGCACGGCGCGGCCTACGATCTCCGTCTCCTGCGCCGCGATCTCGACATCGGGGTGGCCAACCTGGTCGACACCCAGGTGGCGGCCGGTCTTCTCGGAGAGCCCGCGGTGGGCCTGCAGGCGCTGCTCGAACGACACCTCGGCATTCGGGTCTCCAAGAAGTTTCAGAAGGCGGACTGGGCTCGACGGCCGCTGTCGGCGGAGATGGTCGAGTACGCCGCAGGGGACACGCGCTACCTCCATCGCCTGGCCGACGTTCTCGGCGAGCGGCTGCGAGAGGTGAGCCGCACATCCTGGGCGGAGGAGGAGTGCGCGTGGCTCGTCCGAAATGCGACATCCCCCGACACACCGGCGCCGCCGGTCGATCCTGTGACTCGCTTCAGGGAGGCACGCCGTCTGCACCCGCGGGCCGTCACCGCGCTCCGCGCCGTCATCGGCTGGCGGGACACCGTCGCGCGCGACCTGGACCGTGCTCCGTTCAGAGTGGCTTCCGACGCCGCGCTGCTGGAGGTTGTCCTCAGGTCTCCCAACTCCCTTCATCGGCTTGCGGGGGTGAGGGGATTCCCGGCCCGGCTCGCCCACAGCAGGGGCGAATCGCTCCTGCGCGCGTTGGAGGAGGTTGACCGCCTCCGCGCCGCCGAGCTGTCGCCCTACCCGTTTCCGGCAAGGACGCGAACGCGCCCGACCCCGGAAGAAGAGGCCACCTTCGAGCGCCTGAAGGCCGCACGCAACCGGGTGGCCGGCGAATTGACGCTGGACCGCGGCCGCGTCATGGCGAACAACGTGCTGCGCGCTGTAGCGGCCGCAAATCCGCAGAGTCTTCAGGAACTCGCCGCTGTCGACGGCGTGCGGGATTGGCAGGCGAAGGTCCTGGGCCAGAAGCTCCTGGCAGCGATGAGGTGAACCCGCCCGGGTCAGCCCTCCCGCTCCTCCAATTCCAGCTTGTACTCGATGCAGTAACGGGCGTGAGGTAGCGCGTCAAGGCGCTGGAAGGTGATGGGCTTCCCGGTGCCGTGGCAGCGGCCGAAGTTGTCCGGGTCGCGGTACAGGCGGCGAAGCGCCTCCTGAAGCCTGTAGAGGTAGCGCCCCTCCTTGGTCGCGAAGAGGGCTGCCTTCTCCCGCTCCATCGCCTCGGTCCCCTGATCCGCCATGTGATCGGTGTAGGCCGCCAGGTCCGAATCGACGGCCCCCCGGTCTTCCTGGGCCGCCTGGTTGAAAACGCCCAGGCCGCGGAGCGCCCTGCTCCGCTCCTCCAGCAGCCTGTTTTCCAGGTGCGCCAGCTGTTCCTTGCTGAACAGGGGGCCCTCGCCGTTTGCCGCGGAATTGGTCTCGGGCGTTCTCGCTGAAGACATCATGTACCTCCGTTGCCTGCATTCGATGCATGAGAGCAAATCTAAGCCTCGGCGAACCAGCGTCCAGATGCGGCCGCGCGGACGGCGCCTCGTCCGGGGGGCGCGCTGCCGTGCTCCGGAACCGTTCCGGCGATGTTATCTTGTCGCGTGAACACCATCGATTGCCGCCGCCACCCGGGAGATCCGGTACCCGCGTTGCCCCGTCCGCCGTTTCGATCGGAGCTCGGGGAGCGGATTCAGCGGGAGATCTGCGCAGGTTGCTGGCGGGACTGGCTTCAGCACCAGACCCTGCTGATCAACCACTACGGGCTCGACCCCCGCAAGGCGGAGTCGCGCGACTTCCTCTACGGGCAGATCGGCGCGGTTCTGTTCGACGAGGGCGAAGCGGCCGAAATCGACACCTCCAGGCGGGGCACGATCGCCGCACCGGGCGGCTGACCCCGTCCGGTGGCGGCGGCCGCGAGTAGACCGGGACCAATCTGCGGCCGACCGGGTTCGCGGCCCGGCCCGCAGCCCGGCCGGTCTTCTACCTCAGAACAGCCTCGATCTCCACCAGCGCGGCGTCGAGGTCGTCCCGCTCCACCGTCAGGGGCGGCGCGAACCTGACGATCTGCTGGTGCGTCTCCTTCGCGAGGATGCCGCGCTCCTGCAGCGCCTCGCAGAACGGCCTCGCGGTCCCGGACGACTCCCTGATCACCACGCCGATGAGCAAACCCTTGCCGCGCACCTCCTCGACGTGCGGCGAGGCGATCGCGCGCAAACGGTCCATGAACCACGATCCGAGCTCGTCGGAGCGCCGTGACAGGTCGTCGTCGAGGATGACGCGCAGCGACGCCCGGCCCACGGCCGCGCCCAGCGGGTTGCCGCCGAAGGTGGATCCGTGGTCGCCCGGCCGGAAGACGTCCATGAACTCGGCGTCCGCGATCACCGCCGACACCGGGTATACCCCGCCGCCCAGCGCCTTGCCCACGACGAGCACGTCCGGGCGCACGCCCTCCCAGTCACAGCAGAAGAGCCGGCCCGTACGGCCGAGCCCCGTCTGGATCTCGTCGGCGACGAAGGCCACGCCGCTGTCCCGGCAGATCGCCGCGGTCTCCCGCAGGTAGCCGTCGGGCGGGACGACCACCCCCGCCTCGCCCTGTATGGGCTCGACCATGAAGCCGACGGTGTTGGGCCCGATGGCCCGCCTGAGCGCGTCGACATCTCCGTACGGCACCAGCTTGAATCCCGGGGTGAACGGACCGAAGCCCTCCCGGTACTGCTCTTCGGACGAGAAGCCGACGATCGTGGTCGTGCGTCCGTGAAAGTTGTCCTCGCACACGATGATCTCGGCCTGGCCGTCCAGGACCCCGCGAACCTGGTATCCCCACTTGCGCACCATCTTGATCGCGGTCTCCACCGCTTCGGCCCCCGTGTTCATCGGCAGCGCCGCGTCAAACCCCGACGCCTCGCAGAGTTCCCGCAGGAAGGGGCCCATCTGGTCGTTGTGGAAGGCGCGCGACGTTAGCGTGAGGCGATCCAGCTGGTCGCGCGCGGCCTTCAGGACGACGGGGTGCCGGTGTCCCTGGTTCAGTGCGGAGTACGAGCTGAGCATGTCCAGGTAGCGGTTCCCGTCGACGTCCCATACCCACGACCCCTCGCCGCGGTCCAGCACCACCGGAAGGGGGTGATAGTTGTGCGCGGAGAAGCGCTCTGCCTCGTCCAGGTACCGGTCGGTAAGGGAGGATTTGGGGCTGGCGGTGGCTGTAGTCATTTCCGATTAATCCTTGGGTATGAAAGATATTCCGGTTTTGCGGGATATTTATTCTAACGATTCGGCGGCGAAATCCCTACCGCCGTCAACGGTTCCTCGCGGATGCGGAAATCGAAGACGTCCGGTCGCGCGTAGTGGCCCACGACGTCGAAGTCGAACTTGGCGCGCGGGATGTCGCCAAGATCGAGGTCGGCGTGGATCACGCCCGCTTCCCCGTGCAGGGGACCGGCGATGCGTTCGCCCAGCGGGCCGTAGATGGCGGTCCCTCCCCGGGACAGCGTGTCCGGCCAGTCGTCGTACTCGGCGAGGATCTCGATATCGTGCGGGTAGTGCTCCTTGGTGACGAACTGGTTGCAGCCGATCACGAAGCAGCGGCCCTCCAGCGCGATATGGCGCAGGGTGGCCTGCCAGCGGTCGCGTGAGTCCGCAGTGGGCGCCAGGTAGATCTCCACGCCCTTGCCGTACATGGCCATGCGCGCCAGCGGCATGTAGTTCTCCCAGCAGATCAGTCCCCCGACGCGCGCGAAGGGGGTATCGAGGACGGGCAGGGTGCTCCCGTCGCCCTCTCCCCAGATCAGTCGCTCCGCCGCGGTGGGCTTGAGCTTGCGGTGCAGCCCGGCGATGGTGCCATCGGGTGCAAAGTAGAGGAGCGTGCAGAAGAGCGTTCCCGGAGAGTGGCCGGCGCCCTTCTCGATCACGCCGGCGGCCAGGTAGACGCCCGCCTCGCTGGCGGCGCGGCCCATTGCGTCCGTCTCGGGGCCGGGGACCGTGATCGCGGCGTCGTGATAGCGCCCGAACGTGCGCCGGCCGGCCGGTTTGCGGCCTCCGACCGAGGTGCCGAACGCGAGGCCCCAGGGGTAGCCGCCGACGAAAGCCTCGGGGAAGAGTACGAGTTCGGCCCCCTGCGCCCCCGCCTCGGCGGTGGCCGCGCACAGGTGCTCCACTGCGCCCGCCGTGTCGAACGGATAGCCGCGTGGCTGCACGGCGGCGACGCGGACGTGATCTCTGCGCGGCATTCGCTACTCCCGCGGGAAAACGGTTGGTCTCGACGAAGGAAGGAAAATCGTGACTTCCGGACGCTGTGTACACCCTCGCGGCCCGGCAGACACTGCTGGCGGGCGCACAGGCCGCGGGCCGTATATGTTTGATGATCGGCGTATCGTCGCGAACGCCGGTCTCACCCCCACACCTCCAACATCGGACCGAGGCAACCAATGGGCACACGTTTCACGACCATTCTGATTGCGACCACCCTTCTGGCCCCGCCGGGTCATGCGGCCGCCCAGACCGGCTACGAATCCGTGATGGCGCATGTGGAGGCCCGCGCGGACGCGTACGGCTCCACGGCCCAGCAGATCTGGGACCTTGCCGAGGTCGGCTACCAGGAAGTGGAGAGTTCGGGATTGCTCCAGGCCCGGTTGAGCGAGGCCGGCTTCGAGGTCGAGCGCGGTGTGGCGGGCATGCCCACCGCCTTCGTCGCCAGCTGGGGGGAAGGTTCTCCGGTGATCGGGATCCTGGCCGAGTTCGACGCGCTGCCCGGAATCACCCAGGACCGCAGCCCGATGCGCGCGCCACGTCCGGAGATGGGTGCCGGTCATGCGTGCGGACACCACCTGTTCGGGACCGGCTCCGTGGCGGCGGCATTGGCGGTCGCGGACTGGCTGGCGTCGTCCGGAACGTCCGGCACGGTGCGGGTCTACGGCACGCCCGCCGAGGAGGGCGGCGCCGGCAAGGTGTACATGGTGCGCGGAGGGCTTTTCGCCGATGTCGACGCGGTTCTCCACTGGCATCCGAGCAGCGCCAACAGCGCCAGCCCGTCCTCGTCGCTGGCCAACAAGTCGGCCAAGTTCCGCTTTCACGGGACCTCGGCCCACGCCGCGGGCGCGCCGGACCAGGGCCGCTCGGCGCTCGACGGGGTAGAGGCGATGAACAGCATGGTCAACATGCTGCGGGAACACGTTCCGCAGGAGACGCGGATTCACTACGTGATCACCTCCGGGGGGGCAGCGCCGAACGTGGTTCCCGACTTCGCGGAAGTCTACTACTACGTGCGCAATCCGGACTCCGAGAGGGCCAGGGCGATCTTCGACCGGGTGGTGCTCGCGGCCGAGGGCGCGGCCCTTGGAACGGGGACGACCATGGAGTTCGAGGTCATCCACGGGATCTACGCCATGCTCAGCAACAACGTTCTGCAGCGCCGGGCTCAGGCGAACCTTGAGCGGGTGGGCGGAGTGGTCTACGACGAGGCAGAGAAGGAGTTCGCGGCGATGATCCAGGAAACGCTTGCCAACACGCCGCCGCTCGAGAGCGCGGCCGAGATTCAGCCCTACATGCCCCGCCGGGGCGGAGGCTCGACCGATGTCGCCGACGTCAGCTGGGTGGTTCCGACCGTGGGAATCGGGACCGCGACGTGGGTCCCGGGAACGCCGGCCCATTCATGGCAGGCCATCGCGGCCGGCGGGATGTCGATCGGTGAGAAGGGGATGGTGGTGGCCGCCAAGACGCTGGCAATGACCGCCGTCGACCTTTTCACGGACGCGGAACTGCTGGAGGCGGCGAAGGCGGAGTACCGGGAGCGGGTCGGACCCGACTTCGAGTACGTGTCGCTGGTCGGCGACCGGGATCCGCCGCTGGACTACCGGAAGCCGGCGGGAGGGTCCTGAGGGACCCCCTACCCGCACTCCGAGAAGGCGCAGACGTAGCACCGCTTGCACCCCTCTTCGAACGCAAGCTGTCCCGCTCCGCACTCCGGACACGCCCCCAGCGTGGTCGCGGTGTGGTCCACGAACGGGCTATGGTCCGGCTGCACAGCCGCACCGCCCCCCCCTCCCGGGGCCGCCGCCACCGGCACGTTTATGGGCAACTCCGCCTGGACGCCCTGCTTCTCGGACATGTACCGCTCCAGAGCCTGGGCAATCGCATCGGGAGCCGACAGGACCTTCTGGGGACCCACGCCCACGGCGCGATCGCAGGAGATCCCCCGCAGCTGGTCACGCACGGCCGTGATCGGTATGCCGGACCGTAGCGAAAGCGAAATCAGTCGCCCGATGGCCTCCGAGTCGGCCATCGCCGCCCCGCCCGCCTTGCCCAGGGTGCAGAAGACCTCGAATGGCTTGCCCTGGTCGTCCTCGTTTATGGTGACGTAGAGGTCGCCCAGGGGAGAATCCATCTTCATCGTGCGTCCGCTCAGCATCGACGGCCGCTTCCGCTTGTGGCGCGACGCCGCGGCATTCCGGTCGTGCTCATCCAGCTCCTGGCGGAGCCTGTCCATCTCGCCCTCGAGTTCGTGCGTCTTCGCCCTCGAGTCCGCAAGCTGTCCCCGCAGGTCCTCCATTTCGCCCGAAGCTTCGACACCCTCTTCCTGGCCGGTCTTGCCGGTGGACAGCACCTGCATCGGCCGGGACCCGTCACGGTACACGGTCACGCCCTTGCACCCCATCTCGAAGGCCATCTCGTAGATCTTGCGAACGTCCTCCCGGGTAGCCTCGAAGGCGAAGTTCGTCGTCTTGGAGATGGCCGAATCCACATGGGCCTGGAAGGCCGCCTGCATGCGCACATGCCACTCGGGGGTGATGTCGTGGGCGGTACGGAAGACCTGCTGGACCTCCTCGGGCACTTCGTCAAAGTGGATGTGCCCGTGCTCGGCGATTTTCTCCATGAGTTCGGGGGTGTACCAACCCTCCGCCCTGGCGCGTGCGACGAAGTCCTCGTTGACGTCGGGCATCATCACCCCCGCCTGGTTGCGCATGAAGGCCACCGCGAACAGGGGCTCGATGCCGCCGCTGCACCCCGCGATGATCGATATGGTCCCCGTGGGGGCCACCGTCGTCAGGTTGCAGTTCCGCAGCCTTCGGTGCTCGCGAATGCGCTTGCCGGCAGCGTCGCGCGCGCACGTCTTGTCCGGACCCCAGATCGAATCCTCCCACGCCGGGAAAGCGCCCCGAACCTCGGCGAGGCGCTCCGACGCGACCCTCGTTTCCTCCTCGATGAAGGCCATGACGGTGCGCGCCAGGGCGACGCCCTCGTCCGAGTCGTACCTGACGCCCAGACGAACGAGCAGGTCGGCCCAACCCATGATCCCCAGGCCGACGCGTCGGATCTGTTGTGCGAGATCCGTAATGTCCTTCAGCGGATAGCGATTCGCGTCGATCACGTTGTCGAGGAAATGGACGGACAGGTGTACTACGCGGCGGAACGCGTCCCAGTCGATGCCGTCCTCCGGGCCTTCGAAGTCCCCGTCGCGGACAAAGCAGCCGACGTTGATGCTGCCCAGATTGCAGACGTCGTACGGTAGAAGCGGCTGCTCGCCACAGGGGTTGGTGGCCTCGTAGGAGCCCAGCCTCGGCACCGGGTTGTGCTCGTTGGCGCGGTCGATGAAGAAGACGCCCGGCTCGCCGGTCTTCCACGCGCCCTCGACGATCATGTCGAAGATGCCGCGGGCCTTTTCGCGCCCGACGACCTCGCCGGACCGGGGGCTCAGGAGGTCGTATTCCTCGTCGTTCGCGACCGCACTCATGAACGCATCGGTGATCGCGACCGAGATGTTGAAGTTGGTGATCTGCGACGTGTCGTTCTTGCAACGGATGAATTCGCGGATATCGGGATGATCCACGCGGAGGATCCCCATGTTCGCGCCGCGGCGGGTGCCGCCCTGCTTCACGACCTCGGTCGAGGCGTCGTACAGGCGCATGAACGACACGGGACCCGACGCCACCCCCATCGTGGAGCGCACCGTGTCGCCCTCGGGACGCAGCCGCGAGAACGAAAAGCCCGTGCCGCCACCGGACTGGTGCACCAGCGCCATCGCGCGCAGCGTGTCGTAGATCCCGCTGCGATCGTTCGACAGGGCGTCCTCGACCGGCAGCACAAAGCACGCGGAGAGCTGGCCCAGCGGACGTCCCGCGTTCATGAGCGTCGGCGAATTCGGCTCGAACTTGCCGCTCGTCATCAAGTCGTAGAAGCTGCGCGCGACCTCCTCCACGGCGGCTTCCGAGACCCCGTGCTTCCTGTCCTCTTCGGCAATGACCCGGGCGATGCGCCAGAACATCGTCTCCGGCTCCTCGGTGGGATGACCGGCCTCGTCCTTCTTGAGATACCGGCGCGCAAGAACGATGCGGGCATTCTCTGAAAGACCGGCGGCGGCCAGGTCATGCGGAACCTGATCGTCGAACAGACGCGGGGCCGGAGATGGCGGAGTCATCGGGGCGCCAATCCTTTTCTTGGGGTGTCAGACGGACAGCGTGTGGAAAACCGGATCCGAAAGTGTTCCGACCCTGTCGAAAGGTGCTGGAACGTCATGTCCGGCAATGATTTGCATATGTGGAAAACAACCAGGAGGCACCAGATGTTGTGGGGCCTGTAACGTAATACCCCAACCCCTTGTGGTCAAGCGCGGAATGCCCACCGGACTTGAGAGCGCCCGGGCCGGATGCATCGCCGCTCGAATGCCGGGGGGATTTTGTCCACGGGCTGTTCTAGAACGGATTCCCCACGCGCAGATAGAACACGGGATCGTTCTCGAATCTCAGCGGCAGACCGACGCCCGCACGTATCGTGGTTCCCGGCAGATACAGCGCCCCCACGATCACGGACAATTCCGCACCCACGCTCGCCAGCATCGCCTGACGGGGATTGTCGTAACCCGTCCGCCCAAGCGTGGGTCCCCAGGCGTTGCCCGCGTCGGCGAAGACCGAACCGTGAATCCGGTCGAAAAAGAGCGGAAACGCGCCGAGTCCCCGGTCGACCACGGCAAGTGGAAAGCGGTATTCCACGCTTCCCGTCCAGGCGATCCGCCCCGACCGGTAGTTGCTGCGGTAGCCCCGCACGGGGAAGAGCCGCGGGGATCCGCCGAAGAGCCCCAGGCCGGTCACGGATTCCACCGTGCCCTCCGCCCCGCCCGCGTCGAAATGGAACTGGTCGGCCCCGGATCCGGCGGCCGCGCCCGCGGAGAAGCGCAGCCCGAGGACGTGATTGGCGAATCCGAGACGCCCCAGCGCCTTGTAGGCGGACAACTCGCCGCTGACCTCTCCGTAACTGCGGTCCGCACCGATGACGCCGCGATCTCCCGGATCCACACCGCGCTGGCGGCGGATCCTGGCGGTGACGAAGCCGCGCAGCCCGTCTTCGCGCGAGAAGGACATCGCGCGGCGCTGCGTGTTCGCCGCCGATAGCGTGGCGCTCAGTTCCGTGTAGCTCGTGCGCGGCGCCGGGCTGGTCAGGGTCGGTCCCGCGTTGCCCTCGGGATCCTGCAGCGACAGCTCTTCGCGCACGAATCCACCCCTTGCGTAAAGGGCGGTCGACGTGCGGTAGCGCCGTCGCAGAAGCGAGGTGGAAAGGAAGGCCCGGCGTTCCTTTTCGAGCAGGAAGAACTCGCGCGTGGAGTCGTCCGGGAACCGCACGGAAAGCGTTCTCGAGGAGGCGTCGTGGCTCTGCGACAGGGACAGGCCGAACGTGGGGTTTCCGAGGCCGTTGTAGTTGTACGAGAACGCGCCGCCGAACCGCCTGTCGTTCAGACCGACACGACCGGCAATCGAGTAGCCGTGCCTCCCGACGAGGTCCCTGCCCACCAGCCGCATGCCGATCGACCGGTCGAACACCTCACGCCGCGTGTCGCTCTGGTCGGTCCCCTCCTCGGAGGGGGTGTAAAGCGGAAGCCAGTAGCGCGGCAACAACGTGGGCCCGGCCCGATAGTTCCGCTCCCCGGCGGGGCGGCCGGTGCTCTCGTCGAGCGCATGGGCCGCTGTCGATGCCGCGGCTGCGGCGGGCCCGGGTGCTCCGGCCTCGACAGGCGTCGGCTCCCCGGCGAAGCGCGGGCTGGTCGGCTGAGGCTCGAACCAGTCCTCGGGTGCGTAGGGGATCCGCTCGATGTGCCAGCCGTCGGCGTGGTAGGAGGAGAAGTGAATCCACCGGGCCGCCGGGTCGACCGACGGTTGCGACGCGCCGCCGAGGACATTCGTGACCTGGCGGATGCTCGCGGGCGAGTCACCCTCCAGCGTGGCGGCGAAGAGATTGGGAACTCCCGTGCGGTCGGAGGACCAGATGATGGTGGAGCCGTCCGAGGTCCAGAACGGAGTCGTGTCGATGGCGCGGTCATGGGTCACTTCGACAGTCACCGTACCGCTCTCGTCCAGGACGACGATGTCCATGAACGCCGGCGCGACCCAGCGCACCGCTGCGATCCGGTCGCCTGCCGGCGACCAGCGCGGAAAGGCCCAGTGGCGGGCGGCGTGCGGGTCCGTGAGGGGTGTGACTTCCCCGGTCGCCAGATCCACGATCACCAGGTTGTTGGTACCTCCGCCCTCCTGCACCGCCACGGCCCGCGCTCCGTCGGGCGACACGTCCGCATAGGTCACGCGCTGGCGCCGCGTGAGCCGCTGCACGGTGCCGTCCGGCGCCGCGCGATAGAGATCGCTGGTCAGGCGGTAGGGGTCGTTGAAATCCAGCTGGCTGAACAGCAGGCCACCGTCCGGCATCCACGAAAGGGTGCCCCCCACGCCGTTGACGCGCGTCAGACGGCGGGTATTCGATCCGTCGGGCGAAGATACGCGGATCTGGGCGGCGTCCACGCCGTCCGAGCGGACGAAGGCCAGCCGTTCCCCGTCGGGCGCGACCATGGCCTGCTCGGCCACCCGTCCCCCGCCGGCCACCGTTTCCCCCGCCGTGATCGGCGCCGATTCGGCAAGGGCCTCCGCCTCCGCCCGGTACGTTTCGGTCGTGTAGTTCTTCCACGCCTCCCAGCTGTCGGAGATTGTCGTACCGAAGGCGTCACGCGCGGCCGAGTTGAGCCGGAACGGGACCCACAGCCCCGCGACGGCGCGCGCGAAGTCACCCATGGACCGCTCGCCGTAGGCCTCGGCCATGTGCGCCAGGTAGCGTGATCCGTACACGTAGGGACGATGACCCGCGGGCCAGATCGGCGAATCCCCGGACACCTGGTCCAGCCTCCCCAGCGACCCTTCGAGGGCAGCCGCCCTCATCACCATCTCCTGCCAGGTGCCCTTGACCCGTCCCGCCCCGGTGAGCTGCGACTCGAAGTAGGTCGCGAGCCCCTCTGTCATCCAGGTGGGCGTCGCACCCGACGGAAAGACCGGCCAGACGGCGGGCATCCGCCCGAACACCTTGCGGACGACGCGGCCGACGGCACCCGTCATGTCGAGGTGGAAGGTGTGCACGAGCTCGTGGGTGACGACCAGTTCGAGCCAGTCGTCGAAGTACGAGATGCTGCCGCCTCCCGTCGGCGGACGGGCAAAGATGGTAACCCGGTTGTACGGGTTGGGGGACGCGAAGCCGTTGGCGATGTCCGCGTGATCGGTCAGGAGCAGCTGGATCGGGACCGATGGCGTGTCGACGAATCGATCCGCCAGCAGGGTATACGCCCGCTCGGCCACGGTTGCCGCCCGCACCGCCAGGTCGCCCAGCCGGGCCGGGTACGTGACCACGAAATGCTCCGTCGGGAGCTGCCGCCACTCCTCGTTGGGCGGCGTGGGCTGGGCCTGGAGAGATCGCACGGGGACGAAACAGAGAACGGCGAGCGCCGCAACGGTCGGCGGGAGACGCCTCCGGCAGCCGGTTTGTCTTGTCATCTTGACGTTTCGGTGTCGCGGGTTCTTCGGTCGAGGATCGGCACCGTCATTGACGCGATATCCGCGGCGGACGGCAGCACGTGGTCCACAGCGTCCGGGCACGCCAACACGGCGATCGCCGTTTCGTCGGGGACCATGACATCATCGGATAGGGCCGGCACGATCGCCAGCATGGAGACCGGAGACTCGCGGGAGTAGCCCAGCTGGGCAACGACGCAGAATCGGTGCGGGCTGGCGTTCAGCACCGGATCGACATAGATGGGGCCCGTGGTGTCCCAGTTGCCGCGCACGAGGTATCCGACCCTCATGGAGTCGGCCTGCACGAGCAGGCTTCGGCCGTCGGTGGTGAACGGGAACGTGACCGAGGGGAGCCCGCTGAAAACGTGGAAGAGCCGGGGCTTGCGGCTGAAGACGACCGAACCCTCGGGCAGGTTTCCGCCCGCCCACAGCGCCATCATGTGAAACTCGCTGACGGTACGCAGGGTGCACCCCATTGGGCCCACGGACCCCAGTAAGGCCCGGCACTGCCCGGCCCGCTCGGCCCGCTGATACCACACCCTGCCCGCCGGGATCAGGAAGACCGCGGCCGCCGCAACCACCACGGCGCGGGCAGGCCACGGCGACCGCGCGGCATCGGGATCGCGCGCCGGCCACCTCCGAAGCATCAGCGCGGCCGACTCGCCGGCATAGAGCAGCAGCAGCGGGAACACTGGCAGGGCGAAGCGGTCCCCCGACCATGCGGCCGGCCAGGCCAGAACAAGCCCGACGTAGAGAAGAAGGAAGATCTCCATGACCCCCGGGCCCGCGCGCACGCGCCGCATCCACCCCCGGAGCGCAAGGGCCGCGACGAGCAAACCGACGACCGCGGCCGGAATGCCATCCAGACCGGTCAGACCGGCCGGAACATGGTCCGTCGTGTAGGTCCACAGGTTCTCCGCGACCCTTGCCACAAGCTCCACCGGACCTGCCCGGCCCAAATCGGGGACGTAGGGATTGACGAGCCAGAACTCGGACACGTAATCCGCGCTGGCGCGCAACTGCCAAAGGAGACCCGGAACCGCGAACACGCCGGCAAACGCCGCCATGGGCTTCCAGCGCTTTTGCAGAGCCAGCCAGACGACGACGGCGACCAGCAGCGGCAGTCCCGCGGACCGGGTAAAGTACGCTGCCAACGCGGCGGCCAGGCCGATCAGCAGCGAGGACCGTGACACGTCCGGGCCCGGCGTCAGCAACCACAGGCACGTCAGCGTGAGGACCATGAAGAGCGGGTCCGCCAGAATCCACTGGGCGGAGAAAAGGACGGCGGGGGCCACCGCAAAGAGGGCGGATACGGCAACCGCGGCCCGGGGACCCCTGGCTCTCCGCACCATCAGGAAACAGGCGGCGACCGCAAGTCCCGTCGACAATACCGACACCGCCTTGAAGGCTCCCCAGGTCTTGGCGCCCAGCAGCATCATCAGCGCAAGCACCGCCGGATACAGCGGCGGGTACTTGGTATGCGGTGGAGCCCCGGGGTGCCATGACTCCACATAGCTTCCGTCCGACGCGAGCGAGTTGGCCAGGGAGACGTAGGCCGCATTGTCTCCGCCCGTGTGAATCGCGGGCGACGCCGACAGAAACGCCAGCACGACGTGGACCAGGACCAGCGTCACGGGCACGAGCCACTGACCCGCCCGCGAGAAGCGCTGCTCAGTCATGTCGGTCTTTCCCCGGAGCCAGCGCGCCGACCACACCGTGGACCTCGTCGAGCGCTTGCCTCGCCTCGTCGCGCTCCAGGCCCAGCCGGTGCATGACCAGCGCCGTCTTGACGTGGCCGCCCGCTCTGGCCAGCAGTCCGGCCGCGCACTCGCGCCCGAGACCGAGCGTCGCCATCAGGATCCGCTCGCCACGGTCCTGGAGCTTTTCACAGGTCACCTGAAGATCCACCATCAGGTTGCCGTCCACCTTGCCCAGGCGGATCATCGCTGCCGTGGTGAGCGTGTTGAGCACCATCTTGGTGGCGGTGCCGGCCTTCATGCGGGTCGACCCGGTAACGACCTCGGGGCCCGTGAGGGGGGCGATCACGACATCGTGCGCCGCCCGCAGCGCGTGGCCCGGGGGCGTGCACAGGAGGAAACCGGTACGCGCTCCCAGCTCCCGGGCGCGTGCCAGCGCGCCGTGCACGTACGGCGTCGTTCCGGAGGTCGCGATGCCCATCACGAAGTCGCGAGGACCGACCTCCCTTTCGTCCATGGCAGCCGCACCGGGTCCGGGATGGTCTTCGGCGCCCTCCTGCGACCGCACCAGCGCCTCGAGGCCGCCCGCGATCACCCCCTGTACCATCTCGGGGTCGGTGCCGTATGTGGGTGGCATCTCCGTCGCATCCAGGACACCGAGTCGACCCGATGTTCCCGCACCCACATAGACGAGACGCCCGCCGCTCCGAAACGAGGCGACTGCCAGGTCCACGGCCCTGGCAATGGCGGCGGCCTCGGCGCGCACCGCGTCGGCAACCGAACGGTCCTCTTCGTTGATGATCCGGACGATCTCGAGCGACGAACGGCGATCGATGGCCTCGCTGCGAGGGTTCCGTTGCTCAGTCAGGCGGTCGTCCAGCATCTTTCATCGCCCCCGTGGGTGAATGCCCTGTCAACTTAATGAAAGCCGACCCGACACCATGAGTATCGACTCCCGACCTCCCGCACCGAGCCCCTCCCCCGCCCTTTTTTCCACGGCCCGCCGTGCGCCCCGTGCGCCCGCCCGCTTCGCGGCGCTGGCCACCCTGCTTGCCATCGTCGCCGGTTGTGAACGGCCGGAACCTCGGGCGGCCTCCTCGCCAGCCCCCTCAAGCGCGTTCGTCGAGGCTGGAGGCGCGTTTCCCGACGCCTGGCCGTTCGGCGCCGACGGCAGTCCCGTCACGGCAGCCGGCGGAATGGTCGCCACGACCGACGAGTACGCGTCGAGGGTCGGGGTCGACATCCTGGCCAGGGGGGGCAATGCGGTCGATGCGGCGGTTGCCACCGGGCTGGCGCTGGCGGTCGTCAACCCCGAGGCGGGCAACCTCGGCGGCGGCGGTTTCCTGATGGTGCGCCTGGCGGATGGGAGCGTCCACGCGCTCGATCATCGCGAGAAGGCGCCGATCGCGGCCACGCGGGACATGTACCTGGACGAAGACGGCAACGTCACCGACAGGTCGGTGGTCGGCCACCTGGCGGCCGGAGTGCCCGGCACGGTCGCCGGACTGTGGGAGGCTCACCAGCGCTTCGGCTCCCTGGAGTGGGCCGATCTCGTCGAGCCTTCCATCCGTCTCGCCAACGGCTTCGAAGTCACCACCCGCCTCGTTTCGACCCTCGAAGCGGCCCAGCAGGGCATCAGGGCCTTTCCGGCGAGCGCCCGGATCTTCCTGCCCGGCAACGAAGTCCCGCAGATCGGCGACACCTTTTCCCAGCCCGATCTGGCCACCGTACTCGCCCGGCTGCGCGACCAGGGTCCCGACGACTTCTACCGCGGGGAGACCGCGGCGCTGATCGCGGCCGAGATGGAGCGGGGCGGCGGCATCATCACCCTGGAGGACCTCGCCCGCTACGAGGCGGTCTGGCGCGATCCGGTCGCATTCGTGTACCGCGGCCACACGGTCCACTCGATGCCGCCCCCCTCGTCCGGCGGGGTGACCATGGCCGCGATCGCCAACCAGGTCGAGCACTGGGATCTCGCCGCGCTGGGTTGGAACGGGCCCGACGCCATCCACGTCATGGCCGAAGCCTTCAGGCGCGCCTACGCCGACCGCAACGAATACCTCGCCGATCCCGACGTCGTGGAGATGCCCCTGGCCGAACTCACGTCCCGGGAATACGCCGAGGCTCGCGCCGCGACGATTTCGATGGAGCGGGCCACGCCGTCCGACCAGATCCGTCCCGGCGTGGAAGCGTTCCTGGACGAGAGTCACACTACGCACTACTCGGTGGTCGACGGAGACGGCAATGCAGTCGCGGTGACGACGAGCGTCAACTCCTGGTACGGCAGCAAGGTGGTGGTCGAGGGCGCCGGCTTCTTCCTGAACAACACCATGGACGACTTCTCCGCGAAGCCGGGCACCCCCAATCAGTTCGGCCTCGTTCAGGGGGAGCGCAACGCGGTCGCCTCCGAAAAGCGCATGCTCTCGGCGATGAGCCCCACCATCGTGGAAGACCCCGCGGGCGGGCTCTTTCTGGTCAGCGGCACTCCGGGCGGCGCCACCATCATCACGACGGTGCTGCAGACCATCTTCAACGTCGTCGATCACGGCATGAACGTGGTGCAGGCCGTGCACGCCCCGCGGGTGCACCACCAGCACCTGCCGGACGCGATCGTGTTCGAACACGGCGGGCTGCCCGAAGCCACGGTCCGCGCGCTCGAAGCCCGCGGTCACGCGGTGCGTGAACGGGAACGCGGGCCGCCCGATGCCTACTTCACAGGCGGCATGTCCGGCGATGTGCAGTTGATCATGGTGATGCCCGACGGCACGCTATCGGGCTGGTCGGACCCCCGGCGGGGCGGTTTCGCCGTCGGCTACCCTCAATAGGAATACGTACGACCCGGTCGCAATCTTCGAAATCGCGAACCCGGAGCGCGAGAGGGCCGCCGGGTCCCCGGAACCCCCCGGGTCCCGGGGTACGGCCGTGTCCACAGGCTGCGGCACGGTGTCGCCCCGCATCACCGAGTCCGGCAGCACGAAAGCCGGAGGCACGAGGACCGGCGCGCGCAATTCGACGACGATCAGGCTGCCGGCCATGATTTTCGCGGGCACCATCGTCACGGCCGCCCGCCGTCCCTCTGCCCGCCGGCGCTCGAAGTCCCCCGCCGGATCCAGGACCACGAGCGCTTCCGCAACGGTGCCCTCCACCGGTCTTTCCCAGGTCCAGGCCGACAGGGTCTCGAACGCGATCTCCAGCACCGGATCTTCTCCGGCCCCTCCCGATCCGAGCGATGCCAGGACACGCCCCAGCACCTTTGTCCCGGCCGGGATCAGGATCGTCCCGTCGCTGTCCGTGACATCTTCCCAGACCGTCGCGACAACGGGATCGTCCACTGAATGGTCGGCGGTCGAGATGTCCTCGTCACTGATGACGCTGATCCGGGTCCCGGCAGGTATGAGGACGTCGGGGACCGGCATGGCCACCGAGTCCGCAGTCTCCCGGGCGTCCTCGGCCAGGGAGTCGGCGTCCACCAGCCCGGGGGCCGCTTCCGGCGCCGCCTCGACTGCGGCATCCACCGTGTCGGCAGGAGGCAGCTCGACGTCCAACTCGTTTGCTTCCCCGGCCGGCCCCGCCCTGGAGGCCCCTTCCTCGCCCCCACCGCCATCCGCCGCGGAGTCCGCATCGCCCCCGCACGCGATACACAGCGGCAGCCACACCGTCAGCAACGGTCCCGCGAATCTCGCCAACCTCATCACTGTCTGCTTGTCCAGGATCTCGCCAGCCCTTCTGTCACGACTCACTCCCGCGCCCTGCCCCTGCGCTAATATTAACCCCGGCCAACCCGAAGCGGACCGCCCCGACCCGACATGAATCAACTCAAGACCGTCCTCCCGTACTTCCGGCCCTATCGCTGGCCCATGTTCTGGGGCCTGGTCCTGGTGATACTCGCCAACGGCTTCGCGCTGGCCAACCCCTACCTGCTCAAGCTGCCGATCGACGCGCTGACCGCGGATGCCGGCGCCGACCCCGAAGCCACCCGGCGAACCATTGTACACTACGCGCTCCTGATCGTGGGAGTGGCGCTCGTGGGCAACGCGGCCAGGTACGGGATGCGGGAGATCCTCAACGGGCTGAGCCGGCGTGTCGAGGTCGATCTGCGAAACGACTTTCTGCGGCATCTCCTCCGCCTGGACGCGGGTTTCTACGGGGGAACGCGCACCGGCGAGCTGATGAGCCTGGCCACCAACGACACCCTGGCCGTACGGCAGGCGGTGGGGCCGGCGGTCATGTACACGGCGAATACGGTCGTCAGCTTCGTCTTCGGGCTCGCCCTGATGATCTGGATCAGCCCCATGCTGACCCTCGTGTCGCTGGTGCCGATGGCGGTCCTGCCGCCGGTGGTGGCCTGGTTCGGGAAGACCATCCACAACCGCTTCGAGCGGATCCAGGAGCAGTTCGCGGCACTGTCCACGATGGTCCAGGAAAATCTGTCCGGTGTGCGCATCGTCCGCGCCTACGGGCAGGAGGAGGCGCAGGCGCGCGAGTTCGAAGGGTTCAATCGCGACTATCTCCGCCGGAACATGCACCTGGCATACGTGTCCGGCGCCTTCCACCCCATCATGGGACTGCTCACCGGCGCGGCGATGGTCGTGGTGCTCTGGTACGGGGGCCGCCAGGTGATGGCCGGCGTGATTACCACGGGTGACTTTGTCGCTTTCTCCTTCTACCTCGTGCTGCTCTCCTGGCCGATGATCGCCCTGGGATGGGTGGTCAACCTGTACCAGCGCGGCGCGGCGTCAATGGGACGGATCAACCGCATCATGGCGACCCGGCCTTCCATCTCGGCCCCCGCCACCCCGGCTGCCCCGCCCACCGGACCGGCGCCGATCGCTTTCCGGGACGTCTCGTTTCGCTATCCCGGTACCGAACGCCTCGTCCTGCGGGACATCACCTTCACGGCCGAGTCCGGCCAGACCATCGCGATCGTCGGCCCGACGGCGTCCGGCAAGAGCACCCTCGTCTCGCTCATTGCGCGCATCTACGACCCCACCTCGGGAGAGATCCTGCTGGACGGCGCACCGCTGCCGGAGTACGACCCCGCCGACATCCGGGCACGCGTCGGCTTCGCTCCCCAGGACAGCTTCCTCTTCTCGGCCCGCCTGGGGCGGAACATCGCGCTGGGAATCCCTCCGTCCGGGGAAACCGACGAGATCATGCGGCGCGTCCGAAGCGCGTCCATCGCGGCCCACCTCCACGAGACCGTGACGGGATTCCCCAGCGGGTACCAGACCCGGCTGGGAGAGCGCGGCATCAACCTGTCGGGTGGCCAGAAGCAGCGCGCCACGCTGGCCCGCGCGCTTGCCATCGACCCGCCGGTCCTCGTGCTGGACGATGTGCTCAGCGCGGTGGACACGCGGACCGAGTCGCGCATCCTGCGCGGGCTGCGCACGGAGCTCAAGGGCCGAACCGCCTTCATCATCTCCCACCGCGTGACCGCGGTCAAGGACGCCGACCTGATCCTGGTCCTGGACGACGGCCGCATCGTGGAACGCGGCCGGCACCGGCAACTGCTGGCGGCCCGGGGGACCTACGCCACGCTGCTCAGGCGGCAGTTGCTGGAACAGGCGGTGGCGGGCGCCGCGTAGCAGCCCGTGGACAAAATCCCCCCGGCACTCGAGCGGCGATGCATCCGGGCCGGACCGCTGGGCGCGACACTACCAGCCCGGTTCGTTCCCCCGCTTCCACTTGATGTTGCACCCGATGCTCGGCATCTGGTCCGCCGAAGGCTTGCGGCCCGCCAGGACGGCGTCCATCGCGGCGCACAGGTCGTCCCCGGACGCAGTCCCCGACGAAGGCCGGCTCGAGTCGAACTGTCCCCGGTACACCAGGCGGCGGTCCGCATCGAAGAGGAAGAAGTCGGGCGTGCACGCGGCCCGGTAGGCCTTCGCCACCTCCTGCGATTCATCGAAGAGATAGGGGAACGTGTACCCCCGCCGCCGAACCTCGTCCTTCATCCGTTCCGGGCTGTCGTCCGGGTAGTTCGCGACATCGTTGGCGTTGATTCCCGCGATGGCCACGCCCCGTGGCTGGTATGCGGCGGCCACGGCGGCGAAGCGATCCGCGATGTGCTTGACGAAGGGGCAGTGGTTCGAAAGAAACGCGACGAGCAGCGCCTGCGAGCCTTCGAAGTCCGAAAGTCCGACCGAACCGCCGGTGGCCGGCTCGGGAAGGGAGAAGTCGGCGGCCGGGCTACCAAGCTCGAGCATGGTGGAAGGAACAAGCGCCATTGAGGAATCTCCTTGCAAGTCGGCGGCGCGCCTACAGCCGCTCCAGCAGGAACTCGGGTGCGAAGCGGTTCAGCCATGCCGCAAGCACGGTGAACGAGCCCGTCACCAGCAGGATGCCGAGCAGCACCAGGAGCGCTCCGGCAGCCACTTGCACGCCGGGCAGGAAGCGGCGGAAGCGTGAGAACGCGGACAGGAAGCGCTCCAGCGCCAGCGCGGCGAGGATGAAGGGAATCGCCAGCCCCATCGAGTAGACGAAGAGGAGCATCGTGCCCTGGCCCAGCTGCTCCTGGGATGCCGCCATCGTCAGCACAGCGCCAAGCACGGGACCGATGCAGGGGGTCCACCCGGCCCCGAATGCGAAGCCTACCGCCAGCGTCCCCAGATACCCCGTGGGCTTGTCGGCGACGTGCACGCGCTTCTCGCGCATGAGGGGCGTCAACCTGAGGACGCCCATCAGGTGCAGTCCCAGGATGATGATGATGATCCCGCCGATTCGCGCGATCCAGTCGCTGTAGTAGTTCAGGAAACGCCCCATGAACGACGCCGAGGCGCCCAGCAGCACGAAGATCAGGGTGAAGCCGGTTACGAACAGAGCCGAGTGCAACAGGACCCGGCGCCGGTCCACGCCCTGCTGCAGGTCCTCGAGCGACATCCCCGTCACGAACGACAGGTAGCTCGGCACCAGGGGAAGCACGCAGGGCGACAGGAAGGACAGCACTCCCGCGAGGAAGACGATGCCGATGCCGATCGATTCGTTCATGAAAAGGAACCTTTGCTCCAGTATCCGATCATCCTGTAGATCAGTTTGGCCACGAGGAAGTCCGGGGCCGTGAATCCCGGGATGGGCGCGTGCTCGACGACGTCGACCCCGACAACGCGATGTTCGCCGAAAACACGGCGGAGGAACGCCGTCGTGGGGTGCCAGCGTCCGCCCCCCGGTTCGGGTGTGCCGGTCGCGGGCACGAGCGACGGATCGAAGAAGTCTACATCGAAGGTGATGTAAACGGGATCGTGCAGCGATTCCAGCGCGCGATCCATCCAGTCGTGAGGCTCGTCGGCCGTGGCCGCGATCTCCTCGCCGGTAATGACCGCGACGTTGTCGCTGGTCTCGGCCACCCGCCACTCCTCGGCGCTGATTCCGCGGGCCCCCACGGTGACCAGATCCACCTCGCCGATCACCCTCGCCATGGCGCAGGCGTGCGAGAGAGCGCTCCCGTCGAGGCTCTCGCGCAGATCCAGGTGCGCGTCGAACTGCAGCACGCAAAGCCGTTCCCGCGACCGGCGGGCGTGGGCGCGGATGGCGGGCGCGGAGACGGAATGCTCGCCGCCGATCATGATCACCCGGCGGCCGGCAGCCGCGTCCAGCACCCGGCCGCACGCGTCCTCGAGTTCCGCCATCGCGCGGGCCGCGTCGCCGCGCGCAAGCTCCAGCGCCGGAAAGGTGTACACGCCCTGGCGCGAGGGGTCGTGGTCCAGCTCGTGGTCGAAGAGTTCCACGTAGCGCGAGGCGTCGATGATTGCGCGGGGGCCTTCCCGGGTTCCGGACGCCCAGCTGGTGGTGGCCTCGTAGGGAACCGGCAGGATCCAGGTGCCCGCGCCCCCCGGCGTGGCCGCCTCCCCGTCCAGCCCCAGGAACACACGCGGCAGCTCCCAGGGCAGGGCGTCGAGCCCCTCGGGCAGGGCGTGTATCGTCTGCGTGCCCGCGCGGGCGGGGGCCTCGGGGTCCCTGCGGTTGGGCATGGCCGATTCGGGGTCAGGTCGTTTCGATGGGACAGGTGATGCCACGGTACGGAACGTCGGCCCCCGATTCCTGGCTGGACCGGCTCAGTCCGAAGATCACCAGTTTGTGGTGCGTCGGACGAAACCCGTGGCGGGCCGCCGTCTCTTCGACAATCCGTCTGATCTCCTCGCTGCGGAACTCGATGACCTCCCCGCTCTCCGTGCACACCAGGTGGTGGTGGACGGGATCCCTCGACAGCCGGTGCTCGTAGCGTTTGAAGCCCTCTCCGAAGTCGTGCTCCTCCACCAGTTCGCTGCGGATCAGCAGGTCGAGCGTGCGGTAGATCGTCGCCTTGCCGAGGCGCAGATCGTTCGACCTGAGGACGGCGTCCAGATCGTCCACCGACTGATGCCGCGACGAGCCGAATACGGCCCTGGCGATCGCCAGGCGCTGCTGGGTCACGGGCAGCCCCTGCTCCCGCAGATAGCGCGCGAAAATGCGCAGGTACGGCTCGATGTTCCTGGGGCCCGCCTTCATCGTTTCATCCGGCCGCCCGCAGCCCGGCCACGGCCTCCTCGAACAGTTCGCCGTCGAAACCGGCCATCAGCGCATCGAACGCTTCCGTCCCCCCGGCCACCTCGACCATGCGCGGATTGCCCAACGGCCTGGGACCACGCTTGACCACGCCCTCCATGACGCGGGGCAGGCGGTCGGCCGGCGCCACGCCCTCGTCGAGCAGCCGCGAGTCGAGGTACAGTCCCCTGCCGGTGCGCTGGGCCGAGTAGCGCGCCGTGATGAGCCGTCGCGCCTGGCTGCCGTCGAAACAGCTGGCCGCCACCAGTCCCCATTCGCGTCGTCCCCGAACCATGGGCGGGAAGATCCACAGCCTGTCGATCGCGGCGGGCCCCAGCCGACGGCCCACCTCCTGGAGGGTTCGCGGAAGCGCTTCCGGGACACCGGGCCCGTCGTCCTCCGTTTCGCCCCGGACATTGCTGAAGGGTGTTCTGGCCATCGTCCCTCAATCTAGAAGGTTGTCGCGCTCCATGCCCGCACCCTGCTCGTCCACGACTCGCTCCACCCGGCGCAGCACCCGCGCGATGACCTCACCCAACGGTCCCGTCACGACGGCCGCCGCCGCCCGCGCGTGGCCGCCGCCACCGAACCCGGTCGCGACCGCCCCCACGTCGATCGGCGGCACCGACCGCAGCGAGACCTTGATCCTGCCGTCGGCCGTGGTCCGAAAGAGCATCGCCACCCGGACCCCGTCGATGTCGCGCGGCACGTCCACGAAGCCCTCGAGGTCGTCGACGGTCGCGCCAACGCGGTCGTACACGTCCTTCGGAACCGTCATCCAGGCGATGCGGCCGTCCGCGTGCACCGTGAGGGTGGCCAGGGCCTCCCGCAGCAATTCGAAGTGGCGCACGCGAAAGCGGCCGTAGACGGTCCGGAAGAGGGCTTCCGGCACGGCGCCGAGTTCCACCAGCCGTGCCGCGACGCGGAAGCAGTCGCGATCCGTGTTCGAGAAGCGGAATCCCCCCGTATCCGTCATTACGGCCACGTACAGGGCGTGCGCGACCGGCGGCGGCCAGGGCCCGCCCGCACGGTCGATGAGCTCGAAGACCAGGGAGCCGGTGGCGCATGCCGACGTATCGCAGACCACGATGCCGTCGATCGGCCGGTCCGAAGGGGGATGGTGGTCGATCACGACCTTGGGAAGGTGCCGGATCAGCGACTTGACCCTGCCGATGCGCGGCACCTGAGCCGTGTCGAGCACCACCGCCAGGTCGGCCTCGCCGCAGCGCCGGGCTTCCAGACCGCTCCTGGGCGGCAGAACCCACTCCCGGTTCGGAAGCAGGAAGTCGAAGCTAACCGGAAAGGGCGTTGGATTCACGATCCAGGCATCGGCGCCACGCTCTCTCAGGAACGCGGCGAGCGCCACCTCGGAGCCGGCGCCGTCGCCATCCGCGTTCGCGTGCGTCGTGATCACGACCGACGAAGCCCGGTCCAGACGCTCGAGCACCTGGTCGAACCGCCTGTCGCGCTCGCTCCGCGCGCGGTCTCCGTGTGGCCCGGTCATTGTCGCCCGCTCGGCTCCCGCAACTCTTGAAGCGTCTCGGCGGCCCGGGCGGCCAATTCCTCACGGGTTCCTCCGTTGGTCAGTACGATGTCGGCCTTCGACCGCTTCGCCCCCGCAGGTTGCTGCGCGGTCATCACGGCCTCGGCCTCCTCGCGCGTCATGCCCCTGGTCTCCACGATGCGCCGCCGCCGCACGTCCGCTGGCGCATCCACAACCACGACGATGTCCACCTCGGCCTCCATCCCCGTCTCGAACAGCAGCGGTATCTCCCACACCACCAGGGGTGCTCCCTCCGTCCGCCGGCGCTCGGTCCATTCGTCCCTGAGGCGCCTGACCTCCGGGTGGACAATCGCTTCCAGACGCCGGAGCGCCGCTTCGTCGCGAAAGACGAGCCGGCGCATGGCCGCGCGGTCCAGCGAGCCGTCCTCGTTCAACACGTCCATCCCGAAGTGATCCACGATCTCCGCAAGGGCCGCACTCCCCGGCTCCACCGCCGTTCGCGCCAACCGGTCGGCCGACGCTACCGGCACTCCGGCCTCGCGCCACAGCTCCGCGACGGCCGATTTGCCCGCCGCCACATTCCCCGTCAGGCCGACGACCACCATGGTCACGCGCCTGGCCCGAAAATCCAGGATACCCCCAAGGCGACCATCGTGTTGAAAACGACATTGCCGCACAGCACCGCGGTCATCACTCCGGTCAGGGAGTACCGCATGAAGGCCATCGGGATCACGAGGAGCTCGTTCGGGAACGGCGCGAAGGCCGCGTAGAGGAACATGAGGCCCAGCGGCAGAAACCGATGGCGGGCGTGCAAGGCCTCCGCGCGGGCCCGGAAGCCGGCCAACCGATCGTTGGCCAGTTCACGGGTGGCGTCGCCGATCAGGTATCCCAGCAGGTCACCCACGGTCATGCCCAGGGCGATCGTCGCCAGCGTGGGCACGGGCGCGAACCCGGACTCCATCAGGAACGGATAGAAGACCACGACCGGCACCGGCGCGACCAGGTTGAAGCCGCTCACCACGGAAGCGCCAAGCAGGCCCCAGTAGCCTGCCGCGGCCACGGCCTCGCGCACCGCCGTCAGTTCACCCACGCGGAGGTTGACCCACGCAACAACGGCCACCAGCGCGGCAACCGCGAGGATCCTGGCCCAGACCGGGACCACCCCGCGCGGCCGCATGCGGCGGCGCATGTCCGCGGACCAGGTGACGAAGCGTTCGATCTCGACGGCCGGCGGCACCGCATCCGGGTCACCGTACGCGGTCTCCAGCCGCCAGCGCATGTACCGCTCCGACGGAAGAGGCAGGAAGGGCGCCTTGCGATACCAGCCCCTGGGGCGAAACGCCCACGCGGCCGAGATCAGCGCGGGCCAGAGCCGTGGGCGCTTGAGCGCAATGAGAATGAAAGGGCGGATCATTTGCGTGAAAAGCTCTCACCGACGCCCCCACGGCACAACCAACGTCCTGACCGGGCCCGGCGGCCACTCGCCCCCGCACCGCAGTCCCCGTAACTTCCTTCCTCATGACCAACCGCCTCGGCCGCGAGACCAGTCCGTACCTGCTCCAACACGCTCACAACCCCGTTGACTGGTATCCATGGGGCGAAGAAGCGCTCGCGCTTGCCCGCGGGAACGACCGGCCGATCCTCCTGTCGATCGGTTATTCGGCGTGCCATTGGTGTCACGTAATGGAGCGTGAGTCGTTCGAGGATTCCGAGACCGCGCGCCTCATGAACCGGCACTTCGTCAACATCAAGGTGGACCGCGAGGAGCGCCCGGACGTGGATTCGGTCTACATGCGCGCAGTCCAGGCCATGACGGGTCAGGGCGGGTGGCCGCTCACCGCGTTCCTCACGCCGCAGGGCGTTCCCTTCCATGGAGGCACCTACTTCCCTCCGACCCCCCGGCACGGCATGCCGTCCTTCCGCCAGGTCTTGCGCGCCGCCGCCGATGCCTACACGTCGCGTCGCGCCGAGGTGGCGAGCCGCGGGGACCACCTGACCGAGGTGCTGGCCCGCAGCGCAACCGAGGCGCAGCCGGCGTCCGGCCACTTCGACGCCCCGGACGGCAGGATCTTCGCGCATGCGGTCTCCGCGGCCGGCAGGACGTTCGATCCCTCGAACGGGGGCTTCGGGACCGCGCCCAAGTTCCCGCAGCCGGTGTTTCTCGACTTTCTGCTGCGCACGGGCGGTCCGCGGTCCCACGGGGCCTCCATGGCCCTGCACACGCTGGCGCGCATGGCGGCCGGCGGCATCCGCGACCACGCCGGCGGGGGCTTCCACCGATATTCGGTCGACGCGCGCTGGCTGGTCCCCCACTTCGAGAAAATGCTCTACGACAACGCGCTCATCGCCCGGGCGCTGACGCGCGCCCATCTGCTGGGCGCCGACGGGATGGGGCCGGTCGCCGAGGAAACGCTCGACTACGTGGTCGAAGATCTCACGTCGCCCGACGGCGCTTTCTTTTCCGCGCGCGACGCGGATTCGGAGGGCGAGGAGGGCGCCTTCTACCTGTGGACCCCGGCCCAGATCCACGAGGCGCTCGAGCCCGACGCGGCCCGGCTCGTGTCGCGGGTCTACGATGTCAGCGACGCCGGGAACTTCGAGGGACGCAACATCCTGCACCTGCCCCACGATCTCGAGGCGATCTCGCGCCAGGAGGGGATCCGGCGCGACGAACTGGACCGTCTGCTTCGGAAGTCGCTCGACGTCCTCAAGGCACGCCGGAGCACGCGGCCCGAGCCCTTGCGCGACGAGAAGGTGATCACATCCTGGAACGGCTTCGCCATCCGCGCGCTGGCCGAGGCCGGACCCGCGCTGGGGCGCGCCGACTACACCCGCGCGGCGGAACGGGCGGCCGGATTCCTGCTCGAGACCGTGCGCCGCGGCGATCGCCTGCAACGCATCGTCACGGCGGGCCGGGTCCACATCGACGGCTTTCTGGAGGACTACGGCTCACTTGGGAACGCCTGCCTGTCCCTTTATGAGGCAACCCTCGATCCGCGTTGGCTGGCCGAGGCGGACTGGATCGCGGGCACGATGGTCGCACACTTCTGGTCCAACGCCGAACAAGGCCTCTTCTACGACGCGCCCACGAACGAAGAGGGGCTGCCGGTGCGATCCCGCGACATCATGGACAACGCCACCCCGTCCGGCAACTCGCTGGCGACCGAGTTGCTGGCCCGCTCCGCCGCGATCACCGGCAACGCCGAGCACGCCGGACTGGCCGAGAGGGTCCTGGCTCGCGAGCGCGGGACGATGGAGCGGTACCCCCAGGCGGCGGGACGCCTTCTCTCAACGGCTGTCGTGTGCGAAACTTCGCGGCTGGAAATCACGCTTGTGGGACCTCTCGAGCGAGTCGCCGGTATGCATGGCCGGGCGCACGGGGATCCCCATCCGAACCGGATCATCGTCGGCGGCGACCCGGCGGACCCGGCGGTCGCCCGGCTGCCCGCCCTGGAGGGGCGCGCAGACAGGGTGGGCGAAGCCTTCGTCTGTCTGGGAAGCACCTGCCAGGAACCGGCGGCCTCCACCGAGGCACTGGACACCGCGCTGAAACAGGCCCAGTCTGTCAGCGCAGGCGATTGATTCCCAACCACCCACGGGAGTACATGGCCACACTGGAACACGAGCTCGGATCGGACATCGAATCCGACCTTCCCGGCCCGCATACCCTGTTGCGCTGGTACCGGACAATGGTCACGGCGCGCAACATCGACGACCGCGAGGCCAAGCTCTACAAGCAGGGCAAGGTCTTCTTCCTGATTGCGGGCGCAGGCCACGAGGCGATTCAGGTGGCCCTCGCCGATTTCCTGCGTCCCGGGTCCGACTGGTTCTGTCTGTACTATCGGGACCGGGCTCTGGCGCTCGCGCTCGGCGTGCCTCCGATGGAACAGCTGCTGCAGGGGATGGGGGCCGAGGCGGATCCGGCCAGCGGCGGCCGCCAGATGCCGGCCCATTTCTCCGACGAGCGCCTGAACATCGTATCGGCGTCTTCACCCACCGGGACGCAGTTCCTGCACGCTGTGGGGTGCGCCGAGGCCGGGCTCCGGGCGAGCCGCTCCCCCGAGTTGCGGAACCATGTCGGGTCCTTCGCGGACGACGAGATCGTGCTCTGTACCGCGGGCGACGGCACAACCTCGCAGGGCGAGTTCTGGGAGGCCCTCAACACGGCCTGCAATCTCAAGTTGCCGATCCTGTTCCTTATCGAGGACAACGAGTATGCGATCTCCGTCCCCGTGGAGGTTCAGACCGCCGGCGGCAACGTGTCGCGGCTGCTCACCGGCTTCCCGGATCTGAAGATCCTCGAGTGTGACGGGACGGACCTGCTTGAGAGCCACCGGGCCGCCCGCAAAGCTGTGGAGTGGTGTCGGGACCGCCGGGGTCCGGCGGTGCTGCACGCCCACACGACCCGTCCGTATTCCCATTCCGGATCGGACGACGAAACCGCATACCGGTCTCCGGCCGAGCGCGAGGCGCAGGACCGCCGCGATCCGCTGAGGAAGGCACGCCGCCTGCTCACCGACATCGGCGTGGCGACCCCGGAGGAACTCGACCGCATGGAAGCCGACGTCGGGGCGGCCGTGGCCGCGGCGGCCGACCAGGCCCTGGAGCATCCGCAGCCACCGGCGGACACGGCCACGAAGTGGCTCTACTCCGAGACGGTCGATCCGACCGGCCGCGACTTCGACACCGAAGACCGCCCGGTCTTTGCCGACGACCGGCCGCTGACCATGGTCGACCTCCTGAACCGGTGCCTCCGCTCCGAGATGGAGCGCGACCCGAGAATTATCGTTTTCGGCCAGGACGTCGCCGACGCCTCACGCGAGGAGGCGCTCGGCCAGGTCAAGGGCAAGGGCGGCGTCTTCAAGGTCACCCACGGCCTGCAGGCCGACTTCGGGAGCAACCGCGTGTACAATGCGCCGCTTGCCGAAGCGAACATCATCGGCCGCGCGATCGGAATGGCCTCCCGCGGCCTCAAGCCCGTGGCCGAGATCCAGTTCGTCGACTACATCTGGCCCGCGTTCATGCAGATACGAAACGAGCTGGCCACCATGCGCTACCGGTCGGCCGGCAAGTGGGCGGCGCCGGTCGTCGTGCGGACCACCTATGGCGGCTACATCAAGGGGGGAATATACCACTCCCAGACAGCGCCGACCCTGTTTGCGCACACGCACGGACTCCGCGTCGTGCTCCCCTCGAACGCGCTCGACGCCAACGGCCTGCTGCGCACCGCGATCCGCTGCGACGATCCGGTCATGTTCCTGGAACACAAGCACCTGTACCGGCAGGTCCACAACAAGGGCGCCGATCCCGGCCCGGACTACATGATCCCGTTCGGCAAGGCCAAGGTGGTCCGGGGCGGCCGTGACCTGACCGTCGTCACCTGCGGCGCGCTCGTCAAGCGCACCATGGACGCGGCCCGCGTGGCCGAGAAGCGGCACGGCGTGAGCACGGAGGTGATCGACCTGCGGTCCCTGTCCCCACTGGACATGGAGACCATCGGCGACAGCGTGCGCCGGACCAACAAGGTGATGGTCGCCTACGAGGATGCCCTGTCCTGGGGGATCGGATCGGAAATCGCCGCGCTCATCGCCGACGAACTGTTCCCGTGGCTGGACGGGCCCGTGCGCCGCGTCGCCGCACTGGACACCTGGGTGGCCTTTTCGCCCCGGTTGGAAGAGGCGATCCTGCCCCAGGCGGACGATGTGCTGGAGGGGATTCTGGGGCTGGCGGGGTACTAGAAGCGCGCGTTCAGCAGCGGGATCTTCCAGGCCAGGCCCGATTGTCCATGCGCTCTTGCCGCGAGGTCCCATGTCGGCGTCGGCAATGGCGTGGACAGCGACAGCGCACCCTCGGTCCAGTTGACGAGCGCGCCCGCGCCGAAGCTTGAGGCGTCCGGCCCATAGGGGTCGTCCTCCACGTCCTCTCCACGGGTCAGCGCGGCGCCCGCGATCAGCCCCGCGATACTGCCGACGAGCGGGAATGCGATCGCGCTCTGGTCGTCGTCGACCTCCGCGATCAGTGCCGAGCCCAGTCCCGCGAATCCCCCGATCACGCCGCCCAGACTGATCAGGCGGGTACGGCCCCGGCTGAGGGGCAAGCGGTGTCCCGCCAGCGCTCCCGCCACCAGTCCGATATTCCCCGTGACCATGGCCGCCGCAACAGTCGGATCCTCGCCGGCGTCCGCCAGGACCGAGGTCGCCACTCCGAACCACAAGCCCCAAACGCTGCCCGCGGTCGCAGCGGTTGCGGTGCCGGGGGTGATTTCGCTCCGCGAGGCCAGAACCCCACCGACCGTGCCGATCGCCCCTCCCGCGATCATCGACCAGATCCTGTCCTCGATTCTGTCATCGTCGAGGTCCAGGGCGATGGCCCAGCCCGCTCCCTGTATGGCGCCCCAGGTGCCCCCCCAGCTGATGGCCCGGGCCTGCCCCGGTGAGACCGGGCGGGAACGCGCGAATCGGTGGGCGGCGAGGTACCCGACCGGTCCCCCAAGGAGCAACCCGGCACCGTACGCCTCGGGTTCCTCGGATTCCAGCGCCAGCGGGATCGCCACGCCCATCCAGAGGCCGTAGGTGGTCGCCCAGACCCTGAGTTCGGTCTCCCCGCCTCCGGTCACCCGCCCGTCCAGCCGCGCCAGGGCCGACTCGGCAGCGGGCGTCCCCGGGAAGCGCTGGACGATGTGACGGTAGAGGGTCGTAGCCACGTCCCGTTCTCCCTCGGCTTCGAATGCCGTTGCGGTCGCGAGCAGCACCGCGGCCGAGTCCGCGGCGGTGACCTGCGCCGAGAGCGCCGACGGGACGGCGGCGAAGGCGGCGAGGACCGCGGCGAAGAGGAGCGGCCGGACAAGAGCGCGTATTGGCATTGCGGAAGATACACCCGAGCGGCCGGAAGTTGCCCTACCCCAATACACCCACGATCCCCCCCTCCAGGTTCCGCACGTCCTCGTATCCTTCGTCGATGAGCGCTTCGGCCACCTTCCGGCTCCGCACGCCGGTGTGGCAGTACACGACCACCGGGCGGTCCCGCGGAACCTCCCCGAGGCGTTCGCCGACCTCGCCCATCGGCACGAGCACCGCCCCCAGTTCCGCCAGGTTCATCATCTGCCACTCCATGGGCTCGCGGACATCCAGGAGGAACGGGCGCGGATCGCCCGCCATCACCGCGCCCAGCTCGTGTGACTCCACGCTGCCCACGGGGGATTCGTCCGCGGCCACCTCCGGCGCGATCCCACAGAAGACCTCGTAGTCGATCAGCTCGGTCTGGGTCGGCTGGTCCCCGCACACGGGACAGTCCGGGTCGCGGCGGATCTCCAGCTCCCGCCAACTGTAGCTCAGCGCGTCGAAGATCTGCAGGCGTCCCACCAGCGGCTGACCGACTCCGAGGAGGAGCTTCACGGTCTCCATGGCCTGAGCCGCCCCGATCACGCCCGGGAGCGCCCCGAACACCCCGGCCTCGGCACAGTTCGGGATCAGCCCGGGTGGAGGCGGCTCGCGGAAGAGGCATCGGTAGCAGGGGCCTCCGTCGGCCGCGAAAACCGACAGCTGGCCTTCCCAGCGGTAGACCGAACCGTAGACGTTCGGCTTGCCCGCCAGCACGCACGCGTCGTTGACCAGGTACCGGGTGGGAAAGTTGTCGCTGCCGTCGACCACGACATCGAAGTCCGCAAGGATATCGAGCGCGTTCGCGGAGGTAAGGCGCACGGCCCCGATCCGCAGTTGTACATGCGGATTGACGTCCGTCAGACGCTCGCGCGCCGAGTCCACTTTGGGCGTGCCCAGGCCGCCGGTTCCGTGGAGGATCTGTCGCTGCAGGTTGGTGACGTCGACCACATCCGGGTCCACGATTCCCAGCGTACCGACGCCCGCCGCAGCCAGGTACAGCGCCGCCGGCGAACCCAGTCCCCCGGCACCGACCAGGAGCACGCGCGCTCGTTTGAGACGCTGCTGACCGGTTCTTCCGACCTCGGGCAGGACGAGATGGCGAGCGTAGCGCGCCAGCTCCTCGCGGGTCAGGGAAGGGCCGTTGTCACCACCCTCCACGGCGCCCCCGTCCGCCGACCGCGAACTGAAGCCCCAGGTTCAGGATCGGCCAGTAATTCTTCAGGTCGCCTGCGTCTTCCAGCGCGCTGCGCTCTTCGGCCCGCAGATCCTCGCGGAACCTCCGGGAGTCGAGCACCGCGCGGTCCCCCGTGGCGCTCATCCGGAGATCCGACGAGTCGAGAAACGCGACGCCCACGTCCAGGAAGATCCCGACGCCCCGCGTCGTGTGCTGACCGAAGCCAAGGAGGAGGTACGGGGCCCACGGCTCGGAAACCAGGGTCGTCGTCAACTGGGTGACCTCGGGCTCCGTGTAGGTGTTGGCGCCAATGTCGATCTCCGCCCCGCTCCCGAGCGTGATCGCATAGGTCGGGTCGTGCTCCTTGTACAGCATCCCCCCGCCGATCCGGAAGTTCCCCATCGCGATGTCGGCCCCGAAGGTATACACGGATTTCGGAACCGCCAGCGTGCCGGTGCGGTTGTCCTCCAGCCCGGACACGGACGTGATGTCCGCATCGAATCCGACCAGGCCGGCTCCGCCCCGCAGCGAAATCCAGTCGTTGGCGATCAGGACCACCTCGGCGCCGAGCCCGAGGGTGCCGGCACGTCCGGCGATTGCGATGTCCTGCATGGCCCCCAGCGGTCGTGGGGACATTCCGGCGGCCACCGTGACGACCCCCAGGGAAGCCACAAGGATCGCGCGTCCGTTCATCGGGAACCTCCACTCGGTCAACAGCCACGCCAACGTGAGCCACGGGGCATCGGCGCGATGCGGCGTGCCGCGTCACCGCACATTGGTTTCTCGTGATCTCTTCTACACAGTGCAATGGAAACCGGATCCCCGCCACCCCTTGCAGGCATTCCCGGTAAACGGCATCCCGCGATCGTGCGTCCCATTGATGTCACACCTGCGTTCGGCAGCCCGGACATGCGACCGCGAGCACCGGCCAGTGGTCATCCACAACCGGGATACCAGGTTCGGCGATAAGGAGGAATCAACGGTGATTCAGGGTCCTCGAACCGTCTCTTTCGTCGTCGCTGCCGTCCTGTCCGCCGCGTGTTCCGGAGACGCCGGACAACCGGACCGTGAGGCAGACGCCGCGATGCCACGCCCCTGGGCCACAACAGGCGCCGCGAGCAACGCCACCCTCGAGGCCACGTCCGGTGACGACGTCTTCCTCTCCTACGTGTGGCACGCCGCCACGGACTCGCGGGGCAACGTCTACGTCGTCGACGGGGGCGAGGCCGCCATCATCGCGCTCAATCCGGACCTGAGCCACGGTCGCCTGATCGGGAGGGAGGGCGAGGGTCCCGGGGAGTTCGGCAGGCCGGCCCAGGTCCAGATCCTTCCCGAAGACAGCATCCTGGTTTGGGATTCGCAGTTGCAGCGCGTCACGGTGTTCCCTCCCGGGAGCAGCGAACCCGCATACGTCGAGCCCCTGGGCACGCAGGAGAGGGGCGGCAGCGTGTGGAGGCTCGCCGGGTCCGCTGGACACATCGTCCGCTCTTCAACTGCCTACATGGCCGACGGGTCCGATGAAGGATCCACGAGGACGACAGTCCTGCGCCACATTCACGAAGCCGACGGGCGTGTGGCAGATGAAGTCGTATACGAATACCCCGCGAGCGAAGCACTGGTGCAACGGGGCGAGGGATTCGTCAGCATGGCCGGTCACCCGTTCGGACGGGAATCGTTTGTCGGCATCCTTGGGGGAAGCCGCGTCGTCCACGCGTCTTCGGATGCCCTGGAAGTGCGAATCGTGGACCTCGGTGGGCAGGTGGAGACCGCGCTCTCCCATAAAGTCACCCCGATCCCGGTCACGCGGGGCGAGCTGGAGGCCGCGGCGGACGGGCTCAGCGACGCTTTCGGCGGGTTGCTGCGGGAAGGCGCGCCCTACGTGTGGCCCGCGCTCACCGGGATGGTCGTGGACGACCGGAACCGCATTTGGGTGGGCATCCGCACGACTGATCCGTCGACAACCGAATGGGCGGCATTCGAGGCGGACGGAACGCACCGCGTGTCGGTCGATCTCCCAACCGATGTTGAGTTGTATGCGATACGCGGAGAACGCATGGTCGGCGTCGCCCGCGATGAGCTGGATGTGGCGCGTGTAACGGTTTACCGGTTGCGCTAGGAGTCCGTGGACTGCCAGCCGGGGGGGAGGTCCCCTCAGAGCCGGAGCGGCTGCCGCTTCATGTAGGACAGCGAGCGCCAGGCCCATTCGAGCGGCCCGAAGCGGAAGCGCCCGAGCCACCACGGCGACCAGAGAAGCTGCAGCGCCCAGATGCCCACCACGATCCCGAGCCTCCCCGGCGCGCCAACCCGTTCGAACAGGCCCAGGCCGTGCCCATAGAAGACCAGGGTGCAGATCACACTTTGCGCCATGTAATTCGTGAGCGCCATCCGCCCCGTCGCGGCCAGCCGCCGCTGGAGGCCCGGGAGCCACCCGGACTGCACGGCAAGCATGACCAGCGCGAGATACCCCAGGCAGACGCCCGCCGAGCCCACGTAGTTGAACAGCGTGCCCTGGAACATCGTCTTTTCGAAGGCGAAGCCGTGGTGCAGCTTGTACGCGACTCCGCCGGCGGCTAGGGGCAGTCCGGTCGCCAGGCCGACGACCGCCATGCGGCGATAGAAGGCGGGCGGGCGCGAAGCGGCCAGAACGCCGAGGCGGTACAGGGCCATCCCGACCAGCATGAGTCCCCCGGCCCGCCACAGGAAGAAGCCCAGGAAAGCGGTCGTCTCAAGCGTCAGCGCGATCGGCGCGCGAGCACGCACCTGTCCGCCCCATGGACCGCGGAACGCGGCAATCTCCTCGTCCATGGCCTCCTGCGACGGGCTCCATTCCGCGGCGGCCAGGGCCAGGTCCTCGGGCGACCAGTACGGCATGGACATGCCGAACAGACCCCACAGCGGCACGATGAACGCAACCGCGCAACCCCCGATCCACAGCAGCCGGCGCGGTCCCAGGTTCCGCAGCGGGTAGAGGAGGAAGCCGCAGAGCGCGTAGGCCACGAGGATGTCGCCGTGCCAGATCAGGTAGGCGTGCACCAGTCCGATCAGCAGCAGCCAGAACTGGCGGCGGTAGTGCAGCCCGGTCCCGGAGACGCCCCGTGCGGCCATGCGGTCGCTCATCATCGCCATGCCCGCGCCGAACAGCATCGAGAAGATCGATATGAACTTGGTGTCGGCGAAGAGGTAGACGATGGACCACAGCCACACCTCGGCGCCATCGAATCCACCGGCCGAGACGGGGTTCACATAGGCTGTGGAGATCCTCGCGAACCCCTGCATGTTCACGATCAGAATGCCGAGTATCGCGAAACCGCGGAGCACGTCGATCGACGGGATACGCTCGGTGACGGGGCCGGCGGGGGTGGGGCCGGCCGTTGCGGAGCCCGCAGTGGTGGGGGTTGGGCCGCCGTTGCGTGTTGAACTCATCGTGGCTCCGTCTCGTCGGGTATTATCATGAGAGATCAGGGTGCGTGTGCGTTCCTGCAAGTGCCCGCGGAACCGCAACAGGGGGAATGGCATGAAGACGCTGCAGATGTTGGCTCTGGCGGGGGTGGGTGCGCTGGCGGCCTGCGAGGCCCAGACCGTTCCGGGGCTCACCGCGTTCACGAACGTGGCGGTGCTCCCGATGACTTCCGACGCCGTGGTCCCGGGTCAGACCGTGGTCGTCGAGGACGGCGTGATCACGGCGGTGGGGCCCGCCGGCGACGTCGACGTGCCCAGTGGCGCCACCGAGATCGACGGCACGGGGCGCTTCCTTATGCCGGGTCTCGCCGAGATGCATGCGCACGTCCCGCCGGGCGACGATCCTCCCCGCGAAGAGGTCGAGGACATCCTGTTCCTGTACGTCGCCAACGGGATCACGACGATCCGGGGCATGCTCGGATCGGCCTACCAGATACCGCTCGCCGACGAAATCGAACGCGGCGAGGTGCTGGGCCCGAATTTCTACGTCGGTGCGCCGTCGATCAACGGCGCTTCCGCACCCACGCCCGCAGATGCGGAGGCCCTGGTCCGCGCCCACGTGGAGGCCGGGTACGACCTGCAGAAGATCCATCCGGGCGTCTCGCGGGAGACCTGGGACCACATGGTCGCGGTGGCGCAGCCGATGGGGCTCACCTACAGCGGCCACGTGCCGGCCGACGTGGGGCTGGTGCACGCGATCGAGACCGGGATGTCGACCGTCGATCACCTCGACGGCTACATCCAGGCTGTCGCCTCGGACGACGTGCAGGCGCAGGTGAGCGCGGGTCCGATCAGCCTCGGGGGCCTGGCGCGCGGCTTCGACGAGGCCAAGCTCGACGACATCATCCGCATGACGATCGAGCACGACGTCTACGTGGTCCCGACCCAGTACCTGTGGCGGAATCTCTACGGGGCGACCGACGCCGACGAAATACTACGGCAGCCGGAGATGCGCTACGTGTCACCCGCGACCCGGGAAGGGTGGCGGAGCCGGGCGGGCGCGGGCCGCGGACCGCCGGATGAGGTCGCGGTCTACCTCGACCTCCGCGACCGGGTCCTGAAGGCGCTGTCCGACGCCGGAGCCGGAATCCTGATGGGAACCGACTCGCCGCAACTGTTCAACGTGCCCGGGTTCGCGCTACACCGGGAGCTGCAGGTGATGGCCGAGGCCGGGATGTCAAACTACGAGATTCTGAAGAGCGGCACCGTCACTGTCGGCGAATACGTGGCCTCGCACCTGGAGCTCGACGGCAACTTCGGGACCGTCGCGCCGGGACAGCGCGCGGATCTGGTGCTGCTGGGCTCAAGCCCGCTTGACGACCTGGCCAACCTTTTCGACCGCGCCGGGGTGATGGTCCGCGGGCGGTGGGTGTCCGGGGATGAGATCGACGCCGGGCTGGAAGCGCTGGCCGCGAAGAACGCGGGCTGAAGGGGGCCTGGTCCGAGGCGGCTCGATCGCGAACGCGGGGCAAAGCCGCCCGCCAGGCTACACCGCGCGCCCCGGGAACGGCACCGGCGGCAGGTCCAGGCTGAACGCGCCGGGGAAGTCCTCGGGCACCTCCTTCTGCTTGCCGCTCCAGGCTTCGACATCGATGCGGTAGACGGCGGTCCGCTTGAGTTCGTCGTCGGTGGTCGCCCGGTAGTCCACGCCCGGCCGGAGGTGCGGAGCGTACTTGTCGAGGAGCATCTGCAGGGCCGTGCGGGCCTCGTCCTGGTCCTCCACCACCCGCCCCGTGCCGAAGGCCACGACACCCGCGTACTCCACCGAAAACTCCAGTGCCTCCGGGGCCGGCAGAAGACGGCCCATGGCCACCGTGCTGAACGCAACCTTCTCGGCCGCCTGCAGATTGTCGTGCGTCCGGCCGGTTCTGTGCGTGTGGAGGTAGATGCGCCGGTCTCCGCCGCCGTCGTCGTACACGAAGAGATTCGAGTTGAGAAAGGGTTGGCCGCCCTGCCCCACGGTGGCGAGGAAGCCGTAGGCCGCCCGCTTCATGAAGGAGGCTACCCACGCGTCGTCCTTGCCACGGTCGCGGCGGCGTAGCGCGCTGCGCGGGTCGTCCTTGCCGGCGTTGGTGGCGCCGACCTTGTTCTGGCGTGTCATGTACCGGCTTCCTGATGGCTCCGTCGACTTTGTCCGGCGCTGCCAACGACGCGTCCCACGACACGCACCACGGCAACCCGGGACCGGCTTCAATGTATCACACCCATATACGAACGTTTTCGTCGCATCCTCTGTCCGGAGCCGGTATCGATGCTCTTCCACCACACGCGCGCCGCGCCATTGGCGGCGGTAGGCCTCGGCCTCTTGCTCGCCGCGGCACCGATGTCCAGCCTGTTTGCCCAACCTGTCGTGGAAGTTCGCGACTCGATCGTGCTGGTGGAGTCGTCGGACGACTTCCTGGTCTATCCGGGGTCGCTCGTCCCCGACGGGGCCGGAGGCTACCTGGTCACCGACTACCGGCAGCCGCACGCGTTTCAATACTCTTCCGAGGGACGCCTGATCATGCGCTACGGGGCAGGCGGCCAGGGGCCGGGCGAATGGGAAGAGGCCCAGGTCGCGCTGCCCCAGGGTACCGATCACGTATTGGTCCTTTCGTGGCAACCCTTCGCCGTTCAGCGCTTCGAAAGCCCCGGTGGTCGGTTTGTGGAGCGATTCCCTCTGCCGGGATACGCGGAGTCGGCAACCGTGGAAACGGACGACCTGTGGATCAGCGGTGCCCACTACACGCCCCGCAGCGCGGTCCGCCGGTTGACCCTGGGCGAGGAAGAGGCCGAGGCCGTCGTGGACCTCCCGGAACCGTACCGGGAAGGGGGGCCGGTCGGCGGCATGTTCAGTTCCATGCCGTTCACAAAGTGGGCCGACACGTTGCTTGTGGCGTTCATGCCGCTCACGTACCTCGTAATGGCAGACGAGTCCGGCCGGGAGCTCGACCGCTTCGAGGTGCCGGCAGTCCACCGTCGCGAGGCCCCCTCCGACCCCGAGGCCACGATCACGGACCAGCGGCAGACCGGTGCCTATTTCAGCATCTTCGGCCTGTTCTCGTTGGCCACGGGTCTCCACCGCCGGCCGGATGGCTCCTTTCTGCTGGTGCACGCCGACCTGGCAGGAGAGGATCCCCCGCTGTACACGGAGACGTTGTGGGTCTCTGTCATCCACGCGGACCGGGCGCGGGCCTGTCCGGACGCACGCGTGCCGCTGGGACCGGAGTCCCATCCGGTGGTCGGATTCGATGGCGACAGGCTGCTGGTCCTGGAACAGGTGCTTGGCGGAGGCGATGCGGTGACCGTAATCCGCCGCATTGCCGTTGAAGCCGACGACTGCGACTGGATAGGATTGGTCAGGTAGCCGACAGCGACCGGTCGGGTCCCCGAGTCGATCGCTACGAAGGTCATCGTTGACAACGGAACTCCTTCGTCCCTATGGTGTCTCATGGGCATGTACGAAAATCTTCGTGATTGGTGGCGTCATCCGGGCGCCGCAGTGTTGCGGCCGAGAGGCCGGACCCCGGCCGCCGCCGTGGCACTCGTGCTCGCGGCATGCGGTCCTGCTCCCGTGGAGCCGGACGGCCGCCTGCTCATCGACGGCGGCACGGTTGTCGTCATGGACGAGCCCGGCACGATCCTCGAACGAGGCGCCATCCTCGTCGAGGGCGACCGCATCGCCGCGCTCCTCGCGCCGGACGATCCCCGCCCCACCGGCATCCACGTGATCGATGCCACCGGCCAGCTGGTCATCCCGGGGCTGGTCAACACGCATGGCCACGCCGCGATGTCGCTGCTGCGCGGTCTCGCCGACGACCTGCCTCTCCTGACCTGGCTCGAGGACTACATCTTCCCGGCCGAGGACGCACTCGTGGCTCCCGATTTCGTCTACTGGGGAACGCTGTTGTCCTCGGTCGAAATGCTGAAGGGCGGGACGACGACCTTCGCCGACATGTACTACTTCCGCGACGACATGGCGCGGGCGACGATCGACGCCGGCATCCGGGCGGTCACCGGGCCCCACGTGATCGGCTTTCCCGCCCCCGACCACGCCTCGCCCGAGGCCTCGCTCGCGGACGCCGCGGAGTTCATGGCACGCTACCAGGGCCATCCCACGGTGGTCCCGGCGGTGGCCGCCCACGCCCTCTACACGACCCCGCTGGACGCGGTCGAAGCCGCTTTCCGCCTCGCCGACGAGTACGACGCGCCCTTCCAGATCCACGCGGTCGAGGACCCGAGCGAGGACGCAGCCGCCCGGGAGGCGACCGGGATGGGGGTCATCGAAGCTCTCGAGTCGATCGGGGCCCTGAGACCCGGGACGGTGCTGGCCCACTCGATCTACCTGTCGGACCAGGACATCGACCGGATCGCGGCATCGGGAGCCGGGATCGCACACAACCCGCAGAGCAACATGAAGCTCGGGGTGGCGAGGGCGGCGCCGGTCGCGGCCGCGCTGGCCGCCGGGATTCCCGTCGGTCTGGGCACGGACGGTCCCGCGAGCAACAACGATCTGGACATGTTCGACGAGATGGACGCTGCCGCCAAGTTGCAGAAGTTCATGCTGGGCAACCCCGCGGCGCTTCCGGCGGAGACGGTCTTCAGGATGGCGACGATGGGTGGTGCGCGGGTGCTCAACCTGCAGGGCGAGATCGGGTCGCTCGAGCCGGGCAAGCGCGCCGACATCGTACTGGTCGATACGCGGCGCCCGGGACTCACGCCGCTGTATGCGGTCTATTCGCACCTCGTGTACGCGGTGCGCGGGAGCGACGTGACGACGGTGCTGGTCAACGGCCGGGTCGTGGTGCGGGACGGACAGGTTCTCACCGTCAGGGAGGAGGAAGTCATGGAAATGGCACGGGGCTTCGGAGATCGGGTGCGCGAGGTGATGGCCGAGGTGAGCGCCGCCCGCGCCGGTACAGCCGACGGCGCCATGGACGAGGGGAGCGACGGCCGATGACGGGCAAGCCGCGCGACGGCGGTCGCAAGGGGTTCACGGACCGGGAACTCGACATCATGAGCGTGTTGTGGCGCGAGGGATCCGGAACGGTCGCGGAGGTGCGCGACGCTCTGGGTGGGGACGTTGGCTACACAACGGTCCTGAAGATGCTGCAGATCCTCGAGGAAAAGGAGGCGGTGAGTCACGAGCGCGAGGGACGTGCCTACCGCTACATCCCGCTGGTCGAGTCGGTGAACGCGGGCGGGCGGGCACTTCGACGGATTGTCAACAAGATCTTCCACGGGTCCGCCGAGATGTTGCTGGCGACGCTGGTGGAGGATCGGGATTTCAGTGACGAAGAGATTCAGCGGATGCGCTCGGTGCTGGACCGGGCGGAACGCAGGAGGGACGAGGAATGATCGCCTGGATGCTGTACGTGGCGCTGATCGGCGGCGTCGTGGCCCTGGCCGGCTGGGCCGCCGAGAGGCTGGCCGTCGCAGCCGGATGGCCGCGGCGGTTCGTCTGGCTCGCGGCCCTGACACTGGCGGTGGCGATTCCGGTTGCCGGAACCATCGCTGCGGCAAGGTCAGCGGAATCCCCGTCGGCCACAGAGTCCCCGGGGGCGCCGCCCGCCGCAACGGCAGGCACCCAGACCGCGGACGCATGGAATCTGACTTCATCGATGCGGATCCCGACCGGACCGGAGGCGGTGCGTGCCGCGCTCGCGCTGTGGGCCGCGGGATCGCTCGCGTCGCTCGCCGTCATCGGCACACTTCTGATCCTCGTGGCCCGCGCCCGCCGTCGTTGGCCGCGCGAGTCGATTGCCGATACGGACGTCTACGTTTCCCGCGGCTTCGGGCCGGCGCTGGTCGGGGTCGTGCGCCCCAGCGTCGTTGTCCCGTCCTGGGTCCTGCAACTGAAACAGCGGGCGAGGGCGGTGATCATACGACATGAAACCGAGCACGCCCGCACGCGCGACCACCTGTCGCTCCTCTACGGAGGCCTGGTCGTGGCGGCCCTGCCCTGGAGTCCGGCGACATGGTGGATGGCCCGCCGACTGCGCAGCGCGGTGGAGATGGACTGCGACCAACGGATCCTCAGGTCGGGCGTCGCGGCCGCCGACTACGGCGATGTCCTGCTGGACGCGGGCGCCAGATCCTGGAGCCGCTGGGCACTGGTGCCCGCAATGACCCAACCGAAAAGTCTACTCGAACGGAGATTGAAGACCATGAGCGAGAAGAAGACGAAGCTGAACACGGCCCAGGCGCTGCTGCTGGCGGCATTGGCCGTCGGGGCACTCGCCGTCGCGTGCGACACCCCGGTCCCGACCCAGGTCCAGGACGCCCTCATCGAGGCGATGGACGAGGAGCAAATCGCGAGAACCGAGGCCGAGGCGGAGCGCCGGGCAGAGGAGCTCCTCCGCGCGCGGGCATCGGGCATGGACCCCGCGCCCCTCATCTACATCGACGGTGTGCGGGTGGACAGGCTGAGTGATCTGGACGGCGTCCGCATACCCAGCCTCGACCCCGACGCCATCGACCGCGTCGAGGTGATCAAGGGCCCGGCCGCCAGGAAGCTCTACGGCGAGGAAGCCGCCAACGGCGTGATTCAGATCTTCCTGAAGGAAGGCGGCGCGGACGGCGCCAAGGGCGCTCCCGGCACGAGGGACAAACCGATCGAGATCCGGGTGAAGGGTGACAGTCCGTGGACGGGAATCGCCGTCAAGGAAGCGGTCCCAATCCCCACCAGAGCGAAGAACTGACGCCCGCCCCGCCGCCCCAACCCCCCTCAGTTCGTCCGCCGCGCCTCCGTCCCCCCCTGATACACCGCCAGGAAGTCGGCGGACATCGTACCGTAGCGGTCGGCGGCCTCCCTGTCGCCTTCCGCCGTGGCGATCACCGCGAGCTTGGCGGTCATGAGGTAGAACTGCAGCGGGATGTTGCGGGTCGACATGTCCTGCAGGATCGGCCGGGTGCGGATATCGCGGTACGTGTAGACCTCGTCGACGAGCCGGGCGGTCCGCGGATAGTCGAACCAGTCGCCTCCCAGTTCCTCCCGCACCTGACGGTACGAAGGCGGCTGCGGCCCTTCCAGATCGCGGGCGTGCAGCCGCACGGCGAGACCCTCGCGCACGCCCCACCCGCTCAGTCCCATCCGGGCCATCTCGCCGGTCGCGCCCGCGAAGTAGACCGGGCGGTCGCCGGCCACCGACCGGATCATCGACAGCGCGATCCGGTGCCCGCGCCGCAGCGTCATCCCGGCGGGATACTGCACCACCACGTCGCCAAGCCGAACGTTGAGCGAATCCGGCAACCTCCCGTCGCCGACCCGCGCGAGCTGATCGTCGGTCATGGCGAGCGCCGATCGGGCGGGCGGCTCGCGGTTGGCGTACGGGAGTCCATCCGCCGCGACGTACGGCCGCTGCCGGTCCGGCGAGGTGAGTTCGCGGATCTGCTTCGGGTACCAGTCGGTGAAGAGGTACTGCACCACGATTACGGTCACGTCCTGGCGTATGCCCTCCACCTCCTGCAGGTACCACAACGGGAAGGTGTCGTTGTCGCCGTTCGTGAACAGGAGCGCGTACGGTTCGACGCTGTTCAGGAGGTCGTACGCCCAGTCGCGTGACGCGTGGTCGCCCGCCCGGCTGGCCCAGCCCAGGTTCAGAAAGAACGGAATGGCCGCCACCGCAAGCACGGGCGCAGCCTTGACGGGGCTCCCCACGCGGCCGGCCAGGCACAGCCAGCACCGCGACAGGCCCAGGCCGGACATCACCCCCCAGAGTGCGAATCCGAGCAGGAAGAAGTAGTCCCGCTCCCTGACCTCGTGCAGGTCCGGATCGGTGATTTCGGGCGCCAGCGAGAACCCGTAGCGGAAGTTCAGGTAGAAGACGAGACCGAACGAGAGCGTGGCCATGAGGACGCCCATGTACACGCCCGCTTCGCGGTCCGCCCGCCAGACGACATGAAACCCGGCCAGTCCGAGCGCCAGGAAGAGGAGCGTGAACGGACTCCGGCCCGGACTCACCGGCTCGTCGGCGTCCATTCCGCGCGCCCACTGCCAGTCGAAGTACTGGTAGAAATTGTGCAGCTGGTGACCCATCGGCGACATGCGGGTGGTCACCGGCGGCTTGAGATACTGCTCGCGCTGCAGCGAAGACGCCAGCGCCGGGCATCCCGCGTAGCCGTTCGTGTAGATCGCCGCAGCCGTCTCGACAAACCCGTCGCACAGCGGATCCCCCTCGTTGATGACGGGTCGCTGGGCGGCACGAATCGGAAGGAAGAAGCTGAACGACAGGCCCACCACCACGGCCAGCAGGCACCGCGAAACGAAGCGCGGGCTCACCAGCAGGCCCGGTCTCGCAAGGACCACGAACAGCAACACCGCCCCCGCCGGAAGCACCGACATGAGGTGGTTGGTCGACCCGAGCGCCATCAGATAGACCGCGGCGACAAGCAGCCTCGGCCCCCGCGGATCGCCGGCAGGCAGGTCCCGCCAACGCAGGGCCAGCCAGCTCACCGCCGCCACGATCAACAGCGACACCGTGTACACCTTCTCGTTGGCGTTGCTCTGGCTCCACACGGTGAACGCGGTCGCGCCGACGAGAACCGAAACACCCGCTCCGATCAGCGCCTCCCGGCCCCGGGCCCCCATCTGGGCCAGCGTCCTGTGCGCGATCAGGAAGAAGAAATGGAACGCCCCCGCCGAGGTCACCGCCGCCAGCAAATTGATCCGCACGGCCGGGGACAGTCCCAGCGGCGCCAGCAGAAGGGTCCACACGCGGGCGAGCGCCACGAACAGCGGGTTCCCTGGCGGATGCGGGATGCCCAGGGTATAGCCGGTGGCAATGTACTCGGAGGTATCCCACCACGCCGTTGTCGGCGCGAGCGTCAGGACATAGAGCAAGAACACGCCTGCGCTAGCGCACGCGGCGGCCTTCCAGGGAGGGGTCGGTGCGTTGTCGGTCATGGCTCCACTCTCGTCGCGGCTCGCTAGATTGGCAAGGCGGCTGCGAAGCGTCCACGCGGGCCGCCGCCCACCTTCACCGGAGCCCCGCCGTGGCCAATCCCACCTTGGATGCTCTGCGCTACGCCAGGGGTTGGATGCGGATCGCCTCGGGAGTGCCCGGCGCGGGGATCGCCATCGAGGGCGTGACGCTCGGAGACGATGCCGGGACCTTGAGCGCGAGCCGGTACCGCCCCGTGTCGGGGAGCGGCCCGCGTCCCGGATGGGTACTGCTGCACGGGGCCACGCGTCCGGGACACGAACACACCGCGATCGTGCGGTTCGCGGCCGCGCTCGCCGGCGCGGGCGGCGACGTGATCGTGCCCGAGATCCGGGCCTGGCGCAGGCTGGAGCTCGACCCGGCACCCGCCCTGCGCGCGCTCAAGATCGCGGCCGGGCACATGTGCTCCGACCCGGGCGTCCGACCCGGGGGGGTCGTTCTCGTGGGGCTGTCCTTCGGCTGCCCGCAGGCACTGATCGCGGGGGCGGATCTGGCCGCGCGGGGGCTGGTGCGGGGCGTCCTCGGGTACGGCGGCTATCACGACCTGCTCGACACCGTCCGCTTCGGGCTGACGGGGCAGTTCCGGTGGAAGGGGCGCACCGGGTACCTGCGTCCCGATCCATACGGTCGCTGGGTGGTGGCGGCGAACTACCTCCACCGCATTCCGGGCTACGAGGGCGCGGAGGACGTCTCCCGTGCGCTCGGCCAGCTCGCGGCGGCGGCCGGGGACCACGGCTTCATGTCATGGGAGCCGAGCAGCGATCCGTACAAGGCCGAGCTGATCGAGTCGGTGTCCGTGGAGAACAGGGAGCTGTTCCGCCTGTTCGCGCCGGACGCGGCCCAGGATCCCGAGCCGGGCCGGGCCAGGGAGATGGCATTCCTCCTCACCGAGGCCGCCCGCACGACGCACCCGCAACTGGAACTCGCCGGCGCCCTGGACGGTCGCTCTCTGCCCCCTGTCCGCCTCATCCACGGCCGCCAGGACCACCTGATTCCGTTCACCGAGACCCTCGCGCTGGAACGGTTCCTGCGGCGCCGTGCCGATGTGGCCGCGACCGTGACCGACCTCTTCGCGCATTCGGGGGAGGCGGGACGGAGTGCCACGCGGATCCTGGAGGCGGGGCGCTTCCTGGGCGCGATTCGGGGGGCGATGGCGCTCCACGCCCGTTAGCGCAGCAGGCCGGACGCGAACGAGAACTCCACCCCCAGGGACAGCAGCGCGGTCGGCAGCGACAGCTTCGCGGTGCGGTCGCCGGCGAGCCCGAACCTCCCGGTGAGATCGACGTCGAATCCGAGGAATCCGGTGCCGGCCCGGACGGCCACGCGCTCGTCCAGCGCCGTGACGACTTCGACGCCCAGGCCGAGCGTGCCCGCGCGCACACCCAGCGCGATGTTGCCCTGCATGGCCTGGGCGGGTTGGCCCCACGCGGCCAGCGACAGGGCGAGGGTGACGGCCGCGTCCGATGGTCTCGCCATCGATGAACCGTTACGCCGCGTCGACATCGGTCTGAGCGAAATCGTGGCCCTTGAACAGGAGCGGCTCGCCGGTCGTCCTGGCGAGCGCATACGCGAAGCAGTCGCCGAAGTTCAGTGCCGCCCGGTGATTGCCCTTGCCGAAGCGGCGCCACGCCCGGCGCGCGGCCTCCAGGTGTTCCACCGTCACGGGCACCAGTTCGATCTCGGCACGCTCCAGCAACGTGTCGAGTTCCTGGGCCGCGGACTCGCCTCCTCGCCGCTCCAGCGCAATGGCGGCCTCAAGTACGTTGGCGACCGACATGCGGCACGGGTAGGCAGCCATGATCGCGGCAGCATGACGTTTGGCATCCGGCTCGTCAAACAGGATCGCGAGCACCGCCGAACTGTCGACGATCACCCGGGCAGGCCCAGATCGTCATAGAGCAAATCGCCATGATCGACGGCTGACGGTCCGGGTTCCAGCGACTCTGCGCAGCGGCGGCCGATCGCAAGGAGCTCCGCGATACGGGTATCCAGATCGCGTCGGCGTTTCTCGCGCGCGAGGCGTTCGCGCAAGGCTACCGTGATGGCCCCTGTCATGGTCTCGCCGGTCAGGCGGGCAAGGTCTCGCGCGAGCAGACAGGTCTCGTCGTTCTTGATGTTGAGGCCCATGGTCATCCCTGGGTAGAAAGCAGAACTCCGTATCTACCCTACGGCGAATCGGTGCTGGAAGCAACGTCGACCCCCAACGTCACAGCAGGGTGTCGAGGCGACGGCCCAGCGGGTCGAACCCTACCTCCCCACAATTCTCCTCAACTCCACGATCTCCTCGTCGAGTTCCGTGTGCCGCAGGACCGCTGCCAGGTCGCCCGCCACGTCCACAAGCACCACGTCGTCCGGCGAAGAAAGTGTGGCAATCTGGCCCACGCCGACCTCGAACACGAACCACTCCGGTCCATCTGGCTCGGCACCCGCTCTGGGGATCCCTCCGTATCGGAGCCCCCACACCAGTCCATCCGCCACCGTCACCGGCCGATGATCCGGAGCCGACAGCGACAGCCGTCCGTAGGGAGGCAGATGCTCGGGGACCCCCATGGCATCCAGCATTCCCTCCACTACGCTTCGGGTAGAGCCCAGGTCGTACGAGTCCAGCACTGCCCTGCGGGCGAATCCCGCTTCCTCGGCCGGCAATGGTGTCGGATCCGGCACGATCGCGGGCCGCAACGTATCGCGAGCGACCCCGTCACTCCCGTACACCGGGATGTCGTACGAGTCGTTTTCGACAACCACGAACAGAGAGTCGATGACCGCCACGTGCGTGACCCGGCCGAAGAACCTCAACATCTGCCTCCACCCCGTGGTGGTGACAGGTTCATACCACACCTCCGTGCCTGCCATTTCCAGCAGGTGGTGCGCGAATCCGCCCCTCTCGTCGAATAGAAGAAGGGTCACAGGCGAGCGCCTGACGACGGGCTCCGTTGGCCGATAAAGTTCCAGGGCGTCGACCAGCACCGAACCATCAGAAAAGACCCCGAGCGCCGAGACTCCCGGCTCTTCGTTCCGGAGCGCGACCGCACCCAGCAGACGACCATCAAGGTCATACCTGGAGACCTCACGCCCATACCGGTCATACGCGAAAAGGTGGTCCCCGACCCGCCTCATCCAGTCGAGGTCGCCATACTCGCCGGGCCCCTCGCCTCTCCCTCCGACCTCGTTGTCGAGGGAGCCGCCGTAGTCGTAGAAGCGCAGCGTGCCCGTGCTTTCCTGCGCGATCACGACGTGCCGGTCCGTGATCACGATCCCGGCCACCTCGTACAGCAGGTCCGGCTCTGCGTCGCCCACCGTCATCAGGGGCACCGAGTCCAGCACCCAGGCCTCCGGCAGGTCCGCGCGAGCGGCCGCGCGCCCAGGCTCCCCGGGGTCACCGCCGCATCCGTGCCCCGCGATCAGCGCACCAATCCCGAACGCCAGCGCGATCCGTCGGTTGATACCAGCCTCCGCGCAGCCGATGTTCAGGGTGCCCAGGTCCCCACTCGCCTCCTCACACACAAGATACCCATGACCCAGCACCACCGTTCCCCCGTCTGGCTCCTCGCCGCCTTCCTCGCCACCGGCGCCTTCCCCCTCCACGCCCAGGTCACCACCGCCCAGCTCGACGGCCTCCGCCCGCGCAACATCGGCCCGGCCGTCATGAGCGGACGCATCGTCGACCTGGCCGTCGCCGAGTCGGATCCGATCAAGTTCTACGTCGGGTCCGCCACCGGGGGCGTCTACAAGACAAGCGACAACGGGATCACCCTCAACCCCGTCTTCGAGAACGAGGGCACCCACTCGGTCGGGGCGATCGCGCTCCACCAGCGTGACACGGCCATCGTCTGGGTCGGCACGGGCGAGCGCGCCAACCGGCAGAGTTCGTCGTGGGGCGACGGCGTCTACAAGAGCACCGATGGGGGCGAGACCTGGACGAACATGGGGCTGCGCGACAGCAAGCACATCGGGCGCATCGCGCTGCACCCGGACGACGCGGACCTCGTCTACGTCGCCGCCATGGGCCACCTCTGGGGCCCGAACGAGCAGCGCGGCCTCTACCGAAGCGCCGATGGCGGCGACACCTGGGAACCCATCCTGCAGGTCGACGAGAACACCGGCGCCGTGGATGTCGCACTCGACCCCGACCAGCCGAACATCGTCTACGCCGCCACCTACCAGCGCCAGCGGCGCCCCTGGGGCTTCCACGGAGGCGGCCCCAGCAGCGCGCTCCACCGCAGCACCGACGGCGGCGACACCTGGGAGCGGCTAACCGGCCCCGGCATCACCCGCGGCCTCCCCGAGGACGTGATCGGGCGCATCGGCATGTCCGTCTACCGCAGCGACCCGCGCATCGTCTACGCGGCCGTCGAGCAGGGCTACCGCTACAACGCATCGACCGCCTACACGGAGCGGCGCGCCGGCATCTACCGCTCCGAGGACCGCGGCGACACGTGGGAGCTCATGAGCGACTGGAATCCCCGGCCCATGTACGCCAGCCAGATCACCGTCGATCCGAGCGACGACCAGCGCATCTACATGGTCAACAGCTACTCCTTCTCGGACGACGGGGGCCGCACCTTTACCGTCCCGCCCCAGAGCCTACACGGCGACGATCGCCTGGTCTGGGTCAACCCCTCCGACTCCCGCCACGTCATGAAGGCCGACGACGGCGGCCTGGGAATCTCCTACGACCGCGGGCTCAACTGGCTCTACATCTCCGACCTGCCGGTCAGCCAGTACTACCGGGTCAGCGTCGACATGGCACGCCCCTACAACGTCTACGGCGGGCTCCAGGACAACGGCTCGTGGATGGGTCCCAGCGAGACCTGGCGCCAGAACGGCATCGTCAACAGCGACTGGACCCGTCTGGGCGGCGGCGACGGCTTCATCAACCTGGCCGACACGACCAACAACACGATCATCTACACCGAGTCCCAGTACCTCGGCCTGTCGCGCTTCGACACGCGCACCGGCCAGCGCACCGCCATCCGTCCCGGCGACCCCGTCGGACACATCGCCGGACGCCGCAACTGGGAGACCTGGCGCGAGGTCGGCACCTTCGAGGAGCAGCGCCTCGGCAACGCCATGGCCCCCGCCAACTGGGACGGCCCCTTCATCATCTCGCCCCACGACGCGTCGACCCTCTACGCCGGCACCAACATCATGTGGAAGACCACGGACCGCGGGGACTCGTGGCAGCCGCTGGGCGACCTCACCACGGGAACCGACCGGCGCTCCGTCCCGATCATGGGACAGATGCCCGACGACAATACCCCCTCGCTGGACGACGGCATCCCCTACTGGCCCACCATCTCGGCCGTCTCCGAAAGCCCGCTCCGGCGGGGCCTCATCTACGCCGGCACCGACGACGGCCGCCTCCACGTCTCGCACGACAGCGGCGAGCGCTGGACCGACCTCTCCGCCCGCGACATCTCAGACTCCGACGAGCCGCCCGCCCCCTCCGGCTCCTTCGCCCCCTCCGGCTCCGCCCGCGCCGACTTCCCCGGCCTTCCCAACGGGGCCTGGGTCAGCGGCATCGAGCCCTCCCGCCACGACGAGGCCCGCGTCTACGCCGTCTGGAACAACTACCGCAACGACGACTACGCCAACTACCTCTACCGCTCCGACGACTACGGCCAGACCTGGGTCTCGATCACCGGCAACCTGCCCGCCGACCGCGTGCTGCGAACCGTGCGCGAGGACCTGCGCAACCCGTCGGTCCTCTTCCTCGGCGCCGAAATCGGCCTCTACTACACCATGGACGGCGGCGCGCAGTGGACCGAGCTCCGGGGCGGCATGCCCACCCTGCCCTTCAACGACCTCGTCATCCATCCGCGCGAGAATGATCTCGTGCTCGGAACGCACGGCCGCGGCATCTGGATCCTCGATCAGATCAACGCGCTGCAGGAGCTGTCGGAGGTGGTGGTTCAGAAGAGCGCCCACCTCTTCACCATCGAGCCCGCGGTGCAGATCCGCCGCGCCGGTCGCGCGGCCCACACGGGAGATGTGCACTATCGGGGCGAAAACCCCCCGCTCGGCGCAATCCTCGACTACTGGCTCGGCGAGGCCGCCGGGGACGGCACGGTCGAGGTTGCAATCCAGGACACGGACGGTGGCCGCGTGGCCACGGTGACCGGCACCACCCGGCAGGGCATGAACCGCGTGGTGTGGGACATGCGCCACGAGGTGGGCGGCGACGACGACGTCGCGCCGGGACCGTTCCAGCGCGCTGCCCGGGGTCCGCTCGTCGTGCCCGGCACGTACACGGCGCGGCTGGAGGTTGCGGGCCAGGACGGCATGGCAGCCGACCTCGTGCAGCAGTTCACGGTGCGCGAGGACCCGCGCATCAACGCGTCACCGGGCGTGCGCGCCGCCTGGACCGCCACGCTGCTGGACCTCGCGGACGCCCTGACGCGGGCCGCCGGCGAACGCACCCGCATCCAGGACGCGCTCGAAGACGTCGCCGACGACGACACCGGCCCCCGCGCCACCAAACTGCGCGACCTGGCCCGCGAGTTCGGCGAACTGACGAGCCGCATCAGCCGCCTGTCGGGCGACGTCGAGGGCGTGGTCGCGCCGCTCACCCAGGACCAGCGCTCACGCCGGGACTTCTACATGGAGATGCTGGAAGTGCTGACGGCCGAAGCGGGGGAGGTGGTGGGGTGAAGTTCCACGATCGCACAGGCACCTGACAGGAGGACCGTAGCGCGCCGTATTGACCGGCGACAATCACCCACCGGCGTCCAGCAACCCCAGCACATCGGCCTTCCCGACCATCCTCTCTTCGCCCTCCAGGAACGGACGCACATCGGCGACGACCGCCTCCCACGACAATCCCGCCACTCGTTTCGCCACAATCCTGGGCCAGGTGGCCGCATCGAGTGGCAGGGTCTCCGCACCGGTCTGCCTGATCGCCGCGTTGAGCAACTCGAGGTTCGGAGACGGCCAGGTCGGATCGCTCAGGTACCAGGCAAGGTCGTAGATATCCCGGCCCTTGGCCCACGGCCGGCACAGGACCGCGTGCAGCTTGCGCGCCAGAAGTGATGCGCGGTCGTGGTGATGGAGCCTCAGCGTCACGTGCCTTCGGATCAGGCGGGTTGCGGTGACGGCACCCGCAGGCGGATTGGTGTCCACGTCGACCTTGACGCCCAGCGTCTCATCCCGGTGCGGCGATAGCCCGGTTTCGTAGAGCACGCCCCGCAGGCGGATCCAGCCGGTATGGACGGTCCCGCGGTCGCGCACCGACGCTTCGGCCTCGTAGCCCTCACGCCGGAACTGCCGCACGATCGACCCGCTCCAGCCACGCAGGTCGTAGAGCTCGCGCGGCCCCTCCAGTGCGAAATCGAGGTCCTCGGAGTACCGGCGCAGACCGTAAAGGAACCGCAGGGCCGTGCCACCCTGGAACGCGAGCGGCGACATCGCCCCGGCCCGCTGCAGACCCCCGAGAATCCGGGCTTGCAGGTACTCCCGGAGGACGTTGCGGCCGACCAGGGGATCCAGGCCGCGCAAGAGGGAACGCAGATGGTCCTTCACAGCGGTTCGTAGGCCAGGGCCGGATCGCAGGCCCGACGCTCCAGATGAACCGCCGCGCGCCTCAGCTTCGGGCTGCCCGTAGCCTCCGCGATCTCCAACAGACGCCGGGCGGACAGGGCCTCGAGGTTCAGCCGCAGCCCGACGACCCAGGCAGGATTGTCACCGCCCGGCTGAAGATGGATCAGGTCGAGCAGGGCCTTCTCCGGCGACGCAACAAAAGCCCACTGGCGACCACCCAGATCAACCAGCCTATACCCGCTCCGCAGCTGCGGTTTGAGGTACCGAAAGGAGAACCGCCCGAGCGGCGTCTCCCGAATCCGGGGACGCCCCGGACCGCAGCTGGTTACCTCGGCGACGAACTCCGGAATGGCATTGGCGTACGCCAGCGCCGAGAGTCCGCTCACGTAGGATCCGGGCTCCAGCCGGTTGGCGACAAGGAAGGGATGAGGGATGACCTTGCGGTACGGCGGCGCCAGCGCATACAGACCGCGACGCAGCCGAAACAGCCTCCTCGACGCGGACCATCGGCTCAACTGCGCGGGAAGGCCCGGCTCATGGCCGCGGCCCGCCAGCAGCAACCCGGTCTCGAAGACGGGTTCGTCCTCCACGGTTTCGAGCAGTTCAGCGAATGTCATGCATAGAATATGCTAATATTTACAAATAACTACAATAGATTGGCGATCTGGGTAGGAGCCGGCAGTACTCTGTTGTCTGGCCCCCCCTTCGCGTTTCGCGGACGGGATTGGAGGACGAGCACGATATGTGTATTATCCATGTGAGTGTGTATGTTGTATGCCCATTCCCTGGAAGCAGTCCGATGCCACGAATCCACCTGGTCGTCTCGGAGCCCGACCGCACCCGATACGCCGCCGCCGCCCGCCGCGAAGGCCTTACCCTGAGCGCCTGGCTGCGCGCCGCTGCCGCCGACCGGCTGGACCATCATGCAGACTCTGAACCGTTTCGCACGGAAGATGACGTGTGGCGGTTCTTCGCGGACCGCGATGCGGAGATGGGATGCGGCACCGAGCCGGACTGGGAGCAGCATCTCGACGTCATGCGCGCCTCCCGGGGCCGTGGCGCAGCCAGGACCTGACGTTCCGCACAATGATCTTCGTAGACACCAGTGTCCTGATGTATGCGGTGGGAAGAGATCACCCGCTCCAACCACCGGCCCGTCGCTTCTTCGCCGAGGCGACGACGGACCAGCAACCGCTCGCAACGTCGTCCGAAGTCCTTCAGGAACTTGCCCACGCGTATCTGCCCGTGGAGCGAACACAGGCCCTCGCCGTAGCGCTGCGGATCGTCGACCGGACCCGGATGGAGGTGTGGCCCCTCGAACGCGACGACGTGATCCTCGGTATCGAACTCGCCGCCCGGCATCCTGCGCTCGGGGCCCGCGACCTGTGCCACCTCGCCAGCTGTCAGCGGCGCGGCGTTACCCGCATCAAGACATTCGACCGCGCGCTGAAGGCCGCCGCCGGGACCCTGCGCTGAGGTGCGATGAGCCGGTCAGCCACCCATCTGGCGATACCCGCCGCCTTCGTTGCATTTTCGGTGCGAGTCGAGGGAGGATCATCATGATCAGCACAACGAAACCGGGCGTCACCGTCGGGAAGGTCGCCGACTGATGGCTGAACTCGACCTTCCGCGCGGGCCGGCCGAACTCCTCGAAGCTGTTCGCAAGCCTCTTGCCGACCACCTCGGCGGCGAACAACACATCTGCCTTGGCGGCGGCACGGCGCTTGCCGCCCGCTGGACGCACCGCCACAGTACCGACGTGGACCTCTTCACAGGTCATGAGGCGTACGCCAAACTGTATCGCGACTCTGACCGATTCTCCGCCGATGTAGAGTTGCACACCCAAGCCGTCGAGCAACTCGGCGTCGGTCATCGCTATACTCTCATCGCGCTTCGGGACGGCGAGATCACCATTCTCGCCACTACTTCGCTCACCGACCAGCCGGTCTCCACCGATATCGTGCGAGGCACATGCGTGCCGCTCGAAACCAATGCGGAAATCCTTGCCAAGAAACTCACCTACCGCCTCGCTGAATACCACATCTTCGTGCCTCGCGACCTCTATGACATCGCCGTGGCCCAGCGCCTCGATCCCGAGGCCCTCGACAACGCCCTCGCCACAATCCCCCCACCGTCCCTCGACGACATCCGCAACGAGCTCGACCTCCTGCCCCCCGGCTGGGCCGACGGACATCGTCAACCGCTCCTGCAGCCCGCCTACGCTGACGAGGCCGCCGACTCCGTTGCCATCGTCCAGCGCGTGATCGGCCGCCACCTCGACGACAGGGATCCACCCGCGCCCCGCCACAGCGCTTCGCCTTCTCACAGCGGCTGACTCCCATGCTCGACCTCGGTATGGTCCGCACTCTCTACTTCGATCCCCCACCGCACGATCCGGAGCGCATTCCCTCACGCGAAGAGCTCTACGCGCGCTACGAGCGCGACCGCTTCGAGCGTTGTCTCCTTCGCGGCGGAGACCCCGAAGCCGAAGGCCTCGGCCCCCACGGTTCCCTAATCGGCGGTCGCTCCAAGCCTCTCACCCTGTTCCACGGCTTCCCCGAACTCCGCACCAGGCTCCACCCTCTACCCCTCTCCTGGTTCGACCATCCTCGAGCCCATGCGCCCATTGTACCTCCAGGCGGCATCCCGGAGGCAAACGCGTTCTTCCACGGCCTCTCGTGCGCCTATCTCGCAGGCATGCCCGATCGTCCTTCCGGACCTCTTCTGCGGCGCCATTTTCGATCGGCGGAACTCTCCCCCCAAACGTGGTCCCACGTCTGGCACGTCTTCGCCTGCATCCGGAGCTTCGACCTCCACCGCCTGATCCCCCGCGGCGGCGTTTCGCTCTACGAAGTGGCGCGCGCCATCCACATCACCGGGACCCGGCGGGGCAACGTCGTCAGCTGGATCAACCAGTTCGCCGTCCGTCCTGGCGAGAGCCGGACCGCAGAGACCGACAGTGTGTCAGAAGAACCATAAGTGACTGCTATAACATCACGTACACGAATTTCTACCAAGCGATTACCTCATTGCATCCCTCTTACCGAACGGGAATCCGATCGACGCCATCGGTGGTCCTTGAACCCCGTGGAGACGGTCTCGCAAACTCCACCGCCGATTCAGTGGAACCACGAGCAGAGGTGCCTCGCCCCCGCGCGTCTGGCGCGCGTTATCGTCCGGCGGGCCGCCGTTCCAGCCGCCACACGTCAACGTGGTCCAGGTCCAAATCGTCCTGGCGGACCGTCGCGAGATGATCGCCACGGAATACCGGAACCGTACGCTCCTTGTACGGGACGGCGGGCACGCTGCCGAGCAGCCTCCCCTCTGAATCGAAGAACTCCCAGCGGTTGCCCACGGTGCGGATGACTTCGACCCACAACTTGCCGTCGGGAGCCACGAAGATCTCTTCGATGAATGGTTTGCGATCCGGCCGGCTGTAGCTTCGGGGGTTGCAGGAGGCGTCCGGTCTCCGCTCCCGAAACTCCTCGAAATCCGCGCTTCCGGCTGCCCACTCCTCGGCCGTGATCGGCTCGGTCGGCAAGTCACGCTCAATCACGCGCAGGGTGTCGCCGCCGGCCGCTGTTACGGCGATCCGATAGAAGTACCCCCACGCGGAGTACATGATTCCACCGGAGGCCGGCTGCTGCACCAACTTCGCTCCGACGGTGTGCGGGTAGAAGCCGATTCCCCCCTCGTACCGGCAGACAAGGGCAGGGGTCGCGCCCGGCAGGTCCTCAGGAGCCCGCAGGTAGGGCAAGGTGTCGCCGGTGTCGCCGCGGCTGTCGAGGCCTACCCACTGGGATTCCATATCCGAACGGAGGGCAAAGCGAAAGACCTCGTCAGCCCCGACCGTGTAGAACCGGATTCCGCTGCCGGTCAGACCTCCCGCGGTTGTCCTCTGGCCGAGCCACTCGCCCTCGGCCGAGAACTCGCCGATGCGGCCCAGCGGCGGGTCGAAGACAAGAAGCCGGTCCCCAGCCCAGGCGATCGAATAGATGCTTGTGAACTCGCCGGGCCCTTCGCCTTGTCGCCCGAAGGTGCGGAGGTGCGCCCCGTCCAGACCGAAGACGCGGATCTCGCGGTTCGCGGCGTCCGCGACGAAGACGGTCCCGTCGGGGCCGAGGGCGACGGAACTGACACGGCCGAATTCGTCGGGAGTCTCCTGTTCCGTGACGGAGCTGGGGCCGATGGAGACGACCTGGGTGAGTTGCCACTCGGGAGGGGTGCCGGCGGTGGTGACGTGGAGGACGCCGTTGATGGTGTCGATGGTGGTGGTGAGGTCGTCGGCCTCGGCAGCGGAGTCTCCCTGGGCGCAGGCGACAGCCATGGTGGCCGCGAGGGTGACGGGGAGGGGGGAGAGGGGGACGCGAGGCGAACGAGGGCGGGTGGGCATTCCTGACACTGACTCCATCATGTTGGGGAGGCACCCACAAAGGGTGGGTTCCGCCCCGGTCCCCTGCAAGGTCGGCAACAAGTGGAGGATGTGGGCAACGTGGCGGCGAGCAGCCATCACGGCACCGCGCGGGCGGCAAACCCTGTCGCATCGACTCCGCGCGGCAACGATTTCAGGGGGGATCGGCTGAAACTCCGGCCGGTGACCCGGACGCCCGGAGCACCAATACGGAATCTGTCCCAACCAGCAATGGAAACGCCCCCGATTCGGACCCACGTTCATGCATCCGTGACTTGGCGCCGAAATGGAGACGGCGGGAACGACAAGGGAGGTGATGGCAGTGATCAAGCCGAAGAGCAAACGGGCGGTGCGCCGGTACAGGGACGGCGTGGATGAGGGTCGGGACCAGGGGATCGAGCAGCGCATCGTACGGGTCATCGAGCGGCGGCGGCAACTGCTGCGCAGGCTTGTCGAGCTCAAGTTCGGCGTAGAGGCGGCTCGAAAACTGGCGGAGGTTTCGGCGCAGCCGTCGCGTCCGGACTTCGAGGCAGTCTACGCCGCTGCGATGGACTGCGACACAGCCGATGAGTTCATGGCCTGGATGGGTGAGCACGCAGCGCGCTCGATCCCGCCACGGTCGAGATCGGGATAGCAGTCGCCGACCGCTATGGTCGACTAACAGCCAGCCCTGGCTTTAGCCGATCGGCCGCACCGGCAATAGCACCCGCGGCGCCCGCTCCGATGCGGTGGTAGCCGCCGGCGTTGCCGGCATCAGGCAGCCTCGAATCTCTCAACCTCAATTTCGTCCGCGCGATCAAGGGCACGCTGCAGGTCGTACGCCATCTGCATCCCGAGCCAGGTCTCCGGCGTCGATCCGAATGCCTTGGAGAGTCGAATCGCCATCTCCACCGATACTCCGGTGTGGCCGTTGAGCAATTCCGACAGAGCCTGGCGGGTCACGCCGAGCCCGGACGCGGCCCTCGTCACCGACAGTCCCAGCGGCTCGAGACACTGGCGCCTCACGATCCCGCCCGGGTGCGGGGGATTCTTCATGGCCACGGGTCTCTCCCTTCAGTGATAGTCCACATAGTCGACATCGGTCGCGTGTCCATCCTCAAACCGAAATGTTACTCGCCAGTTGCCCGAGACCCAAACGGAATGGTGACCCTTCAACCGCCCCCTCAGGCGATGGAGACGGAGGCCCGGCAGGTCCAGCCCCTCCGGCCCTCGACTGCGGTCAAGAATGGCGAGAACATCGCGTAGCTTCTGGACGTGATCCGGTGCGACGCGGCGTACCGTTCGTCCTTCATACAGAGCCTTGAGCCCGCGATGCTTGAACGAGACGATCACATGGGAGAGTCTACTGGTCAGGCCGTCGCCTGTCAATTGACGGCTTACCCCGACCCGGTGTTTATCGCGCACCGCGCATGCGGAGCCGCGGGAGTCTGTGGCGTGCCCTTCGCGGCCTCTCCCTGCCCATGGAAGTCAGGGAGACGAACGGCGACTGGTGGTCCACATGAAGGTGCACGGACCGATCCTGCCCTTCAACATCACCATGCACCTGGAGGAGATTCGGTAGGCGACGCCCCCTACAGTCCCACCACCCGCCCTACCCCCTCCTCCTCGGCCCGGCGAAGCACCTCCGCCCCGATGGCCACGTCCTGCACCGCCGTGCCCACCGACTTGAAGAACGTGAGTTCGCGGCCGGCGTTCCCCTCGGGCGCATCGCCGTTGACGATCTCGCCCAGGTCGGCGTCGATCACGTCGGCGGTCACCAGCCCCTGCTCGATCGGGATGATCAGGTCGCCCGCCTCCTCGAGCACGGCTTCGCGCTCCTCGACCACGACCCGGGCCCGCGTAACGACCTCGTCGCCCACCTCGCGCGTGTGCGGCTGAAAGCTGCCGCTGCCGCTGACGTGCGTCCCGGCGGGCAGGGCCGAGCCATCGAACACCGGCGTGGTTGCCGTCGTCACGGCGACAATGACGTCGGCACCGTTCACCGCTTCCGCCGGGTCCGAGACCGCGCGGGCGTCAACACCCTCCAGCGAGCCCGCCAGCCGGCGCGCCGATTCGCCGCCCTGCGAGACCACCCGCACTTCCTCGATCGGCCGCACGGCCCGGATGGCCTCGATCTGCCAGGGGGCCTGTGCGCCCGCGCCGAAGATCGTCAGCACCCGGCAGTCCGGCCGGCTCAGCAGCCTGGCCGCCAGGCCGGCCGCGGCCGCTGTCCGGATCGCCGTCAGTTCGCCCGCGTCCATGATCGCGGCCGGGAGTCCGGTCTCGTCGTCGATCATCAGGATCACGCCGTTGATCGTCGCCAGTCCCCTGTCGCGGTTCCCGGGGAAGAGCGAGGCGATCTTGGCGCCCCGGCCACCGGTTGCCCCCAGCCGGGCGGGCATGAAGAGGGAGAATCCGTCACCGGACGAAAGCAGAACCCGCACGGGCATTTCGACCTGTCCCGCCGACAACTGCCCGAAGCCGCGCGCCATTGCCTCGATGGCGTCGTGCATGGTGATCAGCGAGAGGATCTCGGCCCTGGAGATGACTCGGAAGTTCATGGCAGGTACCGCTCCGCCAACACCTCCCGGTGGTGCCGCGAGTGGCCCGCGATGATCCACGCCAGGCTCCTCACCGTGAACTCGTAGCCGCTGGCCACCCCGCGCCGGTCCCAGGTCCCTTCGTCGAAGCTCTTCAGCAGGAGCAGGGTTGCAGCCCGCACGGCCGAAAACTCCTCTGCCAGGTCGGCGAGCGTGCGAAGGTCGGCTCCCGAGGCCGCTGCGTAGGCGTTTTCATCGAATGAAGGGAAGTGCGACCGATCCCCTCGGGCGAACGCCATCGTACGCACGCTGAACATCCGCTCGGCGTCGATGACATGGCCGACAACCTCGCGCACCGACCACTTGCCGTCCGCGTAGCGGTAGCCTTCGCGGTCAGGCGGTACGGTCGCGAGCAGGGCGCGCCAGGCCTCCCCGTCGCCCTCCAGTCCCCTCAGCAGCGGTTCCTCGGCCGCGGCGATGTACGGCCCGTAGAAGTCGGCGAATTCGTCCTCCCGAGGCCTTACGGGCGAGTCGGGCATCTCTGGCTGCTCCTGGTTGCGGGTGGCGGCGGCTCGATCAGCATGCCGGAAGGTAGCGCTTCGCCAGCGCGCGGAACGAGCGGACCTCGTCTTCCACCCAGCTGCCGTCGTACCCCAGCTCGGCCGCCATGACCCGGGCCACTCCGGGAGCGGCCGCCATCGCCGCCCCCGCATTGAGAAACAGCGTCCGCGTCCGCCGCGCGAGCACATCCTCGACACGCACCGCCATCTCGTGGCGGGCGGCCCACGCCACCTGGCTCATCCGGTACGGCAGGCCGGGGTGCATCAGCGCTGCAAGGCTCTCGTCCGCGGCTTCCAGCGCGCGAACGGCGCCGGCCTCCGATCCGTACACCTTCCACGGGTCGCGCACGGCCTTCCGCCGGCTATACCCGTGGACGCGAAGGCGCGCCGTCACCGACGGCGCCGGTGACAGACCGCCCACCTCGGCCGCAACGTCCACGGTATCCTGGCCCACCTTCCTGCACGTCGTCCACTTGCCGCCGACGACCGTCACGAGTCCCCTCCTGGAGACGCTCACCGCATGGTCGCGGGAGAGCGTGGCGGTGTCCCCCGCTCCCGCGTCCACAGCCGCCAGCGAACGCAGTCCGGCCCAGGCGGACAGGATATCGGACCGGGCCAGCGGTCGTGTCAGGTAGCGGCCGGCGTGGTCGATCAGGTAGTCGACTTCCGCGTCGCTGGCGGCCGGCGCGCCATCGGGTTCGGCCACGGGGACGTCGGTCGTCCCGATCAGCACGTGACCGTGCCAGGGGATGGCGAAAAGGACCCTGCCGTCGTCCGTAGATGGGATCAGCACGGCGGTGTTGCCCGGGAGGAACGCGTTGCGGACCACGATGTGCGTGCCCCGGCTCAGGACGACCCCGGACCCGCCCTGGGCGTCGTCGAGTCCTCGCATGGCATCGGCGAAGGGCCCCGTGGCGTTGATCACGACCGCACCCAGCGCAACCCACTCGTCACCACCGAGTCGATCACGCAGGCGCACCCCCGTGATCCTCCCCCGAGGTGCCCGGAGCGCGACCGCTTCCGCGTAGTTGACGACCACCGCGCCGAAGTTGGCCGCGGTTCGCAGTAGCGTCCAACCGAGTCGGGAGTCGTCGAACTGGCCGTCGTGGTAGATCACGCCCCCCCGCAAGTCGCGACGCTCGAGCGTGGACACGCGCCTGCCGCACTCGCGCTTCCCCACGACCCTCGAAGGTCCGAGGCCCCGGCGGCCTGCGAGCGCGTCGTACACCATCAGCCCCACCCCATAGTATGGACGCTCCCACCACCTGTACGCGGGCACGACCAGCGGGAGGCTGTCCACCAGGTGCGGCGCGTTGCGCCAAAGCCGATATCGTTCGCGCAGCGCACCGTAGACCATCTGCACACGGCGCTGGCGAAGGTAGCGGACACCTCCGTGGATCAGCTTGGTGCTCCGGCTGGAGGTCCCGCTCGTAAAGTCCCCGCGCTCCACCAGCAGGGTACGGTACCCGCGGCCCGCCGCGTCGAGGGCCGCTGCGATTCCGGTGCAGCCGCCCCCAACGACGATCACGTCCCAGGGACGCATCTCCATGGCTCTGGCCAGCATCCGCTCCCGCGACATGAAGCCGCTTTCGGTGCGTACCCGAGGTCTCGCCAGAGGACCTCTTCGCGACCCGCCGCGGGACAGGCCCCGGCCGGTCCTGCTACCGTCGGCTGTGGCGCCGGGCTTCATCGTGATCGCCCTCCATGGTGCTTGAATCCGGGCGCGGACACCCCCATTCTGGCCGCAGCCGGCCCTCGCCGCCGCGCGACCCCCCACAAACGACAGGAAACTCGACGTGTCCACAACCCACGACTTCCCGTCCGGCTCCCTCGGCCGCTCCGATGAACGCCGGCTGTCCCGCCGCCGCTTCGCCAGGAGCCTGATCGCGGCCCCCGTGATCCTGGTGCACGCCTGCCGCAGCCAGGGAGGAGACGATCCCGCCGTTGGCGACCCCGACGAGGTCCGGGCAGACCGTGGCGGCTGGCCGGAATACGACAGCGTCACCGTCATCGACGCGCTGGCGAGTCCGGGTCCGTTCAATGTGCCCGATCGCATCGGGCAGCCCCTGAGCGACGAGATGGTGCGCAACGCCGCCATGTCGGGGATCACCGCCGTGAACGTCACGGTGAGCGGGCGAGGCGAGGACCCGGACGCGGCCTACGCGAATACGCTCGAGCACATCGCCTACTGGCGCCGCGAGGTGGACGCGCACCCCGACGTGCTGACGCTGGCCGCGACCACGGCCGAGATCGACGCCGCGAAGGCGTCGGGCAGGCTCGCCCTGATCCTGGGTTTCCAGGACACCTTCATGCTGGGAACCGATCTGACACGCATGGACGAGTTCCGCGACATGGGCGTGCCGATCGTCCAGCTGACCTACAACCTGCCCAACCTCGTCGGCCAGGGCTGTCTGTCACCCGACAACGGCGGCCTCACGGACTTCGGCCGCGAACTGGTGGCTCACATGGCGGACACCGGCGTACTCGTCGATCTCTCCCACTGCGGGCAGCGCACCACCGCGGAAGCCATCGAACTCGCGCCGGGGCCCGTTTCCATTACGCACTCCGGCTGTTCAGCGGTGTACGAGCATCCGCGCAGCAAGCAGGATGCCGAGCTGCGCGCGATGGCCGACAAGGGCGGCGTGATCGGCATCTACATGATGCCCTTCCTCAACGCCGAGGGGCCGGCAACGGCGGACGACTTCTACCGGCATGTCGAGCACGCGGTGAACGTCTGCGGGGAGGACCACGTCGGGATCGGCACGGACAACTCGATCACGCCCACCGTGGACGACGAGGACTACCGCGCCACGCTCCAGGGCTTCGCCGACGAACGGCAGCGGCTCGGGATCGGGGCGCCCCGCGAACACGAGCTGCTCTTCGTGCCCGAACTCAATGACCCCATGCGGATGCGGATGGTCGCGGAAGGGCTGCTCGGCCGCGGACACGGCGAGGAACGCGTGGCGAAGATCCTGGGAGGGAACTGGATGCGGCTCTTCAGGGAGGTGTGGGGGTAGGCCAGCGCCGTTTGTCTGATCAGTCCGCCGCGACCCTTCCCATGAACGCCCGCACCCGGTCGTGGCCCTTGAACACGAGCACGGTCCCGCTCGCCTCGCGCGCAATTCGCTCCGGTATCGTCCCGAAGAGTATGTGGCTTGAGAAGCTCTCTCCCGACGCGCCGACCATGACCGCGTCGTAGTCGGACGCCGCGGCCACGATCGACTCGGCTACGCCGGTCCCGGGTATTATCCGCGTGGCTACGGCCGCTTCCTCCGGCAACTCGGCGCGCTCCCGGCCAAGCCGTTCCTCCTCCTCGGCCGCTCGGCCGTCGGGCGCGTTCGCGAGCACGATCGACGCAAGCGTCAGCTCGCCGCCGTTCGCGTCCGTCATGGCGAGCGCGTAGCCCTTGGCCTTGCGCGCGTGGATTCCACCGGCGCTCGGCAGCAGGATGCGGCGCGGCACCGCGGGTTCGCCACCGAACCGGACCAGCATGATGTCCGACCGGGCGAGCCGGACGACATCGTCGGTAACCTCGCCGAGGATCTTCCGCGCGGTGGTGGTGAAGCCCTTCCAGCCGAGGATGATCAGGTGCGACCGGTCCTCGCGCGCCGACTCCAGGATGGCGCGGCCCACGTTCCGTCCGACCCGGACCTCCGTTGTAATCGGCACGCCGACGTCCCCCTCCAGCGCCTGAAGGCGCTCGAGCACCTGCTCCTCCCCCCTGATCGACGCCCGCGCAAGCTCGGCCGGCAGCTGGTCCGGCACTTGCACGACCCTGAGCAGGATGATCGCGCCTCCGCGGGGGCGGGCGAGGGTCGCCGCCAGACGCACGAGGGGTTCGGCGGTTTGCGGGTTGTGCACGGGGACCAGGATCCGGAAGCCGGCGGTTCGGGGCGAGGCCCGCAGCGCCACCACCCTTGAGCCCGGGCCGGCGGGATCGGGCACGTCGAAGCGTGTGCCGCGCCACGCAGCGTAGGCGAACAGCCCGAGCGCGAGCGCCAGAATCGCGAGCACCACCGGCTGGATGTGTCCCTGCACCGGGATCTGCAGGATCAGGTAGATGTTGGCCACGATCCCGAGCGCCGGAAGGAGCGGCACCAGCGGGACCCGGAAGGGCCGTTCCATGTCGGGGAAGCGCCGGCGGTGCACGATCAGCGCCGCGTTGACGAGGCACAGTGCCAGGAGCAGGACGAGGTTGGCGAAGTGGGCCAGCGATTCCAGCGGCAGCAGCAGCGCGAAGATGCCGATGGCGCCGCCCACGGCGACGAGCGCCACGACCGGAGTGTGCGAGCGTGCACTGATCCGGCCAACGACGCCGGGAAGGTGCCGCAGATGGCTCATGGAGAGCGCCACGCGCGAGCCCGCCAGGATCGAGGCGTTCGAGGCGGAGATCATCGAGAAAAGCGCGCCCGCCACGATCACCATGCCGCCGATCGGTCCCAGGAAGGCCCTCGCGGCGACACCCATGGCCGCTTCCGTGTACTCGGTCAGGTCGGCCACCACCACGACCAGCACGACGAGCGCGTAGAGGACCGTCACCACGATCATCGAGATGAAGATCGCGCGTGGGATCGTCTTCGTTGGGTTGATCACCTCGCCCGCGGAGGCCGCGATGGCCGAAAACCCGAAGAAGGTGATGAAAACGAGCGCCGCCGTGGACGCGATGAGCGGGACGTCGGCGATGAAGCGATCCGTTAGCACGCCCGCGTCGAGCCCGCCGAGTCCCCCCGCGATGAACCACACCAGCAGCACGATCTTGGCCGCCGTCACCACGATCTGGAAGGTGCCGCTCTCCTTCGTGCCCTTGATGTTGAGAAGCGTGAGCGCGGCCAGGAAGATGATCCCGGGAAGCGCCGGGATCGCGAAGTGCCAGATGAACTCGTTGAAGTAGCTGGACAGGCTGACGATGTAGAAGGCGCACGAAGACGCGTACCCCAGCAGGAGGCACCAGCCGACCAGGTACGCCAGCAGCGGCGGGAAGGTCTTGCGCGCGTAGAGGTAGCCCTCGCCCGAGAAGGGGTAGATCGAGGTGAACTCGCAGTACGTCAGCGCCGTGAAGGCCGCCACCAGCGCCGCGAGGAGGAAGGAGACGATCGCCGCGCTGCCGACGTAGCCGACGGCGAGGCCGGACAGCGTAAAGATCCCCGCGGCGATCATCGTGCCCGTCCCGATCGCGAGCGCCGAGACGAGTCCGAGGTCGCGGCTCAGCCCTGCGACGACCTTCGGTCCGTGCCCGGTCGTGCCCCCGGCGCGAGCCTCGGCGGCGTGCGTACCCTCCTGTTGTTGCCCGGACGTCACAGGTGAGCCTGCCGCGCGTGCGTCAGGGCTGCGCGGCCGCGGAAGCCGCCAGAAGTTCCCGCACGTCCTCCTGCACATCCTCCTCCATCGGCCGGAAGGGACCCATCCATCTCCTCACGACCGTGCCCTCGCCGTCCACAAGGAACGTCCCCGGCAATCCCAACAGGGAATAGGAGTCGACGATCTCCCAGGACGGATCGTGATAGATCGGAAAGTCGATGCCGATTTCGGCGATGAACGCCTCGATGGTGCCGAGCGAGCCCCGGTCATCAACACTGACGCCCACCACCTGGAAGCCCTGATCGGCGTACCTGTCGTGGAGTTCCTGCAGCTCGGGCATCTCCTCGCGGCAGGGGGCGCACCATGTGGCCCAGATGTTGAGCATGAAGGGATCGCCGGTGAGGTCCTCGATGCCCACTTCGGCCCCGTCAAGCGTGGTTGCCGCGAATGCGGGGGCTGGATCCCCGACCTCCAGGGGCCTGTAGTCGGGCACCTCACAGGCGACCCATCCCAGCACCATGAGCAGTGCAGACGCGCTCTTCTTCACAGGACCCTCCCGGTGGACTTCTTCGCCGTCGCGACTCAAGCTACCCAAAGCGGCGTGGGCGAGCCAATGGCTGCCGGCAACCCGATCCCGCCGGCGATTCATCGGAACACCAGTGGCTCCGGGCGCGTAGGGGAGGTGAAGCCCGGCGGTCGGCGGCCCTTGCCGTGGAAAGGACAATCGAGGGCACTCGGGCACGCCACTCTTTCCTGGAAAAAATGGAATCCTGCTCATGACCCAGGCTCAGCAACCATCCACGACCCGGCGCAAGCTGACTTTTCTCGCCGGTTTCGCCGCCTACTTCGCCGCCGTCTGGTTTCTCTGGGACACGCCCGTGGTCTACCCGCTCAAGATCTTCGTGGTCATGCTGCACGAGATCAGCCACGGCATCGCGTCCGTTGCGACGGGAGGCACGATCGAGCGGATCGTCCTCGACCCCGCCGAGGGTGGGGCATGCTACTGTGGCGGCGGCAACGCGTTCCTGACCCTTTCGGCTGGCTACCTCGGCAGCCTGCTTTGGGGAGTGATGCTGCTGTCGGCGGCAGGCGCGAGCCGGATCTCGAACCGTTTCCTGATCTTTGCCGTGGGTGTGCTGGTCGTGGCTCTCACCGCCCTCTACGTCCGCAACGGCTTCGGGCTCCTCTTCGGCCTGGGCTTCGGCACGGCTCTCCTGATCGCCGGACGCAAGCTCGGTCCCGGCGCCAGCCGCGTGGTCCTCACCGCGCTGGGCCTCACCAGCTGCCTGTACGCAATCCTCGACATCAAGAGCGACGTCATCGACCGCCCCCACCTGCAGTCGGACGCGGCGATGCTCGCGGAAATGACCGGGATTTCGACGGTGACCTGGGGTGTGATATGGATCGGGATCGCGGTGCTGGTCAGCGCGCTGTTCTTCCGAAGGGCCTACAGGGCGGCCTGACGCCGCTGGGCGACACACCCGGCGGCACACCTGCGCCCCCTCCGGTCACTTCGTCCCCCTCAGCGCTGCGGCGTCGGGCAGACCGCGGCTGAACGAGACTTCCGCGTCGACCGCAAGCCTGCTGCGCGCATCAGATCCCTCAAGGGCGTCCGCGTCCCTCAGAATCGCCCGGATTCGCCCCGTTTCCGGGTCGCTGATCACCGCGATGGGCCGGTCCGTCGCGGCATCCAACGTGTGGGAGCCGGCGGGGCCCGAGAGGGTGATTCCGGCGAGCGAGCCGGCCCAGGCGGGGTCCACGGGCAGCATGAAGACGAAATGTCCCTGGCCGGTCTCGGCCTCGACGGCGGGCACGAAGGTCAGCGAGAAGTGCTGTTGGCCATCGGGTCCTCGGCCCTCGATCCGGTAGGGTCCGGGAGACTCGGGCAGTGAGGGCGCGGAATGCAGGACGACCGCGGGATCCAGCTGTACGCGGTCCGGGCCCGCCCGGCCCCAGAGGAGGAGCGCTCTTTGGCGCTGCGCCGGTGGCAAAGCGTCGGCCTCGGCCGGCGGCCCGCCATTGTCCGCCACCTCGCGCTCGTACACGACTTCCCCGTTGAAGACCGTCATCTCGCAGGTCATGTCGCGCAGTTCGTCCGTCGGCACCGTGAGAGGGTTCCGGTCCCAAACGGCCAGATCCGCGTACTTGCCGGGCTCGATCGTCCCCACCTCGTCCTCCAGGAACATCTGGTGCGCGACCCAGGTCGTGAACGAGCGCAGCGCGGTCTCCGCGTCGACGGACTGCTCGGTGCCGTAGGGCTGCGCGCCGTACACGCCGAGCAGCGGCCGGCGGGCGACCGAGGCCCACACGCCGTACCGGGCCGGAAAAGGGGTAACGAAGTAGTCCGACCCGCTTGCCCAGATCATCCCGCGCTCCCGGTACGAGCGGAACGGGTTCAGGCGCAGGGCGCGTTCGGGGCCGAAGTTGCCCGCGTAGGTGTCGCCGATCCACCAGGTGAACGACGGGGACGGCTCGGGGTAGGCCGCTTCCCAGTCCCGCTGAAGTTCGGCCATGATGTCGAGCGCACGGTCGGTGGGAATGTTGGCGTGAATGATGCCGTGCCGGAGTCCCCGCGTAGGCGTCGCCTCGAGGGCCTCCACGAAGCTGTCGACGGTCCAGTCGATCCCCCGGTCGCCGATCGAGTGGATGCTGACGTGCAGGCCGGCGTCGTGGTAGGCGCGGAAGCGCTGGCGCAGTTCGTCCGGGTCCATCGTGGGGTAGCCGCGGTTGCCGGCGTCGGTGCCGGTGTGCTCGCGGTTCCAATCCTCATGCAGCCACGCCGTGCGCGCGCCGCCGCTGCCGTCGATGTAGAGCTTCACGCCGCCGGAGATCAGGCGGTCGTCGCCCGTCGACTCGTACGGGCGCGTGAAGATGGCGAGGCTGTCCGCATACGCGCGGACCTCGTCGATCGTGCCGTCGCGTCCCCGCCACAGGGTGAAGATCCTTACGCTGAGGTCCCCGTCGGCCAACACGTCCCGGTAGGCGTCCCAGGTACCCGGGCCGACGCCTGGATCCTTCCCACCCGTCATACACTCGGCGTTGAAGGCATCCGCGAGGGATCGGATCCCCTCCCGCTGCTGCTCGGGGCCGAGACCGGGGATCAGCCGCGACACCAGCCCCTGGGCCGACTCCTTGAGGACTCCCGTGGGATTGCCGTCCGCGTCGCGGTCGATCGTCCCGCCCGGCGGATCGGGCGTGTCGGACGTGATCCCCGCCATCTGCAGGGCGAGCGAGTTGGCCACGCCGTAGTGGCCCATCGTGTGGGACAGCCAGACCGGACGCTCGGGCGCGACCGCGTCCAGATCCGATGCGTATATGTAGCGCAGCTCGTCCAGCTTGCCCTCGTCCCAGCCGCCGCCCCGCACCCATTCACCCTCGCCCGCGCGCTCGGCCTGAGCGGCGACCAGGCGTTGCACGTCCCCGATGCTCTCGACGTTCGGGTAGCTGAGGTCGAGACGATAGAGCCGGCTCGCCCCACCACTCGCGAAGTGGACGTGCGCGTCCATGAGCCCCGGGGTGACCGCGCGCCCCGCCAGATCGACGCGCTGGGTGCCCGGGCCCGCCAGGGCTTCGATCCCGGCGGCCGTGCCCACCGCGACCACACGATCACCGCGAACCGCCACCGCTTCGGCCACCCGGCTCTCGCCGTCCAGCGTGATCACCGGACCACCCGCCAGGATCAGGTCGGCGGGGCCGGCCTGGTCGGTCCCGGAGCATGCGGTCGCGACGGCGGCGATGGTGGGAAAGGCGCGGGCTCGGCGGAGGAATCGTCGGTTCACGTGATTGGCCTCGTCGTCATGGGAAGACCGCGCCGCTGCCGCGGAGCGAGGGTCCGGGCACGGGCGCACCAGGTCCTGGTCGACCGTCCCCCGGCTTGATTCCCGAATACAGCCGAGTATACATTACAGGCGGCTCACAAGGCCATGCCGTGTCGCCGAGAGCGGCGGCCCGGTTTCGAGCTGGATGTGGAATCCCGCCCGATGTCAAACCCGAAAAAAAGGAGGTGGTCTCTTGTCTAGTCCAAGTACCCAGCCCAACCCGGCAAGGGCAAGCGATCGCCGCTTCGGCAACTAAGCCGAAACACGATCCAACTGTTCGCGCCGTAGGCGGTGTTCGCGCCGGGTTGCGGCCGGTTTAGAGCCCCCGGGATGTTCCGGATAGTACCGGACGTCCCGGGGGCTTTCGCTTTGGTTCAGCGGAACATGAATCCATGAAGGGCATGGGCACGGCGGTCACGATGGCTGCGGGGGTCGTCGCGTCCCTGGTCCCCGGACTCTCCTGCGCGCAGGATCCCGGAGAGCGGGAAGAGGGGGAGGGCGCGCGAATCTTCGCACAGGAGTGCGCAAGCTGCCACACCTCGGCCGGGGACGAGCGCACACCCGGCACCGGGCTCCTCAACCAGCTGTCTCCGCGCGCGATCGTGGCCTCGCTGGAGGACGGGGTGATGCGGGCGGAGGGAGCTGCACTGTCGCCGCAGCAGCGGATCCGGGTGGCGGAGTACCTGGCCCGCCGGACCTACGTGGCCGGGAGCTTCCCCGAGTCGGCGTTCTGCGCGGACGCGGGCTGGTTCCCCCTGGATGTCGGGAACGTTTCGTGGATGGGGTTTGCAGGCAACCTGGCGGGAACGGGATTCCAGCCCCCGCAAGGGGCGGGACTCGATGCGGCGGATGTGCCGAATCTGGAACTGCGCTGGGCGTTCGCGTTCCCGGACGCGGGCCAGGTTCGCACGTCGCCTGCCGTCGCGGGCGGGCACGTGGTCGTGGGCGGGCCCTTCGGCAACGTATTGGCCCTGGATGCGGAGACCGGATGCGCCCGCTGGCGATTCGAGGCGGATGCCGGCGTGCGCGGAGCGGTGCTGGTGGGCGAGGGGCCGGCAGGCAGGCCGACCGCATGGTTCATGGACTCGCGTACCAACGTCTACGCGCTGGACATCGAGAGCGGCGACCTGCTGTGGAAGTCCCGCGTGGGCTGGCACCCGGCGTCCTACGGAACCGGCACGCCCGCCCTGCACGACGGACGGCTCTTCGTCCCCATCTCCTCCCTGGAAGTCGTGTTGGCAGGCGACCCGCGCTACGAATGCTGCACGTCGTCGGGAGCGGTCGCCGCCCTGGACGCCCTCACCGGCGAGACGCTGTGGTATCACCGGATCATTCCGGGCTATCCGGAAGCAATCGAGGCCAACGCGGCAGGCACGCCGCAGTGGGCGCCATCGGGTGCGGCGGTGTGGTCCAGTCCGACCGTGGATCCCCGTCGCGGGCGCATCTACGCGGGAACGGGCGAGAACCTCACCCGTCCGACCACCGGGAACAGCGACGCGGTCGTCGCGATCGACATGGAGACCGGCGAGCTCGCATGGTCGTTCCAGGCGACATCCGGCGACGCCTTCAACATGGCGTGTACGCAGTTGCGGTTTCGCGAGAACTGCCCCGACCCCATCGGGCCGGATTTCGACTTCGGCATGGCCCCGATGCTGGTTACGCGCGCCGATGGCCGGGAAATCCTGGTCGCCGGCCAGAAATCGGGGACGGTGTGGGCGCTGGACCCCGACGCCGACGGCGCCGTGCTGTGGTCGACCCAGGTGGGAAAGGGAAGCATGCTGGGCGGGATTCACTGGGGCATGGCCACCGACGGCCGGCTCGCGTACGCGCCGAACGCCGACCGCAACGCCGTGATCTCGGACGTGAATCCCGAGCACGAGCGCGCACCGGGGCTGTACGCGCTCGATCTGATGACCGGCGAGGTCGTGTGGGGCGCGCCGGCTCCAGAGAACGGCTGCGAGGGCAAGGAGCGATGCTATGCGGCCATCTCGGCCGCCGTCACCGCGATCGACGGAGTGGTGTTTGCAGGCGGCCTCGACGGCGTCATTCGCGCCCATTCGACCATGGACGGGACGGTCGTGTGGGAGTTCGACACCACCCACGTGACGGAGTCCTCCAACGGAGTGCCCGCCCGGGGCGGTGCCATCGACGGACCGGGGCCGGTGGTCGCCGGCGGGATGCTCTTCGTAAACAGCGGATACGGGACGTTCAACCAGATGCCCGGCAACCTACTGCTCGCCTTCGGGGTCAGGTAACTGGACCCGACCCCCGTGAGTCCGCACATTGGGAGCGTGACCGGACACACTCGTGATCGGAAAGCGGGCATGAGACGACCCAGAACACTGATGCTGGCGGCGCTGGCGGCCATGGCCTTCCCGGGTGCGGCCTGCGCCCAGGACGCCTCCATTCCCCGCACCGCCTCGGGCAGACCCGACATGAACGGGCTGTGGCAGGCGCTCGGCAATGCGCACTGGGATATCGAGCCGCACACGGCGCGTCCCGCACTTGCGATGCAGCCGGGTCCCGTGATCCCCGTGCCCGCCGGCGAGGTGGTCGCCATGGGTGCGGTGGGGTCGGTCCCATCCGGCTATGGCGTGGTCGTGGGCGGAGAAATCCCGTATCTGCCCGAAGCGCTCGAGCGCCGCGACGAGAACCGCGAACTCTGGCTGGACCGCGACCCCGAGATCAGGTGCTACCTGCCGGGGGTGCCCCGCGCGACCTACATGCCGTTCCCGTTCCGGATCTTCCAGAGTGAGGCCAGGTTCTTCATCGCCTACGAATACGCGGGCGCCATGCGCGACATCTACCTGGAGGACCCGGGACCGCCCCAGGTCGATTCGTGGATGGGCCAGTCCGTGGGCCGCTGGGAGGGCGACACCTTCGTCGTCGAGGTGAACGGCTTCAACGGCCAGACCTGGCTCGACCGCGCAGGCAACCACCACGGCGCGCGACTCAGGGTCACCGAACGCTACACGATGCTCGGCCCCGACCACATCATGTACGAGGCCGAACTCGACGACCCCGAGACGTTTTCGCGTTCCTGGACGATCCGGATGCCGCTCTACCGCAATATCGACCCGAACGCGCGCCTTGGTCAGTTCAAGTGCGTCGAGTTCGTCGAGGAGTTGATCTATGGACATCTGCGCAAGAATCCGATTCGCTAGCGCCGCCAGCACGGGGACCCTGGCGGTGGCGGCGGTCCTCCTGGCCGGCGTGGCCTTCGCTGTCGCGGCCTCCGCACTCGCGGGACAGGAGAGCGAACAGGAGAAGGCGGAGTGGGTCGTCCCACGCACGCCCGCCGGTCACCCGGACCTGCAGGGCAACTGGTCCAACGCCACGATCACGCCCATTCAGCGCCGGGAGGACCAGGGGCGGGTCTACACCTGGGAAGAAGTCGCCGAGATCGAGGGATGGGTCTACGACTCGCGCGTGGAGGCCTACGCCGACAGCGATCCCAACCGGGAGGCTCCGCCGGTCGGCGGCGTGTTCACCGGGAACCCGCTCTTCGACGCCGCATCGGGGGGCACCGGGGGCTACAACTCCTTCTTCATCGACGCAGGAGAGCGCGTCGCGGTCTTCAACGGGGAGCCACGGACGTCGCTCGTCGTCGACCCGGAGGACGGGCGGCTGCCGCAACTGAACGACGAGGGGCGGCGGCGGATGGCGGAGCGGCGGCGCTTTCGTGCACAGTTCGGCGCCTTCGACAACCCGGAGAACCGTCCGCTGGCCGAGCGCTGCATCATGTCATTCGGGTCGAACGCGGGCCCGCCGATGCTTCCCAACTATTTCTACAACAACAACTACACCATCGTGCAGACCCCGGACCATGTCATGATCATGACCGAGATGGTGCACGACGTGAGGATCATCCGTCTCGGTGAGCCGAGCCGTCTGCCGCCCCACGTCCGCCCGTGGATGGGCGACTCGTGGGGGCGCTGGGCCGGCGACACCCTGGTCGTGGAGACGACCAATCTCCACCCGAACCAGACGCTGCAGGGCTTCGCGCCGTCCGAGGAGTTCAAGGTGACCGAACGCTTCACGCGCGCCGACGAGCACACCATCAACTACGAGTTCACGGTCGAGGATCCGCTGGTGTTCACGCGGCCCTGGAGCGGCGAGGTGCCGTTCAAGCGGCTCGAAGGGCTCGTCTACGAATACGCCTGCCACGAAGCAAACTACGCGCTCGAGAACGTCCTGCGCGGGGCGCGGGCCGAAGAGCGAAGGGAATAGGACCATGCGAAGGACCTGGACGATGGTGACCGGCGCCGTTGCCCTGCTGGCGGGTGTGGCAGTGCCCCTGGTGGCGCATCACGCCTTCGGAGCCGAGTTCGACCGCAATGCGCCGGTGCGGCTGCAGGGGAAGATCGTCAAGCTGGAGTGGGTGAATCCGCACACCTGGATCCACCTGGAGATCGAGAACGAGGACGGCGCGACCGAGGTGTGGGCGGTCGAGGGAGGCACGCCGAACGTTTTGTTGCGGCGGGGGCTCCGGCGCGATTGCCTGCAGCCAGGCACCGAGATCATCGTTGACGGATACCAGGCCAAGGACCACTCGCTGAAGCGCGCCAACGGCCGTGACGTGACCTTCACGGACGGGAGCAAGATCTTCCTGGGGTCATCGGGCACGGGGGCGCCGTACGACGAGGAGCTGCTGAAGGCGAGACGGGAACGGGGGCGGTGCTAGCACTGACTGCTAGCATTTGGGTGGGGCTTGCTGGCCCTTTGGGGCCGCTGCTGCTGGCCTGGTCAACCCGGTCGACCCTTGTCGACAGGGTTGTCGAGCGGGTGCGCGGTCGGAGCGTAGCACGCATCTCCCCGGCCGCCCCGGCCCCGCGGCCCCGAGCGTGGCGAGGGAGGGTTCGAGCGATGACCTCCCCCGTGGCGGCCTGGGTGCCGCGATTGGAACTCGACATCTCCTAACGCGCGCATGTTTGATCAACGCGGTAGCGGTGAATGTATGGAACAGAGAACTCGTCGAACGTGGTGCCCCAGACCTCGTTACGGCTCGCGAGGACAATGCCGAGACGAGGACGCCAAGGTTTTCCGAATATGCGACCCTGTTCAACCTCGACCCTGGCCACTAGCGTTCCATCCGAATCGTAGATCTCCCAGACATCGACACGGTCCTCACGCATCTCTCGTAGCAACCAGATAGTCCCATCCGTTCCGGCTACTACCTCCCTGACCGGAGGATGGTATTCCGGAACCCAGAACGCGCTGCGAGCCGCACGGCGTCGGCGCGAGCGCGTCGTTTCGCTCATGGGGGCTCGCAGGGATGGGCTTATTTGATCCCCGACCACCACTGCCGTGAATTCGTCCGCAAGGCGGCTCTCCATCGCGGAAGTAACTTCGCGCGGTTCGTACTCGACCGCTCGATGCAAGAGAGTGTCTCCACCGATTGAGATCACCAGGATGTCAAACGAAGGCGGAGTTCCGTCTTCATTCACTTTCGCCACCTGCACCACTGCGGAGCCGTCGGGCCTGGGTGTCGTCAGGTATTCGTTGAGTCCATGAGTCGGCAGGTCCTTGAGCGGGTGTATGGCAAGCCACGGTCGACCGGGGTCCGCCTCATACTCTACGGCGTTGCTCGACCAATCGACGATCGCCAACGTGTCGATGACCTCTCCTGATCGTGACAGGCGGCGTAGAGGGAGCGACGATGCGGTCAACCAGGCTCTCCAGTCAGTGATGCTGCGGCGCCCCGCCACCAATGTTCCGTCCGCGAGCATTCGGCCAGGCGTCAGGCGCGTTCCTTCCCCGGGCACGGGCATGGTGAACTGTATAACCTCGTCCGGCACGCGTTCGCTCGTGGTGAACAGCTGGATACGGCTTCGGTCGGCTATCCAAAGAGTGTCTCCGATCCACCCCACTCCGGAGGCCGCGCCGGAGATGTCACCTGGTCCCTGTCCCGCCCGGCCGATCTCCCGTAGAAACCGGCCATCGAATGAGAAAACCTTGACTGCGGGCACCATGGCTTGTGCGACATAGAGGACGCTGTCAGGCCCGACCGCGAGATCGTTGATGTTTCCAAACAGGTGCCCGCTCTCTCGAGAGCCGATCCGCAGGACTTCATCTAATCGCCACGGTGTCGGGCACACGACCTGCGCGCTTATCGATACCGGCGCGCAAAGGACGCAAAGGAACAGAGCAATCGCGGAGATCAGTGAGCGCACTCTTGCCCTGGCCACCCCTTCGCTACGTTTGTGGTTCTTCCTCGAATCCTCCCGGGAATCGCCCATCGAAGCTCCAGTATGCCGGGAATCCGCAAGAGCTCTCACGAAAACCCGATCCAGCGCCCCGCAGCCGCGACGGTGAACCACAGGGCCAGCGACACCGCGCCCACGACCTTGCCGCGTACGCCGGGGTCCCCGCCCTCCTCGCGGGCAACGCGCTCGCGCACCGCGAAGGTGAAGAGGAGCGCGACGGGGAGCGTGATCATCTTCACCCAGAATGAGGTGTTGTAGTACGCCTTGATCGCCTCCGACAGGAAGAGCGGGATCCCCGTGGCGACCATTGTCAACAGACCCGTGATCAGCCACCGTCGCGCACTCCGTGCGAGCCGGGCGACGGGCTGCCCGGTAAGTCCGGCGCCCAGCAGCCTCAGGTCGACCACCAGCAGCGCCCCTCCGAGCACGCAGAGTCCCAGCAGGTGGAGCGCCGCCAGGATCGGGAACGCCCAGACGGATTCGGCGACGGCGCTGCCGATCAGGGTGGACTCGCACCAGCGGAAGAAGGGCTCCAGCATGGGCTACTCCGCAACTCCGGAAACGACCGCGGGCACGATGTCTACTCCGACCCGACCGCGCAGCCCGCTGCCCAGTTCACCCAGTCCGGCTGCGGCTGAAGGTCACAGTCGAACCAGTTGTACGCGATCAGGCGGCCGGTCACGACGACCACCGTCCAGGCCGCCAGCGAAACCGCCCCCGCTGCGCGCACCGCCCGGGGCGGTACGGCGTCAGCTCCCCATTTCGCGGCATTCCGGTGTGCGCGCCGGTGGAAGACGAACGCGTTGATCCCGGCCGCGATCAGCACCAGGACCTTCACGCGAAAGAACACGTTGTGGTAGTAGCGCAGCGGCTGCGAGTAGAAGAGGAGCACGCCCGTCGCGGCAATGATCGCGAAGCCGATGTGCGTCCACGGCAGGAGGCGTCCCGTGAAGGCCTGGACCGGAACCCCGCGAAACGCGATGCCCACCAGGCGGAGGTCCATCATGGCGGTCGTGCCGACGAACAGGCCCAGCGCAAGGACGTGTGTCGATTCCACCAGCGGCCACGCGTACAGCGACTCCAGGAGCGCGACGCTCCAGGGGGTCTCTCCCAGCCAGCCCAGCAAGCGCTCGATCACGGGCGGCGTGGATCCGGTGTGTGGGGGTCGCCGTCCGCGGGCGCGCCGGAAGCGGAATCTCCGGACTCCGCGGCCGGAAGGGCGTTCGGACGCAGCGTTTCGGCAGCGTAGACCGCGTGGCACCCGGTGCACACGAAGTAGACTTCGGCGCCCACGTCGAACACCGCCTGCGGGTCCTTCGCGACCGCAGCGTCCACCGCGCGCCTGCCGACTTCGATCATCGATCGCGACATGGCGATCCAGTGCCCCCTGCCCTGCGCACGATCGTCCAGCAACAGCAGATTGCCCGACTCGGCCAGAACCCAGGCTGCGTCTTCAACGGTCTGCCACTCCTCCGGGGTACGGGGCTCGATCTCGTGCGTCCCTTCTTCGTCCATGATCACCCCGACGGCATCCCAGTAGACTTCGGCGGCGGGCTCGATCACGGAGACCATGAGCTGGCGAGCGTCGGCAGCCGCCACGAAGGCGGGCGGGTCGCCGCCGTCCGCGCAGGCGACCAGCAGTGGCAGCAGGCACAGGAAGGGCAGCGGGAGCGGGGCGCGCGCCCATGCCCCGCGGCGGACACGGGATGTCGGTGTAGCGCGGGCCTGCACGTCGTTCGTTCTCATGAGCCTCAAAGATACCGGCGACTCGCGGAATCCAGCCACCCGGCGCATCTTGTTCCGCGCCGGGCTCGGATCCGGGCACAAGCCACTCCATCGAACCCAATCGAACCGGGACCCTCATGAAGCCGACCTCCCTGGCCCCACGCCCTCTCACCGCCCCCACAATGCCAACGCTGATCGCGGTCGCGGGCATGCTCGCAGCGGTCGCAAACGCCACTGGGTCGACGCTTGCCGGACAACAGGCCGGCACCGACCGGGCAGTCTCGCAGTGGCCCATGCACGGGCGCGACGCGGCCGAGACCCGGTACAGCCCGCTCGACCAGATCAACACCGACAACGTCGGCGGGCTCGGCCTCGCGTGGCGCTGGGAAATCCCGAAGATCGGGGCCCGCCTCGAAGCCACGCCGCTGGTCGTGGACGGTGTGCTGTACGCCACCGGCCCACTCAGCTTCGTCTTCGCGCTGGACGCGGCCACCGGCGAGGAGATCTGGCGCTGGGACCCGGGGATCCCGGATGCCGACCACGGCGGGCCTCGCGCCTGTTGTGGCGACGTCAACCGTGGCGTCGCCGTGGACGGCGACCTCGTGTACGCCGCGCTGCTCGACGGTCGCCTGGTGGCGCTCGACCGGCACGACGGATCGGTCAGGTGGACCACGCAGACCACCCCGCCCGGCTCGGACTACACGATCACGGGGGCGCCCCGTGTCGCGGGCGGCGCCGTGATCATCGGCAACGGCGGCGCCGAATACGGGGTTCGCGGATATGTCACCGCGTACGACGCCGGGACCGGGGAGCAGCTGTGGCGCACCTACACGGTGCCCGGAAACCCCGCGCTGGGATTCGAGAGCGACGCCATGCGCGCGGCGGCCGAGACCTGGACCGGCGAATGGTGGGTCGCGGGCGGCGGCGGTACGGTGTGGGACGCGATGGTCCACGACGCGTCCGCGGGGCTGTTCTACATCGGCACGGGGAACGGATCGCCCTGGAACCGGGATCACCGCAGTCCCGGTGGCGGGGACAACCTCTACCTCTCGGCCATCATGGCGCTGGACGTCGATGACGGCTCCGTGGTCTGGCACTACCAGACGACACCGGGCGACGACTGGGACTACACGGCCACGCAGCCGCTCATGCTCCTGGACCTCGAGATCGGCGGCCGCGAGCGACAGGTCATCGTGCAGGCCCCGAAAAACGGCTTCTTCTACGTGGTCGACCGGATCACCGGAGAACTCATCTCCGCCGAGGCCTTCGCCGACGACCTGACCTGGGCATCCGGCGTGGACCTGGAGACCGGGCGTCCGATCGAGACGCCGGACGCGCGGTACGGCATGACCGGCAGGGGCGTCTACCTGGCGCCCGGGCCGCGCGGCGCCCACAACTGGCACACCATGTCCTTCAACCCGGGAACCGGTCTCGTCTACCTGCCCGCGACCAACAACAACTACTACTACGAGAAGACCGGCGCGTACGAGTACGAGCAGGGCAGGTGGAACACCGGCACGGCCCGCGGCAACGCGGGCGGCCGTCCGGAACGGCCGGCGTTGAAGGGGCCCGCGAACCTGCTGTTGGGCTGGGACCCCGCGGAGAACCGCGAGGTGTGGCGCGTCCCGGCCCAGGGAGGTCACGGCGGCACGATGACGACCGGCGGCAACCTCGTGTTCTGGGCCACGGGCTCCAGCCTGGCGGCTCTCGACGCCCGCACCGGGCAGGAACTCTGGTCCGCGGACATCGGCGGAGGCGCGGGGTCTCCGGTCACCTACTCGATCGACGGCCGCCAGTACGTGTCGGTCGCGGCAGGGCGCGTGTCCACGGTGGGAGCGCCCTACATGTGGACCTTCGCGCTGGACGCCGAGCAGGGTCCAGCCGCCGCGGCGGCGCGGACGACCGCCGCCCCGGAGGACGTGGGCCTGTCCAGCGACGTTCTGGCCCGGATCGGTCCGACGATGCAACGGTTCATCGACGCGGATCGCACCGCCGGGATCATGACCATGGTGGCGCGGCGCGGCGAGGTGGTGCACTGGGAGGCGCACGGATGGCGCGTGCTCGACGAGGACCCGCTCGAGCCCGACGACATCTTCCGCATCTACTCGATGACCAAGCCCGTCACCAGCGTCGCCGCGATGATGCTCGTCGAGGACGGCCTTCTCTCCCTGGACGACGAACTTGCGAGCGTCATCCCGGAGTTTGCCGATGCCGCGGTCTACGATGGCGGCGCCACCCGTCCCCCCGACCGTCCCATCCTGATCCGCGACCTCCTGACGCACACCTCGGGGCTCACCTACGGCATCTTCGGCGACAGTCCGGTCGACTCGATGTACAATCGCGCGTTGTCCGCCGCCTCTGCGGCATCGCGGCAGGATCTGGAAGGGCGCGTCGACGTCATCGCTTCGCTCCCGCTCGTCGACGATCCGGGTGATCGGTGGGTCTACAGCATGTCCACCGATGTCCTCGGCCGCGTCGTGGAGGTCGTGGCGGACCAGTCGCTGGACGACTTCTTCCGGGAGCGCATCTTCGAGCCCCTCGGCATGGACGATACCGGGTTCCGTGTGCCTGCCGAAAAGCACGGCCGATTCACCCGGATGTACCGGGTCTCGAGACAGGGCCTGCAACCCGCGGGGCAGCCCGGCGACGATGCGTTCACCCGGCCCGCCACATGGTTCTCCGGAGGAGGGGGCCTCACGTCGACTGCTACCGACTACCTCCGTTTCTCGCGGATGCTGCTCGGCGGTGGAGAAGTGGACGGGGTGCGGCTGCTACGGCCGGAGACGGTCCGGGAAATGACGCGCAACCAGTTGCCGGAGGAACTGATCCCGATACTGCCCGGGCTCGCGGATACCGGATTCGGACTGGGTTTCGCGGTGCCCGCCGAAGAGGAGGACGGCGCCTACTGGTGGTCCGGCGTGGCCAACACCTACTTCTGGATCGATCCGGCGGAGGAACTCATCGCCTTCGCCTGGACCCAGCTCCAGCCGTTCGGCGGAGCACCCGTCGACCGTTTGTTGCGACCCATCGTCTACGAGTCGATTCTGAAAGGGAATTGACGCGGGCGCCGGTGCGGCCCATCCGGACGTGACGGCAACAGGGCTACGTGCTCTCCTCGGCCAACTGCCGGGGCAAGGTGGACAAGTCCACGACCCTGAACCGCCGCTGGCCCGCCGGCAGCTCGATCGTGACCTCATCGCCTTCCCGGGCGCCAGTCAATCCTCGCCCGATCGGTGAGTCCAGCGAGACGTGCCCCGCCTCCAGATCGATGAAGTCACCCGCCACGATCGTAAAGGTGACTTCACGATCCAGCGCGAGGTCATGTACCCTGAGCGTGGACCCGAAACCCGCCCGGTCCAGGGGCATGTCTTCGACGTTGATCTTCGAGATTTCGGCCATGCGACCCGCGAGGTGCGCGATCCTCGCCTGAACGAACTGCTGGCGCTCCAGCGCGGACTTGTATTCGGAGTTCTCGCGCAGGTCGCCCAGTTCGACTGCCTTCTGGATCCTGTCCGGCAGTTCGACGTTGAGTTCGCGGGTTAGCGCCTCGACCTCCTCGGAGATCCTGGCCTTGATTTCGTCCAGCATGAACCGGCTCTTCGTGAAGGGGAAAGAGGAAAACTAATGACGGGTTCCCGGCACCGGGAGATTCCCGTTCCGCGGACTGCGTGTGAACAGTCCCGCGGCGAGAGCGAAAAAGCACGCGAGACCCAGGATATCCCCGATCCGCGTGAACAGGGTCGTGACGACCCTCCGGCCTACGCCGGCGACCGCAATGTCTTCCGCAGCCGGCCGTAGCAAGGACTCGGGACCGGTCCCGTCCGGCATTACCGCGAACGTGTACCCCGTGGATGCGACCTGGACCAGGCCGATCCGGTTCTCGATGGCCCGCAGGCGGCCGTGCGTGGCGTGCTGCCAATAGGCCCAGGTCACGCGCAAGGGCAGCTCGGGGTCCAGCCAGTCGTCGTTGGACAGCACGGCGAGCCACTCCGCCCCGCCACGGACAAGGGCCCGTGCGGTCTCCGCATAGGCCGAGTCGTAGCAGACCATGGCGCCGACGGTATTCCCGCCCATGGCCAGCGGCACCGTTTCGCGACCCACGGCATAGCCCCGGTTCCGGGCTCCAAACGCGTCTCCGACCAGGCCTGTCCCTTCCAGCCCCGGCACAAGACGGCGCTTGCGGTATGCACGGGGCAGCGTACCGTCCGGCAGCAACGCGAAGGCTGCATTGTACCAGAGCGTGTCGATGCCCGTATCCGCAACCTCGCCGTCAAGCGCGCCCAACAGCAGCGGTACGCCGAGCTCGGTCGCGAATCCCGCCGCTTCCCGGCCCGCCGCCGACATCCTGCCACCGGCCGGGTCCCGGAGCGTCGCCGCCACGTACCGCTCCGGGAACACCGCAATGTCGAAGTGCCGGGTCTCGCGAAGCGCGCGGAGCGGTTCGACCCACCTCGCCAGACCCTCCGTCGCCTCCGGTCGCCCGCCGTCCTCGCCCCCCTCGGCCACGTTGCCGTGGCCGGCCTGTACCATCGCCACCCGCAACAGCGGGTCGTCCGCGGCGAGACCCCTCTGGCGGACGCTGCCGAGCGCAAGTGGAATGCCCACCAGCCCCGCCAGCAGAAGCATTCGGCCCGGTGTCCCCCGCAACCCCTCCCTCCAGCCGCTCTTCGCGGCCTCGGCAGCCACCGCCCCGCAGGCGACGGTCCAGACCGTGAGCAACCGTGCACCCGCCAGCTCCGCCCCGGCGGCGGCGGTGGGATACCACGCCAGCGACCCACCGGCGTTCAGCCAGGCATACGAGACCCCGGGCACATGGGCCGCGGTCCATTCGAAACCCGTCCAGCACATCGCCAGCGACAGCGGGAGCGGCCAGCGCCTCCATCGATGGAGGTTGACGGCTCCGGTGGTGGCGGCCCCGGCGACAATGCCGATCATCACGAGCACGAGGACGTACACGGGAACGGCAAGCACCGTTCTCCACGACAGCGCGGGGACCATCCAGTAGAGGCCAATTCCATGGGCAATCGCCGCGCTCACGAAGCCCACGGCAAAGGGCGGCGCATTGGCGCCCAGCGCGAACGCCAGGGGAGCGAAGGCCAGGAAGGGCAGGACCGGACCTCCATGTGGCGAGAAGGTCGCGCCCACGAGAACGCCTGACACCGCCGCCAGCAGGCACGGGCGCAGCGTTACGCCAACCGCGGCCCGCATCAGGGCAACGAGACCTCCCTGCCCTCCCGCGCCGACTCGTACGCTCCCTCGATGAGATCCATCAGGCCGGCTTGCTCGGCAGGCGGTTCGTGGGCGGCCTTGCCGGCCGTGATCCGTACAAAGTGATCGAGCAGACGGCGATACCCGCTCGTGTACCCATCCTCGCCTCCGCGCGGAATGGGCAGCCGCGGGGTCACGTTCACGGCACGCCCGCCCTCTTCCCTGAAGATCGACAGCGGAGAAAGCCGGGCCGAGCCCTCCGCGCCAAGGACCTGCAGGGAGTGGCGGTCTTCGGTCCCATGGAAGCGCCAGCTTGCCGCGAGGGCAATGCCGACCCCGTCCTCGGTAACCGCATGCAGGTGGGCTTCTTCCTCGACGTCGAAGCCGTCTCCCGGCGTCAGCGCGGCGACGCGGGCAACCCTCGGGTAGCCGAGGACCCACAGCGCAAGGTCCAGTGCCGGCACGCCCAGATCCATCAGCGCGCCGCCGCCGGACTCGAGCGCGCGCCGCCGCCATCCGGTCCGAGGACGCCGCACGGCCTGATTGAGCCAGTCGACGCGGGCGATGCTCACCTCTCCGAGCCCACCGTCCGCAATCACCGCACGGAGCGCGCTGACGTCCGGTTGATACCGGTGCGACATCCCCAGCACGACCCCGCACCCCGTGCCTTCCGCCTGTTCGAGCACCCAGCGCACGCCGCCGGATGACAGTGCCAGGGGCCGCTCGACCAGCACGTGCTTGCCCGCATTGAGACACGCCCCCACGAGTCCCTCGTGCAGAAAGCTCGGTGCGCTGATCACCACCCCGTCGATCCCGTCGTCCGCGACCAGCGCGTCGTCGTCCAGGATTCGCGGCACGCCGAAGCGCCCTGCGATGGCGCGTGCCTTCAGGTCGTCCAGATCCGATATCGCCGCGACTTCCACATCGGCACGCTCGGACAGGATCGGCAGGTGCATCAGCTGGCTCACCGCACCCGTTCCTATGACACCCACTCGCACACGGTCCCCTGCGCTAGGCATTCTGCAGCACCCTTCCGGTAAGGTCGTAGTCGTCGGCGTCCACGATTTCCACCTCCACTATGTCACCCGGGCGCGTCCGCCCCAACTCCCTCAACCAGGTCCTTCCGTCGACCTCCGGGGCCTGACCGCGGCTGCGCCCCACGGCCTGGCATCCCTCTTCCTCCGTTGAAAACGAGTCCACGAGCACGCTCTCGCGACACCCGATCCTGGCACGGTTGGACTCGTGCGAGATCTCTCTCTGGCGCTCCATTACAAGTTCCAGCCGCTCCGCCTTGACCTCGTCGGGCACCTGGTCGGGCATCGCGGCGGCCGCGGTTCCCTCCTCGATCGAGTACGGGAAGGCGCCGACCCGGTCGAATCGGATTTCCTCGAGGAAGTCGACCATTTCGCGGACGTCTTCGTCGGTCTCGCCGGGGAAGCCGACGATCACGGTCGTGCGGAGGGTGAGGTCGTCGACACTGTCCCTGAGCCAGCGGACCCGTTCGCGGATCGTGGCCTGGCGCTCCGGGCGCCGCATCCTGGTCAGGATCCGGTCGCTACCGTGTTGAAGCGGCATGTCGAGATACGGCAGCAGGCGCGGTTCCCGAGCGAGAAGCGACACGAGCCCCGGTGTGATCCCGGAGGGATACATGTACAGGAGCCGGTACCAGTCCACTTCCGTGCGTTGCAACAGCGCCTCCAGCAGGTCCTGAAGAAGGGGTGCCGACCGATCATGGCGCCAGAGATCCCGCCCGTACCAAGTTGTGTCCTGAGAGACCAGATTCAGTTCGCGGACACCCTGCTCGCCCAGCGCTTTCGCCTCCGCGACCAGACCCTCGAGATCCGCGGAGCGGTGCAGGCCCCGCATATGAGGAATGGCACAGAACGCGCAACGGTGGTCGCAGCCCTCGCTCACCTTGAGGAACGAGACGTGACGCGTTTCGGTGGCCAGAATGCGCAGCGGGCGCTCCATGGTCGGGATGAAGTGTTCGCCGATGTATCCACGGGCCCGCAGCTCCGGGACCAGCCGCGACATCTCCGCGATCCCCAGAAAGAGATCGACCTCCGGAATCTCGCGCGCCAGCTCCTCCCGATAGCGCTGCACCATGCACCCCACCGCGGCCACCGCCTTGACCTGCCCCCGCTCCTTGAGGGCGCAGGCTTCGAGGATCGTATCGATCGACTGCTCCTTGGCGGCATCGATGAAGCCGCAGGTATTGACGACCACCACGTCCGCGCTCTCGACATCGCTGGTGACCCTCGCCCCCGCGGACACCAGCGCAGCCATCATGTGTTCCGAGTCGACGGTGTTCTTGTCGCAGCCGAGGGTTACGACGCCCAGACGCGGCCCGTCTTCGGAACCGAGTTCGAAGGACCGCGGGTCAACTGCGCGCACGCCCGGATCCACCCCCGGCCTGACCGGTTCGGAGGCGACGGGGAACACGGGCAGTTCCCGTGTGCGAAGCCTCACCGGCCCGTGCGTGTGCCCGGCGAACCGGGAGGGCCGAGGACTCGCGCCCCTGCCGGCGGCTGGAAGGTGAACAGCGCCGGATCGAGCGCGGGCGCGAGATCCTCGTTGTGCAGCGTCACAATGCGGATGTTCCCGCTCTCCTCATGCAGTTCCAACTGCCGGACGAGGTGGGACTCCGCGTCGACCCAAAGGCGTGCACGGCGGTACGATGCCCCGGTTGTGGGCGTCAGGCTCACCACTCGACACTCGTAACCGGCGATGGATTCCGTGCCACCGTCGCTAGCCGTGTACTTGGCGGCGGGGTCCTCGAGGAACTCGCGAAAGAAGTCGTGCCGGCCCGGAGAATCGGCCACGGGATACCGCATGACCTGCTCGGCGTCCATGCTTGGGTAGTACGCCCAGAAATGCCGCCCGTCGGAGACGACAAGATCTCCCTGCGGTTCGGTAAAGCGCATCGAGAAGAGGTTGGGCCGCTGCTGACAGATGCGGCCTGCGCTCTCGATGGTCCTTCTCAGCAGCCGGGCTTCGATGACCTGTTCGAAGTCGGCGCACATCACGCGAACTTCACTGTAGCGCCTCGCCGCTTCCTCCATGGTGCCGAGCGCGCCGTTCGCCTGTGCGGCGACGGGACGCGCGCCGGCGAGCAGCACGAGCGTCGCGGCGGCGGCCGGGACGATCCGGAGGAACATCAACTGGGACATATCTCGTCCAGCCCGGCCTGGCCCACCAGCACCTCGCGCGGCTTCGAGCCGTCCGGAGGCCCCAGGACACCCGCTTCGTGGAGCTGATCAACGATGCGGGCCGCCCTGCCATACCCGATCCGCAGACGCCGTTGCAACAGCGAGGTCGACCCGGAGCCCTGCTGGATGCACGCTCCCGCGGCCTCCCGGAAGAGCGGGTCCCAATCCCCGCGAATGGCGCCGTTACCCGCCGCGTCATCCTCGCCCTCCGCGGCCCTGACGGCCTCCAGGATGTCGGCCTCGTCGCTCCTTACACGGGATTTCAGCGCTTCCAGGGTGTCGGCCTGTGCCCGGTACCACCCCATCAATGCCTCCGTCTCCCGCGTGGAAATGTACGCGCCCTGCATCCGGACCGGTTCGCTCTTGCCCGGGGGCAGGAACAGCATGTCGCCCGAGCCCAGGAGCGAGTCGGCGCCGTTCTGGTCGAGGATCGTTCTGGAATCCGTCTTGGAGGCGACCCGGAAAGCGATCCGGCACGGGAAGTTGGCCTTGATCAGCCCGGTGATCACGTTCACGCTCGGGCGCTGCGTGGCCACGAGGAGATGGATGCCGATCGCCCGGGCCTTCTGCGCGAGTTGCGTCAGGGGCTTCTCGACCTCGGCCTGGACGGTCATCATGAGGTCCGCCAGTTCGTCCACGACCACAACGATCCAGGGGAGCGGCCCACCGTCGTACACCCAGCTGTCCTCTTCCTCTTCCGGCCCGTCCGGCACCGCCAACCGCATCTCTGCGCCCGCCTCCAGTCGCTCGTTGAACTCCAGCAGCGACCGGACTCCGTTGGCGCTGAGCAGGCCGTATCGGCGGTCCATCTCGAGCACGGCCCACTTCAGCGTGCCTGCGGCGTCGCGCGGATCCGTCACGACCGGGTGACGCAGGTGCGGAAGGTCGGCGTACGCGGAAAGCTCGACCATCTTCGGATCGATGAGGATGAATCGCAACCGGTCGGGACCGTGCCTGTAGACGAGACTCGTGATGATCGTATTCAGGCAGACGGACTTGCCCGAACCCGTGGCGCCCGCAATGAGCGCGTGGGGCATCCCCGCCAGGTCCGCCACAAATGGATTGCCCGTGAGATCCTTTCCGAGCCCGAGCGGCAGCAGGCCGCGCGATCGCGCAAAGACCGGCGCGTCCAGAATCTCGCGCAGACGAACCATCTCGGGTTGCGGGTTCGGGATCTCGACACCGACCGCGCCCTTACCGGGTATGGGGGCTACGATCCGCACGCTCCTCGCCTTCATCGCCAGGGCAAGGTCCGCGTCCAGATTGGCGATCCGGTTCACCTTGATCCCGGGAGCCGGCACGACCTCGTACTGGGTCACGGCCGGCCCGGTCGTACGCCCTACGATTCTGCTCTTGATGCTGAAGGTCTCCAGCGTCCGGGTCAGCACCTCCCCGAGGCCGTCGAGTTCGCGCTCCATGCCCAGGCGGCTCTCGTGCCGCGGAGCAGTGAGCAGCTCCAGGCCCGGCAACGGGTAGTCCACGGTCGGCAACTCGTCGTCCCGGAGAAGATCGGGTCCGCCGGACGGCGCAATCGGCGCGGCCGGCTCCGGAATCTTCGCCTCCGGCTCCGCCGCGGTCCCCGCCACGGACTCGGCCCCTTCCGCGGCCGACGTGTCCGGCGACGCGGCGGACGGTCGTGCTGCCCGCTCCGCGCGCCTGGCCTCGCGCCGTTCCGTGCTGCGGTGCCGCCATCGGCCGCCTGCCGCCGCAAGCGCACGGACGCCGCGGCTCGTGCCGCGGTACGTCTTCGCAACGGCCGCCGCCGGCGGAATCAACGGGTTGAACCGGAATGCCGCGAGCGAAGTCGCGACGACGGCGGCGCCCACCAGAACCCACGCTCCCAGCCAGCCAACGGTGTCGCGCAACGGTCCGCCGAGCGCGGTGCCGACGAACCCGCTCGCCACGTCTCCCGCGCCGGCCAGAAAAGCGGACACCGGGATCAGGACCAACAGCGAGGCGGTCACGATCCAGAGACTTTTGCGGCCGGACGCCGACCCCCACGCACCGATCGAGGCCGCGGCCGCCACAAGCGCCAGCGGCACGACCCCGCACCCCACGCCGAGCGCAGCCAGCAGTCGCTGGTCGACCATGTCCCCAAGCACGCCCATCGGGTTGCCCGAACGAAAGACGCTGGCGGCGCGCTCGCCCAGCCACTCCACCGGGAAGATGGCTGCGGCGACCAGAAAGGCGAGGAGCGCGGTCATCCCCGCGAGAGCACGGCGCTGCCGCATTCGTCCGTCGGCGGTGGCCCTTCGCCTCGCCGGCCGCTTCTTTCCGGCGGACCGCTTTCGCTTGGCCACGCGTTTCGCCGTCCTCCCTGCCCCGCGGGATCTGGGCACGACGCTCAGCCGCGCGGGGCCGCAATCACGCCATCGAACATCATGGGTACAATCTGATGCCTGTCGGCTCTTGCGCACAGTGCCAGGTCGGAGCCGAGGCCCACGTCGACGAGCGCTTGCCCCGCTGCCGTCCCCGCCAGCATGTCCCCGGTCACCGGGTGGATCCCGGCCAGATCGGCCGCCGCAGCCGCCCCGTCGTCAAGGCGGACCGGCCCGCGGACGCGGTCGCACAACCCGCGCACGATGATCCCCGCGCACACGGTGTCGTCCAGCGAGAACCGCCCCTCCTTGCCCGCGCACACCACCACGACCGACCCGCGGCCGGGCAATGCGTCCACGACCGCGCCCTGGTTGCAGTACGACGCCGTGAAGACCCGGTCGGCGGCGGCCGCGGCGGCAAACGCGCGGGTGCCGTTGGTGGTGGTCATCACCAGCCGCTTCCCGGACACGGTCGCCCGCGAGAACTCGGCGGGCGAGTTGCCGAGATCGAAGCCGTCGATGCGAAGTCCCTTGCGCTCGCCGCACAGCAGGGTGTCCGCCCCCAGCAACCCACGCAGTCTGAACGCCTCGTCGACCGACACCACGGGATGGACGGTCCGTGCGCCGTTGGCAACCGCCTCAACGATGCACGAGGTCGCGCGAACGACATCGATCACGACCGCCGCCGCTCCGGCCAGTCGGCTCCGGTCCACCTCGTCGGGGGAAAAGCAGACGCTGATCCGCATCGGGCTGCTCAGGGAGCGGCGTTGCCGCCCATGAAGCGCCCCACGAAGCCGGTATCGGCACCGCCGGCCCGGAACGTCTCGTCACGCGTGATCCGCGACAGGTACCCGATCGTGGTCGGAATCCCTTCGACGATGAAGGACTCCAGCGCCTCTCGGCCCCGAACGACTGCCTCCTCACGCGTATTGCCGGACACGATCAGCTTCGCGATCAGGGAGTCGTAGAACGGCGGAACGCGGTAGCCCGAGTAGACATGCGTGTCGATGCGCACGCCCGGTCCCCCCGGCTGGTGGAAGGTCGTGATGGTGCCGGGAGCGGGGGCGAAGCCGCGCTCGGGATCCTCGGCGTTGATCCGGAACTCGATGGCGTGGCCGCGCTGGGGGATCTCGCCCTCCGGGAAGGACAGGGGTTCGCCGGCCGCGACCCTGATCTGCTCCTTGACAAGATCAAGGCCGGTGGTCACCTCGGTCACCGTGTGCTCGACCTGGATGCGTGTATTCATCTCGATGAAGAAGAATTCCCCGGACGGATCCAGGAGGAATTCCACGGTTCCGGACCCCACGTACCCGATGGCGCGGCCCGCCGCCACCGCGGCCTCGCCCATTCGGCGCCGAAGCTCGGGGGTCAGCCCCGGCGAGGGCGCCTCTTCGACCAGCTTCTGGTGACGGCGCTGGATCGAACAGTCGCGATCACCCACGTGCACCACGCGTCCGTGTCGGTCCCCGAATACCTGGAACTCGATGTGCCGCGGCCGCACGATACAACGCTCGAGATAGACGCCGTCCTCGCCAAAGGCCGCCGCGGCTTCGGCCTGCGCGGCGTTGAAGTGCCGCTGGAAGTCCGTCGGGTCGCTCGCCACGCGCATTCCCTTGCCACCGCCGCCCGCGGCTGCCTTGATCATCACCGGAAACCCGATGTCGCGGGCCAGCGACAGAGCCTCCTCCTCGTCGCGCACGATTCCGTCCGACCCCGGCACGACCGGCACCCCCGCGGCGCGCATCGTCTCACGGGCGACCGCCTTGTCGCCCATCGACCGGATCTGTTCCGGCGTCGGCCCCACGAAGACGAGATCCGAGCGCTGGCAGATCTCCGCGAACTCGGCGTTCTCCGCCAGGAAACCGTACCCGGGGTGCACGGCTTCCGCTCCCGTGATCTCCGCGGCAGCGACAATGCGCGAAACCTTGAGGTACGACTCGGTGGCCTGGGCCGGACCGATGCACACGGCCTCGTCGGCGAACCGTACATGCAGTGACTCGCGATCGGCCTCCGAGTATACGGCCACCGTGGCGATGTCCAGCTCGCGGCATGCGCGCACGATGCGCAGGGCGATCTCGCCCCGGTTCGCGATGAGAAGCTTGGAGAACATGCTCGCGCGGTGTGCCCGGTCAGGCTGGGTCCAAGCGGAACAGAACCTGTCCAAAGTCGACGGGTTCGGCGTTCTCGACGCAGATCTCCACGATTCGACCGGCGACCTCGCATTCGAGCTCGTTCATCAGCTTCATGGCCTCGATCACGCACAGCACGTCGCCGGCGGCAACAGCGCCCCCCACCTCGACATACGGATCGGCCTCTGGAGACGGCGCCCTGTAGAAGGTCCCCACCATCGGCGACGTGATGTCCACCAGATCGCTCGCCGGCGCTTCGGCAACCGGCGCCGCGGAAGCCGCCGGCTCGGTCGCAGGCGCAGGCGGGGCATGGTCCTCCCGGGGGGGAGCCGGCGCGGCCTCGGCGACAACGGTCGCGCTGGCCGGCGACTTCGACAGCCGGATCCGCGTGCCTCCGCGCCTGAGCTCGAGACTGTCCAGCGACGATTCGTCGAGCATCCGGATCAGGGCCTGCACAAACTCGATGTCGATCATCCGCTCACCCGGGTAAGGTACTTGTCCTCCCGCCGGTCAATCCTCAGCAAATCGCCCACGTCGACAAACAGCGGGACATGGATGACCGCGCCGGTCTCGAGTGTCGCGGGCTTGGTCGCGCCCTGCGCGGTATCGCCCTTGTGCCCGGGATCGGTATCCGTGACCTCGAGCTCGACGAACGCGGGCAACTCGACCGAAATCACGTTGCCGTCGTGGACCAGCCCCTCGCATTCCATGTTCTCCTTCAGGTACTTCAACTGGTCTTCGCCGAGCATGTCCCCGCCAATGGGGATCATGTCGTAGGTCTCCTGGTCCATGAAGTGGTACAGGTCGCCGTCCGTGTAGGAGTAGTTGACGGGACGTCTCTCCAGCCTGACGCTGTTTACCCTCTCTCCTGCCCGATAGGTCTTGTCCACCACGGCACCGGACAGGACGTTCTTCAGCTTGGTGCGCACGAAGGCGCCGCCCTTCCCGGGCTTCACATGCTGGAAGTAAGTGATCGTCCAGAGCGCGCCGTCGATATCCAGCACCATGCCGTTGCGGAAGTCAGCGGTGCTTGCCATGCCGTTCTTGCAGTCTCCTGATCCGTGGGATTTGATTCCGCCTCCGCGGTCCTGGCCCGCCGGGAATCACTCGTGGCGCTGCCGCAACAGATGGTTGTGCAGGCAACGCAGCCCTGAAAGATAGCTGTCGACCCCGAAACCGGCGACTGTCCCCACCGCTGCCGGGGCGATCATGGAATGCCTCCGGAACGCCTCGCGGCTTGCCGGATTGCTCAGGTGCACCTCGACGAAGGGCCTGGAAATCCCGAGCAGCCCGTCAAGCAGCGCGACCGAGGTGTGTCCGAGCCCCGCCGGATTGATTACCACCCCGGCGGCCGTGTCGCGGACTTCGGCGAGGAAATCGAGAATCTTCCCTTCGGAGTTCGACTGAAACTCCACGATCTCGACCTCCAGCGCCTCCGCCAGAGCGGCGATTTCCCGGCTGACATCCCGCAGGGTAGCGGTCCCGTAGACCTCGGGCTCTCGCGTTCCGAGCAGGTTCAGGTTGGGGCCGTGGACTACGGCGATTCTCACGGTCGGTCCTCTCCGGCAGCATCTGCGTTTCGGTCACGGACCTCTCGTTCGGCAGTCCGGGCCGAAAAATATGTTTCCCGCGCCGACAGTGTCAACGCGCCGGAGCAGCCGGGATCTCGCGCGCGCGGAATGCAAACGGGGTTTCTGCCGCGGGCCGCACTGCGTTAGCTTCCCCGTGGGAAATGAAACGCCCGGCCGCACGATTGCGTCCGGGCGTTTCGGCCCGTCCCGGCCGATCAAGGAGGTGGCTTCCGCCATGATGCAGGAACTTCGCAAGAGTACAAAGTGGATCATGATCCTCGTGGCGCTCGCCTTCGGGGGCCTCATGTTCTTCGAGTGGGGCATGGACATCACCGGGCAGACCGCCGGATCGTTCGGCGAGATCGGGCGCGTAAACGGGACGCCGGTCGTCTACGAGCAATACATGGCTTCGTATCGGAACCTGTACGACCAGGCCCAGTCAATGCAGGAAGAAGCGATAACGACCGTCCAGAACACGCGAATCGAGGACCAGGCGTGGGACGAGGTCGTCAACTCGATCCTGATCCAGCAGGAACTGGAGCGAAGAAGAATCGTCGTATCGGATGAAGAGGTCCTGAACGCCGCGCGCTTCAGCCCTCCGCCGGACGTGGTTGCCAACCCCGCCTTCATGACGGACGGCGAGTTCGACCTGATGAGGTATCAGCAGTTCATCTCCACGGCGGAACGCGTCGTGCTCCTGCAGCTGGAGGCCTACTATCGGGACGTGATCCCGCGCGGGAAGTTGTTGCGGCAGGTGGGATCCGGGATCTACGTCTCCGACGCCGAACTGTGGACCGCCTACAAGGACGGCAACGAGCGGGCCAGCGTCCGCTACGTCGCCTTTGAGCCCCTCGCGCGCGTCTCCGACGACCAGATCGAGATCACGCCGCGGGAAATCAGCGACTACTACCGCGACAACCTGGAGGAGTTTTCCGTTCCCGCCAGCGCCAGCATCGTGTCGGTCGCTTTCACCAAGGCACCGACATCCGCGGACTCCCTGGCGGTGGAGAACAAGGCCCTTGAGCTGCGACAGGAGATCCTTGACGGGGCCGATTTCGCCGAACTGGCCCAGACGGAATCGTCCGACGCCGTTTCCGCCACGGAAGGCGGCAGCCTGGGCGTCTTTGCGAAGGGACGCATGACCGTGCCCTTCGATTCGGCGGTGTTCGCGGCGCGTCTCAATCGCGTCACCGAGCCTGTCCGGACCAGCTTCGGATTCCACCTGATCGAGGTGACCGAACGGTGGGGACAGGATTCCGCGGCCGCCCGTCACATTCTGCTCCCCTTTGAACGCACGGACGAATCGGAGATCGACATGCTCGCCATGGCCGACTCGCTCGAGGAACTCGGTGAGACGATGGCGCTGGCGGACGCTGCGGCACTCATCGGACTCGAGGCCGACACGCTCGACCTCATCGAAACGCGGCCGATCGTCCCGGGCGCGGGTGATGTGGAGGAAGGGGGCGACTGGGTCTTCGATCCCGAGACATCGGTCGGCGACGTCAGCCCGGTGTTCGAGAACAGAACGTCCTTCTACGCTCTCGAACTCGTCTCGCTCGATCCCGCGCGCTACCTCACCGAGGAGGAGGCAGAGACGGCAATACGAGGCAACATCGGAACCCGCAAGAAGTTGGACGTTGCCCTGGACGAGGCCCGGGCGATGGTCGCCGAGGTCAGGCAAGGTCGGTCGTTGGCCGAGGTCGCGCGTGAGATCGGACTGGAAGTTCGGGACGCGGGACCGTTCACGCGCAGCGAGTTCGTGTCGGGTCTCGGGCGTCACAACGCAGCGGTCGGCACGGCCTTCGGTCTGGAGATCGGAGAGGTGTCCGATGCCGTACGCGCCAACACAAACGCTTTCGTGATCGAACGGACGGGCTCCGAGCCGGCGGACAGCGTCGCCTGGCTGGACCAGCTCGATTCACAGCGGGCACAGACGGTCGCCATGATGCGGCAGCAGCGGCTCAATCAGTGGATCGACGCCCTCCGCGAGTCAGCCGACATCGTCGACCGCCGGGAGCAGGTGCTCAACCCGCCGGAGGACCAGCCGCTGTCGCAGTTGCCACCGGTGTTCTAGCGCAAAAGGGGGGCGTGGGCGCCACCCGGGTCAATTCGTGGTGAGGCGGCGCGGCGCGCCCTCCTCCTGACCCTCTGCAACTCGAGTGCTCGTCGACTCATCCGGCGGCGCCTTCAGCTCGCCCTCGACGCGGACCGATGATTCGATCTCCCGCACCGAGGATTTGAACTCGCGGATCCCCTTGCCCAGGGAGGTCCCGATCTCCGGAAGCCGCTTCGCTCCGAACAGCAGCAGCACGACGAGGAAGATGACGATCGCCTCCCCCATGCCGAGTCCGAAAGGCATATCCGCTACCTCCTTGTGTCCGAGACCCAGCGCGGGGGCATTCCCCGGTTTCGGTCCGCCACTCGTTGGAACGACAACCTAACGGTTTTGGCGCGCCGCGCCAAAGGAACCCGGGGAGCCATCCCGGGGCCCCGTCCAGGGTGAACCTACATCCAGGAGCGCACCACCAGCGCCACGATCCCGATTCCGACGATCGTCAGGACATTCAGGAAGAACGAGATCGGTCCGATGGTGATGGCCACCGCCACCAGGTCCACCGAAAACGGGCCGATGGAAGACTGTACCGATCCCGTGAGGAAGGCGCGCGCCGCGCTGTCCGGCAGGAAGGTCTCGGCGAGCATCGTGAGAAGCCCCCCCAGGAACATGCCCAGAGCCAGCGTCCAGAATCCCCGCGTGATGCTGCGCTTGTAGTTGGGCTCCATCGCCGTCACCGCGATCGTTCGACTGCGTAGAAAACGGATTCCCTGAGCGCGTCCAACGCTGGCCCGGGAGGCAGCGGTGCGATCGCTGCCTGAGCTGAATCCGCGTACTCCCGCGCCTTGCTCCGGGCGTATTCCAGCCCCCCGTTGCGACGCACCAGGTCGATGGTCGCAGCCACGTCTTCGTCGCCCGGCTCGACCAGCGTGAACATGTGCTGTACCTGCTCGATCTCGGCAACCGTCATTTCCCGGAGAGCTCCCACAAGGGGCAGCGTCACCTTCCGGCCGCGCAAATCCAGTCCGGTGGGCTTCCCCGTCTCCTCCTGGCTGCCGGCATAGTCAAGCATGTCGTCGGCAATCTGGAAGGCCATGCCCAGGCAGTGCCCAAACCGTTTGAGCGGGACCCGAAACGCCGGTACGCCGGCCAGCGCGCCCATTTCGCAAGCTGCCGACATCAGCGACGCAGTCTTCGCCGAAATGAGCTTGAAGTACTCCGATTCCGAGTAGCTGATGTCGTCGTAGCAGAGAAGCTGCCGCATCTCCCCGACGCTCATCTCGTTCGCCGCGGACGCGAGCACCCGCACGGCTTCGAGGTCGCCGAGCCGTGCCAGTTCGGTCACGGCCCGGCTGTAGAGGTAGTCACCCATGATGATCGCGATCTGGTGCGTCCAGAGCGAGTTCACCGTGGGCATCCCGCGGCGCAGCACCGAGTGGTCGACGGCGTCGTCGTGCACAAGTGTCGCCATGTGGACCAGTTCCACGACCGCGCCCAGCGTTACCGATTCGTCGGAGGCCTCGCCGCCAACCTCGCTGGACAGGAGCACCAGCGTGGGACGAAACAGCTTTCCGGGAACGCTCAGGAGGTATTGGTTGACCTCCTCGACCATCTCGAAATCCGAAACGGCCACGGTCCGCAACTCGTTGAAGACCCTCTCCAGCCGCTCCTTCACCGGAGCCTGGATCGCGGCAAGTCCTGTTGTTGTTCTGGGCAAGGCCGAAAGCGGGTAGGTCATGGGAAGGTGCAGGAAGGACGCTCTTGCAGACAAAAGGTAGCGGCAGGGATGGTGACGCGCACAGCCGGTGTCCGCACCGGTGCGGACTTCATGCCGCCGACCCGGCGTCGGACGGTGATCGAGCCGCGAGGTAGGACTGTACGCGGCGGCGCAGCATGCGTGCCTCCGACCAATCGCGAACGCGCATCCGGCGAGCAGCCCCGGGCGAGATCTGATCGGGAAGCATCCCGATCACCTCGGTGCCGGCGACGCGTCCGCCAAGGCCTCGAACACGGTGTTCGATCGTTCGGAAAACGATCAGCGGATCGGTTGCCGCGGGGTCCTCCAGGTTCATGGCGATCTGCAAACGGTTCTGTCCGCGCAGCAGAAGCGCGAGGGCTCGCAGACCGCCAAATCCTCCCCCTGCTTCCCGAATGCCCGCCGCGATTTCGCGGGCCTCCGCAAGGGGCACACCCTCGATGTCCACGTTCCAGGCAAGCAGCACTTCCCGGGCGCCGATACAGGCGGCACCCGCGGTGGGATGGACGAACCGGTGTGCATGCGCCTCCGCGACGGGGTCCCCCGAGTGGCCACGGCCCCGCCCGTACAGGTCGGCCGCCGCGCGACCGCGCCGGGGACGCGCCGCCAGCGCCTCGAAGCCGCCGCGCCGAATGGACGCCAGGCCGCGTCCCCGCGGCTTCGAGGCCGCGCCATACAGGTAGACGGGGATTCCGAGCCGGGCGATCCGGGCCGCAGCCCGGTGGGCCAACTCCGCCGCGCCCGCCATGTCGATTCCGTGGAGAGGCACGAACGGAAGGACGTCGAGCGCCCCGATGCGGGGGTGGACGCCCCGGTGGCGCCGCATGTCGATACGCTTGAGCGCCAGAGCGGCCGCCGCCACCGCACCCTCCTCAACCGAGGCGGGCGACCCGATCGCCGTGACCACGGAACGGTGGTGATCGGGGTCCATCGTCGTGTGGAGTACCTCGCACCCCGCGTCCGCGAAGGCACTCGCAGCCGCCCGAACGAACGCCGGGTCACGACCCTCGCTGAAGTTGGGAACAGCCTCCACGATCCCGGTCATGCCGCCCGCCCGCCTCGCGCACGGGATTGGCCGGTGGTCGCGGCCGTCAACCGCAAGCCTTTGCCGCGTTTGCGCCTGCCTACCAGCCCTGCGTGCCCCCGGCGGTCGAGAGGCCGGGATTGCCGATCTGGGTCTGGTAGGCCCAGTCGAATACGATCAGCCGGTGCCCGTCCTGATCCAGGCCGACATGGCTGGCCCGGACGGACCCGAACCGCGTTTCGCCGTCGTCGCCACGAACCCGGAACATGTACGTGAACCCCGCGTCGAGGGCGATCCGCCTCGCCGAGTAACCCGACATCGGCGCGCGCTCCCAGGACTGGCAGTCCAGATCGGAGCCGACCCCGCACTTGAGAGCCGATGTCCAACGAGGCTCGGGGTGAACACGGCCTTCCGGTCCCGGCGCCAGCCACAGGCCCGTACCATCCGATTCGAGCCGGAAATGACGGTGCGGGCTGTCGCCCGGCATCACCGCCTGCAGGTCGTCGGCCTCCTGAAAGCGGAAGCCCGCGCTGGCGGCGACATCCTCGTAGGAATACATGACCTCGCCCGTGTAGTCGGGTCGCGGTGTGCACGACGCAACCTCGCTTGCTGCGCTCTCGTGGCCCTGATCGTCAACCGACGTTACGAAGTAGGAGGCGGTTCGTCCATTCTCGGCCAGGAAATCCAGAAACCCCGGCGAGTCCGTCTCGCCCACGAGGTACTCGCTGTCGTCGTCAGCCACGTAGACGCGGTAGAAGGCAAAGTCCTCTTCCGCCGACGCACCATCGTGCCAGCGCACGTACGCGGAGTTGTCCAGCGCGACGGCCTCCACAGGATCCGGCACCGGCGGAGGCACCGGCCTGGGAACGTACACTTCGACCGAGTAGTTGCTCGCGGTCTCCTCTCCCGTGCCCGGACTCACGGCAGATACATAGTACTCGTAGGTGGTCTCGGCCCGGACGTTGATGTCGCGGTAGACGCAGAGCCCGTCCGTGCAGCTCGTAACCTCGGCAATGAAGAAGTAGTCCCGATCGCTCGCCCGCTTGCCGTAGACGCGGAAAGCCTCCCCGTCCCACCCGCCTCCCAGGCGCCACGAAAGATCGACGGCGCCGGCGTAGTAGTAGCCCTCGAGATCTCGAGGCGCATCCGGCGGATCCGCCACCAGCCAATAGTCATCGTCGCACCCTGCGGCCAGCACTGCCGCCACGGCCATACCCCACTTCAAGACTCGCATGCTTCCCCCTCGCAATGTGCCATGAACGGGCTCGGCCTCACCACGCGGCCGCGACCCTTGCCAGTCACACATGCATTCGACGTACCACAACCGCATCGTATGTCCCCACAATGACTTACGATGCTGAGGCCCGCGAACGGGTGTCCCCTGCCGGTGACGGTGCGTCACCTGCATCGGGAACGGCGGGACCTGGAGGGAGTCCCACCGGCGGATTCGGGACGCCGGCGACGTCCGCCGGTCAGAATCCTCGCCCGGGCCTGGACCGTCCGGGACCCTGGGTGCCTCCGGCGCGCTGCTCGTAGTCGAAATGGAGGTCCCGGTTGTCGGACAGCGCCACTTCGAAGACGAAGCTCCAGTTTCCCGTGGCCGTCTGCTGGAAGGAGAAATCGGCCTCCCAACGGTGCAGGTCGCGCTGCAGGCTGATCACGTGATCGTTGAAGATGCGCCCGGCCACATCGTACGAAGTCCGCCAGTTCACCGACCACTTCTCGGTCGGCTGAAAGCTGAGATTGGCCTGCAGCATCTGGTTGCCGCCCACCTGCATCCCGGGGCTGCGGGCAAGGGAATACGAGAACGACGCGTTCCACTTGCCCACCTCGCCGCTCGGGGCGCGCTGCCGTTCCTGGTCGCGGTCCCGACCGCCGGTGGGAACGACCGTCGACTCGCCGAGATCGGCGGTCTCGAATCCGCTGGGGTCGGTCGGGTCAGTCTCTTCCTCCGGTGTTGTCGCGGCCGGAGGCGAATCCTCCTCTTCCTCGCCGGAGAGGCGGCGGATCCAGCGGAAGAGCGAGGACTCGTTGCTCAGCGAGAACGACATGTTGACGTTCGAAAGGAACAGGTCGAAACCGCGCGCGCCGCCTTCCGGGGAGACTCCGGTGTTGTCGAACACCCCGTGCTCCATCGAAACCGACAGCCCCCTCAGGAAGTCCGAACTGAGCTGATGCGAGATCCGCAGGTTGTCGGCGAAACCGCGGGTAAAGTGGCCAAGCTGTCCGGCCTGCTCGAAGTCGTAGGTTACCGCGCTCGTGCGCAGCGCCAGCACCGTCACCTTTTGCGCCTGCGGCAGCCGGAGGGGACCCCCATCCGTGGACTGCGGCTCCGCCTCGCCTGCGGCCGTGGTGTCCGATTCCTCGTCGCCCACCTTGGCCTCGAAGGTCTGTGTCAGTCCGAAGCGGATTTCGTTCTTCGGCTGAATTGCCCGCGTCCCGAAGGTCGCCCGCTGAATGTCGGTGGGCTGGGTTTCGGGGGTGTACGCGTAGTCGAAGGTCGGGGAGATCTTGTGGCGCAGGCGATCGTTGCGGTAGAAGCCGTAGAAGTCGGTCTTGAGCTGGGCTCCGAAGGACAGGCGGCTCGGCGCGGAAATGAACCCGCCCGTCCCCACCGAGCTGGTGTCGGACCGGATGGCATTGCCCGAGAGCGCCAGCTGGGGCGTGACCGAGGTGGAGCCGATCAGGTTCACCTGGTAGTTGATGCTTGTCGACCAGCTGCGCGCGTCGGAGTTGAGGTTCATGTTCTCCGCGGCCTGCGGGAAGACGATCGACCGTTGCAGATCGCCCACGCTTCCGATCCCGGCCCGTGCGGCCGGCATGGTGGGGTCGAAGAAGTTCAAGGGCAGGTCCCGCCGGATGTCCCGGTTCAATTCAAGGCTCTGCGCGATGGAAAACGCACCGGCCGACAGTGTAGCGGAAAGGCCGCCGCGCAACGCCTCGCTGTCCGCCTTGCCCAGTTCGAATGGGCCCTGTGTCAGATCCTGGACGGGCAGGTCGCGAATCGTGCGCGAGCCGCGTGCGGACGCCGACAGAGTCATGTTGTTGTAAAAGCGCGCACGGTTGAAGGGGGCCGGCAAGAGCGTGATCGTCGACAGCGAGAGGTTGACCGTCGGCATGGTCGCCTCCACGCGGTCGTCGGACAGGAACTGCCTCCGATTCGCACTCACCGAGAGGTTCCCCCAGTCGAATCGCCGGTTCAGCCCGCCGTCCGAATCGATGGACTGCGTGACTTCTCGCGGGTCGAAGGAATTGCGGCGCACGAAGGCCGCGCTGGACGCGTACGCGGCCGACAGCCGCAACTGCATCCGTTCGGAAATCTCCCAGCTGTGGTCGGTGTCAAACGCCAGTTCGGTCCCGCCTTCGACGCGCCAGAAGCGGCGGAAGTTGGCCCTGCCCTCCAGGAACTGGCGCAGCCAGCTGTACTGCAGGCGACCCGTGACCGCCATGTAGTTGCCGCTCCACCAGTCCATCCCCAGCTCGGCGTCGGAGTAGTCGCTCATCGCCCAGTAGAAGCCGAGGTTGGAGATGCGGCGTGCATAGCTCCCCGACGTGCGCACGATGTCGTTGACCGAGAAGCGGACCGGCAGAAGGCCCGACCGGCGTCCCTGCTGCGTGCTTTGCGCAATGAACGGGAGCCAGAATACCCCCACGTCCGAGAAGTAGAGCAGGACGTTCCGCGCGACCAGGGTGCCACCCGGATGGATCTTGATCTGGCGCGCGACGAAGTGGTAGTGGGGCTCGTCGTCCTCACAGCTGGTGAACATGACGTCGTGACCATAGGACACGTCCTCGTTGACCCACGGAAAATCACCGCGAACCTGCCAGTTGCCCATGCCGGCGTTCATCTGGGTCCTGGCGTCGAGGGCGGTGGCCCGGTTCTCGTCCAGATCGAAGACGATGCGGCGGGTCAGCACTTCGTCGCCCTGCTCGGGCCGGTAGGTCGCTTCCTGGCCCCTCGTCACCAGCCGTCCCGTGTTCTCGTTGAAAACGAGCGCCGAGTCGGCCGTCAACTCGAGTCCCTCCCGGTTGATGATCGCGCTCGTCCCCTCCGAGCCCAGCAGGGTCAGCAATCTCGACTCGGTCTCGAAGGTGGCGGACTCGCTGCGGTATTGAACCAGTTCGTAGCCCGGCAGCGACAACAGCTCCCTGACGGACGAGTCCTGGGCCATTTCCGCGAGGCTGTTCCGTTCCTGGGTGGTGTCCGGCGGCGCGAGGCCGGTGGAATCGCCCACGCGCCGGGTAAGGGCTTCCAGTCGCTCCTGGACGACCTTGCGGAGCGAGTCCGAGAGTTCCTGTGCCGATGCCGGGGCGTACGCCGCGGACGCGGCCAGAAAGCAGCCGGCCAGCGAGAGAACGGTCACGGCCCGGCGTGGTCCCGTCCCCGTCGCACTCGCACGGCTGCCGCGAGCCCGACGAGCGGGGCGCCGGACCGTCGGGCGCAGGCCGGTCCGCGCATGGCTCGCCACGAGCCCGCTACTCCTCGCCGTCCGGGGTCGAGTCTGCCTCGGCGTCGTCTTCGGCACCGTCCGATCCGCGGGCGCCGTTCGGGTCCGCCTGCCGGGCCGGGTCACCGTGATCGTACGGCGTGGGCTCGGCCCCTGGCGTGGGCTCGGTCCCTGGCGGCGGATCGGGATCCACGGCTGCGGCAGCCCCGGCGTCCGCCTCCGATTCGCGTTCACGCTGCCGCTCGTCCCGGCGACGCCAGATCACGTCCGACATCAGGATGCTCAACTCGAAGAGGAGGTAGATCGGCACCATCATGATCACCGTGACGACGATCACGTCGCCCGGCGACAGGATGGCCGCCAGCGTGGCGATAATGACGATGGCGTGCCTGCGCTTGGACCGCAGGAACGCGGGCGTGACCAGTCCGAGCGCGCTCAGCACCAGCACTACCACGGGAAGCTCGAAGAGGATCCCGAAGGCGAGCATCAGCTTGACGACGAACTCCATGTACCGACCGAAGGTCCAGTCGTGCTCCACGAGGTTCGACAGAAGCCCGGTCAGGAACCGAAGCGAGATCGGCAGCACAAAGTACGCCAGCACCACTCCGGCCACGAAGAGCACCAGTCCAATGTAGAGCGCGGGAACGATCGTCCGGCGCTCGTGCTTCTCCAGCGCAGGGGCCAGGAAGGCCCAGGCCTGGTAGATGATCGTGGGCGACGCCAGGATCAACCCGATCGCGAGCGACACCTTGAGCAGAATGAAGAAGGTGTCCGTGGGCGCGAGCACCTGAGGGAGCCAGTCCTCGCCAAAGATGGCCCTCCCGGGTTCGAGCAGAAGATTCGTGATGTCCAGCAAGGTCACCACCACCACACCGACCGCGAACCCGATAATGATCGCCAGCAGGCTCCGCAGAAGGCGCCAGCGCAGCTCTTCCAGATGGTCCAGGAAGGGCATCTCGGCCTTCGAGTTGCGCGGCCCTCGCGAGAGGAGGCCGTCGCGCAGCCTGTTCATTGCACGTCTCCCGCCATGTCGTCGTTCCCCGGCAGCGGCAGTTCGCGCTGGAAGCGCCGCCGGTTCTCGCGCTGATCCCTCACGGTGAGTTCGTCCACGACTTCCTGGAATTCATCAATATGCTGAAAGTTCCGGTACACGGAGGCATAGCGCACATACGCCACACGGTCGAGAGGCTTCAACCTCTCCATGACCTGCTCCCCGATCACGTGCGACGGTATTTGGACGCGGGCGGACCCGGATACGTTGTCTTCGATGCGGTCCACAAGGGCCTCGATCTCCGCCGGTGACACCGGACGCCTGGCGCACGCGGTGGCGATTCCCGCCTCCAGCTTGTCGCGCTGGAAGTCCTCGGCGCTGCCATCACGCTTCACCACGCGCACCGCGCGCGCTTCGACACGCTCGTACGTGGTAAACCGCTGACCGCAACCGAGGCATTCGCGGCGGCGGCGAATGGCTCGTCCACCCTTGGCCGCCCTGGTGTCAACGACCTTGCTGGATCCGGATTCACAGGCCGGGCAGATCATTCACCGTGCTCGGCCAGCTTTGTCCACGGACTGCTCGGCGTCCCTTCAGGGAATGCCCTGGAGCCGTTCCCGGGCCTGCTCCACGTACTGGTGACCCGGGTAGGTGTTGACCAGGCGCTCCAGCAGTTGGCGGGCCTGCTCGAAGTCGTTCAACTCGATGCATAGCACCCCCGCACGGTACAGCGCGTCGGGCACCTCTTCGGCGGTGGGAAAGAGCCTCGGCACTTCGAGATAGGTCTCCACGGCCTCTTCCAGTCGTTCCTCGCCGCTCAACAGCTCTCCGAGGTGCAGGTGGGCGGCCGGCGCGAACTCGCTGTTGGGGTACATCGAGATGAATCGCTGGAAGCCCCGGCGTGCGGTATTGAGGTTCCCCCTGTCGAGCGCCTGTACCAGGGAAGTGAACGCCACGTCGTCGGCGTCGCCGCCACCGACGACTTCCTGGCCCCCTACCTCCCCTCCGGTCGCTTCGAGCGTGTCCCCGGGCTCGCCCCGCGCGGTCAAGCGGTCTTCGAGCTGCTGCCGCTGCGCGATGAGCTCCTCCCGCATGTTGGCCAGGCTCCGCTGGCTCTGGCCCACGAGTTCCCCGAGGAGCAGAAGCTGGTCCTGGATCGACAGCAGCCGATTGCTGACGTCACCCCTGAGATCGAACATCGACTCCGACAGCGCTCCCACGGAATCGATCACGGCCCGGTTCACGCGCTCCACCCTTCGCAACGCCAGGGTGGCCGTGTCCTGCCGAGCCGCCAGGGCACGCACCTCGGACTCGAGATTCCGGAAATCCCCCTTGGTCGCGCACCCGGCCAGCGATGATCCCAGCACCGCGATGCCAACCCATTTCGCAGCTTTGCTATTCCGCGACACTAGTCCTCGTCTGGTGCTTCCCGCCCCGGCGCCTTCCGACGCACGGGCGAGCCCCATGCCCTTGCAATCGCCGGCACGGCTGTCAGCGTGTCGCCCCGGCGGCCCTGGCAAATCCGCCCTATCGCCCGAGGTTGTTGCCGCCAGCGGTAATCACGAATTCGACTCTGCGGTTCTGGGCCCACGCGCCCTCGGTGGACCCCTGCGCCACCGGCCGCTCCTCGCCATACGAAACCGAAGAGAACCGGCCCATGTCGAGCCCGAATCCGGTCAGGAATCGTATCACCGACTCGGCGCGATCGTTGCCCAGCGCGAAGTTGTACTCCGAGGTGCCGCGCTCGTCGGCGTGACCCTCCATGCGCATGCTGACACCGGGGTTGTCCCGCAGGATTTCGAGCTTGGCGCGGAGCCGTTCCTCGGTGTCGGGCCGGATGGCCGCTTCGTCGTAGTCGAAGTAGACCGTCTCCATGAGGGTGCGCCGCGCCGCCGCCGCGGCCCGTTCCCGCGCCGCCTCTGCTTCCCGCTCCATGCGCTCCCTTTCCAGCCTCGCGGCCTCCTCGGCCGCGCGGATCGAATCCTGCCTCATCCGCTCCAGCTCTTCGGCCGTCGGGCCGGTCGGCGGCATGGGGTCCGGCGGCGGGGGATCGGGGCGACAGGCGGTCGCAAGGAGCACTGTGGCGCAGGCGGCGAGGATGAGCCGTGAATTAGACATCCCTTCTCCCGTGTGGTGGAGGAAAGTGTTCCGGCGGGGAGCCAGTCCCGGGTCGGGGTGCGTACACGCGATGTATTTACGCGATTTCTTCGGATTTTGCAAGTGTTCAGGGGACCTCAACCGGACGTTCACCGGGAGTCCCCCGGCTCGGGTTCCAGGCCCGTTCCACCGGTCGCTACGCCATCACCGCGCCACGAGAGCCGGGGGGACCAGTCGGTGTCCGCGGCTCGCACGCCCGCGACCAGGAGACGGGTGCGGCCAGTGGCCGTGTCGACCACGAAGACCCCGTACCCGTAGCTCCGTGCCCCGGCGAACACGAGGTGCCTTCCGTCGGGCGCCCAGCTGGGGTCCTCGTTGTTGCCCTCGCTGGTGAGCCGCACGATGCGATTGTCGGGGGTCTCGATGTCGCGGACGAAGATGTGGTACTGGTTGTATACCCGCCGGTCGACGATGCCGCCGGCGAAGGCGACCTTGTCAGCCGTGGGCGACCAGTCCGGATCGGCGAAGTAGCCGCCCTGCCCGTATCTGTACGGCGACAGCAGTTCGGCGTCGCCCCCCTCGCCCGGCATGACGTAGATCTGCGGCGTCTGGGAGCCCAGGCGGTTGGAGAGGAATACCAGTTTGCTTCCGTCGCGGGAGTAGGATGGCTGAATATTCTGGTAGTACCCGCCGATCAGACGGGTCAGACAGCAGCCGTCGCGGATGTTGTAGGTCGAAATCCCCTTCGTACCCCCGCCTTCGAGCGTCCAGAAGGCGATACGATCCCCATCGGGATGGTAGGCAGGAGAGAACTGCTGCCCGTCGGCGGCGCCGCCCTCGACCGTTCGCTCGCTGCCGTCCACCAGGTTCATCTCGTAGATCCTGGGCAGGCCGGACTTGTAGGAGGTATAGGCAATGTGCATCCCATCGGGGGCCCAGGCCGGAGTAACCGCCAGATCGTCGTCCCAGGTCGCCCGGCGCAGCCCTTCGCCGTCCGAATCGACCACGTACAGCTCCTTGCTGTCCGGATTGCCGAACGGCCTCATCGAGAATACGATCCGACTCGCGGCCATTCCGGGTTCGCCGTGCACCCACTCGACCACGGCATCCGAGACCCGGTGGACCGCGAGCCGGAATCCCTCGTGCCCGCGGGGCGGAATGGGGAATCGGGCACGCGAGCGAATACTGGTGAAGACGATGTCGTGGAGCTCGACCGCGAGAAAGGCGACCCCATCCTCGCTCTCGACGCTTCCGGTCAGCAGCCAGTCGACCCCGTACTGGTCCCAGAGGCTGTACTGGATGCCGTCGGTGTCGACCCCCGCGGGAAGTGAATCCCTGACGAAAAAGCGGTCGCTGTAGTCCAGATCCGTCGCGATGATCGAGGCGATCTCCGAGGCCGGACCGCCCCCGGCAAAGGGGCGAATGGCGATGGGCGGGATGCGTTCACCTTCGAAGACGAATCCCAGCGACACCCCGGGGATCGCCGCTTCCTCCTCCTGGGCCGCACTTCCGGCCGCCGACACCATGAATGAAGCCGCCAGCGTCGCGATGCCCGCCAGCATGCGCGCGCCGCCCCTCGTCATTCCGTGGCTCCCAAACGCTGTAGCAACATTAACAGCTCCCTCGGACTGATGGTGTAGTTGATTGGAAGCACCGGATAGCGGTACTCGTCGGGCAACGGCCCCAGCCGGCCAGCCTGGCCCGCGCATTCGATCGCTTCCTCGGCCGCCGTATCGAACGAAAAGCTCCCGGAAGAGGACATGATGCCGATATCGGTGGTGCTGCCGTCCCTCTGGACGAGAAAGCGCACCACGACGTCCCGGAGACCCGTGTCCGGGGGCCTGAAGCAGCGTCTGATCTGGTTGGTAATACGCTCGTAATACTCGGGGAAATCCCGCCGGAATCCCTCGATGCGCGCCGTGACTTCATCATCGCCCGCGTCCGGCTCCGGTGCCGTGGTCGCCGTCTCGGTCTCCGGCGGTGGCTCCGCTTCGGCGGGCGGCGTGTCCAGGGAGTCCGGTTCCGGCTCGGGCTCGGGGTCCGGTTCCGGTTCGACCACGGGCGACTCCTCCTGGGGCTCCGGGTCGTCCGGCGTCTCGACGATGAGCTGGTCCTCCGGCTCCGGGGCCGCGGCAACCATGTTGATCTCGACAACCTCGTAGAGCACCGACTCGGGCTGCAGCGCCGGGACCACCCAGAACAGAAAGACGAACATTGCCGTGTGGATCGACAGGGACAGTCCCAGAGGCTTCCTGCCCAGGCTCTTGCGTGCTTTCTGCTCGCTCCGCGCAGGCTTCTCGCTGCTCTCGGTGGGCGAGGACGCGCCGATCACCGCGGGATCTCCCGAAGGATCAGGGAAAGGCCCACGCCCTCCTGCGCGGCCACCGCGCTGATGGCTGCCGCAACACGTCCGTACGTGGCCAGCGAGTCCCCCCACAGATAGACCATGTCCGCGTTGTTCTCCTGGATGATCCGCTCGAGGATCTCCGGGAGATCGACCTCCGCGACCTGCGCTTCTCCGACGAAAATCGTGTTGTCCTCCAAAACCGTGACCCTGACCATGTCGTCCGACGCCTCGACGACATCCACGTGCCCCTCCGGCACATTGACCTCGACGCCTCCCTGCAGCACCGGGGCCGTAATGATGAAGATGACCAGCAGGGTGAAGGCCACGTCGACCAGGCTCGTCACGTTGATCTCCGAGCGAACCGGCAGTCGGCCGCGGTTCCCCCGACGCCTCTTCATACGTGCCGTTCCTTGGCCAGGGTCCCGATGAACTCGCTGGCGAACCCTTCCAGCTCACCGAGAACGAGGTTGAGGCGCGATGCGAAGTGGTTGTAGGCGATCACCGAGGGGATCGCGACGGACAGGCCCGCAACGGTCGTGATCAGGGCCTCGGCCACCCCCGGCGCCACCGCACTGATGTTGGTGGACGCGGAGGTCGTGATGCCGAGGAAGGTATTCATGATGCCGATGACCGTGCCCATCAGGCCCAGCAGCGGCGAGACCGACCCGATGATCGCCAGCCAGGTGAGGCCGTGGCCAAGCTCGTCGACCTCTTCCGCCTCGACCTTGTCCATGACCAGGCGCAACGCTTCAAGCTGCGTCAGGGACAGCCCGGTGGAGCGGCCCGAGCCTCCAAGGGCGCCGGGGTTCAGTTCCGCGAAGAAGTTCAGGCCCGCGCGAAAGAGGCGGGTGTAGGGCGACTCCGGCAGGGTGAGCACGGCCTCCGAGGCGTCGCCGAGGCTGTTGACGCGCTCCAGGCGGGCGAGGAACTCGTCACCTTCGCGGCGCACCGAGCGGAACCGGCGAACCTTGGCGAGAATCACCCACAGCGAGAGGATCGAGAAGAGCGCCAGGACGGCCAGCACGATGTGGGTCGGGAGGCTGGCCCCCAGGATCATGTCCGCGATGTTCTGCGGAGTCCGGAGGTCCTGCGGAGGCGCGCTCATCCGACCCGTGCCACCGCGCGCCGGGCGGCGATGTGCCCGAGGGTAGCCGACAGTCCCTGGCGAAGGCTGAACTCAGGGACCCAGCCTCGCCGGGCGATCCGGCCGATCGCAAGGGCGCTGTGGCGGAGTTCCCCGGGCCGTGCTTTCCAGGTCATCCTTCCCGTGCGTGTCCCCGCGGCTGCTTCCAGTGTGCGCGCGAGTTCGTTCACGCTGGTGCCAACGCCCGTGGCCACGTTGAAGGCCCTCGCGTCCATGCCCGCCGTTGGCGGCAGAGCCATGTCCGCGGCGGTCAGGTTGGCGCGCGCCACGTCCCCGACGTAGACGTAGTCCCGTGTCTGTTTTCCGTCGCCGTGGATGCCCAGGGGTTCCCCTCCCAGAAGACGGTTCGCAAAGATGGCCACGACCCCGGCCTCACCATGGGGATCCTGGCGAGGGCCGTAGACGTTGCCGTAGCGGAGCGCCACGTAGTCCATCTCGTGGACCTGCCTGTAGTAGTTGAGGTAGTACTCTCCCGCGAGCTTGGAGATCCCGTAGGGGGAAAGAGGCGACTTGGGTGCGTGCTCCGGCGTCGGAAGCACCTCCGGCTCGCCATAGACGACGCCCCCGCTCGAAACGAACACCACGCGCCGCGTCCCGGCCTGTCGCGCGGCCTCCAGCATGTTCAACAGGCCGAGGACATTGACCCGCGCGTCGAGGCCCGGATCGGCCACGGAGCGGCGCACGTCGATCTGGGCGGCGTGGTGGTTGACGAGATCGAACCCAACGTCGTGAAACAGGTCGCCCACTTCCGGGTCCGCGATGTCCATCCGGTGGAATTCGGCTTCCGATGGCACGTTCTCCAGCCGGCCGGACGAAAGATCGTCGACGACCCAGACGCGGTCGCCCCGTTCCAGATGGGCGTCGGCGACATGACTTCCGATGAAACCGGCTCCGCCGGTGACCAGGACCTTTCGGCCGTCCTCGGGCATCATCTCCATTCGGTTGCAGTACCTGCGTCGAAAGTTAGCCCCTCCCCGGAAAACGAGAACCCCCGGTCAGGATTGCACTTGCAGTGTGAGCAGCATGATGCAGGCGTCTTCCGAGGGACCCTCGTAGTAGGATCTGTGACTGCCGATTGCTCTGAATCCGTTGCGCCGGTACAGACGCATCGCTCCGAGGTTGGAAGTCCGGACCGCCAGCAGCACCCTTCGTACACCCCGCTCACGGAAGACCTCGATCGAGCGAGCGAGCAGAGCCCGCCCGATCCCCTCGCCGCGGCTGGACTCGCTTACGGCCAGGTTGGCCAGCTCGGCCTCTCGCTCCCGGGTGGCCAGCACGGCGTAGCCCGCCACCTCCCCGCCGGCGACCGCGACGAGCACGTCCATCTCGGGCGCTCCGAGCACCTCGGCAAAGGTTTCGCTTGTCCAGGGGCGCGAGAAGGACGTCTCCTCGATCCGGCGTATGGCGACCAGGTCCGAACGCATTGCCCGACGCACCGAAACCCGCGCCGTCATCCGGGTCTCCATTCCCTTACGTAGTCGGGCTGCCAGTCGGCGATAACCACCGGCTCCCAGCGGCAGCACTTTACCACGGCGTCCGCGATGGCAATCCCGGCAGGGGGCAGCCGTGTTTCGTAGCCGGCGGCGTGAATAAGCGCCGCGTGGGCCACCGCGCCATCTCCCACGAAGCACGCCCCGGCCGGAGGCCGCCCATTGAGCACCTCCACGATCGAGCCACCGTGCGGTGCCGTCACCTCGACCGATCCGTTCGCCCCCACATCGTAGCAGGCACCGTACACCCGACCGTTCCTCGCGTCGAAAAGGACGTAGCGCACCTCCCGTTTGCGGCCCTTCCCTGCGACGGCCCCAGAGTCCCATTCCGGATGCGCCCCGGGGGCCACCTCGGCCTCCACGACCGCATCCACGAGTTCCCGGGGGTCATCCGCGAAAGCCTCCATGGCAAACGACGCGGCGTGCAGGCTGGAGGTGGCGTAGAGGGGAACGGCGAGACCCGCCGCGAGGCCCTTTGCCGCGGCCCCCGCAATCCGGACTCCGGTGAAGGAACCCGGCCCGGCTCCGACCACCACGCCCGCGACCCGCGCCAGGTCGATCCCGCCCTCCTCGAGCACCTCCCGCACCGCCGGAACCAGTCCCGAGGCGTGTCCCGCGCGCTCGCTCAGGAAACGGCGGGCCGCAATCGATCCACCGACTGCGACCGCGACCGATCCCAACCTGCCCGAGGTCTCGATCGCCACGACGGGACCGCTGGGCGCCCGCCCGGTCACCCGTATCCGCGGCTCGACGGCGCCATGGACCGCTACTCCGCCCCCTCGCCGGGCACCCGGAAGCCGGGAAGCGGCGACGGTTCGCCAAACCGCACCACCCGCACCTCGCGCCGCGCGACATCCTCGACGAAGCCCAACGTGACTGCCCAGCGGTTGTTCGGCAGTTCGCTCCCGGCCCGTCCGCACCACTCCACCAGGACGATGCCCCGCCTGTCGGCCAGCATGTCCTCCCATCCGATCCCGGCCAGCTCCTGCACCGAACCGATCCGGAAGAGGTCGGCGTGAATGACCGCGGCCCCGGAAACCGGATACCGGAACACGATGTTGAACGTCGGCGAAGGCAGAGCGCCCCGCACACCGGCACCGCGCGCCACGGCCCTTGCGAGAACGGACTTGCCCGCACCCAGCGGCCCGATCAGGCCGATGAAGACCGGGGGCGTGACCGTGGCCCCGATCCGGCGGCCCCACGCAACCAGTTCGTCCTCGGTCAGCTGCGCGGTGCCGCAACCTGGGGAAACAGACGTTTGCGCACTCCCGGTCGCCGTGCCGTCGCCGCCGGTTTCCCCCGATGGCTTCACCCCACCGCCGCCTTGAGATCGAACAACTGGTCCCTCAGCGCGGCCGCCCTCTCGAAGTCGAGCGCCTCGGCCGCCTTGGCCATCTCTTCCTCGAGGATCTTCACGAAGGCCTCCGAGTCGACCTCGTCCGTGTAGCCGGGCGCGGACTCGGCCACCTTGGCGACGGGTCTGTCGCGCGCGTCGGCCACGCGGGTCGAGAGCTCGATCTGCTCAATGCTCTTGCGGATGGTCTGCGGGACGATCCCGTGCCGCTCGTTGTGGGCGATCTGCACCCGCCGGCGGCGCCCGGTCTCGTCGAGGCACACCCGCATCGACCCGGTGATGGTGTCCGCGTAGAGGATCGCCCTGCCGTTCACGTTGCGCGCCGCGCGGCCCACCGTCTGGATCAGGGAGCGGGCGTTGCGCAGGAATCCCTCCTTGTCGGCGTCCAGGATCGCGACCAGCGAGACCTCTGGCAGATCGAGCCCTTCGCGCAGCAGGTTGATCCCCACGAGCACGTCGATCCTCCCAAGGCGCAGCGCGCGCAGGATCTCCATCCGCTCGATCGCGTCGATGTCGGCGTGCATGTACCGCACCTTGACCCCGACCGACTGGAAGTACTCGGAGAGATCCTCGGCCATGCGCTTGGTCAGGGTGGTGACCAGGACCCGCTCGTCCCGCTCCGCCCGTTCCCGGATCTCGGCGAGCAGGTCGTCCACCTGTCCACGCACCGGACGCACGTCGATCGGCGGATCCACCAGCCCCGTGGGGCGGATGATCTGTTCGGTCACGACCCCCCCGCTCTGCTCCAGCTCGTAGTCGCCCGGGGTCGCCGACACGAACACGACCTGGTTCAGCAGCGACCGCCACTCCTCGAAACGGAGCGGGCGGTTGTCGATCGCCGAAGGCAGGCGGAAGCCGTGCTGCACCAGCGTCTCCTTGCGCGACCGGTCGCCCTTGTACATCCCGTGGAGCTGCGGAAGGGTCACGTGGGATTCGTCGACAATCATGAGAAAGTCCTCGGGGAAGAAGTCGAGGAGGCACGCCGGCCGCTCACCGGGCTCCCGACCGCTCGTGTAGCGGCTGTAGTTCTCGATCCCCGGACAGGTCCCCATCTCCAGCATCATTTCGAGATCGAAGTTGGTGCGCGACTCGATCCTCTGCGCTTCCAGGAGAAGTCCCGCCGCCTTGAATCTTTCCACCTGCGCGGCCATCTCCTCCCGGATCAAAGGGGCCATCTCCTCGATCGTGCACTGCCGCGTCACGTAGTGCGACGCCGGGTAGATCGAGGTCCGGCCCAGCTTTGCAATCGACTCGCCGGTGAGCGGGTCGAAGCGCGTGATCCGCTCGATTTCGTCGCCCCAGAGTTCGATCCGGATCGCCTGCTCCTCGTAGGCCGGGAATACCTCGACCGTATCGCCGCGCACCCGGAAGGCGCCGCGCTCGAAGGCGATGTCGTTTCGCTTGTACAGGATGTCGACCAGACCCCGCAGGATCTTCTGGCGCGGGACCTCTTCGCCGACTTCCAGGTGCAGCATCAATCCCCGGTAGTCGATCGGATTGCCCAGACCGTAGATGCAGGACACCGACGCCACGACGACCACGTCGCGACGTTCGATCAGCGAGGACGTGGCGCGCAGGCGCAGCCGCTCGATGTCCTCGTTGATGGACGCGTCCTTCTCGATGTAGGTGTCGGTCGCGGGGACGTAGGCTTCGGGCTGGTAGTAGTCGTAGTACGAGACGAAGTACTCGACGGCGTTGGCTGGAAGCAGCGACTTGAGTTCGCCGTAGAGCTGGGCGGCGAGCGTCTTGTTGTGCGACATGACCAGGGTGGGACGCTTCGACTCGGCAATGACGTGGGCCATGGTCAGCGTCTTCCCGGTCCCCGTCGCGCCCAGCAGCGTCTGGAAGCGCGCGCCGCCACCCAGTCCCTCGACCAGTTCGGCGATTGCGGAAGGCTGGTCACCCTCCGGCTCGAAGGGCGCCCGAATCTCGAACTCAGGCATCGAAGAGTTCGCTCTCGTGGATGCTCTCGCGCCGCACCACGGAGACCACGCCCTTCACGCGCTGCACCGCCTGCATGACCCGTTTGAGGTGGTTGAGGTCCTGCACCTCCACGACGAATGCGGCGGTCATGCCGCCGTCCGTGCCGCGCATGTCCGCGTGCTGGATATCGGTCGCCGTCTCGCTGATCGTCCTCGCCACGTCGCCGAGCAGGCCCCGCCGGTCGGTGCCCTCCATGTGCAGGTGCACGAAGAAACGGTCTCCGCGCTCGGCCCGCCACTCGATCTCCACCCGCCGGTCGGGGTCCTCGGTCAGGTTGAGGACATTCGGACAGTCGGTCCGGTGAATCGAGATGCCGCGCCCCCGCGTGATGTACCCGATCACCTTGTCCCCGGGGACGGGCTGACAGCACTGGGAGTAGCGGATCATCAGGTTGTCCATCCCCTGAATGGTCACGCCGCGGTTCGACTTGCGGATCTTCTCGGCGATCCGTTCCAGCGCGGAGGGCGACCGCTTCACGACCTGGGCCGGATCCTCGTCGGGGTAGAAGCCGCGGATGACGGCCGAAGGTCCGATGTCGCCGCGAGCCAGCGCCGCCAGAGCCTCGTCGAAGCTCCTGTAGCCCAGCTTGCGGGCCACGCGGAGCGTCTCCTCGTCGCTGGGCCTCGCCAGCCTGGCCTTGCGCAGGGCCCGCTGGAAGAGTTCCTGGCCGAGCTGCCGCGCGCGATCGAATTCCTCGCGGCGGATCCACTGGCGGATTCGCGTGCGCGCCCGCGACGTCTTCACGAAGCCCAGCCAGTCGCGGTTGGGCCATTGGCGGGAGTTCGTGATGATCTCCACCGAATCGCCGCTGGCCAGCTGCCGGGACAGGGGTGCGATGCGTCCGTTCACCTTGGCGCCGGCGCAGTGGAGCCCCACCTCGGTGTGTACCGAGAAGGCGAAATCGATGGGCGATGAGCCTACCGGCAACTGCTTCACTTCGCCCTTCGGAGTGAATACGAAGATCTCCCCCTGGAAGAGGTCCATGCGGAGGAATTCCATGAAGTCCTCCGGTTCGCTGGCGTCCTTCTGCCACTCCAGGACCTGCCGGAACCACGTGAGGGCATCGTCGACCCCGCTCTCCTTCGCCTCGGCCTTGTACCGCCAGTGCGCCGCGATCCCGAACTCGGCCGTGCGATGCATTTCCGCGGTGCGAATCTGCACCTCGTACCTGCGTCCGCCGGGGCCGTACACGGTCGTGTGGATGGACTGGTACATGTTCGACTTCGGTGTGGCCGCGTAGTCGTGGAAGCGCTCCTGAATCGGTGTCCAGCGGCCATGGATGATGCCCAGGGCGGCGTAGCAGTGCGCGACCGAATCGGTGATTACGCGCAGCGCCATGAGGTCGTAGATCTCGTCGTAGCTCCGGTCCTGGGTGACCATCTTGCGGTGGATCGACCAGAGGTGCTTGGGACGTCCCGTCACCTCGCCCGGAACGCCGGCCGCCCGCAGCGCATCTTTGAGCGGGCGCTGCATCTCCAGGATGTGCCGCTCACGGGCGCGCCGCCGTTGCCGCACCAGCTTGCGCAGGCCGTCGTAGGACTCGGGATCGAGAAACTTGAAGGCCAGATCCTCCAGCTCCCACTTGATTGCCGCCATGCCGAGCCGGTGCGCCAGCGGCGCGTAGATCTCGCGCGTCTCCCTCGCGATCGGCTGCTGTTTGCCGGGCGGCAGATGCTCGAGCGTGCGCATGTTGTGCAGACGATCGGCCAGTTTGACCAGAATGACGCGCGCGTCCTGCGCCATGGAGAGCAGCAGCTTGCGGTAGTTCTCGACCTGTCGCTCCGTGCTCGACCGGAAGCGCACCTTCCCGATCTTCGTGACCCCGTCTACGATCGCGCCCACCTCCTCGCCGAAGATCTCGCGGATTCCATGGATCGAGACGACCGTATCCTCCACGACGTCGTGGACGAGCGCCGAGATCACCGAAGCGGTGTCGAGCTGCAACTCCGCGACGATCGTCGCGACCTCCACGGCGTGGTTGATGAAAGGCTCACCCGACGCCCGGCGCTGCCCGGCGTGCGCCTCGTCCGCCAGCTCGTAGGCCGCGCGAATCGTGTCGATGTCGAGGCGGTCGGCGTACTGTTCCATGGCCCGGGCCAGGGGGCGGGGAAACCCCCGGATCGTCGTGGTGCGTTCAGCCGCCGCGGTCGTCGCCATGTGCCCAATCTATCAGGGGAATCAGGGTTGTGATATGATGGCGGATCACTTGTCCTACACCACTGCTTGCGTGGCTGTTCGAGCGGACCGGACGTGCAAGAGCGTTTCGAGCGAGCGCGCGGGACAATAGCCAGTTGACGCTTCCAGCCGCCCAAGACCGCATCGCCGCCCTCGCCCGCCCCGACAAATGGTTTCTGGGCGGACTGGACGGCGTCGTGTGGGCGCCGCCGTTCCCGCGATGGCTGAACAGGCCCGGTTTCTGGGATCCCGTCCACCTGCTGCACTATGAACTCGCGCCGTGCTTCTCGGTGGCGTTCCTGAACGCCGAAGGTCGGGAGGTCGCGCTCGCGCCGGAGACGCGGACCGGGGGCCACGCGTCGATGTGGCGCCCGGGCCGCATCACCGCGCGGTGGCGGGCGCGCTCCGGGAACGGACCCATCCCCCAGCCGGGCCCGGTGTCGGGCCTCGCGTCCAGCCGGCACGTCCCGCATGCCGTGCCGCTCACGGCCGTCGAGGACCGGCGCGTGCTGCCCGGCGGCTGTCTCGAGTCCACATGGACCCTCAAGCCGCCCACCACCGGCTGGCTCGTCGCGTTCACCGCGCAGCCCCTGTGCTCGACGACCGGCGTGCGGGCCTCCGGCGCCGGCGTGACATGGGTCCGGACCGTCCGGGATCGCGCGGGCGAGGAGCTGCCCGTGGCCATGGAGCTGTCGGGCGACCCGAGTCCCGCCTGGCACCGGATCGTCGCTTCCGAGGGAGGCGCGTCGCCGGACTGGGGCTTGTCCCCTTTTGCCGAGGGTTCGCACCCGGCACCGGCCGACCCACCACCCCGGGACGACGCCATCGGCTGGATCTGGGTGGCCGTGGCGGTCGAAGTGCACGGTGAGCGGCCGATCGGCCTGAGTATGAAGCTTGCGCCTGGAATCGCCGAGACGGGCGCGGCACATCGGCCGGCCACCGAACCACCCGCGCCCGCGGTCCCCCAGCCATCAAGCGTCCACGAACTCACGGACACGCTGCCGCCGATCCGCCCGTGGCAGTCCTTCTTCGCGGGCTTCCCCGCCTTCGCGTCGGGCGACCCCCACCTCGACCGCTACTTCGACTACCGCGTCTACGGGCTGGGGCTCAACCGCATCGGCGGACGCTGGGGCAACATCCGGCATCCCGCCATCGCCGAGGGACCCGAGTACTTCCACGTGCCGATCACCTACAGCGCGCAATGCCACATGATGGAGATGCGCTGGCGCGCGGGCGGGCGCGAGGCGTGGGGGTCGATCCTCAACTTCCTCGACAACCAGAAGGAGGACGGATCCCTGCACGGGCGGCTCTATGCCAACCATCTCGAACGCACCGATTTCTATCATGCAAACTGGGGCGACGCGGTCCTGGCCGTGCACCGCATGCAGCCGGACACCGCCGGACTCGCGATCTGCTACGACGGGCTGTGCCGGTACGCGGGGTGGCTGAAGCGGTCGCGCGACCCCGAGGATTCGGGGATGTTCACGGTCGTCAACCACTTCGAAACGGGCCAGGAGTACATGTCGCGCTACATGGCGGTCGATCCGCGGGCGGACACGGCCGGGTGGCAGCCTCGCCTGCGCCTGAAGGGGATCGACGTGACCGTGTACGCGTACCTGCTGTTCCGGGCGCTGGGCAAGATCGCAAGGGAACTTGGACGCGACGGGGATGAATCCGGCTGGCGGGCGCGAGCGTCCCGAACCGGAGAAGCGATCAGAGAGCACATGTGGTCCCCCGAAGCCGGCCTCTTCACCGATGTCGATGGACGAACCCTCGAACGTACGGAGGTGAAGGCCGCCGTCGGCTTCTATCCGATGCTCACCGATCTGGTCGACGGACCTCGTCTCGGGACGATGATGGATCACCTTGAAGACCCGGGGACCTTCGGGACTCGCTACCCCCTTCCCTCGTCCAGCGTCGACGACCCTCGCTTCTCCGCGGAGGGGATCTGGAGGGGAAAGCGGCGGAACTGTCCCTGGAACGGGCGCGTCTGGCCCATGACGACCAGCCACGTGATCGAGGGGCTCTTGAGGTGCTGGGGCCGGGGCAATGGCCGAGCGGGCGCGCTGGCGGCGGGTATGCTGACGCGGTTCGTGCGCATGATGTTCTCGGGCGGCGACACCGCGCGCCCCAACTGCTACGAGCACTACAACCCGCACAACGGTCGCGCCTGTCGTTTCCGGGGGATCGACGACTATCAGCATTCCTGGGTGCTGGACCTGCTGGCGCGCGGAATCGCCGGACTGGACATCGATCACGAGCGCGCGAGGGTGTGGCCCCTGCCGCATGGCCTCCAGGATGTCGCAATGGGTCCCCTGCGGACCCGGGGGCGCACCGTCTCGGTGCGGCTGACGGGAGACCGCACCACGTTGACGGTGGACGGGCGGCGCCACGACGGACCGCGCGACCGTCCGCTCCGGGTCCCGTGGCCGTGAACCCGGCACCGCGGGGCGTCACCCTCAGGGGCGTGGAAAAGCGGTTCGGAGCCGTCACCGCCGTCGCCGCCGCCGACCTGGAAGTCCGTCCCGGGGAACTGCTGGCGCTGGTCGGGCCATCGGGGTGCGGCAAGAGCACGCTGCTGCGCCTGATCGCCGGGTTGGAGGAGCCGAGTGGCGGCGAGATTCTGATCGGGGAGCGTACCGTAAACGACGTCGCCCCGGGCGACCGCAACGTCGCCATGGTCTTCCAGAGCTATGCCCTCTACCCGCACATGACCGTGGCGGGGAACCTGGGTTTCGGCCTCCGCGTGCGGGGCACGGACCGGGCCGAGATCGAGAAGCGTGTGGAACGGACGGCGGGGATCCTGGGACTCGATGATCTGCTGTCGCGCCGTCCCGGCCAGTTGTCCGGGGGACAGCAGCAGCGGGTGGCGCTGGGCCGCGCGATGGTTCGCGATCCCGGCGTGTTCCTCTTCGACGAGCCGCTCTCCAACCTCGACGCGGGATTGCGGCTGCGGACCCGCGACGAGATCGCGGACCTGCATCGGCGTCTCGGCACGACGATGATCTTCGTCACTCACGACCAGACCGAGGCCCTCTCCCTGGGCCAGCGCGTGGCGGTGATGGACCGGGGCAGGATCCTCCAGGTGGGCACTCCCGACACGATCTACCGGGAGCCCGCCAACCTCTTCGTCGCGGCCTTCGTGGGATCTCCCCCCATCAACAGACTCCGACTCTCGCGCGAGGACGATGGCAGTCTCCTGGGCGGACCATTCCGCTTCGCGCCGGACCGCGCCCTCGACGCGGCCACCCTCGCGGTGCGGCCGGAGGATCTCGCGATCGCACCTCTGCTGCCCCGCCCCGACATCACCCCCGCGGGACGGCAACCGGACTTCGCGGCCACGGTCCTGCGTATCGAGGCGTTGGGCAGCGAGCAGCGCGTTCACGTCGACGGGCCGGCCGACGCCACCTGGATCGTGCGGGCGCAGCCGTCGTTGGGCGCTAACCCCGGTGATCGCGTACACGTCTCGGTCGCCTGGGAGAGATCGCATCTCTTCGGCCCGGATGGTGGCCGTGTGGGGTCCGCGCCGCGTCCCATCCAGATATTGCGTGATATATAATGCTATATTATATGTTGACCCTTCGGACTGGATTCCGTACCCTGGCCGCAACGCTCCTCCTCGCGACGGCGGCATGCTCGCCCTCCCCGCCGGCTGCCATCACCCTGCGGGTCGCGCTCTGGGCGGGGGGCACCGAGCTCGAGATCGAGCAGCGGGTCGCCGACCGGTACGAAACTCTCCGTCCCGGTACGCGGGTCGTCCTCGAATCGGCGCCGAACGGCTACGAGGAGCGACTGCTCACCTCGATCGCCGCCGGTCGCCCTCCCGATGTCTACCTGCTCGACTCGCCCGACATCCCCACCTTCGTGGACCGCGGGCTGGCGGTCGACTTCCAGCCCTACCGGGAAGCGCTCGGGTTTCGGGCCGACAGCGTCTTCCCGCAGGTGCTGGACGCGTTCCGGCGCGGCAGCTCACTCTTCGCGTTGCCGAAGGACTTCACGCCGATGGTGCTATACGTCAACCTCGACGTGCTGTCCAGCGCCGGCATCGACACGCCCGCAAGCGCGCAGTGGACGTGGGATGACTTCCGCCGCGCGGCGCGCTCCACCACGGTCGACCACGACGGCGACGGCAGACCGGATGTCTACGGCTTCGACTTTCCGCGCAACCTCTACCAGTGGGTGCCATTCGTGTGGTCTGCCGGCGGCGACATCCTGTCTCCCGGGGGCGACGCGGCCTCGGGGTTCATGGACGGCCCCGCCGCACTGGAGGCATACGCGTTCCTGACGGGACTCGCAGAGGACGGCCTGACACCCGGCGCCCAATTCGTCCAGCAGGGGGACCCGGCCCGCGAAGCCCGTTTCGCTTCGGGCGGGCAGGCGTTCCTGCTGTCCGGTCACTGGACACTCCCCGTCTTCCGGGACCTGGTGGAGACGGGGGAGCTCGACCTGGCGATCGTCCGGATTCCCCACCATCCCTCCCAGAGCGGCGCGACGAGCGTCCTCTACGCTTCCGGGTGGGCCGTGCCCCCGAACGCGGCCAACCTGCGTCAGGCGATCGACCTGGCCGGATTCCTCGCATCGCCGGAAGCGCAGCGGATCCGCGCGCGGTCCGGGCTGGCCATCCCGTCGCGCGCCGACGTGGCGGCGGAGGTCGCCGCAAGGGACACCACGGGGGTGGAGGCCGCGTTCATCTCGCTGGTGGAGGGTGCCCGGGTGACCTGGGGCGCCCATGTCCGGGATTTCTCCCGCGTCGAGGCGCTGGCGGTGGAGATCATGGACCGGCGGCTTCTCGGTGGCGAGGATCTCGCCTCGAGCGCGGCGGACGTTGCGCGCAGGGTCGACGAGGTTCTGAGGCGATGAGGGGGCGGGCCGCCCTTCCCGTACTCGCCGCCGTGGCGTTCACGGCCGGGACGGCGCTGACAATTGCGGTGGCGGTCAGAGGGTTGAGCGACGCGCAGGCGGCCGCGGCCAGAGACGTTGCCCGCATGGCCGCCGAATTGTGGGAGCTGGCCGGCGGCGTGGACGAGGCCGCTCGGGCCTTCCTGGACGACCGTGTGGCGATCGAGGCCGTGCCGGAGGGCGAGACCCGCTCCGGTTCGGGCACGCATGCCTACCGCACCGGCTCGCTCCAGCCCGCCGTCCGGATCACCGTCCCGCCGCAACCCCGCATGACCCCCCTCCCCCCCGCCCCCACCGCCCTCGCGCTGCTCGGATCGCTGCTCATGTCCGCCTGGGCCGTGGCGCGGCGAAGAACCCCACCCGCCCCCCGCTACCCCGCCATTGTCGCGCTCACGGCAACAGGCCTCCTGGGCGCGACCGCCGTGACCACGCACCGATGGGCCGACAGCGAACTGGAAGCCCTCAGCGACGGCCACGCCACCCACGCGCTCCGCGCCGTCGAGGCGGCCCTCGCCATCGGCGCGGATCCCGAGCGGGCCGTCCGCGTCGCGGGCCTGCCCTGGGCCACCTCCGCCGCGCTGACCCGCCCCGATCAGATCTGGACGATGCCCCGGGGAGTCGCCCGGGCGCTCGCCACCGTCCCCAACCCCCCCACGGCCTCCCCGTTCACGGTCGAGGCCAGCGGTGCGACCTATCACACCGGCCTCGTCATCCCCCCCACACCGGCCGCCACCACCCCCTCCCCCGCCCTCCACCTCGCCCTGCTCGGCTACGAGGAAACACACGCACCGACCGTCCCGCTCGCGGCCACCGCCACCGCCGCGACCCTGCTCACCGCATTGATCCTCTGCCTGCTCCCGCTCTCGACGCGCCCACCCCTGCTGCGCCGCACGGTCACGGCGTGGGCGTTTCTCGCCCCGGCCGCCCTCCTCCTCGCCGTCTTCACCTTCGGCCCCCTCCTCTTCTCGCTGTGGATCTCCCTGCACGAGTGGCATCTTGTCGACCCCGTGCACCCTTTCGTGGGCCTTGACAAGTACCGTAATATTATATTAGATACCGATTGGTGGGCGGCACTCCGCAACACCGCGATCTTCACCTTGCACGTCCCCCTGGCGATGGCCGTCGCTCTGGCGCTCGCCCTGCTCACCCGGGGGTCGCGGCGCGCGGTACGCCTGGCCCGCCTCGCCCTGTTCCTCCCCGGCATCACCAGCGTGGTCGCGATCGCGGTGGTCTGGAAGTGGCTGTTGAACGACGGGTACGGCCCCGTCAACCGGCTGCTCGAATCCGTCGGGCTCGGCGCGGTGGCGTGGCTCACCTCGCCCGGGATCGCGCTCGTCACCCTGATGGGGATCAGCGTCTGGATGGTGGTCGGCTACCAGATGGTCGTCTTCCAGGCGGGGCTGGCGGCCATCCCGCGGGACTGGTACGACGCCGCGCGTGTGGACGGAGCCGGCGCGGTGCAGCGCTTCCGCCACATCACGCTGCCCGGACTTCGCCACACGCTGTTCTTCGTGCTGGTCACCTCGGTGATCGGTTCATTCCAGGTCTTCGGGCTCGTCTACGTCATGACAGAGGGCGGGCCGCTGGGCGCCACGGACGTAGCCGTGTACCACATCTACCGCGAGGCCTGGGAGTTCCTCCGCTTCGGCAACGCCGCCGCGATGAGCTGGATCCTCTTCGCGGTGGTGTTCGCCGCGACGTGGCTGCACTTCCGGCTGCTCGAGAGGAGGACCGTCCGTGCGTAGCGGGACGCGGGCCGTGCGCACCCTGCCGGCACTTCGCGCCGCAGTCCTCCCGGGCACCTGTCTGGTCATGGCGGCCCCGTTCCTGTGGATGGCCGCCACCTCGCTGATGGGACAGCTCGAGGTGTTCTCGAGCCGGGGCGTCCTGCCCGCGGCGCCGCTCTGGTCGAACTACCCCGAAGCGCTGACCGCCCAGCCGTTCGGCCGCTACTTCCTTAACTCGCTGATCTTCGCCGTGGCCGTCGTGGCCGGGCAGATCGTGACCGCCACCACCGCCGGATACGCCTTCGCCCGCATCGACTTTCCCGGACGGCAAAAGGTCTTCATGCTCTTCCTGGCCACCATGATGGTGCCCGTCGTCATCGTCCTCATCCCCCGCTTCCTTCTGATCGACGCCCTCGGCTGGATCGACACCTACCAGGGCCTGATCTCCACCGAGCTCGTCTCCGTGTGGGGCATCTTCCTGATGCGCCAGTACTTCCGGACGCTGCCCCGTGAGCTGGAAGACGCCGCCAGGGTGGACGGGGCCGGTCCGTTTCGGGTGTTCCTCAGCGTTGCGCTGCCACTGGCGAAGCCCGCCGTGGCCACTCTGGCGCTCTTCGCTTTCATCGACGCGTGGAAAAACCTGCTGTGGCCGATGCTGGCGACGCGGTCCATGGAGATGCGCGTCGTCGAGGTGGGGATCGCCGCATTCCATTCGACCTACGAGATCAACTGGCCCTATCAGATGGCGGCGGGCGTGGTGGCGGTGCTGCCGATTGCGCTGCTCTTTCTGTTCACGCAGCGGTATTTCGTACGCGGGATACAGCTTGAGGGAATCCGCCGGTAGTATGTTCCGGCAATGCAGTAGAGAGCGGCGGTTGCGCGTGGGCCGGGAAATTGACAAACTAGTCTGACTGGTTAGATTGGATCGAACATGAACGCTGTGTTTTCAACCTACGAAGCAAAAGCGAGGTTCTCCGAAGTGATGCGGCTGGTGCGGGAGGGGGGAACGGTGACCGTCACCTACCGAGGCGATCCGGTAGCGGAAATCCGTCCATTCGAACGCGGGGCCATGAGCGTCGAGGAGCACTTCGCCGAGCTTGAGAAACGGGGGATTCTTGTGCCAGCGAAGCATCCGAGCCTGCCGATCCGGGTGGGCGCTGCGAGGCCGGGAGCGCTCGATCGCTTCTTCGCGGAGCGCGGCGAATGAGCGTCGCCTACGTGGACACCTCCGTCATGGTCGCCATCGCGTTCGGAGAGGACGGCGCGGATGCCCTCGCGGACCGGCTCAACGGATTCTCGCGCGTGATCTCGTCGAATCTGCTCGAGGCCGAGTTGCGCGCAGCATGTTCGCACGAAGGATGCCAGGTGCCCGCGGACCTGCTCGACGGGATCGGCTGGATTCTGATCAACCGTCCCCTTTCGGACGAGATCAAGACGGCGCTGGGCGCCGGATACCTGCGCGGCGCCGACCTCTGGCATGTGGCGACCGCTCTCTACGCGGCGCCCGATCCCGGGGCGATCTCGTTCATCACACTCAACGACAACCAGGCCCGGGTGGCCGCGGCGCTCAACTTCAAGGGCTGAAGTGGACGAGCGAGGCTGGGGGTTATTGCGGGGACTTCGACCCTGGACGCCGCGCCATCCCGGGCCCATCGCTACGACAGGCGCCGCAGCAAGGGTCTCGCCAGCCGTCCGGGACAGCCGCGAGCCGAATACAGGGAGTCAACAAAAGAAGGGCCCGTGATCGTTTGGGGGCCGTCATACTTGTCGCCGCCCACCCTCTCTCCTGGCGACGACGGTCCCCCGATCCGGGCCCTTGGCTCCACTGGTGGCGATCACCCCCGCCCCACCGTACGTTGACCAGTTGTGGATCGGATGGGTGGATGGGTCACTCGGCGTCCGACTTTCCACACGAATAAGCCGGGCGCCGCTTCCTCCCCGCAAGGAGTAGGCTATGAAACGCCTGCGCGAGTTCGTTTTCTCTCTCGTTCCTTTCGCTCTCGCGGCCGCACCGGCTCTGGCCCAGACGGGCACGGTGACCGGCACGGTCCAGGACGGCGGAGGTCAACCCCTTCCCGGAGCCCAGGTCGCCGTCGAGGGCACGACCATCGGCGTCCTGTCCAACGAATCCGGCCGCTATCTCCTCAACAACGTGCCGGTGGGCGACCACGACATCACCGTGGTGCTGCTGGGGTACGCCTCGGTGACCCAGTCCGTGACGGTCGAGGCCGGCGGGACTGCAGTGCGCGACTTCGTCCTGGATCTCGTCGCGCTGTCGATGGACGAGATCGTCGTCACCGCCACCGGGGAGCAGCGCCGCCGGGAGATCGGGAACGCGGTCGCCAAGATCGAAACCTCCATACTCACCGAGGTAGCTCCGGTGACCAGCTTCCAGGAGCTGCTGCAGGGCCGCGCCTCGGGGGTTTCGGTCATCCCGTCGGACGGCACGGTCGGCACCGGGGCCCGCATCCGGATCCGCGGCATCTCCAGCGCGACCCTGTCTCCCGATCCCCTCGTATACCTCGACGGGATCCGGGTCAACTCCGGCTCACCCGCGCTCGGCGGGGATCAGTACATCGGTGGCGGCGAACCGTCGTTCTTCAACGATCTGAACCCCGAGGAAATCGAGAGCGTCGAGATCGTCAAGGGCCCTTCGGCGGCAACGCTCTACGGGACGCAGGCCGCCAACGGCGTCATCTGGATCACAACGAAGCGCGGCACCGCGGGACCGCCGCGCTGGAACATCTGGGTCGAACAGGGGCTGAGCCAGGATCCGGCGGAGTACCCCGGGATCTACTACTCCGAGGGGCGTGCCCCCGATGGAGCCACGAGGCCCTGCCTTCCCATGCAGCAGGCAATGGGACAGTGCACGATCCAGCAGCTGCATACGCGCAACCTGCTCACCGAGCCCGAATACTCGCCTATCAAGAACGGTCACCGGCAGCAGTTCGGCGCGCAGGTGAGCGGTGGGAACACCGTCCGGTACTTCGTGTCCGCCGAGTTCGAGAACGAGACCGGCGTCGTTCAGATGCCCGAGATCAGCCGCGAGTTCCTCTACGAAGAGCGCGGCACCACGGTGATCCCCGACAGGCAGCTACAGCCGAATGTGCTGACCAAGTTCAACCTTCGGACCAATCTGACGGCCGACGTTCGCGACAACATGGATCTGAACGTGTCCGTGGGACTGGTCAAGAGCGATGTCTACCTGCCGCAGACGGGTGACAACCTGGAGGGCATCTACGGGACCGCGATCTTCGGCACCGCGAACCCGAACGCGCCAAGCCCCTTCGGCTTCGCGCCGCCGGATCAGAACTTCGCCCACATCGTGTGGCGCGAAACCGACCGGTTCATCAACAGCGGACGACTCAACTGGAGGCCGACCGACTACATCACGTCGCACGCCACGGTGGGTCTCGACTACACCGGGTACAGCGACGAGTCGTTCAACGCGCCGGGCCAGGGCTGCGCGATCTGTGGCCAGCAGCGCCAGGGGATCCGCGCCATCGACTCCTTCACCCAGTACAAGTACTCGGTGGACCTGGGCAGCAGCGCGAACTTCGATTTCACCGACCGGATCAGCTCACGGACCTCCGTCGGAGCCCAGTACAACGAGGATCTCCTCGAGGGCACCCTCAACTCGGCGGCCGTCTTCCCGCCGGGTGGCCAGTCCATCGACGCGGGCGCCACGAAGAACTCGGGCGAGATCACCGTCGAGACCAAGACCGTGGGCTCCTATATCGAACAACAGCTGGGCTGGAACGATCGGCTTTACGTAATCGGCGCCATGCGCGTCGACCAGAACAGCGCGTTCGGCGAAGGCTACGAGGCGGCCTGGTACCCCAAGGCTTCCGTGTCGTTCATCGCGGTCGACGACCCGGGCGCCTCCTGGATCAGTTCACTCCGCCTGCGCGGCGCCTTCGGCCAGTCGGGCCTGCAACCCGACGCGAACGCGGCGCTGCGATACCTCCTGCCGGTGACAAGCTCGATTCTCGTCGGCGATCAGTCCGCCTCCCAGCCTTCGGTGACCATCGGCGGCCTCGGCAACATCGAACTCCGCCCCGAGCGCTCCAGCGAATACGAGGTCGGGTTCGACGCCACAGGCCTCGACAACCGCGTGGATGTCCAGTTCACCTACTACCACAAGAGCACAACGGACGCGCTGGTGAACCGCGAACTGCCCGGATCGCTGGGCGCGACCCAGACCCGCGTCGAGAACCTGGGCGAGGTCATGAACCAGGGGGTCGAGATCAGCCTCAACGCCCGCATCATCGAGAGCGAGGACCTGAACTGGAGCGTCGGGATCACCGGCGCCAGGAACTCGAACGAGCTGCTCGAACTCGGCGAGGGCGTGACGCCCCTCCAGGGATTCGGCTACAAGCAGGCCGTCGGGTTCCCGCTCTACGGTCTCTGGTGGCCGAGGCTCGAGTCGTGGGAGGACGCGAACGGGGACGGCATCATCGTCCCGAGCGAAGTCGTCGTGTCGGACACCGCCGTGTTCAACGGCAGCACGATCCCGACCCGGAACCTGCAGCTCGCCACCAGCCTGTCGCTCTGGAACGACCGCGTCGTGATCGGTGGCCTGGCCGACTATCAGGGAGGATACGTCTCCCACAACGTGAACACCCTCTTCCAGTGCGCGTTCGTGCAGAATTGCCGCGATCTCAACGACCCCGGCGCGCCACTGGAAGCGCAGGCCAGGGCGGTCGCCGGTGCGCGGGCCTTCGGCGCGTACGCCGAGGACGCCTCGTTCGTCAAGATCCGCGAGGCCCACATCCGGCTCAACACGCCGAGCACGTGGGCGGATCGGATCGGCGCCAGAACGGCATCGATCATTCTCACCGGACGCAACCTGTACACCTTCACCAACTTCACCAGCTGGGACCCGGAGGTGAACACTTCCGGCGCAAGCACGGACGGACCCAACTACAACTTCGTGCAGGCGGGCCAGCTGAGAACGTTCATGCTCCGAGTCAACCTCGGTTACTGACCCATGGCAGCCACGACTCCAGAGAGGACAACGGACATGAGCAGGAATGGAAGACAACGACACGAAAAAGGCCGGCTGATCGCGATGGTCACTCTGATCGCGGCACTCCCCGCCTGCGACACCATTCTCGACGTACAGGATCCGGACATCATCGAGCCCGACCAGCTCCGGACGCTGCAAGGCGCCTCGGCGCTGTACAACGGAGCCATCGGCGAGTTCGCGCTCGCGAAGGATGGGGCCGCGGGTGGTCCCGGCTCGGCCCTGGGCCTGGTGCAGGCGACGGGATGGTTCAGCGACGAGTTCGCATTCGGGGGAACACCGCCGCTGATCCGGGCCATGGACCTGCGGGAGATGGACCCCCAGAACGCCTCTTGGGACCAGATGTACCAGAACCTGCATGTGGCGCGGGTCTCCGCCGAGGATGCGGCGTCACTGTTGCAGGAGGTCTCGGGCGGCGCCGATCCGCGCATCGGCGAGCTGTACGCCGTCTCGGCGGCCGTGCACATCCTCATGGGCGAGGCCTACTGCGGGGCGGTGCCCTTCAGCAGAACCGAGCCCGAAATCGAGTACGGCTCGCCGCTGAGCACCGACCAGATCATGGATCGCGCGATTGAACGGCTGAACATGGCCGACCAGGCTGCGGGCGGCAGCGCGAGAATCGCCAACTTCGCACGCGTCCTCAGAGGCAGGGCGCTCCTCAACCAGGGCAACTACGCGGCCGCCTCCTCCGCGGTGGCGACCGTACCCACGGATTTCCTGTACGAGACCGTCCACTCCACGAACTCTTCCCGCGAAGAGAACTTCATGTACGTAGACAACTGGGAGCTCGACCGCTACTCGGTGTCGAACAACGAGGGCGGCAACGGCCTCGACTTCGCGACCGCGGGCGATCCGCGGGTACCCACCGAGTACGTGGGCGTGTCAAGGTTCGATTCGGAGACCCCGATGTATCGGTATCTCAAGCTCACGAGCCGGGCGGCGCCGGTGGAGACCGCGAGCGGCAACGAGGCGCGGATGATCGAGGCCGAGGCGCAGCTGAACGCCGGGGACGTCGCGGGATGGCTCGCCACGATCAACGCGGCCCGCGGTACGGTCGGGATGGATCCGGTGCCCGACCCTGGCGATCAGGATGCACGGGTGGACCTGATGTTCCGCGAACGGGCGTTCTGGCTGTTCAACACCGGTCACCGTCTGGGCGACATGAGGCGCCTCGTGCGGCAATACGGCCGCGCGGCGAACACCGTGTACCCGTGGGGACCCTACCACAAGGACAACCTGCAGCGAGGGACGGACCTGTCGCTGGTGATTCCGGGCAACGAGGCCAACAACCCGAACTACAGCCTGACGGACTGCAACGACGGGGCGGCGTAAAGGGCGACGACAGGCAACGTGCACGGTTCTACCGCAGGAACACGCCCTTCGGTATGTAGCCCGACACCACCTGTGTGAGGTCCACCACTTCGCTGATCCGGAAGTCAACCGCGATGCTCGCCAGGGACAGGGCCCTGGGCGGCGTAAGGCCCTTCTCCTCCACGAGGAAGTCCACGACCTCCCAGACGGCCTGGCGGGTGGCCCGGTCCAGATCCAGGTCGATCCCCATCAGGATGTAGTGGTCGCCATTCTCGGCCCTCGGCCCCGCGATGGTGCGGTCCTTGTGCACCCTGAGCCGGAACGTGCCCGTCAAGGACTGCTCGATGGCCGTCCCGCTGACTTCACCGTCGCCCTGGGCCCCATGCGGATCTCCGACATAGAAGAGAGCCCCGGGGTGGAACACCGGCAGGTAGACCGTCGTGCCGGCCTTCAGGTCCTTTACGTCGAGGTTGCCTCCGAAGGCGCCGGGCGGGCGCGACCCCTGAACGCCGGGGACCGTCACGCCAGGCTGGCCCACGACCGGATCGGGCGCAACGGCCAGAATGCCCATGAACGGCGCGAGCGGCACCTGGATGTCTTCGGAGAAGAACGCGACCTGGGCGCCGTCGACCTCGCCCGTGCGGATCACGTGGCGGGTGCCGGGCGGAATGTCCAGCGCGGGATCGCCCTCCGCAAAGCCGGGATACGATGTCGAGAACACGCCGCCCCTGGCGCTCGTGCTGTTGACGCCCCACGGCACCCGCGTCTCGATCGAGAGAATCTCGATCTCCAGCACATCCCCCGGCTCGGCGCCCTCGACGTGGATCGGGCCCGTGATGACGTGGCCGCTCCGCCCCTCGCGGGGCCGTCCCTCGCGCGTGGCCCAGAAGTCCAGCACGTCCTCCAGGATCTCGTCGCGCGGGATGCCGAGGCCGGTCAGGTAGGCCACCGGCTCCTCGTTCTGGCCCGCCCCCACGTGGGTCAGCGTGTTGACGCGGACAGTCTCGCCGGACTGCATGCGGAGGACGGGTTCCCGGTCGATCGGAAACCAGCCCCAGCTCAGGTTCTCCGGGGTGGAGGGGACGAAGTGGTCGGCCTCGGGGGGCTGGATCCTGGTCTGATCGGAAGTTGCGGTGTCTTCCGGTGCCTGGTTGGCCGATGGTGCGCAGGCCAGGGCGAGGGCGAGACAGGTCACCTGGGAGGAGTGGAGTGCGATCTTCGTCAACGCCGATACCTCGGGGTTGCGGACGGAACGATTGATGGACATGGCGATTCCCCCTTGCTGCCCTTCGGACTGGTCACGGCTCAAGCAACATACCAGTCCTACGACGCAGTATACCTGGAGCTGGCCCTGCGGGACCGGCGCAGCCTTGCCACATTGGATCGCAAGCTTGCCAGGGCTGCGAGGTCGGTCGGCGTCGAAGTGATCGGGTTCGCCCCTACTCGCTGACCCTCCTGAGCGGCGGCAGCACCGCCCGCCCCACCGTGTTCACGTCGGTGCCAAACCAGATCGTGCCGGTCACGGGATCGAAGTACATGTGGCGGATGGTGCCTCCGCCGCTGCCCACGTCCACCTCGCTGATGTACTCCTCGCGGCGGGTGTCGAAGCCCACGAACCGGTTCGGCCGCACCCCGGTTTCGACAAACCAGACGCGGTCGTGCTGGTCGATGGCGACCCCGTACGGGCGGGCACCCTCGCCGCTTGGATTCGCCCACTCGGCGACCTCGCCGGTCTCCGGGTCCACGCGACCCAGGTAACCGCGGGCGTAGTCCACGTACCAGACGATGTCGCGCGAGTCGATGACCAGCCGCCGGGGCCGGGCGCCCTCGGGCAATTCGTAGTAGGTGGGCTCGAAGGTCTCGGGGTCGACCATGACCAGCTGGTTCGTGCCGAAAAGGGTCGCCCAGGGCCGGTCACGCGAGTCCATCTTGAGGCCGTAGGGCCGGGTCGATCCGCCCCGCGCGCCGGGGTTGTCCGGCATCTCGACCAGCCGCACGTCGCCCGTCTCCCGCCAGAACTTGCCGACGAAGTTGCCGCCCTGAACCGTGAACCAGAGGTCGCCCGCGGCGTCGAAAGCGAACGTGTGCGGGTCGCGGGCGCGCTCGTCGGGCATCGGGAATACCTCGATGTCGCCGCTTGCGGGATCGATGCGGCCTATGTTCCCCACCCGGTTTCCGGTGTACCAGACCATCCCGTCCGTGCCCACCACCACCGTGTGCGGGCCGGCACCGTCGGGAAGGTCGTACTTCCTGAATTCGCCGGTCACGGGGTCGAGGACGGCGGCATAGTGGGAGCGCTGTCCGACAAACCAGACCCGCCCGTCGGGAGCCACGTAGGGATCGCGCGGCCGGCTCTCCTCCCACGGAACCTGCCACTCCTCCAGAGTCGGATCGAACCCCTGTGCGTCCTCGGACTCCTGGGCAAGTCCGAACACCGGAGCCGCCAGAGCCACCGCAAACGCCACCAGCATCGCACAACGCAAGAACTTCATCACTCGTTCCTTCCCACCGGAGTCGACTTCAGCCGCCACCCGCTGAATCGAAGTCCCGAGCGTGCGTCCGGCAAGACAGGTCCGGCAACTCCGCCAGGAAGTCGGTCATGGGAAGTACCTCGACCCCGTCGACCACTTGGCGCCGGTCACCGAGGAAAACGACAATCCGCCGCGCAACCCGGTCGCTACGCGAGGCGAGCGACGACAGACCCCGGAGCATCCTTCTGGTCACGCGGCGTCCGGCCTTGACCTCGATTCCCCATAGGTCGCGCCCCACTTCGAGCACGAAGTCCACCTCGACACCGGACCGGGTGCGGTAGTGGAAGAGCGCCGCCTCTGGCCACAGGGTCCGCAGGCGGCGGTGCAATTCACATGCGATGAAGTGCTCGAGCAGGATTCCGCGCTCGTCGGGGAGCGGTGCGTCGAGCGGCCGCCTCAGGAGGGCGTTGCGCACTCCGATGTCGAAGAAGAAGAGCCGGGGATGCCCGACCACGCTTGAACGGCTGGAGCCGCGCCAGGCCGGAACGCGGAACATGACCAGCGTGTCTTCCAGGACCTCGATGTAGCGGCGCGCGGTCTCGTACCCGAGTCCGGCCTGCCTGCACATCGCCTGAACGTTCAGGATCCGGCCCGAGGAGGCGGCCATCAGATCCAGAAGGCGCGAGAAGCCCCCCAGATTTCGCACCAGCGCCTCGGCCTGGATCTCCTCGCGCAGATACGTATCCGTATAGCTTCGGAGGTCCGCGGCACGCAACTCATCGTCCGGTTCCGCGTAGATTCCGGGGAGCGTCCCGTGCGCGAGCGCACGGTCGAGGTCGAAGTCCTCGGCCAGTTCGCACGCGAGCAGCGGGTGCATATGATGGACGTGGATCCTTCCCGGCAGGAGGTTCGCCCGCCCCCGCCTGAGTTTGCGGGCGCTCGACCCGGAGAGCAGGAACCGGAAGCGGCCCGGGTGCTCGTCCAGCAGAAGCTGTACCACATCGAGCAGGGCCGGGACCCGCTGCACCTCGTCCAGAAACACCGTGCGCATCCCGGGCGGCGCGGCCCTGAGTTCGCGTTCAAGGCGTTCCGGATAGGCGACGAAATCGCGAAAGACCCGCGGGCTTGCCAGATTCAGAGAGAGATCCGGTGTCAGGGTTGCCAGAAGCGTGGACTTGCCGACCTGCCTCGGGCCAAGCAAGAGGACGCTGCGTGGGCTGGATGTGAGCGCATTAGCCAGATATCTTGAGTACATATGGGTAAAATAGCGGTATTTCTACCCACCGACAAACAAAAAAAGCAGTTTCAGTGGACGGATGGCACACATGGAAACCAACGGAAACCGAAAGGGACGACGGCGGATCGCCATCATAGGCGGCGGGGTCTCGGGTCTGGGCGCCGCGTGGGCGCTGCATCGGCACCCGGACCGATTCGATTTCGAGGTTTTCGAGGCCAACGGGCAGATCGGCGGAAACGCGATTACCGTCGACATGCCGCAGGACGACGGCGGCTCGATCCCCTTCGACATTTCGGTGACCGCGTGCATCCCGTCGGTCTACCACCACATCCTGCTGCTGATGCGGCAGCACGGGATCGACCTGATCGATACCAGGTTCAGCTATAGCGTCAAGTACCGCGGCCAGGTATACGCGCACGACTTCGACTCCGAAATCAGGCGACAGCTCCAGGCCGAGATCGCCAGGTTCCAGCGAATCCTGCGGCGGCTGCACTGGTTTGGCGGATTGACCCGCGCGCGCTCGAAGCTGCTGAACGCGCTGAATCCGTTCAACTACGTCAGCATGGGCACCGTCCTCAACCTGGCCGGGCTGGGCGGGGAGTTCAGGTACAAGATCCTGAAGCCGATGTTCGTCAATTTCCTGATGGCGACCAACGTGTTCGACATGCCCGCGTCGCTCTTTTCGAGGTACCTGGAGTTCTTCGACATCGAGGTGGCGACGCCGATGCAGACGTGGGACGGGGGAACCCGCCGCATCTACCGGAGCCTGTCGGCCGGCTTCCGGGACAGGATCCACCTTGACCGGCCGGTCCGAAAGGTGTATCGCCGCGCGTCCGACATCGTGGTCGAGGACGAAAACGGCGTTCGCGAGACCTTCGACGAGGTGATCTTCGCCTGCAACGCGAACCAGACGCTGATGATGCTCGACAAGCCCACGCTCCTCGAGCGCTACATTCTCTCGTCGATACGCTACGAAAGCGAGCTCCACAACCACACGGTGGTGCACTCCGACGCATCGGTCCTTCCGGACAACGAGGTGAAGCCGCTGGAGACGCGCAGCAACCACATCCAACAGTACGGCGCCCGGCCGGACAACTACGAAATCACGTACATCATGCACAACCAGCAGCCGTGGGTGAACCGGTCCGACAAGCCCTGCCTGGTGACCTACAACCCGATCAGCCGGATCGAAGAAGAGAAGGTCATCAGGAAGTGGTGGTTTCAGCACATCGTTCACGACGTGCGCCACGTCGCATGGCTCGTCCCCCTGTTCCGCTTCATTCAGGGCGGGAAGCGCACGTGGCACTGCGGCGCCCATACGTTGATCAACAGCCAGGAAACCTGCCTCGTCACCGGGCTGGTCACCGCACGGCAACTCGGCGCGGACTACCCCTTCGACGATCCCGAGGCGAGGCGGATGTTCAACTACTACGGGAGCGTCATGTACGGCTGGCGCTTCAGGAAGGCGCCCGCTTGACGGGATGCGACAGGTTCGGACAGTTTTTGTCTGATTCTGTCGCGTCCAGTCGCTTCCCGGGTGCGTCGAGCGGAAAGGACGACTCGCATGGCCTCAACCAGTTCGTTGGAAGCACCTCCAGCGCGGCCCGGACGCGAGACCGGCCGGAGCCGGAGACCATCGCGAACTCCGACGGATCGGCTGCTTCCCTTCCCCGAAGGCTGGTACCTCATCGCGACGCGCGAGACCATCGAGCGGCGGAAGCTGATCGAGAAGACCTGGCTCGGCGAGGAGATCGTCGTCTGGGCCGACGGGGACGGCCGCATCTGCGTGGCCGACGCATTCTGTCCGCATCTGGGCTCGCATATGGGGCCGAAGGTCGGCGGCCTTGTTCGTGACGGCTGCCTGGTCTGTCCATTTCACGGATTCACCTTCAATACGAGCGGCCGTTGCGTCGCGACGCCGAACGCTCCGCCTCCCAGAGCCGCCAGACTGAAGGTGTACGAGACCACCGAGATCCTGGGCATGATCTTCGCGTGGTGGGGCAGCGGCGGCCGGCCGGCGCAGTGGCACCTGCCGGATGAACCCCCCGCCGGTGCGCAGTGGAGTCCGCTGCGGTCGCTCACCATGCGGTTCCGGGGGCATCCCCAGGAGACGACCGAGAACTCCGTGGACGTGGAGCACCTGGAGTACACGCACGGCTACAACAACGTGGTCCAGACCGGTCCGCTGTCGATCGATGGAGCCTATCTGAAAAGCACTTTCGACTTCAAGAGCGTTCGCAGGGTCGCGGGCCTGATCGACTTCGGGTCCGATGTTTCGGCGGTCACGCACGTGCATGGCCTGGGGTATTCCTTCGTCGAAATCCGCGAGAAGACAATCGGCATGGACGCGAGACTATGGGTACTCGCGACACCCGTCGACGGCGAGCTCATGGAGTTGACGCTGGTCACGCAGGCGCGAGAAATCCGTCGGCCGGGACGGTTCATCGCGGGTCTGGGGTTCCTGCCCGCGAGGCTGCGACACAGGGTGATGAGCCACATTCTTCTGAAGGAAGAGAAGCGCTACGTGATGCAGGACGTGGTCATCTGGGAGCGCAAGCGGTTCCGGTCCCCTCCCCGCCTGTGCCGGGCCGATGGTCCCATCGGGAAATACCGCCTGTATTGCCGCCAGTTCTACCCGGAGCACGATTCGGCACGCACTGTGTAGCGGGGGCCCGCCGGGCAACATCCGCACGGTCCATGTGAACCGATCCTACAAACCCAGCGCTCCCACCGGGATCACACCTACACCATCCGGTCTCCCGTACCCATAACCGCTTCCCACGATCACACCCAGCGCCGCGGGTTCGCCGCACCGCTCGACATCCACCCGGTCGGCGAACTTCAGCAGCGCCATTGCGCCGTCGTCGACCCGGCTCGCACCGAGCTTGATTTCGAACGCCGCCCATCGCCCCGGCCCGGCGTCCACTACGGCGTCCACCTCCAACCCCGTGTTGTCGCGGTAGTGGTGCACTGTCGCCCCGGCGGCCTGGGCGTAGACGCGGAGGTCCCGGATGACCATCGACTCGAACAGGAGTCCGAACCACTCGAAGTCGTGAAGCAGGTGATCCGTGCTCGCGCTCAGCGCCGCGACAGCCAGAGAGGGGTCGACGAAGTGACGCTTCGGGGAGGCGCGGAGTCGCGACCGCGACCGGAGGTGCGGCGCCCATGGAGGCTGGTCTTCCACGATCATGAGCCGTTCCAGGGCGGTCATGTACGAACTGGCCGTGTACTTGTCCAGATGCCGGTCAGGTCCGCCGGCATCCCGGGCCAGCGTAGCCATGCTTGCGCATGTGGCGACGTTGCGCCCCAGCGACTGCAGGAACCGTCCGACCCTTGCCGGGTCCCGCCCCGACCCGTCCACCCGGCCGATATCGGCGCGGCAGATTTCACCCACATAGTCCCGGATCTCGGCCATCGCGTCTGCGGCCGAGAGCGGAGGGTCATCCTTCGACGATCCCAGGTGTCCGGGCCAGCCGCCGGTGCACACGAGTTCGGCCAGCTGCGGTATGGTCGATTCCGCAAGGGTGCTCTGAACCGGTTCACCCGCCAGCAGCCGTTTGAGCGAGACCTGGCCGGTCGACCACCCGAGCTCGAGGAGCGACATGGGACGCAGGCGCAACCGGCCGATGCGGCCCGCTCCCGTATGCCGCGTGATGTCATCGGGGGGCACGGCGGATCCGGTCAGGACGAAGTGTCCACGACCCCGACGATCATCCACGGCATGGCGAACATGGTTCCAGATCTCGGGGGCGACCTGCCACTCGTCGATCAGCCGGGGCGTCTCGCCCTCCAGCAGAAACGCGGGATCGACACCCGCCGCCCGGCGGGCGGAACGATCGGCGTCGAGCATGACCGCGCTTGCCGCAACCCTCCTCGCCGTCGCCGTCTTGCCGCAGGCCCTCGGCCCCTCGATCAGAACCGCGCCGGACCGGCCAAGGCGCCGCTTGAGTTCAGTGTCGGCTACGCGGGGCCGGTATTCCCGTGACTCCGGCCTGCCGCGCGCCGTCACGGCGGGCTCGCGAACGAAGTGACGGGACGGGATATCGGGGTAGCGGGTCACTGGCGATTTCCGGTCTGTTGAGCGGTCGAAGATCCATTCTAACCGTCTATTCACCCATTTGCAACGTATTTAATCATACGATTGCAACGCTTACAATCCCCCAAAAAGCAAGTCCCTACCCCGTCCCCACCCACACCGCCACATCCCGCGCCGCGCTCAGAATCGCCCGGTCGCCCGTGGCCAGCGGCGCCCCCAGTTCCCGCGCCGCCGCGACGAACTCCGCCTGCTCGGCCGACAGCCCGCATTCCAGGGCGGCATCGATGACCCGCGCCGACGGGACGGTCACGATCCTCCCGCCCAGCGCCAGCGCTGCGTCGTCGCACATGGCCTTCGCCTGATCCACCGTGAGCGACCCCTCGCGCACCAGCCCGAGCAACACGCGGCGCACCCCGCTCATCAGTATGGCGGGTGCGGCCCACTCGGGATCCTGCCGGAACACCCGGGCCGCGTCCGCGCCGTCGCGCCCACCCACGACCAGCCGCACCACGACGTTCGTGTCGACGACGATCATTCGCCGCCCGTCCACCGGGTCCGCCGCGCGTCCCGCCGCCCCGCACCACTCTGCCCGTCGTCCCGAAGTCCGTGCAGCGCCGCCTCGCCGAGCTCCAGGGGGCCGAGCGTCCGGTGTCGGCGCTGGATGCGCTCCAGAAGCGTGATGGCGTCGACCGGCGCCGCGCGGACCGAGGCCGCCAGCCTCGCCACGATCTCTCCGTTGAGGCTGCGGTGGTTTCTCTCCGCCGCCGCCTTAAGTTCCTGATGCAGCTCGTCGGGTATTCCCCGAACGGCCACGTCCGCCATCCTTCACCTCCTTCAAAGCCTGGGTGATATCATTGTGCTATTATAATAGTAGCATGTTCCAGCGCCAACGTATCCAGTGCCAACGTATCCGGCGGCATCGCAGCCGGTGCCTCCTCCTCCTGGCCGCTACCGCTAGCCCGCTCCTTCCCGCCTGCGCCCCCTCCGGCGACGGTCCCCCATCGATCCAGCGCGACAGCGCCGGCATCACGATCGTCGAGTCCCTCCGGCCAGTCTGGGGGGATCCCACGGAGACGGACTCGAATGCGTGGCGCATCGACCCCGGACCGATCCTCGACCTGGCCGAATCCGGCACCGGCGATGCGTACAGCTTCTACCAGGTCCGCGGCATGAAGCGGCTCCCGGACGGATCGCTCGTCGTCCTGAACGCGGGCTCGGACGAGATCCGCCAGTTCTCGGCCGACGGCGGTTTCCTCGGCTCGTTCGGCGGATCCGGACAGGGGCAGGGGCCCGGTGAATTCACCAACGCGCAGCAACTGGAGCTGGCGGGCGATACGATCCTGGTGGTCGACCGGGACGGCGCGATCAGCGTCTTCGCCTCCGGTCCGGTCCTGATCCGCGAGACGCGCCTGGCCCGCAGGACCCTCGCCGTCCACGCCATCGGCAACGGACGTCTCGTCGCGCGCATCGTTCCCCCGATCCCGGAAATCGGCCGCCTGACCCGCGTTCCGGAGACCCTTCGCACATACCGGCTCGACGGGAGCGGAGGCGACAGCATCGGCCGGACTCCGGGCTACGAGGACTACGTCGTCGGCGACATGCGCATCGTGCCTCTCTTTCAGAAGAGGGCCGTCGTCGACACCCACGGCGACCGCATCGTCACCGGGTCCTCCGACCTGCTGCAGCTGGAGGAGATGACCGCGGCCGGCGACACGGTGAAAATCCTGCGCCTGGCGCCGTACACCCTGACGGTGAGCGAGGCGCAGGCCCTGGCAGAGCGCGACGCCCGCCTCGACGCCCCCATGCCCCAGGGACGGCCGATGCCCCCGCGACTCCGCGAGCTGATCGAGGCCATGCCGCTGCCCACCACCCGACCCGCCTACGCCGACGTGATCTTCGATCCGACGGGCGCGATCTGGCTGCGGCCCTTCCGCGGGATGAGCGAGGGCGACGGACCCGAGTCCTGGCTGGTGCTCGACCCCGGCGGCCGCTGGCTCGGCAGCGTGGAGGTGCCCGGGAACTTCCGGGTCACGGAGATCGGCGTGGACGAGGTGCTGGGAGTCCGGCACGACGAACTGGACGTGCAGCATCCGCAGGTGCTGCGCCTGACAAGAGACAGCGAATGAAGACCATACCTGGTGCCCGCAGCCCGCTCTGCAACCCGGCCGCGCTCGCCGTCGCCTGCTCCCCGCTCGCGTGGACACTCCCCGCCTGCGCCCCCTCCGGCGACGGCCCCCCGCCAGCCATCCGAAGCGACAGCGCCGGGATCACGATCGTCGAGTCCTTCGGCCCGGCGTGGGGGGATTCGGCCCGGTGGCGGGTCGACCCGGAGCCCGTGCTCGACCTGGCGGAGTCAGGCACGGGCGATGGGCACAACTTCTACCAGGTGCGCAACGTGTCGCGGCTGCCGGACGGAGGCATCGTAGTGGTCAACCGCGGGTCGAACGAGATCCGGAAGTTCTCGGCCGACGGCAGCCTTGTCGGTGCCGCGGGTGGGCACGGCGAGGGACCGGGAGAGTTCGCGAACCTGCAACAGGTGGAACTCGTCGGCGACTCGCTGCTCGCTCGGGACATTCGGTCTCGCGTCACGCTCTTCGGTCCCGACCTGCAGCACATTCGCACCATGCAGCTCGCCGACGATGTCATGCAGATTCGCCACCTGGGCGACGGCACGTTGATCGTGTCGAGGGTACCCTACTTCCCCGAGACCTACGGCCTGATCCGACCTCCGGAAATACTGGAGTCCCTTGACCTGGAGGGAGTGCGGCTGGACAGCATCGGACCCACGCCGGGCTCCGAGATGTACGTGACCGACATGCTGAGCGGCAGGCCCCTCTTCGGAAAGGAGTCGGTGTTCGATACGCACGGCGGCGCGATCTACACGGGGTCCTCCGACCACATGCAGATCGAGGAGATCGGCGCGGGCGGCGATATCGTCCGCATTCTGCGCATCGCCGGTTACCCGCTGGCGCTGACTCCCGACCAGGTTCTGGAAGAGCGGCAGGCCCGTCTCGACATCCCTCTGCCACCGGGGGTGACGTCGCTTCCGCCCCCCTTCGTCCAGGCGATTGAAGAAATGCCGTCGCCGGAGACCCGACCCGCCTATGCCGACATGCTGGTCGACCCGACCGGCGCGGTCTGGCTCCGGCCGTTCCCGGGGATAAGCGAGCGGGGCGGGCCGGAGCACTGGCTGGTGCTCGCCCCGGACGGCAGCTGGCTGGGAAGCGTGGAGATCCCGCCGAACTTCAGGGTCACGGAGATCCGTGTGGACGAGATTCTCGGGGTCTGGACCGACGAACTGGACGTGCAGCACCCGCAGGTGCTGAGGTTGAGTCGCGGTGGGGTGTAGCGAGTTGCGCAGGGGGTAGCAGCCTATGGATCCAAACTCGGTGGCTGCCGAAGAGGCGACCTCTCTTGCCTTCTGACATGCGGTACCTCATCGTTCAGGCAGACTTCGCAACGGATCTGACAGAGAATCGGAAATGACCTATCGCGTGGCGCTTCACGAGTCCGAAGAAGGGTTTTCCGTCTGGGTCCCGGGCCTGCCTGGTTGTGTATCGCAAGGGGCCACCGAAGAGGAAGCTCTGGAGAATATCGCTGAGGCCATCCGGGAATTCCTGGAGGTGGCGACCGAGAATGTCACCGGCTCGATTGTCCGCGAAATCGAGGTTGGCCGATAGGCCATGCCAAAGATCCCCGGAGTAAACCACCTCCGGGCGGTGCGTGCGCTGGAGAGGGCAGGATTTCGCATCGCGCGCCAAGGGAAGCACATCGTCATGACCGACGGTCTAAGGATCGTCACTATTCCACGGAGCAATCCGGTCAACGCGTTTACGATGGGGCGCATCGTCCAGGATGCCGGCCTCACGGAGCAAGATTTCAAAGGCCTGCTCTGATGTCGGTAGGACACTACGAGCCCGAGGCCACCGCCGGATGAAATCTCCACACTCCCCCCGCCCCGCCGCCCATCCCTCCCCGGCGCTGGCCCGGATCCTTGCCGCGGCCGCCCTCTTCGCCCTCACCCCCCTCCCAACCCCCACCGCGGCCCAGCGCCTCCCCGACCCCTCGCCCGGCAACCTGGCCGCGCTATCGGTCCCCCGCTTCGCGATCCCGCCGTCGCCCATCGAGCTGACCGGCCCCGTGCGGCCGGGCGAGTACCTCGGCGTTACCGGGCCGCGCGCGGCGTGGCTCGGGCTGGAAACGGGCGAGGCCGAGCTGTGGGTGCATCCGCTCAAGGTGGGCCGCGGCTTCCGCCTCGCGTTTTCGACGCCCCGCTACGGCGCCCCCATTCCCGGCGGGCAGGTGGCGCGCACGGTGCACGTCCGGCCCGAACTGACGACGATCACGTACAGCCACGCAGCGTTTCAGGTGCGGCAGCACATCCTGGCGCCCGCGGACACGGCGGCGCCCGGGATCCTCGTGCTGCTCGAGGTCGACAGCCCGGAGCCGATGGAGATCGTGGCCGAGTTCCACCCGGTCCTCAACTACATGTGGCCGGGTTCGCTGGGAGGGCAGTACGCCTACTGGGACGGGGAGCGGCGCGTCTTCGTGCTTTCCGAGAGCCTTCAGGCCCGCAACGCGGTGGTGGGCTCGCCGTGGGCGACCAACTCGGTCGAGCACCCGGCGCACCAGCTGGGCGAGACGCCGCGCACGATGGTGATTCCGGTGGATCCGGGGCGCGCGCGGGCGGAGTTCATTCCGATCGCGGTGGCGGGAGGGACGGTTCCGCGCGACACGGTTTTTGCCGAGTATGCGCGGCTGATTTCGGGCGCCGAGATGCTCTATCGGGACAAGCGGGCGTGGGCCGACTCGGTGCTGGCCACGACCGCCTCGGTCGAGACGCCCGACCCGTCGCTCGACCTGGCGCTCGAATGGGCGAAGATCAATCTGGAGGAGCAGCGCGTCTGCAACCCGGACCTGGGGTGCGGCTTCGTGGCCGGCTGGGGGATGTCGGGCCACGGCGGGCGGCCGGGCTTCGGCTGGTTCTTCGGCGGCGACGCGGCGATCAACACCTTCGCGATGGACGTGCTGGGGCAGTGGGAGCTGGTTGCCGAGGAGCTGGCCTTTCTGGCGAAATACCAGCGCGACGACGGCAAGATCACCCACGAAATCTCGCAGGCGGCCGCGCACATCGACTGGTTCGACACCTACCCATACGCGTACTACCACGCGGACACCACGCCCTACTGGATGTTCGCGCTCTACCAGTACTGGCGCGCGAGCGGGGACGACGACCTGGTGCGGGAGCTGTGGCCGGCGTACCGGCGGGCATGGGCGTGGTGCCTGAGCGCCGAGACCGACGGCGACGGGATCATCGAGAACACGGTGGGAGGACTGGGCGCGGTCGAGGTCGGCGGGCTGGGCGAGGCGCTGCACCAGGACATCTACCTGGCGGGGGTCTGGGTGGCCGCCATCGAGGGCACGCTGGCGATGGCCGGGCATCTGGGCGACGGGGAGCTGGCGGAGGCGGCCGCGGGGATCGCCCCGACCGCGCGCAGCACCCTCAACGACGCGTACTGGCGCCCCGACGAGGGTCACCACGCGTTCGGGATCCTCGCCGGCGGCGGCACCAACGACAACCTGACCGTGTGGCCGGCCACCGCCGCCGCGTTCGGGCTGCTGGACGAGGGGCGGGCACGCTCCACCCTGGCGCTGATGGCCGGCGACCGCGTGTCGTCGGACTGGGGCGCGCACATGCTGTCCACGGAGAGCGAACTCTACGACCCGCTCCAGTACAACATGGGCACCGTGTGGCCCTTCGTGACGGGGTTCGCGTCGTGGGCGCAGTACCGCTACCGGCGGCCGTGGGCGGGGTTCCACCTGATGGACGCGGTCAGGCAGATGACCTTCGACTGGAGCCTCGGCCGCCACGGCGAGCTCTTCTCGGGCACATTCTACCAGCCCCTCGATCAGACGGTCCCGCACCAGTTCTTCGCCACCTCGATGCTCGTCACGCCGCTGCTCCGCGGCGTCTTCGGGTGGGAGCCGGATGCGCCGAACGGCCGGGCCCGGCTGGCGCCTCAGTTGCCGGCGGACTGGGACGGGGCGTCCGTGCGGCGGCTGCGCGTGGGCGAGACCATGCTCGACGTGGACATCACCCGGCGCTGGACCGGCACGGGCGGCGAACAGCGGGTCGTGATCCGCAGGGAGGGGCCGCCGGTGGAGATCGATTTCGTGCCGGATGTGCCGGTGGGGGCGACGAATGAGACGGTGACCGAGTCCGCGGAAGGCGAGTTCACGGTCTCCTGGCAGGGTGGGCTGGCCGTGGCCCCGCCGCGGATCGATCTGGTGCCCGGGCAGCGAAGCGCAGGGCTGCGGATCATCGGCCTTGTCGCGGACGGGGACGCATGGCTGCTCACGATCGAGGGGACCGCGGGGCACACCTACGATGTCGACCTGTTCGGAACAGCGGTAACCGCGGCGGTGGTAGACGGCGGGGCCCGGCTGGTCGCGCGCGTGCCGGAGCGTGCCGGGCGGTTGACGGTCGAGTTCCCCGAGGGCGAAGGACGGTATGAAGCTGCGCTCCGCCTGACTTCGCCCGGGTGACACGCCGCAGCCGGCCCATCACCGAAATCGAACTCATGGCGCAGACTGCCGGGCGCAACCCGCGCGATCTCCCCGGTGATGTCGACGTAGTGCGTCCCGCTGGCAAGGCAGGCAGCGGGCGCGGATTCCGCCACAAGCTGTGTGACATTGGCAACGGAGTCACGCGGGGCAGCCCGGTGCGTGCAGGAGGCAGCAGCACGTTCCCGGGCACGTCGAGAACGTGACCCCTCGCAGCGGGCCAACAATTCGGCATCGTGCGTAGCGGCAATCCGGTGGGTATCCTATGGGTGCAGGCGCGCAGCACGGCAGTGATCCGGCACCCCGTCCAAGACCGAGGCTGACCCGGCACAATGAGTCGCAACCCGAGCAACCACGGCGAACCTGGCGGCCCGATCGCCTACATGGCGAGCAACAGCGTCGCCGCCAATCTGTTGATGGTCGGCATTCTCGTCGCTGGAGTGGCGTCGTTTTTCGGGCTTGAACTGGAAGCGTGGCCCACCGTGCCCTTCAACCAGGTCGAAGTCTCCGTCGCCTATCCGGGCGCCACCCCCGACGAGGTGGAGGAGGCCATCGTCGTGAAGATCGAGGACGAGGTCGAGGGGCTGGCGGGCGTGAAGTCGGTCAAGTCCGTGGCTGCCCCGGGGATGGCGTCGGTCAGGGTGGAAATGAACTCGGGCACGGACATGAACGATGCCCTGGCCGATGTCGAAGCGGCGGTCGGCCGCATTCAGACGTTCCCGGGCGAAGCCGAACGGCCCCAGATCAGGGAGATGACCAACGCCCAGAGCGTGATGCGGCTGATCCTGTATGGGGATGTGAGCGAGCGCGCATTGAAGGAGCTCGCGTACCGCGTCGAAGACGACCTCTCCGCGCTGCCCTCAGTCTCCCAGGTCGAGACCAGCGGCGTGCGAAACTATGAGATCTCGATCGAAGTGCCCCTGCAGCGGCTGCGAGCCCTTGGGCTCACGCTGACCGATGTCGCCAACACGGTTCGCCGCAGTTCCCTCGAGCTGTCCGCCGGCCGCATCGACACGGAAGAGTCCCAGGTCCGCGTGCGCACCCTGGGACAGAGCTACAATCAACAGGATTTCGAGGAGATCATCCTCCTCGGCCGCGGCGACGGCACGGTCGTCCGCCTGGGCGATGTCGCCGAAGTGCGCGACGGATTCCAGGACACCGACCTGATCGTCCGGCATCAGGGGCTGCCGGCCGTCTTCGTCGAGGTTTCGCGGGCCGACGGCGAGAAGGTGATGAATGTGGCGCGGGCCGTTCGGGAGCACGTTGCCAACGAGGTGAGCGCCTCACTTCCGGACGGTGTGAGCATCACCATCTGGAACGATGAGTCCGATGCCTTCGAGGAGCGCGCCGCCATCCTCATCAAGAACGGTCTTCTCGGGCTCCTGCTGGTGCTGATCGCCCTGGGACTGTTCCTCGAACTCCGGCTGGCCTTCTGGGTAGCCGTCGGTCTCGGAATATCCGGTATCGGGGCCCTGGCCGTCATGATGGCATTCGACCTGGCGATCCACGCGGTCTCCCTGTTCTCGTTCGTCCTCGCCATCGGGATCGTCGTGGACGATGCGATTGTCGTCTCCGAGTACATCCACCTGGAACGAATGCGGGGAACGCCGGGCGTCGTCGCGGCGATCCGTGGTGCACGCCGAATCAAGGTGCCTCTGATCTTTGCGGTGCTGACGACGGTTGCCGCGTTCTCTCCCCTGCTCTTCATTCCCGGAGGGGTGGGACAGACCTGGAAGGCGCTGCCGACCATTGTCATCGCGATGCTGGTGATATCGCTGATCGAATCGCTGCTGGTGCTGCCCAACCACCTGTCCCACCATCTCCACGGACCGGACTGGGCACCGCGAACGCGCCCGGCGCGACTCGTTGCCCGGATTCAGGGTCGCGTCGATCAGCTGTTAAACGGATTCGTGCAGGGTCCCCTGCATCGCGGCGTACGATTCGCGACGGATCGACCCGGAGTGACCCTCTCGTCGGCCGTCGCACTGCTCATCCTCTGCGGGGCGATGCTGCCGGCCGGCATCGTTCCGTTCACCTTTGCCACGGAGGTCGAAGGGGATTTCGCCACCGCCACGCTGGAGATGCCGGACGGGACGACTGCTGAACAGACCTACGAGGTCGCACGGGAACTGGAAGCGGCCGGCCACCGGGCGATCGAACGCGTCTCCGAGGACCGGCCCGCCGATGCACTCCCCCTCCTTTCGGGGGTCACGATTACGGTGGGTCAACGGCCGCGGATCGAAGGGGGAGGGCTCAGTCCCAATCCCAACCTGAACCCGGAGGCCAATGTCGCAACCATCGCGTTCAAGCTCCTGGACGCGCAGCACCGGCGCATCCCCACGGGGGACGTGGTGCAGGTGTGGCGCGAGGAAGTGGGCACCCTGCCCCATGTGCGCAGCCTCACCATCAGCGGCAAGATCTACGACCTGGGCAACCCCGTCGAGGCGGTGCTGTCCCATCCGGATCCTGAGCGTCTCGCGGGGATCGCAACCTCGGTAGTCAACGGCCTCCGCGAGGTAGGCGGGATCCACGACATACGCTCCGATCAGACCCCCGGCATCCCGGAGATCAGGCTCGGCCTGCTGCCCGAGGCACGAACCCTGGGTCTCACCCTCGACGACCTGGCCGGGCAGACGCGAGCCGCGTTCTTCGGCGCGGAGGCCCTGCGGGTACAGCGGGGCCGGGAAGAGGTTCGCGTGTACGTGCGGTTGCCCGAGGAACAACGCAGCTCCATCACCGATCTCGAGAGCTCCCTGGTCCGGACGGCGACCGGCGCCGAGGTCCCGGTGAGCCGCGTGGCGTTCCTGAGCTCGGGCAGGTCGCCGACAGCCATTCACCGCCAGGACGGCCAGCGCGTCGTCCGGATCAGCGCGGATGTGGACCCGGCGGTGATCTCCGGCGGACAGGCCAACAGCATTCTGGAAGGCAATATCCTTGCGGCGCTGGTCGCCCGGACCCCGGACCTGGCCTACACCTTCGGAGGCGAACAACAGCAGCAGCTGGAGTCCATGAGCGCGCTGGGGCCCGGATTCCTGATCGCCATGATCCTGATCTTCGCGCTGCTGGCAATCCCGTTGCGCTCCTACACCAAGCCGTTCATCATCATGGCCGTCATCCCGTTCGGACTCATCGGGGTGATCCTGGGGCACTGGGTGCTGGGCGTCGCCCTGAGTTCCGAGTCCTTCATCGGGATGTTCGGTCTGGCCGGCGTGGTGGTGAACGATTCCCTGGTAATGGTCGACTTCATCGACCAGGAGCTCGAGGAGGGCATCCCCGCCCGAACCGCGATCATCGAGGGCGCCAAGGGACGTTTTCGTCCGATCATGCTCACCTCGCTGACGACGTTCCTCGGCTTCACGCCCCTGATTCTGGAAGACGCCATTCAGGCGCAGTTCTTCGTTCCCTTCTCGGCGTCGATCGGCTGCGGCATCCTCTTCACCACCGTTATCCTGATGTTCCTGGTGCCCGCGCTGTCCGCCCTGCACCTGCATGTGACGTCACCGAAAGGCGGCGCTTCCGCGCGGACCGCACCGGGCATGGCCGAAGCGCGCGCCTAGGCCGGCAACTCGCGCACCTTCTCGGCGATCCGGAACTTCAGCTTCTTGCTCGGCTTCATCGACGGGAAGGGATTGAACCGCAATCTGAAATTCGCCGGGGACACCTTGATCGTGAAGTGGTGCGCGACCATCAGAACGTTGATGGCCAGTTGCAGCTCCATCCAGCGAAAACCGAGGCACCGGTGCGTGCCCAGGCCGTACGGCGCGTACCCGGGACCCCGGTGCTCATGACGCGGAGCCCGATACCGGTCCACATCGAATGTGAACGGGTCGCGGAAGACATCGTCCATGTAGTGGGGGGCCGTCTGGGCGATGTAGATCGTCGTCCCCACCGGCAGTTCGTAGCCTTCGACCACGCACGTATTCATGACGGTGCGCATGGACATCGGGACGATCGGATACATCCGCAGACATTCCATCAGGAAGCGGTGGGTGAAGTCCAGCGCGGACGGCGTAAAGTCCTCGCCATTCGGATCGCCGTCGCCGAACAGCGCGTCGGCTTCGCTCCGGATCCTCGCGTAGTCGGCGGGCCTGGAGGCCATGGCGTAGACCGCAAAGCTGAACGCGTCGCCCAGGTACACGCTGGCAATCAGCGCCGCCGACAGCGCGAAGCGCAGATTCGACTCCGGCACGAACTGCGGGTCACTCGCGTTCAGGCTCAGCAGGTCGTCCGCGAGGTTGCGCGGGCAACCGGCCCGCTGCGCGGACGTGTGAACGCTCTGGATCCTTCCGAGCAACGTGTCGACGGCCTTCGCCCGCCGCTTCATTCCCGGAGTCCTCAGCATGAACTTCGGCAGGGCCTTGGCGATGTGAACGGTGAGCGCCCTCTCCTTGTATGTCGACAGGTCGTCGAAGATATCCTGCGAATCCACGCTGACGGACATCGGCGAAATCTGCGCGTTGATCATTCGCCTGCACATCCGCGTCGCGGAGACGGTGTCGCCGACCCGCCACTCCGCCATGTGTTTCCGGGAATGGTGGATCAGGTCGCCCACCTGGTCCGCAAGTCTTCGGCGTGAGTAAGCCGGTGCCATCGCCTTGCGAAGCCGGAAGTGATCCGCGCCATCCAGCGAGGGCAAAACGCCGGACGCACCATAGACTTTCTCGAAGTCCGCAAAGTAGTCCCTCGCTCTCAGGTGCATCCGCCCGTGCCGGTTCATCCAGTGATTCACCTTCGTGCCGGCAACGAAGATCATGGGCCCCATGAACGGCGGACGAAGCTCGTACACCGGGCCATACTGCCTGGCGAGATCCGCGAAGACGGCGGGCAGATTGCCGGTCCGCGCATTGGGATTGAACAGCAGCTTGCGCAGTGAGACGCGCGGAATGTGCTTGGTCAGGCGGGAACGCCGCAGCAGCGGTCCCGCGACGTTGTGGAGAACCGCGGCGGCAATCGAGCGGCCGATCAGGTCCATCTTGCAAATGAACTCGATGCGCTCCTCGGCCTCGTCGTCGAGTTGGAATATGAACCGAAAGACATCGCAGGTATTGACGAGACAGATGACGATGACGTCTCGCGGATCCGGAATCGCGTCGGTGAAGATCGCCTTGCCGATCCGCGTCTTGATGAACTGTCCGGCAGTACCCTGCTCGGCGTGGCCGTACATATCCGAATGCCGGACGGTACGGGCCACCGTCCAGAAATCGCCATCGTGGTACTCGAGGATCTTCAGGTCGACCAGGCGATCCAGGGTCAAATCGATGACGGACTCCGCGCGGAGCGCGAGCCGTTCGATCCAGTACTGCGCGTTGTGCTGGGCGGGTTCACTGGCGATTTCTTCCAGAAAGGGATCCAGGGCGGGGTCGCCGGTCTTCGTCGCGTCGACAAGGAACAGTGACTCCAGGTCCGTATCGATGCGCAAGAGCAGCGAGAGTTCCGCGAGCACCGCACCGACCACGGCGCAGTTCAACCGCCACCCCGGTACCTGGTGGAAGTAGCCGTTCTCCTCGTTGAGGAGCATCAGGATGAGCTCCTCGGGAAGCGTCAGTGCCTTGGTCGCCACGCCCTGGGTCGCAACAGCCATCAGCGCCGGCACCCCTGCGGTCTCGTCTGGAATCTCATGTTCCACGCCGCTCCGCTGACTCGATTTGCTCTCACAGGGGGAAGGTACACCGCCGAGAGTGCCCAGTCCATGTGCTACGGCACAACAACGCAGTCAACCCCTGCCGGCTGATTAACTTGAACCAGGCCCCCAATCCGATGGGAGAAAGTTCCTCCGTCGTCGCAACCCGAGTATGGCAAGACCGCTTCCAGGTGGGAATCCGTCGATCGGTGCGCTCGAAGCGTCCCGCTGGGCCGGCCTGGTCCTCGCCACAGGTCCGAACAACGGCGTCGGAATTCGCCTCGCCTTCACCGATCCCGACGGACACCGCCGCGATCGCGACGACTGGTACTGGATGGTCTCGCGGGTAGGGCCCCACGCGCCCGACGGGTCGTACGCGCGCATGGAGTTCGACCTGCGTGCGGAGGCGTCGCCCGAGTCCACACCGCGGTCGAGCACACTGATCCTGGAATGGTCGCGCAGAGAGGACGCCGTGGCGTTGCGCGCGACCGCAACGGCTGCGGGCCGGCTGGAGCTGATCGGCGATGCGCCCTGGGGGTGGGAGCCACGTTGGACCGAGGTGGAGGAGGGGGGCAGTGCGGCCATGGCGGACGCGGCAGGCGCCCCGCCCGCAGACGGCTGGCGGGCCGTATCCGGGGGCGTGGAGATCGCCACCGCCTTCGCGCCGGGATCGGTGCGGCGCATGGCGCGCGGTCACCCGGGCCGATACGGCGGGACCGCGCCCGATCCGTGGGCCTCGCCGGCGTCCGCCGGCGAGGTGGCGCGCATCCTCGATGTCGCGGATGGCACGACCGGGCGTTTGGCCATGGTGGCGGCGTGGGCCGGGGCCGGGGCCGCCGCCCGAGCGGCGCGGCTCGTCGGGCGGGCGGACGCCTGGATCGACGAGGCGCGCCGCGAGTGGCGGCGGCGGCGGCCCCGGGCGGGGGGCCACCCGGACCTGCTGGAGAGCATTGCCGACAACCTCATGTGGACGGTGCTGCTTCAGCCCGAAACGGGACGACTGTATGCTCCGGCAGGTCGACGCTGGATTTTTCCCAATCCCCGGGCAACCTCCGGTCCGAGAGCGCACACCGACCGCGAGGACTCCCGCCCGGACGTCCGCAGCCACCCGGTCGAGCCGGACGACTGGACCGTCTTTGGCTGGGACAGCTTTTTCAACGCCCTCGAACTGGCGACGGTGTCGGGCGAGCTCGCCTGGGCCATCCTCCTGGCCGGGACCCGGTCGCGGTACCCGAACGGCTGCGTCCCGAACTGGCGCAGCCGCCACGGCGGCACACCCGACCGGTCGCAGCCACCCATCGGCTCCTACGCCGCACTCCGACTTCACCGGACGCACCCCGACCCCGGCACCCTTGCCGCCGTCTACCCGGACCTTCTCGCGTGGTGCGAGTGGTGGGCGGCGGACAAGAACGGCCGGCCCCGGCGCGAAGGCCTGACGCCTGGGCTTTTCGCCTGGGGTTCCGACACCGATCTCGTGCCCGGCCCCGGACTCGTGCCGCCCTGGGAAGAAGGCGCGAGCGGCCACCAGCGCGCGGCCTGGGAGTCCGGCCAAGACGATCTGCCCCTGTGGGAGGAAGCCGAATGGGACCCCGAGCGGCAGGTCTTCGCGATGTCGGCGGTCGACCTGTGCAGCTACCGTGCCCTCGATCTGGAGTGTCTGTCGCGGATCGCGCGCATCCTCGGGGACGACACCACCGCCGACCGCCTCGCCACCGCGTATCGACGCCTCGTGGAAACCATGAACCGCGTGCTGTGGTCGGAAGACGCGGGCCTCTACCTGGACGAACTGCCGTCAGGGCCGTCTACCCGGGTGGCCGCATCCAACTTCCTCCCCTTCATTGCGGGCGTTCCCACACGCCGATGCGCCCGGCGCATGCTTGACACGCTGTGCGATCCCGCACGCTTCCGGGGCGACCGGGTGCTGCCCACGATCGCACGGGACGATCCCGCCTTCGACGACCAGCAGTACTGGCGCGGTTCGATATGGCCTCCCATGAACTACCTGGTCCTGCAGGGCCTCCGCCGGTACGGCTTCGACGACCTCGCCCACGAGCTCGCGTGGAAGGGCGCCCGCATGTTCCTCGCAGACCGGCGCCGTACGGGAATGTGCCGCGAGAACTTCGACTCCCGCACGGGTGCAGGGTGTGGCCATCGGTTCCAGAGCTGGGCGCCACTCTTCGCGCTGGGCGCTCTGGAGGAACTCGAAGGCTTCTAGCAGGCCGAGCTTTCCGGATGGGCGGTCCAGCTCTCGAAGCTCTCGCCGCCCGCTGGCAGTTCGATGGCCATGGACGCGCCCGCACCCAGATCCCGGCGCTCCGTGGGGCCAAGTTCGGGTCCGCCCGCCAGGTGGACTTCCACACGAACGGCGCAAATGGTCGCCTCGGTCGTGTTCTCGACCGTTCCGACGAAGGCTCCGCGATCTCCGTCGAACGCTAGCGTCAGCCGCATGCCGCGCCGGGTCACGTCCCAACTCTGAGTGCGGCCGATGTACTCGCCCGACTCCTCGCCCTCCTCGCCGTGCTCGCCGCCCTCACCGTGCTCACCACTCTCACCGTGCTCATCACCCTCACCGTGCTCACCACCCTCACCGTGCTCACCACCCTCACCGTGCTCGCCCCCCTCTTCACCGGCCGTCTCGCCCGCCTCCGCCTCGGCGTCCGCTGCCTCGGCGTCGACCGTCTCCACGGCCATGGTTCCCCCCTCGGCGGCCTCGCTGCCGCCGGCCTCATCCGCCTGTGGCTGCTCCGCGCAACCGATGAACGCGAACAGCACGAGCAACAGTGCTGCCGACGTGACCAATTCTCGCTTGATGGATTTCATGCGACACCTCGCTGCCGGGTTGCAGGACCAGCCCCATTGCCCTGCGTTACAGGCAATGTGACCACTTTGGCGTCATTGGGCCAGCACATCCACCAGCGTGTCCACCACCTCGTCGACCTGTTCCTCGGTGATCACCAGCGGCGGCAGCACACGGATCACCGTCTTGCCGGCCGGCAGCGCGAGCACACCCCGTTCCATGAGCGCCTTGAGGTACGGAACGCAGCGCTCGCGCAGTTCGACCCCGATCATCAAACCGACCTGGCGAAGCGCGCGCACGCGAGCGGGTGCGTTGCGCACGAACCGCTTGCGGAAGCGGGTGCCGAGGCGCGCCGCACGTTCCGCCAGCCGCTCATCCTCCATGAACCGGATCGCGGCCAGCGCGGCGGCGCAGGCGAGCGGGTTCCCGCCGAACGTGGTGCCGTGCTTGCCGACAGGCGGGTTGACGCGGTCGACCGCGAGGACCGCACCAATCGGCACGCCGCCGCCCATCGCCTTGGCGAGGCACAGGATGTCGGGCGTCACCTCGTAGTGCTCGCATGCGAACATCCTGCCGGTTCGGCAGAAACCGGTCTGGATCTCGTCGAAGATGAGGAGGGCCCCCGCATCGTCGCACGCCTCGCGCGCCGCCTGGAGGAATTCCGCACTCGCGGGACGGATTCCGCCCTCCCCCTGGACGGGCTCAATGACGACGGCCGCCGTGTCTTCGCTCACCGCCGCGCGCAACCTGTCCGCGTTGTTGAACGGCACGAACGAGAAACCGGGGACGAGCGGCTTGAAGAGTTCCCGGTATTCCTTCCTGTAGGTGGCGCTAAGGGCCCCGAGCGTCCGGCCGTGAAACCCGCGCATGGTCGCGACGACGCCGACGCGCCCCGTCACGACGCGCGCGAACTTGAACGCCGCCTCGATCGCCTCGGTGCCCGAGTTGCAAAGGAAGCCGCGCGAGAGGCCCTTGGGCGCGACCTCGGCCAGCTTCTCCAGCAATCGCGCGCGCGCATCGTTATAGAAGATCCCGGGGCAGGTCACGAGTGTGTGCGCCTGCTCGGCCACCGCCCCGGCAACCGCGGGGTTGGCGTGTCCGACACTGGCCACTCCGATCCCCGCGACGCAGTCGATATATCGGCGGCCGTTGTCGTCCCACACCTCCGCCCCCCTCCCCTTGACGACCGTGATGTCGCGTTTGGGATAGACTTCGAGCCCATGGGCGCGCTCGGCCGCACGGGCGTCCCAGGGCCTGGGGACTCCGCCGCCGGGCAGGTCCGCGTGCGCGCTCACAGGATTACGGTCCCCCGGCCCGCCAGCGCATCCGCCAGCGGGTTCTCGCGGCGTCCATCCGCCACCACGACCCGCGTCGACGCCCTTTCCGTGAGCCGCCTGAGGGCGAGCAGCTTGCGTCTCATGCGTCCGTGCACGCGCTTCTCCCGTTCGGCCAGTTCGGCACGCGGGATGCGCGGGATCACGGACCCCGGGTCCTCATGATCCTCAAGGATGCCGGGCGCCTCGATCAGATGCACCACCACATCCGCCTCCAGCACCTGGTTCAACACGGCCACGACATCGTCGTTCTCCGAGTTGACGGCAACGTTGTTTTCGTCGATCAGCGGCATGGTCACGACCGGCGTGAAGCCGCTGTCCAGCAAGAGCCCGAGCAACTTCCGGTTCACCCCGACCGGTTTGCCCGACAGGTCCCGCTTGATCAGGGTCTTCCCGCCCTGTCGCACGCGGATGCCCTGGTTGCGCTTTCCACGCACGAGAGCTCCGTCCAGGCCGGTGAGTCCCACCGCATTCACCCCGTTCATCTGCAACAGCTCCACCAGGCGCTTGTTGCGGAGACCCGAGTAGGCCATGAGCATCACATCCATGAGCTGTTTGTCCGTATACACGCTGGTGTAACCCGAAACGGACGTCAGAACCTGCTTTTCCACCCCAAGGCGTCCCGCCAGGTCGTCGCGCAGCGCGTTCGCGCCGTGCACTACGCAGACGGAGTCCCTGAAATCGGCAAGATCGTGTGCGATGCCTGCCAGATTGATCGAGTCACCACCGCCTATCTTCAGCAGCAACACGTTTCTTCTCCATTCATCCTTGCTCGGATCGTTCACCTCCAAGGGTCAGCACCTCGCCCTGGCGCAGGGGAACCCAGGCCCTGGCCGCCCCCGCACGCGCTTCGGGCGCCGGGGATCCGGGCAACCCGCCGTCTGTCCGGGACGGGACGTGCCGATTGGAATCGGGATACGGATCGGAACATATGATCCGCACACCGTCCGATTCCGCAGTGTGCATTTGAAAGTACTCTGGATCCTCCCGGAAGTTCATGGCAACGTGAACCCGCGCCGACCGGTCGGCCACGATCAGGTTCATCGCACGCATGCGGCGTGTTCGCTTCTCGATCACACCGAGTCCCCTCTGGAGCGCCATCCGGAAGTCGCCACGATCGAAGCGCTTGATGAAGTTGAACACCTTTTCAGCACCGATCCGGCCCCGCTCCTTGATCCTCACCCCATGGAGCTCGCCGTTGAAGACGAAGACGCGTTCTCCGTCGGTGAACGGCATGTTGTTCTCCACGCGGATCCCCTCGTCGCGAAACGCACTTCTGGCGTGGGCCAGGAGCAGCTTCGCCCGGCCGGGCGGCCTCCAGGGATCCTCCCAGATCGGCGCGATGTCGTGGTAGAGGCGCCACCTGCCACCTTCGAGCCATGCGCACCCCCAGCCGTGGCCCTGATACTCGCGGCAGTCGCGCGCGATGGCCGCGAACGCATCGAGGTGACCCGCCATCTCGAAGTCCTCGCGGCTCCGGACGCACAGCAGGCGGCACATGGCCGGTTCAGGCCGGGTGCAGGCCCGGGAACTCCAGTCCACGGGTCTCGGGAAGACCATGCATCAGGTTGAAGGCCTGCACCGCCTGGCCAGCCGCACCCTTCATGAGGTTGTCGATGGCGCTGACCACCACGACACGCCTGGCCAGCGGATCGCGCTCGAACCCGACGTCGCAGTAGTTGGAGCCCGAAAGCAGACTCGGATCCGGGTATCGGTGAATGCCGGCGCGCTCCTTGACGATGCGCACAAACGGCTCGGCGGCGTAGGCCCTGCGATAGATCCGCCACAGCGCCTTGTCGTCGAGGTCCCGGTTTACGAACGCGTGACAGGTGGCGAGGACGCCCCGCACCATTTCGACCGAGGTGGCCGAAAAGTGAATGTCTCCCCCGAGCGCGGCGCGGATCTCGGCAAGGTGACGATGCCCGGTCGGCTTGTATGAACGCATGGCGCCGCTTCGCTCGGGATGATGGCTGCCGGGCGTCGCCCGGTTGCCGGCCTCGCTCGATCCGACCTTGACCTCGACCACCGCCGAGTCCACCACTCCTTCCAGGTACAAGGGACGAAGTGCAAGGATCACGGCCGTCGCGTTGCACCCCGCACACGCCACCAGGTCGGCATCGGCGAGTGCGTCGCGGGTGAGTTCCACGATCCCGTAGACGAATCGTCCGAGCAGCTCCGGGCGGGGGTGCGGGCGCCCGTAGAAACGCTCGTATTCCGCGGCGTCGTCCAGGCGGAAGTCGGCACCGAGGTCGATGACGCGCGGCGCGACGCGGCGGAAGTCGTCCATGCGACGTGCGGACTCGCCGTGCGGGAGGCAGGAGACGAGAACGTCGCACCTGTCCAGTTCGGCGAGGGTGCGGAAGCGGAGGCGTGTGGCGCCGCGCAGATTGGGGTGGGCGCGTTGGGCGAGCTTGCCCGCCAGCCTTTCCGACGTGATCTGGACGACGTCGGCATCCGGGTGCGCGATGAGCAGCCGCAACAGCTCGCCGCCCGCGTAGCCCGAGCCCCCCGCGATCGCGACGCGGATCATGCCGACGCCACGTACGACACGACGCGCTCCGGGATGTTCACCCCGGTGACGTCGACACTGTTGCGGAACTCCATCGTGTAGTTGACCTCGTTGACAAGGAGGCCTTCCGCCGTCTCGAAGAGGTCGACCGCGAGGACTCCGCCGCCGACCGCGTCCGCTGCCCGCAGCGCCATCTCGGCGAGCGGGGGTGTCACCGGGCAGTTGGTGGCACGACCGCCCCGGGCGGTGTTGGTGATCCAGTGCTCGGAGGAACGGTAGATCGCCGCCACGCACTCGTCTCCGACCACGAAAGCACGGATGTCGCGGCCGTTCTTCTCCACGTACTGCTGCACGAAGAAGATCGAGTGGTGATAGCTGCCCAGGATGGACTTGTGCTCGAGCACGGTCTCCGCCGCGTCCCGGTCGTTGATCTTGGACAGGAGACGGCCCCACGAACCGACCGCCGGCTTGAGCACGGCCGGGTAGCCCAGCTCCTCGATCGCCAGCAGTGCCGATTCCGGCGTAAAGGCGACGCGCACATCGGGCTGCGGCACCCCGCACTCCTGCAGCGACGCGGCGGCGAGGATCTTGTCACCGCACCGCCGCGCGACCTCATAGGTGTTCACGCACTGCGTGCCCGCACCCTCGAAGAGGCGCAGCGCGTGCATGGCCCGCGAATGGTTGATCGATCGTTCCAGCACGATGTCGACCTCGGGGGCGTGCCCGAATTCCAGGACCAGTTTGCGGTCGTCCAGGAAAACCAGTTCCATGTCGTCCCGCTTGCGGAGTTCCGTAATCAGGAGCTTCTCGTCCTTCCGGATCAGGGAATGAAGGAATCCGACCCTCATTCACCCCAGTCCTCTTCCGCTTCGGGGGCCTCTCCGAGCGTGAGGGGATCCAGTGCCAGGATTTCCAGCTCCACGCCGCACTCGTCGCATTCGAGCAACTCTCCTTCCACCGGATCGGGAGAGATCTCAACCTCTCCGGCACACACGGGACACTCTGACATCGCTGGGCTTCTCCTCGTGGCGTGATGGGAAAACCGAAATTTACAACTTCTCGGCCAGCGACGATGTCGGAATCTCCCGAGCCTCCACCCTGCGCCCCTCTCTCAGCGTTACGTACGCCTCCATCGCCCGGTACGCCGGCAGCCCCAGGGATTGGAGCAGATCCGCCGTCCCCCGGTTGCGATCTACGACTCGCTGCCAGAACTCGCGGTCGTCCGGACCGGGGAAGGGAGCCGAGTCCTTCTGCGACTCGTGCCGGAAGATCGCCTGCACCTTGGCGCGCATCTCTCCGTCCGAGAGGGGCACGAGCACCGTCGCCTCGTTTACGCTCCACTCCTGCCACGCTCCGCGATAGAGCCACAGCCAGGGCGGGTTGCCGCCGTAGCGCCCGAGCGCCCGTTCGACCGCCTCCAGGCACATGCGATGCGTGCCGTGCGGGTCGGACAGATCGCCCGCGGCGAACACCATGGTGGGCCGCACCTCCTCGAGCAGGTCTGCGACAATCCCCACGTCGGTCGCCGAGATCGGGTCCTTCCTGACCTCTCCGGTCTGGTAGAACGGCATGTTGAGGAAGCGGGCGTGGTCGGTGGAGAGGCCCAGTTCCGCGATACCCGCCGACGCCTCGCTCTCGCGGATGATCCGTTTCAGGTCCTGCACGACCGCGGAATCGACGTCTCCAGGCTCCTTCGCCGCCAGGTCCTCCTCCACGGATCTCAATACCGCTTCCAGGGCCTCCCGGTCACCGAGGTCGATCACCCCGGCCGCCCGGCGCATGAAGTCAAGGTAGCGACGCACCTCGTGGTCGAAGACGGCGATGTTCCCCGATGTCTGGTAGGCCACGGTAACGTGGTTCCCGTTCTCGGTGAGCTTCCGCAGCAACCCGCCCATCGAAATCACGTCGTCGTCGGGGTGTGGCGAGAAGACCAGCATCCTCTGCCCGCGAGGCAACCGACTCTTGCCGCGGATCTTGGCAATCAGGGTATTGAAGACCTCTCCGTTGAGCGGCTCCGCCGACCCGTATCGCGACACGAGCGACCCGAGGTGGTGCTCCCGGTAGTCGTCGGTGGCGAGGTGCAGGATCGGTTTGCCGGTGCGCCGGCTGAGCCAGATCACGGCCTCGGTCTCCCAGTGAGGCGTCCATTCAACGTCCCCAACCAGCCACGGCGTGCGGATCCGTGTCAGATCGGCGGCCGCCGCGGGGTCCAGATAGACGGTCGCCGCAGGGTGTTGCTGCAGGAAGGTGGCGGCGACATCGGCATGAACCTCGCCCTCGACGGCGCGGCGCACGATCGAGGCCTTGTGTTCGCCGGTGGCCAGCAGCACCACTTCGCGGGCCTCGAGAATGGTGGCGACCCCCATGGTGATCGCCTGTGGCGGCACGTTTTCCTCGCCGAAGAAGTCGGACGCGGCGTCGGCCCTGGTTACCGTATCGAGGTAGAGTTGCCGGGTGCGCGAACGGCGAGCCGACCCCGGCTCGTTGAAGCCGATGTGTCCGGTGCGTCCGATCCCCAGAATCTGAAGGTCGATGCCTCCGGCAGCCCGAATGCGGCCTTCGAAGTCGCGACAGTGTGCCTCCACGTCGGTCCCGGCCAGGTCGCCTCGCGGTATGTGACAGCAACCGGACCGGATATTGACGTGCTCGAAGAGATTCTCCCGCATGTAGCGATGGTAGCTGTGAATGCTCCCGGGCAGCATCGGGTAGTATTCGTCGAGATTGAAGGTGACGACGTTGGAGAAATCGAGCCCCTCTTCCCGGTGCAGCCGGATCAACTCGCGGTAGACCCCGACCGGCGTCGAACCCGTCGCGAGACCCAGTACGGCATCGCGGCCCTCGGCGGCACGCTGGCGAACAAGCGCCGCGATTCGCCCGGCCACCTCGGCCGCGATGGCGTCATGGTCCTTCATGACGCGAACGGGGATGCGTTCCCGCCGCGCCGCGTTGGTCCCGTTCACAGCACCCCTCCGGATCAATCGTTGTCGGAAGCTCTCAAGCTCCCCGCAGACAACCCCTCCCCGCAAGCGACGAAAAAGTGCCTCCCGCCACGATAACGTGGTCCAGGACGGGAATGCCCAGCTGGTCGCCCGCCACGCTCAACTGCCGCGTCACCTTGAGGTCCTCCGCAGAAGGCTCCGGGTTCCCCGACGGATGGTTGTGCACCAGGATAAGGCCCGCCGCCCTGAGAACGATCGCATCGCGAAAGACTTCGCGGGGATGGATGAGGGACGCGTCGAGAATGCCCCGGGTCACCTGCCTCTGGCAGATCGGAATGTTCTGAGCGTTGAGGAGCAGGACGTGGAACTCTTCATGAGCGAGGTGGGCCAGAGCGGGCGCGAACATGTCGTGGACATCTCCGGGTCCCGATATGGGATCCTCGCGGCGCGAGCGCGCGGACCCCACGCGTTTCCCCAGTTCGATCGCCGCAACGATCCTGGCGGCCATTGCGGGACCGATTCCCGGTATGTCGACCAGAATGCCCGGGTCCATCCGCGCGAGGTCGCGAAGCCGCCCTCTGGACAGGTCCAGTACCTGCTCGGCCACGCGGTGTGCGGGCATCGCCGTACTTCCCGATCCGATCACCAGCGCGAGAAGCTCCTGCTCGGAGAGGGGTCCGGGCCCGTGGCGCTGAAGCCGCTCCCGTGGCCTCGCCTCGGGAGGAGGGGCCGCAGCTATCCCGCCCGACCGTGGCATTTCTTGTACTTCCGCCCGCTCCCGCACGGACAGGGTTCGTTGCGCCCCGGGGTTTTCGTAGCCGTCACCGGCACCTTCGCCCTCGCTTCGCCGCGATTGGTGGCGATGCGGCCGACATCGGGACCTCCCGCCTGCGACGGCGACGTCGCCCCGCGGTGCGCGCTCGCCGCCATCCCCATCGAATCCACCGCCGCCTGGCCGGGTCTTCCCCGCTCCGCGGACCGCGCCGCCGGTGCCATGCGCCCCGCCCCGGGGCGACCCGGCGCGCGCAACCCGGAACCGGGAGAGTCCGTCGGGCCCGAGTAGGACAGTCGGCGCTGTCCCTGGAAGCGCATTGCCGGGCTCTGCTCCAGCCGTACGCGAAAGAACTGCTGGGTGACCGTGCGCCGTACGTCGTCCATGAGCCCCACGAACATTTCGTAGGCTTCCTTCTTGTACTCGACCAGGGGATCCTTCTGACCCCAGCCGCGGAAGCCGATCGACGCCTTCAGGTGATCGAGATCGTACAGGTGGTCCTTCCACTTGCCGTCAATCGTGGACAGCATGACGAAACTCATCACGCGCTCGCCGTGCTCGCCGAACGACTCGATCTTCCTTTCGAACGCCTCGCGGACCGACGATTCCGCCAGCGTGATTACCTCCTCGCGGTCGACCTCCTCCGGGTCGTCCTCGTTGTCCACCGACGGCAGCACCGTGTGGAGATCGAGCAGCATCCTCTGCCTCAGCCCGCCCACTTCGATGCCCTGTTCGAGTTCCGAATCGGGCAAGTGGTCGTCGAACACCCCTTCCATGGTGTGGTGCACCATGTCCCAGATCTCGGCCTTCAGGTCCTCGCCGCCCTCGAGCGCAAAGAGTCTCAGGTCGTAGATGACCTCGCGCTGCTGGTTCATGACGTCGTCGTAGTCGAGCAACCGCTTGCGCGCCTCGAAGTTGTTGCCCTCGACCCGCTTCTGCGCCCTGCCGATCGAACGCGTGACCAGACGATGCGTGATTACCTCTCCCTCTTCCGCCCCCATCCTGTCCATGGCCGCGGCGATCCGCTCCATGCCTCCGAACAGACGCATCAGGTCGTCTTCCAGTGACAGGAAGAACTGCGAGGCGCCCGGGTCGCCCTGACGTCCGGCCCGCCCTCGCAGCTGACGGTCGATCCGGCGGGCTTCGTGGCGCTCCGAGCCGAGGATGTGGAGTCCGCCCTCTTCGACCAAATGGTCGCCGGGCGCATCGTCGAGTTCCTCGTAGCGCGTCGGGTCGGTAGGTGCGACCGAATCCAGGTCGAGTCCGCGCTCCGTGGCCCAGTCGACGGTCCGTGGATCGGTAACGCCGGCTCCCAGCTTGATGTCCGTGCCGCGCCCGGCCATGTTGGTCGCGATCGTAACGGCACCCGGCCGCCCGGCCTCGGCCACGATCTCCGACTCGCGCTTGTGCTGCTTTGCGTTGAGGACGTTGTGCGTGATCCGGCGCCGGCGCAGCATGCGCGACAGCGTTTCCGACACCTCGACGTTCGTCGTCCCCACCAGGACCGGGAGTTCGAGCCGGTTCAGGCGCTCGATCTCGTCCATGATGGCCGTATACTTCTCGCGCTTGGTGCGGAACATCAGGTCTTCGCGGTCGTCCCGCGCCACGGGCCGGTTGGTCGGGATGACCGAGACGTCGAGATTGTAGATCTGATGGAATTCGGTCTCTTCGGTCTCCGCGGTGCCCGTCATCCCGGCGAGCTTTTCGTACATGCGGAAGTAGTTCTGGATGGTGATCGTGGCGAGCGTCTGCGTCTCGCCCCTGATTTCCACGCCCTCCTTCGCCTCCACCGCCTGGTGGAGCCCGTCGCTCCAGCGTCGCCCGGGCATCTGGCGCCCGGTGAATTCGTCGACGATCACAATCGAACCATTGTCGCCGATGATGTAGCGCTCGTCCTTGTGGAAGAGGGTGTAGGCCTTGAGCAGTTGGTGAATGACATGGATTCTCTGTGACTTGTCGGCGTACTCGGCCTCCAGTCCGGCGATCCTCTCCCGCCTGTCGTCGATGGTCAGGCTCTCGTCGTCCTCGATGTCGCCGATTACCTCGGAGAGATCGGGCACGACGAAGGCGTCCGGATCACCGGGAGAAAGCGTGTCCAGGCCGGCGTCCGACAGGTGCACGTTGTGGCCCTTCTCGTCCATGGCGAAGAGCAGCATCTCGTCCACCTCGTGAAGGCGCTTCTCCCGCATGTAGTCGCCCTCGACCTTTTCCACGAGCCTAACCACCGCCGGCTGGTCGGCGAACAGCTTCATGAGGCGCTTGTTCTTGGGCCCTCCCCGCTTCGCCGCGAGCAGCTTCTCGCCCGCTTCGTATTCCTCCTCCTCCGCTTTGAGCATCCGCACCGCATCGCCTACCAGGCGGTTCACCATGCGGTTTTGATTCCGGTGCAGCGCCCCCACGGCCGGCGCCATCTGCTTGAAGGGCGTCGAAGTGTCGCGGCTCACCGGACCGGAGATGATCAGCGGTGTCCTCGCCTCGTCGATCAGGATCGAGTCCACCTCATCGATGATTGCGTAGTGATGCGCCCGCTGGACCCGCTGGTCAAGCGAATGCACCATGTTGTCGCGCAGGTAGTCGAAGCCGAACTCGTTGTTGGTGCCGTAGGTGATATCGGCGTTGTACGCGCCCCTGCGTTCCGGCGTTCCCGGGTCGTGCAGGTCGATACAGTCCACCGTCAGGCCGAGGAACGTGTAGATGGCCCCCATCCACTCGGCATCGCGCTGGGCCAGGTAGGAGTTGACCGTAACCAGGTGCGCGCCCCGTCCCGCAAGCGCGTTCAGGTAGAGCGGCATCGTCGCGACGAGGGTCTTGCCCTCACCCGTCGCCATCTCGCACACGCGGCCCCTGTGAAGCTGCGCGGCCCCGATCAGCTGCACGTCGTAGGGGATCATGTCCCACACGAGCTTCTGTCCCGTAACCTGCACCTCCGTGCCCATCAGACGGCGGCACGCCTCCTTTACGACGGCAAACGCCTCCGGCAGAATCTCCTCCAGCACCTCTGCCAGCTGGGCGTGGTATTCCTCCTCCAGCTTGCCGATCCTGAGGCCCAGCGCCTCGCGCTCGTCGGGGTCCGTCGAGGTGCGTTTGCGCTCCCGCGCGGATTCCATCTCGCCCTGTGTCCCGGCAGTGTATTCGGTGATCCGCCCTCTGAACTCCGCCGTCTTGGCTATCAGATCGGCCCTGGACAGGTCCGCCAGCCCTTCGTAGTGCCCGTTGATCTCATCGACCAGGGGACTCAGTCGTCTGACTTCGCGGCCGTGCCGGGAACCGACGATCTTCTTGATAACGCTCTTGATCATTCCGCTTGTCCGGGGTCGTCCTCGACGGAAGACACCCGGCCCTCCTGGATTCGCTGCCCGTGCGCGCCCACCCTCGGGCGCCCGGGCTGTCTGTAAAGTCCTTCGCTCTCAATAATGGACATGATATGGGTCCCCACCATGTCTCGAACGGCCTTTCGTTCCCTGACGCGCTCCCGGACCCGTGAAGAGGACACTTCCACCCGCGACACGGCGACCACCCTCCCCCGGCAGTCCGGCCCCGGTACCTCCCCACCTCTGGACATCACCACCAGCTCCGCCAACTCCGCGACCGCGTCCGGTTCCTTCCAGCGGGACATCCCCGCAACCAGATCCGCTCCCACGATCAGCACCAGACGCCACTCCGGATGTACGGTTCCGACGTTCCGCAGCGTATCCACCGTGTACGAAACTCCCCCGCGCTCCAGCTCGAGGTCGCACAACTCGAAACGTGGGTCACGGGCGACTGCCGCTTCGACCATCCGCCGCCGCACGGCCGCCTGCGTCAGGCTGCGGTACCGCTTGTGCGGGGGGATCGACGCGGGAACCCAGAGAACGCGTTCGAGATCAACAGCTTCCGCAACCTCCCGGGCCGCAACGATGTGGCCGAGGTGGGGCGGATCGAACGTGCCGCCGAAGATGCCTACCCGCGTGCGTCGCGCCATCTCGTCAGGAGACGCGGACCGGGTGGCGCGCGGCTCCTGACCGTTGAAACGGTATCACTGGCGGCGGGAGCGTCGAGTGCCCTGGCCTCGGGCGAGTCCGGATAGCTGTCGCGCAGCCTGGTCCTGAATTCCTCCTGCTGGTCATCCCATCCCCACGTCTCGTAGATCTCGATGAGGCGCGCCACGGCCCGGGGCGCCGAATCGGTATCCGGGAAGGCTTCCAGAAGGTCAAGAAAAACAAGCTCCGCCGAATCGAGGATGTCGCGCTGGAAGTAAAAGTAGCCCTCCTGGTAGGCCTTGTCTCCCAGCTTGGCGTGCATCTCCCGGGCCACCATTGCCGCCGAATCGCCGACCGCAGTGCCCTGAAAGTCGTTGGCCACGTTCTGGCACGTGGTGCGGGCCTGCAGCGTGTATTGCTGGTCCCGCTGCGGATGCGGAGACATGGCCGCGTAGGAACGGCACAGTCCCATGTAGGCCTCTGTGGTGCGTTCGTGGTCCGGGTATACCTGCACGATGCGCGTGAATTCCGACACAGCGCTTACGAATTCCCCGTCCGAGAAGAAGGTCCTCGCAAGGTAGTGGCGGGCCTCCACCGCCTGGTCGAATCCGGGGAAGGTCAGCACCAGGCGTTCGAACGCTCGCCGGGCTTCGTCCCAGTCTCCCTGGTCGAACGCCCTCTGGCCATGCTCGTAGAGCTGCTCGGGCGTCCAGCCCGAATAGGGCGGCGCCGAGGAACACGCCGTTCCCAGCAATCCGACCAGGGCCCCGGCGGCCACCGAGCGGGTCAGCATGGCGCGTCCCCCCGTTCCCCGAAACGGATCTGGTCCACGCGTGCTCTCGCCTGACCCACCAGCGGACCGGACCCGGATGCGTCCGCATCCACGACGGCGCGGAAGGCCTCCAGCGCGGAGAGGCAATCGCCGAGTTGCGCGAGCACTTCACCCTTGTCCATGTATGCCTGTGCCAGCAGCGGCCTGGGCTCCGCCAGATCGATCATCGCGTCCAGGTACCGCAGCGCCTCGTCGAGCGCCCCCTCCTCGGCCAGTTCCCTGGAGAGCTGGAAGGAACAGGAGCCCACGTGCCAGCTGACCTCCGCCGCTCGCCGCGGCGCCAACTCCCGAAACTCGTCGAAGTACACCAGCGCCCGCTCGCAGTCGCCGATCTCCTCGTGCGCGAGCGCGGTCTCGAACACGATGTCGGCATCGTCGCGGTTCTGGCCCAGCGCCCTCAGGTAGAGTGGCCGCGCACGCGCGTACTCACCGCTGTTGCTGTAGTGACGCGCCATCGGCAGCGCCAGCCCCTCCACGACGATACCCGGGCGGAAGTGCAGGGCCGCCTCCATCGCGGACGCCATTCCGTAGCTGTCGCCCGCTGCGTGCTCGCGCCTTGCAAGGGCGACGAAGTCCGACACCGCCTGATTGCCGTAGGCGTCATCCACCGCGACGGCCTGATCGTACAGCGAGCGGGCCTCGTCTACCCGCCCAAGCGCCACGTAGGCGTGCGCGGCCCGTACGACGCCGTCCGTTCCCGGATCTTCCCGGAGCAGAGCGAGACGATACTCGGCAAGCGCTTCCTCGTACTCGCCACGCGCGAACGCCTGGTCGCCCCGCAGGAGCGAGGCCGCGTCGTCCGGATCCGCTCCACATGCCGGGATCAGTAGAACCAGAGCGCCCCCGCAAAGAGCCGCGCGGCACCATCGGCCGCGGGTCACGAGACCGCCTCCCGCAAGACCCGCGAACGCACGTTCGCGACCGCGGCCAGGCCGCTGAAATAGCGGACCGTTCGCCGCAAGCCTTCGCGCAAGCCGATCTGCGGGGACCAGTCAAGGCACCGGCGCGCCGCCGAGATGTCCGGACACCTCACACCGGGGTCGTCAACCGGCAGTGGGAGAAACACGGGCGCCTCGGACGAGTCCGTCTGCTGCATCACCCTGCGAGCCAGTTCAAGAACGGTGACCTCTTCCGGGTTGCCGATATTCACGGGATCCACCCGCGTCGACTCGAAGAGCCTGAAGATCCCGTCCACGCAGTCGTCCACATAGCAGAACGAACGGGTCTGCGATCCGTCGCCGTACACGGTCATCGGCTCCCCACGCAGTCCCTGCACGATGAAGTTGGATACCACGCGCCCGTCGCCGGGACGCATGCGCGGACCGTAGGTATTGAAGATCCGCACAATGCCCGTGTCCAGCCCACGCGCCCGGTGGTAGGCCATGGTCATGGCCTCGGCATACCGCTTCGCCTCGTCGTAGACGCCCCTCGGACCCACCGGATTGACATGGCCCCAGTAGTCCTCGGTCTGGGGATGCACCTGGGGATCTCCGTATACCTCCGAGGTCGAGGCCAGCAGATAGCGGGCCCGATGGCGCAGGGCGAGATCCAGCGTGTGGCACGCCCCGAACCCTCCAGCCTGGAGCGTCTGGATCGGCAGATCGAGATAGTCGGGCGGGCTGGCCGGCGACGCGAAGTGCAGGACACCGTCCAGCGCCTCATCGACGGACAGCGGCGTCGCGATGTCGTGTTGGATGAGCCGAAACCGCCGATCCCGTTCGAGATGCGCGAGGTTGTCGGACGAACCGGTGACGAAGTTGTCGACGCCGACCACACCATACCCCTCGGCCAGGAAGCGGTCCGCAAGGTGCGAACCGAGGAAGCCTGCCGCTCCGGTGATCAGCACGCGCATCGTTCAGTCCGCCACCGGCCGGGTGGGACGCCGTCCCACGGAATAATACTCGAATCCCAGTTCCTGCATGAATCCCGGGGCATAGAGGTTGCGCCCGTCGAACACCACCGCGCTGCCCAACGCCGCACGCATTCGCGCGAAATCCGGGTGTCGATAGGGGTGCCACTCGGTGTGGATGAGCAGGGCGTCCGCGCCGGCGAGCGCGTCGTAGTTGCGGTCGCGGTACTCGATACTGCGCCCCAGGATGTCCCGCGCCGCCTCCAGCGCGACCGGATCGTGGGCGACGACCCTGGCGCCCCGCTCCAGAAGACCACGGATCGTGACCAGGCTGGGCGCCTCGCGCATGTCGTCGGTATCCGGCTTGAACGCGAGTCCCCACACTGCAAACGTCCGCCCCCGCAGGTCTTCGCCGAAGCGCTCGACCGCCATCTCGATGAGAAGTCGCTTCTGCCCTTCGTTGACGCGCTCGACCGCTTCGAGAATCGACGCGTCGACCTCCATCGCATTGAGGATCCGCGCAAGCGCAGTGACGTCCTTGGGGAAGCACGAGCCTCCGTATCCCAGACCCGGAAACAGGTAGGTGGGACCGATTCGGGTGTCCGAACCCACGCCGAGGCGCACCATGTCCACATCGGCACCCGAGCGCTCGCAGAGGCGGGCGATCATGTTCATGAAGCTGATGCGCGTGGCAAGCATCGCGTTTGCCGCGTATTTCGTGATCTCGGCCGAATCCGTGTCCATGACCAGGATCTCTTTTCCCGTGCGTACGAAAGGCGCGTGGAGGTCCCGGAGCACTTCCGCCGCCCGGCGGTTGTCGACACCCAGCACTACGCGGTCCGGTCGTTTGAAGTCGCTGATCGCCGCGCCTTCCTTCAGGAATTCCGGGTTGCAGCACACGTGCACGGGATGATCCGTCTCGGCCTCGATGACCTCGCGCACCATCCGCGCGGTTCCCACGGGCACGGTGCTCTTGGTGACCACGATCCGCTCCCCGTCCATCGCACGGCCGACGTCCCGGGCCGCCGCGAGGACGTGTTGCAGGTCGGCGGATCCGTCGTCGTCCGGCGGCGTACCGACGGTGATGAAAACGATGTACGATTCGCGCACGGCCATCGCGTTGTCGGCGGTGAAAATGAGGCGCCCCGCTGCCATGTTTTCCGCCAACAGCGTGGCGAGGCCAGGTTCGAAGAAGGGGAGTTCTCCCCTGTTGAGGGCATCCACCCTCTCCTGTACGACGTCCGCGCACACCACATCGTTGCCCGTCTCCGCGAGGCACGCCCCCGTTGTGAGCCCCACATACCCGCTTCCCAGCACCGCGATCTTCATCCCTTCACGATCCAGCGCTGCGGACGGGACGAGCTCCGCGACTCGGGGACCGCGGCGGTGGCGTTTCGCGCGTCGACGAGAATCGGCGACAGCCGATAGATCTCCCGTGCGTCGAGCGCGGAGTGATCCGTCACGATCACGACCGCGTCCGCCCCCTTGAGCAGACTCTCGCCGAAGGGCTGCGACCGCAGTACGCGACCGTCCCGCGTCGGCCACTCGCGCACGTGGGGATCGTGGTAGAGCACCTCCGCCCCGTCGCGTTCCAGCAGTTCCAGGATATCCATCGCGGGAGATTCGCGCACATCGTCGACGTCCTTCTTGAACGCCACGCCGAGCAGTACGACCCGGGACCCGTTCACGGGCTTGCGCGCCGCGTTGAGCGCGTCTCTGACCTTGCCCACCACGAAGGTGGGCATCTCGGCGTTGATCTCCGAGGCCGTCTCGATGAACCGGGTGCGGTAGTCCATCGCGCGCATCTTCCACGACAGATAGTGCGGGTCGACCGGCAGGCAATGACCACCGAGACCCGGCCCCGGCGTGAACTTCATGAAGCCGAACGGCTTTGTTGCCGCCGCCTCGATCACCTCCCATATGTCGAGCTCGAGCCGGTCGGCGATCAGCGCCATCTCGTTGACCAGCCCGATATTGACCGCGCGAAACGCGTTTTCGAGGATCTTCGCCAGCTCGGCGGCCTCGGCCGACGACACGGCCACCATGTCGTCCACGAACCGCGAGTAGAACGCCACACCGACCTCGGTGCATCGCGGCGTGACGCCACCGATGATGCGCGGTGTGTTCCCCGTCTTCCAGGTATCGTTACCCGGATCCACCCGCTCAGGGGAGAAGCACAGGTTGAAGTCGATGCCGGCCTCGAGCCCGCTCCGGCGCAGGATCGGCAGCACGACTTCGCGGGTCGTGCCCGGATAGGTCGTCGACTCCAGCACGATGAGCTGGCCACGCTTGAGCACCGCGGCCACGGCCTCGGCGGCCGCAAGAACGTGCGAGATGTCCGGATCCCGGGTCTTCGAAAGGGGCGTGGGCACGCAGATCGATACCACGTCGCACCGGGCCAGGTGCCCCATATCCGTGGTGGCTTCGAGCAACCCGCGCTCTCTCGCGGTCGCCACCGCCGATCCAGGCAGGTCAGGGATGTGGCTGCGGCCCCTGTTGACGCCGTCCGCGACCCCGGCATCAACGTCGAAACCGACGACGCGTATCCCGTGCGCGACGGCCTCCGCGGCCAGCGGCAAACCGACGTACCCGAGGCCTACGACCCCGAACACCGCGTCACCCGATTCCAGGCGCGACCGCTTCGACTCCGGCGTGTCTTCCTGACAGGTATCCGCCACTTCCCGCCGTCCGGTTTCGGCCCGCGCCGCCCTCATTCCAAACGATGCCGGCGCGGAGACCGGTTCAGGAAGCGGGCTCGGAAGACTCGGGGGACCCGGAGGACTCGCCAACCGCCTCGTCGCCGCCGAGTACGGTGACCTCGATAAAGGTCTCCGCGAATTCGGCCAGCACGCGATCGACCTCGTTCGGGAAGGCCCCGGCGGCCTCCCAGGCGTCCAGAATGGAGTCGGACATCGTCATGACCGTTCCCATGACGTCCACCATCATCCCCTCCGTCACTGACACCGAGTCGGCCACCAGCGCGTCGGAGAAGTGCAGCAGGTAGGCCGTCTGCTGCTGGTCCATCAGGCTCGTCCAGAAGGCGTGCGGCCGCAACAGGCTGCTCACCGTGATGCTTCGCAGCGTGAGTTCCTGCCCCACGTAGCCCGGCGGTCCGCTGGAGAAGTCCGCGAAGGCGACTTCATTCACCATGCCGTCGTCTTCCGGCTCCTCGACCACGACCTCGGTCGGCTCGGCCGTGACGGAAAGCCAGTAAAGGAACCCCCCAACCACGAGGAAGCTCAGCAGCATGAGCAGGGTCCCCTGTCGAACCGCTCCCGAGCGCGACTTCAGCAACGTTACCATCTGGCCCAATCCTTTGCGCGTTCCAAGTTCGCCTGTCGAGGTTCCGCGGAACCTCCCCGTGCCGCCCGATTCTATCACACTAGCTCGATAAGCGCCATTTCGGCGGCGTCGCCCTTCCGGTTGCCCAGCTTCAGAATGCGGGTGTAGCCTCCCGGACGCTCGGCGTATCGCGGCGCGATGTCGTCGAAGAGCTTGCTCAGCACATCCCGGTCGGCGATCCGGCGGGCCGCCAGCCGGCGCGCGTGCAGGTCTCCCCGCCTGGCGAGCGTAATGAGGCGCTCCGCGTAGGGCCGCAGCTCCTTGGCGCGGGCCGTCGTCGTCGTGATTCGCTCGTGCTGGAAGAGCGACGTCGCCATGTTCCGCAACAGCGCCTTGCGGTGGCTCGGCGAGCGCGAGAGGTTCCTGCCCTTTTTTCGGTGACGCATGACCTATTCCCCCGCCGACTCCACGGCTCCCTCCTGGATGACGAAGAGCCTCCCGTCATCTCCCTTCTCTATTCTCATCCCGAATGTCAGCCCGTATACCGCCAGGATATCCCGCATCTCCTTCAGCGACTTCTTGCCGAAGTTGTCGATGTCCAGCATCTCCTCTTCGGTACGGCTGATCAGGTCTCCAATCGTATTGATCGAATCCCTCGTCAACGCATTGCGCGAGCGAACGCTCAGCTCGGCCAGATCCTCGATCGAGGTGTGGAACAGTTCGACCATCTTTTTCGGGACCGGTGCGACGGTGCTCGGTTCGTCCTCGGGAAGCCCGCCGATCGAGAAGTAGAGCATGTATTCCAGATGCTTCCGGACCAGATCCGCCGAGTACCGAATGGCGCTCTCCGGATCGACCGACCCGTCGGTCTCCACATGGATGGAGAGCTTGTCGAAGTCCGTCCTCTGTCCGACACGCGTCTCCTCGACGGTGAAGTTTGCGCGCAACACCGGATTGTAGATCGCGTCGATGCGAACCAGGTCCACCGGGGCGTCCTCCGGCACCGGGCCCTGGTCCGCGAGCACGAAGCCTCGCCCCTTGTTCACGCGCAGTTCGACATTGAGTTCCCGGTCGTCCTGCAGCGTGAGAATGTGATGCTCGGGATCGTGGATGGTGACCGACCCGGGTGCCTTGATCTGGCGCGCGCTGATCGGGCCCGCCCTGGTCGCCCGGATCGACAGGACCGCTTCGTCGACATCGTCGTCGAGGCTCACCACGAGCGACTTCAGGTTCTGGATGATCTGGTGCACATCCTCCACGACGGAACCGATGGTCTGATGCTCATGGACCACCCCGTCGATCCGGAATGCCCATACCGCAGATCCCTTCAGCGAGGAAAGCAGTACGCGGCGCACCGAGTTGCCCAGCGTATGCCCGAAGCCCCGCTCGAGCGGCTCAAGGACGAAGACCGCAGAACGGCCGTCCTCCGACATCTCCGCAATCTCGATGCGCTCCGGAAGAACGAGACCCGAAAGATCAAGCTCCAAAGTCACCGTAAGTATCCCCCTGGTCTGGTTTTTGCCCGTTTGCATCCCCGTGGACCGCCGACGGTGCGACTCTCCGCAGGGTCACTTGGAATAGAGTTCGACGATCAATTGTTCCTGCGCGGCGAGAGGTATGTCTCCCCGCGTGGGCGCCCGCACGACCCTGCCGACCCGCCTCTTCTCGTCAAGCGACAGCCAGTCGAGCAGCGGCGGTCGGGTGCGCGCCTCGAGGCTCGCCGCAACCAGGTCCAGATCCCGGGACTTCGAGCGCAGCGCGACTTCGTCGCCGGCGGAAAGCCGATAGCTCGGTATGTTCACCGTGGTCCCGTTTACGGAAACGTGGCGGTGCCGGACCAGCTGGCGAGCCTGACGACGGCTGGCCGTCAGGCCCATCCGGAAGACCACGTTGTCGAGACGGCTCTCGAGCGCGATGATGAGATTCTCGCCCGTGACCCCCGGCCGGCCGGCGGCGTACTCGAACAGGTTGCGGAACTGCTTCTCGTGCAGCCCGTAGATGCGCTTGACTTTCTGCTTCTCACGCAGCTGCATCGCGTAATCCGACTGCTTGCGGCGCCGGACCGACGCCGGCCCGTGGTGGCCCGGAGGATACTGGCGCCGCTCGACGGGACATTTTTCCGTGTAGCACTTGGCGCCCTTCAGGAAGAGCTTCTGCCCCTCCCTGCGGCAACGCTTGCAAACCGGACCTGTGTATCTTGCCATTGTTGTGGAGTCTCTTCTTCCGTCACACGCGGCGTTTCTTGGGGGGCCGGCAGCCATTGTGCGGCAGGGGCGTCACATCGTGAATCGAGGCAATGTTCAGCCCGGCCGACGCGAGCGCCTGGATCGCGGATTCCCTGCCGGAGCCGGGTCCCTGCACGCGGACGACGATCTGCCGCACACCCATCGCGACGGCATCACGGCCGGCCTGCTCGGCGGCCATGGTGGCGGCGAAAGGCGTGGACTTCTTGGAGCCCTTGAAGCCGGCCGTCCCCGCCGTCGCCCAGACCAGGACGTTCCCGGCCTGGTCCGCGATGGTGATGATGGTGTTGTTGAAGGTCGCCTTGATATGCGCGACGCCTTCGGCCGCGACGACCTTCTTCGATTTCCTTGTCCGCGTCGATCTGGGGTTTGCCAACCGGCACCTTCCTGCGGGGCACTACCCCGCGCCTGAATAATCCGCTCGTTAGGGTATCCGATGCACCCGGCTACTTCTTGGGAGCCTTCTTCTTGCCCGCGATCGCGCGCCTGGGCCCCTTCTTGGTGCGCGCGTTCGTGTGGGTCCGCTGTCCCCGCACGGGCAGGCCCCGGCGATGCCGCAGGCCGCGGTAACAGCCGATGTCCATGAGACGCTTGATGTTCATGGACACTTCGGTGCGCAACGCGCCCTCGACCTTGTAGTTCTGCTCGATCTCGCGCCGCAGGCGGCTCGCGTCCTGATCGGTCAGCTCGTGCGTGCGAAGATCGGGGTTGATCCCCGCAGCCTCGAGTATCCGCTTCGACGACGTGCGCCCCACGCCATACACGTACGTGAGCGCCACCTCGATTCGCTTGCCCCTGGGAAGATCGACCCCCGCGATGCGTGCCATGTTCCCGTCCTCAGCCCTGACGCTGCTTGTGCCGGGGGTTCCGGCTGCAGATGATGCGGACGACGCCCTTCCTGCGGACGACGCGGCAGTACTCACACATGGGTTTCACGCTGGTGCGGACCTTCACTTTGACGGACTCCTCCTGGTTGGCATCGGCCCAATCGTTCAAAGCATAGCTTTTAAAGATAGCTGGTATCGTTTTCGTTCGGTAGCCCTGGACTTGTCCGGCGGCACACGGGCCTGAAAGGGTGATCGGGTTCCAGCGGGGGATGAGCCCGAAGGCCGGTGGCCCACGATCTTCCCGGCACGATTCCAGATCCCGCCCCCGGTCAGGATCTGCGGGCCCTCGGCCGTGATCGCGACGGTGTGTTCGTAGTGGGCCGACAGTGTGCCGTCGAGGGTCGTGACCGTCCATTTGTCGTCGAGGGTCGTGATCTCGTCGGTTCCGATCGCGAGCATCGGCTCGATCGCCAGCACCATTCCGGGCCTGAGCGGCACGCCGTGGCCGGCGCGGCCGATGTTCGATACCTGCGGTTCCTCGTGGATGTCGCGCCCCACGCCATGACCCACGAGGTCGCGAATGATCCGGTAGCCGCTCTCGTGCACGGTGTCGACCACCGCCGCTCCGATGTCTCCGACGTGGCTTCCGGGCCGGGCAGCGGCCACGGCCGCCACCAGGGACGCATAGGTCGCGGCCGCGAGGTCGGCCGCCTCGGGTCCGATTTCGCCCACGGCAAATGTGTAGGCCGAGTCGGCACACCAGCCCCGTCGCCTCACGCCCACGTCGATCGAGACGATATCGCCGTCCTGCAGCGTGCGTTTCGAGGGTATTCCGTGCACCACCTCCTCGTTGATGCTGATGCAGGCGCTGCCGGGGAAGCCGTAAAGGCCCTTGAACGCCGGAACGGCACCCTCGTGTGAGCGCACGAAGTCGTCCACGAACCGGTCGAGAGCCGCGGTGGCCACCCCGGGGCGCACGAGCGCCTCGATCTCGTCGAAGAGGCTGGCGATGATGTCTCCGCAGCGGGACATCACCCCGATCTCTTCGGGAGACTTCAGATGGATCGCCTTGCGGGAACGCCGGGCCATCAGTCGCTCGCCACGGTGGAGCCGTGCGCGACACCCACCGCCTCCAGCAGCGCGGCCTGCACCCGGGCGATGTCTCCCTCCCCATCGACGCGCACCAGGACGCCCTCTGCGTCGTAGTACCCGACGAGCGGGGCGGTGGCCTCATGGTAGACCGCAAGCCGTTTGCGCACCGTTTCCGGCTGATCGTCGGCGCGGTGGATCAGGGCTTCGCCGGTGTCGTCGCAATAGCCCGCCCGGCGGGGCGGATCGAAGTGGACGTTGTACACGCGCCCGCCCGGCGACGACCGGCGCCCCGAGATGCGCTTCACGAGCACCTCCTCGCCGGCCTCCAGAAGCACGACCCGGTCGACGCGGCGCCCTTCTTCCGCGAGGACGGCGCCCAGAGCCTCCGCTTGCGGTACGGTCCGCGGGAAGCCGTCGAGGACGACGCCCCGGCCGGAAGGCATCGCCGCAAGGTGTTCGCGCACCAGGTCCACGATCACGTCGTCGGGCACGAGTTCGCCGGCTTCCATGAACCTGCGCGCTTCGAGGCCCAGCGCCGTGCCGGCCTTCAGCGCCGCGCGCAGGAGGTCCCCCGTCGAAACATGAGCCCAGCCCATCGTCCGGCTCAGGCGGATCCCCTGGGTACCCTTCCCGACCCCTGGCGAACCAAGGAGAATGATGACCCGGCCTGCCGGGGGGATTGTATCCACGGGCTAGACGTATCGCTGTCGGCCGCGCATCTTCACCCGCCCCTTCTTCATGAAGCCGTCGTAGTGGCGGAGCAACAGGTGCTGCTGCGCCTGCTGCACGGTGTCGAGTCCCACGCCCACGACGATCAGCAGACTGGTTCCCCCGAACGCGAAGTTCTGGATGCCGAAGATGTCGAAGATCCAGAAGGGCACCAGCGCGATCAGCGCGAGGTAGACCGATCCCGGCAGGGTGACGCGGGTCAGGATGCGGTCGATATACTCGGCCGTGCGCGTGCCCGGCTTCACGCCGGGGATGAAGGCGCCCTGTTTCTTCAGGTTCTCCGCCAGGTCGACCGGGTTGAAGATGATTGCCGTGTAGAAGTAGGTGAAGAAGATGATGAGGGCGGCGTAGGTGAGGTAGTACGCCCAGTTCCCGGGCTGGAAGATGTCCGCCAGGTCCGCAATGAACGGCACGGAACTGAAGGCGGCGAGGGTGCCGGGAACCACGATGAAGGACTGGGCGAAGATGATGGGCATCACCCCGGCCGAGTTGATGCGCAGGGGAATGAAGCTCTTCTGGCCCTCGCGGATGCGGCCCCGTCCGACGACCTTCCGCGGGATCTGCACGGGTATTTTTCGGGCCGCCATGGTCATCGCCACGACCCCCGCCGTGATGCCCACGACCACCGCGAGCAGCGCCACGATCTCGAACAGGCCGATCTCGCCGATCATCAGCGATTCCCAGGTGCGTACGATGGCCTGGGGGAAGCCCTGGATGATCGAGAAGAAGATCATCAGCGACATTCCGTTGCCGACGCCCCGCTCCGTGATCTGCTCACCCATCCACATGATGAAGACGCCGCCGACGGTAAGGGTGATCACGGTCGAGAAGGCGAATCCGAATCCGGGCACGCGCACGGCCTCGCCCAGGCTTTGCAGGAACGAGGCGTACGCATACGACTGGATGAGGCAGAGCAGGACCGTGGTGTAGCGAGTCCACTGGGTCAGCTTCTTCCGTCCCTGTTCACCCTCCTTCTGCAGCTTTTCGACGGTTGGGAAGACCGCGGCGAGCAACTGGAACATGATGCTCGCCGAGATGTAGGGCATGATCCCCAGCGCGAAGATCGTGGCCCGGCTCAGGCCCCCGCCGACGAACATGTCGTAGACGCCGAGGAACGTGCCGGAAAACTGGCCGGAAAGCGCCTGGAGCGCGCCGACGTCGACCCCGGGCACCGTGATGTGCGATCCGATCCGATATACCATCATGATTAGGAGCGTGAAGAGGATCTTCTTCTTCAGCTCCGGGGCACGGAAGAGATTCGGAATCGGATTAGCCATTGTCGGGACCCCTCCCCCCGTCCGCCGCCGGACGCACTATTGGTCTTCCCCACCGCGCAGGGAGATAATCGCCACCGAGCCACCGGCGGCCTCGATCTTCTCGCGGGCACTGGCGGACACGGCATGAACCGAGCAAGTGACCGCAACGGCAATGTCGCCATTGCCGAGAATCTTCACCGGACGACGAAGGGAGCGAACCAGTCCCGCCGCCTTCAGCCCCTCGGGCGTCGCGTCGCCGTTTACGATGTGCAGGTCACCTACGTTGACGACCTGGTATTCGATTCGGTTGCGGTTCTTGAATCCTCGCTTCGGGATCCGCCGCTGCAGGGGCATCTGGCCGCCCTCGAACCAGGCCGGAACACCGCCGCCCGAGCGCGAGTTCTGTCCCTTGTCTCCCCTGCCCGACCTCTTGCCCTTGCCGGAGCCGGGTCCGCGCCCCACCCGCTTGCGCGATCGGTGCGACCCCTTCGGGGACCGCAGGTTGTGAAGCTCGATCATCGGTCAATCCACCTCCTTGACCTCTACCAGATAGTCCACTTTCCTGATCATTCCGCGGATCGCAGGCGTGTCGTCGTGGACCACCGCCTGCTGGTGGCGCCGGAGTCCGAGCGCCTCAAGGGTGCGTCGCTGCACCTTCTGACGCCCAACGCCGCTGCGTACCTGAGTGATCCTGATGCGTCTAGCCACGATTCACCACTCCAAGTTCTTCAACGGAGATGCCCCGTTCGGCGGCCACATCATACGCGGTGACCAGGTTCTCGAGACCGTTGACGGTCGCGCGCACCACGTTGATCGGGTTGTTCGTGCCCAGGCTCTTGGTCAGCACGTCGGTAATTCCCGCCGCCTCGAGCACGGCGCGTACCGGACCGCCGGCGATCACTCCCGTCCCCGGCGCCGCGGGACGCATCAGCACACGGCCCGCGCCCCAGCGCCCGATGATCTCGTGGGGGATGGTTCCCTGTGTGACCGGTATGTCGATCATTGCCCGGCGGGCCTGCTCGAAGGCTTTGCGGATCGCCTCCGCCACCTCGTTCGCCTTGGCGTGCGCGATCCCGACGCGACCGGCCTGGTTGCCGACCGCGACCAGCGCCGTAAAGGAGAAGCGGCGCCCCCCCTTCACGACCTTCGCCACGCGGTTGATGTGGATCAGGTTCTCGACCTGCTCGGCCCCCTCTCGGGGAGGACGCTTGTCTCTGGCCATCAGAACGACAGACCTCCTGCGCGCGCGCCTTCCGCGAACGCTCTGACACGGCCGTGATACCGGAACCCGCCCCGGTCGAACACGACGCTGGTAACCCCGTGCTCGCGGGCCCGCTCGGCGAGCAGCCTGCCCGCGGCCCGGGCCGCCTCCACCTTGCGATTCCCCTCGTCCCGGGTTCCATCTCTCAGTTCGGGAGCGAGCGTGGAGAGACCCATCAGGGTCCGCCCCGACTCGTCGTCGATCAGTTGGCCCTGGATGTTGCGAATCGACCGGTGGACGGCCAGCCGCGGCCGGTCGCCCGTCCCGTGCACGCGTTTCCGGATGCGCGCGTGGCGCCGCTGACGCTGCAGTCGGCGGCTCTTCCTCAACTTGCTCGGCTTTATCATCGTCATGCTCCGGCCGTTTTGCCGGCCTTGCGCCGGACGTGTTCGTCCTTGTACCTCACACCCTTCCCCTTGTACGGCTCCGGGGGGCGAAAGGACCGGATCACGGCCGCCGTGTGACCCACCTGCTGCTTGTCCGCGCCCTTGATCACGATCGTCGTCTGGTTCGGAGTCTCGAAGCTGATCCCGTCCGGTGCCGGATAATCGATCGGATGCGAGAACCCCAGGCTCAGCCGGAGCCCCTTGCCCTGAGGCTGGACCCGATAGCCCACGCCCACGATCTCTAGGGTCTTGCTGAACCCCTGGCTGACGCCCTCGACGATATTCGCAACCAGGGAGCGGGTCAGGCCGTGCAGCGCACGGTTGTCCTTCCGGTCGTCGGGGCGTGTAACGACGAGCGTACCGCCGTCCTGCCCGTCCCAACCCACGCGGATCGGGGCGCGCACCTGAAGTTCCAGCTCCCCCTTGGGACCCTTGGCGGCAACCCGCTGCCCGTCAACGGTAACGCTGACGCCGTCGGGGATCGTGACCGGCTTCTTGCCGATTCGTGACATCGAAACCTCCTACCAGATCACCGCGAGAAGCTCACCGCCCACGCCGGCCTCGCGGGCGGCACGGTCGGAGAGCAGGCCCCGGGATGTGGAGAGCATGGCCATTCCCAGTCCGTTGCGGACTCGTGGAATCTCATCGACACCCACGTAACGCCGCCGTCCCGGTCTGGATACCCGGGCAATGCGCCGAATGACGTGTTCTCCTTCGTGATACTTCAGATAGACGCGAACGAGACCGTGCCGGCCGTCGTTAAGGACCTTGAAGTCATGGACGAACGCGTTGTCCTTCAGGAGCCGCGCCACCTCCACCTTGAGCTTGGACAGCGGGACATCGGCCCAACGGTGCCCGGCCCTCCCGGCGTTCCGGACCCGGGTCAGCATGTCCGCGATGGGATCGGTCATCATGGCTGGTTCTGTCTCTCCTCGTTTCAGGCCTGGGCCCCGATGATCACCGGGACTTCGCCCCTGAAGGGGAATCCGAGTTGGCGCAGTAGCGCGTACGCCTGATCGTCCTTGTCGGTCGAAGTCACGACCGTTACGTCCATCCCGTGGATTCGGTTCACCTTGTCGTAGTCCACCTCGGGGAAGATGATCTGCTCCCTGATCCCGACGGTGTAGTTGCCGCGGCCGTCGAAGGAGCGTGTGTTGAGACCCCTGAAGTCGCGGATGCGGGGGACGGCGACCGAGACGAAGCGGTCGATGAATTCCCACATTCCGCGCCGCCTCAGCGTCACGGAAGCGCCGACCGGCATGCCCTCGCGAAGCTGGAAGTTGGAGATCGATCGCCGAGCCCGGGTGATCACGGACCTCTGTCCCGAGATCACGGTCAACTCGCCGGCGACCGAATCGACCAGCTTGCGTTCCCGGCTACCCTCTCCAACGCCGACGTTGAGGGTCACCTTGACGACCCGGGGGATCTGGTGAGGGTTGGCAAAGCCGAACTGCTCCTGCAGCGCCGGCCTGGCAACCTCCCTGTAGTGGTTCAACAGCCGTGGTTCCATCTTCCTCTCGTATCCTCGCTTCAATGCCGCAGGATCAGGCTCCCTTCGGCACGGGGTTTCCGCTCTTGACGGCAATCCGTTCCTTCAGTCCATCGGGCTCCACGCGCATCCGGACGCGGCTGGCATCGCCGGTCGCCGGTTCGATCAGCATCACGTTGGAGATATGGATCGGTCCCTCGAAGGTGATGATGCCCCCCTCGGGGTTCTGTTGCGACGGCCGGGTGTGGCGCTTTCGCATGTTCACGCCCTGCACGACGACCTGGCGGGTATCGCGGATGACGCGGAGCACCGTGCCCTCCGCGTCCCGGTGGTTGCCCCGGATCACCCTGACCCGGTCGCCCTTGACGATCTTCGTCCAGCCCATGATCAAAGCACCTCCGGTGCCAGGGAAACGATCCGCATGTACCGCTTTTCGCGCAGCTCGCGCCCCACGGGGCCGAAGATCCGGGTCCCGCGCGGTTCCTGCTGGGCATTGATCAGCACGGCCGCGTTGTCGTCGAAGCGAATGTAGGTTCCGTCGCGTCTGCGCATTTCCTTGGCGGTACGCACGACGACCGCCTCAAGAACCTCGCCCTTCTTGATCGGCGCGTTGGGCACCGCGTCCTTGATCGTAACGATGACCCTGTCGCCTATCCGGGCATAGCGCCGCCCCGACCCACCGAGGACACGGATGCAAAGCGCCCGCTTCGCGCCCGTGTTGTCGGCGATCTTGAGCATCGATTCCTGTTGGATCATCGGATCTCTCCGGTCCTCGACCCGCGGACAGTCAGGCGGGCCGTTCGATGAGTTCAACCACGCGCCACCTCTTGGTCTTCGAGAGCGGGCGCGTTTCCATGATCGAGACCGTGTCGCCGACCCGGTACTCGTTGGTTTCGTCGTGTGCATGGTACTTCTTCGTGCGCTTCACCTGTTTTCCGTAAAGTGGGTGGGCAAAGCGGCGTTCCACCATCACCGTCACGGTCTTTTCGGCCCGGTCGCTGACCACCAGACCGGTACGCACCTTGCGCCGGCTGCGCTCGTCGTTCGCGTTCATTGCTGCTCCCTCTCCCCCGCTGTGCGGCGCTCGTGCAGAATCGTCCTGATGCGTGCGATGTCCCGCCGGATCTCGCGCCGCAGGCTCGGGTTCTCAAGCTGCATGATTGCGCTGCGGAAGCGGAGCCGGAACTGCTCCAGCCGCAGCTCGCCAAGCCTGTGGTTCAACTCGGCGTCGTCAAGCTCGCGAATCTCTTCCGCCTTCACCTGTCTCTATCTCCCTTGACCTAGAATTGAGATTCCCGATCGACGAATCTGGTCTTTACGGGAAGCTTGAAGGAGGCCAGCTCCATCGCTCTGCGCGCCGTTTCGACGGGCACGCCTTCCAGTTCAAACATGATTCGTCCGGGCTTTACCACGGCAACCCATTCCTCCGGGTTCCCCTTTCCCTTGCCCATGCGCGTCTCGGCCGGCTTTTTGGTGATGGGCTTGTCGGGGAAGATCCGGATCCACACGTTCCCGCCCCTTTTCACGTGCCTGGTGATTGCCACACGGGCGGATTCGATCTGGCGACTCGTGATCCAGCTCGCCTCGAGCGCCTGAAGGCCGTATTCCCCGAAGGAAACCCTGCTTCCCCGGTAGGCCTTCCCGCGCATCTTCCCCTTGTGGGTCTTTCTGCGCCTTACCCGCTTCGGTGCCAGCATTTCTCTATCTCCTCACTGCTTCCTAGGCGTTCGGTCCGGCCGAGTACGTCCGACCGAAGCGGTCCTCGACCATTTCGCCCTTGAAGATCCAGCACTTGACGCCGACGGTCCCGTACGTGGTGCGGGCCTCGACGTGTGAGTAGTCGATCTCCGCACGCAGCGTGTGCAGGGGAACCCGGCCTTCGTTGTAGCCCTCGGTGCGTGCGATCTCGGCCCCGCCCAGTCTGCCCGCGCACTGAATGCGAATGCCTTCGGCGCCGGCGCGCATGGCCGACTGGACCGCGCGCTTCATGGCTCGCCGGAAGGAAATGCGCTGCCGGATCTGGTGAGCCACGTTGTCGGCGACCAGGCGCGCGTTCAGCTCGGGGCGCTTGATCTCCTCGACGTTAACCGAGACCTCGCTGTTGGTCAGCACCGCCAATTCGTCGCGCAGCTTGTCCACTTCGGCCCCCCGCTTGCCGATCACGACGCCTGGCCGCGCCGTATGCACGGTAACGACGAGCTTGGAGGGCTTGCGCGCGATCTCCACCGTTGCGACGGCCGCGTGATGAAGCCGTCGGTGGAGGTATCTGCGAATCGTATGATCCTCCTTGAGGAGCGCGGGGAAGTCCCGTTCGGCGTACCAGTGGGAGCGCCAGTCCGAGACGATCCCGAGCCGGAATCCGTGGGGGTGGGTTTTCTGGCCCATCCGCTTAGTTCTCCTTCGCTTTCACGACCACCGTGATGTGGCTCGTCCGGCGGCGGCGGGGTGTCGCTCGTCCCATGGCAGCCGCCCTCCATCGCTTGAGTGTGGGACCCGGGTCGACGAAGGCGCGGCTCACCACGAGATCGTCCACATCCAGGGAATCTCCGTCCCGATCCGCCTTTTCCCGCGCATTGGCCACAGCCGATTGCAGGGTCTTTTCCACGGGCACCGCCGCCGCCTTTTTCGAGAAGCGAAGTACCGAACTCGCTTCGCTGACGGACCGGCCCCGAATCTGATCTACGACGAGACGAACCTTTCGAGGGCTCATCCTGATGTCCTTGGCGATCGCGTGAGCCTCCATGACTTCAAATCCTCGACCGCTTGTCGGCCAGCTTGCCGCCGTGACCCCGGAAGAGGCGCGTCGGAGCGAACTCGCCGAGCTTGTGACCGACCATGTTCTCGGTGACGTACACCGGAATGAACTTGTTGCCGTTGTGAACCGCGACGGTGTGTCCCACGAAGTCGGGAGAGATCGTCGACGCGCGGGACCAGGTCCGAATCACGGATCTCTCGTTGCGCGCGTTCATCAGCTCCACCCTTCGCAACAGCTTGTCGTCGATGAACGGACCCTTCTTGACGCTTCGCGGCATGGCTCCCTACCCGGTCTTCGTGCGGCCCATGGTCAGCGCGTCGCCTTGCCGCGCTTGCGCCCACGGACGATGAACTTGTTTGACTGCTTCCTCTTCTTGCGGGTCTTGGTACCCTCCGGCTTGCCCCACGGCGTGACCGGCGGGCGCCCTCCGGACGCCTTGCCCTCGCCACCGCCGAGCGGATGGTCCACGGGATTCATGGCAACCCCCCGCACCTTGGGACGCCGGCCCCGCCAGCGGTTGGCGCCCGCCTTGCCCAGCGACCGGAGGTTGTGATCCGCGTTGCCGACCTGACCCACGGTGGCCAGACACCGTTTGTGGATGCGCCGGACCTCCGTGGACGGCAGCCGAAGGGTGACGTAGTCCCCCTCCCTCGCCACCACCTGCACTCCCGAGCCGGCCGAACGCGCCATCTGCCCGCCCTTGCCCGGCTTCATCTCCACATTGTGGACCGTGGTGCCGAGCGGAATGCGCTCGAGGGGCAGCGCGTTGCCCGGTCGAATGTCGACATCGGAACCGGACACAACCACATCCCCGACGCCCATTCCCCGCACGTACAGGATATAGCGCTTATCGCCGTCCTCGTAGTGCACCAGGGCGATGAACGCGGATCGGTTCGGATCGTACTCGATCTCGGCGATCCGGCCCGGGACGCCGTGCTTGTTGCGCCGGAAGTCCACCTTGCGGTACCTGCGCTTGTTGCCCCCGCCCCGGCGCCTGATCGTGATCCGGCCGTGGTGGTTGCGTCCGCCGGACCTCTTCAGAGGCTCGGTGAGGGACTTCTCGGGCTCCTTGCGGGTGACCACGTCCTTGGCCGTGACCGAACGGAACCGGGTTCCGGGCGTCACGGGTCTGAATTTCTTGAGCGCCATGGATCAACCCATCTCGTAGAATTCGATCTGATCGCCCTCGACCAGCTGCACCACCGCCTTCTTGTATGATGGCCGCCGGCCGAGTTCCCAGTTCTTGACCATTCGTCCCAGGAGGGCCCGCTTCGCCTTGCCGGGATACCGCATGGTACGCACGTCGGTGACCTTCACGTCCCACAGCGACTCCACCGCTCTCGCAATCTCGTGCTTGTTGGAGCGCTCGTTCACGACGAAGGTGTACTGACTTGTCTCCATCTGGCCGGTCGTCTTCTCGGTGACCACCGGCGCGACGATCACGTCATAGGCTTCGCGCATCACGCCTCCTCCCGCCCGAAGGGACGCCGCCGCGGACGCTCGTCGCGGGCCGCCGTGTCGCCAACGGAAGCGAGCGCTCCCTCCTCGATGATGACCGTGCCGGACCAGACGACATCGTAGGTCGACTCCAGCCCGAACGGCATGACTCTTACGTCGGGCAGGTTGCGTCCCGAAAGGTACAATTCGCGATTCAACCCGTTGGTGAGGAACAGGATCTTGCCGGGGCGGTCGATCTTGCCGAGCAGTTGCGTCAGTCGGCGGGTCCCGGGCGCCTCGAAGTCGAAGCCCTCGATGATCGCCACTCGTCCCGCCTCGGCCCGGCTGTTGTACGCGGAGCTGCGAGCGAGAGCGCGCAACCGCCTGGGAATCTTCTGATTCCACGAATGGGGCCGGGGCGGAAACGCCCTCCCGCCGCCTCTCCACTGAACCGCGCGTATGGTGCCCTGGCGCGCCCGCCCGGTGCCTTTCTGCCTCCACGGCTTGCGGCTCCCGCCGGCGACGGCGCTCCGGTTCTTCCTGGATGCCGTGCCCTGGCGACGATTGGCCAAATGAGCCTTGATGACCTGGTGGAGCACCGCTTCGTGAATCACGCCGTCGAAGATCGCGCTCGGGAGCGTGACCTCCGAACCCGCGGAGCCGTCCGTCTTGAAGTAGGTGGCCTTATACATGTCACTGTTTCCGGATCAGGACGTAGCTGTTCCTGCTGCCCGGAATCCCGCCCTTGATAAACAGCAGGTTGCGCTCCGAATCGACCCGCACGACTTCCAGGTTGCGGAGCGTCTTTCGGTTCCCGCCCATGCGGCCGGGCAGCTTCTTTCCCTTGATGACGCGCGAGGGGTCGGTGCCCGGGCCCATGGAGCCGGGGGTGCGGGACATGGGGTGTCCGTGGCTGGCCGGCCTGCCGCTGAAGCCGTGACGCTTCACGACGCCCTGGAAGCCGCGCCCCTTCGTGACACCGGTAACCCGGACCCGCTGGCCCGCGGCGAACAGGTCGACCGTGAGGGCCTGGCCCGGTTCGTAGCTGTCTCCGTCGCCGGGCGGAAATTCGCGGATCAGGCGGGGGGCCGCTTCGAGGCCCGCCTTTGCTGCGTGACCGAGCCGGGCCTTGCTGGCCCTCTTGTGCTTCATGGCGCCGAAGCCGACCTGAACCGCCTCGTAGCCGTCCGTCTCCTCGGTCTTGACCTGGAGCACCGTGCAGGGTCCGGCCATGAGCACCGTCACCGGCACCGCAGGGCCCTCCTCCGCGAATACGCGGGTCATCCCGAGCTTGCGGCCAATCAAGCCTGGCATCTGTCAGTACACCTTGATCTCGACATCCACCCCGGCGGGGAGGTCGAGCTTGGTTAGCGCGTCGATCGTCTGCGGGCGCCTGTACCTGACGATGTCGATCAGGCGCTTGTGGGTCCTGAGCTCGAACTGCTCCCGGCTCTTCTTGTCGATGTGGGGAGAACGCAGAACCGTCCAGCGCTGGCGGCGCGTCGGCAGGGGGATCGGGCCTCGGATCGTGGCACCGGTCTTCTGCGCCGTGCGCACGATGTCGGCGGCGGTCTGGTCCACCACCCAGTGATCGAACGCCTTCAGGCGAATCCGTATCCTGTTCGTCATCCCTTGCTGCCCTTCCGCCGAGCCGGTGTTCGCTGCCATGATGCTCTACTCGATGATGGAGGTAACGACGCCGGCACCGACGGTGCGGCCGCCCTCGCGGATCGCGAAACGAAGCTCCTCGTCCATCGCGATCGGCGTGATCAGTTCCACTTCCATCTGCACGTTGTCGCCCGGCATCACCATCTCCACCCCATCGGGCAGCATCGCCGAGCCCGTCACGTCCGTCGTACGGAAGTAGAACTGCGGCCGGTATCCGTTGAAGAACGGCGTGTGACGGCCCCCCTCCTCCTTCGTCAGCACGTACACCTCGCCCTTGAACTTCGTGTGCGGCGTGATCGACCCCGGAATCGCCAGTACCTGGCCCCGGCTGATCTCCGTCTTCCCCACCCCACGCAGCAGCAGACCCGCGTTGTCTCCCGCCTGCCCCTCGTCCAGGAGCTTCCGGAACATCTCCACCCCCGTCACCACCGTCTTGCGGTCCGCTCCCATCCCCACGATCTCCACCTGCTCACCCTTCTTGATCAACCCCCGCTCGATCCGGCCCGTCGCCACCGTCCCCCGGCCCGTGATCGAGAACACGTCCTCCACAGGCATCAGGAACGGCTTGTCGATGTCCCGCTCCGGCTCCGGAATGTACGCATCGATCGCGTCCATCAGCTCTTCGATGCACCCCGCCGCTTCCCCCTCGCCCCCCGCCTCCAACGCCTCCAGAGCGCTCCCGTGCACCACCGGCAGATCATCCCCCGGAAACCCCTGCTCGCTCAGCAGCTCCCGTACCTCCAGCTCCACCAGCTCCAGGAGCTCCTCGTCGTCCACCATGTCCACCTTGTTCAGGAACACCACGATGTGCGGCACGTTCACCTGCCGCGCCAACAGCACGTGCTCCCGCGTCTGCGGCATCGGTCCGTCCGCCGCGCTCACCACCAGAATCGCCCCGTCCATCTGCGCCGCACCCGTGATCATGTTCTTCACGTAGTCCGCGTGCCCCGGACAGTCCACGTGCGCGTAGTGCCGATTCGCCGTCTCGTACTCCACGTGCGCCGTCGCAATCGTGATCCCACGCTCCCGCTCCTCAGGCGCCTTGTCGATCTCGTCGAACGCGATCGCGTCCCCACCAAACTTCTTCGCCTGCGACAGCGTGATCGCCGCCGTCAACGTCGTCTTCCCGTGGTCCACGTGGCCGATCGTCCCCACGTTCACGTGCGGCTTCGTCCGCTCGAAGGTCTCCTTGGCCATTCTACCCCCGTTTGAATTGAGTTGTGCGCGGCGACATCACACGCCCGCCACGGCTCTCTTCCCGGACTTCACCCGGGCGACTTCGTCGTAGTGTGAAAACTGCATCGTGAAGACGGCCCGGCCCTGACTCAGGGACCGCAGCCGTGTCGAGTATCCGAACATCTCTCCCAGCGGCACACTGGCGCCGATGACCTGGGCGTCGCCGCGGTCGGTCATGCCCCCGACCTTGCCGCGGCGGGCCGAAAGGTCGCCGATGATGTCGCCCATGTACTCGTGCGGCGTGACCACTTCCACGGCCATGACGGGCTCCAGCATCACCGGACGGGCGCGCCGGAGCCCTTCCTTGAGCGCCAGCGACCCCGCGACCCGGAAGGCCATTTCGCTCGAGTCGACATCGTGGGACGAACCGTCGATGAGGGTCACCTTGACGTCGACCACCGGGTATCCCGCGACGACCCCCGATTGCGTCGCGTCGCGAATGCCGCGCTGGACCGCGGGAATGAACTCGCGCGGAACCGAGCCACCCTTGACCCGATCCTCGAAAAGGAAGCCCGCTCCCGCCGGACGCGGTTCGATGTCGATCACGACGTGACCGTACTGGCCCCGGCCACCCGTCTGGCGCACCAGCCTGCCGTGCACGCCCGCGACGGCCTGGCGGATGGTCTCGCGGAACGCAACCTGCGGCCGCCCGATGTTCGCCGACACGGAGAACTCGCGACGCAGACGGTCCACGATGATCTCGAGGTGGAGTTCGCCCATGCCGCTGATGATCGTCTGCCCGGTTTCGCCATCCGTGTGCACGCGGAAGGTGGGGTCCTCCTCCGCCAGCTTCCCCAGCCCGCCGGAGAGCTTGTCCTGGTCGGCCTTGGTGCGCGGTTCGATCGCGACGGCGATCACCGGCTCCGGGAAGTCCATCGCCTCGAGGATGATGGGGTGCTCGGGCGCGCAGATCGTGTCTCCCGTCCGCACGCCCTTCAGCCCGATCACGGCCGCGATGTCCCCGGCGAAGACCTCGTTGCGCTCCTCGCGCTTGTTCGCGTGCATCTGCAGCAGGCGGCCCGCGCGCTCCTTGCGGCCCTGCGTGGCGTTGAGCACGCGGCTGCCCCTGGCCAGCAAACCCGAATAGACGCGTACGTAGGTCAGCTTACCGACGAACGGGTCGGTCATGATCTTGAAGGCCAGGGCCGACAGGGGCTCCTCGTCCGAGGCCGCACGGGTCTGGCTGGCCGAATCGCCGTGGGGCGGACGGCCGACGATCGCCTTTACGTCCAGCGGCGACGGCAGGTAGTCGATGACGCCGTCGAGAAGGCGCTGGATGCCCTTGTTCTTGAATGCGGAGCCGCAGAAAACCGGGAAGAGCGTGCCGGAGGCGGTCGCCGCGCGGATCGCCTGGCGCACTTCGGCTTCCGTCAATTCCCCGCCGAGGAGGTATTTCTCGAGGAGCTCGTCGTGGTGCTCGACCGCCGCTTCGACCAGCTCGTGCCGGAGCGCATCCACCTTCGCCCGCAGCGAGTCCGGAATCCCGACCTCGGTGATGGTCGCGCCGAGTTCGTCGTCCCAGACGTACGCCTTCATGGCCACGATGTCGATCACCCCGGTGAAGAGGTCCGCTTCGCCCAGGGGATACTGCACGGCAAACGCGTTCGCGCCCAGCCGGTCGCGCATCATGCCGACGACATGATCGAAATCGGCCCCGGTGCGGTCCATCTTGTTGACGAATGCGATCCGCGGCACCCCGTACCGGTCGGCCTGGCGCCACACGGTCTCGGACTGGGGCTCCACCCCGCCCACGGCACAAAAAACAGCGACCGCCCCGTCCAGCACTCGGAGCGACCGCTCGACCTCGGCCGTGAAATCCACGTGACCGGGCGTATCGATGATGTTGATTCGGTATTCCGAATCGTCGCGTTGCCAGAATGCGGTGGTCGCCGCGGACGTGATCGTGATTCCGCGCTCCTGCTCCTGCTCCATCCAGTCCATGGCCGCGGCGCCTTCATGCACTTCGCCCATGCGGTGCAGACGACCGGTGTAGAACAGGATGCGCTCCGTCGTCGTCGTTTTGCCGGCGTCGATGTGCGCCATGATCCCGATGTTCCGGAGTCTCGGCAGCGGTGTCATTCTGGGCATTATCTATTTCGCAACTCTGGTTGTTTCAGGCCTTTTCAAACAGCGTCCCCGCCGGGATCCCTCCCATTCGCCCCGGCCCCGGAGGGACGGCGACGGCGGGGTGGAGGATTACCAGCGGTAGTGCGCGAAGGCTTTGTTGGCTTCGGCCATCCGATGCGTGTCGTCCTTTTTCTTCACAGTGGCACCTTCGCCACGGCTTGCGGAGAGAAGCTCGCTCGCCAGCCGCTGCGCCATGGTCCGTTCTCCGCGGGAGCGCGCGAAGCCGATCAGCCACTTGATTGCAAGCGCCTGCCGGCGTTCCGGGCGCACTTCGATCGGGACCTGGTACGTGGCGCCCCCGACGCGCCGGCTCTTCACCTCCAGGGCCGGCTTCGAGTTGTTCAGCGCCTGTTGAAAGACGTTGACGGCCGGTTGCCCGGACTTCGTCTCCACGATCCCCATCGCCTCGTAGAAGATCCGCTCGGCGAGCGATTTCTTGCCGTCCAGCATCAAGCCGTTGATGAACTTCTGCACGACCGCCGACCCGTAGCGCGGATCATCGGGAATCTGTCGGCGGACCGCCCGGGTACGTCGGCTCATGAGGCTACTCCATCGATGCGGCCTTACCTGGGCCGCTTCGCTCCGTATTTGGACCGCCCCTGCCGGCGCTCGGCGACACCCGAGGTGTCGAGCGTGCCGCGAACGATGTGGTAACGCACTCCGGGAAGGTCCCGGACGCGGCCGCCGCGAATCAGCACGATCGAGTGCTCCTGAAGGTTGTGACCCTCGCCGCCGATGTAGGCCGTCACTTCGTAGCCGTTGGTGAGGCGGACGCGGGCGACCTTCCGGAGCGCCGAATTCGGCTTCTTCGGCGTGGTCGTGTACACACGGGTGCAGACCCCCCGCTTCTGGGGGTTCTTCTGGAGCGCGGGCGACTTGTTCTTCTTCGCCTGCCGCGCGCGCCCCTTTCGCACCAGTTGATTCAGTGTGGGCATCGGACCCGGGTTCGTGAGTTCATGTCGGCTGCTCCAGCGACCGGGCGAACAAAAGCGCGCCTGGTCGATCAAGGCGCGCCGTGTTGCCCGGAAGTGGAAACCCTCCAGGCTCGTTTCCTGGACAGCCTGGAAAAGGTAGGAAAAGGGCGAAAAAAAGTCAAACGTGATTTTGGGGACCCTACCGGACGACGGTTGCCCTCGCGAATTCGACCGAACGCTGCTCGTAGGTCGTCGCTGCAGCCTGTTCCACCGTGGCAGTGTAGCTGCCCGACTCGGAGATGTCCTCGGTCCAGAATCGAAGGATCGGGTTACCAGGTACGGTTCCTCCGGTTTGGACGGGCCCAGCGACAAAGGCCCGGAATCCGGACGGCACCGCCAGATGGTAGAGCACCAGGTCCGGCACGGCCCGCAGCGAGTCCAGGGAAGGGCCGGTGACCTGGACGACCACAGCGCCGATGTTCGGCTCGGGATGCTGGAGAACGAGCTGCAGGAATCCCGGCTTCCCGACGACCGTGACGTCGACGCTCTGGGTCGCCGTCAGGCCGCCCGGATCCCGCGCGGTAACCGTGACCAGGGCAGTGCCCTTCCCGGTCGCGACCATCGACAGAGTGCTGGCCGCCACCGAAGCGGTCACGACGGCCGCATTCGACGTCGAGGCCGAATAGACGAGGCGGTCGCCGTCCGGATCATTGAAGTACGCCGATACGTTGACGGTCACGGTGTCCGTCGCGGGCACTTCCTGCGAGGGGATGGCACCGACGGGCACGGGCGGCTGGTTGACCGGCTCGGGCACGACACCGCCACCGCCGTCGCCACAGGAGTAGACCAGTGCGACAACGGAGACCGCGGCCAGGAACATTCCGATGCGTCTCATGGCCGCCTGCCTCCGCGGGTCTCCGGCTGCTCCGCGGTTGTCGCCGGCATGGACGCGCAGCCGCCGCCCGCAGCGGGGTCCGCGCAGTGATCGAGCCACCTCAGCACGTCGCCGGCGTTGAATTCGCCGTCCCTGTTGCCAAGCCAGTCAAGGAAACGCGTCTGCCCGGAAACGAGCCCCTCCTCTCCGAGGAGCTGATGCGCGGCGGCCGCGACGGCGATGGCCTGCTGCACGTCGAAACGGTCCACGACCAGGCCTCGCAGATCCGGATGGTTCGCGACACCGATCGCAATCGTGTCCTCGTGGACGCCGGCGGCCAGCGTTGCGGCGGAACGGCTCCACGCGATCGGGTCCATCCCTTGCCCCGCGGTCTCTTCCAACGCAATCCAGGGCGCCGTCGCCGCTGCCGTCCACACCGCCGATTCCGCTCCGAATCCGGTGAATCCGGCATACGCCGTGTCCCCCGCGGCAAGTGCCAGGCCCTCGACGCCGACGGCTTCCCTGTCTTGCAGGAGCTGCACAGCCAGCCGCGGCTCAACCGCCAATGTGTCCATGAACACCACCGGGCTCCCCGACGCCAACTGCGCCGACGCCAGCACCGTGTCGACATAGACGCCCACCGCCAGATCACCAACGTGCCCCGTCCATGTGACCGCGCCGGTGCCGGTGCCCGACGCACGCACGAGCTGGGCCCAGCCGGAACCGACCCGGTTTGCCGTCCACTCGGTTTGCTCCGCGCGGGGACCTGTGAACGCAATCTCCATGGAATCCGCCACCGGTGTGGCGTAGCCGACCGGCACCCGCGTCCGGGCACCAGTACGCGCGGCCGCAATCCGGCTCCAATAGGCGGCGTGCAGCGACACGGGGATCTCCACCGGATCGGTCCCTGCGACGGCCACGGTGATTGTCCCCCTGTGGTTGCCCGGCAGGAGATCTGGTGCCGTCGCGATTTCGTATTGGAAGCGACCCCGGCCCGTGCCATCGGTGCCGGCCAGCGAGAGCCACTCCGGACCAGCCGCAGCCGCGTTCCAGGAAGCGGCGTAGTCGCTCCGGCCGCGCGGAGCCACGATGACGGTCCCGGCGAGCGACGTGTCCACTGCCGCGAACACCGTGTCGACCACGGCCTCGGGGCGCGTCCGCGCTACAAGCGGAATGTCGATCGGAATCTCGAACATCCCGCGTCCGTGCGTGGCCGCCACCAGGCGGCCGGTCCCCGGCTGTGCCGCCAGATCGAATACCGCAACCATCGGGAATCCATCATCCAGGGGTGTCCACAGCCCTCCACCCGTCGAGGAATGGAAGACGCCGAGGTCGGTCCCGACATAAACCCCGTCGGCCTCGGCGGGATCGTAGAGCACCGCATTGACCGGCATGTCGGGAAGATTGCCGGACCGGTCCCGCCATGTTGCCCCGCCGTCCGTCGTCTCGAACACATGCCCCGTGAGGAACCCGCCGACGACGGCGTAGGCGCGCTCCGGATCGGTCGGGTGGACCGCCAGGTCGGTGATGTAGCGCTCGTCGGGCAGGCCGGCACCGTCCCTGGACCACGTCGCGCCGCCATCGCGGGTCGTGAACACGCCCGCTCGCGCTCCGGAACTCCCGGCGTACGGCCATCCGCCGATGGCGAAATACACCGTGTTCGGGTCGGAAGGCGAAGGTGCTATGGCCGTGACCACCCGCCGTTGCTCGGGACTATCGGAGATCGCGGTCCAGGTCTCGGCAGAGTCATCCGTCCTGTAGAGCCGGGTCGTACCGAAATAGAGGCGCCGGGAGTCGACCGGATCCATGACGAATGGCGGAATGAATAGTGCCGCTTCGTCACGGTCGATTCCGACCGTCGCCAGAGAACCGTTTTTCCTGGGTCCGATGTATTCTTGTCCCGTAACCCACTGGGTTTCGGCGTACCATGTATCAGGATCCTCCGCATCGAAGGCCGTGGATCCGCCATCGCCACCCATCACCTTGGTCCAGATTCCCGTGCCCGCGGCCGACCGCTGCGTACCCTGGTCCTGTGTCCCGCCGAGCGTCACCGCCGGATCCGACGGATGCAGGGCGATACCCGAGTAGAACTGGGTGATGGCCAGATTCGTGGAAAGAGACGTGAAGCTCATGCCGGCATCCGTCGAACGGTACATGCCTCCGTCGTTGGCGAGGTACAGCACATCGCTCCCGCTCAGCGTGTCGAAGACCATCAGGTGCTGATCGACGTAGGTCCCGCGCGGGTGGTGTTCTCGAAACGTCAGACCGCCGTCCTCCGACAGGTACAGCAGAAGAGTGCCGAGGTGGACCCGCTCCGGGTCCTCGGGATGGACCGCCAGCGTCATGTCGTACCAGCACTGGTGGTGGCAGCTGGCGCCCTCGGCCGCCAGCTGCCGCCAGGTCTCGGCACCGTCGTCGCTGCGGTACACCATGAGACCGTCCAGCAGTGCATCTTCCGACCAGTCGTGGACGCTCGCGTAGATCATGTCCGGTGCCGCAGGCGCCACCGCCAGATTGATCCTTCCGAACCTGGTATCGGTCCAGCCCGTCGACGCCGCGGTCCAGGAGACGCCGCCGTCCATCGAACGGTAGACACCCTCTCCGCGTACCGCCGCGTAGAGGCGCGACGGATCGCCGGGCCGCATGACCAGGTCCGTCACCGTTGCTTCCAGGACCCTTCTCCAGGTTCTGCCGCTGTTCTCCGATCGAAACAGCCCGAAGGTCGATGCAACCAGGACGACCGTCGAACCCGTGGATCCGGCCGTGACCGGATCGATGTGCACACGGGATATCTTTGCCCCGCCGCGGTTGCCAACGAATGCGTCCGACCCAAGATGCGCCCACGAGGCGCCCCCGTTGACCGACCGCAACACGCCGCACCCGTAGTAGCTGTCGCCCGAGAAGTGCTGCTCGCCGGTCCCCGCGTAGACGATGTCCGGATTCACCGGATCGATGGCGATCGACCCCATGGCAAGCGAGCACTCCCCGTCGGTCAGGGGCCGCCATGACGCTCCGGCGTTGTCGGTCCGCCAGACCCCGCCGTGCGCGGCCCCGATGTATATGATGTCGGGATTGCGGGGGTGGATCGCGATCGCCGATACACGGCCAGAAGTCCAGAGGCCACGGTTTTCCGTTCGATCCGGCCCCAGCGCGCGCCACCGCGACGAGCGCACCGACATCGGATACGGGCCGGTTCCGGCCATCGCCTCCACCCGCCGCCGGGCGAACTGCAGGCGCTCCGACAGGTTGACGCCGCTGCCGGAATACAGCCGCAAGCGGTCGTACTCCATGCGCGCAAGGATGTCTTCGGTTTCCTGGGCGAACACGGGCCGAGGGCCGACGACAGGATGGAGCAACGCCGCGCCCGGTAGCAGCAAGGCCAAGGCGGTGGCGATGCGATAGAGGTGCTTCGCCGGGCGGGGATCCAATGGGCCCTCCGTTCTGTTGGAGCCGTGGCGTACAACCATGGGCGCGGGCCAAGTCCGGAGCAAGCGAGCCTCTCAGCGGGGCAGCGCCGCGCAGACCCGCGCGATGCCTTCCGCCACCTCGTCGGCATCGCGGCCGGTGATGTTCACGTGGCCCAGCTTGCGGCCGGGGCGGGGCGACTTGCCGTAGAGGTGAAGGTGCGCGAACGGGAGAGCGCTGATGGCGGCCGGATCGGGGAGCTCGCCGATGATGTTGACCATGGCGGCCGGACCCGGGACGCGGGGCGGGGCCAGGGGAAGTCCCGTGACGGCCCGGATGTGGTTCTCGAACTGGCTGACCGTGGCGCCGTCGAGCGTCCAGTGCCCGGAATTGTGGACGCGCGGAGCCATCTCGTTGGCCAGCAGATCGTCGCCGACCTGGAAGAGTTCGATCGCCAGCACGCCGACGTAGCCGAGCCGGTCCATGATGCCCGTGGCGAGTCGTTCCGCGCGGGCCTGCAGCTCCGGCGTCACCCCCGGCGCCGGTCCATGGCTGACCCGCAGGATCCCTTCGCGGTGGTGGTTCTCGGTCAACGGGTAGAATACCCGGCTGCCATCGCGGGCCCCAACGCCGAGGACGCTGAGTTCCCGCGAGAACTCGACGAACCTCTCCGCGATGAGCCCGGGTCCCAGCGCGGCCATGGCGGCTGCCGCTTCTTCGGCCGAACGCACGACCGCCTGCCCCTTGCCGTCGTAGCCGAACCGCCGGGTCTTGAGCACGGCGGGCAAGCCGGCGACGGCGAGGGCGGCATCGAGATCGTCGGGCGTGTCGACGCGGTGAAAGGGGGCGGTTGGAATGGCCAGTTCCCGAAACAGCCGTTTCTCGGCCAGCCGGTCCTGCGTGGCCTCCAGCGCCGGCGGGGGGGGCAGAACGGGCAGCCGGGCCGCAAGGTAGGCTGCGCTGGAGGCGGGGACGTTCTCGAACTCGTAGGTGACGACATCCGAAGCCGCCGCGATGCGCGCGAGGCCCGCCGGATCGTCGTACGCCGTGTCCACCACCCTGCCGAGCGCACCGGCGGGCGGGTCGGGGGCCGGTTCCAGAAAGGTGAAGCGGTGCCCGAGGGGGATGCCTTCCAGCGCCAGCATGCGGGCCAGCTGCCCGCCGCCGAGAACGCCGACTCTCACCGAGGGGGAGGCTGGCGCGGATCCAGGTCCCGCATCACCGCTTCGGTGCGTGTACGCGCGTACGCACGGACGGCATCCCGTATGCCGGGGTCGTCCCCTCCCAGGATGCGGGCCGCCAGCAGCCCCGCGTTGGTCGCGCCCGCAACTCCGATCGCCATGGTGCCAACGGGCACCCCTCCGGGCATCTGCACGATCGAGAGCAGAGAGTCGAGCCCCCGCAGCGCGCGTGACTGTACCGGCACCCCCAGAACGGGGAGCACCGTCTTCGAGGCCACCATTCCCGGCAGATGCGCCGCCCCGCCGGCCCCGGCGATGATCACCCTCAGACCCCTTTCTTCGGCCCCGGAGGCGTATTCGTACAGGCGGTCGGGCGTCCGGTGCGCCGACACCACCCGTGCCTCGTGCGGCACGCCCAGGTCGTCCAGCACGTCGCACGCGTGCTTCATGGTGTCCCAGTCGCTGCGGGATCCCATGATCACGCCCACCAGAGGTCGGGTCATCGGCGGTGTTCGGTTCTGAGGGATCGATGGATCGGGAAAGAGTCGATTCTGCCGTGCCGGACGCCGGATATCAAGGGGAGCGGGCGGAGCGATGGCGCGCCGGCACCTCCCGCTGACCCCCCGTTGGGATGCGGGGTATCTTTCGGAAGCAAAGTCCCCAAGGAGTCTTCATGCCATGCCGGCTTCGCCGCCGCCGATTCTCTCGACCGACCCGACCTTCCTCGCGTTCCTGCCCATCCTGTGCGCGGTGTGGGCGGACGGGCTGATGGAGGACGATGAACTGAGCGCCGTCGACAATGCGCTCCGGGAGGCGGACTGGATGACGCCCGAGGGCCGGGCCCGGGTGCGGGACTGGCTGAGCCCGGGCGCCCCGCCGGCGCCCGCCGTCTTCGGCCAGGCTGTCGCGATGGTGCACCAGGCCGCCGGAGGGGGCACCCTGACGCTGACTCGGGCCGGATTGGCCGTCGCCGAGGGTCACGAGCGGGGCGTGCCGGGCCGCCAGGCGCCCTGGCGCGGCGCCGCTCTGGCGACGCTGGAACGCGTGGAGCTGGCACTGGGCATTGCCGGGGCAGAGGCACTCCGGGAGATCACCGGGGCCGAGTGCGAAGTGCTCGAAGCGGAGGACCACGTCCCCCCACCGGCCGACGGCGCCGCGCGGCTCATCGCCGGCGACCACGCCGAACTTCGGCGGCGCGTACGGGAGGCCCTCCTTCGGCCCGAGCTGAACATACCGGACGAAATCCCGCGTGAAGAGTACCGGGAGCGGACGCTCGCCGCGGTGCGCGTGCTGGCGGAGCTGGGTCTGGGGGCGATCTCCTATCCGCGCGAATTCGGGGGTCGGGGCGACGTCTGCGGGGCGGTCGCCGTCTTCGAGGAACTCGCGCTGGGAGACCTGAGCGTGCTCGTGAAGTACGGGGTGCAGTTCGGGCTGTTCGGCGGCAGCATCGCGCAGTTGGGCACGGACAGGCACCACCGCCGATATCTGTCGCGCGTGGCCTCGCTGGAGCTGCCCGGGTGCTTCGCCATGACCGAGCGCGGCCACGGGTCGAACGTCCGCGACATCCGCACGACAGCCACCTGGGACACCGCGGCCCGGGAGTTCGTGATCGACACCCCCGACGAGGACGCGCGGAAGGACTACATCGGCAACGCCGCGCTGCACGGACAGATGGCGACCGTCTTCGCCCGGCTTTGCATGCCCAACCGTGGAGACGCGGCGGCCAACGGCGGTTCGCCAACGCAAGACCATGGCGTCCACGCCTTCCTGGTGCCAATCCGGGATGCAGACGGGGCGACTCGGCCGGGTGTCCGCATCGAGGACTGCGGCGCCAAGGAGGGGCTGAACGGTGTGGACAACGGCCGCATCCGGTTCGACAACGTGCGGGTGCCGCGGGACGCCCTGCTGGACCGCTTTGCGCAGGTGAGTGCCGACGGCGACTACCATAGTCCGATCCCGAGTCCGGGCCGGCGTTTCTTCACCATGCTCGGCACCCTGGTGTCGGGCCGGATCAGCATCGCCGCAGCTTCGCACGCCGTGACGAAGAAGGCGCTCACCATCGCGATCCGCTACGCTGCCGGGCGCCGGCAGTTCGGCCCCGCCGGAGGGCAGGAGGTGCCGATCCTGGACTACCTCGCGCTCCAGCGTGAACTCCTGCCGCGGCTTGCCACCACCTACGCCACGGGCTTCGCGATTCGCGACCTCACCCGTCGCTACGGGGACTCCAGGACGGAGCCCCGCGAGCTGGAAGTCATCGCCGCCGCTCTGAAGGCCGTTGCGTCCCGCCACGCGCTCGAGACGCTGCAGGCCTGCAGAGAGGCGTGCGGAGGGCAGGGGTACCTGGCCGAAAACCGGTTCGGCCGCCTCATGGCGGACACGGACGTCTTCGTCACTTTCGAAGGCGCCAACCCCGTTCTGCTTCAGCTCGTGGCCAAGGGTCTGCTGTCCCGCTACCGCAGGCACGTCGGTGATCTCACCATGTGGGGAATGGCCCGGTACCTGGCGGAGTTGGCGGGCACTCGTCTGGCGGACATGAACCCGGTAGTGACCCGAAGGACCGATCCCGGGCATCTGGCCAGCCGCGAGTTCCATCTGTCCGCGCTTTGCTACCGGGAGCAGCGACTCCTGCGTTCCGCCGCCCGCCGTCTCAAGTCCCGCATGGACGGGGGGATGGACAGCTTCGAGGCGGTGAACGAGTGCCAGGATCACCTGATCAATCTTGCGCGCGCGCATGTGGACCGGATCGCGATGGAGGCCTCGGCGGCGGCGCTGGCGGAGTCGCCGGGAGGTGACGGCGAGGAACTCGTGGCCGATGTTGTGGCCCTCTACGGCCTGGCCACGCTCGAGAAGCACCGCGCGTGGTACCTGGAAGCGGGCTACTTCGAGGCCGCGAAGAGCGAGGCCATCCGGAGCGAGGTCAACCGCCGGTGCCGCGAGCTTGCCCCGAGGGCGGTGGAACTGGTGGATGCGTTCCGGATACCGGATGAGTTGATTCAGGCGCCGATTGGCGCGACGAGCCGACCATGACCGACTTGCGATTCCGGCGTTGCCCGGCCAGTCCACGTCGTCCCGCCTGGGCGTGGTCCCGGGCAACCGCTATCGCGACTGTCTTTCTCGCGGGCTCGCCCGCGGCCAGGGCACCGGCGCTCGCCGCACAGTTGGTGATCGAGCTCCCGGCAGACGACCGGAGCCTCGAGGCGGGGTTCGAGGAGGTTTACCAAGTCGGGTCGATCAGTGGTGACGGGTGGGAGGTGTTCGGCAGGGTAAGCGCAGTCGGCTTTGGCCAGTCCGGCGACCTGTATGTGATGGACGACCAGGGCGGACGGATCGTGGTTGTGAGCCAGACGGGAGAATTCGTCCGCGAGTTCGGGCGGATCGGTGATGGTCCGGGGGAGTTTTCCGCGACCACCAATACAGCGGTCGGATTCACCGTGCTCCGTGACGGGCGTACGGTGGTGTTCGACCCGGGCCACAGTGCATTCCAGCTGTTCGGATCGAACGGCGAGTTCGAGAGATCCGTCCGAATGGCCGGCAGCTCACTCTACCTGATCCGGACCCTGGCGCCCGCGAGGGACGGTGCAAACGTCATCACGACAAGCGTGGGCGCCTTCGGCATGGGAGGGCCTTCCGACGACCCCGAGCCAGCGTTTCGCCCCGTCTATCGATTGGTCCTGACCGACGATGAGGCCGTTCAGGACACGGTGATCCGAGCGTGGAAGCCGGCGGGAGATGCCGACGGCTTCAGCCCGAACCTGATAGCCAGAGCGCTGCCGGACGGTGGGCTCGTCTACACCGACTCGTCCGCCTATGCGATCAAGATCGCTACCCGGGACGGAGAGTTGACACGGGTGCTCACCCGGCCGTTTCAGCCTGAGCCGGTCACCGACCGCATCAGGGAAGAAGAGGTCCGGCGCCAGTTGACTGAAAACGAGGAGCGCGCCGCGAGGTCGGATGATCGGTTTGCCGCCGCCCGGGCCGAATTGGGGCGCCGGCGCATCGAGTCCATGGAGTTCTACCACGAGGTGCCGGTGGTTCGCGGGCTGCAGACCAGCTGGGAAGGTACCATCTGGGTGCATCGGCGCGGCGAGGAACCCACGGGCGATGGCCCGATTGACCTGTTGACCCCGGATGGCCGTTACGTCGGCACCTATGCTGCCGAAGCCACGGCGATGCCATCCGCGTTTGGTCCTGACGGGTTGGTCGCCTTCGTGGAGCGGGACGAGTTCGATGCATCCCGGGTGGTGGTGAAGCGCCTGCCGTCAGAGGTGAGGTAGAGCACTGGCCAAGCGGCTTCCCCGGGCCGGCCCCTTCAGGTGGTCCCGTCCCCCCGAATGCCCTAGACTCACTGCGCACGGCTACCCTCACCACGCAATCAGGAACCACAATGCACGACCATCGCTTCCGCACGCCCCTCGCGGCCCTTTTCGCCACGACCCTGCTCGTCTCCCTCGCCGCCCCCCCGACCCTCCCCGCCCAGCAGCGCGGGGGCGGTCCCGGCGGCGACGAGGACGCTCCCGCCGAGCTCAACGCCGGCCTCCTCTCCTCCTTCCGCTGGCGGAGCATCGGCCCGGCGGTCGCCTCGGGGCGCATCGCGGACATCGCGGTCGACCCCACCGACCGCAGCACCTGGTACGTCGCGGCCTCGTCGGGGAACGTGTGGAAGACGACCAACGCCGGGACCACCTGGACGCCGATTTTCGACAACTACGGCTCGTATTCGATCGGCGCGATCACGCTCGATCCGAACGACCACCTGACCCTCTGGGTCGGCACCGGCGAGAACAACGGGCAGCGCTCGGTCGGATACGGCGACGGCGTCTACAAGTCGGTCGACGGCGGGCGTTCGTTCACGAACATGGGGCTCGAGACGTCGCGGCACATAGGCATGATCGCGGTGCATCCCGACGATTCGCGCACGGTGTTCGTCGCGGCGCAGGGACCGCTGTGGGCCGCAGGTGGCGAGCGCGGGCTCTACCGCACCACCGACGGCGGCGAGACCTGGGAGCCGGTTCTCGAGATCGACGAGCACACCGGCGTCAACGAGGTCTACTTCGACCCGCGCAACCCGGACGTGATGTACGCGTCGTCGTGGCAGCGCCGCCGGCACCAGTGGACGATGATCGACGGCGGGCCGGGGTCGGGCGTCCACAAGTCCACCGACGGCGGAGATACCTGGCGCGCGATCGACCGCGGGCTGCCGTCGGGCGACAAGGGGCGGATCGGGATGGCGATCTCGCCGATCGACCCGGACGTGCTGTATGCCATCGTCGAGGCATCCGGGAACAACGGCGGTACCTTCCGGTCCGAGAACATGGGCGAGAACTGGAGCCGCACCTCGCGCTACCAGTCGGGCGCGGCGATGTACTACCACGAGCTCTACGCCGATCCGCACCGCTTCGACCGCATCTATTCGCTCGACACCTTCGTCCAGATGTCCGACGACGGGGGCGAGACCTGGGGCCGGCTGCCCACGCAGGGCGTCCATGTCGACCATCACGCACTCGCTTTCGACCCGGACGACCCCGAGCACCTGATTCTGGGCAACGACGGGGGGCTGTACGAGACTCACGACTTCGGCGAAAGCTGGCACTTCTTCCCCAACCTGCCGCTGACCCAGTTCTACAAGGTCGCAACCTCCAACGACGAGCCGTTCTACTACGTCTACGGCGGTACGCAGGACAACAACACGCTGGGCGGCCCGTCGCAGACGCTGGGCGGCGGCATACGCAATTCGGACTGGTACGTGACCCTCGGCGGCGACGGCTTCGACCCGGTGATCGATCCCGAGAACCCCGACATCATCATTTCGCAGCTCCAGTACGGGGTGCTGTCGCGCTTCGACCGGTCCAGCAAGGAGCGGCTGGACATTCAGCCGCAGCCGGACCCCGACGGACCGCCGCTGCGCTGGTACTGGGACGCCGGGCTGCACATGTCGCCCCACGACAACAACCGCATCTACTTCGGCGCGCAGATCCTCTTCCAGAGCGACGACCAGGGAACGAGCTGGCGGGCGATTTCGGACGACCTGTCGCGCAACATCGACCGCAACCAGCTCGAGGTCATGGGGCGCGTGTGGAGCGTCGACGCGGTCGCCAAGAACCGGTCGACGTCATCGTTCGGACACATCGTGGCGGTCTCGGAATCGCCGCTGGTCGAGGGGCTGATCTACGTGGGCACCGACGACGGGCTGGTGCAGGTGACCGAGGACGGGGGCGAGAACTGGCGGGAGGTGTCAAGCCTGCCCGGTGTGCCGGACACGAGCTTCGTGCACGACGTCGAGGCCTCACTGCACAACCCCGACGAGGTGTTCGTGGTGGTGAACAACTTCAAGCGCAACGATTTCCGCCCCTACGTGCTCAAGTCCACAAACCGCGGCGTGGACTGGACCATGATCGCCGGAGGTCTGCCGGACAACAGCCCGTCCTTCTCGATCGTGCAGGACCACGTCGAGCCGGGGCTGCTCTTCCTGGGCGCCGAGTTCGGGGCCTTCGTGTCGGTCGACGGGGGCGAGTCGTGGATGGACTTCGACAACGGGCTGCCCACGATCGCCGTGCGCGAGCTCGAGATCCAGAAGCGCGAGGGCGACCTGGTCGCCGCGACGTTCGGCCGCAGCTTCTACGTGGTCGACGACTACACGCCGCTCCGCGAGCTGGCGCGTGCCTCGGCCGAGATCCTGGCCGGCGGCGGTCACATCTTCGAGGTGGCCGATGGAGACATGTACGTGCCCTGGAACCCCGGCGGTGCGAACGGCAGCGACTTCTACCAGGCCGACAACCCACCGCTGGGCGTGACGTTCACCTACTGGATGGGCGAGACGCTGCGGACGCGTGAGGCGGAGAGACGCGCAGCCGAGCGGAGGGCGCAGCGCGCGGGCGAGGACACGCCGTATCCCAGCTGGGAGGAGTTGGAGGAGGAGGATCGGGAGGAGGCGCCGCGCGTGTTCCTCACGGTCCGCGACGAGATGGGCGCCGTCGTGAATGTAGTGTCGGGTTCGACGTCCCGGGGCGTTCACAGGGCCGTATGGAACTACCGCTACCCGGGCTACAACCCGGTGACGGCCGGGGGCGGCGGGGGAGGCGGTGGGTTCGGCGGCTTCGGCGGTTTCGGTGGCGGCGGGAACGGGCCGATGGCGCTCCCGGGCGACTACACGGTGTCGCTGGCGCAGCGCGTCGACGGCGAGGTGACGGAGCTGGCCGGGCCGGTGCCGTTCACGATCGCGCCGCTCAACCGGCCCGCGATTGCGCAGCAGGACCGGGCGGGGATCCTCGCGTTCCAGCGCGAGACGGGCGAGCTTCTCCGCGCGGTCACGGGCAGCCAGCGCGTGGCAGCGGAAGCCGCGCAACGGATCTCGGCCATCAAGCAGGCGCTGCAGCGCTGGCCCGCTGCGCCGGGCGAGCTCATGACCGAGGCCCGCGCGATCGAGCTGAGACTTCTCGACCTGCGGGAAACGCTGGAAGGATCGCGAACGCGGACTTCGCGTGCGGAGCCCGACCTGCCGGGGATCACGGGGCGCGTGAACCAGATCGTGCGCGGGCACTGGAACGGCATGCACGGGCCGACGGGGACGCATCGCGAGCAGTACAGGATCGCCCGGAGGTTGTTCGGAGGGCTTTACCCCGACCTGCAGCAACTCGTGGAAACCGACCTGCCGGCGCTCGAGGCGCGGCTGGAGGAGGCGGGCGTGCCGTGGACGACGGGACGGGCGCTGCCGAGGTGGCCGCCGGAGTAGGCCGTTCGGTACATTGCGGCGACCCTGCTGAACCACATTCGACCGGAGAGAGCAGCGATGGGCAGACCGAATCCGTGGCTGGCCGCGGCGGCGGCGGTCCTTCGAACTGGATTGCCGCGTGTCCTTTGACGTCGTGGCCGAAGAGGAGGAGCTCAGCGTCAGCGACAATTGCGCGGCCGTCGATCTCGTCCAGGACATCAACAAGTTCGTCGGCGAGACGGCCAGGCACCGCGTCTTCAGCATCCAGGCGGGGATCGCGACGACGTTCTGAGCCACCGTCATGGTTGGTCTGCGGCGGGCGCAGCAGCGGGCACCGCAGCGGGCGCCAGCTCCTCGAATCCCGGTGGCGGGCGGCGGTGCCGCGTACCCTGTTCGTACGCGTAGGCGAGCCGGAACAGCAGGCCCTCCGCGTAGGGCCGCACCAGGATCTGCAGGCCGGCCGGGTGCGTGTCCTCCGTGAACCCCATGGGGACGGTGATCGCGGGCATTCCGGTGGCGGGCGCAACGCGCTGGCTGTTGTCGCCGCTGTACTCCTCGCGCCCCCGGTCGATGTGCGCCGGCGGGCTGAGCCAGGAGGGGTAGACGAGCGCGTCGACGTCCGCGGCATCCATGGCGGCCACGAGGTCGGCCAGATACGCCTGGCGCCCCTCGTTTTCGAGGTAGTCCGGGCACGGCGGATCCCGTTCGGCGGGGTGCAGGTCGAGGGGCGTTTCCCCGGCTCGGCGCAACGAGTTCTCGACGTAGTCGGAGTACTCGCCGGTCTCCAGGACGTGTAGCACGTCGGTGAACGGGGCGTCGCCGAGCGAGTTCAGGTAGACGTGCATGTCGTAGCGGAAGCGGCCGCAGAACATGTTCTCGCGGTCCAGCTGGGCCTGCACGTCGAAGTCGAACGGATCGACGACTTCGGCGCCGAGCGCGGCAAGCTCGGTGAGCGCGCGCTCGAAGACCGCGACGACGGCCGAATCCGCATCTTCCGTGTCGACCAGTGCGCGGAGCACTCCGATGCGCGCGTCCTGCAGGCCGTCCGGATCGAGGAACGTCGTGTAGTCGTCTTCACGGCGGCCGCGCCCGGCCTCGGTGTAGGGATCGGCGGGATCATGGCCGGCGACGACGTTGAAGACGCGCACCACGTCCTCGACGGTCCGCCCCATCGGACCGGCGATGTCCCGATCGAAGGAGAGCGGCACCACCCCGTCGCGGCTGGTGAGACCGATCGTGGAGCGGATGCCGACGAGCGCCAGCCGCGAGGACGGGCCGCGGATCGAGTTGCCGGTGTCGCTGCCCAGCCCGATGAGCCCGAAGCTGGCCGCGACGCCGGACGCGGTGCCGCCGCTTGAACCCGCCGGGACGCGGTCGAGCGCGTAGGCGTTGCGCGTGGTGTCGAAGGATGAACTCACCGACTGGCGCGCGCTGAACGCCCATTCGGCCATGTTCGTTTTGGCAAGCACGATTGCCCCCGCCTCGCGGATGCGGCGCACCATGAACGCGTCGTCGGGAGGGATGCTGGTGGCGAGCGCGATCGAGCCCGCCGTGGTGATCATATCGTGGGTGTCGAAGTTGTCCTTCACGAGCATGGGCACGCAGAAGAGCGGGCCGGGCTCGTCGCCCGCGGCCAGCGCGGCGTCGAGCTCGTCGGCGCGGTTGAGGGCGGCCGGGTTGACCACGGTGATCGCGTTGATCTGATCCTCATGGGCCTCGATGCGGTCCAGGTACGCCTGCACGACCATGCGGCAGGTCGTGCGGCCGGAGAAGATGGCCTCCTGGACCCCGGCGATGGTGGCTTCGACGACGGGGATCGGCGTGGGCGGGGGACGGTCGCAGGCGGTGAGCCCGAGCGCGGCCAGGCCCAGGGCGGCGAGGAACGGCTTGGCGGTTGGTGCGTGTCGGGCGGAAGGTGTCATGATCTTCACCGCGCCACCGCCGTCATCTGGATCTCGACGCCCAGGCGTCCCACCAGCGGCAGCCCGGCGATGGTCACCGGCGGCATGTCGCCGGGCATGACCTCTGCCAGCACCTGGAGCACGGCGTCCGCGTCTCGCACGTCGGTGAGGTAGACCCACACGTCCTCGACGTCGGCGAACCCCAGCCCCGCAGCTTCCAGCGTGCCGCCGAGGCTGGCCAGCGTGTTGCGGGCCTCGGCCCGCGCGTCCTCTCCGCGCGCGAGCATGCCGGCCAGCCAGACCCGTTCACCCGTCGCGATCGCGGGCGACAGCGGCGACCGTCCCCGCCGCTGACCCTCTCGCAGCACGACCCGCCGTTCGTCCGACCGCTCGGCCACGCACTGGATCTCGACCAGGAACGCCGGGTTCATGAGCCCGCCGCGCACTGCCGCCCGGGCGGGCGGATCGTCGGCGGTGACGAACTCGCGGTAGGCTTCGTTCATGTCGCCCCACAGGCGCACGTCGTCCAGGAAGACCTTGCAGCCGACAAGATCGCCGTAACCCATGCCCGCCTCCTCGAGGATCATGCCGATGTTCCCGAAAACGCGCCGCGTCTGGGCCTGCACGTCGCCTCCGACGGGTTGATAGGTGTCGGGATCGCGGCTCGTCGCGCCCGCGATGAACAGCACGTCGCCCGCGCGGACGCCCCACGAATACGGCAGCGCCGGCGACTGCAGTCCCGACGGCGAGATGATCTCGGTGTCGTCCGGCGTGGCCACGGCCGAGATCTGCACGTGCGCGTTCCGGTCGGGGAGATCGGCCTCTACGGTTGCACGCGTCGGCGGGTCTGTTGTGAAGTAGCCGCGGTAGACGCCGTTCATTGCCTGGAAGTGGCGCGTGTCCCTGAGAAACACGTTGACTGCGACAACGTCCTCGTAGCCGAGCCCGTGCGCCGCCAGCTGCTCGCCGAGCGCGTCCAGGGTGGCAGCGGTCTGCTCCTCGACTGCCGTCAGCGGCGCGCCGTCGCGCGAGGTTCCCGTGATGTTGGACAGGTAGACGAGTTCCGGCGTCTGCGCGGAAACGGGCGCCGCGAGCAGAAAAGCCAGGACCGCGGCCGCTACAGGGAATGGAATGGTGGCGCGAAACGGGACGCTCATGGCGATGATTCCTGTAAGGGTGATGAATACTGTAGTTGACACAATGGAAAGTAAAGTTGTCATTCGGCTCGATCCGCAGCGTCCTTCCGCAGCGGAACGGTCTGAGGCGCGCCGGTGTCGCTGCCGGGGCCGGGGTGCGGGACCAGCCTGAGCGGCCATTCGTACACCTCCTCGAGCGTGTCGCCCGACAGCACCTCCTCCGGCGTTCCGCGGGCACGCGCGCGCCCCTGGTCGAGGAGAAGCAGCCGGTCGGCGAACCTGGCCGCAAGGTTGAGGTCGTGGGTGATCACCAGCACGGCGAGTCCGTCCGCGCGGAGTTCGCGCAGCAGGTGGAAGAGCTCCATCCGGAAACGCAGGTCGAGTCCTCCGGTGGGCTCGTCGAGCAGCAGGACCGGCGCTTCCTGGGCGAGTGCCCGTGCAATCCGGGCGCGTTGCCGCTCGCCCCCCGAGAGCCTGGCGAGCTGGCGTTCGGCGAGGTGGCCGGCCGCGCAACGATCGAGCGCCCGCTCGACGACCGCATGATCGAGACTTCCCGCACGCTCCCAGGGGCCCAGGTGAGGATAGCGTCCCATGCCGACCATCTCGCGCACCGTGACCGGGAAGGGCGAAGACTCGGACTGCGGGACCACGGCGAGTGCGCGGGCGCGCAGCCGGTCGTGCAGCTTGTGCAACGGGCGGGCATCGAGACGCACCTGACCCGCCTGGGGGACAAGCGCTCCGGACAGGAGGCGCAGCAGCGTGGTCTTCCCCGCCCCGTTCGGCCCGACGACCGCGAGAAGGCGTCCCGGTGCGACCGACAGCGAGATGTCGCGCACGGCGGGCTGGGGAGCGCGCGGGTGGGTGTAGGCCAGGCCGTCTCCGCGCAGGACGGGACGCCAGTCAGCCGACGCCACGCCTTCCCCCACCGCCCGCTTCACCGCCGCCCCCCGCGCATCAGCAGAATCACAAAGAACGGCACCCCGGCCACTGCCGTGACCACGCCGGTCGGCAGCTCGGCCGGCGCGACCACGATCCGCGCCGCCGTGTCCGCCAGCAGGAGGAAGGCCGTCCCGGCGAGGAACGATGCGGGCAGCAGCAAGCGATGGTCGTTCCCCCAGGCAATCCGGACGGCGTGCGGCACGATCAGCCCGACGAAGCCGATCACTCCCCCGGCCGCGACCGACGCCGCCACCATGAGCGATGCGGCCACGTACGCGATGAGCTTCACCCGCTCGACCGAGGCGCCGAGGTAGTACGCGACTTCCTCGCCGCGCGAGAGCAGGTTGAAGGCACGCGCCAGCGAAAGCACCACGGCCGTGGCGGGCAGCAGCAACCCGGCAAGGATCGCCGTGGATCCCCAGCCGGACGCCGAGAGGTTGCCCATCATCCAGAAGATCGCCGAGCGAAAGGACTCGACATCGGCCATGGACAGCAGGAGGAGGATGATCGCGTTGAAGAAGGCGCCGGCGATCACGCCCGCGAGGATCAGGACGCGCGTGTCCATGCCGCCCGGCGAAGCGCGGCGGGCGATCTGCAGGACCAGCGCCATCGCCGCGAGCGCGCCTGCGAAGGCTCCGAGCGGAAGCGTCCAGGGGAGGATGATTCCGATGCCGGTCACCGTCACGGCCACCGCGCCCACAGCCGCCCCGCCCGAGACGCCCAGCACGTACGGTTCGGCAAGCGGATTGCGCAGGAGCGCCTGAAATGTGCAGCCGGCGATTCCGAGCGCTCCCCCCACGAGTGCGGCCAGCGCAGCGCGAGGCAGGCGCAGTTGCAGGAGGATGGTTCGCGTCGCCGGGTCCGCCTCGCCGGCAAGGGTGCGCCAGAGGTCACCGGGCCCCAGGCCGGACGCGCCGAACGAGACGCTGAGGGCCAGCGCGACCAGGGCGGCCAGGGCCAGGAGCGCGAGGCGGCGGGGAGTATGCGACGGTGTCCCGCGGGGCTGGCCGGGTCCGCCGGCAGACCCGTCAGTGCTCATGGGCGCGGTGCCGGGCGAGCCCACTGCGGGGCGCCGTCATCGGGAAGCAGTCCTGACCCCGGGTGCAGAAAGCGGGTCAGCAGCACGGCCGCCTCGGCCACGCGGGGGCCCGGACGATTGAACAGGTCCCCGTCGACCACCAGATACCGCCCTGTGCGAACCGCCTCCAGTTCCCGCCAACCCGGCCCGTCGAGCCAGGGTGCTCCCGCTTCGTCTGCCGAATGGCGCGCGATCACCAGGGCGTCCGGGTTGCGCTGTACGATCGCCTCCAGGGACAGCCGCGGCCACGGGCGCGAGGCGTCGCTGAAGACGTTGCGGCCTCCGGCGTGCTCGATGACCTGGTCGATGAAGGTACCCGGACCGGTGGTCTGTGGCGGATCATGCCAGACGGAGTAGTAGACGGACACTCGGTCGCGCCCCCGGACGGCTCCCGCCACGCGCGCGAGTGCCTGATCCAGCGCGTCGACCACTTGATCAGCACGCTCGACGCGGCCAAGCAGCACCCCCAACCGACGCAGGTGACTGCGCACGTCGGCGATCGTCTGCACGTTGGCGCGGTAGACCGGGATCCCGAGCGCCTCGACGCGGTCGGCCACGGTGCGCTGACCCGGATCGTCCCAGCTGATGAAGAGGTCGGGCTCCAGCCGCGCCAGCGCCTCCAGGTTCGGGCGGATGGTGCCGCCCAGGACCGGGAGGTGCGCGAGTTCGGGCGCCTGATCGAAGCGCGTGCGCGCGATGAGCACATCAGCGTCGAGGGCGGCCACCGACTCGGTAAGCGAAGGGAGGACCGAGAATACCCGTGCGGCGGGCGCGGACAGCGAAACGGCGCGCCCGGTGTCGTCCGTGACGGAGACCCCTGACGGGCCGGTCCTGTCGACCGGTGCGCACGACGCGAGCAGGGCCAGCGCGGCCGGCAAGACGGGACGTGTGCGCCGCCGGGGCGGAGTGCCGCCAGCGTGGATGCGCGCGGTCTGGATCTCCAGGTACACCGGCTTCCCTCCCTCGAAGGTTGGTGCAAGGCCGAGGGAGCCGCGTCTCCTGGCTCGAGGCGACGACGCTCGCCTTCCCGGGGACCAGCAAGCCGCAAGTGTGATCCGCGGCATCCGCAAGATCCGCCCGCAGTCGCCCGCGGCGGAATCCCAGTGGCTATCGAGCGCGCCGTGCCGGATCCGCTCGGGATCCGGGCCTCCTACAGTGGCGGGGCCGCGTCGGCTTCGGACCGACTTCCGGTGGCCCCCTCGCTACAGCCGGCACGTTAGTCAGAACGGGAGTCGAGGGCAACCCGTTGTTGGGAGCGTGCGCCCCATCCCCTGAGCGGCCCGCCGACTCTGCCCGCAGTCAGGCGGCCCGGGCTCGGCCGCGTGCAGACTTCAGCCTGTCCCGTAGCTTCATGCTCGTGTCCCTGCTTTTGCCGCGGAACCTCCATGGCCCTTCTGGCCACCCCATAGTCTGGAAACTAAGCTGGAGTCTGGGGACAGAGGTCGTAAGCGTTTCTGGTGCATTGAAAGCCCGACGCGGAACCTGACCTGGGCGTTCCGAGGGACCCCGTAGTGCTGACCGGCCCGAGCGGCCGCAATCGCGTATAGGAAATTCGACAACCATGAACGCCCTCCCCGATCCACTGGAGCCCGTGAAAGGAGGCGGGAATGGATGTCATGATCGAACGGTGCGCGGGCCTCGACGTGCACAAGAAGACCGTGGTGGCGTGCGTTCGTACGCCGGGCAGGGAGGTGGCCGGCCGGCACAAGGCTGTCCGCACGTTCGCGACGACGCTGGCGGGACTGGAGGCGCTCCGGGAGTGGCTTCGGGGCAACGGCGTGACCCATGTGGCGATGGAGTCGACGGGCGTGTACTGGAGGCCGGTCTACGTCGTGCTTGAGGACGACTTCGAGCTGTTGCTCGTCAACGCCCGCCACATCAAGCACGTTCCGGGGAGGAAGACGGATGTCCGTGATTGCGAGTGGGTCGCGCGGCTGCTGGAGTGCGGCCTGCTCAGAGGGAGCTTCGTTCCGCCGCCGGAGATCCGCGATCTGCGAGACCTGACCCGTCTGCGGAAGTCGCTGATCGGCGAGCGGAGCCGCCAGATCAACCGGGTGGCGAAGACGCTCGAGATGGCCAACATCAAGCTGGGCTCGGTCGTGACGGACATCATGGGGAAGACGGGGCGGGGGATCCTGGATGCTCTGGCGGCAGGCGTCGAAGCCCCGGAAGCGCTCGCCCGGCTGGCACAGGGGTCGCTGAAGAAGAAGCGCAAGGAGCTGGCCGAAGCTACCGCCGGCCGGATGACGGAACACTACCGCTTCATGCTGGGCCGGCATCTCCGGCTGATCGACGAGCTGTCGCAGCACATCGACGAACTCGACGCCCGCATCGAGGAGCGTACGCGCCCTTTTTCACGGGCTGTTGACATCATCGAGAGCATGCCGGGTATCGCGCAGCGTGCCGCCCAGACGATTCTGGCCGAGATCGGGCCGGACATGACGTGCTTCCCGACAGCCGGGCACCTGGCTTCCTGGGCCCGGGTCTGTCCGGGCAACCACGAGAGCGCCGGAAAGCGCAAGTCCGTGTCCACCGGCAAGGGCAATGCCTGGCTGCGCGCGACGCTTGGACAGGTGGCGTGGTCGGCGGCACGGACCCGGGGCAGCTATTACTCGGCGCTCTACCATCGCCATAAGGCTCGAGGCGGCCCCCGAAAGGCCATCTCGGTCGTGCAACACGCCATTCTGGTGGCACTCTGGCACATGCTCTCGACGGGTGCGTCGCACGAAGATCTGGGCGACGATTTCTTCCTCCGGCGCGACAAGGAGCGCCGCCGCCGCTATCACATGCGCCAACTCCACAAGCTCGGATACACGGTGGAAGCTGCAGCCGCGGCGTGAATCTGCTCTCAGAGGTCGCCAATACCACAACCCGTTCCTGTATCATGGGTTACACTTGATCCAAGACCGATAGGTTTCATAGGAAACGTGGAAGGCGAATCCAGCCCCTCCTCGACCGCCTCGCGGGCCGCGGTCTCGATCGCCCACGGGACCGCGCCGTCCGCGAGCCGCGCCGCGCCGAAGTCGCGGTGGAGGGATGGTGGGGGCCATCTCTGCGGCTCGGTCTCGATGCGGCCCGGCTCGACATCGAGTCCAACGTGCTGGCGTCTCCAGCAGTCGAGCTTGGCGAACTGGGCGCATGGGCGCGCGCCGGACACGTCCGCGAACTGGGGCACGGCGTCCGCCTCGATTTCGGCGCGGCCGTTCGCGCCGACCGCCACGACCTCTTGAACGGCACCACGGTCTCGCCCGCCGTGGACGCCACGCTCGCGCACGAGGGGCTCACTCTCGACCTGCGCTGGAGCCGTGGCTTCTCGCCCCCCGGGCTCGGCGACCTCTTCTTCCAGGAGGGCGTGCTCGTAGAGCCGAACCCGGATCTCCGGCCGGAACGCGTTCGCGGGGAGTTGTCCGCCTCGGTGACGCACGCGTGGTCGCTGGGCCGGGCGGCGGGGCGGCTGCACGGAATGGTCTACCGGGCGGATCTCGACGACATGATCCTCTGGTTCCCGGATCATCGCTTCGTCTGGAGCCCCGACAACTACGACGTGACGCGGCGCGGCTTGGAACTGGGCGCCACCGTCGACCTGAGCACGTTCGCGGGCACGCACTCCCTGTCCGCCGGCGCCGCCTGGTCGGAGGTCGAGTACACCGGCCCCGTGCTCGATGGCCAGGTCGCGTACCGTCCCCGTTTCACGGCCGACCTCTCGCTGCGCCTGACGGTTCGCGGCGTCACTCTCGTGCCCGCTGCCACCCACGTGGGAGAGCGGCGCACCCTGCCCGGATCAACGCTGAACGCGCTCGGCGGCTACACCGTGCTCGACGCCGGCATCGCGATTCCGGTGGCGCTCGGCAAGGCGCCGGGACGGCTCGAATTCGCCGTGAACAACCTCCTCGACGAGCGCGCCTCGCTTCTCGCCGACTACCCCCTGCCGGGCCGCGGCTGGTCCACCCGGATACGGATCGGAGCAGGGCCGTGAAGGCGGACCTCTACTCGTCCCGCACACAACACTTAACCAACAGGTTAACTATGAACAACGTTCTGAAAACCCGCGTCGCGCTTGTTTCCACAATACTCATATAACAGGGCATGAAAATAGCCCTGGTCGCCGTCCTCGCTCTCTAGAGCGACGCGGTCAAGAATGGGTCGGAACAGGGGGGATGGTGTTGTGGTCATCGGGAACTCGGTGAAGCAGGTCATGGTCTTGACAACGAGGGATGCTGATTGTGCACTGGCAACGCTTGCAGAGCAAGTCTACTGGGCTGCGGCGTAAAGGCTTCGCGAGGCTTTCGGTCGCTCTAGGGATGATGTCAACTGCTGGTGCCTACGGCCAGACGCTCGTTGGCGGCCATCTCCAAGACCCATTCCCGGCAGGCCCTGCCGCCGTGCTTCCGCCTTGCGGTTGCGAGGGTTGCGATCAGGCAGCCACTGGGCTGCGCATCTCTGCTGTGACCCTCGACACGGGCCCACTAGCGTCCCTCCCCTCGGTTTTCGATGCACCGTCAGGCGTCCGACGGTCACGCCCACTTCCTTCCAACGCCGGCCGAATGCTCACGGTGCAAAGGCATGAGCGGCGCGACTACCCCTCCGCTCATCGCAAGGTAAACTCAACTCAAGATTACCTACACCTCATCCCGTGTTTCCGCGCCCTGTGGCCTCTTGGTCGTCATTTGCCGTCGCGGGGCCGCGTCTGGCAACCCCTCGGCGGGCTCGTCGTCCTCATGAATGTGGAAATACGGCACGTGCTCGTGCTTGGTGGCCACCGGTGGTACAGGCCGCAGCGAGCCGCCGTTGAGCAAGGGTCACCTTGATGTACTTCGTGAAACAGTGGAACGAGAGGAACCGGCCCCACACCTCGATGCCGTAATAGAGCGAATTCCATCGCACCACCTTTCGCACCCTCCCGCACGGTGCGCTCGATGAGCGCGTCGAGAATGGCGGCCGACCGGGTGCTGAGGCTGATGCGGGAGCACGGCCTGCGGCCGCCGGTACGGCAAGAGCCATCCCCGCGGGGACCGGACCCACGGCGGCCGGATCCGCACCGAGAGGCCGAACGAACTCAGGGGGCATGGACGCGTCGCGGTTCTGGACGAATGCGGAGGGCTGGTGCTGGTCCTTCGCGGCCGTCGACCACTGCGCCTCGGACGTCGTGCGGTTGGCACGTTGCGAAGAAGGGTGACGCTGGGCGGCGCCGAAGCCGGTCCGACAGTGGGTGCGGACAACTGCGGCTTTGACAAGGCGACCGCCCTGGGCATCGGTCTGCGGCACGGCTGGGCCTCGCAGTACCGGGCCAGCCAGTTCCAGGCCGAGATCCAATGGCTCGGCATCCGCTCCACACCCGCCTACCTAGCAGGCCGTGGAAGAAGTGGCTCGCTGGGAAGCCGGTGGTGGAAGCGGCAAGAACGACGTGATTGCGGTTTTGTTGTGCATCAGGCGGCTGAGCGGCGGACGGGGCCGACCTGTGTGCCCTGGAGGCCGAGAACGCGCCCGATGTGGCGAAAAAAGGCGGCAAGACTGTGTGCGGACGCGTCGGCGAGAGCCGCGGCCGCCGCTGCGAGGCCCTGCAGGCCACGCGGGGTGCCGAAGCCGAAACATGTGCGCATCACCAGCGAGAGGTTGAAGGCCGCGGCGTGAACGAGCATCCGTTTTCGGATCTCCTCGTGTCCGTGAACGTGGACGCGGCGCAACCCTCCGCTGCCGAGCAGGTGCGCGAACGTCCGCTCCAGCTTTTCCCCTCGCTCGCGCAGCAGCCGCTTTCCCCGCTCGCCCTTGATGCGGCGGCGGTTGCCGTACACGGCCTGCTGCGCCTCCCGCTTGCCCTTCCATTTCCGGCGGCCCCGGTTCGGCTCGCTCACATAGGTTCGCAGTCCCCGCTTCTTCACGCCCGTCATGGTCGCGTTCGAGTGGTAGCCCTTGTCGCCCACCACTTCCTTCGGCTCCGCTCCCACATCCGCCAGCCGCTGCTCCGTCTCGTCCAGCGTCACCGGCAGCGACGCGGTGTCGCCACCGTCCATCGTCTGCACCGTGACGGCGGCCACCGCACCGGTCTCCATGTCCACCCCCACCTCGAGCTTGTGCGCCAAGCGGGTGCGGCCATCCTTCATCTTCGTGATCCGCGCCTCCGGGTCGTGCGGATGCTTCCAGTCCTTGTTCGACCCCTTCTTCGGGCGCTTGCGGTCCATCTTCGCAAGGTCCTGCCGCGTCGGCGTCTCGATCCCCGACGCTTTCGCCAACTGCTCCAGCCACGCGTCGTACTCCGTCCCCTCATCACGCCTCACGATCGCGCGCATCGCCGCGTTCGCCTCCAGCGTCGTCGAATCCACCCCCACCGTCTTGCCTCGCAGCAGCCCCGACTCCTGCAGCCGTTCCAGCACCCAGCCGAACACCGCCCCGTGGGCTTCCAGGCTCAGCCGCTTGCGCGTCTTCGACAGCGTGGAATGCTCCGGCGGCGTCTTCGCCAGACCGTAGCCCAGAAACTCCCGCAACGAGATCGAGTCCCTGCACCGCCACGCGATACCCCGCTCCGAGCCGATCCCCTCCAGGTATCCCACCATCAGCATCCGGAAGTACACGCCCGGCGCGAGGCCCGGCCTACCCATCCGCTCCGCGTAAAACTCCCGGCACGTCTCCTCCGCGAACTCGTCGAAACCGCTCTTGCGCAGCAGCTTGTCCAGCGCCGCGTAGAACGGGTTGTCCAGCGCCCCGACCGCACTGGCCGCGATGAACAGCTCCTCCTGCCGCTCACCCGGCATCTTGCCTATCGCCATCGCCGTCACCTCTCGCTGAGGTCCGAGTGTCCTCCTAATTTAACTCATTCACAAGAGCCTCGTGGGGCGGATTTTATCCACGGCCTGCTAGACGAGCCGAAGTGCAACAGCGTCGCGAAGCGCTTCATCCGCACGCTCAAGGAGGAGTTGCATCTAATCTCCACCACTTCGAAACCCTCGAGGAGGCCTGATCCGGGCCTTCGTCGAGCCCTACAACAACGGCTGCCTCCTGCAACGGCACGGGTACGTGACCGGGCCCGCGAGAAGTTCAGCCGGAGGGCAGCATGATGCTTAGGCCATCCACTTGTCCAGAAAACCGGAATCGGTACTAGAGGCAACGATGACTCCTAACTCTCCGAAAACGCGCCGCCATAACGACCTCAGAAAGTTCCACCGCAAAGCAATCGCCAAGATGCCCCGCACGTAGCGGATCCACGTCCCGCCGCGCGTCCAGGTCCCGCACCAGCACTCCCGTGGAGTAGACCAACGCCTACACCGCTGTTCATTCACGACATGTGAAGCCTCTTCAACATCCTCAGCGTCGCCGCTTGAACTGCATCCTCAACGTCTTCACAATGGACGTGCTTGAATCAACGTTCGAAATCGATAGAAGATATGTCGTACCAATCCGTGGCCAGATGCGCGATTCCGTCTAAGTCCGGGGGTCGCTCTACTAACGCCGTAAGGGTCGGGCCATAGATGTCGTAGGCGAGGATCCGATCACGGATCCTCACCGACCCAACATGTTCGCCGTCTCGATAGACATCGAAGTGGGAATACTTGGCTCGATCCCTCTCGGTCGCCACCCAAAGTCGGCGCTGGTCGTCGTATACTAGTGACCCTCTCCTCAGATGATTACGCTTAGGCGTTTCCTTGAACGAGTCTACGTCATACCACTGGTATTGTGAATTCACCCACTCGGCCTCGGCAATGTCGCGGTCGTTGGGCAGTTCCAAAGAATGGGTCGGCGATGTTACAACAAGGGCTGACCTGTCGTCCCGATTCGCAAGGAACACCAGTTCGCGCTGACAAGCTGGAAAGGCCCATCCGCCCTCGGGAGAAGCGACACCTAATGCTAACCTTTCACACTCGGTTCGCACGACTTCATGGAGCCCTTGACGCTCCCAAACCAGGTCGCCCGTGGCCACATCGATTTCCACTGGGGTCAAATGCATGCCGCCTGCAAAGTGCTGCGCCAGAATCGTCTCCCCAACCGGGGCGGCAAGCTCAAGGAATGCAATGGGTAGCGTGATCTCAGACACCATGCGCCCATCTGACTTGAAAAGGGCCAGCCGGTCTTCAGAAATTGTTGCAACCGTGCCATCTGGTCCACGTGTAACGGCGGGCCCGCTTGTGAACTCCCCTGGTCCCTCACCCTCGGCTCCGAATACCCCAACTACATTACCCTCGCGGGTAACGCAATGAACTTGGCGCTGGTAACTATTGGTTAGGCAGGCCGTGTGTTCAGTCACAAGGGCAATATCATAGATCCCGGTAAACGGCGCCTGGGTGGACCCGACGTGGTCGAGCGCATGAGTAGTCCAGTCATAATCACCCCAATTGCAACTCGCCACAACCGCCATAGCGGCGATCGCAAGTAGTCGTTCGTGGCCAGAGATTCGACCTATCAGCACGTGCGGTCAATGCACCGCAGGAAAAGCGCATTGTTGTCCGACCAGTTCATACCCGCATCGTACCGGACCATCGCCCAGAAGTGACAGAAATCGAAACAGGCTGGCGGTGGGCCCTGCGCCACCATCGGCGTTGCAACTGCGAGAAACAGGATCGTGAGAACGGCGCGCTTCAGGGGTTGAATCGCAAACATCTTGGTGACCTCCAAAGGGTTACTGTTGCGGTCTTTCCCCGGCAGACAGGCCAAGGCAGATGGCGTGGACGGAGAAAGCGGACCAAAGAGGCTAACCGAATAGCACGCGCCCTGTCAACCCTGATGCTGAAAGGCAGCGTGATTGTGGCCGTTTCCTGGCGTGACCGACCCCGCCGGAGGGCCGATGCGGCATCCGGTCGCGGGGGCAGTAGGAGTTAGCAGTGACGGAACCGCAGCCCCAAGGCAACCGTTCAGTCTGGGTCTCTAATCTCATGCTGACGCTCACGGCATGCTCGGAGGAGATGCCGACCGGCCCGAACGCACCAACCGCCGTTATCACCGCGCCGGCTTCCGGGCTGGCGGTGCTGGAGGGTGCGCCGGTTCCGCTGGCCGGCAGTGCCATCGATCCGCAGGACGGTCCGCTCGGGGGCGCGGCGCTGGCCTGGGCCAGCTCGATCGACGGGGCTCTCGGTACCGGCTCGGCGCTGAAGGTGACCCTGCCGTCGGCGGGCGTTCACATGATCACGCTGACGGCGACGGACGCGGACGGCAACACGGGGGACGCGGCGGTCTCGGTGCTGGTCGAGGAGCTGGAGTTTCTCGACGGGACGGTGGGCGAGCCAGCCTGGTCAGCGTGTCGAGGTGTGCCCGTACCGCGACGGGGTCGGCCTGCGGGGGGGCGACCCTGTCGATGGCTGCGGCGGCGTCAGCCGGATCCATTCGGATCGTCTGACTCGCTCGCGGCTGGCCGTCCCCACCACTCGCTCAGCACCTCGGCAAGCTCCTCGGTGTCGCGGCTGCGAAAGAAGTAGCTCCGGCCCTTGACCGGACGCAGATGGATGCCCGGGCGGAGGAAACCGAAGGCCAGCGGGGCGCCCCGGAGCACTTCGCGTGACAGCCAGACCCCCGGAAATCGGCGGATCGAGATGTCGGCGATATCTTCGGGCTCGAGTATGCGGGAGTGCCAGGCGCGCCTCTTGATCCGCAGGTGGTCGCTGAAGACGAGCAGTTTACGCGGGGAGGACGTGACGATCAGGGTCGGGGCCGCCACAAGGAAAGCGAGGATGACCGCATTGCACGCGTACTGGAAGACGTAGCTGTCGACGCTCTCGATCCACCGGTCGGTCAGCCGTTCAATCCCGAACGTTGCCAGCACGACCGCCGCCACCGCGACTCCCACGACCCCGATGACGTATGCCGTGCGCAAGGCAACCGGCAGCTTGAAATGCGCGATGTAGCGAATCTCCCTCATCCGCACCGGCTTTGTGAGGAGCCTCTTCAGCCCCTGCAGGGTAAGCGCGATCAGCACGGCGACCGCGACGACCATGGTGCCCTGGCTCACGGGCTGCCGCCGGCTGATGTCGAGCACCTGCCGCGACGGGTCAAACGCTGTCTCGGCGAATGCCGCGACCTGGTCCTGGGTCAGGTTCTCGTAGAAGGAGAGCACGTCGGGGAAGTCCGTGAAGGTCGCGGGATCGTAGAAGGTCGTGCGCGTCCAGAAGTTGAGTGACTCCGACGTCTGGTTGGAACCGCGCAGCCTTGCCACCACCGCCGCCCGGTCGGCCTCGAACTCGGCGGGATCCAGGGTCCCTGTCCGCAGGAACTCGATCTCCTCGGCGATCACCCCGGTTGCGAAGTCGAAATCGTCCTCGTCGATGCGGCTGCTGATCTGCAGGTACACGGCGGCACCGCGTCTCGTGAGGCCGGCACTCGCGCCGTACACGGCCTTGCGTTCGCCGTAGCGAAGGCGCTGGTTGAGTCGCCGGTTCAGGAGGTCGCGGATGAACAGCGCGGTCAGCACGTCGTCGGCCGTCGGGTCGAAGAGCTTGTGCCGCGACTGGTACCGGGCCGTGGACTGAAAGCCCCAGCCGTAGGTGGACTTCCCCCGTTCCGGATCAACGACCGGTATCGTCCAGGGCTCGAACGAACGGGCGGGGATGGTGCCGAAGGTGCGCTCGGCGGTGGCCAGCGCGTCGGCCGCGTCGAGGTCGCCGACGATGGTGACCGTGATCTGTCCCGGCGCGTAATGCTGGTCGTAGAAGCCGCGCAGGTCGTCCGGCGTGATGCCCTGCAGGCTGCGCCAGACGTCGCGGTTCGGGTCGCGCAGCCGCGATATGCCGAACTCGGCCTCCCAGAAGTCCGGAGGCACCAGCCAGGAAGCCGTGAAGAGCGCTCCCAGGTGATCGAACAGCTCGCGGGGCCGGGCACCGATCTCGTTCTCCACGGGCTGGCGGCCCCGGTCCACCACAGCGGGATCCATGGCGTGCGGCGACAGGATGCCGGCAAGCCATTCGATGGCGAAGAGTCCGTGCTCCCGGCCGATCGTGACGTAGTACCAGGTGTGATCGCGGTAGGTCACACCGTTGCGCCGCCCGCCGAGCCCCTCGACGGCGTCCTTGATCTCCTGCTCCGTGCGCCCGTCGTGGTCGGAGAAGAGCATGTGTTCGGTGAAATGCGCCAACTGCTCCTTGCCGGGCGGATCGGCGTCGGAACCCACCGGAACGCCCGCGCTCACCGAAACGTTGGGGACTCCAGGCAGGTGCTTGAACCAGACCTTGACCCCGTTGGACAGGTGGTGGGTTTCGAAGTCTGCGAACGGGTTGGGTGACGTGGACTGGGGCTCGGGCTCCTGCGCGGTCACCGACGCGGCCAGCAGCAGGAGCGGCACCGCGGCCCGGATACCGCTCACCGGCGGAACCTCACCCACTTCGTGATCCGCCGCTGCGAAACTTCGGCGCCGTACACGTTGCCTTCGCGGTCGACCGCCACACCCTCGGGCCCGCTGAACCCCATCACGTTGGCACGGTCGTCCGGCAGGAAGTGGTGGACCCAGCCATTGCGGGCGTCGCCGATGCGGATCCCTTTTTCCCATCCTGCATTGCGCTGCCCGGTGAACTCGTTGGGCGCGGGACTCGACTCGGAATCGGCCACGTAGATGTTGTCGTCGCCGTCGATGTAGAGGCCGCTCGGGCGCCCGAACTGCGTCCAGATCGCGAGGAAGTTCGGCGCAACCAGCACGTCCGACGGCTGGGTCAGGTGGGTGGGCGGGTCGCCGGCCTCGCCGGGAGTGCCGATCGTCATCAGCAGTTCACCCTCGGGGGAGAACTTGAGCACGGAGTGGCCCGTCGTAGTGGCGCCCGTCCGCCACGCGTCGGTCACCCACACGTTGCCCTCGTGGTCGAAGAGCAGGATCGGATCGACATTCGACCCGACGCATGAGTTGCGGCGGCCAGAGTCCCAGCGAATGTGGCTCGATTCGTCATTCCGGGTTGACTCCTCGAAGGGGATGGAACCCAAGTTGAAGGGGATGGAACCCAAGGTTAACCCGCCGAGCGGACGCATCGCCACTCTCAGGTTGTCCGGGCCCTGTCACGGCCGTACCATGACCATTCTCGCAGCCGGAATCCCCTTGTCGCAGAGGAGGCGATGAATTGAGCGGACACGACCCGTCCTGGCAGGGGTTGCTTTCGCCACTTCCGGGCGGCGACGCCCTCTCGCGCCGCGGCTTCATCAAGAGCGTGATCGCGACCGGTGCCTCGGTGTCGGCGATGTCGTGGTTCCCGGCGCCTCAGGGGGCCGCGCGAGGCGCGGTCGGCCGGCTGATCTCGCTGGAGGTGAACGGACGCACGCGCCGCGTCGACGTTCTCCCGCAGGAGACGCTCGCGATGACGCTTCGCTACAAGCTGGGACTCACCGGCACGAAACTCGGCTGTGATCGTGCCGAGTGCGGGGCCTGCACGGTCATGATCGACGGAGTGGCGCACTACTCCTGCTCGACGCTCACGCAACGGGTGCGCGGGCGCGAGATCACGACGGTCGAGGGGCTGGAGGGCCCCGGCGGCGAGCTCCATCCCGTGCAGCGGGCGTTTATCGACGAGCTGGGCCCGCAGTGCGGATTCTGCACGCCGGGGCAGGTGATGGCGGCCGCCGCGCTGCTCCGCGCCAACCCGAACCCCACCCGGGACGCAGCCCGCCGCGCGATGTCCGGCAACCTCTGCCGATGCGGCGCCTACGACCACTACCTGAACGGGGTGATGCGGGCGGCACGGGAGGCATCGGGCGCCGCCCGCGCGACCGGTGCCGGGGAGGTCTCCCATGGCTGAGCTGATCGGCAAGGACTTCACGCCCCCGGACGTGATCGCGAAAGTCACCGGGCGCGCCAGGTACGCCGAGGACTTCCGCGCCGACGGGATGCTCTTCTGCCGCCTCATCACGAGTCCCATGCCGCATGCCCGAGTGCTCGGCATCGACGCCTCGGAGGCGCTCGCGATGGAGGGGGTGGTCGCGATCCTCACCGCCGACGACGTCCCCGGGATCCCCGCGCCGGGGAATCCCATCCTCACCAATACGCCGCACTTCGTGGGCGAGCCGGTCGCCGCGCTGGCGGCGGTGGACGAGACCACCGCGCAGGACGCGATCAGGAAGGTCAGGCTGGACCTCGAGCCGCTGCCGTTCGTGCTCGATCCGCTCGAGAGCCTGCGCCCCGACGGCCCGAACGCCCGCCTGGACGGCAACACCGTGGTGCGCCGCGAGGGCGTCTCCGAGATCAAGTGGACGGACGCGGACTTCGCCGCCGCAGCCGACGGCGAGTTGCCGATGGGCAAGGTCAACAACGAGTGGTCCTACGGCGACCTCGACGCCGGCTTCCGGGACGCGGCGGTGGTGCTCGACGAGAGCTTCGTCACGGCGGGCACGTCGCACCACTCCATGGAGCCGCGCTCGGCGATGGCCTACTGGCAGAACGGGAAGTGTCATGTGTTCGGCTCCAGCCAAAGCCAGAGCGCGGCGCTCGGGAGCCTGGCACGCTACATCGGGATCGAGCCCGCAGATCTGGTCTTCGTGGCAGAGTTCTGCGGCGGCGGGTTCGGCTCGAAGGGCAGCGCGTACCCGGTCATGTCGATTCCGGCCCACATGTCGCGCAAGACCGGCCGTCCGGTCATGATGCGCATCAGCCGGGCGGAGGAATACGCGATCGGGTCGGCCCGGGCGGGCTTCCAGGGACGGATCCGCATGGGGTTCGGGGATGACGGCCGGATCACGGCGGTGGACCTCTTCATCGTGCAGGAAAACGGACCCAACAGCGGGTTCGGCGACCTCGGCAGCGCGGCCGGCGCCGTCTCCATCGTCTATACCCCCCTGGCCATGCGCTTTCGCGGGATCCCGGTGCTCACCAACACGCCCGCGCGGGGGGCCCAGCGCGGTCCGGGCCAGAACCAGATCGCCTGCGCGGTCGAGCCGCTTCTCGACAAGGCGGCGGCGCAGCTCGGGATCGACCGGGTGGCGATCCGGCGCATCAACGCGCCCGACAGCGATTCGCGCTACGGCGGCAACCAGGGCCCGGTCACGAGCGCGCACCTGCGTGAAGCGCTCGATCTGGGAGCCGACAGGTTCGGATGGGACGAAAGGCTCGCCCGGAGCGGTATCCGGCGCGGGTCGAAGGTGACCGGCGTCGCCGTTGGCCAGGCCTTTCACTCGGCCGGGATGAGCGGGCAGGACGGCCTGGTGCGGATTACGCCCGACGGCAAGCTGCACATCCACTGCGGTGTGGGGAACCTCGGCACGTACTCGTATGCCGGCGTCTCGCGGGCGGCAGCCGAGGTGCTGGGGTACGACTGGGAGAACTGCGTGATCGTGCGCGGGAACTCGTCGCGCAATCTGGCGTCGAGCAGCCCGCAGGTGGGAAGCAACACGACGTTCACCATGACGCGGGCAGCGTACGTGGCAGCGGTCGACGCGGTCGAGAAGCTCAAAGCGATCGCGGCGATGGAGATGGGCGGCTCGCCGGAGGACTACGACATCGGCGGCGACATCGGCGAGGCCGTCTTCGCGCGCGCCAACCCGTCCCGCCGCATCAGCTACGCGCGGGCGGCGGAGCGGGCGATCCGGCTGGGCGGGCGCTTCAGCGGACACGACGTGCCCGACGACCTCAACCCGATCACCGCAGCCTCGGTCGCCAACCTCGCCGGCACCGGCCTGATCGGCGTCGCGCGCGACAATCTGCCCCGTGACGGCACCGTGCCCGCGCTCGCGGCGGGGTTCATGGAGATCGAGATCGACGTCGAGACCGGCGCCTTCGAGATCGTCGACTACCTGGGCGTCGCCGACTGCGGCACCGTCGTGCACCCGCAGGGGCTGGCCGCGCAGGTCAAGGGTGGCGCGGTGATGGGCTTCGGCATGGCGGCGCTCGAGCGGCACGTCTATGACCGGCGCTACGGGGTCGCGGGAAACATCGGGTTCCACCAGGCCAAGCCGCCGTCGTATCTGGACGTGCCCTCGCATCTCGACTGGGCCGCCACCGACATCGCCGACCCCCAGAATCCGGTGGGCGCGAAAGGCGTCGGCGAGCCGCTGATGGGCTGTTCCGCCGCCGCGCTGCTGTGCGCCATCTCCGACGCGCTCGGCGGCCACTACTTCAACCGCACCCCCGTCGTCCCGGACATGATCGTCAACGTGCTCGCCGAGCAGGCCCAGTCGCACGGGCCGCTCGAGGTCAACACGCAGTGAGGAGGCGGCCATGATGAACGACATGATGACCGGCTTCGACCTGCTGCAGCCGACCGACCTGAGCAGCGCACTCGATCTGCTGAGCCGCCACGGGGCCGACGCGTGGCCGCTGGCCGGCGGCTACGACAGCTTCGACTGGTTCAAGAACCGAGGCAAGCAGCCCGCCGTGGTGATCGACCTCGAGGGGATCGAAGAGCTCAGGGGGGTAAGGGAGGGCGGCCCCGGCCCCGACGGCGACCGCGGGGTCACGATCGGCGCGATGACCACGCTGGCCGCGGTGGAGGCTGACCCCCTCATCCGGTCACGGTACGCGCTCCTGGCCGCGGCCGCGGCGCAGGTCGCGAGTCCCCAGATCCGAAACGCGGGCACCATCGGGGGCAACGTCTGCCAGGACACGCGCTGCTGGTACTACCGCTACGGCATGACCTGCTACCGCGCGGGCGGCAACACCTGCTACGCGGGCGCCCCGGGCGCGATGAACCGCGAGCACGCCATCTTCGGCGCCGACCGCTGCGTGGCCGTCACCCCGTCCGATGTGGCTCCGGCGCTTGTGGCGCTCGACGCCGAGATGATCGTGCGGAACGCGCGCCGCGAGACGGTGGTCCCCGCGGCGGAGTTCTTCATGCCGCCCGGCGTCGACATCACGCGCATGACCGTGCTGGGAGAGCGCGACCTGCTCACCGCGATCCGCGTCCCGGGCCGCTGGGCGGGCGCCGACTTCCACTTCGAGAAGGTCGCGGACCGGAAGACCTGGGACTTCGCGCTGGTCAGCGTGGCCGCGGCGGTGCGGGTGAACGGCGGCGTCATCGAGGACGCCCGTATCGTGGCCGGGGCCGTGCAGTGCGTCCCGCGCCGCATGACCGCGGTCGAGGACCTCGTGCGGGGACGCCCCCGCGACGAGGAGACCGCCGAGATGGCCGGCGAGCTCGCGGTCAGGGGCGCCGATCCGCTCGACTACAACCACTTCAAGATTCCGCTGCTCGGGAACCTGGTGAAGCGGGCGGTGCGGGCTACCTCCTGAAGCGCACCCACTTCGTGATGCGCCGCTGGGACACCTCGGCGCCGTACACGTTCCCGTCGCTGTCCACGGCCACGCCTTCGGGGCCGCTGAACCCCATCACGTTCGCGCGGTCGTCGGGCAGGAAGTGATGCACCCACCCCATGCGCGCGTCCCCGATCCGGATCCCCTTCTCCCAGCCGGCGTTGCGCTGCCCGGTGAACTCGTTGGGCGCGGGGCTCGACTCCGAATCGGCCACGTAGATGTTGTCGTCGGCGTCGATGTAGATGCCGCTCGGGCGGCCGAACTGCGTCCAGATCGCGAGGAACTCGCCCTCCTGGTCGAAGATCTGGATGCGGTTGTTATAGCGGTCGCCCACGAAGATCCGGCCCTGCGAGTCCATGGCCAGCGCGTGCGGATCGCGGAACTGCCCCGGACCGTAGCCGAGTTCGCCCCACGTTTCCATGTAGTTCCCGTCGGCGTCGTAGCGGATGACCCGACCCCGGGTGCGATCGTGCGCATCCACCACGTAGATCTGTCCGTTGGGCGCGACCACCACGTCTGAGGGGCGGGTGAGGTGGCCGGGCGGGTCGCCAGCCTCGCCCGGGGTGCCGATGGTCATGAGCAGTTCGCCCTCGGGCGAAAACTTGAGCACGGAGTGGCCGGTCGTGGTGGCGCCGTTGGCCCAGGCGTCGGTCACCCACACGTTGCCCTCGTGGTCGACGTCGATGCCGTGCGGCCAGGCGAACATCCCGCCGCCGAAGCTGCGCAGCAGGTTGCCGTCGGTGTCGAAGAGCAGGATCGGATCGACGTCGGAGCCGACACAGGTATTGCGCCCGCAGCGCTCCGCGACCCAGATGTTGCCGTCCAGCGCGATCTCGATGGCACTGGTCGATCCCCACTCGCGGCCCTCGGGGAGTTCACCCCATCCGTAGACGGGGCGGAACGGGTTGCTGGTGTCGTGCTGGGCGTGGAGGGGCCCGGTCGCGGCAATGACGGCCGTGGCCGCGATGATTCCGGCGCTCGCTGCACAAAACTGTCTGATCATTCCTTCGTCTCCGTATTGAAGGGGGCGTTCCCTGCTGAAGAGGCGTGCGCGGGGGAACGTACCTAACATTTGTGGGCACCTTAGCTCCCGCACCCGACCGCGGCCACCCCTCCCACACCACGCGTTCACCGCGAATACCTCGTCCATGAGTTCATCCCGCCACGACCTCCACCTTCACGAACAACTCCTGCTCCTTGCCCTGCGTGACCGCAAGGGCACCGTAGACTACCGGGCGGGTCACTACAACCTGGCGATGGGCGGGGCCATTCTCGCCGAACTGGCGCTGGAAGGCCACATCCGGATCGACGAGGGCAAGCGAGCGTGGGTCGAGGCCGCGCCCGGCATCGCCCGGGTCCGTGATGAGGTCATGGACGAGGCGCTCGACAAGGTCCGCGGATCCAAACGGCGCGGGGCCGCGTCGTGGGTCCAGCGCTTCGGTGCTCTCAAGCGCCTCCGGCACCGTACCGCCGTGGGTCTCTGCCGCCGCGGCATCCTGCGCGCGCGCGAGTCCCAGCTGCTGCTGATCTTCAGCCGCAAGGTCTATCCGACCGTGGATCCCGAGCCCGAACGTCGCGTCATCGAGGCACTCCGGGAAGCCGTGATGGGTGACGAGGAGGTCGAGCCGGGTCTCGGCGTGGTGCTGTCGCTCGCCCACACGACCGGGTCGCTCCGGATCCACTTCGACCGCAAGGAGCTACGGGCACGCAAGAGGCGGCTCAAGGCGATCTCGTCGGGTGAGGCGTTCCGGACGAGCGCGCAGTCCGCCGTGGCGGCTCAACAGGCGGTCAGGAACGCGGTCGCGGCGGCTCAGGCGGCGGTCGCGGCGACGAATGCCGCGGTTGTGGCAGCGGTCGCGGCGTCTTCGGCGTCCGGCTGAGAGCGCGGGCGGATCGGGCCGGTCGCCCCTCAGCGCCGGATCGCCTCGCCTTCCAGCGCGGGCGCGTGGACCGGGTCGCGTCGCACGCGCGTCGCCTGCTCGAACGCGTACCCCAGCGCGAGCAGCCGGGCCTCGCTGAACTCGCGCCCCAGGAACGAAATGCCGACCGGGAGGCGGTCGCCGGTGTAGCCGGCCGGCACGATCAGGTCGGGGAGGCCGCTCAGGTTGGCCAGGTTGGTCGCGGACGGAGCCGGATTGGGCGCCGACGAGCCGCGGTAGACGCCCGCGGGGCCGGGCCGCGTGGGCGACGTGGGGTACACGATCGCGTCCAGGCCGTGGCCGTCCAGCACGCCGATCAGGAGGGCGCGAACCAGCGGCAGACCGTGGTCTCGCATCGCCGTGTACTCGGAGTCGTCGAGCGAGCCGCCGTCCAGCTCCTGCTCGAAGAAGCTCCAGCGGGTGGGATTGGGCATGCCGCCGTCGGGCATCGGGGCCAGGATCCGCTTCGCGCGCTCGACCATCTCCTCCAGGGTGCGCGGATAGCCCGGCGACAGTGTGGCCAGGTAGTCCTCGATCTGCACCGGGAACTCGCGCCAGCGGATGGTCTGGTAGAACTCGGCCTTGGCGTCGAGAAGCCACGGCGGGTAGCGCACGTCGACCGTCGTCGCGCCGCCCTCGCGCATGCGGTCGAGGGCGGCCTCGATGATCCAGTCGACCTCGGTGTCGTAGCCGAGGAAGTCGCGCGCGACGCCGATCCTGGCGCCGTCGAGTGCGCCAGAGTCGAGAAAGCGGGTGTAGTCCGTCTCGTAGCGCCCCTCGCTGGCCGCCGTCGCCGGGTCCGCTGGATCGACGCCCACCATGGCGCTCAGCATGGCGGCCACGTCGTACACGTGGCGGGCCATCGGCCCCGCGGTGTCGAAGGAGAGCGCCAGGGGCACGATCCCGTCGCGGCTCAGCAGCCCGAGCGTGGGCTTGAGCCCTGCAATGCCGTTCGAGGTGGAGGGGCCGCGGACCGAGCCGCCGGTGTCGGTACCGATGCCGACCTGCGCGTACGAGGCGGCGATGGCCACGCCGGTGCCCCCGGAAGATCCCGACGGCGTGCGGCCGAGGTGGTGCGGGTTGAGCATCGGGCCATCGATCGAGCTCATCTGCACCCCCGACGCGAGCTCGCTCATGTTCGCCTTGCCCAGGATGATCGCACCCGCTTCGCGCAGCTTCCGCACGATGTAGGCGTCGTCGGGCGGGACCGAACCGCGGAGCAGAATCGAGCCCGCGGTCGTCGGCATGTCGTGCGTGTCGACGTTGTCCTTGAGCACGACCGGGATCCCGTGGAGGAGCGAGCGCGGCCCGGTTCTCCGACGTTCCGCGTCGAGGGCCCGCGCAGTCTCCAGGGCACGTGGATTGAGGGTGAGCATCGCGTTGAGGCGCGGCCCCTGATCGTCGTACGCCCGTATGCGCGCCAGGAAGAGCGAGACCAGCTGCTCGGAGCTGAGCGACCCCGATGCGAAGGCGGCGTTGAGGTCGGAGATCGTGACCTCCGACAGCGGGGTCGACTGGGCGAAGACAGCCGTCCCGACTCCCGGTGCCGGCGCTGCCAGGCCGATCATTGCGGCGGCCGTGGCGAAACGGAGTGAGCGTGCCGTGTTCATCGGGAGTGACACTAGCGACGATTCTCGGGGTCCGGCAAGGATGTGCCTCAAGTCACCGTATCCGGTCGAAGAAGACCTTGCCCGCAAGTCTGCGGAACATCCCCCAGGTCACCAGACCCGCGTCCAGGGCCCTGGCCACGGGCAGGTGGTCGTAACCCCAGCGTGCGGCGTGTTTCCACCTTCGCCTGGTGTACGCTCTGCGTATCACGTCGCCCGGGTGGGGCCCGCCCCTCTCCAGATGGTCCGTGATGGCGTCACCGGCGAGCCTGCCGAACCGGTACGCGTTGTGAATGCCGCCGGCGGTCAACGGGGACACCATGCCGGCCGAATCTCCGATGAGGACCACGCCCTCGCCATGGAAGTTTCGCAACAGTCCGCCGATCGGGATGATCCCGCCCCGCTTTTCCAGCACGCGTTTTCCCGACAACCCGAACAGGGGATCGATTCTGCGGATGAAGCCCGGCATGTCGGCGCGGCGATGCCGATGGACGGCCAGGCCGACCTGGGTCGCCGCTACCCCGGGCACCACCCACCCGATGTACCCGGGAGCATACTCGGAATCGACGAAGCAGTGGAGGCAGTCCCCCGCGTTGGGCAGCGGCTCGAATTCCCATTCCACTCCCTTGAGCAGCCGGCGGTTGCTGTCGAGCCCGAAGCTCTCGGCTACGCGGGAGCGGGCGCCATCGGCTCCGACCAGGAAACGGCATTCGACTCGCGAGTCCCTGAGCGTCATCGGCTTTCCGTTCCCCGCAGACGCCATCCCCCGGAACTTCTCTCCGAACCGGACCTCGGCACCGGAGCGCCGGGTCTCTTCGACCAGATGGCCCATCAGGCGCGCCGTGTCGGTGGCCATGAAGAAGTAGCGGTCGCCGTTGAGTTCGACGAAGCGGTGGCTGGGCGCGTAGACGCGGACACGCTCGATCCGGCGAACCAGAGCACTGGGAGCCGCCCACTCCTCCCACGCTTCCCGGACCAGGATCCCCGTCGTGTGGATCCGCTCGCCCGGCTCCGCCTTGCGCTCCAGGACCACCACGGAAAGGCCCCGCTCGGCCGCCCGGCGGGCGCACGCGAGCCCGGCGAACCCGGCGCCGATCACGGCGACATCGTAGTTTGCGGTCATATCTTCATCAGCCAGGCTCGCCGAACCCCTCCGTCAGGACTGCCAGCATGACCACTCTCCAAGGCCTTCGCGTTTCCCCGCGCCTGTTGCCCGTCACGATCCCGCTCCTCGTCGCGTCCGCGCTGTCCGCGCAGAACCCGAATCCGCAGGGCGGCCACCTGGATCCTGCGACCGGCTACATCCTGCCGCCCGACCCTGTCGCCGACCTGTTCGCGGCGGACCCCAATTTCGCCACCCTGAATCATATCAGCCCGAACGGCGACCACTTCGTGATCCCGCTCTCGACCGAGCTCTCCACGCTGGAGGAAGTCGGCGAGGAGACGCTGCGTCTCGGGATGCTTGAGATCCGCGCGCGTACCGACCGGCCGTGGCACCTGGACATCTACGGGCTGTACGGCCTGCGCTTCTATTCGCTCAGCGGGCGTTCCTTCACGGACGTCGATCTTCCCGAGGGCATCTACATCAGCGACCTGATGTGGTCGCTGGACGGCTCGCAGCTCGCCTTCCTCGCGCACCTCGACCAGACCACGCAGGTCTGGATCGCCTCGCCCGGCGACGGTACCGTGCGCCCGGCCGGCGACGCGCACGTCATGACCACGCTCGGCACTTCCTCGCGCGGCCAGGGAGCCGCTCCGTCTCGAATGCTGCAGTGGACGCCCTCGGGCTCGCTCGTCACGCTGGCCGCGCCGTCCGGCCGCGGCGCACCACCGCCCGCACCCGCGCTCCCATCCGGGCCCACGATCCGCCACACTCGCGCCGCGCCCACACCCAACCGCACCATGCCCTTCCTGCTGCAGGACGACCACGAAGCGGACCTGTTCGAGCACTACACGCGCAGCCAGATCGTCGAACTGGTGCCGGGCCGGGCCGCGCGTCCGATCGGTGAGCCCGGAATGTATGAAGCCATCGCGCTCAGCCCCGACGGACGCCACCTGATCGCCACGCGCATCGAGCGCCCCTTCACCTTCATCAACAGCTACACGGGGTTCCCGCGCGTGACCGAGGTGCTGGACATTGGAACGGGCGAGGTCCTGGCCACGCTGGAGGAGCGCGAACTGCGGGAAGGCCGGGGCGGGGGGTCGCAGGATGGGCCGCGCGACTGGCGCTGGCGTCCCGACGGCAGCGGGATCTCCTACCTCCACCGGGTGGCGGCGGACGATGACGAGGCCGACGGCGCGGACGGGCCCCGCGAGGACCGCATCATGCTCCTTCCCCAACCCTTCGGAGACGGGGACGCAGTCGAGATCGCGCGCAGCGAACACCCTGTCGCCTCGGTCAGCTACTCTCGCGACGGGCGCCATGCGTTTGCGTCGGTCGGCCGGGACGGCGACGAGGGGCTCGTCCACTACGCCCTCGATCCGGCCGGCGCCCCGCCCGCCATGCCGGCCGAGGGCCGTATGCTGGTGGCGTTCCATGACGCGGACGACGCGCTGGCGCTTCCCGGCGAACTGCTGACCGCCCGCACCGCCAACGGCATCGAGCACGCCTGGATGTCGTCCGACGGCGAGAGCGCGTATCTGCGCGGCGACGGGTGGAAGGGGGACTTCCGCCCGCAGCCCTTCGTGGACCGTCTGTCGATCGCCGACGGCGCGACGGAGCGGCTCTTCGAGGGGTCGCGCGACGCCTTCGACCAGCCTCTCGTGCCGCTCGACCCCGATCTGGAACGCATGATCGTGAGCCGCGAGGGGAAGAATACGTTTCCGGACAGCCACCTGTGGGTTCGGGACGCGGCGGGTGCAGACGCCCGTGGCGGGGGAGCCTCAGGCGGCATGGGCGGCACGTTGGAAAACCTGACCCGCAACGTGGACCCGTTCCCGCAGCTGACGGCCGCGCGCCGCATCGACTTCGAGTTCACCCGGCGTGACGGGCTCGAGATCCAGGGCCGCGTTTCGCTTCCCGTCGACTACGTGGAGGGGACGAAGGTGCCCGCCATCTTCTGGACCTATCCGCGCGAGTACCGGAGCGAGGACGACTTCCACAACGCCACCATCCGCGCGCGCAACCACAACGCGTACACGCGCCTTACCTGGCTTCGCTGGTCCGACCTGTGGCTGACCCAGGGCTACGCGCTGATATACCCGGACATCCCGATCGTAGGGACGAGTTACAACGATTACTATATCTCCAACATGGTCGACGGGATGTACGCGGCGATCCGCGCGGTCGACGGCCTCGGCGTGATCGACATGGACCGGATCGGGCACGGAGGGCACAGCTACGGCGCGTTCGCGACCGCCAACTTCCTCGCGCACACGCCGTTCTTCAAGGCGGGGATCGCCGGCGACGGCGCCTACAACCGCTCGCTTACGCCGATGGGATTCCAGGCCGAGCCGCGCGACATCTGGGAGGCGCCCCACGTGTACATGGAGATGTCGCCGTTCTTCAAGGCGGACCAGATCAACACGCCGCTGCTCCTCTACCACGGCGCCGACGACAACAACTCGGGCACCTACCCCATCCAGTCGGAGCGGATGATCCACGCGCTGACGGGGCTCGGCAAGACCGCCGTGCTATACGTCTACCCGTTCGAATCGCACACACCGCGCGCGATCGAGAACAACCTGGACATGTGGGCCCGGTGGATCGAGTGGTTCGACCGCTTTGTGAAGGGCGCCGGCGACGAGGCAGGCACTGTTTCGGGGATGTAGGACGGGCAGCCCCTGCCGGCTTGCCGTGGGTTGGCGGCTTGCGATTCCCGCCGGTCGGCACCGATTATCCCAACATGACTCCGGTAATCACGCCGACCTTGCAGGATCTTGCCTCCGAGGCGGCCGTCCGGTACACGGCGGCGAACCCACTCAGCCAGGCCAGCTTCGAGCGGTCCACGGGATTCCTACCCGGCGCCGACACCCGCACGGTAAACCACTACGCGCCCTTCCCGGTGTTCCCGTCGGTCGAGCGGGTGCGGTTCACGAACTCCGGGACCGAGGCGAACCTGATGGCCGTGAGTCTGGCGCGCGCCGTCACGGGACGCGATGGCGTTCTCGTGTTCGGCGGCGGATACCACGGTTGGCCCCTGAGCTTCACAGGCGCGGATCGGCGATGCGCTGCGCGGCGCCCTCAACGCCGTTGCGGCGCGGCTTCATCACGGTTTCCCTCGATCACGACGACGAGGACTGCGACAGGCTGGTGACCGAGTTCGAAACCTTCCTCGATCGGCACGGGACCGCCATTGAGAGCAGACCGACACCATGACCTCTCACGACACGCGCCGGGGGCTGCGCTTCCAGGCCGACGAAACGCCCAGCTACCCCGTATCGTTCGGGCTGGCCTTCCAATACGTCCTCCTGAACATCGCCGGGATCGTGATCACGGTGGCGATCGTGGTGCGCGCCGGCGGCGCCAGCGAGACCTACCTCACGTGGGCGGCCTTCGCCGTGCTGATCGTGTGCGGGATCTCGACCCTGATCCAGGCCAGACCCATCGCCGGCCGGGTCGGTGCGGGATACATCCTGCTCATGGGCACGTCGGGGGTCTTCATCGCGGTGTCGGTGGCGGCGCTGGAACGCGGTGGGCCCGCGCTGCTCGCCACCCTGATCGTGGCGTCGTCGCTGTTCCAGTTCCTGATTTCATCGCGGCTCTCGCTGCTCAGGCGCGTCATCACGCCGACGGTGGCGGGCACCGTCATCATGCTGATCGCGGTGACGGTCATGCCCATCGGCTTCGACCTCCTCTTCCAGGCACCGGCGGGCGCGGCCCCGGAGGCCGCCCCCATGACCGCCCTGGCGACGATGGTCATCACCATCCTGATCGTCCTGCGGGCGAGAGGAGCCCTGCGCCTGTGGGGCTCGGTGATCGGCGCCGCCGGAGGATGCCTGGTCGCGGCCGGGTACGGCATCTACGACACGGGCATCGTGGGCGATGCGCGCTGGTTCGGCGTGCCGGCGGCAGGCTGGCCGGGATTCGACCTGCGCCTGAGCCCCGAGTTCTGGGCGATGCTGCCGGCCTTCGTCTTCGTCACGCTCGTCGGCGCCATCGAGACCATCGGGGACGGGATGGCGATCCAGCGGGTTTCCTGGCGAAGGCGGCGGGCGACCGACTTCCGCGCGGTCCAGGGCGCCGTGGCCGCCGACGGGGTGGGCAACCTCCTGTCGGGGCTCTTCGCCACGGTCCCCAACACGACCTACTCCAACAGCGTCTCGATCGTCGAGATCACCGGGATCGCCGCGCGGCGGGTGGGCGTCTGCATCGGGGTCACGTTCATCGCGCTGGCCTTCTTTCCCAAGGCCACTGCCGTGCTTCTGGCCATTCCCAACCCGGTGGTCGGCGCCTACATCGTCGTCCTGATCGCGATCCTGTTTGTCCTCGGCCTCGAAATGGTCACCCAGGACGGCATCGACTACCGGAAGGCGACGATCATCGGCGTCTCGTTCTGGATCGGGGCCGGCTTTCAGAGCGGCCAGATCCCGTCGGAGTACTTCGGCAGCTGGGCGGGGCAGCTGCTGGAAAACGGGATGACCTCCGGCGGACTGACGGCGATCCTGCTCTCCGCGTTCATGGAGCTCGCGGGGCCCCGGCGGCGGCGCATCGAAACCACGCTGGACATCGAGGCCCAGCCGAAGATCCAGGAGTTTTTGGAGGACTTCGCCGCTCGCACCGGACTGGGTGATGAGATGGCGCGGAGGTTGAGCCTCGCAGCCGAGGAAACGCTGCTGATCGTTCTGGACGAGGTGGCCGAGGACGACGCCTACGGGGTGAGGCGGCTGCGCGTCACGGCCCGGGCCGAGGCCGGCGCGGCCGAACTGGAGTTCCTCGCCGCGGCCGGAGAGGGCAATATCGAGGACCGCATGGCCTTCATCGGCGGGAACGTGACGGAAGTCCCGGTCGAGCGCGACTTCTCGCTGCGCCTGCTGCGTCATATCGCCACGGCGGTGCGGCACCAGAAGTACCACGACACCGACATCGTGACCGTGCGCGTGGATCCGGTGGGAGCGAAGGGCTGAGCCACGGAGGGCTTGCCAGGAGTACGTTGGAATAGATCAAATATGACGTACTAATGACAGAAATCAATTATAATACGTCATATTTGACGCTATAGACAATCAACTCCAACCCGGTTACCTTGCGATGAAAGGAGGGTCACCGGGTCATGGGAGTCATCGTCGCCACGAGCCGGACGCCGGATGTGCTTCGCGAAGTGGGCGCACGGCTGAAGACGCTTCGCCTGCAGCAGAATCGGCGGGTCAGCGACCTCGCCGCCGACTCGGGAGTGAGCCCGCGCACGATCAACCGCCTCGAAGCAGGACACAGCATCGGGACCGAGAACCTGGTGCAGGTCATGCGTGCGTTGGGGCGGCTACAGGCGTTCGAGGCGTTCATCCCCGTCCCCGAAGTGTCCCCGTACGATGTCGAGAGGTTGCGGGGGAAGATCAGGCGCCGCGCGTCGAGGCGGGGTCGTGACTGGTGACGTCAGGGTTCGGGTCGGGATCTGGGGACACGAGGTCGGGATGCTTCGGGAAGGTCCCGACGGACGGATCGCTTTCGAATTCGATTCCCGGTTCCGGGCCTCGGGCCTCGAGGTTTCGCCGATTCATCTTCCCGCGGGCCGTCAGGGCCCGGTCTCCTTTCCGGAGCTGGCGCGAAAACCCGCATTCATCGGCCTGCCAGGCGTGTTTGCCGATGCGCTGCCGGATCAGTTCGGAAACGCCGTCATCCGCCGGTACTTCGAAGAGCGGGGGCGGCCGGGCGACGCGATGTCACCGTTGCAGAGACTGCTGTACATCGGTGACCGCGCAATGGGCGCACTGGAGTTCCACCCTCCCCTGGATCCCGGACCAGGCACCGAAGAGGCCCTGCACGTACGGGAACTCGTGAACCAGGCCCGGCGGGTGATCGAGGGAGACGTGTCGGTGGCGGTGCCGGAGATCATGCAGGTCGGTGGCAGTGCGGGAGGCGCCCGGGCGAAGGCGCTGGTTCTCTGGAATCGCCGGACCGGCCAGGTGCGTTCGGGATTCGCCTCCCCGGAGCCCGGCGATGAGCCATGGCTGATCAAATTCGACGGGGTAACCCGAGAGGCCGCGGGGCAGAATATGGTTGCCGCCGGGGGTCCGGGACCCTGGGGGCGAATCGAGTACGCCTATTCGTGCATGGCGAGGGATGCCGGGATCGAGATGCCCGACACGCATCTCCTCCGTGACGGAGCCCTGGCGCACTTCATGGTGCGGCGCTTCGACCGTGCACCCGACGAGGGGACGGGCTCCTTACGCCGCTTTCACTTCCACAGCCTCGGAGGGCTGCAGCACGTCGACTTCCACGACCAGTACGTCTTCAGCTATGAAGGCTGGTTGGACACCATACGCGCCATCGGACTCGGTCAGCGCTCGGTGAACGAAGCGTTTCGACGCATGGTTTTCGCCGTGACCACCGTAAACTTCGACGACCACGTGAAGAACTTCGGGTTCCTGATGAATCGGGCGGGGAGGTGGCGCCTCGCGCCCGCCTACGACGTGACCTATGCGGAGAACGACGCGTGGACGCGCCAGCACCAGATGTCCGTGAACGGGAAGTTCCGGGCGATCGGCCGCCGCGATCTGCTCGAGGTGGGAGAGGTGTTCGATGTGCCGAAGGGTGGCCGGGAGATCATCGAGCAGGTGGCAGGGGCGGTGCAGGGTTGGCGGCGGCTTGCACGCGGCGCCGGCGTGCCCGGCGAGATGGTTGGGTGGATCGAGGGCAGGTTGCCGGGCATCGGGTCCTAATCCGTCCGCCTCAGCAGCCTCCCCGGCCTGGCGTCGGTCAACTCCCCGTCGTCGATGACCAGCTCGCCGTTCACGAACAGGTAGTCCACGCCTTCGGACTGCAGCGTCGCGTCGGTCCCGAAGTCGGCCCGGTCCCGCAGCCGCGCCGGGTCGAAGACGACCAGGTCGGCGACCATACCGGGTTCGACGGTGCCGCGGTCCTGGAATCCCAGGCGGCGCGCGGCCAGCGAGGTCATCCGGCGCACCGCCTCCTCCAGCGAGATCACGCCGTCCTCACGGACGTACTTGGCAATCACGCGCGGGAACGCGCCGAAGGCCCGGGGGTGCGTGCCCGAGACCGACGCCGGGTTCACCGGCGAGGCGTCGGTGTCGATCATGACGAACGGCGCGCGCAGGGCGGCCCACTTCTGCTCCTCGTTCATGCTGAGCGGGTTCACGCTGACGCCGCCCGCCTGCACCAGGTCGAAGAAGGCGTTCCAGGGGTCGGTTCCGAGCACCTCCGCCGCCTCGGCCACCGAGCGGTTGACGACGTTCGGGTCGACGGCGTCCGAGGCCGAGACGATCAGCACGTTGTTCCAGTCCATCCCGACGTGCTGATACCAGTTCTCCCACTCGGAATCGGTTTCGACCTCTTCGCGCAGCCGGGCGCGCAGGTCGGGATCGCCGAGTGTCGCCAGGAAGGCCCCGGTGCCGCGGGCGTAGTGGCGCGGGTGCAGGAACGAGCCCAGGCCGATGCCGTTGCGCACATACGGGTAGATGTCGGCGGTTACGTCCATCCCGGCGGTGCGGACCGAGTCGATCAGCGCGAGGGCCTCGTCCATGAGGGGCCAGTTGCGCTGGCCGGCTGCCTTGAGGTGGTAGATGTGGACGGGGACGCCCGCTCCTTCGCCGATCGTGATGGCCTCGCGGATGGCTTCGAGGACCGCGTGGCTCTCGTTCCTCATGTGCGTGAAGTAGACGCCACCGTACTCGCCGGCCACCGCGCTGAGGGCTACCAGCTCCTCCGTGGATGCGTAGATAGCCGGCGGATAGATCAGGGACGTGGACACGCCGACGGCTCCATCCTCCATCCCCTCTCTTACGAGCGCCTTCATCTGTTCGAGCTGCTCGGGCGTCGGCGCAACGTCCTCGTCGCCGAGCACCACGCGCCGCACCTGGGTCAGGCCGACATCGTGGACCACGTTGATCGGGATGCCATAGCGCTCCAGGATCGCGAAGTACTCCGAGTAGCGGCGCCAGCGGAGGGTGTCGCCGTCGATCACGGGCGGGTTGCGCAGCGTGGCGTCGCTCTGGGGCGCGGGCGAGCCGCCTTCGCCGGAGAGGTAGGTGGTGATGCCCTGGCGCAGCTTGCTTTCGGCGCTCGGGGGGTCGGTGATGAGGACGAGGCTGGCCTGGCCCATCATGTCGACGAACCCCGGGGCGACCACTCGGCCGGCGGCGTCGATGGTGCGGGCGGCTTCGCGGTCCGCCAGCGCGCCCACCGCGATGATGCGGTCGCCGCGAAGGCCGACATCGGCGTCGAACGGCGCTGCGCCGGTTCCGTCGATCACGCGGGCGTCGGTGATGAGGACGTCGAATGGGGCGTCGTCGGCTGGGGGAGCGGCGTCGGTGCAGGCGGCGGCCGCCAGCGCCACAACCGGAAAAGACAGGGCCAAGCGGCGAATGAGGAGGCGGGAAGGCCTCGGGCGGTTGGTCGTCATGGGGTGATCTCCGGGTCGGGAGCGGCCTCCAGCTCGGTTGCGGGTTTCTGACATCGTAGGGAAACCGCGCGGGAGGAGCCATAGTAGGAACCTGCTGCTTGTGCGCTTGTCCCTGTAGAAGCACCGAGATCACTTGGACGGAACTCGGAGCGAGACCCGGACCCGACCTGAACATGCACGGATCGCCCGAATGCGAAACATCCACGTCATGCGCGACACGGACGACAAGCCCGCCACGGCCGTAGCCCACCGGATCGAGCCCCTCATGGTCTCGATCAAGGGCGGGTCGTCGAGGGCGCTCGGCCAGCTGATGGATCTCTGCTGGCCCGAGCTCGTGCGCTACGCCGCGCGGCAGCTGCGCGATGTGGAGATCGCCCGCGATGTCGTGCAGGAGGCGTTCATTCAGGTATGGGAGCGGCGGCGCTCGTGGCGGCCGCGCGGATCAGCGCGCGCGTACCTGTACAGGATCGTCCGGCACCTGGTGATCGATGAGAAACGGAAGTCCGGCGTGCGGCGGCGGTGGCTGGAGCGGCAGGATCCCGCGGACACCACCCGGCCCGCCACGCCTGCCGAAGTGCTCGACGCCAGGATCCTGGCCGATGCCTTCGAAGCGGCCGTCGCGTCGCTGCCCGAGCGGCGCCGCGAGGTGTTCGAGCTGGTCTTCCAGCGCGGACTCAGCCACGCCGAAGCGGGCGCGGTTATGGGAATCTCGGTGCCTACCGTCGCGAACCAGATGAGCGCCGCGCTGCGAGCTGTGCGGCAGGCAATCAAGGAGGACTAGATGGACGAGTTGCTGCTCCGGTACCTGCGCAAGCAGGCGAGCGAAGACGAGAATGCGACGGTCACCGCCTGGCTCGACGGCTCGGCGGAACGCCAGCGCGAGTTGGCGGAACTGCGCCGCATGGTCGAGGTGGGGAGCGTGGTGGATCGCCGGATGGATCCGGGCGAGAGGCCCGAGGTCGAGGACTTGATCTGGCGCGCGGAGGCGCGTGTGGTCCGGTCGGTTGAGCGTGGTGGAGCGGGCCTCGGGCGGAGGCTGCGGCCCAGGCGTTCCTGGCTTCGTTGGAGCGACTGGGCGGCGGTGGGGGTCGTGGGCGTCGTGTGCGCGGTGCTGTGGCGAGTTGTCGCCCAGTTGGGCGGCGGCGACGCCATGATGCCGATCCAGGAGTTCGCGACCGGCCCGGGAGAGACCGAGATGGTGCGGCTGACAGACGGTAGCGTGATCCGCCTCGGGCCCGTCAGCCGGCTGAGCGCTGCCTGGCCCGCGGAGTCTCCCCAGGGATCGACGCGCGAGGTGACGCTCCAGGGCGAGGCCTTCTTCGCCGTCGCAACCGACGAGACGCGGCCGTTCCGCATCGTCACGGATGCGGGGACGGCGCAGGTACTCGGAACACGGTTCCACCTGGCCGCGGGCGCCGACGAGCTGGCCGTCGCGGTCATCGAAGGGCGGGTTGCCCTGGCCGGTCCGGGTCACGAAGTGCAGGTCGGGGCCGGGCAGACGACCAGGCTGTTGCGCGGCCAGCCGCAGGATCTCGCGGCCGCGCCCCCGATGGAGACCGTCGCCGCCTGGCTGGACGACTTCCTGATCTTCCACGACACTCCGCTGGGCGTGGCGATGGCCGAGGTCCAGGAGCGATACCGCACCGAAGTGGTGGTCAGCGACCCGGTGCTGCTCGATCGCACCCTGACGATGTGGTTCGAGTCCAAGTCGCTTGAAGAAGTGATGACCGTGGTTTGCAGCGTCGTCGACGCGCGGTGCAGCATCGCCGGAGGGGTTGTGAGGATGGAGAGCGCCGATTCGGGAGCGGGCTCGTGAAGGCCGTGCAGATGGACCGGGGCAGGTCGCGGGGCGCGCGGAGGACCGGGCGGTCGGCTCGGCCAACGTGGCTGCGCCTGGCAACCGTTGCAGCGCTCGCCACGCTCCTCACCGGCGCCGTCGCGCCGCCGCTCGCCGCCCAGGACGAGCAAATGCTGGCTGCGCTCAGGGGCGAGACCGGGATCGATCCCGAGCCGGGAACCCTCCTGGCGACCGTCTCCCGCCTTTCGATCGAGCGGGCCCTCCTCGAGGACGCACTGGTCCAGCTTGCCGAGCGCGCGCAGGTGCAGATCGCCTTCAGCCCCAGCCTGCTGCCGGCCGACCTGCGCGTCGATTGCGACTGCGCGACGCTGCACCTGGCGCGGACCCTCGACCACCTCCTGGCCAGCACGGATCTGGGATACGTCGAGCTGGGGTCGCAGGTCGTCGTGGTACCGAGGACCGGATACGAGATGCCCGACGCCGACGGTGTGCTGCGCGGGCGGGTAAGGTCCGAGGTGGCCGTCCCGATCGAGGACGCCACGGTGCGTCTGTTGTTGGCGGCGGACACTACCGAACAGCTGGTGAGCGGCAGCGACCGACTGGGCTTCTTCGCCTTTCACGACCTCACGCCGAGCGCCTATCTGCTGACCGTCACTCGTATCGGTTATGCTCTCCATCAACAGGTCGTCGAGGTGACGCCGGGGTCCGACCATCAGTTGGAAGTGAGTCTGGCTCCACAGGCCGTCGAGTTGCCGGGCGTGCAGGCGGAAGGCTCACGTAGCCGGCAGCGCAATCGGTTCGAGCAGTCCGCCGGCACAACGGTCCAGGAACTGAACCGCCGGGAAATCAAGGCGATTCCGGGCGTCGCGGAGCCGGATCCGATCAAGAGCGTCGAGGTGTTGCCCGGCGTCACCAGAGTCTCCGACTTCAACGCTGCCTTCAACGTCCGGGGCGGCTCGGCCGACCAGAACCTGATCCTCCTGGACGGGATGCCCATCTTCAACCCCTTCCACGCCTTGGGCCTGTTCTCCGTCTTCAACGGCGACATGGTGCAGCGGGCCGAACTGCACACCGGTGGTTTCCCCGCGGAGTACGGCGGACGGACGTCGTCGGTGCTGCTGGTCGAATCCGATCTGGGCGACGGAGAGCTGGGAGTCGACGCGGGCGTGAGCCTGATCGCGAGCCGCGCGGCGGTGAAGGGCGGCCTGTCGGATGGTCTGAAGGAACGGCTCGGCCTCGCGAGCGCACGGTGGAGAGTGTCCGGCCGCCGCAGCTATCTGGACGTGGTCACCAGAACGTTTCTGGAGGCTCCTTTCCCATATCGCCTCAACGATCTGCAGACCGGTTTCGAGGCGTGGACGAAGAAGGGGGACAGGATCAGCATTACCGGGTATTCGGGCCGGGACATCGTCGACATCAGGGATCTCGCAATTTGGGACGGATCCGACATCGACGACGGCCCGGACGGTGACTCATTCCAACCGGAATGGCGGTGGGGGAACGATGCCGTGGGAGGTTCCTGGACCCGTCCCCTCCGGGGTGGCGGCGCCGTGGATCTGTACGGCTCCTTTTCGCGCTTCAACGGAGTGTTCGAATTCGACGAGTTCGGGGACGTGCGGATCGCCACCCGCATCAGCCAGTTCTCCCTCGGTGGCGATCTGGAACGCAGGCCGCGACCCCGTCTGAGCTGGAAGTCCGGCTGGTCAATTGGCCGGCTGGAACACCATAACGCCTTCGAAGGCGGGATACCGGAGGCGTTTCCGACTGGACGGGAAGACGGCATCGAGTCGGCCGTCTACTCACAGGTCCGCTGGACTCCGAATTCGCGCTGGCTACTGGAAGGCGGGCTGCGGCTGGACCATTGGAGGTCCGCCGATGCCCCTTCTGCCACGGTTGTCTCGCCGCGATTCGCTATCAAGCGCTTTCTGGGCGGCGGTGCCTGGGCCGCGCGGGCTGCGGCAGGCCGGTACTCCCAGTTCATTCTCTCGGTGCGGGACGAGAAGCTCCCCATCAGTCCGGACTGGTGGATGCTCTCCGGAAGCATGGCCCCCGTTGTCGTCTCGGAACACGTGCAGGGAGGTGTCGAGGGCTTTGTGGGGGCGGACGATGCCTGGTTTGTCAGCCTCGAGGGATATTATCGCCGCTTCGAGGGTTTGGCGGCTCCGGACTGGGCCGACGATCCCGACGATCCTACGGACGACCTGATGTCTGGCGAGGGGCGCGCCTACGGGGCCGACCTGATGATTCGCCGGGACCTGGGCGAGACCACGGGCTGGCTCTCACTGTCGCTCCTCAAGGCGGAGCGCACCTTCCGTGATACCGGGTCGGGCCTGGATCCGGCGCCCCTGATCCAGTATCCGCCGGTGTTCGACCGCCGCCTCGACGTCGATCTCGTGGCTCGCCGTCAACTGCCCTGGGGCATCGAGGGCGGGTTGCGCTGGAACTTCGGCACCGGACTGCCGTACACGCGAACGCTCGGTGTCTTCGCCATCTATCGTACGCGGATGGTCGACCTGCTGGTCGATCCTACCTTTACCAGGGCCGTAGCTCTCGGTCCCAGAAATGGAGATCGCTACCCGGCACGGCATCGTATGGACGTCACCGTCCGCCGGACGTGGGAAAAGGCGTGGGGCAGGATCACGCCCTATCTCAACGTGATCAACCTGTACAACCGCAGGAATGTGCTCTTCTACTCGTTCGACTACAGAACGGACGTTCCTGTTCGCCAGGGGACTTCCATGCTCCCCATCCTGCCCACCATCGGAGTGGAGGTGTCATTCTGATGAGCCAGCACAAGTCGTTGCGTTGCGTCCGTTGGAGATCCGCCGGGACCCGCCCGAGATGTTGGCAGGCACCGGGGGTCCTGATCCTGCTGGGCGGCTGCGAACTCGCCGAAGTGCAGACCGAACCCATACCGGATCTGATCCTGGCCGGTGTGACCGTTGTGCTCACCGTCGATCCGCTCGACCCGTCCCGCGTCGACACGCGCGCCAGCGCGTTGATCACCCGATTCCATCGTGATTGGGAACACGAAGAGCCGGGTGCTTCGGTCCGGATCGCGGGCGAATCCGGGCGGGTGCTGCAGCTGGCGGAGGTTCCCGACCCGCTTGCGACATGCGTGACCCAACTCTTGGGGGGGTTCACCCGCCCCCCTGCCGGATCCTGCCACCTTGCCGTCGCTCCGGCGTTCCACTTTGCGCCGGGGGAACGGTTGACCCTTACGGTCACGCTTCCTGACGGCGGCGTCCTGACGGGAGAGAGCCGCATGCCAGGTCTGTTCGCTCCGTCGCAAATGTCCCTGGAGGACGGACGCTGCCGCCTGGATCCGGACACGGGTTATCGTTTCGATTGGACCCGCTCCGCGGGAAGTTCGGGCTACATCGCGGAAGCGAGATTCGCAGGGCTTGGGGATTTGTGGGACAGCGAGTACCCCCTGCACCTCGAGGTCACACTGCGAGGCGCCGACCAGACCCAAATCGCCTTTCCGCGCGGTTTCCTTTTCGACCAGCTCGATCTGGAGCCGACGGTCCTGTACACGACACTTCGCGAGGGACTTCCCGAAGGCTCCAGCGCGGAGGTCGCGATCGGCGCGATCGACCGCAACTGGGCCAACTGGGTCCGCCTCGGCCGGATCGACTTTGGCGGCGAAGTTCCCGTTCCCTCGGTCTTCGGCGACGGCACGGGCTGGTTCGGGACCGGCGTGCGCTGGAAGGTCTCGGTCGAGTCGCGCGCGGCGGGCGACGAGGGTGTCGCAAGCGAGCTGCCTTCATGCGGCGCGGCAAGCGGTTGACGCAACACTGGCACGCGAAAACGTTGCGCGGCGCTAACCGCCCATCGGCGAGGTGTGCACCAGCAGGGCCGTGACCACGATCACGAGTTGTGCGATGACGAGTTCCCGGATCGCGTTTCGGCGGATCGGGACATCGGCCTTCTCATCCAGCAGCAGCGGCGTCAGGCGCCGCCAGTTGACCGCGCCCAGGATCATCACGAGCAGGACGAGAGCGACTTTCGCCAGCAGCAATCGTCCATAGGTGGACGCGAAGAGCGCACGCACCGACTCCACGTGAACGAAAGCTGCCAGGGTGCCCGTCGCGAGGAGCACACCGGCGGAGACGAGTGCGACCGGCGAAAACACCGGCACCAGGTCGGCGAGGAGGCTGCCATCCGGACCATCTCGGCGTCGTTCCCTGCCATCGGCGACCAGCACGAAGAGGAGACCGCCGATCCAGCTTCCGGCGGCCAAAACATGGAGTGTGTCGGCCGGGATCAGCAGCGCCCCCAGGTTTTCGCTGCCGGCCGCGTGTCCCGTGAGCGCGGGGAATACACACATCGCAAGGGCGAGGACCGTGGCCAGAACCCAGGATGGCCGTCGAGCAGCCCCGCGCCGCACGGCAGGTGACGCGGCCAGAAACAGCACCGGCATCAGGATCGAGCCGACCATGCCAAGGATCCAGATCCGGCCCCACCCCGTGCCCAGCAGGATGGCCGCGTCCTCCCGCCACGGCACGAAGGGGTCGCGAAAGTCCGCCAACTGGCGCCAGAACACGAGTCCCATCGCGACGATGAGCACGGCGCTCGCCAGCAGCCCCAACCGCCGAGCCGTATCGACGAGCGCGTCCTGCAGGCGTTCGGGCGTGCGGGGAACGATGAGCCACCGGCTCGAGACCGCCCCCCAGACTGCGACAAGCGCCGCGAAGTGAAGCCAGCCGACTGCGGCCTCCGGGATCGACCCTGCGTTCAGTGTGTCTCCACGGCTGCTCTATTCGACCACGACCGAGAAGGGAATCTCGCCCCGAACCACGTGGCCGTCCTGGCCCAGCCCGCGCCACGCGATCGTATACGCGCCGGCCGCGAGAGCGTTTTCGAGGGCGACGCTGAAGACCGTGCCGTCATCGGGGTCCTGCACGGCGGGTCCCGTTTCGACCAGTTCCTCTCCCGCCAGCAGGCGAATCGAGATCGAGTTGTCCTGCGGCTCCTGCGTGAACCAGAGGCGCAATTCGCCGGGCGGGGCGATGGCCGCGTCCTTCTCCGGCACGGACTTGCTGAGCGCGAAGTGAAGTGCTTCGTGGTCAATGGCGGCACAGGCAGCACCCGTGATGAGGCCCACAAGGGCCAGAATCAGGAGACTTCTCCTCGCTCCCGTCGCCCGGTTCCCGGCCTCCATGGGCCGTCGGTTCCGGAAACTGCCGCCTTCGCCCTTCATCCTACCCTCCCAACAGATTGAACTGCCGCGTGAACTTCACGATGAACGAGCGCGCCAGAGTCCCCCTCTCCACGAACCGCCCTCCGTCGGGGTTGAGCCCGTCCGGATAGTCGAAGCCCTGCACGTCGTTGTAGACGATGAACAGCCCGGTGCCCGCCGTGTTGAGCCAGCCGAAGCGCAGATTCGCGGACCAGCTGTCGACCTGGTTGCTGTACTGGACGAGCGACTGCAGGTAGATGCGCGGGGTGAAGAAGTAGCCGAAGTTCATGCCGAGCAGGACGGTCTCGAACTCGCCCTGCGGGAGGTTCACGTCGAAGTAGTTGATGCGCGCCGAGGTGCTGAACGACGCGTTGGGCCGGAAGGTGAGCGACCCGTTGCCGCCCCACCGCGAACCGCTCAGGAAGCTCCCGAAGTTGATCCGCGACGTAGCGGAGAACCTGGCCGCCGGGTTGCTGTTGAAGACGAGCTGTGACTCCCAGCCGCTGTAGGTCCCCTCCGGCACGACCACCCCCGTGCCGAAAATCTCGAACGGAGCGTAGATGCCCTCGGTGTTGAGGTTCGCACCCGTGTGGATCTGCGCGCCCGAGGGCCACTCCCAGTGCGAATCGATGTGCAGGCGGGCGGATTCCTGGAAGCCGTGCTCGACGCCGGTCTTGCGGCTGTTGTAGGTGTAGAACGAAACGTGCGGCCGGATCTCCCGCAGCCACGACGGCCGGATCTTGTACATGGTGTGGTACTGGTAGTACCGATATCCGCGTCTGGGCAGGAACCCGACCTCCGGGTTGAAGCCTTCGCCGATCTCGCGGACCTGGGCCGTGACGGTCACACTCCGGCTGCTCCAGTTGCCCGAGAAGTCCCAGGCGTACTCGTTGTCGATCGATCCGGGGTCGTCGGTCTGGGCGACGAAGCTGCCGAAGGTCAGTGCCTCGCCGACCCCCACCGAGACATCGGCCGCGTAGGTGCGGTTGAAGTCGCCGTCGGGGCCGCTCTTGTTGACGAACAGCCCCCCGATGCGCGAGCGGTTGGGCAGTTCCCTGGCCAGCCGAGCCACGGAATAGCCGTGCGCGTCGGCCAGGCTGGTGGCCGCGTCGGTCTGGATGTGCAGGAGCCCGACGTTCAGCCCGGCGGCGCGTCCCGAGAGCCGTGCCCCGCCCCGGATCGGCACGGGCTGCCCGCTCGCAATCCCGATCCGGCGGCTGAAGAAGAGATCGGCACCGCCTCCGCCGACGTTGAAGAAGCCGGCGTTCTCGAGGAAGAACGGCCGCTTTTCCGGGAAGTCGAGCGAGAAGCGGGTCAGGTTGAGCTGCTGGTCGTCGACCTCGACCTGGGCGAAGTCGGTGTTGTAGGTGACGTCCAGCGTGAGGCCCTGCGTGACCTGGAACTTCACCTCGCCGCCGAGGTTGCCGTCACGGGAGAAGCTGGTGGCGGTGGTGTAGTCGCGCCCGGTGGAGCCCAGCATGTACGGGGTCACGGTGGCCAGGCGCCGAAGCGGCGGCCTGAGTCCCTCCAGGTCGCCCGCGTAGTTCAGGCGGTAGAGGTTGAATTCGCGCGGAACCGGGGTCCAGAACGACTCCTCGTTGAGCCGCCGAATGCGGCGATTGACGTTGAAGCCCCAGGTCGCGTTGTCGTTCCCGTACCGCAGCGTGTTGAAGGGGATGCGGAATTCGGCGTACCAGCCTTCGTCGTCGGTGGTGGTGGCGACCGTCCAGCTTCCGTCCCAGTTCTTGTTGAAACCGCCGCCTGACCCGGACTGAAAGCGCTGCCGCGAGTTGAATCCGCCCCCCTGGAAGCGGCCTCCCCCGCGCCCTTCGTTCGCGACCTGACCGTCGTATTCGATGCCGGTCGGGGTGGTCCCGAAGACGAAGCCGTTCTGGTCGTCGTTGTAGGTGTCGAGCACGAAGACGACGGCATCGCTCTGGTTGACTTCGTAGTCGCGAATGCGTTCGCCGTAGGTGATGGCGTCAGCCCGGCTGTCGAAGGCCCAGACGCCGATGTAGAGCGCCTGGTCGTCAAAGATCACGCGGACTTCGGTGCGCTCGCTGGCGGCCTGTCCGTCGAAGGGCACGCGCTGGGTGAAGCCGGTCATGGCCCCCGCCTGTCGCCAGACGGATTCATCGAGCCGCCCGTCCACGGTCGGGGATTCGGTGACCTCGACGGCCGTGGCGGTCGCGGGCAGGGTTCCGGCCGCACCGCCGGCGGCGGTGCCGGACTCGGAGTCCTGGGCGAAGAGGGGAGCCGCGGCAAGCAGCGCGGCCATCACGCAGGCGCACCGGGGAACCCACGCAAACACGGCGGTGCCACCACCGTCCTGGACACAACGTTCTGGGCTTTTTCTCATTCAGGCTACCATTCGAAGGTGTGATTGGCCCGAATATACTACACGGCGCGTCGGATGCCGAACGCGAGCATCCGCTAATCGAGCTCCACCAGGAAATAGCGCTTCTTGCCGACCCTGACGACCAGGAAGCGCTCGTGGAGTGGATGCGCCGCGCCAACGCGGACGCCGGTGTCGGTGGCACGCGAGCCGTTCAGGTAGACCCCTCCGCCCCTGATGAGGCGCCGCGCCTCGCTGCGGGACGCCGCCATGCCCGCATCCGCCATCAGCACGGCCAACTCGATGCCGGGTCCATCCAGCGCGGACCTCGCAAGTCCGGTCGACGGCACATCCGCGAAGATCTCCTCGATATCCGCAGCCCCCAGGCCCTCCAGGCTGCCGCCGAACAGCACCCGCGACGCCCGCTCCGCGCGCTCCAGCCCATCGGTTCCGTGCACGGTGCGCGTCACCTCGGCGGCCAGCCGGCGCTGCGCGTCCCGACGATGCGGGCTCTCGGCGACGGCGTGTTCGAGGGCCGCGAGGTCGGGTTCGCCGAGCAGGGTGAAGAGGCGCAGGTAGCGAATGACGTCGGCGTCTTCGGCGTTCAGCCAGAACTGGTAGAAGCGGTAGGGTGACGTGCGGTCGGGATCCAGCCATACGGTCCCCTCCTCCGTCTTGCCGAACTTCGCGCCCCCGGAGGCGGTCAGCAGGGGGAACACGATCCCGTGGCAGCGGGGCCCGCCGAGCCTCCGCACCAGGTCGATGCCTGCGGTGATGTTGCCCCACTGGTCCGAGCCGCCCATCTGCAGGGTGCAGCCGTAGCGGCGATTGAGCTCCCAGAAGTCGTAGGACTGAAGGAGCTGATAGGAGAATTCGGTGAACGAGATTCCGGACTCCTCATCCGCGAGGCGCCGCCGGACCGATTCCTTGCGCAGCATGGCGTTGACCGAGAAGTGCTTGCCGATGTCGCGCAGGAAGTCGACGAATCCGAGCTCGCCCAGCCATTCGAGGTTGTTCGCCATGCGGGCGGGGTTGGTGCGGGAATCGAAGTCCAGGAAGGCCGCCAGCTGTTTGCGAATCCCCTCGGCGTTCTCTTCGGCCCGGGCCCGGTCGAGGAGGAGGCGTTCCTGCGCCTTGCCGGAGGGGTCGCCGATCAGCCCCGTGCCGCCGCCCACCAGGGCGATCGGACAGTGGCCGGCCCGTTGCAGGTGGACGAGCCCCATGATCGGGACGAGGGACCCGACGTGCAGCGACGAGGCGGTGGGGTCGAAGCCGATGTAGCCTGTGACCTGTCCCGCGTTGAGCGCGGCTGGCGCGTGCTCAGTCGCGTCCGCGAGGAGACCTCGGCGGCGGAATTCGTCGATCATGTCCATGTCTCCAATCCCGGGCCGTATCGTTCGGCCACCCGCGCCCGCATCACCTTGCCCGTCCGGGTCCGCGGCAACTCGTCCACGACGACGATCCGCCTCGGCCACCGGCCCCGCGCGAGACGGGCGCGGCAGTGTCGCTCGATGTCGGGGGCGGACACTCCCGCCGACCCGTCCGGCTCGACCACCGCTACCACCACCTCGCCCCATTCTTCGCTCGGCGCGCCGAACACCACCGCCCGGGCCACCCCGGGGAGCGTCTCGATCAGGCGCTCGACCTCGCGGGGGCTCACGTTCAGTCCCCCACTCACAATGATCGCGTCCTCGCGTCCCTCGATCCAGACGAGCCCATCGTCATCGACCCTGCCGACGTCCCTGGTGACAAACCAGCCGGCGGGGCCCGCGCGCAGCGGTTCGGCCGGACAGCCCGGACCGGGGATTGCCACGGACGCCAGCGTGGGTCCCCGAACCGACAGCACGTTCCCGCGACCGGCACGGACCTCCACGCCCGCGATCGGCCGGCCCACCGTGCCGGGAAAGCGGCGCGCCAGTTGGGGCGGCGCGGTGGCGACCTGCGACGCGGTTTCGGTCATGCCCCAGGTCGGGGCGACCGGGAGTCCTGCGCGCCAGGCCTGGTCGAGGAGGGCTGGCGACGCCGCTGCGCCCCCTACGAGGACGCAGCGCAGGGTTTCGGGAGCCTCCGTCAGACGCGCCAGAATCCTGCGAAGCATGACGGGGACGACCGCCAGGTGGGTCAGGTCTCCGGCGAGCACGGCCCCGGCGACCGCGTTCTCGTCGAACGACCGCCAGAGCCGGACCGACGAGCCGTTCATCACGGCCCGCACCACCAGCGACATGCCGCCCACGTGCCCGACGGACAGGCAGAGTCCCCAGCGGTCGTCCGAGGTCAGGGCCAGCCGGCGGGTGACGGCCGCGGCCGAAGCGGCGAGGGCGTCGTGATCGAAGCCGATCGCCCTGGGTGCGCCCGAGGAGCCCGAGGTGAGCAGGAAGGCGACAACGTGGGACGGCACATCGGGCCGCACGGTCGCGTCACGGCCCGGAAAATGGAAACCGGAGTTGTCAATATGTAAAGCAGGGTTGACAATTCGATGGGCATGCGCGACCTCGGCATCAGTAAGGCCTTCATGCAGCGGCATTGCGATGCAGTCGCTCCTCCACGCTCCGAACAGCGCGGCGATCGCCTGTGGGCCGGGCGTGAGGCACAGCGTGACGAAGGAGCGGGGCGGCACGCGGGCATCGCGGATGCGGTTCGACCAGCCGGTTGCGGCCTCGTCAAGCTCGGCGAAGGTGAGGCGTCCGCCATCCCGGGTCAGCGCGGTGGCGTCGGGAGTGGTTGCGGCCCGCCGCGCAAGATCGCTTGCGGGGGTCAAGGCGTTCCAAGGAGGATGCCGACCGCGAGCCCGGCCCCGTAGAACGCGACGCCTCGGGCGGTCTGTCCCAGCGCGGGGTTCAGGGTGCGCCGGTCCACGCCGCCGGGATCGCCGAGCACGGCCACGACCCGCGACCCGGCCGGAATGCACGGCAGCCACCCGGCCAGCGACAGGAGCGTCCACGGCGACCACCCCATCGCGGCAATGCCGGCAATCGGCACGGCGGCCGCTACCGCCAGGCACGCGAAGTACTGCGCCACGCTGAAGCGGTCGCCGAACCGCACGGCAAGGGTGCGCTTCCCGGCAGCGGCGTCGGTCTCGCGGTCACGGTGGTTGTTCACGACCAGGATCGCCGTGCTGAAGGCCCCCATCCCCACCCCGGCGACGATCGCGTCGGCCGACCAGGCGAGGGCCTGCACGTAGTACGTCCCCGCGGTGGCGGCGAGCCCGAAGAAGATGAAGACGCCCACGTCCCCTAGACCGTGATAGGATAGCGGATACGGCCCCCCCGTGTACCCGACGGCGAACGCCAGCGACAGCAGCCCGATGACCGCCACGGGCCACCCGCCGACCGCAACCAGGTACACGCCGATCAGAAAGGCCGCCACCATCGTCAGCGCCATGCCGCGCCACACCGACTCGGGCGACAGCAGGCCCGCCTGGGTGACGCGGACGGGCCCGAGCCGCTCGGCGGTATCGCTGCCCTTGAAGAAATCGTAGTAGTCGTTGGCCAGGTTGGTCGCGATCTGGATTAGGAGGCCGCCCGCCAGCGCGGCCACGGCCGGTCCCGCGGCGAACTGGCCGTGCGCGGCCGCGAAGCCCGTGCCCGCGACGACCGGAGCGGACGCCGCCGTGAGCGTGCGCGGCCGGGTGGCGAGGATCCAGGCCTTGGTGCGGGTAACCGTCACCATGGCAGCCAGGGATACTTCCGGAAGTCCGGCTTGCGCTTCTCGAGGTAGGCGTCGCGCCCCTCCTGGCCCTGCTCGGTCATGTAGAACAGGAGCGTGGCGTTGCCGGCGAGTTCCTGGAGCCCCGCCTGTCCATCGACATCGGCGTTGAACGCGGACTTGAGAAGCCGGATCGCGAGGGGGCTGTGCTCGAGGATCCGCTGCGCCCACGCGAACCCCTCGTCCTCGAGCCGATCCACGGGAACCACCTTGTTCACCAGGCCCATCTCCTCGGCTTCGCGGGCGTTGTACTGGCGGCACAGGTACCAGATCTCGCGGGCCCTTTTCTGGCCGACGATGCGCGCGAGGAACGACGAGCCGAAGCCGCCGTCGAAGCTGCCCACCTTGGGGCCGGTCTGGCCGAAGACGGCGTTGTCCGCGGCGATGGTCAGGTCGCACACCACGTGCAGCACATGGCCGCCGCCGATGGCGTATCCGGCCACCAGAGCGATCACCGGCTTGGGCATCGTGCGGATGAGGCGCTGCAGAACGAGAACGTTCAGACGCGGCACTCCGTCGCCTCCCACGTAGCCGGCATCGCCCCGCACGCGCTGATCGCCGCCCGAACAGAATGCGTATTTGCCGTCCTTCGCAGGCCCCTCGCCCGTCAGGAGCACCACGCCGATCGACGAGTCCTCGTTGGCGTCGTTGAATGCGTCGAGAAGCTCGAACAGCGTCTCCGGACGGAACGCGTTGCGCACCTCGGGGCGGTTGATGGCGATCCGTGCGACCCCGTCGCGCTTCCCGTACGTGATGTCCTCGTAGGACTTCACCGTCTTCCAGGCGGTGTCGGTCATTGCATCTCCCGGTTCAAGAGCTCGTTCACGCTCCGGGCCGCCTCCGCCTGGACACGGCGGTGGCTCCGCCGGTTTCGTTCGCGGTCGGTTCGCACCCGGATCACCTCTGCTCCCCGCCGCCCCACGGCCGACGCGACTGCCTCCTCCAGCTCCTGCGGGCTCGCCGCGTCCGTGAAGGGCAGACCGTACATCCGTGCCGCGTGCCGGAAGTCGAGCCCGTGCGGCGTCGCGAAGTAGGGCGTGAATACCGGCTCGAGGTCGCGGATCGGAAGCATGTGAAAGATGCCGCCTCCGTCGTTGTCGACCAAGACGAACACGACGTTGAGGTCCCGGTCGCGGGCCGCGAGGAGGCCGTTCATGTCGTGGTAGAAGGCGAGATCGCCGACCAGCGCGACCACGGGACCGGCGCCCCCGGCGGCGCACCCGAGCGCCGACGAGACGATGCCGTCGATTCCGCTCGCACCCCGGTTGCCGAGGACCTGAAGGCCGCGCGTGGCGGGGCGGCCGTAGGCGTCCACGTCGCGGACCGGCATGGACGACGAGACGAACAGGGTCGCGCCCGAGGGCAGGGCCCGAATCGCCGCCGCCGCGTAGGCGCCCTCGTTGTCCGCGTCGGCGGCGCCCGCCTCGACGGCCTCCCAGGCAGCCGCCTCGATCTCCATCCAGCGGCGCGTCCAGCGGAGCAGCGAGGAGGCGGGCGGCCCGGCACCGTCGCCATCGCCGTCGTCACGCGCCAGACGATCGAGTACGCGCGACGCCGGAGCGTGCACATAGTGGTCCGCCAGACCCTGGTAGTCCTTGCGGTGCGTCCCGTCGTCGATCACGATGTGCGTCGCGTGCTTCCACGTTGCCAGGGCCGCTTCGAGGACCCCCGAGGTCGGCGTGCGGCCCACCCGGATGATCAGGTCGGGCTCCAGGCTCTCGACCGCCTCGCGAACGCGCAGGAAATGGTCGTACGCACCCAGAATGGGCGCGTCGCCGGCCTCGTCCATGCCGACTGCGAAGCGCGCGCCGGAGAGCGGATCCGCCAGCGCGGGAATGTTCCGGTGCACGGCGCACCGCACCACCGCCGGCCCGTCGAGTCCGGGGTCGCACACCGGCCCCGCGACGAGCAGGGGACGGCGGGCGGCCCCCAGCCACCGTCCGACCAGCGTGTCGCGGTCGGACCCCCGTACGCGACCGCTCGGGCGGGGCCGCCACGAGCCGGGCTCGGCCGCCTCTGCCTCCGCGACGCGCGCCAACTCGGATTCCGAGGGCCGGGGGCCTTCGTCGCCCGGACCCCGCAACGCGATCCCCTCCACGGACTCCGGCTGGAGGGGCTTGTCGAACGGCACGTTGAGGTGGACGGGCCCGCCCGGCGGACCCAGGGCGTGCCGGGCCGCCGTGCGCACCGTGTCGATCATCGAACGGGGGCCCGTGCTCTGCAGTTCGCCCTGCGACGGGAGCGGCAGGTCCGCCTCGAAGCGCACGCGGTCACCGAAGATCCCGGGCTGAAGGATCGTCTGATTGGCGTCTGCCCCGCGCATCCCGGGCGGACGGTCGGCCGTGACCAGGACCAGCGGAAGATCGGACTGATCGGCCTCGATCACGGCCGGCAACAGGTTGCCCACCGCCGTACCCGAAGTCGTGACCACCGCCGCCGGCCCCAGGTGGGTCCGCGCGTATCCGGCCGCGAAGTAGCCCGCTGAACGCTCGTCCATGTGCACGCGGGCCCGCATGGCGGGGAGTGAGCGAGCCGCGAGGACGAGCGGCGCCGACCGGGAACCGGGCACGATCTCCACCTCTTCCACGCCGTACTCGGCGAGCGTGCTGAATATGGCCTGTGCCCACGCGAGGTTGAGTTCCCCGCCGGTCACGCCGCGCTCACCCCGAGCCGGTGGCGGCCCCGGCGGCGATTCCCGCACGCGCCATCGCCCGGAGCACCGGCTGGAACTTGAGTTCCGTCTCCTCCCATTCGAGGGCGGGCTCCGACCCCGCCACGATCCCGGCGCCCGCGAAGAGCCGCCAGCGTGAACCGGTACCCACAGCCGAACGCAACGCGGGCACGAAGATGCCCTTGCCGTCGGACGCGAACCAGCCGACGGGCCCCGCGTACCAACCGCGGTCGAACACCTCGCTCTCCGTGAGGATCGATCGCGCGACGTTGCGGGACATGCCGCACACGGCCGGAGTGGGGTGCAGCGACGCGAGAATGTCCAGGAGGGTCAGGGCGTCCGGGACCTTCGCGGCGATCTTGGTCTCGAGGTGCTGGATGCGCGCGAGCGTCAGGACGTGAGGCGCCACGTCGCATCGCACCGTGCACCCGAGCGCGGACAGCCTTGCCACCATGTCCCGTACCACAAAGTCGTGCTCGGCGCGGTCCTTGTCGCTGTTGTAGAGTTCGCGGGCAAGCTGCGCGGTCTCGACCGAGTCGGCGCCCACTGCGATGGCGCCCGCCACCGCCGTTGAACGCACGACACCATTCACGACCGACGCGATCGTCTCGGGCGCCGCGCCCAAAAGGGCTGAACCCGGTCCGGGCTCGAAGAGGAACACGTGACTGCCATGGTTCTCCTCCCAGAGAGCCATCACCAGTTCGAGGGGTTCGACCGGGTGGGCCTGGTCGACTTCCATCGTCCGGCTGAGCACGACCTTTTCGGCCTCGCCGTCCCTGATCCGGCGCAGGGTTGCCGACACCATCCGGTTCCAGATGGCGCGTTCCAGGTTCGGCGCGGCCAGCTTCGCGCCGGACGCGGCCCCGACCGGACGCCGGCGGGCGGAGCGCGAGAGCGCCCCGGCACCCATGGCCCGCGCCCATGCATCCCAACTGCGCCGCGCCCCTGCCTTGTCCCGCGCGCGGACCACCAGGGTGCACTGCCGCGTGACCGGATTGTGCTCCAGCTCCGCCTCGGGAAGGTGAAACAGCGCCGGGGGGAACGATGCCCACATGCGATCGCCGCTCTTTCGGGGCGCGAACGCGAAGCCGCCGAACACGCGCGAACGCTCGTAGCCGTCGATGCCGCCGAACAGCTCGGCAGCCTGGTCCTGCACCGCCTCGAAACGGCACTCCCCGGTGGACCCCGCAACGCGCCCGGGGACGGAGATCTCCGCGACAACCCCGGCATGGGCAATCCAGCGGTCGCCCAGCGCCCAGAAGCCTCTGGCTCCACCGGCGCCCGCGGAAAGCAGCGCCTCCGGTGAGCAGGCGTCGACTTCCCGCCGGACCTGGTGGATACGCGACCCGCGCACGGGCCGCGACGCGGGTTGCGTCAAACGACCCCTTCGAGCATGAACTGCTCCTGGTCCTGGGTCGGCACGACCACGTTGTTGACGCCGCAGCCCGCCAACAGCACGCGGGCATCGGCCTTGCCGCTGTCCGAGGGCGCGATCGTCTCCACGCCCTCTGCGGGCCGCCCGTCGCTCAGTCCGCCGAGTATGCTGATGTCGTGGTCGGCCACCCTCGAGGCCACAACACGGAGGTTGGTCTCGCCCGTGCCGGGGTTGTCGAAGGCCGTCGCGGTGAGAATATCGTGGTACGCGTTGCCGGTCAGTAGCTGGGTGCCCAGCCCCGATGTCTGCTTGCGACCCCGCACGAACCCGGCGCCCCTGTTCCCGTCCTCGATCGTGTATCCCAGGATGTTCAACTGGGCTACGGCACACTCGTAGGCGGCGTCTTTCCCCGGCGGCGCAATGCCATGGAAGGACGCGGGCGCGGTTGAGCAGCCCATGAGAAGAATAACCGCCCCGAATCCGATTGATCTCGTCATTCCCGTTTACTCCTCTGCCCGCAAGTGAAGCGCACGGCGCCACCAGAGTGAAGGTCGCCGCCGCGGGTAGGAGCGTCAACCTGAATGCGCCTTGCGAAGCACCGTTTGAGACGCGGGGCACAATCCACGCATTCTGGCCCCGCGTGTTGCCATAACATATGTTTACGCATGTCCGACTCCGCATCGACACGGTCTCGTCAGGAAGTACGCGAAAACGCGGCTCGCGTTCCCCCCGACGAGGTACGCACCGTCGCCGAGGACGAGAGCGGCCAGGTCCAGGAAGCCTCCCACGCCGAGGACCCGGCACGCACACAATCCCTCGATCCGGTCGCGTTCACCACCCCGGCGGACCCGACACCGATCCCCCCGCAAGCCGAGCGGCACGACCTCTTCCGGCCCGAATACTATCTGAACCGCGAGCTGACCTGGCTCAACTTCAATTTCCGCGTCCTTCACGAGGCGGAGGACCCGCGGACACCCCTGCTGGAACGGTTGAAGTTCCTGTCGATCGTGGGATCCAACCTCGACGAGTTCTTCATGAAGCGGATCGGCGGCCTGAAGCAGCAGGTCGAGGCGGGAATCACCAGGCGCACGATCGACGGGCGCACCCCGGGCGAGCAGATCGAGCAGTGTTACGCGGTGGTGCGGGAGCTCGAAATGCGGCAGAGGAAGGCCGGCCGCGAGATCCGCGGGCTCCTGGCCGGCGAGGGGGTCCGCGTCGTCGACTGGCAGCAGTTGAGCAAGAAGGAACGGAAGTGGCTGCGGCTCCACTACGTGCGCAACATCTACCCCCTGGTGACCCCGCAGGCCACCGATCCGGCGCATCCCTTCCCCTTCATCTCCAACCTCTCGCTGAACCTGCTGGTGACCCTGCGCTACCGCTCCGAGGAGAACCCGTCGCTGGCGCGGGTAAAGGTACCGGTGGGCACCGGCATCCCCAGGTTCGTTCGCGTAGCCGAGTCGTCGGCCTGGGTCGCGCTGGAGGTCGTGATGGCCAACAATCTCGACCTGCTCTTTCCCGGAATGAGGGTTGAGGCGTGCGAGATCTTCCGCGTCACGCGCAACGCGATCTACGACGTGGACGAGGGTATGGCGGACGACCTTCTGGAATCGATAGAGGCAGGCCTGCGGAAGCGCCGCCTGGCGCCGATCGTGCGCCTGCAGGTCGAGCAGCGCTTCGATCCGAAGCGGCGCAAGATGCTGGCCAACGAACTGGGCCTGAGGGACCGGGACATCTTCGAAGGGAGGGGACCGCTCGGCCTGCGCGACCTGATTGCGCTCCACGAGTTGCCTCTGCCCGCCCTGAAGGATCCGGCCCACCACCCGGCGGAACACCCCGACCTGCTCACACGGAGACCCGTCTTCGATGTGATCCGTGAGCAGGGACCGGTCCTGCTTCACCATCCCTACCAGGCATTCGACACTTCGGTCCTGCGCTTCCTCCGGGAAGCCTGCCGGGACCCGCAGGTGCGTGCGATCAAGATGACCTTCTACCGGATGGCGCCCAGGAGCGGCATCATCAACCACCTGGTCGACGCGGCCCGGGCGGGCAAGCAGGTGGCCGTGGTGATCGAACTGCGAGCGCGGTTCGACGAGGCCGCCAACATTCAGTGGGCCAACGAGCTGTCGGCGGACGGCATTCATGTCACATACGGCGTGCTCGGGCTCAAGACCCACTGCAAGGTGATTCTGGTCGTGCGGCAGGACCGCGACGGGCTGCGCCGTTACGCCCACATCGGCACCGGGAACTACCACATCGGCACCGCGCGCCAATACTGCGATCACGGCCTGCTTACCTGCGATTCCGCAATCGGGGCCGACCTGACCGAACTGTTCAACTACCTGACCACCGGCTACCGCCCGAAGCGCAAGTACTGGAAGGTGCTGTCGGCCCCGAAACACCTGCGCGCCGGGATTCTCAAGCGGATCCAGCGCGAGATCGAGTTGCACAGCGAGGACTCGCCGGGCCGCATCCAGTTCCAGATGAACGCGCTCGAGGATCCGCAGGTGACGCGTGCCCTCTACAGGGCGTCGAGCAAGGGCGTGGCGGTGGACCTGATCGTGCGGGACAGCTGCCGTATCCGCCCGGGCATTCCGGGTCTGTCCGACAACATCCGCGTGATCAGCATCGTAGGCCGCTTCCTGCAGCACTCCCGGATCTACTATTTCCGCAATGGCGGCGACGAAGAGTACTACATCGGATCGGCGGACTGCATGGCGCGCAACCTCAGCGCGCGGGTCGAGACGCTGGTTCCCGTCGAGGACGTGACGCTCCGCGCCGAGTTGCGCCAGGTGCTCGACATCCAGTTGGCCGATCGCCGCTGCGTCTGGGAAATGGGACCCGACGGCAGTTACACGCAGCGCATCCCCCACCCGCGCCGCGAAACCGGGACGTTCCAGACGATGATCGCCTGGGGCCACGCGCGCGAGTTCGAGGGCACGCGGCTTCGAAACCGCCGGGCCACGGGGCTCGAGGAGCGGCGGGAGCTGCAATGATCCGGCCGGTTTGGCTCTTCGTCGTCGCGATCTCGCTCGCCGCAGCCTGTGCCGATGCCGGACCGCCGCAACACGGCGTGACCGCGCTGGTGGGCGGGCGCCTGATCGACGGGACGGGAGCCGACGCGGTGGAGGACGCCGTGGTAGTGATGGGTGGAGGCCGGATCATGGCGGCCGGAGCAGCCGGCGATGTGGCCGTGCCGGACGGCGCCACGGTGATCGACGTGGCCGGCAAGACCGTCATGCCCGGAATGATCGAGGGCAACGGGCACATCATCTTCGACGGGCAGTCGAACCATCCGGCCTACTTTGCGGGGCGCTACCGCGCCTACTACGAGATCGGCGCCCGCAACCTGAACGCGAGCCTGATGCAGGGGATCACCACGATGCGGGACACCATGGACCCGCTCGAGGAGATGATCCGGCTGCGCGAGGACGTGGAGAGCGGACTCATCGCGGGGTCCCGTCTGTTCACCTCCGGTACGATCCTGAACTACCCCGGCGTTTACCGGATGTTCGACGATCCCACGGATTCAGTGTTCGCGGGGATCGCCGAGGAGGGGGTCGCCTACGCGCGAGCGGCGATGAGGCTGCCCGTGCGTGACGGGGCCCACGGGCGGGAGATCGTGGCGGACTACGCGCTGCACGGGGCCGATTTCATCAAGGTCTCCGCCTACAGCGGACCCGACAACGAGCCGCCGGAGCTGTCCACGGCGGACCTCACCGAGATCGTCGAGGAAGCGCACGCGCGCGGGCTCCTCGTGACCACGCACACCTCGTCGATCGCGAGCGTGACGGCCGTGCTGGACGCCGGCGTCGACGCGATGGAGCACCCCACCCTGCTGGGCCGGGAGCAGATCGGCCCGCAGGGAGAGTTCCCGGACGAGCTCGTGCAGCGCTTCGTGGAACAGAACGTCTACTCGGTGCCGCTCATGGTGGTGCGCGAGGTATACGTGACCTACCTGGAGGATCCGTCCCGCCTGGAGGACCCGTGGTACATCCGCCACGCGCCCGCCGACATGGTGCAGGAGGGCCGGGAGCGGGTGGCCGAACAGGTGGCTGCGGGGTCGGAAGATTTGGAGCAGCACCGGGCCGGCTACGAACTCGGACGCCGGAACCTGGCGAAGCTGATTGCGGCCGGTGCGCCCATCGCGATGGGGACCGACAAGGGAACCACCCTCAACTTCCACGAGAGCGGAAACCATGTGCGCGAACTCGAGATCTACACCGAGCTCGGCATGTCCCCGATGGAGGCGATCGTGTCCGCGACGCTCCGTGGCGCGGAGCTGCTCGGAATGGAGGACGAGTTGGGGACCGTGGAGGCGGGGAAGCTCGCCGACGTGATCGTGGTGGACGGCAACCCGCTCTCAGACATCTGGGCGCTGCGCAACGTGGACCTGGTGTTCAAGGAGGGGGTGCGGTACCGGTAGGAGAGGTCGGCGCGATCCCCATCGGCGGGAATCCGGTCGGGTGATTCCGCCGAGGTGGGATGGGTGGGTCTTCAAATCGGAGCGAGTCCCCCTCTGCCAACGGCGCCCATACCACCGGGCAGACCACCACGTCGGCCGCCGGAAGCGTATAGGGCGACATGTCCAGTTCCTGGTCGTCAAGATAGGCCAGCCGGTTCGGCGTCGTCATCTTCATGAGCCAGCGAACCGACGCGGTCAGCCGTTCCGGCAGATAGCGGACCGCGAAGTACGGCAGAATGGTCTCGGCAACATCCTCCCGGTCAGGGAAGTCGCCTGCGTATTCGGAGATGGCCACCATGTCCGCTTGCTGGGCTGCGCGCCAGCCGGGTGAGTCGGCGTGATCCGGATCGAGCGAGGCATGTGCGCTTTCGTGCAGAAACACCTCTTCCAGGAACCCTTCTCGGACGGCGTGCCTCGTTCCTGGGTCCTCGGTATGAATCAGAAGACTCCCGTCGCTGGAGTTGCCCCCGAAGGCCCCCTCGCCTGCATTGACCTGGACTTCGTGGATGTTGGTCAGGAACGCCGCCGGCAGCCGCCCGATCGCGGGCGCGAACACGTCGATCTCCACGCGCGCCACCTTTTCACTGCCGAATTCCGGATTGAACTGCCACTCTACCGTCTTCCCGCCCAACTGCACGTCGAACAGGTAGGCGTTCACATTGATCCAGGCGTTCGTCCGCCTGTCAAAGATCTCTCGCACCCCGCGACCTGTGTGGGTGACGCTGCCAAACGACGTGGGGTCGTCCGGTCCGAGTATTTCCGGGGTGACCCATACCGTGCCGTTGAACGGGGATATCCCCGTGTGTGACAACTCGATATCCAACCGTCCCGGGTCCGCCGCAACTTCCACGGTCAAGGGCCGATAGCTGGGTGGAGCGCTGACGGTAACCCTGACCGTTGCCCCCGAGATGCCCGAGAACCGGAATCGTCCGAGAGAATCGGTGGTCATGGACATCGTCGTTCCGTTTTCGACCTGCACCGTCGCGCCGGGAATGGCCAAGCCTGCCTTCCGGCCATCGCTCACCGTGCCGGAAAGTGTGACTGGCTGCGTCACCGTCACGGTCGCCACCCCCGAAGCCCCGCCGGCCGTGGCCGTAATCCTGGCCGTCCCGTTGCCTGCAGCCGTCACCAGACCGGATCCGTCCACGGTCGCGACTGCAGCGGTGCTGCTTGACCAGGTCACCGTGACCCCTGCCATCGCCTGGCCGTGCTGGTCGCGCACAACGGCCGCAAGCTGCACAGTCGCGTCCAGCGCCGTGAACTGGACGGTTGCGGGGGTGACGGTTACGGTCGTCGGGCGAAGAGGATCGGGGGGCGGCGGCTCCGTCGCGCCGTCCCCGCAGGCAGCGACCCAGGCGAGACCCGCCAACGCGAGCTGCGGGAATCGCCGGACCGGTCGAGCGCCGAAGGCGTCTATACCCACTTGCAGCCGTCGCCGGACGTCTTCAGCTCCGCCAGCGTCACCACCCTGCCCTTCCCCGCCCAGCGCGCCAGGGTGACCTCCTCGGGTTCGAGCCCCAGTCCCCATGTCGCGTCCCGCACGGCCGTGACCAGGTAGCCGCGCGCCTGCAACCCGTCCACGGCCTGGGTCATGCAGACATCGCGCGCGACGCCGGTCACCACGAACTCGACCGGGCGGCCCAGCGCTTCCTCCAGCGATTTCACGAACGCCTCGCAGCCCGCGTTCCCCTCGAAGACGTTGAACCGGGTCTTCCGGATGAATACCGGTCGCCCCTTTCGCACGGCCTCCCGCGCCACGCGGGCACCGTCCGCCGCGGTCGCGTCATGGGCGAGCACCACCGGGTCCGCAGGGCGGATCTCGGCGATCACCTCCGCGCCCGCGCGCTCGTCCGGGTCCGGCGACCGCCCCATGCAGTGCGGGGGGTAGGTGTCCCGGGCGGGATCGGGGGCCACGGCGTCGATTTCGGGGTCTTCGAGGCCGTGCCAGTCGCCCGTGTAGACGACGATGTCACAGTGCTCCCGCATCCACGCCGTGGCGGCTTCCAGCGCGGAGACGATGGCCACGGCCCCAGGATCGGAGCCGTCGAAGAGGTCGCGGACATAGAGCCGGCCCCCCGGGTCCATGAAGTCCGCCTGCACATCGACGATCCAGCCCACCCGCGCGGTGCCGGTCGCGCTCTCTCCTCCAGTCACGTCACCAGCTCCAGACGGTCGTTCGGCCGGTACCAGCGGCCCGCCTTGGCCACCGGTTCGCCCTCGACGAGCACGATGTCGGCCGTGTAGTCGAAGGAGCCCCGCATGAGCGACGAGCCCACGCCGTAGGCATCCACCGGCACTCCGGCCTCCTCGAAGGCGCGGATCTTGCCGGCGCTGAACCCCCCGGACGCCACGATGCGCACATGGCCGAAACCCGCGCGGTCGAGGGCGTCGCGGACCTTGTACACCAGGCGGGGATTCACGCCGCGGGGGTCGAAGTCGCCCATCTCGCCCTCCATGCACCGGTCCACCATGGTCCCGGAGGTGTCGAGACGGACGCCCCAGAGTCGCTCGCCCAACGCGCGCGCCACCGCCAGCGAGGTGTGCACGCTGTCGTTGTCGAAGTCCACCAGCGATATGATCTGCACGTCGTCCGAGAGCTGTGCGGCAAGGGCCTTCGTCGCCGCCACGGTGTCACCGCGGTAGGCCGCGATCAGTCCGTGGGGAACGGTTCCGACCCCCGACGACCCCCACCAGGATGCCTGCGCATCGGTGGACACCCCGATCGCGCCCGCCACGTGCGCGGCCCACCCGTCGCCGGTCTGGACCATCCAGTGATCGTGGCGGGCCGGGAAGAACATGATCGGCCCGGGCCACGCCGCCTCGACCACCGCGCGGGTATTGGTGGCGATGCGGGTGCGCCTGCCGAGCACGCCCGCGTAGAGCGTCTCGAGGTGAGCGAAAGCCGCGTAGGGACCGGTGATGAGAATGACCGTCTCCCAGGGCCGCGCGCGGTCCCCGTCGCGCAAGGCGCGGACCTCGAGGTCGCCGAAGTCGTAGCCCTCGGTGAGGCACAGCTTCAGGATGGCGATCGCTTCGTCGGTGCCGGCCACGACCGCGTCGCGTTTCTGAAAAACCTGCATGGTGACCGACGGACCGGGACCGCCGGCCAGGAGCAGTTCGCGCGCACGCACGAAGTACTTGTCGGAGTAGTAGCCGCTCCGCATCTTCTCGACGGGGAATGCGAAGATGGCCGGGTCCAGGCGCTCGGCGTGGCGGATGGGATCGGGGGGTGCGGTGGAGTCGGGCGTGGGCGTGGGCCGGGCATCTCCGACGCTGGCGGACGGCGGGCGGGGCGGACGCGGAGAAGTCATGTGCCAAGCCGGTCCAGATTCAGGGTTTGAAGGTCGTCCACGAGTTCATACTCCCCCTCGATGCTTTCAGGCGAAGTCAGGCGGCCCAGATACCTGCCGGACACCGTCTGCCCGAAGAAGATCAGTTCGAGATCCAGGGACACGGTGGGATACGCGTGGGTACCGCTGAGGGTTCCGGAAAACACCAGCCGTTCGACCCGGAGACTGAACGTCCCGGTAACGCTCCCGTCGGAAGTCTGCTCCAGGTGGAAGCTCCAGTTCTCGACCGCGCCCGCCGACACACCGGTGCCAACCCAATTGCCGGTGACCGAGGGATTCTCCGGCTCCGACGTGTTGGTCCCGCACGCGGAAGACAGGAGGACAGCCGCGACGTGGACCCCGAGCAGCCTGACCGCCGGGCGAATGTGCAACCGGATCATCCCCGAAGTCCCTTCTCCCGGTGGTTCGCCCGGGAATCATCGTTCCCGCGGCACATGACAGATTGCCCGGGAACGATCCGGCCGACAAGTAGTGCCGCCCGGGACCATCCGCCGGAACCATCTGCCGGCGCAGTCCGCTTGACTACCAGCCCCGCGCTCACCAGCATGGCGGGAGACGCGCGCCTTGCCCGGCGCCCGCGGGCCCGCCCAACAGGGAGAACGACATGAGAAAGCAAGCCTCTTCGTGGATCCTGGCGCTGTCCGGCCTGACGCTGGCTACCGCCTGCGCATACGAAAGCGCCGACGAGCAGGACACCCCCTCGGCCAATCCGACCGCCATCGCCGATCCGGCCGCGGCGGGCGACCTGCCCAACCCGGCCTCGCAGGTGATGAACGACTGGGTCGATCTTCCCGACGGGCGCGAATGGGGCTCCACGGCAGGGGTCGACATCGACCCGATCGACGGTCACATCTGGGCCTACGACCGCTGCGGCGGCGTGGGGCTGGCGGGCGGATGCGCGGAGAACCTGGTCGATCCGATCTTCAAGTTCCACCGCGAGACCGGCGAGATCCTGGCCAGCTTCGGCGCGGGGCTTTTCGTCCTTCCGCACGGGATCCACGTGGACGCCGACGGCAACGTGTGGGTCACCGACTCGCAGGGCACGGAGGACAAGGGCCACCAGGTCATCAAGTTCAGCCCGGACGGCGAGGTGCTGATGACCCTGGGGCAGCCGGGGATGCGGGGCAGCGAGCCCGGGCTGTTCAACGAGCCCTGCGACGTGATCACCGCGCCCAACGGGGACATCTTCGTGTCGGACGGGCACAGCGGGCAGAACGCGAATCCCCCCGAGGGCTCGACGGGAAGGATCATCAAGTTCTCGCCGGAGGGCGAGTACATCATGGAGTGGGGCGTCATCGGCGACGGCCCGGGTGAGTTCCGCACACCCCATGGGATGGCCTTCGACTCGCAGGGCCGCCTGTTCGTGGCCGACCGCGGCAACCACCGGATCCAGATCTTCGACCAGGAAGGCAACCACCTGGACTCGTACTACCAGTTCAGCCGCATCAGCGGGCTGTTCATCGACGCGGACGACAACCTGTACGCGATCGACTCCGAGTCCAACCCGAACAACCACGAGGGCTGGATGACCGGGATCCGCATCGGCCACGCGTCGGAGGACAGGGTGACCGCGTTCATCCCGCCGCACGCCATCTCCGAGGAACGGCCGCACGGCTTCGCCGGCGAAGGCGTCGCGGCGGACCGGGAGGGAAACGTGTACGCGGCGGAAGGGCCGATTTCGCTGGCCGCTGCGGGCGGTGGCCTGACCAAGTACGTCCGTTCGGGGAACTGACGCGCACGGCAAGGCCACCACCCGGTCGCGCTACGCCGCGGCCAGCGCCTGGTCGAGGTCCTCGACGATGTCGTCGATGTGCTCGATCCCGACCGAGAGCCGGATGGTCTCCGGGCGCACTCCGACGCTCGACTGCTCCTCTTCGGTGAGCTGCCGGTGCGTGGTGGACGCCGGATGGCAGGCCAGCGACTTGGCGTCCCCGATGTTGACCAGCCGCTTGAAGAGCTGCAGCGCGTCGTAGAAGCGGACGCCGGCCTCGAAGCCGCCCTTTACGCCGAAGGTGAGGATGCCCGAAGCGTGTCCGCCGAGGTACCTCACGGCCAGGTCATGGTACGGATCGCCGGGAAGGCCCGCGTAGCTCACCCAGTCGACCTTCGCATGGCTCTGGAGGTGCCTGGCCACGGCCAGCGCGTTGGCGCAGTGGCGCTCCATGCGCAGGTTCAGCGTCTCGATGCCCTGCATGATCTGGAAGGCGTTGAACGGGGAAATAGCGGACCCCGTGTTGCGCAGCGGCACGGTCCTGGCCCGTCCGATGTACGCCGCCGGCCCCAGCGCCTCGGTGTAGACGACGCCGTGGTAGCTGGGCTCGGGAGTGGTGAACATGGGGTAGCGGCCGTTGGTCTCGGCCCACGGGAAGTTGCCCGAATCGACGATTGCGCCGCCCAGCGAACTGCCGTGTCCTCCCATGTACTTGGTCAGGGAGTGGACGATGATGTCGAAGCCGTGCTCCACCGGCTTGAGGAGCGCGGGCGTGGCCACCGTGTTGTCGACGATGGTCGCGATGCCGTGGGCGCGCGCCATCTCCGCGACGGCCGCCAGATCGACGATGTTGCCCGCCGGGTTGCCGATGCTCTCGCAGAAGATCGCCTTGGTGCGGCCGTCGATGAGCTTCGCAAGATCGTCGGGAGAATCGCCCTCGGCGAAGCGCACGTCGATGCCCTGCTGGGGCAGCATGTGCGCGAAGAGGGTGTAGGTGCCGCCGTAGAGCTGGGGTACCGAGACGATGTTGTCGCCGGCCCTGGCCAGGTTGAGGATCGAGTAGTTGACCGCCGCGCTGCCGGATGACAGGGCCAGCGCCGCGACGCCTTTCTCCAGGCGCGCGACCCGCTCCTCGAGAACGGCCTGCGTGGGGTTCATGATGCGGGTGTAGATGTTGCCGGGGACGGCGAGGTCGAAGAGGTCGGCGCCGTGCTGCGCGTCGTCGAACTCGTAGGCGACGGTCTGGTAGACGGGCACCGCGACGGCGTGCGTCGTAGGTTCGGAGTCGTAGCCGAGGTGAATGGCAATGGTTTCGTCGTGCATGTGATGGGTTCCCATGGTGGTGGGTGGGGGTTGGGCCCGAACGGGACCCGGGGAGATACGGCGCAGCCGCGCGCGTATTACCGGAGCGATCGGTGGAAGGACGGAAGCCGGAAATATGACGAAGATGCGCGAGGCCCGGAAGCTGATGGCCGATTCGGCGCGCGTGGTCGCGCTGACCGGCGCGGGGATCTCCGCCGAGTCGGGGGTCCCCACCTTTCGCGGCCACGGCGGACTGTGGCGAAACCAACGGCCGGAGGAACTCGCGACGATCGACGCTTTCGAGCGCGATCCCGAGACCGTATGGGAGTGGTATGCCTGGCGCCGGAGCTTCCTCGGGACCTGCGTGCCCAACGACGGCCACCGCGCGCTCGCGGGCTTCTTCCTGCGGCAGGGCGTTCCCGGACTGGTGACCCAGAACGTCGACGGGCTCCACACGCGAGCCGCGCGGGAAGAAGCGGGGGACGGGGCGCCGGACGCAGCGCTCCCCGTCGAGATCCACGGCGCGATCGCGCGCGACCGGTGCAACCATTGCGGCGCCCGCGCCGAGGCCGAGCCGCTGGGGGACTCCCTCCCGCGCTGCGTGGACTGCGGCGGCCTGCGCCGCCCCGATGTGGTGCTCTTCGGCGAGATGCTGGACCCTGAAGTGCTCGCGCGAGCCCAGTCAATGGCTGAGCGGGCGGATCTGTGCCTGGTAATCGGAACCAGCGCGGTGGTCTACCCGGCCGCGGCCATCCCGCTGGCGACACTGCGCGCAGGAGGCAGCATCATCGAGGTCAACACCGAGGAGACCGCGCTCAGCGGGGCGGCAGCGGTGGCGCTCCGCGGCAAGGCGGGCGAAGTGCTGCCGGAGCTGCTGGGGTAGACGAGAGCGGTTGGCCGAGTAGGGCACCGGCGGCTACAATCACGCTCCCATTCGAGTTCAAACTGCAGACTCGGGGACCTCCGCCATGCGCATGCCTGCCTTAGTGGCCGTCTTCGCCCTCCTTTCCCTATCGACAACCTCGCCGACCGGAACCGTTGCGCATCTCGCCGCCCAGCGGACCGCGGACGACGGCAGCAGCCGCAGCGGCAGGACCATCCGCAACGACTCGATCCACCGCAAGTCCGCGCCCAACGTGGTGTCGCAGGGAGTGACCACGATCGTCGTCAACCAGGACGGTCGCTCGCCCTGGCCGGTGGCGGATCAGCGGGCCACCCTCGAGGCCCAGGGCGTGGGACCGAACGTGATGCTCATGGTGGGCCACGGAACCGTGCGGAGGATGGTGTTGGGGGATGACTTCCGGCGCCCCTCCACGGCGGCCGAGACCGCGCGGATGGCGGCCCTCGTCCGGCAGGCTCTGGAAGAGGGTGCCGTGGGCCTCTCGGCGGGGCTCGAGTACTCGCCGGGCCGCTGGAGCACGACCGACGAGGTCGCGGTTCTTGCGGCGGAGCTGGCACCCTACGACGGCGTCTACATCTCCCACGAGCGGGCGGAGGGCGCGGATCCGATGTGGTACCTCCCCAGCCAGCATGAGGGGCGCCCGCCGACGCTGCAGGACGCCGTGCTGGAAACGATCGAGATCGGACGGCGCACCGGCGTGCGGGTGGTCGCGTCGCACATCAAGGCAAAGGGTGTGGCCTACTGGGGATCGAGCGCGTCGGCGATTCAGATCATCCAGCGCGCGCGCGACGAGGGCGTGCGCGTGTGGGCGGATCAATACCCCTACCCCACCAGCGGTGTGCTCGTCAACGGCGAGTTCGTGGTGGAGCACGGAGAGATCCTGATGGCGCTGCCGGGGCGGGTGATCGCCTCCCGGCGGGGTGGGCGGCCGGCGGCTTGAGGGGCGTTGCCATGCCGCACGCTGCTCGGATTCCGCGACGACATCGAGTTCCGATTCTCAGTGGCGGACGGCGTCGTCCACGTCCAATCCGCTTCCCGGGTCGGACTGTTCGACTTCGGGGTCAACCGGCAGCGCGTGGAGCGGGTGCGAAGCCGGCTTCGGGTCCGCTCAGCTCCACAACGCGCCGACCGGCACGGCGAATAGTCCATCGCCGAAGGAGGTTGTGTGATCCCCGTCGTAGAGGAGGACTCCCATGCGAAATCGGTGGCCCGCAGCTCGACGGAAGCGCCTGAGGCCACCAAAGTCGTGCGCGCGCAGCGAGGCCGCCGCCTTGACTTGGACCCCATAGCAGCCGCCCGCCGCGTCTTCGATGACCAGATCGACCTCGACCTGATCCTTGTCGCGATAGTGATGGAACGTGAGTGGGTCATCCATCCACAACGCCTGCTTCCGCAGCTCGTTGTACACGAACGACTCGAGAAGCGATCCAAGTTCCACCGGGTTGCGCAGCAGTCTGCGGCCGGTGATCCCCCGCAAGGCGCACATCATTCCGGTGTCGACCGCGTGGATCTTTGGCGTCTTCACCAACCGCCTGTACTCGCTGGCGTGCCATGCGGGCAGCCGCTCGACCAGGAAGAGCTGTTCCAGCAGCGCAAGGTACTTGCCGGCCGTGATCCGGCTGAGGCCCAGCCTGCCACCCAGGTCTGCGAGGTTGACGAGCTGGCCCGAGAGAACGGCGGTCAGGCGCAGGAGCCTGGTCATCGCCTCGACGTTTCCGATCCGGGACAAGTCGCTCAGGTCACGCTGAATCAGGGTGTTCAGATACTGCCGATACCACGCGCGCAACCGCTTCCCGCTCTCCCTCAGCAGCGGTTCGGGAAAGCAGCCTGTCACGATGCGCCGTACAAGATGGTCCCTGACCCGTACGTCCTTCGCGGTCGGGGCCTCGCCGCAGAGCATTGCGTCCAGAAACGTGGGGCTGTGACCGATGATCTCGCACTCCGACAGGGTTGCGAGACGGACGGCCTCCATCCTGCCCACGAGCGCGTCCGAGACGCTCGGGAGCAGCATTGCGTTCGCGGAGCCGGTAAGCAGAAAGCGGCCCGGGGATCGGTTCTCGTCAACGGCCTGCTTGATCGCGACAAGGATATCGGGAACCCGCTGCACCTCATCAAGGGCGATTTGCGTCGGAGGGAGATTGCGGATGAAGCCCACCGGATCCGCACGCGCCACTTCGGCCTGGGCCAGGTCGTCGAAGCTGATGTACTGCCAGGTGTCGTCGATCAGGTCCCTGACCAGGGTCGTCTTCCCGACCTGCCGCGCCCCCATGATGAAGACTACCGGAGTGTCGGCCAGCGCCTCCTCGACGAGGCGGGCGGTGTAGCGCGCGAACCTTGCGATGGCTGGTCCCTCGTTCGGTCAGAGGCGAATGGCAAGCGGACGCCACACACGAAGGAACGTATCGGCTGATTGTCAAGTGTATCAGCGTCCAATCGATATCGAAAGGGCGTCTGATCGATAATCGAACAGCGTCTGATCGTTATCGCCGTGCCTGACCGGTCCCGCTTTACGCCCCCCACACCTCGCGCATGACGCGCAATGCATTGAGCCCAAGGATCCTCTCCACGCGTTCGGACGTGTGGCCGCGCGCCAGGAGCATGTCGGCGAGCTTCCGGAACTGGTCCGGGCCCTGCAGATCCGGAATGAACGGCACGACGCCGGCTCGTTCGCCCGCTGCGCCGATGCCCGCCGCCTGGCGCTGTTCGACGTCCCTGCGCGCCGCTTCGTAGGCCGCTTCCATGTCGTCGTACGCGGTCGTGCCGCCGTCGGTCCCGATCCCGACGTGCTCCTCGCCGCACACCTGCACGGCGTGTTCGACGTGCCGCACCACGTCGTCGGCCACGGCCATCCCGTCGGCCGCGAGGAAGGGCATGAAGTAGATCCCGACGATCCCGCCGCCCTCGGCGACCAGGCGAAGCTCCCGGTCGGTCTTGTTGCGCGGCAGGTCCGTCACCGCCCTGCACCCCGTGTGCGTGATGGCGATCGGCGCGGTCGAGACCTCGATGGCGTCCAGACAGGTCTGCTCGCCGCTGTGGCTCAGGTCGACCAGCGTGCTGGTGGCGTTCAGTTCGGCGACGACATCTCGCCCGAAATCGGTGAGCCCCCCGTTTTCCGGCACCATCGACCCATGGCCGAGCTGGTTGGCGACGTTGTACGTAAGCTGGATGATCTTCACGCCCAGCCCGGCGAACGTACCGACGCGCCGTGCGTCGTCACCCATCATCGCGGCGTTCTGAAAGCCCTGGATGATCCCGACCCTGCCTTCGCGCGCGGCTCTTTCAATGTCGGCGGCCGCCCAGACCTTCAGGAGGGCGTCGGGATATGTCCGGATGATGCGGTTCCACCGCGCGATGTCGGCGACCGAACTCTCGAAGGGATCGCGGGGGCCCGCCACGTAGCCGATCGTGGTGTTGACGGCAGCAGTGCCGGAGGCGAGGGCGTCGGCGAGTGCCCGTTCGTCGAGCGAGGTCCGTCGCTCTCCCTGCAGGGCCTGGGAGGGACCCCCGGACCTCGGGATGTTCGGGTTCCGGATGCCGCCGAGCATGTTGACGACGAAGAGGTCGGGTCGGGGAAGCTGCGGGTTGGCGCCTCGCCCCGCGTCCCGGGGCGTGTCGGGCCGGGACTCCCCGCATCCGGAAGCGGTGGCTGCGAGTGCGATGCCTGCGGCCGAAGTCAGGAATGTGCGGCGGGGCATGGGAGGGGCGTTTCTCGCGTCCATCTTGTACATGAGATTCACCAGCGCTGAGGGGGACACCCAAAGGTATCGCCACTTGATCATTCCGCGACCCCGCCACCATCGTTAGGCCATCCGGCGCGGACCCCGCGCCGTTCCCCCTCCGGTGACACGGACATGACCCCAGGTCGCTACCGCCCCGCGCTCATTACCCTGTTGGCCCTCGCCCCTCTCGCCGGTTGCGGCGAAGCAATGGGGCCACCACCCGTCGAGCCGCCCGCGCCCCCCACCCCCGCGGCCGTCGAGACCCTTTCCGGCGGTGGCCAGCGCGCCGTGCAGGGACTCTCCCTCGTGGACCCCGTCGTCGTTCGCGTCCTGGACGCAGAGGGCCAGCCCCTCTCCGGCGAGACGGTCACCTTCACGCCAGCGACGGGGAACGGTTCCGCCGATCCCGCCTCGGTGACCACCGCCGGCGACGGGCGGGCCGCCACGACCTGGACCCTGGGGCCGGATCCGGGCCAACACACGATGGCGGTCGCCGCCGCGAACGCCACGGCCACGGTTGCTGCGGTTGCCCTCGACCTCGAGGCCGAGCTCGACACCCTGTTCGTCGCTCCGAGCGACGCCGAGATCGACGCGGTGCGCGCCGATTGGGCGGCCCGCGACGTGTCGGCCGTCAACGCGACCGTTGTGCTCGAGGAACCGACAGACCTGGCCGGTTCCTCCGCCCGCCTTCGTATCGTCTCGCACAGCGTCGCCGGAGCGCGCCACTACGGGGCGATCATCGTGCCGGAGGGTGCGGCAGAGCGCAGCCTGCCCGTTCTGGCCTACCTCCACGGGGGCGACGGAGGCGTCTCGATCGGCGATCTCCAGATCGCGGCCTTCGCGCTCGGGGAGTTGCGCGACAGCTTTGTGTACGTGCTTCCGTCGTTTCGCGCCGAGCCGCTCGTTCACGGCGACAGCGTGTGGGTCTCCGAGGGCCCGCCCAGCCCGTGGGACTACGACGTGGACGACGTGCTTGCGCTCCTGAACGTGGCCATCGAGACCACGCCCGAGGCGAAGGCGGACTCCATCAGCCTTTTCGGGGGGAGCCGGGGCGGGGGAGTCGCTCTTCTGGCCGGGGTGCGGGACGCACGGATCGCGCGGATCGTCGCGTTCTTCGGTCCGACGTACTTCTTCGATGACTGGGTGCGCGAGATCGTGCGCGAGGCGGCCCTGCGCATGCCGCGTCAGCTCACGGGTGTCGCCCATCTCGACAGCACCGTGATCCAGCCCCGCATCAGAGGCGAATACTCGCTTGGCGACGCCCGGCTGGAGCTGGTGCGGCGCTCCTCCGCCCTTTTTGCGCGGGACCTGCCCTCGGTGCAGCTTCACCACGGGACCATCGACCAGACGGTCTCCGTCTCCCAGGCCGAGGCGCTCATCGCCGCGATGGAGGCCCTGGGACGCGGTGCACCCGACTTCGAGGCATACATCTACGAGGGCGGCGGCCACGACGTACTGGGTCTCGGCGCAGCCATTCCGCGGGCCGTGGCGTTCCTGGCGCGGGCGCTTGGTCCCGGCGCCGCGCAAGCCGTTTCGCAGTATCCGGCGCAGCTCCGCAAGGACGACAAGTGACCGATTCACCGGGGCGCATATCCGCTTCGCAGGTCTCGCTGATCCTCCAGCGGGCGGCGGAGATCGACGCGCGCGGCGACACCCTGACCGTCGAGGAACTGAAACGGATCGCGGCCGAGGCGGGGATTGATCCGGCGGCGACGGAGACCGCGATTCAGGAGGTCACGGAGGCCGAGAACGTCGCCCCGGCGCGGACCGGACGGGCCGCGGAAGGGAAGTCCAGGCTGCCGGCAACCAGGTCATTGTCGCCATCGCCCGCGCTGGTGGTGACGGGGGGCGCCTTGGGAGCGGCACTGGGGTTCATGACGGCACTGCCCGATGCGCTTGGCATCCCCGCCTTTGGTGCGACCGTGATCTACCTGATCGTCAGGGCGCTAAAGAGCATGAAGCGGGGGACGCCGTTCGACTTTCAGATTCAGAACTTCGCGGTCTGGTTCGGGATGTTCGTGGGGGGCACGGCGATTGGAGCATGGGGCGACGTCGCAGTCCTCGCCAACGCGCTTGTGTTCTGGATCGTGACCTCGGTCATTGGCGGACTGGTCATCCGGTTCGGCCCCCCCGAAGACTAGCCGGAAGGCGAGGCGCACAAACGGCTGAAGGCGAACCCGCGTCCTCCGAATGCAGAGCTGCCAGGTCCGGGCCCGCCGCCCAGCTACCGCGATCCCTCCACGCGCACGGTAAGCAGGTCGTTCAGGTGGTAGTGGCGGTGGCGCACCGAAGCTCTCGGCCTTCGCCGCAATTGACGGAGTTGTGTCCGCAATTGTCGCAAAATGTCCGAAATTGTCGTATCGGCCGGAGCGACTGGTGTCGCAACAGCCGATCAAGCTTGGCGACGATTCTACCCCCGGACCAGCCCGCGGGACAAGGGAGTCCGTGACGCCGGCCTCGCAGGGAACCCGGATCTTGCTTGCGGGGATCGTCCCCACGAACCCTTCGGCGGCCATTGACAACCGAGGTCTACCAGACGATCTACCTTGCTCGGCGTGGCGCTTTGCCATTGCGCCTGGCTCACGGGGACTGGATCAGTTGCAAGAAAGCGCGCACCGCTCGCATTGCCCGAGGCCAAGGCCCTACGTCATAACGCTTTGGTCTCGGGCATTGGTCCTGGCTCTGATGCCATGGTTCATCAACTGCTCCTCGGACAATCCTCCCCAGGTTTCTGTTATCGTCCCCACGAGCTCTTCGGCAACGCCGCTAAGCGCGAATTCCTCGGTGGCTCTTGTGGACGAGCATACTGCTTGCGTTATCGTTTCCTACGAAACCGAAGTGCGGTGTCTTGCTCGAACTGGTGAGCTGGCAGGAGTCTTCGGAAGAGAAGGAGATGGTCCTGGGGAGTTCAGGTTTGCGCATGCCCTGATGAGGGGACCGAGGCATACAGTCGCAGTGATTGATCCGCTCGCATCACGACTCAGTGTTTTCACGCCAGCGGGTGAACTGGTTGCTGAAGTGGCAATACCCGAAGTGTTTGAGCCGATGTCGCCAATCGGCGAGACCATGATCGGGACCTACGCGCCGAATCTCCGGTCGACGAACAGGGTTCTCGCGGAGTTTGACTTGGCTGGAGGGGCTGTTCTTTGGCGGCGTGAGTTGCGTACCCCTTCTGACATCGGTTTGCCAGGAGAGTGCGGTTTGTCATGGGGCGCAATGAGCCTGGGAGGCGTTGCGACATTTGGTGCGTGTCACAGCCAACTGCTTTTCTACTCCGCAAGTGGCGATGGCGAAGTTGGCGTGATCGAGGCTCCAACCTATGGACCTGCCCCGCTTTCACGGACGGTTGGTTTTTGGGGGTTGATGGTGTGTGAAGTAGTTTCTTCGCCCCCTCCTGCAGCGGTGGAGAGGGGCGACGAGCGAGCCCGGAGAAGCGAGCGGGCCAGAGAAGCCCAGAGAGCTTCGGGTCGCTCCGGCGCTGCTGGTTCGCTTCAGGCCGCATGGTTGAGTTTCTCGAAGTTCGCCGGCGACGTGTAGCCGAGCGCCGAGTGGAGCCGTCGGGTGTTGTAGAAGCCTTCGATGAAGCAGAAGACTTCCCGCCGCGCCTCGGCCATCGTGCGAAAGCGCCGCCGGTCGAGGAGTTCGCACTCGAGCGTCGCGAAGAAGCTCTCGCACATCGCATTGTCGTACGCGTCGCCGACCGAGCCCATCGACTGCACGACGCCCGCCGCGCGGCACCGCCTCCCGAAGGCCAGCGACGTGTACTGCGAGCCCTGGTCGGAATGATGGATCACCGGACCCTCCGGCTGACGGCAGGCGATCGCCATCGACAGCGCGTCGCCAACCAGATCGGCCGGCATCCGGGGCGCCATCGCCCAGCCGACGATCCGGCGGCTCCACGCGTCGAGCACGACCGCGAGGTAGAGCCAGCCCGCCCAAGTGGGCACGTAGGTGATGTCGGCCACCCACAACTGGTCGGGCCCTTCGGCCGAGAAGTCCCGGTTCACAAGGTCCGGCGCGGGCTTGGCCTTGGCGTCCCTGAGCGTCGTGCCCCTCCTGAAGCGCCTGCGCGTCACACCCTCGATACCCAGTTCCCTCATCAGCCGCGCCACCCGCTTGCGGCCCACCCGCTCGCGCTCGGCCAAGAGCGCCGCGTGGATCCGCGGGGAGCCGTAGACCCCGCCGCTCTCAACCCAGATCGTCAGGATCCTGCCCTTGAGCTCCGCGTCACGCCCAGCCCGCGCCGACGGCGGACGGCGCAGCCAGTCATTGTACCCGCTGGTGGAGAGACCCAGCACCCGGCACATGGCTGCCAACGGGAACGCGGCCAGGTTCGCCTTCATGAACGCATACCCCCGCTGGGGATCGATCCGCTCTCCTTCGCGAACCAGGCCGCGGCTCGCTTTAGGATGTCCCGCTCCATCCGCAGCCGCTTGTTCTCCCGCTTCAGGCGCCGCATCTCCTTGCGCGCCTCGGTCGTCAGTCCGTCGCTCCGGCGGCCCTCGTCCAGGTCCGCCTGCTTCACCCAGTTGCGGATCGTCTGCTCAGACGGCTCAAACTCCCGGGCCAGCGATCCCGCACTACGCCCGGCCCTCGCCAGCTCGACGATCCGCTCCTTGTACTCGGGCGAATACCGCCCTCGTCTCCTTCCCGCCATGGCTCACCTCCTCGGTTGGCCCAAAGGAAAAGGTGTCCGTCAGAGCGGGGCAACTCCACTGTTCAGGTGCGGGACAGGATGTTGGGCTTCGATATTCTGGATGGCACCCTGGTGATTCTCGTGGAACGCGCGCTGGACGAACACGATGGAGATGGCATACCGGATCGCGGAGTCGATTGGTACGATGTTCGGGATATGGAGCTGAAGAAGGACCGTCCGGCCGGTGCGTTCGGCGACGGGTCCCAGGGCGTCCGCAGAGCTGGCTCCACGTCAGCTCAACAATCCCTCCGCCACCAGCAACTCGGCGTTCAGGACCGACGCCCCCGCAGCCCCCCGAATAGTGTTGTGCCCGAGCGCGGCGAACTTGATACCCAGGATCGGACACTCGCGGACGCGCCCAACCGACACGGCCATGCCCAGCCCCGCCATTGCATCGCGGCGGGGCTGGGGACGATCCGGGCCTTCGACCACCTGAACCGGCCGCGCGGGCGCCGTCGGCAACCCGAGCTCCTGCGGCCGCCCGCGAAACTCCGCGAGCGCAGCCCGCACCTCGGCCGGCGTCGGTCGGGCGGCCAGCTCAACCGACACGCACAGCAGGTGCCCGTCTACCGTAGCCACCCGGTTGCAGTGGGCGCTCACCACCGCCCCGTGCGGGTCGATCCCCTCCTCGTCCACCCGCACCTCCCCCAGCACCTTGAGCGTCTCGGTCGCGAGTCTCTCCTCCTCGCCGCCGATGAACGGGATGGCGTTGCCCAGCACGTCCACGGCCGCCAGACCCGGATACCCCGCCCCGCTCACCGCCTGCAGCGTGGAGACGATCACGCGCCGAATGCCGAGGCCGCGCAGCGGAGCGAGGGCCAGTGCGAGCGTGATCGTGGAGCAGTTCGGGTTGGTGACGATCGCACCCGGCCAGCCGCGTTCCCGGCGCTGGCGCGCAATCAGTCCCAGATGCTCCGGATTGACCTCGGGAACGACCAGCGGAACGTCTGCGCCCATGCGGTGGTTGCGCGCATTGGAGAGCACGACGTGCCCCGCCCGCGCGAACGACTCCTCGATCGGTCCGGCAACCGAAGCGTGCATCGCGGAGAAGACCAGCCGCGGACAGTCGGCGGCCGGAGCGCCTGCGCGCACGACCATGCCCGCCAGCTCCGCGGGCATGCGCCGGTCCTGCACCCAGTGCGTGGCCTCGCCGTAGCTCCGGCCCGCACTGCGGTCGCTCGCGCCCAGCCAGGCCAGGCGGAACCACGGGTGTCCCGCCAGCTGGCGCACGAACTGCTGGCCGACCATGCCGGTCGCGCCGAGCAGCCCCACGGGGATGGGTTCGGCTGGATTCATGACAGGGTTCTACGCCCCGGGGGCGCGGGTGTTTCAGGCGCCGGAGGCCTTTCAGACGCCGCCCGCAACCCCGCCCTCAGCTGACCGGGCGGCTGCGCGGTACCAGCCTCGCCGACCACAGTCCCGAATTCGTGTCCGAGAAGAAGATCCGGCCCTTGAAGGGCATCGCGCTCCACGCCATCGGCGAGTTGGGCACGTAGCCGATCGGGTCGTAGGCCTTGAAGACGGCGATCTCACGTCCCTGCGTGTACAGGTTGCCCATCAGATCGCCCGACACGTCCACCATGCGCACGCCGCCCTCGTAGTACGCCTGGTACAGGATGTCGTCCTCCACCCAGATGTTGTGCGTCCCGTACTCGGGCACTTCGTAGCGCGCCACCATCTCGGGGTTTTCGGGATCGGAGAAGTCGACGATCTGGATGTAGCCCCGGGTCGCGAGCGGGATCCCGTGCATGCCGGTCTCCGGATCGTAGGGCAGCTGGTACGACCCCCGGCCCTGCCCCGGCCCCTCCCATGCGAGGCCGCGCCGGCTCATGATCTCGTCGCCCAGGAAGACGTAGTGCTTGCCCGTCGACTGCGACACGTAGGGGAAGACCGCGTGCGTCGCACCGCCCGGGACGGGGTAGCTGCTCACCAGGACCGGATTCTCGGGCGAACCGCCCCAGCGCCCGTCGCCCACGTCCACCACAACCAGGCCGTTCTCCCACTCGGCCGAATACGCGAGCCCGTCCAGCACCCACACGTCGTGCAGGCGGCTGTTCGGATGGTTGTACTCGCCCACGAAGCGCGGGTTGTAGAGGTCGCTCACGTCGAGAATCACATACTTGTCCCCGCCCGCGAGCGCATAGATGTGGCTCTCGGTGGGGAAGGCGTTGTGGACGCCGCCGGTGAGCCCGTAGTCGGTAACTTCCGCGGCGATCACCGGGTGCGCGGGGTCCGCCAGATCGAGAATGACCACACCGTTGCGCCGGTTCGACGCCCCCTCGCGGGTCATGGTGGCGTAGCGGGCGTCGGGCGAGACCTTCATGTCGTTGACCGAGCGCGCATCCACCTGGATCGAGTCGGTCTTGACGATGTTGCCGACATCGGTCACGTCCCACACGAACCCGTGGCCGTCCGAGCGCTTGGCCCCGGTGAGCGCGTAGTCCCTCCCGTCCCGGCCCTCGAAGACCCAGAAGTCGGTGGTGCGCACCCGCTGCTCCCGGCCGTGCCCGTGAATCTCCAGCTCCTGGATGACGTCGCGCTCGACGACCCGGAAGGACGTGCGCGCCGAAAGCGGACCCGCGTCGGCGATGACCGTGTAGACGCCGGGCACGTCCGCGACGAAACGCCCCCCGTGCATTTGCGCCGGGGCGGGCGGCGCCATGATTCCCTCGGGTGCCTCGTAGGCGTGTGACCATTCGACGGGAACGCCCGTGACGAGGCCGCCGCCGCCATCCCTCACCTCTGCGCCGAAGCCGATGACGTCGCCGGTCCGCGCGCGGGCCGCCCCGCCTACGATCTCGAGCGACTCGCCGGTGAAGGGATCGGCGGAGAGGGTCGCCGCGCCCTCCACTCCCTCGACGGTGGCCGTAATGGTGGCCGTGCCGGGGGCGACGCCCGTGGTGCGCCCAAAGCCGTCCACGGTGGCGATCTCCGGCGATTCGCTGCGCCACTCCACATCCGGGTCGGTGCGCGCGCTGCCGTCCGAGTGCTCGGCCCGCACCGCCAGCCGGACCGCGGTGCCTACGAAGAACCGGTCGTTGGTGGTGGGAGAGACGACCACCCGCGCCACAGTGGGCCAGCCGATGCTGACCGGCACCCGCACGGTAACCGGGTCGCCTGCCGAAGCTCCGCCATCCTGCACGAGAGACGCGACCAGCGCATGGTCCCCCGCCGCGAGCGCGGTCACGACGCCCTGCCGCACCCGCATCGCCGCACGCGGCCCCACCAGCCGCACGACCGGATCCTCCACGCGCGCGCCCGACCGAGTGTAGCCCGCCACCGTGACGCGAACCTCGTCGCCCACCCGCATCGTCAGTTCGGCGGGCGTGGCCACCAGGCGCACGACGGGATCGTCGGCGGTCTGGGCGTGGAGCGGGGCACCCCCCGCGAACGCGCCCGCGACGACGAGGCCACCGGCGAGCATGAGGAGTCCCGTGAGCTTCGCGTTGCCGGTCATGCTGCCTCCTCCTGTGGCCGCGACGAATCGCCCGGCCCGGTCGTTGTGGTGCGTGGAAGCGAAACTGTGTCACGTTGGACCGCTATGCAACGCGAAAGCGCGCGGCTAAGGTTGAAATCGTCCATATCCACTCGCCCACCGGAGGCCCACTGCCCATGTCTGCCCACCCATCCTCGCCCACCCGTCGCCCAGGTTTGCTCGCACGGGTGATCGCCATCTCCACCATGCTGGTCCCCGTCGCCACGGCCCCGGCGCCCGCGGCCGCCCAGACCCCCGACACCACCGACCTGGCCCGGTACACGCAGGCCATGGCGTGGCGGGACATCGGGCCCACCCGCGGCGGCCGTTCGGTGGCGGCCACGGGCGTGGTCGGGGACGACCAGACCTACTACTTCGGCGCAACCGGAGGCGGCGTCTGGAAGACCACGGACGCCGGCATCACGTGGACCAACGTGAGCGACGGGCACTTCGCAACGGGCTCGGTGGGGGCGGTCGCGGTCGCCGAATCGGATCCGAACGTGGTGTGGGCCGGCATGGGCGAGCACGCGGTGCGCGGCGTGACCACCTCCCACGGCGACGGCGTCTACCTGTCGACCGACGCGGGAAGGAGCTGGACGCACATGGGGCTCGAACGCACGCGCGCGATCTCCCGCATCCGTATCCACCCGCGCGACCCGGACATCGTGTACGTCGCCGCCCAGGGAGCCCCCTACGGCGAGACCGAGGAGCGCGGCATCTATCGCACCATGGACGGCGGCCGGAGCTGGGAGAAGGTGCTCTACGTCTCCCCCCGGGCCGGCGCGGCCGAACTGGCCATGGACATGACCAACCCCCGCATCCTGTATGCCGCCTTCTGGGACCATCTGAGGCGCCCCTGGGTCGTCGAGTCGGGTGGCGAGGGCAGCGGCCTCTGGAAGTCGGTGGACAGCGGCGACACCTGGGTGGAGATCAACGAGGGCCTGCCGGAGCTGGTCGGCAAGATCGGCATCGACGTGTCGCGCGCGAACCCGGATCGGCTGTTCGCGGTCGTCGAGGCCGAGCCGGACATGGGGGGCGTCTACCGCTCCGACGACGCGGGCGCCTCGTGGCAGCAGGTCTCGGCGGATCGCATCACCCAGACGCGCTCGTGGTACTACATGGAGATCTACACCGATCCGCAGGACGAGGAGACGGTCTATGTGATGAACGCGCCGTTCCTCAAGTCCATCGACGGGGGACGCACCTTCACGCAGATCGCGGTGCCGCACGGCGACCAGCACGACCTGTGGATCAACCCCGCCGACGGCACCAACATGATCAACGCCAACGACGGCGGCGCGAACGTCACCTTCAACGGGGGCGACAGCTGGTCCACGCAGCGCAATCAGCCGACGGCCCAGTTCTACCGCGTGATCACCGACAACCAGTTCCCCTATCACGTGTATGGCGGCCAGCAGGACAACTCGGCGATCGGGATTCCGTCCGCCTCGCTCGGCGGTATCGGGTGGGGCGACTTCTACTCGGTGGCCGGCTGTGAGAGCGCCTTTCTGGCCTTCGACGAGAACGACCCGCAGGATGTCTTCGGCGGCTGCTATCAGGGGCTCATCGATCGCTGGAACCGCGCGACCGGCCGGAGCAAGCCGATCATGGCGTATCCGTTCCTCGGTCTCGGCACCTATCCGGAGGAGCAGCGCTACCGGTTCAACTGGAACGCCCCGATCGTCGCGTCGCCCCACGACCCGGCCACCATCTATCACGCGGGGAACGTGGTGTTCGTCACCCGCGACCGCGGCCAGAGCTGGGAGTCCATCTCGCCCGACCTGACCCGCGACGAGGACGACAAGCAGGGCGCCGGCGGCACGCCGATCACCAACGAGGGGGCCGGGGGCGAGAACTACAACACGATCATGGCCCTCGTCGAGTCCCCCCACGAGGCCGGCACGCTCTGGGTGGGCACCGACGACGGCCTCGTCCAGCTCACCCGCGACGGCGGCGTCACCTGGACCGACGTCACCCCGCCCGACGTCGGCCGCGCGATGATCAACTCGATCGAGGTCTCGCCGCACGACCCGGCCACCGCCTACGTGGTCGCCACTGCGTACAAGTTCAACGACTTCACGCCGATGATCTTCCGCACGCGCCACTACGGAGCGAGCTGGGAACCCGCCACCGACGGCATTGACCCTGACCACTGGGTGCGCGTCGTGCGGGAGGACCCGGTCACCCCGGGCCTTCTTTACGCCGGGACGGAGATGGGCCTCTTCCTGTCGCGCGACGCCGGGGAAAGCTGGCGGAAGTGGCAGCTCAACCTGCCCATCGTCCCCGTCACCGATCTCACCGTCCGCAACAACGACCTTGTAGCGTCGACCCAGGGCCGCGGCTTCTGGATACTGGACGACCTGTCCCCCGTGCAGCAGTTGAGCGAGGGCGTCATGGCCGCCGGCATGCACCTCTTCGTGCCGCGCGAGGCGGTCATGGCTTCATTCGCGGGCGGATTCGGGGGTGGGGGCGGGGCCGGAACGACCGGTGCGAATCCGCCCGGTGGCGCGCAGATCTTCTTCTCTTTCGCGGAGGAGCCGGACTCCCTGGTCACGGTCGAGATCCTGGGAGCCGACGGAACTGCGATCCGCACCTACGCCACCGACCCGGAGGGCGCGGGAGATGAGGACTACTCCTCGCTGTCGGTCCCGGAGGCCGGACTGAACCGGCTGGCTTGGGACTACCGCCACGACGCGATCCCGGGTGTCGAGGGGTACCAGAACTTCGGCAGCCTCCAGGGGCGTGTCGTCGCACCGGGCGAATACCGGGTCCGGCTCACGCGCGGCGAAGAGAGCCGCACGGCGGTGCTTTCGGTCGCGCCCGATCCCAGCTGGAGCGCGACCCGGGCGCAGTACGAGACCCAGGAGCGCTTCGTGGCCGAGGCGCAGCAGGTGATCCGCGACCTCTACGGGGCCGTGGACGAGCTGGCCGGGGTGTCGGAGCAGGTCGACGCGGTCGTGGAGCGCACGGAGGAGCATCCGCTGGCCGACTCGATCCGGGCGTCGGGCGAATCGCTGACCGGCTCGATCACGCAGTGGGAGGAGGAGCTGATCCAGCGCCGCCAGAGGACCTTTCAGGACGTGATCAACTTCCGCAACAAGCTCGACGCGCAGATCCTGGCGCTGATCGGATCGGTGGACGGCACGGAGCCACCGCTCACCGCAGGCGCGCGCGAACGCTGGGCCGACCTGCGGGAGGAATGGGCGTTCCACGAGAGCACCTTCGGACAGCTGCTCGCCGCGGTGCGGGCGTTCAACGACTTCCTTGCCGAGAGCGGTGTCGAGCCGATCATCGTGCAGCCGCGGGGCCGCCCGGTGTCGTAGCCGGGACAATCCCCCGCCCGGCCCCCGGAGAGTCCGTGGCGGAACCCCTGACCGGGGCTCCGCCGCGGACTCCAGGCGAGGCGGTCAGCTACCGCCGAGGTTCGGGTTCGACTCCCACTCGTCGATGCCGATCTCGAAGCATACGTCGCGGCCGGCAAGCGCGGGATCGCCGATTCTCCTGAGGTCGTTGAGGCGATGGGCCTGCAGCCACAATTCGGCCGAACGCTCGTACATCAGCTGATCCATCACGGCCGATTGGCTCATCTCTCCCCCGTAGGGATCGAGAGCTACGAATGCCCGCACCTCGTTGATGAGCACGACCGCGCGTTCAGGGCTCCCGATATTCAGCTCGGCCTCCGCTTCGATCAGGCGGGCTTCCTGCCAGGTCGAAATGGGAATGGGTGAGTCCCGGAGCTTGTACTTCTCCTGCTCCACGTACTTTCGGGTCGGATCCGGCCCGGTTTCGTTGGGCCCCCGGTCGATGAAGGACGTTCTCGGATCCGCGATGAAGCGAGAATCGTCGTAGAACGTGGGATGGACGCCCGCTTCACGTCTTGTCAGGGTGCGCGTCAGGCTGGCGACCGAGTTCTCTTCGCGTCCGCTGTTCTGGGAATAGATGGCGTCGAAGCGGTAGCCCGCCGGGATCGCCATCGCGTCCGCCAGGGCGCCCGCATGGTCGCCCAGCATGGACCGGGCGCGGGCTCGTCCTGCCTGGGCCCGCATCGCCCAGTCAGGGGCTCCCGCCGCCGTCGCCCTCGACATCGCATCGGTAAAGTCCTGCTCGGCCAGCCGGTAGAATTCCGCGGGCGGCATTGCCGGCCCTCCGTCGAGGGTGCCTTCGCAGAAGTTGTCGGCCAGCATGACCTTGCCGAGTCCCCCATACAGTCGCACCTGGGCCGGCTCGGATCTGGCCTCGGGAAAGCCCTCGTCGATCCGGCGAGCCGCGTCGTCCGCGACCCAGATCGACCGCGCCATCTGGTTGTAGACGCCGTTTCCGTTCGAGGTGCGGTCCATGAGGCCCGTCTCCACGGACCTCCAGCTCGGGAAGGAGCCGGTGTGGATCAGCTCGAAGGAAACGAGTCCCATGATGTTGATTGCGTTGTCGTACATGTCGATCCAGTCTCCGGCGACTCCGTTCACCAAGGGAGTCAGCGCCGCTTCCTGGTCGAGATCCAGCTCGAGGATATCCTGCTCATTCTGCACCTCGAACAGCCCGTCGCACGCCGGCAGCGACAGAATCACGGCCGTGAGCCCGATCGCGCCGAGCGGTGGCAAACGGAAGGTCACGCCACGAAATACCTTGCAGCTGCGCGTCATGGTGCTTCTTCCTTTCTGATCGTTAGTCATGTCATCCTCCCGTCACATCGATGTCCGGAAGGTCATCAGGAAGATCCTCGGCGGCGGCAGGGTGTCGAAGTCCTGTGCGTTTCGCAGGTTGGACGCTCCGTCCCAATTGGTCTCGGGGTGTATTCCCGAGAACACGCTCCACATCCATAGGTTCCTCGCGGAAAACCTGATGCTCGACCGGGTCAGGCCGAAGTTGGCCAGCCACTCGTCGGGAAGGTCGTAGCCGACGCTGATCTCACGAATCGTGAAGAAATCGGCCGGTTCCCAGAAGCCGGTGTAGCCCAGGGTCGTCGTGTAGTTGTAGAGCGAGTCGGATGCCGGGGTCGGAGTCCCGTTCGGCTGCTCGACCAGGGACAGATACTCGTCTCCCGTGCGCACCCGGGCGGACCAGTACCGTGAGAAGTTGTTCTTCACCATCCCGCCCCGGAACTCGGACATCGCGGACACGGTGACGGACTTCCATCGGAACTGGTTCGAGTACGAGCCGAACCAGCTCGGGTCCTTGCGGCCCTGGAAGTTCTGTTCGCTGGTGCGGCTGTGCGTCCGCGTGTTCGGGTCCCAGCCTTCGAGGTCGAAGCCCCAGGCGCCGTGAACGGGATGCCCCTCCGTGATCCTGAAGCCGAAGCCGCTGAGATCGGCGACCCCGCCCATATCCGTAACCTCGTTGTGCTGGGTCGCGAACTGCGCGTTGCCCGACCACTCGAAGTCCTGCGAGCTGTAGAGCAGCGCGTTCACGCCGATCTCCACCCCGCGGTTTTCGATCGCCCCGATGTTGGTCAGCTGATCGGCGAGAAAGCCCTGTGACGATGGGAAGGGCTTGAAGAGAAGAGCGTCCCTGGTCTTCTGGAAGTACGCGGTTACCTCGACGCCGATCCGGTCGTCCAGGACGCCCGCGTCGAACCCCACTTCGATTTCCCGGGAACGCTCCGGTCCGAGGTCCGGATTTCCGATGTTGCCGGGCGTCACCGCGGGCAGGCCTCCCTGCGCCGACACGGGCACCCAGGTGCGGTCCGCAGCAAACTGGGCAGGGGCGAGGCCGGATTCGCCGTACGCCACCCGGAATTTCATCGTCGGGATCAGGCCGGTGGGCCAGAACCCCTCTTCAGAGACGTTGTAGGCTACCGACGCCTTCGGGTAGAGCTGTGTATTGAACTCGTTCCCGAATGCCGAGTTTCCATCCAGCCTCATGCCGGCGGTAAGGAAGATCTTGTCCCAGAATCCGAATGTTCCCTGCGCGAACACACCGGCGTTGATCTCTTCCACACGGCGCTCGGACCCGGTGGTTACCGAGGTCGCGTCAACCGATTTGACCCCTGGCGCCGGGAAATCCGTGCCCCGCGCGTCCACCCGGACGGTATTCTCGAAGTTGCCCTGGAAGCCGCCCGTGACCTCTGATGAGAACCAGTCGGTAAAGTCGTTGGAAAGGGTCGCACGGTACTCCGTGGTCACGTCGCGGAAGGTCCGCGTGTGGTTGCGCTTGTTGCCCAACTTGTTGCCCGAGCCCTCGTAGCCGAACGGGAAGAACTTGGTGAACTCGTCCGTGAACCAGTCAACCCCGGTTCGGAACGTGTGGCCGAATCGGTCGCTGGGCCGGTGGACGATCTCGAAACCGGATGTCGCCCGCAGGACCCGTTGCAGGTTTTCCAGCGTGCTGTTGGCCGCCACACTCCCGAAACGCTCTCCGTATGGCCGGTCCGCCGTAGCCGTGTAGGGCAAACCGCTCGCAAACTGGGAATAGAGTCCGTGCAGCGCGTTGTTGTCGTCGGGAACCCGCAATCGGTTGTGGATGAGACTGGATGTTGCCGTCACCGTCACGGTCGGGCTGAGAACCGTAGTGAGGTTCAAGCGGCCGGAAATGACCTTGTTCCAGTTTGCATCGCCCTTGAGCGAGGCCTCCTGGCCCTTGTAGCTCCCCGAGATGAAGTAGCGAACCGACTGCCCGCCTCCGCTCACGGAACCGGCGTAGCGGTGGTGGTAGCCATTCTCAACCAGCTCCTTGGGGTCGCGGGCCTGGAAGCCGTCGGGTCCCCGGAAGAGGTGGTTCATTCGGCCCGGGAAGGTGTCGGTTGGCGTCCGCTCGAATCCCTGTTCGACTTCGAAGTTCCACTGGGGTGCGCCCGTCCGCCCCCGCTTCGTGAAGATCTGGATGACCCCGTTGGCGCCCTGCGTGCCATACATCGTGGAGGCGGCCGAGCCCTTCACGATCTCGATTCTTTCGATCTCCGAGGTCGAGATGTCCTGCAGCCGGGAGATGTCCATACCGCCGAACCAGACACCCCCCTGGTCGTGGGAGGCGTCGACTCTGATCCCGTCGATATACACCACCGGGTCACCGCTCAGCGACACGGAAGTCATGCCGCGGATGCGGATTATTCCACCCAGGCCCACGGTTCCGGATGCGAGATTCATCGCGACACCCGCCGACCGCCCCTGAATGAGCTGGTCCACGCTCGTGATCGGCGCGGCCGCGGTTACATCCAGGGCGTTCACCGTCGAGATGGAGTTGCCAAGCTTTCGTTTGGCGGTTTCCTGGGCCGACCCCGTAACCACCAGCTCGTCCAGGCTGATCGCGCGTTCGGTGAGCACGAAGTCGGCCGCGACACCCTGCCCAACGGTCACGGTGACCTGAATCTCCTCCGGACCGAACCCGATGACATCGGCCCGGATGGTCAACAGTTCACCCGCCGGCACGTTGGGGATCAGGTAGCGGCCGTTGTTGCCCGTGACGGTGCCGAGACCGCTTCCGGGAACCGAAATCTGCACCCCCGAAAGCGGTCGTCCTCCGACCGAACTGGTCACGAGTCCCGTGACGCTCCCCGTCGTCTGGCCGAGCGCAGGCATCGCGGCCAGACAGAGGACCGCGAGGGCCCCGAAGCTCTGCTTGAGGGGAGGGGGAATGGATCTGGTCATACGTCGCCTCCTTGTGTTTCGGGCCGCACGCACGCCGGTTTGGCGGAAGAGGTAACGACCCTGCGAGCATTTATCGCGAGTTCAACTCAACTGCGACACTCGCCCCTGAAAGGAGCGACTTTTCAAGAAGCCGGACGTAGCTGTAGGCCCGCGAAGGGCCCATTGCTGGATACCGTTACGGATACACTTGCCCAGCGGGGTCAACGTACGTGCCACCGGGGCGCCGGGCAAGCTGGCCCGGGCAAGCCGGAAGGTGTCGGCTACACGCTCTCGCCGCCCGTTCGGCGGCGGACGTGCCCGACCATGTCACCATTCGCCGCGAGGTCCTTCCCAAGCCCGGAGCCATGCGGTACAGTTGTGCCCGGGGCGGCGGGCGGTTAAGGCCCGCCACGTTTTGGCGTTTTGGCGATCACTCAACACCACGAGCACCATGTCCGTATCCAACAGAATCGAAGACCTTCTGGGAGCCGAGGCCGAAGACCTTCTCACCTATCGCGCCAGGGGCTTTCCGCGAGAACAGCTCCACCTGCCCGGCCCCGATTTCGTTGACCGGGTGGTCACGGGCACGGACCGCAACCCGCAGGTCCTGCGCAGCATGCAGCAGATTCTCGGGCACGGGCGGCTGGCGGGCACCGGCTACGTTTCGATTCTGCCGGTCGACCAGGGGATCGAGCACTCGGCTGGCGCGTCCTTTGCGCCCAATCCGCCGTTCTTCGACCCGGGGAACATTGTCGAACTGGCGCTCGAGGGGGGCTGCAACGCGGTGGCGTCCACACTGGGCGTTCTGGGCTCGGTCTCGCGGAAGTACGCGCACCGGATCCCGTTCCTGGTCAAGCTCAACCACAACGAGTTGCTCACCTACCCCAACCGCTACGATCAGGTGATGTTCGCGAGCGTCCAGCAGGCGTGGGAGCTGGGTGCAGTCGCGGTCGGCGCCACGATCTATTTCGGGTCCGACCAGGGGATGCGCCAGCTGCAGGAGGCCTCCGAAGCTTTCCAGATGGCACACGAACTGGGCATGGTCACGGTGCTGTGGTGCTACCTCCGGCAATCCGCCTTCAACAAGGACGGGGTCAACTACCACGCCGCCGCCGATCTCACGGGCCAGGCCAATCACCTCGGCGTCACGATCGAGGCCGACATCGTCAAGCAGAAGCAGGCCGAGAACAACAACGGCTACCGGGCCATCGGCTTCGGCCGCACGCACGACAAGGTGTACTCCGACCTGGTCCCCGGCGATCATCCGATCGAGCTGACGCGCTACCAGGTGGCCAACTGCTACATGGGCCGCGTGGGGCTGATCAATTCAGGGGGGTCGAGCGGGGCCAACGACTTCGCGCAGGCCGCGCGCACGGCGGTGATCAACAAGCGGGCCGGCGGGATGGGGCTGATCTCGGGGCGCAAGGCGTTCCAGCGCCCGATGGCCGACGGGGTCAAGCTGCTGAACCTGATCCAGGACGTCTTCCTGGACGAGTCGATCGAGGTGGCGTAGCGCGAATATAGTTAGAGATTGTAGTATATTTGATCCTGATGGAGTCAATATGCAACAATCTATAGCACGTGCCGGTCTGCTCGCCGCGATAACCACCCGACTTGCCGAGGCCCCCGTCGTCGCCGTTCTGGGAGCCCGACAGGTTGGCAAGACGACCTTGGCGAGACAGTTGCGTTCCTGGCCGGGTGGTTCTCTGTTTTTCGATCTGGAGGTGGCCACCGAGCGCGAAGCTCTGGCCAGAACTCCGGGCAGGGTACTCCGGACTGGCGAAGGTCTGGTCGTTCTCGACGAGGTCCAGCGCATGCCGGAGATCTTCGAGGTACTCCGGCCGATCTGTGACGACCCGGGGCGCAAGGCCGTTTTTCTTCTGTTGGGAAGCGCTTCGATCGATCTCGTTTGCGGCGTCTCCGAGACGCTCGCCGGAAGGATAATGTTCGTGGAGATGGGGGGGCTCGCGCTCGCCGAAGTCGGAGCGGCCAATCACGACCGGCTGTGGATGCGCGGCGGGTTTCCCCGCGCCTATCTCGCGGAGTCTGCAGGAGCATGGAGCCGCTGGATGGAGTCGTTTACCCGGACATTTGTCGAGCGAGACATTCCGGGCCTGCGCCCGGGTGTCTCCTCGGAGGGCATCGGACGCTTCTGGAGGATGTTGGCGCATCTCCACGGTCAGACCTGGAACGCTTCCGAGCTGGCCAGATCGCTGGACACCCGTACGAAATCCGTGATGCGGTACCGCGATCTGCTGGAGGGCGCCTTCATGGTTCGGGTGCTACAGCCGTGGTTCACCAATCTCGGCAAGCGAATCGTAAAGTCGCCCAGGGTCTATCTGCGGGACAGCGGGATGCTGCACCACCTGCTGGGCCTCGAGGACATGCACGATCTCCTGCATCATCCCCGCTATGGTGCGAGCTGGGAAGGGTTCGCGCTGGAGCAGACACTGCTGGTTCACGGCGAGCGCGAGGCATACTTCTACCGCACGCAGCGCGGAGCGGAACTCGACCTGCTGCTGCTGCGGCGGGGTCGGCGCTGGGGGTTCGAGTTCAAGTGCACCGAAACGCCGCGGACGACGAAGTCCATGCACATCGTGAAAGCGGATCTCGAGTTGGAGCACCTCTGGGTGATCTACCCCGGAGAGCTTGAGTATCGGCTGGCGCACGGGGTTACCGCGTTGCCCCTGAGCAGGGTGCACGAACTGGCGCTGCGGACACAGGCCGGATAGCGTTCCCCCCGCGCCCGTTCAGGCAGTCCCCGCGACCGCGCTCCTCCGTTCCATCAGCACCACGTCGCGCCAGCGCCCGTCGTGGAACCGGCCAAGGCGGTCGTGCGTCCCCAGAATACGGAAGCCGACCTGCTCGAAGATGTGGATTGAAGTCCGGTTCTCGGGGAAGATCCCCGCCTTGAGGGTCCAGATTCCCTCGGCCTCGGCCTCCCGAACGAGCTGATCGAGCAGCCGCCCACCCACACCCTGGCCGCGCGCCGACGCGGCGATGTAGATCATGACTTCCTGCACGCCGGCGTAGACGGGCCGTCCGGACACGGGGCTCAGCGCCGCGAACCCGACCGTCTCCCCGTCCACCTCGGCAATGATCCGGCAGGCGGGGTGTCGCGCGGCGTGCCAACTCTCCCAATACGGCACTTCGGTTTCGAAGGTCGCGTTTCCGGATTCGATGCCCTGCCGGTAGATCTCCGCGACGGCGGGCCAGTCGCCCGAAACCATCGGACGGAACGTCACCCCCGGGGAGCGCGGCGTCACCACGATGGCGTCTCCTCGGGCTCTACCGTTTCACGACCTCGCCCGGCGCCTCACCCGTCATCTCACCGTGGCGAAGCACCGGCACGCCGTTGACGAGGACGTGCACCATCCCCTCTGCGAAGCGCTGTGGATGATCCCAGTCCGATCGGTCGATGATCGTGGCGGGGTCGAAGATCGCGATGTCCGCGCGCATGCCCGCGTCCAGCCGGCCACGGTCGTCGATGCCGTGGAAGTCGGCGGGCAGCGAAGTGACCTTGCGCACGGCCTCTTCCAGCGACAGCACTCCCTCGTCCCGGGCATAGTGGCCGATCAAACGGGGGAAGGTGCCCGCGCTGCGGGGGTGGCCGGCCGGCGCGTCCGAGCCGTCGGCATAGCCGCCGTCGCTCGCGATCATGTTCCAGGGCTGGACCATGAGGCGGCGCACGTCGTGCTCCTTGATCGCGCCGAGGGTCAGGTTGACCGGCTTCGACGAGCCGACGATCAACTCGGCAACCGCGTCGAAGGGGTCCTGCCCCCGCTCCTCCGCGATCTCCGAGAGGTAGAGCCCGACGAGTTCGGGATAGTCCGGCGAGCTGGTAATCCTCATGCTGGTGTACCCCGTCGCCCTCAACCACGCGAAGCCGCCATCGACACCGTTCTCGCTGGCGTCCTTCAGCAGGGCCCTGGACCCCGGGTCCGCCAAAGCCGTCTTCAGCTGGGCCATCGCTTCGTCCGACCGACCCTGCCGCTGCATGCTGCGGAAGGCATCGAGACCCTCCAGGTCCGGCGGCGCCACCACGATTCCGGTCAGGCTGGCCGTCGCGGCGCCGTCGTACGGGTACTGGTCCGACGCGATCACCACGCCGCGTTCGCGCGCGCCCTCCACCAGCTCGACGATATCGGCGATGACGCCCTCGTTGTGCAGGCCCACCGCCTTGAGGTGGCCGATCTTGCCTGGCAGCCCCGCCGTTTCCGCGATCTCGACGACCTCGCGGTCCGACCCGACGAAGTCGTGCACCGGGTTCCGCACGTGCGAGTCGTACACGCCGCCATACTCCGCGGCTTCCATGGCGAGCGCGATCACCTCGGCCGTCTCGGAGAACATCCCCGGTTCGTACATCAGGCCGGTGGAGAGGCCGAAGGCGCCGAGTTCCATCCCCTCTCGCACGAGCGCGCGCATCGTCTCGAGCTCCCCGGCGGTCGGCGCGCGTCGCTGGTCGACGCCCATGACCTCGCTGCGGATGCCGTTGTGCCCGATGTAGAAGGCGACGTTGGTGCCGATCCCCTGCGCGGAATATGCGTCCGACAGCTGCCGTATGTGGGTCGGGGCGAACTGTCCGTCCGGTCCGCCGAAGACGGTCGTGACTCCCTGCCGGATGAAGCCTTCGTTGAGGCGGTTCCGGGGGTCCGCGAGGGCGGGCGGCGTGTGATTGTGCACGTCGATGAAGCCGGGGGCCACCACGAGGCCGGTGGCGTCGATCGTGTCTGCGGCCTGGGCGCCGCCGCCGTCGGCCGCCGCACCGCCCACCGTGACGATGCTGTTCCCCGCGATCACGACCGTTCCGGTGCGGGGCCCGTCGCCGGAGCCGTCCACGATCGTCCCGCCGACGATGATGAGGTCGGCGATTGCACCGCCCCGCGCACACGCGCCGCACAGGAGCGCGGCGAGCAGGGGCAGTGTCGCACCGAGCCGGCGGCGGAGGAGGCCGGCGTGCGGGTCGACCCCACGGCTGACGATGGATCGGCGCGTCATGGTGGCCTCCTGAATTGTCCTGTCGCTGTTTCGGCGCGAATCCGGCGCTCCGGCGCCCCGATGTCAGCCGTTCGTGACGGAATGCACCGCGAACGGCACCCCCTGCGCGTCCAGGCATTGTGCGATGAAGCCGCCCCCCGGCACCTGCATCGGGCCGTGGAGGACCTGTCCGCCCATCTCCTTGACGGCCTCGGCCGCCGCGTGCGCGTCGGGGACGCGAATGTACAGCAGCCAGCCCGGCGGCATTCCCTCGGGTGCATTATAGATGCCGCCCAGCGGATGCGCGCCCCGGTGGAACATCTGGTAGAAGCCGTTCGGTCCCATGTCCATCCGGTCGGCGGCCTGGAGACCGAACACCTCGGAGTAGAAGGCCCACGCGGCGTCCATGTCGGTGGTCGCGAGGTCCCGCCAGGAAAACTCGCCGACCTCGGCGGGGCCATCGTGCCCGGCCGCATCGCCCTCGGGCTCAAGCACCGCAAAGACACCGCCCTGCGGGTCCATCAGTATGGCGAAGCGACCCACCTCCGGAACCGCCATCTCCTCCATGACCGTCCCGCCGAGACGCCGGACGCCTGCGAGCGTCTCGTCCAGGTCGGGGGTCGACAGGTAGGAAAGCCAGCACGGCGGCACCTCGGGATCCGGCAATCCCATGACTCCGCCCACCGGCATTTCGCCGTTCATCCACATCTCGTAGGGGCTGTCGCCGCTGTCCCAGATACTGGTTCCCCAGCCCGTCAGACGCGTGTAGAAATCGCGGGCCGCATCCGGATCCGAGGTCATGAGTTCATGCCATGTAAAGCGCCCCAGGGGTTTGTCGGACATCATCGTTCTCCTTGGTATCTCCACCACCCATCCAATCGCGAACCTCGAATACTACAACCCCTCGCCTGATCGGCCAATCACGGCTTTGCGCGAGGGCAGGGCCCCGCCGGCCGATGGGCGGCGCGTCTGCCGCGGACTCCAACGCACCCAGACGGTCGGCGGCGTGCGAAACTCGTGCCCGTAGGGCTGCGCCGGTCGATTCGCATCAAGCCGCAAACCTGGCAACCCCGCGAAAACCCGCCTCAACGCCTGCTCCGCTTCGATCCGCGCCAGCGAGGCGCCCAGGCAGAAGTGCCTGCCGGCCCCGAAAGCCAGATGGTCGCGTGCGTTGTGCCGCTCGGGGTCGAAGCGGTCCGGGTCCGCGAAGTGCGCAGGGTCACGGTTGGCGGCGCCGAGAAGGCAATGGACCGTCTCGCCCCTTGCGATCCGCACCCCGCGGATCTCGACGTCTTCCGTGGCGAAGCGCATGCAGGACTGCACGGCCGGTTCCCACCGCATCGACTCCTCGATCGCACCGCCGAGCACACCATCGCGGGCACGCCCACCACTGGAACATTCCGCCGTCAACCGCCGCGCCGCATCAGGGTGTGACAGCACCGCCCAGAAGGCATTGCCGATCATCGACTCCGTGGTCTCGATTCCGCCGAACAGCACCAGCAGGAGGTTCGCGACCATCTCCGTTTTCGAGAGCGGGTCCGTGTCGTCCCGCAACGTCGCAATCAGCGAGTCGTCGGGCACCTGCCGCTCTGCCAGCAGAAAGGGCATCACGTAGTCGCCGAACTCCGCGGCGGCCTGCTTCCCCTCGGCCCGTACCACGGGATCGCCCGTGAAGTTCTCCAGCGCGGCCGCGAAGCGGTCGTACCACGCCAACAGCGTCGGCCCGTCGTCTTCCGGCAACCCCAGGACGCGGCAGATACTCCGCACCGACAACGGACGCGCAATCCGGGCCCGCAGATCGGCTCGGCCCGCATCGTCGGTTGACGCGCGCGCCTCCCGTTCCAGTTCGTCCATCAACCCGTCCAGCACGGCGCAAACCGTGCCCAGCAGGTTCTCCTCCAGCTTTCCGCGCCTGAACGGTCCTATGAAGCGCCTCTTGTAGCGGATCTGCTGGTCGCCGTCGGTCGTCAGCATGTGGGATCCGAAGATGTCGCGGATCGTCGACGCGGCAGAATCCGTGGTGAAGCGCTGCCAGTCGGCGAGAACGCTCACGATGTCGTCGCGGCGCGTGAGCAGCCACATGCCGAGCGATGGCGCCCACGTTACCGGCTCGCTCCGCCGCAGCTGGTGAAAGACGGGATAGGGATCGTCGGCAAGGACCTCGATGGTCACCCGGCGTCCCAGGGGGAACCGTGCGGACCGGTCGCTCATTTGCTCAGCGCCGCCGTTTCAATCTGCCGTGATCGTGACATGTCGTGGCCCAAACGTAGAACCGCCCCCTGACCCGGACGCCCCCCGAAGCGGGCGTCCCGTGCGGAAGCTCTCCGGTGACGTGGGCTCCCCGGGACGGAATCTTGCCGCGGCGACCGGGTCTACCAGTCCGTGGACAAAATCCCCCTGGCATTCGAGCGGCGATGCATCCGGGCCGGCCGCTCGGCCACACTTCTACACGCTGTAATGCAAAGTTTCCATAATGTCATGTTTACTATACATTCGTCCATGCCGAGGCCGTGCTCTGCGTTGCTCCTCGGGCCCGTAGCGCTGCTACTGGCCCTTCGTCGCGCCTTGCCGGCCCGGCGCCTCGCCGCTCTCGGTGCTCAGGCGGCTCTATCCACGGACTGCTAAGGCGTCCCCGCCGTGGCGCCGAGACCGCTCAGCAGGTCCCTCGCCGCCGCTCCCAGGTCGGTCTGCCCCCGGTTGTAGTTCCGCAGCAACACCGCCGTCAAGCCCGTGGCGGGCTCGAAGAGCAGGTAGGCGGTGTACCCCGCAACCGAACCGCCGTGACCAGCGAAGAGACGCCCGTCCACCGTTGCGAGCGAAAAGCCCAGGCCGTAGCCGGAGTCCGGATTCTCGGGCGTTTGCACAGACAGCACCTCGGCACGCATCGCGTCGCCGAAAAGCGGCGGACGTCCTCTCCCCATAACACCAGCCGCGAAGGCGGCGAGGTCGTCGACGGTCGAATACACGCCTCCGTTGGGGACCTTGTAGCCGCGTCCGTCGTGTTCACGGGCGGGCCGCTCGGTGTTCACTTCGCCGTCCGGGCCATTGGCATGCCCGACGGATAGTGACGGCCGCAGGCGGTCGTCGACGATGAAGGTGCTGCTCGTCATCCCGAGCGGCTCGAAGATGCGCGCCTCCACCTGGTCAATGAACGGTGCCCCCGCCGCGCGCTCCAGACCGAAGCCCAGAATCCCGAAGCCGATGTTGGAGTACGAATACTCGGTCCCCGGATCCGACTGGTAATGCGTGGTGGGAATCGACTCGAGGATCTTCGAGGTCCAGGCTTCGATGGGGCCGGCGGCCGCGTCCCGCAGCCCGGGTTCCCGCGCCAGGCCCGCGGTGTGGCTCGCGACCTGCCGCAGCGTCGGGTTGGCTTCGGGCGGCCGGTCGCCCAGCTCGCCGGTTTCCGGCACCAGATCCTGCAATGGGGTTTCGAGCGAGACCGTGCCGTCTTCCGCAAGGATGGCCATGAGAACCGCCGTCACCGACTTGGAGATCGATCCGGTGCGGTAGATGGTCCCCCGGTCGGCCGGCACCTCCGACTCCGGATCGGCCCACCCGTAGGCACCCCACCACAGTACTTCCCCGTCGCGGGCCAGGGCCGCCGTGATGCTCCCAACACCGTCCTGCTCGACGTCGGCGGCGAGCCCCTCACCGAAGCGGTCGAGCGCCGGTAGCCATTCATCGGGGAGCTGTCCGGCCTCGGGCGCCGCACATGCGAGCGCCGCGGCGGCGGTGAGGAAAACGGGTAGCCGCCACAACCCCCTCTTCCACTGGGCACGTTTACTTGACAAGGTTCCCCCTCGGGTATGGTGTGGTGCACGGTATCGGCCAACGCCATCCACCCTGCAACGTCCGCCTCTCCGTTTGCGTCCCAAGCTGCCATTGATCCGCCCGCCGGGCAATTGCGCAGCCGTGCCGATCAGCAGACTGTCAAGAGCAGTGAACAACACAACAAGCGAGTGCCAAAGATGCGGCGACTGATGCTGGCCAGACACGCGAAGTCCAGTTGGGGAGACGTCACGCTGTCCGACCACGACCGGCCTCTCAACGCACGCGGGCGGAAGGCTGCCCCACGGGTGGCCAGGGCGCTCAGCCAGGCCGGATTCGTGCCCGATCTCGCCTACTCGAGCACATCCGTCCGCACACGCGAGACCTGGGCGCTGATGGCGCCGGCCTTCCCCGGTCCGCCCGTGGTGGAGTTCCGGCGCGAGCTGTACGGCGCTTCGTTGCGGGGCGTGCTCGACATCATCGCCTCGGCGCCGAGCGACGTCACGACGCTGATGGTCCTTGGACACAACCCGTCGACCCACGCGCTCGCCGCCTACCTTTCGGAAAGCGGCCAGCCGGAGCGGATCGATCGGATCCGGTACAAGTTCCCCACCGGCGCGGTCGCCGTGATCGAGCTGGCCGGCGCCGCTTGGGCCGACGCCGGGGAGGGCGGAGAGCTGCTCGACTTCTTCCTGCCGAGACGCCTGCAGTAGCACGGCTTCCCCGGCTTCCGGTTCGCGACCGAGCCGCCCGTCGGGCCGGCGCGCCCCGTTCGCCCGGATCGTGTCGTCCCCTTAAGTTGCACTCCCTGAACACCATCCTTGAGGCAACAGCAATCCCCGGGGTGCAATGATCGAACCAGAGGAGCCGGACACGTCGCCGGCGAAGACGAAGGTAGAGCCTCCGTCCACGGATGGTCTGCGGGCGGAGGGAGTCTCCGACGTCGCCGAGATGCCCGAGACCATCGAGCGCGTCTTCCGCGAGAGTGTCTATCCCTACCGGGACAAGATGAAACGCCGCCCTTACGAGCAAAAAAAGGCCCGGCTGCAGGTCGAACTGCTCAAGGTGCAGCGCTGGGTCCGCGATTCGGGGACACGGATCGTCGCACTTTTCGAGGGGCGCGATGCCGCGGGCAAGGGCGGGACGATCAAGCGTTTCATGGAGCACCTGAATCCGCGCGGCGCGCGGGTAGTCGCATTGGACAAACCCAGCGACGTTGAGCGTGGCCAGTGGTACTTCCAACGCTATGTGAACCACCTTCCGACCGCTGGCGAAATGGTCCTCTTCGACCGTTCGTGGTACAACCGGGCCGGCGTGGAACGGGTGATGGGGTTTTGCACGGGTCGGGAATACCTCGAGTTCCTGCGGCAGTGCCCCGAAGTGGAGCGGATGCTGGTCAACAGCGGCATCCGCCTCTTCAAGTTCTGGTTCTCGGTGTCGCGGGAGGAACAGGCGTACCGGTTCGGCCGCAGGAAGACCGACCCGCTCAAGCAGTGGAAGATCTCGCCGATCGACCTGGCTTCGCTGAACAAATGGGACGAGTACACCCATGCGAAGGAGGCGATGTTCTTCTATACCGACACCGCGGATGCGCCATGGACGGTGATCAAGTCCGATGACAAGAAGCGGGCGCGCATCGCCGCGATGCAGCACTTTCTCTCCCGACTGCCCTACCCGGACAAGGACCACACGGTCGTGACCGGCCCCGACCCCCTTGTCGCCGGACCGGCCACACGCGTGGTCAGTCGCGACGAGCCCATGACAGGTGCGCCCGATGCAGACCCGGGCCCGGCTCGGTGACACCCACCCGTGCGGCAAGCCTCCGAAACGCCGAGATCGGCCCGCCCACGACCCGCAACCGGAGCTCCATCCGTGCGCTCATTCACCATCGCTCTTCTCATCACGACCGCAACAACCATGCCCCTGACCGCCCAGACCGGCGCTTCCACTGAATACGTCCGCGAGGCCCGGGACCTCGCCGCAAGCCCGGCGATCACCAACGCGTTCCGTATCGTCGAGGAACTTGACGAATGGGCGCTGCAGCATCTGATCGAACTTACCGAGATCCCGGCCCCGCCGTTCATGGAGGAGGACCGGGGGCGCCGCTTCGGCGAGCTCCTGGCCGAGCTGGGCGCGGATTCCGTGTGGACAGACGAGGAAGGCAACGTGATCGGCCTGCGGCGGGGCCGGCGCGGCGGACGCACGATCGGTTTCGGCGGGCATCTCGACACGGTCTTCCCGGAAGGGACGGACGTGACCGTGACGCAACGCGGCGACACCCTTTTCGCACCGGGCATCGGCGACGACACACGCGGACTCGTTGTCGTGCTGGCGGTACTGCGCGCAATGGAGGAGGCGGGCATCGAGACGGACGCGGACGTCCATTTCGTCGGGGTGGTCGGCGAGGAGGGCCTCGGCGACCTGCGCGGCATGAAGCACATATACCGCAACCCCGCCACGGCCCCGGACGCCTGGATCGAGGTGGACGGCGGGGGTCTGCAACGGCTCGTGGTCGACGGGCTCGGCTCAGTCCGCTATCGCGTCACCTTCAAGGGGCCCGGCGGTCATTCATGGGGCGCGTTCGGACTGGCGAACCCCGCGCACGCAATGAGTCGCGCAGTGCGGCGCTTCCAGGACGCCGCCGACACGCTGACCCGCAGCGGACCCCGCACCAGCTACAACGTGGGACGCATCGGAGGCGGCACCTCGGTCAACGCCATCCCCTTCGAGAGCTGGATGGAGGTCGACATGCGCTCGGTCAGCCCCGAGAGCCTGGCCCGAATCGAGCAGGTGTTCCTCGAGGCGATGGACCGGGGGCTCCGGGAAGAGAACGCGCTGAGACGGAGCGGCCCCGCGCTTACGGTCGACAAGGCCAGGATCGGGGACCGGCCCTCCGGCGAGGGGGACCGCGACGCGCCCCTGGTCCAGCGAGCCCTGGCCACGACCGCCGTATTCGGGGTACAGGGAACGCTCGGCCGGTCGTCCACCGATTCGAACGTCCCCATCGCCCTCGGCGTGCCGGCGGTGACCATCGGCCGCGGCGGCATGGGCTTCGGCGGCCACTCGCCCGGCGAGTACTGGATCAACGTGGGCGGGCACCTCGCGATTCAGCGGGCCCTGCTGCTGCTCGTCGCGGAAGCGGGCATGGCGGGAATGATTCCGTAGCAGTCCGTGCATGAAGCCGCCTGAGCACCAAGAGCGGTGAGCCCGAGCGGCCGGCCCCGGATGTATCGCCGCTCGAACGCCCGGGGGGTTGTCCACGGACTGTCAGGGGCTACTGCCTCCGTCCGGTCGAGCCCGATCCCCGCCGGCGATCAGCCGCTCGGTGAAGTCCTGGCGCTCTTCCAGCAGCGACAGTCTCGCGTTCATGGTATCGATCGCATCCGCCATGCCGTGATCCTCCACGCCGGGCGTCTTGCTCTTCTCCAGCACCATGACGTCGAGGAGCGCGCCGAGTCGCCTCGCCAGCGGCCGCAAGAGCACCACCCCGCCAACGGTGAGGATAAGGACGACCGAGACGATCATGGGGGCGACGAATTCCCATTCCATGGTGTGTTCTCCGTGGTGTGGACTACGACAGGGGCTTCCGGACAGGCCAAGGTGGATCAACCCCTCACTACGGGTCACCGGTCACGGTGTTCCACGAGCGCCCGCTCACGCGGTGCTCAGGCCCGCCACAGCGGCAAGGTCAGACAGGTGGGACCTCCTTCGCACGGAATACACAATGCATCGGCATCGAAGCACGCCACCTTGCAACCCGCCTCCCTCATCAGCCTCACGGTCTGCGGAAACCCGTCCACGGCGATGCACCGCCCGGGCCCGAGCGCCAGGACGTTAAGGTTGAGGCCATTCGACGCCTCGAACTCCCCATCGCTCGCTTCCAGGCACCTGATGCCGTGCCGGCCCAGCAGCCTGTGCAGCGCGACAGGCAACAGCCGAGGATACACCAGCATCAGGTCATGGTCGAGCGGGCTGATCACCGAGAGCAGGTGCAGGCAGGCGGCGCTGCCCTTCCACATGGGAAGATCGAACGCATGCACCACCACCCCGAGCGGGGCCAGGATCACCTGGAGCTGATCGATGCCCGCCTGATTGGTGCGGAGGCTCCGCCCCACCACCAGCGTCCCCTCGTCGACCCAGAGCAGGTCGCCGCCCTCCACGGTCCCCGGCGCCTCGATGGCCGCGATGACGGGCACCGCCAGCCGCGCATACAGCGCATCGTGCAACGCCACCTCCGGGCGTCGCAGCACCTTGCCCGGCCGGAGCAGGATCGCCCCCGCCGGAGTCATGAAGGAGGGATCGAAGACGAAAACGGAGTCGGCGAGCCCGTCGTCCGCGCCCGGGATCCACTCGATCTCCGCACCCCAGTCCGCGATCCGGCCGACGAACGCATCGTATTGACGCGCGAGGCGGTCGGCGTCGAGCGCTCCCGCGTAGTTCCACCGCGCCGGATCGGCCTCGAAGGTAGCGCGGCCGGGGCGACGCATCGCGACACGGCGAAGGGGCGCCACCATGCTTCCCACACCGAACCGCACGGAAAGTGCGGCACCGCCCGTGGACGCGAATCTCGTGTTGCCGGTCATCGATGCCTCCAGCCGCTGGCGGAAAACTCCCCGGTTCTCCAGGCAGGACTATGCGCACATGGGCATGCCCGCCGCCAGCAGCGGGTGGCTTCAGCGAACGTCGGCCGGCAGTCTGCGCACCACCACGCGGGCCACGTCGTATTCGTCAAGCTCGATAAAAGCCGCCAGTCCGTCCGGGCCGAACGCATCCGGCACCCGGGTGGCGTCGGTGGCGTACGTTCCGACGTATTCGCCCCCGGCGGTCAGGACATCGATGGGTCCGTCGCTCTCCGGCAACTCGCCCCGGCGCTGCACCCAGATGCGGCCATCCCATGTGACGGCAAGGCTTCGGAGCACCGGTATCTCGTGGTAGTACTCCTGCTCGATCTGGAAGCTGGCGGTCTGCGCGGGACTGTTGCCCCCTCCGCGGCTCTGGAATTGCAGCATTCTGAGACCCGCCGTGCCTGCGGCTCGTCCACGTTCTTCGCGGGCGGCCGCGGTTCTCTCCTCGTACTCCTCCTGAGCGCCCGGCGTCAATGGCTCCGGCAGCAGGGGGCGCTCGATGACCCGCGCGACTTCCCCGGCGCCCGGCGGCGTGATCTTGAGCGTGTAGGCGGACGAATCGGAGTGAACCGTGCCGCCATCCGGAAGGACGCCCACCAGGAGCCTGGGCTCGAACACCATGGGCAGGCTCAACCCTCCCATCATGTCTCGAAGCTGAGACGGCACGTTGGTCGGCAGGTCCAGATCGTTGCGCGGAGGCAGCCATCCGTGGACCACCGTGTCCGCCTGAACGACATCGCCGGCGAGTCCGACCCGCACGACCGGACGCGAAGTGGGCGGGGCCCCTTCGTCTCCCCCACCCGCGGTCCTGAAGCTGAAGCCCGGTCCTCCACCGAAGCCCCCGGTGAAAACAGCCCCGCCGCGCGGGTCGGGCTGGATGCTCCCCGAGAGTCCCGACATGGCGCCGGGATCGTCGCCAGCGCCAACCATCCGCTGGAAGACACCCGAAGCGTCGAAGAGTTGGTAGGCGCGGTGGCCCACGTCGCTCACCACGGTGGTTCCGTCCCGGAGCACCGCGAATCCGGTCGGCCGATTGAATTCGCCGGGACCTCCCCCCGACGAACCGAACTCGCGCGTGAAGCCGCCTGCAGGGTCGAACACCAGGACCCGCAGGTTGTCGGAACCCATGTCCGCACCGTCGAACACATACAGGTTGCCCTCCGCGTCGAAGGCCACGCGGCTCACCCGGCCGAACATCTCCCAGGACTCGCCCTCGAGAACCCCGACGCCGTAGACCTCCTCGAAGTCGGGCTCGATCGGCTGGTCCAGTGCCGGCAGTTCGATCACCTCCTGGGCTTGAGCGACGGGGGCGGCGAGTGCGAGCGAAAGCAAAAGCGGGAGGGTGGTCGAAGCGAGCAGGCGGGCTGTTGACATTCTCGGGTGCCTCGGTGCGGGTCCGTGCGGGACGGTCGAAAACGGTTGATCGCCACGGTAACGCCGGTATCGCGCTTCCGTGGCGGGCTCTGCGTTTGGATGCGCAACCGGGCGGCCAAGGTTGTCCCCCAGGCCGACTGGCGCCGGACCCCGCGTGTTGCCATCCTCCAACGCAACCCGAGTGCCTCCACCCCGATTCAGGACCATGATCGTATGCCGGAACTGCCTGATTGCTCGCTTGCACGACGCAATGCCGTCGCCCTGTCCCTCATGCTCAGCGCCGGAGTTCTGGTGACGGCTGGAGCGTGCGGGACCCCCGATTCGTCGGCCCAGCCGAACGCCGGCGCGCAACAAGCCACAGGCGTCCACTTCCCAACCGCCAACCGTCCCGACGTACGCGGTATCAAGGGAGCCGTATCGGCGGGCCATCCGCTCGCCGCTGCCGCAGGCTACGACGTGCTGCGCCGGGGCGGCAACGCGATCGACGCGGCGATCGCCATGGCCGGGGTGCTGGCCGTGGTTCGGCCTCACATGAACGGTGTCGGCGGCGACGCGTTCGCGCTCTACTACGAAGCGGAGAGCGGGCGCGTGCATGCCATGAACGGGAGCGGGCGCGCCGGCGCCCTGGCGACCCCCGCGCTCTTCGCCGAAAGGGAGCTCGACGAGGTGCCCGGCAACGGTCCGCTCTCGGTTACGGTGCCGGGAGCGGTCGCCGCGTGGGTAGATGCCGCGGACCGCTTCGGCACGCTGCCCGTCGAGGAGCTGCTCGCTCCGGCGATCGGGTACGCAAGGGGCGGGTTCCCGGTCTCCACGCGGCTCGCCAGCGACATCCGGGCCCAGTCGGGCGCGCTGAACGACCCTGCGCGAGCCCTGTACATGCCCAATGGCGAGCCACCGCCGGCGGGAAGTCTTCTGCTCAATCCCGCGCTCGCGTCGACGCTCGAACTGATCGCCCAAAGCGGCAGGGACGGGTTTTATCGGGGGCGCGTGGCCGAGCGACTCGCGGCTTTCATCGAGACGGAAGGCGGCTATGTGCGCGCCACCGATCTGGCCGCACATACGACGACGTGGGTAGAGCCCCTTAGGGGCGATTTCGAGGACTACACAATGCTGGTCCTCCCCCCCAACACCCAGGGGATCGCCCAACTGCAGCTGTTCGAGATGGCCAGGTCGTTCGACCTGGGCGGGATGGGCCATAACAGCGCGGGGTACCTGCACACCCTGATCGAGATGAAGAAGCTGGCCTTTGCGGACCGGGACCAGTGGGCGGCGGATCCGGAATTCACCGAGATACCGCTCGCTGAACTGCTCGATGCCGCCTATCTCGATGCGCGCGCGGGGATGGTCGACCCGGACAGGGCGGCCGAGGAGCGCGTGGCGGGCGTGGTGCCGGCCGTGCTGGCTGCCGGACGGTCGCTCGACGATTCCGGGGACACGGTCTACCTGACCGCAGTCGACCAATGGGGCAACGCGGTCAGCTGGATTCAGAGCCTGTTCGCGGGGTTCGGCTCCGGGCTCCTGGAGCCGGAGACGGGCGTAGTGCTGCACAACCGCGGCGCCCTGTTCAATCTGGAAGCCGGCCATCCCAACGTCATCGCTCCCGGCAAGCGACCCTACCACACCCTGACCCCGATGATGGCGGTTCGCGGCGACGGCAGCTTCGCCTTCACCCTGGGAACGCCGGGTGGAGACAGCCAGCCGCAGAGCCTGTTGCAGATCGTGAACAACCTCGTGCACTTCGGCATGACCCCGCAGGCCGCGATCGAAGCGCCGCGTTTCCGCAGCTACAACGGGCTGCGGGTCGCGTTCGAGGACCGCGTCCCGGCTTCCGTGCTGGGGCGCCTGGTTGAGCTGGGCCACGAGGTCGAGGTCGTGCACGGCTGGACCGCAACCTTCGGCGGAGCACAGATGATTCTGCGCGACCGCGACGGCACGCTTGCCGCGGCCTCCGATCCACGGCGCGAGGCCTACGCGATCGCCTATTGACCGGACGCGGCGCGAAGCTCCACGGGCTGCCCGTGCGGTGTCCGGCGGTACGCCTCCGTCCACGCATCCTTGCGCTCGGTCAGCGCCGCCAGATCGATCAGGTCGCGGTCGACGACCAGTCGCTCCAGCGCCGCGACCCAGTGACGATAGTATCCGGATCCGTCGTTGGGGTCGCCCCGCGCATACGCGGCCGCTATTTCCTCCGCGAGCGTCCGGGCCCAGGTCGTCCATGAGAAATACCCCAGCTCCGAGAGCTTGACCGCCAGCGCGAAGGCCTGGGCCTGCCACGGCGCCTCGAAGACGGGCCCCTCCGCATCCCGGGGCAACGGCGGCAGTTCCGCGAGGCGCTTCCGGTCGGGATGCAGTGAAGTCCTCATCACGCCGGCTCCAGGTATTCTTCCCACAGGTCCACGTACACGGCATCGCGGGCACCCGACCGGTCACCCCAGAGCTCCCGCCCCTCAAAACGGACCGAATAGACGTGCTGGGGATCGTCCAGCGGCAGTTGGCCGCTCTCGTCGCTGTCCTGAAGGGCGTAGACTCCGTAGTCCTCGACCACCGTGCCGAGGCGGCCCTTCACGTATCGAGGGAGCCGGTTGTGGCCCCGCGGGTTCAGGTTTCGCGCACGCACGCCGTCGCCCGGCGTAAAACGGGCGGGCACATCCATCTCCAGGAGTCCGAAGCCCAGGGAATCCCCGGCGGCTGGAAGCAGTTCGGGTTGGGGCGACCGCGGGTCCGCGCGACCCGATTCAACCTCGGTCCCGGTTACCAGGCCTCCCGCGCGGAGGCGCGTGGCCACCATGTGAAACCAGCGCTCGTAGTACGACATCCTCAGGTAGTCCGCAGGCGGAATGCTCTCGAGAACGAACCGAAAGCCCGGCAACTCGCGGCCGCGCAGCCACGGCTTCACCAATCGCGTCAGCGCGTAAACCCGCCCCTCCCAACGATGATGGAAAACCGGCTCGCCGTCTTCGCGCACAATGGGGCCGAACCCGTCCATGCCACCCATGTCGTGGATGCCGTTCACGGGTCGCACCGCTCCGGTGCCGCAACCCTGGCGACTCCGATCATCGCATCGCGGGTGACAAGTCCCGCCAACTCGTCCTCGGTCATGCCTCCCGTGCCAGCAGGGCGCTCCGGCAACACCAGGTAGCGGATCTCGGCGGTGCTGTCCCACACGCGCACCTCCACATCGTCGGCAAGCTGGAGACCGAATTCACGCAGCACTTCACGCGGTTCGATCACCGCCCGCGCACGATACGCGGAAGACTTGTACCAGGCCGGCGGCAGGCCAAGGGTCGGCCACGGATAGCACGAACAAAGCGTGCAAACGACGAGGTTGTGCACATCGGGGGTGTTGGCGACCACTTTCATGTGCTCACCCTGGCCACCGAGGTATCCGAGTTCGCCGATCGCCCCGGTGCCGTCCGCCAGAAGCCGTTCACGGAAAGCGGAATCGGTCCACGCCCGCGCGACCACTTGCGCGCCGTTCCTGGGTCCGATCCGGTTCTCGAACGAGTCCACGATATCGTCCAGCGCCGCGCCGTCGACCATCCCCTTCTCAACCAGAAGCGATTCCAGCGCCTTTACTCGAAGGGAGATGTCCGGGGGAACGTCCTGGTGGTCATGGTCGTGGCCGTGATGGTGGTGATCGTCCCCGGCGTGGTGGTGATCATGCCGGTGACCGTGGTGGTCGTCGCTGTGGTGACTGTGATCGTGCATGGGCTCCTCCCTGGCTCGCCCACATTGCGGGCGGACGGAGGGCCACGCAAGTCGGCAACGCCCGAGTTGAAGTCTTGGCAACACAACTGCTAATGTTGTCCCTTACCAAACGGGAGATCATGACACCCCATCGTATCGAAGGTTCCCGGCCGATGCGCCCAGGAGGCTGCTCCCATGAACGGTACGCGCAAGCGGTCGGCCCGGAGCGCGTGCACCGGGATGTTCCGCTGGCGCCCCTGACCACCTTTCGAATCGGCGGTCCGGCGGACCTGTTCTACATTGCGCGCTCTGCTGAAGAGCTATGCCACGCCGTGGGTGTGGCAAGGGAGTTGGGGGTTCCGAGCTTCGTGCTGGGCCGCGGGGCCAACATCCTCGTGGGGGACAGGGGGTTTCGAGGCGTTGTTATCCGCTGCGACATCGCCACGCTGGAGTTCCGGCCCGGCGGACGGGTCGTGGCCGGAGCGGGCCTCGACGTCTTTCCGGACCTCGTCAATGCGACGGTGGCGCGCGGCCTGGGCGGGGTCCACCACTTCGTCGGCATCCCCAGTACGGTCGGAGGAGCGGTCTGCGGGAACCTCCACTTTTTCGCCGCGGCGCCCGCTCGGGAACGCACCGTGTTCTGGGAGGAGTTCATGGAGAGCGCGACGATCCTCACTCCCGACGGCGAGATACGGCATGAGGGCCCCGAGTATTTCCGGTTCGGGTACAACCACAGCGTCATCCCCGACACCGGCGATCTGATCCTGGACGCCTCGTTGAAGCTTGTGCCGACGGAGATCCCGGACCTCCACGGGGTGATGCGGGAGAATCTCGCCTGGCGCAACGAGCGCTTCCCGAGCCTGTGTCTCTACCCGAACGCCGGATCCATCTTCAAGATGATCGACGGGATCAATGCGCGTCAGCCGATCGCCGAGTGCGGACTGAATGGGCACGTGCACGGAGCGGCGCAGATATCCGACAGGCACGCCAACCAGATCGTCAACCTGGGGGGTGCGACCGCAGCAGAAGTAATGACCCTGATCGAGTTGTCCCGCGAGACGGTGTCCCGCGAGACGGGATACGAACTCAAACCCGAGATCGAGTTCGTAGGGGAGTTCTGACACCGCGTCCAACGCCGTCCCGGCGCTGGCGACCGGCCTACCTCGGGCCTCGCCCTGCTGGTCGCCCAGGTCGCCTAAGGTAGCGTGGTATTCTCGGGGGCCCTGGCTCCATATTCGTTCCAGGGCGTCGGCCTGGTGCTGTTCGGGAACTTCGCCACCTGCCTGGTCATCGCCCTCATGGGTGGCTTTCGCGGGGCGATATCGGGGCTGTCGACCCGCCCTCGAAGGAAGGCTCGCACGCGATGCGGGCGGCATGACCGTTGGCGAGGTGGTCACGCTGCTGCGCGGCCATTGATCGCGCAAGGGAGTCCGCCTCATGGGAACTCGCCCTATTTCAGCTCCACCAGCTGCTCGGGGTCCACCCGCACGACGATGTAGGTGATGGTCTCGGTGATTTCACTGAAGCCGTGGGGCGAATCCGCCGGGATGATGACCATGTCGCCAGGACCGATCTCCCGGCTTTCACCGCCGGCGATGCCGCCCACGGAACTCGGGCCGGTGAGCGTCCGCACCACGGCGCCCTCCGGATCCAGTCGGCGACCACCTGAAAGCACACCCCCCGTCACCAGCGTCCCGCGCCCGGACACCACGTAGTAGACTTCGGTCTGGTTGTGGTGCTGAATCGCGCTCAGAGAGGTGGCGGGCGGCCGCTGGACGACGCCCACGCCGACGTTATGGCCACCCGCATCGATGTGCCGAATCTGCTGGTCGCTGACCCTTCCCTCCGGGGCGTTGTCGATTGTTGCGCGAATGTCCGCGCTGGAGATATGGATGCCGGCGGGTTGCTGCGCGAACACACCGGTCGCGAGCACTGCGAGGATCAGCTTGTGCATTTCCTGGGCTCCTACAGGTAGGTGGCCGGCGGCATTCCGAAAATGTTGTCGATCAGCGCGCGGGCCTGTGGCGGCACACCCCTCAGTGAGGAGGGAATGCCCATCGCCCGAGTCTCCTCGACCACTCGCTTGAGCACAAGGGCCCCGGTGAGATCGATTCGCCCCAGGCCTTCCAGGTGGATCACCACCTCGGATACTGCGCCCGCGTCCGTGAGCCTGCCCATAAGCGCCTCCTCCAGCCGCGGCGCCGAGGCGAACCAGAGGATGCCCTTGACCTCGAGATGCAGGATCCCGTCCTCCATCCAGCTGTCGAAACCGGCCCGCCGTTCACGCCAGACGTGGATCGCCAGCGACACCAGAATACCAAGCAACAGGGCCTGCTCGATTCGGGGGGCGAGGAGCAGGCAAAGGGCGAGGGTGAACCACACCACCAGCGCCTGGATCCGCGATAGCGTCCAGACGTTGATCAGCAGGCGCGGACGCACGAGGCCGCCCACCGCCGCGATAACGATCCCCGCCAGTACCGCCTTCGGGAGCGCGGACAACACGCCTGCAAAGGGCAGGAACAGCAGTACGGCGATGCCCGTGATGACCCCGGACCACCGGGTCCCGGCGCCCGAAAGGTGGTTGAGGCTGCTGCGCGAAAGCGAGCCGTCCGCGGGCATGCCGCCGCAGAGCCCGGAAACGACGTTGGCGGCTCCCTGGGCCAGGAATTCCCGGTCCGGACTCCACGTCGCGCGGTCGTGCGTCGCGAAGCTGCGGGCAATGGCCGTGGTCTCGGCAAAGCCCACGAGCGCGATCACCACGCCCGGCAGGAACAGCGCCGGCACCAGGCTCCAGGGCAAGGCAAGGCTGATCGGTGGCAGCGAGCCTGGAATGGTCCCTACGATCGGCCCCCCGTAGCCGGCCAGCGTGGCAAAGAGAACGCCGCCCAGAACCGCCACCAGCGCGCCCGGAAAAAGCGGGTGGATCCTGCGTGCCAGGAGGGTGATGGCCACGGTGAGCACCGTGAGCGCGATGGCCGCGACGTTCCAGGTGCCAGGGCTGAGGAGCGCCCGGACCGTATTGCCGACGAGCCCGCTCTCGCCGGACGCCGTGAGGCCAAGCGCGGACGGAAACTGGGACAACAGGATGAGTATGGCGGCCCCCGAGGTGAAGCCCCTGACGACCGGCTGCGACATCAGGTAGGTGACCTTGCCGGCACGCACCAGGGCAATCGCCAGCCGTGTAAGCCCGACGATCAGAGCGAGCAGGGCCGCTGCGCCCACATACTCCGAACTCCCGGGCGTCGCAATGGTGACGAGAGCGCCGTGGGTGAGCAGCGCCGTGAGCGCCACGGGACCCGACTGCAGGTATGGGCACGAAGCGAAGAGCCCGGCCGCGATGAGGGGCAGCGCGGACGCATAAAGGCCGTGGACGCTGGGCAGGCCCGCCAGCTCGGCGTACGCCATGCTCTGGGGAATGATCAAGAGCGTGACGCTCAGGCCCGCGACCACGTCACGGGACGTCGCACGGCGCGCGGCCCACGCCTCCGCTCCAAGGACGGGGTCGCCCCCCCGCCCACCCCCCCCGCGCCCCCTCACGCTCACCGCCCGGTCACCCCGGCCGCGGCCGCCCCCTCGGCCACCGCCCCTTCCGCCAGCCCGGCAAGCAGCCGCGCGGACCCGATTGCCCGCTCCGCCCACCAGCGCGCAATCGGCTCCGGTCCTCGCCCCGCGACCCGGCCACTCCACCCCTTAGCGTGACCGGCCAGCCACCGCAGCGTCCCGGCCGGGTCCTGCGCGAAGAACGACCGCAGCACGTACCGCCGCTCCCCCGCGCGGCAGGCCAGCCCCACCTCGTCCCCGAGCCGGACCAGATCGTCGCGCAGAACAATCGCGCCGGCACGCACCGGCGCCAGCAGCCCCGCCAGGAATGCGCCGCCGCCTTCACGCCGCGGGTCCGCGAGCCCGGGCGCCGCGCGCAACGCCGCGGGCAGGTAGCGCGGCAGCTCCATATCACCCGTCACCTCGTCCAGCGCCTCGCCGAGCAGGTTCGCCCACGCCTCGTAGAAGGCATCGCCGCACCCCTCGAAGCTTGCCAGGTAGAGACCGAGCCATGACGCCAGGTGTTCCCAGACCAGGGTCACGCGGGCCTGCTGCATGAGCGCGCGGCGCGCACCGTCGCGCTCTTCCCGCTGCCATCCGTCGAGCGCGGCCAGCAGCGCCAGCAGCGAGGCCAGATGGTCCTCTTCCGCCTCTGCGTCGATCCCCAGCGCGCTGCGAAACCCGGCCACCCGGTCGCGGGCCTCGCCGCCCATCATGCCTTCCGGACCCAGGTACACGGACGCATGCGGATAGCGCTGGAACCCCACAACCGTCCCGTGAACGGATGGAGCCGGCGGACGGGGCAGGCCGATGGCTTCGGCGATCCGCTCGTGCTCGCGGCGGGGGGGCTCGATCAGCGCGCCGAGCGCGCGGAAGAGTTCCATTCGACGTCAGGGGTCGGCTTGGCGATCCCCGTCCGAGTCGCCCCGCTTGCGGCCATTCACGGCTCCCGCCGCCCCCACCCCCGCCGCCTCCTCCGGCAGCCGGAACGCCCCCCGCTCGGGCCGCACCGGCCGCAGCAGCCAGTAGGGACGGCGGGTCCCGTCCGGCGAGTGCAGCCCGGCGGGACGCGTGAGCTTCAACCAGCGCCGGAACGCGCGCCGCGACCGCTCCGTGTCGACCACGATGTCACCATAGCGGTCGCCCTCGTCGGCCTTCCTCACCCTGACCGCCTGGTGCCAGCAATGCGCCCCGGAGATGGGATCGGGCTGCACGGGAAAGGTCATGTTCTGGTGCACCCCCACGTCCGTCCACCAGATCCGCGACGTGTCGGGGTCGTCCGAACGGAAGGGCCCCGTGCCGCTCCTCCTCCTCATCCCCCACCCGCTTCCCTCCCGGCTGAGCGCCACGGTCGCCATCGTCTGCCGCGGCCCCTCGCCCGTCTTCCACCGCCCCATGTGATGCGAGCACGCCACCACCCCCGGATGAATACCCTCGGTCACCCAGGCCTTCACCACAAAGTGACCGATCCCGGTCTCGACGCGGACCGGATCGCCCGTCCCCACCCCGATACGCTCGGCATCGCGAGGGTGCAGCCACAAGGGGTTGGTGTGGGCGATCTCGTTCAGCCACTTGGCGTTGGCGCTGCGCGTGTGAATCTGGACCGGCAGCCGGAACGTGGAGATCAGGCACATCTGGTCCCGCTCCAGGTTCGCCCGGTGAACATGACTGCGCACATAGCCCGGCAACGCCATCTCGGGCCATCCCCACTCGGCCAGCGTCCGCGACCAGAACTCGAGCCGGCCGGTGGGCGTCGGGAACCCGTGACGGACCACGCCCTCCACCTCGACGCCCACCCGGCGACGCCCCTCCCCGTCGCCGTCCAGCGGCGGCAGCGGCACCACGTTGGGGGACGGCGGCGCTGCCCCCCGCGTGTACGCCCGCCCGCCAGCACCGACCCGCACGTCCTCAAGTTCGTCCTCGGCAACCCGCTCCTCGTAGACCGCGCCCACCCCCCGGCTGATCTCGAAGGCCCCGAACCGGCGCATGTATTCCAGCGGCGTCAGCCCCTCGCGCGCGGCCCTTTCCGGCAGCCCCGGGACCGAATTCTCGAAGATCCACCCGTAGTACTCGTCCACGCTCATCTTCTCGCCCGGCCGCTTGCGCGACTCGAAGAACCTGCGAATCCCGCGCGAGCCGTCCGGATCGATCCGCCACGTCAGCTCGATCCAGAACTCGTTCTCCTCCCACACCTCCCCCGGCGTCACGTCACGGGTGGAAGCCACTTCCTCGCCCAGCCGCTCGCGCGCGGCGCGCAGCACCGGCTGCCGGAAGCCGATCCAGCAGCCATCGTACTGCTCGTACGACGTCAGGTCGTGGCGCTCCGACGAGTGGCCCATGGGCAGCACGTAGTCGGCAAGGAACGCCGTCTCGTTCCAGGTCGGCGTAAGCGCGACGTGCAGCCCGATCCGCTCCGGGTCGGAGAGCATCTCGATCCACGAGAAGCCGTCGGGATTGGTCCACACCGGGTTGTACACGCGGGTGAAGTAGACATCCAGGCGCCCGCCCCGCTCGGCGGTCAGGTGGGGCAGCAGAAACGACATCTCCATCAGGCTCAGCGGGTAGTCCGAAGGCCATGTCAGGTCGTTCCAGCGCTTCGGGTGCTGCGCGGGCATGCGGATCGGCCGCGGCACGAACTTGTTCCACGAGTTGGGATAGGTTCCGCCGGGCACCGCGATGGCCCCCATCAGCGCGTTCAGCAGAAACAGCGCCCGCGCCACCTGCCAGCCCCCCAGATTGCCCGCCGCCGCGCTCCGCCAGTTGTGCGTCGACAGCCGGGTGCCCGCACCCGCGACGGTCTCCGCGACCGCCTCGATCGTTTCAGCCGAAACGCCGCTCTCGGCCGCCGCGAATTCGAACGTGAAATCGGCGTAGAGCCCGCCGAGCACCGACTTGAACGTCTCGAAGGTCGCCGGTTCGCCGGGATGGTTTTCCTCCAGGTACTCGCGCCAGTTCCACCAGCGTTCGACGAAGCCCTCGTTGTAGCGGCCGGTGCGGATGAGGTGATTCGCGACCGCCAGCAGCACCGCGGCTTCCGAACCGGGGTAGGTCGACAGCCAGTGGTCCGCGTGTGTGGCGGTGTTGGACAGCCGCGTGTCGAAGACGATCAGCCTGGCGCCCCGCTTCTTCCCCTCCATCACGCGCTGGGCGTGCGGATTGAAGTAGTGGCCGGCCTCCAGGTGGCTGCTGACCAGCAGAATGACGCGGGCGTTCTCGTGATCCGGGCTGGGCCGGTCCATCCCCATCCACAGGTGGTAGCCCATGCGCGCGCCCGAAGAACAGATGTTTGTATGTGAGTTGTGACCATCCACGCCCCACGCCGCCAGCGTCCGCTCCGTGAAGCCGTCTTCGCCGGGGCGTCCGACGTGGTACATGACCTCGCGGTGCCGGTCCTCGTCCATGGCCGCGCGGATCCGCCCGGCGATGTCGTCCAGCGCCTCGTCCCAGCCCACTCGTTCCCACTTCCCCTCGCCCCTGGCTCCGGCGCGCTTGAGCGGCGTGAGGATCCGGTCGGGATCGGTAAGCTGCGTCACGGTGGCGGGTCCCTTGGCGCAGTTCCGCCCGCGCGACCCCGGGTGCTCCGGGTTGCCCTCGAACTTGCGCACCTCGAGGGTGTCGCGGTCGACGTAGGCGAGAAGGCCGCACGCGGACTCGCAGTTGAAGCACGTCGTGGGCACCAGCATGTAGCGGCGCTCGACGCGCTCCGGCCACGCCTTCGAGTCCAGTTCGACCCAGTCGCTCCAGCGCTCCTTCGGCGGATATGCGGCGAGGTGCACACGGCTCGCGCCGGGGTAGAAGGTCTCGCCGCGGGCTTCCACGTCGGCTCTCGACGCCGACACCCGGCGGTTCAGGTCGTCGATCGTGCGGCGCCGGGGCCCGTCGCGCCCGCTCATGCCAGCGGCACCGACTGGCCGGCCTGGACGTAGGCGTGCTCGTAGGCGAGAAGCGCGGCGAGGCCGACCGGGACCGCAACCCATCCGAGCCAGGGAGCCGCGGCCCCGACCAGGGCGCCGACCAGACCCAGCCGGAACCAGCGACGGAAGCGGCCGTGCGTCATCTCGCGTTCGGCGAGGCGTGCGTGCGCGGTGGGGGCCGGCATGAGAACCTCGCCCGCGATCATGAGAGCGTGCACCCCGCTGGCCACGGCAAAGACGAGCAGCGCGGCGGTCGTGGCGGTCCCCGCGCCCTCCATGATGAGCGCGGCGAGGGCGGTCACGGCCCCGCCCGCGACCCCCGCCTGCACCAGGAAGTGCGCGGGCAGCAGCGGGTTCTGCCACATGTCGCGCGCCTTCGCCTGGCCGAAGAGGAAGGCCGTGTACACCGCCGTGAGGACCGCCAGGCCACCCCCGAGCCAGCCGAGCCACGGAGGCGGATACGCGCCGGTCAGGGCCGCCGCGAAGTGGGCGGCCAGCGCGGCGCCGTAGCCGCCGATGATGAAGCCGCCCCGCACCAGCCAGCTTCGCCATTGCGGGCGGCGAAAGATGAGGTGGAAGCGCTCGGGATGCTCCAGGTCCCAGATCAGGATGGCGCCCGTGAGCGCGAGGAAGAAACCGGCCACGATCGGCGCGGCCAGCGTCCAGAGCGGGTTGGCGGGGGCCAGCGCACCGGTCATGAGGAGAAGGAGCGGCGCCAGGTACGCACCCGCCGCGATCGACTTCGTCCACGTGTACAGCGAGACGCGGAAGTCCCAGGGAGCCCGGTGCGGAATGTCGTAGCTGAGCACTGCCGCCGCCGACGAGTTCCACGGCCCCGGGTGTCCCGACGGCACGCCGTGCTCCACATCGCCCTGTTCGCTCCACATGAACAGGCCGCCTTCCGGACGCCGGGCGGCGAGCGGGTCGAGCGTCACCTGGTCGCCGCCCTTGTAGTACAGCTTGGGCTTCGTCTCCTTCTCGGGCCGCCGCACCGCCACTGGATCGCGGTTTATGATCCCTGCCACCTTCGACGACGGGTCGTTCATGTCCCCCACCAGCAGGGCCTCCGTCGGGCACACCACCACGCACGCGGGCTCCAGACCCACGTCGATCCGGTGAGCGCAAAAGTTGCACTTCTCGGCCGCCCCGTCGGACGGATTGATGAAGATCGCGTCGTACGGGCAGGCCGCGATACAGGCCTTGCACCCGATGCAGGCGCTCTTGTCGAAGTCGACGATCCCGTCCGCGCGCCTGAACATCGCCGACGTGGGGCACGCGTCCACGCACGGGGGCGCCTCGCACTGGTTGCAGCGCGTTACCTGAAAGGACCGCCGGGCCTCGGGGAAGATCCCGGTGTCGACATACTTGACGTACGTGCGCGTGACCGAGAGGGGCACTTCGTTCTCGGACTTGCAGGCCGTGGTGCAGGCGTGACAGCCGATGCACCGGGTCTGATCGACCACCTTGGCCCACGCGGGACGTGAGTTGAGGTGCGCAGTTTCCATGTCTTGACAATAGACACGCCGCGCGCCGGCGAACAGGTACGCCGTGCGTCCCCCGATTGCGTACCTTTGGGACGATCATGAGAGCCTGCCTGTTCGTTCACGACCGACTCGTCCTCGCCGGAGACGCCGCGGAACTGCCGTCGCTGCGTGACGTGAAGGACTGGGGAGTGGACGACCTGGACTGGTTCCCGGTGCATGTCCCGGACTCGGACGCGCACGCCACCGCCGCCCTGGCGGAGCCCGGCTGGCGACCGCCTGCGGGCGTCGCCGCTGTCGGGTTGCGCACCGTACTCGGCGTGTTGTCCGAACCCGAGTTGTGGCTGGCGCTCAACGCGGCCCACCTTGCCCGATGGCGCCGTACCTCCCGCTTCTGCGGCGTGTGCGGAACCGCAACCACCAGGGCGGAGCATCACAAGGCGATGCTGTGTCCCGCCTGCCGCCACCTCATCTTCCCGAAGGTGTCGCCCGCCGTGATCGTCCAGGTGACGCGCGGCGCCGAGATCCTGCTCGGCCGCTCGCGCCGCCATCCGAGCGGCTCGTACTCGGTGCTCGCGGGCTTCGTCGACCCGGGCGAGAGCCTGGAAGACGCCGTTCGGCGTGAAATCGAGGAAGAGTCCGGGATTCGCGTCACGGACATCCGGTACTTCGGCAGTCAGCCCTGGCCGTTCCCCGACTCTCTGATGGTGGGCTTCAGGGCCGTGTACGAAGACGGCACGCTTGAGAACCTGGACGGCGAGCTGGAGGACGTGGGCTGGTTCACCGCCGACGCCTTGCCTCCGGTGCCGCCCGGATACAGTATCGCGCGGGCGCTGATCGACGATTTCGCCCGGCGAAACGGCGTGGATCCGGCAGAGGTGCCGACCTGGAGGCGTCGATGACCCTCCTGATCATCGGATCATCGTCCTATCATCGTTTCATCACCAAGTCATCATCGTCCGTGCGCTCGCGTTGCCCGTGCGCTCTCGACCAGGCCGTCACCATCGAGGCGTCGGGACCGGACGGCCCGCTCCTGATCGAGTTGGTGGCCGTTGAGGCCGCCCTCGACGGAACCTGGTCGATGAGCGAGCAGAGCGGGACCTTCGCCGCGACGAGGGCGAACTAGGCCGCTCGCCGGGCCCTCAACTGCCCGACGGCCGCCGCCCGAGGAACCGCATCACCGCCAGCGCCACAGCGCGCGCTCCGTCGACCAGTTCGGCCACTCCGATGGATTCGTCCGCGCGATGCGCGTTGGCGACGTCGCCGGGACCGAACAGCACCCCTGGCGTGCCTCCCGTGTTGACCAGGTGGCGCAGATCGGAGCCGTATGGAACCGCCCCCAGAGCGCCGCCGCCCACGCCGAGGTCGCGCGCCACGGACCGGGCCACGGTGACGATCGCGGCGTCCTCAGGAGTCTCGCAGGGAGCGAACTGGCCACCCCACCACTCGACGCGGACCGGGTTGGCGCGCAGGAAGTCGTCATGTGCGCAGCAGGCGGCCACCTGCGCCTCGAACAGGCCGCGGGCCGCGCGGACATCCTCCTGTACGCCAACGCCGAAGCGCCCTTGGGCCCGGACCCGTTCCGGCACGGACGACGCCCACTCACCCCCTCGCACCATCCCGATGCAGATCGGGTACGGCGCCGGATTCGACTCGAAGCGGGGGTCGCTCACGCGGGCATTGCGCTGCCCCTCGAAGTCCATCAGGTGCCGGTAGACGAGCATGAACTTTTCCAGCGCGCTCACGCCCTCGTGGCGAAGCGCCCCGTGGGCGGCCTTCCCGGGGACCGTGAGCCGGAAGTTGAGCGCCCCGGCCTGGGCATTGGCCACATGGAGACCGGTCGGCTCCAGCACGATGGCGCCGTCCCCCGTGTGGCCGCGCAGCACCGAGGCCAGCGTGCCCAGTCCACCGTCCTCCTCCCCGATGACGCTCTGGACGAGCACGGATCCGCGCAGTCCGACGCCGGAATCGAGCACGGCCTTCACTCCGGCGAGGCCGGCGACAAGCGGCCCCTTCATGTCCAGCACGCCACGCCCGTACGCACGGCCGCCGCGAACATCCATGCGAAACGGGGGCGCAGTCCAGCGGGACGGGTCGCCCGGCGGCACCACGTCGACGTGGCCGTTGAGGACCAGCGTGCGGCCCTCGACCGCGGCCGGGCCCTCCAGGCGGGACCCTTCCGTCCAGCGGTAGCGCCCCACCACGCCCATCGGGTTCCGCCGGTCGAGTTCGGTGGCGTAGTCCGGATGACTGCTCAGCGCGGCCTCGTCGATCTCCCACACGTCGACGTCCAGGCCCAGCCCGTCCATCACGGCGGCCACGTACTCCTGGGCCGGGGTTTCGTCGCCCTTCCAGGAGGGGATCGCCACCAGTCCGGCAAGGGTTTCGAGCAGCCAGGATTCGTCAACCGCGGCCAGAACCGCTTCCGTGGTCCCATCCAGGCGCATCGCGTGGTACTGCCGCGGGGGACTACGGCGATTCCGACAGCCTCAACGCCCACAGCCCCGAGTTGATGTCGGCAAACCAGACCAGGTCACGGTGGGGCATCACGCTCCACGCACCCGGCGAGTTGGGGACGAACCCCAGCGGGTCGAACGCCTTGTAGACGGAGACCTCGCGCCCCTGCGTGTACAGATTCCCCATGAGCTCCCCCGAGACATCCACGAGGCGCATGCCGCCCTCGTAGTACGCCTGGTAGAGGATGTCGTCCTCCACCCAGATGTTGTGCGTACCGAACTCCGAGACCTCGTAGCGGGCCACCATCCGGGGGTTTCCGGGGTCGTCGAAGTCGATGACCTGGATATAGCCCCAGCTCGCGCGCGGATACCCGCCACGACCGGTCTCGGGATCGTACTTCTGGCGGAAGTCGGGCCCCGCACCCTCCCAGGCCATGCCCTCGCGGTTCAGGATCTCGTCGCCGATGAAGACGTAGAACTTCCCCGCCGACTCCGACCAGTACGGGAACGCCGCATGCGTCGCCCCCGTCGGCACCGGATAGCTGGAGACGAATACGGGCGCGTCGATCGTACCGCCCCAGCGCCCGTTGCCCACGTCGACCACAACCAGTCCCGTGCCCCATTCGGCCGAATACGCGATCCCGTCGTGGACCCACACGTCGTGCACCCGGCTGTTCGGGTGATCGTACTCGGAGACGTATGTGGGATTGTAGATGTCCCGGATGTCCAGAATCACGTACTTGTCGCCGTTGGACAGGGCGAAGAGGTAGTCGTTGGTTGGGAAGGCGTTGTGCACGCCCCCGGTGAGCCCCTCCGTGTATTCGGCGGCGATCACGGGGTGGGCGGGGTCGGCCAGGTCCAGGATCACCACGCCGTTGCGACGGTCCGAGGCGCCCTCGCGGGTCAGCGAGGCGTAGCGTCCGTCGGGAGAGACCTTGATGTCATTGACGGAACGGGCATCCACCTGTACCGAATCGGTCTTGACGACGTTCTCGGGATCGGTGATGTCGAAGACGAACCCGTGGCCGTCGGACTGCTTCGACCCGACCAGGGCGTAGTCGCGTCCATCCACGCCCTCGAATACCCAGAAATCGGTGCTGTACACCCTTTCCTGGTTTCCCCGCCCCACCACCTCGACCGCGCGCACCACCTCCCGCTGCACGGCCTCGAAGGTGCGGGTCGCCCTCAGCCCTCCCGACCGCGCCAACACGGTGAATTCGCCCGGGACGTCGGCCACGATGCGCCCGTCCTCCATCTGTCCCGGGGCGGCCGGCGCCACGATCCCCACCGCCGGCACGTACGAGTGGCTCCACTCCACGGGCGCATCCTCGATCACCGCGCCGCCCGCGTCACGCACGGTCGCGGCGAAAGTCTGCACGTCCCCGGTGCGAACGGGCCCGCCCGCGCCACCCGCGATCTCCAGCGAGGCCCCCGCGAATTCCCGCACGGAGTGCTCCACCGCGCCCGTCACTCCCTCGAACGCGGCCTCGATCCGCACGGGGCCCGGGGCGAGGGCCCGCACGTGCCCGAACCCGTCCACATCGGCCCGGGCGGGATCGCTGGTCCGCCACTCGAAGCCCGCGCCGGGTCGGTTCGTGCCGTCGCCGTGCAGCGCAATGGCTCGATGGGTCACCGTTGTGCCCTCGTAGAGGGCGCGCGGGCCCGTCACCTCGACCCGCACGACGGGCGGCCACTCCACCACGACGGGCACGGCGAGCTGGGCGGGACGGCCGTCCGGACCCGGTCTCGCCGTCGTGACGATGACCTCCCACTCCCCGACTTCCAGTCCCATGACGACACCGCCGTCAATGGACAGGGCGCGCCGCGAGCCGACGATCCGCACCGCCTCGTCCACCGCCTGTCCATCTCCGTCCAGTACCCGGACCGCCAGGGTGGCGCTTTCACCCCGCGCGATCACCAGGCTGGGGGCGTCGGCTTCGATCCGCCACGCGGTCTGGGCAACGACGGGTGCGCCCGGAAGCAGGAAGAGCGCGGCCAGGGCAAGCAGGCCGTGGATCGCCGTTCGAATGCCGGGGGGATTCTGTCCACGGGCTGCCAGCAGTCCGTGGACAGAGCCGCCCGAGCACCGAGAGCGGCGAGGCGCCGGGCCGGCATTTCCGTGTAGATTCGCATCTTCTTGCGGTGCTTGTAGTTGCATCTTCGGCAGCCCGGATTCCCGCTGAATGACTCCCGCCGTTCCCGATTTCAGCTCCGAGCCCGGCGGCGGTCTTCCAGAGCCTTCCGAAGCTGTCCCTCATCGGCCCTCTGATAGCACCGAAGCACCGTCTTGGCCGTCTTCCACCCGCCGAGTTGGCAGAGCACCTTCAGCGGCTGGTCCATCAGGTCGCTCGCGAACTTCCGCCGCAGCGAGTGCCAGCCCCTTCCGGGCTTCGGCTCCAGTCCTGCAAGAATCTGGGCCTTCTGCCACCAAGCGTGCAACCGGGCGGCACCCACAGCCGCCCTCGGATTCTTGGGCGCGGGCAGCACCGGGGCATCCCCGGTTCCGGGGTTCATCGCCAGAACCTCCTTCAACGCGTCGAGTGCCTCGTCGGTAACGGGCGTGATGTGCTCGTACCCGGACTTGTCGTGCTCGGCACGCCAGAGGATGGTCCCGCCCTCGAAATCGATGTCGAGCCACCGAAGCTGGCGGATTGCGCCGATCCGGTGCCCCGTTTCGTGCGCGAGCACCAGCGCGACGCGGAACCGCCAGTCCACCTTGCGCGACACCGCCCGAAGCGCCCGGTATTCCTCCTCGGCCAGCACCACGCGTTTCGGGTTCTTCTCGCTGGGCGTCCTGAGCCCCTTCAGCGGATTCCGGTCGAGCAACAACCGGCCCCGCTCGTCTCGCGACTTCGCCGCCCAATTCAGGACGGCGATCAGCAACTTCAGGTCGTATTCGACCGTCCGGTCGGATACGGGCCTTCCGCTCGGTCCGATCCTGCCCGCGCGCCGCTCCCGGATGAAGCGGTCCCAATCTCTTTGGGACAGGGTGGCCGGGTCGCGGTTCCGTCCGAAGAGCCGGAGGAACATGTGCATGGCGGCCCGGTCGTGCCCCCGTGTATGCGCGCCCTTGGTGGGCGTCACCTCCTCTCCGTAGATTTCAAACAGCTTTTCCAGCGTCAGCGGCTCGGGCTTGGCGTCGGCCTTGCCGTTCGGCGCGTCGATGAAGCCTGCGGCGAACTGATCCGCCTGCCGTTTCGCGCGCCTCCAATCGCGGTGTTGCAGCGACCGGGTGAGCCTTCTGCCGTTCTCTCGCCACTCAATCTGGAAGAGGCCGGTCTTCGGGTCGGGAAAGATTCTGACCCGGTTCCGGCCCCACTCGCCGGCGCCGTAAGAGCGCCGACTTCGTTTCGTGCGTGCCATCATTCGATTCCTTTCGAAGATGGACTGCACGATCTGCGCGAAAGAAAGGTCGCCTGCGAGGTGATGTTTGACCAGTGGCAGGTCATCCAACAGGTCCGGTTCGTCCCGATCCCAACGGTTCAGGCGCATGATCGGGGATCGGATGGAGCCTGGCGCGCACGAACGTCTGGGGAGACGGTTGGTCGGACTCGGGACGCGCGTCCGGTGCCGTGCGAGGGCCGCACATGTGAAACAGACCCCCTATGTGCGCGAATTCCCGGTTCGGACGTGCATGTCGGCGACCGCGCATGTCGTTGGCCGGATTGTGGTTGTACCACGGTCTCCGGGGCGGCTGCGCCGCGCCGGAACCGGAGGCCGTGGTCGGAGCGACCCACCTTTTTCGATGCCTGTTGTGGCATCTGCGGAGGTTGGGATGTGCACTCCATCCCAACCTCCGCGGCGGGTCGCTCCGGGCCAGCAGTCCCTTGCGGGAAGGCCAAACGGCGAGCCCTGACGGGGCGCGTCCCGGTCTTGGCCGGCGATGCCGGACAGCCCGGCGGTCAACCGGTCGGCCGACACGTCCTCCGCCGCCTCGAAGCGGCGCTCGACACCCTTCCGGGAACGGATTGCGCGCCTCCATCCGTTTCTCGGGCTCGATCCTCCAGCGCCAAGACATCGCTGTTTTGTCCTGCGGAAGCCGAAAATCGGGGGTACTCCTACCCCTCCGGGGGTCTAGTTCGTGCGTTACAGGCGATTCTGCGGCCTCGGATTCCGCCCGATCACCCCAAAGAACGCGGAGAATCGCCGTGAGAGCGGTTTTCCGGGCTCTACCAGGGCAAAGGGCCACCCAGTCGGCCAGAGACTCCTACGGGCGGATCCTCGCGCCCCCGCCCGTCACGACCAAGCTTCCGGCTGGCCGGTCCATCGAGGATCACGTCGGCCGGAGCGTCGGGCACGACGGGGCAGCGCTCGGTCGCGGCGACGGGGTTCGGGGGGTGGACCACACCGCCGCCCACCGCTCCTGCGGCGGGGCGGAAAACCGGGGGTCAGAGGGGGCACGGCCCCCCCGCCAGCCTCCCTCGGGAACGCACGCAGTGTGGCCACGGGGAGTATGCTGGCTCCCCGCCCAAACAGGCGTCCGACAAGCCCGTCGGCGACCGTGTCCGGACAACCATCGTTGGCCGCCGCCACTGCGGTGGCGGAGCACCCCCGCGAACTCTTCGGAGAACCCGTTCAAACGGGAGCCCGGAAACGGGCCGACCAAGCGTGAAGGTGTTCAGCCACCCTCCAACTGGAACACCCGGATGCTCTGGACGCCAAGCGAATCGCGCCACACGCCCGCAACTCGACGGCGCGAAAGATCAATGGCCATCAGTCGAAAAGCACGAGGGAACACCACGGCAGCCTTCATCACGCCGTCTGACCCGAAAGCGATCCACGCGTTTTGCGTACGCCCCACTGTCGGCGCGGACTCGATCCAGAGTTCTCCCGAGTCGTCAAAAACAACTTCGCCGAACGCAGGGAAGACCACTGGGAATGGGTAGTCGCGAGCAAGCTCGCGAACGTGCTGTGCTGCCGATTCCGAGCGCGCTGAAGACACCCACGATTCAGTGTACTGGGCCAGATCCTCCCCAGAAACCCTCCGGTCTACGTCCATCCACCGAATGGATGCAATCAATTCCCCCGCTGCGGAGTGCAAATTCAGAAGGGAGGCGTCTTGGGTTCCCAACGCGATCAGCTTGGTCGAAGTCGCGACAACGGTGCGGCGGCCCAGAGCTAGCGGGCCTAGCTCGCCCTGGTTGAAATACAACTCGTCGCCGCTGACCTCCAACAGTGCCGTTGGTTCGGTCGCCGCCCCGTGAAACTCAATCGTCACCGGCCATCTAATTGGTCCGGAGGAAGCTGGAGGCATCCCGAGATGCTGCACGATTGCGACCCATCCACCTTCAACGCACCGGAGGTCGGTCGGCGGCGTACCACGGGCAACGGATCGGATGTCTCTCGTGGAAGCCAAACTCAGATCGTTGATCACAATGGTGCTTACCCGCCCCAAGCGGGCGTCATAGGCATCCAAGGATCCCTTTCGGCACTCCCCAATCCAACTGAGATCCTGGAATTCCCGTGGCCCCATTCCCCTGCCACCGAACTCCGCCAACGGTTTGCCATCGTCATCGAAGAGACGTATCTCGGCCGTCCCTCGGTCGGCAACAGCGATGCCTCCCCTTGAAAGGAAAACGATGGCGCGTGGGTCAAGGAACTCCTGGCCGCCCGTCCCGTCCGAAGCAGAGTCGGCAACACCCATCTGAACGACATGGTCGTCCTTGACTACAAAAGTTGGCAGGGTTGCTGGCGAGCCATTTTCCACAACGTGGACACCTGAGCTATCCCGCATCACCTGCGCGCCCACATCGGGCGCGCAGGTGATGGCTATAGTGAACCCGAGACCTGCGGCGATTCGATGATGCCGTCGCATCAGACAGACTCGGGAGATCCGAAGGGTGGGGATCATGACCAACGCGGTCACAGGCCCGGCGGCGGGGGCGCACAGCTCTTGCAGTGATTGTCGTGCCAGTGGCCGTCCTGCCAGCAGTCGAAACGCGGATCGTACTTCGGACAGCACCCAGCACCCGGAACGATTTCGACCGTACCCGGGGCCATCGGATCTTCGCTATCCGGTGTGACCATGACGACTGGTGGCAGATCCGACTCATTCCGGTCAGCGATCACTGCGGATGCCGATACGGCATCGGAATGGCTCGCCACTGCGGGAACGACAACCAGCCCAACGGTTGCGACCCCGGCCAGAGCAACAAGCGCGAGTCGTTGGATCATTGAGAACCTCTTTCTGTGTGTTGAGTGGGGATGATGGTGGAATGCCCTTGAGGTAGGGCGCGGGTACCATAACGGCAAACTGCCCGGTGTCAACAGGAAGAGGACTCGCGGAAGACCATCGCGGGCGCAGGCACCCGGTTCGACAAACCAGTCACGGCCGACCGAAGCCGGGCGGCTCCGGCACTCCCGCGCCCGGATCTGCCGCGGAGTGGGATCGGATTCACCGCCCGGCCCGCAACCCCGCTCACCGACACTCCGGCCCCCCTTGCTCGCGCGCCGACATCGGCCGCGACTCCAGAGCGGTCGAACTGACCATCGGGCGCGAGGCCGGCCAGCGCCTGCTGCCAAGCGTCTCGTTCGCCACCGGCCTCGGACCGCAATCCCCGGATGAACGGCCAATGTTCGGACTCTGGGCCGACGGATCCGCACAAGGGTTCCGCAGCGAGTCCGGCGGCGCGGGCTACTACGGCGGGCTCCGCGCGCGCTCAATGCCGATGCTCACATCGGCTCCCCCGCGCTCCACGGCATGGCTCACATGCGCGGCAACGGGGCGGTGTGTGGTCGGCGCGCGCCGGCACCCGCTACTGGGCTCGATCCAAAAGCCCTCAGAGACTGCCAAGTCCTTCTGTCGGATGGCGAGACAATGTCCTGGTGCAGTGCCTACGGGATTCGGGGGGACTCATCGCGGTAAAGGGCTCAGATCAGATCAGAGAACCTTCCCGCCATTGAAGTACGTTTTCTCGCTTCCAAGGCACGATGTAGCCAAGTCCCGTACTACGGCAGAAAACCCAGATCGTGCAGTCCTGGTTGACTTTAGACGATTTTCTGCCGGGATTCAGACCTCAGGCGCTCTGCCGGGCCGGCAAGGCGCGACGAAGGGCCAGTAGCAGCGCTACGGGCCCAAGGAGCAACGCAGAGCGAAGCGGTCCGGCCCGGATGCATCGCCGTTCGAATGCCGGGGGGATTCTGTCCACGGGCTGCATGGAGCGGGGGGCGGTGGCGCGGGTACATGACCGGAAAGCCTCCTGGGAAGGGCGCGTGTACGGGTCCGCCCGCAATATGGGGATCGAACGACGTTCGCGATATGACACTTTTCATCCCGATATGTCGTATATGCTAATGTAGATATATCGCGACACATCAAACGACCAAGATCAAACCACGGAGATTCAGGATGAGATTCGACGATTATCTCGATTTCGACAATTGGCCCTGGCCCTTTGGTTCCGCCGAACGGCGGGGACCACGGCAGCGGCGGAGGCGAGTCCGCTGGAAATGGTTCGAGCGCGGCGACCTCAAGTTCGCGATCCTCGCGCTGATCGAGGAAAAGTCAATGCACGGGTACGAGGTCATGCAGGCGCTGGAGGAGGAGTCGGCGGGTTGCTACAAGGCGAGCCCCGGTTCGGTGTACCCCACCCTTCAACTGCTCGAGGACCAGGACTACGTCGCGTCACGCGACCAGGGCGGCCGCAAGATCTATTCGATCACCGACGCAGGCCGCGCCTACCTGGAGGAGAACCGCGATCACGTGGAGCACATCTTCGAGCGTGTCTCCAAGTTCAGCCACCGGTTGTTCGGACGGGACATGAGCCAGCTGACGCGCAAGCTCTCGCGTCTCGCGCGGACCACCTTCCAGGGCGCGGTAGGGTGGATCGAGGACGAGCAGTTGTTCAGCGACATGAAGTCGGTCCTGGACAAGGCGGTGAAGGACATGGACGCGGCGTGGGACGCGGCTCGCGAGCGCAGGCGGGCCGGCAAGGCGGAACGGGCCGCACGGAACGAGGACGCCCCGGCAAACTGACCGGTCGGGCGCATGGGGGCCGCCTCTACGCGGGCGGTCGCCAGATGTGGCGCATGTAGCGCCCGGGCGCCTGCAGAAAGCTCCTGAGCAGCGTCACCCCTTCCAGCGCCTCGTACTCCACCCGCTGGAGCGGCGAGGCGTCGAAGGAGTACAGCGTCGCGCCCGGCACGGCCATCAGCACCGGCGAGTGCGTCGCGACCACGAACTGTCCCCCCTCGCCCACCATGTCGCTCATCATCGATACGAAGCCGAGCTGGCTCTGCGGTGAGAGTGCCGCCTCCGGCTCGTCCAGCAGATAGAGCCCGCCGGGCACGAAACGCGAGCGGAAGAGGCGCAGGAAGCTCTCGCCGTGCGAGTTGGCGTCGAGGTCTTCGCCGTAGCGGGACCGCATGGCGGCCAGGGAGCCCAGCGCGGGCCCGCGCGCCAGCTTTCTGGCCAGGTCCGAGCGGTCCGCGTAGTCGCGGTCGACCTCCGCCAGCCGTTCCTCCATTTCGCTCTTCATCGCACCCAGCCTGCGCACGAAACCGAAGAAGTCCTCCGCCCTGAGGAAGAAGCCCCGGTGAGATTTCTGTCGCCACATCGGGGTCATCACCCGCGCCAGCCTGCGCGGACCCTCCAGCGACTCGTCCACCGCCGCATCCGCGCTCCCCGCGGTCGGCAGGTTCGCGACGATCGCGAGAGCCTCGAGCAGGGTGGATTTGCCGGACCCGTTCTCTCCGGCCAGAATCGTCACGGGTCCCGGAAACGCCACCTCGGACAGGCCGTGAAGCGCCGGTATGGCGAAGGGGAAGCGGCCGGCTTCGCCCTCCGGGGGACGCGCCATGCGCACTCCCGAGAGCAGTTGCGATCCGGTCATGAACCCCGTTCCCGTGACGTTTGGCCCCGGAGTACCCGGCGGCGCGATTCCAGGATGGGACCCGGTCGCCTTGTTGGCAAACGGCGTGGGCCCCATTATGGCCCTCCCTTCGCACAGCTCCACCAGCCCGAGGACCTTGCCATGCGAACCGCACGCGCATCCGCCCCGATTCTTCTGACCGCCGCAGCAGCGTGCTGCATCCTTCCCTTCGCCGGCACCCGCGCCGTCGCCCAGGAGGCCGCCCCGGGCGACGCCGACGCCACCCCGGCCGACGACCGCTGGACGCCCGCGCTCAGCATGCGGTATCACCAGGTCGGCGGGCTGGCGATATCGAACGACGGGAGCCAGGTCGCCTACACGGTGCGCGAGCCGCTCATGGAGGGCGAGAAGTCCGAGTACCTGAGCCACATCTGGGTCGCCGCGGCCGACGGCAGCCGCAACGTCCAGTTCACGCGCGGCGAGCACTCCGCCAGCAGCCCCGCGTTCTCGCCGGACGGGGCGTGGCTGGCCTTCGCCACGGGCCGGTCGGGCAACAGCCAGATCTGGGTTATCGCGATGGCCGGAGGCGAGGCGCGCCAGGTCACCGACGCGAAGCCGGGCGTGGGACAGTTCCGCTGGTCCCCCGCGGGAGACGCCTTCGCCTTCGTCATGCGCGACCCGCAGACCGAGGAAGAGGAGAAGGCGGCGAAGGAGAGGCGCGACGTGGAGATGGTGGACCGGAACTTCAAGTACGGCCACCTCTACACCGTCCCCTTCGACCCCGTGGCGACCGGGACGGCCGAGGCCACCCGCGTCACCGAGGGCGACTTCCACGTCACCGGCTTCGACTGGTCCCCGGATGGGTCGCAGCTCGTCTTCGCACACCAGGCCGACCCCCGCATCAACACGGGCCGGCTTTCCGGCGACATCGCGCTCGTCCCCGCATCCGGTGGCGACGTTGAGCAGCTCGTCACGGGGCCCGGCGTCGAATCGTCGCCGCGCTGGGCGCCCGACGGTTCGCTGATCGCCTACGCCTCGACGGGAGATCAGCCCGAACCCGTCGGACTGAGCGACCTGTACGTCGTGGATCCGGAGGGCGGCGATGTGCGGAGGCTGCCGGAGACGCCGAACCGCAGCGTATCGATCCTCGGATGGTCCGCAGACTCCGGCGAGCTCTTTCTCAACGAGTCGCTGGGCACCACCCGGCACGTGATCGCGGTGCCGGTCGGCGGGGGCGGGATCCGCCGGATTACGGAAGGCGCCGGCGTGGTCGGCAGCACGGCGTTGGCGGCGGGTGCCGGAAGGCTCGCCGTGACCTGGGAGACGAGCGACGAGCCGCGCGAAGTCCATGTCACGGGACTCGACGCTTTCCGCCCCACCCAGCTGTCCCGGGTCACCGCGGACGTGCCGCGTCCGCCGATGGGCCGCACGGAACTCCTCGCGTGGGAGGCGCCCGACGGCACCCCGGTCGAAGGTCTCCTGACCTATCCGGTCGGATACGAGGCCGGCAGCCAGGTGCCCCTCATCCTCAACGTGCACGGCGGTCCCGCGGGCGTCTTCGCCCAATCCTTCACGGGGAATCCGAGCATCTACATGATCCAGTACTTCGCCCAGGAGGGGATGGCGGTGTTGCGCCCGAACCCGCGCGGGAGCACGGGCTACGGCAAGGAATTCCGCTACGCGAACTTCATGGACTGGGGCTACGGAGACCTGTCGGACCTGTTGGCGGGCGTGGACGAGGTGATCGAGATGGGCGTCGCGCACCCGGACAGCCTGCTGCTGATGGGCTGGAGCTACGGGGGCTACATGACGTCGTTCGCCGTCACCCAGACCGACCGTTTCCGCGCGGCGTCAATGGGCGCCGGTCTGCCCAACCTGGTGAGCATGGTCACCACCACCGACATCGGCGACTACCTCGTGGGCCACCTGGGCGATGAGTACTTCAACGACTACGAGACCTACGAGAAACACTCGGCGATCTACCACATCAAGAACGTCACCACCCCCACACAGGTCATTCACGGCGCCCTCGACCTGCGCGTGCCGTTTACGCAGGGACAGGAGTTCTACACGTCGCTGGTCCGCCTCGGGGTCGACACGGAGATGGTGGTCTATCCCCGCACCCCGCACGGCCCCACCGAGCCCAAGTTCCTCATGGACGTGTCGGAGCGAATCCTGGTCTGGTTCAACAAGTACCTGCGGGGACCGCGGCCGACGGCGGAGGACCGGTAACCGGTCCAACTCCGCTGGCTGACCTCCAGCGCATCGGCCGCGGCCCGAGTCCGGCGCGAAACGGATGGGGACTCACTGTCATACAAGCATGAATGCAAAAGAACGTGAAAATTCGGAGTGCGCATCCGAATTTTCAAGTTAACTCACCGGCCTCCTGACCGGCCCCCGCAGCCACCGTCCCGGCTTCTCGCCGGTCAGGCCGCCACCGCGGATCACCGGCACCCCGTTCACCAGCAGGTCGTTGATGCCGACGCTGTACTGGTGCGGGTCCGAATACGTGGCCCGGTCGGCGATCACGTCGGGGTCGAAGACGGCGACGTCCGCGCGCATGCCCTCGGCGATGACTCCCATGTCGTCCCGGCCGAGCCAGCGGGCCGGCATCGAGGTCATCTTCATGACGGCCTCCTCCAGGGTGATCACCCCCAGTTCGCGCACATACCTGGCCAGCACTCGCGGGAACGCGCCATAGCTGCGCGGGTGCGGATACCCCACCCCGTAGCCCACCGCGTCGCCGTCCGTCTCGATCATCGCCAGCGGATGCTGCATGATCCGGATCACGTCTCCCTCGTCCATGGCATGATAGATCGCGCTGAAGCCGCCCTGGAGCTGCAGCTCGATCGCGAGCCGGATCCCCGTCTCCAGGTCGTTGGGCAGGCCCCGGTCCGCGGCGTAGTCGGCCAGCGTCCTGCCGTTGTACGACTCGTCCGAGCCCAGCACGCGGAACTGGATCCGGGACATGTCGGCGCCGACCCGGTCGGTCATGAAGATGCGCCGCATGTCGTCTTCCATCCGCGCCCGCGTTTCGGCGTCGGCAACCCGGGCCGCGAAGTCCTCGGGGCCGCCGGCCAGCGCCCACTGAGGGAACAGGATGGCCGAACTTGTACTCGAAGCCGCGTACGGATACAGATCGTGCGTAACGGTCAGCCCCGCCGCGTTGGCCGAGTCGATCATCGCCAGACTCCTCTCACTCCAGCCCCACTGCCCCGCCCCCGACGCCTTGTGATGATTGATCTGGGCCGGGACATCCGCCTCTTCCGCGATCCGGATCACTTCCGCCACCGACTCCAGCAGCCCGCTCCCCTCGTTGCGCATGTGGCTCACGTAGATGCCGCCGTGCGCCGACGCGACCTTGGCCAGCTCGATGATCTCCTCGGTCTCGGCAAAGTTGGCGGGCACGTACAGGAGCCCCGTCGAAAACCCCAGCGCCCCCTCGCGCATCGACTGGTCGACCAGCGCCCGCATTTCGTCGAGCTCGGCGGGCGTGGGCGCGCGGTTCTCCATCCCCATCACCTGTTTGCGCGTCCAGGTGTGGCCCGCGAAGAACCCCACGTTGGGCGCCATCGTCAGGCCGGAGGCGAACTCCTCCAGCGGCCACGGCTGGTCGCCGGAGTGGAGCGACACGATCAGCGAAGTGATCCCCTGGCGCAGGAAGTTCTCGGCCAGCGGATACTCCGCGATCGTCTGCTGGACGTGCGAGTGGTTGTCGATGAACCCGGGAGTAACGACCTGGCCGGTGGCATCGATCACGGTGCGCGCCAGCGAAGGGTCGACGGGTTGGGGGGAAACAAGCGCGATGCGGCCGTCGACAACCGCGACATCGGCGCGGAACCGGTCGGCTCCGGTGCCGTCCACGACGGTGCCTCCGGTGATCAGCACGTCATAGGTCTGGGCCGAGACGGGCGTGCCCGGCGCGGCGGCAAGGATCAGGGCGAGAATGGGGGCGATTGCGGGTCGCATGCGGTCTCCGGGAACTCTGTCCAGTGGCACGATTCGGTAAACTCGAGATTACATAATGTAAATCCGGGTTTACATTCCCAGCCATGCGAATCGCCACCTGGAACGTGAACTCGGTCAAGGCGCGGCGGGCGCGGTTGCTGCAGTGGTTGCGCGACCACCGGCCCGACGCCCTCTGCCTCCAGGAACTCAAGACCACGGACGAAGCCTACCCCGAGGACGCGGTTCAGGGCGAGGGCTACGAGTCGGCCGTGTTCGGCCAGCGGGCCTACAACGGCGTCGCGCTCCTGAGCCCGCACCCGATCGCGGAGGTGCGCCGGGGCATGGCCGACGACGATGCGGAGGACCCGCAGGCGCGCCTGATCAGCGGCCGCGTCGGCGGGATCGCGGTGTATTCGGCGTACTTCCCCAACGGGCGCACGGTGGGTTCCGAGTCGTACGCCTACAAGCTGGCGTGGATGGGTCGGCTGCTCGGCTTGCTGGAGCGCCGTCACGACCCGAACGACCCGGTTGTGCTGACCGGCGACTTCAACGTCGCCCCCGACGACCAGGACGCGGCGAATCCCGAGCAATGGGCGGCCAGCGTCCTGTGCCACGCCGATGCGCGCGCGGCGCTCGAGCGCATCCGGGACTGGGGACTGGTCGATGTGGTGAGGAAGCATCACCCGCAGGGAGGCCTCTACAGCTGGTGGGACTACCGGCGCCTCGCGTTCCCCCGCAACGACGGCCTGAGGATCGATCACATCTTCGCCACCCTCCCGGTGGCGGAGGCGTCGACCGGCGCGTGGGTGGACCGAGATCAGCGCAAGGGCAGGAAGACCGACATCCCGTCGGACCACGCGCCGGTGGTGGCGGATTTCGACCTCTGACGGGAACTTCGGGTGGCGGGAGTTGTATACCTGTTTGTACATTCTCGTGCACAGTTCAGAGCCGGAAGGGAGAGCAGCCATGACTACACGCCACGCCAGGGACCGCCAGCACAAGCGAATCGTCGGCGTGGGCCTCGTGGTTTCCCTCGCTCTCCACGCGGTGGTGCTCGCGGGCCTCGATTTCGCGGTGCCCGAGACCACGGCAACGGTCGGAGCCGCCGAGAGTCCGAACGCGGACACTCCCCTTGAGTTCGTCTCGATGGAGCTGGTGATCATCGAGGAAATCGAGCCCGTGCCCGAAGAGCCGACGATTGCCGACACGCGGCCGGTCCTGGCGGATCCGACGAACCAGCTGGATGCGGCGGACGCGGCCGGCGACCCGACTCCGGCGGGACCCGCCCAGGGAGCACCGGCCCGCATGGCAACCGGGGCGCCCCCTCCGGCGGCCGCGCCCTCCGCGGCGGACCTGGTCGCGTCGCTCGAGCTGCAGTCGAACGTCGCCCTGGCCATGCGTCCGCAATTCGTCGCGCAGCGAGGTGTGCCGGGCGCGCTACAGCCCATCGACGCCATCGACGCCCACGCGGGCCACGATCACGAAGAGGAAGAGGGCGACAACGGCGAGAGCTGGTGGCGGCGGCTCGGGGTTCCGCTGGGCAGCGGCGGCACCAGGATCTGCAAGCCCCGCCCGCCCGTGGTCATTCACAAGGCCCCGGTCACGCGCTAGGGCGTCGCCGCGACTCCAGGTCTTCCAGCCTCTTCGGCCAGTCCCGCCGCAACAGCCGCGAAAGCGCGCGATCCGCCAATAGCTTGCCCCCCGTCTGGCACGTCGGGCAGTAGTTGGTCTCGCGGGTCGCGTAGACGATCCTCTGGATGGGGGTCCCGCACTGGTCGCACGGTTCGCCGTATTTGCCGTGCGCCGCCATGGCGGGATGGAAGGCGGTCACCTTTGTCGGGAAGGTCTCACCAGCCTCCTCGATCAGCCGCTCGGACCACTCGGTGAGCGACGCGCGGGCCGCCACCCGGAGCCTCTCCACTTCTTCGTCGGTGAGCCGCGAGGTGAGCTGCACCGGCGAAAGACGCGCCCGCAACAGGATCTCGTCGGAGTGCGCGTTGCCGATCCCGGAGAGGATGCGCGCATCGGTGAGCGCCCGCTTCAGCGTGCGGTTCTCCCGCCGGATCGCTGCCGCGAATTCATCCGGTCCGGCGTCCAACGGCTCGACGCCCCCGGGATCGTGAGCCAGCAGCGCCTCCGTCCCCCGAACCAGGTGCAGCGACGCGCGCTTGTGGGAACTCGCCTCGGTGAGCAACAGGCTGCCGTGTCTGAAATCGAAGGCCGCGTGACCCCGTTTGCGCGGGATCGCCGCCCCCGCATTCCGCCATTGAAAGCGTCCCGAGACCATCAGGTGGACGACCGCGCAGAGATCGTCGTCCAGCTCGAAAACCACCCGCTTTCCAAGCCTGGACAGGCCTCGCACGGACTTGCCGTGCACCTCGCCGGCCGGCGGATCGTAGGTCTTGAGGAGGGAGGGCGACCGTATCCTCAAGCGCTCGACCGTCTCGCCCACGACCCTCGGACGCAAGGCGTGAAGGTAGAGGTTGACCTCGGGCAGTTCAGGCACGCTGCACACCCCGGTTCAGGTCGTACTGCATGATCCGTCCGTGCGGCCCCGTCCGGTCGCGCTCGACGTCGTACACCCCGCCCGCCACCGTGTCGGGGACGGCCGCCTGGAGCCGGGCGACATCGGCGGGACGGAGGCGCACGCGGGAGATGTCCAGGAGGTCCGGCCCGCGCCGGCTGAGACCGACGATGACCGCCCCGACCGGGGGCTGGCCGAGCACGTAGGCGGCCGCGGCCTCCGCCATCGATCCCCGCGCACGCGCCGCGACGGCGGCAAGCTCGGCACGGGCGCGCTCAAGCACCTTCGCCCCGCCCACCTCGTCGACGATCAGCCGGTACTTCCGCAACGAGCGGTTGTCGGTTCCCGATCCGCCCGCCCTGTCGCCGAGCAGGCCTCCAGCCAGCGTACCGTAGCAGAGGAGGGAAACGCCGCGGTCGCGGCAGGTCTGCGCGAGCCCCTTCAGGGGTCGCCGATCAAGCAGCGAAAACTGAACCTGGTTGGTCACCACCGGAACGCCCGCGTCCAGCAGCGCGCACAGCGCCCGCCCGCCGAAGTTGGTCACGCCAACGTGCCTCATGACACCCTCGTCCCTCAGTTCGGCCAGCCACTGTGCGGCGCGGACCCACCCCGGCACGCCCAGGTCCCACCAGTGGAGCTGGACGAGGTCGAGCGTCTCGACGCGGAGGCGTTCCCGGGACCGCTCCACGACACGCCGGACGCAGGCCCGGTCGAGGGTGGCAAGGGACTCCAGATCCGGCACGAACTTGGTGTGCACGACGGTCTTGCGGGCGTGCGCGGGCCGCGCCGCCATCCAGTCCCCCACCAGTCTTTCGACGCCCGTGTAGATGTCGGCACAGTCGAGGACAAGCGGACCGGGCCTCTCGGCGACGCGGTCGAGGGCGGCGAAGGCGGCCCCACGATCCCAGCCGGCCCCATGGCCGCGGGCAAGCTGCCAGCATCCGCGAATCACACCCGATGCCGGTGGCGTCCAGGCCGGCGTCACCGGGTTCCCCGAGGCGTCAGCGGAACCCGCGTCACCTCGCTGTGCCGGAAGGTCGACGTGCCGGTGCGCAGGATGCGAAAGCGGGCGCCGCACAGCGGATCCGGACACGCGACTTCCATGTCCGTCGTCATCCAGTCGTGAGCATGCGTGCGCCGCTGCTTGGCGGGAAGCAGAGGCAGCAGGGCCGCGAGAGGATAGATGGGGAAGCTCTGTCCCGGCGGGAGCGACAGGTTCTCGCCCCGAAGCTCGAAGTAGTCCCCGGGACGGTGGTCGCAGACCATGTCCTTCTCGGCCCCGACGACCACCACCCGCAGGTCGTACAGTTCGAAGGCATCCCTTTCGGTTTCGCGCGAGTCGTCCAAGTCTTCACCTCATGTGTCCGTGCGTTAGCCTTGTCTGTCGATGATACACCATCTCGCAAACAATCGCGCTTCGACGAGCCGACCCGACCCGCCCCAGCGACCATGACTCCCCAACCCGACCCCGTACCGGGCCCCCGCCCGGCCGCGCGCCTCCGCTTCCACGGCGGCCTGCCCGCCGCCTCGCTGCCCATCGTGGTCTTTGCCGCGGGGGCGGCGTGGCTGGGGTTTTCGGGCGCACCCGACGAACGCGGTCTCTGGCCCGTGCTCCTCGCCGCGATGGGGATCGGGCTGGCCCTGGCCCGGCGCGCGTCCGACTACAGCGCGGCGGTCATCCGCGGCATGTCGCGCCCCATCGTCATGCTTATGGTGGCGGCGTGGCTGCTGGCGGGGGTGTTCTCGGTCCTCCTCCGCGAGTCCGGTCTGGTGCACGCCCTGGTGTGGGCGGGCGGGGAGCTGGGCGTGCAGGGGGGCGGGTTCGTGCTGCTGGCCTTCTTCATCGCGGTCCTGTTTGCGACGGCCACGGGCACGAGTCTGGGCACGATTCTCATCTGCGCGCCGCTGCTCTACCCGGCGGCAGGGGTCCTGGAAGCGCACCCCACCCTGCTCATCGGCGCGATTCTCGCGGGCGCCACCTTCGGCGACAACGTCTCGCCCGTGTCGGACACGACCATCGCCTCGGCAAGCAGCCAGCGCGCGCCCATGGGGGGTGTCGTGCGCAGCCGGCTGCGCTACGCGCTTCCCGCCGCGGCCGCCACCGCCGTCGTCCTGTTCGTACTGGGCGGCGCCGACGCTCCTCCCGGCGAGGCCCTCGCGACGGCCTCCACCGGGTCCACCGCCCCCGCCGGCACCACCGGGCAACCCGGCACGCTCGCCGGCACTCCCGCCGCCCTCCCCATGCTGCTGGCTCCCCTGGCCACCTTTCTGATGCTGTGGCGGGGACGCGGCCTCGTGGAGAGCCTCTTCACGGGTGTGGTCGCCGCCGCCGGAGTCGCCCTGCTCTTCGGCCTCGTCGCACCCGCGGACCTGATCCACGTGGACGCCGACGCCTTCCGCGCCCAGGGTCTCATCCTGGACGGGATGGAGAGCGCGGTCGGCATCGTCGTCTTCACGATCCTGCTGATGGGCATCGTGGGCCCCGTACAGGAGGCCGGCGTGCTGGACCGTCTGGTGCGCGACGACGGCGCCGCGAGCGAATCCCCGCGCCGGACGGAGCTGCGCATCTTCGGGGTGACCAGCGCGGCGGTGATCGTGACCACGCACTCGGTCATGGCCATCCTGGCCGTCGGCGATCTCGTCAGGAAGTCCGGGCGGCGCGCAGGCATCGGCGGCTTCCGCCGCGCCAACCTGCTGGACATGACCGTGTGCACGTACCCCTTCCTTTTTCCCTTCTTCATCCCCACCCTCCTTGCGTCATCCGCGACCGGGTCCGGCGCCGCCTTCGGGGTTCCGAGGGTGACCGCGCTCGCCGCCGGACTGGCGAATCCCTATTCCTGGGCGCTCCTCGCCGTGATCCTGGCGGCGATCCTGACCGGCTGGGGCCGCTCGGAACAACGCATCACGGAATCCTGACCCATGATCATACGTCCACGAGTTCGCGGCTTCGTCTGCGTCACGACCCACCCGACCGGATGCGCACGCAACGTCGAGGCGCAGATCGCCCATGCCCGGGCGAGACCGATCGCGAACCCGCCACGTTCGGTGCTCGTTCTCGGATCCTCGACGAGCTACGGACTGGGGTCGCGGATCGCACTCGCATTCGGCGGTGGCGCCGCAACGTTCGGCGTCTTCTTCGACCGGGCGCCCAGAGGCCGGCGGCCGGGCACGGCCGGCTGGTACAACACCGCCGCCTTCGAAACCGCCGCGGCTCGCGCGGGGCTCACGTCCGGCTGCTACAACGGGGACGCCTTCTCCCACGAGACCAGGGAACGCGTGGTCGCCGCGCTGAAACGCGACTTTCCGCCCGTTGACTGTGTGGTCAATTCCGTCGCCGCCCCGAGGCGGATTCATCCCGACACGGGCGAACGGTTCACTTCGGTGCTGAAGCCTATTGGCGAGACCTACCGTTCGCGCACGCTCAACACCGACCGCCGCGAGGTGACGGACGTGGAACTGGCTCCCGCCGGCCAGGACGAAGTGGACGCGACCGTGGCCGTGATGGGCGGCGAGGACTGGCGGCTCTGGATGGACGCGCTCGCCGACGGCGGGGTGCTCGCCCCGGACTGCCGGACCTTCGCGTACAGCTACATCGGACCCGAACTGACGTGGCCCATCTACCGCGACGGAGCGATTGGCCGGGCCAAGGCCGACCTGCACCGAACGGCGCGCGAACTCGATGCCAGGCTCTCCGCAGGTGGCGGGGGCGCTCACATCGCGGTCATGAAGGCGGTGGTGACGCAGGCGAGCGCCGCGATCCCGGTCGTGCCCCTGTACGTGTCCATCCTGTACAGGATCATGAAGGAGAACGGGGATCATGAGGGACCCATGGAGCAGGCGCACCGCCTCTACGGCGGCAAGGTGTACGGTCCGGACGGAATACGGACCGACGCCGACGGCTTCATACGACTGGACGACCTGGAGATGAAGCCGGAGACGCAGGCCGAGGTCATGCGCGTTTGGGAATCGATCTCGACCGGGAGTCTCACCCGCGATGCGGACTTCGAGGGGTACCGCACCGCGTTCCTGCAGCTGTTCGGCTTCGAGGTGCCCGGAGTGGACTACGACGCCGACGTCGATCCGCTGGTCGACATCCCGACGTTGGTCGGCGCATGAAGCCGACCGACCGGGAACTGCGCGAACTCGCCCGGCGCGACCCCGTGCTGGGAGCGGTCATGCGACGCCTGCCGCCCTTTCCGGGCTTCCCGACGGGGGTGCTCGCGCGCGGGTCGCACTTTCAGGCAATCGCCAGGTCGATCGCCTTCCAGCAACTGGCCACCGCGGCCGCGAACACGATCTACTCGCGGGTCTGCGCCCTCACCCCCGGACCGCGTTTCCCCACCGCCGAGGAGTGTCTGGAGCTGTCCGACGAAGCGTTCCGCAGCGCCGGGTTCTCGGCCCCGAAAACCCGGGCCGTCAAGGACCTGGCGACCCGGTGCAAGGACGGCTCCGTGCGTCTCGGGAGCGTGTCCCGCATGACGGACGACGAAGTCGTGAAGATGCTCTCGTCCGTGTGGGGCATCGGCGAGTGGACCGCGCAGATGTTCCTGATGTTCCGACTCGGCCGTCTCGACGTGATGCCCGTGGGGGACCTGGGTGTCCGCGAGGGCGCGCGCCTTCTCGACGGACTGGCCGAGCGCCCCGGTCCGGCCGCCGTCCTGGAGCGCGCCGAGGTCTGGCGGCCGTTGCGTTCGGTGGCGACCTGGGTCCTCTATCGACTGTGCGATGAGGCCAAGGATGGCTAGGCGGACGGCGCCGCAGTCGACCGCTCGCCTGGACACGCCGTTCGGCGCGATGAAGGCGGGCGCAACGGACGAAGGAGTCTGCCTTCTCGAGTTCGCGGATGGGAAGGCGGCCCCCGACGGGCCGGCCGCGCGTCCCAACGGGCCGGCCGCGCGTCACCTGAACGCGCTCGGGACCCAGCTGGCGGAATACTTCGCCGGGGTGCGCCAGGACTTCGATGTTCCTCTCGCGCTTGCCGGCACGGACTTCCAGGAGCGCGTCTGGCACCAGTTGCTCCAGGTCCCCTTCGGCGAGACGATCACCTACGAGGAGCTGGCGCGCCGGGCCGGGTCACCCGGGGCCTGGCGCGCCGCGGGCCAGGCCAACGGCAGCAACCCGGTGGCGATCGTTGTGCCGTGCCACCGCGTCATCCGTGCCTCCGGCGAGACGGGCGGCTACGCCGGGGGACCGGATCGGAAGCGGCGGTTGCTGGACCTGGAAGCCGGGGGTGTGCAGGGGACTCTGTTCAGCCTTCCATGACAGCGCGCGGATCGGCCGTGCCCGCCAGCCTTGCAGCCGGCAGCACCGCCCACACCGTCGCCGCCAGAAACAAAGCCGCCACAACCAGGAACACCGGTGCGCTGAACGGCTCGACCCCCGGTGGCCCGAACACGCCCACGACCAGCATCGCCCCCCACAGCCCCAACCCGATCCCGGTGGCACCGATCCTGAGCGCCTCGCCCACGATGCGGCGCCGCAGCCTTGCGGGTCCGGCTCCCAGTGCCGCACGAATCCCCATCTCGCGCAGACGCGCACCCACATGGACGCCGAGGGCGCCCACCATGCCGAGCACGGCCACGAGCGCGGCGAGCAACCCCGCCATGCGACCAACGCCACCAAACCACCTGGCAGTGCCGAACACCCGCCCGAGCTCGTCGTCGGCGCTTCGGAAGCCGCTCAGCAAAACGGAGCCGCCCGGAATCGAGGCAAGCGCCCGGGACACGATCCGCTCCGCGTCCTCCGGGTCGGCACCCGAGCCGCTCGCCGCGGACACCACCAGCTCCATCTCCTCGGGCGGGTGCTCCAGCGCCGAGTAGTACACCGAGTACGGCGAGCCGGAAGCGCCCAGGCCGCCCGTGGGGACATCCGCCACCACGCCCACGACCACGTGCCAGTCTTCCTCGGGGCCGTTGAGTGCGAGCGTCCTGCCGATCACCGGCGGGTCGCGAAAGTGCGCGCGTGCATACGCCTGGTTGATGACCACCTCGCCCGGCCGTGCATCGGAGTCCCGAAAACCCCGCCCGGCCACGAACCGCAGCCCGCGTGCGGCGAAGAAGCCCGGCACGACCGCGTGCCGCTTGACCCGGGTCGCGCGGATCGGCTCGGGCAGGCCGCCATTCGAACATCGGCCGCACTCGTTGAGCGCCATCCCCTCGGCCCCCAGGTCCATCCATGCTCCCGGCGTCGCGAGGCTCTCCGCGACCAGTTCGGGCACGGCGCGCACGGCTTCCAGAGCGGACTCGTACAGCGCGGCCCGCCCCATCGGCTCGCCGCGAACCGGACCCGCCGGCGAAACCAGTCCAATCACCGTTCCGCCGGGCCGCACCCCCACTGCAGCGCCCGGCCCGGCGCTCCCCATTCGGCTCCGGCGATCCGCATCGATGAGCAGCGCGGAGGACGTGATGACGGTGACCGCGATCGTCAGTTGCAGCGTCATGCGCAGGACGCGGTTGAACTGGCGCGGCCTCGGGTCGGTGAGCTGCAGGTTCTCGGCACGCTGAAGCAGTGGTCTTCCGGAGCGGTGCAGGTTGAGCACCGGGACCACCGCAAGGAGCGCGGAAATCGCCGCAACGGCGGCAAGCCCGGCCGCCGCGGCGAGCAGGGACGGTCGCTCGAAGGAGATTCCCGGTGGCGAGAGTTCCCGCATCCATAGCGCCGCCGCGACCGCCAGCCCGCCGCCGGCCAGCGCGGCCCAGGACATGCGCCGCGACCAGCGCCGAATGGTCCGGCGAACCATCGTGCGGGGCGGCGCCCCCAGCATGACCTTCACGACCCGGCGCCCCTCCAGCGCCAGGCTCTCGGAGGCCATGACGCCCAGCAGGCTCACGAGCGCCGTGACCGCGGCCATCGCAACCAGAATGAGCGTGGTCGCCGCGAGGCCGTCCAGATCACTCAGTTCCACGTCGCCCGCCGACACCTGCGCCGGCGGCAGACCGGGCAGCGGCACCGTCGGGGTGACCTCGGCCCGGACGCTGTGGAACGACTGGTCGCCACCCCCGACCAGCAAACCTCCGGCGAGGATCAGCGCGACGACGGCAGCAAAGCAGCCGATCACGCTGCGATGTATCGCGTCGGGTCTCACCATCGGCCACCGCGGGGTGTAGGTTTCGGATCCATGAAAGTACCCCTGCTGGACCTTGCGGCGCAGTACGAGGCGATCCGCGAGGACCTGGACGCCGCGCTGGCCGAGGTCGTTGCTTCCCAGCGCTTCATCCTCGGTCCCGTCGTGGAGGCGTGCGAAAAGGCCTTGGCCCGCTACGTCGGCCGCGCCCACGGTGTCGGCGTGTCGTCGGGCACGGACGCGCTGCTGGTGGCGCTCATGGCCGAGGACATCGGGCCCGGCGACGAGGTCGTCACCACGCCCTTCTCCTTCTTCGCGACGGCGGGAGCCATTTCCAGGGTCGGAGCCACGCCGGTCTTCGTCGACATCGATCCGACGACCTTCAACATCGACCCGGCCCAGATCGAGGACCGCATCACGGCGCGGACGCGGGCGCTCCTTCCCGTCCACCTCTTCGGTCAGATGGCCGAGATGGCCCCGATCATGGAGATCGCGCGGCACCGCGGCCTGGTCGTCATCGAGGACGCCGCGCAGGCGATCGGCGCCCGGCACGACGGGCAGAGGGCCGGCGCGGTGGGCGACTACGGGTGCTTCTCGTTCTATCCGACCAAGAACCTCGGCGGCTACGGCGACGGCGGTATCGTGGTCACGGACGACCCGGAACGCGCCCAAAAGCTGCGCGCCCTGCGCGTCCACGGCGAAACCAACCCGTACCACCACCGCTTCGTCGGCGGCAACTTCCGCCTGGATGCCCTCCAGGCCGCCGTCATCCATGCGAAGCTCCCGCACCTCGACCGCTGGACCGACGCCCGCATCGCCAACGCGGCGCTCTACCGCAGCCTCCTCGGCGACCTCGCCGCCCGGCAACCGGACGCGCCCGCAGCGAGCCCCGCCATCCTCACCCTGCCCCGCACCGTCACCGGGCGGCACGTCTTCAACCAGTTCGTCGTCCGCGCCGCCGACCGGGACCGCGTGCGCCAGCGCCTGACGGCCGCCGGCATCGGCACCGCCGTCTACTATCCGCTGCCGCTCCACCTGCAGGAGTGCTTCGCCGGACTCGGCTACCGGCCGGGAGACCTTCCCAACGCCGAGCGCGCAGCGAACGAGGTCCTCGCGCTGCCCGTCTTTCCCGAACTGACGACCGGACAGCTCCGGCATGTGGCGCAGACGCTCCACAGCGCGGTCTGATATGGTAGATTGTGATTGTCTACCATGATACATAAGATATGGTAGTAATATTTTTTTTCCCGAAACTGACGATGGTGCCATGATGTCAAAAACCAACCATCCAACCGCGGAACGTGTCGTGATCGACGCGGCGGGCCGGCTCGTGGTTCCCGCGCGCTTCCGCAGGGCAATGGGGATACGAGGACGCGACACCGTGGTCGTCGGGATGGTCGGCGACAGTCTGCGGATACACACCGTCGACGGGGCGTTGGAGCGGCTGCAGCGCATGGCCCGCCGCAAGAGAACGGACCGCACGAGCGCCGTTGACGCGTTCATCGCCGAGCGGCGGAACGAGGCGGAGCGAGAGTAGGTGGCCACCAGCCTTCTGGACGCGTCGGCCATTCTGGCGGCCCTGTACGAAGAGCCCGGGTGTAGCCGCGTCCACGAAGCGCTTCGCGCGGGAGCGGCCATGTCCACGGTAAACGTGGCCGAGGTCTCGGCCCACCTCCGCGCGCACGGTTGGAGGTCCGGCCAGGTGAAGGACGTATTCGACGACCTGAGCATCGACGTCCTGCCCTTCGACCGCACGACCGCTCTTCTGAGCGGCGCCTACCGCCCCCGCACCCGCCACCTTGGTCTGGGCCTCGGGGACAGAGCCTGCCTGGCCACCGCCCGGCTGCTCCGCCTTCCCGTCCTGACGGCCGACCGGGCGTGGGGGCAGGTCAAGCTCAGAGGCGTGCAGGTCGTGCTCATCCGCTGAACGATCGCCGCGGCGGGACGCCCGTCACTGTTGGCGGCGTTGTCCCGCTCGACCATTATGACTATCTGCGGCGTCAGGTCGGGCCGGACAATGTCGGAATGGGCGCCGAATGACCGCCAGGTATGGGGAGGCTGGAGAGATGAGAAGCAAGCACGTCGAGTTCCTCGCGGCCAACCCCCCGCGCGTGGGTAGCCGTTCCCGCAGGCGCGCCTGCATGAGGCCAACCCTTCGGTGCGGCGGGCTCGCCGCGCTCCTGGCGGCCGTCCTCCTCCCCACCACCGCCCCCCTCTCCGCCCAGACCACCGCGCTCCGCTGCGGCCGCCTGATCGACGGCATCTCGGCCGAGGCGCGGGAGGATGTGACGGTCATCGTGCGGGACGGACGCGTCGCCGAACTGCGCGACGGCACCGGGATCCCCGACGGCGTGGACCGCGCGCTCGACCTGCGCGGCGGCACCTGCCTTCCCGGCATGATGGACCTGCACACGCACCTGCTGATCAAGCCCGACGGGCCGGTCAGCGAGCTCGACCGCTCCAGCGCCGACCGCGCGCTCGACGGACTCGACGCGGCCCAGAAGATGCTGAACGCCGGCTTCACGACCGTGCGCAACCCCGGCGACTTCGACACCTACTATGCGCTGGTCTCGGTCAAGCGCTCGATCGCGGCCGGTGAGCATCCGGGGCCCAGGATGTTCGTGGCGCCGCACGCGCTCGGGCCCACCGGCGGGCACGGCGACCTCAACACGCTGGCCCCCGACGCAGCCATCCAGACGCCCACGCGCACGGTCAACGGCGTCGACGAGATCCGCGCCATGATCCGCGAGCAGGTCAAGTTCGGGGCCGACTGGATCAAGGTCATGGCGACGGGCGGGGTGATGTCCGCGGGCGACGACCCCACGCACACCGCCTTCGTCGACGAGGAGATGCAGGCCGCGGTCGACGAGACGCACCGGCTGGGGCGCCGGATCACCGTGCACGCGATCGGCGCCGAGGGGATCAAGCAGGCCGTCGCGGCGGGGGTGAACAGCGTCGAGCACGGGATCCTGATCGACGAGGAGGGGATCGAGATGATGAAGGCGCGCGGGACGTGGCTCATCCCGACCGTCTACGTGCTCAACTACGTGGTCGAGGAGGGGCCGGCGCTGGGCTACCCGGAGGAGAGCGTCGCGAAGGGCCGCGTTCTGATGGAGACCCGCGACGACAACATCCGCCGCGCAATCCGGGCGGGGGTGAAGATCGCCTTCGGCTCGGACACGATCTTCCCGCACGAGTGGGCCGCGCGCGAGTTCGCCGAGCTGGTGCGGCTGGGCATGAGCCCGATGGACGCGATTCGCACGGCGACGTACAACGCGGCGCAGGTGCTCGGCATCGAGGACGAGCTGGGGACGCTGCAGCCCGGGATGGTGGCGGACATCATCGCCGTGGCCGGCAATCCGCTGGACGACATCACCGAACTGGAGCAGGTTGACTTCGTGATGAAGGACGGCCAGATCATCAAGGACGAGCGTCCGCGCACCTGAGGGGTCCGGACGCCTTGGCCACGCCAGGGGGGCACTCATGAAAGGCGAAGGCGGCAAGCAGCTCATCGTGGTCGGCGACCGCGTGTTGATCGAGCCCGAGGTGGGCGAGGGCAGGTCGAAGGTCGGGCTGTACCTGCCGGCGTCGGCGGTGGACCAGCAGTCCGTGCAGGGTGGCCGCGTCCTGGCCACGGGGCCGGGAACCCCGATCGGGGCGCCCACCGAACTCGACGAGGAACCCTGGAAGATCGGGTCGGGTGAGGCGCGCTACCTGCCCGTGCAGGCCCAGGTCGGCGACTTCGCCATCTTCTTCCGCAAGGCGTCCGTCGAGATCAGCTTCGAGGGCAAGGAGTACCTGGTCGTGCCCCAGGCCGCGATCCTGACGCTGGTGAGGGAGAAGGACGGCGGAGTGGAGGGGTTGTTCTGAGGGAGGACACGACGGAGTCGCGCTCCCGCACGCCACCAGAAGGAGCCAACACGTTGCCCAACCGATCCAGGGTGGTTCGCCCAGGCCGAGCACTACTATACTCCCGTCAGGTATCCGAACGGGCACGACGAGGGCCTGGCTCTCGAGCACTACGGATCACTGCACAGTTCGCAGGCGGTCGAATATGCCCGTGACATCCTCGACTTCGTCCGTCAAGCGCTGGCCGAAACCTTCAATCCGGCCTGAAGATGTGCGCCGCCGATGCCCCACCGGGCTCATCTCAGGAGTCCTTGAAGCGCGGGGTTGACACGAGGGTTAGCTTGGTTGCTTCGCTCACGAATGGGGGCGGGTTCTACACTTTCCAAGGAGGCATGCGATGTTGGACGTGAAGACGATCAGGAAGCTGCTGATGACGGCGGTGGTCATGGCGCTGGCTACGATGCCAGTCGCCGCCGAGAGTCCTGCTCAGAACTGCTGGGAGACGCCGATGCATATCGGCTTGTTCTGCAACGACGGGAGTGACATCGAAGTGTGCCAAGACAGCGGGGGTTCATGCTCGGTCAACTGCGGAAGCGGAAGCGTCGACGTCGATAGCTGCGGCTGAGCGCGATTCAGGGGACATGGGCAAAAAGGACAAGGACAAGAAGGAAACGAGTTGGTCCGGCCATCTCCTCAACCTCGGGCTCTTGGCGGTACTCCTCTACGTCGTGTTCTTGCCCGAGGGTCCGCTCCGAACGCGCCTCGCCGTTTGGCGCGCGCAGGACCGCCTGTCAGTGCTCGTCGAGGAGCACTGGCAGGTGCTGGCGGCAACGAGCGCTCGCATGGACACGGTCGATGCGAGCACCGCGATGATCATCGAGTTCGGTGATTACGAGTGCCCGTTCTGCCGAGATTCGCACGCACACTTGGAGGCTGTCATGGAATCCCATCCGGACGTCACGATCGGATTCCGCCACTACCCGCTGACGGCCATCCACCCCAAGGCTGAAGACGCCGCGCGCGCGGCGATCTGCGCAGAGGAGCACGGACGCTTCCAACAGCTACATTCGCTGCTCTACGGGTCGACGGAGTGGCGGGACATCGGAGACTGGAAGACGCTCGCCGAGAACGCTGGCGTGGCCGACCTGGCTTCGTACGAGAGCTGCCTGATGGGCGAAGCAGCGGGACGAAGGCTGGAGGAAGACATGCGGCTCGGAGAGGCACTGGGGGTAACCTCAACCCCGACGTTCTTTTACCAGTTTGGGGGGCACGTCGGGTACGCGAACGAGGAACAGCTCCTCGAACTGATCGAACAGTCGCGCTAGACGGCCGTGATGAGCGCCCGACGTAGACCGCAGGCGAAACCGATGCTGAGCGTTGCCTGTCTGGTGCTCTTCGCCGCCTGCGTGGACGACGCATCGGACCCGGGGGCCACCGGTCGCGCGGCGGTCGTGGACATGTTCTCCACATGGCCTGGTGACGAGTCGTTTCAGATCGCCGCGGAACCGAGCCTGGTGGTGGGATTGGACGAGTCTCTCCCGCTGGGCAGGGTTTCCGGCGCGGTCTTCTTCGCCGACGGCATCGCTATCGCCGATGGCCAGGCTTACGAAGTCCTGATCCTGGATGCTGCCGGACGGCTGCTTGCTCGGCACGGCAGGCATGGAGAGGGTCCCGGCGAGTACAAGAATCTGGCCGGGATCGCTCGCCACGGGGACGGACTGATCACTTGGGACGCATACCACTTCCGAATAACCCTGCTCGACGCCTCCGGGGGGTACGTCGACGGGACGAAGCTCAGACCGCTCGGTCGGGAAAAGAGCCGCATCGTTGGAGTCCTCGGAAGCAGCGTGCTGCACGAAATCTCACAGCGGGGATTCCCGGGGGCCGGGGCCGTCGAGCCGATGGAGATCCGGCTGCCGGTGGCCTATGAGATCGCTCGTCTTTCTGACGGGGAGGTCGTCTTCGTGGACACCCTTCCCGGTGAAGAGAAGTGGGGGGCGAGGGAGAGTGACGGCGCTGGCGGGTACAAGCACGGCGGGCCACCTGTGATCTTCGGACGGACCGCCGTCGCTGCCGTCACCGACCGCTACGCCTATTTGGCGACGACCGACTCGATCACCATCACGCGCTACGACGAGGCCGGGACCGCTGTGGAAGTCTCATTCGAGCAGCCCCGAGAGAGAGCGGAGGAAGCTTGGGTGCGGTTCGTCAGAGATACCCTGCGGGCGAACCTCGATAGTACAAAGCCGGCCCCGCTGGTCGTCGGCGGAAGGAACTTCATTGAGGTCATAACGGAGTTCCGCCTCCGCATGCTTGAGGACCTGCCGGCGCGCCCCACCCTTCCCAGTTTTTCCGATATGAGGGGCGGTGCCGACGGCCTTCTGTGGATCCGGGAGTACCCTAACCCGCTTCAGGACCAGGTGGTCTGGGTCGGTTTCAGCGAGGAGTGGGAACGGAAGAAGCGGCTCGCGATGCCCACGAGCCTGCACGTTCTGGATATTTCGGAGGACCGGGTACTCGTCCGGGCAAGGGGCGCCCATGACGAAACTCTGATCGAGGTCTACCCGATCAAGCGGTGAGGACCTACGATCCTCCGCGAGAGATGGAGGCCGTACCTGGAGCTACCCCGCTTTCACGGACGGTTGGTTTCTGGGGTTGATGGTGTCTGATGTGGTTTCTTTTCTCCCTCGTCATTTCACGGAGAGAGGCAAGGTACATCGCGGACGAGGCGAACAGCCAGGAGAAGTCCGGAGCGCTTCGGTCGCCCCGGCGCTGCACCTTCGCTTCAGGCCGCATGGTTGAGTCTCTCGAAGTTCGTCGGCGACTTGTAGCCGAGCGCCGAATGGATCCTGCGGGTGTTGTAGAAGCCCTCGATGAAGCCGAAGACTTCACGCCGCGCGTCGGCGGGTGTCGGAAAGCGACTTCGGTCGAGGAGCTCGCACTCCAGCGTGGCGAAGAAGCTCTCGCACATCGCGTTATCGTAGGCGTCGCCCACCGAGCCCATCGACTGCACCACGCCGGCCTCGCGGCAGCGCTTCCCGAAGGCCAGCGACGTATACTGCGAGCCTTGATCCGAGTGATGCACCACCCGCCCCTTGGGTTTCCGGTTCGAGATCGCCATCGCCAGCGCACCCTCCACCAGTTCGGCCCGCATGTGCGGCGCCATCGCCCAGCCGACGATGCGGCGGCTCCAGGCATCGAGCACGACCGCGAGGTACAGCCAGCCATACCAAGTGCTCACCTGCGTGATGTCGGCGACCCACAGCTGGTCGGGCCCGTCGGCCGAAAAGTTGCGGTTCACCAGGTCCGGCGCAGGCCGGGCCTTCGCGTCTTTCTTGGTCGTCGCCGTCTTGAAGCGCCTCCGCGTCACGCCCTGAATGCCCAAATCCCTCATCAGGCGTGCCACGCGCTTCCGGCTCACCCGCTCGCCCGCCGCTTGCAGTTCCGCGTGGATCCGAGGGCAGCCATAGGTCTCCCCGCTGCCGCCCCAGATCAACAGGATCTTGCCCTGAAGCTCGATGTCGCGCCGTGTCCGTGCCGAGGGAGGACGCGTCAGCCAGCCGTAGTACCCGCTGGTGGAGAGACCCAGCACCCGGCACATGGCCGCAAGCGGAAACGTGGCCCGGTACGCCTTCATGAACGCGTACCCCCGCTGGGGATCGAGTCGCTCTCCCTCGCGAACCAGGCCGCGGCTTTTTTTAGGATGTCCCGCTCCATCCGCAGCCGCTTGACTTCCCGCTTCAGACGCAGCAGCTCGAGGCGCGCCTCGGTCGTCAGCCCGTCGCTGCGGCGGCCCTCGTCCAGGTCCGCCTGCTTGACCCAGTTCCGGATCGTCTGCTCCGTGGGCTCGAACTCCCGCGCGAGCGATCCCGGACTACGCCCGGATCTCACAAGCTCGACGATCTGCTCCTTGTACTCGGGCGGATACCGCCCTCGTCCTCTTCCCGCCATGGCACACCTCCTTGGTTGGCCCAAATGGAAAGGTGTCCGTCATAGCGGGGCAACTCCACGTTGGGACCATGTTGGCAGGGAAGATCCTTAGTGACGATCTGATCCGGGTCTGGGTGGACGACCCCAAACTCCGCGCGTTGGTATTTGCGTTTCTGCGGAGTCCCTCTGGACAGGATCAGTTGCGGAGGAATGAATACGGAACCGTGCAGCAGCATTTGGAGCCGCCGCATGTGGCTGACTTACGAATCCCGCTACCAGACGACACGGAGAAGCCGGCAGGCTTGCTAGAGACGGTGACCGCCGCGCTTGACGCGCGCGAAAGGGCTATCGCAATGGCGACGACAGCCGATAAACAAATCATCGAATTGCTGGAAGGGGAAAACCGATGACAGAGAAGCGAGAGAAGCCGTTGGACGTGGAGTCCGTGAACCCGCGCTAAAAGGGCGCGACAATGGGGATATGGCAAGGGCTCTGACGCGGCCCCAAAGCCCAGCGGCCCAAGCTGCTTTGGGCCGGTTTGTCCTAGATCCCCGCGAAACTGCGAAAGCGGCCACAAAAGTCCAGTGACCCGTCAAATTACTACCGGGTGCCTCGGCAGGGCATCTTGTGGGACAACAGTGCGGATCTGCCACTCGCCAAGGATGGGGGCAAGAAGCGTCCCGTCAAGCCGAAAGACCTCCCGGCCGTGGCACCCAACGAAACGCCAAGCAATGCTCGTGAGCAGTACGAGTTCGCGATGCGCCGCGCGATTCCAGACGGGCTCGGCGAGGTCTGGAGTGAAGACAGTCGTCAGGAGAGGCGATTGAGTCCTCCTCGGTCACGTCCGCGCTCTCGACGCTTTTGCCACCCGACCAATGCCGCCTGCAAGGATGGCGTAGATGAGTAAGAAGGCCTACGAGATGTTCGAAGAGGCTCTGAAGGAGCAGCATTCTCGCAGTCTGGCCCGGCGAATCCGTACGCGTGTTGATCAGGCCCGTAAGAGCCCGCATTCCGCGAGCATTCGCTGGCCATTCGAATTGCTGCAGAACGCCCTTGACGCTGGGCCTCGTGATGGCCGCTCGGTAGTCTGGATTCGGCTCAGCCGCAAGCCTACGAGAATCGTATTCGAACACGATGGTGCTCCCTTCACGTCACAGGAACTGGCAGCCCTGCTCTCCGGCGGTTCAAGCAAGGAGTACGAGTCGGAGACCACTACAGGTCGCTTCGGCACGGGTTTTTTGGTGACCCACGTTCTTGCCGACCGAACGCGCCTCCGCGGCCTCCTACAGGTAGCAACCGGTCTTGAACGCTTTGATTTGACACTGGAGCGAGGGGGTGATGAAGACACGATCTTGGACAATATCCGAGACTCCAACGAGGCCATTCGCGCGGCCCTGCGCGTATCAGATCCGGCCCAAGTGCCATCAGCACTGTTCGAGTACGCCTACGGTGAAGGCGATTCCTGGGCATACGGACTAAACGAACTGAAGCGCGCTCTGCCGTACTTGTACGCAACCCGGAGGGCTCTGGGCCGTGTCGAGCTTCGAGACGCAAGTGACCACGAGACGTGGGAACCGTCGAAAGCAGAACGGAAGGTGTAGCGCGACAATCAGGATGAGAAGCCAGCGACAATCAGGGTGAGAGAGCGGAGGTGGCCGCGGCCGGCGCGAAGTTTGGTGTTTTTCCCTTGGAGCGGAGAGACGCCAAGTGCCGGGCCGACACATCACGGACCACCAGATGGAGCTCTACATGACGCACCGGAAGAAGGACCGCCCCGCGCTGGCAGGGGCGAAGGCGGGGTTCAGCACGGCGACGGCGTACCGGATCGAAGCGGAAGCCGGACGGCCGTCGGAGAAGAGGAAGGGGCGGGGGCGGAGGCGCCCGGATCCGCTGGCGGGGATCTTCGAGGAGGAGATCGTACCGCTGCTGGAGGCGAGCCCGGGACTGCGGGCGGTGGCGCTGTACGACGAGATGATGCGCCGGCATCCGGAGCTTCACCCCGGAGTTCGGCGGACGGTCGAGCGGCGGGTGCGGGCGTGGAAGGCGAGGCACGGGCCGGAGCAGGAGATCATGTTCCGGCAGAAGCACGAGCCGGGGCGCCGGGGCCTGTCGGACTTCACCGACGCCGGGGCGCTGGGCGTGACGGTGGCCGGGGCGCCGCTGGCGCACAAGCTGTACCACTTCCGGCTGGAGTACTCGGGGTTCTGCCATGCGGCGGTGGTGCTGGGCGGGGAGAGCTACGTGGCGCTGGCCGAGGGGCTGCAGGACGCGCTGTGGGCGCTGGGCGGGGTCCCGAAGGAGCACCGGACGGACAGTCTGTCGGCGGCGTTCAGGAACCTGAAGCGCGAGGCGCGGGAGGATCTGACGGCGCGGTATGAGGCGCTGCTGGAGGACTACGGGATGTCGGGAAGCCGGAACAGCCGGGGCCGGGCGCACGAGAACGGTTCGATCGAGGGCCCGCACGGGCACCTGAAGCGGGCGCTCGGGGACGCGCTGCTGCTGAGGGGCTCGCCCGACTTCGAGACGATCGGGGCGTACCGGGCGTTCCTGGCCCGTGTGGTGAGCCGCCGCAACGCCCGCAACCGGGAGAAGATCGACGCGGAGCGGGCGGTGCTGGGGGCGCTGCCGGGGCGGCGCAGCGACGGTTTCGAGGAGACGCTGGTGCGGGTGACGAGTACGGGCGGCTTCTCGCTGCGCCGGGTGTTCTACACGGTGCCCTCGCGTCTGGTGGGACACCGGCTGCGGGTGCGGCTGTACGACGACCGGCTGGTGGTGTATGCGGGCACGGAGCAACTCGTGACGCTGCCGCGGGGCCACGCGGGCCCGGGAGGGCGGCGCGGGCGGGTCGTCAACTACCGGCATGTGCTGCCGTCGCTCAGGCGCAAGCCGATGGCGCTGCTGAACTGGGTCCACCGCGACGGTCTGTTCCCCCGCGACGCCTACCGCCGCGCCTTTGACGCGCTGCGCGAGGGTCTGGACGACCGTCAGGCCTGCCGCCGGATGGTGGACCTGCTCGCCTTGGCCCACGACCACTGCTGCGAAGCCCGGCTGGCGGACGAGATCGACCGGGGACTCGATGCCGGGGAACTCCCCGATCCGGAGCTCCTGCGCAAGCGCTTCCCGCCGAAGCCGGACGGCATCCCGGATATCGGCATGGCCCTGCCGCCCGTGGCGGACTACGATGACTTCGGCTCCCCCGCCCTTGCCGCCGGAGGACTCTCATGAGCGAGCGATTCGTCGTGGACCCGCCGCAACTCGACCTGCTGCTGAAGCAGCTGCGGCTGCCGACCATGCGCACGCTGTGGCGCAGCTTCAGCGAGCGTGCCGACCGGGAGGGCTGGCCGGCGGCGCGCCTGCTCGCCGCGCTGGCCAGCCAGGAGGTCACCGACCGCGAGCGGCGGCGCTTCGAGCGGCACCGGGCCGAGGCGAAGCTGCCGCCGGGCAAGACGCTCGACAACTTCGACTTCACCCTCGTGCCCGCGGTGTCAAAGGCGCGCGTGGGAGTCCTGGCGAGCGGCGACACCTGGCTCGAGGAGGGCGCAAACGTACTTCTTTTCGGCCCGCCCGGAACGGGAAAGAGCCACTTGGCCGCGGGTCTCGGGCTGAGGCTCGTCGAGAACGGGTTCCGGGTGCTCTACCAGCGCACGGCGAACCTGGTCCAGAAGCTCCAGGCGGCGCGCCGGGACCTCGCCCTCGAAGGAGCCATCCGCAAGCTCCACAAGTATCATCTGCTCATCCTCGACGACTTCTCCTACGTGACCTCGGAGAGTGCGGAGACCAGCGTGCTCTTCGAACTCATCGGCGCGCGCTACGAGAACCGCTCGCTCCTGGTGATCGCCAACGAGCCCTTCAGCGCCTGGGGCAGGATCTTCGGCGGCGACGCCATGACGCTGGCCGCCGTCGACCGCCTCGTCCACCGCTCCCACATCTTCGAACTCAACGTCGAGAGCTACAGGCGCCGGGCCGCCATCGCAGCCAGGCAGGCAGCGGCGCGGGAGCCGGCTGACGAGAAGCACGAGGGAGGACAGGAATCGGGCTGACGCGGGCCCAGAGCCGTCCAAGGGCGCATCGAGGAGCCCTCGAACCGCCGAATCCGGGGCAGGACGGGCCGGTTCCGGACAATCCGGCTCGAAAAGGCCCGAGAACCCGCCCGCAGAGGCCGCCGGGCAGGCTTCACCCTACCTCTACCCCTCGGAGAATCCGCCCTCAACCGCCCCGTCCCGGCTCGCTACGCTCGCCGTGCCGCGGCGGTGGCCGACCCCTCAAGTCCCCGCTGCTGGCCGACGCTTGCCCACCGTCTCGCTCACCCCACCGTCCCCCATCCGCTTGCTCCGCGTCCCCCAAACCACCATCGTCTTCCCTCTCGTAGCGTCGCGACCCCTCGTTCTCACCTTGATTGTCGCAACGTTCTCATCTTGATTGTCGCTGGACAACGGAAGGCGACCACGAACGGCTACCTGGAGCGCCGCGTGATCACTGTGACTGGAAGAGAATCTCCGCAACGTGAGCTCTGCGTCTACCGCTTCGCCGCCGCCTCCGGCGCGTCCGCCTCAGCTCTCGTCATCGTTGAGAAGACGCCGAACGGCTACCGGGTCTGCCTGCCGGAGCCCGACGCGCCACGAGTGTTTCGTGAGTACCCGCTCCGATCCTCTGGGTTCGTGCCAGTGCACTTCATACTGGACGGTAAATTCGATCCCGACGAGGAACGTAGCCGCCTATTGATGAGTCCCAACGATAGGAACCTGCTTGAGCAGGCGTTCTCAGCTGCGGTGGTCGGTGTGCAGTATGCCATCGGCCAGAAATGGAGGGATGCACACTGGCTCGCATACACGGCGCCCGCCAACACGGCGTTCGATACGACGAGTGACGAAGAGAAGGACTGGTGGCGAGATCACCTCGCAGCATTCGCGAAGCGACTTGCGGACATCCCGATCGTCGACTGCGGATCGCAGTTCCTGCCAGCAGTGAGCGACGAAGGCGCGTCTGCTGACTTCATTATTCCCCGGTTGTTGGACGCAAAGGGACCGCATGAAACAAGCGTTGCTCGATTATGGCCGTTGGCGGAGGCCAGTGATCACCTTCTGCCTCCGCATCAAGAGCTGGCGTCGGACTGGACCACCATCGCCGAGAAGTGGAGTTCGTTGGGTGTTGACATTCAGGGCATCTGCGTTGCCGAGCTCGCAGCACGCGTTCGTGGCAAAGCAGAGCGACTTGAGGAGCTTGAAGTTCAGGGAGACCGGCAGGATTGGTTAGCACGTTTCTTAGACATCGTGGGCGAATGCTGGCGGCGACGGTCCGGTGTCGACTTGTCTCCTCTTCGGGGCATGATTCCAAACCAGAACGAATACCTACGTTCTCCCCCACAACTGAAGCGTGACGAAGACGTTACGGAGCGGCTCAAGGACATCTGCAAGAGCATGTCATATGATATCCGTGACCAACTTCTTCTCAGCGGATTCAAGGAGTTGGCTCGTTCTGGTAAACTGGACGATTTGGCGACGGCATTGGAGCAAGCCATTCCCACATCTATTACGGAAGACCAGGTCCTCTCGGACGCCGTGAAATACATGAGTGAGAGGCTACCCGAAGATAGGGAGCTCAATGCTGGTGGTCTCGACATCCAGCGCGGTGCAGTTCGGTTTCTCGCTCATCTTTGGGAATCCAAAGCGCACGACGGGGCGGTCATTGCCAGGAACGTTCCGCTGGTCACGTTGAGCGGTCGTCCGGGTCGATGGAGTACTAACCGCCTGTTCATGGGTCCGGTGCCCGTTTGGCCAGAGTCAGCCCAACCGTTCTCGGATGCGTACCCACGGACTCGTGTCCTGGATGATCTATACGCCGGTTCTGAGAATGAGGGCATCCCGGATGTCTCTGTAGCACTAGAAGCGTGGGGGATTGCGTTCAACGACCCAATTGCCAACAAGCTTGTTGCCGAGTTAACAGAACGACGCCTCGCTGCGCTGAGTGGGGTCGATGCAACTGGTATCGTAGTCCGCGAACAGACGTTAAGTCAGATTTCGCTTCTAGCCCCTGAAGTGCTCAATCGCTGCCAGGAGGGGATTGAGCAAGCGCGTGCGCTCCTCGGTCTCGTCTTGTGCGACGTGGCACGACGTGACCAATCGTGGAGGGAGTGGCGAAGGGCAAGGGGAAGGAAGTCGGGCGAGGACGTGGAGATCAAAATTCGAGGTGCTCTGTGGCTAGCGGATCTAAAGGGACGCGCATGGGTGCCACAACCAGGGGAGGATGGAAAGCTCCAGAAGGTGGTTGCCAACGCGGCTACGCTTAAGGACGTACTAGATCCGGCCTGGTTGCAGGATAACGATGACGCAATCCACCTACTGAGCGAGTGTTTTGGCTTTGACCAGTTGGAGCTTCGTCTGATTGGCATGGTCCAAGACGAGGAGGAGCGTCAGGAATTGCGCGATAGCCTCGCGGGATTGGTGGAGACCGCTGGTCCGAATCCAGAGCTATACACGGCACTGGCAGCAGATGTCGAAGAGAAGCGACAGAGGAAACGCACCGTGGCGCGATGCAGGAACTTGGGGCTTGCCGTCCAACAAGCGGTTGGCGATGCCCTGAAGCGTCATGACCTGCGAGTGAAGCTCGTGGATAGAGGTTTCGACTACGAAGTGGATTTCCCGGTCGATGACGTGATCCAGGATGGGGGAAGCTCGTTCGAGGTTGGACCGTACCTTGTGGAGGTGAAGGCGACGACGACAGGCCGGGCCCGGCTGACACCGATGCAAGCAGAAAAGGCATCGCAGATGCCGAGACGGTACGTCCTGTGTGTCGTGGACCTCCGTCACCTATCGAAAGCCGATCTAGAGAGGGAATGGACTACTGACCGTGTGGATCCGTTGGCGAAGCTTGTGTCGGATATTGGCGGCACTGTACGGGACACGTATGAATGGGTGGAGGTCGCAACAACGCTCGATGTCGGGATCCGCAATGAGTCGGCGCTTCGATACGAAGTTCCACCAGAGATCTGGGAGTCCGGGGTGTCGATCACTCAGTGGGCGAATAGTGTTCGGTCTACGCTTCAATGAGGCCCGGGCCGAACGGTTCCGGCTGTAAGCTGTGGGCGGGGGTGCGTGGGAGTCGATGATGGATCGATGATGAGACCGTTGTATCGTGGGGGCCTTACGACCACTCAACCACGGAGGAGCTACCTTAATGACGACCATCGACAAGCTCCGCACCTTGGGCTGCGAATTGGCTGGTGAAGCCTGGAGCTATGATCACCGCCATCTATCCGCGCAGGCGCATGTCCTGCGGGGGGCCGCCAAAGCGCTGATGGAACAAGCTGACTCGATCCAAGGCGAAGATGCGATTTTCGCAGACATGCCGGTTAGCCCGGTTTTCTCAACCTAAAAGACGACACCGGCGTCTGGAGGCTGTTAAGTTCAGTTGTGCCAGCAACTTAACCACAGCCACACGGGAGGACAGATGCCGACACAGTGTAAGCCGCTATCCTTCCGATTTCAAGGGTTCCAGCGCCGCCGGATAACCGCCGCATTCGACGGCGGGTCGATCACGTCGAACGCCGGAGCGCTGCTGCTGCGGGAGATCGATCGCCTTGTCGGACTCTTCGACCGGGTGGCCGCGTGCTTCACCGATCACCGCGACCCCCGGCTCAGGGTACACGCCCTGCGGACCCTGTTGGCGCAACGCATCACCAGCATTGCCCTGGGCTACGAGGATATCAACGACCACGACGATCTGTGTCACGACCCGCTGCTGGCCCTGCTGGCCGACAAGCTCGAGGGACGCCGGAAGGGCTGCCGCTGGCCGGCAAGAGCACGCTACAACGTCTCGAACATGCGCCTGCCGGCGGGGAGCCAGGCCGCCGGACGGCTCAACCACCGCCTCAAGACCCTCACCCACCCCGCGCTCCTGGTCGTGGACGAGATCGGCTACCTCCCGGTCACCCGCAGCGGCGCCATCCTGTTCTTCCAGCTCGTCAACCGCCGCTACGAGCATGCCTCGACCGTCGTCACCTCGAACAAGGGCTTCGAGCAGTGGGGAGAGATCCTGCACGACGAGGTCATGGCCGCCGCACTGCTGGACCGGCTGCTCCACCGCTGCCACATCGTCAACATCCGCGGCAACAGCTACCGGATGCGCCGCCACGTTCAGCTCTCCAAGGCCATCCACCCGACTGCCTCCCGGGCAGTCTCGGCCGAGCACGCCGAGAACGCGGGACCAGGGTCATGATGGGTGTCCGGACTCACCCGGGAGCCCCCGCTCCAGTCGCTGCGCTCCCTCCGCGCCAGCTCCCGAAAAGTGTGCACTTTTCAATGGCCAGAAGTGTGCACCTTTCGGTGGCCATTGACAAACGCCAGCAAGCCCCGGTCGACGGTCGGGTTCCCCTCCCGCCGACCGGGGCTTACGATTCACGAAACGAAGCTTCCCGAGGGCTCTCAAACCCAGTCGGAATCCACCTTAACTTTGCCCTCGGACTGTCCAACGAAGTAGGACCACCCCAAAGATCGACATGGAGATGAAAGCCAAGGCCATGGCACTCTGCGACGCCACGGAGCGCGGACCAGATCGCCCGTGGAAGACAAGCAATGGACTCACCTTGCCTCCCTCAATCCGGCCGAGCGCGGGACTCGCTGGCCATCTTGCTGGCCGCCAACACAATCCGTATGGTGGTGTGCAGCAATCCAGCTGAGGAAACGGCGAGAGCAGTCGGCCCAGGAACAGACTGCACGAAAGGAGAGAAGGATGAGCAGAGGAAGATACACAATCGGCATCGCCATTGCGGCACTGCTCGTGTGTGTGGACAGCGGGACCGCTCAACAGGGGTGCACCCTTCCAGAGTCGATAACTACAACGAGCGGTAAGGGTGTAAAGATGGCTAGCAGAGAATCCTCGCTTCTTCGTGAATGGATAGCTATCCATGACCAAGACCTCCCGCTGGATTTCGCGACGAGCCCCATAGTGGCAACGAGGTACGCGAATCGGGAATACCAACTCACTACAGAGACGGTGCTTCAAGCTCGTGAGGACATCACTGCGATTCATGTCACCTACATCACTTTTGACGTATTCGGCGATCGGATGACGTCGCTGGGGGCTACGACGGTCGTTGATATAGCGGCTGGGGAGTCCAAGCCATTTAGTTGGAGATGGCGGAGCAACGCCAATGACTCAGAGAGGTTCTTTGCTAGCCTTGCGTTTGTCTCGCGAGTTCGGACGAAAGACGGAGCTGTTCACTCCGCGGATTATGACCGAGTGCTCTGTGTCGCCGAGATTTTTGCCCTGGCAGCGACAGAGGCTGATCTGAGACCGGGCAGCAATTGAAACACCGATACGATTGCAAGTCTTGTACCGGTCTCGGTCTTCTCGACAAGGGACCGGCCCAAACGTCAGGTTGGCGAGCGGCTGAACTTCTTGCGGGAGCGGGCCGGGGTCAGATGTCCTTGCAAGTGGACTGGTCCGAGAGGTTCGATGTTCGCGTCGGGACAGACCACCCGGACACCGAAAACACGGCGCGCGCGTGCTCGCACTTCCTGGGCAATTCTGTCAAAATCCGCGGCTCTTTGATCCGATCGATTGCGACCTCCCACAGGGGCAAGAAGGAGGGATCGTGCGGTCCTGGTTGGATTCACGTAACTTCTTGCCCGGATCGTGAGCTACTGCAGGGGCGCCTTACAAACGAGATCTAACTAACTGGGCGCTCTCACCTGACTGGCGCATCCGGAGCACAGTACGCTCAGAAGGCTCTTTAGCGGTTTGGTCGCCTGCGAGCACGGAGCCTGTGGGGGGCGGAGAGGACCTGCTACACCGATCAGTGACTTGAACTCCTCAATAGGCGCGCCCTCCTCGGTCGCGTACATTGCCCCCCGCGCACCCTCGTACTTGCAGGCGAGCGTGGCAAGCGTGCGAGCAAAGGAGAGAGCCTCTTCAAGGGAGCCCCTACCGACCTCCTCCAGTCCGACCGCCCCCCACCGTCCGACGCGCTCAAGAAACGCTGCAATAAACCAGTCACCCGCTCCGGATGTGTCCGCGATTGTCGCAATTGAAATGGCGGGCACGTGGTGCCATCTCATCCCGAAGAACTCTCTAGCTCTGTAGCGGAAACCGTTTGACCCGAGCGTCTCGATCTCCAGCCAGAGTCCGTCGTCCCGAAGATCACGCGTAGCGAAATTCCGCAACTGAGTCCGCGAATACTTCAGGATGTGAGTGTGCGAGAGTGCCTCGGAGAAGAGCCGCGGATTCCCAATGCTGCTGGGTTCGAAGACGACAAGCGCACCGGAAGCAGCGGAGGCCTCGGCCAACAACAGAGAGCTCCTAGAGACTCGATCGAAGAAGAAGACCTCTGGTCGCATCCCCGGCGATGTCCTGTCCAGGAGGTCAGTGACTATTCCTCTAATTGCTTCTTGAGTTACCGGACGAAAACGAGGGAACCAGGTTCCACACTCCGGACATGTCATTGAGAAACGGTGCGTCGCGTCCTTCTGGTTTCTTTGCACGATGATCGGCGTCGGAGTCCTTGGGGTCCTGTCCACGAACTTCAGAGAAACGCCCCATCGCTCTAGGTCTTTGCACAGCCAGAGATATGCCGCGTCCCTATTCAGCCGGGCGATTGGCAACGCATTCCATCCAAGTAAACTAAGGACCGTAAGCACATTGCCGCAGGTGCCTCCGGCCGCCAGAGTTGCTGTCCCCTTAGCATCCGCGCCGACGATCACATCTAACGCCAGCAATCCGGTCCCGAGAATCAGGGGCCGCTCAGAATGAATCGTCGAATCATTCATGGGCGCGGGGGATAGGCATCCCCAGATAGCCAGACGTGAACGAAATCGTCATCGGAGAAAGCGGTAGGCCCGTCGGGCGCCAGTTCGTATCCGAGTGCCTCCACGTACATCACAGGAAGATCCCGCTCAATGGCCGCCATCATCGTCCCAAGCGCGAGTGCTTTTCCTCCCAGAGGCGAGAGCACGATTAGCGAGCCGATCGTGCCTTCGAACACCGGCCGACGCACGTCGTCCAGCCGCACGACGGTGCGATAAAAGTCCAAAGGATCGCCGTCGGCCGCGAAGACGACATTGCGTGGGTCGACGGCCCATTGTCCTTCCACTTCAGGAGCGTAGTGCTCGATTAGGCAATCTGCTAAGCGTGGATTGTACGAGGGAAACGGCAAGACGGGAACCACGTCGTCGGGTTCAATCATCGTGTGGAGGTCCTCAAGCACCCGTCTCTGTCCCAATCGCAACTGGGGTAGCCAAAGCTTGGCCGCACGGACAGTTTGATCAATTCCCCACCGGCCCTGGAACCCGTGCACGGGGCCAACAAAGCTGCTCGGTCTCGCGAGAATGCTGTCGTCCGTGAATGGACTTAGCGTTACCATCGCGTGCAAGTTAACCCCTACCTGTTGGCTTAGCCGCATAAGTAGAGCCCGAGTGAAAGGGAAACTAGTTCCGACAGAAAGGGCACTAAAGTCCACGACCACATCGGTTATGCCTTCTAAGTCCAATCTCTGCGCGAGTGTCGCGACGTAGCGACCAGACACGACGTGGCGACCCGGTGCCGATGTACCATCCCCGACTGTATCGAAGACCTGAACGTGCTTGACCGTACAGTCCTTGAGGGATGCGCACAGAGTCTCAAGGTGACGCTCGGCCAAGGTAGTGAGACGAGGCTCAGAATCTGGGCGCTCCTCTCGGATCAGGAGTCCGGTCATGCGTGACTGGAGAGTCGAATTCAAGAGAGTCGCGATCGCGATGGACCGAGGGTCGAAACCTGCACCCGCAACGAGCAGGACATGCCGCGACGCATCCGCGAAGTAGTCCTCAACGAACTCGCGCACCCGCTGGCCGCGATGATCCACACATCGATTCCATGGTCCCTGCATATGGGGTTACCTCCGCACCTCAGCGCTGACGCCAAGCCAGCGCACCGCCATCTGGCGCCTGCTCGACGGCCATCAGGCGTCCCAGTTCGCTGGGCGTGCTGGTAACGAACCCGCCCCGCTTGAAGGTGAGACCGTAACTCAGAATCGGAACCCCTCCGAGCTCGATTAGATTCCACCTGTCCCCTTTGCACGGATAGTCTGGGACTAGGGCGAGCGCGTTATAAGCGACGCCGAGCTGGAGCGTGCGCGCGAGTTCCGGGTGCGTGCGATGCACACAGTCGAAGTCCCTCTGCCGTATACCGAATGCGTTGGCGGAACCTGCCAACGACTGTGAGACACTTTCCGATTCAGTTTAGCGAGCCCTCCTTTCCCCCGTTGGCCGACTCTGCGCCATCGACCGCCGTGACGGGGAGTGCGGGGTTGATCCAGACCTCCTCCGGGAGTTTCACAGCCCTCGGCGGGCCTCCCACGAAGCGGTCGGGCCGGGCGGCGTAGGCCGCGGCCAGTACGTTCTGCCGGTGCTCGATCACCTCGAGGGCGCGGCCGAGGTGGACCTGCTCGGGGGTGAGCAGGCCGATGCCGCCGTGCCGGTGTTGGGTGTTGTACCACTGGAAGAACTCCCGGCAGAAGTCCTTCGCGTCGGCGATGCTGCCGAAGCGACCCGGGAAGCCCGGGTGGTACTTGAGAGTCTTGAAGTGCGCCTCCGAGTAGGGGTTGTCGTTGGAGACCCTGGGGCGGGCCAGCGATTGCGTGACACCGAGGTCGGCCAGGAGCTGCGCCGTGCACTTGGCCGTCATGGGAGCTCCCCGGTCCGAGTGCAGCGTGAGCACCCGGGGCTGCACACCGTGCTTGAGGCACGTCTCGCCAACCAGGTGTCCGGCCAGGCCGGCGGTCTCGCGCTCCGCCACCATCCATCCGGTGGCGTAGCGGCTGTAGATGTCCAGGATCACGTACAGATGGAAGTACTGCCACTTCTGCGGCCCCAGCAGCCGGGTGATGTCCCAGGACCACACCTCGTTGGGTGCCCTGGCCACCACCTCGGGCTTCGGGTGGTTGGGATGGCTGCGCTGAGCCCGGCGCTCGCGGACCGCCTCCTTCTCGGCCAGGATCCGGTACATCGTCCGCTCCGAACACAGATAGACGCCCTCGTCCAGCAGCGTCGCGTACACTTCCGCCGGAGCACGATCCGCGAAGCGCGGCGAGCACAGCGCACGAAAGACCTCCGCCCGCTCCGTCGCGTCCAGGGCCCGGGCAGGAGCCGGCCGGGGCTGCCGCTGCCCGGTCTTCGGCCTCCGGCGACGGTAGAACGTGGCGCGCGCAACCCCGAGGGCCTTGCATGCCGCGCGTACGCCCACGTGCCCGGCCAAGCCTCCGGCCGCGCTCAAGAGCGCTTCCCGTCCCCGGGGCTCACACCCAGCAGCCCCGCAACTTTTCCCTGGACATCGATGATGATGCGCGCCTTGCGGAGTTCCTCGCGCAACCGCGCGTTCTCCCGCTCCAGCTTCCGCACCTTCTTCGCCTCACGCTTCCCGCCCGACGGCCTCGGGCCGCGCTTCTTCGCCAGCCTCCGCAGCGACCCCTCCCGCGCCGCCTTCCGCCACGACGACAGGTGCGAGCTGTACAATCCCTCGCGCCGAAGCAGCTCTCCGATCTCTCCCGGCGTATCGCAGGCGTCCGCCTTCTCCACGATCGAAAGCTTGTACGCCGCCGTGAACCGCCGCCGCGTCGCCTTTGCCGACACCTCCGGATCCGGCCGGGCTGCCGCGCTTCGCTTGCCCTCCCCCGAAGAGAGGGGCGTTCCGTTCACCTTCATTCCTTCTCCTCGTTCCATTCTGCATCTCTCTGCCTCGCCCTACTCTAATCTCTCTCTCCTCTCCTGTCTCGCGCGTGTTGGCAGAGAGGGGGCCCCGGCATTCAGCCAAGCGTTCTTGGTGAGGGACTCGAGGACACAGCGCTTCGCGATCCCGTCGATGAGACGGCGCACTGACTCGTGGCTTGGGAATGACCATGCGTCCAGCATCCTCTTCGCACGCCGCCGCAGTTCCTTGTGCTGAGTGGCCGCAGACAAGGTTGCCGATTTGGCACGGGTTAACTGAGTAGATGCCCGTTCTACGAGGGCTGCGGCGAGGCGGAGGAACTGCTCTGCGTTCTCTGTCCCCGCATCGCACAGGGTGTCCATGCCGTAGTAGAATGGCCGATCATGATCGTGCAGCAGGTGGACACGAGCGCCTTCCGCCACTCCACTGTTCGCGACAACTGGCCGCGCAGGTTCCGGATCCCTGTTTTCGCTGAAGAGACTGGCTTGGGGTACGCGATTGACATAACGGTGCATCAGGATCCTAACCATCGCGAGCCGCAGATCCGGCGTCAGGTCATTGCTCCTGCTGGAAGCCAAGTAGCGATCCACTGCTCCTTCGAGCGCCCTCAAGCGCATGTGACCGACCCCAAGAGCTATACGCTCCCGCTCATTGCGCTCTGTCAGTCTCGCGAGAACAGTCTTGGACGGTACCTCAACACCTTCCAGGAGCAGGTTCTCGAAGCGTTGGATACCGCGGTTGGCGAACAGAGGCATTTGCTGGAGATAGCGATTGGCCATGTCCTTGGCCGTCTTTCGGAACGCGCGCCGTTCCTTTTTCCGATCCGTGTATCCGCTTTGCAGATAGATTCTCGTGGCCACTCGGTCAGGGTCGATTCCTGGTTGCTCTGGCCGATCTGCGTCGTCCTCGCGTCGCGCTGAAAGGACCTCTTGGGGAGCGACCACGTCTAGCCAACTCAGGACCCAGCGGGCGACGCGTAGCTCCCGGCGAGTAAGCCACGCTTCCAGCTGGGAGAATTGCAGCGGGTGCAGCGTCTGCGCATCGTCCATGATGACCAGAGGGTGCAGACGAAGCACGTTACCTGCCGGGACCGGCGGACTCAATTGTACTTCAAGGGCCTCGATTACATCAAACGGATGATAGGCTTTGATCGTCCCGCTCCTGAGCTCGGATACATCTGGAGGGATGAGTGCCGCCGCGATTCCGTACAATTCGTATTCCACTGCCCTCGCCCGTTTGAGTACGGAGCGCCCACTGACGCCACCGATGGCACGAAGTGCGGCTGTGTCTGGACCCCGCGGAATCACACTCACTTGCGAAAGGCAGATTCCACTCTTCTCGAGGTTGCGGAGCCAGCCAAGCACTGCCCGCGCTTGGATAAGCGATGCGAGGAGTCCGGTTCGGAGGTCTTCGGGATACGGAAACTCCCAGACGTCCCTGTAACCGCTCTCCATCGCAATGCGGCAACCCACCAGACATGGCACATTGTCCACGATGGCATCGCATTCCGCGAGCGCTGCCATAAGCGGCTTGTATGCCTGGACTCCCTCATGTCGGAGTAGAGCCGCGATGCGGTGGTATTCGAACAGCTGAGCGATCGTGGTTTTTCCGCTACCAGGCGCACCGCGCATGAGGACCAAGCGATCGTAGAGACGGCCCGACTCTGCGTACCGCTTAAGATAGGTTGTGACAGGCTCCGGACTTACGATGGCGAGAAAGGACTCGTCGTCACGAAAGTATTCGCTAGCTCTCTTCTCGAATGGGTTATTCATCGTTACATCCGCGCCGTAGGTTAGCCCCTATGAGTGGCGATGCCGCCGACGGAAGAGGGGGCGCATCCGATGCGCCCCGTCCCCCGTACCACTGGTTTCGGCCCATAACAGGCTTACGGAGTTGTTCGGCGTGTTGTGCTCGAGGATCAGCGGCACTGCACAGCGCCCGAATCCTAATCGCATGTCGGTTCCTCCCTCGCTTGTGTGTTCGTTCTCCACGTCTGGATCATAGTAGCGGTGAGCGACGTCAACGAACGTCCGCGCCTCGACGTCTGCCGATTTGTCGATCGGTAGATGTTCAGGCAGAATCGTGCCGAAGCTGAAATGCACGTTCGGAAACCACTTAGCCGGACCGAGCTCTTCGAGTGCTTGCGCATGCTTTTGTTCGAGCTTGTCCACGGCGTCATGGAGCGCGATGTAGTGGTGCACGCAGATTCGAAAGTCCTCCTCGAACGGTGAATCCGGGCTGATGGCCTTGTGGAATTTCGCCAGTTTACCTTTCCAAGCGCCTGACTCTGAATGCTTGCGAATGAAGGTTGTGCCGGTTGCAACGAAATCGTCAATGAGGTAGACCAGTTTGAAGCCAGCATCAGGTGCCTGACCGTGCGCGCACCGGAGCTTCTTGAGAAGCTCCTCCCACTTCTCCTCATCGATGTGCGTAGCAACGACGACCTGCTCGTTGCTGATCACACCGGTGTTGGCACGTCGGAAAAGGTCTAGTCGAGCCCCGTCGCTCAGGCCGATGAAGAGGGTCTGGCGGAGCAGTCGCTCATAGTGAGCGGTGGCCTCGGTTGAGGCCCAGACTCGATAGGGGGGGATTCCGCACGTTTCCGCTACGGACCGCAGGAGCGTCCGCTGAACCTTGTCTGGATAGAACAGCTCAACCAAGCGACGCATCTCAGATGGACCGATGTACACGAGTTGCTTTCGAACAAAGGCATAGGCTGTCGCTCGATCGTCAGGCGTCGGAAATTGTTGGATCCAGGCGACGAGGCTCTCAATAAACCGCGCTCCCGCCAGGTAGTCCTGATAGCCGTCATACTTCATCCGAGAAACCAGTCTTAGCCAGCGAAACTCCTTGGTCGCCTTCGAATCCGACCAATCCATGATCTCGCCAAGTACTCGGAGCGTAAGTCTCTCGTTCATTGGAAGACTAATCCTGACGCGGGGGGTGAGTCTGTGATCTCGCGCCCATACCAGAGCCGGACAAGGTTCGCTGACGTCCTAGTCCTGCGGCGGTGCGGATCGAGAAGCGGAAACCACGGTCCCGAACTGGTCGGAGGGCTGCCAAGTACTGCAACATTGCCGAGGTCCGACGACTCCCAAGTGGGGCGATGTTCCAACAGCCGTCGAATGAACTCGACACTCTCTCGACGCTCAGCCCCAAAGTGTGAGCAAGGAAGGGGGCGTCATTCCCTCCCGCTTGGCCCTGGTCGCCAATCGTCATCACGTTGAGTCCATCCCTCTCTGGTATCTCCTGCCGGAGTGTCTCCACCACCCGCCGCTTTGAGACCGTTCGGACAATCACATCAACCGAATGTCCAGAGGCGAATACATCTACGGCCGGGAGGTCTTGGCCCATGGCCAGCGCCTCGACAACGAAGCGGCGGAGCATCCCGTCCGGTAAGGGCATTCGAGCCATAGCAGTCACTTGGGTGGGACGCAAGCGAAGGTCGGCCAAGCGCTGTAGCACGGGGGATGCAGCGAGGATCGCGTAAGCATGCTCCACCTCAGGCTCTCGAGGCACCTCGTCAGGTGGACGTTCATCGAGTCGGAAAAGCACGCCGCCGTTGTACATTCCGACTCGTATCTGACGCCATAGTCGGCGCGGCAGCACGGTGCGCAACGCCTCCGAAATAGACTTGCCCCTCCCAGTGGCGATGCCTACACGCATGCCCTGATCTAGGAGAGAAGTCAAAGCTGCGCCGACGGGGCTGGCTGGAGCTGTAAATCGTTCGCTCGCTTCGCAGAGCGTCCCGTCATAATCAAGGACGACGGCGCCGACCCGTTCAGATTGGACTGCGTCCACCCAATCTCGGCATCGCACACGCCAAGACCGGCGGGTGTCCTCCCCCACATTTGCCCAGACTGCCGTGGATACTTTTCGCTGTATCCACACATCTTCAGGTGGAGCCCCACCGCGCACCCGTGCGCGTTGGCGAGGGAGCTTGGCACGATAAAGGGCGCGCCCGAAGGCGGGGACCCGCGGTCGACCCGGATCCACACCGGAGTGCGCTCCGACGGCGCCAGCAAGGGAGAGTACGCGAACAATTAGGTCCAGTGATCCAGCCGGACCCAGTAGGGGGCTGTCTAGTGTGGCAACCGTGGCCGTGCCCGGCAGCTTGGCGAGCGTTTTCTCAAGCACCGTCGCCTCCGCCGGTGTGGTCAAGCCGAGCACCAGGGTCTCGTCGATGACGCGCGAGAGCCCATAGTGCCGTCCGTGAGCGAAGTTGCGCGCGTCGGTCACCGTCACGCAGCCAAACCCCATCTCGCTACACTTCGATTCGAGGTCTACCGCGGCGGCGAGGGCCCAGCCGCTCGCGAGCACAACCGTGCGCGGGAGGAGGAGGGACTGGACAAGCAGGTCCGTTTTCAGGGGTTCAGCTAGCGCAGGCAGGTCCACAGGTAGCTTTCGATCATATGCCCGAGCCAATGCGGCGCAGGTCAACACTAGCGAATTCGTGGCTAGGAATCCGTCCCTCGATGCGGGCCCGCTGAACTCGAACGCTGTCGCGTAGGGATGCTGGCTCAGCTGTGCACTGAGCGGTGTGCCAACACGAGTGGATACGGCGGCAAGGGTTACCGCTTCGGACCTAACCGCATGGTGGGCTGCAGCCAGGATGTCGGGGTTCGACCCACCGGCACTCAACAGCAACACCCCTGAGTCGTTGAGCATGGGACTGTGGAGAAACTCAAGAGGAGTCAGCACGCGGGCCGAAAGATGCGTACCGGTCTCGTGGAGTCGTGCGACGAAGTTTGCGGCCGTGAGAGAACCTCCCGAGCCAACAACCACCAGAGGCCGAGTGCGGAAAGTCTGGACGACCTCTGTCAGGGAAGAGATGTCAAGAACTTGAGCCGACGCGTAAGTCTCAGCGAGTGTGGCCAACTCGCGGGCATAGGAGCGACCCAACGGACCTACGCCCCGTCTCTCTTAGGTTCAGGCTTCCAGTAATCCAAGCCTGGGCTTTGGACGCACTGCCCCGTCGAGGCCCTGGACGGCCTTCCGATCCGTGCTGCCCGTCGACTCATCCAGCGAGAAAGCAGTGGCGCCACCACGTGATGGCCGCGTGGTCGGGTCCGAGAAACCAGCCCGGAGACGGTGAGGCGGCTCAACTGGGCGCTTACATGACCGGGCGACAGCTCAAGGACACGCGCGACTTCGACGGCCGACATTGGGCGCCCAGTTCGGGCGATCTGCGCGAGGATAGCACGCTGTTGCGGACCCAGGTCCGTCCAAGGCTCCGCGTACACTGCACCCGCGAATTCCCCCGCTAGGTTGAAGAAGTTTTCCAGTTCGTCGTCCGATCGTTCATTTCGGAGGCCTGCGATTCGACTCAGGAACACCAGAGCGGCTGGGTGACCGCCCGACTCGACGATTATGGCCTCCGCTGCTGCTGGGGATAACCGTGGCGCCCGCCTCTCGATAAGCGCACGAGCAGCCTGCGGATCAAACAGAGAGAGGTCCGTTTCCACAAGCACGCGGCCCGGAATCGCTCCCAACGCCTTATCCGGATTGGTTAGTCGCTCCTTGGCATCTGGCCGACAACTAGCGACAAGCCGTGAGTTGCTGCCATCGGCCACCGCTCGGGTGACCGCTTTGGCAATGGACTCACGCTTGAAGACCAGATCGTCGAAGTCGTCAATGGCGAGAAGAACTGGAGGGGTTTCGGGGGCAGCGAGTTGATCGCACACAGCATTGAGCGAGCGCCCCGTGGGGGAGGCGCAAACCGCAGAGCCGAGCATCTTCGCCAAGTGCCCCTCGCTGGCGACGACCCCTCCGCTGATCCAAATGACTCCACCCCGAGTACGCTCCGAAACGAGATCAGCCACCGCAGTCAGAACGGCAGTTTTCCCCATTCCAGGGGCACCCACCAGTAGCACAGCTGAGGCTCGATCACAAGCAATGGCTTCGGCCAGCCGCCTGACGAGCGGATCCGAACCTACAGGTCCCTGCGTATCGCCGTTCACGCACCAAACGTATTCGTTTTCTCGGAATCGCGCCAGCCCCCGCGATACCTGCCCGGCAATCTTACCCGCCAGCGCGCCCGAGGTGATGGTAACTGCCGGTAGGATTGGCTTGGCGATCTGGACGGTGCGTGCGAGAGCTATCGTCTCACGCAGGAGCAGCCTAACGAGCGCATCGGCGTCAGCCGGTCCACCATTTCGTCTAGCATCGAGCGCCCTGAGTTCGCCACCGCGCGGCTGGCACGTACCTCGGCACCGCGAACGAACCGGGGTTGCTCGACGAAGAACGTCGCATACCCGACAGCCTCTCGCCGGTGGAGGGCACGGCTCCATAATGCCGTCGCACCGGTACCCCAATGAAGCCCAGCGTCAACGGTCCGCGAATGCTCGCCATTTGAACCGGTTTTCTGGCCATTTGCGCACGACAGGCCCGGTCACGGCCTCACGGCGAGAACGGCAGATCGTGCGGTCTGGAAGACTTTGGACGATTTCTTGCTGCGATTCATGGGATGCTTATCAGCGCCATCGCGCGCGCAGTCTCGCGCCCCCCTACATCCCCTCCGCCTTCGAGCACCTTCTCGGGTCGCCGCAGGCGCTTCGCACCCCCGTGTCCGGGTCGATATGGATGCCCTCGAAGGCCCCGTGGTGCCAGTTCCAGGGGTTCACGACATCGAGCACGTGGCCTCGACCCCGCACAGCTTCGATCACGTCGGCATCCACGTCCGCCTCGACCATGGTGGAGCCCGGCACCTCCAGCGACCGGCCTCCGAAGCGCGGCCTCAGCACCGACTCGACGATCGGGATGCCGAAGTCGATGATGTTCGTGGTGTTCTGAACGATGTTGGCCAGCAGTCCCACCGACGGCGACCCGGAGGCGAGCATGGGGGTGCCCTGACGGTTGAAGACGATGTTCGGCGCGACGTAGGCGGTGGCGCGCTGCCCGGGCTGCGGCATGACGCGCAGGAAGTGGGCGCCGGACGCGCAGACCGTCACGCCGGCGGCGAAGAGGCCGTTGCTCCAGGGCAGCGACATGCACGAGTGCAGGATGGTGGCCGTGTTGCCGGCTCCGTCTACGACCGTGACGTGGTTGCTCCCCGCAGGCGGGGGCGGAGGAGGAGGCTGTGCCGGGGAGTTCGCGCTCCCCATCTGCAACAGCTTGAAGCGCATTTCCGCGTAGTCCTTCGAGAGAATCACGTCCAGCGGCAGCGGATGGCTGTCGGGGTCGTTCTGCCTGCCGCCCTCCTCGTAGACCAGGTTGTGGATCCGGGACATCTGGTAGAGCGTCTCGGCCGACTCGTTGGGGGGACCCTCTGTCTGCAGGTCCATGAGCTCGATCATGTTGAGCATCTCGATCACGAGCGAACCGCCGTGATCCGGAGGCGGCGAGCCCGCGATCCGGTAGCCCCGGTAGCTGCTCCACGCCGGCTCCTGCCAGCGGGCTTCATAGTGCGCGAAGTCCTCGGGCGTGATGACGCCGCCCGCCTTCTGCACGACGTCGGAGTACTCTTCCGCGAAACCGCCGTGGTAGTAGTAGTCGTTGCCCTCCTCGGCGAGGCGCTGGAGGGTGTCGGCGGCCTCGGACTGCACAAGGAGGTCGCCGGGGCGCGGGATGTGGCCGTCGGGCATGAAGATGCGGCGCCCGGCCTCGGTCATGCCGATCCTGTGGCACATGACGAAGAGCTCGCCCCACAGGAAGGGATGCGTCTCGAAGCCGTCGCGTGCGAAGGTGATCGCGCCCTCCATGATCCGCCGCCTGGGCATGGTGCCATGACGCGCGAGCGCGGCCTCGAACCCGCCCCAGAATCCCGGCACGCCCGGGCCGCGGCCGGTGGCGATGTCGGCGGCCGAGAACCCGGTCAGCGGGGCAAGCGGCGCGTTGGCCCCGCCGTTCACGTACGTGGTCTCGCCCGTGGCGGCATCGAAGTGGAGCATGCTCAATACGCCGGTGATCCCCGTCATGTGCGGCTCGACCACGGTTTGCGTGACCGAGGCGGCCAGCGCCGCATCGCAGGCGTTGCCGCCGTCGCGGAGGATTTTCACGGCCTCGCGCGTCGCCAGGGGATGCGAGCAGATCGCCATGCCGGTCTGCGATGCGGCTGGCGTCTTCGGCCCGAAGTGGGCTTCGGCGATCAGGGCCCGGCGTTCGTCGTCGGTGGTGCGGTTGGTGCCGATTGCCGGTGTCGGCGCGCCGCCCGCGTCCCACGCGGCCGCCAGCTCCCGTGCCCCCAGCCCGGCTGCAGCCGCTCCCAGGGCGGTCGATCTGAGGAAGGCGCGTCGTCCCGTCCGGCCGCCGTGGGTGCCCTCAAGAAATACGCCCATCACTGCCCTCCGTGCTGAACCCGCATCCGTGTCCGCTCGCCCCGGCCGCCCCGCATCGCCTCCATTCGCTGTCGATAACGCCGGCCACCCGGTGGGCGCAACCCCATGAGTTTGCCCGGCCGCTCGCTGCCACATCGTCAACATCCGGGGCAACAGCTACCGGATGCGCCGCCACGCAGAGCTCTCGAGGGCGATCCATCCGAGCGCAAACCGAAGACATACTCTCAGGAATCGATTCGCACCAGGAGAGTTCTGTGCGGAGCCTCGGGCGCGATGGTGATCTTCTGGACTCTGGCGGGGAAGAGCTCGGCCAGGGTGACCGCTTCTTCGAACGCGTCGCGGTCGAAGCTCTCGTCGCTGTTCAGCACCACCACCTCCAGCGGCGTGTTCACGGGTAGCCAGCACATTCGATACAACCCCGACGCACTGGTTTGGCCGCGGATCCTGGCGCGGTCGTCCTCGCGATCCTCGGCCCGCAGAGCGGATGCCAACGTCAGGACGACGGCCTCCGAGATGGGATCCCCCTCCGCGTCGGTCACGGCCACCGTAAGGATGCCCTCGTACGAAGCGAACCGGCTTCCTGCGAGCAGGGGCGGCCGGGGCTTCCCGAAACCGCTGCAAACGTCGTCGAGCACCTCATTGAGCGAAGGCATCTCGAAGTCCACCCGGACCGGACTTGTCGGTTCCGGCCCCATCTCGACCTCAACCGGCTCGGGCCGATACCACAGCTGCTCCAGACTGGGATGCGTATAGTGCACCGTGTATGTCCACGGGCCGAGGTGGGTGAGTTCGAAGCGACCGTCGGCGTCCGTGACCACCTCGGCCCCCTCGCCGTTGAGGAACACGCGAGCGCCCGGCAGCCCAACCCGCAGAGTGTCGAAGACCGTACCCGCAATGCGGCCTCCGATGTCACCCCGAAAGACAGTGTCCTGCTCGTCGTGAACAAGCACCACCTCGCCGTGTTCCATGATTATGGCGTCGAGCGAGGCGGTAACGAGGCCAGTGAGAGGGTCGAGTGTTTCACCGGGGCGGAACATGCGTATATGCCACGAGGGCACGATCCACGTGCCATTCGGCAGCGTCGTGAATTCCACCCTGCCTCCGGGAGAGGCTTCCAATACCCACGGGTCGACGTTCAGGTTGACGTACCGGAAATCAATGCGTTGCAACCGCGCCGATACCGGATGCAGCCACATCGTGCCGACGATTTCCGGCACTTGTCGGTCGGGTACCGGCTCAAAACCCAGGCCGAGCAGCTCTCCCGGCCTGCGCGCAGGTTGCCTGATCCGAAAACAGTGCGTGTCCAGGAAGAAGTCGGAGAGAAGTACGTCGGCGTCCGGTGCCCAGAACTCGGACTCCCCGGTCGAGAAACGCGCGAATCCCTCGGCCAACAATGAGTCTGCGGGACGGGAAACGTAGGGGGCCGGGGCCGACATCCGGCTGTGAAAGCGGTCTTCACGCTCCACCCGCCGGCCCCTGTCGTCCAACCGGCGCTTGATCCGGAGCACCTGGTACCGATACAGTCCCCGTTCCTGGGTCCATGCGGCAGCCGCGAGGGCTTTCCGTGCCTCCTCCCATACGCGAGCAACGGCCAAACCCTCCTCCGGGCGAACGCGGCACCGGCGATCGGCCTCCGCTTCGATCCCCTCCAGGGAGACCGGTTCGATCCGTGCCTCCAAGTCGATCGTCAGCGTGTCCGCGGCGCCCACGCCGAAGAAGTCGGAGAAGATCGTGGCGTAACCGATCCGGTCGGCCCTGAGGCGGTACTCGCCGGGGTTGGCGGCCCGAAGTTGGAAAAGGCCGCTGCTGCGCGTGATTGCCTGCTCTGTCGTCCGGGCACTTCGATCCACGAGGCTTACCATGGCGCCGCTGATCCCGTTTCCTCCAACGCCGTCGACCAGCCTGCCACGGACCACCTGCGCCCTGGCGGATTGGGGGACGCCGGCAAAGAGCCAGAGAACGGCCAGGAGCGGAAGTGGTCTGGTACTGTTCATGGACAACCTTGTCGCCATCGTGCCGCCTGACCCTTCGCTGTATCCGTATGTACGGGAGTAAAGCCGCGCTGACCGGTGGGCTGCGAGGCGTCTCGTGCAGGTGGCGCCGGGGTAGCTACCTTCCGAGCGTGAGCGACAGCCTTCCGACGGGCCCCTCCGGCGACAGCACCACCTCTCTCGTGGCACGCTCCGCGCCGGTACCGACGGTCACGGCAATAGTGTTACCATCGGCCCGGATGCCGCAGATGCGGAACTCGCCGAGGCGATTCGTCATGGTCTCCTCCCTGCGGGCTTCGGCACGCATTCTGTCGCCAATGTCGCGCACCTCGACCCACTCGGCCACCACCTTGATGCCCTCGAGCGTGCGACCGCCCGCATCGGAGACGTCACCGAGCAAGACTCCCAACGCCGGGTTCAACTCCCCCACCTGGCACGCCGCAGCCAGCACGCGCTGCCGGGAAGGGACCTCGAAGCGCACTGTCGCAGTGTCGCCGGCCACAACCGTGGCGTTCGCCACGACGTATTCACGATCCAGCCCCAGTAGAGAAGGACGAAGGTAGGCAAGTCGATAGCTTCCCTCGGAAACCCCGGCCATGGCAAAGCTCCCGTTCTCGTCAACCGCCGCGTCGATACCGATGCCCACGAGGGCTACTCTGTCCCCAGGGGCGCCTCCCGCGACCTTCCCGGCCACCGTCCCTGACCGCTCGGCGTAGGCCACCCGTCCCGTGCCGCGTCGCAGCGCCTGCCGAACCCGGCCCCCTTCCTCCCGGATTCCGGCCAGACTCGTCCGGCGGCCCCCGAAGAGCCCGTCAACCTCTTCGATCATCATCGGCATTCTGATATGCCACTTCGACACGATCCATCCGCCGTCGGGCACGCCGAGGAATTCGACGCGACCGCCGATCTGATCGCTTCGATGCTCTGCCGCAAGCCCGGGCAGTCCGGTGTAGCCGAAGTCAAGCCAGAGGACTTCGCCAGTCTCGCGCGACAGCCAAAGGACACCCTCGATGTCGGCGCGCCCCGAATGGATGCTAACGGGCTCAAACTCCAATCCGACCAGGTCGGGGCGCGAGTCGTCGCGGGCGCGTAGCCGCAGGCAGTGCGTGGCGAGGAACGAATCGGAAAGCAGCGTGTGCGCGTCGGGTGCGAAATAGCGGTACCCTCCCCCATCGCCGACAACCCAGCCGTCGGCGACGAGCAGTTCCACGGGACGGCTCCTGATCGGCCGTCCGTCCGTTGATCGCGTACGCGTGCGCCTTTCACTGCGGATCTTCAGGGAACGCGGTTCAAGCTCCCGGACATGTCTCTCGAGATCGTAGACGTACCGGCCGGCGGATTCTGCCGTGCCAACCGCCAGCAGCATCTTCCGCGCCCCTTCCCATACCCTGTGGGTTGCCTCGCCGGCGGAGGCGCGCAGCTCACAACGCCTTTCTCCCGAAGCCTCGATCCCCGCCAGGGCGATTGGACGCTGCCCGAGCACGATCCGGATCGTGACTGTGTCCATCGGCCCCAGATCGAAGGCGCCCACCGTTGTGGTGGACAGCCCGATACGCTCTCCCCGCACGCTGTAGGCGCCTGGTGGCCCGGCAACCAGGAATCGGAACGATCCGTCCGCATCGACCAGGAATCGCTGAAGGTCGCGGCCGTCCTTATCGACTAGCGAGACGAGTGCTCCCGGGACCGGAACATGCGATGCCGAGTCAACGACGACGCCGTTGATGACCTGTGCAACGCCCTGCGGGGCGAACAGGCTGCCAGTGGCCACCAGCGTCAACACCATGAAGGCCGACTTCGAAGCACGGGTGCCCTCTCGCGAAGTGAAGTCAGGCATTGGGCAAGCTCTCCGTTTCACTACGACCATCATCAGCTGAGCAGGACCTCGTACCTGGCGATCCCGCCAACGGGACATCTCCATGTATGAATTGCCAGCATGTAGCGTTTTCTCCTGAAACCCAAGTTGCCGCGCCGCACAACCAGCCGAGCGGCAGATTGCACTTGGGCCACCGCGCGAGAGGGCAGCTTCGACGGGCGCACATTTGCTTGCTCAGCATTTTTCGCTCTCTGGACGCCCGATCTCAACCGTCGGAGTAGCCGGAAGTGCTCGGTTTCCCACCTGCCGATCAAGGCTGGCGTACATCGTTGGAAACCGCCGACGGGCGTACCAGACGACTGGGGCGAAGGCGTTGCGGGTAGCCCGACCCGCCTCCGCTTGGGGCAACCATCACGGGGAGGGGTGCGGCGGTGGTCCATCTTCCCAAAGGGCGATGCACTCGGCCTCCCCTGCGCGTGGGACGCAGGCGTTTCCCGACCCGGACCAATCGCAGGTGCACACGTGGTTGCACAGGTCGTCTGATCCATTGCAGCCAAGCGGAGCCGGTCCCTGGGATCCACCTTCCGTGACAGCCACGGTCAGAACGGCCAGCGCGAACAGCGCCAGCAGACAGGTTTTCATTGCCTTTTTCATCGTTTCTCTTTCTGCTGAAGTGCAATAACCGCAGGGAACATCCCCACGGCATCTATGACCAACAAGGTATCACCGGACACGGCAACACCTCTAGCAGGACCAGGAAGAACCACCGTCCCTATGTAGCTGCCCGTACCCAAGGCATAGCGATCAAGCATCCAGTCGCGCACTAGGACGAGTAGGGTGTCTGCTCTCATCGTCATATCTTGTGCCGCGCGCGGCGGGCGGTACGGGAAAGAAAGCTGGAAATGGCCGGATGGCAACACAGAACCAACCACAGGTGGGAAGTCGAAATGCTCAGCATAAGGATGGGAACTCCGCGCCTCTCCACCCTCGAACAAGAAAAACCCGTTGCCGACCGCAAAGCCGAACACCCACCGATCAGCGCTGCCACCCGTCACCTTACCATGGGTCTGCAGCGAGTGCATTTCCCCGAACCCGGTCCACGGAGACGGGACGACCCCCACTACATCTCCAGCCTCTGAGACGATAACCCAAGGTTCCGCGCCGTCTCGAGCAAGCACATAGTCCCCAGTCTCTAGCGCGACGATACCGACCACTACACCATTCAGCCACTGCCCCCCAGCCCGTGGGAGTTCCGTCGGCACCTCACGTAACCACTCTCCGGTCGATGACAGCCACACCAGTCGTCGGTTCTTGGAATCTGCAAGGACCACTTCGCCGCGATGGTTGATGGTCATGGAACGCACGTTTCGAATCTCTTGAGGACCCTCTCCCGTCCGTCCCCAAGACCAAACTAGGCCACTAGGACCAATCCGGTGAATCTTCTGATCCAGGACATCGAGGATCGCGGCATCTCCGCCAGGGAAAGCTTCAACTTGCAAAGCGCTCGCAAGCACGGAGTCTCCGCGACCATAGGTCCACAGGGTATCGAACCCGGGGCGCTCAAGCGTTCGCTCACCCGCGCCACGTTCAAAGAGGTTCTTCGGCGGATAGTTCGCAAGGGGCGGTTCCCTATCACACGCCAATAGAGCTGGCAGCACCACCGCAACTCTCACTCTCGTCCACCGCATCACTTGCCTACCCGCCAACCGCACGAAGAAGTCGTTGCCCGAGAGCCGTGGCATCTGCCACCCCGGCACCGCCGAAGCGCTCTACAACCACAGCCGACCCGTCCGAGGCGACCCCAATAGCTACCGGGGTTCCGCCTCGACCGATAAACGCAATAGCTCCGCGTGCTCCAATGGGGACATGTGGAAATCGGTGGTTGCCAGAGTCCAAGACAGCTTTTAAGGCCGCCTTATCCACCCAGTCTCTGATTACGAGCCCCCTTGTAGGGAAGCCCTCACTTTCAAGTCTAGCAGCCACTATACCGGCGGCGTTAGCTGCGGCCATGCAATCCGCTGGCGACATGACGAGCAGGACTCCCCCGCCCTCCGATGCTATTTCGGCAATGTGAGACCGAAACTCTCGGACACCCGCCCTCTCCCTCAAGCTATTAGTTGAGAACAGGAGGCATGCCAGCAATAGAACAGCTGTAAACCACCAAGGGCTCCTATGCTTTCGCAGAGCTGCGATGTGGTGCTTCATGGTTTCACTTTATCCTGCCTCATTCGTCGGCCCCGTCTCTCGAAGCTGCTGACGCATGGCAACTGGAGTTGCTCCGCCATCGCGGACACCTTTCTCATCTCCGTGGCCTTTCTTTCAATCGACAGGAAGCGACTGTCGCCTCCTCTGTTTATAACGGGCACCATGACAATGGCGAAATGTTTCACCGGCTCGAACCAATGGTCAGGGTGGGTGGGTGGGTGGCTGGGTGGGTGGGCACATATGTTTCCCTCCTCTCCCAGCAACCCTGGCCCTGAGTGTCTTGATCGCGTGGTGCCAGCGCACCCGCACCACTGTCGATAACGCCCTCCACCCAGTGGCGCAACCCCACGCCCCTATTATGTTCACCGGGCAGAGCGGCCTCCCCGCCGGCCCACACCGCCACCCCCCACCCCCGCCCAACCACACCATGCGCGAACACTGGACGAGCCGAATCGGCTTCATCCTGGCCACCGCCGGATTCTCCGTGGGCCTCGGGAACATCTGGCGTTTCCCCTACCTGGCCGGCGAGAACGGCGGGGGCGCCTTCCTGCTCGTCTATGTGGCCTTCGCGATCCTCATCGGCATACCGTTGATGACGGCCGAGATCACGCTGGGCCGAAAGGTGCAGCTCACACCCATCGCGGGAATGCCGCGGCTGACGGGTTCGAAGACCAGCCCGTGGAACCTGATCGGCTGGTTCGGGATCGCCGCGGCCGTGCTGATCACGTCGTACTACGTCATGATCATCGCCTGGATGGCGGCCTACTTCGTCAAGCTCCTGGGCGGCGGCGGCATGGGCCGGTCGCCGGATGAGACCCGCGCCGCGTTCGACGCGTTCATCGCCGATCCCGGGCCGGTTCTCGGCTACGCGCTGCTCGTCATGCTGCTCATTGCCTTCGTGGTGAGCCGCGGAGTGGCAAAGGGCGTCGAGCGCTACGCCAAGTTCCTCATGCCGCTGCTGGTCCTGATCCTGGTGGCTCTGGCGGTGCGGGCGATGACGCTCCCCGGGGCCGGCGCCGGTCTGGCCTGGTACCTGACCCCCGACTTCTCCGCCCTGACGCCCGCATCCTACCTTGCCGCGCTCGGACAGGCGTTCTTCTCGATCGGGATCGGGATGGCCGCGGCCTTCGGGCTGGGCAGCTACCTGGACCGGCGGAAGAGCGACGTGCCGGGAAACGCGGCCCTGGTCGTGGCCTTCGACACAGGCGTCGCGGTGGTTGCCGGACTGGTCCTCTTCCCCGCCCTGTTCGCCTTCGGAATGAATCCGGACCAGGGCGCAGGCCTGCTTTTCGTGACGATGACGTCGCTGTTCCAGCAGATGCCCGGCGGCGTGGTCTTCGGCGTTGCCTTCTTCTTCCTGATGATCATCGCCGGATTCACGTCACAGGTCGCCGTCTTCGAGATCCTCGTCTCGTCGGCCGTGGACTCGCTGCGCATGACCCGCGGAAAGGCGGTGCTCCTTTGCGCGGTCGCATCCTTTGTCGTCGGGATCCCGGTCATCCTGTCGCAGGGCCCCTGGTCGGAGATCCACATCTTCGGCATGAACTTCTTCGACTTCGCCGACACCGTCTCGAGCGACTACGTGCTCGCGGCGGGCGGCCTGCTGATGTCACTCTTCGTCCTGTCGCAGTGGGGGTGGAAGCGGTTCCAGGACGAGGCCAACCTGGGCGCCGGACGAGTCCGGGTCAGCGCCGCGTGGGGATACTTCTTCCGCTTCATCATCCCCGTCGCGGTCGCGCTCGTGCTGCTGGGCGGCTTCGGCGTGGGAGCCGGCAACCCGCCGCTCTTCCTGGGCTGCGCGGCCGCCGTCATCGTGGTCTATGCCTTCCTGCTTCGACGCTTTCCTGCATAGTCAGGGCTTCGTGCTCCTGGACGGCGGGCTGGCAAGCGAGCTCGAACGCGCGGGACACGATCTGAACGATCCGCTCTGGTCCACCAGGATCCTGCTCGAAGACCCCGCCGCGGTAGAGTCCGTGCACGCCTCGTATCTGCGGGCGGGCGCCGATTGCGTGATCACGGCAACCTACCAGGCGACCTTCGAGGGACTTGCCGCGCGGGGGCTAACCCGCTCCGAAGCCGAGGCCGTCTTCCGGGACGCGGTCGATCTGGCGGTCCGTGCACGCGACCGCTTCCGGGCCGGCACCGTGAATCGCCGGCGCCCCCGCCCTCTCGTCGCAGCCAGCATCGGCCCCTACGGAGCCTTCCTCGCCGACGGCTCCGAGTACCACGGCAACTACGGGGCGGGCCCGGCCGCGCTCGCCGACTTCCACCGCGCCCGCCTGCGCCTTCTCGCGAGCAGCCCGGCCGACATGCTCGCCTGCGAGACGATCCCCTCGTTCACCGAGGCACGCGTGCTGGCGGCGCTCGTGGAGGAAGCGACCGACAAGCCGGCCTGGTTCACCTTCACCTGCCGCGACGACGCCCACCTTAGCGACGGAACCCCGCTCGCCGAGGTGGCCGCGTGGGCCGGCGAGGCCGGGGGCGTCGGTGCCACCGGCGTAAACTGCACGCCCGCGCGCCTTCTGCCGGGGATCATCCGCGCGCTGGCCGCCGCGACGGACAAGCCCGTCGTGGCCTACCCGAACGGTGGCGGCGATTGGGACGCCGGGACGAAGACCTGGGGCATCGCCGACGACGAACCCGACTGGGCCGGGGCGTGCCGCAGCTGGATCGCCGCGGGCGCGGTGGCCGTCGGGGGCTGCTGCCGCGTCGGACCGGAAGCCGTCCGTGCCATGCGGGACGCGCTTGCACCCGGAGCGCGCGAGTCGCAAACTATGGCGGAAGGCGTCCGGGACGCAGACAGCCCGCGAGAGGCAACCGCATGAAACTCGCCGTGATGGCCTGGCGCAACCTGTGGCGATACGGCCGGCGAACGGTCACGACCATCGGGGCGATGACGCTGGCGCTCCTCACGCTGATCGTGTGGACGTCGTTCGTGCAGGGTTTCCTGCGCGACCTGGAGACCACGATCGTCGAGGTCGAGATCGGCGACATGCAGGTCTACCCGCCGGACTACCGCACCCAGCCGTCGATTTTCGACCGCATCGGGGCCCCCGCCGAACTCGTGGACACCCTCGGCGCAATGGGCTTCGACGCGTCGGCTCGTCTCCTGGCCGGCGGGCTGGCGGCCGCGGGCGAGGCGTCCGCGGGCGTTTCGCTCCGGGGGGTCGAAACCGTCCAGGACGCGCGCGTGAGCGTCGTCTACGACCGGGTCGCACAGGGCAGCTGGCTCGACCCTTCCGACCCTGCCGGGATCGTGATCGGTGGCAGGCTCGCCAGAACGCTGGACGTGGGTTTGGAGGATGAGGTCGTCCTCCTCGGTCAGGCCACCGACGGAAGCATTGCGAACGATCTCTACCGGGTACGAGGGATACTCGCCCCGTTCAGCGAGGCGACGGACCGGAGCGGCGTCTTCCTTGTGCGCCAGGCCTTCCTCGACTTCTTCGTGCTCCCGGGCGGAGCACACCAGGTGGTGGTGCGCAACTCCGCAGACCAGCCCCTCGAAGCCTCGGCCGCGCAGATCCGGGCGGCGGTCCCCGGCCTCGATGTCCTGACCTGGCGCGAACTCTTCCCGACGCTGGCCACCATGCTGGACTCGGTGGAGGGCAGCATGTACATCCTCTTCATGATCGTCTACCTCGCGATTGCGATCCTCCTCGTCAACGCGACGCTGATGGCCGTGTTCGAGCGCATCAAGGAGCTGGGGCTGCTGAAGGCCGTCGGTCTTTCGCCGACGAAGGTGGTGCGACTGATCCTGTGGGAGGGCCTGTTTCAGGCCATGCTGGCCACCGCGGCAGGATTGATCCTCGCCGTCCCCCTCCTCTTGTACTTCACCCGCGTGGGGATCAACCTGGCGGCGCTCGGCGGTCAGATCTCGATGTCCGGCATCGGTCTCGACCCGGTCATGCGGGGCGTCGTCAGCCCGACGATCGTGGTGGGTCCGCTGAGCGCAATGTTCGTGATCGTCCTGCTGTCCATGCTCTACCCCGCCCTGAAAGCGGCACGGATCCAGCCGGTCGAAGCCATGAGGCACCAGTGAGCATGAAACAAACCAGCCTCTGGTTGATGGCCTGGCGGAACCTGGGCCGGAACCGCCGTCGAACCCTGCTGACCCTCGCGTCGATCGCCTTCGGTGTCTTCCTCGCGATCTTCTCGATGGCATCCCAGGATCGGAACTGGCAGGACATGATCGACCTGGGCGCGCGCATGGGCGGCGGACACGTGACCCTGCAGCACCCCGAATACCTGGACACGCCGAGCCTGTCGCGGACCGTCACCGGGACGGACGCCCTGATCGAGGCCGCCTCAGGCGACCCCGAGGTCGACCGCGCGGTGGAACGCCTCAGCGGCCAGCTCATGGTGAGCACCGCCCGCGAGAGCTATGGGGCCTCCTTCATCGCCTTCGACCCGGAGGCCGAGGACCTCAACACGATTTCCTACCTGGAAGCCGTCTCCGAGGGCGAGATGTTCGCGGCCGACGATCCCACCGGCATGGTGCTCGGCGCGCAGCTGGCGCAGAACCTCGGCGCCGAGCTCGGGGATCGGGTCGTCTACACGGCCACGGACCGCAGTGGCGAAATCGTCGCGGGGCTGGGGCGCGTGCGGGGCATCCTCCGCACCGGCGCGCCGAGCATCGATGTCGGGATGGTCCTGCTGCCGATCGAGGCGGCACGCGGTGTGCTCGGCTTCGCCTCCGACGAAGCCACCCAGGTGGCCATCTTCGTCACGGACCACCGGAGGTCGGAGGCGCTGGCCGCCCGGCTCCAGGAACAGGTGGGCGATGAAGTGGCGGCAATCCCCTGGTTCGAGGGCCGCCCCGACCTCTACGCCTTCATCGCCATGAAGGTGGGTGGCGGGGTCATCATGATCGGCATCATCGCGCTCATGGTCGCCGCGGGGATCTTCAACACGGTCTTCATCAGCGTCATGGAGCGCCTGCGCGAATTCGGCATCATGATGGCGGTGGGGTTCAGCCCCGCAAAGCTCTTCCGGCTGGTCGTCTACGAGAGTGTGTGGCTCGGCGTGATCGGCCTGGTGCTCGCCGGGATGCTGACCATTGGCCCGTACCTGTACCTCAGCCGGTTCGGTATCGACATGGGCGCCATGCTGGGCAACAGCCCAACCGAGATCTCGGGCGTCGCGATGGCGACCCACCTCAAGTTCGGGATCTACCCCGAGAACGCAGTTCGCATCGTGGCCCTCGCGTTTGTGGCCGTGGTCCTCGCGGGGATCTATCCGGCGTGGCGTGCGGGGCGAGTGAGACCCGTCGAAAGCATCAGGATCGGATGATGGCTCGAAAAAACGAAGAGGCGCAACCGAACGGCCGGGCAGTCGTCCGACTGGAGGACGTGTCGAAGGTCTACCACCAGGGAACGGTGGACGTGCACGCCCTTCGTGGCCTGGATCTCGACATCCAAGAGGGTGAATTCACCGCGCTTGTCGGCCCCTCCGGGTCGGGGAAGACGACGACGCTGAACCTGGTCGGCGCCCTCGACACGCCCACTTCGGGTTCGGTAGTCGTCGACGGCAGGGATCTGGCCGACATGGCCCGCAAGGACCTCAGCCGCCTGCGGCGCGACCGGATCGGCTTCGTCTTCCAGTCCTACAACCTGATCCCCGTCCTTACCGCCTACGAGAACGCGGAAATGGTGATGTGGGTCCAGGGCGTGCCCGCGGCCCAGCGCAGGGAACGCGTCATGGATCTGCTCCGCGCGGTCGGGTTGGAGGGGCTGGAGGACCGTCGGCCCACCGAGCTCTCGGGAGGACAGCAGCAGCGGGTCGCGATTGCGCGTGCCATCGCGGCCCGCCCGGCCATCGTGCTGGCCGACGAACCCACCGCCAACGTGGATTCGGAGACCGCCGAGAGCCTGATCACCCTGATGGAGCAGCTGAACCGCACGGAGAACGTCACGTTCCTGTTCTCGACGCACGACCCCCGCGTCGTCGAGAGAGCGCGCCGGGTCATCCACATGGTGGACGGCCGCATCGAACGGGACACCGCGTAGCGGCCCGTGGAGGAGCGGCCGGCGGCGCAACTGCCCCCGGCGGAGCGGGTTCCCCATCCGCAACCGAACCTTTAGCTTCATCACCCACGGGACGTGGCGCAGTCCGGTAGCGCACCTGAATGGGGTTCAGGGGGTCGCCGGTTCGAATCCGGCCGTCCCGACTGGGGGGTTCCTGCACGAGCAGCCTAGTGTGCCAGCCCCTCGCTGATGGTCACCTCCACGCCCCGACCCATCAGGCGGCGCACGTCCGCGCTCCCCCCGCTCCAGTCCCGCAGCATCCCCCGCACCCGGCCCGTGGCTCGATCCGTCACCAGCGCCATGGGGGCCGCACCCCACGCCTCGAGGGAGACCACGCCGTCGGGGCCCGACAGCACGACTCGCTCCAGCGCCCCGTCGCGAGCGGGATCGAAGGGAATGGTGAACATGAACTGCCCGCTGCCGAACTCGACCGGCCGCGGCGCGAAGCTGAACGAGAATCGCCGTTCTCCGTTCGGTCCCACGCCGTCGAGCCGATAAGGCCCTTCTCCCGTGGGCAGGGCGGCCGGCAGATCCACCATGAAGGACGGCTCCAGCGCCAGCATGCCCGGCCCGGTCCTGCCCCACAACAACATGGTTCTGGCACCGGTGGACGCTCCGGCCGAAGCCCACGGGTCCCCGGCAACCGAATTCTCCAGGACGGTGGACTCCATCTCCGTGCGGAACGCGAGGGCCTTCGCGAAGCTGTAGTCGCTGATCCAGGACGGACGGCAATACCCCATCACGTCCTTGTAGAGCAGCGAGTCCACGACGCGCGCCTCCCGGAAGTCGAACCCCCACGCGCCGATGATCCCGCCCTCATGGGGGTACGCGGGATCGGGACCTATCGCGCCGCCACAGGGAGCGTGGCGCAGACTGAGGGTATGACCCAGCTCGTGAGCGATCGTGCGCGGATCGGCGGCCCCGATGGCCAGCGGAAAGCCGATGTAGGCCAGGCCATCCCAGGTCGCCGTCTCGTCGAGCTCGATGGCCCCGTAATAGTACCCTTTTCTGGCCTCCGTCCGGCGCAGGAACGTGAGTTCTCCCAGGAGTTCGCCCCAGCCGGCTCCGGTGCTGAGGTCGGCGGTGGTCACATATCCCTCGTGGACGCTGACGACCATGTCCTTGATGGGCAGTACGGACCGGGTGAAGTGCAGCGGTTCGCTGTCTGCGTCGAGATCCCGCGTCCAGTCGTAGATGCCGTCGCCCTGCTTCGAGGCAACCACGATCGGCACCACGGTGAGATCCAGGACGGGCAACGTCGTCACGTTCAGTTCGAGCCTGCCCACGTCAGGTATTCTGAGCTGGCTTCCCGGACCCAGGGGCACGCTCCGGTCGCGATCCAGCTCGATCACCATTCTCGTGCCCGGCCTGATGACCCAGCCGGGAATGACCGCATTGAACGACTGTTCCAGGCGGCCCTCGCGGACCTCTCCGGGCAGCACCTCCGAGTCGATGCGCATGTCCGCGCCGTAGGACAGCCGGTCGCCGTGGTAGAAAAGGGCGACCACATGCGGCTGGTAGAAGCTGTCCTGGTCGCCCGTGACGAACACGCGCAGCAGGGCCTCTCGTCCCGCCATCAGCGGCACGCCCTGCTCACGGTTCTGAATGCCTTGCGTCAGGTAGAAATGCGGCGCGGTCAGGACCAGACTGGGGGGATTGATCAGGAGCCGGGTGCGAGCGGTCAGGCCCGCGAAGGAGACCTGGACTTCGGTCCTTGAATGTCTGAGCGCTTCGGCGCGGCCATCGTCATAGACCCAGACCGCCTCGGGATCCGCCGAGGACCACGCCGGGGCCGCCCATGCCGGCCAGGGCCGCAGCGTGTCCCCGTGCTGGTCCAGGGCCGCAACCTCGAAACGCACCCTGTCACCGACGATCAGCACGGTGTCCGACGGCGAGATCGCAAGCGACGACAGGGCGCGCTGGGGTTCCAGCGCCAGGTCGGCACAGTTTGCCGAGATCAGGATCGCGGCCAGGCCGAGGCCGAACCTGCGCAGGTTGGTCAGCTTGCACCTCCGCCGAGCTGGATGCCGAAACCAAGGTCGAGCGCGAGCGCGATGGCATGGTCGGTGCTGGTCGCGGTAGCCGCGGACATCCACCGGTAGGACACGCCGGGAAGGAAGCGCAGGCGTCCGATGCCGATGTTCAGCCCCGCCGCCGCGTGAGCCCCGACGCCCGGTTCGGCGGGCTCTCCCTCGGTACCCACGCGCGTCGAACCGAAGAGCACGCCGCCCCGCAACCAGGCGCTACCCATTCCCCATTCGCCGCCCAGCGCCCCGTGATTGCCCACGATCGTCAGGTTCCTGTCCTTGCAGAAGCCCTCCTCACAGCCGAATGCCGTGCGGAAGAAGCCGCCGAAGACCGCGATCGACGGGGTCACCTGCCGCTTGATCACGACGTCGAACGAGACCGCTGGGGCGATGTCGAGGGCGGCGGCCGAGGCCGAATGACTGCCCACCGTCAGGCCACCCCGGACCTCGGCCTGCGTCTGGGCGCCGAGAGCGGCGGGCAACAGCATCGCGACCGCGAGAACAGCCAGTCGCCAGGCCCTCATCTTGCGCCTCCGGGCAACCCGTCGCTGACCATGATCTCGGTGTCGCCGTCGACGCGGTTGAAGCCGCCGTCCCAGTCCCGCAGGATCGCGCGCACCCGGCCGGTGGCGCGGTCGCTGATGATCGCCATCGGCGGCGTGCTCCCGGACCGCAAGGTGATTTCGCCCGCCGGCCCCGTGAGCACGACGCGCTCCAGCGCGCCGTCCCGGGCAGGATCGTAGGGCACGGCAAAGAAGAAGTGCGCGCCGCCGTGTTCCACGGGGTCGGGGGTGAACGCCAACGAGAAACGCTGCTCCCCGTCGGGGCCAAGCCCTTCCAGCTGGTACGGGCCGCCCGCTTCGGGCAGCTTCACGGGCGCATCGACCAGGAACGCCGGCTCAAGCAGCAGCTCGCCGCCGCCCGCACCGCCCCACAGCAGGAGTGTCTTCTCGCGCGGAGCGGGCGCATCCACCGCCGCGGACGCCGGACCCGCATCCCTCGCCATCCTGTAGTTCGTCGCCCGGATGAAGTGGAAGTCACTCACCCAATCCGGAGTACAGTAGCCCATCAGGTCCCTGTACTGCTCCGGGTCGATCAGTCGGCCCCGCTCGATGTTGTAGCCCCATATTCCCGAGCTGCCGTCGTCGTACGGGTAGTCGGGATCCGGTCCGCCCGCGCTGCCGCACGGAGCGTGCCGCAGGTTCATGTTGTGGCCCAGTTCGTGGGCGTACGTGTCTTCCCTCGCCCGTCCCACGCTGACGCGCCGGTTGAGGTAGCCGAGTCCCCCCCAGGCGGAACCGGGCGGGAGTTCCAGCGCTCCGTAGTAATAGCCTTTCCGGCCCTCCGTGTTATAGAGGAACTCGATCTCGCGCAGGAACGCATTCCACCCGGCCCCCTCGGTAAGGTCCGCGGACGTGTAGTAGGTCTCGTGGACCTCCACGGTCATGTCGCCGATGGGAAGAAGCGTCCGCGCCATTTGCAGTTGGGGACTTTCGGCGGTCAGGCCACGCGTCCAGTTGAACACGCGCTCGTCCGGGGCCCATGCGACCAGGACGGGAACGATGACCTGGTGCAGGGGGGGCATGTCGACGATGTCGAGCGGCATCACGCCCTCGGCGGGAATGCGGGACCGGCTCGCCGCGCTTTGAGGCACCACCCCGTCCGGATCGATTTCGACCACCAGCCCGACGCCCGGTTGGAGCACCTCACCGGGAATCACGGCGTTGTAGGACCGGTCGAGGCGGCTCTCGATGACCTCGTCGGGGAGCAGTTCCCCGGGCGGATTGATCGATACCTCATGCACGACATCGCCGTCCCGGTAGAAGGTGGCCCGCACGCGTGGCTCGTAGAAGCTGACCTCATCGCCGTTCGCGAACACGCGGAGCAGCGCCCTCCGCCCCGCGATGATCGGCACGGTGCCGTCAACGTTCTGGGCGGCCTGGTTGAGATATATGGAGGGCGCGGACAGGGCGACGCTGAGCGGATTGATCCGCAGCGTAGTCCACGCCTCGAGCCCGGCGGACCTGGCAACTACCCGGGTACTGGTGCCGGCCGCGCCCGTCACGGTCCCGTCGGGCGCGATCTGCACCGCGCCGGAGTCCGCAACCTCCCAGGCCGGCGGCGCCCATGATGGGGGCCCCGGAATCACGTTCCCCTCCACGTCCAGAACCGTCACCCTGAGCCTTAGCGGATCGCCTTCGGTAATCAGAGTGTCGGCGGGCAGCAACACCATGGAATGCGGGACGCGTGCGGGTTCCAGCGCCAAGTCGGCGCAGCCTCCAAACGCCACCGCGACAGCTGCCACGACAATCGGCTGCCTCGGAATCCTCATCCCCATGGAACCTCCTGCTGCTGCCCGGCGCGGGTCGCGCGCAATCCGCGTTGGCCGCACAGAGAATGGTCCCGCCAATCCTACTGGCCGGAACCCGCCCGCGCCACCCGTATCCTGATGTTCCTGAACCAGACCGGATCGCCGTGATCCTGGAGCCCGATGTGACCGGCACGCGCCATCCCATATCCTGGCCAATCCACGAACTTGGTCGCCGCGACCAGTTGACGCCATTCGTCGGTCCAGAGTTCGTATTCGACGACTTTCACGCCGTTCATCCAGTGTTCCACGCGGCCGCCGTCAAGTACGATCCGGACCCGGTTCCACTCGCCCACCGGCCGCGTCACGTCCTCAACCGGGGCGTGCAGCGCGTAGTTCGAACCCGCGGATGTCTCCGGCGTCCGGCCGTCCGGATGCCCCGCGTTGTGGAGGATCTGGAATTCGGGTCCCGTCCAGTACGGGGCACGCTCGGCCTCGGTCGCGCGGTAGAAGATGCCGCTGTTGCCGCCGTCGCCGATCTTCCACTCCAGCGCGAGTTCGAAGTCGCCGTACTGTTCCGTGGTCATCAGGTCGCCGTCCCCCACGCCCGGCGTGAAGGTGAGGACCCCGTTCACCACCGACCATCCGGGGGGAACGTCCGCGCGCCGATAGCCGCGCCAGCCGTCCATCGTGCCGTCGAAGAGCAGTCTCCAACCCGCCGCTTCCTCTTCCGCGGTCAACCGGTTTGGCAGGGCTTCCTGCATCGCCGCCGCGGTGCCCGACATCGCAGCCGCCATCAGGGGTGCGACCAGGATCATTCCCAGCATGCTCATGCGCATCGTGTCCTCGCTTTCACTCTCGACTTTGAAAGGCCGCGTCGAACGCCGTATCCGCCGGCGGGAAGGCGAGCCTGCGGACAAAGGCACACGCCTCCGCCGCCCCATGCTCGCGGTCCATGCCGGCGTCTTCCCACTCGACGGACAGCGCCCCCCCGTATCCCGTCCGATTCAGCGCCCGGATCACCTCCTCGAAGTCCACGCGCCCGCGGCCGAGCGACCGGAAATCCCAGAAGCGGCGGGCATCGCCGAATTCGGTGTGCCCGCCGAAAACGCCGGCCTCGGCCGGTGTCCGCGACCACCAGACGTCCTTCATGTGTACGTGGACGATCCGTTCGCCGAACCTGCGGATGAAATCAACATAGTCGGCCCCCTGGTAGGCCAGGTGACTCGGATCGTAGTTGAAGCCGAACGCCGGATGCCCATTCAGCACTTCCAGCGCCCGGCCGGCCGTGACGAGATCGAAGGCGATCTCGGTCGGGTGGACCTCCAGCGCAAACCGCACGTCCTCTTGCGCGAATACGTCCAGAACGGGTGTCCACGCGGCTGCGAACGCTTCGTACCCCTCGTCGATCCACTCCGGCGGTACGGGCGGAAACGAGTAGAGCAGATGCCAGATCGGGCTCCCGGTGAAGCCGTTCACCACCCCGACGCCCAAACGCGACGCCGCCCTGGCCGTGTCCCTCATCTCGCGCGCGGCCCGCTCCCGGACTCCCGCCGGATCCCCGTCGCCCCACACCCGGGCCGGCAGAATGGCCCGGTGCCGCTCGTCGATCCGGTCGCACACGGCCTGCCCCACCAGGTGATTGCTGACCGCCCACAAGCCCAGCCCGTGCCCGGCCAGCAGCTCCCGCCGCTCCTCGCAATACGACCGGTCCGAGAGCGCGGCCTGCACGTCGAAGTGGTCGCCCCAGCACGCAAGCTCCAGCCCGTCGTAGCCCCACGCCGCCGCCTTTTCGGCCAGCGTGGCCAGCGGCAGGTCGGCCCACTGCCCCGTAAAGAGGGTGACCGGCCGGTTCATGGACGGTATCCCGCCATGTCCACCCAGCGCCCCTCGGCGGCCGACTCGAGCACGCTCTCGATAAAGTGCATTCCCCGCGCTCCGTCCCTGTGGTCCGGGACGTCGTAGTCGAGCGGATCGGCCTCGCGGCCCGCAATCGCCGCACCGATCACCCTTCCGGCACTCCGATACAGGTTCGCAAAGGCCTCGATAAAGCCCTCCGGGTGCCCCGGGGGCAGGCGTGTGGCATGCCGCGCCGCCGGCGAAAGCCCGGGACTGCCGCGCGTCAGGATCTCCCGCGGACCCTCGGCGGGCAGCAGCCGCAGTTCGTTGGGCCGTTCCTGCCTCCAGCTCAGGCCTGCCTCCTCACCGTAGACGCGCAGCGCCAGTCCGTTTTCCTCGCCCGTCGCAACCTGGCTGGCCGAGTACACGCCGCGCGCGCCACCCACGAACCGCACAAGGATCGCCGCGTCGTCCTCCATCGCGCGCCCCGGCACCAGGCTCGACAGCTCGGCGAACACCTCCCCGATCTCCAGCCCGGTCACATGGCCGACCAGGTTGTGCACGTGCGATCCGATGTCCGCCACCGCCGACGACGCGCCCGCCCGCGCCGGGTCCTGCCGCCAGCTCGCCTGCTTGTGTCCCGTCGCCTCCAGCCGCGTGCCGAGCCAGCCCTGCGGGTATTCCGCGACCACCTTCCGCACCGCCCCGAGCCGTCCCTCGCGCACAAGGTGACGGGCTTCCCTGATCATCGGATAGCCGGTGTAGTTGTGCGTGAGCGCAAAGGTCAGGCCCGTCGCCTCCACCGTGCGGCAGAGGTCCTCGGCGTCGGCCAGGGTCGTGGTCATCGGCTTGTCGCAGATAACGTGGAAGCCTGCGCGGAGGAACGTCTTCGCGACCGGATGGTGGAGGTGGTTGGGGGTGACGATGGACACGGCATCGATGCGCCGATCTTCGCCCAGAGCGGCTTCCGCACGCGCCATGTCGTGAAAGGAGTCGTAGGTTCGCCGCGCGTCGATGCCGAGCAGTCGTCCCTGCTCGCGGGACCGTCCCGGCTGCGAAGCGAAGGCGCCCGCGACGAGCTCGTACTCCCCGTCCAGCGCGGCGGCCATGCGGTGCACGGCGCCGATGAACGCACCGGGCCCGCCGCCCACCATGCCGTACCGAAGCCGCCGCCCGATGTGGGGATTCACGCGCCCCGGCACTCCCCGCCAGCGTACGCCATCAACTCAGACGCTCCGGGCGGTAGCCGCCCGATTTGCGCTCGTTCAGGTAGAGCAACCCGAAGATCAGCACCAGAACCAGACTCACCGGCACCAGGTAGCGGAACGAAACGAGTCCTCCGTGGTTTTCCGCCGGTCCCAGTATCGCCCTCGCCCGATCGACGGCCGGAGAGGTGGAGCCCGATTCGATGAACGCGCGCATCGCGTTCGCGGTCTCCAGCGGCGGAAGCACCTCTTCCTCGTTGTAGATCTCGAGGACACCCGTGACGAGATCGAGCGCCACCCTGAGGTCCTCGCCCTCCGGGCCGGGGGTGCGCAGCGACTGGGACTGCAGGGCGCCGCCCGCCTCGACGAGCACGATGAACGTCCGGTCGTCCGCGAGGACCTCGTGCGCGGCGCGGTCCGCGACCCCGCCCATCCACGGCGAGGTGACCAGCCCGACCACCGCCATTCCCACCGTCCCCATCAGCCCCAGACCCAGCGCCCCGCTGCGGGGAATCCTTTCCGACACGAAGCCGAGCATCGTCGGCCAGAAGTAGCACACCCCGAGGGCGAACACCGTCGCCGCGGCAAAGATCGACACGGCGGACCCGCCCATGCTCAGCCACAGCAGCCCTGCCCCCGACAGGATCGCCGACACGAACAGAATGCCGGTCGGCGAGATGCGGTGAACCACGGCCCCGGCCTTGAACCGCATGACCGCCATGATCCCGTTCACGTAGACAAGCACCAGGATGCCCGCCATCCCGCCGGCCTCCAGCACCGCGGGCACCCAGCGATTCGGACCCAGTTCGATTGACGCGGTCATCGCCATGCACAGGAGCATCAGCAGCATCAGCGGGGTTCCGAGGGTGGCCTTGAACATTTCACCCATCGAGACCCCGGAGCGCACGCCCTCGGTCGCCGGGAAGCGCTGACCCAGGAGCAGCACGCCGTAGGCGATCGTGGGGATGAGGATCAGGGCGATCTTGATCTGCCACGAGGTGATCCCGGCTCCGTCCAGCGCGAAGGCCGCCAGCCCGCCGAGGACGATTCCCCCGGGGAACCACACGTGGAACTGGTTGAGCTTCACGGTCTTGTTGCCCGGGTAGAGCGCAGCGACCAGCGGGTTGCACGCCGCCTCCACCAGCCCGTTCGCCATGGAGATGACCAGCGCCCCCGCGAAGAGGGTCGCGAAGCCGCCCGCGAAGATCATGATCAGGGACCCGCCGAGGTGGAAGACGAAGGCGAGTCTGACCAGGCGGCGCATTCCCCACGTGTCGCACAGCGGCGCAAAGACCAGCTGCGAAACCGCGAATCCCCAGATCGCGGCCCCGCCGATCCAGCCGACCTGGGCATTGTTGAGGACGAATTCCCCCTTCAGGGCGAACATCACTGCGCCGATGGTCGCAAATGCCACCGAAGTGGCGATCAGGGCGACGCAGCTTCCCAGAAACAGCCGCCTGGCGTCCACGTCCGTGCCTACGGTGGATCCGCTGGCCGATGACTCGCTCACTGGCTCTCCTCTCGTGATGTAATGTCCGGTTTACAGCGCGGAAAGGTAGCGGTAGCTCGCCTCGATCGAAGCCAGCGCGTCGCCGGGCTGGTCGTGCTCGACGAAGTAGTGAACGAGCCCGGCCTCATCGGAGCGGGCGAACAGCCCGAGCCAATCGATCGTGCCGGCACCGACATCGGCCATGCGCCCGTCGGCGGTGAGGTCCTTCACGTGGCAGAGCGGGAAGCGGCCCGGGTTCTCGGCAAAGAGTTCGAGCGCGTCGGCACCACCCACGGCCGACCAGTGAAGATCGATCTCCAGGTCGACGAGCGCGGGGTCCAGGTGTTCCAGGAGCAGCGAGTAACCGGTGGTTCCTCCATCGGCGTCGGACGGACCGTTGAGCGCCTCGAACTCGAAGGCGTGGTTGTGGTAGCCCACTCGAACGCCCGCGGCGGCCGAGGTATTGCCGGCCCTGTTCAGCAGGTCCGCCACCTCCCGGTAGCCGTCGCTGGTGCGCATCGCGTCCGGTATCCAGGGAACGACCAGCCAACGATGTCCCACAACGGTCGCGGCCTCGATGCTCGCTTCCAGGGCCGAGCCCGTGATCGCGTCCAGGTCCACGTGTGCGGCGGGGGCGGCCAGGCCCGACGCATCGAGCCACCCGCGCACGAGCGCCGGTTCGTGGCCGAAGTATCCCGCGAACTCCACCTCGTCGTAGCCGATGGCGGCAACCGCATCCAGCGTCCCGGCCACGTCATCGGCCATCAGGGAGCGCACGGTGTACAGCTGCACACCGATCCTGTCCAGTGCAAGCCGCAGCCCGGCGGACTCCTCGGGGCCAGGGCTTGCGTCCCCTTCGCCCGCCCGGTCCGGCCTCCCCTCCCCCGCGCATCCTCCCAGCCAGCCGGCACCCCATCCCAGCCCCATCGCCCGCAGGAAGCGCTTCCGGTCCATCTGTCCGATTCGAGTGATCATGCGGAGGAATAGGCGCATTCGGCGCGCGCGGCACAATCCCCGCCCGCGTCGTCCCCTCCGCCCTTCATCGCACCCGGAATCCCCCCACCAGTGGATCCCCCTCCTCGGGACGGAAGCGCGCCGAGCCCGTGTAGTGGGCGCGGCCCCCGACGAGCACCGTCACGGCCTCGTGCTCGGCCACCCGCGTCTCCTCGACGATGCACCCCGTGAAGACGCTGCCCGTCACGCTCGAAAAACGACGTTCCTCGCCCACGCCGGCGAGCCCCCTCGCCTTCTGGATGGCCATGCGGGCCGTGACGCCGCTGCCCGTCGGGCTGCGGTCCACCTGGCGGTCCGCGAACACGCACACGTTGGCGCTGGGCCGGGTCCGCCCGTGGCCGCCGTCCGTCAGGATCGTCCCGTACAGGAAGGCGAGGTCGGGGTGGTCCGGGTGGTCGAAATCGAGCTGCGCCTTGGCCGCGCACGTCACCGCCCACGCCGCGTCGACCAGGGTGCGCGCAGGCGAGGTGCGGACATCCAGACCGAATCGGGAGGCCGGCGCGAACGCGTAGAAGGCGCCGCCGTAGCCGATGTCCACCGCCACCTGCCCCACGCCCTCCACGTCCACCTTCGCTTCGAGGAGGGGCGCGAAGGCACCCACGCTCTCGAAGTGGACCATCCCGGCACGCCCGTCCCGAACCTGCACGTGCGCGGTCACCAGGCCACAAGGGCACTGGATGCGCACCGTGGTGCGCGGCTCCCGCGCCGGGACCAGGCCCTCGTCCACCGCCCAGCGCGCCATGGCGATGGTCGCGTGGCCGCACATCGTCGAATAGCCCTCGTTGTGGCAGAAGAGCACGGCCAGATCGGCGTCCGGATGGTCCGGTTCGACCCGAATCACGCCGTACATGTCCGCATGCCCGCGCGGCTCGTGCATCAGGAAGCGGCGCAGGTGGTCGAGCTCGTCTCTGGCGTGGCGCCGCTTGTCGAGGATCGTGGCCCCGGGAATCCGCGGATAGCCGGCCGTGACGATGCGCACGGGCTCGCCGCCCGTGTGCATTTCGCAGGTGCGGATCTCGTCGGGGAAGAGATTCATGTGTTTGCGGTCCTCACCATTCGTCGCGCCACGAAGAATACACCGTAGGCGGCGGCCGCCGAAACAAGCCCCCAGGCCGACGGAACCATCCAGGCCGGGCCGCTCCCCCACTGGCGCGAGAGGAGGAGCGCCAGGACCCCGGCCGCGGCGGCCGCCAGCGCTTCGGCCGAGCCGGGACGCCGCGAATGCAGCCCGGCCACGACCGGCACGAAGAGGCTCACGCCCAGAAGCGAATAGAAGATGCTGAGCGCGTCGACGACCGTCGGGATGATCACCGCCAGCAGCACCCCTGCGGAGCCGCCCGCGGCGGCGGCGATGCGCGCCACCCGCAGCACCTGCACATCGGTCGCGTCCGGTCTCGCGAAGCGCTTGTACAGGTCCTTCGACAACGAAGTGGACAGCATGAAGAGGATCGCGTCCGCCGAACTGATCTCCGCCGAGAGCACGGCGGCGAGGCCAAGGAGCCCCGCCCACGCCGGCACGCCCCGGGTCAGGATCTCCGGCAGGGCCGTCTCCGGGTTGTCCAGACCCGGCGCCACGGCATGCGCGATCATCCCCAGCAACGGAGGGAGAATCGCGAAGAGCAGCAGGGCCACGCCGCACGCTCCCAGTCCCAGCCGGACGGTGCGCACGTCGCGCGCCCCGAAGGTCTTCTGCAGGATCCCGGGCGAGACGATGAAGGCCGGGGCCAGCAGGATCAGGTATGGCCAGCCCGAGCCCCCGTTGCCCATGAAATCCAGGTGACCCTGCGCCGCCCGGGCATCCTCCAATACCGCCGAGAGCCCCCCCGCTCCCTCGAGCGCCAGCGGCACGGCAACCAGAAAACCCGCCACCAGCACGACCAGTTGCACCAGGTTGACCCAAGCCGAACTGAGGAGTCCTCCCGCAATGAAGTACACCGTCATCACCAGCCCGCCGGCGACGGCCCCCAGCCACCGCGGCGCACCCGCAACGACCTCCAGGATCCAGGCCATCGCGATCAGCTGTCCTGCCAGGATGGCCAGCGTGCCGAGCCAGAGGAGCGCCGCCATGGAAGCCCGCACCGAGGGTCCGTAACGGAGTTCCAGGTAGTCGCCGACGGTGCGCAGCGAGTGTTCCCTGGCGACGCGCCACATGCGCGGCCCGAGCCAGAAGGCGAGCACCAGCGTGCCGATTCCCGCCGACCCCACCCACCACCACGCCGCGATCCCGTTCTGGTATCCCAGGCCCGCCGCGTTGACGGTCGACCCGGCACCGATGTTGGCCGCAAGGAGCGTGGCAAAGAGCAATCCGGGACCGAGCGCGCGGCCCGCGACGAAGAAGTCCCGCGTACCCGAAACACGGCGTCCGATCGCCAGGCCCACGACTGTGATCAGGACGACGTAGACGAGCAGCCCCGCCAGGGTTGCGTTCATCGCCCGGGGTTGCTGGGCCGCCCGGCTCCCGGCAGATCGCGCACGGCGGGCAGCGACGGCAGTCCACGGGCCGCGCGCACCGCCCGCACGATGGCGTCCGCCATGACTTCCGCCGCAAGCGCCCCCACCTGCCCCACGTTGAAGCCCGTCTCGAGCGTCCCCGTGGCCAGCGAGAACACGGTGTCCCCGTCACCCGGGGTGTGCGCCGGCACGATCGCGCGCGCCAACCCGTCCTGCGCCATCTGCGCCACTTTGGTGGCTTCCGCCTGGGTCAGGCGCGCGTTGCTTGCGACGACACCGATCGTGGTGTTCTCGCGCGGGCGGCTCCGGGGGGCCTCCCCGCGCAGAATGAGCCGCGCGTCGGCGAAGCCGCCGTCCTCCGTGCGGGCTCCCGCCACGATGCGGCCCGTTCGCGGATCGATCACGTCGCCCGCCGCATTGACGACCACGATCGCGCCAACCGCGAGGCCGCTCTCCAGCGTGATCGACGCCGTGCCCAGGCCGCCCTTCATGGCCATGGCCATCCCGCGCATCTTCCCCACGGTGGCGCCGGCGCCGGCGCCCACGTTCCCCTCCGCAACGACCCCCGCGGAGGCGCCGGCCGCGGCCTCGTACCCGCAGTCGGGACCGGGACGAACGCCGCCGGACAGACGCAGGTCGAAGATGATCGCCGCCGGCACGATCGGGACGACAAGGTCGGCCCCCACACGGTAGCCCTCGCCGCGTTCTTCCAGGTAGCGCATGACGCCGTCCCGCGCGGCGAGGCCGTAGGCGCTCCCGCCCGACAGCACCACCGCGTTGACCTCCTGCACGGTGTTCACCGGATCCAGCAGGTCGGTCTCGGCGGTCCCGGGAGCGCCGCCCCGCACGTCGACGCCCCCCGTCGCGCCACCGTCGGCGATCACGACCGTGCAGCCCGTGTGGGCGTCCGCGTACGTGAAGTGGCCGACCCGGATGCCGGCGACATCGGTGATCCAGTCGGCGGCCGTCGGATTCTCGAGCCCCGCGACATTTTCCTGTCCCGCAGCGGGCGAGAATCCCAGCGAAGTCATGATCAGCGCGGGCAGTCCAACCCTCTTTGCTCGGCGCATCACCCCTCCATCGGCTCGGGCTCCTCGTGCTCGTCACCAAGATAACGTCGCACGGCGAGGGTCCGCGGCCACATCGGCCAAAATGGCCGAGGCAACCCTGGCACGGTTTTTGCTGTCTAATCCGTAGCGTCTGGAGGGCATTCCGCGGGATCCAGGGGAGGGAAGAAAGATGACCAGGGCACACTTGAGACGACGTTCAAATCGACGACTTACCGCGTTGGGACTGGGGGTATCCATGGCGCTCATCCTGAGTGCCATCGGGATCACCAGGCTGGAAACGCCGGGGGACAAAGCCGCGCCCGAGCGTTCGGAGGTGGTGGAAGAGCCCGTGGAGCATTTTCAACACGCGAAGTCCCGCACTGCGCCCAGGACTGACCCCCGCAGAGGACACCGTCAGGACAATCGTACTCTGTAGACGCACTCCCTCACGGACTGTTAGGGGATTCCACCCGAACCACCGATGCGCGCACTTCTCGGACGGTTTGCCGGCCGGTTCACGCTGACCCTTCTCCTCGTCGTCCTGGAGGCGGCGGGATGGATCCTCTTCCCGCTGGTCATCGGCCGCGCGATCGACGCGGTGCTATCGGATACGCTCCGGGGCCTCATCGAACTCGGGGTGCTCGGTACGGTGACCATGGCCATCGCCATCGTCCGCCGCCTCGTCGACAGCCGCGCCTATGCGCGGATCTACACGACGCTGGGTCAGGAGATGGTCGTCGACGCCGCCGAGCACAGCACGTCCACGAAGACGGCCCGCCTGGGGATGCTCAGGGAGATCGTCGAGTTCTTCGAGAACTCCCTGCCTCAATTGATCAACAGTGCGCTGGGACTCGTCGGGACCGTGCTGATCCTGTCGGTGCTGAACCTCCCGGTCTTCATCGGATGCCTGGCGGTCAGCCTGGTGACGGTGACGCTCTATGCGCTGACCGGAAAGCTCACCACTCGCTATAACGAGGGACTCAACGACGAACACGAACGGCAGGTCGACGCGGTGGACAGCGGCGACCCCGTCCGCGTGGCCCGCCACATCAGGCGCCTGATGCGATGGAATATCAGGCTGTCCGACCTGGAAGCCGCCAATTTCGGGATCAACTGGGTGTTCATGCTGGGCCTGCTGGTCTTCGCGGTGACCGCCGCGGCCCAATCCACCGCCGAGTACGGCGCCGTCTTCGCCATCGTGATGTACGTCTTCCAGTTCATCGAGGCGATGCTCGCGCTCCCGTTCCACTACCAGCAGTGGCTGAGACTACGTGAGATCTCGGGGAGGATGGCGGTAGTGGGCGGGGACTGACGACCCCTCCACCCAGGCAGGTGGCCCCCTGCCCCTCAGGACCCCCCACGCTCCGGCAGCGGCACCGCCTGGCCCTCCGGAACCGGCGAGTTGTACGGCTCGCCACCGGTTTCCCGCTCGTGGGCCTCTCTGGCCCGTGCCAGCAGGTCGGCGTCGAGCATCAGCTCCGCGCCCATCAGCGCCAGCGCCCGCGTGGCCACCTGGGCACCCTTGATCGCGCCCGCGGTGCCGTGCGACGCGCTCGTCGCCCACGAGTGCCAGGGCACATGCTCCGCGGCGGTCGTCACGCTGAACTCGACGGTGGGGGTTATGTAGCTCACCTCGGCCACATCGGAAGAGCCGCCCCCGGCCGGCAGCGGGGCATCCGCGAGGTGGTCGATCGTGTCCCGCAAACCGGAGGTCTCCACCTCCAGGAACGACTGCAGCTCGCGCGCGAACTCGTGGTCGGCGGCGCTGAATTGCGGGGCGCCGACCCGTTCCAGGTTGGCCTGCATTGCTTCCTGCAGCGGCCGGACCAGCGTGTAGGAATGCACGCCGGTGATCAGGAAGCTCTCGTGTTCCGTGCGGGTCATCCGGGCCGCGCCCGCCGCGATGTCGAGAATCCACTGGTAGTTCTCCTCGACGGCGACACGGGTCGTGTCGCGCACGTAGTACCATACTTTCGCGTACTCCGGTACCACGTTTGGCGCGTCGCCCGCGGCGGGGATGACGTAGTGGATGCGCGCGCTGGGCTCGACGTGTTCGCGCATCATGTTGACACCGTGGTTCATGAGTTCGACCGCGTCCAGCGCGCTGCGTCCGTTCCACGGGTCGGCCGCGCCGTGGGCCGCCTGCCCGCGGAAGGTGACCTCGAAGTTGTTGAGCGAACGCGCGCGGTTGTTGCTGACCGCAGTCCTCTGTCCCGGATGCCACACGATGGAGGCGTCGAGATCGTCGAAGAGTCCGTCCCTGGCCATGTAGACCTTGCCCACGACGGTCTCCTCGGCGGGGGTGCCGTAGAGGCGGATGGTGCCGACGGTTCCCTGGTCGGCCATCATGCGCTTGATCGCGATGGCGGCCGCGACCGACGCCGCGCCGAAGAGGTTGTGGCCGCAGCCCTGACCGTGCGGGTGGCCGTCTTCGCGGGGGGCGCGGCCGGGGTGGACCGAGTTGCCGATGTTGGGCAGCGCGTCGTATTCGGCGAGCACGCCGACGATCGGGCGGCCGGAGCCCCACGACGCGACGAACGCGGTGGGCATGCCGGCGACGCCGGACTCGACGCTGAAGCCCTCCTCTTCCAGGACCCCGGCGAGGTAGCCGGCCGACTGGTGTTCCTGCAGGGCGATCTCCGAGAAGTCCCATAGGCGCGACGACATCTCGCCGACGAGTGCCTCCAGCCCGACGGCGTGGTCGAGGGCGGCCTGCTTGCCGGCCTCGACGGACTGGGCGGCGATGGGGTAAGCGAGGAATGCGGCCATCAGTGCCGCGGCGAGGGCCGGGCGGCCGACTCGATCTATGCTCATTTGCGGATCCTCCGTGGGGCCGGGAGAGGCGGTTGTCGACGCCCGAGAGTGCGACGGTACGGGTGGCCGGGCAAGACCACGACGGAATACTGGCGGCGATTCGCCACAGTGCCCATGATCTCCCGTGCGAATCGTCGGCCACGAAAAACCGGAGCACGGCAAGCCCCATGAGACCGAACCCCACGAGACCAACCCTTCATATGGTCGCCCTGACAGTGCTCGGGTTTCTGTTGGCGCCAGGCCCCGGCGCGGCCCAGGAGGACTACGACTACACCGCCAACTGCGCGAGCTGGCCATCCGTTTCCGGGCCTCACGCCGTAGGCACCGTCGAGTTCGAGGTCACGGATTCGTTGCGGAGCGCCCAGTACGCCCCGGAGCCAACCGACTACAGGCGCCTTTACGTGCGCGCCTGGTATCCCGCGCGGGCGCCGGGCCCCGATGCCCAACCCCGCCCATATTTCACCGAAGCGGAAGCCACGGTGCTTCCCGGCATGCTCCTGCCCGCGCTCCAGCAGCCGACAGACGCCCTGAGGGGCTGCGCGTCCCTCGCTTCAAACAGCCATCAGGACGCCCCGCCCAGGCCCGGTTCCTTTCCCGTCATCGGGTTCAACCACGGGTACACGTCGTATCCGGCCCAGCAGTCCACGCTCTTCGAGCATCTCGCCGCCAACGGCTACGTGGTGTTCTCCGTCGGGCATCCGTACGAGTCCGGCGGCCTGGTCTACCCGAACGGCGACACCCTCCTGCTGTCACCCGTGATCATGGAGGACTTGACGCGCTACGCGGCGAACACCTCCTCGATGACCGTGCACTACCCGCCGAGCCTCGGGGAGGCGCTGGCCGTAGTTCCCCGTTACCTCAGGGGCCTGCGCGAAACCTCGCTGGGACAGCTCGGCCCGGTCTGGCAGGCAGACGTCCGGTTCGTCCTCGACCGCCTCGAGGGAATGAACGTGCCCACGGCGGCCGCGGGGATCGCGGCGGCCATCGACCATGGGAACCGAGGCTACATGGGGATGTCGTACGGCGGCTACATCGCGGCCATGCTGGCGCAGGACGACCACCGCGCGAAGGCTGCGATCAACCTCGACGGCGGCTATTGGACCGGCGAGCTGATCGACGCCGACCTGCGCACGCCCTTCCTGATGCTCAATTCGGACCCCACCGCGGTCATGGCGACGCTGCCGGAGGACTTCAACGTGTACCGGGGCACCTTCGGGGCACACGCGCCCACGGCCGGCGACCTCGCCTACGAGCGCCTGGCCACCGCGGGCATGCGCGACGATATCCACCGCATCATGATTCCGGGGATCCAGCACGTTGCCATCAGCGATTTCCCCGAGATCCTGGGAGCGCCCGGCACCGCCGTCCTCCTCGGCGAGCCGGAGGTAACCGCCAGGCTGACCGCGATTCAGAACGACCTCGTGCTGGGATTCCTGGACCGCTACATGAAGGGTATCGAGTCGAACTATCCCGCCGACGTACTGGATAGGCATCCCGACCTGTTCGTTCGCGACCGGGACGACATCCGCACGCAGGCCGCAGCGCTGGGGACCGGCGCGCGGCGTTGAGCGCGGGCGCTGTACCACCCATGGACCATCCCTGACATCACCCCTTCCCGGGACAAGCCCGAAATGCGATTCGCACGACACCTCATGCTCGCTTCCGCGCTGGCGACGGCCGCCATGCCCGGCCCGCCCGCGACCCCCTTCTCCCCCACGCCACTCGCCGCCCAGCCGCTCGACACGCTCGCCTTCAAGGACCTGCGCTACCGCATGGCCGGCCCGTACCGCGGAGGGCGCTCGACGGCGGCGACCGGCTTTCCCGACGACCCCGACCGCTGGCTGATGGGCACAACCGGGGGCGGCATCTGGGAGTCCGACGACAACGGGACCACCTGGCGCAACATCTCCGACGGGTACTTCGGGGGCTCGATCGGGGCGGTGACGGTCGCCGATTCGGACCCGAACGTGATCTACGTGGGACAGGGGTCGGTGGACATCCGTGGCAACACCTCCACCGGAAGGGGCGCCTGGAAGTCGATGGACAAGGGCCGAACCTGGACGTTCATCGGGTTGCCGGAAGCGGGTCAGATCGGTCGGATCGAGGTGCACCCGCGCGACCACGACCTGGTGTACATGGCAGCGCTCGGACACCCCTTCGGGAAGAACCCGGAGCGGGGCATCTTCCGCTCGCGGGACGGCGGCGACACGTGGGAGCACGTGCTCGCGCTGAACGACTCGACGGGCGCGTCCGATCTGACCATGGACATGACCAACCCGCGCATCCTGTATGCGGGCATGTGGCGTGGCGAGCGCAAGCCGTGGGCGCTGATCTCGGGCGCCGAGGAGGGCGGCGTCTACAAGACCACGGACGGGGGCGACACCTGGACGAAGCTGGGCGGAGGGCTTCCGGAGGGAATCGTGGGGAAGGTCGGCGTGAGCGTCTCGCCGGCGGACCCGGACCGGGTGTGGGCGATCATCGAGGCCGAGCCGGACGGGGGCGTCTACCGCTCGGACGACGCGGGCGCGACGTGGACCCGCACCAACTCGGACAACAACCTGCGCCAGCGGGCTTGGTATTACACCCACGTCCAGGCCGACCCGGCCGATCCGAACACGGTGTATGCGCTCAACACCGGCATGTACCGGTCGGTCGACGGCGGGACGACCTTCGAGCCGATCCAGGTGCCGCACGGCGATGTGCACGACCTCTGGATCCTTCCCACCGATCCGGACCGGATGGTCGTGGCCAACGACGGGGGCGCCCAGGTCAGCGTGAACGGCGGCGAGAGCTGGTCCACCTATTACAACCAGCCCACCGCCGAACTCTACGACGTGATCGTCGACAACGGCTTCCCCTATCGCCTCTACGGAGCGCAGCAGGACAACACCACGATCTCGGTCCCGGCCTGGTCCGACGTCAACACCCTCTATCCCAAACAACACTGGCAGAACGTCGGCGGCTGCGAGACGGGTCCGATCGCCCTGGACCCGGACCGGCCCCACATCGTCTACGCCGGTTGCTACGGCGGAGTGATGGACCGTTACGACCTGGAGTCCGGCCAGCGCCGCAACATCATGCTCTACCCGCAGCTTCAGCTCGGGATGGCCGCCAGGGACCTGCGGCACCGCTTCCAGTGGGTCTCGCCCATGCTGGTCAGCGCGCACGACCCGAGCGTCATCTACCACGGATCGCAGTTCGTGAACCGATCGCGCGACGAGGGCGCGACGTGGGAGACGATCAGCCCGGACCTCACGACCGACAACCCGGCCCACCAGGAGCAGTCCGGCGGGCCGATCAACGCCGACGTGACCGGCGTCGAGATCTACAACGTCGTGTTTTCGCTCGCGGAATCTCCCTTCGACGCGGACGAGATCTGGGCCGGCACCGACGATGGCCGTATCCACGTGACCCGTGACGGCGGCATGAACTGGAGCGACATCACACCGGCCGGCATGCCCGAACTGGGGACGGTCGACGAGATGGAACTCTCGACCCATCGCCCCGGCCGCGCCTATGTGGCCGTGCAGCGCTACCGGCTGGACGACTTCGGTCCGTACATCTTCCGCACCGACGATTTCGGCGCGTCGTGGACGCTGACTGCCGACGGCATCCCGGGCGACCATCCGGTGCGCACCGTGCGCGAGGACCCCGTGCGCGAAGGCCTGCTCTTCGCGGGGACGGAGTTCGGCGTCTTCGTCTCGCTCGACGCGGGGGACGCCTGGCAGAGCCTGCAGCGCAATCTCCCGATCACGCCCGTGACCGGGATGCGCGTGGCCCACGACGACCTCATCCTCTCCACCCAGGGACGGTCGTTCTGGGTGCTGGACGACATCAGTCCGCTGCGCGAGATCGAGGCGGCGGTGGCCGCCGGGACCCACCTCTTCGCCCCCCGCGACGTTCGCCGCCTCACCAATGTGGGCGCAAACTTCCTGGCCGAATTCAACCCCGAACCCCGGCCGTCGGGCGCCCGGATCCACTACTACCTGGCCGAGGAGGCCACCGAGGAGGTGCGGATCGAGGTCATCGACCCGGCAGGCGAGGTGGTGCGCACATTCTCTTCGGACTCCGCGGCAGCGGAAGACGCGGACGGCGAGCGGATCCCCGCCGCGGCGGGACTGAACCGCGTTGCCTGGACCCTTTCGTACCCGGGGCCGGACCTGCCGGAGGGGGCCGTCCAATGGGGATACACCGGCGGGGTCACCGCGCCTCCCGGCACGTACTCGGTCCGTATGACCGTGGGCGAGACCATGGCCGAGCGGAACTTCGAACTGCTGCCCGATCCGCGCATTCCCGAGGTCACCATCGCCAGCTACCAGGAGCAGTTCCAGTTGGCGATGCTGGCGCGCGACTCGATCAACTCGATCACGCGGGCCATTGAAGACCTCGCCACGATTCGCACCCAGGTCGAAGAGGTCATGGAGCGCGCCACGGCGGCGGATCAGGCGGACAACCTGCAGGCCCTCGCGGACACGCTAAGCGACAAGTCGACCGCCGTGACCGAGGACCTAATGCAGACGAAGAATCGTTCCAATCAGGATCCGATCCGCTTCCCGCCGCGCCTCGACAACCAGTGGATGGAGCTCTACGGGCGTGTGACCGGCACCGACGGCTACATCTCGGGCGGCGCGGACGGGGCGCCCCAGGAAGGCACGATGGAGCGGCTCGACGACCTGCTGGAAGAATGGGAGGGGGTGCGCGTCCGGTACCTGGACCTGCTCGAAAACGAACTCCGCCGCTTCAACGAGGCCGTGGAGCTGCTCGGGCTCCCGGCGGTCGTGCTGCCGAGGCGGGGAAGGATCGTAAGTTGATGACCGTCCCGTCGCGCCCGCCCACCGGAACACTTCTTGCCCCGCCAACGTAGTTTTCGGTAGCGAATCACCTGGATGAAGGGCTCTGCAAATGCGTCTAAAGGAAGAATTCAGAAAGTACGTACCCGACCAGGACAAGCGCTGCGCCGCGATCATCCACGGTGCTTCGGCGGCGGCAGCGACCGCGGCCGCGGCGACCGTCATACCGGGGTCCGACTCGGTGGCGATCGCACCCATTCAAGTCGCGATGATCACCGCGCTCGCGGACGAGTTCGAGGTGCACTGGTCCGATGCCGCCGTGAGGTCCACGCTCTACGCCACGCTCGGCACCATGGTCGGTCGGGGAGGGGCGAATCTGGTGCTGCGGTGGGTTCCGGTATACGGAAACGTGATTCGGGCCGCCGTGGCCGCAAGCGTCACCCAGGGGCTCGGATGGGCGGTGGTGAAAAAGCTGCGAAGGGACGGCGCCCTGATTTAGCAGCCTGCGCTGCGTTCCTCCTCGGCCTGACGGCGTGCGGCCCTCCGCCGATCGAGGCCATCCCCGACAGGGCACCCGTCGACCGTTGCCCGGATCCGGGCGCGGGCATCGAAATCGGCGGGTTCGACGGTACCGGCGCCGACACGAATCGCAGCCCGCACCGGCGACTGGTGCTGATGGGCGGCGGCCCGGAGGAAGACCTTGCCGCGCGGCAGTTCGTCGAGGCGGCGGTGGCCGGCGACATAGTCGTCCTTCGCACCACCGGCTCCCTGACCAGTTATCCGGAGTACTTCATCGGCTTCCTGGCCAGCGTCACGCCGGCGACGGTGATTACGATCCGCACCAGCAACCCCGAGGCGGGTGCCGATCCCGCGGTGCTCTGCCGGGTCGCCCGCGCCGAAGCGGTGTGGCTCGCCGGGGGCAACCAGTGGGACTACCTGGGCCGCTGGCCCACCGCGCTGCACGAGGCGCTGGCGGCGGTCGCCGAGCGGCGCGCCACGATGGGCGGAACCAGCGCGGGGGCCGTGTCGCTCGGAGAAGCCGCATTTGACGCGCAGTTCGGTACGGTCGGTTCGCGCGAGGCCCTGGCCGATCCACTGCGGCGCGAAGTCAGCCTCTCCCGCCCGGTGTTCGCCCAGCCGGAGCTGGACGGGGCTCTGGTGGACAGCCACTTCACGAACCGCGCGCGCGAGGGTCGCCTCCTCGTCTTCCTCGCCCGCTTTCTGACGGAGCGAGGGGAGGGCGCGGTGGTGGGAGTGGGGCTGGACGAAGGCGTCGGGCTGCTGATTGAAGCCGGCTCCTACGAAGTGACCTCGCGCGGGCTGGGAGCGGCGTGGATGTACGAGGTCACCGGCCCCGCGTCGCTCGCACCGGGCGTCCCGCTCTCGCTTGACGGGATTCGCCGGGTGCGGCTTCCGGGCGGCAGCCTCGGGCCCTGGCCGTTTCCCTTTGACGAGCGCAGGGACGTACAGGTCCTCCACGTGGCGAACGGCGTTGTGATCGCGGGGCCGCGCGGTCAATCAGACGCCGGGCGGCGCCCCAGCCACTGATCCCACCACTCCAGTTGCACCCAGGTCCGGTGCACGGTGCGCCACGGGGTCCAGCCCCCGTGATACGACTCCGGGTAGCGGACGAACTTCGCCGGTACCTGCTGCTTGCGCAGCGCCACGTACATCTGTTCGGCCTCCTCGATGGGCACGCGGTGGTCGTACTCGCCGTGCACGAACATCGTCGGCGTCGTGACGCCCTTCGCGTGGATAAGCGGAGACGAGCGCAGCAGGTGCTCGAGTCCCCGCTCTTCCCAGGGCGGACCGTAGAACTCGCTCTCCTTGGTGCGCGGGATGTCGGCGACGGCGTAGTCGCTCACCCAGTTCGAGATCGACGCGCCCGCGATCGCGGCGGCGAACCGGTCCGTCTGCGTGATGACCCAGTTGGTCAGGTAGCCACCGTAGGAGTAGCCGGTGACACCCATCCGATCCGTGTCGACATCGTAGTTGGCGATCGCGTGATCCACCCCGGCCATGACATCCTCGTAGTCGTTGAATCCCCACCCGCCCCACGTGCCCCAGCGGAAGTCCTCGCCGTACCCGGTGGACGCGCGCGGGTTGGTGTACAGCACGAGGTAGCCCCGCGCCGCGAGGAGTTGCCGATCGAAGGAGAAGTCGTTGCCGTATGCGCCGTGCGGCCCGCCGTGCATCTGGAGGATCATGGGGAAGCCGCCCCCACCCACCCCATCGCCGTACCCGCGCGCCGGCAGCATCCAGCCCTCTACTTCGGTGCCGTCCTCGCTCCGAAAGAGAAGTCGGTCGGGACTTGAAAGGTCGAGTTCGGCCAGCAGCGCGTCGTTGCTGTTGCTCACCCGCCGCTCGTCCGCGCCGGTCGTCCGCGCGACCCGGATGTCGGCCGGGCGTACCGGATCGGTAACCGTGAAAGCCATCCGGGAGAAGTCGGACGAGAACGAGAAACCGCCAAGCCGCCGGTCACCGTCGGTAACCTGTTCCACCGTGCCGCCAGCCGCCGGGACCCGGAACAGATGCGAATTCCCGGTCACACTCGCCGAAAAGTACACGTGGCTTCCATCGGCGGACCACGTCGCACCCCCGGGAATGAGATCCCAGTCCTCGGTGAGGTTGCGCAGGCGCTCGCCGGTGCCGGCATCGAACACGAACAGGTCCGACGGGGCTCCGCGGTCGCGCGCTTCGCGGATGATCACGTCGAGGCCCTCGTTGCCGCGCACCACGATCTCACGGCCGTCGGCGGACCACGCAGGACCGCCGTAGTTGAACTCGTCGTCGGTCAGCCGGGCCATCGTCCCGTCGACGGACACCACCCAGAGGTCGGCGCGCTCGTAGCTGTGCTCGTCACGCTGCTGGGCATCCGCAGTGAAGGCGATGCGGCTGCCGTCCGGACTCCACGCCAGCCCGGAAGCGTTGACGCCCAGTTCGGTCAGCTGCCGGGGCTCGCCGCCCTCGGCCGGCAGGAGGAAGACCTCGCGCGGCGGCGTGGCCCAGGGGTCGCGGGGGTCGGGGAGGTAGCCGCGCCGGTCGAAGCGGTAGTTCATCCAGTCGTAGACGCGACCGTCGAAGCGCTCGGCGGTGCGGCGCTCGAAGTCCGAATCGTAGGCGGGCGCGGGCCTCGTGCCCGCGGGGGGAACGGCCCTGGTGAATGCGATCCAGCGCCCGTCCGGGCTGAAGGTCGGGGAGCCGTCCAGTCCCTCGATCTGGAACGCCTCCCCCATCGCGCCGTCCATCCGCAGGAACCAGGGTCCGCCGGAGGATTCGCCACCGGGGGCGGGCCGCCGCGACGAGAAATGGAGGTGGCGGCCGTCCGGGGTCCAGGCCGGGCTCGAGGCGCTGAAGCTCGGGCTGGTCAGACGTGTGGCCTCCCCCGCCCCGTCCGCGCCGGCCAGCCAGATCTCGCTGTGGCGGCGGTTCTCATCCTCCAGAACCGACGTCACCACAAAGGCCACGCGGGAACCGTCGGGAGACAGCGCCGGACTGCCGACCGCCTTCAGGCGGTAGTAGTCCTCGATCTCGAGCGGGCGGCGCGGCTGGGCGGCGACGTCGGCGGGAACGAGCAGCGCGACGGTGGCGAGCATCGCCGGGAGAACGACTGCGGCTGCGGCTTTCGGGCAACTTCCGGACATCTCTGAATGCCTTCCGGTGGGAGATGGAACACGTGCGAATACCGGGTCGCAACGACAAGCTGGTGGCCGGCCGGCTCCGGCGCCATGCCGGCGGGCCAGCCGCAGCTAGCCGATCCCCACCTCGATCCGGCGCCAGCGGCCCTGGCGAAAGCGGAGGACCCCCAGGCCGCACCGCGTCACGTGTCCCGCCAGGATCGCGAACCAGATGTGGTGGGGCTCGAGGCCGACCGCGGCCTGGATCGCGCCGCAAATCGCCAGGGGCAGCGCGAGTTGGGAGATGAGCGATATGTACAGTGCGCCCCGGGTGTCGCCCGTGCCCTGCAAGGCGCCGTTGTACGCAAGCGCAACCGCCACGAAGACTCCTGAAACGCTGAGGAACGCCAGCAGCTGCGCACCCAGCGCGGCCACGGCGGGGTCGTCCATCCCGAAAGCGTCGAGCAGCAGCCCGGGAGCGAGCAGGAAGAGCAGCCCGATGCCCACCGCAACACAGATCCCGATCCGTGAAGCGATCTTCACCCCCTCTGCGGACCGCTCGGGCTTGCCCGCGCCCAGGTTCTGTCCCGCGACGGCGGCGGTCGCCCCCATCAGCCCGACCGAGGTCCAGGTAACGAGCGAGAACAGCTGGCCGTAGGCCACCGAATACGCGGCCTGGGCCTCGGCGCTGCTCGCCAGCGAGCCGATGAAGCGCAGCAGGACGACTCCACCGATGTTCATGGCCACGCCCTGAATCCCCGTCGGCAGTCCGAACCGGAAGAGCTGGCGGATGATCGCCGGGTCCGGTCTCCAGTCCATGCCGCGGCGCATGCGGATCACCCAGCGGCCGCGGAAGAGTGAGTAGGCGGCGGCGACCGCCATGATCCCGGCCGCGATCACCGTGCCCATCGCCGCCCCGAGCGTGCCGAACGCCGGGATCGGTCCCAACCCGCGGATGAGAATCACGTTCAGGATCAGATTGAGCACGGTCATCCAGATGCCGAGACGCAACGGCGTCCGCGCGTCACCTGCCGAGCGCAGCGCCCCGCCCAGCATGAAGAACACCATCATCCCGAAGCTGAAGATGAAAAGTGTGCGGATGTAGGGCAGGGCCTCGGCCTGCACCGAGGGGGCGGCGTGGACCAGATCGAGAAGGGCGGGCGCGAGGAAGTAGCCGACCGGCGCCAGGATGCCGATGGACAGGATCGCCGCGGTCAGGAACGATTGGTAAACAACTTTGTTAACTATTTCGGGCTCGTTCCTGCCGGCGAACCGCGCCACCAGGACGCCCATGCCGGTAAACAGCGACCCGATGAACACGTGAACGACCAGAAAGATCTGCCACGACACGCCGATCGCCGCGTTCCCCGCGTAACCGACGAAGTTCCCCACCATGGCGTGGTCGACGAGGCCCTGGAGACCTCCGATGACGTTCTGCAGCATCGTGGGCCACGCCAGCTTCCAGACGGCGCGGCCGATGGGCCCCTCGACGATGGAGCGGTCGAAGGAGCTGGGTCGACTCCGACTAATCGCTCTTGACCAGCCTGGCGCCGAACAGCGCTCCGATCGCGCCCAGCACCGGATTCAGCCACACACTCCATGTCGGCTGCTGGGAGGTCATCATTGCTTCCGCCATGGAAACACCCGGTGGGCGGACACCCGACGCCGCGTCCGTCACGGGAGCATAGAGCAGCGCGCTTGCTACGCCCAGCACCACGACCAGCGCCACAAGCATCCACACGCCGCGCTTGTCGGCGGAGACCCTGGCGCACACCAGACCGCCCATGACCGCGGCAATCAGGCCGATCGCGATCGACAGGACGTTCCATGTCCCCGACACCTCCCAGCTCCCCGGCTGGAAGACTCGGTCAGCGCCCAGCATCGTCCAGACGCCCAACATCAGCACGAAAACGCAGCCGTACATGACGACCCAGCCCAGCACCGCCCCTCCGACGTTGCGCAGATGCTCGCTCATCGTACCTTCCTCCCCCTCTTGTGATCGGACGAGACCGAGAGACGGTAAGCCGGACGCCGAAAGCGGGCAACCGGATTCAAACGGGCTTAAGCCGGGAGACGGACGTGGAAAAAGATGCAAGCGTGATCGACCTGTCGGTCGAGATCGACGCGAGCCCCGCGACGGTGTGGTCGATCCTCACCGAACCGGAGCTTTTTTCGACCTGGATGCAGGGCGAGGTCACCTTCGAACCGAAGCCTGGAAGCCCGTTCCGGGCGGCGTTTCCGAACTTCAACATCGTGATCGCCGGCGAGATCGTGGCCGTGGACGCGGATGCGCGTCGCCTGGAACTGACCTGGGGGATGGAGACGGGAATCCAGGCCGACACGCACCCGGCCGGGTCCTCGCTGCTGGAGTTCCGGGTGAACGCCGCCGGGTCGGGGTGCAGGGTCGACCTGCGTCACAGCGGGCTGCCCTCGGCAAAGGCGGCAAAGCAGCAGGAGGGCGGCTGGCACTTCCAGATGAGCCGGCTCAACCTGGAGGCGAACCGGATCGACCTGGGCGCGGGACTGGAGCGCACGCTGCCGGAATGGGTCTCCGCGTGGAACGAGCAGGACGAAGAGAAGCGCATGGCCGCACTGCGCCGGTGCTGCGCGGAAGACATCACCTTCCGGGACGACTGGACCGGCCTCACCGGACTCGGCCTGCTCTCCATGCATATCGCCAGCTGTCACCACTACATGCCCGGCTACAGCCTCGAGCACACGGGCGACGTGCGCGTCTGCCGCGGCGAGGCGCTGGTCGGATGGCGCGCCACGGGACCGGGCGGCGGCAGCGAGGGATTCAATCACATCAAGGCGGATCCGGACGGGACGATCCGCCGGGTGACCGGCTTTCAGAAAGCCTGACGGACGGCTCGGGGCGCGAGCCTGACGCGCCCTACCCCAGCGTCTCCGCGAAGGTCGGCGCCACCCGGTGGCCGGTCGCCTGTTCGTACGCGTACGCGATGCGCAGGAGCACGGGCTCGCTCCAGCGGCGACCGAAGAAGGACACGCCCACCGGCAGCCCCGACACGAACCCCATCGGCACCGTGATGTCCGGATACCCGGCGATCGCCGCCGGACCCGCGCTCGACCCGCCGCCGAGCGAGTCGCCCAGGATGTGGTCGGTCTTCCAGCCCGGACCGCGCGTCGGAGCGACGATCGCGTCCAGGTTGTGCTCGTCCATCACCGCGTCGATCCCGTCCTCGCGGCTGCCACGCTGGATCGCGCGGACCGCGTCGAGGTAGACCTGGTCGGTCAGCGGCCCGCGCGCCTCCGACGCAATCAGCCGCTCCTGCCCGAAGTGCGGCATCTCCAGGTCGGCGTTGCGCTCGTTGAACGCGATGACCTCGGCGAGCGTCTTCACCGGCGCGTCCGGCCCCAGGCTGGCCAGGTACGCGTTCAGGTTGGCCTTGAACTCGTACTCGAGCACCAGCAGCGGCTGTTCGTCGTTCCAGGCCGCGTTGGGCAGGTTGGCGGGATCCACCACGACCGCGCCCGCCTCGCGCATCGCCTCGACCGCTTCGTCGAAGACCGCCAGCAAATCGGGCGAGAAGCCCGGAAAACTCCTGGCCACGCCGACGCGCGCCCCCTGCAGGCCGCCCGCGTCCAGAAACTGCGTGTAGTCCGCGTGCGCGTTGCCGTCGCTCGCCGCCGTAGCCGGATCGCGCGGATCCACGCCGGTGACCGGCCCCAGCAGCGCGGCCGCGTCGGCCACCGTGCGGCACATCGGGCCCGCGGTATCCTGCGAGTGCGAGATGGGGATGATCCCGGAGCGGCTCCACAGCCCCACCGTCGGCTTGATCCCCACGATCCCGTTGGTCGAGGAGGGGCACATGATCGACCCCCCGGTCTCGGTGCCGACGGTCAGCGCCGACAGGTTCGCCGCGGCCGCCACGCCCGAGCCGGAGCTCGACCCGCACGGGTTGCGGTCGAGCGCATACGGGTTGCGGCACTGGCCGCCCCGCGCACTCCACCCGCTCGTCGCCCGCTCCCCGCGGAAGTACGCCCACTCGCTCATGTTCAACTTGGCCAGGATGATCGCGCCCGCCTCGCGCAGCCGCTGCGCGACGAACGAGTCCTGCGGCGGAATCGAGCCCTCCAGCGCAAGCGACCCCGCCGTGGTCGTCATGCTGTCGTGCGTGTCGAGGTTGTCCTTGAGCGCGACCGGAATGCCGTGCAGGGGCCCGCGCGGCCCGCTCGTCCGCCGCTCCTCGTCGAGCTGGTCAGCGATGTCCAGCGCCTCCGGGTTGGTCTCGATCACCGACCGCAACTCCGGACCCTGCCCATCCAGCGCCGCGATGCGTTCCAGGTAGAGCTCGGTGATCGAGCGCGCCGTCCGCTCGCCGGAGGCCATCGCCGCCTGCAGGTCGGCGACCGTGGTCTCGTCCAGTTCGAAGGCTCCGGGCCGGGTGCCCGCGGCCCCGGCCCCTGCCCCCGCACCGGGCTCCGAATCCCGCGTCGGGCTGTCGGGAGCGCACGCGGAAGTGCCCAGCGCGGCGGCGGCGCCCCCGGCGATTGACGTTCCGATAAAGCGGCGGCGGTCGATCACTTTCAGACTCCGCGGCGGCGCGGAGCCGGCGGCAGCGCGTCCACCAGTTCGATCATCCGCGCCTGCTGGTCTTCGTCGGGCAGCCCGCCCATGCCGGCGCCCAGGTTGTCGATCATGTGCTCCGGGTTGCTCGTGGCCGGCGTCACGCACGTCACGGCCGGGTGCGCCGCGGCGAACTTGATGAAGAACCGCGCCCACGAATCGGCACCGAACTCATGGGCCCACTCGGGCACCTCGCGGTCGCCGATCCGCGACCACAGCCGGGTGCGGCCGAAGGGCACGTATACCAGGATCCCGATGCCCTGGTCCTCGGCCACCGGGAAGATCTCCTCGGCCGCGCTCCGGTTGTCGACCGCATAGTCGATCCCGATGAAGTCGAGCGGATAGTCCTGCATGGCCTGCACGAGCGCCGGATACTGCCGCTTGCTGGTGCTGGTAATCCCGATGTAGCGGATCCGCCCTTCCTGCTTCAGCTCCTCGATGATGCCCACCTGCGTGGGCGGGTCACCCAGGTTGTGCACCTGGATCAGATCCATCTCATCCACGCCGAAGTACTCGAAGGAACGCTCGACCTGCGCGCGGGCCGCAGCCGGATCCACCGATCCGCCTCCCCGCCCCGCCACGTTGACCTTGGTCGCCCAGAAAATCCGGTCGGAGATGCCCATCTCCATCGCCAGCCGTCCGGACACCTCCTCGGAGGATCCGTAACTGGGCGCCGTGTCGAACACGGTTCCGCCGTAGTCCACAAAGGTGCGCAGGACATCGCGAAGCTGACTCACATCGTCGCCCCGGGCCACCCGCGAAAACGTCGCGGAACTCCCCAGCCCCACAATCGGCACCTGCTCGCCAGTAGCCGGAATCGCTCGGGTCATCATTTCCTGCCGTCGCAACGCACGCAGCAAGCCGGGATCGAGAGCGAGCACCGCCCCGGCGGCGCCGGCGGCTGCGGTCGATTGGAGCCATTCACGTCGGGTCAACATCGGTCGGATCCTCCCTGGAAGTGGTTCCCGCAGCCATCTCGAAGCCGCGGAACGTCATATTGTGTGGCCTCGCGCGAAGCCGCAACGCCACAGCGGGTACATACAGGGACAAACGGGACCCCGCTCCCGTTGGGAGGCCGAGAACCTTGCCCCGACCAGCGCCCCCGAACGACGATCACCGGACACGACTCCCCGCCGCACGACACGAGTCCCCCCAGGCCCCGACGCCGGAAAGGAGCGACGATCCACTCCGAGCCTGCATTCTGAAACGGCAGACGCCCATCGAAAGCCGGCCCCTGCAAACCGTCGAGGTCGCGCGACCCGAACCCGGCCCCGGCGAAGTCCGGATCCGCGTCACGGCCTGCGGCGTTTGCCGCACGGATCTGCATGTAATCGAAGGGGATCTGAGGGCGGCGAACCTGCCGCTGGTCCCCGGCCACCAGGTGGTGGGCGTGGTGGAGGCGCGGGGAGCCGGCGCGAGGCGGTACCGGCCGGGAGACCGCGTGGGCATCGCCTGGCTGCGCGGCACATGCGGCGCGTGCGGATACTGCGCGGCGGGGCGAGAGAATCTCTGCAGTGAATCGGTCTAACACCCGCGACGACGGGCGGAAACTCCTGAAAGCCGCCGCGGAAATTCCCATCCGGCCCAAGGTCACCAGATTCCCGCTGGAGCAGGCCAACGAGGCGCTGATCGCACTCAAGTCGGGAAGGATCGACGGGTCGGGGGTGCTGGTAGTGGACGGGCCGTAGCGGCCACGGCCCGGCCCGTTTCCTTTGAACATCGACCCGAACTTTTCCCGAACTGTGGGGTATAAGAGGGTAAGAACACAACCAGCCACCCATGACTCCGGGATCGGATCAGCATGTCTACCACCACGACCACCACGACCACCGCCTCCACGGCCTCCACGGCCCTTGTCCCCACTGCCCCCTCCCCCGGCGACGACCCGCTCGGCGACGAGATCGCGGCGCTCTCCGCGCACCTGGACGCCGCCGTCTACCAGCTCCTCTGCCGGCTCCAGACCTACGACGAAGAAGGACGCTGGCAGGGCTTCCGCTCCTGCGCCCACTGGCTCTCCTGGCGCACCGGCATCTCGCTCGGACCCGCTCGCGAGAAGGTCCGCGTGGCCCGCTGCCTGCCCGCACTGCCCCGCATCTCGAAGGCCCTCGCCAGGGGGAAGCTCTCCTACTCCAAGGTCCGGGCCCTGACCCGCATCGCCACACCCGAGAACGAGAAGGAACTCCTCTCCTTCGCCCACCACGGCACCGCCGCCCACGTCGAGCGCCTGGTCCGGGACTCGCGCCGCATCGCCCGGAGCGAGGACGCGCAGGCCGTCCGCGCCGAGCGCCGGGGCCTCGACCTGTACCCCGTCGAAGACGGCAACTACGAGATCCGCGGCCGGCTCAGCCCCGAGGTGGGAAGCCTGCTGCTCAAGGCGCTCGAGGCGGCCGAACGGAAGCTCTACCGCGAGCAGCGCGCCGCCGGAACCGAGCAGAAGATCACACCCAACCAGCGCCGGGCCGACGCCCTGGGCCTGTGGCTCGACGAGCACGTCCAGCCCCGGGTCCATCTCGTCGTGCACGCGTTTGCAGAGGGCGGGTTGGAGACGCCGGAGGCGCCGGACAGTCTGGCGGAAGAAGCGCCGCTGGCCCTAGTCACGGAAGAGGGCTCGCGCGTTTCAGCTGAAACGTCTTCGCGGCTCGCCTGCGATGCCGAGGTCGTGCCCATCGCGCGGGGGAAGGACGGCTCGGTGCTCGACGTCGGACGGCGGCGGCGGACCGTGGACTGGCGGCTCCGCAAGGCGCTGGACGCCCGCGACGGCGGCTGCCGATTCCCCGGATGCGGGTCGCGGCTCCGCACCCACGCCCATCACATCATCCCCTGGGCCGAGGGCGGCGAAACCGCTCTGGGCAACCTCGTGCTGCTCTGCCCCTTCCACCACCGCGCGGTCCACGAGGGCGGCTGGCGGGTGGAGGTGGACGACAGGGGAGTGCTGCGCTTCCTCAACCCGCTGGGGGTGCCGATGCCCGTGGCGCCCGATCCTCCGGACATCGGCAAGTTGCTGCCTCGCGGCGGTTTGGCCGGGCCTGCGGTAGACGGCGAGGCAGTGCCACCGCCGGACTACGGCCTGGCCCGCTGGCACGGGCGGGCGGATATCAGCCCCTGGGCCGGCACCACGCTGTGGCACGGCGAGCGCATCGACTGGGCCTGGGCCCTGGACTGGTTCTGCAACGAACAACAACGTCAAGCCTCCCGGTAGTCGTGCTGCATCGCCACCACCACCTTTCCGTCGGCCCGTCCGGACTCGAGCAGCTCGTGGGCAGCGGCGGTGTCCACGAGCGGGAATGTCTCCGCGATTCAGACCTCCAGCTGGTCCGCGCACAACCACACCGTGAGATCGCGGATCGCCGCCTGGCGCGCCGCGGCCGGAAGCAGGTAGCCCTGCACGAAGTGGATCCGCAGGTCCTTGAAGGCCAGCGGGTAGTAGGCCAGCGGCAACTCCGGTCCCGAGGTCGACGAATACGACGCGATCGTGCCGTTCGGCCGCAGCACCTCCACGTCGATCCCGATGTTGGCCGCGAGGTCCACCTCGATCACGCGATCCACTTCGTCGCCGCCGGTCAGATCCCGTACCCGATCCACCACATCTTCCCGGGCGCGGTCCACCACGTGGCGCGCACCGCCCCGCACCGCCGCCTCCCCCTTCGCCGCGCCGCTCACCGTTGCGATCACCTCGGCCCCGCCCAGCGCCGCGATCTGCACGGCCATGTGGCCCACCGCCCCCGCCCCGCCCTGCACGAGCACGCGCTTCCCGCGCACCGGCCCGTCCCCCAGCACGGCGTAGTGCGCGGTGCACCCGGGGACGCCCAACCCGGCCCCGACCGACCATGGCACCCCGTCCGGCAACCGCACCGCCTGCCCGGCCGGCACCGTCACCCATTCGGCAGCAGTCCCGAACGGCCGCCCGCCGCCGCCCTGCGCGTTCCACACCCAGACCCGCTCACCGATCCGCCCCGGATCGACCCCCTCGCCCACCGCGTCCACCGTCCCCGCCCCATCCGAGTGAGGGATCACGCGTGCGTGCCCCATATCCATGCCGAGCCAACCGCCCCGCCGCTTGGTATCGGAGGGATTGACCCCCGACGCCGCGACGCGAACGCGAACCTCCCCTCGCCCCGGGCGCGGCGTCTCGGCCTCCCCGTAGCGGAGCACGTCCCGGGCGGGCCCCGTCGACTCGTACCAAACCGCTGTCACGCGAGGCGCGCCGTCAGCCGGGAAACAGGCTCCGGTCGATCGCCGGGACGAGGTTCAGCGCGTTCTCGTAGTAGATCTTCCGCAGCACTTCGTCGGGGAGGCCCAGGCCGTACATCTGCCAGAACGCGTGGTAGTTGCGGTAGTAGTCGAAGTAGTCGTCCTCGGTCTCGAAGACGCGGAAGTAGGTGTGGAATTCCTCCTGGTTGTAGGAGTCCTTCCCCATCAGAACGCGGTCCCCGTACTCGATCAGCCACTCGCGCGCGAACCTCGGCTGCCGGCCCAGTTCGTACACGACCGCGCCCAGGCCGACGTACATGTTCGGGATCTCGTCGAGGATCTCGCCGAGCCGCTCGAGGTCATGGCCGAGCCAGCCGAGGTGGGCCGCGATGAAGTTCGTGTTCGGGTGGTTGCGGAAGAGGTTGTGCTGTTCGCCGATGATCTGCTCGAACGAGGGGAACCGGTCGGGAGGCCGAATCCGCCGCGGCCGCAGCCGCAGTTCGAGCCAGCGCTCGTTGAAGCGGTCGTGGGGCTGCCAGAATTCAGCGGGGTCGGCGGAGTGGATGAGCACCGGAATCCCGAGCTCGCCGGCCTTGTCCCACAGCGGCGCCATACGCGGGTCGTCAACCGGGATCCGGTTCCCGTCGGTGTCCCGATCCGCCATGCCGAGGCCCTTGAAGATCTTGAGGCCCGCGGCCCCGTTCCTCACGTCCTCTTCGAGTTGCGCGGCGGCCTCCTCGCCCCAGCCGGGCTCCCCGACGCCGAAGAAGTTGGTGTTGGCGAAGAAAACGAAGCGCGACGGGTGCCGCGCGGTCATGTTCTCGAGCCCCGCGGTCAGCGAGAAGCCGCTGCCACCGGAGAGGTTCACCATGACCGCCATGTTGAGTTCGTCCATCTCCCCCACCAGCCGCTCGATGTCGGCGGCCGACATCCTCTCGCCACGCTGATGGCCGTGAATGTCCACGAACGGGAAGCGGGCCCGGGTGACCGGGTTCTCCGGGACGACCAGGGTGTTGCGCGGCTCGTACTCGACGACGGTAACGTCCTGGGCGGCCAGCGGGGACAGGGCCGGGATGGCGAGGCCGGGGACGGAAGCGGCGAGAACGGCTGTGGCGACAAGGGCATGACTCCGGAACATCACTCTTCTCCCCTTCAGGTCCTGCGGATCTTCATCAGCAGATAGCGTTTGTGCGCGGCGAACAAGGCCGGATCGAGCACGGCCGCGCTGCGGACCGCGGCATCGCTGGCGCGTTCGGCCACGTTCTCCAGAACGTAATGGAGTGCCGGGTTTTTTGCGCGGAGCTTGTCGTGCGCGAAGTCGAGTGCGGGGAGCGCGATGCGATCGGCGAGCATGCGGGCGAAGGCCAGCGTCGGAAGCACGTGGGCGGTGATGTCGGATTCGTGGATCACCTTGAATCCGTGCCGCCGCAGACTGGTGCGGAAGGTGTCGAGGCGCCATCCGGACCGGTGGCGGCGGTCGGTGCGGCGGCCGTCGGTGCGGCGACCCACCCGGAAGTAGTCGGCCACGATCCATGTGCCAGATTGTATTAGGATTTTGTCCAATACGCCGAAAACACCCTCAGCGTTCATGTACTGGAGGGACTCCGCGTGGATGATGGTGTCAAAATATGCTTTGTATTTGTCAACATCGGTTTCTTCGAAACGGCAATGCAGGACGGGGACGCCGGGGTAGGACCTACGAATGTGCTCGGCCTGGAAGCGGTCCGGGGTGAGGCCTGTGACGTCGTGGCCCGCTGCGCGGAGGAGTCCCGGCATGCCGCCCATTCCGCAGCCGGCATCGAGGATCGGCGCGTCGGAGGGCTCGATCAGAGCGATCACCTCTTCGGCGTAGCGAGCCTGGGCTCGATGGAGGTCGTCGAAGCTGATCGCCCCGGGGGGCGTGTCCGGGTCGTCGAAGTAGCCGTAGTGGAGGAAGTCTCCCGGGAGCATGCGGTTGTAGAGCGCCAGCTGGGCGTTGGCATGCACGGCTGGGACGCGGCGATGCACCCGTCGGCGACCGAGCCAGCGGAGTACGTGGTGCGGCAATAGCGCGCGGCCGAGGATCTGCTTCAGGATCCAGCGGATGCCGCTGCCGCCCCCGCCGGCTCCGCTACCCGCGCTCAATCCGCCGCACAGCCGCTCATCGTATTCGACAGCCCCATCAGATAGTCGTCATTGCGGACCAATCCGAATCTCCCTCGCCCCGCAGATTGACGCAACGCCACTTCCCGGTTCCCCGGCGCATACTTAGTATTCAGTCCCTCCCCTGGTTACCAGAGAGGTCGTTCCATTCACCCCGCAGGAGAAACCGATGAAGATCGCCCGCACGCTCGCCCCCCTTGCCCTGACACTCGCCTTCGCGGCCACCGCCAACGCCCAGGAGCGGCCGGCCAGCCCCCGCGGCGAAGCCGCCACGCAGGTCGGTGGCTCATACAACGACAACGGCCGCTACGAGGGCGGCAGCTGGGTCGTGGTCGACTACGGAAGGCCAATTCTGCGCGGGCGCGACCTCTTCGGCTCCGGGGCGGAGTACGGTCAGGCGTTCCTGCGCGGTGCACCCGTCTGGCGGCTCGGCGCGAACCAGTCCACCACCTTGATGACCGAGACGGACCTCATGTTCGGCGGCCAGCGCCTGCCGGCCGGCGACTACACCGTGTTCGCCGAGCTCACCGAGAGCGAGTGGACGCTGATCTTCTCCAACTGGGGAGCCAAGGCCAACCCGCGCGACGAGGACCCGAACACGCTGTGGGGTGCCTACAACTACACGCCGGACCGTGACGTGCTGCGCACGACCATGAGCGTGGCCACAAGCGCGATGTCCGCCGACCAGATGGTGATCGCCTTCACCGACATGACGAGCAATGGCGGCATGCTCACGGTCTGGTGGGACGACCAGGTCGCGAGCGCGGCGTTCTCGGTTGCCAGGTAGGGGGCGCACGCGCCGACACGGAGGCGCCGGACCCCGCTAGCGCCTTCCCCCGATCAGCAGCGGGCGTTCCGGCACGTAGCGCACCATGCGCATGCGGTTGATTTCGCCGGCGTAGATGTTGCCGTCGAAGTCGACGCCCAGAAACTCGATCCCCGGGCCGACGTTCTCGTCGTGCTGGGGGATGAAGTAGGTGACCCAGGCCTGCTCGGTCTTGAGGTCGCCGATGCGGATGCCCTTCTCCCAGCCGAAGTTGCTGCGCCAGGGGTCGGGCGGGCCGGTGCGCAGGTCGCCCGAGAGGCCGTCGCCCGCGTACAGGATGTCGTTGGGGTCGATGAAGAGGCCGCTCGGCTTGCCGTACTGCGTCCAGATATAGAGAAGGTCCCCCTCCGGGCCGAAGACCTGGATGCGGCTGTTGCCCCGGTCCGCGACGTAGACCCGCCCGCGAGAGTCGATCTTGATGTCGTGGGGATCGCTGAAGCGGGCCGGCTCGCGGCTCTCGGAGCCGATGCCGCCGCCGATGGCGCGGATGAACGTGCCGTCGGGGGCCAGGCGGACGATGCGGTTGTTGCCGCCCCGGTGGCCGTCCGCGATCCAGATGTCCCCGCTGGGCGCGATCGCCACGCCCGAGGGCCCGTTGAAGTGCGACTCGTCGTCGCCGTGCACGCCCGCCTCGCCGAGCCGCATCACCACCTCGCCCTGGCGCGTGAGCTTGAAGACCTGGTGGCCCATCCCCATGGACTCGCCCAATGCGGCCCGCGCGTCGCCGTGCGCGCCGCCCTCCGTGACCCACAGGTAGCCGTCCCGGTCGAGCGCGAAGCCATGCGGGAAGGCGAAGAGTCCCGCGCCGTAGCTGTCTACCAGGTTGCCTTCCAGGTCGAACTTGAGGATCGGATCGAGATCGGTGCCCGCGCACTGGTTGGCACCGCAGCGGTCGAGGATCCACAGGTGCTCGCCGTCAGGGTCCGGGATCACCCCGCTTACGATTCCGAGGGTGCGGCCCTCGGGCAGCCGTTCCCAGCCGAGCGTGGCGCGGTACGGGTTGGGGAAGGACTGGGCGTCGAGGGCGGTGGCCAGAAGCAGGCCGACTGCAATTGCCTGTGCACTGCGGCGTAGCATTATCATGTTGAGGCGGCTCGTGCCTGGGTCGCCGTCGCGACTTGATCGTCGTCCCGTTCTCACCTGGAATCTATGCAGGGATATCTAATGAAACCGAGAATGCTGTATCCGATGGCCGCCGGCGTCGCGATCACCGCCGCGTGCGGGCCCGTCGACTCCCCCGCGCCCGAGGTGCCGACCGAAGTTCCCGTGGATCCGCTTTGCGATCCCGCCATCTCGGTGCCGGACGGCTTCTGCGCGCGCGTCTACCACCCTGGCGTGGGCGCCGCCCGACAACTGGCGGTGGCCGCCAACGGTGACGTGTTCGTGGCGCTACGCAACCGCGGCACCACGACGGGCGGCGTCGTGGCGCTGCGCGACCTCGATGGGGATGGCACCGCCGACCAGACGGAGCGGTGGGGCGATGAGGGCGGTAGCGGGATCGTGCTGGGCGACGGCGTGCTGTACCTGGCCACAAACAACGCGGTACTGCGCTACCCCGTCGCCGCCGGTTCGCTGACGCCGTCCGGTGCACCCGAGACCATCGTCGACGGACTTCCGAGCGCGCGCAATCATCCGACCAAGAGCATCGCCCTGCACTCCGACGGCAGCGTCTTCGTGGGCATCGGCTCGCCGTCCAACGCCTGCCAGACCACCCCGCGCACACCTGGCGCGCCCGGTCGCGATCCGTGCGGCGAACTCACAGCGAGGGCGGGAATCTGGCGCTTTTCGACCGACGTGCTCGGACAGACCCAGGCGGACGGGGAACGCTTCTCGACCGGCGTGCGCAACGCAGCGGCAATCGCGGTGCACCCCGGGTCCGGCGAGCTGTACGCGGTCATACACGGGCGCGACCAGCTGCGCGAGCTCTGGCCCGCGCACTTCACGACCACCGACGGCACCGAGAAGCCCTCCGAGGAATTCGCCCGCATCCGCCAGGGGTCCGACTTCGGCTGGCCCTACTGCTTCCACGATCCGAGCAACAACACCAAGGTGCTGGCCCCCGAGTACGGCGGCGAGGGCGTCGCGGTCGGGCGTTGCGCCGACATGGACATGCCCGCGATCGGACTGCCCGCCCACTGGGCCCCCAACGCGATGGCGTTCTCGAGCGGTGACTCCTTCCCCCCGGCCTACCGGAACGGCGCTTTCGTCGCCTTTCACGGGTCGTGGAACCGGACGCCCGTTCAGGCCGGCTACAACGTGGTGTGGATCCCGTTCGAGGGCGACGCGCCCACCGGAGACTGGTCCGTCTTCGCGGAAGGGTTCGCAGGAGGACAGATCACGTCGTCCAACCAGGCGGACAACCGTCCGACGGGGGTGGCCGCGGGACCGGACGGCTCGATCTACGTGAGCGACTCGCTGCGCGGAAAAATCTGGAAGATCGTCGCGGGATAGGGAGCCCGCCGTTCACGGCGGACTTACGTCCAGCACAATCACCGAGATCGTCCGTCGGGCCTCGGTCGTCAGTTGCCGCACAAGGCGATCTCCTAGTTCGTCCGGCGTTCGCGGGGGTGTTCCCGTAGGCGCTGGGATCTTCGCGTGCTCCTGGCCGTGCCAGAACACGACGTAGATGCCGTAGCCGTCCGATCTCGGGTCGCGGGCATAGCGGGGAATCAGTTGATCGGCGACGGCGGTCCACAAGTCGCGGCTCGAGCTCTTCTTTGTCTCGACCGGAATGGCGAAGTCGCGGAAGGAGACCTGCAGGTCGGAGCGCTTGTCCCCCGCATACCTTGCCTCTGACTCCGCTCGCACCCGTGGCGGGAGTCGAGGACGCAGCGCGCGGAGAAGTGCCAGCCCGCAGGAGGGCTCCACCTTGGGCGTTCTCGGTATTCCGCGTTTTCCTTCGCTCCAGAAGTCGCGCCAGAGATCGGCATCACCATCCCGCACCCGCTCACTGATCGCCAGGATTCTGTCCACGGCCAGCGCGGCCAGATCCGCCGCGCTGGCCGGCTGGCCGTCCTTCAGCACGCTCACCACATCCAGGATCGTCGGCGGCTCATATTCCGCGCGCAGACGACCGGCCCTCTGCGCGTCGGACGCCTGGGCGATTGGCTGCCGCCATTCGGCAAGATGTTCATCGCCGAGAAGGGTTTGAAAGAGCTCCGTGGTCTCCGGCATGTGGCGGTACGAGAGTGCGTCGAGAGCCGTGCGGATCAGGCCGTCGGTTTGAAGCGCTTCGTCCACCTCGAAAGACAAGTGCCCGGGAACTCCTCCGGAAACGGGACCGAAGTGCCTGCCAAGCCTCCTGACAAGCGTCGCCAACGACCGGCCCGATAGAGATCGGACGCGCTTCGCGACCGCCGGAACCCCCAGAAAGGCCGCGAACTCGCGCACCCGGGCGTCCGAGCCCTCGGAAAGGAAACGGTCCAGCTGTTCCCCCGACTGCGGGTGGCCAAGCAATACGCTGGTGGCCAGCCACCGTACGCGGTGCCCGATTCGTAAGCTGGCCGATTGAAGCCTCCTGTGAACAATCGATGCCAACTCGTCCCGGTCGACGTGCTCCAACGCCGCCGGTATCAGATGGTCCAGCAGGAATACCTGATCGGCCCTCGCTTTCGCGGGAAACGACTTCAGCAGTCGTGGAAGCGCGGCCCGGGCTACGCTCCCATGAGACTCGTCACCGCTCAATGCGCGCAGGTGTCTGTCCACGCCCGGGGACCGCCGAACGCGCGACCCATACACCTTGACGAACGCATCGGCCACGTCTTCGGGGTCGGACCGCAATACCCTTCGATACCACGCCGGGTCGGTGCCTTCGTAGCCCCTGGCCAGGAAGAAGGAGCCGAGCGCGCGTTGCAACGCGTCTCCCTCCAGCCGCGCGCTGTCCCGGTTGGCTATCCGTTCTTCTTCCTCCAGGGCCGCCAGCACCGGAAGGATGAAATAGGAGTTCTTCCCGTCGTCATCGAGCCGGACCAGTTCGGCCAGCGATGGCAGATCGGTGCGATGAGCCATCCGCCGGAGGCCGTTCAGCGCGACGCGCGACAACTCCTTGTCGCCAAGGAAGAGACTGCTGACGCGCTCATCGGGAGTGTCACCGGGTACCGACCTGTTGACGCCCAGATAGGCACTTGCAACATCATGGTACGCTCTTGGCGGACCCTCGCCGCACTCCAGTGCGCCGGCTTCCTGCCGCACCCAATCGATCCATGCCTTCCGTCTGCGGGCCCGCTTCAGGACAAGCGGGTGCCGCGGGTTCGGTTGCGGGAGGGGTGCCAGCAGCGATTCGAGGCACTCTTCGAGTGGCGGGTGGCCGGAAACGCGGGCACGGACCTCCTCGAGGGTGAGCCCGCTACCGACGCCAGTCCGGCGCAGCATGTGACACGCGAGCCACGGACGGGATTCCGACAGCGATACGGCCTGTTCCAGGAACCAGAGCGCGAAATCCGCGACCGGAGCGTCGGCGAGTACATCGTCCAGGGTCAGCGAGCCCGCGGGCGATACGGGATCCGCCGGAACGATGATATCATCGTCATCCTGGCAGCGAACGATCTCCAGCATCAGCGCTTTCTGCGTCGATGGTCGATCTCTGAGCCAGGCGTCGGTCCTGGACCTGATGTCCTCCTCCGGCGTGTCCACACCAAGATGACGTCGAACCAGACTTGACAGTTCGAGATCGCCCTTGCTCGGCATCAAGGGAAGGACCGCCGCAAGCCAGGCGTACAACCGCTCGGTTTCGATGTCGTCGCCGTGCTGTTCGAGGGCGCGGGCGAGCATCCATGCAACGCCTTTGCGAGTGCAGGAGTCGCCAATGCCATACGGCCTTCCGCCCAGCCATTGACACAGGCTGTCGAGCACCTCCGCCAGGCAACCCTCCCTTTCGGATCGTCGCGGCAACTCGTGCAGCCAGAAGTCCAGGTGGCCACTGCCAATGGGGTCTGGGGCAACCGGCCACGCATGATTCCAGATCTTTTCGGGCGTGACGTGTCCCGGGTACAGAATGCCGAGGAGCAGCCCGCTCAGGCTCCCCCGCGGGTCATCCAATCGGTCTTCCCCGATCTCCTTCAGGAGCCTCAGAGCCTCGACGATGGCATGGCGATCGTCGGACGAGCTTGCGATCCACGATCTCAAGGCTGCAGCCCGGGTCCCCGGCCACCAGTGCGGATCGCGGACTACGCTGAGCAATTGGGGCCCGAGATCCGCCGGAATGGACGAACCGTCGATTTGAGCCACGGCTTGCAACGCCAGATATGCAAGCGACTGTGTCGCGTTGTCACGCTCCAGGCCAGAGATCATGTCCCGCACAATCGGAAGGGCTCCGGGTCCGGCCAGCGACGGGAGCGCTGAGGGCGGCCATTGCCATATGTCGATCTCCCGCGCTCGCACGCGAAGGTTCGACAGGAGTTGTCGCTGATCTTCCCGGGAGAACTCCGAAGGGTCCCCGTAGCTGGCCACACCAACCGGATCGTCATGGATCAGAGAAGGGCGAGCTGTCGGGCTATGCACCGCGATCCATGCCGCCAGACCACGCAGCGACGGCGCGGGTGCACCGTCGTCGCCCGCCATGAGTGCGCGCAACCGGGCCGGCGACACATTGCGGTCTTCCACCTGTCTTCCCAGGAATCGGCCCCCAAGAAACTCCGCGACCTGTCGATGAATCGGTTCGAAACGACCGGACGAAGCGAGCCTGAACAGCCGGGTACGAAGCGCGCCGTCCAATTCCTCGGCGACGACAGCGGAATCCGCATTCTCGATCTCGCGAATCGACGGATAACCCGGGGTCGCTTCGGCCGGATCGACCGCCCATCCGAGAGAATCCGTGGAGAGGCTCAGGGCACAGAGGCAGCCGCTCGCATTCAGCAATGCGGCCTCGGAAGGACGAGATGCCCCCCGTGTAGCGGCGCGGTGAGCCGGGTTTCGCTCCCGGATCATCGACTTGCAGGCCGCTTCGAACAAGCTCCGGCGCCCCGAGATCCGACCGGTGCCCATTCCGCCTTCCAACAGCAACTCGACATAGAGCGGGTGCTGAAGAAACCCATATAGGCCAAACGCGTGTGCGTCGCTCATGAGCGCGCTGGCACGCACTGTCCCGACGCGGTGTTCAATAAGGGTGCGGACCTCGTCTTCGTCCAGGGGATCCAATCGGAGCAAGACCAATTCATGGTACGAGCCGAGCAGCCTGAGGGCGGCGGCATCATCCTCGCCCAACCACTCACCTCCCCTGCACGAGAGACGAAAACGCGGGTGACCGAGACCCTCCAGGGATCTCCGAATTGAGTCGAGCGGTTCACGCCAGTTGCCGGATGCCGTTCGTATCTCGTCCAGCCCGTCGATGAAGAGGGTCTTCCCGCGCCACTCGGGGTGGCTCTCCAAGTCCAACTCCGCGAAGTCCCTGGCGCTCACCAGTTCGCTGCCCTCCGGATCGGCATGGCATTCCATCTCGAACGCCGTCGTCTTTCCCGATCCGGGCTCGCCGAGCAGCACATACGCTGACGCGTCGCGGTGGTCCGCCAACCAACCGGCCTCTGTGGAACGGACCGCATTGGCCTCGGGCGACGGGACCAGATCATGACTCGCTTCGTGAACCCGCCGCGGCACCCGAAGCGTCACTGCTCTTCCTCGAGCCAGTAGCTGGCGGGTTCAGACAGGAACTCGTGGAGCGCCACACCACCCGTACCCACTATCTCGGTGCGGGTGGGCTTGAACCGCTTCGCAAACTCCTCCATTCCGCCCACGGCTCCGCGCCGCAGGCCGGTCTTCACTTCAATAGCCGTCAAGCGCGGTCCGCGTGCGAGTACGAAATCCACCTCCAGGCCGTTGCGGCGCCAGTAGTGGAGGCTCACTCCCGGCGCTCGGGTATTGTAGAGATGAGCACCCACTGCACTCTCCACGATCCGACCCCAGAAAGAGCGGTCAGCCTTCGCCTCCTCGAACGAGTACCCTGACGAAGCCGTCATGAGGGCCGTATTGAGCACGTTGAGCTTGGGACTGGAGGCACGTCGGCGGTGAGTCTTCGGGCTGTACTTGCTGAGCCCGGCCAGCAGTCCGGCGCCGCCCAGGAGCATGAGGTAGCGCGCCAGCGTCGTCGTGTTGCCAGCGTCCTGGAGTTGCCCGAGCATCTTGTTGAAGGACAGGATTTGTCCCGAATAGAAGGAACCCAGTTCAAGCAGGTTGGAAAGGAGCGCCGGCTTGTCCACCCGGGTAAGGGCAAGGATGTCCCGCTCAACATTGCTCTGGACGATTCCATCCTGGATGTACGTCCGCCAATCGTCCTCGTCGTCCCATCGTTCCGCTCCGGCTGGATACCCGCCAAAAAACAGGTATTGGTCCATGCTGCAATCGAAGGCGCGGACCATCTCGGGTAACGACCAGTGGCTGACCGGAAACGGCAAGAACCTTCCGGCCAGCCGTTCCCCGAGACCGACCAGCAACTGAAGCGGCGCAGATCCCATGACGACCACGCGGAGCGGACAGTCAGTCGCCTGGTCCTGGTCCCAGAGACCCTTAACCGTTCGGGACCAGTCCGATATGTCCTGGACCTCGTCCAACACCAGGACGGCACCGCGAGGTGAGCGTTCGGCCGCATAGCGCGCCTGTTCCCATATTCCAACGAGCCACCTGGTATCGCGTTGACCGAGGAAGGCGCGACCATCCGCGTGCGATGATTCGCGAAACTCGGGCCACGAGTGGGTGTCGCCGGGTTGCAGTTCCGGACCCGCACCCAGAGGCGCGTCCACGGCTACATATCGCCAGGCGATTCCCGATGACCGTAGTGTCGCCAGCGCCTGACGGGCGATGGTCGTCTTGCCTGTCTGGCGAGGCCCGGTGATGGCGATGAGGCGTCGTCGCCCGCTCTCCGTGAGAAGCTTCAACAGGCGTTGAACATGGGCGCGGTGGAAGGTACTCATGTGAATAAGCTAATTACTGAGTGAAAATACTCAATAGCGTGCCGCGATGCTGACGTCAGGCTCCTCCGCGCCCGAACATCTCGGGCCGCAAGGGCGAGCGGATAGGACGGTCTCGAACCGGTGCGGAAGGAGGGTCTGGTCGATGACCCGGACCCCCCTCCCGTCGCCCCCTGTGAAGATCGCGCGGTAGGGGACGCCGCCGACCTTCATTCGGCCTCCCCTCCGCCGATCAGGTCACCGGCCTCTCCTGCTCCGCAAGGTGTACGTCCAGCCACGCGGCCCAGCGCGCCCACAGGTCGAGCAGCGTCTCCCTGGTCGCGGGTCCGTGGTCCTCGAACGGATAGAGATACATCGCCGCATCCTTGCCCAGCCCGTTGAGGGCGTGGAAGAGGCGCGGCGAATGGTCCGGGGCCGTGCCCACGTTCTGGTCGTGCATGCCGTGGTAGAGGAGCAGCGCGCCGGTCAGGTTGTTGGCGTAAACGAACGGCGACATCCCCAGGTAGACCTCGCGCGCGTCCCAGAAGTGGCGGCGCTCCCGCTGGAATCCCAGGGGAGTGAAGGTGCGGTTGTAGTTGCCGTCGCCCGCGATCCCAGCCTTGAAGAAGGGCGTGTGGACCATGGCGTTGACCGTACCGAAGGCACCGTAGGAATGGCCACCCAGACCCAGCCTGCGGCGGTCGATGATTCCGCGCGCGTCGAGTTCGTCGATCACGGCGGCGAGGTTGTTGCGCAGATCGTGCTGGTAGTTGTTGTTGATCCGTCCGGCCTCGCCCACGATCGGAGCATCGGGCTCGACCACGACGTACCCGAGCCGCACGAGGTACTCGATCGACCGGGTCCCGAAGTTGGGGAAGGCGTTCTTGTTGAAGGTCCGGGCGCCCTCGTCGTACGACTCCTGGTCCTCGTATTCGCGCGGGTAGAACCAGAACATTGCCGGGCGCTCCTGGCCTTCCTCGAAGTCCGGAGGCAGCGTCACGTTCACCAGGAAGCTGAAGCCGTCGGGTCGCTCGACCGTGAAGCGCTGGCGCGGCGCGTTGGTGAGGTCGGGCGTGTAGTCGACGTTGCTCGTCAGCTGCGTGCGCGTGTCGCCGTCGACCAGGAACGACTGGCCGATTTCGGTCGGGCTCTCGCGGTGCACGACGAAGCGGCCCGCGGCGGCGTCCAGCACCGAAGTGATGCGCTCGGATTCGCCGTCGTTGGAGCTCTCGTAGACGCGTTCCCTGTCGCCCGTGCGAATGTCGACGCGGTCCATGAACGACCTGGGCGACTCCGCCAGCGGATCCTCGGAGTACTGCGTCCCCATCAGGAAGACGGATTCGGTCCCGTCCTCCCCCGTGATCTCGACGAACTGGTTGCCGGCACCCCCGCCACCGCCGCCCCCGAAGCGGAAGACGGCGCCTCCGCCCGCGCGCCCGCCGCTCATCAGCAGCGAGCCCGGATTGGCGTAGAAGTCGTCGGAGTCCCACTCGCTGATCGTGTAGCGCGTTTCGGGATCGTCCAGCCGGACGGCATACTCGGTCACCGTGCCGCGCGCGCCGCCCCCGCCGAAGGCCGCCGGGCCACCCCCGCCCCCACCGGGCCGCTGGGTGACGAAGAGCCACCCGTAGTCGGCCGTGTAGCGATGATTGGCCATGCGCCGGTCGCTCTCGTAGAGGATCGTCGTGTCCTCTTCGCCGAACGGCGGCGACCAGAGCACCACGCGATCCTTGCGGCGGGCGTCGGGACGCTCGTCCTCGTCCTCTTCCTCGGCAGCGTCCTCGCCCTCTTCCCCTTCCGGCTCGGGCTCCATCTGCAGGAAGACGAGCCCGGCCCCGTCCTCGCGCCAAGCCATCTGGCGGCGGTCGGCCTCCTCCTCGTCACCCGCGACTCCGGGGGCGGACGGGGCGCCGCGAATGCCCGTGTTGAGTTCGGTCTCCTCGATCTCGGCAAGCACGTTGCCGTCGCGGTCCCAGATCTCTTCGATGCGGCCGAAGCTGGTAACCGGGACGATGTAGCTGAACGGCTCGATCATCGTGGTGACGCGCGCGTGCTGTCCGTCCGGCGAAAAGTCGAAGCTGCGGATCAACGCCGGCTCGCCGACGGTGGTGACGCGCCGGTTGTCGACCGCGATCGTGGCCAGCTGACCGGTGACGTGCCACTTGAGCAGCGCTTCGTCATGGGGCGTCGCCATCAGGCTCGCGTACGTCCGCAGCACGTTCTTCCCGTCTTCCGTCTGCTTGACCTGCGGGCCGCTCGGGACGCCCGGCGCCATGGGACGGGACGGGCGATCCTCGGGAACGAGCACGGTCGCGATCTCGTCGCCGCCGGAGGTCCACTGGAAGGTGGTGACCATGGTAGCGAGCACGGGGTCGCGGGTGACCTGCCGCGAATCGCCGCTCTCCGGGTCGGCCACCTGGATGTGCGTGGCATCGTCGAAGTGGACGTAGAAGGCGATCCGGGACCCGTCCGGTGACCACTGCGGAGCGGAGACCCGGGCGTCGCTCGGGACCTCGATGTCCGTGACGGATCCGTCGGCCGCCGAGATCACCTGCAGCCCGGCGGAACTCCGCGTGGAGAGTCTGCGGTGCCGATTCGCCTGGGGCTCGAAGAACTGGCCGCCGAGCTCGTCGAACGGACGCGAGAAGCGATCCATTGTGACCGGGCCGTCGCCGACCTCGTGGAGGAACCAGCGCCCGTCCGGGCTGCGCTGGTTGAGCGTCACGTTCAGGTAGCGCGGCGCGAGCACGGCGTCGGCGATCTCTGCGGGCGGCTGCACCCAGTCCTTGGCCGCGAGAATCCTTTCGGCCGCGCTCGGCGGAACCTGATTGGCGCCGTCGCCGGCATCCTGGGCCGACAACACACGGCCGGGCAGGGCGATGGCAAAAAATGCCAACAGGGCAAGGAACGTGCGGGGAATTCTGCTGGCGAGCGTGCTTCGAGAAGCGAGGCGGATCATGACTTCCTCCTGTCCGTCCTTTTTGAGGGGCTTCACTGGCGACTGGCGGGGAACGATAACGTGGGGACACGGCGGCAAACCCGACAGGGGCAGTTCTCCCCAAGGGATCGGACTCTCGCGGCCCGCCGCGTCGGATGCGACTTTCTCCAGCCCCCACGCAAGGAGGCATCAGGTGCCAAACCCAACCCCCGCGCTCGCCATCGCGCTCGCCGTCGCACTCGCCGCCGCCCTGAGCCCGACCCCGGCGTCCGCCCAGACCCCCGCCGACTGGGACATCACGGAGCCCCGCGGCGAGACCCGCGAGATCGCCTTCACCACGACCGAGGGCACCTGGATGTCGGTCGATGTCTCGCCGGACGGAAGCTGGCTCGTCTTCGACCTGCTCGGCCACATCTACAGAATGCCGCCGGGCGGCGGCGAGGCCGCCAGCATAACCCAGGACTCCGATCTCGCGCTCAACATCCACCCCGTCTTCTCGCCCGACGGCTCGGAGATCGCGTTCATTTCGGACCGCGAAGGCCAGAACAACCTCTGGATCATGAACGCCGACGGCACGGATCCGCGTCCCGTGTTCACGAACATCAACATCCGCGCGTCGGAGCCGGTGTGGACCCCGGACGGCCAGTACATCGTGGTGCGGCAGACCGACATGAACGCCGGCGGGCTCTTCTCCTACGGCCTGTTCATGTACCACCGCGACGGTGGCACCGGAATCGAGCTCGTCCCGTACACCACCGAGATGCCGGGCTGGCCATCGGTCTCGCCCGACGGACGGTATCTGTATTCCCACCAGTTCGTGGGATCGATCCTCCCCTACGGCGGGCAGGACTCGTCGAAGGGCGACTTTCAGATCCGGCGGCTGGAACTGGCCACCGGAGAAGTCACCCGCATCACCAGCGGACAGTCCATGCAGCAGGGGCGCATGACGAGCGGCGGCGCATTCGCCCCCGAAGTCTCCCCCGACGGGCGTTTTCTCGCGTTCGGACGAAGAATCCCCGACGGTCTCCTGGAGTTCCGCGGACACGTCTTCGGCCCGCGGACCGGGCTCTGGCTGCGGGACCTGGAGGACGGTACCGAGCGCCTGATCATGGACCCCGTGGAGTGGGACATGTCCCAGGAGATCACCCGGGCGGGGCCGATTCTCCCCCGGTTCACGTGGTCCGCCGACGGCAGCCGCATCTACCTGTCGCAGGGCGGAGGCATACGGGTTCTGGACCCCGCCAGCGGCAGCGTGGGGACCGTGCCGTTCACCGCGCGCGTCCAGCGTACGATCTCGGAAATGGCGTACGGCACGAGGAGCATTCCCGACGGGACGTTCGACGCGCGCTTTCTGCGCTGGCCCACAGGGTCGCGCGACGGGCAGCACATCGTCTTCGAGGGCGTGGGCAAGCTGTGGGTGCAGGATGCGTCGGGCGGTGAACCCCGCCGGCTCACCCCCGATTCCTTCGAGGGCTTCGAATACGCGCCGGCGTGGTCCCCGGACGGCACCGAGGTCGCGTTTACCACCTTCGACTGGGCCGACGGCGGCCACCTGTGGCGCGTCCCGGCCGATGGCGGCGAACCGACGCGGGTCTCGGACCGGCCCGCCGAGTACATGAACCCGGTGTGGAGTCCGGACGGCAGCGAGATTCTCGTGGCGCGGAGCGCGGGGGCGACGGCGCGCGGCCGCACCCCGGAGGACAACCCGTGGCACGAGCTGGTGCGGTTTCGGGTGGGCGGGAGTGGAGGCGGGGCCGGGGCACAGGGGGACCCGTCGGCCGGCACGGCCATCGTGAGGGTCTCCCGCGAGATGGGAGCGCTGGCCCCGCTGGCCAGCTGGGGCCAGGACGGTCGCATCTATTTCGTGAGCGGCGGCACCCTGGTTTCCGTCACTGCCGACGGCGCGGACCGACGGGAACACGTGCGCCTGCCCCCTTCCGTGGAGGCTGTAGCGTCTCCGGACGCCACCAGCGTGGCCTTTGTCACCGTGGGCGACATCTTCGTGGCTCCGCTGCCGGCGGCGCGTTCCCCGGATGCGGTACCCGCGATTTCGCGCAAAGGGGGAAGTCTGCCCGTCACGCGGTTGACGACCCAGGGCGGACTCTTCCCGCGCTGGCGCGACGCCTCGACGCTGGAGTTCGGGGGCGGCGGCACGCTCTACGCGACCCATGACCTGGCCAACGGCGAGACGTCGACCACCGACCTCCGCCTCACCGTCCCGCGGAGCGTCCCGGAAGGGTCCGTGGCCATCACGAACGCACGCGTGGTCACCCTTGACGACGCCGGCGTGATCGAGGGGGCCGACGTCGTGACCGCCCAGGGGCGCATCGTCTGCGTCGGCACATGCGACACCTCCGGCGCGGACCACGCGATCGACGGCACCGGCAAGACCGTCATTCCGGGCTGGATCGACGTGCACGGACACCACAACCGCCAGTCCGCCGGACTCCTGCCGGAGCGGGGCTTCGAGCACGCCGCCTACCTGGCCTACGGCGTGACGACCACGCGCGACCCGGCCGCGTGGTCGGCCAATGTCTGGAGCACAAAGGACCTGGTGCAGGCGGGCCGGATGGTCGGGCCGCGCATCTACGCGACCGGCGAAACCCTGACCGCGGGCGACACCCCCTGGAAGGCCGACGTGGTCTCGCGCGAGGACGCGGACCACCAGGCCGCGCGACTGCAGAACTGGGGAGCCGAGAGCATCAAGCAGTACCTCCAGCCGAACCGGCGGCGGGCCCAGTGGCTCGTGGACGCGGCCCGCGAGCGCGGCATGATCGCCACGTCCGAAGGGGGCAACTTCGACCTGTCCCACAACATCGGCCTCGTCATGGACGGGCACGCGGGTTTCGAGCACGCGCTCGTGCAGTTCCCCATCTATTCCGACGTCTCACGCTTCCTGGGGCAGGCCGGATTCTACTACTCGCCAACCGTCGTCGTGGGGGGATCGGCCCCGTGGAGCGAGGAATACTTCTTCCAGCGCGAAGACACCTGGCTGGACGAGAAGAGCCGGCGCTGGCTCCCATGGCGCCACCTGATCCCGCACGCTCGCCGACGCATGATGCGCCCCGAGACCGACTACGGCTTCAAGCTCGTAGCCGAAGGGCTTGCCGACGTAATCGCCGCGGGCGGCTATGGCGGCATCGGGTCCCACGGTCAGCAGCACGGACCGGCCTCGCACTGGGAGGTGTGGATGTACGCCGAGGCGCTGGGACCGCTCGGAGCCCTCGAGGTCGCCAGCGTGCACGGGGCCCGCATGATCGGGCTTCAGGAGGACCTTGGGAGCCTATCACCGGGCAAGTACGCGGACCTGATGGTGCTGGGGTCGAATCCGCTCGACGACATCGAGAACACGCTGGACATCGATCTGGTGATGAAGGACGGAGTCCTGTACGACGCAGCCACGATGGACGAAGTGTGGCCGTCGCCCCGGCCGTTCGGATCCTACTACTGGGTCAACGACGAAATCATGAAGACGGACACGCTGCCGGTCAGCCGCTGGCGGCCGGGGAACTGAGCATGTATTGACCGCTCCGGACCAGCGCGCTACAGTAGCGTTCGGCGTGTCCCCGATCGTCCAGGAGACGGTCGAAGGCAGGTGAATGGGAGGTCCGCGAGGTGGAGGAGCGAACGGTGGCGCACCTGTTTGATCCAGCGAGATCTCGGGACCGCGTGCGTGCGACGACCGGAATGGCGGTCATCCTCTCCCTCCTCCTCGTCAACTCCGCGGAAGGTTCCCACACGCACGGCGACGGCCCCGATTCTCCGGGCGCGTGTTCGGTGTGCCAGGTCGTCCACAACCCTGGATCGACCATCGTCTCGGGTACTCCGAGCCTCGGGGGATCGAGTCTGCTGCGGACTCCCGCATTCCGCGGGCGCCGGTTCGTTCCCGGGATCATCGATCTCGCCCCTCGCCGCAGCCGCGCCCCGCCTCTCTTCATCTCTCTCTAGCGGAGTCATCCGGCCGACCCGTCCGTCGGCCGACCCCTGTAGCTGGTTGCGTCCGCGACGGCGCACCCAACACGAGAGATGGAATCCATGCATATGCCCGCATCTCGGCACGCCGCCGAATCCGGGAATGGGCCCACGCCCCTTCTCGAAGCCCGAGGCCTCAGCAAGAACTACGGCGCGACCCGGGCCCTCGACTCCCTCGACCTGGCCATAGCCCCCGGAGAGGTCTACTGCCTCCTCGGCCCCAACGGGGCGGGCAAGACCACCACCATCAACCTCTTCCTCGGATTCGTGGCGCCCACATCCGGGCAGGCGCTGATCGCCGGCCTGGACGTGTCCGCCCACGACCGCGAGACGAAACAGCGGATCGCGTATATCCCCGAGCAGGTCATGCTCTACCGCAACCTGAGCGGCCTGGAGAACCTGGAGTACTTCGCCGCTCTGGGCGGGAGGGGATCGCTGTCCCCGGACCGGCTCACCGACATCCTGGTCGAAGCGGGACTTCAGCGCGCCGCGGTCCAGGACCGCGTGTCCGGGTACTCCAAGGGCATGCGGCAGAAGGTCGGCATCGCGATCGCGATCGCCAAGGAGGCCGACGCGCTGCTTCTCGACGAGCCGACCTCCGGTCTCGACCCGCAGGCCTCCAACGAGTTCTCCGAGCTGATCGAACGGCTCAAGGATCGCGGCGTCGCGGTGCTGATGGCGACCCACGATCTGTTTCGCGCCAAGGAGACAGGGACGCGCGTGGGCATCATGCGCTACGGACGCCTGGTCACGGAGATGGGCACCGAAGAGATCGGCCACGCGGATCTCGAGCGCATCTATCTGAAGCACATGCACGACTAGGAGACGACGATGAAGCACATAGTACGCAAGGAGTTCACGGACATCCTCCGGGACGGGCGCTTCCGCTGGTGCTCGGTCCTGGTGGGCGCGCTCCTGCTGGTTTCCCTGGGCCACGGGTGGGTTCAGGCACGCAGCGCGCAGCAGGAGCACGCGGCCGCGCAGGACACCGCCCGCGACCACTGGGAGTCGCAGGGCGAGAAGAATCCCCATTCGGCGGCCCACTACGGCATGTACGCGTTCAAGCCGAGGCTGGCGCTGTCCTTTGTCGACGAGGGCGTCGATCCCTACACCGGCACCTCGGTCTGGCTCGAGGCGCACCGGCAGAACGACTTCCTTCTGCGCCCGGCGCAGGATGCAACGGCAGCCCAGCGCATCGGGGTACTGACGGCGGCGCAGGTGCTGCAGCACCTCGTGCCCCTGCTCATCATCCTGCTCACCTTCGGCGCGCTCGCCGGCGAGCGGGAGCGGGGCACGCTGCGCCAGTTGCTGGCCACCGGAATCGGCCGGCGAGAGCTGGCTCTGGGAAAGGCGCTGGGCGTAGCCGGGGCGCTGGCGTTGCTGCTGGTTCCGGCGGCACTGGTGGGCGCGGCGGCCCTGGTTGTCGGGAGCCCCGGTCCGGCGGCATCCCCGATTGCCCGCGGTGCCGTCCTGGCCGCCGTCTACCTTGCCTACTTCACCGCCTTCCTGGCGCTCTCCCTGGCCGTGTCCGCCTGGGCGCGCTCGGCGCGCACCGCGCTGGCGATCCTGCTCGGCGTGTGGGTGGTGAACGGGCTGGTGGCGCCTCGTGTCGCGGTGGATCTGTCGAAGTGGCTGCACCCGACGCCATCGGCAATCGAGTTCGCCCGCAACATCGAACGCGAGATGGCCTCCGGCGTGGAGGACATCCACCGGCCGGACCTGGACGCGTCGACCGCGCGCCTGCTGGCCGAGCACGGAGCGGAGCGGGTCGAGGATCTGCCCGTGAATGCGGTGGCTGTCTATCTGCAGGAGAGCGAGGAGTTCGGCAACCGGATCTTCGACCGCAACTACGGCGCGTTGTGGGACACCTTCGAGCGCTAGGGCGCCGTGCACGAGACGCTCGCGGTGGTGGCGCCGTTGCTGGCGGTGCGCACGCTGTCGATGGGACTGGCCGGGACCGATGTAGAGCAGCATCGGCACTTTGCGACGGCCGCGGAGGCGTACCGCCGGGATCTGATGCGGCGGATGAACGGCGACCTGGCCGAGAACTCCCGCACCGGCGAGGTCTACCTGGCCGGATCCGAGCTCTGGGAGGAGACGCCGCCGCTCCAGTACGCCGCCCCGACGCTGGGCTGGGTGCTGGGCAACCGCATCCTGTCGATCCTGGTTCTGGGGACGTGGCTGGTCGGGACCATCCTGGTGGCCGCGGCGCGGGTACGGCGCGCGGAGGTGGGTTAGCATGACCGCGCGCACCGTACTCCGGAACGAATGGCGTCTGCTCATGGCCGATCGGGCGCTCCGCATCGTGCTCGGGTTCTTCGCCGTCCTTCTCGTCTACGCGCTGGCCAGCGGTGTCGTCTGGATGCGGTTTCAGGAGCGCACGGTGGAGGCCGTGCAGACCGACAACGTCGAGCGCGTCCGTGCCATCGAGCAGGAACTTGCCGCCATCGAGAACGGCGCCGAGCCGGCGTCGCCCTTCGCCGATCCCCGCGCTCCCAACGTGCTGGGTGGGGCCCGCGGCAGCCACACCGCGGTGCTCGAACCGGGTCCCCTGACGGCTCTCGCGGTTGGTCAGAGCGATCTCCTGCCGTACTACTACGACGTCAACATCTACACCAACGAGTCGTCGTTCCACCAGAACGGCGAGGTCGAGAATCCCCTCAATCTCATGGTCGGGCGCTTCGACCTGGCGTTCGTGGTGATCTACCTTCTGCCGCTTCTGGTCCTGGCGCTCAGCTACAACGTTCTGTCCGAGGAGCGGGAGCAGGGAACCCTGGCCCTGACGCTCTCGCAGCCCGTGTCGGCCCGCGGCGTCGTGACCGCGAAGCTGGCCTTCCGGGCACTGCTGATCGTGGGCATGGTGCTGGCGGCCTCGCTGCTCGGCATTCTGGTCACGGGGGGCTTCGGTTCGCCTGGCCGGGTGGCTCTCTGGTGCGCCACGGTGGTCACCTACGCGCTCTTCTGGTTCGTGCTCGCGGCGTGGGTGAACACCCTGCGGCGATCCTCCGCCTGGAACGCCACGGTACTGGTGGGCGCGTGGCTGGTCCTGGTGGTGGTGCTCCCGGCCGCCATCAACATCGCGTCGGGCCTGCTGCACCCGCTGCCCTCCCGCGTTCAGATGGTCACCGCCCAGCGCGAGGTCTCCAACGACGCCGTGAACCAACGCAGCGAACTCCTCGCCCGCTATCTGGAGGACCATCCGGAGATGGCGGGCGGCGTGGTGGCCGACGAGCCCGGCCTGGGCGCGCTCTCCTGGGCCGCCACGGACGCCGTGAACCGCCGCCTTGAGGAAGTGACGGGAGAACACGATGCACGCCGCGGCGAGCAGATCGCGCTGGTGCGCCGTTACCGATTCCTGTCGCCGGCGCTCCTGGCGCAGGAGGTGCTCATCGACGCCGCGGGAACGGGCGACGCGCGTTTCGCCCACTTCCAGTCGCAGGTGCGCGCGTTCGCCGAGCAATGGCGGGAGTTCTTCGTGCCCGCAATCCTCGCCAGCGAGCAAATGGACGCCAGCGTCCTTCCCGACGTGCCCAGGTTCCGTCTCGCGGACGAGGAATCCACCGACGTCACACGCCGCGCGGGTGTTCCGCTCACGGTCCTGGGCGGACTCCTCGCGCTGGCGGGCGTTGGCGCCGGGGTGGGGCTCGGCCGGGTGCGGGGAGCGGACTCAACGGGGCTCGTCGTCGCGCTGGGGTGTCGTCTCCGTCCTCGGAGCCCGGCATCGGCGCGGCGGCCGGAGTCGTGGACTTGCCGCGCTCACCGAAGTGTGTAATCGTTACACATGCGATCGAAGCGCTCTTGGAGGAGGCCAGCATGGCTCGACGAGTCAACATCATGATGGACGAGGAAGCGTGGCGCGTGATCGAAAAGCTTCCGCGAGGTAGCCGAAGCCGCGCCGTCAACGCCGCGATCCGGGAGTGGTCCGGTGCCTCCAGGAAGCGCGAGGCCTCGGCGCGCATGGATGCGCTGCGCGCTCGGCTGCCTGCGATCGAGACCGACCGGATCGTCCGGTGGATACGGGAGGGGCGGGAGCGGCGGCTCCCGTGATCGTCACGCCGGACGCATCGGTTCTTCTCAAGTGGGTTCTTCCGGGTGACGACGAGCAAGACACCGACGCGGCGCTCGCCCTGCGTGACGAGGCGGCGGCCGGGACGCTCGACCTGGTGGTTCCCCAACTCTGGATCTACGAAGTGGGCAACACGCTGGCGAGGCGGTTTCCCGAGGACGCCGACGAGTTGCTCGCGTCGCTTGCGGACTTCGGCCTGACTGAAGCGAAGCTGGACGCAAGGTGGAGAGCTCGCACCGTGTCACTATCAATAAGATACGGTGTCGCGTTCTACGACGCCGCCTACCACGCCGTGGCGCTCGGCCTCCAGGGCGTGTTCGTCACGGCGGACGAACGGTATTTGCGCCGCGTCTCGGGGGCCGGGGGCATTTCGTCCCTACGGCTCTGGCGCATACCCTGAAACCAACGCCCGCCGGACCCACCCTAAAACCTCAACCGGCCTCTGAGGGTTAGGCCGTGCCGTGGCCCGTTGAGGACGCTTTCCCGCCGGGTCCCCTCGATACGCAGATTCATGGCGCGGCTGATTTCGTAGCGCACCCCGGTTCCGAACGCGCGGTCCCCGCCATCCAGCAGGTAGACGCGCCCGTAGGGTGTGCCGCCGAAGTCCGGCAGGCCGTATTCCACCTCGGCGTCGAGACGGGCCCTGGCAAGTGCCGCGCCGGTGCCGAGCCGGTCGGTCACCCCTCGATCCCACAGCTGCTGCACACCGCTTGACGCCTCGCCCCAGGCGGGGGCCAGCCGCATGGACAGTCCCTCGCCGCGACGGTGCATGTCGAACTGGACCAGACCGCTGACACCCCACTCCTCGTATCCGAAGTGCCCGGTCGCGAGGACTCGTCCCCGACCCTCGACGATCAGCCTTGACTGCGGGCTCACGTAACGGAGTCCACCCCCGACCTCGGCTCCTTCGCCCTGGCCGCCGTCGCCGTCGTCGTATCGCAGTCCGCCTTCGATAAGGGCCGCGACCTCGTGACCCGAACGGAACCGGTACCCCTGCTGCCATTCGAGGGCCAGACGCCCCCGCCGAACCTCAAGGGACATCGAGTCGACCTCCGTGCCCCCTTCCACCTCGGCCTGCGACATCCAGCCTTCGGCCCGGACACGCAACTTGGCGCTGCCCCTCGACAGGAGAATCCCGCTGGCGCCCGCCGCGGCGGTCCGCATGTTGGTGCCGCTCCGGCGCAGTGCCTGGCGTTCGTCCTCGATTTCGACGTCGCCCCACCCGATACCGGCGGTCGCCCACGCAACCACGCCGCCGCGGCCGAGGAACCAGGCCGCGTACGGGTTCACGGTGGTCATCTCGCTCTGATAGGTGCCGTCGACCGCCATGGGTCCGTTGTCGTCCGTGAAGTCGAAGTCGCCCGCAGACCGGCTGGCCGCGAGTCCCACGAGGATATCCCAGCGCAGCTGGACGTCGGCACCCATGTGCAGGTTCAACATGGTCCCCTCCCAATCGACCACTCCGCCGCGGTTACGCGACAGGCTCTGGTATTCGCCGCTGCCCCATGTCGCGATGTTCGGGAGCCCGCCCCCCGCCTCCTGCACACCGCTTCCACCGAGGGGCACCAGGAAGGAGGCCCCGTCCAGCAATTGACCCATGCCCAGGTCGCGGTCCGGGCCGAACCCGGCTGCACCGCCACCCTGGCCAATCATGGCCCCGCTCATCCCGGAAGAGAGCAGACCCATGGTCGCCTGCCGTCCATACGGAACCCCGGCAGCCACCGCCTCGATCCGGCCGCTGATCGCCGAGACAGTGCTCGCGGTCATCGCGGCGACCGCGTGGGGCAGCACCTCCGCATTGACCCGCCCCGCCCTTTGCCGCGGATCGTCCGTGCTGGCGTTGGCGACATTCGAGGCGAGGCCCGTGCCGGCGACGTTGATGGCCGAGACCCGATAGTGCCGCGTGCTGCCCGGCTGCAGTCCGCTGTGCGGGTACGCGGTGCCGGTCGAGCCCGTGGAGGGCGCAAGCACACCCCAGGTCGAACCTTCGTCCGCCGAGATCTCCACTCTATAGCTGGTCACGGGGGCACCGCCATCGTAGCCGGGGGCGCTCCAGGTGAGGTCGATCTGTGTCGGACTCGTCGCCGTCGCCTGCAGGTTGGTGGGTGCGTCCGGCACAGTGGCGTCGGTGGTGGCCCTGACGACGCCGGAGGCTCTTCCGCTGCCCACCGAGTTGATCGCGTAGACCCGGTAGTAGCGGGTGCTCGCGGGGTCCAATCCGGTGTGGGGGTACGTTGTCGCGGTGGAGCCGGTGTTGGCCTCCAGATTGGACCACGGCCCGTTGCCGGTCTCCGCCACCTCGATGCGATACCCCGTCAGCGCCGCACCCCCGTCGTAGCTCGGGGCCGTCCAGGACAGGTCGATCTGCGACGTGCCGGAGGCCGTTGCGGACAGTGCGGTGGGCGCGCCGGGAACCGTGGCGTCCGTCGTGGCGGTCGCGACGTTCGAAGCCGGGCCCGTGCCCGCGACGTTGACCGCGAAGACCCGGTAGTGCCGCGTCGTGGCCGGCGCCAGGCCGACATGCGGGAACGAGGTCGACGAGTGGTTGCCGCGCAGAGCCCTCCACGTCCTCCGGTCGGTCGAGGTCTCGATCCGGTAGCCGGTGATCGCCGCCCCGCCGTCGTTGGTCGGTGGCGTCCAGGCCAGGTCGATTCGGGACTGTCCCTTGGCGGTCGCCGTAAGACGCTGAGGCGCGCCCGGGACGGTAGCGTCGGTGGTGGCGTTGGCGACATTCGACGCCGGGCCCGTGCCCGCCGAGTTGATCGCGTAGACCCGATAGTGCCGTGTAGTGGCGGGGCTCAGTCCGGGATGCACGTACGTGGTCGCGATCGTACCCGTGTTGCCCACGCGGGTCGTCCAGTTGTTACCCCCGTCCGACGAAACCTCGATCCGGTAACCGGTGATCCGTGCGCCGCCATCGATCAGGGGTGTTCGCCACGACAGGTTAATCTGGGTGCGGCCGTGAGCCGTAGCCACCAGATTGGTCGGCGCACTGGGCGTCGTGGCGTCGGTAATGGCGTTCGCAACCCCGGAGAACGGACCGGTACCTTCAGAGTTGATCGCCGCGACCCGGTAGTAGCGCCGGCTTCCAGGGTTGAGCCCCGGGTGCGTGTAGGTTGTGGACCGGTTGTTGGAAGTCACCAGGAGCCAACCGGACGTGCCCGTCCGCGACACTTCGATCCGGTAGCGTGTAATCGGCGCGCCGCCGTCGTCGAGCGGAGGCGTCCAGGCGAGCCTGATGCTGGTCTGCCCGACGGCGGTCGCCGAGAGTTCCAGGGGTGCGCTTGGCCTGCCGATGTCGGTCGTGGCGCTGTCAACGTTGGACGGCGGGCCCTCACCCGCCGAGCTGATCGCGTAGACCCGATAGTGCCGAGTAGTCCCCGGGGTCAGCCCACTATGAGTGTAGGTGGTCGTGTTCCGGCCCGTGACGGTCGCGCGCGTCGTCCAGCTGTTGCCATCCGGGGAAACCTCGATCCGGTAGCCGGTGATGCCATCGCCCTCGTTGGTCGGGCGCGTCCAGGAAAGAACGATTCGGTCGGTGCCGTTCGCCCTTGCCGTCAATCCCGTGGGCGCGCCGGGCTGGTCGGAGTCCGTGGTCGCGGAGGCGACGTTGGAAACCGGCCCCCTGCCGTCGTCGTTGATGGCGGATACGCGGTAGTGCCGGGTCGTCCCCTTATCGAGGCCGGTGTCCCTGTAATCCGTGTCGTCGTCACCGGTGTCGCTCTCCAGCGTCCTCCATGTCGTCCCCTCGTTGGTCGAATACTCGATGCGATAGCCGGTGATGCTGCTGGCGCCTTCACTGGAGGGCGCCCGCCAGTCAAGCTCGATGACGGTTTGTCCATCGGCGGTGGCGGTAAGGTCACGGGGGGCGCTGGGAGCGCTGGTGCTGGTCTGGGTGTTGTTGGTGACGCGTTCGTTGTCGAACTCGTCAGCCTCGTTGCCCGCGATGTCCTGGATGAGCGCCCCGGCTCGAGTATCGTAGGTAACCCGTACATTGTCACGCGGTTCAACCGGGCTTTCGAGCGTGAGGATCACTCTGTCGCCCCTGACAGTGATGTTGTCGACGAACCGGCCAGCGCTATTCACCTCGACGTCGAAACGGGTCGTTCGCGGTACCGAGCCCTCGTCGAGGTCCTCGTCGTACTCCAGAACGAGTTCGTCGCCTTCCACGGTGGCGTCGTCCAATTCCGGCTCGACCGTGTCGACTTCGAAGGTCTCGCTTGCCGCAGCATTCGGATCTTTCGTGGACACACTTTCCACCGCGCCGCTCCTGATCCTGACCGTCAGGGGTCCCTCGTAGTCGTCCTCCGGCTCGATAAAGACATGGTACTCGTCGGGCGAGACTTCGCTAAAACTGGTGGCGTCGCCTTGTTGTGGGGGGACCTGGACATCGCTGAGGTCGAAATCATCGACATCCTCCGAGAACTCGACCGTTACCGTAAACTCGTCGTTCGTAGGAAGGTCCGCGTCGGTCGTGATGCTGATGATTCTCGGCACACCGCGCGATCCCGCTACCGCACGCGGTCCCCGCGCGTCGACGCGACCCTCCCCCACACTCGCCACCCCCTCACCATCCCCGTCCTCGAACGACGTCTGTTGCGCCTGTGCGCTGGTCTGGGGAAGAAGGACCACACCCGCCACCACCCAAGGCATCCATGCTCGCATTTTGGTACCGCCCCCTGGAGAACCCGGAAGAATCCGCGGTAAGCGGGCCCCCGGGTCGTCGAGGCCGGGCTGCGCGCACCCGCTCATCGGATGCGGCTGCCGACCTCACCCGTTTATCTAATCTCGGAGAAATCCGCCGGGTGTCTACACGGACGTTCAATACCGTTCCCCGCGCGCGGACGCGAACGGGCCCACCCAGCCCCCTCCTAGCTCCCGAAGAGGGCGCTCTTCCCCACCTCCGAAAGCCACATGGAACGGCTGGAATGCCCCACGCCCGGCACGACCATCTGCCGGTGGGCATTGTCCTCGTACAGCGTCTCCATGAAGCGCACCAGGGTCAGGCCGCGCTGGTAGCGGTTCGGGCCCTGCAGGTTGGCTCCGCAACTCACGTCCAGCGACGCGCTGAGGGTATCGGCGTCACCGACCAGGATGCGTACGTCGCGGCGGGTCAGCAGCGCGCGAATGGTGTCGGCCTCGAGCCTTGAGGCGTAGGTGTTGCGATCCTGCAGGCCGTAGTGCCATTCGTCGTAGTCTTCGCATCCGCCGCCGGGCACGCTGAACTCGCCGTTCGCGTCCAGCCGCTGGGGCCCCAGGTAGAGGTAGGTCGACGGATTCGCGACCACGTACCGGAAGGACACGCCGTCCCGCACGCCCTCTTCAACCAGACTCGACGCGGCGAAGCGGTGGAGCACCTGCCCCCCGGCCGAATGTCCCGTAACGGTCACCTCCCGCACGGCGGGGAAGCGGTTGGCGTCCAGCAGCTGCTCCACTACGGTCTCGAGCGCCGCGTAGGAGCTGACCCGGGGCGACGGACCCTCGGGCCGGGACAGGTTCCCGCGCTTCCAGCCCGCGCTGGACCAGAAGGGCTCGTCCGACTCCGGACCGTCGTCGTCGGTTTGAAAGTGTGGCGACACCACCACCGTTGTGGGCCCAAAGCCGACCTCGGCGGCAGCCATGAAGCCGCTCTCGAAGTAGTCGTCGGCGTTGCGATTGTTGCCGTGCACGACGACGAGCGCCCGCGTCACCCCCTGATGTCCCTCGGACAGGAGGTGCGTGCTGAAAACGGGAAGGTACAGCCCGCTGGCGATCTCGACGCGCTCGGCGCAGGTCGAATTCGCGAAGGTGCACGGAACGGGCCGCGCGGGAGGATCGACGGGTGTGGTCGGGTCGGTCGGCGTGGTCGTCATGTCGCCGCCTCCACCGCCACAGGCCCAGAGCAGGCCCCCGAGGGCGCCCGCAAGCCCCGCCACGCGCCGACTCCAACGCCTCAACGCACCCTCCGGTACCGTCCCATGAATCCCATGTCCATCTGCGCGACGCCCCCGTCGGGACCGACGGTGAAGGTCACGAACGAACTCCCGTACGCCTGGCCATCCCCGCCGTCATAGTGGAGCTGAAACACGTCGTGATGCCAGTGCTCCATGTCGCCCGAGAATGAGCCCGCGGCCCCGAAGTGCACCCGCAGGCCGCCGTCGCCGTGGACCACATGCGCCGCCGCGGCTCCGTATTCGTCCTCGTAGCGCCCCTCGTAGGCGGCCAGCGGGAGCGACGGCCGGGTCCCTTCGATGCGCCCTGCCGCCCGGGCGCTCAGCGCCGCCTCGACCTGGCCGTGGATCGCCTCGGTCCGGGCCATGACCTCGCCGTGCCAGTCCCGTCCCTCGACCCCCAGCAGGCGCGCGAAGACCCAGGCCGCGATCTCGTGGTGGGGGTAGTAGGGCGTCCACATGCTGCCGTTGGCCAGCACGACGACGCCCGCGTTCGCCTCGGGCAGCATCGCCACGTACGCCGGAAAGCCGAAGATGCCGCCGCCGTGGGAGATGTACGCGTGCCCGAGGAAGCTCGCGCGCGCCCATCCCAGCCCGTAGCTGCCGGAGCCGGGGTCGGCGAAGACGAATGTGGACGCGGTGCGAACCTGCGGCGCGTGCATCTCGGACACGGTCGTGGAATCCAGGACGGCGACGCCATCGAATCGGCCATGGTTGAGCTGCATCCGAACCCAGTTCGCCATGTCGACGACGTTGGACACAACGCTGCCCGCCGCCTGCATGTTGTCGTAGGACTGCCACGACAGAACCCGCCGATCCCCGCTGCGGTCGACCCCGTGGGGCATGGCCACGTTGCGCCCCGGCGCATGGTCGATGCCGGGGATCCCGGCCGGCGCGCTGCCGAGGAAGGTCGGTGCGACGTGCACGGAGTCCCAAACGTCGTATGGACTTGTCCCGGTGTTCCGCATTTCCAGAGGCGCCAGCAACCGCTCCCGCACCCACGCACCCCAGCTCATGCCCGCAGCCGCCTCCACCACGAGTCCGGCCACGCCATAGGCCTGATTGCTGTACCGGTAGCCCTGCCGGAGCGGGCCCTGGTTGTCGAGCAGGCGAAGGCCCTCCGCGGTCTCGCGCGCGTCCACGACCGCCAGCACCGGATACGCGGCCCCGGGCATGCCGGACTGGTGCGACAGCAGGTCGCGCAACGTGATCTCGCGCGTGATCCACGGGTCCTTCACGCGGAACCAGGGGAGGTGCTTGATGACGGGGTCATCCCACGCCGCCAGCCCCTCGTCGACAAGCGCGCCGATGGCGGCCGCGGCGAAGGACTTGGTCACCGAGCCAATCTGGAAGAGGGTGCGCGCATCCACCGGATCGTCCCTGCCCGCTTCCTTCACCCCGAAGCCCCGCGCGAAAACCACCTCGCCCTCGTGCACGACCGCCACCGCAAGCCCGGGAATGTCCCAGTCCGGCATGGATTGGGCGATGTAGGTGTCGAGGTCGGCGAGGGCGTGGGGGGTCCGGCCCGGCGCAGGGTCTTGCACATCCTGGGCGTGCAGGCTCCCGGCGGCGGTCGCGCAGCAGACGGCGAGCAGGCCCGCCGCGGCGCGCCAGCGGGACATTCGTTGCCCGGGCCGAAGGGCGACGCGCCAAGCCCACCAGCGGCCCTCGGTTGGGCAGTTCTTTTCCGCTAACCCTGACGTAACGTCAGGGTGTCTCATATATGTGCCATTGGAAGGCGCAGCCGTGCCGTGCCAAGTGCCGCAGCAAGTCCCGGCGCTTCACGCCGTGACGGTGATGGGCTCTCTGATGACCGCGCCGCCATCGGCGTCTTCGCGGGCCATTTCCCGGTTGGCTTCGATCACCATGGCGACGGCTTCGCGAAGGTTCGACCGAGCTTCTTCGAGGGAAGTGCCTTGGGTGTTGGCACCGGGAAACTCCTCAATGAAGGCGATGTAGCCTTCAGGAACCTTCCGGAACACCGCCATGCATTGCAGGTCCACAACAGACCTCCTAGCTGTTAGCCTAAGGCCCAAAGGACGGACTGGCCATGTGAATCGTGATCACCGCATTTCCTCCCGGTGGGAGGCTCATGGCAAATTCTCGACCAGCCTCCCGAACCGCTTCAGCTTCCTTATTGACTCCAACCGCCTCCTCTGGATCGCCGGTGTCGAGCGCGGGCACGGCGTCTCCGGTGGGGCGTCCAGGTTGCGAGATACCCGGGCTAGCGATTTGGGTTGACTGAGTGGGACGGATCGGGCGGAGATTCATGGTCCATTGACTCTACCGAATAACCGGGTTCGGTGCTACTTGCGCGCTGGATCGCAAGGGTGCGCTGCTCCGAAGGAGGGGGGGAGAGTGAAGCCGGGGGCAGAGAGACGGGAGGCTGAACCGGAACGGGAGATTGCCGGATTCCCGCCAATCTGATCCGATTCTCCCGCTATTCCGTGAGGACAGCGTGAGATACCCCCCAACGGCAAGAAGCGCAGATCGTGCAGTCCCAGTTGACTTTGGACGATTCCTTGCCTTGATCCCCTCCCCCTTGACCCTCACGTTACGTCAGGGTCAATGCCTCCGCCGCACGCCCCGCACCTACAGCCGCCCAAAGCTCCCCAGGCCTTCCACCTCGAGCACGCCCACAACACCGTCCGGCCCCACCGTTAAGGTCATGAACATCTCGCCGTTGGCCGGGTTGTCCGGTACCGCGCGGAACACGTCGTAGTGCCAGTGCTCCAGGCGCCCCGTGGTCTTGCCGCCCAGGCTGAAGCGCAGCGTGCCGTTCTCGTGGGTGATGTCCACGGCGCCGTAGTACTCGTGGCCGTAGCTGCCGGCGTACTCGGTCAGCGGTCGGGAGGGAGCCGTGCCGGCGGCGCGGTCGGCTTGCCGGCGGCTGCGCGCGTCGGCCTGGGCCGCGGCGGATTCGCGGTATTCCGCAAGCATGAGCGCGCTCCAATCAGCCATTGCGCCGCCCGCGTCGGGCGCGTCGCCCACATCGGGCTTGTCACCCCCACCAACCCCCAGGAAGTGATCGAACACGCGGTACATGAGCGCCACGATCAGGTTGTTGGGACGGGCATTGGAGAGCGCCACCATCCCGAGTCCCTCCTCGGGCATGAAGGCGACGTGCGCGCGCATGCCGTCGATCCCGCCTCCGTGGTCGACCACCTTGCGCCCCCGGTAGTCGATGATCCACCACGCCAGCCCGTAGGCGTTGAAGTTCATGGGGGCATCGCGCGGGTGAAGCCGGTTCTCCGGCGCGTCGGCCTGAATGAGCATCTGCGGCCGGTGCATTTCCACCATGACGCTGTCGCTGAAGAGCCGCTGGCCGGCATGGACACCGCCCGCCAGATGCAGGTCCACCCACCGGGCCATCTGCGCCACGCTGGAATAGACCGACCCCGCCGGGCCCACGTTGTCGATGTTCTTGTGCTCGACCGGCGTAGCGACCCCGTCGACGTGCACGTGCGGCGTCGCGACGTTGTCGAATCGGTCGAGTTCGGTCACCGAGGTGACGCTGCGGTCCATTCCGAGCGGCGTAAAGATCCGCTCGTCCACGAAGTCGTCCCAGGTCCGCCCGGAAGCGGCCCACACCACCTCGCCCGCGGTGAGGAACATCAGGTTCTGGTACTGCCAGGCTCCCCGGAAGCTGCGCGTCGGCTCGAGGAAGCGGACGCGGCGGATGATCTCGCGACGATCGTGCGGCCAGCGCGACCACACCGCATCGCCGCGCGCCAGACCGCTGCGGTGCGTGAGCAGATCCCGCACCGTGAGCTCCCGGGTGGCATACGGGTCGTACATGGCGAACCACGGGATGTGGTCGATGACGCGGTCGTCCCAGCTCACGCGGCCCTCGTCGACCAGCAGGCCCAGCGCGGCCGAGGTGAACGCCTTCGATGTCGACCCCGCCGCGAAGAGCGTGTGCTCGTCGACCGGCGCGCCGGTCCGCACGTCGCGAACGCCGTAGCCGCGCGCGTGCACGACCTCGCCGTCCGCGATCACGGCGAGCGCCAGACCCGGGACGCGCCACGCTTCCATCGCCGCGGTGACGTAGTCGTCCAGCCCTTCGAGCGGGGCGCTCTGGGCGGCGGCCGGCCGCGCGACCAGCGCGACAGCCCCGACCGCCGCGGCCAGCCGCCCGGCCCGCCAGCCCATGACCCGGCGGGCGCGCCGCCGGATCCTACCCACGGTTGAACACGAAGTAGTCGTGCACCGCCCGCGCGATCTGCGCGATCACGGGCTCCCGGTCGGCGACGCTTTCGACCTCCGATTCCTTGATGTACACGACGGTCACCACATGGCCCGCACCGCCCGGCAGATCGATGATCCCCACGTCGTTGGTCGTCTGGCCGATCGTTCCGGTCTTGTGCGCGACCTCGGTGCCCGGCGGCAGCGCGCCCTTGAGCCGCGCCTCGCCGGTCTGGCAGCGATACATGATGTCGATCAGCAGCGCCGAGCTCTCCTCGGACAGGATCTCCCGGTTCCAGATCTTCTGCAGCAACGACGACATGGCCTCGGGCGTCGACGTGTCGCGCGGGTCGGCGTTGAAGGCGGCGTTGAGAGGCGCCAGCGACGCTTCGGTGCGCTCCGATTCCAGCAGCCGCCGGTAGTCGTCCGGGTGGGGCTGGTTGTCCTCCGATATGTCCGCATCGCCGAGCCAGTTGGCGATCAGGGCCCAGGTCGGGCGGTCGACCCGGATGCCGTCGGCCCCGACCGCGGCCATGCGCTCGGTCACGGCGGCGGATCCGCCCGCCTCCCGCATGAGCAGGTCCGTGGCGATGTTGTCGCTGATCTGGAGCATCATCTCGAGCAGGTTGTGGATCGAGATCTGGAGACCCGGGTCGTCGATGAGGTCGCTGATCGCGCTGGCGGTCAGGTAGACGTCCTTCTGGTCGACTTCGACGAGGTCGTGGAGCGACAGTTCGCCGTTGTCGACCATCGTGAGGATCTGCACCGCGATGGGGACCTTGTAGGTGCTCGCCATCGGGAAGCGTTCGCCGCCGTTGAGCGTGATCCCGCGTCCCGTTTCGAGGTGGTAGGCCGCGACGCCCACCGTGCCCTGGGCGTGTTCGGCCAGCCGCGCGACCTCGTCGGCGAGGTGGGCGAGGCCGGGATCGTCGCCGAAAGTGCGGGTGGTCTGGGCGCAGGCGGGAGCCGAGAGGATCAGCAGGGCGGACAGGGCGGCCGCAGTGGAATGAGGGCGAAGCCGGGTGATGAGGGGGGTGCGCCGGATGGTGGCGGGGGCAGGTGTCCTTCGGGGCATGGTGCGCTCCTGGGGGGGAGGGGTAGGGCGGCCGAATGAGCCGGCTGGGGATCGAACCCAGGACCTACGGATTAAAAGTCCGTTGCTCTACCAACTGAGCTACCGGCTCGCCGAAAAAGTAACGCACGCCCGGCGTGAGCGGGACACCATGCCCGCGGGGTGCCTCCGGCTCCTTCTTGCGTTCCTCCGGCTTTTTCCGGTCAGTCCGGCGTCAGTCCGACTGTCAGGTCGGCGAAGGGCAGCTCCAGTTGCAGCAGCCCGAACGTTGTGCGGTGGTGCGGAGTCAGCCCCGACGCACGCAAGGCCGACCGGTGCCGGCGGGTCGCGTAGCCCATGTTGCGATCCCACCCGTAGTCCGGATACCGCGCGGCCAGCAGCGTCATCAGGCGGTCGCGGCAGACCTTGGCGACGATCGATGCGCACGCAATCGAGTGGACCCGCGCGTCACCCCCAACCACCGCCTCGTGTTCCCAGCCCAGATCCCGGACCGGCAATCCGTCCACCACCACGTGATCCGGTGCCAATGGAAGGCGCGCCAGGGCACGGGTCATGGCCCGCGTGGTGGCGCGCAGGATGTTCATCCGGTCGATCTCACGGACGGACGCCGCACCGAGCGCGATCGCCGCCGCACGAGCCTCGATCTCCCTGGCGAGTTCCGTGCGGCGCTCCCGGGTCAGCGCCTTCGAGTCCATCGCGCCATCGATCGCCACGTCTTCGGCAAGGATGACCGCGGCTGCTACGACCGGCCCCGCCAGCGGTCCGCGCCCGACCTCATCGACCCCGGCAACCCGCGCGACGCCGCGTGCCCAGAGATCTCGCTCGTATTCGAGGACACCGTCGTGGGATTCCACGACCCCGGCGCACTAATTGGGCCGGTGCGTACGTCTCTCCTTGATCCGGGCGGCCTTGCCACGCAGACCGCGCAGATAGTACAGCCTCGCCCGCCGCACGCGGCCGCGCCGCACGACCTCGATGCCGCCCACGGTCGGTGCGTTGACCGGGAATACGCGTTCGACGCCGATGCCGCCGGACAGCTTGCGGACGGTGAAGGTCTCGCCCATGCCGGAACCCCGGCGCACCAGGCATACGCCTTCGAAGACCTGGATGCGCTCCTTCTGTCCTTCGCGCACCCGGTAGAGCACCTTGATCGTGTCGCCGGGGGCGAAGTCGGGCAGGTCGGTCCTGGTCTGTTCCGTATCGAGTTGGTGGAGGATGTCCGCCATGGCCGGGCTCCTCATCGTAAGCTGTTTCCGTTGTCCACCGCTCCAATTGGTAGCCTTGAAAGGTAGAATCGGCAGGGGTTTTTTGGAACCCCGAGTCTTGTCCAACGTGTCGTACCGATTTAGAAATGTCCGGTCTTAGCAAAGTAGAAATGTCCTCTTTCGGATCATGTTCGGTTGGTAGCCGAACGCGTGACGAGAGAGGAGCGTATGGACCTGAGTGTGAAGGAGCGGGACCGGATTTCGGTGTTGAGGCAGGTGAGCGAGGGAGTGTTGACACCGGCGGCGGGGGCGGAACGGCTGGGGGTGACGCGGCGGCACTTTCGGCGGATGCGGCGGAGGTTCGAGACCGAGGGCGACGCGGCCGTCGTTCACGGTCTGCGCGGGCGGCCGTCGAACCGGTCGCTGCCGACCGAGGTTCGGGAGCGGGTGATGGCCGTCGCGAGAGATCCGCTGTACCGGGACTTCGGGCCGACGCTGCTTGCCGAGCACCTGGAGCGGACCTTCGGCGTGCGTGTAAGCGTGGAGACGCTGCGGAACTGGATGCTCGCCGATGGTCTGTGGGAGCGGCGGCGAAGGCGTGCGAAGCACCGCAGGCGGCGGGAGCGGCGGGCGGCGCTGGGGGAGCTGGGCCAGTGGGACAGTTCGGTGCACCGGTGGCTGGAGGACCGGGCGGGGGAGTGCGTGCTGATCTCGATCCACGACGACGCGACGAGCCGCCTGATGATGGGGCGGTTCGTCGAGCGCGACGACGGAGCGGAGAACCGGCGGGCGATCATCGGGTATCTGCGCCGCCACGGCCGCCCCCTGGCCGTCTACACCGACCATGCCGGGCACTTCGGACAGTGGCTGTCGAGGAAGGAGGAGCGGACGGACACGATCATCGCGCGGGGGCTCGACGTGTTGGGCGTCGAGGTGATCCTGGCAGGTTCTCCCCAGGCGAAGGGCCGGGTCGAGCGCAGCTTCGGGACGGCGCAGGACCGGCTGATCAAGGAGATGCGGGTCGCAGGCATCGACACCCTCGGCGGGGCGAACCGCTTCCTGACCGAGTGGTGGACACCGTTCTGGAACGACCGCTTCACGGTCGAGCCGCGCGATCCCATGGACGCGCACCGGCCGCTGCCGCCCGGGGTGGACCTGGAGGCGCTCTTCGCGGAGACGGAGACACGGGAGGTCCAGCGCGACTTCACGATCCGTTTCCGCAATGTGTACTGGCAGATCCCGGAGCGGGAGGCCGTGCACGTATCGCCCGGGAGTTCGGTCGTCGTGGAACTGCGGCTCAACGGGGAGACCCGCATCCGCGCCGCAGACCGGTATCTGGAGGCCGAGTGCTTGGGGCGAGCACGGCCCAGGCCCCGTCCGGCGCCCACGCCCGAGAAGCCTGCGAGGGCCAAGTCCTCGCCGCCGAAGCCCCGGCCGAACCACCCTTGGCGGCGGGGCTTCGAGAACGATGTCCGGCTGGCTGCCGCGAAGCGGAAGGCGCGGGAGCGCGACGAGACTGCTGGGAAGGACCGGTGAAGCGGCTGGGATATCCGCGGAGGGGGTCACCTTGGTGGGAGGGCGCGCGCGCCCTCCCACCAAGGCCCCAAAATCCCAACTCTAGAGGCGGACATTCTTACTTTGGACAAACCCCGGACATTTCTACTTTGGTTTCACACCGAGTCTTGTCCAACGGCAAATGAGCCTGAACGCGGGGCCGGTTTCCAGCGGGAAGTGAGCCTGAAGGCCGGGGCGAAGAGATCATTGGAGAATGATCGTGACACTTCGCACCGAACGAATCCGGACGCTCGACCAGATGCGCGCCTTCGTGGAAGGCAACGAATCTGCGGACTTCCAGATCACCGACCGCACTTCCGCCTACGTCTTCGTCCGCCGCACGCTGGTCCGCTTCGAGTACCACGGCCTCGGGAAGCCCGACAAGGGGCTGGTGAAGCGGTTCCTTGAGAAGGCGACGGGCATTTCCCGCGCCCAGGTCACCCGCCTGATCCGACAGCACCGCCGGACGGGCCACATCCGCGACCACCGCAACAAGCCCCCGGCCAACGCCTTCCGGCGGCGCTACACGCCCCACGACGCCGCTCTGCTCGCCGAGGTCGACGAAGCCTTCGGCCAGCCCTCCGGACCCGCCACCAAGGTGGTCCTGCAACGCATGCACGAGGTCTACGGCGACGGACGCTTCGCACGCCTCGCCTCGATCTCCAACGGCCACATCTACAACCTCCGCAAGACCCGCGCGTACCGGACCGGCCGCCTCACCTTCCGTAAGACCCGGTCCACTCCCATCGCCATCGGGATCCGCCGCAAGCCGCGGCCGGATGGCAAACCCGGCCATCTCCGCGTCGACACCGTCCACCTCGGCGACCGCGACGACCGGAAGGGCATCTATCTCATCAACGTCGTCGACGAAGTCACGCAGTTCCAACACCTTGGAGCCGTGCCGCGCATCACCCAGCACTTCCTCGTCCCGCGCCTCGAAGCCCTGCTGGCCGCCTTCCCCTTCACCGTCCACGCCTTCCATGCGGACAACGGCAGCGAATACGTCAACGGCCGGGTGGCCGCGCTGCTCAACAAGCTCCACGTCGGCGTCTTCACCAAGTCCCGGCCCCGCCATCCCAACGACAACGCGCTGGTCGAGACCAAGAACGGAGCCGTCGTCCGCAAGTGGCTCGGCCACATCCACGTCCCCCACGCCCTCGTCCCCCAGGTCAACGCCTTCCTCCACGACCACCTCTGCCCCTTCCTCAACTTCCACCGGCCCTGCCTCTTCCCCACCGAAATCACCAGCCCCACCGGCCGAGTCAAGCGGCGCTACCGGCAACAGGACGTGACCACGCCCCACGAGCGCTTCAAGGCCCTGCCCGGCGCCGAAGCCTTCCTCCGGCCCGGTGTCACCCTCGGTGCCCTCGACCAACTCGCCGCCGCAACCACCGACCTCGACGCCGCCCAAGCCGTCCAGCGCTCCCGCGACGAACTCTTCCGCGCCATCGGCCAGTCCAGCAACTCCGCCGCGTGATCCGACTCGCGCCAACCGCAAGCTTGCCGGAGACCCTCCTGCCTCTCCGGCGTCCCACGGCCCGCCGGTTGCCTCTCTCCCCCGTACAAGGAGATAATGATACACCCTCAACTGCCACCTGCCCCGGGCTCGGGCCTCACCCCTCGCACCTTCTCCGGTTCAGGCTCATCTCCGTATTGGAAAAGACTCCCCGGCAACCCGCCGGAAACCCCGTCGGCAATCCGCCGGCAACCCTCTCGGGCGTTGTGAGTGTCTCAAGCGCACGAACACACGATCACCAGAGGGAGGAGGGGACAAATGCGCCGGACGGGTACCGATTTGATGGCAACCGGGGTGATCGCAGGGAGTACCGCGCTGGCCGTAGCCGCGACGCTTGCGTTTGCGCGCGCGAACCCCGTGGAAACGCAGGACGCCACGGCTGGGTGTACGCCGCTGGGAGCTCACTGGTCGGTAAGGTACGCAGTGACCGTCGACGGCGCCGCCGTGACGAGCACGCCCCACTCGTTGCGTTGGCATACAGGCGTTCAGGTTCCGGAAGCCCTGCACGAGGCCACTGGCCACTGCAGGCACCTGACCATCGTCACGCCGCGGATGAAGCTGACTGCGGATCGACTGGCGATCAGACTCGGCGAGGCCGCCGAACGCGCCGCCACGGCGGCCGAGCGGGCAGAGGTGGCGAAGGAACAGGCGGAAGCCGTGCGGGAGCGCCTGGAGGCGATCAAGGACTATGCTGAACAGCAGCGGCGTCTGCGGGAAGCGCTGGCCGAGCAGCTCAGGGAGAACGGGGCCGGCGAACGCTGAACCCCCGCGCCGGGCCACTTCCAGGAGCGGCTGCTAGGCGCGCCTGCGCGTAAGTCGCTTCGACTCGGCCGCGCGCCACTCCTCGATGCGCCGGTGGTCCCCGCTGCGCAGGACTTCGGGCACCTTCATGCCCCGATACTCCGCCGGCCTCGTGTAGGAGGGGGCGGATATCGCGTCGCCGTCGTAGAACGAATCCGAGGACGCCGACTCGTGGTCGCCGAGCGCGCCGGGCAGCAGGCGCACGACCGTGTCGATCATGGCCAGCGCCGCCACCTCGCCGCCCGAGACGACGAAGTCCCCGAGCGACAGCTCTTCCGTGGCCAGGTGGTCGGCAACACGCTGGTCCACGTCCTTGTAGTGCCCGCACAGGAATGTGACCTCGGACTCCAGCGACAGTCGGACCGCGTCGTCGTGGCGGAATCGCCGCCCGCGGGCGGACAGCAGCACGATGGGACCGGCCGGGCCGAGATCGTCGATCGCCTCGAAGAACGGCTCGGGCTTCATCACCATGCCCGCGCCACCCCCGTACGGCTGATCGTCGACCGTGCGATGCACATCGTGCGTGTAGTCCCGCAGGTCGACCACGCGGTAGGACACCAGCCCCGACCCCGCGGCCCTTCCGGGAATGCTGGCCTGGAGCGGCGTTGTGAAGAACCCCGGGAAGATGGTCACGACGTTGACCCGCATCAGGAGAGCAGTCCTTCGGGTGGGTCGACCACGACCCTGCCCCCCTCCCGATCGAACTCGACAACCATCTCGGGAATCAGCGGAAGCATGATGTCGCCATCGGGACCCGCCACCTCGAGCAGGTCGGCGGGCTTGAGCGCGTACACCTCCCTGACGCTGCCCAGCACCGATCCGTCGCGCGTGACGACGGTGGACCCCAGGAGCTCGTGGTAGAAGATCTCGCCCTCGGCCAGTTCGTCCATCGCTTCAAACGGCCGGAGGAGATAGCGGCCGCGCAGTTGTTCCGCGGCCGTCCGATCGTGGATCCCCCGGAATCTGGCCAGAAAGCCCTTCCGGTAGGGCCGAACGGACTCGATGGTGAGCGGTGCGAGGTCGGTCGAGGGCGTTTGTCCCTCGTCATCCCCCGGCAAGTGGACCACACCGGGAGCGAAGTGCGTCTCCGGATAGTCCGTCAACGGCCAGACGAACAACTCGCCCTGCGTACCGTGGGCCTTGTTGAGGTGGCCCACGACCAGGAATTGAGGGTTGTCGCCGCTGGCCACGGCCGACTACGCGGTTTCGCCCTCCGCGGGCTCGGGCCCGGCGTCGGCTTCGGATTCCGCTTGTGCCTCGGCGGCAGCGGCAGGCTCGGCGGCGGCGTCTTCGGACTCGGCATCGGCGGCGGATTCCGGCTCCGCCTCCCCTTCGGGCGTGGCATCCCCTTCGGGCGAGGCATCCGTCGCGGCGGTGGCATCGGCCTCGGAGGCCGCGTCAGGCGCGGGTGAAGCTTCCGCCCCGGCTGCCTTTCCGTTCTCGGCGGCGATCTCCTCGGCGGCCCGATCTCCCAGTGCCACGCTGCCATCCCCACCAACCCGGGCCTTCGACACCAGGTTGCCGACCGTGTGGCTCAGTATGGCGCCCTGACCGAGCCAGTAGTCGACCCGGTCGAGGTCGACGACCAGACGGGCCGGGTCCGGGATCGGGTTGTAGTACCCCAGGTTCTCGACGAACCGGCCGTCCCTCGGGGAACGGCTGTCGGCGACAACAATGCGGTAGTGAGGCTGCTTCTTCTTTCCCATCCGCCTGAGGCGAATCTTTACTGACATTTTTTCCCTGCCGGGTTTTCCGGGATCACAACTGGGGCATCAGCCCCTTCATTCTCTTCATCATGCCTTCCATTTCGGCGAACCGCTTCATGAGCCGGTTCACCTCGGACACGGGGCGGCCGCTTCCGCGGGCGATCCGTTTCCTGCGCGACCCGTTGAGGATCTCGGGCCGGCGGCGCTCTTCGGGCGTCATCGACAGGATGATCGCCTCGATGTGTTTCATCTTCTTCGGGTCCACGTCGTTCGGCGAGAGCGAGCGCGGCACCCCCGGAACCAGCTTCAACAACTGGTCCAGCGGTCCCATCTTCTGCACCTGCCGCATCGCGACGAGGAAATCCTCCAGTGTGAAGCGCCCCTTCCCGAGCACCTTGTCCTGAAGCGCCTCGGCCTCGCCGGCATCGACCACCCCCTGCGCGCGCTCGACCAGCCCGACGACGTCCCCCTGCTGCAGGATCCTGCCGGCGATCCGCTGCGGGTCCACCGCATCGAACGCGTCCATCGCTTCGCCGGTGCCGACGAACTTGAGCGGCCTGCCCGTCACGCTCCGGATCGACAGGGCCGCTCCGCCACGCGCGTCGCCGTCCGTCTTGGCCAGGACGAAACCGGTCAGATCGAGCACCCGGTCGAACCCCTCGGCGATCCGGACCGCTTCCTGTCCGGTCATCGCATCCGCAACCAACAGGATCTCACGCGGCTTCAGCACGTCCTTCAGCCGAGCCAGTTCATCCATCAGGGGCTCATCAATCTGGAGTCGCCCCGCCGTGTCGACGATCAGTACGCCCGCCTTCGTTCGGCGCGCCCGCTCATGGGCATCCTTCGCCACGGCCACCGGATCGCTGGCGCCTTCCTGGAAGTGCACCGGCACCCCCACCTGCCTGCCAAGCACCCTCAGCTGATCGACGGCCGCGGGCCGGTACAGGTCGCACGCCGCGAGCAAGGGTGACCGACCCTGCCGGGCCAACCTCCTTGCGAGCTTCACCGCCGTGGTGGTCTTTCCGGAGCCCTGGAGCCCCACCAGCATGATGACGGTGGGAGGAGCCGACGACCAGGTCAGCGCGGTTTCGCCCTCGCTGCCGATCAGCGCGGCCAGTTCGTCGTTCACGATCTTGACGATCTGCTGCCCGGGCGAAACCGATTTGATCACCCGTTCGCCCAGCGCCTTTTCCTGGACCCGCTTCAGGAAGTCCCGCGTGACCCTGAAGTTGACGTCGGCTTCGAGAAGGGCGCGGCGCACCTCCCGAAGGCCGTCACGGATCATGGGTTCCGTGAGCACTCCGCGCTGGCGGAAACGCCCGAGAACCTCGTCCAGTTTCCTGCTTAGATCTTCAAACATCCAGGTCCGCCGTGGTAGGCGGTACAGCCCTTAAAGATAGTCGAACGCTTCACTGCCGACAAATCACCTGGCTTCGACGGGTCCCGACCGACACCATTGCAACGGGGGTTTCCACCAACTCCTCGACCCGGCGCAGGTATGCGCGCGCGTTGGGCGGAAGGTCGCTCATCGTGCGCGCGCCGGTCGTCGGGGCCTGCCAGCCCGGCAGGGTTTCGTACACGGGTTCGGCGCCCTCCAGTTCCCGTACGCCGGCCGGGAAGAGCGACTGCACCACGCCTTCGATCCGGTAGCCGGTCGCGATCTTCAATTCGGGCAGGGTGTCCAACACGTCCAGCTTCGTGACGGCGATTCCGGTCAGCCCGTTCACCCGCGCGGAGTAGGAGGCCAGTACCGCGTCGAACCAGCCGCAGCGGCGCGGCCGGCCCGTTGTCGCGCCGAACTCTGCGCCCAGCTCGCGCACGACCCGGTCCATCTCGTCGTCGAAGGCCGTGGGCAGCGGGCCGTTTCCGACCCGGGTGGTGTAGGCCTTGACCACGCCGACGACCGAATCGATCGCCGTGGGGCCGATCCCCGTGCCCACCGCGGCGGACCCGGCCGTGGTGTTGGACGACGTCACGTACGGGTAGCTGCCGTGGTCCACGTCCAGCGCCGTCCCCTGCGCGCCCTCGAGAAGCACGCGCTTGCCGTCCTTCAGTGCGCGGGCGATCTCGTCCCCTACGTCCGTGGCGACCGCGGGCAGCCGATGCGAGAGCGCGAGCGCTTCCTGCACGGTGCCGGCGAGATCGGGATCCGCATTCAGTTCGCGCAGCCGCAGCCGCGCCCACTCGACCCCGCGAATCACCTTGTCGACCACGCTGCCGCGCTCGAGCAGGTCGGCGACCCGCAACCCGCGGCGACCGGTCTTGGCCTCGTACGCGGGGCCGATTCCCCGGCCCGTGGTCCCGATCTTGTCGTCGGCGACATCCTCTGCGGCGTGATCGAGCGCCTTGTGGTACGGGAAGACGATGTGAGCGCGGGTGCTCACCCCGATGCGCCCGCCCGGATCGATCCCGCGCTCGGCAAGTTCGTCGAGTTCGCCGAAGAACCGGGCCACATCCAGCACGACCCCGTTGCCCAGCAGGCACCGCTTCTCCGGGTGGAGCACGCCCGATGGGACCTGGTGCAGCACGACGTGCTGCTCCCCGACATGCACCGTGTGCCCGGCGTTGGCGCCCCCCTGGTAGCGCGCGATGACATCCACGTCACCGGCGAGCACGTCGACGATCTTCCCCTTGCCCTCGTCCCCCCATTGGCAGCCGACCACCACGGTGCAGGATCCGCCCAGCACATTTTCGTCCACTGAAACCGCCGGTCAGGAAGTCGCGCCGACGGTCAACACGCCGGCCTTGTCGAGATGCTCGATCACCGCGCCACGGCGGCCCTCGGGCAACGGCTTGAGGGGCGCCCGCGGTGCGCCGCCGTGGTAGCCGATCACATCGAGTCCGTACTTGACTCCCGCGACGCCCATCCCCGCGACCACGGCGTTGTGAAGGGGGCCAACGCGCTCCTGGAGGGCACCCGCGCCCGCCCTGTCACCCTCGGCGAAGAGCGCATGGATGTCCGCGCTCTCGGCCGGCGCCAGGTTGGCCACGCCCAGGATGCCGCCGACCGCCCCGATCTCGAGGGACGCGTAGAGAAGGCTTCCACTCCCGACAAGCACCTGGAACGTGTCGTCGGTCTGCGTTACCAGCTCGCCCACCTTCTCCAGGGATCCACGCGAATCCTTGATTCCGATGATGTTCTCGTGTTCGGAGATTTCGGCGATCAACCCGGTTGGGAAGTCCAGCGTGCTGAACCGCGTGGGCACCTGATACACGATGACCGGGACCTCGGCTGCGTCCGCCACGGCCACGTAGTGGTCACGCACCACCGCGTCGCTCATCGCCCCCTTGTAGAAGGCCGGCGGCTGGACCAGCACCCCATCGAATCCCCGGGCCACGGCCATCGCGGTCAGGCGCAGGGTTGTGCGCAGCGATTCGGCGCCGGTTCCCGCGACGAGCGTCATGTCGTCGGGCACGGAATCGCTGGCGACGGCCCAGCACCGGTCGCGCTCCGACTCGTCGAGGAAGACGGCTTCACCGGTCGAGCCGCCGACAACGAGTCCGCTGACCCCGGTCGTCGCCCACCTCTCGACGTTCGCCCTCAGGCCCGCCAGGTCGACTTCGCCCGTGACCGGGTGGAAGGGCGTGGTTGTCGGGATCATCACTCCGCTGATGTCTATGGTACCGCTCCTTTTGGTTGGAATACTCCGAGCTTTTCCCTCGCGAGCGCCAGCGTCTCCCCGGCCATGGCGCGCGCCTTCTCCGCCATCTCCATGATTCGCCCGTCCACGTCGGTCTCGCGCCGCAGGATGTCGGCCCGGCGCTCGCGCATTTGGCCCGTCAGCGCGACCAGGGCATCGGCCGTGCGCCCCTTCAGGTCAACGTAACGCAAGGTACCCGCGAAGTAGTCCGTGCGCATCTGCTCGGCATCGTCCGCGTGGCCGCACGCCGTCAGCATGGTCAGAAGGTTCTCGATCCCGGGGCTGGCCCGCCGTTCGCCGCCGTCGTTGTCGCCGGTCGCCCCGACCTTCGCCGGCATTCCGGAGTCGGTCACGGCCGAACGGATTTTCCCGCGAATCGAGTCTTCCTCCTCGAAGAGCCCGATGTAGTGCCGTGGCCCGAGGCTCTTGCTCATCTTGCGGGTGGGGTCGGCGGTGGAAAGGACCTTGGTGACCGGCGTGTGCAGTGTCTCGGGTTCGGGGAAGAGATACCCGAAGCGCGAGTTGAATCTGCGGGCGATCCCCCGGCTGAGTTCCAGATGCTGCGACTGGTCCTGACCGACGGGCACGCAGTCGGATCGATACGCCAGGATGTCGGCCGCCTGCAGCACCGGATAGAAGAGCAGCCCCGCGGAAACGAAGGTCCCGGCGTCCTCGGCCAGACCGCCCTTGAGGAGGCCGGACTTCTCCTTGAACTGGGTCATGCGCGAGAGGTCGCCGAGGGATGTCAGCGTGGCCAGCATCCAGCAGAGCTCGGTCTGTTCCGGCACGGTGGACTGGATGTAGACCGTGGCCCGCTCCGGGTCGATCCCGGCGGCCAGGAGACTCACGAACATCTCGCGCGACGATCGCCGGAGCTCCTCCGCGTCGTAGCTGCCCGTCATGGCGTGAAGATCCACGACGCAGTAGACGCAGTCGCACTCGTCCTGCAGCCTCACCCAGTTCTGCACGGCCCCGAAATAGTTGCCGATGGTCATGACCGCGGTGGGCTGGATGCCGGAGTAGACGCGTTTGCGAGTGGGCATGGGTCGGCCGGGCGCTTGTGTTACGGATTGGTTGGCGGATCGTTGCGGGCGCGGGGCACCGGAGCAACGGGGTTGTTGCTGCCGGCAGCTAAGTTAGCGTAGCAGGGCCCCGAGTTCGACCCTGCACCCCGTGCAAGACCCCGCGGATTCAACCATGCGAGAAAGATCTGAACTGCTGCTGGAGACCGCGCGCGAGGCGGCGCAGGTGGCGGCCTCGGTGCACGAGTCGGCCATCGGCGACGGCCGCGGACGATGGGTCAGCGAGAAGACGATGTCCAGCGACTTCGTGTCGGACGTGGACATGAGCGCCCAGGAAGCCGCGCTGGAGGTCATCGCCGCCAGGCATCCGGGTCATCGCATCCTCGCCGAGGAGGAGGGCGGCGGCCGTCCCGGCGCGGAAGGCACCGAGTACCTGTGGCTCGTGGACCCGCTCGACGGCACGACCAACTTCCTGCACGGCCACCCGTACCACGCGGCATCGGTGGCGGTCTGGGACGCGGAAGGCCCCCTTGCGGCGGCGGTCGAGGCCCGCGTGCTCGGCAAGACGTGGTTCGCGGCGCGGGGACGGGGCGCGTACGAGAACGGCCGACGGATCCAGGTCAGCGGCACCTCCCGCACCGAGCGTTACCTGCTGGGCACGGGCTTCCCCTTCAAGGCGCACGACGTGATCGCCCCCTACCTGGCCGAACTGGGCCGGGCGCTGCGGCACACCTCGGGCGTGCGGCGCACGGGAGCCGCCGCGATCGACCTGGCCTACGTCGCCAACGGCATCCTGGACGGCTTCTGGGAGACCCGCCTGGCGCCCTGGGACTTCGGCGCGGGAGTGCTGCTGGTGACCGAGGCGGGGGGCGTGGCGCAGCGTGTCGAGGGCGGACGGCTCGACGCGACGCCGGGCTCGGTCGTGGCGGCCAACACGCGCGAGGGGCTCGAGCGCTTGCGGGACGTGCTGCTGGGGCGGTGAGCGGGCAGGGGCCGGCAACCCGCAGACGTCCCCGCCCCGCAGACGTCCCGCCGCCTACCCCCCCACCAGCGCGTTGAACACCAGCTTGAACGTCCCGTGCGTTTGCGCGCGGTGCTGGGCGCGGAAGCCGATCATGACGATCGTGCCCTCGCCGTGGGCCACCGAGACCATGGCGGCCTTGTTGGCAATCGCCTCTTCGCCCAGGAGCCAGCCGCTCTGGAGGATGTCGCGGTCGATGTAGGTGACCACGCGCCGCACGTCGGAACTGCGCGCGCCGGGCAAGGTCTCGTACACCTGGCCGCCGGCGAGGTACGCCACCAACGCGTCGCCGGGCATGCCGAATGCGTAGGGACTCGACGTGTCGACCCTGGCCTTGAGCATGGAGCCGGGCGCCCAGAACTCGTTGCCCCACATACCAGCCACGGCGTTGCGCACCGGGACGTCGAAGCCCTGGAGGACGAGGTCGCCGGCCTGGGCGAACGTGACGAGCGTGCCGCCGTTCTGCACGAAAGCGTCCAGGGCCGTCACGCCCGCTTCGCCGAAGCCGCTGCGGTAGTCGGGAGGGGTGCCGGACGGATCGGGGCCGCGGCCGCCGGGCGCCCGCTCGGTGGGTCCGAGCATCATTGTGCGTGAGTCGTTGGGCAGGATGATCACGTCCCAGCGCTCGTGCAGGTCGCCGGCCAGGATCTCGGCGTCGAAGAGGGACGTGTACTCGAAGCCGAAGTCCTCCAGCAACCAGCGCGTCCACCCTTCGTCCATGTTGCCGCCGTAGAAGCGCTGGTACATGCCGATGCGCTGCTGCGTGAGCGGCTGGCTGATCCCGGAGGCGTCGCCGGCGAGCGCGGTGAAGTCGACGCCGGTGGCGGCGGCGATCCCGGCGAGCGCGGCGGGGGCGGTCCCGGGCTCGACGATGAAGTCGCCGGGCGTGGGTCCCGCGCCGCCACCGGTCACCCGGCGCACCGAGGCTCCCGCCGCGAAGAGCATGTTGACGGCCTTGAACGCGTCGTTGAGGGAGCCGTCGATCCGGTGTCCGTGGGGCGCCGACGTGGAGACCATTCCCGCAGGCTCAACGGGGCCGGACACCGCCGTCAGGCCGGCCTTCACGGCCGTGCCGACGGGGTCGACCCTGACGCCCATGAACTCGGCGATCACGTCGGCCGACATGTCGTAGGGGCGGATCGGGTCGCCGGACGCGGTGCGCGTGTAGCTGTTGTCCGGATAGTACGTCTGGCCGAGGAGCCAGCGGATGACGCCGCGCTTGGGCTGGGCGAGCGACACGATGTAGCTGCCTTCGCCGTAGACGCGGCCTTCGTGGGTGAAGCCGGCGGGCGCGCGCTCCACCGTGATGCCCTGAAGCAGCAGCTTGTTGACCATCCTGGTCATGGTGAGCGGGTCGTGCTGGGCCGCGGGGATCACGTAGGCCTTGACGTCGCCCTCCAGGCCGCGCTGGATCTGGCGGCTCGACTTGTTGTGGGCGTTGCGGAGAACCGTCTCGCGGTTCCTGGCCGCGATTTCGAGCGGTGAGAAGGTCGCGACGATCTGCCGCTCGACGATGTCGCGCACGCGCCACCAGCCGCCCGGCCACGGGTTCGGGAAGGTCGTCTGGGCCTCGTACTCGGGGAGCTGTCGCGAGCCCCGCAGCTGGTCCGGATGCACGTAGAGCGGCGTTGCCAGGCGGGCGCTGGCGGACTCGGTGAGCATGCCCGCGATGTTGTGGAACGGGGTGATCCAGTGGAACCCGAAGTGTCCCCACCCCGAGTAGATGGCGGCGTTGACCGTGCCTTCGAAGCCGGCCTCCTCCATGCGGTACGCCATGTGCGCGCCGTACCAGGACATCTCGCGCCAGACGAGCGGGTCGCCCTCGGGCCGGATCGGCTCGGCATACGGCGGCAGGTAGATGCGCGCCGTGTACGGCCCCATCTGGTGATGGTCGATGAACGCCTGCGGGATCCACTCGCGGAACATGATCTCGGCCCCGTAGCGCGACTCGACCGTGTTCTGCATGAACGCGTCACGGTTGTTGTCATGCCCGATGTAGTGGTGGTAGAGCTCGGGCGGGCTGGCGCCCTCGTACTCGGTGCCGACCCAGCGGTCGTACCACTCGTTGACGATGCCGACGCCGTCGGGATTGAAGGCGGGGATGAGGATCGAGATCGTGTTGTCGAGGATCTCGTGGATCTCGGCGTCGTCGCGGGTGGCGAAGAGATACATGATCTCGGCGGGCGACTGGGCGCCGGCGACCTCGGTCGAGTGCAGCGCGTAGGACTGGACGAAAACGACCTTGCCGTTCGCGATCGCGTCGTCGATTTCGGCCTGGGTGTGGCCGCGCGGGTCCTGAAGCACCGCGTTCATGCGCTTGAAGTCGTCGAGGCGGGCGAGGTTGGCGGGCGCCGAGACGAAGATCGAGAGGAACGGCTCGCCCAGCGTGGACGGGCCCATGTGGACGACCTGCACGCGGTCGCTGGCCGCGTCGATCAGCTCGTAGTACTCGACCAGCTTGTCCCAGTGGGCCAGCTTGCGGTCCGCGCCCATCTGGTGGCCGAAGAACTCCTCCGGCGAGGGGATCGGCGCGCCCTGTGCGTGGGCGGCCTGGGCGACGGTGGATTGGGGAGGGAGGGCGAGGGCGGCCAGCGCGGCCGCGATGAGCGCGCTGACGATCCGCGTTGCCGTCACGGTGGCGCCTGCGGGAGTCGAGGAGTGGTGTCGCATGGGTGCGTCCGGGTTCGTGGGAAGCTGGTGGGCGCGGGAGCGATGCCGATGTGGGCGGCCCACGCCGCAAAGGGACGAGATGCGGGCGGTAGGCGCAAGCCGTGCCCTCGGTACCAGCCGAGAGCTTCCCAGGCTTTCTGGGCGGCGGGGTCGATTTATAGTGAGTTTAGTGATATTATGTCATTGGCATAAACTGTCTAAACTCTGCATAACTGGAGACGATGGACCCTATACTGAACCCTTACTCACCGGGTGCCGGCATGCCCCCGCCGGTACTGGCGGGTCGCGAGGATGTGCTGGACAAGGTCCGCATCGCACTGGGTCGAGTCCGGGCCGGTCGACCGACGAAGAGCGTGATGCTGATAGGGCTCCGAGGCGTCGGCAAGACCGTTCTGCTGCTGAGAATGCGGGACTATGCGGAAGCCCGTGGCCTTCTGTCCTTGCAGGTGGAGGCTCCCGAATCGCGGTCCCTTCCCGCCATGCTCGCCCCCGGGCTCCGTCGCGTTCTGATTCAGCTGGCCCGGCGGTCCCGGACTCGCGAGGCGTCCCGGCGTGCGCTCCGCGCTCTGGCCGGGTTCGTGGGCGCGCTAAAGGTGAAATACCACGACATCGAGGTCGGCCTGGATCTGGATCCGGAACCTGGACTCGCCGACAACGGAGACCTGGAACTCGACCTGCAGGAACTGGTGGAAGCCGTCGGGCAGGCCTGCCTCAGTGGCGACACAGGTCTGATCATGATCGTGGACGAGCTGCAGTATGTGGCCGAAGAAGAGCTCGCGGCACTGGTCGTGGCCCTTCACCGAACCGCACAACGCCGGCTTCCTGTCATGCTGCTGGCCGCGGGTCTGCCTCAGCTTCGCGGTCGGCTCGGCCGGGCCAAGTCGTATGCGGAGCGCCTCTTCGACTTCCCCACGGTGGGACCGCTCCCTCCGGAAGCAGCGGCCCGGGCGATCGCGAAACCGGCAGCAGCACTGGGCGTCGAATACGCAGACGACGCGATCTCGCTGATCTTCCGGGAGTCCGAGGGCTACCCCTATTTCCTACAGGAGTGGGGCCGGCACGTCTGGGACACAGCCGACCACTCACGCATCGACCGTGAGGTGGTGGTGGCCGCCACCCCAGCCACCGTCGCCACCCTCGACGAGAGCTTCTTCATGGTGCGGTTCGACCGGTTGACGCCTTCGGAAAAGCGCTACCTGCGTGCAATGGCCGAACTCGGGGCCGGGCCCCATCGCTCCGGTGATATCGCTTCGCAGCTGGACCGGGCGGTCACGTCGCTCGGTCCGCTACGCGCACAACTGATCTCGAAGGGAATGATCTGGAGCCCGGGTCACGGCGAGATCGCCTTCACCGTGCCACGTTTCGACGGGTTCATGCGCCGGATCATGCCGAGCGAGGAGTGGCGGTAGCCGGCTGCTCGCCAGGCCGCTACCGTCCCGCCGCCGTCCTCCCCGCCGTGACCGTCGCCGGGTCGCTCACGATGAACATGCGGAAGCCCTGCTCGATGCGTTCGGCGATGTCATCGACCCCGGCCGTGATGCCGCACGGCACGCCGTGGGCCTGGCACGCCGCGAGCACGGCCTGGATCGCGCCCTCCACCGCCTCCATGTCGCCTTCGTAGGAGCTGCGGAGGTCGCCCGGGCCGGCGAAGACGACGCTCACGCCCGGCGTCGCGACGATCTCGTCCACGCGCTCGACCCCGCTGCGGTCCTCGACGATCAGGATACTGAGCAGTGTGCCCGCCGGGTTGCCTGGCCAGAGTTCATCGCCCATCACCGAGACCGCCACGGCGGCGTCCTCCGCCGACTCCACATGGGGGAAGACGATCGCCGCCACTCCCGCGTCGAGCGCCTCGGCGACGTTGGCCCCGGCCGCGTCCACACCGTTTCGGATCGGTGGCACGCGCAGAATCAGGGGGTGCGGCGCCTCGGTACCCGACCCCTCTGCGACGCCCGACATGTAAACTTTAGTTGACATAATGTCGAATGGACCGGACTCCAGGGAGTAGAAAACGAAGTCGAGCTCGCGGTTCTGGCCCATGAGCGTCCCCTGCTCGGCGGTGGTCGGGCCGGAGAATGCGCCGAAGACCGCCTGACCGTCCGCGAGGAGCCGGGCCAGCGCGGACGCGTCGGCAGCGGCTGTGGCGGGATCGCCGGCTGCTTCTGTGCCCGTGCCCGCGCTGTCCGACGGTTCGGGAGCGGCGCATGCGGCAGCGGAGAGGGCCGTCGCGACGGTTACAACCAGCGACAGGCACATGGGGAGCGTCGGGGTCTTCGGCTGCTGCGGGGACATGGCATTCCGGCCGTATTCGAGGGGTCGCGACCGGCTTGGCCACCGGCTTGCGCCAAGTCTATGGTTCGGGCCCGGGCGGCAACAGAGGCCAGGCGTAGCGTGCCTGGCCGTGCAGGCGCGGTGCCCCATCAGTCTTTTCCAATACGGAGATGAGCCTGAACCGGAGAAGGTGCGAGGGGTGAGGCCCGAGCCCGGGGCAGGTGGCAGTTGAGGGTGTATCATTATCTCCTTGTACGGGGGAGAGAGGCAACCGGCGGGCCGTGGGACGCCGGAGAGGCAGGAGGGTCTCCGGCAAGCTTGCGGTTGGCGCGAGTCGGATCACGCGGCGGAGTTGCTGGACTGGCCGATGGCGCGGAAGAGTTCGTCGCGGGAGCGCTGGACGGCTTGGGCGGCGTCGAGGTCGGTGGTTGCGGCGGCGAGTTGGTCGAGGGCACCGAGGGTGACACCGGGCCGGAGGAAGGCTTCGGCGCCGGGCAGGGCCTTGAAGCGCTCGTGGGGCGTGGTCACGTCCTGTTGCCGGTAGCGCCGCTTGACTCGGCCGGTGGGGCTGGTGATTTCGGTGGGGAAGAGGCAGGGCCGGTGGAAGTTGAGGAAGGGGCAGAGGTGGTCGTGGAGGAAGGCGTTGACCTGGGGGACGAGGGCGTGGGGGACGTGGATGTGGCCGAGCCACTTGCGGACGACGGCTCCGTTCTTGGTCTCGACCAGCGCGTTGTCGTTGGGATGGCGGGGCCGGGACTTGGTGAAGACGCCGACGTGGAGCTTGTTGAGCAGCGCGGCCACCCGGCCGTTGACGTATTCGCTGCCGTTGTCCGCATGGAAGGCGTGGACGGTGAAGGGGAAGGCGGCCAGCAGGGCTTCGAGGCGCGGGACGAGGAAGTGCTGGGTGATGCGCGGCACGGCTCCAAGGTGTTGGAACTGCGTGACTTCGTCGACGACGTTGATGAGATAGATGCCCTTCCGGTCGTCGCGGTCGCCGAGGTGGACGGTGTCGACGCGGAGATGGCCGGGTTTGCCATCCGGCCGCGGCTTGCGGCGGATCCCGATGGCGATGGGAGTGGACCGGGTCTTACGGAAGGTGAGGCGGCCGGTCCGGTACGCGCGGGTCTTGCGGAGGTTGTAGATGTGGCCGTTGGAGATCGAGGCGAGGCGTGCGAAGCGTCCGTCGCCGTAGACCTCGTGCATGCGTTGCAGGACCACCTTGGTGGCGGGTCCGGAGGGCTGGCCGAAGGCTTCGTCGACCTCGGCGAGCAGAGCGGCGTCGTGGGGCGTGTAGCGCCGCCGGAAGGCGTTGGCCGGGGGCTTGTTGCGGTGGTCGCGGATGTGGCCCGTCCGGCGGTGCTGTCGGATCAGGCGGGTGACCTGGGCGCGGGAAATGCCCGTCGCCTTCTCAAGGAACCGCTTCACCAGCCCCTTGTCGGGCTTCCCGAGGCCGTGGTACTCGAAGCGGACCAGCGTGCGGCGGACGAAGACGTAGGCGGAAGTGCGGTCGGTGATCTGGAAGTCCGCAGATTCGTTGCCTTCCACGAAGGCGCGCATCTGGTCGAGCGTCCGGATTCGTTCGGTGCGAAGTGTCACGATCATCCTCCAATGATCTCTTCGCCCCGGCCTTCAGGCTCACTTCCCGCTGGAAACCGGCCCCGCGTTCAGGCTCATTTGCCGTTGGACAAGACTCCATCTGGTTCAGCCCGGCAAAGATGCGTACCTTTTTCGCCCGCAAACGACCTGTCTTACGAAATCGTCTACACTCTAGACCCAAGGAGTAGCACCATGGCGAAAGCGAACCTCGCGATCGGCGCAGCCCTCGCAGCCGCAGTCCTCGTGAGCGCGGTGCCCGACAGCGCAGAAGCGCAGAGCGCCGCGCACCGTCACATCGGCCATGTCGGCGACATGTTCAACGGCACCCCGGACAACGTGGGGTTGCTCGCGGCCGCTCAGGCCGAAGCTGAAGTCGCCGCCCAGCACGCCGGCCTCGCCGCGGGATCCGACGATCTGGCCGGGATCCAGCGACACATTGTCCACGTGCTGCACGCGATCGATCCGTCGACTTCCGAGAGGGGACCCGGCAAGGGCTACGGGCTCGCCAGGGCAGCCGGCGGTTGTGCCCAGCATATCGGGATGGCCGGCGGGTCCGACGACGCTTCGGACGCGGTCAAGGCGCACTCGAACCATGTCGGGACGAGCTGCGGCAACGTCGCGGCGTGGGCCGAGAGCATCGCCGAGAAAGCGGCGGCGGTGGCCGCGGCGACCGACATGGCGGCGGCGAAGGCGCTCGCGGAAGAGATCGCCGCGATGACCCAGGCGATCCTGTCCGGCACCGACGCCGACGGGAATGGACGCGTGGCCTGGGGCGAGGGCGAAGGCGGCCTGGAGCAGGCGGCTACGCATCTGCGCCTGATGAAGGAGGCCGAGGGGCTGGGTTGACCGCCTCGGAGCATCCATGAGAACTGAACGAATTGTGAACACGGCACGAGGTGCGTCCGCGATTCTGGTGGCGGGTGCGGTGGTGGCAAGCCTGGGGGCGTCGGGGTCCCACACGGCCGGGTCCGGCGCGTCAGATGCGGCGCAGGTTGTGGACGCGGCCGTTGCGGGTGCGTCCCAGGATACCGTCAGCTTCGCCGAGGACATCCTGCCCATCTTTCGGCAGCGCTGTGCCGAGTGTCATGGCGCCGAGGACGAAAACGGCGAGGTGCGCACCGAGGTCAGCCTGAACCTGCTCAACTACGAGAGGGTCATGGCCGGGTCCGAATTCGGGACGGTCATCGAGGCGGGAGACCCGGCCAACAGCTTCCTGCTGGACATGATCACCGACGGGACCATGCCCGAGACGGGCGACCCGGTACCCGAAGAGGAGATTGCGCTGATCCGGGCGTGGATCGAGGCGGGCGCGCCGAACAACTGAGCGGCGGGCTGGGCGGGCGGCGCCGGGGCGCGGCTAGCGGCGCGGGGGCGCGGATCCGTTCCGCCTTCTCAGCCACTCCACGGCCAGGAGCAGGAGCACGGCGAACCCGATCAGGAATGTCGCAACCGCCAGGATGGCGGGGCTGATCTGCTCGCGAATGCCTGCCCACATCTGGCGTGGGATGGTGCGCTGCTCGACACCGGCCATGAACAGCACCACCACCACCTCGTCGAAGGACGTCGCGAACGCGAACAGCCCCCCCGAAAGCACGCCCGGCGCGATCAGCGGCAGCTGCACCTTGCGGAACGTGCGCACGGGGCCTGCCCCCAGGGACGCGGCCGCGCGGGTCAGGTTGCGGTCGAAGCCTGCCAGCGTGGCGGTCACGGTGATCACCACGAAGGGGATGCCCAGCGCGGTGTGTGCCAGGATCAGGCCCAGGTGCGTCTGGCCGAGGCCGACGCTCGAGTAGAAGAAGAACATCCCGGCCGCGGAGATGATCACCGGGGTCACCATCGGCGAGATCAGCAGGCCCGTGACCAGGCGGCGGGCGGGCATGTGAGAATTGGAGAGTCCCAGTGCGGCGAGCGTCCCCAGAACGGTGGCAAGAACGGTCGCCGATGTCCCGATGGTCAGGCTGTTCACGAGGCTCCGGCGCCACTCCTCGTTCTCCACGATCTCCCGGTACCACCGCAGCGAGTACGCCTCCGCGTCGAAGCGCAGCATGCCCTCGGTGAAGGTGAAGTACGGTTCGGCGTTGAAGCTGAGCGGCACGATCACCAGGATCGGCGCCACCAGAAACAGGAAAACCAGCGCGCAGAACGTCAGGTAGGCGTAACGGCCCAGCGCCACGTGGCGCGAACCGGCGGCCGGGGTCAGGACGGACACGGCGATCTCAGCTCAGGCTCAGCCGCTCGATGCCCACAAGCCGGTCGTACAGCACGTACAGCACGAAGACCCCGGCCAGCATGATTCCGCCCAGCGCCCCGGCAAGCCCCCAATTCAGCGACGTCTGCATGTGATAGGCCACCATGTTGGAGATGAGCTGGCCGCTGGAGCCGCCAACGAGCGCCGGGGTGATGTAGTACCCGATCGCCAGGATGAAGACGAGAAGCGAGCCCGCGCCGACGCCGGGGAGCGTCTGGGGCCAGTACACGCGGCGAAAGGCCTGTACGGGCGTCGCGCCGAGAGAAGCGGCGGCGTCCATGTACCGCGGGGGGATCGCGCGCATCACCGAATACAGCGGGAGGACCATGAAGGGAAGCAGCACGTGCGTCATCGCCACGATCGTGCCGGTCATGTTGTAGATCATGGTGAGGCGGCCGTCGTCGCCGACCAGCCCGATCGCGACCATGATATCGTTGAGCACGCCCTGCGTCTGGAGCAGTACGATCCATGCGGTCGTGCGCACCAGCAGCGAGGTCCAGAAGGGGACCAGGACCAGCAGCAGGAAGAGGTTGGCCCTGCGCGGCGGCGAATGGGCGATCAGATGTGCGATCGGGTAGCCCAGGATGAGACAGAGCAGCGTGATCACCCCGCTGACCCAAAGCGTCCGCCACAGCAGCGCCAGGTAGATCCGGCGCTCTTCCGGCTGCCGGGTCACGGAACCGTCGGGCAGCCGCTGCATGTCGACCGCGTTCAGGTAGTGTCGCGCCGTAAAGCGCTGCCCCGTGGCGCGAACGGCATTCCAGACCGCCGGCTGGCCCCACGCCTCGTCCAGCTCCACCATGACCTCGCGCCAGGGACCCTCGGTCACACCCTGCAACCCGCGCGCGCTCCGCGTGAACAGGCTGCGCATCCCGCTCTCGACGCGGTTGACCCGCCCCGCCACCTGACCGAGCGTGCGCTCCTCGCGGGCACGCGTCAGCTCACGCGCGAGTGCCTCGTAGGCGGCCTCGGGGGGAAGTCCCTCGCCGTCCCACTCGCCAAGGACTGCCAGGGTTTCGGGAAGGGCATCCGCCACCACGGGATCGTGCACGCTGCGAAGCAGCATCATCCCCAGGGGCGCGAGGAACGTGATGCCGATGAAGAGCAGCAACGGCACCACCAGCACCACCGCCCGCAGGCGCTCGCGGTCCGCCAGGGCGCGCGCGCTTCCCGGCCCCCCGCTCGGCGAAGAGCGGGACAAGCGACGCGCCCGGGCCGACCGGCTCATTCGTTCAGCGCGCCAGCCAGGCGCTGAAGCGTTCGTTCAACTCGTCCTGGTTGTCCACCCACCACTGCCAGTCGTAGCGCAGCGAGCGATCCACGTTGCCGGGACTGGCGGGCAGGTGTGGCGCCATCTCCACACCCGTCTCGACGTGGGTGGTGACCAGGGGTGCTCCGGACCGCCGGGTCGGAGAGTATGAAATGCGCCGCCCGACCGCGGCCTGCTGCTCGGCACGGCTGGCGAAGGCGACGTACCGGAGCGCCTCCTGCAGCCTTGGGGTGCCCGCCACGATTCCGATTTGCCCGACGTCGAGCAGCTGCCCGTCCCAGACGATCACGAACGGCTGATTCTCGAGCACCTGCGCATTGAAGATGCGGCCGTTGTACGCCGTGCTCATCACGACCTCCCCGTCCGCCAGCATCTGCGGCGGCTGGGCACCGGCCTCCCACCAGATCGCCTGGTCCTTTATGGTGTCCAGCTTGCGGAAAGCCCGATTCAGGCCCTCCGGCGTGTCGAGCACCGCGTACACCTCGTCCAGCGGAACACCGTCGGCGATGAGTGCGAACTCCAGGTTCACCTGGGGCACCCGCCGCATGCCCCGCCGTCCGGGAAACCTGTCCAGGTCGAAGAAGTCCGCCATCGTCGCGGGCTTCTCGCCCGGGATGTTCTCCGAGTTGTAGGCATATACCGTCGACCAGTAGACGGCCCCCACTCCGCAGTCGGTCTGGGAGTCGGGAGCGAAGTCATCTGCCGCGGGCGTTCCATCGGGGCCGGCCGGCAGCGACGTGATGTCGATCAGTTCGAGGAGCCCTTCGTCGCATCCGCGTACGGCGTCCGCGATTTCGAGGTCCACGACGTCCCAGTGAATGTTGCCCACGTCCACCTGGGCGCGAATCTGCGCGAGCCCGCCGTTGTAGTCCTCCACGCTGATCCTGATCCCGGTCGCGGCCGTGAAGGGGATGTTGATGCCTTCGTTCACCGCCCGCCCGTATGAGCCTCCCCAGGAAACGGTCGTGAGGGACTGTCCGTGTGCCCCGTGGAAGGCGCCGGCCCACGCGATTCCCAGGAGAGCGGCCCACCCCGGCAGGCCGCGGCGAACTCCCGTGTCGCGGCGGAACCGGCCCGGCGCGCGAAGCCGCTGCCAATGGTGAGCGAACTCACGTCGTCTCGTCATGTTCCGCCTCTCGGTTCGTTCTGGTTTCGTAGTCGAGGACCCGGCAGTCGGTCACCGTCCAGCCAACCCGAACGGTGTCGCCCACCAGAATCCCGCCGTGTCCCACAATGTTGGGGATCTTCGCGATGAAGTCGCTGCGGCCGCAGGCCTCCATGTGTACGCGCAGGTGATCGCCCAGAAACGCCAGGTCTTGCACGGTGGCGCCCACCTGGTTTCCGAACACGCCCGGCTCGGGGTTGACGGAGACCCGCTCCGGGCGGATCGACAGGGTCACCCGGTCCCCAGGCTCGCAGTCCACAACCCGCAGCGCGCGGATGCGCGTCCGGCCGGTTTCCACTTCACAGAGTCCGCCTTCGACCGTCGCCACGCGCCCGTGCAGCCGGTTGTTCTCGCCGATGAAGCGCGCCACGAACGCACGTTCCGGCTCTTCGTAGAGCACCTCCGGCGGGGCGATCTGTTCGACTTCGCCATCCTTGAGAACAGCGATCCGGTCGGACATGACCATCGCCTCCTGCTGGTCGTGGGTCACGTACACGACCGTGACCGCCAGCTCGCGATGGATGCGGCGGATCTCGTACTGCATCTCCTCGCGCAGGCTCCGGTCCAGCGCTCCGAGAGGTTCGTCCATGAGGACAAGGCTCGGCTCGAAGACCAGCGCGCGCGCGATCGCGACGCGCTGTTGCTGCCCGCCGGAGAGCTGGCCCGGACGACGGTTCTCCATCCCCTCCAGGCGAACCAGTTTGAGCGCGCGCTCCACCCGCTCATGCCGTTCCTCCCCATCGATGCCCCGGACCTCGAGGGGAAAGGAGAGGTTCTGTCCAACGGTCATGTGCGGAAAGAGGGCGTAGTTCTGGAACACCATCCCGATGCCGCGACTTCGCGGGGCAAGGTCCTCCACCGATTCGCCCTCGATCCGTATGCGTCCGGACGTAGGCGCCTGAAAGCCCGCCAGCATCATCAGGATCGTGGTCTTGCCCGACCCCGAGGGGCCGAGCAGGGTGACGAATTCGCCCTTGCCGACCTCGAGGTTGAAGTCCTTCACGACCAGGTTGGTGCCGTCGTAGCTCTTGCTGACCCCTTCGAACGCAACGTGTGCGGCCTCGCCGCCGCCCCCCCCCGCTGCCGCTCCCGGCGAGGTCACTACACGCCCCCCGGCATCGTGAGGAGCGCCGCGTAGAGGTCGATCGCGTACCACAGGTTCGCGATGCGCAGATTCTCGTCGGGGGCGTGCTGGTTGTTGTCGTGATTGGCCACCGGGACCACGATCGCGGGCTTGCCCGCCACGTCGGTGAAGAGGTAGAGCGGCAGCGTGCCCCCCATGCCCGGCGCGAGCACCAGCGCTCCCGGCCCGAACGCGCGGTCGGCGGCCCGCGAAGCCGCCCCGATGACCTGTTGCACGAAGGGGTCCGCCATGCTTGTGCGGGCCGCCGGATACCCGCCGCCGCCCGTCACCCTGGCGATCCTCGGGTAGCGCAACCGCGTCTCCATGTCGGGATCCTCGGACACCACGTGAAACCCCTGCCCCTCGATGTGATCCACGACCAGCTGGCGCAGGTGGGCGGGATCGTTGCCCTTCACCAGGCGGATGCCCAGCGCGGCCACCGCCGTGTTGGGAATGACGTTCCGCGCGAGCGCGCCGGTGTTCCCGCTCGTCATGCCGCGCACGTTCAGCGCGGGCAGCAGCAGCCGCTCGGCGATCGTCTCGGGCTGCCCCTCGGTCCAGGCGAGCCCCAGTTCCTCGCGCAGGAGCGGGTCCACGTCGGGAATCGACGCGAGCGCGGCCTGTTCCTCGTCGCCGATGGGGTCGGCGGTGTCGTACCAGCCCTCTACCAGCACGCGGCCGTCTTCGTCCTTCATCGACGCCAGCAGGTGCGCCAGGATGTTGCCGGTGTCGGGTGTCCAGTTCCCGTAGTGGCCCGAATGCAGGTTGCGCGAGGCCCCGTACACCGTGACCTCCATGCCCATGGATCCGCGCACGCCGAAGGTCAGCTGGGGCCGTCCGCTCTGGTGGGCCGGGCCGTCGAAGAAGAGCCAGATGTCGATCTCGTCGAGCACCTCGCTCCGCAGGTCCATGTAGCGGCCCAGGTTCCGCGAGCCCGCCTCCTCCTCGCCGTCGAAGAAGAAGACCAGGTTCGAGGTGGGCGTCACGCCGCCTTCGCGGAAGGCCCTCAGCACTGCGAGAACCGCGGCGATGGGAGCCTTGTCGTCGCCCGCCGAACGCGCGTAGATGCGCCATTCGGGGTCGACCGCCTCGCCCGCCTCCGGGAACGGGATAGGCTCGCCGTCCGCCTCCATGGAGGCCGAGTAGAGCGTGGGCTCGAACGGCGGGTGGGTCCAATTGGCCGGGTCGGCCGGCTGGCCGTCGTAGTGCACGTATATGCCCAGTGTGCGGGTCGCGCCGGGCACCGACAGCCTGCCGTAGACCAGCGGCGCAACGCCGTCCAGGGTCAGCAACTCCGATGCGGCGCCGGCTTCGCGCAGGCGGTCCCGGATGTAGAGCCCGGCACGCGTGATGTCCTCGATGTCCCGGGCGCGGTTGGGGTAGGTCAGCATCTCGGCGAAGTCGCGCACGATCTCCGCCTCGTGGGCGCGACGGTACGCGCTGGCCACGTCCGCCCCGGATTGCGCGGAGACGGGGTGCGGGGGACCAGCGAGCGCCGACAGCGCCAGGAGGGCCGCGCCGCGCGGGATTGCCAAACGCGCGAACGTGCCGGACGCGCGCGTCACGAGGTGCTCCGCTCCGCCTCGATGAAGCGGTCGATGTGGCTTTCCAGGACCGTCATCGGCAGCGATCCCGGCCCGAGTACGGCTTCGTGGAAGCGGCGCAGGTCGAAATCGTCACCCAGTTCGGCTTCCGCCTTGCGCCGCAGCCCCAGGATCGCGCGCTTGCCCATCTGGTAGCCTAGCGCCTGTCCCCACATGTCGGTCGAATAGCGCAGGGACTCGGACGCGATCTGGGTCTCGGAGTCGAAGATGTGCTCGCGCATGTACTGGCGGCCTTCTTCCAGCGTCCAGCCGAGCAGGTTCATTCCCGTGTCGACGACGAGCCGCGTGGCGACGAAGATCTCCATCATGTAGGCCCCGTACTCGCTCAGCGGGTCGTCCGCGAGGAAGCCCGAGTCGATCCCCAGGAAGGTCGAGTACATGCCCCACCCTTCCGTGTACGCCGTGTGCAGGGCGTTGCGCCGAACCGCCGGGAGGGCGTCGTTGGCGTACTGGCGCGTGATGTGGAAGTGGTGGCCGGGGAAGAGCTCGTGAAGCGAGATCCCGGCGTAGGTCAGCCAGCTGCGCTGGTCCAGGTCGGAGCCGTTGAAGTTGTAGTAGCCGACGGGGTCGTTCGGCGTGGGCGGATTGTAGTAGCCGAAGGTCTGTGACCCCTCGAGGGCCGGATCGAGGCGCCGGGCGCCGAAGGGCGCGTCGGGCTTGCTGAGGAAGAACTCGTCCGCGCGCTCGAAGAACTGCCGGGAAGGCGAATCGAAGCGTTCCCGCACCTCTTCCACCGTCTTGGGGAAGTAGTCCGGGTTGGTCGGGATGTGGCGCCGGAAGTCGTCGATCGATCCCTCGAAGCCGATCCGCGCCTGTACCGCGAGCATCTGCTCCTCGATTTCGGCCACGTTGCGGAGGCCGATCTCGTGGATCTCCTCCGGGGTGATGTCCATGGTGGTGTGCAACCGCACCAGGTAGCGGTAGGCCGCTTCGCCGCCGGGTTGGCGCGAGAGCCCGACCTCCGGCGCCGCGGCTTCCCTGAATTCGCCGTCGAGGAAGGCTGCTAGGCGCTCCAGCGCGGGGTTGATCTCGTCCGCGACGATGCGCTCGGCCTCGGCGAAGAAGGCCGCCGTGCCGCTTCCCGCGTCCGGATCTTCGCCCTGAGCCCCGAGGCGCGCTTCCGCCACCGCGAAGGGACCGGTGGAAAACGGGGCGATACCCGCACGAACAATCCCCACCACGGCGTCCATGTTGGCATCGGGCACGGTGATGCCCCGCTCCATCTGGCCCCGGACATGCGACTCGACGAACGCGACCGCCCCGGGCACCTGGGCAAGGAGCGCGAGGTAGTCCTGCCGGCCCGCGTCGTCGGCCACCGGCACCAGTCCGAAGATCTGGCGCATGGCCCCGATCGGCGACGAATACGGAGTGAGGACGTTGGTGATGACCCAGTAGTGATCGAGGCTCTCGATCGTCATCTCCGCGCCGCGGCGCAACAGCTCCCACGTGATCCTGTCGTCGGCTTCGAGGGCGTCGGCGTCGATCCCGTCAAGGCGGTCGAGGACCGCGCGGCTGAAGTCGGCGTCGGACCGGGCGCGTTCGAGCGTGGGAATCGGCAGCCGCTCCAGGGGCAGGCCCTCCCTCGCCCGCGCCCGCAGGTCAACCTCGAGCTGGCGCTGCCAGACGTCCTCGGCCACGGCCGTCAGCGTCTGCGCGGGGTCATCCGTCATGGCGGAGTCGGCGCAGGCCACGGCCGACGCGCACAGTGCAAGCATGGGGGCAATGCGCTTCACGGGAGCAATGCGCTTCGTCGAGGCAATGGGCTTCATCGGGTCCGTCTTCCCTGCCGGGTCGCCATCTCGTCCTTCAGTTCGGCGACGGTCACGACCCGCTGCTGACCGTCGTCGCTCCGCAGCGTGATCGTCTCGGTGAAGATGTTCACGTTGATCACGCGTTCGTACCCGAGCCCGGTGCGGATCTTCCTGCCCTCGCGCGGGAACCGGCGGCGGGCCTCCACATAGCTCTGGTGTTCGTACATCAGACAGCACATCAGGCGGCCGCAACACCCGGAAATCTGGGCCGGATTGAGCGACAGGCTCTGGTCCTTGGCGAGTTGCAGGCTCACGGGCCTCAGTTCGGGGAGCCATGTCGAGCAGCACAGCTCGCGTCCACAGCGTCCCACCCCGCCCAGCAGCGCGGCTTCGTCCCGGACGCCGATCTGCTTGAGCTCGATACGGGTGCGGAAGGCGCGGGCCAGGTCGCGGACCAGCGCGCGGAAGTCCACCCGTTTCTCGGCGGTGAAATAGATGATCAGCTTCTTGCGGTCGAACTGCCATTCGGTCTCCGTGACCTTCATCTTGAGACCGTGGCGCGCGACGTGTTCGCGTGCTTCCAGGCGGGCGCGCCGTTCGTCGTCGGTCTTGTGACGCGCGCGCTGCACCTCTTCGGACCCCGCAAGGCGGATCACGCGCAGCGCGGGCGTGGGTGTGGCGCATCCGCCCGAGGACGAACACTTGCGCTCGGCGATGCTTCCCAGCGCGGTCACGCGTCCCAGGTCTTCCCCCCGGTCCGACTGCACGATCACCCGGTCGCCGGGGGACAGGTCGAGCGCGTCGAACCGGAAGTAGCCCCGGCGCGTGCCCTTGAAACTCACCTCCGCGAAACCGGACATCCGGCTGCTAAGCCTCGGACCATTCGCCGAGGGCTTCGTATTTCGCCCAGCGCCGGGCCACCATGTCGTCGGGCGCCATCCCGCCGATTTCGTCGAGGTGCCGTTTCAGGGCGTCGGCGAGCGCGACCATCGTCGACGGAGGATCGGCGTGGGCCCCGCCCGGTGGCTCGGGAATCAGTTCGTCGGCCACGCCCAGCGACAGCAGGTCGGCCGAAGTCAGCCGCAACGCCTCGGCGGCACTCTCCCGCTCGTCGGCGGAACGCCACAGGATGGCGGCGCAGCCCTCGGGCGAGATCACCGAGTAGATCGAATGCTCGAGTAGCAGGATGCGGTCGGTGACTCCGAGGGCCAGCGCCCCCCCGGAGCCGCCCTCGCCGATCACGACCGAGATCGTCGGGACTCGCAGGCGGGCCATCTCGCGCAGGTTCGTGGCGATCGCCTCCGCCTGGCCGCGCTCTTCCGCGCCGAAGCCGGGATACGCGCCAGGCGTGTCGATCATGGTCACGACCGGACGGCCGAACTTCTCCGCCATGCGCATGAGGCGGAGCGCCTTGCGGTAGCCCTCCGGGTGGGGCATCCCGAAGTTGCGGCGCAGCTTCGCCTTCATGTCCCGGCCCTTCTGGTGCCCGATCACCATGATGGACTGTCCGTTCAGCCGGGCCCAGCCGCCCACGATCGCCTCGTCATTGCGATAGCCCCGGTCACCCTTGAGCTCGAACCAGTCGGTGAAGATTCCCGATATGTAGTCCAGCGTGTACGGGCGCCGCGGATGGCGGGCCACCTGCACCTGCTCCATCGGGGTCAGGTTGCGATACGTCTCGTCGCGAAGCACATCGAGCTTGGCGGTCAGGACGCGGACCTCGTCCGCCACGTCCAGGCCTCGCTTGGACGCCATCTCCCGCAGCCGGGCGATCTGGTCCTCCAGCTCGACAATGTCCCGCTCGAACGCCAGATGTGCTGAAGAAGACACTTGGCGGAATACTCCCGTGTTGTTGTGTTCAGCTCCCCGCACAGCGCCAGAAGACGGGGAAGCTCCAAAGTACGCCATTTGTTCACCGGAGCAAAAGCGCGTGGTGAACAGCCCGGCCATGAATGTCGTACATTGTCCGAGGGTGGGCGGCGACGCCCAAGCCGGGGTGCAACCCGGCCATGACACAGGACGAAGCACCATGAAGAGCGTTGCAACTCCCCCCTTCCCCGGCAGGCCCGGCAGCCCGCCGGCTCGTTCGCAACCCGCGAAATCGTACCGCCCGACCCTGGTGGCCGGCCTGACCCTCGCGTGCGTGGGCACCGCCACATTCATGGGTACCGCCGCGCCCGCAACCGCCCAGGACCGGGACCAGCCCCTGGATGGAGGCTTCGAGGAGATCTACCGGGTCGGGGGCGTCGCCGCGCCCGAGTGGGCACAGTTCACCAGACCCGAAACGGTGGGCTTCGACGCATCGGGCAACCTGTTCGTGCTGGACCTCCTGGCGGCAGAGGTCATTGTGATCGGCGCCGAGGGTCAACTGGTCCGAACCATCGGTGGTCCCGGGGAAGGGCCCGGCGAATTCCGGTCCGCCGCAGACATGGTGGTCTGGCGCGATGGCCGCATCGCCGTCGCCGACATGGGGCACAACGCGTACCAGGTGTTCAACCCTGCGGGCGAACTGGAACACTTCGTCGGAATGGGCGGTGGCGATGGCCCCTTCGCCGCCATGACCACATTGCGGACTGAAATCCGTGGCACCCCGGACGGTGGAGCGCTCGTCGCACAGGGCGTGCCGGAGGTGCTTGGCGGGATGTCAGGCATGTTCGCCGAGATGATGGGCACGGAGGTGGAGGATGGCGACAGGGTCGACGATCGCGGCCTGGAGCGCCTGGACCTCGCCGGTGACGTGGTCGTTGCGGAACCGGTCCTGCAGGCGTGGTCTCCGCCGTCCGAGACCGCCGAAGCACTGACCATGGACGACATGATGGACGTCTCGGCCGTCCTCACGCAGACGATCGGGCAGGTCACCCATTACAAGCCGGCGCTGCTCTGGGACCTCCTCCCCGACGGCACCATCGCCTACTCCGATTCGTCGGCGTACGCGATCAAGCTGCTGAGTACCGACGGCGCCACGAGTATCGTTGTGCGACGTCAGCTGCATCCTGAAACGGTGACGCCCCGGATCCGGGCCGCAACTATCGAGCGGCGAATTGAGCAAATGCAGGAGGGCATGGAGTCCGGCCCGGCGATGGCGCGCGGAATGATGGCCCTGCTGCCCGGAGACCCCATGGAGGCCATGCGCGAGGGACTCGAGAGCTCGCCCTTCTACCACGAGATCCCCGTGATACGCGCGATCCGGGCCACCTGGGACGGGAGCCTCTGGATCCAGCGGCGCGGCGAGGAGCCGTGGGACGATTCCGGCCCCATCGACGTCTTCAGCGCGGACGGGCAGTACGTGGGTACCTTCAGCGAAGACCGGACCGGCATGCCGGACGCCTTCGGCCCGGACGGACGAGTGGCGTTCATCGAGCTGGACGAATTCGACGTGCCGAGCATCGTCGTCAGGACGTTGCCGGCGGACGTCAGGTAGGGTGACGGAGACGCGGAGGTCATGAACGCACGGGGCAGCGGAATCGCGGTGCTGATCGCTTTGTGGACGGCTGGCGTGCCGACCGTTCTGCATGCCCAGGCCGACGCGCAGGAGGCGGCCGAGGCGCCGGACAGGATCATCTTCGAGGGCGCGACCGTGCTTGACGGCACTGGTGCCCCTCCGCAGGCCGATATGGCCATCGTTGTGGAGGGGGAAGAGATCGTCGCGGTCGTTCCGGCCGGCGAAGTGGGCGCCGAGCGGCGCGATGGGGCCGAAGTGGTGGATGCAAGTGCCTGGTTCGCGATCCCGGGCCTGATCGAGTCGCATACCCACGTGGCCACGATGGCGAACCGCGCCCGGGCCGAATTCATCCTCAACCGGCAGCTGTACGGGGGCATCACCACGGCCAGGGACATGGCGGGCGACGTGCGCTCACTCATGGACCTGCAGCGCGCGTCCCTGGTGAAGGAGATCGACGCGCCCGACCTGCGCTTCTCGGCGCTGATGGCCGGCCCCGAATTCTTCACGGATCCGCGTACTGTATCGTCGGCGGCGGGCGAGACTCCGGGCGCCGTGACGTGGATGCAGGCCGTCACCGAAGACACCGACCTCGTGGAGGCGGTGACGCTCGCCAGGGGGACCTGGGCCAACGGGATCAAGACCTATGCGGCGATCAGCGGGGAGCTGCTCGCTGCGATCGCGGCCGAGGCCCGCCGGCAGGGGATCCCGGTGTGGGCACACGTGCACGTCGGGCCCGCGCGGGCTCTGGAAGTGGCTCGCGCGGGCGTGCGTGCGATGTCTCACGTATGCGACCTCGGGAGCGCGGCGATCCCCGAAGACGTCTACAGGGAGGGCCAGGAAGGGCGGCGCACCGGGTTTGTCGAGGTCGACCTCAATGACCCGGCAATCGATTCGGTGTTCGCCACGATGAGTCGAAACGGCACGGTTCTGGACGCGACGCTGAGAATCGTGGTGCAGATCGGGCAGCGGCGCATGGCCGCGATAGACACGGTTGGGGCCCGACCCCCGGGCGCGGCCGCCGACAGCGCTCGCGCCGCGCCGGACCGTCCGCCCCTTCCACCGGTCGACCGCCGCCGCCGCGGCGTGCGCCCCAGGTGCGAGACCGCGGACGCGATGGCCCTGACGCGCCGCGCCTACGAGGCCGGCGTCATGATCGCGGCGGGCACCGACGGCATGACCCCGCCCGACTCACTCTTCCCGGCACTCCACGAGGAGATCCGCCTCCTGCACGAGGACGTGGGCATGCCGATGCTGGACGTGCTCAAGGCGGCCAGCTACCACGGTGCGGTCGCCCTCGGCCTGGAGGACCGGATCGGCACGCTCGAGCCCGGCAAGCACGCCAACATCGTGTTTCTGCGCGAGGACCCGCTGGCCGGCGCGGAGAGCCTGCGCTCGGTGGAGCTTACGGTGAAGCGCGGCACGTTGTACCACCGGCGGGACTTCGTGCTCGGCGAGCCGCCGCCGGGGCCCGGGGGACCACCTGGGGTGTTGTAGAACAGTAATCACCTGACAGATTTCCCCCGAAGGGGACGTGACCGACTACCGCTTTAGTGCGGTTGCGGCTCGATCAGAACCGAACCTTCAGGAGCGGGACCTTCCAGAGCAGCGCGTCACGTCCGTCCGGGCGCAGCGCGGGTTCCCGCGCCAGCGACAGGACCGGGGCCGAGAGCGACCACGCGCCGCGGGATCGGCTCAGCAGGGCGCCCGGCGCATCCACGGACCCCTCGCTGGTGTCGTCCTTCCCACCCCGTGTGCGAGCGAGCACAGCGCCCACGGCGAGACCCAGGATGCTGCCCGGCAATGCATAGGCAAAGGTGGCTGGCTTCCCGTCTCCACGCGTGACCCGCTCGAGGCCCCCGGCCGCCGCTGCGCCGACGTATCCGGACATGTTGATCCAGCGCGACTGGGACTCGGTGAGTTCCAGCCGATTGCCGACAATCGCGCCGCCCACGAGCCCCGCATTCCCCGCCAGCGCCAGCAAGGCGGATCCAGACCAGCCCCGGTCCTCACCCATCAGCTGCCAGGACGCCACTCCAAACCAGTTGCCCCACACGCTGCCCATCATGGCGGAATTGGCGGTGCGGTAGCTGATCCCCTGGCGTGCGGCCAGCAGACCACCGGCCAGGCCGAGCGCGCTGCCCACGATGACTGACGCCGCGGCATCCTCGGTGCTGGCCGATTTCAGCGCGCCGCCTTCCGCCGGATCCATCGCGGCGGCCAACAGGTAACCCTGAACCCCGCCCCAATAGCCGCCCCAGGAGATCGCCACCGCCTGTCCCCGGGAAACGGGTCGCGATCGCGTGATCGCTTTGGCCCCGAAGAATCCAATCGGCGCCCCGACAACAATGCCGGCCCCGTACAGCTTCCGGGAGGCATCCGCTCCGGTCGGGGTGACGCTTGCGGGCGGCCGGGACTGCGACGAGGCGGGCGCGGTGTGCACGCCGGACGGGCGGCCGATGTCGAACACGGAGAGCGCGACGATTCGGGCTCTGCCGGGTCTGAAGGTGGCGGGCGGCCAGGCGAAAGAGGGCAAGCCCATCGACTTCGCCGTGACGCTGGGGCCGCGCGTCGTCGGGGACGGTGACGGTGGACTACGCGACGGAGGACGAGACGGCGTCGGCGGGGTCGGACCACGTGTCGTGAGGTGTCCTCACTGAAGCCGGGTGTGATTGCAGTAATATCCATTTTCACAATAGGTTATCGGTATCCGACAGGACTCTGTTGGACTCCGTTGGACCCCGTGACCTGAGCAGAGCCAAGAGCCATGTACACCACATGCATGTTCTGCAACAACTCGCTCCAGACGAACGAGGTCGTCGAGGAGTTCCCCATCGGGCGCCGCCTGGCATTTGACGCGGCGAAGGGGCGGCTCTGGGTGGTGTGTCCAAGCTGCGAGCGGTGGAACCTCACTCCGCTGGAGGAGCGATGGGAGGCGGTGGAGACGTGTGAGAAGCTCTTCCGCGGCACGCGCGTACGCACTTCGTCGGAGAATATCGGGCTGGCCCGTCACCCCGAGGGGTTGGAGTTGGTACGGATTGGTAAACCGCTGCGGCCGGAGTTCGCGGCCTGGCGGTACGGGGATCAATTCGGCAGGCGGCGCAACCGGATGTTTCTCCACGCTGGCGTCGCGGGTTTGGCGACGGCTGGCGGCGTGGCGGTTGGCGGGATGTTGATAGGTTTCGCCGGTGGCTCCTTCGCCTTCAATCTCGCCAACTTCGTAATCCAGCTGTCGGTGTCCCGGGCCCGCATCCGGATTCGCGGTTCCGACGGCGGGGTGACGACGATGAAGCGCAACGACGTTTGGTCGGCCACCCGTATCGAAGCCACAGACGACGAGGTCGGCTTTCGAATGCAGACTGCTTCCGGAATCTGGGTTGGCGGTCACAGGGAATGGTTGGCGGGAGAGGACGCTCAGCGTGCTCTCGCCACGATCCTTCCCTCTTTCAATGTCATGGGTGCAAGGAAAACGGCCGTACGGGAAGCGGTTTCCGAGATCGAATCCCGAGGTGGCCCTCAGCGATTCCTCCGCGACATAGCCGGCCGGAAGGACAGCTATGCTCGGAACGGTCTCAGTGGCTACGTCAACAAGATGCCGAAACCGATCCAGCTCGGGCTTGAGATGGCGCTCCACGAGGACCAGGAACGCAGAGCACTCGAAGGCGAGCTTTGGCGACTCGAACAGGCCTGGCGGGACGCCGAGGAGATCGCCGCGATTGCGGACGATCTCCTCTTGCCCAAAGGTGTATCCCGCCTACTGTCTCGCTACTCTCAGCAGAATGTAAACCAGACATGACATTATGTAATGCCTGGTCTACACCTTCCGATACACCCTCACAATGCGCACCGGCGGCGTCAGTTGCTGCGCCTCGTAGGGCGCCGCGTGGATCGAGCGCACCACGTCCATCCCCGCCACCACCCTCCCGAACGCCGCGAACCCCTGCCCGTCGGGGTTGCGCATGCCGCCGAAATCGAGTGAGGGCTGGTCGCCGATGCAGATGAAGAAGCTGTGGGTGGCGGTGTCCGGGCCGCCGCGCGCCATCGACACCGCGCCGTCGCCGTGAAGGATGCCGGTTTCGCTGGTGCGTTCCAGCGGGATCGGCGGGAAGGATTCCGCAGCCGCGCCCGGTGAGCGGCCGCCCTGCACCACCGCGATCCGGATCGAGTCGGTGGGCTGGTTCGCCGCGTGCACCGTGCGGAAGAAGGTGCCGCCGTCGTAGAGGCCGCCGTCGACGTAGCGGAGGAAGTTGTTGGCGGTGACGGGAGCGCGGTCGACGTCGACGTCCAGTTCAAAGCTGCCCATGTCGGTTTCGACGACGACCCGCACGGGGTCGGCGGCTGGGGGCAGAGTCGGCTGGGAGCCGCCGAGTGGGGCGGGACCCGTGCCGCCGGGCAGCGCGAATCCGAGGCCCGAGGCCCCGGACGCCAACAGGGACAGCAAGGCGGTCTTCCCCCAACGACGTGTCAGGCCGACGGATCCGCGCCGGGGTGTCCACGGGATTCCGAATCTTCGCACTGTCCTCTCCCCTTCCTTTTGCTGACCTGATCGGCAGGCGCTTACGTTTTCGGGCCAGCCGCGGGCGCAGGGCCCGCGACCCCACCCCTCCACGCAGTCGCAACCATGAGCCAAGAGAGAAAGTCCAGCCCCGAGCGACCCGCCGCCAGTAGCCGGCGCAACTTCGTCAAGTCCGTCGCGGCCACCTCGGCGCTCGCCGCGGGAATCCCCTCCGCACTTTCGGGCGAGGCGCGCGCGCGACGCCGGACGATGTCGCGCGCCTCGCTCCCTGGAACCCGGGTTCCCCCCTCCGACCGCATCGGCCTGGCCGTGATCGGTGCGGGCGGGATGGGGATGGCCGACGTCAACACCGCGCTCCGGATCCCCGGCGTCGAGCTTGTGGCCGCCTGCGACGTCTTCGACGGCCGCCTGGACGCCGCCCGCGAGCGCCACGGCGACATCTTCACCACGCGCGACTACCGCGAGGTGCTCGCCCGCGACGACATCGACGCGGTCATCGTGGGCACGCCCGACCACTGGCATCAGCCCATTTCGGTCGACGCGCTGCGCGCCGGCAAGGCCGTGTACTGCGAGAAGCCGATGGTCCACAATATCGCGGAGGGCCACGATCTGATCCGCGCACAGGAGGAATCGGGCCAGGTCTTTCAGGTGGGCAGCCAGGGGATGAGCTCGCTCGGCAACGAGAAGGCGAAGGAGCTCTACGAAGCCGGCGCGATCGGCCAGCTCAACTACGCCGAGGGCTTCTGGGCCCGCAACGATCCCATCGGAGCGTGGCAGTATCCCATTCCGACGGACGCGTCCGAGGAGACCGTCGACTGGAAGCGCTTTCTCGGACCCGCCCCCGAACGCCCCTACGACCCGCTGCGCATCTTCCGCTGGCGCAACTACCGCGACTACGGCACCGGTGTCGCCGGCGACCTTTTCGTTCACCTCTTCTCCAGCCTCCACTTCGTCGTCAGCTCGCACGGGCCCACGCGCGTCCAGGCCGCGGGGGGCCTCCGCTACTGGAAGGACGGCCGCGAGGTCCCGGACGTGCTCCTCGGCGTTTTCGACTACCCCGAGACCGACACGCATCCCGGGTTCAACCTGTCGCTCCGCGTCAATTTCGTGGACGGGACTTCGGGCAGCACCTTCCTGCGCCTGGTCGGGAGCGAGGGTGCCATGGACGTGACCTGGACTGACGTAGTGCTTCGCAAGAACGTAGCGGTCGACCCCATGGACGCCTTCTCGCAGGAGAAGATGGCCGAAGCGGCGGCGGACGAAGGCGGCCTCCCCGCGCGGGTTCGCATGCTGCCCCCGGCCGAGGCCCGATACGAGGTCGAGCGCGGCTACCGAGGCGCCCACGTCGACCACCTCTTCAACTTCTTCCAGGCCATCCGCGGCGGCCCTCCCGCCCTCGAGGACGCGGCTTTCGGGCTGCGCGCGGCAGCCCCGGCGCTGGCCTGCAACACCAGCTACTTCGAGGACCGAATCGTTCGCTGGGATCCCGACGACATGAGGCTGCTGTGATGCGCAGACTGCCCCCGCTTTTCCTGCCCCCGCTCTTCCTGCTCGCCGCCTGCTCCGACGGCCCCGATGCCCAGCCGGCAGCCGACGCGGCCGGCTCCCCCACCACCGACCCGGCGGACGCCGCCGCCCCACCCCCCAACACCCTCACCGAGGCCGAGCGCGCCGCCGGCTGGCGCCTCCTCTTCGACGGCGAGACCACCGAGGGCTGGCGCGGCTACAACCTCGAGGCGTTCCCCGACACCGGGTGGGCGGTGGTCGACGGCGCCCTCGTCGTCGGCGCGACCGCCACCGACCCGGACGTTCCCATCGGCGGCGACATCGTCACCACCGAGTCCTTCACCGACTTCGACCTCAAGTTCGAGTTCATGCTCTCCGAGGTGGCGAACAGCGGCGTCCTCTACCGCGTGATCGAGGAGCCCGGCGCCGCGATCTGGCACAACGCGCCCGAGTACCAGGTCCTCGACGACACCGCGTACATCGAGATGGGCACGATGGACATGAACACGCACCTCACCGGCGACAACTACGACCTGCACGCCGCCGGCACCAAGACCCTGCACGGCCCCGGCCAGTGGAACACCGCCCGCATCCGCGTGGCCAACAACGTCGTCGAGCACTGGCTGAACGGGACGAAGACGGTGGAGTACGTCCTCGGCTCGCCGGAGTGGGAAGCGCTCGTCGCCGCCAGCAAGTTCGCGCCCTTCCCGCAGTACGGCCGCGCGGCGTCCGGCCCGATCGGCCTGCAGGATCACGGCCGCAACGTCTTCTATCGCAACATCAGGATCCTGCCCCTCGCCGCCGTCTCCCTCTTCAACGGCGAGAGCCTCGACGGGTGGCAGGTGCATGGAACCGAGCGCTGGTACGTCGAGAACGGCGAGCTCGTCTGCGAGAGCGGCCCCGACGCGGCCTACGGCTATCTCGCCACCGACCGGACCTTCCGAGACTTCGACCTGACCGTCGACTTCAAGCAGGAGGCCGACGGCAACAGCGGCGTGTTCTTCCGCTCCAGCGTCGAAGGCACGACCGTCAGCGGCTGGCAGGCCGAAGTCGCGCCCCCGGGCCTGTTCACCGGCGGCATCTACGAGTCCTACGGCCGCGGATGGCTCATCCAGCCCGATCCCGCACTCGACGCCGCGCTCCGGATGGGCGACTGGAACACGATGCGGGTGCGCGCAGTGGGCGACCGCGTCACGACCTGGCTGAACGGTACCCGTATGGTGGATCTGGTGGATGAGGGCGTCGGCGCCGGCACAGGCTCGATCGCGCTACAGATCCACGACGGTGGCGGGATAAAGGTGCGCTGGCGGAATATCGAGGTGGTGGATCTGGGAGGCCGAGGGCGCCTGGCGGGCGCCCTGTGACCGAGACGCACATGACAACGACTCGTATCGGCCGCCTGGCCCTGCTGCTATTGCCGCCCGGTGTCCTCCTTCTGTCCTGCTCTTCGCCTGAGCGACTTCCCGAAGCCACCACGATCACCAAAGTCCGAATCATCGACGGCACCGGCGCGCCCGCGGTAAGCGGCGCGGTCCGATTCGTCGGGGACTCGATCGTCGCGGTGGGCCCGGCGGTCGCGCCGCTGTCCGGCGATGTCGTGGTGGACGGCAGGGGCCTGGTGCTCGCGCCCGGATTCATCGATACACACAGTCACCATGACGTGGGTCTCGCGGAGGCGCCCGAAGCGCTTCCGGTGGTCAGTCAGGGGATTGCGACCATCATTTCAGGCCAGGACGGCGCCCATCCGATGCCGCTGGCCGCCGCCATGGCCTCGCTCAAGCAGTCCGCGCCGGCTGTCAACGTGGCCTACTACGCCGGCCACGGCACGATCCGGGCGGCTGTGATGGGGAACGACTTCAGGCGTCCGGCCACCGATACGGAGGTTGACTCGATGATCGTCCTCCTCCGGCGAGAACTCGATGCAGGAGCGTTGGGGCTATCGAGCGGTCTCGAATACGATCCCGGCATCTTCTCCGATCCGTCGGAGCTACTGAGCCTCGCCAGAGTGGCGGCTGAACTCGGCGGCCGGTACATCACCCACATCCGCAGTGAGGACCGCTGGTTCTGGGAGGCGATCGACGAGGTCATCACCATCGGGCGCGAGGCCGGACTCCCTGTCCAGATCAGCCACTTGAAGCTGGCGATGGTCCCGCTGTGGGGTAAGGCGGACAGTCTGCTGAGCGTGCTCGCCCGGGCCCGGGCGAGCGGCATCGATGTCTCCGCAGACATCTACCCCTATGCCTACTGGCAGTCGACGCTCACCGTGCTCTTCCCCAACCGCGACTTCGACAACCGCACGGAGGCGGAAAGGATCCTGCGGGAGATCGTGAAACCGGAAGGTCTGCTGATCGGTGCCTTCGGACCCAACCCGTCGTACGCGGGCAAGACAGTTGCCGAGATCGCCGTCCTTCGAGATGAAGACCCGGCCTCGACGCTGATGGGCCTGATCCGGGAATCGCGGGATCTGGCGAGCGAAAGGCTCCCCGAGGGCCCGGAGGACGGCGTGGTTTCCGCCGCCGTCGAGAGCGTGGTCGCCACCGCAATGGACGAAGGCGATATCGATAGACTCATCGCGTGGGAGCATGCGAACATCTGCTCGGATGGGCTGCTGAACGGGGCCCACCCGCGCGGTTTCGGGGCCTTCCCGCGCGTGTTGGGCAGATACGTGCGGGAGAAGGGCACGCTCACGCTCGAAGATGCCGTCCGCAAGATGACCAGTCTGCCGGCGCAGCACGTGGGGTTGCAGCGCCGTGGTACGATCGCACCCGGCAACTATGCCGACCTGGTGCTTTTCGATCCGGCCACAGTGATCGACCGCTCCACGACGGACCAGCCGCATCTCGAGTCGGTCGGAATTGCTCGCGTCTGGGTCAACGGAAAGGTCGTATGGAGCGACGGCGGCACAACGGGCACCCGTCCCGGGCGAGTCCTCCGGCGAGAAGGCATTCCCGCCCCGTCCTGACGCCCGTCAACAATTCTACCAGAGGGTCCGTTTCATGAAAGGCTTCGCGAAGAGTATCGCGCTCCTTCCCCCGGCCCTGATCATTGCAACCGGGAGCTTCCTGGCAGCGCAATCCAGCCTGGCGACCTCGACCCAACCGGACTGGGACGTCACACAGCCTCGGGGCATCGTGCGCACCATCGACTTCACAACCGACGTTGGAACGGGGACTTCCGTAGACGTATCACCCGACGGAAGGTGGGTCGTCTTCGACCTTCTGAGCCACATCTATCGGGTACCCATCACCGGAGGCGACGCCGAGTGCCTGACCCAGGGCAGCGGGATCGCCCTCAACTACCATCCGCAGTACTCGCCGGACGGATCAACGATCGCCTTCATCTCCGACCGGAACGGGCAGGACAATCTCTGGATCATGGACGCCGACGGGACGAATCCACGACCCGTGGCGCTTGATCCGCGCGTCCGCATGAGTACGCCGGCGTGGACCGCAGATGGGCGCTTCATCCTGGTCTTTCAAACCGGCGCCCGCCTGGGAGATCGGCAGGGTCAAAGTGGACTCGCGATGTACAGCCTGGATGGCGGTGCCGGGCTGGCAATCCTCTCCGAGGCCGGGATGCGCGCCTCTCGTCCCTCGACGTCCGCCGATGGCCGGTTTGTCTACTATGACCTTCGCCAGCCCCAGGGAACGGACGTGCTCAAGGGAGGGGTGCAGATCCACCGGTATGATCTCGGGACAGGCACCGACCGTGCGATCACCTTTGGCCAGGCGATGTCGCAGGCGCGCCTGACCAGCGGCGGGGGGTTCGGCGCCGAGCCGAGTCCCGACGGACGCTACGTGGCGTTCATACGAAAGGTGCCGGGCGGCACCATCGAGTACAAAGGCCACCAGTTCGGACCCCGTTCCGCCCTGTGGATCCGTGACCTGGAGTCCGGGAGTGAACGACTGCTCATGGATCCCGTTGAGATGGACCAGTCCGAGTCCTTCGTGGGGTCATACCCACGCTACCGCTGGATGACGGACGGGCAGAGCATCGTGATTCATCAAGGAGGGAAGATCCGCCGAGTCGACGTTGTGACGGGCGAGGTCTCAACCATCCCGTTCAGGGCCCGGGTGCTCCGCACCATTTCGGAGCAGGCCTGGGCCAGGACCAGGCTGGGCGACGGTCCCCTGGACGTTCGCTTCATCCGCTGGGCAACGGTCTCTCCGGATGGCCGAACCCTCGCGTTCCAGGCGTTGGGGCGCATCTACGTGCAGAATCTTCCCGGTGGCGAGCCGCGACGCCTGACAACCGGATTCCTGCCGTTCGAGTTCCAGCCGGCATGGTCCCCGGATGGCCGCTGGATAGCGTTCACAAGCGTGGACAACGACAATCGAGGGGCGCTCTGGCGCGTTCCATCCACGGGCGGGACGCCCGAACAGCTCACGCAGGCACCGGGGGAGTACCTCAGCCCGGCGTGGACACACGATGCGCAGGAGATCGTGGCGGTCCGCGGGGCGGGGTCCACCGCCCGTGGGAGCAGCCTCTCCCGCAACGGCTACTACGAGTTGGTCAGGCTGTCGGCCGGGGGGGGTCCCGAGACCGCCATCGCAGAGGTTGCCGCGGGTACCGGCCTCATCGGACCGTCGGTGGCCGAGCTTCGACCGTCGGTGACCAGCGACGATCGCGTCTACTACATGACCGTCGGGGAGGAATACGTCTTCCCGACCCTGGTCGAGGTCCGGTCGACACGGCTGGACGGCAGCGACTCCAGGATCCACGCGATCATTCGCGACGCGCTGGATGTTGCCGTCGCGCCGGATGGCCAGCGGGTGGCATTCACCCACGGTGGGAACGTCTACCTGGCCCAACTGCCTGAGAGCGGTACGGGCGATGCCGCACCGACGCTTGCTCCGACTGGTGGGACCTTCGCCAGCAGACAGCTCACCAGGGAGGGTGGAATCCAGCCGAGGTGGCGCTCCACCTCGATGCTCGACATCACGAGCGGCAACCGATTCTACGCCTTCGACGCCGCGACGGGGCGGACCGACTCCCTGTCGGTTGCGCTGAGAGTGCCGAGGGCGGTTCCGCCAGGATCGATCGCGCTCACCGGGGCACGGATCATCACCCTCGACAATCGGCAGGTCCTCCCGAGCGGAACCGTCGTGGTCAGGGCTGGAAGGATCAGTTGCGTCGGCGAGTGTACGACACAGGGAGTCGACCGGGTGGTGGATGTTTCAGGCAAGACGATAATCCCCGGCTGGTTCGATATGCACTCTCACCAGCACAAGTATCACCTCGGGATGAACCCCCCGCGCGACTTCGAGGTGGCCGTCTATCTGGCCTACGGCGTCACGACGACTCATGATCCGTTCGCGACCATGGTGTCCGCGTTCCCGACGGGGGAGCTGATCGAAGCCGGCGAGGTCGTCGGACCTCGCTCATTCAGCAGCGGTGAGGCAATGTGGCCCAACCGGAGTGCGGCGAGTACCGAAATCACGAGCCGTCTGGTCGCCATGCACGAGGTGAGGCGCCGGACGTCCTGGGGCTCGCTCCTCGTCAAGCAGTATCGGCAGCCAACGCGGACCCAGCGCCAGTGGGTCATGGACGCCGCCCGCGAAATCGGGGTCCGGGTTACGGGCGAAGGAGGCGACCTCAATTGGATCATGTCGCTGGCGATGGACGGACATACCAGCTTCACGCACTCGATCCCCAATGCTCCCGTGTACGGCGACCTCACCACCTTTCTGGGGCGGGCCGGAATCGTCTACGACTACACTCCGCTCGTCAGCCTCATGGGGCCCTGGGGCGAGGAATACTGGTGGCAGGAGAGCCCGGTCTGGCTGGACAGCAAGCTGCAGGACTGGATTCCCTGGCGCGAACTCATCCCCCACACCCGGAGGTTCACCTGGCGTCCGGCGACCGATTACGCGAAGGACATCCTGGCGCAGGGGCTCGCCGATGTCGTTGCGGCGGGTGGCTACGGATCCGTCGGGACACACGGGCAGCAGCCTGGAATCGGGGCACACTGGGACGTTTGGATGAATGCCGAGGCTGTCGGCAACATGGGCGCGCTCGAGATCGCAAGCCTCCACGGCGCTATCTATCTCGGCGTCGAGGATGACCTTGGCACGATCACTCAGGGCAAGATCGCAGACCTCGTGGTGCTGAACGGCGACCCGCTGCAAGACATTCGCGAGACGGCCAACATCCAGTACGTCATGAAGCACGGCCGACTCTTCGACGCCAACTCGCTGGACGAGGTGTGGCCGACTCCGCGCAGTTACGGCGACCACTACTGGATCCGGCCGGAAATGTATCGACGGGATGTCCGCCCGATCGACTATTGGGACCGCCGGCGGTAAGCGCGGCGGCGTCCGGTCGTGCAGGTGCCGCAGCCGGAAGGGCACTCGAACGACACCGACGGGCTGATTTCTCTGCCTGAAAGGAGACCCCATGCCGGACCGCCCGCTTCGAGATCAGGTGGCCGTGGTCGCCGGCGCGACGCGCGGGGCCGGCCGCGGCATCGCCCGCATGCTGGGAGAGGCGGGTGCCACCGTCTATTGCACGGGCCGTAGCGTTCGGGGCCGTCCCGCCACCCCGGGGAGGCCGGAAACGCTGGAGGAGACCGCGGAGCTGGTCTCGGCGGAGGGCGGCCAGGGGATTGCCATCCGCACCGACCACACGATCGAGTCCGAAGTCGAGCAGCTGTTCGCCCGCGTCCGCGCCGAGGCTGGCCGGCTCGATGTCCTGGTCAACGACATCTGGGGCGGCGACGCTCTGACGGAGTGGGGGAAGCCCTTCTGGGAGCTATCCCCCTCAAATGGGGTGGACATGCTGGAGCGCGCCGTCCATACGCACATCATCACCAGCCGCCATGGCGCGCCGCTGATGGTCGAACGCAACGCCGGGCTCATCGTCGAGGTCACCGATGGCGACACCCTCGGCTATCGCGGCAACCTCTTCTATGATCTGGCCAAGAACGCCGCCATCCGCCTCGCCTTCGCGATGTCCGCCGACCTCCACGCCCACCGCGTGACGGCTTTGGCGATCACCCCCGGATTCCTGCGGTCCGAGGCGGTGCTCGACCACTTCGGGGTCAACGAGGACAACTGGCGCGACGCGATCCAGAAGGACGAGTACTTCGCCGAGTCCGAGACCCCATGCTACGTCGGCCGCGCAATCGCCGCCCTGGCCGCCGACCCGAACGTGGGTGCGAAGAGCAGCGGGCTGTTCTCGAGCTGGGGACTGGCGAAGGAATACGGCTTCGCCGACATCGACGGACGCAGGCCGGACTGGGGCAATTTCTTCCGGCGCAAGGTGCAGGCGATCGTCGAGCGCGACTCGCCCCCGGGCGACTTCGACTTGTTCGTCGTCCGCTCCCGGCTCTACCAGGCCGAGCTCGATCCGTCAGCCGCCGCGGAGGCCGACCGGCTGCGGGCGTGGCTGCAGCACCACTGACGGACACCGCGACCCGGGTCCCGGTCCAGCGCGCGTGCACCATCAGTCTCCCGGGAATGGACTCCGCAGTGAGACGTAGCTAGACTTAGCTTAGCTAATTCGATCCAGACGAATGGGAGTGACCCATGAAGGTCAACATGCACCAGGCAAAGTCGCAGCTATCCCGTCTCGCCAAGCTGGTTCGGGAAGGTGAGGACGTGGTGATCTGCAAGTCCGGGCAACCCTGGGTGCGCCTTACGCCCTACCGGGCGCCCGTCGAACACCGCCAGCCTGGGGGGCTCGAGGGTCAGATCGTCGTCGGTCCGGACTTCGACGCCGCAGACCAAGAGATCATCGCAGCCTTCGAGAATTCCAGGATCTTCCCGGGCGGTGAGTAACGATGCGACTGCTGCTTGACACGCACACCTTCCTCTGGTGGCTATCCGACTGGGAGCAGATCTCCGAGTCGGCGCGGGCCGCCATCGCCGACCCCAACAACGAGGTACTCGTCAGTGCCGTCACCGGTTGGGAAATCGGCATCAAGAAAGCCAGGGGGCGGCTGGTCGCGCCGGACAACCTGGCCGCGGTGGTCGAGGAAAAGCGGTTCGAACACCTTTCTCTGACCTTCGCTCACGCCGAGCGGGCGGCCGCCCTGCCACCCCACCACCGCGACCCCTTCGACAGGATGCTCATCGCTAAGGCGCAGGCCGAGGGGCTGGTTCTCGTGACGCGGGACTCGCGGATTGCGGACTACGAGGTCGCTACAATGGGGGCCTGAAGTCCCGTTTCGGCGACCGGGGAAGGCGGCGCCAGGCCCGACTTCACCCCAGCGGCCGCCCCACATCCAACCCCTCCACCAGGTCGAGCAACCCGGATGCTTCCCAGAGGCGGTTGCGCCGCGACGCAGACACGGGGAGCAGCACTCCCGCTTCCACCAACTGCGCTACCGCCGTGTGCACCGCGGCCTTTGTGCGGCCCGTGGCAGCGATGGCCCCCGCCGTAGAGATCACCGGATTGGCGGGCAGGACTCCGATCAGGATCCACGCGGCCGCGTCGGACCGCGGGTTCACGGCCGATGCAAGAAGCTGGCGCCATTCTGCCTGCAGGGCGCCGACAGCCTCCAGGTAGCGCGCGGCCAATGTGGCGGCTCGTGCACAGGCGACCGCAAACCGGGCCACCCAGCGCATCGGTTCGCCGAACCGGAACTCACCGAGCCCATCGATGTACGCGTCCCGTTCGGCCGCCAGCATCACGCTGACCGGAGGAACGTAGCTGGGCGCGATGCCCCGTCGGCGGAGCACCACCTGCACCAGCGCGCGCCCCGTCCGTCCGTTCCCGTCCTCAAAGGGGTGGATGGTCTCGAACTGGGCGTGAACCAGAGCGGCTTGTACGAGCGGAGGGAGGTCCTCACGGTTCACCGAATCGGTGAGATCCGCGAGCAATGGGTCCACGTGTTCCGGTGGCGGCGGCACGAAATCGGCGCCACATGGGTTGTAGTCATTGCCCCCGATCCAGTTCTGCACGGTACGCACACGCCCGGCGACCTGGCTGTTCGGCGCGGACGCCATTACACGCTCGTGTATGCCCGCGATGTCCGTCTCCGTGAACGGGCAGTCGGCCGAGGCGGCGTCCATCGCAGCCTGCATGGCGTCGATGTTGGACAATACCTCGCACGCCGTGGGCCCTACGCGCATGCCCGCTTCCGCACGCAATGCGGCACGCGCCAGCGCGCGGGCGCCGACGGACAAACCCTCCACCCGCGAAGACGAGAGCGACTCGGTGCGGAGCAACAGCCGAGCCAGTGCTGCAAGGGCGTCGGACCGATGTGCATTCAACTCCCGGATCGACCCCTCGGCATCCGACACAATTCCGGCCGCAGCCCCGTCCAGCGTGAGGCTCAGATCCGCGAGCCGGTCCGGAATGAAGGCGTCGTAAGCGCACGCCCTTCGGTACTTCGCCGGCGCATAGAGCGTGGGATCATAGCGCCAGAATTGACGGATGTGGCGACCGGGCATCCTGAACGTTTTCGGCTAGTAGTATAGGTTGTGAGATAAACTATACTAACACGCGGGAGAGCTCAATCCCGCGGCGACCCCTCCAGCAGCCCCACGAGCGGCTCCTCCCGTGCCCCGTTCTCGTCGCACACCGCGAACGCCGACTCCGCAGAGCCATACATGGCCACGCCCGCGTACTCGCCCGACTTGTTCAGGATGAAGAAGCGCAGGTCGAAGCCCGGCAGTCCGCGCGAGTTCTGCAGCCGGGCCTCCACCGTGTTGTCGCGGACGCGCTCCAGCACGGCCATGCCGGCGTCCATGGGCGACATCCCCTGCCGCATGAACTCGACGATCATGAAGCAGCTCAGGTTGTAGAGGTTGGCCTCGCCGCGACCGGTCGAGCCCGCCGCACCCACATCGTTGTCGACGTACTGGCCCGCGCCCAGGATCGGCGAGTCCCCCGCCCTGCCGGGGATCTTCCACGGGAGGCCACTGGTCGTGGTCACGCCGCAGATATCGCCGTCGGGCGACACGACCTCGAGGCTCGTCGTGCCCCAGAAGGAGTCGGCGTCGATGAGGCCGTCGTCGACCATGGAGAGACCGGCCGCGAGCGCAGCGTCGTGGAAGCGCCGCATGCGGGCGGCCGGGCTGAGGTCCGCGTCCTCGCCGGCGGGCCCCCTGCGGCGCAGCCGCTCCTCCGGATCGAGCCAATGTCCGGGGTCCACCCGGCGGCGCCATTCCAGCCAGTAGGCCCGCGTGGCTTCCGTGTTGAGGTCGTCGTGGATCTCGACGCCGAGCGCCCGCGCGAACTCCTGCGCCCCCTTGCCCACGATCAGGTGGTGGTCGGTCAGCTCTGCGACCGCTTTCGCAACCAGCGACGGCGTCTTCACGCCCTCCAGACCCGCCACCCCGCCCGCCCACTTGCGCGGGCCGTGCATCAGGCACGAGTCGAGCTGGACCACGCCGTCGGCGTTGGGAAGGCCGCCGTATCCGATGCCGTGCTCCTCGGGGTCCAGTTCGGGGATGTTCACGCCGGCGACGCACGCGTCCAGGATGTCCTCGCCCTCGGTGATGCCCCGGAATGCGCGCTCGATCGCGCTCTCCGGCCCGCCGTTGCGGAACCGGATCGAGGACAGATCGGCAACGAGGACGGGCCGGGTGGCACGGGCGTGGACGGCCGGGGCGGCGGGTTGGGCCGGCTGGGCGGGGCGCATCGCCGGGTCCGTGGCGTCGGCCCTGGACGGTGTCGCCAGCGCGGGCACGGTGCCCGCGGCGGCGCCCGCGGCTGCGGTCTTCACGAAGTCGCGTCGTTTCATGGGGGGCTCCAGAGTCGAAGGGATCGAGCGCGGTTCGGCCGGGCGGGGGCCGGGCCCCGCGGCGACGGACATTGTAGAATGGGTGGCCCCGGTGAGCCACCCGACACCCGGTCCCCAATGCCACCCACCCCGATCCTCGTCTCCTGGTCGTCCGGAAAGGACTCCGCGTGGGCGCTGCACGTGCTCCGCGCGCAGCCGGAGGCCTGGGACGTGCGCGGGATCTTCACCACGGTGACCCCCGCATTCGATCGCGTGTCGGTGCATGGCACGCCGCGGTGGGTGCTGGCCCGGCAGGCCCGCTGCCTGGAACTCCCCCTCTACGAGATCGAAATCCCGTACCCCTGCACGAACGAGATGTACGAGGCCGCGATGCGCGGCTTCCTGGAACGGGTGCGCCGGCTTCCCGAGGCCCGGACCGCGTCCCACTTCGCCTTCGGTGACCTCTTTCTGGAAGACGTGCGCGCCTACCGCGAAGACCGGCTGGCCGGCACCGGATTCACGCCCGTCTTCCCCATCTGGGGCGCCGACACGCCACAGGTCGCCCGCACCATGGTCGCCTCGGGGCTGCGCGCGGTCGTCAACGCCGTCAGTCCCGAACTGGCGCCGGCGGGCATCGCGGGCCGGTGGTTCGACCGCAAGCTGCTGGCGGATTTGCCTCCGGAAGTCGACCCGCTCGGCGAGAACGGCGAGTTCCACACCTGCGTGCTCGACGGGCCGATGTTCTCGTCACCCGTGCCAGCGCGGCCCGGCCGGATCGTGAGACGGCCCGTGGCGGCGGATGCGGACGGCGACGCCGACGGGCGGGAGTGCGTCTACGCGGACCTGGTGCGGGCCTGAGATGCAGGGCACCCGCCGGCCCGCCAGCCGCTGCGGGTGCAGGCGGTGTCAGCTCGCGGCCAGCCAGCGGTACACCGCGCCCACGTTCATCGGGAACCAGGCTTCGTACTGTCCCCAGTGAGCGTAGTCGTCCAGGCGCACCTGCTCCATGGCCTCCTCCTCGGACAGGCCCCGGTCCACCGCTTCCTGGACGGCGTCGCGCAGATCCGCGTAGTAGGCGAGCTGGCGCTCGATCGTCCCGCGGTCGCCGACCGCGCCGTGGCCGAAAACCACGGTCTCGAACGGGATCTCCATCAGCCGGTCGAGCGCGACGTAGAGGTCGTCGAAGTGCCACCCCGGGAGGTCCCGGTACCCGACCCGGTCGTTGCTGACGAAATCGACCGCGAAGAGAACGCCCGCATCGGGAACGAGGGCCACCAGCAGGTTGTCGGTGTGGCTCGGTCCCAGGTAGTGGAGCTCGATCGCGCGCCCGCCGAACCGCAGCGTGAGGTTGTCGGCGAAGGTGAGGTCCGGGGGCGGCAGGTCGGAGTCGCCGCCCGCCACGATGATGGGAAACGCTTTCTCCTGAGCGATAATCGGCACGTTGTCGCCGAACGCGTCGCGAAGCACGGGCGCGCCCGTGGCGTGGTCGGCGTCGCTGTGGCTGTAGACGATGGCCGCAAGCGGTTTGTCGGGCGCCGCCGAGCGAATCGCGCCCGCCAGGCCTGCCGCCGCGTCCGTCGAGATGGGGTCGAAGGCGACCACGCCACCGTCCGTGTCGACGAAGAACGCGTTGTGCGAGCCGGCGTTGTACTGGTAGACGCCATCGGCGACCTGGGTGTAGGAGGACTCGCCGCCCTGGTCGGGCTCGTCGGCCGGGCCCGCGTCGGCGCCTGCGTCGTCCGCCGGCGGGGCGCAGGCCAGGGTCGCGGCCAGCGTGAGCCCGAGCGCGGGGAGCAGCGGGCGGGTTGGGAGCCGGGCGCGCATGGGGAGCGGGATTGCCGTATTGCAGATCATGGGTGCCTCCGTCGTGGTCGTGCGGGGAACGTACCAGGCGTGGACGCTACGCCGGGAGCGCCAGGTCGGCAATTCTACCCCAGCAGGGTCTCTACGTGGGCTGCTGCGGCAAGAGCGGTCCCGTCGAGGTTATATCCGCCCTCCAACAAAGACACCAGACGCCCCTCGCAACAGCTGTCGGCGTAGTCCATCGCGAGGCGGGTCATCTGGCGAAACGCGTCGTCGGTGAGATCGAAGCAGCCCAGCAGATCGTCGCGGCGGCTGTCGAAGCCCGCGGACACCAGCACGAAATCCGGATCGAACGCGGCCACGGCAGGCGAAAGCGCGTTATCCCAGTGGCCGAGCATGTCCGCGTCGGTCGCGCCGCAATCCAGGTGCGCGTTGATGTTGAGGCCCGTGGCGTCGCCCTCGCCGGTCAGCGACGGATCGCCGGTGCCGGGGTAGGCGTTCCAGTCGTGCGCCGAAAAGAACAGCACGGAGGGATCGTCGTAGAAGGCGTTCTGGGTGGCGTTCCCGTGGTGATAGTCCCAGTCGATGATGACGACCCTCTCGCAGCCGTGAACCTGCTGCGCGTACCTGGCTGCGATCGCGGCGTTGGAGTAGTAGCAGAACCCTTCCTCGGCCCCGGTGTTGTTCGCATGGTGACCGGGCGGGCGGATCGCGCAGAACGCGTTGCGCACGGTGCCGTCGGCGACGGCGTCGATGGCGGTCAGCGCTCCGGATACCGCCAACTCCGCGACGCGGGCGGTGACGCCGAGCCGGCGGACGGAGTCCACGTGCTCCCCCGTGTGATGGGCGCGGATGCGGTCGAGCGGGTCGGCGGTCGGGGACAGCGGCACGGTGGCTTCGATCAGGCCGCGGGCCTCGAGTTCGGCGCGGATCCGGATCAGGCGTTCGGGGATTTCGGGCGGGCGGCTGCCGTTGGGGCGGACCAGGACGTGGTCGCGGTAGCGGAGGTCGGAGAGGAGCGCGGTGCCGGTGGCGGGGACGTGCAGCCGGGGAACGGCACCCGCCGCGGCACCCGCCACGGCCGTCTTCACGAAGTCACGTCTGTGCATGCGGATGTCCACCCTTGCGGATTGCTCGTCCTTCGCTTGCCAAGCTACGCCGCATGCCGAGCGCCCGGAAAGATGTTGGTACGCCATTGACTGACTGTATCTTTCATTTGGCCGATATGCTTTCCTTCATTTGGCCGATAATCAATGTTACATTTGGTCGATGATCGACACCACCATCCACCCCCGCCTCATCGAGCCGCATCTGGTTGAAGCGCTCGCCGACTCTCCGGCCGTCCTGATTCACGGACCGCGCCAGTGCGGCAAGACCACGCTCGCCCGAATCGTGGGCGCGACGCGGGGATACAGCTATGTCACCTTCGATGACGATGTGGTCCGCCGTGCCGCCGAGGAGGATCCGCACGGTTTCGCGGCCGGCCTTCCGGAGCGAGTCATCCTGGACGAGGTCCAGAAGGCGCCCGCGCTGTTCGGCGCCCTCAAGGTAGAGATCGACAGGGAGCGGACCCCTGGGCGGTTCCTGCTGACAGGCTCGACCCAGGTCCTTCTGATGCCGCGGCTCTCGGAGTCGCTGGCGGGCCGGTTGCAAACGATCCGGCTCCACCCCCTGGCACAGTGCGAATTGGAGCGCTGCGGGTCCGATTTCCTTGACGCCCTTTTCGCGGGCGACTTCACGTTCGAGCGCTCGGAGCGGCTGGGTGCCGAACTGCCCGGTCGCATCGCCGCCGGGGGGTATCCGGCCGCGCTCACCCGCCCGCCGGGACGCCGACGCGCCAACTGGTACCACGACCTCGTCGATGCGCTTGTTCAGCGCGATGTCCTTGATCTCGCCCGCGTTCGCCAACTGGAAATCCTGCCGCGACTCCTCGCCGCGGCCGCGAGCCAGACCGCCAGAATCTTCAACGTGAGCGACCTGGCCGCGCCCTTCGAAGTCAGCCGACCCACGATTCGAGACTACACGACGCTGCTGGAGCGGGTCTTCCTGCTGGAACGCCTTCCGGCCTGGCACAACAACCGCGTCAGCCGGCTGGTCAAGAGACCGAAGCTCCACCTTGGCGATACCGGAATCGCATCGGCGCTTCTCGGCCTGGATGGTCCGGCGTTGGCCTACGACCGCCCCCTGCTCGGCCAACTCCTGGAAACGTTTGTGTTTCAGGAACTCCGGCGGCAGGCCAGCTGGCACGATGCGCGGATGTCCTTCCACCACTGCCGCGACAAGGACGGGGCCGAAGTCGACATCGTGATCGAACGCGGTGCCGCTACCGTCGCGGGCGTCGAAGTCAAGGCGTCCGGCACGGTGCGTCCCGGCGACTTTCGCGGGCTCCGCAAGCTGCGACGGGCGCTCGGCAAACGCTTTGCCGGCGGCGTCGTGTTGTACGATGGAGAGGCCGCCGTGCCGTTCGGTGACCGGCTTCATGCGGTGCCCCTGCGGCGGCTGCTCACAGGCTCTGCGTAGCCATACCTTTCATTTGGCCGAGTATTGCTCTTTCATTTGGCCGACATGCTTTTCTTTATTCAGCCGATCCTCACGCAACCCGTCCGCTAGACCTGACGCAACGACCCGGCCTCCAGCTCGACAAACGCACCGGCCACCCAGTGCACATACCGCGCGACCTCACCCATCCCGTCGACGCCGATCTGCCTGCCCAGCACCTTGTTGTAGTTGGTGGTGCCGTTTATGTCGTACGTGTAGCGCCTGCCCCGCCCGTCCTCCACGAACTCGATCCCGGCGATCTCGATCCCTTCCTCCAGGCAGAGCCGGATGTACTTGCAGACCAGGGGGTCGTCCGGGGCCAGCGGTGACGGGCCAAAGAGGCCGCTCGCGTTCACAGGCATCGGGTTGCACACATCCGACGGGCAGAGCTCGAACCCGTCGGCCGTCGAGCTCCTCATGGCGAGTACGAAACGGCCGCCCACGATCTCCACACGCGTGATGAACGCCTCGGGCGCGACGATGTACTCCTGGAGGATCACCCTGGCGCCCGGCCCGGCATCGAAGTTCCGGCCGTCGAGGTGCCGCCCGAGCTCCGCCGCGCCCCTGAACAGCCGGATGCCCAGCCCCTTGCCGCCCTGGTCGTGCTTCGTGATGAACGGACCATCGAAGGTGGCAGCCGCCGCGAGCAGATGCTCCCTCCCCACTGCAAGCACGGTCCGGGGCACCCGAATCCCGTGCCGCCGCAGAACGAGGTCCTGCCGCAGCTTGCTCATCTCCAACTCGAGGGCCGACAGTCCGTTGATCACCCGGCGGCCGTGGAACTCCAGCCAGTAGAGGAGTTGCCGGGTAAGCTCCACCGCATGGACATGCCCCCGTGTGTGTGACGACGGGCTGATCCGATTCATCCAGATGCCGTCGGGCGGCAGCGCCGACGCGTCGATGCTGCCCTCGTCCACATGTACGAGGCGCACCCGCAGGCCCTGGCGCTCCAGCGCTTCCCGAAGGGGCGGAATCCAGGCGGGGTTTTCGTAGAGGACGTTTACCGTTGGAAGAACCGCACTGATCATGGTTGGTGTCTCTCGGATTGACTCGGGGTTGGAGGAAGAGCGACGAGGGCACGAAAAAAGCCGCCCGGATCGAACGACCGGGGGCGGCTCGGAAGCGGCTTGCTTGCGGGAAGCTCAGCGCATCAACACATCCGGACCCGGTCGGTGCGTCGGGAGGGACACATACAAGCGCAGGTCGCGCCGCGGGCGAAGAGGGAGCCATCGGCGAAGCGAGCTCGGGTGTCGGATACGTGACGCATGGCCGCGAAAGATGTCCGATTCGGCTCGAAAGAGCAACGGTTAGTCCCTATTCTGTGCCGGTTGTGAACAACGGGACGACATAATCGTGTCAGAAAGGGGGCAGTGCGTTTTACAAACGCGACAGATACGGTCATCATGGCGATGGAAAACGGCGATTGCTCACGGCTGTGAGCACGCAAGTCGCACCATGAGCCGCGTATCGAAGGAGCTACCCGAGGCCCTCGTGTCTCACACGGCGATCAGCCATGCCGTGTCACGGGCCGTCAAGGCCGGACGACTCCGGAAACTCGCCTCGCGCCTTTACACCAGCAATCTGGATGACGCGCCCGAAGACATCGTGCGAAGGAACCTGTGGCAGATTGTCGCGGGGGTACTTTCCCGGGGCGCTGATCGCGGACCGCACTGCGTTCGAGGCAGGCCCCGCCGCCGATGGCTCTGTCTGCTTCGTCAGCAGGCGCGGGCGAAGCATCGAGTTGCCCGGCGTCCTGTTGCGCCCCCGCCGGGGACCCGGGCCGGTCGCATCGGACATGCCGTTCGCCAGCGGGCTGTTTCTCAGTTCGCGGGCCCGGGCCTACCTGGAGAACATGCGGGCTTCACGTGCCCGAAACGGTCGTGCGCCACGTACGCTCGGGCGCACCGAGGTCGAAGAACGGCTGGACCGCCTGGTTCGGACGGCCGGTGAAACGGGCGCCAGCCAGCTGCGGGACGGTTCCCGGGAGATCGCGGTCGAACTCGGCCTGGAGACCGAGGCGGCCCAACTCGACTCGCTGATCGGCGTGTTGTATCCAACGCGAGGGAGATGGAGCGGACGCCCGCATCCTTCGCGGAATTCACCGGCCTCCTGCAAGAGCGCCACCGGCAGATCATGTCCAGACGCCCGGAGGTGCTGCCCGGCGAATTCAGGGTGGAAGGGAACCGGGCGGGACCGACCGTCTTCGTCGCGCCCGACCTCGTCCCAGGCACCCTTGCGGAAGGTCTCGACCTCTACCGGAGTCTGGAATCACCCTTCGAGCGAGCCGTCTACATGATGTTCCTCGTCAGCGAGGTGCACCCCTTCGCCGACGGCAACGGACGGATCGCGCGCGTAATGATGAACGCCGAGCTTGTTGCCGGAGGGGAGGAGCGGATCGTGATTCCGACCGTCTTCCACAAGACCTGCCTCGCAGCGTTGCGCATGCTGTCCCGGACCGGGCGGCCGGAACCGCTGGTTCGCGTCCTGGACTACGCACAGCGCTGGACCCACGCGGTCGACTGGAGTTCGCTCGAGGCGGCGGAGCGGGAGCTGGTCGGCTGCAACGCGTTCCTCGACCCGGATGAGGCGGAGGCCGAGGGGGAGCCGCTGCGGATGCCGGAGTGAGGAGCAGGGCCCGCGTACGGTTGAAGATTCTCGCCGCTACGAGGGCCGTTGTGGAAGCGGTGGCATCGGCGGCCACCTGGTACTCGACAATCCCGTCGGCCAGGCCGACACTCTGGCGCTCATTCTGAGGCGGCGGTGACCCTCCGAACGGCGTCTCCCCGATGTCGACGCCGTGTCCACTCTCAATGACGGAACCCTGATCGCACCGGTGTACCCTCCGCCTCCGGAACGGTTCGCACACCCGACAGCGGGGAGGTATGATGTGTCCACCATGCAGACTCAGGCACCGACGACGTGGGAGGAGGTCCTGCGGATGCCGGACGACGGCAACCGCTACGAGTTCATTGGGGGGCGCCTGTACATGACGCCCGCGCCCGCGACCCGGCACCAGCGGGTCCTGATGCGCCTTTGGTCAGCTCTGTTACGGATCCTCATGGACTCCGGACATGGAGAAGTGTTCTCCGCCCCGCTGATGGTGGAGTTCCCGGGCACCGGCGACCGGGTCCAGCCCGACCTGCTGTTCGTGTCCAACGAAAGGCGGGCGATCATCGGCGAGAAGCAGGTTCTGGGCGCACCCGACCTCGTCGTCGAGATCCTTTCGCCGTCCACCGCGCACCGCGACCGAGGGATCAAGCTGGACCTGTACGCGCGTCACGGAGTGGCGCAATACTGGATCGTGGATCCGGTCGAGGATGTGGTCGACGTCTGGCGCTTCGGGGACGAGCCGGGGCACGAGCGCTTCTCCGGCGAGTTCCCTGTCCGGCTTGGTCCCGAGCGCCTGGGCCTGATCGACCTTGACGAGGTCTTTTCGCGTCACCTGGACCAGTGGGAGAAGGATACGTAGGCCGAGAACGGAAGGAGGCCGGGTCTCCATGCCCCGGCAAGAGCAGGAGGATTACGCGATGAAGCAACTGATATCGGTGCTTGCCGTCGCGGCCCTGGCAATCATTGCGTGGCGCGGGTTCGGCATGGGCGCGGCGGATAAGGCCGCCTCCGGCACGGAGGAAGGCGTCTTCGCCACCATCGCACCGTTCAACAGCTACGGCCACGTTCACGACGCCGACAACGTCGAGGCCATGCGGCCGCGGGTCATGGGCACCCACGGGGTCATCTCGTCCGGGCACTACCTGGCCACGCAGGCCGGCTACGACGTGCTCAAGGCCGGAGGCAACGCCTTCGACGCGGGGGTCACCGCGGGGATGGCGCTCAAGGCGCTCAAGATGGACTACGCGGGCTGGACCGGGGTCGCGCCCCTCATCCTCTACAGTGCGGCGGAGGACCGGGTGATCACCCGGGTCGGGGCCGGGACCTCGCCCGCGCTCGCCACCCTCGAATACTTCCGCGAACACGGCAAGTCGCCCATCAACAACGCGCTGATTCCCGCGGACATCGACGTCTGGCTCGCCACGCTCGACCGCTTCGGCACCCTCAGCTTCAGCGAGGCCGCCGCGCCGACCCTGCGCATCGCCGAGGAGGGCTATCACCTCTACAAGATGCAGAAGTGGATGATCGAGGATCAGATGGAGGAGATCCTCGCCTTCCCCTACAACACCGACTTCTGGTTCCAGAACGGGGTCGGCGAGCAACGTCTGGGCGATCTGATGGTGAACACCGACCTGGGACGGCTCATCCGCTACATGATGGAAGCCGAGGAGCAGGCGCTTGCCGCGGGCGGAAGCCGCTCGGAAGGGATCCGCGCGGCGCGGGACGCCTTCTACAAGGGAGAACCCGCGCGCGACGTGAGCCGCTTTTTCCGCGAGCAAGGCGGGATCGTTCGTTACGAGGACCTGGCGGGGTACGAGAGTCGCTGGGAGGAACCCCTGGGCACGAGCTTCCGGGGCTACGACGTGTACACGGGCGATGGCTGGAGCCAGGGGCCGCGTATTGTCCTGATGCTCAACATGCTCGAGAACTTCGACCTGCACGCGCTCGGCTACAACACGCCACAGTACATTCACCTCATCTCCCAGGTCATCAACCTGGCGATGTCGGATGCCCACAGGTACGTCGGCGATCCGGACTTCGCGCCTGCGCCCGAGGGGCTCTACGGGAAGGAGTACGCGCGCGAGCGGATCGGGCTCATCGACGAGAAGAGCGCGTTTCAGGACATGCCGCCGTGGGGAGATCCGGCGGCGATGGCGGCGGTCGCGGACGGCGCGCCGACGAGCTTCGTGACGGCGAGCGGGGCAGTGGACCGGGAGCGGGAGGGGTCGGCCCGTTCCATCGACACCTCGTCCCTCAGCGTCATGGATGGGGAGGGCAACGTGTTCTCCCTCACCGAGAGCGACGGCCACACCTTCACGCCCATGATCCCGGGATGGGGGTTCGGGCTGGGCAACCGCATGGGCCAGTTCAACCTGGATCCGGAGCTGGCCAACGCGATGGCGCCCGGCAAGCGCCCGCGCAACACCAACGCGCCCCTTCTGGTGATGAAGGAGGGGCGGCCGTTCATGGGACTCTCCACCCCCGGCGGCGACCAGCAGCTGCAGTCGCTTCTGCAGGTCTTCCTGAACGTTGTGGTGTGGGGAATGTCGCCCGAGCAGGCCCTGGACCAGCCCCGCTTCGGCAGCTACAACTTCCCGGCCTCGGGCAGCGAGGTGAACCTCAGTCCCGCGGTGCTCCGACTCGAGGACCGCATCCCTGCCCGGACGGCGGAAGAGCTGCGGGCGATGGGGCACGACGTGCAATCCTGGGGCCTGTGGAACTGGCGCGCGTGCGCGCCCACCGTGACCTGGCGCGACCCGGAGACGGGGGTGATGATCGCGGCGGGGGATGTGCGGCGGGAGACCGCGTCGGCCGGATTCTGAAGGGACCCATAAAACTCTTCCTGAAGGTGGTGCTGTTCACCGTCGTGATGCCCGGCACATTTGCGGGTCTCTTGCCGGTTCTCATCGTGGGTGACAAAGCCGTCGCCGGCGGGGCGACACTGGTATTGGCCTGCGGCCTCTTCGCGTTCGGCCTCGTCATCTATCTGCGCTCGGCGTGGGACTTCGCGGTGTTCGGGAGCGGAACCCCGGCGCCAATAGACGCGCCGAAACGACTTGTGACACAGGGGTTCTACCGCTACACGCGCAAGCCGATGTACGTGGCGTCGCTGACCGTGGTCATGGGGTGGGCCACCCTCTTCGGGGCCGCCGTCCTGGTAGGGTACGCAATCGCGCTGTTCGTCTTTTTCTCCCTCTTCATCCGGCTCTACGAAGAGCCGCGCCTCGCCCGGGAGTTCGGTGAGGAATACGCGACGTACGCGTCGCAGGTCGGGCGCTGGCTGCCTCGTCGGTTCGGCGGGTGAGCGGGTTGGGTAACGGCAACCTGTCGATCAGAGAAGCGGCTGCGACCCGTGAGAGATGGTCTCGATGACCGGCGTCAGCCCTCCCGCGCCAGCCGTGCGCTTGCCAGACGATTCATGCTGACTCCCTGCTCAGCCGGTGTTAGCGGATCGCGGGCGGCAGACGCCTCACGGTGACGACGGGGACATCGAACTCATCGGCTTCGACGAAGGCGACGAGACCGGCCGGGCCGAAGGCGTTCGGCATGGGGAGGACTTCCGGAGCGATGGTGCCGACGTAGCGACCGTCCCCGGCAAGCACGTCGATGGGGCCCGGCTTCTCTACGCCCGGCTCCGCACCGCGCTGGATCCAGAGGGCTCCGTCCCAGGTGGAGCGGACAGCCGCGACTACCGGTACCTCGGAGAAGAACCGCATGTTCTCGATGGCGGTCAGCTGGGACCCGGTCAGCGCGTTCAGCATCGCAAGCGCCTCGGGCGAAGGCGAACCCCTCACGTTGACCGGTCGGCCTTGCAGCCGCGCGATTCGGCGTTCGCGCTCCGCCCGCCTCATGTCCTCCGTCACCGCCAGCGGCTGGATGGGTCGGCGCAGGATGCGGGATACGGCGCCGGACGGTTCACTCAGCTTGATCGCGTAGGCCGACGAGTCCGAGAACGCAACCCCACCCGACGGCAGAGCGTCGAACAGCAACTCGGGTTCGAACCCCCAGACGGCGCGCACCATGTCGTCGATGTCCTCGACTTCGTGGGTTCGCACCTCCTGTTCGCGCGGTTGCCACACCTCGACCAGCGTCTGCTCCTCCACCTCGGCGGACGAGAGGTCGAAGCGGACGATCGCGCGCCCTTGTCCCGCCGAGGCGTCCCAGGAACCGCCGATGACCGTGCGGCCGGCCGTGCGCTCCGGGCGCATGTCGCTGCCCGCCTCGTCGCTGACCATCCGCTCGAACACGCCGCCGGGCCCGAAGACGTGGTAGCCCATGTGCAAGATGTCTTCGATGAGCGTGGTCCCGTCGGGCCATACGATCATCTGCCGGGGCGCCCGGAATTCGCCGGGACCCTCGCCCGAGCGACCGAATTCGCCTGCCAGCCCGCCCGCCGGGTCGACGACGACGATGCGGGCCTGACCCGTGAGTCCTCCTGTCCGGTCCATGAGGTGCAGGTTCCCCGCGTCGTCGAATCCCAGGCTCGGGATCGACGAGAACTGCTGCCACTCGGCCGCGGCGTCCGCCGACCCAATGCGGTACACGAGTTCGACATCCGGTGACAGGAGACGGTCCTCGGCCGGGAGATTGGCGACCTCCTGCGCCGCCGACGCCCGGGCATGGAAGCCGAGTGCGCCGAGAACGGCAGCCACGACCACCGCGCGGGCTGTCATCGGGTCACCTCCTGCAGTTCGGCGATGACCTTTCCCAGCGAGCGCTCGGCCTCCGTCAATCGCAGGTCGAGACCCAGCGTTCTGATTTCGCCCTGGACTTGGTCCGCCAGCTCACCGAGGCGGTCGTCGAGTTCAGACGCTTCGATTTCCGTTTCAAGTCGGGCTGCAACAAGGTCGTACTCGGCGAGCCGCCGTGCGATCGCCGCAAGTTCGTCATCGAGGCCGGACTGCTGGATCGTCTCCGTGATTCGTCGGAGCCCCGCCCGCCATCCGTCGAGATCCCCTGCCAAGCGCTGCGCCCGTGCCAGTTCCCCGTCCCGTATCGCGGACCTCAGCTTCGAGAGATCGTCGCGGTAACCGGAGATCTTGCCGTAGAGAATCATCGCGCCTGCGTATGAGAGCCACACCTCCTGGTATTCGTGCATGATCGTGAACATCAATTCGCGCCACCGCAGCGCCTCCGCGTCCGGGGGCTGGCGGATTCCGTCGACGCTCCATTCGCGTTCGATCACGTCCAGCGTCCGCGTGAAGACCGCGAGGCGGTGGGTCTTCTCGCGCCGCGACTCGAAGACGAGCCAGCTGTCGTCGCCCAGCGCCTGGACCGCGGTTCCGTCGGCGTTCAGGGTGATATCCCCTTCCGCACGCATGCAGAGCAGCCCTTCCCCGACGCGTCTCACGATCGTGAATCCGCCGTCCGTCCATTTCCAATTCGGAACCATGCGGCCGTCGCCACGGATGGAGAACGACGAAATCGAATCATTGGAGGACGAAAAGCACTTGATTTCCGGCAACGCGGCCGAGGTCGCGGTCTCGTCCCGGCTGAATTCGGCCGCGGCCTCAGCCACAATGGCGGCCCGTGCTGCGGTGCGCGAGGAGGCTTCGCCCGGTATCACGGCGGGGACCGTAGCGGGTACCGGGCGCACGAATGCGACCGACACCCCTGCTGCGCCGATGACCATCAGTGTCAGGGCCGTGCGCACGAAACTGGTGTGCGGACGGCGGCGTGCGAGGATGGACTTGATCCTCCGCTCCAGTTGCGAGGGCTGCACGATGGGCAACGCGAGCGCTCTCGGACCACCGCGGGCGACGCCGGTGGCCAGGAAGAGAAGGTGGCGAGCATACTCCGAGGGCCGCGTGCCGAGGCTCAGCACCTCTTCGTCGCAGGCCTTCTCGCTCGCCAGCGCGGCCAGGCGCGAAGCGATCCACACCAGAGGGTGGAACCAGTAGAGAGCAAGCACGCCCCGGCGCATGAGCTGCCGGAGCGCGTCCCGGCGGCGTACATGGATGAGTTCGTGCGAGAGCACGACGGCGCGCCGCTCCCGGCCCCAGGACGCCGCCGACTCGGGAAGCAGAATCACCGGTCGCCAGAGCCCGCCAGTCATCGGCGTCTCGACCGCCCCGTTGAACAGGAGTTGTACCCCGGCGCGGAGACCCAGCCGGCGCCGTACCGCCTCGGCCTGACCCACCCACTCGGGATCGCGCACAGGACGCGCCGTTCGCACCAGACCCTGCAAGCGCAGGCCCGAGACGGCCAGCGAGATCAGCGAAAGCCCGCACCCGATGATCCAGACAATCCAGGCGATCCGAGCGACGGCGTGCCCCGTGGCGGCGGTCGCTGGAGCACCATCGGCCCCACCGGTGCGTCCGCGCAACCGGGCCAGTTCCGCCACTACCACGGCCTTGCGCATGTCGGCGGTCTCCGGCGGTGGGACCGGGCCCACATCGTCAACCAGCAGCTCGCGGAGGTCGGAGCCCAGGGCTGCCGAGGGCTCGCCGGCGACGGCCGGAAGGAGCGGCACGTTCCACGATGGACCGATGGGGCCCAGGAGGGGGAGTGCGAGGACGAGAACAAACGTTGTGGTCCACAGCAGATGGAGAGTCCTGGGCGACCCGCGCCGCCCGAGCCACGCGAGCACGAGTGCCAGCAGCAGCAGGCACGTAACCTGCGCCGTCAGCGTGGCCGCTCCCGGCGCCTCACTGAATAGCGTGGCACCCGCGGTATTCACCGGCCCTCCTTCGCGGCCCGCTCGATCATCTCCGCGATCCGGGTGTGCTCCTCGGGAGTGAGGTCGTCTCCGCGCAGTTCGAGCAGGGTAGCCACGGCTCCCTCCACGGAGCCGCGGAAGAATGTCCTGAGGACGTGGCGCATCGCCGAACGCCGCGCGCGCCGCGCCGGCATCGTGGGCGAATAGACGTAGCGGGGTCCGTCCCGCTCGCGCACCAGGTGTCCCTTCTCCACCAGGATCCGCAACGTCGAACGTACGGCGGAATACGTCGGCGGGTCGGCCATGTTCTCCTGGATCCGGGCGGCCGTCACGTCCCCCAGTTCGTGGACGATATCCATGACTTCGCGTTCTCGTCTGCTCAGCTTCGGGAGCGCGTTCACTTCGACTGCCTCCTTTCGCTCGGGACCGGCCGAGATCTCTACAATGGAGGCACCTTAACACAAAAGTGCTGAAAACTCAACACTTCACTACTCCGGAGGAACCTTGTCGATCAAATGGGAGCCGGGCCGGGAGCCCCACCACCGCGTCATCGCGCCCGCATCTGGAAGCACTGTCGTCCCGCACCGTGCGCCCACAGGTCCCGCAGCCCGAGGTGCGCAGCGACTGGATCGTCGACCCGGGTCGCAGCGGGCGAGTCCGGGCCGTGGCATCCCTGACAGCTCCTCTGAATGACCGAAGAACTTCTGGTGGGTGCCCCGGAATCCGCAGCGAAGGCTGCGCACACCTCGTAGCGTCCATCGTCGAGCGCGCGGTATCCGTACATCTCCGAACTGGTGGGATCGCGGGTGCTGATCGTCGGGCCGGGCTCGACCGCCAGTTCGTCCAGAGATGCCGGCAGCCGCCCATGTCGAGTCCAGTAGAGATTGGTGGCCGCCGCGATCCCGTTCAGGTCAGCCACTCGCCGGTCGTCGATACGGCGCTCGCGCTCCTGTGAGGGGGGTCCCAGGAGTACCAGCCCAACCGCCACCGCCGCGACAACGGCCGTTCCTGCTGCTCCCAACACGATGGATCGCTGCGAGAGGTTCATTCTGCCACCTCCTCGCGGCGCACGTCTCGGAGAAAGTACCCGAACAACGAGCCGGTGATCGTGGCGACAGTCAGAGCCTTCAGGACGAACCGGACCGTCAATTCGCCGCCGAGGAGGTTGTAGACGATACTCGTGACCACGCCGATGAGGGTGGCTGCACCCACGAACAGTGTCAGGTACGTCAGCGATTGCCGAACTCGTGAGAGGCGTCGACCCGGGTCTTTCCGGACGGCCCGATCGTTGGTCCAGAAGGTGAAGGCGAAGACGGGAAACGTCGCGACCAGGAAGGAGATCGACCACCGGATCTCCTCGCGCGCCATCTTCAGGGCGGCGGCGGGGTCCAGGGAAGGATCGGGAAACGCCTGATGGATGAACGCGAAGAGAAGGCCCCCGAAGCTGATCGCGCTGCCATACAGCGTGCCGAAGAGAACGAGGTAGAGGAAGGCCTCGCGAGCGGACAGGTAGGGTGCCGGGCGGGGGACGGGGATCGGAAACGCGACATCGGCGAATCCGCCCAGGGCGCGTCGAACCCGGTCTTGCGGCCAACCGGCCTCGAGAAGCACCTCCTTGAGTTTCTCGCGGGGTATGCTGCGCTCCAGGCCCGCTTTCAGGAATCCGGAAATCTCGTCGCTGACGGCCATCTGGCTCTTCCTCCTGTTGGAGTGCTCGATCCGAAGTTGTTGACGGTGTCAACTTACTCGTGCGCATCGTCCAGACATACCAGCGGAGCGGGCCGTGTGGCCGTCCAGGCATCCGTTGCGACCGGCCCGGATCCGCAATCCGGGACAAATGGCCCGGTTCCCGAGCAAGCATCATGGCGAATCACTACACGCGAGCGGTCCCGGAGATCGACGACGGACAACGGGAAGAGCTGGAACGCTGGCTCCGGCGGTCCAAGACCGGACAGGAGAGAGTCATTTCCAATTCGGAGATGAGGCTGAACGCGGTGCGGACTGAAGAGTGAGTCGAAGAACGAGGCAGGTGGCAGTTGTTGGAGTGTCAATGTCTCCATGAACAGGGGAGAGGGGCAACGGGTGAGTTGGGAGAGACCGGCTGGCGGGCGGGTCAGCGGCCGGTAGGAGGTTGGGATGAGGTGGTTCATGCGGCGGAGTCTCTAGCGTGGCCGATGGCGCGGAAGAGGGTATCGCGGGCGCGTTGGACGGCCTTGGCGGCGTCGAGGTCGGAGGAGGTGGAAGCGCGTTGGTCGAGGGCTTCGAAGGTGACGCCGGGCCGGAGGAAGTCTTCGGCGCCGGGCAGGGATCTGAAGTGCTGGTAGGGGGTGGCGACATCGTCCTGCCGGTAGGTCTTCGTGACGCGGCCGCTGTCGCTCGTCACCGCGGTGGGGAAGAGGCAGGGCCGGTGGAAGTTGAGGAGGGGGCAGAGGCTGTCGCGGAGGAAGGTGTCGAGGCGGGGGACGAGTTCGTGGGGGACATGGACGTGGCCGAGCCACCGACGGACGATGCTGCCGTTCTTGGACTCGACGAGCGCGTTGTCGTTGGAACGGCGGGGCCGGGATTTGGTGAAGGTGGGGATGTGGAGGCGGTTGAGCAGGTCCGCGACCTTGCGGTTGACGTACTCGCTTCCGTTGTCGACGTGGAAGGCCTGGACGGTGAAGGGGAAGGCGGAGATGAGGTCTTCGAGGATGGGGACCATGAACTGCTGAGTGATCCGGCGGACGGCTCCAAGGTGTTGGAACTGCGTGACTTCGTCGACGACGTTGATGACGTAGGCGCCCTTCTTTCCGTCCAGGTCGCCGAGATGCACGGTATCGACGCGCAGGAAGCCGGGCTGCCCGTCCGGCCGCGGCTTGCGGCGCACTCCGAAGCTCGCGGGCGTGGAGCGGGTCTCACGGAAGGTGAGGCGCCCGGTCCGGTAGGTGCGGCTCTTGCGGAGGTTGTAGATGTGGCCGTTGGAAATCCGGGCGAGCCGCTCGAAGCGTTCGTCGCCGTAGACGTGGCGCATGCGCCAGAGGATCACCTTGGTCGCGGGTCCGGAGAGCTGGCCAAAGGCCTCGTCGACCTCGGCTAGAAGCGCCGCGTCGTAGGCAGTGTAGCGGCGCGGAAAGGGCTTGGCCGGGGGCTTGCAACGGTGGTCACGAATGCCTCCGGTCCTGCGGTGCTGGGCGATGAGACGGTCTATCTGGGCCTCGGAGAAGCCGGTTGCCTTCTCGAGGAACCGCCGCACCAGGCCCTTGTCAGCCTTCCGGAGCGTGTGGTACTCGAATCGGACGAGCGTCCGGCGAATCACGGCGTAGGCAGAGGTGCGGTCGGTGAACTCGAAGTCCGCCGGTTCGTTGCCCTCCACGAAGGCCCGCATCTGGTCGAGGGTCCGGATCCGTTCGGTGCGAAGTGTCACGATCATCCTCCAATGATCTCTTCGCCCCGAACTTCAGCCTCATCTCTCGCTGGAAACCGCCCCCCTGTTCGGGCTCATTTGTCGTTGGACCGCTCATGGCCGCCCCTTGGGGCTGGCCACCCCGAGGCACTGAAACTATGCTGCGGCCCAGGGGCAGAGGTCGTCAGTCTTATTGGTGCTGGGGAGCCCGGGTTGGACCATGACCCACGGCGCTTCGAGGGATCCCGCAGTGTTGACACGGCCCGGCAAGGCCGTGATCACGGACAGAACAATCACGTTTTCACAAGCGCCCGCCCCCGTGCATGGACCATCACACAAAGGAGCCGGAATGGACTTGATGAACGAGCGGTGCGCGGGCCTCGACGTGCACAAGAAGAGCGTGGTGGCGTGCGTTCGCACCCCGGCGCGGAGCGGTGGGAGCCGCCGGAGGAAGGTGACGCGCACCTTCGCGACGACGATGGCCGGGCTGGTGGCCTTGCGGGACTGGCTCGGATCGGAGGCAGTCACGCATGCAGCCCTGGAGTCCACGGGCGTGTACTGGCGGCCGGTGTACGCGGTGCTGGAACCGCACTTCGAGCTGCTGTTGGTCAACGCCCGCCACGTGAAGCAGGTTCCGGGGCGCAAGACGGATGTCAAGGACTGCGAGTGGCTCGCCCAGCTGCTGGAGTGCGGGCTGCTCAGAGGGAGCTTCGTGCCGCCACCCGAGTTCCGCGATCTTCGGGATCTGACCCGGCTGCGCAAGGTGCTGGTCCGGGAGCGGAGCAGGCAGATCAACCGGGTGGCGAAGACCCTGGAACTGGCCAACGTCAAGCTGGGCTCGGTGGTATCCGACATCATGGGGAGGACGGGACGGGCGATCCTGGAGGCGATGATCGAGGGCGAGGAGGACCCGCACGCCTTGGCCGACTTGGCCCGCGGGTCGCTTCGCCGCAAGCGCAAGCAGCTCGCCGAGGTGGTGCCCGGCCTGATCCGGGATCATCATCGGTTCCTACTGCGCGACCTTCTGGGCACGATCGACCATCTGTCGCGGCGCATCGACACCCTCGAGGTCCGGATCGAGGAGGCGACGCGCCCTTTTTCGGCGGTCCTTGATCTCCTTCAGAGCGTGCCGGGAGTGCGGCGGCGGTCTGCGGAAGCGATCCTGGCGGAGATTGGCGATGACATGACGAGGTTCCCCACGGCCCGGCAGTTCGCCTCTTGGGCCCGCGTCTGCCCGGGCAACCACGAGAGCGCCGGAAAGCGAAAGCCAACATCGACCGGCAAGGGCAACACATGGCTGCGGGACGCGCTGTCGCAGGTGGCGTGGGGAGCAGCCCGGACGAAGAGCAGCTACTACCGGACGCTCTACTATCGTCACCGCAGCCGCGGCGGTCCGAAGAAGTCGATCGTTGTCGTCCAGCATGCGATCCTCACCGCGATCTGGCACATGCTCTCAACAGACTCCTTCCACCAGGACCTCGGACCAGACCACTTGAAGCGCGACAAGGCCCGCCAGACACGGCATCTTCTCGCCCGCCTCAAGAAGCTTGGCGTCGATGTGCACGTGCGAGAGAAGCCTGCCTGATCCCGAGAATCGCCCCAACCATTACGACAGTCGCCACAAGGAGATGCCCGCAACTTGAACGTGGATCTGGGAACCCATCCCCGTCGACCCCGCGTCCCGAGTTTCACAGAACAAGACTGAGAGTCGACCCCGCAGACGACATGTAATAGCTTTCTGGGCCGTCTCCCAGGAGAATAAGGAGCCGCGCATGAGCCCCCTTTCCAGCAGTGCCTTGAGCCTGTCCCAGGTCCGGAACGTGTTCCGGGCCCGGGAGGGCGTCCGAAGCGCGGCCCTGCTCTCCGTTGCCGGGAATTTGCTCCTGACCTTAAGCGCGTGCGAATCGCCCTCAAGTGCCCCTCCGGCGGAGATCACCTACTTCTCCGAAAGTGAATCTGAATACGTGATCGGGCCCGTGATCGCCCGCCTGGACGAGTACGACGAAAGAGGGATGTTTGCCGCGATCGGTGCCATCCTCGGAGTCGACACCGGCTACGTCGTCGCTGACGGGTTGAACCATCAACTGGTGCTTCTCGACGAACAGTTGAATCCGTTGCGGACGATGGGACGGCAGGGCGACGGCCCCGGCGAGTACCAGTTTCCGAGTCGGTTGGCCAGGGACGGCGATCACGTGGCCGTCCTCGACGTAGGTCTCGGGCGCGTGTCTTTTCTCACAGCGGACGGTGACTTCACGCGAAGCCGCCAAGTGACTGGCAATCTGAGAGATCTGGCCGCGCACCCCGAACTGGGACTTCTCGTCGCGGGCGACGCTTTTCCCGATCACTACCTGGTACGCATAACCGAAGACGGGCAGACGGGCTTTGCCCGGATACCCGAGGGCTTCCTCACTCACTCCGAGTTGTTCCAGCCGCGCGCCGACCTTGTGGCAGTTACGCCCGACGGTAGCGTGCATGTTTTGGACGGCAGGCAATTGGCACTTGTCAGCTATCACAGCACCGGTAGCCAGACGCGACTGGTGTATCTGCCAGAAGAAGCGCGGGCTAGCATTATCGAACGGATTGAGAGCCTGACCGAGTCGTTCGGCGGACCCCGCACAGTCTTGGGAGTGCAAGCGGCCACCACTCTTCAATCTCTGGCCGATGGTCGGCTCTTCGTGCAGGTCACGTCCGGAAACGCTATCGGCTTCGTCCTGGACCTGGATTCCCGAGAAGCGATCCCGATTACGGTGCCGAGTGGCAACCAATGGACGCAGTCAAGCGGTGCGACCACTTTCTTTGACGGGGAGCGTTTGGTCTTCACGGAAGGGATGACGGGCGTGATGATTGCCGAGACAGAGTTCGTGGCGAGTCGCACGGCTACCGCAGCGGCCCGCCAGTGAGAGGGGCTGCGCGAACCGAGTAGCGCGCCCCGGGGGAGTAGCCTGCACGGAGCACCTTGAAGGTGCCCGTACACGCTGATCTACTGCTAGCATTACAGTAGCATTATGAGATCACCAGAGCAGCCGGACCTCCCGGTCATACGGCCGTCGTGTGGTCTGTTGCCAGCCCGGCCCGCCGTTGCAATCTTTTTCCAGGCTCCGGCTGGGCTGGTTGGCCGGCCCGCCCGGCACCGGACCGGGGAGCGGGAGCCGGACGCCGGACCCGCGACCCCAGGCACGGAGCGGACCGCGAGCCATGAAGAAGAGGAGCCGGGCACCGAGCCCGTTCGGAATCGCGGCGCTGGACCTGTTCGCGTCGGCTCTCGGCGCCTTCATCCTGATCGCGGTCGTCATCTTCCCGATGATCGGCGAGGCCGTGCCGGACATCCCGGCCCCGCCCGCCCCGATCATCATGGAGGCTCCGCCGCCCGACTCGGTCGTGTGCCCGGTTTGCGCCACGTGCCCGGTCGTCGCCGCCGTTGTGGAGCCGATCGCCTGTCCGGTGTGCCCCACCTGCCCGGTCCCGGAACCCGTGACGGAGACGATCTGTCCCGCCGTGCCCGACCCGGTGGCGTGCCCGGTCTGTCCGACGGTGCCCGCCCCGGTCATATGCCCGGAGCCCGCGCCCGCGCCCATCCAGGTGGACGCGCCGCACTTCCGGTTCCCCCATCTCGACATCATCATCGCGCTGGACGTCACCAACAGCATGGGCGGGCAGGTCGCCTCGCTCAAGGCGGAGGTCGAGCAGCTCGCCGTCCTCATGAACCGGATCTCGCCCAGCTTCGGCGTCGGGATGGTGGCGTTCGGAGATCGCCGATGGGAGAGCCCGCTGTTCGTGTTCCCGTTGCGGGAAATCTCCGGCCCGACCGGGAACCGTGACGCGTTTCGCACGTTCGTGAACGGCCTCTCGGTGGGGATGGGAACTGGAAACGGCAACAACCCCGACCGGCCCGAGGCCTTCTACGATGCGCTTGCGGCAGCTTCCCGAATGTCCTGGCGGCCGAGGTCCGAGCGAAGGGTCGTCGTGCTGGTGACCGACAACCCGGCGTACAGCGAAGAGATCGATCGGTCCCTAGCGGTCGCGACCGGCATCGGACGCCCCGAAGGACATCGCGTCTCCACGGTCTATGTCAGGACAGGGGGCACGGCCGACGCCGCCACGGAAGAGTTTCTTCGAAGCGTCGCTGAAGCTGGCGGTGGCCAGTACGTGCGGGACGTGGGAGGCTCACTGACGGTCAACCTGCTCCTGTCCCTGTTCTGACCGTTCGGACCGGCGCGGCCCCGCTACTCCCGGCCGGGACTCCGTTCCTCGTGCAGCCTGTTCGACAGATTGCCGAGGCAGTACTGGCCGATCCTGTTCAGGGCGCCCTCCTCCTTACCCTGCATGACGTGCATCGCGAACATCAGCACCGCCGATTGCATCAGGGCGAGCAGGGTCGTGTAGAACGCGACCCCGAGGTCTCCCGTCAACTGCTCCATCATCTCGGGTCCGATCGATCCCTCCATGATGCTGGCGCCCGCGAACATGACCCCGGCGGTGCGCATCGCGAACGCGATGCCCAGTACGGTTCCGATGAAGCCGAGCGTCGGTATCAGCCAGATGACGTAGCGCAGCATGTTGTACCGCAGCTCGATTTCATGCTGGTAGAGTTCGAGCGACACGTTGGTCATCGAGTTGACCTGGTCCACCGAGCCGCTGTTGCGAAACTGCAAAAGCGCGCCGCGCAGAAGGCGTTGCAGCAAGTACCGCCTCTCCGGGTCGGACTCGACCACCCGCTGGTAGATCGGGGGCAGGTCCCGTTTTCGCAGAACGGTTTCGTCGTCTTCGGGAAGCAGCCCGAGGTGAATCTGCTCGCCTTCCCGGCGACCGGACAAATGGCGCACCACCAGCTCACCGGCAGCCGCGCAGAAGGCGAGCCACATCACGTTCTGTATTGTGAACGGGTAGGGGAAGATCCGGGTGTTCCTGTCGACCAGCAGTTCGGCGGCCATGCTGTCGTCGCCGGCCGGGAACACGTAGGACAGAGCCCCCACGAGGACGATGCCGACCAGCAGCGAGGCGAACAGGGTCACGGCCCGGAACGGTACCTGCTCGTCCCTCTCCGCGGGCCGCCCCGAGGTGTGCGCCCGCTCCGACGACGCCCCCGCGTTGTCGCTCATGGCCGCCCGCACTCGGGAAGGCGAACCCCGCCCAGCTGCGGATTGATGCCGGACTCGAAGCGCATCAGCGGCTTTGGAATGCACCCCGACAGGCGATTGTTGCGGAGTGTCAACCGCCTCAGGTTGGTCAGGTTGGCCAGTTCCGCAGGTATCTGCCCGGAGAGCTGGTTTTCGCTGAGGGCGAGGAGTTCGAGCCCCCGCAGTCTGCCCAGCTCGGGCGGGATCCGGCCGGCGATCTGCGTTCGGGACAGGCGCAGCCGCTTGAGACTCGCCAGGTTCCCCAGTTCGGGCGGAATGATCCCGGTCAGCGGGTTGTTGTACAGGTGCAGGTCCTCGAGGCTCGACATCGCACCCAGTTCGGTCGGAATCGGGCCCGACAGCTGGTTGTCCTCGAGGAACAGCGCCTTGAGTTGGCGCAGCGAGCCCAGCTCGGCCGGAATCGCGCCGGACAGCCGGTTGCCACCCAGGTTGAGGAACTCCAGTTCCGTGAGGCGTGTGAGCCGCGTCGGAATCACGCCCCCCAGACTGCGCCCGTTGAGATCGAGCCCCACGACGTCGTCGGCGCGTGACCGCACACCCGTCCAGGACCGCCGGTTCAGGGCGATACGCCAGTTCAGGTCGCCGGTGGTCCCGGCCAGATCGTTTCTCGCGGCGAGCAGCAGCTGGTCGTCGGTGAGCCGGTCTTCGGCCCGTCGCCGCGCTGCCTCCATGCTTTCGGCCTGTCGACCCCCCCGCTGCGCCAACCGCTCGGCCGCGGTCCGGCGGGCGTCATCCAGGCGCTCCTGCTCTGCCTGGCGGGCCTCCTCCGCCAGACGAGCCTGCTCCGCCAGGCGAGCTTCCTCCGCCAACCGTTCCTGCTCCGCCTGGCGGGCCTCCTCGGCCAGACGAGCCTGCTCCGCCAACCGCTCCATCTCCCGGCGGGCCTCTTCAGCCAGCCGCTCGTCCTCGGCCCGACGGGCCTGCTCGGCGAGCCGCTGCTCCTCCTCACGTCGCTTGGCGTCGAGGCGGGCCTGTTCCGCCAACCGTTCCTCCCGGGCGTTCCGACGTTCCTCCGCAAGCCGCCGCGCCTCGGCCGCCGCCTCGTCCCTGCGGCGAGCCTCCTCCGCCTGCTCCTCCGCCTCCCGGCCCGCCGCCAGCAGTTCCGACAGGCTGGCACGGTCCAGGTACCCGGTGGCCTCGATTCCCCGGTCGGTCTGCCATTCGCGGAGTGCCTGACGAGCTTCGGGTTCCAGCACGCCGTCGGGGTCCCCGGAGTAGCGACCTTCGGCGGCCAGCCCCAGTTCCACCAGCGCCACGACATCCGTGCCAAGGCCGAGCTGCGCCTCCTGGGCGGCGGCGCGCTGCTCGGGCGTGAGGGTCCAGCTCCTCGCCATGACGACCATGACGGCCGCGACCGCCACGATCGTGGTGACGCCTACCCCATAGAAAAGACGACGACGGCCTGCCCAGGGGCGGCGCATCACCGGCTCCAGGCGAGACCGATCTCGGTACGGCCCAGGGCGCGCCTGACGAACAGATCCGGCCCGACCCCGGCCACGGGAATCCTCCGCTGCCCCGGCGCCGCGGACACGCGCGAGATCGCCTCGATTTCGGACATCTTCCTCGACCCGAGCACCCAGTCGAGCGCTCCCCAGACTCCGAGCACGCTCCCCACGCCAATGAACCACCGGTTCGCGGTTTCGGTCCGATCCCGCCTGTGCACCGCGGACAGGTACTCCCACTCCGTGTCGTAGTCCGCCCGGTCCGGAACGCCCAGCCAGGGCAGCCACTTCACCGTTGCGTAGGAGCCGCCCGCCATGATGGCGCCCCAGGTGAACCTCCTCTTCCCCGACCCGCGCCTCGCGCTGGCGTCCCTGTACTGCACGTCCAGAGCCGGATCGGCCAACGTGGACAGCTCCCCTTCCATCGTCTCGATGTCCCGACTTCCCAGGAGGTAGTCGGCGGCCCCCCAGGCGAGGAGGCCGGCACCCGACAGCATGAGGACATTCCTGGCGGTCGCCGCCGTGGAATGCCTGTCAACAGCGGCCTGATGCGAGGCCGAGTCGGCATAGGCGTCCTCGTCCCCCGCCGCGAACACCACCTGGGTTGTGGCAAGGGCGGCGATCGCCAGCGTCCCCCCCCAGAACGACCGCTTCAGGCCCGCCGACCGACGCGCCTGCGATCTCTCGTATTGCGCATGGATGTCCGGAATCACGGACCCTGTCGCCGAGGGCTGCGCTCCGGCGGACACGTTGCCCACGATCTCGACTTCGGAAGCAAGGACATATCCGATCAGGTCGTCCTCCCCGGGCTGGCCGGGTATCGACACGATATGGTACGGACCCGACTCCCCGATCCAGTCCAGCGTCGCACCGGCCGCCAGATTGGCAATGACCGGGCTGGAATCGGACGGGTCGAGCCGGACGGCTGCGCCACTGCCGAGCGCCCTGATCTGCTGGGCCGAAGCGAGCCCGTGTCCGAGAGCGGGAGCTGCGAAGGAGACTCCGAGAACCATGATGCAAGCACCGACCAAGCCGTGCTTCAGCTTCATTCTCACCACTTGCCTCTTCGCGCTGTCCAGATCCGCCACCGACGGACCAGTCAGCTCTCGCGGACGGTTGGTTGCCGGGTCAAGTCTAGCGGAACGGCCGGATGGGGTCTAGTCAGCCGGAGGGTCAGCCTGCGTCGTCCGGCAAGCGGCTGTTTGGGGAGGGGAGGGCGGCGTTTGTCGGCGCGGCCAGGCCCCGGGCAAGGGGGTCGGCAGGCATGAGGGGCGCGCTCGGGAGGAGAGGGGTCGGGGTCTGGGCCCATTGTACGGCCGTGTTACATGTAGCCGTGCTCCGCGCAGTCCTCGGATGCGCTGGTTACCGCGTTGCTAGCCCTCGCGCGCGAGTCGGGCGCTCACCAGGCGATTCATGCTGACGCCCTGTTCGGCCGCCCGGATGGCCAGTGAGCGGTGCGTTTCCGGCGGCACCCTGACGATGAACTTCCCGCTGTAGGATCGGTCTCCAAACGGCTCCGGAACCGGCTCGCCATTGGTCCGCATGTCGGACACGCTGTCGGACACGAGGCTCCGGATGCCCGCGAGTGCGTCTTCCGGAGCAGATGCCAGCCAACTCAGCGACGGGAACTCCGCACAGAGGCCAACATGCTCCCCGTCTTCAGCCGACCACGTAATCCGGTAGGTATAGCGGTCGCTCACTGTATGCCCTCCAGTTTTTCGATCGCCCGGATAACCTGGCGGACCTGGTAAGCCTTGGCCATCCCCTTGACGCCCTGAATGTTGACACGCGGGTCTCCCGGCCACGGCGTTCGGTAGACGCGATGGCTACCACTCCGCTGGCGTGGTTCTCCGAAACATGCGTCGCACACCCTCGCCAGATCTCTGAACCGCACTCCCTTCGGGTTCCTGCGGAACCGATCGAGGGATATCAGCACGTTCCGTGGCTTCATAATAGCACTATTGATACCAATGACCAAGCGAGGGACAGGGCGCAGGGACGTTCCACCGGTCGATAAGACACACTTTGAGGGAGGGGTCGTGCATTGGGTCTCCGGGCGTGGGCACGACAAGTTCGCGGGGGTGCGGGGGCAGGAAAATGACTGGATGGGACGGCGATCCCAGACGCGGAGGCCTTTCCTTCGAGACGGCTTCCGCTGAGGAAATCGAGAAGCGCCTGCGATGACCCGATAGGACGATCGGTGGGATATTCTCTTATAGTGACTACCATCCCCTCCGACCACCGAAACAGCTTCAGATGAACGCATCTTGCCCGTCGGGACGACCCCCGCTACCGCGATCGGCGGCGGGTCCCGCTGATGCGCTGAAGTCACTCACCCGCATTCTGCTCGACAGCGATCCAGGGGCGGCCCGGAGCCAGAGTCGGACCCACGATATCGGGCTGCGTCTCCTCCACGCGTCGCCCTGCGTCTGCGAACCCAACTTCACGAGCCTTCATCCCGACGACCTCTCGTTTCTGTTCGACGCCTACGACACATGTTTCCTGGATGGGCTTTGCGGGAAACTGCTCGGACCTGAAGGCGTGACATTCCGCCTGTCCACTCGGATGACACGCGCGGGCGGGAAGACGACGCGCTTGCAGAGCCCGGATGGCGTCGTCCGTTTCGAGATCGCCGTGGCCACTTCCATCCTCTTTGACGGCTTCGCGGCCGATGATCCGGAAGTGACGGTCTGCGGTCTGCCCTGCCGCCACCGGCTGGACGCGTTGCAGCGATTGTTCGAGCACGAACTTGTCCACCTGGCGGAGTGGCTGTGCTGGGACGAAAGCCACTGCGGCCGTACGCGGTTTCAGGACATCGCATCCCGACTGTTTCTCCACAGGGCCCACACTCACCAGCTGATAACGCGCTCTGAGCGCGCCGCCGCCCGAGGAATCAGCGTCGGCACCCGTGTGACGTTCCGCTACCAGGGGAAGCGGCTGCAAGGGCGCGTGAACCGAGTCACGAAGCGCGCCACGGTGCTGGTTGACGACCCGTTCGGCGAGCGCTGGTCCGATGGACGCCGCTACGCTCGCTATTACGTGCCGCTCGAAGAACTCCGTCCCTTGGCCGATTGAGTCCGGGATTCCGAGGGGGGGCGGTAAGCGCGTCTGACCAGGAGTGACCTCCGGGAAACCGGGTGCGGGGCGTCCGGCAAGGGACTCCGGGGACGCCCCGGAATCCGCGACTCTCCGGCGACCGGTCATCTGCTCTGGAAGATTCGTTTCCGGGGCAGTTGGCTCTACCTGCTGATTCTTCTCGAGTTCCAGTCGGAGAGCGACCACTTCATGACCCTCCGCATTCTGACATACATCTGTCTGACCTACGAGGAATTGCTCCGCCGGAGAGAGCTGAAGGCGGGCGACAAGCTGCCGCCGGTCCTACCGGTCACGGTCTACAACGGCCAGGCCCGCTGGCGGGCCGCAACGGACATCTCCGAGCTCATCGCCCGGGTGCCGACACCGCTGCCGCGCTATCTGCCGCGGGCGCGGTATCTCCTGCTCGACTTGCAGAGGATCGGCGAGCAGGGCCCGCCCTCGACGGATCTCGTCACCTCGCTCGGGAAGATGGAGCGGGAGCCCTCGCCCGAGAACCTCCGGCGGGTCATGCGCGGCTTGTCCGGCCGGTTTCCGGGGCCTGGGTTCGCGGAACTCCGCAAGGCGCTGGTTTCGTGGGTGGCGGGTGCTGCGGAAGCGTGGCAGATTCCCGAAGAGGAACTGGTGAGGATGAGGACGTCGATGGAGGAAGAGACGATGTACGAGAGAGTCAAGGAGATGCGAGAGCAGGTTCACCAAGACGGTGTCCAGAAGGGTCTGGAGCGTGGACTGGAGCGTGGACTGGAGCAGGGTCTGGAGCGCGGACGCGCCGAAGGGCGGGCGCTCGTAGGGCGTCTGGCAACGAGGAAGTTTGGTGTCGAGACGGCGAAGCAACTGTCCCGGGTGCTGGAGGATATCGCGGATCCGGAAAGGCTGGCCGAGGTCGCGGACGCCATCATCGACTGTGACAACGACGCGGAGCTGTTCGCCCGGGTGGGGGGGTAGGGGCAAGACCCGGATCGGAGCGCTGGAACAATTCCGCCGCGCTGGCCGGGGCAGTTCAGGGGGCGTCGCCATGGTACAGGACGAGATAGACGAACTCCGGTAGCGGCTCCCCAGGCCGGATCCGGTCCGGCGGCCACCCCCTCCAGCGTCAGCGCGGAGCAGAAGCCAGGGAGCGCCCGTTGGCCGAGCGGCTACGGGCGAGGGGCCTTGGGGTCTGGCAGAACTGACACGCATCGTGTCCTGCCTTGTGACGTGGGTCCACATGCCCGGCGTGCAACCATTCGGCTGCCGCCCGTGTCCACAGGCCGCGAGACAGTCGAAGTCCCACTCGACCAGGAAGAACGCCCCGTTCCCAAGGAGGGTCTGTGAGTGACGATTCCGAACGACTGACACGCGCGATCCGTTGGCTCCAGGCGTACGCCGCACTCATAACCATTGCACTGGTCGCCCTGTTCTTCAGGAGCGGGACCGAGACGGACGGCGTGTTGCGTGCGCGCGGGCTGGTCATCGAGGACGACGCGGGACGCGAAAGGATCCTTATCGGCGCACCGATTCCCGAGGCAGCCAACCGCGTCCGTACCGACGAAGCCAGGGTGCGGGAGGTCTGGGGACCCCGCTTTTCAGAGGAGTATATGGGTTGGTATCAGGACTACAACCACTCAACCAATGGTATCCTCATCCTGAGCGAGGACGGTTTCGACCGGATTGCCCTCGGCGACCCGAAGCCCGATCCGAACATCGGCAAGCGAATCGGGCCGAGCACGGGCATGGTAATCAATGACGCCGAGGGATTCGAGCGGATGGGCTATGGCCTGCTCGACATAGACGGTACTTATCGTGTGACGCTTGGTCTCGATTCGAATCGCAGCACCGAGGGTCTCGTGTTGTTCCTGGACGACCTGACGGGTGAGGTGGGCGTTTCCGTGGGCGATCGGGGCGACCGGATCTTTCTGGGCAAGGCGTCTGCCGGACACGGCCTGTCAAGCCTTCCGGATCCGTTTCAAGGGCTGCTGTTCAGGCGAGATGGCGAGATCGTGTACGAGAACAATGTCGCGAAGGACGACTGACTTGACCCCTCACGGGACGCCCTGGAGGTCAGTATCGTCTCCGTTCGATCCGCCTACGAAGGACCAGGGCCTGACCTTGCTGGCGCCCCTACCGTGCGTTTGCCAAGGAGCGCGCGCTGGCCGAGCGGCTACGGGCGAAGGGCCTTGGGGTCTGGCAGAACTGAACCACGCATCGTGTCCGGCCTCTTGTGACGTGGGTCCTCATAGACGGATCCTCCTCAGGTGGATGTCGCGGTGCGCATCCGTTCCTCGGCCTCGCGAAACCGCCCACGAACGTCGGCGGCCACCTCTTCGATTTCCCTGGGAGCTCGTACTCCGTCACCCGCGCGCTGGTGCAGGGCTACGAGCAGGGGATGCAGCGTTCCGGACTTGGCGGTGTCGCTGGAAAGAACCGCCAGCAGGTCTAGGGGTGGAACGCCTCTCGCGACCAACTTGGCCGCCAAGTCCAGCATCTCCTGCGTCGTCATCCTGTAGTCGGGCAGAAACACGGCATAGCCAGCCCGAAAAGAGTCCAGCGAGGCACGATGATTCTTCTGGACGGCCAGGGCCAACGACCTCGCCCCTTCCGCGCGCCATTTCAACCATTCCACCCAAGATTTTGCCGATGGATCTTCCTCATCCGTCGGCCAAGAGTGAACCGTCTTTTCCAGCCTCTTGCAACTCACAAGAGCTTCGTCGGCGAGACCAATACCGGCCTGCGCCATGCATTTCCAGCTCAGCGCCACGGCCGCATCCTGCCGGATATCCAGGGCATCAGAGCAATCGAAGCGCTCAATGACGGCATCGTAACTGCGGATCTCTTCTTCCGTGTCGCCGAGGCGTCGGCATGCAAGGGCCTTGCTCATCAGCGCGACAACGAGGCTTACCTGGATTTCTGGGAGCTGGCTATCGCCGAATCGATCTACTACTTCGTCGTAGTCCCGGATGGCGTCCCGATCATCGTCGATATGAGCCTTTGCGCATCCCCGTGTGACAAGTGTTTCTGCGATCACCGCGCTGAAGGGGCGATGCGGCCAGGATCCGAATCGGCGTACGATATCGTCGCAGGTCTCGACCGCGGAACTGAAGTCCCCGAGCTGCAATTGTGCCGCCGCTCGCGCCACCAGGGTTGGCGCCGTCCAAGCCAGAATCGTGGAATTGGGGTGGTCGGCAAGTACCATTGCTCTGTCGGAGACTGAAAGCACAGCGCGCGGGTTTCCCAATTGCGCATGCGCGAACGACAGGTGATAGGTCGTCCAGGCAGTGCGCATCGCCGCCAATGGTTCCGGGCTCTCAAGCCACCCATCCGCGACATACCTGTCGACCAGACTGACGACCTTCTCGTACCGTTCCTCCGCAAGCGCAGCTTCGATGTCGGAGCGAAGGCGTTGGGTGGCGGCGGACTCGGCAAGGGCTTCGGCCACGTACGAGACCTGCTGGATGGCGCCCCACTTCACATCCAAGTCGCGGTCGCCCAAGGTCGGCCTGGCTCCAAGCGCCCGCCGGACGCCCCGGCGTAGGGCATCCGACTCGGCCACCTCGGTCGACAGCGGCGCGACGAAGTTTACCAGATCCTCGAATCCATAGCACGCCACCATGAATCGGATCAGGTTCTCGACGACCGCCGCCTCGTCCCGCTCGCGCCGCAGCTTGTAGTACATGCTGTGCAACGGCTCGGCGGCCGAATACAGCCGCTTCCGACCGCGGCCCTGCCGGTTGACGGCACCGCGTAGGACCAGCCGCCCCAACATGGTCGACGCCACCCGAATGTCGACGCGCGCCCGTGCCGCAATCTCGCTCGCCGAAGAGGGCTGCCACAGGTCGAGCACCGCCACGTACACGCGCCGTTCCGTCTTCGCCAGGGCCTCCAGGTGACCACGGAAGTACTCGGTGTGCTCGTCGATCACGGTGACCAGTTCGGACATCGGCCGGCGGAGGGAGCGATGCCGGGCGAACTCGGCCGCCATCACCAGCAGGCGAGGATTGCCGCCCGTGAGAATCTGGAGCGGCCTGACTTCGGACCGGCTCGCGCGCTTCCCGCTCACGACTGCCCACAGGCGACCGCACTCCTCCGTGTCGAGCGGTTCGAGCCCGACGATGCGGAACATCTCGAAGAACGGCTCGCTCACGTCGTCCAATTCGCGGAAGCGGCTGGTGGCGGAGGCCAGCAGAATGACCTGCGGTTCCGTTTGAAGGACTTCGCGGAGTTGCCAGCCGAAATCGTCGTGGACGTCCTGGAAGAGAGACTGCAGGTTCTCGACAATGAGAACCAACTGCTTGCCCAGTCGATCCGCAGCGTCGAGTACGGCGGCGCGGGCCTGCGCCTCGGTGATCTGCTCCCGCCAGCGCGGCGAAAGTGCAGCCCGTGTGTCACGGAGTTCCCGCGCCACCCTCGCATCGTGATCGTCGATTTCGTTGGCCAGATGGAACATGGTCTCCAGCCAGAAGTCTGTGAGACTGAAGATTTCCTGGCTCTCTTCCATGAACCGCACCGGCAATAGGGACGCGGCGAAGTCCTCGTTGCTACGCAACTCTGCCGCGACCCGTGCGAGCAGCATGGTCTTGCCCCGCCCGCGAGGCCCGACCACGAGAATGTGCTGACACGAGGGGGAACTGATGTTGCCCCGCAGGTCATCGAGCAGGAGGCCGAGTTCGTGACCACGGACCACGAACTGCTCCCTGATCTCCTCGTCCGACTGGAGCAGGCCGGGGTTGAACTTGCGGATGGTGGAGGCAGGTTGGGTGGTCATGGGTCACAAAGGTACACACAACAATTTCGTTGTCAACAGTATCGTTGTGTAATGATGCAAGGACGAACTCGAGCATGTCCCAGGCCCGCGAGTCCGAAGGCGCGGGCTCTCCGGTCGTTACCTGGGTAGTTTCGGTGCTGCTACCTGGATTTCAGGGAGATTCCGCCGGAGCTCCACAAGCGGCGGATGGTGTTTTCCGTTTCCACCGAGGAGATTCGGCAGACATCGTTTTCCGAATTCCCGGTCTCAAAGGGCGGGCAGTCTTGCTACTCGAAGGCTGTGGAAACGTCTCAGCTGCCCGGTCACAGTCCCTTGAAGAACTCCGGTTTCGGCTTCGTGACTTCCACGGTCTGCGTCCGCACTCCTAACTCCAGGCTCTTCAGGAGCTCACAAAGCGCTAACCCGTCAATGAGGTCAATTGCCGGCGCTCCGTCTCGTACAGCTTCGCGAATCGCATCTCTTGTAAAGTGACCCGTCGTGATGAATAGACCCTTGTCCGCGCGACCAACCATTGCCCCTCGGAAGTCTCGAATCTCCCTGGCTCCGACCGCACCGGTATATCTCTTGCACTGAAAACGGACATGGAAAGAGATGAGATGAGTTCAACCCTTAGCACACCAGCTCCGTCGATACCGCCGTCGCCTGAACGTCCTGAGACTTCAACCTTCGTGAATCCCGACTCTCTGAGAACCCGTTGACATAGGCGCTCGAACGCGTCGGGGGCTATGCCACGTACTATCGCCAGCACTTCATCTCGCCATTCGTGCTGACCGTCGCTGCCGTCGTTATCGGTGCCCTTCGCGGGTGGTTCTTGCCTCTGCTTCTGTTGCTTCCCGCGTTCCTGCCGGACCAACTCTTGCACTTGCTTTTCCGAAGAGATCTTTCTTCCGATGTCGGTGATCGCCCATATGCCCCTTCTGGTATTGTCGATGGCTCCGATCCACTTCAAGTTAGTGCGAGCCCATGCGGCTCGATAATCGACTTCCGTCTGCGGGCCGTCGCCGTGTAGGATGGACGCGGAGCCACCTCTGTTCTTCAGCACTCGAAGGGTCGGCCAGAGAAGGTCCTGGTACCCGGGGATTGCCTTGCTGGTCACATTGTCCTCGTTCGAAGAGGAGGCGGATTTCCCGAAGCCTGCCCCAATTCTGACGGACTCGTTCTGCCGGAGCAAGCACTCGGCACCCGTGGGTGGAGTGGCCGACCCGCCCGCGTACCGTATCGGACGCTTGCGCCGATTGGCGGCTAGACCGGGCGAGGTGGCCGGATACGGAGAATTCCGCGACAGTGTCTCGGATTTTCCGGGACCGGGATGTGGGGCGATGTGCCGGTTGCGGATCCGGAAAGGGATGAATCGAGCCAGAGTCTCGGCGGCGTGCCCGTTACCCGATCCTGTAGGAGCGGAGCGGCAGTGCGGTTGTTTCCAGTGAGGAAGGATCAAGGTGGTTCGCGGCGCGATCGATGTCGAAGCCAACCGGGTTCCCGCGCGCACCGATATCCACGTTCACGCCATCGGACACTTCCCTGGTCTCCACGCTGGGCTCTTCGCTGAGCTCGATGTAGAGACTTCTGAACTCTGACTGCCTCTCGCGCGCAAGTGGTGACCTAAACACGGGCTTCGCATTTCACCGGCTGCCCGCAATCCACCCTCCTGGTCGCGTTGCAGCGCGCTTCGATTGACCCCCACACGGTCGGTCGTCGTCCGCTTCTCTGGCCCGGATAGTTGCGCGGGTTCGGAGGCAATGACCCCTCATACTTCCGCGCGGAGCGCGCCCGCTCTGTGCTGCCCCCCCGCTGTGGGCAGGCCGATCAAGCCGTCCACTTGCCCTGAAAGACAGGAATCCGGTACACTCGCCGTCTGACCGATCCGAACACGGGTCCGGGACCGGTCCTTTCTCGCGGATGAAGCAGTTACTCGCCAGCGTGATTGACCCAGGACGAAAACGCATTTACGATGCGGCATGGCATCAGAACGGAAGAATCGATTGCAAGGGGTGGTGACAGCTGTCCGGATCCTTTACCATGGCTTCTCGATCGCGGGGTTTCGGGACGACATCAAGCGGGTATGGACTTGGTTGGCTGCCTGGGCTGCGTCCGTTCCCCTTCTCTTGGAGCCCGTACGGGAGTGGTTTTCGCACCCGGCGACCCATCAGTTCCTCGTCGCAAGGATTGGCTATGTACCGGTGGTGTACGGCGCGGTGCTCGTAGCCATCGCACTTCGCAAGATCTACCGGCGGGGCCTTGCTCTCAATGACCCTGCACGAAAAGTCGATAAACCATCACGCCCAGCGCTAGAACAAGCTGGTCCCTCAGAGAGGGAGTTGTTCTTGAGTTGGGCCGACGACGCCTTGACGATTGCGAAGTACTTCGATTCGCCAGATCAGCATGCGCCCCATCTGGCCGCGGAATACGAGGTTCGTTGGTATGCGTTACTCGACCGTCTGAGCGGTCTTGGAGTACGATTCCCAACAGATGTGCATAGTGACGCTTGGAGTGGCCGTGCGTTCATGCTGATTGGGCTGATGCGCAATGGCAACCTAGAGAAAGCCCAAAGCATGTTTCCACTGGAGCAACCGGTAGGAGAAGTAGGTTGATTCTCGCCTACTTGGAACTTGAGGAGCCTGTTGCCGCGAATTGGCACGACGCATTGGCTAGGCCAAATGGTATAGTAGTGTAGTCACCCCACCAGGGGCTAACAGGCCGTGGATAAAATCCGCCCCACGAGGCTCTTGTGAATGAGTTAAATTAGGAGGACACGAGGACCTCAGCGAGAGGTGACGGCGATGGCGATAGGCAAGATGCCCGGTGAGCGGCAGGAGGAGCTGTTCATCGCGGCCAGTGCGGTCGGGGCGCTGGACAACCCGTTCTACGCGGCGCTGGACAAGCTGCTGCGCAAGAGCGGTTTCGACGAGTTCGCGGAGGAGACGTGCCGGGAGTTTTACGCGGAGCGGATGGGTAGGCCGGGCCTCGCGCCGGGCGTGTACTTCCGGATGCTGATGGTGGGATATCTGGAGGGGATCGGATCGGAGCGGGGTATCGCGTGGCGGTGCAGGGACTCGATCTCGTTGCGGGAGTTTCTGGGCTACGGTCTGGCGAAGACGCCGCCGGAGCATTCCACGCTGTCGAAGACGCGCAAGCGGCTGAGCCTGGAAGCCCACGGGGCGGTGTTCGGCTGGGTGCTGGAACGGCTGCAGGAGTCGGGGCTGCTGCGAGGCAAGACGGTGGGGGTGGATTCGACGACGCTGGAGGCGAACGCGGCGATGCGCGCGATCGTGAGGCGTGATGAGGGGACGGAGTACGACGCGTGGCTGGAGCAGTTGGCGAAAGCGTCGGGGATCGAGACGCCGACGCGGCAGGACCTTGCGAAGATGGACCGCAAGCGCCCGAAGAAGGGGTCGAACAAGGACTGGAAGCATCCGCACGACCCGGAGGCGCGGATCACGAAGATGAAGGACGGCAGGACCCGCCTGGCTCACAAGCTCGAGGTGGGGGTGGACATGGAGACCGGTGCGGTGGCCGCCGTCACGGTGCAGACGATGGACGGTGGCGACACCGCGTCGCTGCCGGTGACGCTGGACGAGACGGAGCAGCGGCTGGCGGATGTGGGAGCGGAGCCGAAGGAAGTGGTGGGCGACAAGGGCTACCACTCGAACGCGACCATGACGGGCGTGAAGAAGCGGGGACTGCGAACCTATGTGAGCGAGCCGAACCGGGGCCGCCGGAAGTGGAAGGGCAAGCGGGACGCGCAGGAGGCCGTGTACGGCAACCGCCGCCGCATCAAGGGCGAGCGGGGAAAGCGGCTGCTGCGCGAGCGAGGGGAGAAGCTGGAGCGGACGTTCGCGCACCTGCTCGGCAGCGGAGGGTTGCGCCGCGTCCACGTTCGCGGACACGAGGAGATCCGAAAACGGATGCTCGTTCACGCCGCGGCCTTCAACCTCTCGCTGGTGATGCGCAAATGTTTCGGCTTCGGCACCCCGCGTGGCCTGCAGGGCCTCGCAGCGGCGGCCGCGGCTCTCGCCGACGCGTCCGCACACAGTCTTGCCGCCTTCTTTCGCCACATCGGGCGCGTTCTCGGCCTCCAGGGCACACAGGTCGGCCCCGTCCGCCGCTCAGCCGCCTGATGCACAACAAAACCGCAATCACGTCGTTCTTGCCGCTTCCGCCACCAGCTCCCCAGCGAGCCACTTCTTCCACGGCCTGCTAGTGTTGTGTCCCAGAGATAGCTGTACATAGTCTCTGGATCTTCTGGAGGATGGAGTCTGCGGTGGCGGTCCACATGAACGGCTGGGCACCGGGGTTGTACTGGTCGGTGAAGCGGAGGATCTTCTCCTTGAGCTGGGTGACCGAGGAGAAGGAGCCGCGGCGGATGGCCTTCTGGGTGATGATGTTGAACCAGATCTCGACCTGGTTGATCCAGGAGGAGTAGGTGGGGGTGAAGTGGATGTGGTAGCGTGGCCGGGTGGCGAGCCAGCGCTTGACCTTGGCGTGCTTGTGGGTGCCGTAGTTGTCGACGACGAGGTGGACATCCAGGTCTGGGGGCACGTTGGCGTCGATGTGCCGGAGGAAGCTCAGGAACTCCTGGTGGCGATGCCGCGCCTTGCACTGGGCGAGAACCTGGCCGGTGGCGACGTCCAGGGCGGCGAAGAGGGTGGTCGTGCCGTGACGGATGTAGCCGTGTGTGACGCCCTCGACGTATCCGAGCCCGAGGGGCAGCAGAGGCTGGGTTCGCTCCAGCGCCTGGGTCTGGCTCTTCTCGTCCACGCAGAGCACCATCGCGCCCTCCGGCGGGTTGAGGTAGAGGCCGACGATGTCGCGGACCTTTTCGGCGAAGAACGGGTCGGTGGAGAGCTTGAAGTGCTTCTGCCGGTGGGGCTGGAGGTTGAACGCCGTCCACACGCGGTGGACCGTGGACTTCGACAGCCCCGCCGCCTCGGCCATGGAGCGGCAGCTCCAGTGCGTGCTGCCATCGGGAGGCCGGGTGTCGAGCGTCTTCCTCAGCAGCACCATGACCTCGTCGTCTTCGATGGAACGAGGCTTTCCCGGCCTGCGTTCGTCGTACAGGCCCATGAGGCCCTGGGTTCGGAAGCGCTCGCGCCACTTGCCGACCGTCTGGCGGCCGGTGCGGACCCTCTCGGCGACCGCCTGGTTGTCCAACCCATCGGCGCACAGAAGCACGATCTCGGCACGGCGGACGAGCCCGGCGGGCAGGCTGCGCGAACGCACCAGCGACTCGAGTTCCTCACGGGCGCCCCGGCTGACTTCGAGCGCTTTCAACGGACGTCCCCTGGGCATGATATCTTCCTCGTTCGGGTGGATGAGAGGAATGATACCCGATCTTCTCTATTATGGCAAGATACTTACGGGACACTACACTAGCCCGTACAGCGGATCATTTACAGGCAACCGGCAAGGCGCCGGCGGATCGGGTCCTTTGGACGGATGTTCCGCCATGGGGGCGCCTCCTCCTCAAAGTATAACTCCGGGCACTCTCCGGTAGATGCCCGGCATGGCGGCGGCACCGACCGGCTAGGTTGACCACGAGAATACGGAGAAATAAGATGGTCAATGGGCATCCGCTGCCATTGGCGGGATTGTCGCCCCGGGCTGTGTCCACGACGACCCCCAAAAAAGAGGAAGCGCACCGATTAGCGACAGACCGTTGCCAAATGGCCCCCATAAGCTGACCGCAACGCACTCCCGGTGTTCGTATTCGAGCCTAGTTGACTCGCGCGACGCAAGCCAGGAGCATTTCGCGATGGGCACCCTCGTCGTGGTCAGCCCCTCTTCCTGGCCGAACTGATAAGGCTACAGTGGCTCTCCTAGCTCCTCCCCGATCGCCGTCAAAACTGACGACGCTTACACGCGCGTCTTCCGGGCAATCCGGATCCGCGACCGCGGTGAAATCTAAGAGACAACCCCCGCCCATCGGCCCACTGCTCTATCGCAACCCGAACCACGAATCTCTGCCGCACGTGGTCAAGTTCTCGGGCGGCCGCTCATCGGCGGCGCTGGTCCTGGAGATGGCTTCGGCCGGGACCCTTTCCGGCGAGCGCGGGGATGTGGTCCTCTTTGCCAACACCTCCGCCGAGCACCCGCGGAGCTACGAGTTCGCGGCCAGGTGCTGCGAAGAAATCGAGCGCGACTACGGCTTGCCGTGTTTCTGGTACGAGTTCTGCACAGTCGAGGACGCATACCGGGGCGTGTACCGGCGCCGACTCTCTTACCGACTGGTAACCCGCCGGCCCATCGAGGACGACCCGAACGGATACCGGTCTCGAGGGGAGGCGTTCGAAGAGCTCCTGTCGTTCCAGGGCATGCTCCCGAACCCCCATTCCCGGAGTTGCACGGCCAAGCTCAAGCTTTACCCCGCCCACTTGCTATTGGCGGAGTGGCTCGGCGGCACAGCAGGTCCGCGACACGACGGCCACTACTCGGACCGCTCGTTTGTCGATCGAGATGCCAGCGAGCGGCGATACCGTGCGAACCGGGGGACTGACGAATCGGACTCGTTCCGCACGCGCATCGCGTGTGTCCTGCGCAAGCCACCCTCCCGCGGCCGACAGCGTTGGAACGACTTCACGGGCGCGGACGCTACCTTCGGGCGGATCGGCGAGCCGGGACCCGTCAGCCTTTGGGGTCATCGCCCGGCCGAATTCGTTACGCTGCTTGGGCTTCGTGCGGACGAACCACAGCGCGTTACGCGGATCCTCGACCGCACCCTGTTCGCCGAGGGCGCTGGAAGCGCGAAGTGTGCGATCCGTACGCAACCCCCCGGCGAGCATCCGTATTTTCCACTGGCCGACGCGGGTTGGACCACGAGTGATGTCGACACCTACTGGAACGCCCGCGACCGGGGTCTCGAGCTGCCGACCGGTGCTGGCAACTGTGTCTTCTGCTTCATGAAGGGCACGCACGATCTGCGTGCGGTCGCGCAGAGCCTGGACCCCGACCGAGTGGCCGACACGCCTTCCGACATCGGTTGGTGGGATAGCATTGAACGACGCTATCGCCGCACAGCTCCCGCCCGGAACGGATCGGGCCACACAGTGTTCGGATTCTTCGGCGTCAACGGCCCATCGTATGCCGACATTGCCAACACTGACTGCGCGCTGAACGGACGCTATACCACCGGTTCACCCGCCTGCGACTGCACTGACTGACGCCTGTGCCCAACGCCCAGCTCCATTTCCCTCCGACCGCCAAGATCGATGGCTTCACGAATGCTGTCACCAGCGGTTCCGTCTACGCGGAAGGCGTCGTGCGGGAGCTCCTGCAGAACGCACTTGACGCCGCGATCAGCGCCGGGCGGCGCGCTGAGGTTCACTTGACTGTGGCCAGCATGCCGGTTGACGACTTTCCGGGCATCTCCGAGTACGAGTCGTCATTCCACGCCGCGTACGAAGAGCGGCAGCAAAGCCAAGGGGAGCTCACCCTGGATGAGCAAAACGCGATTGATCGGATCCTGGCGGTCTTGGAGGCCAGCGAGGCAAGGGTTCTGTTTTGCCGTGACAACGGTATCGGACTGGACGATGATCGCATGCGAGCGGTCCTGTCGCAGGGCAACAGTGACAAGCCCCGCAAGGGTGCCGGATCCTTCGGACTGGGGCATCTGGCCGCCTTCGCCGCGTCCGATCTGCGCTATGTCCTCTACGCCGGGAGGCGCGCAAAGGACCATGTGATCAGCGGTCACGCCATCGTCGCCACTCATCCGACCCGCGACAGAAGCACCTTGCGTCGGAGCGCCGACGGGTATTGGGCAGTACCTGAGGAGCCCTTTAACCTCAAGACGGCACAGTTCGGCCAAATTGTCCCCCGAATCCTGGAGGAACAGATCACGCTGATCGAGGATTCCGGCACGGTCGTGGCCATTCTCGGCTTCAACCATTTCCGCGAGGCCGACGCCCGAAGGGCCTTCCGCGATATCGTCCGTGTGGCTGCCGTGAACTTTCTTGGCGCAATCCAGGAGCGTAAGATGGTCGTTCGGGTCACAGATGAGACATTGGACGCGGACCAATTGATCGATCATGGGTCCTTGGAGCGCTGCTTGGCCGAGATCAGGAAGCAGAAGCACTCTCGGCGCGGCGCGGGAGGCGGATGGTTGCCCGGCGAACAGGCCTACCGGGCCTACGAGACGCTCCAGCAGGGGAAGGACCTTGCGGTTGCACCGCTCGGCGATGTTGCGTCGGATCCTTCCGTGCGCGTCCTCTTCCGGTCGCTGTCGTCGAGCGAGCGAACGCGGGTTCAGGTGTTTCGGGACGGCATGTGGATCACCTTCAGCGCCCCGCACCTGGAGTACCATGCGTTCGGCACGGCCAAGCCATTTGACGCCGTCGTGCTGCTGGAGGATCCCGGAAGCGAGCGTGAAGGAACCCTCTACGACTTGGTGCGTGGCGCCGAGGGCCCGGCCCACCGTGACTTGGAAAGGCGAAGGTTGAAGCCCGATTGCCAACGGCTGCTTGCCAAGAAGCTGAAGAGTCTGGCGCGCATCCTCAGCGAGCACGCGGGACCGCTCGCCACCGACGACGGATTCGCCCCCGAAGGCTTCGCTGTCTTCCCCGGCGACGCGGAACGCATGGCGGAGGTCATTCCTCGCAGGCGGCCGCGAAGGAGAAAGGGCAAGAACGAGGGAACCTCCGACAACGGTGAGGATGACCAGACGCAGGGGTCCAACGGCGACGGTCACCGCCGGAGGAAGAGGAAGCGTGCCCGCCGAACACCCGCGCCGGGTCCGGCGGTGGACATGCGGAGCGGCTTGGTGCTGCTGTCCGATTCCGACGACGGGCATGGCACGGGGACGCGCGTGCAAGCCGCGTTCGAGCTTCGCGAAGAGCGGGGGAACGACGACATCTGTCTTCGCATGCGGGCCGAGTCCGGCTCCGACGCCGGGTGCGATTCCCCGATACCGGACGAGTGGCTCGAAATCGAAAGCGTTGAGATCGATGGCAGGAGCATCTCGGTCGGCGACGACTCCGAAGTCCGGTTGCCATCGGAATGTGACGGCAACGTCGTGATCCGCCTCTCGCGGTCCGTGCATCCGGACCGGCATCTGGAGCTCGATTTGGTCCGCCGCAAACGAGAAAGCGAGGACCGGGATTGACAGCCTACACTTCCAAGTCGGTCCCCATCCTTCTGGAGGATGATACCTCCTTGGATTGGCCGGACGCGGCCTACGAGGCGCGGGTCGTGATTGGCAGTGCTAGTGGTAAAGTCGAACACAGGCTACAAGGAGCCACCCAACTGGGTGAGCTGGTGGCCGGAGGGAAGGCCGAATGGGTCGTCGAGCTTCGGTCCCCGGCGACGTTGTACGCTGGAATGGCGGGCTCGAGCCGGGAGCGGAAGTTCGCATTCGAATGGGACACGAACAGGGTCACGTCGGGTAGCTACGTGATACCGGGCATGGTGACGACGCAGGAGGTCAATCTCGATACGGAGAGTATGCATGCGGTATGGGGAGAGAATCCGATCGTCGTGCCACCAGGTCGCTGGCTGGTTCGAGGCAACGCCCGCAACGCGGAACAGCTGGGAAGCTCCCTTATCAGGCTGTTCCCAGACCAGGATCTTGTCGATGGCAGGATGACGGTCACGCCGTTCACAGGCGAAGGGGACCTCCGGTTTCATGTGAAGATGTCGCCAAGAATGTTCGAGACACGTGCCCAAAACCGAGACGTCCAGATCGCCGCGCTGATCGCGGCGTTCGGCCGAATCCCCGGCGTGGTCGGGCCGCCGCAGGACACGGCTGCGGACGACCGGGGAAAAGCGGCTCAGTATCCCGTTCTGGAGCGCATTAGGAGCGTACTTGAAGACGCCAACGTGGCCGACTGGACGGATCCCTCCGAATACGATCCGGCACGCGCCGCCACCGCAGTCGAACGGTTCGTGTTGCCCGATAAGAAGGCGGAGGCGGACGACGAATGAAGGCGCCATCCCACGCACACCGGGAACGCCTGAGCACCTGGCAGACCGCTGCCGTCCAGACGGGCCGCAAGGACGACAAGCACGCCACCGCTCACAACGAGAGAGCCAAACCGTTACAGGATGAGTTGGTCGCTGCGGTCAAGAAGGGGCCGCAGGCCCTGGCAAGCTATATGCGTGGCCAGCTGGGGTTGGGCGTCCGGCAGGAAATCGACGCTCCCGAGCTTCCCCGTCCGCTGACCTCATCCGAATACCGGGACCCTCCCTTGGCACTGGAAAGCGACCTTTGCGGTGCCCTGCCGGATCTCACCCCTGCAATCGCAGCCCAACCCGCATTCTGGGCCCTCTGCCACATCGCGTGGATGGAGGCAGAGTGTTTCGAACCTCGGCTGGATCCCTTCTTCCTCGGCGCGAAGGTGACGGGCAAGGTGCCCGCAACAACCGATGCTGCCGTCCGCAACCTGTTCAGACGCATAGGCGGCCTGCCGCACGTGAGAGGCAAGCTTTCGGTCCTGGTGGACTGCCCGATCTCATGCGCGTGGTGGCGCCACCGCGTGGCTCGGCTCGCCGCCGCCGAGTCCAAGAGGGTCGGCGAGCCGTTCAGTGTGGAGGACGCTCACCGCGTGCTCCACGCGGGCAGCGATGCCTGGGCGCGGCTCGTTGGCGACTCGGTACGGCGCATCACGGTCGTGAACAGTTCCCGCCTCCACGCGGCCTTGATCGCCGAGTACTTCGACGCCGCCAGAGATGGTCGCGGCCTCCCCGCCAAGGAGTTTCAAGCCGTCGTCCGCGAGCTGGCCACCTTCGGCAAGACGCTCTGCTTCGACACGGTGCCGTGGAGGGAAATGCGGGAGATCGTGGCGCGGGCCGTGGCCACGACGCGGTAGGCGGAACGCTCAGACTGCACTACCAAGGCAGACACGTAATGATCAACTGGCAATCTCTCCCAGATGATTGGCTTAGTCGCTACCAGGCCCTGAGGCTGCCATGGGCCCGGTTCCTTCCCGATATCCAGCTCGTCCAGGAATACGCAGTGAAGGGCCAGCGACACGACGACGTCGCGCGTGATCCACGAATCGAGCTGCTTCCTCGCCCGCCGTGCAGCAACCCAAGTCGCAAGCATTGATCCGACGGCCACCCATTCAGACACACCCGTTTCGGCGGTTGCCGTCATCATTCGGAGGATGGGTTGCGCGGCAGACTGGAGAGGCGAGTCGGTGACGAAAAGCCATCCTGCAGCGAACTCATACTTCGAACTTAATCTCTCGCCCACCCAACTCCTGGTGGCCAGTCTCGCCGATACCCTTATGGATGAGTTCCGCCAGCCATTCGGCGCGCCAGTACCTCAGGGTCTTGCCCCTGCCCAAGAACGAGATCGGCAGTACGTAACGTAGAGGATGCATCTGCGACAGGTCGTCCAGGTTCCACCACATCGTTCGGATGAACGTTACCAGCGCGAAAATATGGCGGCGGCGCGGCCGTATCCGGCGGATTGAGTCGTCGAACACCTCCTTACGGAGGCTGTCCGTCAATTCCACGACCTTGGCCTCAACGTCATCCATGTTGGGTTGGCCTCTGCCCGATACATCGCGGTGCTCAGGGCCGAGGCGATCGACTTCCGGCCTTGCGGCCCGGCCGCCCGCTGCCAGACGGGCCACACCGGCCGTGACGACCCGTCGAGGATCCGAAGCGCGAGGCTTGGCGATGGCACCCGGACTACGGAAGGCGCTGGAGCCGGACAGCGCTTTGAAAGGGCATTATGATACCTAGCATTGACGTCGGCAGAAGGCCATTGCGGCCCTCGACCGGCGCTTCCTGAACCCGACCCAGCAAGAGGACCAACCATGTCGAGCCCTACTAGGAGCGTGCGCCGCAGAAGCGCAGTGGATGTGACAGAAAGGCGTGAGGATCGGCGGCGGGCAGACTGCTTCGAGGAGCGAGGGGGTGGGGATCCGCGCCGCTGAGGGGCTGAGGGAGGCCGCAGGCCGTGAATTGGGGTGGCGAGGGTCTTCGAGAGCGCCGGGGCCGGCGTCGGTGGTGAACGATCACGGTCTCATGCTGCCTGAAGGGTGTGCAGCCGCTTCACATTGAGCGCCAGACACACGAGAGTCCACTCGGCCTGGACCTTCTCGAGGCCCCGGAAGCTGAATCGCCGAAAGCCCATCGCCTCCTTGATCCATCCGATGGGCGCCTCCGCCTGCCACTTGCGACGCCCGTAGCGTCTTCGGCCCTCATCCGTCGCCAGCTTGTCGGCCATGCGCGCCCTTGCGGGATGCTTCTCCGGATCGATCCTGGCGGGCGCCTTGCCCTCCCGGCCCAGCGCCACGTACCCGTCAACGCCCCGCTTCTCCAGTTCCCGGAGGTCCTGCTCGTTGCCGTATCCCGCGTCCGCCAGCACCTGGCCGGGCGTCCCGCCGCACACCGCCTCCGCCCCATCGATCATCGGAATCAGCTGGCCCTGGTCGCTCGCGTTGTTCGTCACCCCGGCGCCCACCACCAACTGGTTCTCCCCCTCCACCGCCGTCTGCGCGTTGTAGCTCTGCTGGAACCCCTCCGAAGAAGTCTTCATGATCCGGCTCTCCGGATCCGTGAAGTTGCTCTGCGCCCGCTCGTCCGGCTCCCCGTACTCCCGCTTGTAGGGACTGCCACCCTTCGGGTTGCGCTTCTGCCCCGGCTTGCGGCCCCGCGCATCGTCCGCCGCTCTCTGCTCAGCCTCCAGGCGCGCCTTCGCCTCCCGGATCGCCGCCAGCCGGTCCTCGCGCCGCTTGAGTTCGTCCGGCAACTCGTCTCCGCGAGCCTCCTCGCCGAACCGCTCGTCCTCCGCTTCGTCCACCGCCTCGGCTCGCCCCACCAGCGCCTCGATCTCCGCCTTCAGCCGCAACTCCTCCTTCGCCATCCGGCCGTAGCTCATCGCCTTGCGCTTGCTCGCGTTCGCCCGAACCTTCGTCCCGTCCACCGATACCCTGCCCAGCCCCACCAGGCCCGAGGCCCGCGCGAGCACCACCACCTGGACGAACACCGCCCGGAAGTCTTCAAGATGCCGCTTGCGGAACTCGCACAGCGTCCGGTGCTTCGGAAAGTTCCCCGCAGCCAGCATCCGAAACGCCACATCCTCCTCCAGCCTCTTCGCCATCTTCCGCGACGAAAACGTCCCCGTCGCATACGCGTAGATCAGCACCTTGACCATCATCCGCGGATCGTACGGCGCGTTGCGACGCCCGTCCCCTTCGTACGGCGCGTAGAACGCACTCAGATCCACCGCGTCCACCAGATCGCTCACGTGGTGCGCCAGATGCCCCTCCGGCACCCACTCCCGAAGATCCGGTGGCAGCATCAGAATCTGGTCCGGCTGGTACGGTCGGAACGTCGTTCCCATTGACCCCCCTCGGCTGGCCGCAAACCTTTCGCTATGCCCTCGATACCTCTAATGATAGCCGCCGCGGTTTTCTGCGGCGCAGCCTCCTAGGTCCCCCGACCCCGAATCGAACCGGGTTTTCATCGAGATTGATCCAGAGAACGTATTCTATCTCGCTAGGCTGTCTGCCCACCCTCTACCTCCAGAATTCCCGTCGGACGTGCATGCCGCCTTGAAGCTCTGGCTGCAGGACACCCAAGGTGAACTACATGAGACGTTGCCCATACTCCTGCAACGATCTCAGCTCCAGGAGGCGATCAGGGTTCTCCGGCGCGTACTGGCGGTGTTGGACAAGTAAGCCCAACGTACACCCTCGTCGCGAGTGCGTTGCCCTGCTCCGACTCCGCCACCAGATCCCGGTACCGCCAGCGGGCTGACCTTCCCCATCACTTCTGATAACTCTTTCCGAGCTTCTCTTGGACGGCGAACAGATACGAATACGCTGCAACACATTCAGAGTTGCCGAATAGCTTGTCTACAAGGCCACTGGCGGACAGCACGGCCCCAAACGGGTCACCGGTGGTAAGCGCCCACGCGGCTCCAGCCAGGCCGAGAGACCACGAAGACAGGCTCTTCTTGAACGCTCGCCCAGTGGTGCGACGAAGGTCGTGAGCCACATCAGAGATTTCCTCACGCCTCTCAAGCAGCAGCGCTTTCCGCTCCTCCGGCTGGTCGATGTCGGCAAGCTCAGACATGAACCGTCGCAAATCACGCATGTAAGCTCGGTGCGCGTCTCGGCGTTCCGCCCGGAAATCGAGTACGTCATCAAGGGGGATCGATCCCAAGTTGAGACCAACCGGCTCAAGATCAAGCGCAATCACCTTGCCATGGGACGGCATCTCTTCTCGCGACAGTGTACCGATTAGATCCTCGACGGCGCGACGATCTTGGGTTGATGGATGAACAACAAGGCCACGCTTGCTTCCTGCTATCCGCGACAGTTGAGCAAGAAGGGTCAGGATTGTCGTGCGGACAATTGGGTGAAGTGGAACGGACACACCGTCCTCGCTCGGGCGCGCAAGATTCTTCGCTCGGAGTTCGTCGACAAGGAATCCGGCAAGCTGAACATCGACGCCGTACCCTAACCGAGAGTAGGACAGTTCATGAAAGCGGTCTTCCGTCGACAAGTCATCAAATGCCCCGACTGTCAATAGCTCTACGATAATCTCACCGAGTTGGTTGGCCATGTCCTCATCCACCCAATCAGTGGGTTCGAGGACCTGTAACAAGCCGCGCTCCTCAAGTGGCCCAGCCAGCGTGGGGTCCGCCATTTCGTGGAGACCATACATGTAGCCAGGCAGGAGGATAGCGACTCGATCAAAGAACAAGAGCAAGGACTTGACCCAATCGCTCTCTATTTGCCCCCAGTATGGCTGAGGGTAATAGTACGCCACATCCGGCGGTGTCATGTCGGCTCGACTCACATCATCCCCTCACCCCCCCACCCCCCTCTCCCACACCACCTCCGGCCCGGCCACCATTGCCACACTCAGACCTCCCCCGCTCCCTTCACCCACTCCGCCCCAGTCACCATCTCCACGCGCATGCCGCTTGCCACCTCATTCATATAGCCACCCCCTTCTCCCGCAACACCTCCCAAACCCGATCCGGCCGAATCGGAATCTCCATATGCGTCACCCCCAAGTGCGCCAACGCATCCACCACCGCATTCGCGATCGCAGGCGGCGCCCCCACCGTAGCCGACTCCCCCACCCCCTTCGCCCCCAGCGGATGATGCGGCGACGGCGTCACCGTATGCCCGGTCTCCCACGCCGGCGTCTCCACCGCCGTCGGCACCAGATAATCCATAAACGACCCCGCCAGATTATTCCCATCCTCGTCATACGTCATCTCCTCAAACAGCGCCGGCCCCAGCCCCTGGGTCAGCCCGCCATGGATCTGCCCCTGCACGATCATCGGATTGATGATGTTCCCACAGTCATCCACCGCCACGAACCGCCGCACCGTCACCTCGCCCGTCCCCCGATCAATATCCACCACGCAGATATACGTCCCAAACGGGAACGTCAGATTCGGCGGGTCATAGTAGTTCGTAGCCTCCATCCCCGGCTCCATGCCCTCCGGCAGATTCGTATACGCCGCGAACGCGCAGTCCTGGATCGTCACCGACTTGTCCGGCGCGCCCTTCACCGAGAACGTCCCCGGCTCCCACTCCAGGTCCTCTTCCCCCACCTCCAACAGATGCGCCGCAATCTTGCGCGCCTTGTCCCGGAGCTTCCGCGCGGCCATCACCCCCGCCGCCCCCGCCGTCGGCGTCGACCGGCTGGCATACGTCCCCAGCCCATACGGCGCCGTGTCGGTATCCCCTTCCTCCACCTGCACATGCGCCGCCGGCAGCCCCAGCTCCTCGGCAATGATCTGCGCATACGTCGTCTCATGCCCCTGCCCCTGCGACTTCGTCCCGAACCGCGCGATCGCCTTCCCCGTCGGATGCACTCGCACCTCGGCCGAATCGAACATCTTGATGCCCAGGATGTCGAAGTCCTTGGACGGCCCCGCCCCCAGCACCTCGGTGAAGCTGCACACACCGATCCCCATCAGCTCCCCCCGCTCGCGCTTCTCGGCCTGCTCCCTGCGCAGGTCGTCGTAGCCGATCATCTCCTTGGCCATGTCCATCGCGGCCTGGTAGTCCCCGCTGTCGTATTCCCAGCCCAGCGGCGAGTGGTACGGGAACGCTTCCTTCGGAATGAAGTTCTCCTCGCGCAGCGTCGCGGGATCCTTCCCCACCTTGTGCGCCAGCGTGTCCACGATCCGCTCCATGCAGTGCACGGCCTCGGTCACGCGGAACGAGCAGCGGTACGCCACGCCCCCCGGCGGCTTGTTCGTGTAGACCGCGTCCACCTCGGCGTACGCCTGCTCCATGTCGTACGAACCCGTGCAGATCGAAAACAGTCCCGCGGGGAACTTGGACGGCGCAGCCTGTGCGTCCGAATACCCGTGGTCCGCCAGTGTCTTGATTCTCAGAGCGCGGATCTTGCCGCTGGAATCGGCCGCAATCTCGGCGTCCATGTGGTAGTCACGCGCGAAGGAGTCCGCCTGGAGGTTTTCCATCCGGTCCTCGATCCACTTGACGGGTTTACCCAGCACGACCGACGCGGCAATCGCGATCACGTACCCGGGGTACACCGGCACCTTCCCGCCGAAGCCACCGCCGATATCGGGCGACACCACGCGGATCTTCTCCTCGGACAGCCCCACGTGACCCGCCACCAGCGCCAGCACGGTGCGGATCGCGTGCGGGGCCTGCGTGGTCATGTACACGGTGAGGTGTCCCTCGACCGGGTTGAAGTCGGCCAGGCACCCGCACGTCTCGATCGACGCCACGTGAATGCGCGGCACGTGCATCTTCTCGCGCACCACCACGTCGGCCTCGTCGAAGATCCTGTCCGTCGCCTCCTTGTCGCCCGCCTCCCAGTGCCAGATCCGGTTGTCCTCCTGCCCCTCCTTGTCGGTGCGGAGCACGGGCGCATCCGTCTCGAGCGCCTTGAACGGGTCGATCACGGGCGTCATCGGCTCGTACTCGACCTCGACCGCGGCCACGCCGTCGGCCGCCGCATAGCGCGACGTCGCGATCACCCCCGCGACCTCCTGGGACTGGTACATGACCGTATCGGTCGGCAGCACCATCTGGGTGTCCGACATGAGCGTCGGCATCCAGTGCAGGTTGTACGCCTCGAGGTCCTTGCCCGTCAGCACGGCGAGCACGCCGTCGACTTCGAGCGCCTTGGACGCGTCGATGTTCACGATCTTCCCGTAGGCGATCGGGCTCCGGACGATGTCCAGCCAGAGCATCCCCGGCAGCGTGTGGTCGTCGATGTAGTTGCCCTTGCCCTGCAGGAAGCGCGGGTCCTCCTTGCGCTTCATGGAGTGGCCCATGCCGCAGATTTTGGCGGAAGTGCGGGGTCCGTTGGAAGTCTCGGCAGCCATCAGTTGTCCTCCCCCGCGCCGTCGGCGGCGGTTTTGGCGGCCGCGTACTGGACCGCCTTGACGATGTTCACGTATCCGGTGCAGCGGCAGAGATTCCCCGATATCGCCTCGCGGATCTCGGCTTCGCTGGGGTTTGCGTTGGCGGCGAGCAGCGCGGTCCCGGTCATCAGCATGCCGGGGGTGCAAAAGCCGCACTGGAGGCCGTGCTCCTGCATGAAGCCCTCCTGGAGCGCGCTCATGCCGTTGGCGTCGGCGAGCCCCTCGACCGTGCCGATCTCGGCGCCGTCGGCCTGGACGGCCAGCACGGTGCACGACTTGGTGGGCACGCCGTCGACGAGCACGGTGCACGCGCCGCAGTGCGTGGTGTCGCAGCCGATGTGGGTGCCGGTGAGCGCGAGTTCGTCGCGGATCAGGTGGACGAGGAGCAGGCGGGAGTCGACCTCGCGCGAGTGCGCCTCGCCGTTCACGGTAACGGTGACGTTGTGTCTGGCCATGTCCCTACCCTCCAGCGCGCGCGAGCGCCTTGGCAATGGCCCGTCCGGTCAGCACACGGGCCATGTTTCTCTTGTATTCGACCGAACCGCGCCGGTCGGCCACGGGATCGGTGGCGTCGGCGGCGGCCTGCGCGGCGGCCGCGATGACCTCGTCGGCGTCGGGGGCGCGGGCGATCGCATCGCGGACCTTGCTGAAAGCGCCCCGAAGGCCGCCCCGCTCCACGAGCCTCGCGCCCGTCAGCACCTCTTCGGCCGCGGACGCCCGGATCGGCGCCATGCCCAGGTTGGTGAGCCCCACCCCCGCCTGCGTCACCTTGCCGTCGTCGCCCAGGGCCAGCTGCACCGCCACGCCCGCGACCGCGTAGTCGCCCACCTTGCGTTCGAGCTTCAGGTAGGCGCCGCCGTGGTGGGCGCCGTCCGCCCCGCCGCCGCCAACACCCCCGGGCGCCGGGATGCGTATTTCGGTCAGGATCTCACCCTCTGCCAGCGCCGTCATGAAGAGCCCGTGGAAGAAGTCGTCCACGCCGATCGTGCGCTCGCCGTCCGGCCCGGTCGCGACCATCTGCGCCCTGAGCGCGAGCATGGTGGCCGGGTGGTCGTTGGCGGGGTCGCCGTGCGCCACGTTGCCGCAGATCGTGGCGCGGTTCCGCACGAGCGGGTCGGCGATGACCTTGGCGGTGTCGAGAAGGATCGGGTAGCGCGCGGCGACGGTCGCGTTCTCCTCCAGCGCCGTCTCGGTCACCAGCGCGCCGATCCTCAGGTAACCGCCCTCTTCGCCGATCGAATCGAGGCCGGGAATGCGCCCGATGTCGACGATGTTGGCGGGCGTCGCCAGGCGCAGCTTCAGCATGGGGAGCAGGCTCTGGCCGCCCGACATGACCTTGGCGTCGTCGAGGCTGCCGAGCAGCCCCAACGCTTCCTCGAGGCTGCCAGGCGCGTGGTAATCGAACTGCGGCGGAATCATCCTTCTTCCTCCTTCATGTGAGGTCCCCGGGGAGCCGCACCGCGCGAAAGCCGATCCCGCTTCAGTCCGCGGCGAGCTCCTTCCCCAGAATCTCCGTGAACTCCTTGAACATCTTCTTGCTTACGTGTTGCATCATGCCGCGCCCCATCTGGGCGAGGATGCCGGTCACCGACATGTGCGCCTCGACCGTCACTTCGGACTCCGAAGGGCCCAGCGACACGACCCGACTGGTCATCTTCATGTCCGCAGTGCCCATTCCGGCCTTGCCCTGCCCCTTCGCGTGCACTATCGCAGAGCGCGCGTCCTCGTCGAGATCGAAGGCGACGGTGCCCGTGTAGACCGCGTTCAGCGGGCCCACCTTGACCCCCATCCCGCCCTTGTAGGTGTTGTCGTCGAGCTTTTCGGTGATCTCGGCGCCGGGCAGGGCGGCCGCGACGCGTTCGGGGTCGATCAGGAAGGCCCAGACCTCGTCGGCGGGGGCGTCGACCGTGAACTTCTCTTCGATTCGCACGTTGGGGTGGCTTCCGGTTCCGGTCGCTCAGCCCCGCCCCAGCATCGGCAGCAGAGCCTCGAGCGACTCCAGGTTGTGAGCGGGCACGAGGTGGTCAATGTGAGGCAGCGCCGCCTTCATGCCCCTGGCTTCGGGCCGGTACCGCGGGTCGCCCATGAGCGGGTTCAGCCAGATGACACGCCGCGCGCGCCGCCGGATCGCCAACAGCGCGGTCTCCAGGGACTCCGTAGCGCCCCGGTCGAGCCCGTCGCTGAAGACTAGGACCGATGTATCACCTGCGACCACCTGGCGCAAGTAATCATGCGCGAAATCCGTCAGGCATTCGCCAATGCGCGTGCCGCCCGACCAGTCCTCCACATTGCGGGCGAAGCGGGCCAGCGTGGCGGTCAGATTCCCGGCCGTGATCCAGGGCGTAAGGCGTGTGAGTGAGGTATTGAGGGCGAAGATCTCGGTCCGGCGCGCAACCTTGCCCAGAGACAGGATGAAGGCCAGCGCGAGCCGGGAGTAAGGGTCCATCGAACCGCTCGTGTCACATATGAACACGATCCGCGGCCGCTCCACGGCACGGTCGCGACGGGCCAGATCCAGGAACTCGCCGTCGCGTGCGAGGGCGCGGCGGAAGCTGCGGCGCAGGTCGATCGCGGCGCCCCGCGGCGACGGGACCAGGCGCCGGCTGCGGCGCGTGGCCAGCTGGCGCGCGACCTGCTCGATCAGCCGCTCCATGGCCGCGAGCTCTTCCGCGCTGCACTGCTCGAACGACTTGCGGCGGAGCAGCGCGCGCGGGCTGTAGCCGGGGCGCCCACCATCGGGGCCGGGGGCTTCGTCGTCGTCGACCGGCCCCACGCGCCCCCTCTCCGCAATCGTGCGGGCGAGCGCGGTCAGCGGATTGTCCTGGCCCGGCCAGGTGCGCGGGGCCTGCCGGCGCTTCCTGCGCGCCTGCGTCTCGCCCTCCCGCCGCGGCCCGTCCGGCCGCCAGAAACGGTCGAATACGTAGTCGAATGCGGGCCACGCGCGCGGCTCGACCTTGAGGCTGGTCATGAGCGCCAGCCGGACCTCGCCGCGGTCACCGATGTCGACGTGGGCGAGCGATTCGGCGGCATCGATCTCGTCCCCGAGCGTGACCGCGATGCCCGCCTCGCGCAGCGCGCCGCAGAAGCGGGCCAGGTGGGTGACGATGTCTTTCAATGCGTGCGGTCTTTCAATGCATGCGCGGCTGGCGGCGTTCGGGCCTTGATCGGTTCACGGGAAACATAGGGAACAACGGGCGTTCCGCGTCATTCATGTCATACTGTTGACGTGATATTTTGACAATAGCGCCATAACCGGTCATTATCGATGACGAAATGTGTCATCCTGAACCCAAATACATGTCATGCTGCTCACAGACCGCGCAGTTCTGTCGTACGTCGCCAATCACCCGGAGCGCAGCCGGTCCCAGGTTCGTCGGGATGTCGCACCCGATGCAAGCGCCTCCACGGTGTGGCGGGCTCTCCGGCGGCTCGTCGACGACGGGTTGCTGGAGGTGGTGGGTGAGGGTCGGGGGACCCGCTATCGCGTGGCCGGGGGCGAATCCGTCCTCGCACACCTCCGCACGCCGTTCCAGAATCGGCCACCGGCCGTGTACCACAGCGAGTTCGTGGGGAGCTACCGGCCCAACGAATCGCGCTACCTGACCGACGCCGACCGGGCGGAGCTGGAGAAGGCGGGCACCCCAGTCCTGGAGCCCTACCACGCGTCGATGGGCGTCACCTACGCGGAGCGCGTCCGCAAGCAGCTCGAAGTCGACATGTCGTGGGCTTCGTCGCGTCTGGAGGGCAACAGCTACGACCACCTCGAGACCGACTTCCTGGTGCGGACCGGCCGGACAGCGGACGGCAAGTCATTCGACGAAGCGGTCATGATCCTCAATCACAAGAACGCGACCCGATACGTAGTGGAGAAGCTCGCCGAGATCGAGATCGGGTGGGCGGACCTGCGCAACATCCACTCACTCCTGTCCAACCGGCTGATTCGGGATCGGAGCCTGGTGGGCAGCTTGCGGCGCATGCCGATCGCGGTCGGCAGATCCTCCTACACACCACTGGAGGATCGTTTTGCGCTGCAAGAAGAACTGGACATGGTGCTCTCCAGGGCGGCCCGCATAAGCGACCCCTTCGAGCAGTCCTTCTTCCTGCTCGTCCACATTCCCTATCTGCAGCCGTTCGCCGACGTGAACAAGCGGACGTCACGGATCGCGTCCAACATCCCCCTGCTGAAGGCCGATCTGGCTCCCATGTCGTTCTTCGCCATCGACGACCACGACTACATCCGGGGTCTGTTGGGGGTATACGAGCTGAACGACGTCTCGCTCCTGCGCCAGGCGTTCGTCAACGGCTACGTCGAGGCGGCACGACGGTACCGCTACCTGCGACCGGAGGCAATCAGGATCGAGAGGGTCGAAGTGGTATACAGCCGCTTCGCAAACCGGGCCGTTCGCCGCTGCATCCTGCGATGGCGGGGATTCGAGCCCAGGCGCGTGTGGCGGATGATCGAGGACGCCGACATCCCGCTGGTCGATCAGCAGAAGGTGTTCGATTTCGTCGAGAGTTCATTCCGCACGCTCCACCCGGGTGTCGCCGTGCTGTACGGGGTGAAGCCGGAGGCGCTGGAGGGATTGGAGCTGGAGGGGGCCGAGGCGTGAGGGTCGTGCCCACCTAGATCCCCCAGAGCACCATCGCCGCCCAGACGGTGCCTGCCAGCGCGCCGCCGTAGCACGGCACCTTGAGCAGGCCGGATTGCTTCCGCATCCCCAGGTCCATCAGCGTGTGGCGGATCCGGTGGCCTGCGTGGATGAGCGACAGCGCGATGATCCCGAGCAGCGCAAGCTTGACCGGCCACCATCCCACGGCGGCGGCGAACCGTGCGGTCCGTTCGGCTGCCACCGCCGCATCTCCCGCCGGCAGAAGGAACCCGGTGACGATCACGAACGCGGGCACGAAGAGCGCCGCCATCACGCCCCCGGCCGAAAAGAGCGCCCACCAGAGGGCCTCGCTGGAGCGCTTCATCGCAGCACCCACCACACGATCACGGCGGTCACCGTCAGCCACGGCCCGTACCCCATGACGATCGCCGCGATCGGCGCGGGCAGCCGGTTCTCGCCCACGTAGATCGGCATCGCCTGCGGGACGGCGCCGAACCAGGTCACCGCATGCCATATGGCCGCGGCGAGCGCCACCAGGTGCGCGGTCATCCACCATGGGCCGCTCACGGACGCAAGCCACTCGACGAAGGCGGCTTCGCCCCCGCCCAGCCTGCCCAGGGTCACCAGCAGCAACACCAGGTAGCCCGCGACGAAAAAGCTGGTGACTTCGCGCAGCATGAAGCGCATGTAGCCCGGGCGCTCGAAGAACCAGGCCCACCTGTGGGACCGGTGGTACTGTCCGCTCATTTGGCCGCTCCCTTCGCCACACCCGTTCCCTTCGGCATCACGAAGCCCTTGAAGTACTCCTGGGCGGCCATCGCCTTGGCCTGCTGGATCGCGCCGGCCGGGTCCACGTGCTTGGGACAGACGACCGTGCACTCGCCCACGAAGGTGCAGCCCCAGATCGCCTCGCCCGCCAGCATCACGTCCAGGCGCTCGGCCTGGCCCTGGTCGCGCGAGTCCTTGTTGTAGCGGTGGCCCAGCGCGAGCGCCGCGGGGCCCAGGAAGTCGTCCTCGTGGCCCGCCACCGGACACGCCGCGTAGCAGAGCATGCAGTTGATGCACATCGAGTACTGCTTGTACTGCGCGAGCTCCGCGGGTGACTGCCGGTATTCGCCGTCCGACGTGTCGTTCACGTCGTCGCGGATGATGTACGGCTTCACGTCCTGCAGCTTTTCCATGAATCCGTCCATCGCGACCACCAGATCCCGCTCCACGGCGAAGTTCACCAGCGGCTCCACCTTGATCGGGAACGGGTAGTAGTCCTTCAGGAAAGCGGCACAGGTCAGCTTCGGTTCGCCGTTCACCATCATCCCGCAGCTCCCGCACACGCCCATGCGGCAGCTCCAGCGGTGCGTGAGCGAGCCGTCAACGTGGTCCTTGACCCAGTTGATCGCGTCCAGGACGACCCAGTCCTCGTTGTAGGGGACTTCGTACGACTGGAAGCGCGGCTCGGAGTCGGTTTCCGGGTGATACCGGAAGACCTCCAGCGTCATGGTGTCCTTGTCGGCCATCGTCCTATTCCCGCTTCAGCCCCGAACCCGCCCCGTAGGTGCGGGCGCCCGGCGGCCACCTGGTGATCGTGACGGGCTTGTATTCGATCTGCGGAGCGCTGCCGTCGGCCTGGTGGAAGGCCAGCGAATGCGCGAGGAACTCCTCGTCGTTGCGCTCCTTGTGGTCGAGCCGCTGGTGCGAGCCGCGCGACTCGGTGCGCTGCAGCCCCGAATGCGCCATCGCCTCCGCGCAGTCGATCAGGGACCCGAGCTCCAGCGCCGCCGTCAGTTCCGTGTTGAAGCTGTGCGTGCGGTCGTCGATGTTGAGCTTGCGGTAGCGCTCGCGCAGGTCGGCGACGGTCGCGCACGCCGCTTCGAGGGATTCGGCGTCGCGGTAGATGCCGGCGCCGTTCTCCATCGCCTCGTGCAGCTCCGTACGCAGGGTCACGATCCGCTCCCCGCCCTTCCTGGGCGCATCGAAGAAGGCGCGCCGCACCCGCGCGCCCTCGTCCTCGGCCTGCGTCTCGAGCGCGGCCACGTTGTAGTCCGGATGGTCCATCGCAAAGCGGGCCGCGTGTTTGCCGGCCTGCGCGCCGAACACGAGCAGCTCGGTGAGCGAATTCGACCCCAGACGGTTCGCGCCGTTGATCGAGACGCACGCGCACTCGCCCGCCGCGTACAGTCCCGGAATGGTCGTCGCCGAGTTCGAGTCGACGTCGATGCCGCCCATCACGTAGTGCACGACGGGGCGCACGGGGATCGGCTGATGCACGGGGTCGATCCCGGCGTAGCTGCGCGCAAGCTCGCGCACGAACGGGATCCTCTTGTCGATCTTGGCCTCGCCGAGGTGCCGCAGGTCGAGGTGAACCACGTGCCCGTCCCGGGTCTCGATGGTTCTGCCCGCCCACCTTTCCTTTATGAAGCACTGGCTGAGCTTGTCCCGCGGCCCCAGCTCCATCGCGCGCTTCTGCGGGTGCCCGGGGTCGCTGACGTCCAGCGGCTGGCCGAGGTCGTAGTCCTGCAGGTACCGGTATCCGTCCTTGTTGATCAGGATGCCGCCCTCTCCGCGGGAGGCCTCGGTAATCAGGATACCGGTGCCCGGAAGGCCCGTCGGATGGTACTGGATGAACTCCATGTCCTTCAGCGCGACGCCGGCCCGGTAGGCCATGGCCATGCCGTCGCCGGTCTTGATCGCACCGTTGGTCGTGAACGGGAAGACCCGTCCCGCGCCACCGGTGCAGATGATCACCGACTTCCCCAGAATCGCCTTCACCCGCCCGGTCTGCAGTTCGATCGCGGCGCATCCGCGGCAGCGCCCGTCGTCGTCGATCAGCAGCCGGGTCGCGAAGTGCTCGTCGTACCGGACGATGTTGTCGTACTTGAGCGTGGTCTGGAAGAGCGAGTGGAGCATGTGGAAGCCGGTCTTGTCGGCCGCGAACCACGTGCGCTCGATCTTCATCCCGCCGAAGGGGCGGACGGCGACGGAACCGTCGGGCTCCCGGCTCCAGGGACAGCCCCAGTGCTCCAGCTGGATCATTTCCGCCGGGGCCTGGTTGACGAAGTACTCGACTGCGTCCTGGTCGGCGAGCCAGTCGGCGCCGCTGATCGTGTCGTAGATGTGGTCTTCCAGCGTGTCGTTCGGCTTGATCGAGGCTGCGGCGCCTCCCTCGGCCGTGACCGTGTGGCTACGCATCGGGTACACCTTCGACACGCACGCGACCGAAAAGGACGGATTCTCCTGCGCGATCGCGATCGACGCGCGGAGCCCCGCTCCACCGCCTCCGATGATGATCACGTCGTGCTGGTGCGTCGTGCCGTGGCTCATGCCTGGGGCCGCCGCCGGAGGGGAGCCCGGAGGCCGGGCAACAGTGGGTTCATGGGCTCGTGTCGGGGAGGGCGGGCCGGAGAGACCGCCGGCAGGGTGAAGGTCGAATCGGAACTGTCACTCGTGGAAGTTACAGGGGCGCGGGATAGCGGATCAAGTGGGACCTGCCACAGGACGTCTCAGCCGACTCCGAGCAGCGCTTCCACCTCCCCCTGCGCCAACTCCCGCATGTCGTGCCGGTCCTTGATCAGGCACCCCAGCGTCTCGCCGACGACCTCGGCGTCCAGGCCCCGGCCGTCGCGGTGCAGGGTGATCAGCGCCCGCGCCCAGTCCAGCGTCTCGGCCACCCCGGGCGGTTTCATGAGCTGACGCCCGCGCAACGCCTGCACGAAGCGGGTGATCTCCTCCGAGAGCCGCTCCGAGATCCCCGGAACCTTGGCCCGCACGATCTCGACCTCCTTCTCGAAGCCGGGATGCTCGATATAGAGGTAGAGGCAGCGGCGCCGGAGCGCGTCGCCGATCTCGCGCGTGCGGTTCGAGGTGAGGAACACGAGCGGCCGGTGGGCGGCCCGGATCGTGCCCAGCTCCGGAATCGTGACCTGGAAGTCGGACAGCACCTCCAGCAGAAACGCCTCGAACCCCTCGTCCGCCCGATCGATCTCGTCGATGAGGAGCACCGGCGCCCCGTCCGCCCTGGTGATCGCGCGAAGCAGCGGACGCTCCAGCAGGTAGCCGCGTCCGAAGATCAGGTCCTCCAGTTCGTCGCCGGAGCCGGCCCGCCTGCCGTCCGATCCAGCCATTGCCTCGCCCGCAATCCGCAAACGCAGCAGCTGCTTCTGGTAGTTCCACTCGTAGAGCGCCGTATTGACGTCGAGTCCCTCGTAGCACTGCAGCCGGATCAGCTCGGTCCCCATGACCCCCGCCACGACCTTGGCGATCTCGGTCTTCCCGACCCCCGCGTCCCCCTCCACGAGCAGCGGCTTCTCCATGGCCCGGGCAAGGTGCACCGCCGTCACGATCGCGGGCTCGGCCACATAGTCGAACTCCCGCATGTCGGCCTGCAGCCGGCGTATTTCGGGCCTCATCGGCTCGCCGCTACCCCGCCGCCGCCAGGTACGCCGCCGGATCCGCCTCGAACCGCGCGCGACACCCCGGACAGCAGAAATGGTAGGTGTTGTCCTGGTGGGTGAAGGAGGGCCGCGACCCGTCCACGGGAACGGTCATCCCGCAGACCGGGTCCGTCGCGGATGCGGGCGCGCCTGCGGGTGCCGCGTCGGTCTCGGCGGCTTCCTCCGCGGCGCGCGCCTCGGCCCCACCCAGCGCCACGATCTCCGCCATGATGCTCACCGCGACCTCCTCCGGACGCTCGGCCCCGATGTCGAGCCCCGCCGGACCATGCACCTCCGCAATGCGGCTGCCGCAAATCCCCCGCCCCGCCAGGTACTCCCGCACCTGGAGCATGCGCTTCGGCGACACCACGACGCCCAGGTAGTCCGGCCGCGCCGCAATGAGCCGCTCGACCGCCTCCTCGTCACCCTGCCCCATGGTCGCCACGACCGCAAACAGCCGAGCCCCCGGCGCGCGCTCGGCGCCCGCGCGCTCCAGCCCGTCCACCCCGTCCGCGACCTCGTAGCCCATCGCCTCGCCCAGCCGAGCCACGGCCCGCGCGATGGGCGACTCCCCGGCCACGACCAGTTGCGGCGGGGGAAACACCGGATTGACGTGCACTTCGACCTTCCCTTCGCTGCCACAGGCCATCGGAACCATCACCATATCGTCGCGGCCGTCCGGCGAGCCACCGAACGACAGAAGTCGCGGCCTGCGGTCCTTGAGCGCGCCCAGGGCGTGGCGCACGACTTCGGGCTGCGTGCAGCTGCCCCCGATGAACCCGTGCACGGTCCCGTCCCCGGTGATGAGCGCGGTGTTGCCGGGCGTCGCCGAACTGGGCCGCATGCGCCGCACCACCGTGGCCACCGCGTAGGGCCGCCTCCGGTCGAGGAGCCGCGCCGCCACGCCGAGCAGATCCCTATCCACGGGCGCCGACCCCCTCCAGGGCCTCCCGCGCCCCCTCATAGTCGGCCGGGCGATCGAGATCCCGGGACGCTTCGGCGGGCCAGTCGACCAGGACGGCCTCGTCCAGGTGGCGCCGCACGACCGCGCGCCCGCAGCGCGAGTCCATGGCCGCGAGTTCGTCGAACAGCGCGCGGTCGTACAGGATCGGCGGGGCGGTCACGTCGCCGCCGTAGCGCGACACGACCAGGGGCGGGCGCGAGCGGCGATGGCGTGCGACGACCTCGCGCAGCATCGCGCGGGTGACGAAGGGCATGTCGGCCAGCACCACCACCGCCGCCTCACAACCGCCCCGGACCGATGCGACCCCCGCCGCGACCGACGTGTGGGTTCCCTTCGCGTGCTCTGTATTGTTAACAGCCGTCACGTCCAAATCGTGCAATCGCGCCGTGACGGCCTCGTGCTCGTGACCCGTGACGACCACGACCGGATCCAGTCCGGCAGCGCGTGCCCTGCGGGCCGCGCGGCGCACCACGGCCTCGCCGTCCAGCTCCAGGAGCAGCTTGTTCCTGCCCATGCGGGTCGAGGAGCCCGCCGCGAGAACGATCCCGGCGACGCGCCGCGCCGCCCCGCCGCTCACCGGTCTTCCCCGCCCCGCTCGACCGGCGACGCGCTCTCCAGCCAGGCGGACCACCACAGCGAGGCCAGCATGTCGGCACCGGCGGCGATTCGCGCGGCGGCGAAGTTCGTCGCGGCCGGGTGTGCCGGCTGCTCGGGATCGAAGCCCACGTCCCGGTCCAGCCGGTACAGCGTCTCCACCTCGGCGTGCGCCTCGCGGATGTGGGCCACCACGGCATCCCGCGCCGACCCGGCCACCGAGCGCGGCCGCTCGGCGTTCGCATGCGCCACGACATCGTCCCGGGCCACGTGCGCCTCCACGAAGAAGCGTTCGAAGCGGGCGTGGAACTCGCGGTCGAGCGTGTACCCCTCGGGGTTGGGCGTCTCGGCGTCCCAGCCGTTGAAGTGAATGGTGGTGTGGTGCGGCTGCGACGCGTCCGTCACGTAGTGCCCGAGGATGCCTGCGTCGTTGACGATGCGCTCCTCGATCCACTCGCGGCGATCGGAGTCTTCCTCCGCCCTCCACCGCCGCCAGCCGCTGACCAGCCGCTGGTAGAGCTCGACGATCCGGAAGGGCAGGAACCCCGCATCGCGCTCCGGCTTTTCCAGACCCGCCTCGTAGAGCATGGCGAGGTATACGTACCGGTCGGGCGCGGCGAGCGCCCCGTCGGGCAGGTTCTCCAGGTCGACGTAGTGATCGTACGCGAAGGCCTGGTCCATCTCCCGCTGTTCCCACACCCGCCACCGGTCGGGTTCCGGGTTGAGGTGCACCAGTTGCGGCCCTGCGTCGCGGAAGAATGCGGGCATTGCGTCCGGGAGGGCGGCGGCCGCGACCCGTGCAGCCATTTCATGGCCCACGAATCCCCAGGGCGGAGAGGCGACCCCGAGGGCGCAGGCGAGAACGACGCACGCCACCACCACTCAGTCCTCGCCCCCGCCGGAAGGCTCGCGTGCCAACACGTACGGCGACCTCTGCACCGTCGGCATCATGACCAGGTGCAGCACGTTGACGTGCGGCGCCGTGTTGACCACGTAGCGGACCGCATCGGCGATATCCTCGGCCATCAGCGGCCGGGTGCCCTCGTAGACGCCGCGGGCGCGGTCCTCGTCACCCCGGAAGCGCACCACCGAGAACTCGGTCTCGGCCAGGCCCGGATCGACGCTCGACATGCGCACGTTCGTGCCGACCAGGTCCACGTTCGCCCCCTCCGTCAGCGCCCTCACGGCGTACTTGGTCGCGCAGTAGACGCCGCCGTTCGGGTAGACCCAGTGGCCGGCGATGCTGCCGATGTTCACCACGTGCCCCGAGTCGCGCGCGATCATCCCGGGAAGGATGGCGCGCGTCATGTTGAGGAGGCCCTTGATGTTGGTGTCGATCATCTCGTCCCAGTCGTCGTGGCTGCCGTCGTGCACGGCGTCCAGGCCGCGCGCCAGCCCCGCGTTGTTGACGAGGATGTCGATATTCAGGCCTTCATCATCCAGCCACTCGATGAAGTGGTTCACGCCCGGACGGTCGCGGACATCCAGTTCGTAGGGCAGCACCCGGATCCCGCTTTCGACCTCGATCTCGGCCGCCAACGGCGCGAGCCGGTGCGTTCGCCGGCCGATCAGCACCAGGTGCACACCCGCTTCGCCCAGCGTCCGGGCGCACGCCTCGCCGATGCCCGCGGTAGCGCCCGTGATGACGGCGGTCTGTCCTCGAATCCGGTTCATGAAGCCATGGTAACCGCGCTGAAAGAGGGCGAGCAAGCCTGGCCGGGGTCGTTCACATCATGTAATCCAAAGTTGACAGCACGATGCGTTTCACGACCGCCGGGACGCCCGGTTCGACGAAGATCGTCGTGTGCAGGCTCGGTTCCGTGCCGGGCCGGCCGATGCTGGCCGCGAGGCGCAGGCCCGGCGGCACGTCGCAGAGCAGGAAGAGTCCCCTGGCGTCCGTTGTCGTGGTGGCGGTGGCGAAATGGCCGTCCCGGCCGGTCTGCCAGGCCGGTCCCGCTTCTGCGGACAGGCTTCCGGGGGTCGCGGGGCCCGTGGGGCTGTATCCCGTCGCGGCCGGCCAGCGCACGGTCACGCGCGCGTCGCCCGCCGGCACGTCTTCCGGCGTGGTGAGGCGGCCCAGCACCGCCGCGGTCCCGGGCGGACGCGGGGCGCCGCCGCACGAAGACGCCAGCACGTCGGCCACCGACGGCGTTCGCATCCGCACATAGGTCACCTCGCCGAGTTCGGCCTCGACCGCGACCTCGGCCGCCGCCAGGCCCCACGACGCGAGGAGCGGACGCTGCAGCCGCACAAAGTGCCGCCCCGGATCCACGCCGCTGAACAGGAAGGAGCCGTCGTCGTCGGGGACCATGCCGGTCGCCGTGCCCGGGACGTCGACGACCACCGCCTCGCCCGGTGGTCCCGTGCCGAGCGAATCCGTCACCACGCCGAAGATGGTGCCGGCTTCGGTATCGAGAACCGCACGTCCGCGATTGTCGGTCACCACCCGGGTGACGCCCCCCTCGTCGCGGTAGCCGTAGCGGCGGACGATCCCGGCAATGAACGCCTCCAGACTCGGCATGCGGATCCGCCACTCGCGCACGATCCACGCCCCGTTCGGAAGGCGGGCGAACGAGACCTCGCCGCCCGCTTCGCCGATCTCCCTCGATCGGATCAGGTTCCTGTAGCGGTATTCCAGCTGGTCCAGTTCGCCGGTTGCCGCGTCCACCCAGAGGACGCCCGCGATGTCCGCGACCCTGCGTTCGGGGATCGGCTCGAAGGTCAGGCCGATGCGGCCGTCGTCGCCGTCGCGAACACCCATGCAGTGGGTGTCCAGGAACACGTCCGAAATGAGTGCCTCGGCGTCGGGCGCGTGGTAGGTGGTGGCGGAATCGCCTTCCGCCTGCACGAACCCCTCGGCCGCGAGTCGTTCGATCGGCGCCGATGTGAACGCCGCCTCCCGGTTCGTGGAAATGCGCGTCGTGTCCGAGAGCACGTCGTCCCCGCTTCGGTCCAGGGTCCGTGAGAAACGCGCGAGCGTGTAGCGGTACAGGGAGGCTTCGCGCGTCCACGCCTCGGCCGTCAGCGCCTTGCGCACCTCGTCCCAGACCCGGGCCGTCACGCGTCCCTCCTCGGGGCGGACCTCGCAACGGCGTCCGCTTTCGACATCGAGACCGGTGAGCGCGACCGGGTCGATCGGGACGTCGATGGTGAGTTGGAGGTCGTCGGCGCCTGCCGTGAAGCGATCGGTGTTCAGCGTGGCGTAGCCGATCCGTTCCACCGTGATGTAGTGTGGCCCGGCGGCGCGGGCGTTCAGCGCGAATCGCCCCGCGACGTTGGTGAGCATGCGGTCGACCGGCTCGCCGCCGTCGTCGAAGAGCATGACCATCGCCCCCATCACGGGCATGCCCGTACCCTCCTCGACGACGATCCCCAACACGGGCTGGGCCGCCGCGCGGAACGGGCTGAAGAGGAGGAGCGGGCCGCAGAGAAGGAGCCGGCCGAACGGGAGGAGCGGGCCGGGGAACAGTCGTCTCATGACTGATAGTACACCGCGCGGTTCCACCTTGCTCGACGCGGACTCGGGAGCGGGCCGCGTGGGAGGGTGGTCGCCCCGGGGGACGTTTCCGTGGCCGGTGGACGGGGATCGGACGTGCGGCAGCCTTCCAAATCACCCGCCGGCTGTGCAGATTGGGGAGCTTTCCGGTGCCGGTTGCGCACCGGGCCCGCCCTCACCGCCCTCTCTTTCCCATGGACACCCCATGAGCGATGCACCCGTCACCCACTATCGCGTGGCCGAGCAACCCGTAGAGGAGCTCAATCCCCTCATTTCCCGGAGCCTGATCACCGGCGAGAGGGCCATGCTGGCGCACGTCTACCTCAAGAAGGGCGCCGTCGTGCCGATGCACTCGCACGACAACGAGCAGATCACCTACGTGCTGGAGGGAGCGCTCCGGTTCCGGATCGGCGACGACGGGCCGCAAGACCTGGTGGTGCGTTCGGGCGAGGTGCTGCACCTGCCGAGCAACGTGCCGCACGAGGCCGTGGCGCTGGAGGACACGATCGACGTGGACGTGTTCACGCCGCCCCGGCAGGACTGGCTCGACGGAACGGACTCGTACCTGCGGAGCGCCGGCTCCGGCGAGGAGGAATAATGGGGTCGGCGGGCAGGCTCGTCGGGAGCCCGTGGATCTGGAAGGACGGCGAGTTCATCCGCTGGGAGGACGCGCAGGTCCACGTCCTGAGCCTGGCGGTGCAGTTCGCGGCGTCGGTCTTCGAGGGCGTGCGCTGCTACGAGACGGCCAGGGGGCCGGCGGTTTTCCGGCTGGGCTCCCACCTGCGGCGGCTCATGGCGTCGAGTCGGACCTACCGGATGCAGCCGGACCACACGGTCGAGGAACTGTCCGACGCCGTGCGCGCGACGATCCGCAAGAACGATCTGAGGTCGTGCTATATACGCCCGATGGTGCTGAGGGGGTTCGGGTCGTCGAGCATGCACCCCGAGCACAGCCCCGTCGAGACCTATATCCCGGTGTGGCGGTGGGGGGCATACCTGGGTGAGGAGGGGCTGGCCAAAGGGGTGGACGTGTGCGTGTCGTCGTGGAACCGGCCGGCGCCGAACACCGTACCGAGCGGGGCGAAGTCGGCGGGCAACTACCTGGTGTCGACGCTGATGGTCATGGAGGCGTCGTCGCACGGGTACGCGGAGGCGATCGGCCTGGGGCCCAGCGGGCTGGTGAGCGAGGGGAGCGGACAGAACCTCTTCATGGTCGTCGACGGCGAGGTCGTCACGCCGATCCTGGACGGGACCTCGCTGTCGGGCATCACGCGTCACTCGGTGCTGAAGATCTCGGAGGAACTGGGGTACACCGTGCGCGAGCAGCTGGTGCCGAGGGAGATGCTGTACGCGGCCGACGAGCTGTTTTTCACCGGGACCGCGTCGGAGGTGACGCCGATCCGGTCGGTCGACGGGCTCGAGGTCGGGAACGGGCGCCGCGGGCCGGTGACCGAGCGCATCCAGACGCGCTACCTGGAGCTGGCCAACGGCGTGGGACCGGATCCGTGGGGGTGGGTCACGTACCTGTGAGGGGGTGTTGTCGCGGGCGCCCTTCAACCGGCGGCGTTCAGCGCCAGCACCGCGCGCAGCAGCACGTTGGCCCCGCGGGTGATGTCGTCGGGTGCCGTGTATTCGCGGGGCGAGTGGCTGATGCCGTCGCGGCTGGGGACGAAGATCATGCCGACCGGACCGAGTTCGGCCATGCTCTGCGCGTCGTGCCCGGCCCCTGACGGCATGCGCAGGGTGGAATAGCCGAGGTCGGCCGCGGCGCGTTCCAGCATGTCGCGAAAGGCGGGCGCCGTGGGAGCGGCGAGGCTCTCGTAGAAGGGGTCGAATTCGATGGAGACCTCGCGGGCGGACTCGATTTCGCGGGCGTGTGCGACAATTTCGGAGAAAATCTGTCCGATTTTGTCCATTTCGAGGTCGCGCACCTCAAGCGTGGCCCGCACCTCGCCCGGCACGACGTTGGGAGCGCCCGGCACGGCCTCGATCCTGCCCACCGTGGCCACTTGTCGCCCTTCCATGGTGGTCGCGACCTCGTTGACGGCGCGGATCAGGTCGGCGGCGGCGACGAGCGCGTCCCGGCGCTGGGGCATGGGCGTCGTGCCGGCGTGGTTCTGGGCGCCGAGCACCGTGATGTTCCACCGGCGGATGCCGACGATCCCCTCCACGACGCCGATCTGGGTGCCGGCAGCCTCGAGGACCGCGCCCTGCTCGATGTGCAGCTCGAGGAACCCCGCCATGGAACCGGGTTCGCGCCGGGCCTCGTCGAGCCGCGCGGCATCGCCGCCGAGACGGTTGATGCCGTCCCGTATGGTGAATCCGGAGGCCGTGACGATGTCGAATTCGTGAGGTTCGACCCGTCCGACCAGCGCGCGGCTCCCGGTCTTGCCCCCCTCTTCGTTCTGAAAGACGACGACCTCGAGCGGATGCCGCAGCTCGACCTCGTGGTGATGCAGCGTGAGCGCGACCTCGAACGCCGCCGCGCATCCCACCTGGCCGTCGTAGCTGCCGCCGTCCGGTACGGAGTCCAGGTGGGACCCGATGATGATCGGGAGGGCGGCCGGGTCGGCGCCGGGACGCCGTCCGATGAGGTTGCCGGCGAGGTCCACCGACACCCGAAGGCCGGCGCTCTCCATGACGGACGCGGCGTAGGCCCTCGCGGCGATGTCTTCGTCGCTGTAGGCCAGGCGGGTCGTCCCGTCGTCGTCGCCGCCCCCGTAGCGGCGGAAGACGTCGAGGATCGCGTTGAGCCGGTCGCCGTCGACAAGCGGAGTCTGGCGGCTGGCGGGCGTGGACGCGCCGAGCCCGGCGGGGAGGGTGGCCGCCAGCGCCGCCGAGACTTTCAGGAAGTCCCGCCGCGCAAGCGATTCGCCGTCTTCGGTCGGCGGTAGCGGTTCGAGGGGCATTGGTCTTATCCTGGCCGAGCAAATGGATCCCTTCAGAATAGGTGGATAGCCCCCTTTGGACGAGGGAGTCTTCAACTTCGACGGCGACTACGGGGAGAGCTACGAGGCTCTGGCCCGGCAGGTCATCCCCGGGTACCGGACCTTCTTCCCCATGTTCGCCGCGCTCGTCGAGCCGGATCTCCCCCCCGGCGCGCGGGTTCTGGTGATCGGGGCGGGCACGGGCATCGAGCTTGTCACGCTCAAGCAGGTGCGGCCCGACCTCGAGGTGCATGGGGTCGACCCCTCGGAGCAGATGCTCGAGATCGCCCGGCGGCGCGTCGCGGAGGCGGGGGTGGAGGTGAGCGACGGCGTCACCTTCCAGCTCGGTTACGCGGCCGATGTCGCGACCACTCCGCTGTTCGACGCCGCAACCCTGATCAACGTCCTCCATTTCGTCCCCGACGACGGGAGCAAGGCGGCGCTGCTGGGCGACATCGCGCAGCGGATGAAGCCGGGCGGCGTGTTCGTCTTCTTCGACCTGCACGGCGGCGGCGACCCGGAGGAGCACGAACGCTACCTGTCCGCGTGGCGGCGCTACTGGACGATCCGCGGGATGACGGGGGCCGAGAAGCGCCGCTTCGGCGCGCGGATTCGCGAGGGGATTCACTTCGCCCCGGCGTCGCGGGTTGTCGAACTGGCGCGAAGAGTCGGCCTGGTCGAACCGCGCCGCTTCTACACGAGCCTGCTGTACGGGGGATGGACGTTTCGGCGGCAAGGCGGCAATAATACCCTGGATTCAGAAGCGACCACGGGTTCAGACGAGAGGTAGACATGTTGACGACAATTGACGCCAGACGGGTGGCCGCGAGCCTGTCCTCCCTCTTCTGCGCGGTGTTCCTGCTGTCGGGCTGCGCCGGCGATCCCGAAACGGCCGCGTCCACCGCGGTGGCGTTCGAGGGCGCGCGCGTGGTCGTGGGCGACGGCACCGTGATCGAAAACGCGGCGTTCGTGGTGGACGATGGCCTGATCGGCGAAGTGGGTGCGGCGGGGACGATCGATGTGCCCGAGGGGGCCACCCGCGTGGACCTGAGTGGCAAGACCGTCATGCCGGCGATCGTCAACGCGCATTTCCACCTGGATCCCGAGCGGGAGGGCCGGACCGAGCAGCTGCAGCACTCGGCCTGGTACGGCACGTCGCTGGCGGTGAGCCTCGGGCTGGACGACGGAGAGGCCGCCTTCGAGATGCGCGACGAAGTGCTCGCCGATGGCGCGCGTTCACAGACCGCGGGCCGGGGCATCACGTCGCCGGAGCCCGGCCGGAGCGAAGTCCCGCACTGGGTGACCACCGAGGAGGAGGCGCGGGCCGCGGTGCGCGAACTGGCGGATCGGCAGGTCGACATCGTGAAGATCTGGGTGGACGACCGGGGCGGCCAGTACGAGCGGCTCTCGCCCGAACTCTACGGCGCCGCGATCGACGAGGCGCACGCCCACGGCCTGCGCGTCACGGCCCACGTGTTCCGCCTGGAGGATGCGAAGGGCCTGCTCCGGGCCGGTGTCGACGCCTTCGCCCACGGGATCCGCGACATGGACATCGACGACGAGCTCGTCGCGTTGTGGCGGGAGCGCCCGCACGTGGTGCTGGTCCCCAATCTGCCCGGGCCCGGGGTGGCCGAGAACTTCGACTGGCTCGCGGGGACGGTGCCCGCCGACCGGATCGCGGAGATGAACGCCAACTCGACCGATCGCCCCGACGCGCAGGAGTTCTTCGGGATCCAGGCGCGCAACATGGTGCGCCTGAGCCGTGAGGGATTCACGGTGGCCTTCGGGACCGACGGCCGCTCACCCTGGGCCGTGCACCAGGAACTCGCGGACATGGTGCGGGCCGGGATGTCGCCCGCCGACGTGATCGTGGCGGCGACCGGCACCTCGGCCGCGTTCGTGGGCGCCGACGATCTCGGCACGATCGAGCCGGGCAGGAGCGCGGACTTCATCGTGCTGGACGCGAACCCGCTCGACGACATCGCCAACACGCGGGCGATCGACGCGGTGTACCTGCGCGGGGCGGCGGTGGACCGCGAAGGGCTGGCGGCGCGCTTCCTGGGGACGGGCGGCTAACCCCTCAATTCCCCGGCCCGGTGATCCTGTACTCGGCTGGCGGCACCTCGCCCCGCAGGTGCTCGACGAAGTAGTCCCAGGTCCTGCGCACGACGTAGGGCTCGCTCGAGTAGCCGTGGTTGCGGTTGGGCAGCACGAACATGTCGAAGTCCTTGTTGTGGGCGATGAGCTCTTCGATCACCCGGATCGTCATGTTGGGGTGCACGTTGTCGTCCAGCGTGCCGTAGTGCAGCAGCAGCTTGCCCTTCAGGTTCGCGGCCAGGTTCTGGTTGGCCTGGCTGTCGTAGTTGTCGGTGCCGTCCTCGTTCTCCACCAGCAGTCCCTGGTACTTCTCGGCCCAGGGGAAGTGATAGCCGCGGTTGTCGTGGTTGCCGGCCCCGGACACCGCCACCTTGAAGAAGTCGGGGTGGCGCAGGATCGCATCGGTCGATGAGAAGCCGCCCCCCGAGTGCCCGAAGATGCCCACGCGGGCGAGGTCGATCTGGGGGTGCCGGCCCGCCAGTTCCTTGAGCGCCGAGATGTGATCGGGCAGGCCGTTGTCCCCCATGTTGCCGTAGTAGCCGTCGTGGAACGCCTTGGAGCGAAGCGGGGTGCCGAAGGCGTCCACCGCGAAGACGACGAAGCCGAGTTCGGCGAGCGCGCGGCCGTTGCCGCGCCCGGGGGCGGAGAACGTGTACTGCGTGACCGCGCCGACCTGCGGGCCCGGATAGATGTAGTCGACCACCGGATAGCTCTGCTCCGGGTCGAAGTCGGACGGGAACCAGAGGAGGCCGTACACGGGGGTCACGCCGTCGCGTCCCCTGGCCTGAAAGGGGACCGGGGGGATCCAGCCGGCCTCTTCGAGCGCGGTGATGTCGGCGGTCTCGATCGTCTGCATGGCGCGGCCCGTCCGGTCCCGCACCACCGCGACGGGCGCCGTCTCCGGGGTCGAGTACTGGTCGACGAAGTAGCGGCCGCTGGGTGAGGGCGTGACCTGGTGGACCGCGTCCTCGGGGGTGAGCAGCTGCAGGCCGGAACCGTCGAGGCCGATCCGGTACATGTGCGCGTGGTACGGATGCCGGCCATCCTCGCGCCCTACCGCCGTGAAGTACACGGTGCGGGCGGCTTCGTCGACGGCGATCACGTCCAGGACCAGCCACGGTCCCGAGGTGACCCGGTTCCTGAGCGTGCCGTCGCCGCCGTAGAGGTAGAGGTGTCCGAACCCGTCGCGCTCGGACCACCACAGGAACTCCGAACCGTCGCCCAGCACCCGCCACGCCGGGTTGAGGCGCGTGAACTGGTTGAGCTCGACGTAGGTGGGCCCGGTCTCGTCGAGAAGCTCGGTGGCTGCGCCGGTCGCCGCGTCGACGCGGAACAGCTTGTAGCTCTTGAAGTCCCGCGTGCGGTGCGTGTAGAAGACGGAGGCGCCGTCCGCCGTCCACTGCACGTCGGCGTACGTCGTGTCGCCGCGCGCGAAGTTCCCCGGCTGGGGATCGATGTCGGCGCGCACCCCGGCTCGCGCCTCCACGTCGAAGATCCAGAGCTCGGACGTGGGGATGATCGAGTCGCCCGGCAGCGCGTAGGCCCAGGTGTGCAGGATGGGCCGCCCGTCGGCCGCCTCGAGGAGGTGGAAGCGCCCCACTTCGCGCTCGTCGTACCGGTGCGTCGCGATGCGGCGGGAGTCGGGGGACCACTGCAGCACCGGCGACCGCTCGCGGCCGGCCCGGCGGCTCGTGATCTCCTGGCAGCAGCCCTCGGGGATCGCGCCGTACCCGAAGTCCTTCTCGCCATCGGTGGTCAGCTGGGTCTCGTCGCCCGTAGCCGCGTCCCGCACCCACAGGTTTTCGTCTCGGCTGAATGCGATCCAGCGGCCGTCGGGCGAGGGCCGCTCCGCGTCGGATGGCGCCACCTCCGCGGTCGGGCCGGCACAGGTGTAGGTCCGGATGTCGCAGCGCCAGCGCACCGAGTCGGCCACGTGGAACCGGATGGATCCCTCGCCGTCCACGAAGTCGAACTCCTCGAAGGGCAGGTCGCGGCCCTCGTATGCGGTGTCCGCCGCAATGGAGAGGGCGGCGGCGAGCCGGGCGTGGTCGAAGGCGGGCTCGCGTGAGCGGGCGGGCGGGTCGACGACGATGAACTCGTGACCCGACGACGTGCGGCTGCGGAACCAGAAACGGTCCCCGTCGAAGAACTCGGGCACGACCTGATCGCCGGCGATCAGCCTGGCCGCGTTCCAGGGCAGGAACTGCTCGGCCCGCGCGTAGTCGCGCTCCGTGACCTGCTGGGCCGAGGCGGGGGCGCCGACGGCGTACGCCATGGACGCCAGCCCGAGCAGCGGCAGCAGGGTGAGCGGCGTTGCGGGACGGCAAATCGGGTTCGGGGACATCGCCATGGTGACCTCGTCTGGAATGCGGGTTGCGTTGTCCGTATACTGGCCGCGCACGTGGTCTCAAGCCAGACCCGTTCCGCCCTGCTGCCCAGAGGAGCCCGCGATCATGCGTGTCTTCGCCGTTTCGCTCGCCGTGGCCGGCCTGCTGGTCCCCGCCGCCGCGAACGCCCAGGAGTCGCTCGACCCGGAGCGGGACGAGCTGTACGCCCGCTACATGTCGATCCCGAGCCTGATCAAGGGCGGCGTGATCTGCCCGGACGCCGGACCCCTGGGCTCGGCCGCGTGTGCGGTCAACTGGATGGCCGACGGTCAGAGCTTCTGGTTCGCCGAGGGTCAGCCCGACCAGACCGTGATCCAGCGCGCGGATCCGGCCACCGGCACCACCGAGCCCCTCTTCGACACCGAACGGCTGCGCGAGGCGCTTACCCCCGTGCTGGGCCACGAGCCGCCGTACCGCGGCCTCCCCTTCGACCGCTTCACGTTCTCCGGCGAGGGCGAGAGCGAGCGCACGGTGCGCTTCACGGTCGAGGATCGCGGCTTCGAACTGGATCTCGACAGCTACTCGGTCACCCCCCACCCGTCCGCCGAAACCGAAGCCGCCCGGCGCGCGGCCCCGCGAGTCGTGCGAGAGGGCTTCACCAGCGGGGCGCCCGCGGTCATGGAGGTGCCCTCGCCGGACGGCCGCTGGCTGCTTACCGAGAAGGACAACGGCCTCTGGGTGCGGGCGACGTTCGACGGCCGCGAGCATCCGGTCATGGAGAACGGCGAGGAGGACTACGCCTGGAGCGTCGAGGGCGCGATGTGGGCCCCGGACGGCGGCCGCGTCGCGGCCATGAAGGTGGACAGCCGCCACATGGAGCGCGTTCCGATCCTGCACTGGCTGAAGCAGACCGAGGAAGTCGAATACGCGCCGTACGCGAAGGCCGGCAATCCCCTGCCCCGCCAGGAGGTGCACGTCGTGGACGTCGTCGGGCGCCGCGCGGTCGAGCTCGACGTCGGCGAGGACGACCAGCTCCTCAGCCCGGTCGGGTGGCTTCCGGACGGGTCGGAATACCTCTTCCTCAGGATGCTCAGGACGTACCGGACGCTGCACCTGGTCGCCGCCGACCCGGCCACCGGCGAAACCCGGGTCGTGCTGGAAGAGACGCAGCCCACCTTCATCAAGGGGATCGGAACGACGCCGTCCTGGCGCGCGCTGGCCCGCCCGCTCACCGACGGAGAGCGGTTTCTCTGGATCAGCGAGCGCGACGGCTGGGACCACATCTACCTGTACGGCATGGACGGCCGGCTCATCCGCAGACTCACCGCGGGAGCGTGGCCGGTTCTCGGCATCGTTCACGTCGACGAGGCCGCCGGGCAGGTGTATTTCACCGGGCACATGGAGGAGGAGAGGCCGTACGACACACACCTCTACCGTGTCTCGCTGGACGGCGGCGACGTGGTGCGCGTCACCGACGGAGAGGGTCAGCACAGCGCCACGGTGTCGCCCAACGGCGCGTACATCGTCGACACGCATTCGAGCACGAGCCGCCCACCCCGCACCGAGGTGCGCACGTCGTCGGGCGAGTTCGTACACGTCGTGACCGAAGCCGACGTGAGCGCGCTGGACGAACTCGGCTGGATACCGCCCGAGGAGTTCGTCGTGAAGGCCGCCGACGGAGAGACCGACCTCTATGGGCTGATCTACAAGCCGCACGACTTCGACCCGGCCAGGAAGTACCCGGTCATCGACTACATCTACAACGGCCCCTTCATCAGCTGGGTCCCGAAGACGTTCACCGACGGCCGCGGGCTCAGCCAGGCCGCCCTCGCGCAACTGGGGTTCGTGGTGTTCATGGTTGACGGGCGCGGCACCACCGAGCGCGGCAAGGCCTTCCAGGACGTGGCGTACCGCAACTTCGGCCGCAACGAGATCCCCGACCACCGTGCGGCGATGGAGAACGCCGCGGCCACGCGGCCCTGGATGGACCTGGACCGCGTCGGCATCCACGGGGGCTCGTGGGGCGGCTACATGACCGTGCGCGCGCTCGTCCTCGAACCCGACTTCTACGACGTCGGCGTGGCCGTGAACGGCGTCTACGACATCCACGACCAGAACGCGTGGGCGATCGAGCCGTACATGAACCGCCCCTGGGAGAACGCGGAAGGCTACGAGTACGGATCGAGCCTGCGCCTGGCCGACCAGCTCGAGGCGAAGCTGCTGCTGATCCACGGCACCAGCGACGTGAACGCCACCTTCTCGGCCACGATGAAACTCGTCGAGGCGCTCATCCGGGCCGGCAAGCCGCACGACCTGATCGTCGTGCCCGAGCAGCCGCACTGGTTCACCGGCCAGAGCGCCGAGTTCACGGACGCCGCGAGACGCCGGTACTTCCAGGAACACCTGCTTGGGCTGACGGGACGGGAGAGGGGGGTGATTCCTTAGCAGTCCATGGACAAAATCCCCCTGGCATTCGAGCGGCGATGCATCCGGGCCGGCCGCACGGCCACACCTCTACACGCTGTAATGCAAAGTTTCCATAATGTCATGTTTACTATACATTCGTCCATGCCGAGGCCGTGCTCTGCGTTGCTCCTCGGGCCCGTAGCGCTGCTACTGGCCCTTCGTCGCGCCTTGCCGGCCCGGCGCCTCGCCGCTCTCGGTGCTCAGGCGGCTTTATCCACGGACTGCCAGGCCGGCGCCGCGCGACGTTTCAGCTGAAACGCTTCCCCTCGGCAAACGCACGCTGGAACACCCGCTCCCCGCCGGGCCGCAGCCCGGCGATCGCGCCGGACGCCAGGACCGCCTCCGCAAACGTCTTGCCGTAGCCGCGGGCGAGGGTCATCACGACCAGGTCGGGCGCGAAGGTCACCACCTGGCACGGCACGTGAAGCACCGGTCCCTGGGTCAGGAAGGGGGCTGCGCGGGCAGGGTCGAAGAGGTCCAGGGCCGTCAGGTGTTCGAGGACTTCCGGGACCCCGTCGCCGACGAAGGCCAGCAAGCAGTGCCCATCGGTGGTCTCCGTGAAGCCGGTCTCCTCGGGCGTGTCCGGCAGCGGACCCGTGCCCAGGTGCCAGATCGCGACCTGCGTGCGGTTCATGCGGTTGATGACCAGCGGGCCGTGCGCACCCACCTCGCCGAATCGTTCCGGAACGGCCAGCCCCATCGGCCGCAGGGCGGCCACCCCGCTGTCCTGGAAGTCCCAGCGCCGCCGGTGGCTGAGGTCGACAAGCCGGGGACCCGGGTGGCCGTCCTCACCCTCATAGCGCAGCACGACGGTCCATCCGCCGCGCAGCTCCGTCTCGGCCGGCTTCGAGTCAAACGAGCACGGCGAGCGGCGAAAGGCGCGGGGGCGACCGGAGGCCTGGGGCGTCATGAGCGCAGTCTTTCTCCCCTTGGGTCGTAGAAGTGCGGCGACATGACGAACGCCGTGGACGTCACGCGTTGTCCCGGCGCCTCCTCGTGGCAGAGGTGGATCCGCCGTCCCGGGAATGCATGCTCCCTGTGCACAAGCGCCAGGCCGTACTGCCACCCCAGCGTATCGCTGCTGCGCGTCGTGCACACGTATCCCACGATCTTGTCCCCGTCGACCACCAGCGTCCCGTCGCGGGGAGCCTTCGCACCCTCCTCCACCCGGAGCCCCACCAGGTTCAAGCGGCCCGGCTGCCGATCGCAGGCCCGCAGCGCAGGCGCGCCCACCTTCTTCGACACCGTGTCCTCGCGGTCCCACATCCACCCCATCCCGATGTCCGTCAGCGTGACGCGCTGCTCCGATTCCATCCCGATGATGACGTGTCCCTTCTCGGCACGCAGGCAGTTCTGCGCCTCAAGGCCGAACGGCCGGATCCCGAAGTCGGCCCCCGCCTCCATCACCAGGTCCCACAGGTACGGGACGTAGCTCGCGGGCGCGTGCAGCTCGAAGGACAGCTCGCCCACGAACCCCAGCCGCAGACAGCGCGCCTCGACCCCGTCGCCGACCGTGATCCGCCGGCACGCCAGGTACGGGAACGCCTGGTTCGAGACATTGTCGCGGGTCAGGCGTTCCAGCACCCTGCGCGCGTTCGGCCCGGCGATGTTGAGCGAGCCCAGCACGTCGGTGAGGTTGACGAGGTTGTAGTCCCAGTCGTCGTGGCGAGTGTGGAAGCGGAACCATTCCACCGTGTCACCCGCGCGGGCCGAACTGGTCGTGAAGTAGTAGTCGCCCGGGCCCTCGGCGACGACGACGCCGTCGTCCATGAGCTGGCCCATGTCGTTGCACATCGCCGAGTACTTGCAACGGCCCGGGCGGGCCTTGCTCATGTCGGACATGTAGACCCGCTGCAGCGCGTTCAGGGCGTCCGGACCGTGGATCCGGAACTTGCCGAGCGGCGAACTGTCGAGCACGCCCACGTTGGTGCGCACGTTCCGGATCTCGTCGCGGCAGGACGGGTCGTCGCCGAAGTGGCGGGCACGCTGCCAGGCCCCTGCACGGCGGAAGACCGCCCCTCTTCCGGCCAGCTCGCTGTGCAGCGGCGTCCGCTTGTGCACGTCGTGCCCCGGTCCCGCCAGCGTCGCGAGGCTTGGAGCGCCCAGCGGCGGACGCACCGTCGTGGGATGCGCCGTCTCCACCGGGTCGCCTCTCAGGTCGGCCATGATCATCGCCAGATTCTGTCCCGCGACCCGGTACTGGCCCGGCCCGAGCCCGAACCCGGCAAAGCGCTTGGCCAGTTCGGGCACATCGAGCCCCCGCGCAATCGACTCCTTCACGTTCTTGTAGGTGCCGTCCTCGTCGAGGTCGACGAACGCCTTCGCGCCCCGCCCGATGGCGGGAGCATGGATGATTCCGCAACCGGCGCCTGGGCCGGGCAGCGCTTCCGCCTCCCGCGCGGGGGCCCGGGCGCCCGCGACGCTCTTCAGCCGGCCCCCACACCACTCCGCCACCCCGTATCCCGCAACGCGTCCCGAGGCCTCGATCGAACGCGGGTCGCGCAGCCCCGTCATGCTCCCCGCAACGAACACGCCGGGCGGCAGCTCGGTGGGCTGGTAGCCGTGGGTGTGCGTGCAGTACGCGAGCCGGGCCTTCGCCGTCGCGAGGATTCCGATCCGGGGCTGCATCCCCGCGTTCGCAACCAGCAGGTCACAGCGGAAGCGGCGGGATCGTCCGCCCTTCAGCGACCGGAGGACGCAACCCCTCACGCGCTTCCGACCCACCGCGCGCGAGACGGCGCAGCCGGGGAAGAACGGAATCGCGCGGTCACAGAGCGCGTCGAACACCTCCGGGCCCTGCTGTCCGGACTCGCGGGCGTCGGCGATGAACCGGATTCTGACGCCCATGTCGTCGAGATCGATCGCGGCCTCCAGGCCCAGATCGTCGGCCACGCTGAACGCGACCGACTTGCCCGGGCGGACGCCGTAGGTGCGCGCCAGACGCCACGCCGTGCCTACCTGCATGACGCCGGGACGGTCGTTGTGGTTGAACACGAGCGGCCGGTCCATGCACCCCGCGGCGACCACGACCGTCGTCGCCCGGCATTCCCAGTGGCATTCCCGAAACGGGTCGTCCTCGGTGCCCACCGCAAACCCCGTCACCAGGTTTTCGCCCCAGACACCGGTGACCGGCGACCTTGTGAATACGTTCACATTCTCCGCGGCCCGCACCCTGGCGGCGAGCGCCCCGGCCCGCCGGTACAGCGGCTCCCCCTCGAAGTCCCGAACCCGCCAGGTCATCTGTCCGCCGAGCCGGCCGCGCCGCTCGAAGAGGCAGACCCTCAGCCCGCTCTCACCCGCGGCGAGCGCTGCCGCCATCCCCGCCGGACCACCCCCGATCACCGCCACATCCGCGTTCAGGTAGCGCTCGGTCCGAACGCCGTTCCGATACTCCGCTCCCGGATCCAGGACACCGGTCCCCGCCATCCGCCTGAGGCCGGACTGGAACAGCGGCCATAGGGCGTAGGGACGATGGAAGAGATGGTAGTAGAATCCCGCCGGCATCAACCGGTCGAAGGCGTCGAGGAAGCCGAAGCGATCTCTCCCGGGGTCGCCCCGCACGTTCTGGGGCTCGATCGCCATCCCGGCGCGGAGTTCCGTGGTCTCCGCGCACTCGTTCGGTACCCCGTCGATCGACATGAAGGTGTTCGCCGACTCGCCCTCCATGCTGTACAGCCCACGCGGGCGGTGATACTTGAGGCTGCGTCCGAAGATGCGCACCCCGGCGCCGTACAGCGCGGATGCCACGGTATCGCCCGCGTAGCCCGTCATCTCCCGGCCCAGGAACGAGAACTCGAGCGGGCGGGAGAAGTCGACGCGGCACGTCTCGCCCGGACGCAGGCGGCTCACCTGACCTCCCGGTTTGTGCCCGGATCCCGCGTTGTCCTGAACCAGACGCCGCACCCCTGCCCGTGATACCACCATTCCTCCTGCGGCTCGTTCGGGATCAGGCGGAACTGCGTCCAGCGGAAGTGCTCCTCGGCGCTGAGCCCGTCCTGTTCCGGCCGCGGACCACGCTCCTGTCCGCCGAAGGTGAACTCGTAGACGTCGCGCTTGCCGCAGACCGGGCAGGTGAGTCGGAAGGTCACGGCCGCGGTCCCATCGGTCGGCGGGGTCTCATCAGTCCCAGTGCCCGTACTTCATGACCGCAGCCGTCTCACCGGAATAGCGGTTCTCCAGAAAGCGGCCGAGCCTGAACGGCGCCAGGATCTCCGGTCTCTCGCCGCTGGCCATGTACTGCGCCATGTACTTGCCCGCCACGGGCCCGGACTTGAAGCCGAAGTACCCCCAGCCCGCGTCCAGGTAGAGCCCTTCGTAGCCCAGCTCGCCCTCCATGATCGGCGCCATGTCCGGCGTCATGTCGGCCAGGCCCGACCAGATGCGCATGAAGCGGACGCCGCGCAGCGCGGGCATCAGCTCGACGAGCGCCTCGGCCTGGTGCTTGAGGTAGTACGCGGTGGCATCGTTCGTGTAGTTGACCTGCGGGTCCATGTGGGCGCCGGTCGCGATCTCCCCCTTGAGCGTCTGGTTGGCGTAGACGTGGTAGGCGCCCGAGGAGAAGGCGGTGTGGAGAAACGGCTTGAAGGGGTGCGTGACCATCGCCTGGATCGTGAGGGGGTGGATGGGCAGCTCGATTCCCAGCATGGCGGCCACCGCCGAGCCGTATCCCCCCGCCATGATCCCCAGCCGATCGCAACCGATGGAGCCCAGGCTGGTGCGAACGCCCGTCACGCGGCCGTCGCTGGTGTCAATCCCCTGTACCTCGCAACCCTGGTGGATGTGCACGCCCCGGGCGCTCGCCCCCTTGGCCAGACCCCACACGACCGCATCGTGCCGGACGATTCCGCCGGGGGGGTGGTACAGGCCTCCGTGGATCGGGAATGCGGGACGGTCGGAGAGGTCGAGCCCGGGGATGACTTCCGCGCACTGCTGCGGGTCGAGCACCTCCGACTTCACGCCCACGAGGTTGTGGGTGCTGGCCAGCATGCGAATCCCGTTCATCGCGGCCTCGCTGTGCCCGAGGTTGAGGGTCCCGCAGTTGAAGAACATGAGGTTGAAGTCGAGCTCGTCGGTCAGGACGGGCCACAGCTTCAGCCCTTCCTCGTAGAGCCGCACGTTCTCGACCGTCCGCTGGTTGGCGCGGACGATCGCCGTGTTCCGCCCGGACCCGCCGAAACCGATGTAGTGCGACTCGAGCACGGCGACGCTCTCGATGCCGTGGGTGCGGGCCAGGTAGTAGGCGGTCGCAAGGCCGTGAATGCCGCCGCCGATGATGACGAACTCGTAGTGACGCTCGAGCGGCGCGGGACGCCAGAGACGGCGCGGTCGGAGCCAGCTCATCAACCGATGACGGAGTACGACGAATCCGGGTTCAGCGACCTCCTGCGGCTGAAGAACCCGATGTCGCAACTCCGGCGCGTGTACGTGAGCGGCATGGTGACCGGGTCCGCATCGTGATCGCGGCCACCCTCCACCTGCTCGATCAGCTCGGCCATGAGCTTGCCCGCCACGGGCGCGTTCTTGAACTGGTTGCCCGACGTGCCCACGGCCATGTAGAAGCCGGGCAGATCGGACTTGTCGTAGATCGGGATCCAGTCGTCCGACACGTCGTACAGGTCGACGAGCCCGCCGGTCTGGCCGGGAATGCCCAGCCCCTTCAGCCGCTGCGCCTCGCGCATGACCTGGGTCTCCCACTGGTGCGTGAAGTTGGTGTTGTAGTCGTCCGGGTCCTCCACCCACTCCAGCACGTCGCAGGGCGGGTCCTCGGAGCCGATCAGGATGTGATTGCCGGTAGTCGGCCGCGAGTAGCACCCGATGTCGCCGTCCGAGATGAGGGGTGCGAGCTGGTTGTAGTCCATGCCGGCGGGGGCCGGGACGTAGCACACCTCCTGCTTGAGAGCGCGTGTCGTGATGTTCATGCCGTCGAGAACGCCGGCCATGCGGTTGATGATCGCCGAGTGGGGGCCGCCCACATTCACCACCACCGGCGCGCGGATCTCGGAGCCGTCGGCGAGACGTATTCCCGAGACGCGGCCTCCGCTCTTCAAAACCGCCACAACCTCTGCGTTGAAACGATACTCGCCGCCATGCGCCTCGTTCGCCCGCTGCAGGTTGTGGCATGCCAGGGTGGGATCGTCGATGTAGCCGGACTCCGGGATGTACACGGCGCCGCGGATGTGTCCGCCGGTGGGCTCGCCGAAGCGCTCGTCGTCGGTGGTGACCGGGGGACCGTAGGTGCGGGTGTCGATCCAGGGGAAGCGTGCGGCGATTCCGTCGGCCGTCAGGTCCTCGTAGGCGACGTGCAGCTCGTCGAGCGCGGCCATCACGTTGACCAGGTTGCGGTTGCGGTCGTTCTTGACGACCAGGCAGCCCGTGTTGACGTACTGGGCGAGCCCCATCTCGTCGGCCACGCCCAGGTACCGGCCCCAGTCGAGCCAATGGAAGTAGCTCTCGCGGGCCATCGCGCAGCCGTCGGGCGTGGAGTAGTGCAGGCGGATGATCGCGCAGGTGTTGCACGTCGAGCCGGAACCGGCCGTCGGCTGCTTGTCCACGTTGAGGGTACGGTACCCGCGCCTGGCGAGCTCGAAGCCGGTGGCGGTGCCGATGACGCCCGCCCCGATGATGATCGCGTCGTAGTCGTTTTTCACTCTCTCATTCCCGGTGCTCAATCTTGTTTGGGAAGGGGTGCCCCGCCATGGTCAACGGGGACACGCCACCGCCAGCAAACATGCAGCAATCAGGAGTCGGGCGACAATGAAGACGACAAAAGCATCCCTCCCCGCACTGGTGGCCCTGCTTGCCTGTGCAACGCACCTCACCGCCCAGACCCCCGAAGTCGTCGTCGGCCCCAACCTGCGCGTCGGGCCCGGCCAGTTCAACGAGCCCTGGATCGCAGCCAGTCCGGACAATCCCGACTTCCTGATCGCGGTGACGCAGACCGGCGGCATGAGCTTTGATCCGACGTTTGCCCAAGGCTTGTCGGCCCGCAGCAACGCCGCTTTCGTGAGCCGCAACGGCGGGGTGACGTGGGAGCCGGTCACGCTTCCTGGCGATGAGCCCGGCGCCTTCGACCCCATGGTGGTCCCGGGCCCCGACGGCAGGATGTGGATCCTCTACTGCTACGTCGGCGCGAACACGATGGGCGGCCTGCTGCCCGATCAGCCGGTGCGCACCAACGGCACGATCATGGTGTGGTCGACCGACGACGAGGGCGCGACCTGGACGGGTCCGGCGCGCCTGCGCAGCCCCGTGCCGCCCGACCACGCCCGCATCGCCGCGGACTGGAGCGACGGTCCCAACCGGGGGCGCCTCTACGTGGTGTGGAACGATGTGCGGGACTCGTTCATCCGGGACGACTTCCAGCTGTTCCTGCACACCCTGGACGACGGCGGCAACACGGTGAGCGAGCCGAAGCTCCTCACCACGATCCCCGGCGGCAAGCTCGTGGCAACCGAGCCCGTCGTGCTGTCGGATGGGGCGCTGCTCGTCACGTTCTACCAGTACTTCTTCCCGCTGAGCGACGAGATGAACGCCCGGATGCCGTTCTTCACCATGCGGTCGGAGGACGGGGGCGAGACCTTTACCGAGCCGGAGGTCGCATTCCGGGTCGGTACCCACTCCTGGCCGTACGCGCAGACAGAGATGACGAGCGCGTTCACGCTGCCGATCGTGATCTGGGACCGCACGGACGGCCCCCACGGCGACAACATCTACGTCGTCTGGGACCAGGTCAGCGACGGGACCTCCGACATCTGGTTCCGCCGCTCCACCGATGGCGGGCGCGGCTGGTCGGACCGGATGCGGCTCAACGACAACGAGCCGGCGGCGCCGGGCGCGCCCCTGGACGACCGCATGATCCCCGTGGTCGAGGTCAACCGGGACGGCGTTGTGGGCGTGGCGTGGTACGATCGGCGCCGCGACGAGACGCGCCGGTGCTGGGAGCTGTTCTTCACGTCGTCGTCGGATGGCGGGGAGACTTTCGGCCGGAACGTCCCGGTGGCGAGCGCGCCGTCCTGCCCGCCGCCGGCGCACACCCCCGTGGCGCGGGTTCACAATGTCGCGGCCGACCCCGACGTGAAGGAGCTGACCGACGAAGAGATCGCGAAGATGGACCTGATTCAGCGCATGACCGTGGTGATGGCCGAGCAGAGCCGCAACGCCAGGGCGGAGTATTTCGGAGATCCGGGTCACGCTCGCCTGGAGGTATCCTTCGACAATGCGCGGGGCAACCAGCCCGGTCATTACCTGGGGCTCGCGGGCGACGCGAACGGCGTCTTTCATCCCCTGTGGATCAGCCGCCGGAACGGGATCGACGAGTTGTTCACGACCACGGTGGAGGTGACGGCCGGTGCCTCCGCAGCCCCCGATGGCGAGGAGGCGGACATCACCGGCGAGCTGCTGGTGGTGACGGGGCCTGTCGTCTACGATGCGGCCGGTGGCACGGCGACGGTGGAAGTGCAGCTCCGGAACGTGTCGGACGGCGTGGTGCACGGGCCGGTGCGGCTGCGTGCGGAGGGCGGCGAGGGCCGTGAATGGTCGTTCGAGGGCAGGATGGGCTCGCACGACCGGCTGCCGCCGGGCGGGGTGAGCGAGCCGGTCAAGGTGGAACTGACGACGGGGCCGGGGATGGACACGACGCTGGACTTCCGGATCATCGGGCGGGTCACGAGGTAGGGGCGGCGCTCACCAGGCGAGTTCCAGCAGCCGGCTCCAGGGGACGACTTCCGTGTCCATGCGGGATTGTCGGAGATCACCCCCGTAGACCAGGCGCCGTTCGGTGGCGAATCCGGCTTTCGCCAGTTCGCCCTCAAGTCGGCGCATTCCCGCGAAAAAGCGTGGGGTTACAGTGCTTCCGGACCTGGCCTCGGTGAGGATCAACGCGGATCCCGTGTCGACGATCAAATCGACTTCGGTGCCCGCCGCCCTGTAGTGGTGCATCCAGGGATGTACGCCGCGGTGGGTTGCGGCCTTGAAGATCTCGGACGCCACCCAACTCTCGAAGATCGCCCCGCGCAACGGGTGGTCGGGTCAAACGGGTTGAAGCGCCATCAAAGGGTGGTAGGCACCTTGCAAATTGTCAATCCAAATGACAAACTGCAATGCGATCCCGGCCCATGCACCGACCCCCCTACGACACCGGTCGCCGCCTCACCGGCACGCTCAGCCGACTCTGATACTCGCCGCCGTGATGGAAGGTGACCGTCGCCGTGCGCGCGTCGGCTCCCGACTCGTGGGTGACCCGGCCGCCGCTGTTGTAGTTCTTCTGGAGCCACACCGAATTCGGTGAGTTGAGGATCAGCCGGAGGCGGCTGCCCGCCGCAACCTGGCGCGCGAAGAACTGGAAGCCGTCGAAGCGGTACCGGTTCACCTCGCCCGGGGTCGCCAGTTCCTCGACCGTGCGCGAATTGCGGTAGCGGGCGCGCATGATGTCGCCCGTGAGAAAGATGCTGGTGCCGTCGGGCATGATCTCGTAGACCGTCACCATGAAGTCGGTGTCGGGCACGTCGAGGCTCATCCACGCGTCGAACTCCATGAAGCCCGCGAGGTCGGTCTCGGTCTCGAACGGTTCGGTGTGATAGACCAGTCCGTTGCCGAACATGTTCAGCGCGAAGTGCTGGTTGAGCGGCTGCTCGCCCCAGAAGAAGTGAGAGAGGTTGTTGCCGGACTCGAAGCTCTCGAAGTGCCCCGGGCGGGTGTCGAGGGGGTCGTAGACGTAGGAGTCGGCCGGGGTGTTGCCGGTGGGCTCCGGAGCGAGCGTCCCGGAACGGAAGATGTCGTTGGGGCGTCCATCGGCAGAGTCGAAGTAGTAGGTCAACTGATCGTTCGCGACTTCTTCCAGCGCGTCCGCGTACTCCCAGGCGTCGCGGCCGGCGACGTAGACCGCCACCCGCTTCTCGAGGAACCAGGGGCGCGGGCCGTCCTTCAGCGTCCAGTCGTACCACGCCTTGCGCAGCGAGTCCTGGGGGAGCAGGGCGTTGGGGCCGAACTCGAGCCCGCCCACCGAGCCGACCGACGTGCCCACGCCACCGTGATTCCAGGGGCCGATCACCAGGTAGTGCCTCTGTTTCGCCGCCTCGTTGCCGTGGCGCATGTGCATGCGGTAGTGCTGGAGCGCGCCGCGCTGGTCGCCGTCGTAGTGCCCGGTGATCGTGAGGACGGGGATGTCCATCGCCGCGAGCTGTTCGGGAGTGGGCGCCGAGGCCAGCCAGTACTCGTCCGGCGTGGGGTGTTCCATCCACGTCTGGAAGCGCGTCGTCAGGTTGCCGACGATCCGGTCGAGGTCCGCGAAGGGGCGGTGGTTGAAGTAGCGCTCGCTGAACGCGTCGGCCCACAGCTCCCCGTCGCCGAAGATCGTGCTCTGTGCCGCCTTCCCGCTCGTGAACGTCAGCCAGGTCATGTTGTACGGAACGAATACGTTATGGACCCGAGGATCACCGGCAGCGGTTCCGTCTGGTCCGCCGGGCGGTAGATCGTGCCGTGGAGGTTGGTGCCGTCCCGCACGGCGATCGTCACGCCCCACTCCATCTGGACGTCGGAGAGCTGGGCGGGGGCGGGGGACGGAAGGAACAGTACGGCGGCACAAACGGTCAGCCATTTCCGTGACATTGAGGTCTCCCCTCCGAAAGTCGGTGTCTCCGGTCAAGGTCGGGGCCGACCGCGGCCTGGGCAAATCGACCTCCGTGCTTCTGCTACATTCGTCGCCATGCCCCCCCTCGCAGCCCCTGTCCCCGCGCTTCCGCTCGACATGTTCCGCGCGCTGGCGGGAGGCGTGCTGCTTGTCTACTTCATCCAGGTCCTGCGCCAGGCGCGCGACTTCAGCGACCCCGACGGCCTAATCGACCACCGGCTGTGTATCCGGCTGTTCCCTCCGCTTCGCTTCGGCCTGTTCCAGCCGGGGATGTCCGGGTGGCTCTTTCGCGCAACCTATCTCGGCGCGTGTCTGGCGGCGGTCTGCGTGGTCGTCGGCTACCACCCCCGCCCCGCGGCCGCCTTCCTCTTCGCGGCGGCCGTGTCGACCTATCGGTGGAACGCGCTCGCCGCGTACCTGGACGACTGCATCGTGCACCTGTTGTGCCTGTGGCTGGTCCTGCTTCCCGTCGGCACCACGCTGAACCTGCCGGACCTCCTGCCGAGCGGAGCCGCAAACCCCGGCGCGCTGGCCACCGCCAACTCGCAGTGGCACGCCGCCACCGTCCCCGGCACCGCGCCCCGCGCGTTCGTGGCCAACCTGGCGCTGATCTACCTGGTGGCCGGCCTGTACAAGTTCTCCAGCCCCATGTGGCGGGGCGGCTCCGCGATGCACGCCGCGCTCAAGATGCCGATCGCGCGCACGCCGCACTTCTGGACCCTCCGCCACCGCGCTCCTCTGCGTCTGGTGACCTGGGCCGCGCTCATCCTGGAGCCGCTGTTCGTCCTGATCTTCGTGCTGCCGGCGGGCTCCGCGGCAAAGTGGGCGCTGGTGGCCGCCGCGGCGGTCTTTCACCTGGGGATCATCGCCACGCTCAAGATCCCGTACTCCAACGCGCTCATGCTGGCCGCGCTGGCGCTTCCGCTCGCGCCTGAAATCATGTCCGGCGGGGCGGCCGCGTTCGGCGGGGCGTTTGGGCCGGGCGCGCCTGCCCTGGCCGCGATGCCGCTGGTCGGCAACGCCCCGGCCGAGGTCGCCGCCGTAGCCCTTGTAGCACTCCTGGCGATCATGAGCATCTGGCAGGCCGCAAGGAGTTGGCTGCGGCTCCCCAGACCGGGCCAGCCATACTCGGGCAGCGGCTGGGCCAACCCGATCCGCTCGTTCCTCTGGCTCTTCGGGCTCTTCCAGAGCTACCGCCTCTTCGACTGGGTCGATGCGCGCAACTATCATGCCCGCTACGAGGTGCGGCGCCTCCACTCGGGCCGCAACGAATCGGTCGAGCCGCGCGAACTCTTCCCGGACAGCATGCGTCACCTTCTCCTCCAATCCTACTTCTTCGGCAACGTCTGGCTGCAGATGGAGCCCGCCAGTCTCGACCTGATCCGACAGTCGCTGCTCGCCAGACACGCCAGGAGATTCGCGCGCGCGCACCCCGACGCCGGCGAGATCGAGGCGGTCGCCGTCGTACAGCGCATCACCCCGGACAACCTTGACCTGACCCGCGGCGAAGAGCGGGTCCTCATGCGCTTCACCTGCAGCGGCGGTGATGTCGTGATGCGCCCGCATCGGCGCATCAGACGCCACGCGGTCTAGCGGCCATGTGCGGAATCGCCGCGATTCTGTCCCGCGACGGGCCCGTTCCCGCCGACGCCCTGCAACGCGCGACCTTCGCCATGCGCCACCGGGGCCCCGACGGAGAGGGCACGTGGATCGCACCGTCCGGCCGCGCGGGGCTGGGCCACACCCTGCTCGCGATCACCGACCCCCAGGGCCATCAGCCGATCGCCAGCGAGGACGGACGCCTGCACATCATCCACAACGGCCAGTTCTACGACTACAAGCGCATCCGTGCATCGCTCGCGGACCGGGGGCACCGCTTCCGCACCCGCTCCGACAGCGAGATCGCGCTTCACCTCTACGAGGAGATGGGACCGGCGTGCCTGAGGCACCTTCGCGGCCAGTTCGCGTTTGTTATCTGGGATGAAGAGAGCGGCGTCCTCTTCGCGGCGCGCGATCGTTTCGGATTGAAGCCGCTCCATTACGCCGAGAGCGAAGGCCACCTCTGCCTTGCGTCGGAGGCCAAGGCCCTCTTGGCAGCCGGCGTCGCGGCGGGATGGGACACGCGGGGCGTCTACCACGCCCTCCACGCCTGCCCCGACGAGAGGATCTCGCTCTTCGCGGGCATCTCGCAGCTGCCGCCCGGGCACTTCCTGCACGCGAGCGCGGCCGGGGTGCGGATGGAGCGCTACTGGGACCTGCCGCCATCGCCGCGGCGCCGGCCCGTCCGCACGCCCACCCCCCGCGGCCACACGCCCACCCTGGAAGAGTCGATCGACCGCGTCCGGGATCTCACCGAGGAGTCGGTCCGGCTGCGCATGGTCGCGGCGGTCCCCGTGGGATGCCTGCTGAGCGGTGGGCTGGACTCGTCGGCGGTCCTGGGCGTGGCGGCGGAGTGCACGGACGACCCCGTCGCCGCCTTCACGGTCGGCTTCGAGCGCCGCGACTTCGACGAGAGCGCGGGCGCCGGCGAGGCCGCTGCGGCGGCGGGCGCCGAGCACCATGTGGTCACGCTGAGCGACGCCGAACTGGCCGACCATTTCGCCGACGCGGTGTGGCACGCCGAGACGATCCAGTACAACACGCACGGGGCCGCGCGCTACCTGCTCAGCCGCGGCGTACGCGACGCGGGCTACAAGTCGATGCTCGCCGGCGAGGGCGCCGACGAGGCCTTCTTCGGCTACGAGTTCCTGCGCGCCACGGTGGGCTCCGGCCGGCGGCCGGGTGCGCGCAAGCTGCTGCGCATGCTGGGCGGGCTGCTGCGGTCACCTTCGCGCCACTACCCCGGCCTGGCCGCCGCCTCGCCATGGCTTGCCCGCCTCGCCCTGCTCCTTCCCGCGGCGCCCTCGCTCTTCACGCGCCTGGCCCGCGGACTCGGCCACCTCCACGCGGCGTGTACCCGCGACTTCCTGGACGACTTCGCCGGGTACGACGTCTACCGCACGTACTACCGCCGCTGCCGGCGCTCCGCCGACCTGTCACGGCGCGAACCGTCGCGGCGCCTGCTCTACCTGTGGCTGCACTCGCTCTTCGTCAACTACCACCTGGCCGCCGACAGGCTCGACATGGCGCACGGCGTCGAGGTCCGCCTTCCCTTCCTCGACCACCACCTCTTCGAATACGTCAATAGTCTCCCGGTCTCCCTGCTCGCCCACCACCCGCGCGAGAAACACCTGCTCCGCGAAGCGATGCGGTCCTACATTCCCGACCCGGTCTACGACCGCGTCAAGCGCCCGTTCTGGGGCCCCACCGCGGTCCACGCCGCGGGCGGCCCGCTCCACGATTTCCTGCAGGACACCCTGCGCGGCGACGCCTGCCGCTCGGTGCCCTTCCTTGATCACCGGGCGGTGGTGGATCTGCTCGACCGCCTCCCTGCCATGCCCCGAGAGGACCGCCCGTCGCTCGATTCGCTGCTGTTCATGCTGGCGTCGGTGGCGGTATTGCAGGAGCGGTATCGGCTGTAGCGGGAATGGACGATTGATCATAAGCGGCTTATGATACTCTCATGGACAACACAATCCACGAATACCTGGCGGAAATCGGCCGTCGAGGGGGCAGGAAGAGCCGTCGCACACTTGACCCCGAGACCGCCCGGGCCATGGTGCGCGTACGCGAGGCCCGGCGGGCGTTTCGCCAGTTCCACGCGACATGCTTCTGGTCCTACCGCAAGGATCTCGATATCGGCCTGGCCGATGTCGACTGGGTCGCCGACACGCTCCGGAAAAACGGCGACATGAGGGCCTGGAGAAGGGCTGGACGACTGTGCCGCTAACCGGCTTTCAGCAAGAGGTATTGGCGCGGCTGGCACGCTCGAGCGGTGCTGCAGGCTACCTGGCCGAGGGAACGGCACTCCACTCTGCGCCGACCTCGTACCGGTTCAGCGACGATCTCGACTTCTTTCACGACTCCATCGAGGCCGTCGCGGAATCGTTCACGCGGGACAACTCGGTGCTCGAAGAAGCGGGCTATCGTGTTGAAGTCCTCCTCAGCCAGCCCGGCTTCATCCGGGCACTTGTTGCGGTGGAAGATCAGGCCACACGTATCGATTGGGCGCACGACTCGGCATGGCGCTTCATGCCCCTGGTGCAAGACGCGACCGGCGGCCTGGTACTGCACGAGGTGGACCTGGCGATCAACAAGGTGCTGACCCTCGCGGGTCGCAATGAGGCGCGCGACTTCGTGGACATCCTCTACGCCCACGAGCATGTCCTGCCTCTTGGTGCCATGGTCTGGGCAGCCGTCGGAAAGGACCCGGGATTCACACCGGCGTCGCTTCTCGAGCAACTGAAACGGCGAGGACGATATCAGCCCGGGGAAATCGCGCGGCTTGCCCTCGCCAGACCGTTCGATCTCGCCGCAGCGAAAGCGGCTTGGCGAACGGCACTTCTCGACGCGGAGCGCTTCGTCCGAGAGAGACCCCACGAAGAGGTCGGCTGCCTGTACTACTCTACGAGCCGCGACTGTTTCGTGGCGCCGTCTCCCGGGCACTCTCTACAGGAACAGGGCCTGGTGACCCAGTTCGGCCAACCTGGGGGCATTCTACCGAGGGTTGCTGACCCCGCCTCCTAACTCGCCACGGGCCTGACAATGACCGTCACCTCCACGTCCGAGAACAGCCCGCCGTCGTCCGCGCGCCCGCGCAGCAGATAGGTCCCCGGGCGGTCGAAGGTGACGTTCACGGTCCAGCGGCCGTCTTCGGGCAGCTCGGGCGGCACCCACAGCGGGGCCCAGGGCGAGTTGGCCCCGGCGCGCGTGTCCTCCCACACCTTGATCTGGGGTGGATCGAAGGTCAGGGGGCTCTCGCCGTCCTCGGCGCCCTCACCCCGGTACAGGAACCACGACATGAACAGCCCGTTCGCCTTCTGCACCGTGATCCGGGACGGGGGCGTGAGCTGCCTGCGGCTGAAGGTGGGCGGTGCGTTCCAGATCGAGTCGACGCGCGCGGAGTCCTCGGGTGTTTCGGGTGGCGGGGGTGGGGGGCGGCGGCGCGACCTCAGCAGGCCATCGTCTTGCACGAGCACCGTGATGCCGAGCGGGACGCCCACGGTGGCCTCGCGGGCGGCCGGGCCCTCCAGCGTTATCGCGGGAGGCTCGTTCGCGCGCATCCGGGCGTTGCTCGATCCCGCCCCCAGCGCGCCCGTCTCGGACATGATCACGACATTGTCGACGACGTAGTCGGGTCGGAGTGTCGCGTAGGCCCGCTCCGTCACCCCGTGGCTCGTGAGCATCCACACGAGCTCCCGGTCGCCCCAGTCCGCCGGCACGCGGACCTTGAAGACGAAGCGGTTGCGGCGCGGGAGGAAGTGCGTGGGCTGACCCCGGTCCGCCGGTCCCGGGGAAAACGCGTTGTGCTCCCCGACCGGAACATCCACCTCTTCGAGCCAGTTCCGGTTCATGTAGCCGAACAGGAAGTTGAACGAGCCGTCCTCGTTGCGCTCCCAGCCCTCGAACGCGGGCGCCACGTTCTGGCCGCGCTGGTAGGTCTGCGCGGCGGCCTGGTATGGGGCCGCGCCAGCGATGAGCAAGGGGAACGCGAGCGCAATCGTCGCCATGACACCGGCGGGGCGCGCCGGAACGCGGTCACCGCACCGCGACCTCGGCAGTGCGGACCCTGCGAACCTTCCCCCCATCCCGCTACCGGTTCCCGCGGCCACGGTTCGCGCGGGTGGAATCGCCGGCCTGGTCGCCCTGGCCTCCGGCCCCCTCCCCATCCTCCACGTAGTAGCGCGGGTTCCCGTTCTCGGGGATCACCATGCAGAGCGGACACCCGATCACGTGGTCGTTGGGGCCGAGTGCGAGACGTTCGCGGCGGAGCGCCATCTCCTCGACGAACTGCTCGTCGGTGAGCGCGACCCGCATGCCGAGGTCGATGAACATGTTGGCCACCGAGCGGTTCCCCGAGCCCTGCCAGTTGCGGGTGTCGGGCACGTTGCGGTTCGAGTCCGACGTGTCCATGTAGCCGACGATATGAAGGACCGTTCCCCTCGGCAGCAGCGGCTGGTGGTCCTGCGCGTAGGTGTAGCCGCGCACCCAGTTGTGGTCGTAGCCGACGCAGTTGATCGTCTCGACGTTGAAGCCCCATATCGCCTCGAGGCACATGCGCATGCCGGGCGCGTGCAGGTGGGGTTCGAAGGTGACAATCTTGGTGTGCTGGTTGAGGACCTGGTAGGCGTGCAGTTCCTGGCCCGCCTCTCCTGCCCGGATGTCGATGTCGCTGCCGTTGCCCAGGCCGAAGAAGGCGCGGCGGTATCTGGGCTCGTAGTCGGGCGGGTGGAAGCGGAAGCCGATCTCCAGGTGGGCGCGGGTGTCGCGGCCGTTGGAGTGCAGGTGCAGCGAGTTCGAGACGACGGACGAACCCGCTCGCAGGAGACGGCCCGCGTCCTCGTCGAAGATGTCGGGCTCGCGGCCTACTTCGTGGACGGGCCAGCTTATGGTTCTGGGGCCGTCGCCCGCCTCGGCCTCGGGCACGCGCGTGCTCCAGATCATGTGGTGCACGACGAAGCGGCCGCCGACGGTGTGGCGCCCCTCGTGTGCGCCTTCCGCGTTGCGGCCGACGTCGTTGACCTCGCGGATCTCGACGGACTTGGCGTAGCGGTCTTCGGTGAGGCCGGTCGGGATGGGTTCGATGTCGCCCCACCAGTCGGGGACGTCGCCCTCGACCAGCACCTCGGGGAGGCGGACGACCAGGTCGGGCTCGCCCGCGACCCAAACGATGTCGTCGTCGAACTCGAGCGGAGGCGGGAGGTCCGCGGGATCGCCTTCGGGCGTTCCGGCGCGCCACCACTGCTCCAGCGCGTCGATCTCGCGGTCGTCGAGCGACATGTCGTCCTTGAAGTGCTGGATGCCGATGTTCTTCTCCACGTACCAGGGCGGCATGGCCCCCATGCGGTCGCGGATCCCGGTGCGGCGCACGATCCGGCTTGCGTAGGGCTTGACCTCGTCGAAGCGGACGAGCGACATGGGCGCCACGCCGTTGTCGCGGTGGCAGCGCACACAGGCGCGCTGCAGGATGGGGGCGATGTCGCGGCTGAAGGTGATGTCGTCGGTGGCAGCGTCGGTGTGCGCGGCATCCGTCTGGGCGGGCAGAGGGCCGGGCGCGAGGCCCACGGCGACGACTGCCGCGACGGCGAACGTGGACACCTGCAGTGTGATTCCGGACAGCTTTGCGATTGACATGCTGCGCGCCTTTTTCCTCCGGTCGGGTCGGGTCACGATCCACAGTCTACCCGGCCCGCCTTCTCCGTGCAAAAGCAGCCGTCCCGTTGCCCCGGCCGACCCGGACGACAACCTTGTCCCCGAAAACACTCCCAGCCCTCATCAACCGGGACGCCCGCATGCACCGCACGCTTCTCACCGCTGCTCTGTTGCCCCTCGTTTCACTGTCCGCCGCATGCGGCGCGGCCGACAGCGGTTCGGCCGACGTGGCGCTGCCCGAGGGAGCCGAGGCCATCTCGCTGCTGGGCGATCCGCTCTATCCCATGCTGCCGTCGCCCGAGGTGGCGGCCCGCCAGGCAGCGGACGTGGATGCCGCCCGGGCCGATTACGAGTCCGACCCCGACGACGCGGACGCGATCATCTGGCTGGGCCGGCGCATCGGCTACACGAGCCAATACCGGGACGCGATCGAAGTATTCGCGGAGGGCATCCGCAAGCACCCCGGCGATGCGCGCATGTACCGCCACCGCGGGCACCGCTGGATCAGTGTCCGGGAATTCGACCGCGCCATCGAGGACCTGTCTCATGCGGCCACGCTCGTGGAGGGCCATCCCGACGAGGTGGAGCCGGACGGTCAGCCGAACGAGCGCGGCATCCCCACGAGCACCCTGCAGTCGAACATCCACTACCACCTCGCGCTCGCCCACTACCTGAAGGGCGACTTCGAGGCCGCGTTGCCGTCGTACGAGGCCTACTTCGCCGTGACCACGAACCCCGACCAGCTGGTCGCGATCTCGCACTGGTGGTACATGGCGCTGCGCCGACTGGGCCGCGACGAGGAAGCCGCCGCCGTCCTGGAGCCGATCACGGCGGAGCTGGACGTGATCGAGAACACGAGCTACCACCGCCTCCTCCTGATGTACAGGGGAGAGATCGGGGCCGACGAGCTGTGGAACCCGGAGGAGGACGACCCCGCCGGCGTGGCGATCGCGTACGGCGTGGCCACGTGGCACCTGTACAACGGGCGATCCGAGCAGGCCGAAGAGATGTTCCGCCGTATTCTGGAGGGCTCCGGCTGGGCGGGCTTCGGCTACATCGCGGCGGAGGCCGAGATCGCGCGGTTTAGCGGCGTCTCCTGAGGGCTGCTAACAGTCCGTGGATGAATCCGCCCGAGCACCGAGAGCGGCGAGGCGCCGGGCCGGCAAGGCGCGACGAAAGGCCAGTAGCAGCGCTACGGGCCCGAGGAGCAACGCAGAGCACGGCCCCGACAAGACACGATGTATAGTAAACATGACATCATGTAAACTTTGCTTTACAGCGTGAAGGGGTGAAGCCGAGCGCCCGGCCCGGATGCATCGCCGGTCGAATGCCGGGGGGATTTTGTCCACGGGCTGCTAAGGCACCACCTCCGCACCGGCCAGTTGCGCAATCGCGGCCAGCGTCGTCTGTGCGGCGTTCAACCCGAGCCGGAAGTCGTCGTCCGTGTAGGTCGTCCACACGTCGGTGGGCTGATGCCAGTTGGGATTCCACCCGGCGCCCACATGCGCCCCGCGTTCGTTCTCCCGAAGGCTGATCGCCGCGACGAGGTTCATGAAGGGCGTGGAGTCGGTGTTGGTCATGTGGGGGCCGACCGTCGCGGGGTAGTCGGTGGCGTAGCGCTCGTTGGCGGCCTTGAAAAAGAACGCCAGTTCCATCGACTCCCGCGCCATATCGGAATTCGACTGAAACTCGATGTTGACGTCGGCTTCGGGGCGCTGATCGCGGCTGACCCGTCCGTCGGGACCCGGTGCTCCGTGATCCCACAGCATCATGTCGTGCTGAATCATCCCCAGCCATCGCGGCTCGGGGTAGTGCCCGGAACCCGGTGGATCCTCCACGCCCTGGAGCTCCTGCCGCTGCGCCACGTACGCGCGCGCGCCATTCAGCCCCGTCTCCTCGTTGTTCCACAGTGCGAAGCGGATCGAGCGTTCGGTCTGCACGTCCGGTGAGCTGAAGATGCGGGCGAGTTCCATGACGAGAGCCGTACCGGACCCGTCGTCGTCCACGGCCTCGTTCACGCCGTGTCCGTCCATGTGCGCGCCGACGATGTACATCTCGTCGGGACGCGTCGTGCCCACCTTGGTGCAGTAGACCTGAGACCGCTCGCCGTCCACCGGCTCTTCGCGGTTCAGTTCACGGATGCGCTCGTCGGGCTGGGCCATGAGGTCGCGATTCACGCCGGTGCGGCCCCGGTAGCCGAAGATCACGCTGCCGCCGGAACCGGCTCCGCGCCGACCGACCCGCCCCCCTGTCGCGGTGGTCAGGTCCTCCTCCTGCCGCTGCTGCGGGCGCGCACGCGGGGGCCCGGCGGAACGTTGCGGCGGAGCACGCCGCGGCCGGGCGTCCGGGGGCGGGAACATGTAGAAGACGCGCTCGGTGCTGGTGCAGCCGAAGTCCTGCAGGGTGGTTTCGATCCAGTCCACCGCGTCCCGGTTGCGCTGTGTCCCCTGTCTGCGGTCCCCGAACTGCGTCAAGCCTTTCAGGGTGGCCTTGTAGTCGTCGAGCGTGAGGCGGGCGACCAGTTCAGCCACCGGATCGGCCGATTCCTGGGCTGTCGCGGGACGGACTCCCGGCGAGAGGATGAGGCCCGCTGCGGCAAGCGCCAACAGGACGGGGCGCGACTGGCTGGCCGCGGTGGCCGAATGAAGCGTGGTCATGAGTCCTCCAGCAAGCTGGTTCGAGAAGTGGGAGTCGCCCTTCCAGGCGCGCCCGGCAACTGCGGATCCGGTACCGTAGACCCGCAAACGGGCAACCGCAACCGTTCGGCGCGCAGGCTCCGTTGGGCTTATTTTACGGGGTTGTTTTCCATCTTGAGGTGTCGTCGACCTGGCGAGGGGCCGGTGCGGCGAGGTTTCCCATAGTCGATCAGAAGAATTGGAGCTCACCCGTCCGATGCATGTGTTTGAGCGTCTTTCCGAATATGATTACGAGAAGGTGGTTTTCTGCAACGACAACGAGTCGGGGCTGCGGGCAATCGTCGCGATTCACGACACGACCCTGGGTCCAGCGCTCGGGGGCGTGCGGATGCTGCCGTACCGGACCGAAGAAGAAGCGTTGAACGACGTGCTGCGCCTGTCGCGCGGCATGACCTACAAGGCCGCGATCAGCGGCGTCGACCTGGGCGGCGGCAAGTCCGTGGTGATCGGGGACGCGCGGACCTCGAAGAATCCGGCCATGCTGCGCGCCCTGGGACGTTTCGTAGAGACGATGGGAGGCGAGTACATCGCCGGTCAGGATATCGGCACCAACTCCCACGACATGGCGGTCATTCGCGGTGCAACAAGACACGTCGCCTGCGTGAACGAGTCCGCGGGAGGCGCGGGCGACCCTTCGCGGACGACTGCGTACGGCGTCAGTTGCGGAATCAGGGCGGTGCTGAAGGCCACGACGGGCAGCGACACGCTCGCCGGGCGTCATATCGCGATCCAGGGGCTGGGCAACGTCGGCTTCGCGGTGGCGCGCTTCTGCCACGAGGCCGGCGCGAAGCTCACCGTCGCCGACATCTACGAACCGGTCACGGTCCGCGCCGCAAGTGAAATGGGCGCCGAGGTCGTGCCCACGGAGGAGATCTGCGACGTGGAATGCGACGTGTTCTCACCCAACTCGATCGGGGGCGTGATCAACGACGACACCGTGCCCCGGCTTCGCTGTCCGGCGGTGGCGGGGGGCGCAAACAACGTGCTGGCCGAAGCTCGCCACGCGGACGCGCTCATGGCACGTGGAATCACCTACGGGCCCGACTACCTCGTCAACTCCGGCGGCCTGATCCGTTGTCAGGAGGAGGTCTTCGGGCGGCCCACGGAGGATTTCACGATCTACTCCAAGGTGACGCAGATCTACGACCAGACGCTCCAGGTGATCAAGCTGGCAGCGGAATTGGGGACGAGCACGGCGGCCGCCGCCGACTGGATGGCCGAAGAACGGATCGCGACCCGGCGGTAGGGAATTGCGGCCGGGCGCAGGGGACCGGGCCCAGGCGACCCGGCGTCACACCTTGTACACGTGTTCGGGCCCGGGGAACTTGCCCTTCCGTACCTCCTGCGCGTAGCGCTCGACCGCGCCCCGCACCTCCTCGCCCAGCTCGGCGTACCGTTTCAGGAAGCGGGGAGCGAATCCCTCGTTCAGACCGAGCAGGTCGTGCAGCACGAGCACCTGTCCGTCGCAGCGTGGACCGGCGCCGATGCCGATCGTGGGCACCGCGAGACCCGTCGTCAGCCGTTGCGCGATCAGCGCCGGCATGAGTTCCAGGACGATCGCGAAGACACCCGCGTTCTCGAGTGCCCTGGCGTCGCCCAACAGCTTCTCGAGCGCGCCTTCGGCCCGTCCCTGGACCCGGGGCCCTCCCAGCGCGTGCACCGACTGGGGCGTGAAGCCGACGTGCCCCATCACCGGAACCCCCGCCTTCACGAGCGCTTCCACCGCAGGCGCGATCTCGGCGCCGCCCTCCACCTTCACCGCGCCGGCGCCCGTCTCCTTGAGAATGCGCCCCCCGTTCCGGACCGCGTCCACAGGCGACACCTGGTAGCTGAGAAAGGGCATGTCGACCACGACCAGCGCCCGCGACGCGCCCCGGCAGACAATGCGCCCATGGTAGATCATCTGGTCGACGGTCGCGGACAGTGTCGTCTTTTCTCCGCAGAGCACCGACACCAGCGAGTCACCCACCAGAATCGCGTCGACCCCGGCCGCGTCCACCAGAGAAGCGAACAGGGCGTCGTACGCGGTGATCATGACGATCGGCTCTCCCGCCTTCTTGCGGCGCGCGAAGTCGAGAACACTGATGCTTCGCCGTTCGGTTGCCGGGGGTTTCCTGTCCATGGGCCGCTACACCTCGTACGGCTCGCCCGTCGCCGCGTCGCTGAGCTGGATGGCGGCTGTCGGGCAGTTTTCAGCGGCCACGATGATGTCCTCGGCTGCGTCTCCTTCGGGGTCCACGACTTCCGCCTGGCGTCGCGCGTTGTGGGCGAAAACGCCGGTGGCGAATTCCAGGCACATGCCGTTGCCGACGCATCGGTCATGGTCGACGTGCACGTCGAGCCGTTCGGGCACGCTCTTCCTGGCAGCGGCAGCGGCAGCGGCGAGCGGTTCGGGTCCCGGTGGGCCGACGATCGGGTCCTGCGGGGATCCACTCATGCCGACCACCGCACGGGCAGCGACTTGACCGACCGGAATTGCAGGCTGGGCTGGTACTCGATCCGGTCGGTGGCCAGTTCGAAGCGGGAGAATCGCTCCGCGAGGCCGCGGAACACCTCCTGCCCCTCGATCCGCGCCAGCGTGGCTCCCAGGCAGTAGTGGATTCCCGACCCGAACGACAGATGCGGGTTGGGCTGCCGCCCGATATCGAACGTGTCCGGATCGCTGAAGACAGCCGGATCGCGGTTCGCCGCAGCCATGATCCAGCGCAACGGCTCGCCCCCGCGGATCGTCCGCCCCGCGATCTCGACGTCTTCGGCGGCAATCCGCTGGGTCGACTTGACCGGCGGATCGTAGCGCAGGCACTCCTCGGTGGCCAACCGCGCCATTCCCCCGGGGTCGGCCCGGAGCCGCTCCCACTGGCCGGGATTGCGAATGAAGGCCAGAAGCCCGTTGCAAATCAGGTTCATCGTCGTCTCGTGGCCCGCAAAGAGCAGCAGGCCCGTGTTCACCAGCACCTGCCGCCTGTCGAATACGCCCCGGCTTTCGCCCTCGGCAAGCACCGAAATGAAATCCGTCCCCGGTTCCACAATCCGTTCCTTCACGAGCGGCGACGCATAGTCGACGATTCCCCTCACGGCGTCAACGAGCGGGCGGAGACGATGGGGCTCGCCGCGATTGATGTACAGGATTCCGTCGGCCATCGCCCGAAGGCGGTCCCGGTCCTCGTACGGAACACCCATCATCTCCGCGATAATGCGCACTGGAAGCGGCGCGGCGAGCTCCGTCAGCACTTCCATAGTCCCACCGGCGTGAACGCCATCGAGGATCTCGGCCACCGCCGCGCGCACGAACGGGCGCCACCGTTCCATCGCCTTGGGCGTGAAGTATCCGTGGACGACACCTCGCTGGTGCAGGTGCTCGGGGCGGTCCTGTTCCACGAGCTGGTTCGCGCGGAACTCGCGGATCTCGTCGAAAAGCGGCAGGTCGGCCGCATCGACCGGCGGGTAGGGCGGCGCCGCGACGCGCTTGATCACGGCCGACGAAAAGAGTTCGTGGTGGCGCAGGATCCACACAAGCTCCTCGTATCCGGTCACCAGCCACAGGCCGAACCGGTCGTTCCGGTGCACCGGTTCGATCTCGCGGAGGGCACCGAAGTAGGTGTAGGGGTCGGCGATCACCTCGGGTGCGAAGAGGTCGTCGGTGAGGGTGAAGGTCGCGGGCACCGTCCGCTCAGCCCCCGGCCCGCTCGAAACGCAGGTTCCTGACCCGTCCCGCGTCGACCGTCATCGCCTGGTAGCGGCCGTCGACCAGCTGCGAGAATCGGAAGGTCATGCCGCGCTCGCCGGTGAGCACCCCGTCCGAATCGGCCAGCAGCGTGGCCGGGTCGAGGCGTCCCGCGTGGAGCGTGAGCCCCGTGCCGCCCTCCTCCAGAATCCGGTAGGCGGCATTCAACTCGGGGCTGTGGAAGGATCCCGCGTAACGCGCGCGGTGATGAACCAGGTGTCTGATGGTGGGAGGGTCCGCGTAGTCGGGGAACTCCGGGATGTAGTCGCGGACTGGAGCATCCAGGTCCAGTTCACGACGAATGCTGAGCAGGGCGATCGCGGCGGCCGTGAATTGCTTCGAGACCGAGCCGACACGAAAGATCGTCGCGGGGCCGTTCGGGATGCCGTGGTCGAGGTTGGCGGTGCCGTAGCCGGTGGCGTGGATCAGGCGCCCGTCCCGGATCACGCCCAGGGAGCATCCGGGCCCGGCGGGGCTGGCGTAGTCGGCGAAGACGGCGTCGACGCGGGCGACGATGGCCGGGCTGCAGGCAGCGAGGGCGGTGGCGGCGGCGGCGACGGTCGCGAACGCGGCGGCGCGCCCCGCGCGGATCGGGGAAGTGCTTACTTTCATCCATGAAACGTGACGGTCGCCGCAAAGACACCGCAAGCGCTTCTCCCGTAGCGGTCTACGCCGAGCGGGCGGAGCGCTTCGACCGGGAGGCGGCCGCGAGGACGGCAACCGTCGGTGTGTACGGGACGTGGCGCCTAGTCGTGTTCGCGGCGGCGGTGGCCGGCGCCTGGTGGCAGTTCGCCTCGGGACACGGCGCGGCGGCCTGGGTGGTCCTCGGCGCCTCGGCGGTCGCGTTCGCGGTCCTCGTCGTGCGGCAACGGGCCGCGCGGCGCCGTTTGCGGCGCGCCGAGTTCATGGCGGACTTCAACCGGGCCGGGATCGCACGGGTCGAACGCCGCTGGACGGACCTGCCCCCGACGCCCCGGTTCTCGGCCCCGGGGAACCACGACTACGCCACGGACCTCGACCTGTACGGCGAAGCATCGGTCCTGCGGCTGGTCGGGACCTGCGGGACGGCACCCGGGTGGAGGACGCTGCAGGCGTGGCTGCTCGGCCGGGCCGATCCGGAGACCGTGTCGCTGCGCCAGGAGGCGGTCCGCGAGATGGCCGCGGCGATGGACTTCCGGGATCGCCTCACAGCGGAGGCACGGCTCGCGCAGCCTTCGCCGGCCGGGCCGGAGCCCTCGACACCCGGCGCGGAGGCTTCGACGGCCGAACGCTTCCTTCGCTGGGCCGAGGCCGATTCCTGGTTGCCGAAACACCGGTGGGTTCGGATCGGCGCCCTGGTCCTCGCGCCGGTGAACCTTGCCGCCATCGCCCTCTACCTTGCGGGCGCGGTGCCGACCGCGGCGCTGGCCTGGCCGCTGCTCGTCTCGATCCTGGTCCTCACCCGGCAACGCAAGGCGATCCACCGTGTCTTCGCGGAGGCCGACGCCGGCGAATCCGGGATCAGGCAGTACGGCGACCTTCTCGGCCACCTTGTCGATGCACCCCTCGCGTCGCGCCAAATGACCGCGATCCGACAACGCATCGGCACGGGACCGCGGGCGGCCCCGGACGAGATCGCCAGACTGCGGCGGCTCCTGGACCTGGCCGACGTTCGCAGGTCGCCTCTCTTCCATCTCCCCCTCGCCATCGTACTGCACTGGGACGTGCACGTGCTGGCCGCGCTCGAGCGCTGGAAAGCGCGGTCGGGCCGGCGGGTGCGGGACTGGCTGGAAGCCATCGGCGAGGCCGAGGCGCTGGCCGCCCTCGCCGCCACCGCGGCCGACCACCCCGACTGGACCCTGCCCGCACTGGACCGGGGCGCCCGCACGCTGCGAGCCGGGGCACTCGGCCACCCGCTCCTCGCCCCCGGCGTCTGCGTGCGCAACGACGTCGAGATCGGTCCCGCGGGCTCGTTCCTGCTCGTGACGGGCTCCAACATGTCCGGCAAGTCGACGCTGCTCCGGGCTGCCGGACTGAACGCCGTGCTCGCGCAAGCCGGGGGACCGGTGTGCGCCGGGGAACTGCGCATGCCGCCGATGCGCGTCGTGACCAGCATGCGGGTCGAGGATTCGGTCACCGGCGGCGTATCCTTCTTCATGGCCGGCCTGCACCGGCTGAAGGAGGTCGTGGATGCGGCCCGCTCCAGCGCGGCCTCGCCCGGCACCGACAATCCCCGCACCCTCTACCTCCTCGACGAGATTCTGCGGGGAACCAACAGCGCCGAGCGGCGGATCGCGGCCCGCACGGTAATGCGTCATCTGCTGGAAACGAACGCCATCGGCGCGGTGACCACGCACGATCTGTCGCTCGCGGACGCAGAGGACCTGGTCGCGCGGGCCGTGGCCATGCACTTCACGGAGTCGGTGGGCGACGGAGGGGATGGCCTCGCCTTCGACTACCGGCTGCGCGCCGGCATCGCCACGTCGACGAACGCGCTGAAGCTGCTGGAAATGGTGGGGCTGGGACGACACGCCGACGGCTCGCCCGCCGATCGGTCCCGAACGCGGCAACCCGAACCGAAACCGACTGGTGGCGCAACGTGAATACACCCCTGACCCTCGTCATCCTCGCGGCCGGCCGCTCCACGAGATTCGGCCGCCTCAAGCAGCTCACGCCGATCCGTCCCGGCGGAGAGGCCCTTCTCGACTACGCCCTCCATGACGGAGCGCTGGCCGGGTTCACACGCTTTGTGCTGGTCATCCAGGAGGACAAGCAGGACGACTTCGACGCACACCTCGCCCCCGCCGCCGCAGCCGGACTCGACATCCGCTACGTGTACCAGGGGCTTGCGCATCCCGGGCTGGTTGACGACCCGCCGTCCGACCGTTCGCGTCCCTGGGGCACGGGTCACGCGGTGCTCACCGCGGCGGAGAGCTTCGGCGGTTCCTTCGCGCTCTGCAACGCCGACGACTTCTACGGGCGCGAGGCCTTCGCGGCACTGGCCGAAGCCATGCGGGACGCGGAGCGCGACTTGCTCCCGGACGCGCGCCAGCCCGGTGGCCCTGCAGCGGCGCGTCCTCCCGACCCCGCCACCACCGGCCCGCCGAACGCCTTCACCGTCGGCTACCCGCTCGAGGTCACCCTGTCCGAGAGCGGAGGCGTATCCCGAGGCCTTTGCCGGATCGACGAGGAGGGCGTCCTCCAAAAGCTGACCGAGGGGCTGAAACTGCGCCGCGCCGGAAAGCGGGTCCGGGGCCATGATGTGGCGGGAAACCCCATTGACGTGCCCCTGGACCGCCCGGTCTGCATGAACCTCTGGGGATTCCTGGAGACTCGGCGGACATCCCGCGAGGGCATCCGCTACCACCTCCGCCGTCTCTTCTCGGACTTTATCGAGTTCGGGCCCGGGCTCGACCGCGAATTCTATCTGACCGAGGCGGTGAACGACCTGATCCCCGCCGCGCTGGTCCGCTGCTCGGTGCTGCCCACCCGCGAGCAATGGCTGGGAGTCACCTTCCCGGACGATCACGCCGGAGTGGCCGAATCCCTGCGGGCGCTGGTAGACTCCGGGGTCTATCCGATGCGTCTTTGGGACGCTCCGCCAACCCTCGTCTCCCGAGCCTGAAGCCGATGCAGCTTGCCCCCCTCGACTGGATCGTCATCGCCCTGTACGGGATGACGGCCCTCGCAATCGGCCTCTACTTTGCCCGGCGGGCGGGTTCGGACGCCGACGAGTTCTTCCTGTCGGGGCGCAAGCTTCCCTGGTGGCTGCTGGGCACGTCCATGGTCGCGACGACCTTCTCGACCGACACGCCCAACCTGGTCGCCGACTTCGTGCGCACCGGGGGCGTCGCGCAGAACTGGTCGTGGTGGGCCTTCCTCATCACGGGCATGTGCACGGTCTTCTTCTACGCGAAGCTATGGCGCAGATCGGGTGCGCTCACCGACATCGAATTCTACGAGCTGCGCTATTCGGGGCGTCCCGCCGCCTTCCTGCGGGGGTTCCGCGCCCTCTACCTGGGCGTTTTCTACAACGTGATGATCATCGCGACCGTGACGCTCGCCGCGACCAAGATCGGGGGCGTGCTTCTCGGGCTGGACCCCCTCACGACCGTGCTGATCGCGGGGTCGGTGACCATGCTCTATTCGGCCACCTCGGGGCTGTGGGGCGTGGTCGTCACCGATCTCGTCCTGTTCGTCGTGGCAATGGTGGGATCGATCGCGGCCGCGTACTTCGCGTTGGCCCAGCCCGAGGTCGGCGGACTCGCGGGCCTCGTCGGCAACACCGAATTGCGTTCCGCGATGCGGTTCTTCCCCGACTTCTCCAACTGGAGCGTCGCGGCGGGCATCTTCATCATTCCGATCGCGGTGCAGTGGTGGAGCGCCTGGTACCCGGGATCCGAGCCGGGGGGCGGCGGCTACATCGCACAGCGGATGCTGGCCGCCAGGAACGAGAAGGAATCGATGAAGGCAACGCTGTGGTTCAACATCGCGCACTACGGCCTGCGGCCCTGGCCCTGGATCATCGTGGCGCTCTGCTCCATGGTCATCTACCCGGAGCTGGCCGACATCCAGGCCCGCTTCCCGGATCTCGATCCCTCGCTGGTCGGCAACGACCTCGCGTACCCCGCGATGCTCGTCTTCCTGCCGGCGGGCCTGCTGGGACTCGTGGTCGCGTCACTGGCGGCCGCGTACATGTCGACGATCAGCACGCAACTCAACTGGGGCTCGTCATACGTGGTGAGCGACTTCTACCGGCGGTTCGTGAATCCGAAGGCGAGCCAACGGCGGCTGGTGGCGGTGGGTCGACTGTCGACGGTCGGCCTGATGGTGCTCGGCGCCATCATCGCGCTGCAGCTGGACACCGCGGGCCAGGGCTTCCAGATCCTCCTGCAGATCGGGGCCGGGACCGGGCTGATCTTCCTGCTGCGCTGGTTCTGGTACCGGGTGAACGTGTGGAGCGAACTCGCCGGCATGACGATCTCGTTTCTCGTCGCCATCTACTTCGCGTGGGTGCACGAGGCGCTGGGCTTCGCGACGCTCACCGGCTGGCAGCAGCTGGTGATCGGCGTGGCGATGACGACGGTGGTGTGGGTCGGGGTCACCCTGGTCACGCCGCCCGCAAGCCGGGAAACGCTGCAGCGCTTCTACGACCGGATCCAGCCGCTCGGCAGGGGGTGGCGAAGAGTGGTCGACGTGGGCCCGGGACCGCGCGACGCCGAATCGATCACCGCGGCGTTCCTGGCCTGGTTCCTGGGTTGCGTGCTGGTGTACTCGGCTCTGTTTGCGACCGGCTACCTGCTCTACGGTCAGCACGCGGCGGGGGTGTTCGCGCTAGCGGTCTCGGCGGGCGCGGGTGTCTGGCTTTTCCGGCTCCTGCCGCGGCTGGGCCTCTCGGATTGAGCGGACTGGCCATCGCGCCCGGCCGCGTCAACCTGATCGGCGAGCACACCGACTACAACGGCTTGCCGGTGTTGCCGATGGCGCTGGACCGGGACATCCGCATCGAGTACAGCGTCACCGACCGGCCGGTGGTGCGGCTGGACAGCCCCCGGGCACGTTTCGACCCCTTTGCGTTTCAGCTGAAACGTTCAATCGAGGCGGCGCGCCAGGGCGACTGGTCCAACTACGTCCGCGCCGCAGCCAGGGGGCTGCTGGAGCACGGCGTGCCGCTGGAGCGGGGTATCGAGGGGACCGTGGCGGGCAACGTGCCGATCGCATCCGGGCTGTCGTCCTCTTCGGCGTTGGTGGTGGCGTCGGCGCTGGCACTCCTGAACGCAAATGGCGTGGAGGTTGGGGGGGACCCCGGACCGGCCCCGGCCATCGCTCGGCTCGAACTGGCCGCGCTCCTGGCACGCGCCGAGCGGTTCGTGGGGCTGGAGGGCGGCGGGATGGACCAGGCCGCGTGCCTTCACGGGGTCGCGGGCCACGCCCTCCGCATCGACTTCGAGCCGCTGCGGGTCACTCCGGTGGCCGTGCCACAGCGGTGGCGGTGGGTGGTTGCGTCGTCGCTGGCGCGGGCCGAGAAGTCGCGGGGCGCACGGGCGGCGTACAACGAGCGGGCGCAGCAGTGCCGGGAAGCGCTGGCGGTGGTCGGCGGGGCCGAGGGTGAGGTGGTCGGCTTTCGCGACCTGGTCGCCGACGCCGACGCGGACGGGCTGCTCGAGCGCGCCCGCCGCGCGCTGCCCCGCGTGCTGTTCCGCCGTTTTCGCCATGTGGTCACGGAAGGGCGTCGGGTGGCGCTGGCCGAGGTGGCCATGCGCGATGGCGACACGCGCGGGTTCGGTGATCTCATGGTCCGGTCGCACGAGAGCCTCCGGGACGACTACGAAGTGAGCACGCCCGAACTGGACGAGATCGTCGCGGTGGCACTGCAGGCGGGGGCCGCGGGTGCCAGGCTGACCGGGGCCGGATTCGGCGGCTGCGCGGTCGCGCTGTGTGAGGCGGGCCAGGTCGCACCGGTCATGGAGGCCCTCTCCGCGCGCTTCTACGAGCCGCGCCTGGGCGCCTCGCCGAGTGGGGACATGATGTTTGCCGCGCAGCCGAGCGGCGGCGCAAGGGTGCAGATCGCGGACGGTTGAGGCGTCAGTCGTGCCAGCCTCAGGGCTTCACCAGCCGAAGAACCTGCGGATGCTCAACATCGTCGACATCACGCCGCACGCCGAACACCTCGCTCTCGCCCACTCTCATCAACTCGAACCGCGCGGGCGTCTCGACCACACCCAGCCATACCCCGGACGAGTCCCATACATACCAGTCCTGTGGTTCGTCGCGGCGCGCCAGGCCCAGGAATTCACCCGCCCAGACGTTGCCCTCGGCATCCACGAGCATCTGCTGATACGCCGGCTTCCGATCGGGCACCGAAATGTCGGCATAGATCTCACGTACCCGCGGGCTGGCGCGGGGACCGAGTCTCACCTGTTTCTCACGCTCTGCTTCTTCCCGGGAGACCTCCAGCGATACGCCGAGGATCCGCGCGATCAACTCCACGCGACCGGACCGGGCTTCGACCCTCGAGTACTCCATGGCGTTGGCCGTACCGATCACCAGTCCCCCGTCGCCCGTGGGCACCGCGTGGGTCCTCCGTCCCATGATCGGGATCCCATCCGCGTCCGGCAGGAAGATGACCTCGTCTCCGGGAATACTGACAATCGGGTCACTCGACGCCCGGTCCGGAGACAGGCGCACGACCGTCATCAAGGGACGCCGCAGCCCCTGGGACGATCTGTCGTCCCCGAGGATCACCCGCTCATCCGATCCCCAGATTGCCTGTGACGGCACGAACTGGGGAAGAGGATAAACCATTTGCGGCCTGGAGAAGGTCCCGACCAGACCCGACTCCAGGTCGAACTCCGCACCGCCCCCACCCGGTGCATAGTCCTGGGCCACGAGCCGGCCATTGTCCATCAAGGCGAGCTCCGCGAGGAAGCTGAACTCTCCCGGTCCTTCGCCCGGCCCGCCAAACGCACGCAGAAAGAACCCGTCCGCATCGTAGACGCGAATCTGCCGGGACACCCCGTCAGCGACCACAAGGTGATCGTCCGCGCGCAGCAGGTCCCTTACGCCAAGGAACAAGTGCATGTCCCCCGAGCCCGTCTCGACCAGATCCACGACCGGCTCCTCCTCGATCACCCACCCGGCCCCCGCCCCCCAACTCGGCGCAACCGACTCGACGATCCGCACCCCGAGACTGTCGCGGGACGCACTTGTCGGGCCGGGCCCGCCTTCGCAACCGAACAGCCCGCCAACGATCACACACGCCAATCCCGCCCACACCGTCGACGCCACCGCGCCGCGACCCGACCTCATCTCGGCGGCGGCCTGCCCGGCGCGTTCGGTCCGTCCGGGACTCCACCGCCCGGTCGCGGCCGTCCACCTCGCCGCCACAATTCACGCGCACGCCGCACGATCTCCGTGAAGCGCGGGTCACTGCGCAGGGGATCCCACATCGAGCTGCTCGTCAGGGCGACCAGGGCCGGATCGCGATTTCGGACCGCGCCTTCGAGGTGGTCCAGGGCTGCCGCATGGTCCCCCAGCCCGAGGGCCGTCGTCGCCTTCTCCACATCCGACACGCGTTCGCCGCGCGCGGCAAGATCGTCGTTGTGTTCCTGCCGCCAGCGCCAGTAGCTCGCCGGATCGTCTTCCTCAAAGGCCTCATGCAGCGCCTCGACGGAGGCCGCCGCATCGGGCGTCTCACCCTGGGTGGCCAGAATCCGCTGTTCCCGGACCCCGACCGCACCCGCATGGTCGCCCTGCAACAGGTGTGCCTCCTCCAGGCCGGACCAGGCCGGAGCGATGCTCGGGTCGGCCTCCAGGATTGCCGTGAACACAACGGCCGCACTGTCGTACCGGCCCTCATGCAGCAGGCGGTGGGCCCCGACAACTGGAGAGCCCCGCCCCAGCCGACGCCCGAATCGCGTCGATTCCAGCAGGTAGCGCCGCCGGAGCGAATCTCCCGCGGCCTCCACGGTCCGCACAGCTTCCGCCGCCGCCTCCAGGCCCTCGTCCGCCTCCACCCCCGCGCTCGCCTCCGGACCCGTGCTCATGCCCGCGAACCCCGCGCCCATCTGGTCGATCAGCACGACCCTCGCCGCCGCCACCTCGTCTTCGGCACCCCCCAGGGCCTCCGCCCTCCGCACATCCTCCACCACCTGCGCCAGGACCTCCGGCGGCACCGAGTCGCGGTTCGGCAACTGCATCAGGCGCACCCCGGCCCTCCATGCCACGGGCAGCGAGAAGCTCGAATCAAGCGCCACCGACCGGTCGAAATAGGCCAGCGCCGCCCGCAGCCCCTCGGGCGTCTGCCGTTCCAGCTCGCTCTTGCCCCGCAGGAACGCCCGGTAGGCCTCCGGATCCACCTCGGCGACCCTGTCGACCTCCTCGATCACCCGATCGCCCAACTCCCCCTGCACGGTGCTGGCGATCTCGACCGCGATCTCGGTCTGAAGCCGCAGAATGTCCTTCATCTCGCGCTGGAAGGTGCGCGACAGCATGTGCGTATCGGTAGCGGCGTGCAGAAGCTGCAGGGTAATCCGCACGCTGTCGCTCTCGGACGTCATGGCCACGGAGCCCGTCACGACGGCCTGCACCCCCAGCTCCGCCGCGATCTGGGGCAGCAGCATGTCGGAATCGGCATACCGCTCCACCGATGTCCGCGACACGACCCGCAGGCTTGTGAGGAGACTGAGTTGGGTGATGATCTCCTCGTGAAGCTGGCGGGCGAAGAGGTCATCCCCTGCCGCGAAGTCGGCCAGGGGAAGGACCGCGATCGCGGTGATGGGCGCATCCGGATCCAGGCTCGCGAATTGCGCGCCCGCGGGTGGCGCGGTCTCGGTGCCGGCGCCCGCGTCTTCGGTCGCGGCGCCCCGCACAAACCACAGCGTCCCGAGCCCCACCGAGACGGACGTCACGACCAGGAGCGCCAGCCGCGGTACGATGGTCACCCGCGCGCCGCCCTGATTCCGCGTCTTCGCCAGTCCGTCCGGCGTCAGGTCGTAGACCCAGGCGAAAGCCAGCACGACCGGCAGGCCCAGGAAGACCGCCACCACCAGCGACTGCAACACCCAGTCCGGGGCGTTGAAGGCGGGGAGCACGATCTCGCCGAGCTGCAGCACCACGAACGCCGCCGCGACGTACATGCCGCCCGCGCGCACCACGTGTCTCCGGCGCAACTCTCGCCAGAAGGCGCCCAGCCCCTGCCTTGGCTTCATCTATCCATCCCGTCCGGTAATCGCCATCCAACCAGGCATCATGCAGACCGCTGCCCCACTATGGGACCCCTGAGAGTTCGGTTTCGCTAGTGCGTACAAGGTTGCATCGCCGGGCCGGCGGGGGACAGGTGCGTCCCGAACCCGGCCAACGGGCACCTGGCGAGAATACGGCCGTTCGAGTGAACTCTGGCGCATTTATCCTTGCTAATCGCTAATGACCCATTAATATTAGCAACTATGATCACACGACGTGACACCGAGCTGGTCCAGCGGGATCTCGCCGCGTTCCCCTCGGTCGTGCTCCTTGGGCCCCGCCAGGTGGGAAAGACGACGCTCGCCCGGGCAATCGCCAACACGGTTGCGCACTGTATCTATCTGGACCTGGAGGATCCCTCCGACCGGGCGCGCCTTGGAAACACTCGCGACTATCTCGACCTGCACCGGCATCGGCTGGTCATCCTGGACGAGGTTCAGCAGATGCCGGATCTTTTCCGGATCCTCCGCGGGCAGATCGACGCGCGCCGTCGCGACGGCCGCACCAGCGGACACTTCCTTCTGCTGGGGTCGGCGTCCGGAGCGCTGCTACGCCAGTCGGCCGAATCTCTTGCGGGACGCACGGCGTACCGCGAGCTGGCGGGATTCGACGCGCTGGAAGCCGGTTCCGATCTCAGCCGGCTGTGGCTGAGGGGCGGATTCCCGGAGAGCTTCACGGCCACGGACGACGATCTCAGCCTCCGGTGGCGGGCGAACTTGATCCGTACCTACCTCGAACGGGACCTCCCCCAGTCGGGACTCAGGGCTCCGGTCGAAACGCTGCGCAGGTTCTGGACGATGTTGTGCCACCGGCAGGGATCCGTGTTCAACGCGGCCGAGCTGGCCCGCAGTCTCGGCGTCTCCGTGCCATCCGTAAACCGCTACGCGGACACGCTCGTCGACCTGATGCTGTTGCGCCGTCTTCAGCCCTACCACGCCAACGTCGGAAAGCGGCTCATCAAGTCACCCCGGGTCCTCGTGCGTGACAGCGGCGTCGTGCACGCCCTCCTCAACATCCGGTCCCTCGACGACCTTCTGGGACACCCGGTCGCGGGCGCCAGCTGGGAGGGGATCGTCGTGGAGAACCTGATCGGGGCCGCTCCCGCCGGCACGGATGCGTTCTTCTACAGGACCCGGTCCGGCGCCGGGATCGACCTGTTGCTGCTTCTGCCCGGACACGAGTTGTGGGCGGTCGAGGTGAAGCGCTCGTCGGCACCGAGAGTGCCAAGGGGGTTTCGCGTGGCCACGACGGACGTCGCAGCCACCCGCAAGTTCATTGTGTACCCAGGGACCGAGACCTATCCCCTGGGGGACGGCATGCTGGCCATCCCGCTGCCCGCGCTCATGCAGCGGCTGATCGCGAGGCGCTAGATTGCGCCCATGGCCGTCATCGAAACCTTCGGACTGACCAAGCGCTACGGAACCCGGCGCGGCAACTCCGTGCTGGCTGTGGACGAAGTTTCGATCGCCGTGGAACAGGGACAGGTCTTCGGCTTCCTGGGGCCCAACGGGAGCGGAAAGACGACCACGATCGGGATGCTCGTCGGGATCATCAACCCGACGGGCGGGAGCTTCCGGCTTTTCGGCGCCTCGGAGCCGCAGGATCTCGTGGCCGTGCGCACACGCCTCGGCGCCACGCTCGAGACGCCCAACTTCTACCCCTACATGACCGGACTCGACAACCTGCGCGTCGCCGCCGCCATCAAGGGGGTAAGCCGGCCGCGGATCGACGAGTGCCTCGAACTGGTGGGTCTGGCCGACCGCGCCAGGCACAGGTTCAAGACCTACTCGCTGGGCATGAAGCAGAGGCTCGCCCTCGCGGCCACCATGCTCAACGATCCCGAGCTGGTCATCCTCGACGAGCCCGCCAACGGACTGGATCCCCAGGGAATGAGGGAGATCCGCGAGATCATCCGGATCCTGGCGGGCCGGGGCAAGACGATCTTCCTGTCGAGCCACCTGTTGTGGGAGGTGGAACGGACCTGTACCCACGTCGCCATCGTGCGGAAGGGCAGGATCGTTACGACGGGCACGGTCGCCGAGGTCGTCAGCGCGGGCACCGCCGCCCTGCTGCGCGCCGAGGACGAGGACGCCCTGGTCGCCGCGCTGGAGGAGTATCCGGAAGCGACCTCGGTCCAGCGATCCGACAACGGTGTGGTGGTGGCCCTGACCTCCGGCGACCTCGCCGCTCTCAACCGCTATCTGGCGGGTATGGGGATTCACGTGTCGCACCTCGCCCCATACCGCCAGAGCCTCGAGGACGTCTTCATCGATCTTACCGAGGGCGACTTCGGCTCCATGACGGAGATTGCGACGTGATCGGCGTTCTGGTCCGGATCGAGGCGCTGAAGACGGCGAAGCGCCTGGGATTCTGGGTGACGACGGGTCTGTTTGCCGCCTTCAACGCGATGTTCGCGTTCAGCAGCCTCCGAAGCGACATGACGCGCGAGAGCTACACCTTCGCGCTCCCGGAGGCCTGGAGGACGATCATCGAGCCGGGCGCCAACATCGGACCGTTCTTCCTCGGGGTCGTGATGATCCTTCTCGTGGCGCCCGAGTTCTCCTGGCGAACCGCGCGGCAGAACGTCATCGACGGCCTCAGCAAGGAACGCTTCTTCGCCGGGAAGGTCATTCTGTTCCTGCCTCTGACGGTGGTCTACGCGGCAATACCGGTAGTGATCGGGGGCACGGTCGCCCTGCTCAGCCCCAGCGAGACCGGTTCGCCACTGGTCGGGCCCTCGGACTTCAATTTCATGATCGCATCGTGGCTGGGCCACCTGCTGGTGGGGAGCGGGGCATTCCTGCTCGCGGCGCTGCTGAGGACCTCGGGCGCGGCGATGGGCATCCTGTTCGTGTACCTGCTCGTGGAGCAGATCTTCGCCGATCTGATCGGACGTTCCAGCGAGATTCTGTCCGCGGTGACGGATTTCCTGCCGATCAGCACACAGGAAGTGCTCGTGAGTCCGCCGCTCCACTATCCGCGGGTGCTGGCGGAGCAAAACGCATTGAGAGCGGAGCAGGGCAGACCGCTTCTGGAGTTCCACGACTTCTGGCTGCTGGTCGTCGTGGCGCTCGCGTACTGCGCCGTTTTCCTTGCAATCGCCTTCCTCAGTCTGCGCAGAAGGGATCTTTGACCAGGACCGGGGAGTGACAACGCCGCTCGGCCTTGCCGGGGCGTTCGACGCGCCCGCATTGTAGTAGGGATCGGAGCCGTAGCGCGCCTGCCGCGCGCATGACGAGGCGGCTCCGCACGACCGCTATCGATGGAGGCTCTGGCCATGCGTACCCTGCGTGTCCGCTCGGATCGCCGACTGAACCCCCTCGCCCCCCTGGCGCTGGCTATCCTCGTGGCGGTGACCGCCACCCCGCTCACCGCACAGCAGTCCATGGCCAACGGGGGCGCCCATCCGGACGAGGTGACGTTCAGCAAGGATGTCGCCCCCATCCTCCAGGCCAACTGCCAGATCTGCCATCGGCCGGCTTCCGTGGGCCCGATGTCGCTCCTGACCTACCAGGAGACGCGGCGCTACGCGTCGCGGGCGCGCGACCTGGTCTCGAAGCGCCTCATGCCCCCCTTCCACCTCGACACAGGGTTCGGAATCCAGGACATCAAGGACGACTGGCGGCTGAGCGAAGAGGAGATCGAGACGTTCGTGGCATGGGTGGACGCCGGGGCCCCGGAGGGGGATCCCGCCGACCTGCCGCCGCCGATCGAGTGGCCGAACAAGCAGATGTGGCAGCTCGAGGACATCCTCGGCCCGCCCGATCACGTGATCAGGTCGAAGCCGTTCGACGTGCCGGCCGAGGGCGGCGACACCTGGTGGCGTCCGCGGGTGCCCACGGGGCTCGCCGAGGACAGGTGGGTGATGGCGGCCGAGACGCGTCCCTCCTTCCCGGCCGGCCGCCAGATCGTCCACCACGCGATCCCGCGGCTCCTGCGGCTCAACGACGAGGGCGAGTACCGGCGAATCCAGAGCCTGTCCGAGTACGCCATGGGCAAGGTCGGCGAGATCGTGCCGCGCGACGCGGGCCGGCTCCTGAAGGCGACCGACATGATCGAGTGGGACGCCCACTACTATCCCATGGGATACGATGTGACCGGTGACCAGGTCGAACTCGGGATCTGGTTCCACGAGGAGGGCTACGAGCCGGAATTCAACCAGGACCTGCGGCTCTACCCGCTGCGCGGCGACATCGCGCTGCGGCCCGGCGGGACCGCAATGACCCAGGGGTTCCACCGCTGGGACCACCCGGTGCGCCTCGACAGCTTCCAGCCGCACGGCCATGTGCACCTGCACGCGATGTCCGTACAGGTCGTGTATCCCGACGGCGATGTCGAGCTGATCAGCATGGTCACGGACTTCGACGCGCGCTGGCACCACAGCTACATCTACGAAGACGATGCCGCGCCGCTCTTGCCCACCGGGACAGTCGTCGTCCTCACCGGCTGGTACGACAACACGGCCGAGAACGAACTCACGCCGGACCCCGAGATCTGGTATGCGCGCGGCTCGCGCACGATGGACGAGATGTCGCATGCGTGGATCGCCGTCACGCACCTGACCGAGGACGGCTACCGGAAGCTGGTCGAGGAGAGGGAGGCCAGGCTCGCGACCGACGGTGAGGACGACAGCAGCGGCAACAACGGCACCGACGGCCGCTGATGCGCAGTCCACCGGTGGCGCGGATTGCGCCCGCCGCGAGGATCCTGCCGGCGGCGCAAGTCCTGCTGCTGGTGTGCGCGGCGGCGGGCACGTCCCTGCACGCCCAACAGCGACAGCGCCTGCCCCTCGCGCCCATCCTCCCCAAAGGGGATGAAGTCGCCCCCTTCTTCGAGGGTTGGTACCGCAACGACGACGGCACGTTCACGCTCTCGTTCGGCTTCTTCAATCTGAACAGCGAGCAGATCCTCGACATTCCGCTCGGTCCCGACAACTTCGTCGAGCCGGCCGAGTTCAACGGGATGCAGCCCACCCATTTCCCGGTGCGGCCGCGACGCGACCGTGGCGTCTTCCACGTCACGGTGCCCGCGTCCTACGCGGACGGGGAGCAGGCCGTGGTGTGGACGATCACGGCGAACGGGTGGACGAACGCCACCCCGGGACGGGTAGGGATCGAGGCGCTGCAGCTGGACTACGGGCCGCGCGCCATGGGATCGGTGCCCCCGGTCGTCCGTTTCGGTCCGGACGGGCCGCAGGGCCAGCACGTCCAGGGCGTGTGGGGTGAGCCGATCACCGCCAGGGCGGGCGAGCCGCTTGCCCTGACGCTGTGGACGGAGGAGGTCTCGGTGCGCGCGCCCGATGACATGGTGAACGCTGTAGTCGACGTAGGAGTGAGCTGGTTCAAGCACCAGGGACCCGCGGGCGCGGTCTCCTTCGATCCCCGGCGGGCGGTGGTGGAAGGCGGCACCGGCGAGGCCACGGCGAGCGCCGTGTTCAGCGAGCCGGGCGAGTATGTGCTCCGCGCACGCATCGACAACTGGGACGCGAACGACAGCACGGGAGGTGACCAGTGCTGCTGGACGAACGCCTACGTGCGGGTCACCGTAACGCCCTGACACGGTTTCAACCTGCGCAGAAGGGACCTTACAGCATGACGACGACCCGCCGTGACTTCCTCACGAAAACCGCGGCCGCAAGCGGCATTCTGGCCACCGGATCCGCGTCCGCCGCGCTCGCGGGCTGCGCCGCGGGTGACACGCCGGCCGTTGGCGGCTCCGCAGAGGCCGGGGCCGGGCAACGCCAGGCGGCCAATCCGCTCAAGATCCTGATCCTCGGAGGGACCGGCTTCATCGGGCCCCACCAGGTCGAGTACGCGCTCGCGCGCGGCCACGAGGTCACGCTCTTCAACCGGGGTCGCACGAACGCACACCTCTTCCCCGAGGTGGAGAAGCTGGTCGGCGACCGTGAAAGCGACCTCACCGCGCTGGAAGGGCGAAGCTGGGACGCGGTCGTGGACAACTCGGCGACCAACGCCCCGCACTGGGTCGAGGCGAGCGCGAACCTGCTGAGAGACACTTGCGAGCGGTACATCTTCGTCTCCACGAGGTCGGTCTACGCCGACACCAGCCGGATCCCCATGTCGATCGACGCGCCGGTGTGGACCCACGAACTGGCCGGCGTGGACCCGGGCGCGGAGCGGCTGCCATACGGACTGGGCAAGGCGCTGTCCGAGCAGATCGCGCGGGACGCCTTCGGCGAAGACCGCACCATCGTCTTCCGGCCCGGCCTCATCATCGGCCCGGGCGATCCGACCGACCGATTCACCTACTGGCCCGTTCGGATTCACCGCGGCGGCGAGGTGCTGGCGCCCGGCGACGGCACGGACCCGGTGCAGATCATCGACGTGCGCGATTTCGGCGACTGGCTGGTGCGCATGGCCGAGGCGGGCGAATCCGGCACCTACAACGTGGTAGGGCCGCGCACGCCGCGCCCGATGGCCGAATTGCTGTACGGCATCCGGGCGGTCACCACCGCCGAGACGACCTTCACCTGGGTGGACACGGACTTCGTGATCAACGCGGGGCTGCGCCCCTACGGCGAGATGCCGGTATGGCGCCCCGCGCGTGACGGCGCCGAGGGGTTCGCCCGCTTCGACCTCACGCCGGAGGTGGAGAAGGGGCTCACCTTCAGGTCGCTCGCCGACACGACCGCCGCCACGCTGGAGTTCCACTTCGCGCGTCCGCCGGAGCGGCAGGCGGCCCTGCGGGCGGGCGTCAGCGCCGAGCGCGAGCGCGAAGTGCTGGACCTGTGGCGGGCGTACCGCGCCGGCTCGATGCCCGACACCGACGTGGGCTGAGGTGGAAGAATCCATCCCCTTCAACCCCATCCTCGAGTCCGGTTCCACCACCGACGCACGGAGATCGAAGTGAACATCATCAAGTACCTGCCGAGTCGTGGCGGGCCGGGGATCCGTCTCCCGGCGGCGTTGGCCGCGCTGTTCGCCGCGCTTTTCGCCGCCGGCTGCGCCGACACCCAACCCGACGCGCCGACGCCCGCCGACCTGGTGCTCCGCGGCGGCGTCGTGGCCACCGTCGACGCGGGCAACACAATGGCCGAAGCGGTCGCCATCGCCGACGGGTGGATCGTGGCGGTGGGCAGCGACGAGGAGGTCGCCGCCTTCATCGGCGCCGGCACCCAAGTCATCGAACTCGACGGCCGGTTCGCCGCACCCGGATTCATCGAGGGTCACGGCCACTACATGAGCCTCGGCAACTCGAAGACGATCCTCGACCTGAACGACGTCGCCAACTGGGACGAGATCGTGCAGATGGTCGCGGACGCGGCGGCCGACGCCGAGCCCGGCGAGTGGATCCGCGGCCGCGGCTGGCACCAGGAGAAGTGGGACCGCCCGCCCGACCCCGCCGTCGAGGGCAACCCCACGCATGCGTCCCTTTCCGCGGTCAGTCCCGACAATCCGGTGCTCCTCGGTCACGCGTCCGGCCACGCCGGATTCGCCAACGCGGCCGCCCTGGCCGCCGCCGGCTACACCCGCGACTCCGAACCGCCCCCCGGCGGCGAACTCGTGCGCGACGAGAACGGCGAACTCACCGGGCTGCTCCGCGAAACCGCCCAGCGTCCGGTCTCCGCCGCCTTCGCCGCATCCCGGGCCGGGCGCTCGGCCCAGGAGATCGAAGCCCAATTCCGCCGCGAAGTCGCCTTGGCCGCCGAGGAAGCGCTGTCCAGGGGCGTGACCTCGTTCCAGGACGCCGGGGCGTCCTTTTCGACCATTGACGGGCTCATGCGCCTGGAAGAAGAGGGCGCGCTCCCCGTCCGCCTGTACATCATGGTGCGCGGCCAGTCCAACGAGGAAATGGACGCGCGCCTTGCCGACTACTACATGCCGTCGGAGGGCGACGACTACCTCACCGTCCGCTCCATCAAGCGCCAGATCGACGGCGCGCTCGGGTCGCACGGCGCATGGCTCCTGGAGCCTTACGAGGACATGCCCTCATCGGCAGGCCTGGTCCTCGAAACCGTCGAGGACATCACCGGCACCGCCCACGCCGCGATCAAGCACGGCTTCCAGGTCAACACGCACGCGATCGGCGACCGCGCCAACCGTGAGGTGCTCGACATCTACGAGTCCGTCTTCGATTCGGCCGGTGCCGGCGCCGAACTCCGCTGGCGGATCGAGCACGCGCAGCACGTCCACCCCGACGACATCCCGCGCTTCGCCGAACTCGGCATCCTCGCCTCGATGCAGGGCGTCCACGCCACCTCCGACGCCCCCTGGATCCCGCTCCGCCTGGGCAACACCCGCGCCGAGGAGCGCACCTACCTGTGGCGCTCGTTCATCGACGCCGGCGTGCCCATCAACAACGGAACCGACGTGCCGGTCGAGGACATCGACCCGCTCGCCAGCTTCCACTCCTCGGTCACGCGCCTGACCGCCGACGGCTCCATCTTCTACCCCGAGCAGAACATGACGCGCACCGAGGCGCTCCGCAGCTACACGATCAACAACGCCTACGCCTCGTTCGAAGAGCAGTACAAGGGCTCGCTCGAAGTCGGCAAGCTGGGCGACGTGGTCGTCATCGACCGCGACATCCTGACCGTGCCCGACACGGAGCTGGCCGAGGCGCACGTGGACATCACCATCGTGGGAGGAGTGGTTCGGTATGAGAGGTAGAACGCGGCCGTTTCGGCTATGGCTTCGCCCCCGCCACGTGGCTTCAATGTGGCTGCGGCATGCCTGCATGAGCGCCACCCTGTTCACACTCGCCACGAGCGTGGCCTGCGAGTCACCCCCCGCGCCCGGCGAAGGCGCCCACCAGGAAGGCGGCACCATGCCCGAACCCACACCCATCGAGCACATCGTCCCCGAGGGCGTCGCCCGGTTGCCGTTCTTCACCCCGGCGGTGCGCGTCGGCGACCTGGTCTTCCTTTCCGGCGCGATCGGCACCCCGCCCAGCGGTGAACTGCGCGTCGTGGAGGGCGGCGTCGGCGCCGAGACGCGTGCAACCATGGACAACATCGGGCGCATCCTTGAAGCGGCGGGGCTCGGCTTCGAGGACCTCGTGAAGTGCACGGTATTCCTCGCCGACATCGCCGACTACCCGGAGATGAACGAGGCCTATGTCACCTACTTCGAGGACATCGAACCGCCGGCGCGATCGGCGATGGCCGGAAGCGGACTTGCGCTCGGCGCAAAGGTGGAGATCGAGTGCATTGCGCGGGGGCGGTGACGTGCGCGAACCGCCCCCGGTACGGGCGTCTCGCACCGGGGCGAACCGGATGGACAGAAGCGGGGTGCTGACGCTCGCGGGAGTCCTGGTCGTCGTTGGCATCGCCGGCTGTGAGGGTGGCCCCGACCCTGCGGACTGGCCGGACCAGCTCGCCTACGGAGTCAGGGACAGCGCCGGGGTCACGATCGTGGAGAGCGCAAGTCCCGAGCCCGGGTCGCGTCTCGGGTGGCGAGTCGCGACGGTACCCCGGGCGTCCGCTGGCGCCCCGATGGCGGCAGAGGATTACCAGTTGTACGAAGTCGGCGACGCGACCAGGCTGGCCGACGGTCGGATCGTCGTGGCGAACAGCGGTTCGAATCAGTTGCTGGTGTTTGACGACGCCGGTGGCTACCTGGATGCCTGGGCAGGCCAGGGGGAAGGGCCCGGGGAGTTCCGGTCGCTGGCACTCGTGCAGCCGTGGCCGGGGGACTCCCTGGTCGCCGCCGATTCGGTGCAGGGGCGGATTGCCATCTTCGATCTCCAGGGTGGCCACGGAAGAACCACTGCGCTGATGGGTGAGCCGGGAGGCTTCTTCAGGTCAATCAGCACCGACCCGATCTCACATCGGATGATGGACATGCTTCCAGACGGAACGATCCTGACAAGGGACGAGGGTGGCTCCATGACCGAGGGGCTCTGGCGGTGGGACCATGCCTACGGTCTCGTCCTGGCCGACGGCACCACCACCGCGTCCATGGGCGACCATCCGGGACCCGAGACGTACTCCGAGAGCGTTCTCGTCGAAGAAGAGAGGATGTACTACGTCACACGCCTGAGGCACCCCTTCGGCAGGTCGACCTTCGCGGCCGCATGGGGCGACCTGATCGCCTTCGGACAAAACGAGACGTACGAGATCAGGGCTTTCGCCAGCGACGGATCCCTCGCCCGCATCGTGCGCCGCGAGCACGTGGTCGGCACACCGACCCAGGCCCAGCTGGATGCCGACTTTCACGAACGCTTCGCGGATCTTTCGGACGAAGATCGCGATCGCCGGCTCGAGGTCGCCGCCAACGTCCCCATGGTGGAAACCTTTCCCGCCTACTCCGGCCTGGAGGTCGACGCGCTCGACCATCTCTGGGTCCGGGAGTTCGAGCTCCCCGGTGACGAGGGCGCGAACCCGGTCTGGACGGTCTTCGACCCGGAGGGCCGCGCTCTGGGATTCGTCGAAACACCGGCGGGCCTGACGATCTACGAGATCGGCGAGGACTACATCCTGGGCAAGACGGTCGACGAACTGGATGTCGAATACGTACAGCTGTGGGAGCTGGCGCGGTCGAACTGACTGGGCGCTACGCGGAGGCCGGCAACGTCCGCGCGACCGGGTGCGCCAACAGTTCCGGCAGCGTTCCGTCGCTGCTCGCACCGGCCAGTTCGTCCGGCTCGAAGGCCGGGACGCCCAGTGCGCGCGCTTCCGCCAGGAGGTCGAGGTCGCCGGAGCAGACCGCCCGCGCGAGCTCCAGCAAGACCGAGCGCTCACCTCGCGGGAAGCCGGGCAGCACGACGCACCGCCTCTGCGGGCGACCGTTCACGGAGGAGGGGGTCTCGGCGTCTGGCTCTACGCCGAGCAATGCGACACTAAGCCGGGTCTGCTCCGCGATCCGGTCGCCCAACCGTTTCCACCACTGCAGATCGGGATGCGAAATGGAAGCGCCGTGGGATCGTGCGTTCCGCACGGTGTCTGCAGGCTCGGCATCCAGGAGAACGAAACCGCCGCGCATACCGGCCGCGTGGAGTCGCCGAAGTGCAACAGCCAGTTCCACCGGGCCGCATCCACGCCGGTGGCGCGACGCCGTCAGGAACGGAATCACGTTTGCCGGCAGGTCGGGCCGCCTACCGGACAGCCGTTCGGCATGGTTGGTCACCTTCATACATGATCGTCACGTGCCCAGCGCACGAAAAACCGACGGTCTTGTAACAATCAGGTCACGAACCGCCGATTCCGTCCACTCCCGCCCCTTCCAGGACCTCGTTCAGGTCGCGCACGACATCGTCGACCACCTCGTCCAGCTGCTCCTCTGCCGCGCGGGCCTCCTCCCAGATCCGCGCCATTCGGCGGCGATGGTCGTCCGAGGGCCCGCTCAGTGACCCCATCGTCGACGGTCCGCCGTCGAACTTGCCCAGCAGACCGGTCCACCAGTTGCGAATGTCGCTGTTGAGGCGCCGCCACTCGTCGGCAACCTCCTCGATCTCGGCGGCGAGCTCCCTTGCGCGTTCGAGGTCGTCCTCGTCGACGCCGTCGGTCTCTTCCAGCGTCTCGACCGCGCCGTTCGCCTCGCGCTCCAGGTCGTAGGCGGCGACGCCCACGTCGTAGGCGAACAGCTTCAACTCGTGCAGCTCCATCGTGAACTCGTAGCGCGCGACGCGTTCGGCTTCCGAAACGCGCAGCCGGTCGTCGGGCCGCACGGTGAGATCCTGCTGGCGGCGGTCGTCGCCAACGGTGAGAACCACCGTGAACTCGCCCGGCAGCACCAGCGGCCCGTCGGGGCCCGAATCCAGGTTGGGGACATCGTAGCGGGTCGTGTCGTGCGGGATGGGCTCGTGGCGCAGGTCCCAGGTCACGCGGCTCGTTCCCGCCGCCCCGGGCCCGGTCAGGGTCCGCACCACGGCACCCGAAGCGTCCCGAACCTCGATGTTCACGCCGCTCTCCACCGCTTCCGGCAGCCAGTAGTCGAACCACGCGCCGTACGCCGGATTCGCGGCCCGGAACATCCCCTGTCCCTGCGACGGCACGTCGTTGCGGTAGAGGAACATGGTTGCGTCCCTGGGCGGCGCGAAGATCGGTTGGCTGAGCAAAACGGTCGTGGTGCCCGTTACACCGCCGGTTTCGAGGTATATGTACGGCGAGATCAGCCCGATGTCGTCCAGGACGTAAATGCCGCGGCCGTGCGTCCCGGCGACCACGTCGTTGTCGCGCGGGTGGATTTCGATGTCGTCGACGGGCACGGCGGGCATTCCCGAGCCGAGAAGTGCCCAGTTGGCGCCCCGGTCGATCGACGCGAAGGCGCCGTCCTCCGCGCCCACGATCAGCACGTGCGGGTTGGCGTGATGCTCGCGCACCACGTTGACCGTCGCGCTCCCCAGCCCGGCCGCGAGCGACCGCCACGTCGCCCCCATGTCCTCGGTCACGAACACATAGGGCGCGTAGTCGTCGTCCCAGTGCCCGTCGAGACTGACGTACGCGCGCGCCGCTTCGTGGTGCGATGCCTCCACCCAGCTTACGTAGTACGCAAACGGCGGCCCGCCCGCCGCACCCACGATGTTCGCCGAGACGTCCGTCCAGGTCACGCCGTCGTCGCGGCTCACCTGGACGGTGCCGTCGTCCGCGCCGGTCCACAGCACGCCCGCCCTAACCGGCGACTCGGACACCGCCGTGATCTCGCCGTAACCCGAGACACCGTCGTGCCTGGACAGCGTCGTGGAGTCGGGCAGCATCCCCATGATCGGGATGCTGTCGTGGTCCAGGCCCCGTGTCAGTTCGTCGGTCGCGCGCCAGCTCTCGCCGCGGTCGTCCGAGATGAAGAGGCGGTTGCCGCCCAGGTAGACGCGGTCCGGGTTGTGAGGAGAAACCAGGATCGGGGACTTCCAGTCGAAGCTGTACGCTTCGGTCGTGTCGCGCGGGAAGGGCTTCAGGGCCTTGCGGTCGCCAGTCGCCAGGTCGACGCGCACGATCCCCGCGTTCTGCGAGGTCACGTAGACGGTCCCGGGATCGGACCAGTCCGCCTCGGCGTACATCCCGTCGCCGTAGTCGACCACCTGCCAGTCGCGGTTGAGGATCCCGTGGTAGCGAGTGTTCCGGCTCGGCCCCCGGTACGAGTTGTTGTCCTGCAGGCCGCCGTACACGAAGTACGGGTCGGCCATGTCGAGGTCGATGTCGTAGAACTGCTGGATCGGGATGTTGGAAATGAAGGTCCAGTTGTCGCCCCGGTCCCAGGTCGAATACAGGCCGCCGTCGTTGCCGAGGATCATGTGCGCCGAGTTCTCGGGGTCAATCCACAGGTCGTGGTGGTCCACATGCACGCCGGTGTTGTACACGACCTCCTGCGCAACCGTGGCGAAGTTCTCGCCGCCGTCGGTGGTGCGGTGCAGCGAGCCCGCCACCAGGTACACGGTCTCGTCGTCGTTGGGATCGATGCGGAGCTGGCTGTAGTACATGGGGCGCTGGTTGAGCTCGTTGACCCGCGTCCATGTTTCGCCACGATCGGTCGACTTGAAGATTCCGCCGTCTTCAGCTTCGACCACCGCCATGACCAGCTGGGGGTTGCGGCGCGACACCGCGAGGCCGATACGGCCCATGTCGCCCTCAGGCAAACCCTCGGTCAGCTCCCGCCAGGTATCGCCACCGTCCGTGCTCTTGTAGATGCCGCTGCCGGGCCCGCCGCCGATGAACCCGTACGCCCGCCGTTGGCGCTGGTACATCGCCGCGTAGAGAATGGCGGGATCGGACGGATCCATGGCGAGATCGGTCGCGCCCGTGTTCGCGTCGATGTAGAGGAGCTTCTGCCATGTGGCGCCCCGGTCGGTCGTGCGGAAGACGCCGCGCTCCTCGTTCGGCCCGAAGAGATGGCCCACCGCGGCCACCCAGACGCGCTCCGGATCCGTGGGGTGCACCACGATGCGGCCGACGTGCCTCGTGTCCTCGAGCCCGGTGAGCCGCCACGTCTTGCCGCCGTCCGAGGAGTGGTAGACGCCCTGCCCCCACGGCGAGCTGTTGCGGTTGTTGGCCTCGCCGGTGCCGACCCAGATCTCGAGCGGGTCGGATGGGGCGAGCGCAATGTCTCCGACGGACAGGTTGGGCTGGTCGTCGAAGATGGGGGTCCACGTGGTGCCGTGGTTCACGCTCTCCCAGACGCCGCCCGACGCGGCCCCGACAAGGATGTGCGACTGCGTGCCCGGCACGATCTCGACGTCGCTGATGCGCCCGCCCGCGATGGCAGGGCCGATGTAGCGCCAGGTGAGGCCGGCGGCGATGCGGTCGGGGGCCTGGGCGGCGGCGGGGGTGGTGGCGACGTGTGTGGCGGCTGCGCACGTGAGTGCCAGGACCATGGTGGTCGTCGTGGAGCGCTGCATGGTGGCTTCTCCGACTGAGGGGGCGTGACACCGGTGGGTATTTGTCGTCGGCGGCGGCGAGCGTGCAAACGTGGCATTTCCGGAGTCGTCAGGGCAAATCCCACGGCTTCACGGCGGGTACCCGGCGCCGCACAAGGCACTTGTCTCCTCTTCCAGCCGCGCCGTATGTTCTCGCGGCAATCCAACCCTCGCCGAGATTCCATGAGCCAGGACGAAACCCGCATATCCGAGGTGGAGGCTCGCGCGCTCTGGCGCCGGGCGGCCGAGCTGCAGGCCGAGGCCGCTCGCCGCCTCGAAGAGCGTTCGCGAGAGCTGGCTCCGCGGGGGAATCCCGCTGACACGGTGGAGGTCGACGGATACCGCCTCGCGGATGTCCGGGCCGCTGCGGAAGATGCCGGAATCTCGCCCGAGTTCGTCGATCATGCGCTGGTGGAATCTCGCAACAGGGCTCTGGTCGAAGGAACCCAGGAGCGCCCGTCGGCATTGGCAGCCCGTTTCCTGGGCCAACCGCCGCAAGCGCTGGAGGTCTCCCGGGTGATCCACGCACCGGCGGAGGAGGTCTACGCCGCCATGCAACGCATTCTCCCGGAGCGCCCGTTTCGCCTGAGTCTCGTCGATCACCACGGAGCCGACCCCCTCGAGGGTGGCGTGCTGGTCTTCAAGGTCCCCGCCTACTCGTACACGGCATCCACGGCCGACCAGTCGTTCGCCTACGAGATGGCCTGGATCGACCTGAAGCAGCTGCTTTTCAGCCTCCGGCGCCTGGACACCGATCCCCCCGCCACCGAGTTGACCGTGCGCGGGAGCCTGATCCACAGCCACAAGCTCAACATGTGGGTCGGGGGCAGCATTTCGGGGGTGCTGGCGTCGCTGAGCGGCGTGGGTGGTGCCTTTGCGGGCGGGGCCGTGGGCGTTGCGCTCGGCATCGGGGGCCTCGCGGCCGGTGCGGCGGGCTTCCTTGCTGGTGGATTGGCGGTCGGGGGGCTGGCAATGCTGGGCTGGCGTGCGTTGTATCGCTACGCGTTGCGCCGGGGGGACAAGGCGATCCGGAACCTGATCGGCTCGATAGCCGTCGACATCGAGACCGGTGGAAGCTTTTCGAGCCCGAAGCGTCCGAGCCCCTTCCAGGGCTTCCTTGGGGAGGGCCAGGGGGGGTAGGTATCAGGGTCGGGCCGGAGGGACGAGGCTGCGGTGGTCGGGGCCGTGGCTGGTGTGCACCAGCAGTTCGAGGTCGCCGTTCATGATGTCGAGCAGGAGTCTTGGCGACAGGTCGACCGCACCGGTCATGTCCGGCTCTTCGGGGCCGCCGAGCCGCAGGACCACGACCGGGCCGTCCTCGCCCGAGGTGCGGCGCAGAACCGTGCCGTAGACGTCGGCGGGTGCGAGGTCCGGGATCGTGATGCGGTAGGACAGCGTGCCGGTGGGGAGGTCCACGCCCATGACGGCGTCGACTCCGTCGCCGCTGGGGGGGTCGGTGGAGATTTGCACCGGGGGCGGAGTCCTGCCGTCTGCCAGGGGCGGGGTGCGGAGGGGTGGCTGCCGCTTGGGGTGGGCGGCCTCGTAGGCGAAGGCGAAAGCGACCAGGCGGGCGTCGTCGAGCGAGCGGCCCAGCAGTTCCAGGCCGACGGGGAGGCCGCGCTCGGTGAAGCCGGCCGGGATGGTGAGCGCGGGGAGGCCGGTGTGCGCGCTGAGGAAGCAGGTGGCGCCGGTGGGCGCCGTGCCGATGAGGGCGGTTTCCTGCCGCATGGTCGGGTAGGCGAGGGCGTCGAGGTCCTGCCGGTCGAGGAGGTCGAGGACCGCCGCCGTTAGGGCGCGCCGCCGCTCCATGGTCTCGGTGAGCTCGGGAGAGTCGCGCGCGGCGCGTTCGTTGCGGCGGCGGAAGTTGCCGTCCAGCGCCTCGTGATGGAGGCCGGCTTCAAGGATCTCTTCCAGCGACGAGACCGGCGCGTCGGGTACACCGGCCAGGTAGTTCATCAGGTCGAACTTGAATTCGAGGTCGATCAGGCCCGTGTTGGAGAGCAGGTCGTCCATGTCGGGGATCGTGACGTCGACGACCGTCGCACCGAGGGCTTCCATCTCCGCGAGGGCATCACGCATCACCCGCGTCACGGTGCCCGCGCTTCCCTGCTCCGACATCCATGCTTCCAGGACGCCGATGCGGGCGCCGTCCAGGGCGGCGGGGTCGAGCGCGGCCTGGAAGCCCGGCGTCTCGCGCCCCTCGAGGATGGCCGTGGCGGGGTCGGCGGGATCACGCCCCACAGTGGCGTCGAGCGCAATGGCCAGATCGGTCACCGTCCGCGCCAGCGGCCCGCCCGTATCCTGCGAATGCGAGAGCGGCAGAATCCCGTCGATGCTGGACAGCCCCTTGGTTGGCCGTAGCCCGAAAAGGTTGTGCACGGCCGCCGGGATCCGGATCGAGCCGCAGGTGTCGCTTCCCCACGCTGCGGCTGCGAAGCTGGCCGCGACCGCCGCGCCCGTCCCGCCCGAGCTGCCGCCCGGATTGCGAGCCGGATCGTACGGGTTGCGCGTCTGCCCGCCCAGCGAGCTGATCGTCGTGATCCCGGCGGCGAGTTCGTGCAGGTTGGTCTTGCCAAGGATGACCGCGCCCGCGTCCAGAAGACGTTTCACCTGAAACGCGTTGTCGGCCGGACGGAGTCCCGCCAGCGCCAGACTCGAGCCGGTCGTTGGCATCCAGTCCATGTCGTAGTTGTCCTTCATGAGGACCGGAATGCCGTGCATTGGGCCGCGGACCACGCCGCTCGCCCGCTCCGCGTCCAGCGCTTCCGCCTGTTCCCTCGCAAGCGGATTCAGCCGGATGATCGTGTTGAGGGCCGGGCCCGTGCGATCGTAGGCCGCAATGCGGGCCAGGTATTGGTCCACGAGATCGACCGACGTCGTGCGTCCGTCCTGCAACGCAACCTGCAGGTCCGGGATCGACGCTTCCGCGATTTCAAAGTCGGTTTGCGGTCCCCCGGAGGGACCCGTACAAGCCGCGACCACGAGCAGCACCGGCAACGCGCTCGTTCTTGGACGACGCCCGAGTCGCCCGGTGCTTCCAACCGCCCGACAGGCGTTACGCCACATCATCAACCCAGGAAGTAGGCCGCGATAGCTCCGCCGACAACAACAAAAGACGACAGGAATGCAAAAACAAGCCACCTTCCGACGGTCTTGCCCCAGCTCTCGCCGAAATAGCGCCGCAGAGCCAGCAGGTAGTACCAGATGTGACCGGCAACAATGCCCACAGCCACCACTGTCGTAAACACATTGCGCGGAATGATCAGGTAATTCGGCAACATGGCGACCAGCGAGAATGCCTGCAGGTGGATCACGAGCACCAGGTGTTCGACGAAGAACCTTCGCTCGCTGCGATAGACCAGAGCAAGGATCAGGGCATACAACGGCAGGGAAAGGATGATTACCGCCGTCATGCGGCGCGCTGTTCTCTCAATCACGGCGACCGGATCGTGGTAGTAGCCGATCAGCAAACGATAGAACAACGGAGAGAAGCCGCCGCTTCCGCCGGGTCCAACGAGATGTATGTGGCCACCGTGCGCCAGTTCATGTCGTCGAGCCCACGCTCCATGATCTCGTCCAGCCGGGTGCGTTGCTCCGGCGCCAGCCTCGAACGCACGGATTCGATCTGCTCCGCCGTGGGTTCAATGTACCCGGACCAATCCGTGGGCTCGGAAATCGCGCGTGACAGCCAGCCGCTCGAAATCAGCACCGCCAGCACGCCCAGGTGCACGAAGCACGCGAAAAGGAACAACCTGAGCGGCGACACGTAGTTGGCACGCCGATTCCGGGAGAACTCGATCGACAATTGGCCCGGTTTGAAGAAAAGCAGCTTCAGGGTGCGAAAGACCCTCGAGTCGATTTCGAAGGTGTCCGCCGAGAATTCCCTTAGCATGGGCCACACCGACCGCATGTAGTTCCGGTCGCTTTGACCGCAGCGGGCGCAGTACGAGCCCGGACGCTCGTCGCCGCAGTTTGGGCAGGTGGCGTCGGCGGAAGGTTGGTCCCGGGCCGATTCCGCGTCAGGTGTTGCCGGCTTCATGCGGAAACCCCTAGCCGGTCACGAAGATCGAGAAAAGGAAGGCGGGGATCAGCACCAACGAGTAGAGCATGTACGCGCCTATGGACTTGGCGATGGACAATACCCAGCCGCTTTCGTAGTAGCGTTTCAGCGCGACTACGAAATACGGGTACGGGATGAGCAGGGAAACCGCTCGAACCATCGCACCCGGCCCCGAGTCGGGGAGCAGAAGTGCTGCCGCGTAGACAAGAAAGGCGAACGTCTGGATGTGGATCGCGAAGACAAGATGCTCCACATAGAAGCGCCTCTTCCGAAAGTACAGGGCGGCGAGGATCAGCCCGAGGAAGGGAAGTACGCAGAACATCGCGATCGGCATGTTGGCGAGGAAGCGCCGGGGGATGACCGAGGGATCGTGAAGGATGTCGATCATCTCCCCCAATATGAATCTCTCGATCCAGTTCCGCTCCTCGAAGTCCCCTTCCAGGGTCGCGGAGAGGACGATCTGCCTCCCCGTATCGTTTTCCGGTCGGGCAATGATATCGTCGAATTTCCTCCTCTGGTCCGGGGATAGTGCCTCCCGGAAAGCCGCGAGATTCGCTTCAGTAGGGATCTCACTCAGTACGTTTTCTCGGTCTTCTTCGGACACGCCCATCGCGACCACCCGGCCGAAGTCCCCCGACAAAGACAGCAGGAGGAAGAACAGGAAGCTGGCGAAGATGTAGAGCCTGACCGGAGACATGTAGCTGGCCCGGCGATTCCGGGAGAACTCGCTCGTCAGGCGTCCGGGCTTGAAAAGAAGCAGCTTCAGCGTGCGGAACAGCCTCGAATCCACCTCGAATGTCTCGCGCACGAACTCGCCAGCAACCGACCGCAGTGCACGGGCGTAGTCACGGTCGTTCTGCCCGCAGCGGGGGCAGAAGTGCTCCGGGCGTTCCCGTTCGCAATTCGGACAGTTCCCGCCGTCCGAGGTCGCGTCGGTCACGATCTTGTCGGGGCCGGACTCGGACATCATTCCCTCTCAGGCGGGTGGCTTGACGCGGAAGGCGCAATCTGTCTATCGGAGCACTGTCGCGCCAGAACCGGACTCAACGAAGTAGCGCCACCCTCCTGGGGGGCCCCGAGGGGTGCCATTTGTCGGCCACTTCGGGTCGTGCTAACCGTCCCCGGCCGATGCCAATTCGTCGAACATTTCCGGGTTGGGGTCTATCTCCACGATCTCGCCATCCATGTGGACGACCACCTTGGTACCAGTCGCACGGGCGATTTCGCGGGCACGTCGCGCTGCGCGAAGGAGAGCCGCCATGACGTCGGCGGGGTCGGTGATTCTCCTGTCCTGGTTTGGCGCGTCTGCCGGCATCGACTATCCCCTGCTTTCTCGCTCGATCAGTACGGGTACGGAATTGCTGTTGTCGTACCAGAACCATTCGTCGACCTCGTGGCGGTAGACGTCTCTGAAGTTACGCCATCCCGAAGCAAACCGTCGGCGGATCACGTTTTCCGGAACATCGTGCCCGCCCTGCGACACCCTGAGTCTGACACGCTTGATGGCTTCTTCCGGGGTGGGCAGTGCGAGGAAGAAAAGGGTGATACGATAACCTTGGTCTCGCCACTTCCTGATTCTCGCAACGTATCTGCGACCTGATAGCGTCGTCTCGAACGCAAGAGCTGGACCCAGGCCGACAAGGCTTCTCAGCCCCCTCCTTGCGGCTCCCATCCCCGCGCGATCCATTTCCACCCCATGCGGCGCCCCGCCCCACCGCCGCTCCTCACCCTGCAACCGAGGCCGCACGCCATGTCCCGCACCACGACGCGACCCATGTTCGACCACCTCGCCCGGGCCGCCATCGCCGCCCTCCTCCCGGCCGCCGCGCTGGCCGCCACCCCGCACGGCGCCGCGCCCCAGGACGCGCAGGCGGACATCGCCCTCATCACACAAGCCACCCAGGGGCTCAAGCTGCGCAAAATCGGCCCGGCGCTCATGGGCGGGCGCATCGCGGACATCGCGGTGCACCCGGGCGATCCCACGACCTGGTACATCGCGGTCGGCTCCGGCGGCGTCTGGAAGACCACGAATTCAGGGATCACGTGGACGCCCGTGTTCGACGATCAGCCGTCGTATTCAATCGGAGCCGTGGCCATCGATCCGTCCGATCCGGACATTGTGTGGGCCGGCACCGGCGAGAATGTCAGCGGGCGGCATGTGGCGTGGGGCGACGGCGTCTACCGCAGCCGCGACGGCGGGCGGACGTGGGAGCAGGTCGGGCTGGCGACGTCCGAGCACATCGGCAGGATCCTGGTCGATCCGCGCGACGGGAACACGGTGTTCGTGGCGGCCGAGGGTCCGTTGTGGTCGGCGGGGGGCGAGCGCGGGCTCTACAGGACAGAAGACGGCGGCGAGTCCTGGACCGCCGTGCTCACCGTCGACGAGAACACCGGCGTCACCGACGTCGAATTCGACCCGGTCGACCCCGACATCATGTACGCCGCAACGTACGAGCGCCGACGCACCGTCTGGTCGCTGCTCGCGGGCGGCCCGGGTTCGGGCATCCACAAGTCCACCGACGGCGGCCGCAGCTGGCGCGAGGTCACCGCCGGGCTGCCCGCAGGCGACATGGGCAAGATCGGCATCGACGTGTCGGGCGCCGACCGCAACATCGTCTACGCCACCATCGAGGGCGGGCCCGACGACCGCGGCTTCTACCGCTCCGTCGACCGCGGCGAGAGCTGGGAGCGCCGCAATTCGTACATCTCGGGGGGGACCGGGCCGCACTACTACCAGGAGATCGAGGCGTCGCCCCACGACCCCGACCTCGTCTACCAGATGGACGTCTTCATCCACGTCACCCGCGACGGCGGCGCCACCTTCAGCGAACTCGGCACCGGGCGCGAGAAGCACAGCGACAACCACGCGCTGTGGATCGACCCCGCCAACGGCAGGCACCTGCTTGCCGGCACCGACGCGGGCCTCTACGAGACCTTCGACGAGGGCACGACCTGGCGGCACTTCCCCAACCTGCCCATCTCGCAGTTCTACAAGCTCGCGCTCGACAACTCGGCGCCGTTCTACAACATCCTCGGCGGCGCGCAGGACCTTGGCACCCTGCACGGGCCGTCGCGCACGATGAACCTGGAGGGCGTGCGCAACCGCGACTGGTACGCCCCGATGGGCGCCGACGGATACGCGCTCGCATTCGATCCGACCGAGCCCGACATCGCGTACATCCAGTCCCAGCAGGGCAACCTCCAGCGGGTCAACCTGCGCAACCACGAACTCATCGGCATCCGTCCCCTGCCCGCCCCCGGCGATCCGCCCGAGCGCTGGAACTGGGACTCGCCGGTCATCGTCAGTCCCCACGCCGAAGGCCGCATCTACTACGCGTCGCAACGCATGTGGCGGAGCGACGACCGCGGCGATTCGTGGACGGCCGTCAGCGGCGACCTCACCCGCGACGACAATCGCTACGAGCTGCCGATGGCCGGGCGCGTCCGCAGCGTTGACGCGGTCTACGGCAACACGGCCATGTCGTGGTACTCGACCATCACCGCGATCTCCGAATCGCCGGTGGCCGAGGGCGTCCTGTATGCCGGCACCGACGACGGGCTCATCCAGGCGACCGAGGACGGCGGCGCGAGCTGGCGGCAGGCCGCTCCCCCGCCGGGCCTGCCCGAACGCGCCTTCATGAACGACGTCAAGGCGTCCCAGCACGACGCCGCGACCGTCTTCGTCGCCGCCGACAACCACAAGGAGGGCGACTTTCGGCCCTACCTCTTCGCCAGCACCGACCACGGCCGCACCTGGCGTTCCATCGCGGGCGACCTGCCCGACGGCGTCATCCTCTGGTCGATCGAGCAGGACCATGTCGACCCCGATCTGCTCTTCGCCGGCGCCGAGAACGGCATCCATTTCACCCCGAACGGCGGCGCCAACTGGGTCAGGCTGAGCGCGGGCGCACCCACGATCTCGTTCCGAGACCTGGAGATCCAGCGCCGCGACAATGATCTGGTGGGAGCAACCTTCGGCCGCGGCTTCTACGTCCTCGACGACTACGCGCCCCTGAGAGAAATGGCCGACGGTGCGCTTGCCGCAGGAGCGGTCCTGTTCCCCGTGCGGGACGCCTGGTGGTACGTACCCAACGCCCCGCTGCAGGCCCCCGGCCAGCCGACCCTGGGCACGACCTCGTACACCGCGCCCAACCCCGACTTCGGCGCCACCTTCACCTACTGGCTGGCGGACCCGCCCGAAACCGCGCGCGCGGCGCGGCGCAATGCGGAGCGGGCGGCCCGCGAACGCGACGAGGACATCGCCTTCCCCGGCTACGACGCCCTGCGGGCCGAGGCGCTGGAGAGTGGTCCGCGCGTGGCCATGCTCGTGCGCGATGGGGCGGGCGACCCGGTGCGGCGCGTCATGGGGCCCGCGACCGAGGGCCTCCACCGCGTCACGTGGGACCTCCGCCGCCCCGCCCCCGACCCCGTCGACTTGCGCACGCCGGGCTTTTCGCCGCCGTGGGCGGGGTCGCCGCGCGGCCCCCTGGCGCCTCCGGGTGACTACACGGTCGAGATGGCGCTGATCACGGAGGGCGGTGTCGAGCAGGTGGGCGAGACGCAGGCGTTTGCCGTGAAGCCCGTGCCGAACATCGACGCGGCAACGGACTTCGCGGCCGCGATGGCCTTCGCCCAGGAGACCGCCGACCTGCAGCGCCGCGCACGGGGCGCCGCCGCCGAGATCGGCCGCGCGCGCGACCGCCTCCGCCATATGCGCGCCGCCCTGGACGAGACGCCCGCAGCCGGCGACGACCTCTACACGCGCCTGGAAGGCATCGAGGCGCGGCTGGCCGGTATCGCGGCACGGCTGCAGGGCGACCCGGCCCGCGGCGCGCTCAACGAGCCGAGCGCACCGTCGATCATGGGGCGCATCGGCCAGGTTGCCGGGGGGCACTGGGATACGCGCCAGGCGCCGACCGAGACGCAGCGGGAGAGCCTCGAGATCGCGCGGGGCGGGTTCCAGAGGGTGTCCATCGCGTTGAGGACGCTGTTGGAGGAGGCGTTGGCGGCGCTGGAGGCGGATATGGAGGCGGCTGGTGCGCCGTGGACGCCGGGGAGGCGGGTCGGTTGACCGGATCGATCACTGGAACTATCAATTACTAGTAAATTGACAGTTCCATGGAAGACGTTCCAGAATGAAGATCCCTGTCACCCCACCAGATGTCCTCCCCCTGCTCAGCAGGACACCTCCAGAGCGCCTCGCCGAGATCGTCCGCGGAACCTCGATGCTCGCCGCCGGCCGATACCTCCATTGGGATAACATGCGCCACAGGGCGCCTCCGGACGGCTTTTCCCACGAAGAATGGTGGCTCGGCACACGAATGGCCCGTCTTTCCGCACGGGAGATCGTGCCTTTCAGCAGCAAGGAGGGATATCCTTTCACGCTCGTCCACCCCGTACCCGTGCGGCAGGGTCTTCACGAGATCGACCAGAAGCTGGGAGTGTCGGGCCCGAGGTCCGAGGTACGGGATCTGGTAGAGGGACACGGTAGTAAACACCTCCTCGCGAATTCGATCGTGGAGGAGGCCATCAGATCGAGCCAGCTCGAAGGAGCTTCGACGACTCGGCGGGTGGCCAAGGAGATGATCCGCAGGGGCCGCCAGCCACGGACCCATGGCGAGCGGATGATTCTGAACAACTACCACGCAATGGAACGGGTCGGCGAACTGGCCCAGCGAGAACTCAGGAAGGCCGACGTGTTTGAACTCCACAGCATTCTCATGGACGGCACAAGGGATGCAGCAATGGCCGGGCGTTTCCGGAGAACGTCGGACGACATCGTGGTCACTCTTGTTCATTCCGACGAGACCGCCCATGTCCCGCCGGCCGCCGCAGAGTTGCCGGCCCGGATGGACCGTCTCGTGGCTTTCGCCAATGACCAGACACCCGAGCATTGGGTCCATCCGGTAGTCCGCGCCATACTCCTGCACTTCATGATCGGATACGACCATCCATTCGTTAACGGAAACGGACGGGTGGCGCGCTCTCTCTTCTACTGGTCAATGGTTCGACAGGGCTATTCGCTTACCCAATACCTGGCTGTATCGGGGATCCTGCGGAATGCTCCAGCGAAGTACGCCAGGGCCTACCTGCACACCGAGACCGATGGCGGAGACCTTACCTACTTCGTGGACTACCACATCGGCGTGATCGTCCGCAGCATCGATGCGCTCTCGTCATATGTCGACAGGAAGATGTCGGACATCCGGCACATCGAATACCGGCTCCGTGACTCGCCAGACCTGAATCACCGGCAGATTCAGTTGTTGGGACATGCCCTGCGCAATCCCGGATTCCGATACACCGTACAGTCACACGGGACCAGTCACGGTATAACGGCCAACACGGCCAGGGCCGATCTGGTCAAGCTGGCCGCCGCGGGGCTCCTGGCATTGACAAAGCGCGGACGGCGTCAGGAGTTCATAGCGACCCGAGATTTGGAGGAGGCATTGACGGGCTACGGAATGCAGGTCGGATCGGGCCAGACCCCAGGCCAATCAACTCAATCAGAACCGTCGTGACCCAAGAGGAACGCCTTGCTCAGCAACCACGGAACAGGGGAACCCGGGAACACGGTGTCGGGTAGGAAAAGTGGCAGCCCACCTGGACACCAGTTCCCGAGCACCTCGTCACCACAGGAGAGTCAGCATGAAACCGAGAGGCCCCCTACCGATCGCAGCGGCCGTGGCCCTTGCATCCGCGGGCTGCATCATGGGTGTGCCGAAGTCGATGCACACGGTCGCTCCCCTGGGCCTCGCCCAGACTCTGCACTGCGCCACGCACCACATCAAGACCCTCGGGTACACGATTGCGGACGGAGACAGCGAGATCGGCTTCGTCCGGGGTGAAAAGTACCTGCCAACGGCCGACCGCTGGCTCTTCTTCGGACGCGGCGAACGCCACGTCCTCACGGCAACCGTCCTGGACGATCCCACCACGGGCGCGTCCTCCCTGCACGTGACCGCGGGCCTCAGGGACGACCAATACACGGGCGCACCCACCAAGGCCGGAAGTGCCGACGCCGACGCGGTCATGGCCGCCTGCACCGACCAGACCACCGCCGAGGGCCGGGGAGGCAGGAGCGGCTGAGGCCGACGAGACCACCGCCAACCGTCACGGCGGCACGCTGGTTTGGTGAGGCGACGACGAGCGGCTGAGGCCTTCGCGTCGGTCAACGACCCCGCCGGTAGACATCCTTCCGGCCACAACCAATCCCCGGGATCTGCAGAACTGGACGACCGCTCTCTTCAGGGCTTCGTCCACCCTGACGTTCATCTGTACCTTCCCCATATCGTCTTCCTCGTAGCGACGGTGTGTTCCTGGCACGAACACCATGCGCGGACCCTGGCTGAGCTCGAGCGACGCGAGCACGCCGGTGAGGAGCTCGTGCTGTCCTCTCATTCGCTGGCGGAAGCGTATGCAGTCTTGACCCGGCTCCCGGCGCCCCATCGCCTTCGGTCCGCGGACGCCATCGCAGTGCCACGTCGATGAGGCGGCGCAAGAAACTCATTGGGCCGGGACGGCGCGTTGGCTAGCCGCGATCCGCGCCTCGCACTCCTCCACGCCCGCCTTGACCCCGGCCGACCTGTAGAGCCCGGCGGCTTCGAGCCAGATCGCCACGGCCTCGTCCGCGTCCCCGCGGTCCTCGAGGAGGATGGCCATGGGGCGGAGCGCGTTGGCGTGGTCCAGCGGCGAAACGTCGCTCGCCTCCTCATACAGATCGAGCGCTTCCTGGTAGCACGCCTCCGCCTGGTCCCATTGTCCCCGTCGATGGTGAACCTGCCCCAGGTGCCGCACGGCGTGGGCCAACCGCAACGGATCGCCAGCCGCCGTGGCCGCGGCGACAGCGTCTTCGAGCAGGGCCAGCGCCCTGTCCGTCCGGCCGCGGTCCAGCGCGACGTGCGCAAGCTTGCCCAACGCGATCGAGAGCTCCCTCCGCGCGCCAATCCGTTCGCAGATTCCGCAAGCACGGACCAGGTCGGCCTCGACACGTACCGCGATGGCCTCCGACTCGGATGCGTCGGGGGGCGGTGACTGCAGCGCCTCCCCCCGCGCGCGCCACGCCTTGTCGATAAGCGCAAGAGCTTCCGACCGCATTGTCGCATTCGTGCCCACTGGTCCGACTCCACTGAACGGGGTCCGGCTGGCACCAGGTCACCCTGGCGCCGTCATTTCGACCGCCACGGTGGCGATTCCCGTCTGCCGCCGTCAACCCGACGCCCGCACCAGGACGAAGTCGCGTGCCGCCGAGTTGAAGGCGCTGAAGATGCCGAGGCCGCCGGAGATGTTGCTCGGCGGCTCGTTGAGGTCGCGCGAGTCCTGTACCCGGTTGTTGTAGAGGTCGGCGTATTCCTGGTTGACGCGGTACACGATCGTCCGATGGGGACCCAGGTGCTCAAGTTGCGGGAGCCTGATCGTATGGAAGTTCTCGTCGGTCGGCGCGCTCCGGATACGGAATCTCCCGCCTTCTGGACGGTTGAAGCCGGGAAAGATCGACTCGGCCTCGGGATCCAGTCCCTCCACGTCGACAAAGTGCAAGCTGGCATCCGGGTTCTCCCAGGTCACAGTCACCTGAAGCGTCTGCAGGATCCCCGTCTGGATGGTCCCGGGCGTGATCTCGGGCACCTGCAGCATGTCCGTGTTGAGCTCCAGGCCGGCGGGAGGTTCCGGGACAACGGTTTCGCCGGTGGCGGTGCGTCCGAACGCCTCGATTTCAATGCTGAAGCGGTCGCCCGCCCGCACCTCCAGGTCCTCTCCCGGATAGCCGTAGGTGCCGGGCTCTTCCAGGCGGGACAGGAGCCACAGCTCGCTGCCGCGCGTCAGCGTCACGATGGCGTCGTCGACCGTGGGCGCCAGTGCCGGATCCTCGCCCAGCGGCACGGTCTCGGTCAGGCGAATGTCGTCCACCGGTTCGCCAGCGAAGAGAAAGGCCTCCACGACGACCTGGCGGGCGTCCTCTTCCGGACTGGTCGTCGTGTCGGAGCACGCGAGCAGGCAGGCGGGCGCGACCAGCAGCGGGAGGACCCGCTCACGCGCCGACCCGACGTTGAGAAGTCTGTCGGTATTCATGTATCTCCTCCTGCGTTTCTATCGGTTGAAGCGGACGGAAAGGTTGAGAACCCGCCCGACATAGTTGACGTCGGTAACGATTGCGGGAGTCGCGTCGAGTTCGAACTGGCGATACCAGACGTTGGCGCGGTCGTACGCGTTGAAGACCGACACGCCCAGGTCGCCTCCGTAGTCGCCCAGCGAGAAGCGGTAGCGCGCGCTGAGATCGAGGCGGTGATAGGCCGGCAGCCGCAGACCGTTCTTTGCGCTCACGTTGATGTAGCTGAACGAGTTTCCGTCGAGGAGTTCGACGCTGTATTCGCCCTGCGGAGCCGTGTACGGAGTGCCCGATCCGTACGTCCACGTGGACGCCAGATCCCAGCGTCCCAGCGACAATGTTCCAACGGTCTTGAGTTCGTGAAGCTGGTCGTGGAGAGCAGGAAACGAGCTTCCTCCGTTCAGCTCCGGGAAGGTGTTGCGCGCCTCGGCCAGTGTATAGGAGACCCAGCCGGTGAAGGCCCCGAACTTCTTCTGGGCGAGGAACTCCGCGCCCTGCGCCAGTCCTGTTCCGGCGTAGAAGAGGTTGAGCGGGTCGATGTTGTTGCGACGGAACCTCAGCGAGAACTCCGACAGCCCCGTCGTCTCCTTGCGATACAGCTCGACGTCGAAGAGAAAGCCGTCGGTCTCGTACGACGCCCCGGCCACCAGGTGGTCGGACGCGGTCACGTCGACGAGATCGCCGTCGGCGAGCAGCCAGAAGTCCCGTGAGCCCTCGGTGACGTTCTCGTTGACGACCCGGTTCACGAACTGGTGGTACCGTCCGGCCGCGGCCTTCAGCGTGACCTTGTCGGTCAGCGCCAGACGCGCGGAAGCGCGGGGCTCCAGGTAGCTCCTTGCCGTGGTCTGGTCGTATGAGACGCGACCCCCCGCCGTGAGCGAGAAGCGATCCGTGACGTCCCAGGTGTCCTGGGCGTAGGCCGCCACGCGCGTGGAAGACTGAGTCTGGTCCAGGATCGTGATGCTGTCGTTCCTCACGTAGCGGTACTCGGCGCCGTTCGCGCTGAACCACCCGCCGAAGAGGAGCCTGTGGCCGGGCGAGGGTCTCCACTCGTTGTCGGCGCGCAGGGTGAAGTCGGTGAGGAAGTTGTCCTCCGTCGACCGCAGGTCGCGCGTAAGCGTGGCTTCGGCGGTCTCCGGGTCCGAGATGGTGACCTGGGTGTTGCGGCCGTAGTCGGAGGTGTACTCGGAGTAGGCGGCGAGCACGTTGCTGGTGAGCCCGCTCGCCCACTGACGGCCCCAGCGTCCCGACAGGCCGCGGTTGCCCCAGTCGGTCAGATCGCCGATGGCGGTGGTGAAGTTCCGGTCGCCCGCCTGGCCCCTGGGGGTAAACGACAGCGACTGCTGCTGCGACTTGTCCAGGTAGTCGCGTCCGCCGTAGAGGCTGAAGGCGACGACGTCCCGGTCGCCCGGAAGATAGGTCAGCTTGGCGTTGAAGTCGTAGAAATGGAAGTCCGGTGTCGCGACGTCCTGATTCGTGGAGCCGAAGAGTCCTCCCGGCCCGCCGAAGCCGCGCCCGCCGCCCGGTCCGCCGCCAGCAGGTGCCTGCGGTCCGGTGCTGATGTTGAAGACATCGAAGATGCTGTTGTACAGCCCCGTTCGAACCACGTCGGTGTAGGAGCGACGTCCGGTCACCAGCAGGTTGGCCTTCGAACCGATCGGGGTCTGGAAGGTGCCGCTGGCGCTGAGCAGGTTGAGGCCGGCCCCATAGTGCATTTGCTCGGGGTCGCCGGTCTTGCCGGTCATGTCGACCACACTGGACACCCGCCCGCCGTATTGGGCCGGGAAAGCGCCCTTGAAGACCTGGATATCCTTGATCGCGTCGGCGTTGAAGGCGCTGAAGAAGCCGAAGAAGTGGTCGACGTGGTACACGGTGATGCCGTCGAGCAGCACGAGGTTCTGGTCGGGTGTGCCGCCCCGCACGTAAAGCCCGGAAGAGGACTCGCGCGTGCCGCTGATTCCTGGCAGGAGCTGAAGCGAGCGAAAGATGTCGACTTCCCCGATGGATGGAAGCACGGCCATTTCCGCAGGCGACGCCGAGACCCGGCTCACGCCGTCCGTGGCCTTTACCAGGCGGTATTCGTCAGCGACGAACTCGACTCCCTCCAGGTCCACGGGCAGCGGAGGAATCTCGATGTAGAGCCGGTCGGTGAAATCGGCGTCCACGGTCACTTCGGTCGGCGTGTAGCCGATGTGGACGATACGGAGGCTGAAGGTCTCGCGCGGGGCTCCCACCACGGTGAAGAAGCCGTCCGCATTCGTGTTGACCTGGTACCCGGTTTCGGCGACCGCGACCGCGGCGTGCACGATGGCTTCGCCGTTCAGGGAATCGCGGACGACTCCCTGGATGGTGCGTGTGTCCTGGGCGCCGAGGGCGGACAGCGGTACGATCCGCGAAACCGGCAGGAAGAGAATGAAAAGTCGAAGGGGATTTCGTTGGGCGTTGCGTCCCTGGTGCATTCGCATGCTCCTGTTCGAGGTCTGCCGATGTGACAGCGGCTCGCGGGCAAACGTTAGGAGAGCCGTGGCAGCGTCGATACTTAACCATTATGTTTAGTATTCACGCCCTTGCCCGAACTGCCGACAGACCCGATTGACCGGAGGCTTCCATGCTCCACCTCGACGACGAAGACACCCTCGACCGCACCTTCGCCGCCCTGGCCCATCCGGCCCGGCGCGCCATTCTCGCCCGCCTGGCGCGGGGCGAGATCGCGTCGGTCACCGCGCTGGCCGAGCCCTTCGACATATCGCTCGTGGCGGTGTCCCGGCACGTGAAGGTTCTCGAAAACGCCGGGTTGGTCAGCCGGAAGAAGGAGGGGCGGTCCCGGCGGTGCCGCTACGAACCCGCCGGAGTCGCCCGGGCGAAGGACTGGCTGGAAACCCATCAGCAATACTGGTCGGCGCAGCTGGAAGCGCTGTCGCGGTACCTGAAAGACGGGGAGTGACGAAACGATGACCCAGACGACAAGAGCACTGCACATGGTTCGCACCGAGACCGCGAGTCCCGGGCGGGTCTTCGAAGCGTGGACGAACCCGGAGCAGGTGAAGCTCTGGACCTGCCCCGACCCGGGCGCGCGGGTGGACGTGGACATCGACCTTCGGGTCGGCGGGCACTACTCCATTTCCATGCACGTGGAGGGCGGGCCGTTCACCGCGTTCGGCGCCTACCGGGAGGTCGATCCGCCACGGCGGCTCGTGTACACCTGGGGCTGGAAGGAGGAGGTGCACGCCATGAAGGAGGAGACGGTGGTGACGGTGGATTTCGTGCCGGCCGAGGGCGGGACCGAGATCCGGCTGACGCATGAGGGATTCCCGACGGCGGACGACCGGGACGGCCACAAGGAGGGGTGGACGATCTGCATGGCACGGATTGCCGACCTGGTGGACGCGCGATGAGGGGCGGGATGGCCGGACGGAAGAGGCCGGGAGCGGCGTCTGCGTGGGCGATGGCGGCCACGGCACTCCTGTGCGGCGCCGGTGGCGAGGCGTTGGCCGCGCAGACCCCCAGAGTCCTCCTCATCGGCATCGACGGCGTGCGCCCGGACGTGCTGGCCGAGGTGCCTACGCCCAGCATCGACGCGCTCGCGGCGAGCGGCTGGTACACGGCCCGGGCGCGCACCACCACCCCGTCGGTGAGCGGTCCGTCGTGGTCCTCGATGCTGACCGGGGTCTGGCCCGGCAAACACGGCGTCACGAACAACAACTTCACGGGCCGCGACTACGACGCCTGGCCCAGCTTCCTCGTCCGCGCCGAACGCGAGCGCCCCGAACTGGCCACCTTCGCCGCGGTCGACTGGCTGCCCCTGGCGGAGCTGCCGGAGGGCGGACCGGTGCTTCCCGACGCGATCGACATGCGCGTCGTCCTGAACGGGTACGATCACGGGTGGGCCGAGGGCGACGCCGAGGTCACCGCCCGCGCCGTGCACCACCTCGGCGAGGCCGACCCCGACGCCATGTTCGTCTACCTGGGCAACCCCGACGAGACCAGCCATCGGCACGGCTCGATCGGGACCGAGTACCGGGACGCGATCGCGCTGGCCGACCGGCAGGTGGGGATGCTGATCGACGCGGTGCGGGCCCGTCCCGGCTTCGCAAACGAGGACTGGCTGGTGCTGATCAGCACCGACCACGGGCGGCGCGCGGACGGGGGTCACGGCGGGGACTCGCCCGAGGAGATGACGATCTTCATTCTCGCGAGCGGGGTGGCGGGGGCGGACGAGGGCAGCGCGGCCAACCCCGCCACAGCAGGCTGGCCACCCCCCGGGCCCGCCGACATCGTGGACATCGCGCCGACCGCGCTCGCTCACCTCGGCTTCGAGATCGACCCGGCGTGGGGGCTGGACGGGAGGCCGCTGGGGGTGTCCAGGTAGGTCGGCCGGGCGACGGCGGCGAACATTCTCTCGCGCCGCGCGCCCAGAACCGTCTTGTCCGCGAAACGGCGGCAGCCGTATGGTAACCTTCGCCCTGTCCCGCCCACCCTTCCGTGGAAAGAACGGCCAACATGCGGATCGCGCCGACCACCTGGGCGCTGCTGCTCGTGCCGCCGATCCTGCTGCTGCCCTGCACGCCGGCCGCGGCGCAGGAGCCCGGCGGCGCTGCGCCCGAACTCGAGGATTCCGAGCGCGCGGAGCGGCTCTATCGCGCCCACTGCGCGCGCTGCCATGGCGTTCAGGGGCTGGGTGGCGAAGGCCCCGAACTGGCTCAACTCGCGCTCCCCAGGGTCGCGGACCAACCCCAGCTCGAGCGGATCATCCGCTTCGGGATCCCGGGGACCGGCATGCCCGGCGCGCGTACTACCGTGCTGGACGACGACGCGGTATCGCTGGTGGCCGGCTACGTGCTGTGGCTCGGTGCGCAGGCCACCGCCGACGCCTCGGCGGTTACCGGTGACGCCGACCGCGGACACGACCTCTTCTGGGCCGGGGGCGACTGCGCCTCCTGCCACATCGTCGCCGGGCGGGGCACGGCCGTGGGGCCGGAGCTGACGATCATCGGGCTGAGGCGCGGGGCGGACTATCTGCGCGAGGCCCTGAGCGCGCCCGCCGCCCGGCTGCCCGTCGCGCGGTCGGGTTCGCGGAGCGGCTTTTTCGAGTACCTGCCGGTGCGGATCGTCACGCACGACGGCGACATCTACAACGGCATGCGCATGAACGAGGACTCCTTCACGATCCAGCTGATGACGGTTTCCGGGGCATTCGTGTCGCTCGCGAAGAGTGAGATCGCCGAGATGGAGAAGCGTGTGGGGCACTCGCTGATGCCGGTGGCGCGGGACCTGAGCGAAGACGATGTCGAAGACCTGGTTGCGTACCTGACGACCCTCGGGAGGGGATCATGAGCAAGTGGAGTGCCACGGCTGCCGCGGCCTCTGGGCTGGCTGCGGCCCTCGCGCTGGCTGCGGCCTTCGCGGTGGGCGTGTCAATGGCCCAACCGGCCACCGCGCAGGTCCCCTACGAGCGCCTTGTGGCGGCCGATTCCGAGCCGGAGAGCTGGCTGACCTACTCGGGCAACTACGCGTCGCACCGGTTCTCGCGGCTGGACGGGATCAACGCGGGGAACGTGGCGGATCTGCGCGTCGTGTGGGCGTACCAGATGGACGAGGGTCTGATCGAGACGACACCGATCGTGGCGGACGGCGTCATGTACGTGACCGAGCCGCCGAGCTCCGTGACGGCGCTGGACGCGCGCACGGGCAAGCGCCTGTGGAAGTGGACGCCGCAGATGGGGTCCGACGTGCTGCACATCGGCTTCCCCGAGGTGAACCGGGGCGTGGCGATCCTGGACTCGACGCTGTACGTGGGGACGCTCGACGCGCACCTGGTCGCGCTCGACGCGCGGTCCGGGGCGGTGCGCTGGGACGTCGAGGTCGCCGACAACGCGATCGGGTTCTCGCTCACGCTGGCGCCGCTGGCGCTGGACGGGAAGATCATCGTGGGTGTGTCGGGCGCCGAGGCGGGCGTGCGCGGCTTCATCGACGCCTACGACCCCGACACCGGCGAACTGGTCTGGCGCACGTACACGATCCCGGCGCCCGGGGAGTTCGGGAGCGACACCTGGGGCGGGAACAGCTGGGAGACCGGGGGCGGATCGACGTGGCTGACCGGCTCGTACGATCCCGAACTCGACCTGCTGTACTGGCCGATCGGGAACCCGGCGCCCGACTGGAACGGTGATGTGCGCCCCGGCGACAACCTCTACACGGACTGCCTGCTCGCGCTCGATCCCGACACCGGCGAGATCGTGTGGTGGTTCCAGTTCACCCCGCACGACACCCACGACTGGGACGCCAACCAGATCCAGGTGCTGGTCGACGCCGAGTGGGAGGGCCAGCTCCGCAAGCTCGTCGTGACGGCCAACCGCAACGCGTTCTACTACGTGCTGGACCGGGAGACGGGCGAGTTCCTGCACGGTGCCCAGTATTCGAAGCAGACCTGGGCGGAAGGGCTGGACGAGAACGGGCGGCCGATCGTGATCCCCGGCACCGATCCTACCGAGGAGGGCAACCTGGTGTGGCCCAGCCTGCAGGGCGCCGCCAACTGGTTCAGCCCCAGCTACAGCCCGATGACGCGCCTCTTCTACCAGCCGACGCGGATCATGGGCGCGATCTACTACAAGGCCGAGGTCGAGTACGAGCCCGGCCAGCCCTTCATGGGTGGCGGCGAGCAGGCACTGCGCGGCGAGGAGGCGAGCGGCGCGGTGAAGGCCCTCGACGTGCTCACCGGCGAGCTGGTTTGGGAATTCCCGCTGCAGTCGCCCCCGTGGGCGGGCGTGATGGCGACGGCGGGCAACCTCGTGTTCGGCGGGAGCGAGGAGGGCAACATCTTCGCTCTGGATGCCGAGACCGGCGAGCCGCTGTGGAACTTCCAGGCCGGCGCGGCGGTTCGGAGCGCGCCGATGTCCTATCAGATCGACGGGCGGCAGCGGATCGTGAACTCGGCGGGCGGAACGATGTTCGTGTTCGGCCTGCCGGAGGGGGGCGAGGGCGGGGCGGGCGGGGATTCGGGTCCTGCGAGCGCCGGCCGTGGCGATCCGGGCGCACAGCCGTCCGGCGACCCGGCACCCAGGCACCGCCCCGTCGACCTGGCCATGCTCGCGAAGATCCGCGAGGAGGGGCTGCACCGCTCCCAGCTTCCGAGCACCCTGTCCTACATGACCGACGTGGTCGGCGCACGGCTCACCAACTCGGCCGCGATGGACCGGGCGCAGGAGTGGGCGCTGGACGAGATGCGCCGGATCGGCCTCGAAAACACCCACCGCGAGCCGTTCATGGACTACGGCGCCAGCTGGGACAACGAGTACGTTTCGGTCCACATGCTGGAGCCGGACTACCAGCCGCTGGTCGCGTACCCGATCGCCCACACGCCGGGGACGGACGGGACGCAGCGCCTCGACGTCGTGCTCGCCGATGTTCGCACCAGGAGCGACCTGGAGACCCTGCGCGGGGAGCTCCGCGGTCTCGCGGTCATGTCCACCCCGCCGCCCGTGATCGACCTCACGCGCTTTGCCACCGGCACCCCCCGCCGCACCGACGAGGAGATGCGCGCGCTGGAGGAGGACGTGATCCCACCCCCGAACGGTCCCGACCCGTACTTCTCGCGCCTCTACCCCGACCCGCCGGCGAATGCGGAGGCGCTCACGGCCGCCGAGCGGCTGGCGTTCTACGTGGAGGAAGGGGTCGCCCTGGTCCTCGAATCCAACAGCGGCTGGCCCGGGGCGGTGCGCGGGTTCGCGCGGCCGGGAGCGAAGGTCGACCGCTGGGACCGGGACGCCACCCTCTCATCGGTCCCGATCGTCGCAGTCACCCCCGAGCACTACAACCGCATGTACCGGATCCTCAGGCGCGGCATTCCCGTCACCGTCGAGGCCGAGGTGCGCAACGTGCACGGCGCGGCGGCCCGCGAGGCAAGGAACGTGCTCGGCGAGATCCCCGGTACGGACCTCGCCCACGAAGTCGTCATGCTGGGCGCGCACTTCGACACCTGGCACGCCAGCCCGAACGCCAGCGACAACACGTCCGGCACGGCGGTGATGCTGGAAGCGATGCGCATCCTGAAGGCGGTCGGCGCCGAGCCGCGCCGGACGGTTCGGCTGGCGCTGTGGTCCGGCGAGGAGCAGGGCATCTTCGGATCGACGGCGTACGTGGAGAAGCACTTCGGCACCCCGCCCGCCTACGACGACTTCTCGGTCTACTTCAACCAGGACTACGGCCCGGGCCAGTACCGCGGGATCTGGCTGCAGGGCAACGAACACGTGCGGTCGCTGTTCGCGTCCTGGATGGAACCCCTGCGCGACCTCGGCATGACCACGATTTCGCCACGCAGCGTCGGGTCGACGGACCACATACCCTTCGATCGCGCAGGCTTGCCGGGCTTCCAGTTCCTGCAGGCGCGCGTGGGGGGCACGGGCGGGCACACCAACCTCGACTTCTATGACACCCTGCCTATTGACGACCTTGTCAAGAACGCCGTCATTGTGGCGTCGTTCGTCTACAACGCGGCCATGGACGACGTGAAGGTGCCGAGAAAGGGAGCCGGGCGCTAAGCCATGCTATACGGAATCTACGGTAGCCATACGCCGGAAACCTGCCCGATCTACGTGGCGAAATATGCCCGCGTGTTCGTGGAAATCGCCGAACTCGACCCGGGGGAGCTGGCCGAGACCTACGGCATCCGCCGGATCGAGGCGCAGTATCATTCGGCGTTGGAACACACGTTTCTGTGGATCGTGGACGCGGACCGTCCGCACGACATCGAACGATTCGCCATCGACACCGGGCTGGCTTCGTTCAACATGCTGGAGATCGTGCCGGTGCACTCGTTTGCCGAGACGGTCGCGCGCTTGAGAGACGCGCACGGACTCTGACTCCGCGCACGCGAGACCCGCAGAGAGGACACGAATGAGCGATTCCCACCGGACCCGAATCGCCCGCACCGTCGAGATCTTCGAGGCGGCGCGCAAGCCGCTGTTCATGGTGCTCGACGGGATCGCGCACGAGGACCTCGACTGGCTGCCCGCGCCCGGGATGCGCGGGATCGGCAAGATCTGCCGCCACGTGTACCGGGTGGACGTCTGGTTCCTCAAGCGGCTCGGGATCGAGCCCGTGATCAGCCACGACGCGCCGGGGTCGGCGGACGAGATCGCCGGGCGGATGCGCAGGATCCAGGAGCAGATTCTGGCGGAGGTGGAGGGGTGTGAGAGCGACGCGGACCTCATGGCCGAGCGGACCTCGCTCGACGGCAAGACGGGGGCGCGGCTGGGGGCGGATGTGGTGCATATGGCGCAGCACTATCTGTATCACCTGGCCCAGATCACGTACCTGCGGCGGTTGCGCGACCGCGACTGGAGCGCACCGCTGGACGAGTGGGAACACGCGACGCACCTGATCGGGGACCTGGTGCTGGAGTAGGGGGGGCGCGATGACGGCGGTCAAGCGACGGCCTCTCGAAGTGGCGTCCCGCAGGGTCGTTCAGGACGCCAAGCTGGCGATTCGGGACGTCTACGACGCCATCGTCGAACTGGTGACCAACGCGGACGATCGTTACCAGATCCTCGGCACCAGTGGTCGGGTGGAGATCGAACTGGGCCGACAAGGCAAGGGCCAACCCTCGATCTTGCGCGTGCGCGACTTCGCCGACGGGATGACCACGGAACAGATGAACCGCAAGCTGGGGCGCATCGGCGGGCGGGTGAGCGGCATGGAAGCGGGCAAGGCCGTCCGGGGAACGAATTCACGCGGAGCCAAAGACATCGCGGCACTCGGTCAAGTCACCTTCGAGTCGATCCCGGGCGACGGCCAGGTACACACGTGTCGCATCTTCCCGAATCTGGAGTACGAGGCAGAGGATTCGCGGAAGGCCACGCGCAGGGTCCGGAAGCGACTCGGCATCGGTGAGGGCACCGGGACGGTGGTGACCATCGAGATCGAGCCGAGCCACCGGATACCGAAGATCGACACGCTGGTACCGAACGTGGCACAGATGGTGCGCCTCCGCGACATCGTCTGGCAGGAACAGACGACACTGGTGGTCCGCGGGCTCAAGAAGGGCGGTGACCGCGTGGTCGGCCTTCACCGGCCTGCTGGCAGGAAACGTGTTTCCCGAACCTTTGTCGTGCCCGGATATCCGGGGGCGAAGGCGAAGCTCGTGATCCTCCGGGCCCGCAAACGGTTCCGCTCGGCGAGGAATCGGTTCCGGCTCGGTGGCATCCTCGTAAAGTCGAGACATGCGATTCACGAGGCGACGCTCTTCGACCGGAGTCTCGAATGGGACTCGCATGCCCAGTGGTTCCACGGTCGTCTCACCTGCGAGGCGATTGACGACCTCTGGAACGAGTATGATGAACGCCAGGCGAGCGGCGAGCCGCATCCGGCGGAGAACCCTGTCCCCATTCTGGATCCTTCTCGCAAGACCGGGCTCACCCCCGATCATCCCTTCGTCGAGGCGCTCTACAAGAGGGCGCTCACGATGCTCAGGCCGCTGGTGGAGGAGGAGCGAAAGCGCGAGGAGCGTGAACGGGCCCGCAGTGTCGAGAGCCAGAAGACGCGCAAACGGCTTGACGCGCTGGAAAAGGCCGCGAACCGGTTCATGGAGGACTTCTCGGACGAGGACATGTCCCGTGACCCGAAGGGAAGAGAGAAGGGAAGCCAGTTCCAGGTCCGCGGCTATTCGCTGAGTCCGCAGTACGCGCAGGTCGTGCGGGAGCAGTCCTTCAAGTGCTGGCTCACGGTTCGGTCGGAGGCGTTTCCGGAGATTGGCGAGGGTGAGGCTGTGCAGGTGCTATGTCTCACGGACGAAATCAGGGCGGATGCGACCGAAGTGCCGCTGGCGGCGGTCGACGCGCAGGAGGGCGCGCTGCGGGCGACGTGGACGGTCAAGGCGTTGGAGGCGACTCCGGCCACCGGACTGGAAGCGAGGGTGGGCCCCATCACGGCCGAATCGACCATTGCTGTGCTGGCTTCGGAGGCCGACAGGTATGCGGACGTCACCGGACTCCGGTTCGAGCGGAAGAGCTACCGGATCCGCGCGGGCTCGCGGAGAACGATCAGGCTGCTGGCTCCGATGGCGCTGGCTCGGTCGGCGGGCCGCAACTTCGATCTCGAATTGTCATCGGACGACTTCCGGATCTCGGGCCCGAGAAAGCTGGTTCTGAGCGCCACTCTCGGAATCGCCGTGTGCAAGCTCACGGTGGCGGTGCTGGACGATGAGGCCACACCCACCACTGTCACGGCGCGCCTGGGAGAACACGAGGCCGAGACGGAGTTGCGGGCGGCGCCCGCGGCGGGAGCGGGGATCGTGATCAAGCTGGAGGATGTGAACCACGGCGCCCTCCGCTACCGCTGGAACAAGAACGTACTGGAGATTGGCGCCCGCCATCCGTCGTTGAAGCGCTACCTGGGACCGAAGTCGGAGCAGTACCCCGGGCAGGACGCGATGCACTTTCGCGTGCTGCTCGCGGAGGTGGTGGCCGAAGCGCTGTGCGCGCGGCGCTTACAGGCGAACATCGAGGCGAACCCGAGGGACTTCGAGGGGATGTCGTGGGACGACTACTACCGTCACTTCGCCCGCATGATGTCGGAGTTCCTGCCGAAGGCGCATGGGCTGATGGCGCCGGGGGGGTGAGGGAGAGGCTGCGGCCCAATTGGAAACAGGAGATCGCCCACTGACCAACGAATCCCAGCACCACGAAAAGCGCGAGCGCGATCAGCGGCTCCCCCGCCCCAAAGTCTTCCCATCGGTCAGGCCTCCGGTCCCGATTGTCCGACGCCCAGTGTATCAGAAGAACGTGTCCCCCAACAGATGCAGTCTGAGGACGGCGTCCGGGCGTCCGATGCGGCCGAACCTGAACCCCCGGGCTACATCCAGCCGGACGATTCCGTCCATGAAAACGAGGCCGACGCCGGCGGCGTAGAGATCGTCGTCGCCGGTGGACACCCAGTCGGCAAAAACGGACGCGCGCAGGAAGCGAACCGGCTGTTGCAGGTCCAGTCTGGCGCCCCAGACCCTGTCCAACCGCACCGAATTGCGATGCCCGCGCAGCCAGTTTGCGCTGCTTCCCAGGTTCAACAGGTCCAGCGGTGCCGGATCGCCCCACACCGCTGCCGTGCCGCCCTGCATGCCCAGGGACCTGCCGCCGCCCAGCGGCACGACCAGCACGGCCTCGGCGATCGCCTTCACGTGCGGGTTGTCGCCCATCGATCCGCGCACCAGGGCACGACCCCCTCCGGCCAACGTCCCGTCGCGCCCTCCCCACCAGGGCCGCCATCCGACCGCGGCTCCAAGGCGATCCCGCTGCACGCCCGTCCCTATCTCGGTGTCACGTTCCCCGAAGACCGTCAGGGAGAGCCAGTTGCGCCGACCGCCGCCCGGCAGGATGCGCAGCGACGCACCCGTGGACCAGTGAAAGGCACTGGAGTCGGCCTCGGTGAGGAAGACACCGGGTTTGCCGCCGCCCCCTCCCCCGTCCAGTTCCCCGCTTCGCAGGTCCCGGTAGAAGGACATCCACAGCCTGTGGCCCGGACGGTCACGCTGGAAGGTCAGGTCGACGTCGGGAATGTCCAGGCTGCGGGTTCCGAACCTCGTGGTGAGGAGGACTCTCGACCGTCCCAGGTCGCGCAGCAGCCTCGTCCCCAACGAGACTCCCTCGACAGGGTTGTAGCGCACCAGCCTCAGCGTCTTCACGGGCGGTTCCAGGAACCATGGGCTCGCCTCCTCTTCCGCGGGCCCTCCTTCACCCGTCTCGATCGCCGCCAGATCGGAGGCAATCCCCTCGAGCAGCGCCGCGTCGACGGGGCCCCTCCTGTCGTCCCACATTGTCGGTGGCAACAGCGCGCTCTCGGTCAGCGCCGCCCGGTCCTCGGGTGTGATGGTCACCGCTTCGTCGGGGTCGGCGGACTCCAGGTCGCCCTCGATGCTGTCACCGGGTAGACGCCAAAGCTCGAGCGCCTCGGCGGCTGTCGCCGGCGTGCCTGCGGACGCCTCCGTTCCTCGCTCGCGAATGTCCTCCACCTCCAGCGTCCAATCGAAGGCGATCGGCATGTCGGGAACCACATCCGCATCCGCGACGTCGTCCACCCGAACCGTCACGTGCGCTTCCAGCGCCACGCTGCGTGGGAGCCAGTGTTCCAGTTCCCACAGGCCGTATTCGACGACTATCACGGAGATGTCCAGCTCCAACGGGGCCACCAATCCATTGATCGCTCCGCTCATCACCCGCTCGAAGATGCCGGGCCGGGAGCGTGTGGAATCCTGATCGGTGCCGTCGCCGTCCGCCGATATCGCCAGGACCAGGCTCCACCCGTCGTCGTGTCTGAGTTGCCAGGACATCTCGGAGTCGACCCGCTTGGCCGGCCGGGAAGCGACACGCACCAGATTGAAGGACTCCCGGTCGACCCACATGATCGCGGAAACAAGCCGGATACTGCGGACGCGCGGAATCACGGTTACGGCGACAACTTCGATCGAGCGACCGTCGGCCAGCCGCACGGAGATCGTATCGCCCGAACGGTACTGGTAGTAGCGCTCCGCGTTGGCAGCGAGCGGGCTTCGCACCGCGGTGGCAGCGTCGTCCGTCTCCCCCGCGGTGCTGGCGCCCAACACGAACGGATCCCACAGCGGATTGGCGGCCCGATGCTCCAGCCCCACCCCGGGAAAGAACTGGCGGCGATCGTTCGGACCGATCCCGGGATGGCGAAGCCGGGATCCCAGGACGTGCACCACGGAGGGCTCGCTGCGCGACCAGCGGATCCGCGTCACGCGCTCGCCGTTCACCCAGGGCCGGTCGCGGCGAAGGGCGGGCGCCTGGAAGTTCACGCGCTCCCTGGCCAGGCCCGTGTACGAATCGATGCCGAGCCGCGCGGTGTCGCGGGCGGCCTTCACGCCCAGCACGAGGCGGCGGGCGGTCTCGTCGAGGTAGGCGTGGTCCGCGGGGTCGGATCGTGCGCCGGACAACGTGTCGGGTGAAGAGCCGCGTTCCTGTGCGCCTGTCGAGCCGTGCAGGGTCGCCGTCAGGATGAGCGCGAGAATCATGCGGGACGGATTTCGCGCTGCAGTGGCCACGGTACTCCTGGCTTGGGGGGTGTCGTTCCCGGGAGTCGTCAGTGATACCCTGTAGGCCCCCGCAAGTTTCGGCAACTTGACGCGGCAGCCCCGCATCACCGCAATTACCCCATGGGAATGCGCTTGAATGGCCGGGACTACACCGCCGACGCCTTCCGCGGTGATCTCTTCGGCGGCCTGACGTCGGCGGTCGTGGCGTTGCCGGTCGCCCTCGCGTTCGGTGTGGCCTCGGGCCTGGGCGCAGCCGCGGGTCTCTACAGCGTAATTGCGGTCGGGTTCTTCGCGTCGGTATTCGGGGGCACCCGTTCGCAGATCTCGGGGCCGACCGGACCCATGACGGTCGCCATGGCGGTCGTGATCACGACCCACGCGTCCACTCTCGCCGAGGCATTCGCGGTCGTCTTGCTGGGAGGCGTGCTTCAGATCCTGCTGGGGCTGCTGCGGATGGGGCGGTTCGTCGTCTACACCCCCTACGTGGTGATTTCGGGGTTCATGTCCGGAGTCGGACTGATCATCATGCTGATCCAGGCGCTGCCGTTTCTCGGCTCGGCGCCCGCCGCCGGCGGACCCATGGGCGCAATCCGCGCACTGCCCGAAGCGCTTGCCGAACTCAACCCGGGCGCCCTCGGCCTCGCCGTCATCTCCCTGGCCATCGCCGTATTGTGGCCCCGGCGCCTTGCGAAGTACCTGCCCGGCCTTCTGGTCGCGCTGCTGGCGGGTACGGCCCTGTCCTTGCTGTGGCTGGGCAACGTGCCGGTCATCGGAGAGATACCCTCGGGGCTGCCCCGCATTCAGCTGGAACTGCCCACCCCGGCTTTCCTGCTCAGCGCGTTTCAGCCCGCCCTGATCCTGGCTCTTCTCGGCTCGGTGGACAGCCTGCTCACGTCGCTGGTCGCGGATTCACTCACCGGGACGCGTCACAACCCGAATCGCGAACTCGTGGGCCAGGGCATCGGCAACATGGTGTCGGGGGTTTTCGGGGGACTGCCCGGCGCCGGCGCCACCATGGGCACGGTGACCAACATCCGCGCCGGCGGCACGACGCAGGTGTCCGGGGCGCTGCGCGCACTCCTCGTCCTGGCGCTTGTGCTGGGACTCGGGCAGTATGTCGAGCCGATTCCCCACGCCGTTCTCGCGGGCATCCTGATGAAGGTCGGCTGGGATATCATCGACTGGCCGCTGCTCACCCGCATCCACCGGATCCGTCGCGAGCACCTCCTGGTGATGCTGCTTACCCTCGGGTTGACCGTGTTCGTCGACCTGGTCACGGCGGTGGCCATAGGACTGATCGCGGCCGGCATGGTGCACGCCCGTCAGATCGAGGGGCTGGAGCTGGAAAGCGTGGTGTCCGTACCCGTGCTGGACCATGTGTTGTTCGCCGGCCTCGCGGGCGCCGAGGACCTTGACATCTATGCCGCGCGCGTGGGCCTTGTGCGTCTCAACGGGAATTTCACGGTCGCCTCTTCACAGAAGCTCTACAGCGTGATCGGGGAGGACATCAAGGACCACGAAATCGTCATATTCGACTTCACAGGGGCACGACACATCGATGACAGCGCCGCCATGACCATCAGCCGGCTCATCACCACCGCGAGGGCCCAGCACACCGAGTGCATCGCCATGGGTCTCTCCGGTGCGGTCGCGCGGACCCTGGGCACGCTCGACACGCTCCGGGAAATACCCGAGAGCCGCGTGGTGGACACGATGGACGAGGCCCGGGAGATCGCGTTCCGGATGCTGACGGACTAACCCTTCGTCGCAGTTTCCGGGCCGCTATCCGCCGCTCCCCTGGGCCACCTTGCGCGCCTGAGCCCTTCCGAGTCCTATCGACAGCGCGATCCACATGGCCCCCAGCGGCCCCGTGGACACGGCCAGCCACACCAGGGTGAGCCCGAGCAACGCGAAGAGACCGTCGATTCCCGCGCCGGCCAGATCTCCACCCCGGTACAGGAACACGTCGACGACCGGCTTGGCCTTGTACTTCTCGGACGGCGTCACGACGCTGAAGAGCGTCTCGCGGGAGGGCCGTGAAATGGCGTAGCGGGTCGCCCGGTGCACGGCCTGGAAGATCAGCATGACCCCGTAAACCGGCCACACCGCGAGCACCGCGAATCCCGCCATGGTTACCAGCGGCAGGATCGCCAGCGTCCACCCCACGCCGAGCTTCCGGATCACGTGCGTGGTGATGAAGATCTGCGTGATCAGGGTCGCGATCTGCGCCAGGTTGTCGAACAGCGCGAAGTTGCCGAGCAGCTGGCTGAAGGTGTCCGAATCGCCCAGGATGATGTTCGCCTGGGTGAAGTAGATCAGCGTGTTGGACACGGCCATGAACACCACCCACATGCCGACGCCGAGCAGGTACGGCGAAGTGACCACGGCGCGGGCGCCGTCCCAGAAGTTGCCCCCGATAACATCGGCGCCGCCCTTGCCCTCTCCATCGTCCGCCCCATCGCCGGCGGTCCCGCTGCCGACCGCTTCCATCGCGGACGCGTCCGACCGCACCGCCATCCGTTCCAGCACGAGCATGACGGCAATGGCCATCGCGAAGAAGGCCGCCCCGATCAGCATGAGGCCCGCCGGGAGGTAGGGACTCTCGGTCAGGCTGCTGATGAGGTTGGTCGCCCAGCTTCCGGCTATGGCGCCCAGCGTGCCCCCGATCCCGATGAAGGCGAACATTCTCTTGCCCTGGTCGACGTCGAAGATGTCCACCATGAAGGCCCAGAACACGCTGGTGGTGAACAGGTTGATGACCGTGAGCCAGATGTAGAAGGAGTAGCCCACGCCCCGGGAAAGCGCGGTCTGGGCGTCGGTGCCGATCAGGCCGCCCCCCGTCCGCACATCCTGGATCAGCAGCGCGGCGAAACCGATCAGGCACACGATCACGAAGAGGTACGCCACCGGGATGAAGCGGCGCCGGTTCGTGCGCGCCACGACTCCGCCGAACGCAAGGACCGCCCCGAGCGACACGAAGCAGTTGATCGCGAAGAGCCAGCGCAGCTCGTCCATCCCGCGCGCCACGCCCATCGCCTCGCGCACCGGACGCAGGAAGAAGTAGCCGCAGAGAATGACGAAGAAGAAGAGGGCCGACATCGCGGCCAGGGAAAACTCGCCGCGTTTCATGTTGATGATCCGGTTCACGAGATCAGCGGCCAGATCCGGCAGATGATGCGCAAGGCGCCGTCCTGCGGAAACGAGAGACCGTCGTGGTAGTTTCGCCAAACCTCATCCCCCGATCTGTGTGTTGCGAAAAGCGGCTTTCCTGCGCGCCGTTCCTCTCCCGGCCATTGACGTACCGCAAAAGAAGCCCATCCTCCAACGGAGGCAAGTTGCGACCGCTTCCCGCGGTTTCCTCCACGGACTGCTACGCGATGGTATCCCGGAACGCACCCCGATCGCCATGACGATTCCGTCGTGCGTGCCCCGATTCCCGCGTCCGATCCAGCGGCCCGGCTCCATCCGGTGAGCTCGCCCGCCCGGACCATGGCGCGCAACGTCGCGTCTCGCCTAACCGGCACCCGACCCGAGGAAGCAGGTATCGTCGTGCTCTCCGCCGGCTACTTCTTCTGCGTGCTGTCGGCGTACTACGTGATCCGGCCGATACGCGAGGAGATGGGCGTGGCCGGGGGCGTGGAGAACATCCCGTGGCTCTTCACGGGTACGCTGGCCGCGATGCTGCTGGCGCATCCGGTCTTCGCCGCGCTCGTGTCCAGGTGGCCGCGGAGGCGATTCGTCACGGTGACCTACCGCTTCTTCATGGTGTGTCTGGTCGCCTACTACATCCTGCTGAACGCGCTCCCGCAGGGCGGGCCGGCGGCGATCTGGGCCGGTCGGTCGTTCTTCGTCTGGACGGCCGTGTTCAGTCTGTTCGTGGTTTCGGTCTTCTGGTCCTTCATGACCGACATCCACACGGAGCGGCAGGGCCGCCGGCTCTTCGGCCTGATCGGCGTCGCGGGGACCCTGGGCGCAATCCTGGGGTCAGCCATTACCGCGTTCCTGATCGAAAGCCTCAGTCCCGCCACCCTGCTGTGGTTCTCGATCGTGCTGCTCGAATGCGCGGTGGCGTGCATGAAGGGGCTGGACTGGAGGACGAGGGGCCGTGGGCGCGACGCGGCTACGCCTCGCCGCGACGAAGAGGTCATCGGCGGGTCGCCACTGGACGGGATCAAACACGTTCTCGCTTCGCGCTACCTGCTGGGCATCTGCGTCTTCATGCTCCTCTTCACCATCGGGTCCACTTTCCTGTACAACATCCAGGCCGACATCATGTCGCGCACCTTCGCCGATCCCGCCGAGCGCACATCGGTGTTCGCGCGCATCAACCTGGCGGTCAACGCTCTGACGCTGCTGACCCAGCTGTTCCTGACCGGGCGCATCATGAAGCGGTTCGGCGTCGGGCTCACCCTTGCGTTCCTGCCGCTCCTGAGCGTGGCCGGCTTCCTTGCCCTGGGCGCGGCACCCGTCTTCGCGGTCTTCGTCGTCTTCCAGGTGCTGCGCCGCGCCGGGAACTTCGCGCTCGCGGTGCCGGCCCGCGAGGTTCTCTACACCGTCCTGCCCCGCCGTGACAAGTACAAGGCGAAGAACTTCAACGACACCTTCGTCTACCGTGCGGGCGACCAGGTCGGGGCGTGGTCCTTCGCGGGATTCGGGGCGTTGGGGCTGGGCACGGCCGCAATGGCCTGGTCGATGGCGCCGGTAGCCGCGTTGTGGCTGGGGGTAGCGTTGTGGCTGGGGAGGCGGCAGAAGGGGCTGGCGGGATAGGGGGAACAGGGGCACCGGGGGGCAGGAGGCACCGTCCACAATCGCCTCCTCAGAACGCCGAAATCCCCGTGACCGTCTGCCCCAGGATGAGCGAGTGGACGTCGTGGGTCCCCTCGTAGGTATAGACCGATTCCAGGTTGGCCATGTGGCGCATGGCCGAGTACTCGGCCAGGATGCCGTTGGCGCCGAGCAACCGCCGCGCCTCGCGCGCGATATCGCACGCCATGTTGACGTTGGCACGCTTGGCCAGGCTGACCTGTTGCGGGGTCATCGTGCCCTCATCCTTCAGGCGGCCCAGCCGCAGGCACAGCAGCTGCCCCTGCGTGATCCAGGTCAGCATGTCGGCGATCCGCACCTGCTGGATCTGCTTCCCACCGATGACGCCGTCGAACATGATGCGCTGGCCCGCGTAGTCCACCGCCTCGTGGAAGCAGCCCATGGCCGCGCCGACCGCGCCCCAGGAGATTCCGTAGCGCGCCTGGGTCAGGCACATCAACGGGTTCTTGATACCCGACGTCTCCGGCATCAGGGCGGCGGCGGGCAGGTGCACGTCCTCCAGGACGATTTCGCTCGTATCCGATGCGAGCAGGGACAGCTTCCCCTTCTGGTCGCGGGCGCTGAACCCGGGCGTGTCGGTCGGGACCACGAAGCCTCGGATGCCCCGTGCGTCCCCGGGCTCGCCGGTCTGCGCCCAGATGACGGCCACGTCGGCCATGGAACCGTTGGTGATCCACATCTTCGTGCCGTTCAGCACCCAGCCGTCCGAGGTCTCGCGGGCACGGGTTATCATGCCGACGGGGTTCGACCCGTAGTCGGGCTCGGTGAGGCCGAAACAGCCGATCTTCTCACCTGACGCAAGCGCGGGCAGCCACGTCCGGCGGTGTTCCTCGCTGCCGAACGCGTAGATGGGGTACATCACCAGCGCTCCCTGCACCGACACGAAGGACCGGATCCCGGAATCGCCGCGCTCCAGCTCCTGCATGATGAGCCCGTAGCAGACGTTGTTGAGCTCGGCGCACCCGTATTCGGCGGGCAGGTTGGCGCCCAGCATGCCGAGTTCCCCGATCTCGGGGATCAGCTCGGTGGGGAACCGCCGCTCGGTGTATGCATCGCCGATAATCGGCATGACCCGGTCTTCCACCCAATCCCGGATCGTGTCCCGGACCATGCGCTCCTCTTCGGACAGGAGCGAATCCACATCGTAGAAGTCAATGCCGTCGAACCTGGCTGCCATTCAAGTCGTCTCCGGAAAGTGAATCGGTCGGACCGGCAGGATCCGGCCGCCAGCCACGCCTGTCACGCAATCTCGACTCAACGAGGCCTGTGACGGAAGCGCAAGACCCCGTAGGCAAGTTCCCTCCCCGCCCGGCCACCCAGCCAGAACGTAGCCAGCACGGCCCCGATCCAGCCCCCGAGCAGCATGGCGGATGGTCGCTGGACGAAGTAGATCCATGCGGCGAGCCCGGCTGCCATCCCCGCACCGCACATCCACCCCACCCGCCCCGCCTCCCGCCGCCCGGCCGCCACGCAGTCCTCGCACCAGAGATGGCGGTCCAGCACCCGGGCCCGGTAGCCGTGTCCGCACCGGCCGCACACCAGATCGTCCACGCCACCCGCGCCCACGCCCCCCGCCCCACCCGGCCGGCCACCCGCACCCGGCTCCGCCCTCACGCCAGCGCCCCGATCACCGCGTCGGTGAACGCCGCCGTGCCGTGCGTCCCGCCCATATCGCCCGTGCGGGCCGAACCGTCGCCGATCACCGAGGACACCGCCCTTCTGGCGCGCGCCGCCACCTCGCCCTGGCCCACGTGGTCCAGCAGCAGGCACCCGGAGAGCAGCAGTCCCGTCGGGTTGGCGACATCCTGCCCCGCGATGTCGGGCGCGGAGCCGTGCACGGCCTCGAAGACCGCGTGACTCTCCCCGATGTTGCCGGCCGGCGCAAAGCCCAGCCCGCCCACAAGCCCCGCCATCAGGTCGCTAAGGATGTCGCCGAACATGTTCTCCATGACGAGGACGTCGAACCGGTACGGATCCAGCACGAGGTACATGGCCGTCGCGTCGATGATCCGGTCCTCGAACGCGACCCTGTCCGCGTAGCGTTCGGCCATCTGCGTGCCCACCTCCAGGAACAGCCCCTGCGTGTGCTTCAGGATGTTGGCCTTGTGCGCCAGCGTCACCTTGCGTCGGCCGTTCGCGACCGCGTAGTCGAACGCGAAGCGGACGATCCTCTCGGAGCCGTAGCGCGTGGTGATCATGACCGATTCCGCCGCCGCCTTGGGGTCCCGGTCCATCCCGATAAAGTGCTCGACGCCGACGTACAGTCCCTCCGTGTTCTCCCGGATCAGGACGAGGTCGATGCCCTCGTAGCGGCCGCCGGGCAGAATGGTGCGGACGGGCCGGACGTTGGCGAAGAGGTCGAAGTGCTTGCGAATGGCAACGTTGATGGAGCGGAACCCCGATCCCGATGGCGTGGTCAGCGGGCCCTTCAGCGCCACCCTGTTCGCCTCGATCGAATCGACGGTCTCGTCGGGCAGGGGATTGCCGTGCGACGCCAACGCCCCGATCCCCGCCGTCCGCTCGTCGTATTCGAGGTCGGCCCCGGCCGCCTCGAGGATCCGCAGGACCGCAGCAGTCACTTCGGGGCCTATCCCGTCACCGGGAATCACCGTGATCGGCGTACTCACTTGCTCGATTCGAAGTCCAGCGACGCCGAGTTGATGCAATAGCGCTGGCCCCCGGGCCCCGGTCCGTCCGGGAAGACGTGTCCCAGATGGGCGTCGCAGCGGCTGCACACGACCTCGGTCCGGCGCATGAAGAACTTGCGGTCGTCCTTCTCGCCGACGTTTTCCTCGGCCGCGGGCCGGGTGAAGCTTGGCCACCCCGTGCCGGAGTCGAACTTGTCGGCCGATTCGAAGAGCGGCTGACCGCAACACACGCACCGGTAGGTGCCGGGCTCCTTGTGGGCCCAGTATTCCCCGGTGAAGGCCCGTTCCGTCCCCCCCTTGCGGGTGACGCGATACTGTTCCGGGGTCAACTCCGTCTTCCAGTCCTTCATATCAGATACCCTCCGTCAATCGGAATCACGGCTCCGGTAATATGGCGCGCCATCTCCGAACAGAGGAACAGTATTACCGACACCACGTCCTGCGGATCGCCCAGCCGTCCGAGCACGCTCAGCTCCCGCGCCCGGTCGAGGATCTCGGCAGGGACCCGCTCCGTAAGCCGGGTCGTGCGGATGTAGCCCGGCGCCACGGCGTTCACATTGACATTCGAGGGCCCCAGCTCCACGGCCGTGCTTCGCGTCAGCCCGATCATCCCCGCCTTCGACGAGCAGTAGTTCGCAAGGCCGAATTCGCTGGACAGTCCGTGTACGGAAGAAACGTTGACGATCTTGCCGAACTCCTGTTCACGGAAGTACGGCGCGACTTCACGAGTGAAGTAGAAGCAGCCCGTGAGGTTGGTGTCGATCACCGACGCCCACTCTTCGTCGCTCATCCGCCACAGCGCCCGGTCGCGGCCAACGCCGGCATTGTTGACGAGAAAATGCAGCCCGCCCAGCTGCTCGTGGGCCGACGACACGAAATCACGGACCCAGGCGGAATCGCGCACGTCTCCGGAGCGCGCGAAGACCCTGACACCGCACTCCTTGAGCGTCTCCTCGGTTTCGACCGCCGCCCGCCGGCTGGCGGCGCCGGTGTCCAGGTAGTTGAACCCGATGTGGACGCCCGCGCCCGCGAATCCGATGGCCGTCGCCCTTCCGATTCCGCTCGAGCCCCCGGTGATGAGCGCGACCCTGCCCCTCTGGATGGGGAATTCGAGAGCCGGTTCGGGTCCCGGCTCGGCAGCCACCTGACTCAGCAACTCCTCCACGGCACCGCCGACGCCCCCCTGGCCGCCTACCGACGCTCCTCCGGCGGATGCAGCGCCCCCGGGTACGCGCCCGGCCCCGGATGCTCCGCCGTCACCGCTCATGCGGGACCCACCGCCTTGCCGGCCGCATGCTTGATCGAAGTGCCCTCGACCAGGAAGACCACGTCTTCGGCAATGTTGGTCGTCAGGTCGCCGATCCTCTCCAGGTTCTGAACCACCAGGATCAGTTCCAGCCCGGGGCCGATATAACGCGGCTGCTCGAGCATGTACGAAACGATGATCCGGAATGCGGACCACCGCAGGTCGTCCACGCGGTCATCCTCCGCAATCACCTCCCTGGCCGTCTCGGCGTCCCGGTTGACCATCGCGTCCAGGGCCTTGCGCATCATCTGCCGGACCTGGCCGCTGATCTCGGCGATCTCCAGGATGTCCGGCATCGGAGTATACCGCATCATGCGCTCGCACGCGTTGGCGATGTTCACGGCGTGGTCGCCGATCCGCTCGATGTCGTTCGACGCTTTCAGCGCCACGAAGACCAGGCGCAGATCGCTGGCGATCGGCTGCTGCAGCGCGAGCAGCTCCAGCACGCGCTCGTCGAGTTCGACCTCCAGGGCGTTCAGGCGATCGTCGGCGCGACGAACCCTCAGGGGAATGAGCGGGTCGCGCTCGGTCAGCCCGTCCATCGCCATGCGCACGAGTTCCTCCGCCCGGCCCGCCATGTCCAGCAGCATCTGCTGCAGGCGGTTGAGCTCGGTGTCGAAGGAGCCTCGGGGACGATGCGGTTCCGTCATTGGGTCCGCCCGGTCAGGTAGGACTCCGTGCGCGCCTCGCGCGGATTGGTGAACAGGGTTTCGGTGAGACCATACTCCAGCAGCTCGCCCCGGTCCAGAAACGCGGTCAGATCCGACAGCCGGGCGGCCTGCCAGCGGTTGTACGTGGCGATCACGATGGTGTATCGGGGGCTCAGCGCGCGGATAATCGACTCGATCCGCGCCGTGGCCTCGGGGTCGAGAGCCGAGGTGGGTTCGTCCAGCAGAAGGACGTCCGGCTTGAGCGCCAGCGTGCGGGCAATGCAGAGCCGTTGCTTCTGCCCTGCCGACAGCTCCAGGGCGGGCGTGTCGAGGTCGTCCGCCACCTCCGACCACAGACCGACGGACGTGAGCACCTCTTCCACCAGGCCCTGGAGATCACCGGTGAAACCGCTCGCACGAGGACCGAAGGCGATGTTGTCGAAAACCGACTTGGGAAACGGAGTGGTCTGCTGGAAGACCATTCCGATGCGCCGGCGCACCTCCACCGGATCGATGTCGGGTCCGTACAGGTCCATCCCGGCGAAGTGAACCGTGCCGCTGGTCCTGGCGCCGGACGCGAGTTCGTTCATGCGGTTGAAGCAACGCAGCAGAGTGGTCTTGCCGCACCCCGAGGGTCCGATGATCGAGACGATCCGCCCTCGTGGGATGGCAAGGGAGATGTCCCTCAGCGCGACGCGCCTGCCGAACCGCACGCTGAGCCGCTCGGCCGTCAGCACGGGCGCATCCGTGGGGGCAGCGGGACTGCTCATCGGGCCGCCCCGCTCAGCCGCCGCACGACAAGCGCACTGATGAGATTCATGATGAGCAGCAGGAGCAGCAGCATGATTGCCGCCCCGGCCGCCAGCGCGGCGAATTCCTCTTGTGAGCGGGTTGCCCACGTGAAGATCTGCGTCGGCAGCGACGTCAGCGGATGCGCCGGGGTCTGCGGAGCGAAGCTCATGTACGTCGCGGTCCCGAGGACAAGGAGTGGGGCGGCCGCCCCGGCCGTTCGCGTGAACGCCGCGCAGCAACCCGCCACGATCCCGGACCCGGCCGCCGGCAGGATCTGGTTGCGAACGACCTGCCAGCGTGTGGCGCCAAGCCCGTAGGCGGCCAGCCGCAGTCCCTCCGGAACCCGGCGAATGGCGGTCCTGGAGGTCACAATGACCCCGGGAAGCGCCAGCACGGCGAGCGTACAGCCGCCGGCCAGTATGGTCGGTCCCATCCCGAGCGCGCGAACGAACAGCGCCAGTCCCACGATCCCGTAGATCACCGACGGGACCCCGGCCAGGTTGGCTGCCACGGACTCGATGACCGCGGTCACGCGCGTCCGGGGAGCGTATTCCTCCAGATAGATTGCGGTTCCGATCCCGATGGGCAGAGCCAGGACCGCCGTCAGAAGCAGGAGCCAAAGGGTACCCGCCAGAGCCGGTCCCATGCCCGTGCCGTCCACCGCAACGGACGATGCTCCGCGGAGGAAGTCGATACCGACACCCCGTGAAGCGGCGAACCCCAGGTACGCCGTGAATACAAGAAAGCCCGACAGCACCGCGAGCGCGGCGACGCGGCACGCTGCGCCGACCGGGTCGCGCCGCCGTTTGTGACGGGTCATTGGCCGGCCCTCCCCACACTGCGGGACACAAGCATCCTGCCGGCCATGTGTATCCCGTACGTGCCGACGAACAGGACCGCGCCAACAGCGAAGAACGCCTGGAACTCACGAGTCCCGGTCGCCGCATCCCCCATGCCCAACTGGGTCAGGAAGGCTGACAGCGTCTGGAGTCCCTCGAACGGGCTCCATGTCAATCGGGCCTCGTTTCCCGCCGCGAGACTGACGATCATGGTCTCACCGACAGCCCGGGCCATCGCGATCAGCACGGCCGCGAGGATGCCACCGGAGGCGGCCGGCAGGAGAACCCGGGTCACGACTCGTCCCTTGGGGGCACCCAGGGCCAGTCCCGCGTCGAGGAGCGGCGGCGGCACGGAGTCCAGCGCTTCGCGCGACAGCACCGTAACCGTCGGCAGGATCATCAACCCCACCACCAGGCATGCGGACAACGCATTGAACGCTTCGACCCCGGGCCACAGCACCCGGAGGGCCGGCGTGACGAAATGGAGCGCGAACAAGCCGTACACGACCGTCGGCACACCCGCCATCAGCGCCGTGACACCGCTAAGCAACCGGGCCGTGCGGCTGCCCGCGTACTGGTGAAGGTACACCGCGGTCATCAGCCCGGCCGGCAGGGCGAACACCGCCGCGCCGACGCCGATCTGGGCGGTCCCCACAAGGAGTGGCAGCACGCCGAACCGGGGCTCCGCCGCGGCGGGCGCCCACGTGATCTCCGTGAGAAACCGCCACGGCGAGACATCGGCGAAGAACATCCCGGCCTCGCGCACGAGCACGGCCAATACCGCCGCCAGGGTAACGACCGCGACCACGGTACAGGCCAGGAGGACGTGCGCCACAAGGCGCTCGCCCGCCGCGCGGGAGGCCGTTCCGGCACCGGATACACGCCGCGCCATCATGACGGGTCCCGCCCGGGCACCCGGCGGGCTTCCACCGCGACGGCGTGTGGACGGTCGCGATCCCCCGCCGCTTGTCCCAGCGCCTCGCGGCGCGCCTCGCTCAAGAGCGCCCGGCTCCGCGCGTACTCCGCCGCGGGCAGAGGCGCGTAGCCCGTCTCTTCCGCCAGCAACTCGCTGGCCGAGACAAAGTGCTCCACGAAACTGAACACATCCTCGTCGGCCAGGAGGACGCTTCGGACGTAGACGTACAGGTCTCTGGCAAGCGGGCTGTAGCGGCCATCGCGGATGGCAGCGGGGGTCGGCAGGACGCAGCCGAAGCCCGTGTCGACGGCGAGCATCCGCAATCGATCCGGGTGAGCCGCCTGGTTCGCGGACCCGAAGTAGCCCAGCGACCAGCGGTCGCCGGCAACGCCCCGGGCAATGAGATGGTCGTCCTCGGTCATGTAGTAGTCGGTGCGGCTGGCTCCGGGCCGGCCGACGACCACGCGGGTGAAGAAGCGGAACGTTCCCGAGTCGGTGCCCGGACCGAACAGGCGAAGCGTCTCCGCGGGAAGCGCGGGCCTGAGGTCGCGCCACGTCGCTACGGAGGTGTCGGGCCTCCAGATCCGGTCCAGTTCGGCCAGGGTCAGGCATGCCACGGCTTCGTTCGCGGGGTTGATCACCATGGCCACGCCGTCGCGGGCAACGGGAACAGCCAGGACCCGGCGACCCGACGCCCGACACCGAGCCATCTCGGCGGCGGTCATCGGCCTGGAAGCTCCGGCGATGTCGGCCTCGTCCTCGCATAGTCGCCTGAGGCCCCCGCCGGAACCCGAAACGCGGACGACGATCCGTGCGCCCGGGTTTTCGCGGACAAACGCGTCGGAGACCGCTTCGGTGAGCGGGTAGAGGCTGCTGGAACCGTCGATCACAACGACTCGGCGGGCGTCGGCCACGCACCCGCCCAGCAGCAGCGCCGCCACCGACCCGGTGATGCATCGCCACACGCGCACCCGGCGCCCCGTCACGCCGAAGCCATCCGGGCAGGCACCGCCCCGTGCAGGGGGACGGTGAAGGTGATGGTCGTACCGGCGCCCCACGTGCTCTCGGCCACGACGGTTCCTCCCATGCTCGAAACCAGATGCCGCACGATTGCCAGCCCGAGCCCCGTGCCCCCTTCCTCCCTGGAACGGGCCGCGTCCACGCGGTAGAATCGCTCGAAGATCCGGGGAAGCGACGCGGCCGGAATGCCGGTTCCGTTGTCGCGCACCGAAATCACCAGGCTTTCGCCTTCCGCGCGGATGGCCACAACGACCCGTCCCTCCTGCTCGGGAACGTATCGCAGCGCGTTCTCGAAGAGGTTCCGAAAGACCTGGTAGACGGCGGCCTCGTCGCCCAATCCCTCACCGCTTCCCTCCACTCGGAAATCGACTTCGCCCCCGGCGCGCTTCGCTTCAAGCTCCTCCCACGCCGACCAGGCAACGCGCTCGGCGCTGAACGGCTGTCGCTCGGGGCGCCACGCGCCGGACTCGTACCGCGACAGATCGAGAAGGTCGTCCACGAGCCGCTGGAGCCGGACCGTGTTGCTCTCGATCGAGCGCAGAAACTGCTGTCGCAAGCCTTCCGGAAGTCCCCCGTCCAGGACGGTTTCGGCAGCGGCCCGGATGACGGTCAGCGGCGTCTTCAGCTCGTGCGAGGCGTTGGCCACGAAATCGGACCGAACCGCTTCGAGGCGCCGAATCTCGGTCATGTCCACCAGAAGGACCACCGACCCCCCTTCGGTGCCTCGCCTGGTACGAACCTCCAGCTCCCGGTCCCCCACCGTGAGTTCCAGCCGTGCCTCCGGGCGGACCACCGAACTCTCCAGGAGGTCCCGGAGTTCCGGATCCCTGACCACGGAGCCGATCGGCGAAAACGGCAGCACGTCCACCAGGCCGAGCAGCCGCATCGCGGCGGGATTGATCCTCAGGATCCGCGCGTCGTCCGTCAGGGCGATCAGTCCCTCGGCCACCTCGTCCATGAGTTGGGAGAGCTCGTCACGTTCACGCTTCACACGGCTGACCTGCTCTGCCATCTCACCGCGAACCCGGTTGGCGGCCGAAGCGAGCCGGGCCAGTTCCGTGATCTTCGAAAGCTTGACGCGCGGCCCGGAGAACTGTCCGGCGCCCAGTCGCTGGAGCAGAAGCCGGGTGTTGTCCACCGAGGCTGCGCCGACACCTGCGAACCGGTGAACGAACAGGAGCACCGCCAGTCCCGCGGCCGCGACCGCAAGCGCCACCCAGACCGCCGTCAGTGCCGCCGCCTGACGGATCGGGGCGACCGGCGCACCGAAGCGGATCACGATGGTTCCGCCGCGCCAGTACACCCGGGTCGCGCTGAAGAGATACGCCTGGCCGTCCAGCGAGCTGACCCGCCGTGCGAAGCCGTCGACCCGGAGCAGCGCGGCCGCCACCTCCGCACGCCGGGCAGGCTCCACAATCGTGTCGGACTGTCCGGGCCCAAGGTCCGAATCGGCCATCAGGGAGAGTTGCGCGTCGAAGACGCTGACCCGATAGCCGGTGGCAAGCGCGAGGGCGCTCGCGATGCTGTCCAGGGAGACGTCCCGGGACCCCCGCACCTGTTCGGCGCCAAGCCGGACGGCCGGTTCGAGATGCTGCCGGTTCTCGCGGTACATCACGCCCGTCCCCACTGCACGCGTGACGCTCCATGCAACGGTGGCGATCAACACCACCCCCCCGGCCCCGGCACCCATGACGGCCGGGCGAAGCGGAAATCTCATTCGGATCTCCGGAACCGATAGCCGAAGCCGCGCACTGTCTCGATCCACTCACCGGCGACCCCGAGCTTGGTGCGCAGGCGGCGAATGTGCATGTCCACCGTACGGGTGCGAATGCGCCTGATCGCATCGGGGTCGGCACTCCATGCCTCCTCAAGAAGCTGGTGGCGATCCTGTGTGCGTCCGCGACGCTCCATGAGCGTCTTCAACAGCCGCAGTTCGGTCGGTGTGACCGGTACCTCAACGCCGTCCAGAGTGACCCGCATGGCGCCCAGGTCCACCCTGAGAGGCCCCGCCTTGAGGACGCGTCCTCCCTGCCCCGACGGCGTTGCGTCGGCACGGGCGCGTCTCAGTATGGCATCGACCCGCAGGACCATTTCGCGGGGACTGAACGGCTTGGTCAGATAGTCGTCCGCACCCAGTTCGAACCCCTCGATCCGTTCGAATTGCTCCCTTTTTGCACTCACCACCAGGACCGGCACGGAACTGGTGGCCTCCTCCTGCCGAATGGCCCGCAACATCTCGTCACCCGACAGACCGGGCAGCATTCGATCCAACACCACGAGGTCGGGGACATCCCGGTGGAGCGCATCCAGGCCCTCCGCGCCATTCGCAGCGGTCTCGACGCGATACCCCGCTCGCGTCAACTGATAGGCGACCAACGCAGCGATATCGGCATCGTCCTCGATCACGAGCACCCGCGGCCGGGCTCCCGGCTCCTGGCTCACCAGGCCTCCCGGCTCAGGGACCCGATTCCACGTCGGACACCTCCATGGACGGCCCGCGAACGATTTCCAGCACTTCGGCCTCCGTGAGCGTGTGGTCTACGGTCTTGGCGCGCTCAAGGACCCGCGCACACAGGTCGCCGTCCCCCGGGTCGAAGCCCCGGCGGGCAAGCCAGTACTTGACGTTCGAGATACCGGACATCGGACCTACCTCGATTTCCTGGGACCTTCCCACCATCGACGCGGGCACGCCCGAATAGACCCGGTCCGCCAGCCAGTTGGCGCCCTTGGTCTTGGCCTTGACGATCGCGGCCGCGTGCACCCCGGTGGCCGTGCGGAAAGCGTCCTCTCCCAGCACGGGGTAGTTCGCAGGCAGGGGAACACCGCACTCGCGGGATACCAGCTGGCAGTAGTCCGCAAGCCTCGCCAGATCCGCATCGTGGACACCCGCGAGCGCCAGGTTGACCAGTAACAGGTCCATCTGGACGTTGCCCACGCGCTCGCCGATCCCCATCGCGGTCGCGTGGATCCGGTCGGCCCCGGCCTCGATCGCCGCCAGGGCGTTGGCCAGCCCCAGTCCCCTGTCGCGATGTCCGTGCCAGTCCAGCTTGACGCTCTCGCCGGACGCGTCGATAATCTCGCGCCTCACGAAGCGAATGAGCGCCCTGACACCCGACGGCGTGGCGTGTCCGACCGTGTCCGAGAGGCAGATCCGCCGCACACCCCACTCGATCGCATGCCCGTACAGCGTCCGCAGCGTAGCGGCGTCCGCCCGGGTCGTGTCCTCGGTCACGAACATGACGGGCAGCCCCTCGCGCACGCAGAACGAGACCGATTCCTCCGCGGTCCGCAACATGTGATCCAGCGTCCACCCCTCCGCGTACAGCCGTATGGGCGAACTGCCGATGAAGGCCGATACCTCCAGGGGCACGCCCGTCCGATGCGATATCCTCACCGCCGGCTCCACATCGGCCAGCATGGTCCTGGCCGCGCAGTTGGGCTCGATCGAAAGGTGGGAGTCCCGGATCTCCTCGCACAGCCTGGTCACGTCGCCGGCTGCGCGGGGACCGGCCCCGGGAAGGCCGATGTCCGCGGCATGGATCCCCAGTTCGTGCATCATGTGGATGAGCTGGATCTTGGCGCCGATCGGGGGATCGATCACGGATGGCGACTGGAGCCCGTCCCTCAGGGTCTCGTCGTCCAGCTCGACATGGCGTCCCCATGCCAGGGTGTCGAACTCCTCGACGTTCCAGTCATGAATCAGCCGGTTCTCGTCCATTCCGCCTCCGTTCAATGCCGGACGGTCCCGACCGGCCCTGCGTCTCACGCCACCATCAAGATTGCGGATTACGCGCGCCAGAGGAAAGCGCTTGCAACCGATCGGGAATATCCACCGTCCGTATTCGGGCTCGGTGTTGACCTCATGCGCCGCCCTTGGACAGCTTCTTTCTACGTGAACGTTGGCACCCGTCTGCAGCAACGGAGCAAACCTTGAGCACCGGACAACCGTGAGATTCTGGAAGGGACTTGCGGGGCAGGACGCCCGGACCAGCGCCGATTCCGAGGATCCCGCTCTCGCAGGACGCACCTACGCAATTCCATTCGGTACCGTCTGGGATGCGATTGTCGCACTGGCCAGCGGCGGATTGAAGGGGTGGAAGCTGGCCCGCTGGGACGATCAGATCGGTATCGTTGCCGCCGACGTGACAAGCTGGCCGATCCCGCTGGCGGCTACCGTGCTCATCTCCGTCAAGCTGGACGCAAACGGGCAGACACGCGTAGACATGTCCATCCGCAACGTTGCGGAGGAGGGGAGACTGCCGATCAATCAACGCAGGATCGATCGCTTCTTCCGTGCGCTGGACAGCTCGCTGGCGGTGCGTCCAGACCAGGTGCTGGTCGCGAGATCCGCCACCGCGCCGATCATTGCCCTGGTGACCGCCGGCGCGCTCGCGCTGGCCTGTGACAACGGCTCACCCGACATCCCCGCAACCGACGCGGTGGATCCGTCAGCCGGTTCCGTCGCCGCCGAAACAACCCCCGAGACGGCCGCACCCACGACCTACCAGAGGACCGTGGTGTTCGTGGACACCGAAAGGGACACCACCGTATTCGTATCCTGGGACTTCGAGAATCTCACACTTGGCGACAGCACCCGCCGCACACTGAGGGGATGGGTCGGGAGGGGCGCCCAGTGGCTTCTCCTCGCGGACGAAGCCTGGGCCACCGGGCCCAGTCGGAGCGCGCCCTGGCGCATCGTGCCCACCGGCAACATGCGCATGATCGTAGGGCAGGACGATGTGCTGCGCGAAATCTACTATCAGGCGGGCGTCCGCGACGTGTCCGTGAGAATCGGCGACGCCGTCATCGAGTGGATCGACTCGCGTGGCGGCCGGTATCGGTTGCTGGACGGAGTCGCCCGCCTCGGCGGGGAGGAGCGGTCGGGCCGGGTGATGGATGTCTCGGGCGCCCGCACCGGTTCATCCAAGGGGTCCGGTGAATGGGCACTGCTGGTTGGCGGCGACCAACTGGAGCTTCTTCTCTCCGATGCTGAGGGATCCGGCCAATACCGGGCCTGGGCTCGCCTGGGCGCCGACGAGCGGTTCTGGCCATCCGTGTCCGTGACCTGGGCAGAGACCCGGAGCTTCGAGCGCGCGCGCCGTGACATCCCGGTCCTCTGGCGGTTCCGTTCCTCGGACGGCTCGCTCCGCGGCGAGTTCCAGTCGGTGAGCGCCCATCACCTCACTCTCGACGGCACGAGCCCCATCCTTCCCGTTCTCGGAGTCTACGAGGTCGATGGTACGGTGAGCACCGACGACTACCGGGTCGCTGTCAAGGGCTTCCTGCGGCACCAGCAGCGGTGAACGAGGCAGTACTGCGGGCCATCGTGACCATCCTGGTCGGGTCTCTGGCGGGAGGCCTGACGAACACGATCGCGATATGGATGCTCTTTCATCCGTACCGGCCGCCCACGCTTGGCGGCCGCAGGTTGCGGCTTCTCCAGGGCGCAATCCCCAAGAATCAGCCCAGACTCGCCACCGCGATCGGCCGTGCGGTGGGCAACCGGCTCCTCACCGACGAAGACCTGACCCGCGTGTTTCGGCAGCCCGAGTTCCGCGAAGCATTCGACAAGAGGCTCGGCACCTTCCTTCACGAGGTGCTGGAAGTCGAGCGCGGCCCGGTTACCGGTCTCCTCGGCCCCGAGCTGAGAGCCGAGGTCGACAGCATCGTCGAGGAGGTTCTCGGTCACGGCCTGGCGCTGCTCGAGGAGCACCTCAAATCACCCCGCTTCGAGTCCTCCGTGCAGGACAGGGCCGCTGAACTGGCGACATACCTGGCCAGCGAGCCCGTGGGAGATATTCTCACTCCGGCACGGGAGGCGTCGGTGGCCGCGGCGGTGGAGCGCTGGATGCAAAGTTCCGTCTTGAGCGACGGCTTCCGCGAGACGGTCTCGGTCTACGTGAAGCGGGGTGCCGAGCGACTGCTGACCCCGGACCTGACGATCCAGGACATCCTTCCCCCGGGCCTGGTCGACACGGTGGAGCGGGCGGTTGCCGGGTACGTGCCCCTTGCGATTCGCCGACTGGGAGCGGTGCTGGAAAAGCCCGCCGCGCGGAAGCGCTTCGAGCTCGCGACGCAGGACGTGCTGCGTCGCTTCCTGCAGGATCTGAAGTTCCACCAACGTGTCGTCGCCCGTCTTGTCATGAACGAGGACACGGTAACGAGGGTGCTCGATGCGCTGCGCGTGGAGGGCGCAAACCGGATCGCGGAAATGTTCCGGGAGCGTCCGGTGCGGGAGGCGATGGCGACGGGCATCAGCGACGCGATCGCGGACTTTCTGAATCGCCCCATCAACGAGGTTCTCGGTGAGCCGGACGACCCCGCCGTGGTCAAGTCGATCGATGCCGTCGTCGACTGGGTCGTTGATCTCGCCCGCGACCCGTCGACGAGGGCCTTCGTGATCGAGAAGCTCGAGGCCGGGTTGGCCCGCGCGTCCCGGCGGACCTGGGGCGAACTGCTGGAGGGCGTGCCGCCGGACAGGCTCGCGCAATGGGTGGTCCGGGCCGCTCGTAGCGACATCGCCGCCGCCATCTACCGCACAAGCTCCCACCGTCTGGCCATTGCGGTGATGGCGCGCCCGATCGGTCGTCCCGCCCGCCTTCTGCCCGCCGATGCGCCGCGCCGAATCCAGGACGCCGTAAGCGAGCCCCTTTGGCGGTGGCTTCAATCCCAGACGCCCTCCGTGGTGCGGCGTCTGGACGTGACGCGTCGCGTCGAAGACAAGGTGCGCGAGTTCCCGGTCGAGCAGATGGAGCAGATGGTCCGCCGGGTGACCGGCCGCGAACTGCGGACGATCGTCTATCTCGGCTACGTGCTCGGCGCGGTGATCGGTGGGCTTCTGGTCCTGCTCAACACGGCCTGGGCGTAGCCGGACGGGGCGAGCCGCTATTGCGGACCTCCTGAACGCTTGCCGTCGGGCCCGCGGGAGGGAGCCGCGGTGCGGAAATGGCGCCGCGTCCGGCGTCGATCCGAGGCCCGCCGCCGGCTCTTCATCAGGTCGAGCGGCGTAAAATGGCGCTTGGCGCGCCTGCTGAGTCCCGTGGAGCGGCCGAGATCCCGCTCGAGCTGCTCGAGCTCGCCTTCGTCGTGGGCGGCCGTCCGTCCACGGTCGTGGGTCAACCAGCGTCTGCCGCGCGCGGCGACCGGGCCGCCCTTCCCGGGAAGCCCCAGGTAGATGCCGAGCGCGAACGCGGCGATCCCGAAGATGATCTTCAGGATCACGGTGTCCCTCCCTCCGTCGGCGCCGTCCCGGGTTCCGGATCGGCCTTCGTCTCCTCGAGTCGCTTTCTGGCCTCCGCCAGGTATCCGGTCTTGAGCCCGACGAGGCGGGAGATCTTCCTCATGATGTAGTCCTCCCGCGCGGCGAGCCTGCCGTCGGCCAGGACCAGACCCCACATGGCTTCGGCGAGAACGAGCTTCTGTCCCGTGGAGTAGTGCGCCTTGACCAGCTTTGCGAACCCCCACAGATCCGTGCGGCGCTGGCGCTCGTATTCCGCGACGACAATCAGTTCCGCCGCCGCTTCCGCCCTGAGTCCGAAGTGCCGCCGCACAAGGTCGCGCAGGTGTCGGCGCTCGCCCGCGCTGAAGTGGTCGTCGGCGTGGGCCACCTCCAGCAACAGCGCGCAAGCCGCGATCCGGAGGTCCTCGGCACTTGGTCCGCCGGCGTCCTCCTCGTCCGGAGGAGCCATCTCGCGGAAAAAGAAGGATTTGATTCTATCGAGCATCTCGCCTTCAACAGCACTCATTCTCCACCCACTCCAGATAGTCCGCTCGTCCGGCCACCACCGGCTGCACGAGGAGTTCGGGCACGTCGTACGGATGCAATTCACCTGCCCGCTCCAGCATGCCGGGCACCAGGCGGCGGAGGGTCTTGAGGACGACGAGCGCTTCCTCGTCGCGGTGGACCTCTCCCTCCCACCGATACAGGCTGATCGCTCCGGGCAACACGTTGCCGCAGGCGATGAGCCGGTCGTCCAGCAACCGGCGCACGACCTCTTCGGCGACCGCGACTCCGGGCGCGGTCATCAGCACCGTTACGACACCGGTCTCGCTGCCCGCCGTCATGTCATACGCCCGTCACGGCTCATATACCCGTCACGACGCCAAAAAGATCGTCTGCTGGACGGACTCGGGCCGATAGAAGGACTCGATCAGTCCGGCATACTGTTCCGTCACCACCGAACGCTTGACCTTCTGGGTAGGGGTGAGGGCACCGTTTTCGACCGTGAACGGCTCGGCCAACAGCCCGATCTTCTTGGGCATTTCAAACCGGGCAAGGTCGCGCATTTCTCCCAGAATCTCGTCCTTGAGCAAGTCCCGTGACCTGGACTGCGCCAGGAGAGCCCCCGTGTCGCCGGCTTCCAGGCCTTCCTCGGCGGCCCAGCTCTGCAGACGCTCGAAGGCCGGGACCACCAGGACCGCGCAGAACTTCCGTCCGTCCCCGACGACGACGGCCTGATCGACGTACGGATTCTTCTTCAGCAGGTTCTCGATCGCCTGCGGCGCGACGTACTTGCCGCCCGAAGTCTTGATCAGGTCCTTCTTCCTGTCGGTGATCTTCAGATACCCGTCGCTGCTCAGTTCACCGATGTCTCCGGTACTGAACCATCCGTCTTCCGCAATCACTTCGCGGGTCATTTCCTCCAGCCCGTAATACCCCATCATCACCTGCGGACCCCGGATCAGGATCTCCCCGTCATCGGCGATCCGAATCTCGGTTCCGGGCACCGGACGCCCTACCGTCCCGATCCTGAAGTGCTCGAACGAGTTCACGTTCGTGACAGGAGACGTCTCGCTGAGGCCGTATCCCTCCAGGATGGTGATACCCGCGCCCAGGAAGAAGCGGTTGATCTCCGGCGCAAGCGCGGCCCCGCCACTCACGAAGTACCTGAGCCTCCCGCCCACCGCCTGGCGAATCTTGGCGAACACCAGCCGATCCGCGATCCCGTACTGCAGGTTCAGAATGAACGGCGCCCCGGCACCGCGCTCCCTGCACAGCGCCATGCGGCGTCCCACTCCCGCCGCCCAGGACACCAGCTTGCCCTTCGCCCCACCGGCATCCAGAATGTTCTGGTAGACCTTTTCGTACAGGCGCGGCACCGAGACCAGCACGGTCGGCCGCAGGCGCTTCATGTCGGCCGCGACGGTCTCGATGGAGCCGTGCGTCACCGTGCACCCGGCCGCGAAGAAGACGTAGTCCACCATGCGCTGGAGGACGTGGGACAGGGGCAGGAAGGAGAGGCTGCAGTCGTCTCTCCCGAGGGTCAGGATCTCGCCGGTCGCCCAGATGTTCGAACTGAGATTGTTGTGGCTCAGCATGACCCCCTTGGGTGTACCCGTGGTGCCCGACGTGTAGATCATCGTGGCGAGGTCATGCGGCTGGGCCCGCCGCGCTTCCCTCACGAAATCGTCCATTGACGCGCTGTCGCCGGACGCGACGAAGTCGTCCCAGCCGGTGGCGCCGTCCAGGTCCGTCCCGCCGTCGAACACGACGATCGTCAGGTCCAGTCCCGCGCGTGCGATCGCATCCCGGGCCTTTTCGTGCTGTTCCGCGTCTGAGACGAAAACCAGCGAAGCACCCGAGTTCTCGAGGATATAGGCGACCTGGGCCGCGGGAAGCGTACTGTAGATGGGCACGTCGACCGCCCCCGCGCACAGGCATGCCCAGTCCGCCAGCGCCCACTCCAGCCGGTTCTCGGAAAGGATGGCCACGCGGTCGCCGCGCTTGATTCCGGCGCGCGCGAGACCGGCGGCGGCGCGTCGCACCTCGTCCTGCACCTTCGCATAGGTGAGCGTTGGGGCGTCTCCGCCCGGACTGTAGGCGTCATGGTCCGAAAGCCGCCCGCAAGTGTCGAAAAAGAGTTCGACGAGCGTTCCCTCCGGGATATCGGCCGGGTTGGCAAAGTAGTTGATTGTGTCGGACACGGACCTACCCTCCCTCGATAACGGTATCGAGCACCAGATCCTCTCTAAGCGAGAACAGGACCGAACAGTATTTCTCCCGCGACAGCTCGATCGCCCGGTCCACCCTCGGACGGCTCGCCGGTGGCACTCCCGTCACCGTGAACACCAGTCGCGCCGCACGATAGCTGCGCGGCGGCTCTTCGCGGCGTTCCCCCTCGGCGCGCACGTCGAGGTTGTCGAACGGAACACGACCCTTGTCGAGAATCACCTTGACGTCGATGGCCATGCACGCCGCAACGGCCGTCAGCACGAGATCCATTGGGGACGGGCCCACTGCACAGTCGCCATCGACCACGATCTGCGGACCTCCGGGGGCCCCGCCGTCAAAGACCAGGCCTGAACCGGTCCAGCTGAGACGGATCTCCTTGTCCACTGTCATTTCAGGTTCCCGTCACGAGGGGATTGGCGGTTCCGCGTTCGAGAACCGGCCCTCGGGAGCCGCCGGCCTGACACCGCGAATCAGGTTTTGTCGCCCGCCGGCCCAGCCAGGCCTTCGCCCTGAAGTTCCTGGAGGGTGTTGCGGGCGTGGTCGACGTGGTCCCGGGCTTCGTCGTCTGCCGGAGACTGGGCCAGGAACGCTTCCAGGTGGCCCATCGCCTCACCGCGTGCGCCGTGGCGCAAGAGCAGGAACGCCAGTCCGTAGTGGGCTCCAGGCGAATCGGGGTGCTTGTTGAGGACGTGCCGGTACGTCTTGATCGCCTCTTCCTCCATCCCGATGCGCGTGTATGCGATCGCGATCTGCTGGAGAACGATGGGATCGCCCGGCTCTTCCTTCAGCGCGAGTCGAAACGAGGTCAGGGCCTCGTGGAACTTCCCTTCCTGGGCAAGGGCGAGGCCTTCCTCGTAGTAGTCCACCCGGTTGGCCCCGCCGGGCCCACCGAAGATCTTGCGCAAGAGCGACATGGAAGAGGATCGCGGTCCTGTTTCCGGGAAGGCCGAACGCGCCGTTTGGGCGCGCCGTGTCCCGTTCAAGCTACCCCATTCTCCGGTCGGGACAAGTCAGAGGCGGCATCGCCACCGCCCACGCACGCCTCGCCGGAACATTTCGCCGACTTTTCCCGTAGGAGATGAACCAGAGACAGCCGCAACGACAGGACCGGAGGCCCCGGGATGCAACATCGTCCGACCCTGGCAGAAGACGTAAGGAACCTCGCCCTCGTCGGCGGCTCGGCTCTCGCGGGCATTGTCGCTACGATGGCCCTCGCCAACCCGGGCCATCAGGCCGGCCCCGGCCCCGCCCACGAGGCCGTACCGCCCGCGCCTGCCCGAAGCTACGATCTCGTCGAACCGCTGTCCGGCGTGAACCGGCTGTACGGGACGGTGCGGACGCGTGGCGGACAGACGCATACGGGCTTCCTGCGCTGGGACCGCAACGAGGGCAGTTGGGGTGACCTCCTCGACCTGACCAGAATTGACGACGGCGGAGGCGGCCTTGCCGGCGTCCGTTTCGGACACGTCGATCACATCCTGGCCACCGGGCGCAACAGGGCCGTGTTCGTTTTCCGCTCCGGCGAGCAGGCCACAATGCACGGACGGTCCAGCGACCTCGGACCCGGCATGCGCTCCCTGGTGGTCACGCCGGCCAGGGACGAGGGGTCGCCCGCAGCCGAAGCCGCGGCGGGCAGCGGCGCCGACGACGAAACGACGCTGGAATGGTCCGACATCAGGCAGGTCACTTTCCACAACGCTCCGGCCGATGCCCGTCCACAGGGAGGCCGGCTGCACGGTACCCTGACCACCACGTCGGGAATGGCCTTCACCGGATTCATCACCTGGGATGTCGACGAGGCCCTGACGACGGACATCCTGGACGGCGAAACGTCCGCGTACGAGCACGAGATCCCGTTCGGCGCAATCGAGTCGATCAGCCGCAACGGCAGTCGTTCGGCCAACGTCCTCCTCCACTCCGGCGAACGCCTCACGCTGTCGGGAACCAACGACGTCAATCGCGGCAACCGCGGAATCACCGTGTCGGACCCTGCACTCGGGCAGGTCAAGGTGCAGTGGGGCACCCTTGCCGACGTCCGGTTCCACGGCACGCCGTCGGAGGAGTCCCGCAGCGACTTCAATGGCGGACAACCCTTGCGCGGCACCGTATGGACCGCCTCGGGCGACGAGCTGACCGGAACAATCACCTGGGACCGCGATGAGACCCGATCCTGGGAAATGCTCAGCGGTGACGCCGGCAAGGTCGAGTTCGACATCGAATTCTCCATGATCGCGAGAATCGAGAAGAACGCTCACGGCTCGACCGTCGTGCTGCGCGACGGCCGCTCCTTCGAACTCGACGGGTCCAACGATGTCGGTCGCGGCAACCGCGGGGTCGTCGTGACCGCGGAAGACCAGACCTACACCGTCGGTTGGGCCGACTTCCGGGAGCTGCGGCTGGACTGGTAGACGTCCGCTACTTCACATTGCCCATCAGGCGCTTGATCATGGGGCTCGCGAGTAGTGCCACGAATCCGGCCGACCCGATGATCGTGGTCACCGTGAAGAAGAGCGGCGAAGGCTCCAGGGTCTCCAGGCGTCCGGCAACCAGCCCGGCCACTACGTTGCCGAGCGATGTCGCCACGAACCACAGCCCCATCATCTGACTGATCCGGTTGGCGGGTGCCAGCTTGGTGACCGCCGAAAGCCCGACCGGTGACAGCGCCAGCTCTCCTACCGTGTGCAGGAAGTACATGACGATCAGCCACGACGCCGAAACCGGCGAGTCGGGCGTCGCGTTGGCGGCGCCCCACGCGATCACGAAGAAGCCGGCGGCAAGACCGAGCAAACCCAGCGCGAACTTGACCGCCGTCGAGGGGTTGGCGTTGCGGTTGGCCAACCACACCCAGAGCCATCCGAACACCGGTGCCATGATCACGATGAAGAGGGCGTTCACCGACTGGAGCCACGAAGCCGGGTAGCTCCACGACCCGATGGTGCGGTCCGTGTAGTTCTCGGCGAAGAGGTTCAGCGACGAACCGGCCTGCTCGAAGCCCGACCAGAAGACCACGGCCAGCAGTGCGAACCAGAAGATCGCGGCGATCTTCTTCCTTTCGACGACGTCGTGTCCGCCGTAGAACATCAGGTAGAGGAAATAGACAACGACGACCGCACCGATGACCCAGGCCAGGCCGCCCGCAATCTGCGTGAGGGTGATCGGAATCGACCCCTGCGACACCAGAACGCCGAACGCGACCAGCGCGAGGGCCACTGCGGCGCATCCGCCGAAGAAACGACGGCTCAGGCTGGCGATCTGCTGTGGCGTCCGGTCGCTGCGCAACACCCCCGCGTCGCCGAGGCGGCCGTATCCGAGGCGGAACTGAATCAGTCCCAGGACCATTCCGAAGCCGGCCGCCGAGAAGCCCCAGTGCCAGTTCCAGTTCTGCCCGAGCGCGCCGCAGACGATCGGTCCGAGGAGTGCGCCGACGTTGATGCCCATGTAGAAGATGGAGAATCCCGCGTCCCGCCTCGCTCCCCCCTCCGGGTACAGATCCGCAACGACCGAACTGACGTTGGGCTTGAGCAGGCCGGTTCCGATAACGATCAGTATGAGCCCGAGGAAGAAGTTGAAGTCATTGGGGACGGCCATGCTGAAGTGTCCGGCCGCGATGATGCATCCCCCGACGAACACGGCCTTGCGCTGCCCCCACAGCTGGTCTGCAACCCAGCCTCCCGGCAGGCCGAGCAGGTACACGAGCCCGGTGTAGAGTCCGTAGATGGCGCCTGACGTTGCGACATCCAGTCCCATGCCCGGGTTCTGGCCGATCGTGGCCTCTGCCAGGTACAGGATCAGAAGGGCCCGCATCCCGTAGTAGGAAAAGCGCTCCCACATCTCGGTGAAGAAGAGCGTCATGAGCCCCCGGGGATGCCGGGCCTGCGTTGCTGTCGTCATTCTGTCCCCTGTGTTGCAGGAATACACGGCGGGCAAGATACCCCGCCGGGGCCGCAGCGGCGAATCAGGGGGTTCGCCCCTCCAGGATCGCTCGCAGCACGTGCAGATCGATGTTGCCGCCCGATACGACCGCGACCACCGGGCCGCCGTCCACTCGGGGAAGCCCGCGCAACGACGCCGCGACCGCCGTGCTGCCCGCCCCCTCGGCTACGACGTGCGCGCGCTCGGCCAGCACCCTGATCGCGTCGCATGCCTCCTCGATGGAAACGACCAGCGACCCGGCGAGCAGCGAGCTGGCCAGCGGCCACATCTCCGTCAGCAGACTGGTCGAGCCGATGCCATCCACGAAGGTCGGCGTATGCGTGACTTCGACGGGCTCGCCGGCGCGCAGAGAAGCCGCGAAGGGAGCGGCGGTCTCGACTTCGGCCGCGAACACGGGGACCCCCGGGAGCACTTCACGCATCGCCGACGCGATCCCGCACGACAGCCCGCCACCCCCATACGGCACGACCACCGCGCGGACGCCCGGAAGCTCCTCGGCGATCTCGAGCCCGATCGTGCCGTTTCCCGCAATCACCGCCGGATCGCTGACGGGGTGAACGAAGTGCCCGTCCTCGTCCGGGTGCCCGTGATCGCGCAGGACGTTCCACCACTCGTCGAAGGGCAGTGGCGTCGCGGTGGCGCCCAGGCGCGCGATCGCGTCGAGCTTGGCGCGCGGGGCCGTGTCGGGCACCACGACCCTGCAGGGCACGCCCAGGCGGCGCGCGGCGAAGGCCACGCCCTGCGCCATGTTGCCCGCGCTCCCCGTGTAGACGCCGCGTGCGATGACGGCCGCGTCGGCCAGCGCCATCGCATTGGCCGCGCCGCGGATCTTGAACGAACCGATGGGCTGAAGACATTCCAGCTTGATCCACACCTCGGCGGACGCGCCGGGCAGGTCCAGAGGAATCAGCGGCGACCGTATCGCGGCTCCGGCGATCCGCAAGCGCGCGGCCCGTATGGCTTCCAGGCCGACCGGACCGACGGCCTTCACGCGCCCGCCTCCCGGAGCGCCGCCGCGATGCCGTCGGCGGCGCGCGCGATGCACAGGTCGCCGATCTCGCGGCTCATGCCGCGCGCGTCTCCCAGCACACCATTGGGGGTAACCGCGCGAAAGCCGTCCCGGAAGATGCGCTCGGCGACCTCTTCGTCGAACCCGGCGACGTAGCCCGGCGCGGCCAGCTCACCCCGCACGAGGTCGGGGCGAATGCACAGCATTTCCGAACTCTCGGCAATGTCGGCGTGGCCGCCCACCCGATTCACAAGGTCCGGCGCCAGCTCCGCGACCGCGCCCTCCCACAGCGCCATGAATCCGTGCAGATCCGTGTAGGCAAGCACCTCGCATCCGGGCCCCGCCGCCTCGCGCAGATCGGGCAGCATTTCGGCGAGGGGGGCAAAATTGCCCCCGTGCGAAGGTACGAAGCAGATCGTGCGGAAACCGTGCCGCGAAAGGCTGGTGGCGTAGTCCGCGCACACGGCCTTGAAGGTGGAGTCCCTGAGCGACAGGGTGCCCGAAAAGCCCATATGGTGCTCGGAACACCCCACCCGGATTGTGGGGGCCACCAGGGTGCGTCCCAGCCGCCGCGCCACCTCGACGGCCAGGCGGTCACCGCGCACAGCGTCGACCAGCAGCGGAAGGTGCGGACCGTGCTGCTCGGTCGCGCCCGCCGCGACCACGACCGATGTGAAGCCGGCCGCAAGCAACCCTTCCACCTCCGGCCACGTCAACTCTTCGAGAAGCAGGTTACGTTCAGGCATGCGGCAACGTAGGATGGGGCGCGCCGCGATGTCGAATTGCCGCGCCTGACCTGGGTCGACAGTCCGAGCACCGGGAGTCCGTCCGGGAGGAGCAGATGCCGATGGGAAATCCGGCGCCATTCGAAACCGGCGTCGATGCCGGACACAGGGGATCGAAGCTTGTCGACTTCCTCTATCCGCTGCCGGCCAGGCGGTCGGTCGGCAGGATCTTCAAGTGGTGGGAGAAGCGACGGCTCGCCTACAACGCGATCATCTGCGCGGGGGGCTCCGTCTCGCTGGCGGGCATCGCGGCGGTCAGCGTTCTGAACGGTTCCGGGCTGGCGATGGCCGACGTGAGCGCCGTGCTGACAGGCGTTGCCACCATCCTGGTGCTCGCGAACGTCCTCTACCTGCTGGGTCCGGTCACGGAGTCGCTCGCGCACAAGCTGTGGGGCCGGGACGTGCGTGCGATCGGTCCGCACCTCTTCAGGGCGGGACTGATCTTCTCGGTGGGGCTCACGTTCGTGCTCCCGACGATCCTTGTCGGCTTTCAGCTGGTGGTCCTGATGCTGAGGGGCATTCTGGGGTAACGCTATCCCGCTTCGCCGATCAGCGGAACAAATCGCACCCGTCCCAGCCTTTCCCGCGTGAACGTGCCGGGCCGCCCGTGCCGCTCCCGGACCAGCGACTGCCCCCGCCAGCCCCACCCCACCGGCATCACGAGCCGGCCGCCGTCGGCCAGCTGTTCGCGCAGCGGCCCCGGGACGCGCCGCCCACCGGCCGAGACGACGATGGCATCGTAGGGGGCGTGTTCGCTCCACCCCAGCGTGCCGTCTCCCCGCCGGACCCGCACATTCGCGTAGCCCAGCGTGCGCAGCCGGTCCCGGGCCGCCTCGGCGAGCGCGGCGTGCCGCTCGACGGAATGGACGGTGCATGCAATCCGGCTGAGCACCGCCGCCGCGTACCCGGACCCCGTGCCGACCTCGAGCACCCGGTCATTGCCGCCCAGCTCCACGGCCTCCGCCATCAACGCGACCACATACGGCTGGGAGATCGTCTGGCCCTCGCCGATGGGAAGCGGCCCGTCGTCGTACGCAAGGCCCCGGCACTCCCGCGCGACGAACCGCTCCCGCGGCACCGCCGCCATCGCCTCGAGCACGCGCCGATCCGAGATGCCCCGCTCCTCCAGATGGCGCCGCAGCATCCGGCGCCGTGCCTCCGCAAGCCCGGTGGGTTCGTCCTTCAACGAACCCGGCCGTCGGCCGGTGTTACCGACCAGAAGTCGATGCCGCCGGACTGGTGCCCGAGTTCGACGGAAGCAACCAGTTCAAGCGTCTCCAGATCGATCACGTCCAGGGTCCCGCGCACGGAGCCCACCGACTCGTTCGACACGAACGCATACCGGCCGTCGGGGCTGGCCACCACGCCGTGCGTCACCGGACGGGACGTCTTCACCCGCCCGAGTTCCCGGCCGCTCGCAAGGTCGAACACCGCGACCGCCTGTTCCCCCTTGAGGGTCGCGATCAGTCGCTCACCGTCCGCCGTCACCTCCAGGTTGTACGGGGCCAGACCCGTGGCAAACCGGCGCGAGACCTCCCAGCGCCCGGTGTCCACCTCGAGCACTTCCTGGTTCCTGTTGCACGCGACGTAGACCACCCGGTTGGCCCGTGAACCCAGCCCCGGCTCCACCCAGGTGGGGCTGCACACGGCCTCGGGCGCGGGCGACACATCGAAACGGGAGCTCACCTCGAAGGTCTCCAGGTCGATCTCGACCAGCTGCTCGGAATGCATGCACGCCGAATACTGCCTGGCTCCGTCCGGACGCACGCGGCTGCCGTGCGGCATGAGACAGGTGCGGATCCTGGTGACCTCGATCATCTCGGGCGTGTAGACGACCGAAATGTCCGACGGGACCATATCGCCGTGCAGGTTGAAATTGGCGGCCAGCAGGAACTGGCCGTCCGGCGTGATCCCCATGGTCGCGGGGAAGAGTCCGAGGCGCGTGCGCGCAACCAGCGTATCCGGTCCCGCGTGGAACTTCCAGAGGTATCCGTACGGCGTCCCGTGGGCGATCGTGAGGTACCAGTAGCGGCCGTCCGGCGAAATGCTGAGGCCGTGAGCACCGTCGTTGTCCCCGGGCATGAGGCCGACCGCGATCTCCTTCTCCACGACCGCGCCCTCGCCGGGGGTGAAGGCGACCCGGCTCACCAGGTCCGACGACTCGTTGGCCACGTACACGCGGTAGGTGGGGGACTCCTGTGCGCCCAGGCCCGCGACCCCCGGGAGGACCCCCGGGACGCCCGGAAGCAACAGCGCCGCGACGACACCCCACCTCACGACGACACCCCACCTCACGACACCGGCGCCTTCTGCTTCGGTTCGAGCCGGATCACCCACAGGCCGGAGTTGAGGTCGGAGACGAAAACGTGGCCCTTGAACGGTTGCGGTCCCCACGCCATCGGCGAGTTGGCGACGTGGCCCTCGGGAGTGCCCGTGGGGAACCAGGCCATCTCGCGTCCCTGCCTGTAGAGGTCTCCCCGAAGCTCTCCGGAAACGTCGACGACCCGCAGCCCCGCCTGGTAGTAGGCCACGTACATCCTGTCGTCCTCGATCCAGAGGTTGTGCGCGCCCGCCTCGGGCACCTCGTAGCGGGCCACTTCGCGCAGGTTTTCGGGGTCCTCGAGGTCCAGGATGTGGACGAAGCCGCGCGACCCGTCACCCGGATGCCCGTTCCGTGAAATGCAATCCTCGCACCCGAAGATCTCGTCTCCCACGAACAGGTAGCGGTGCCCGTCGGCGTTGGTATAGGGGTAGGCGAAGTGCGTGTTCCCCTCCTCGTAGGCGAAGCTGCTCACCTCCACGGGGTTTGTGGGGGTCCCACCCCAGCGCCCGTCCCCCACGTCGAGGATATACACGCCGTCGTTCCAGTATGAGACATAGGCGAGGCCGTCCACGACCCAGATGTCGTGAAGGTACTTCCCCGGCGCGTCGATCCCCCAGCGCCCCACCTCCTCGACGTCCGTCGGGTCGCTGATGTCGAGGATGTGCACGTCGAGCGTGCCGTTGTGGATGGCGTAGAGGATGTCGCCGGAAAAGAAAACGTTGTGCACGCCACCGGTGAGTTCGTTCGTGTAGGTGTCGGCGATGACCGGATGCGCGGGGTCCGTTATGTCAAGCACGACGATCCCGTTCCTGCGATCCGAGGCGCCTTCGCGCGTGATGACCGCCACGGTGGCGCTGCTGTTCACCTTGACGTCGTTGACCACCCGCGCGTCGACCTCCACGAAGTCGGTGAGCACGGGGTTTGCCGGATTGGTGATGTCCCACGCCAGCATGCGCTGGCCCCCGAGATGCGTGCCCGTATAGACGTAGTCCCGCCCGTCCACGCCGGTGAAGGCCCACAGATCGGCGGTGGGTCGATCGGCCACCAGACCGTGGCCGGCGACGATCACCTCGTGCTCGACTCCACGCTCCACGACCTCGACAAGAACCTGGCCAGTGCGCGCACCCGCGTTGGCGGTCACCCGGTAGAGGCCCGGACGTTCCGCGACGAACGCCCCGTCCGGGTACACGGAGGCGCCCATGTCGGCGCGGGTTTCGAAGGACGAGACCGAATAGTCGACCGGCGCGCCCTGCACGACGTCACCGCCGGCGTCGAGCGCGACGGCAGAGTAGCGCAGCACATCCCCGGTCCGCCCGCGGGAAGGACCCTCGAGCTCGACCGAAGCCACAGGGTTTTCCTCCACCTCGAACGAATAGGTGGCCTCCAGTCCCTCGACCGCAGCAGTCACGGTGACAGCCCCCGGCCGGATCGCGCGCACGAATCCCCGCGAGTCGATCGTAGCCAGCCGCCTGCGATTGCTGGTCCAGGCCACCTCGACGCTCTTGCGGACATTGCCGTCCCCGGTCAGCGCACGCGCCTCGATCTGAACCAGCGAGCCCGTGAAGAAGCGGACTTCCGGGTCGACGATCTCCACGGATGTCACCGGGGGACCGACGACCAGGAGCGGAGCCGTGAAGGTTCGGATCTCGGGTGGACCCGTGCCGCCCGGGGGCGGGACGCGGATCGCCATCCTCAGCTCCGCTTCGCCCTCGGAGACGCCCATGATGTGCCCTTCCTCGAGGGCCGCGAAGCGAGATTCGATGCTCCCCAGAATCCGCACGCCCCTCACCGGATTGCCGGCCGCGTCGTACGCGATCATCTCCACGTCTTCGCCCATCGCCAGCGAGTCACCCACCTCGACAACGATCTCCACGGGCTCCGTTCGCACATCGGCGACGCGTGCGCCGATCACGACGGCGGCCGGATAGCCCGGAGCCGCGGCCAGCGGATCGACGGCGGGTTCGGAAACGGCGCTGTCCGCTTCGGCGGTGTCCGGCCGATCCTCCGGCTCCGCCGGCGTCGCGTCGGCCGCGGGGGCCGGAGGTGGAGGCGTGGAGTCGACCGTCGCCCGCGAGGCACCGCCCGCGACACAGCCCGCAAAAAGGAACGAAACCGTGAGGATTCCCGCTGAGATTCTGACCATTACACATCTCCATTGAACTTCGGCGCAACCAACGCACCTCAATATACCCGCGTCAACCGGGCCTCGGTTCCGCCGGCGTCGCGTGCTCCCCCGAGCCATGCATCCGGTCGGGGACACGTGCTCCCCCGGCGTCGCGTGTTCCCCTGGGGGCGTGCCGCGGGATACCTTACCCTGCCATGACCGCGTTTTCAGAACGAGTATACGCCTGCGTGCGGCGGATTCCCAAGGGACGGATCATCAACTACGGGGCCGTCGCCGCACTTGTCGGCAACCCCCGTGCCGCCCGGGGCGTCGGCTATTCGCTCAGCCATCTTCCCATCGACACCGATGTGCCGTGGTGGCGGGTCGTGAACCGCCGGGGCGCCATTTCGACCTCGCGCGTGTCAGGCGTGGCCCAGCGGCAGAGAGCGCTGCTCGAGCACGAGGGCGTCGAGTTCAACGACGAGGGGGAAGCTTCATGGGAGCGTTTCGGATGGAACCCGCACGGGTGAGGGCCGTCATCGGCCTCTGCGCCGCTTTCGCGGTTGTGTCGGCAGGATGCACCGGACCCGCGCCGGCGACCGATGCCGGCCTCGCCGCGTACGCCGAGATCGTGGCCGAGGAAGACGCGCGCGGGCTGGCGGGGCTGGAGCGCGTACGCGCGCATCTGGAGCACGGGGATGGGACGGCACGGGCCTACGCGGCAAGGGCGCTGGGCCGCCTGGAGGATCCGGCCCACCTGCCCCTACTCGAGACCATGCTGGACGATCCGGACCCGGCGGTCAGGGCCGTGGCCGCCATGGCGATGGCGCAGGCCGTCTTTCGGGTGGATCCGGGTGCCGAGGCCGGCCTGGCGGGCGCGGACGAGATCGGCCGGGTTCGGCGGGCGTTCGCGAGCCGAGTCGGGGTGGAGGATGATCCGATCGTGCTGGGCAGCCTGGCGGCGAACCTCGGGCGGTTGGCACAGCCGGGTGCCGAGGACGGGGCCGTGGCGGAGGCGGAACGGGCCGCCGTCGAGGCCGGCCTGGCTGCCATTGCGCAGCGCCTCGCGGGTCCGGCGGGAGACGCGCCCGCGACCACCGGGGCCTGGGCATGCCCAACAGCCTCCTGCGAGCCGATGGCTGGTCTGGCGCGCGGGATCGAAGCGTTTGCGCGAAGGCGTCCGGGGACCCCGCTTTCGCCCGACTTGCTGGCCGCTACGGCCCGGCTGTCGTCTGTGTCGGCCGCGGTGGATGGGGATGCCCCGGCGGACGCTGCGGAGGTCGCCGACGCGTCCCCGGGCGCGGCCCGCGTCAGGCGGCTGGCCGCAGCGGCCCTCGTGCACGCCGACCAGCTCACGCCCTCGGACGCCGCCCGGCTCCTCCAGGACGAGGACTGGGGGGTGCGCCGGCAGGTCGTCATCTCGGCGTTGCGCAACGGCGCGGACGCCGACACCGACACGGGCGCCGGCACCGGCAAGGTGATCCGCGCCGGCCTCCAGGACCCCGATCCGCGCGTCCGGGTCGAGGCGGTGCGGGCGTATGACCGCTGGATGCGCCCGGGCGGCTGCTGCGAGGCGATCCTCCGCGACATGGACGACGACGACCCCCACGTGTCGAATGTCGCGATCGGGTTGCTCGCGCGGCCGTGCCCGGATCCGGAAGCGCAGCGCCAGGCGCTCGCGAACAGGGCAGCAGCGCTGGCCGACGGGGAGAGCGACTGGCGCGGGCCGGCGCGGGCGCTTCACGCGCTGGCGGGGATCGCACCGGGTGAGGTGGGGGACGGGGTGGCCGGGGCCGCGCGGCACACCAGCCCGTTCGTTCGCGCGTGGGCGGCACGGGCCGCGGCCCTGGCGGGAGACGTGGCCGCGCTCGAGGGGTTGAGCGGCGACTCCGACGCGAACGTGCGCGAGGCCGCGCTGAGGGGGCTGGGGGCGGTGGCGGGGGCGGCCGGCCGAGAGGCCTACCTCGCCGCGCTGGCCAGCGACGACCCCCAACTCGTGATGACCGCAACCCGTCTTCTTGTCGAGCACGCCCCCGCTGAAACGCCCATCTCCGCACTGCTCGCGCCCCTCGCGCGCTTCACGGCGGCAGAACGCGAGACCGAACGGGACGTCCGCGTCGCCCTCCTCGACGGGATCGGCGCCGTCGGCGGCGTTTCCCGCGACGACCTCGCCCCGTATCTCACCGACTTCGACCCCGTCGTGGCCGACCTCGCCGCCGCGCTCCTGTCCGAGGCCCCCGGCGCAACGGAGGAAGCCACGCCCAGGCCTCTCCCCCGCGCCCCAACCCCCGACGCCACCCGACTCGCCGAGCTGGCCCGTTCCGTCGTCCGGCTCCGCATGGCGGGCCTCGGCGACATCGTCATCGCGCTCCGTCCCGACCTCGCCGCCACCAACGCCGACCGCTTCGCCCGCCTGGCCAGCGAGGGGTACTTCGACGGCCTCACCTTCCACCGCGTCGAGCCCAACTTCGTCATCCAGGGCGGCAGCCCGCACGCGAACGAGTACGCCGGCGACGGCCCCTTCAGCCGCGACGAGATCAGCGCGCAGCCCCACTGGCGCGGCACGGTCGGCCTGTCCACCCGCGGACGCGACACAGGCGACGCCCAGATCTTCATCAATCTGGCCGACAACGTGCGTCTCGACTTCAATTACACGATCTACGGGGTGGTGGTGGAGGGAATGGAGGTCGTCGACACCATACAGGAGGGTGCCGTGATCGAGTCCGCCGAGGTGTTGGCCCGGTGAGCCTGCAAAAAGTCCGCCGGGTGGCCGTGGCGGCGTTCGCCATCGCAGCCCACGGCATCTTTGCGGCCGCCGCGAGCGGCCAGACGGTCCCGCCCGTCGCGACCGATCCCGCCATTGCCCTGGCCGAGCGGGTCGTAATCCACCGCACCGAGTACGGTGTCCCCCACATCCTCGCCGACGACCTCGAAGCGATGGGCTTCGGCCTCGGCTACGTCCAGTCCGAGGACTACAGCATCTCGATCGCGATGGCCATGGTCGCGAGCCGGGGCACGCTCGCCCGCCACCTCGGCCCGGAGGAACTCGATGCCGACTTCGCGGCCCGTCCGGTCCACGCCCGGGCGGTGGAGACCTTTCACCGTCTGGAACCGCGCACGCAGGACGTGTACCGGGGATTCGCGGAGGGCGTCAACCACTACATCCGCCTGCATCCGGACGAGTTCCCCGCCTGGGTGACGCCCGACTTCACCGGGCCCGACGCGCTCGCCCGGGATGTCCAGGGATGGAGCCGCGCCGACGCAGCCCGCTTCGTGGCCGCACTGAGCGACGACAGCGCGCCGGAGCAGCCGTCTTCGTCATTCGCACTCGACGGGTCCAACGCCTGGGCGTTTCATGGCACGCGCACCGCGTCCGGAAACCCCATCCTGCTTCGCAACCCCCACCTTCCCTGGGAGGGTCGACACGACCTGCTGGAACGGCCATCCGGCCTGACCTACTACGAGGGGCACGTCCGCGTACCGGGCGTGATCGACTTCTACGGTGACCTGCGGATCGGGACCGCGTTCGGGATCATCGGCGGCTTCAACCCCCGCCTGGGCTGGGCCACGACGAACAACTATCCGACGCTCTCGCAGGTGTACAGGCTTCGGATGCATCCGGAACTGGACGACCACGCGCTGCTCGACGGCCGGCCGCTGGCCCTTGAACGGCGCGAAACGGCCATCGACTACCGGACACCCGGTGGCGGCAGCGCAGTGGAGACCCGGGTTGCCTGGCAGACGCCGCACGGACCGGTCATCCACCGCACGGACGAGTACGTGTACCTGCTCAAGGACCCCCGTGACGGCGAGTTCCGGCGCGGCGAGCAGTTCCTTCGCATGATGATGGCGCGGGATCTCGACGAATGGCTGGACGTGATGAAGATGCGTGCGCATCCGACGTCGAACTTCACGTATGCCGACCGGGACGGGAACATCGTGCACTACTACAATGCGCGCCTGCCGCTACTGCCCCACGCCGTGACCGGCGACACCGCGGCGTTCGCGGCCACGTCCGCCGACATCTGGTCGGAACTGGTCCCCTGGGAGAGTCTGCCGCTGTACATCAACCCGCCCGGCGGGTACGTGCAACAGGCGAACGACACCCCGGACTACACGAACCTCAACGTGCCGATGAACCGGGACACGGTTCCCGCCAACCTGCCGGAGCCGAGGCTGCGCCTGAGGAGCCAGCTGTCCCTGGAGCTGGCGGCGGGGGCGGCGGGCGCGCTCACCGTCGAAGACGTCGTCGAACTGAAACACACGCCGCGCATGCTCCTGGCGGACCGGGTCATCGACGATCTGCTGGCAGCGGCGCGGGCCGCCCGGGATCCCGCGGTTCGGGAGGCCGTGGAGGTACTGTCCGACTGGGACCTGACCGCGGACGCCGACAGCCGGGGCGGCGTGCTTTTCGCGCGCTGGGCGAGTCAATACTTCGATGGGGACTTCGACGGAACCGGCGAATCGCTTCGCTGGCGCGAGCCGTGGGATCCCATGCGTCCGGCAACGACGCCGCAGGGCTTGAGCGACCCCGACGCGGCGGTCGACGCGCTTCGGCGTGCCGCCGAGTCGCTACGGGCCGAGGGCATCGCCCTGAACGCCGGCTGGGGCGAGGTGCACCGTGTGATCCGCGGCGACGTGGACGAGCCGGTGTCGGGCTGCCCGCCAACGCTGGGGTGCTTCCGCGTGCTGTCGTTTGCGCCGACGGAAGACGGGAGGCTCGCGGCAAACCGGGGCGACTCCTGGGTCTTCGTGGTGGAGTTCGGCGATGTCCCCCGGGCCCGCACGGTCCTCGCCTACGGTCAGACGGCGCGCCCAGGCGCTCCACACCACGCGGACCAGGCTGCCATGTTCGCGCGCGGCGAGACCAAGGAAGTGGCGTGGACGGACGACGATATCCGCCGTACGACGGTCGAGAGCTACCGGCCGGGCGAGGAGGTTCGGCGGTAATGGACAAGACCGGACACTCTCGTGCCAAAATCGGACACCGACTCATGAGACTCACCCGCTGCCTGGCGACCGCAGTCACACTGGCCACACTCCTCCCCCCGCCCCCCGCCGCCGCCCAGCAACCCCCCACCCCGCCCCCCTTCCACCTGGCCACGCTGTTCGATTTCGGTCATCTCCTCCTTGACGAAAACGGCGACGGCGTGCCTGACCGCCTCGGCGCGGCGCTGGTTTCCGCGCCCGACCCCACCGACGCCGAGCGGGCCGCCGCCGCCGAGATCACCGCGCGGCTGGGATTCGAGACGATGGCCCTCGACCTCCCCATCCGGCGCGGTCCCCGGCCCGGCCAGGTCGGCATCCTGATCGGCCACCGCGCCGTCGAGGCCGCGGGGCTTTCCGGCGCGGACTTCGGCGTGGGCGCCACCCTCCCGCCCACCGTCGCCGCCCACACCACCCCCTCCGGCGACCGCTGGCTGGCCGTCCTGGGCACAGGCGACGACGCCCTCCTCGGCGCGGCCCGCCTCCTCGCCGGCGCTCTGCCGCACGTCACCACCCTCTCGGGCCCCTCGCTCACCGACGTCACCGACGAACTCTCCACCTGGCTGAACGCCGACGACACCACGGCTGCCGCCGCCACGCTCCACTTCTCGCGCGCCACGCTGGAGACGGCCGGCGACGGCGTCCACCTCCTCGCCGACCTTGGGTTCGAGTCCGGCCCCGATCCCGACCGCGCGGCCGACGCCCTCGACCGCCTCCAGATCCTCGCCTGGGATCGCCTCGGCGATGCGGCAATCGGCCCCGACTCGGCCGACCTCCGCTTCCCCGGCCTGGCCTCGCTCGGCGTCGCCGCGGGTAGCCGCCAGGTCATCCTCCCGACGCTGGCCGAACCCCGATCCTCCGGCCCCGGCTCCACCCGTCCCGGCGGCGGCAGCAGCGACCTCGATCTGTCCAACGTCTACACCACCGATGGATTTCTCACGGGAAGCGACATCCCCACCGGCATCGGCGTGGTCGTCGTGCCGGGCAACGGCGCAGAGGGCGTGGCCGATCTCACCGCCCGCATGGGTCTCGAGGCCACCGGGCTGACCGTCCCACTGGTCCGCCGCCTGGACGAAATCGAGTCGGCCGGGAGCGAGCCGACCGCCGTCCTCGTGGGTAGCGACCACCCGCTCGTCGACGAGCTCGCGGACTCCGGCAGGATCTCGACCGCCGGCCTCGGCCCCGGTCAGGGCCTGATAGAGCTCGTGCCGGACGCCTTCGGCGGCAAGTCCGCCCTGGTCGTTACCGGCGCGGACCACGACGGCGCGACGCTCGCGACCAGCCGCCTCGCCGAGGTCTTCCCCAACGTCAGCGTCCGGGGCGACGACACCCCGACCCTCGACGACATCGAGTACGAGCTCTGGGGCACGCTTTCGGGTCGCACTCCCGCCGGCCAGGCCGCGATCGGGCTCTACAAGCTCGACCGGATTGTCGCGGGGCTCGCGGACGATGATGTCGCGACGGCGGACATCCTGATATCACTCGAGAAGCCCGCCGCCGGGCTCGCCGATCTCGTGCGCGCGAGGGTCGCCGCGCTGGGCGCCGACGACATCTCCGTCACGATCGACGACCGCGACGTGCAGCACGCCGACACCATCTTCGACGAGACCTTCACGGTGCCGTCGGAGGTGGACCGTTTCTGGACGGTCTTCGAGGACCAGGTGCTGCCCGGGGTGGCTCCGACGCAGACCGTCCGGCTCCACGCGCGCCTCTCCGAGCCCCCCGACGTCCGCCGGGCGATCGAGGAGGAGGCCCGGCGGCGCCTGGTCGCGGCCGGCGCCGACCCCGACGCCACCGAGGTCGAGGTGCTGTCCGCCTTCAAGCAGGGCTTCTTCTGGCTGACCGAGCGGATCGCTCCCCGCCTCGCCGGGCAGGAGATCGGCGAGATCGTGATCGAGTTTCTCAGGAACGACCCGCCCGTCGACTGGCCGCAGCAGGCCATTCACACGCCGCTGAGGTGGCTGCACGAGATCTTCCCCATCGACGAGGTCCTGGCTCAAGATCCGGGGCTGCCCGTCGACCGCATTCGCTTCGAAATGGTGGACGCCGGGCCCATCTACCGGGTCCGGGCCACAGCGCCGGACGGGAGCACCATCGTCGAGGACACGTTCGATCCGGTCTGGGTGCTGCGTCCCTACTTCGACCGTTTCCAGGACTACGAACACGTTCGCGTCACGACCGGCTGGGTCACCGCAATAGCCGAAGGGGACACGCTCGCGCACGGACGCATCGTCACCGACCCGGAGTGGATCTGGGATCGCTACCAGGAACGCACGCTGCCCGCGGTCTACGACTACGTGATGGACCGCCACGACGGGAACCCGCGCGGCGGCGGCGCGGACGCCCCCTTCTTCGGCACGCTGGAGGTCGAACTGGAGCTCAGCGAGCCCGACTACCGCCTGGGCGTCGACAACGAGATCATCTCGACGATGGACGCGCTGCACGAGGAGATCTACTTCGGCACAATCGAGTTCTTCCACCTGATCGGCCGCAACGCGCGCGGGCAGGACTTGACGTATCCGGGACGCATCATCCCCGTCATGCGTCCGAAGGGCGACGGCGCGGCGGGACGCGGCCGCGTCAGCCTCACCGGGTTCGCGACGGATCGGCCGGCCGTGGTGGTGCGCTACGAGACGCGGGACGGGCGCGAGGGCGAAGAGCGGCTCGACATTCCGAAGGTCACGATGGAGCGCCCGAGTCTGCGGCGCGCGGTGATCGCGGCAAGCGCCCCGGCCCTTCCCCGGCTCGACCTCCGGGTGCGCGTGGACTCGGAGGCGGACGAGCGCGAAGCACTGCTCGTTCAGGCCAGACCGGAGCAGGTCGACGCCCGCATGATCTCGGCCGAGCAGGTCGCGGCCACGCTCGCCAACCTGGGCGCCCTCCGCGACGCCGGGCCATACGCCGACGCCCTCGCCTGGGACGATGTCGGCGAAATCGGGGTGTGGGCCGAGTGGACGCACGAACAGAACGACACGGCGCGCGTCACCGCGACCCTGCCGGCAAACGGCTCCCCTGCCCCGCTGCCGGTGTGGACCGACCTCGTCCCGGAAGGCTGGAGCTACGACGGCGAGCGCATCGTCCAGTGGGACACCCCCATCCCCCCGCCCGAGGGCCACGAGATGGCGGCCAAGTTGAGCCACGCCTTCGACGAGGCCACCATGTACAGGGTCGGCGAGAGCTACCTGGGGAGGACCACCTGGGCGATGGACCTGATGCCGCCGATCAACGCCACCCACTGGTCGCGCGCCAAGGCCACCACGTTCAAGCCGACCGTGATCTATTCGGCCCGGCAACACGCCAACGAGGTCTCGTCCACAAGCCACGTCCTCCGTCACGCCGAACTGCTGCTCACCGATCCGGAGCAGCGTGCCAGGCTGGACAGGGTCAACGTCGTCATCCACCCCTTCACCAATCCCGACGGCGCCCAGCTCGCCTACGACCTGTACCGGATCACGCCCGACTACATCCTCCACGCGGGGTATCTCGCGTCGCTGGGCATGGACGCCACGTCTGGCGGCAGCCAGGACTTGCCCATTTACCCCGAGTCGAAGGTCCGCGGCCAGCTCTGGGAACGCTGGCTGCCCGACATCTTTCTCAATCCGCACGGCTATCCGAGCCACCAGGTCGTGCAGCTGTTCTCGGAATACACCGGCCTGGTGCGCCGCGGCCGCGTGACGGAGCGCAACTGGGGATTCAACAAGGGCTGGTTCATGCCGGGTTTCGGGTACATCGACGACCCCGAGTTCCCGCGCCACAAGGACGCCGCGTTCAGGATCCGGGACTACATCACGGCGGGCATCAATTCCAACCGCGACGTCTTCGACATGAACCAGCGCACCTACGACCGCTACCGCCGCTACGGGGCCGACTTCGACCCGGAGGTCTTCCGCCTGCCGATGACCGACAGCGTGCTGATCGAGATGCCGCTGAAAGGTTCGCGCGGAGGGGGCGGCGGCGGCTTCAACCCCCGGATCACGATCTGGAGCGGCACCACCGAGGCCCCCGACGAGACCGCCTACGGCCCCTGGATGGAGCTGGTGGCGAAGGCGGGACTGTCATGGGACCAGGCGATCCTGGACTACCTGTACGACGGCAACCACGAGGTGGAGCGGAGCGGATCGCGGTTCCGGGGCGGCGTGACGCTGAGGATGAATCGGGAGCGGCCGCCGGCCTGAGCCTTTGGATCGGTTGCTTCGGCGGAAGCTGGGCGACGATGCGGTGGTTGTCGAGGAGCATCAGACTCGGATCGAGACGGTCACCGGACTGGGCCGGGACATCGAGGACGCCCGGCGGACGCTGGCGCAGCTGGAGAAGGACACCTGGGGGCTCGTGTTCCACGAGATCAAGGGCGAGCGGTTCGTGGTGGTGCCGGACGGGCCCCGGCAAGGCCGGTCTGGCCACCGTTCTTTCTGTAGGCCTACTGTCGGGCGATTACGGTACTTGTACATCCAGCGTTTAGAATGGAAGGTCGTCATCCGGTTCGGTGATCGGTCGCCTTGGAGCCTTAGGAGAACCAGCCCATTCCTTCAAGGACTTGATCGTCACGAGAGGTTTCTTCCCTTCTTCGGCCAATGATCTCACCGTGCTGCGGACGCTAGCCAATGCCTCCTGGCCCATTCCTTCCTCAATGATGGCTAGTGCTTGGGGCGTGATTTTGTACGGGCCGCAGCCGTTACAGCTGACCATCCACACTCCCCCTTCCATCATCTCGCCCCAAGCCATTCTGTTGCACATCCCGCAGTTCATTTCCTCGGTCGGATTAGCTGGCTTCCATTGCCATCGGCCACGTCCGCGCTTGACGACCCTGTCGTCCTTCATGGCCCTAGATAGGCACCTAGAAACCGACAAATCCGGCCTGGTAGCCGTGAACGTCATCCCCCCATCAATCAGAATGGTCATAATCTCCTTGGCGCGATATACCTCGTCTGGGTGCTCCTCCAAGACGCCTAACACAGCCTCACTCAGCTTGGCTCCATGATACTTCTCCGCACCCTTCTTCCCTCCAGTTGGAGGCACCAATGGCCCATCGGGTATCCCTGGAATCGACGGTACGCTAGCTCGCCAAACCTCGAACTGCCGCACGATCCGGTATGCCTCCCTTACCCGATCCAAATATTCTAAGAGCGTCTCGGCCTCTCGAGGTATCTGATTGTCTTTCATCGCCTTACCTCCTATCCTGGACCTACCCCGCTTTCACGGACGGTTGGTTTCTGGGGTTGATGGTGTCTGATGTGGTTTCTTTTCTCCCTCGTCATTTCACGGAGAGAGGCAAGGTACATCGCGGACGAGGCGAACAGCCAGGAGAAGTCCGGAGCGCTTCGGTCGCCCCGGCGCTGCACCTTCGCTTCAGGCCGCATGGTTGAGTCTCTCGAAGTTCGTCGGCGACTTGTAGCCGAGCGCCGAATGGATCCTGCGGGTGTTGTAGAAGCCCTCGATGAAGCCGAAGACTTCACGCCGCGCGTCGGCGGGTGTCGGAAAGCGACTTCGGTCGAGGAGCTCGCACTCCAGCGTGGCGAAGAAGCTCTCGCACATCGCGTTATCGTAGGCGTCGCCCACCGAGCCCATCGACTGCACCACGCCGGCCTCGCGGCAGCGCTTCCCGAAGGCCAGCGACGTATACTGCGAGCCTTGATCCGAGTGATGCACCACCCGCCCCTTGGGTTTCCGGTTCGAGATCGCCATCGCCAGCGCACCCTCCACCAGTTCGGCCCGCATGTGCGGCGACATCGCCCAGCCGACGATGCGGCGGCTCCAGGCATCGAGCACGACCGCGAGGTACAGCCAGCCATACCAAGTGCTCACCTGCGTGATGTCGGCGACCCACAGCTGGTCGGGCCCGTCGGCCGAAAAGTTGCGGTTCACCAGGTCCGGCGCAGGCCGGGCCTTCGCGTCTTTCTTGGTCGTCGCCGTCTTGAAGCGCCTCCGCGTCACGCCCTGAATGCCCAAATCCCTCATCAGGCGTGCCACGCGCTTCCGGCTCACCCGCTCGCCCGCCGCTTGCAGTTCCGCGTGGATCCGAGGGCAGCCATAGGTCTCCCCGCTGCCGCCCCAGATCAACAGGATCTTGCCCTGAAGCTCGATGTCGCGCCGTGTCCGTGCCGAGGGAGGACGCGTCAGCCAGCCGTAGTACCCGCTGGTGGAGAGACCCAGCACCCGGCACATGGCCGCAAGCGGAAACGTGGCCCGGTACGCCTTCATGAACGCGTACCCCCGCTGGGGATCGAGTCGCTCTCCCTCGCGAACCAGGCCGCGGCTTTTTTTAGGATGTCCCGCTCCATCCGCAGCCGCTTGACTTCCCGCTTCAGACGCAGCAGCTCGAGGCGCGCCTCGGTCGTCAGCCCGTCGCTGCGGCGGCCCTCGTCCAGGTCCGCCTGCTTGACCCAGTTCCGGATCGTCTGCTCCGTGGGCTCGAACTCCCGCGCGAGCGATCCCGGACTACGCCCGGATCTCACAAGCTCGACGATCTGCTCCTTGTACTCGGGCGGATACCGCCCTCGTCCTCTTCCCGCCATGGCACACCTCCTTGGTTGGCCCAAATGGAAAGGTGTCCGTCATAGCGGGGCAACTCCATCCCGTTGCAATGATACGGGAAGTCGCGTTACCTTTCTTGAGGAAAGGCGGAGCAGGGGGGAATCGAACCCCGCAGCAGGTATGAGCTGCTGTCCCTAGGGATGTAAAGCCCCGTTATCGGCCCAGCCTTCGGGTCTGCTCCTTTCCGGCCTTTCCGTTGGGCGGGTCGGATGCTCCAGATCCTCTTTCCGAGAGCATCTGACCCGTCTTTCATTTCCTTCGTCCAAATTACAGCGCCGACATCCAACGCGCAAGATCCTACATCCAACGGACCGGTACGGACCGATAACGGAAGGACTCAGATGATGCAACAACGTGTATGATAGGCGCACGGAAAGTCAACTTTACTTGACATAATGTAAAAAATAGCTGACAGTCTAACCTCGTGGATGCCGCTGTCGGCGAAACGGAAACGGATCCGCAAGCTCCCCCGTTGATCCTCTTCCAGCACGCTGCGATCGCAACCATCGAGGGTCGCTACACTCACTCAGCCACTTTGTGGCATGAGTCAGAAGCCGTGGTTTCCAGCGGTGAAGCAACGGTAGTCGTTGGGCCAATGACCGATCGGTGAGCCACTAGGCACCTGCCATCCAGGTTGCCTCGACGACGAAGCGCACCCATCATTCGACCGCTCCCCCGGACAACCTTGTCCACCGAACCCTGATCATTCGATGATCCGCACACTGCCAACCATTTCGGGCCCCCGATGATACGACAGGCCTCGCCACATGCCATACCCGACGACACCACCACCGCCATAGTCGACAACCGCGCGCGCATGGTCGGTGCGTTCCTAGCCGATCACTCCGTACCCGACAGCCTCCTCTCGGTCGTGTCCGCCTACTTCACGATCTACGGCTACGGTGACCTCCGCGACCAGCTCGACCGTATCGGGCGCATGCGGTTCCTGTACGGGGATCCGCGCGGAGTCGGGGCGGTGGACCCAGAGGACGCCGAGGACAAGGCGTTCCGGCTGACTGACGAAGGTAATCTTGAGTTGACCCAAGCGCTCCGCCAGAAGCCGTCAAACAATACGAGCCTGTCTAGCTAGCTAGCTTGGCACGACCGTGGTTGGTACGGCCGGGTTTTTCCCTGTGGCCCGGGCGTGACGCTAACAGACAAGCGACCCCCCTCTTTCGATGCCCAGTGCGTGCATCGCGGAGGGTCGCTCCCGGTCGGTGCCGTCCGTGCGGGCCTCATCCGGACATACGGCGACACCTCGATAACGGAACGCTGATGGGGGCCTCGAACCCGAGTTCTCAGGAGTTTCCCCTACCCCTCCGAGGGTCGTGAAACCAACCTCCGTCCAACGATGTGGGGCACACTCATAGAATCCAGCATGACCCCCCAGACGTGTGTCGCGGTTACGTCGCTGATCCACAGCCATTCGGGCAGCAGAACGCGACGCGGGTCCCCACTCAGGTCACCTCTACGCACCGCGTAATGCACCCTGAGCGTGTCCGAACGCTCGGCGGTCCTGAGCCAGACTTCGCCAGACGACGTAAGAACCGGTGGTCCTTCCACCGGTGGTACATATTCGGGCCTGTAGAGACCTTCCTCGTATATGTCCCGAAGCCCCATTTTGGGCGCGTCAGGCATTCTCTGAGCCAGCATGTCGAGCATTACTTGGGCTGCCTCTGTCACCATTATTGGAGTCAACCTCCGAGGCCCGAATCGTAGTTCCCGGTGCCATACCGTGTCCCCCTCTGCGCTCATTTCGATCAATTCAACGGCACCGGGCACCCCCTTCTGCCGCATCACCACCGCCCTACCTGGCTCAAACTGCACCTGATCCGGATCACCAAAGGGTTGGGCGCCATACACTTCCCCGCCGTCCGGAAATCGGATGACATGTGTCCTGTTGCGACGGTTTAGCCACAGCAACGGCTCGGGATCAACCCATTCGTCGGTGCCGGAAGTACGGACTCGCAGGATGGGTTGCCGGTCAAGGTGCTGAACACCAGTCGTTCCGACTTCAAGATTCGCAGGGAATCGCGGAACGCCCAAGTAAACTCCGTCATCGCTGGGCGCGTGGAGTTGGAGACCAAAGCCCTGATAGCTGAGCCCCCTTCCCGGACCCTGTACAGCTCTTAGCAACTCCCCTTCGGCAGTGAAGTATGTGAACCGGAACCTGGCGGCTTCTTGCACCAAAAAGGAGCCTTCCGTGTCGACGAATAAGCTTCCGGGGCTAACGAACTCCCCAGGGCCCTCTCCTTTTCGGCCCACGGCGAAGAGCAGGGAGCCCTCGGGAGTCCACACGCTGACCCGTGAGTTTGCTGCATCCACGGCGAAGACACGGTTCCGCTCCGGATCGGCCACTACATATGGCCAAGAAAAGAACACATCTTTCTCGGGAGCGTCGCCAAACTGGTACTCGGCCTCCGTGACCCAGACCAACTGCTCCAGGTCAACGGCCGCGCGGTCGCTGCCTCCCGCGGCGCACGGGGACAGAAGCCAAAGAATTTGGCTGGCTACCACCCCCCACCACCTTCCTCTCGTGTACGTCACTCTCCCCCCACCCGAGCCACGCGACCCTCAGCGCGCCCAACCGCCCATGCCGGAATCCTAGCAACAAGCGAAAGATCACACTTTCTCACGACAAGTGTCATCTCTTCCTCTGTAACGAAGAAGTAGCCGCCGTCCGGTGGCAGCATCTCACCTCTCTTGATCATTTCGATCGCTTGCTGATCGGTTGCTGCATCGGCCATGGTATCCTCGCAGTCCCCCCCACTACGATGACACGTGGTAACGGGGCCGCCCCAAGTCTCGCAATTCGTGGTGCCGCCCCGCGAACCTTCGTAGCACTTCTGGCTTGGCCACGGTTTCTCGTCACTCCATCCACACACCCAACACCCGTCGCCGTCGGGTGGCGGTGGCGGCCCCTGGGCGCTGCCCACGGCGGGCAGCACGGCTAGGAGTGTGCCAACGAGCAGAGGCACCATAGCAATGGGGGAGGACAGCGAGCGGGGCGTCACGTTGAGATTGGTCATGGAGATACTCCTGGCAGAAGAAATGATTTTCGAGGGCCGGGCACGCACCCCCTCGCCTCTCGTAAGGCTCTGGAAAGTTGGCGGCCTTTTCGAACAGAGTCAATCCCGTTCAGGCTTGTCTGTCCTATTTCAACCTTCTCTCTCGGGGTTGGGGCAAAAAGTGTGTAAACGTCGGGTGGGCGTGACCCCGTTCAGTCCGTTCAGTGACGTTCGGGTAGTCTGTTCAGAATAGCCGTTCTTCTTCGTTGTGGCGAGTTGCGACGGCATGCGAGGGCGGAACCTGCCAACGACTGTGAGACACTTTCCGATTCAGTTTAGCGAGCCCTCCTTTCCCCCGTTGGCCGACTCTGCGCCATCGACCGCCGTGACGGGGAGTGCGGGGTTGATCCAGACCTCCTCCGGGAGTTTCACAGCCCTCGGCGGGCCTCCCACGAAGCGGTCGGGGTGGGCGGCGTAGGCCGCGGCCAGCACATTCTGCCGGTGCTCGATCACCTCGAGGGCGCGGCCGAGGTGGACCTGCTCGGGGGTGAGCAGGCCGATGCCGCCGTGCCGGTGTTGGGTGTTGTACCACTGGAAGAACTCCCGGCAGAAGTCCTTCGCCTCCTCAATGCTGCCGAACCGGCCCGGGAAGCCCGGGTGGTACTTGAGAGTCTTGAAGTGCGCCTCCGAGTAGGGGTTGTCGTTGGAGACCCTGGGGCGGCTCAGCGACTGCGTGACGCCCAGGTCGGCCAGGAGCTGCGCCGTGCACTTGGCCGTCATGGGAGCTCCCCGGTCCGAGTGCAGCGTGAGCACCCGGGGCTGCACACCGTGCTTGAGGCACGTCTCGCCAACCAGGTGTCCGGCCAGGCCGGCGGTCTCGCGCTCCGCCACCATCCATCCGGTGGCGTAGCGGCTGTAGATGTCCAGGATCACGTACAGGTAGAAGTACTGCCACTTCTGCGGCCCCAGCAGCCGGGTGATGTCCCAGGACCACACCTCGTTGGGTGCCCTGGCCACCACCTCGGGCTTCGGGTGGTTGGGATGGCTGCGCTGAGCCCGGCGCTCGCGGACCGCCTCCTTCTCGGCCAGGACGCGGTACATCGTCCGCTCCGAACACAGATAGACGCCCTCGTCCAGCAGCGTCGCGTACACTTCCGCCGGAGCACGATCCGCGAAGCGCGGCGAGCACAGCGCACGAAAGACCTCCGCCCGCTCCGTCGCGTCCAGGGCCCGGGCAGGAGCCGGCCGGGGCTGCCGCTGCCCGGTCTTCGGCCTCCGGCGACGGTAGAAGGTGGCGCGCGCAACCCCGAGGGCCTTGCATGCCGCGCGTACGCCCACGTGCCCGGCCAAGCCTCCGGCCGCGCTCAAGAGCGCTTCCCGTCCCCGGGGCTCACGCCCAGCAGCCCCGCAACTTTTCCCTGGACATCGATGATGATGCACGCCTTGCGGAGTTCCTCGCGCAACCGCGCGTTCTCCCGCTCCAGCTTCCGCACCTTCTTCGCCTCACGCTTCCCGCCCGACGGCCTCGGGCCGCGCTTCTTCGCCAGCCTCCGCAGCGACCCCTCCCGCGCCGCCTTCCGCCACGACGACAGGTGCGAGCTGTACAATCCCTCGCGCCGAAGCAGCTCTCCGATCTCTCCCGGCGTATCGCAGGCGTCCGCCTTCTCCACGATCGAAAGCTTGTACGCCGCCGTGAACCGCCGCCGCGTCGCCTTTGCCGACACCTCCGGATCCGGCCGGGCTGCCGCGCTTCGCTTGCCCTCCCCCGAAGAGAGGGGCGTTCCGTTCACCTTCATTCCTTCTCCTCGTTCCATTCTGCATCTCTCTGCCTCGCCCTACTCTAATCTCTCTCTCCTCTCGTGTCTCGCGCGTGTTGGCAGAGAGCGGGATGCAAGAGACCGGATTTGCCGCGGGGTAGGGGTAGGCCGAAGGGTGGGGGCGGCCTCTGCGGACGGATTCTCGGGGCTCCGGGGCCCGGATTCGCCGGGAACCGGGCCATTCGCCGGGGGTCAGGCGATGTTGGCAGCCCGGAGCCTTGCCGCGGCGGGCCCCCCGGGCGGGTCTGGTGCGCCCCGTCCTTCGGCCGCCCGCGCTGGACGGACCGGAGTTCGCAAACGGTCGTCAGGCCGCGCGCCGTTCCTCCGCAGGAACGGGCTTGCCGTCGGCGTACCGCCTGCCCGCGAGCACCCCGGGCAGCAGGTGGGGGGAGTTGAGCTTCCGGAACCGCTTCTCCGCGACCATGAGGAGCTTCCAGATCAGCGCCGTGGCCCCGTCGACCTTCCTGAACCGCTTGGCGGCCGATGTGCGCAGCCGCACCGCCGCGAACGGGCTTTCGACCACGTTCGTCGTGCGCAGGTGCCTCCAGTGCCCGGCGGGGAAGTCGAAGAACGCGGTCATCCGGCCCCAGTCGCCGGCCAGGATCTCGACCGCCTTGGGGTACGTGTCGGCGTAGCGGTCCGCGAAGGCGTCGCGAGCCTTCTCGGCTCCGGCCCTCGACTCCGCGTACACGACCTCCCGCAGCAGCCGCTTCGCTTCCGTCTGCTCGCGCTTCGGCAGACGATCGAGCACGTTGGCCATCTTGTGGTTCCAGCACCGCTGCTCCCCGGCCTCCGGCCACACCTGCCGGGCCGCCGCCCAGATGCCCAGGTTGCCGTCGGCCACCAGCAGCTTCGGCACGCCGAGCCCCCCGGGCCTTGAGGCCCCGCAGCACCGCGGCCCACGACTCGGCCGACTCGCGGAAGCCCGGCGCCACGGCGAGGACTTCCTTGGTGCCGTCGGCCATCGCTCCGATCACGACCAGGAGGGCCGCCTTGTCCTTCTCGAGGCCCGCCTTCACGTAGATCCCGTCCGCCCAGGCGTAGACCAGCTCCCGGCCCGCGAGCGAACGCCGCTCCCATTCGGCGTGCTCCGCGACCCACCGCTCCCGCAGGCGGCGCACCGTGGACTTCGACAGCGGCGCACCGTCGCCCAGCAGACCCCGCAGGGCCAACTCGAAGTCCCCCTCGGCCAGGCCGTGCAGGTACAGCTGCACCACCAGCTCGGCCGCCTCCTTCGTCCGCCGCGCGAACAGCGGCAGCACCCGGCTCTCGAACCGTTCCTCCACATCGCGGACCCGAGGCCGGCACACCTCCACGGTCCCCGAGGCCAACGTCAGGTTCCGCGGCTTCCCGTACCCGTTGCGGTATCCCCTCCGCCCGCCCTCGACCGTCGCCCTGCGCTGCGACTTCGCCCGGCCGCCCAGGAACTCCGTGACCTCGTCTTCCAGGATCTCCTGGATGAACTCCTGGACCCTCCCCCGCACCATCTGCTCCAGCGTCTCCCACAGATCACTGGACTTCCACCTGCTCCCCTGCGTAGCTTCCCTCATGAGACGGCGTGCCTTTCCCGGGGTCTCTTCCCCGGCTCGCGTGAGTGATGTCACCGATTGAAAGGCACGCCGTCTCTCCTCTTACACACCTTTTGATCCTACCTCCCGTGTAGCCGGAGTTGTAAAGAATGAACTGGATGTCGAGTTCGTTGAGGTGAGAGACATCCAGCGATGACAGTCACCGCCCCCGCCTGACCACCCTCCGCATCGCCCGCCGCACCCGTTCCACAACGGCCGCGTCTTCCTCTCCGACGCCGCGCGCGGATAGCACAAGGTCCGGCGAGACATCGATCCGCGTCCAGGTATTGCGCGATCGGGGCGACTCCTCGTTGCGGCGGCGCGCGACCTCCTCGAGCCTCCGCAGAGCCCCGGCGAGGGCCTTTTCCTCCGCAGTGCCGCTCCCGTAACGCTCGGCCGCGTCCTCCTCGTGCTCCGGCAGCCGCGAGTACACCGGCGGCACGTCCGTCTCGCGCTGCACGAACGACTCCGGCCCCTCCTCCCGCGCCACCGTGCCTCCCTCGTCCGGTTCCGGGGGCCCCTCGCACGGCTCCTCGTCTTCCGCAGGCGCGCCGGGCGAGAAACGCGGGGCGGCGGGTGATGCCGGCTCCCGCACAGGAAACAGCGCCCTCTCTTCCCCAACCCATCTCTCCCTCAGGATCGCCTGCCTCATCTCCGGCGCGCGAAAAGCCGTCGATGGCTCCGACACCAGGTCCGGGGTCACTGCGATCTTGCGGTCCGCGACACCCGCGATCAGCGCCGGCGGGACGCGCTCGAACACCTTGCGGATGTCGTTCAGGGTCACGGCGGACACCTCGCCCTCCCCCTCGGCCTCTCTCACTCGCTGGATGAAGAGCAGCCGGTCGCGGAACAGCTTCGGGTAGCGGGTCCGGCGGCCCCGACGCCCGACCCTGGGCAGAAGCCCCTCCTGCACGTAGTACGCGATGGTTCTGCGGTCGACGCCCGTCTCGCGCTCCAGCTCCCTGGCCGTGTAGCTGGGCATCGTTCCGCCTCTCTTCTGTTATTCGCTGTTATTGACTGTTGACATACTGATGACTTCCGGTTACTGTCAAGTAACTGGTCAATACTGCCAACATAAGGAGAGCCCCATGGACCTCGTCAAGACCACGCTGGCCGGCCTGACGCTGTCGGAGCCGGTGAACCACGGCGGACTCACCGTGTTTCCGCTGACGTCGGACCGGCCCAGTCCGCTCTCGTACCTTCTTCTGGAGGACGGGCTGCGGGAGGACCTCGTCACCATACGGGAGGTGTCGGAGGGGGGCAGCGTGCCCGAACTCACAGTGGAGAACCGTGCCGACAGGCCGGTGCTCATCGTCGACGGGGAGGAGCTCGTGGGCGCCAAGCAGAATCGCGTCGCCAACCTGACGATGCTGATCGCGGCCAGGAAGACGACCGTGATCCCGGTGTCGTGCGTGGAGGCGGGCCGCTGGTCGTACAGCAAGCGGGACTTCGGAGTGACCGACCGGATGCAGAACGTGCGCGGCCGGGCGGAAAAGGTGGCGAGCGTGCGGCATTCGCTGCGTGCGCACGGAAGCAGGCACTCCGATCAGGGACAGGTGTGGGACTCGATCGCCGAGGAGTCCGAGAGGCTGGATGCGCCGTCCCCCACTCAGGCGATGAGCGCGATGTTCGACGAACACCGCGAGGCGCTCGATGACTACGTGGCGGGCGTCGAGGGGGCGGACGACCAGGTCGGCGCGGTGTTCGTGGTGCGGGGGGAGCGCTACGGGCTGGACCTGTTCGACCGGCCCGGGACTTTCGCGGCCTTCCTGCCGAAGCTGGTGCGCAGCTACGCGATCGACGCGGTGGGGCGACGGGCTCGGGGGTCGCGCGCGTCGGCCTCCGATGCGGGGGCGTTTCTGGACCGCATCGTGAACGGCGCCTTCGATGACCACCCGGCGGTGGGCCTCGGCCGGGACGTCGGAATCGTCGGCAACGGTCTGGTGGCGGGCGGACTTGTAGCCGATGACACCGTCGTCCACCTGGCCGCGTTCGCGGAGCCCGCGCGTGACCGGAGCAAGCACCCTGCGGACAGGCCGAGCGGTCAGCCCCACGCGAGCTACCGGCAGCGGCGGGCGTCGTTGCGGCGGCGGTACGCCGAATAGCGGCCGGTGGGCAGACGCCGCGTGCGTGGGCGACGGCGGCGAGGGGGCCGGGCCGGCAAGACGCTACCCGGGGGCCTCCCAGACGCCGGTGCCCACGCCGCGCAGCCTGTCCTTGTCCACCTTGCCCACCGAAATGTGCGGCATCTCGTCGCGCACCTCGATGAACCGCGGCACCATGAACGCCGCCATGCGGCCACGGCACCATGCATGCAACGCCGCGGGGTCCAGCCGGGCTCCGCGGCTCGGGACCACGACCGCCTTGACGTCCTCTTCGCCCATCGGCGACGGCACGCCGAGCACGAACGCCTCCGCCACATCCGGATGTGCCTCGATCAGGCGCTGGAGTTCCCACGCGCTCACGTTCTCGCCGCGCCGGCGAATGAAGTGCGCCAGGCGGTCGACGTAGTACACCCAGCCTTGTTCGTCCTGGTGGGCGAGGTCGCCGGTTCTGAACCAGCCGTTTTGCCAGGCCGCGCGGGTCGCCTCCTCGTCGCCCTCGTAGCCCAGAAACAGCACGTCGGACCGACGCGGGCGCGCAACGATCTCGCCCCTCTCGCCGGGCGGCAGGGCCGCGCCGTCCTCCGCCGCGATCCGGATCTCGAAATCGGGCGCTGGCACGCCGCACGACCTGACGGGCTGCGTGACGCCCGGAACGGGCACGGTGAGGGGCTCGGCCTCGGTCATTCCGTAGGTGTCCGCGATTCGGATGCCGAGCCGCTCCTCCAGCGGACGGTGCAGCTCCGGCGTCATCGGGCCGAAGACGCCGAGTCGCAGGTGCTCGGTGGCCGCGCGTTCGTCGGCGGTCACCGGCTTCTCCCAGAGGATGCGCGCGATGGCGGGGAGCCCGGTGATCACCGTCGCGCGGCAGCGCCGGACCTCGGTCCAGAAGCGCGACGCCGAGAAGCGGGGGACGAGTCCGAGCGTTCCGCCGGCGACCGCGGTGCACATCGTCGTGTGCAGCTGTCCGGCGATGTGAAAGAGGGGCAGCCACGCGTGGAAGACATCGTCGGGCGTCATCCCGACCGCTTCCGCGAGATTGGCTGCGCCGCGGCACAGCTGGTTGTGCGGGATCACCGCCGCCTTGGAGCGGCCGGTCGTGCCCGAGGTGAACATGATGGTCGCGGGATCGCCAGGGCCGGGGTCGGGGCCCGTCCAGGGAGGCGACCGCAGGGCCTCGCCACCGCCGATCCAGTCGGGTCCCGTGGGGCGGTCCACGACGACGAGTGCGCGAACACCCGTGTCGGCCAGGTCGGGGATTGAATCGAGTGCGGAAGCCTCGGTGATCAGTATGCGGGCGCGAGAACGGCGCAGATGATCCGCGAGGATCGCCCCCTTGTGCCTGCGATTGAGGGCCACGTGGATCGACCCGGCCGCGTGGGTGCCGAGCAGCGCCCACAGCGTCTCGGGGCGGTTGTGCAGGTACCCGGCCACGCACGAGCCGTCCGGACCCGTCCCTGCCCCCAAACCACGCAGGAACCCCGCCCAGCGCCGGATCGCTCCCCACGCCTCGGCGTAGCTCCATGTCCGGCTCTCCGGTCCGGGCGCGCCCTTCGGCCCCGGCGCGCCCGCCCACTTCACAAACGTGCGGTCGCCGCTGCGTTCCGCCCGCGCCCGGAACACCTGCGGCGTGCTCGCGTTCCTCGCTCCCGTGAGATCCTCGAGCCGTCCGGTTCCCGGGATCGCGGCGGGCATGGTGCCCCGGCGCAACTACATGATCACTCGCCGCATATACTGCCGGACCTTCTCCATGTACTTCTCGAAGAAGTGCTTCTGGATGTCGTTCATGTCGAGCTCGCGGCCCTGGATGTAGGCCTGCTCGATATCGGTGGTCATGTCGAGCGGCGTTCCGGTCGTGATCAGGAAGGTCGCCTGCTTGCCCGGCTCCAGCGAGCCGACTCGGTCGTCGAGCCCCAGGAACTCCGCGGGGTTGATCGTCACCGCCTTCAGCGCCTCCTCCTCGGACAGCCCGAAGGCGACCGCCACGCCCGCCTCGAAGGGCAGCCGGTTCGAGTACAGCGACCCCGAGCCGCCCGAAATCGCGAAGCGGACCCCTGCCTCGTGCAGCCGCGCCGGCATCGTGTAGGCGCCGTCGTAGCCCTCGTATTGCCGCCCGGGAGCGGCCATCGTCGAAGTCAGGATCACCGGGATGTCCTCGGCGACCAGGCGGTCGGCCACGTGGATGGCGTCCTGCCCGCCGCGGATGACGATGCGGAGGTCCTCCTCCTGCGCCCAGGTGATGGCATCGTTGATCTGTGCCGCGCCGTCGGCCGCGACCACGACGGGAACGACCCCGTCGATGACCGGGATCATCGCCGCGTAGCGGGAGTCGCTGCGCACCTCCTCACCGGCGGCAACCGCGTCGCGATAGGCCCGGGCTTCGGCGAAGAAGTCCTTGAGCTGCTGGACCTGTTCCTCGTAGCTCGGCCGGTCCGCGCCCTGCTGGCCGAACCTGAAGCCGCCGAACCCGCGGAACCTGCGGGGGTTGGGGTTCGGCCAGTTCACGTTGAGCGCCGCGGCCGACTGAATCGACATCTCCTCCCAGCTCCACCCCTCCAGCGCGAGCGCCGACGACATGCCGGAGACGAGTCCGCCACCCGGTGTCGTGAGCGTCGTGAGGACACCGGCCGAGCGCGTCGTGCCGATATGACGGCTCTCGGCGTTGACGGCCACGTCGGCGCGCACGTTCGGATTGAAGTCGCCCAGTTCGTTGACGTCGTTGGAGACGCCGACCGCGCCGATCTCGGCGATTCCCACCGTGCTGTAGGCGTCGATGAGCCCGGGATAGATGTGCTTGCCCGTTGCGTCGATTACGCGGGTGCCTGCCGGGATGTCCACGTCGGCGCCGATCGCGGTGATCAGCCCGTTCTCCAGCAGGATCGTCCCGTTCTCGATCACACCGCTGGTGACGGTGTGGATGGTCGCGCCCTGCAGGGCCACGGGCTCGGACTGCGGCGGCACCGTCATCCGTACCTGCGCCCCCAGTGTCGCCGGCGCCATCGCCCACAGGACCGCCACGGCCACGCCCGCCATGCCGGCCATTCCCAACACCCGTGACCGGGTGCCCGTAATCGCTGGTTGTTGCATCCTGGTCATCAGTTTCTCTCCGTATCGACGTTCCGGCCGCCGTTGCCCTCTGCGGACAGGATGGCCTGGATGAGTTGTGTGCGTTCCTGTGCGATCCGGTCCCTCATGGCCGCGTCCTCCTCGAGCGAGAAGTACCGTCGGCCGTCGATCCACGTCTGTTCGGCCCGTGTGAACTGCGACAGCGGGTTGCCGCTCCAGATCACGAAGTCCCCGTCCTTGCCGGGCTCCAGCGAACCCACCCGGTCCTCGATCGCCATCGCCCGGGCCGACCCGTTGGTCACCGTCGAGAGCGCCTGTTCGGGCGTGAGTCCCGTGCGCAGCAGTTTGCCGGCTTCCCAGTTCATGCGGCTGGCAATCTCGCTGTTGTCTGAGTGGAGCGAGGTCACGACGCCGGCCTCGATCAGGATGCGGGCGTTGTAGATCGTCGCGTCATAGGCCTCCATCTTGAAGGCGCCCCAGTCGCTCCAGACGACCGCGGCGACGCCGGACGCGGCGAGTTCGGGCGCGATCTTGTAGGCCTCGACACCGTGCTGCAGCGTCTGGACCCGGAAGCCGAACTCCTCCGCCAGCCGGACCAGCGCAAGGAACTCGTCCGCGCGGTATCCGTGGGACGATATGAGCAGCTCCTGGTCGAGGATGTCCAGGATCGCCTCCATGCGGAGGTCGCGCCGCGGGGGCAGTCCCTCCCCGGTCTCCTCCCACCGCTGCCACTCCCGCTCGTAGTCGCGCGCGGCCATGAAGTGGTCGCGGATGATCTCCTGCGTGCCCATGCGGGTGTCGGGGTAGCGGCCCTGGCGCCGTTTCGGGTTCTCGCCCAGCGCGAACTTCACCGTGCGGGGCGCGTTCTCCAGCTTGAGGTCCTCGGGCAGCGAGCCCCAGCGCATCTTCACGAAGACGTTCTCGCCCCCGATGGGATTCGCCGAGCCGTGCTTGATGTGCGCGGTGGTGAGCCCGCCCGCCACCTGCCGGTACATCCAGATGTTGTTGTGGGTGACGACGTCGCCCATGCGCACCTCGGGGACGATCGCGAAGCCGCTCTCGTTGACGGCGCTGACGCCCGAGTGGATGTGCGGATCGATCAGCCCCGGCGTGACATGCTTGTCTGTAGCGTCGATCTCGACCGCGCCGCCCGGCGCGTCGAGATCCATGCCGACCGCCTCGACCCTGCCGGCGCGAATCAGCAGGTCGGCGCCTTCAAGCATGCCCTGCGGACCCTGCGTCCAGACGGTCGCGTTGCGCACCACCACCGCGGCCGGCTGCTCGGGAATCGAGGATCGGCCGTAATCCATCATCGGCCGGATGAACGGGAGGTCGATCTCGGGCACGTCCATCGCCACGGTGCCGCGCGCCGGACCCTCGAAGCCCTCCGTGCGGGTTCCGCGGAAGGATGGGTCCGCCCCGTTCGGGAGCGAAGTCCATCCGTAGAATTCGTCGCCGCGGACGGAACCGGACAGCAGCGCCGTGCCTTCGTAGCCCAGCTCTTCGCCGTCGAAGCGAGCCTCGATGCGACCCGTCTCGGTCACGACGCTGGCCGACGCAAGTGGGATTCGCACTCCTTCGGCGGCTCCCGGCTCAACCGCGAGGTCGATGTGGCCCCGCAACCGGTTGACCGTCCCCTCGAGCGTCAGGATCGCTTCGAAGCCCCATTCGTCGGTGGAGGCGATCCGCCACGTGCCGCGCGGATCGATCTGGGCGGGCCGGGTCACGCCGTACACCCTGCCCCGGACCCACACATCGCGCACCGTCGCCTCTTCGGTGAAGAGGTCGCCCTCGGTGACGACCAGGTTCGCAACCTTGCCCTCCTCGATCATGCCGTGCGTGCGGTCCACCCCGAGCCACTCCGCGGGCGTCGTGGTGAGCGCCGCGAGCGCGTCTTCGGGCGAGAGGCCACGCGCCACGGCGACGCGCAGGTTCGGCAGGAAGTCGTTCAGGGAGGACATCCCGTCCGTGGTGATGGCGAATCGCACCCCGGCGTCCGCCAGCTGGGCCGGACCGGTGGGAGCGAGATACCAGTCGCGCAGATCCGCGAGCGACGCGTTGAGCGCGGCCTCGGGATCGTCGACATCAGGGGCGTCCGGAAAGTCCAGGGGCACGATCAGCGGCTCGTTCCGTCCCCGCAGCACGTCGATGATCCGGTACTCATGACCGTTTCCGCGGTACCACGCCTGGAGCCCGAACTCCGACGCCAGGCGGTTGGCCCGGAGGTATTCCTCCTCGCCACCGGTCTCGAAGATGACCGGCTGAGCGCCCTGCACGGCGTCTCCAAGCGCCGCGAGGGCTTCACTCGTCTCCGGAGGGAGGAAGGCCCGGCCGCTCGACTCGTACGCATCCCAGGCGCGCATGTACCAGTCGGCGTCCATGAGGGTCTGCTTCATGAGCGCGATCGTACCCATCGCGGAGTTCGGGTACGATCCGCCCAGTTCGAGGGAGCGCTGGAACCCTATCGCCTGGGCGACATCCGGCCGGAGCACCCGCTCACGCACGCCTTCATCCCCGAGATTGACCACCGAGGCCGTGCCCCTGAAGATCCCTTCCTTGGGAACCGCCAGCGCCGTGCCGAACCCCTGCGAGCGAAGCGCGGCGCGCCGGTCTTCGTCGTCAGCCAGGTTCCGGGTGGTGGAAAACCACGCCCTCACCTGCGGATTCCAGTGCGTGGGCCCGATGTCACCGCCTTCCGGCACCGCGTCCATCTCGAGATCGGCGTGGGCGTCGATGAAGCCAGGGTAGACGGTGAGCCCGTCGAGGTCCCACACCCGGGCACCCGCCGGCGCCTCCATGCCCCGTCCCACCGCCTGGACCAGGCCGTCGCGTATCACGATTGTGGCGTCGTCCAGGACCTGACCGGGCCCCGTAACGACCCTGGCTCCCACCAGGGCGTGGTACCCGGTGCCGTTGTCGCGCATGCCCTGGACGGGCTGCGTCCGGCTCGCTTGCTGGGCTCCGGCGCCCGTCACCATGACGGCCGCGAACCCGATTGTGCAGAGTGTCGCCCTCACGAAATCCCTCCCATTGTTGTTGCTGCGTGTACGCTTCCACCACGGAAAGGAATACTGCGCATGTCCCAACCTCTCAAGCTTGAGCGCCGCGGCCGCGTGCTGGAGATCACGCTCGACCGGCCCAAAGCAAACGCCATAGACGCCGCGACGAGCATCCTCATGGGCGAGGTGTTCTGCGACTTTCGCGACGACGACAGCCTATGGGTCGCGATCCTTACCGGCGCCGGCGACCGGATCTTCTCGGCGGGCTGGGACCTCAAGGCCGCGACCGAAGGCGAGCACGAACGCATGGACTACGGGCCCGGCGGTTTCGGCGGAATCACCGAACTCTGGGACCTTCACAAGCCGGTCATCGCGGCGGTGAACGGGCTCGCGGTCGGCGGGGGATGCGAGCTGATGCTGGCTGCGGACCTGGTGGTGGCCAGCGAAGAGGCCGAGTTCTGGTATCCGGAGGCTCGCCTGGGCAACATGGCGGACGCGGGCGGCGTGCAGCGCCTTCCGCGCAGGATCCCGGTGAACGTGGCGATGGAGATGCTTATGACCGGGCGGCGGATGTCGGCCGACGAGGCGCATCGCCGGGGACTGGTGAACTGGGTCGTGCCGCGTGCCGACGTGCTGGCCAGGGCTCGCGAGGTCGCCGAGGGCCTGGCGCGCAGCGCGCCGCTTTCCCTGTGGGCGATCAAGGAGGTGGTGCGCGGGACGGAGGGGATGTCGGTCCGGAACGCCTTTCGCGCCCTGCACGCGCGCGAGTTCCCGACCTACGAGCGGATGCTCGCATCGGAGGATCACGAGGAAGGACCCCGGGCTTTCGTGGAAAAGCGGGAGCCGGAATTCAGCGGACGGTAGGCGCGACCGCGAGGCGCGAGTTACCGATCGGAGCCCGCGCCGGGAATCCCGCCCCGAACCAGCCTCCTGCCCACCACGTACTGCCCCGCCTCGGGATCGAACCGAATACCCCACACGTGTGTGTCGGTCGCATCGAAGGGGTAGAAGGACCTCGGAACCAGGATTCGCCGGGGCGCAGTATTGTCCTCACCAACTCGCACGGCGTACCAGACGTCCAGCGTGTCGCCCGGTTCCTCGTGATTCCTGATCCACAACTCCCCGTTGGACATGACTTCCGTGTCCATGACGGCCGGATGGTGGTCGGGCACGTACAGGGCTTCCTCCACCAGAATCCGGGCTTCGTCGAGGGACAGCGCCCCGACGGTTCCCGACACGGCCCGCGCCTCCGCCTCGAGCGCCGCGTCGACATCGCCGGGCAGCAGCGGGATCGGCTCGAAGCGAAGGCGCCCCGACCAGATCGTGTCGCCGTCGGGCGATATCTCGCTCAGTTCGATCAGTCCCGGATCGGTCCGGCTCTCGTGCGTGACCAGCAGGGTGTTCGCGCCTGCCCGGGGATCGAGCTGGTCCGCATTCCCGAAGGGCTGGTTCGCGTGCAGTGACCAACCGAAACCGCTCTCGCTCGGCCGGATGTCCAGATCCCGGTTCCCGATGTCGAGCACGGCCAGCGAGTCAAAGTCCCACCCGTCCTCCGCCTGCTCAAGCCGCAGGACTGGAGTCTCCCGGATCGGATCCTCGCCGAACCAGCCCGCACGCACTCCGTTGGGAATCCGGAGGGACACGACGAACGCCCCGTCCGGCAACATTAGCTCCGGTCGCAGCCGGAAGCGGTTGAAGCCGACCGCTGCGGGCAGGGACACCGTATGCCGATGCTGTCCGTCCTCGCCAAAGACCGCGAAGGCGTTGCCGTCACGGAGCTGGAATCCGCCGTCGTGCAACTCGATCCGGTCCGGGGAACCGAGCTCGCTGTCCTCTTCCTCCCATCCCACCTCATGCAGCAGAGCGCCCTCCGGGGACCAGACGGTGAGCCGCTCGCGGCCCGGGTCCAGCACATGGACGCGCGCCCCGTCGCCCCCGATGCGCAGTCCGGTCACGCGCCCGAAGGCCGCGTTCCCCTCAACCAGACCGCCGATTTCGTACTCGGGCTCCGTGTGCCAGGGGTCGGCCGCGTCCATTTGGACGGCGCGGTCGAAGTCGCAGGCGGCAAGCCCGAGCGCCGCGACGAGCGAGAAGGGCAGGGTCCTGCGGCCTGGAAACAACACCGGGCGATCTACGGAAGCATTCGGATGGTCAATCACAGTGGACATAATCTAGATCCCCTTGCTCCGATTCCGCAGAATGCTACGATAGCTGCCCTCCCTCGAACCGCCAGCGGACATGGCCGAAGACACACTTTTCGCGAAGATCGTGCGGGGTGAGATCCCCGCGGACATCGTCTACCGGGACGACCTGGTGACCGCTTTCCGGGACATCCGTCCCCTTACGCCCACCCACGTCCTGATCGTGCCGAACGAGACGATCCCCACGCTCGCGGACGTCACCGGCGACGACGAGGCGGTGCTGGGCCGCATGCTGCGCGTGGCCGCCGACATCGCCGCAAACGAGGGAATCGCCGACGGCGGCTACCGGGTCATGATCAACTGCCGGGACCACGGGGGGCAGGAAGTCTACCACCTTCACCTGCACCTTCTGGGAGGGCGGCCGCTGGGCGGCATGCTGCGGCGATAGCACAATGCGTGGCCGGACCGCTCTCGTACTGGTGCTCCTGTCGTCCGCAGCCGCGCCGGCTTCTGCACAGTCCCCGCGCGCCCTTGACCGTGTCCTGGCGTTTCCGGCACCGATCGCCGGCGAAGAGTTGCAGGCCGACCGGGGCGCGGCCGGCGTGTGGCACCGGATCCGGAAGCTGACGACCACCGCAAGCATCCTGCACGTCACGGCTCATCCCGACGACGAGCACTCCGGCATGCTCGCCCTCGCCAGCCGGGGCTGGGGCGCCCGGACCGCGCTCCTCAGCCTGAACCGCGGCGAAGCCGGCGCCAACGCGATCGGGCCCGAGCTCTTTGACGCCCTCGGGCTGATCCGCACCCGCGAACTGGTTCTTTCGGGGCGCTACTACGGCCTGGACGACCTCTACTTCACCACCGCGGTCGACTATGGCTATTCGAAGTCGGTCGAGGAAGCGTTCCGGAGCTGGGACCGGGAAGCCGTGCTGGAGGACATGGTGCGGGTGATCCGGCTGAACCGGCCGCTTGTGGTCGTGTCGCGCTTCCACGGGTCCCGGCGCGACGGCCATGGTCATCATCATGCGGCCGGTCTGCTCACGCCCGAAGCCGTCGCCGCGGCGGCCGACGCTGCGCGTTTTCCCGAGCAGATCGGGCGGGAGGGTCTGAGGCCGTGGCGCGTGCTCCGGGTGTTCCGGGGCGGCGTGCGTGTGGACGAGCCGCATCATGTGGAGGTGGAGGACGCGTACAGCCCCCTGCTGGGCATGTCGTACCAGCAGTGGGCGAGCCTGGGCCTGAGTCTGCAGCGGTCGCAGACGTCCGGCCGGGTTCGGGCCGGTGGCGGACGCGTGTACCGATACGAGAGGCTGGGAACCGGCGACCCGGATGAGGTTGCCACGGACTTTTTCGCGGGCCTGGACACGAGCCTGCCGGGCCTGCAACGGCTGCTGGGTGAGGAGGCGGGGGACGGGGTCGCCGGGGCACTCACGGATCTTCAGGCAATCATCGACGGCGTTGTTCGGGACTTCGACTTCAACGCGCCGGAACGATCGGTGCCGGAACTGCTGCGTGGACGCGAGCTGCTGAGCGCCTGGGTCGGGCGGGCGCCGGTGACCCCGGAGGTGAGCTTCCACCTGGCGGTCAAGCAGCGGCAGCTCGAAGAGGCGATCCTCGCCGCGGCGGGCGTGAAGGTGCAGGCGGTGCTGGAGAGCGGGGGCGGGAATCGGGAGAGCGACACCGAGGGCGCCGTGGTGGCGCCGGGTGAGGAGGCGGACGTGGCCATCCGCATCGAGAGCGTGCTGCCGTACCGGGAGAGACCCCACGACACCGGGATCGTGCTGGGTCAGGATACTCTGGTCTGGACGACCCACCGCTGGGAGCGGGTCGGGGGCCCCGACCGGGGCGACACGGCACCCGGAGCAGCGGAGCAGCCGACTCGAACCGCGCACGTGTTCGAGGACCGGCTCGGGTTCCGCATCCCGTCCGAGGCCGCCGTCGCCGGTCCCTATTTCACACGGTCCGGTCTGGCTGAAAACCACTATGTGGTCAAGGACTCGGCGGACCTGCACCTGCCGTGGCGCGGCGCGGCGCTCCGCGCGGTGATCGTTACGGACCTGGAGGGCCTCGTCGCGACCGTGCCCGTGACGGGATCGGTGCCGCGTTTGCCGTACGGGTCCGTCGCGCGGCGCGTGGACGTGGTGCCGCCGCTGTCTGTGGGCGTGACCCCGGCCGTGCGGATTGTGACGGAGGGTGGAGACGAAGGCGGGCCGCGGGGCGAACCGATCGAAGTTCTCGTCCGCCTGGAGGCCAATGCGCCGGATGTCTCCGCCGAAGCCGAACTTGAGCTTCCCGCAGGCTGGACGGCGATGCCATCGTCGATTCGGCACGACTTCCGAAGCCGCGGGGAGGTGTTCGAGGCTTCCCTCACAATCCGCCCTCCGCCTGGCTGGAGCGGCGACGCGGCAATCGTAGCGGTTGCGCGGATCGTGGCTGGTGATGCCGAAACCGCGGGCCCCGACCGGCAAACCGGCGCCCCACGGGAGTACCGCTCCGCCTACCAGCTCATCGACCACCGCGACCTGCCGCTTGCACGGCTCGGGGTCCCGGCCCGCACCCTGGTCCGTTCCATCGACGTCGCTTCTCTGGATGGCATTTCGGTGGGCTATGCAATGGGCGTGGGGGACGAGGTGCCAGCCGCGATCGAGGCCCTCGGCGCAACGGTGACGCTGCTCGACGAGGCGGCCCTGACGGGCGGCGATCTCGACGCGTTTGACGCGATCGTCGTGGGCACGCGCGCATACGCCGTGCGCCGGGATCTGGTCGAGAACAACCGTCGCCTGCTCGACTACGCCCGCCGCGGCGGCAACCTGGTCGTTCTCTACCAGACCCAGGAGTTCGTGCCGTCCGAGATGGCGCCGTACCCGGCCTCCCTGCCCCGCAGCGCCGAGGAGGTCTCCGAGGAAGACGCTCCCGTGCGGCTGCTGGCCCCATCCCACACGCTGCTCTCGGCCCCGAACCGCATCTCGGAAGACGACTTCGACGGCTGGCTGGAGCAACGCGGCTCGAAGTTCTTCGCCGAGTGGGATCCGGCGTACATACCGCTCGTCGAGACGCGCGACACCGGCCAGGAGCCGCAGCGCGGTGTATGGCTGACGGCTTCGGTCGGAGAGGGACACTACAGCTACGTGGCGCTGGCCCTGCACCGGCAATTGCCTTACGGCGTGCCCGGCGCCTACCGCATCCTGTCCAACGTGCTGTCCCCGCGACCGGCCGGTCGATGAATCCGCCGCGATGGCCGCAGCGCTCTTCCTCCCTGGCTGATCCCGCCCCGTGACCCTTACAGCCATTGACTGGATCGTCGTCGCCGCATACGGCACGCTGACGCTCGCCATCGGCCTGCGCCTTGCACGACGGGCGGGACGCAGCGTCGAGGACTTCTTCGTGGCCGGCCGGTCCCTTCCCTGGTGGATTGCCGGCACGTCGATCGCGGCCACCTGGTTCGCCAGCGACGCGCCACTCGCCACCGCTGCTCTCGTGCGACGCCAGGGGGTCTTCGGCAACTGGCTTTGGTGGTACGAGGCGGCCGGCATCCTGATGCTGACCTTCTTCTATGCCCGGCTGTGGCGGCGCGCGGGGATCCTGACCGACGCCGAGATGATCGAGCTTCGTTACGGCGGCGCCCCCGCCCGGATCCTGCGCGGGTTTTCGGCGGTGTACCAGGGTCTGGTCAAGAACGCGGTGGTCATGGGTTGGGTGATGCTGGCAATGGTCAAGTTCGCCAACGTCCTGCTCGGATGGGACGCCGCGCTGACCCTCTCGGTGTGCGTCGGCCTCGCCCTTGTGTATACCGTCGCGTCCGGTCTCTGGGGCGTCGTGGTTACCGACATGCTGCAGTTTGTGGCGGGAATGCTGGGGTCGATCACCCTGGCCGGCATCGTGCTGGCGCGTTTCGGCGGTCCGGCCGCGATGGCAACCGCCGTCCGTGAGGCCCCGACAGCGCCCCCGGGTGCGCTCGATCTGGTGCCAGGCGCGGCGAACGCGTCCTCGCTCGAAGTGCTGTCGTTCCTCTGCCTGATCCTGATCCTGTGGATGAGGAGCGGACAGGGCGACGGGTACGTGGCGCAACGTCTCTTCGCCACCCGCGACGAACGGCAGTCGGTGATGGCATCGCTCTGGTTCGCGTTCGCGGGAACGGTGCTGCTCACGTGGCCGTGGATCGTGGCCGGACTCGGCTCGCTGCTGGTCTTCCCCGCGGGGCCCGGTGCCGACCCGGCGCTCATGGCCGACCCCGAGCTCGCCTATCCCATGATGATCCGCGAACTCATGCCCACCGGCCTGCGCGGCCTCATGGTCGCGACCTTCCTCGCCGCCTTCATGAGCACGATGGACACGCACCTGTGCTGGGGTGCGTCGTACATGGTGAACGACGTGTACCGCCGCTTCGTGAGGCGCGACGCGACCGAGCGCCATTACGTGACCGCGTCGCGGGTGGCGGTGGCCGGACTCGCCGTGCTGGCCGCCCTTGTCGCCTGGCAGATGGAGTCGATCCAGCGGGGATGGATCTATATCATAGAGTTGACCGCGGGCGTCGCTGTGGTGTGGCTGCTCAGGTGGTATTGGTGGCGGGTGAATGCCTGGGCGGAGATTGCCGCCATGGCGGGCTCGGTGGTGCTCGCGAACGGGCGCGCGTTGCTCGGCGCGGCGCAAGCCGCCATTCCCTTGCCCGCGCCGCTGCTGGACATGGCGGCCAGATTCTACGCCCCCGAGATGGACCTCGTTCGCGCGGTGGTCATCCTCATCACCTGCACGCTGCTCTGGTTGCTTGTGATTCGTTTCACAAGCCCCGAAAGGGACGCCGTTCTCGATCGCTTCCACCGCCGCGTGCGCCCCGGCGGGTGGTGGGCACCGGTGGCCGCGCGAACGGGCGTGGTGTCGGCCGATCCCCCCGCCTCGCGCATGTGGACGGGCTTCGTCCTCGGCGGGCTGTTCGTGTACGGCAGTCTGCTCGGGATCGGATGCATGCTCACCGGCCGAGCCGGAGTCGGCCTGCTGCTGCTGGGCGTGTCCATGGCCGCAGCGGTCGCGACCGTGCGCCTCGCGGACGCGGACAACCCCTCCCCCAACCCATGAAGATCGTCCTCGTCGGCGCCGGCAGCCGCGAGTTCGGCCCCGCGTCCATTCGCGACATCCTCCTCAGCGACCCCCTCTGCAACGGCGGCGTCGAGATCGCCCTCGTCGACATCGACCCGTCCGGTCTGCCCCGCGCGCAGACCTACGCCGAAGCCGTCGCGGAACGCCTGGGCCGCTCCGCCACCGTGTCCGCCTCGACCCGCCTGGCCGACGCCCTTCCCGGCACGGACGCCGTCATCCTCTCCATCGAGATCAAACGCTACTTCTACTGGGCGCAGGACTTCCACCTCCCCCGGAACTTCGGCTTCCGCCAGATCTACGGCGAAAACGGCGGTCCCGGCGGTCTCTTCCATGCGCTCCGGAACATGGGTCCGACCATCGATGTCGCGCGCGCGATGGAGACCCACTGCCCCGACGCGTGGCTCGTCAACTACACGAACCCGCTCACCAAGCTCTGTGACGCCGCCACGCGCCTGACCGACATTCGTACGGTCGGCCTCTGCCACGGCGTCTTTCACGGCGTCGAGCAGATGGCGCGTCTCCTGGAACTGCCGCCCGACCGCCTCAACGCGCGCGCCAGCGGACTGAACCACTTCTCATGGTTCGAATCCGTCCGGGATCGGGAGACGGGCGAGGACCTCTACCCGCGCCTCACCGAACGCGAACGGGCGGCCGACTGGCTGCACGAATGGGATGAAATCGCGCTCAGCCGCACGCTCTTCCGGGTTTTCGGGCGCTTCCCCAGCCCCGGCGCCAACCACATCGGCGAATACATCCGCTGGGCGGGTGACTTTCTCGCCAGCAGCACGCTGCAGTTCTTCTACGACCCGGCGGAGGGCCACCCCTGGGAGACGGCCCAGGTCCCCACCTGGATCTACAACCTCGGGGACAACCCCACCGAGGCGCCGCTGTTTCCGGACAAGCGCCGCGAGCGGGCGCGCGGAAGTCGGGAGGAGCGGGCGGGCGAGGTCGAGCGGCCGCCCCTTGTCCCCTCCGGCGAACTCGCGGCCCCCCTCCTCGAAGGCGTCCTGTGCGGTGAACAACGCCATCTCGACGCGGTCAATGTTCCCAACACCGGCTGCGTCCCGGGGCTGCCACGAGGCGCGGTCGTAGAGGTCCCCGCAACGGCCGACCAGTCCGGCCTCCACCCCATGCAAATGAAGCGCCTCCCCGAAGGCGTGCTCGCCCTGCTGCGCACCCAGACCAGCATCAACCGGCTGCTCGTGGACGCGTTCGATTCAGGCTCGCGCCAACCCCTGCTTCAGGCCCTGCTTCTGGATCCCACGACCGAGTCCTACCGGCAAGCGGTCAACCTGATCAATGAAATGTGCCGGCTGCAGGAGGACGTGCTGCCGGCGTTGGAGTGGTAGGTTGGCTCCCGCACCGGTCGCCGGGGCCACGAGCCGGACTTCCGGTTTGCACGATATAGCTAAAATAGCTACTATGGCTCCATGAAAGAGATCACCGCCAAGGACGCCAAGAACCGCTTCGGCCGCCTCCTCGAATCCGCCCAGCGAGCACCGATACGGGTCACCCGGAACGGAAGACCCGTTGGAGTGATGATGTCGATGCAACAGTTCGAACGGCTCCGGGGCGCTGCCTGGGAGCGGCTGAGCGCCACGATGGATGCTCTTGGCCGAGAAGCATCCGCCGGTGGCCTCACCGACGCAAAGCTGGAGGCGCTTCTGGCCGATGAAAGCTGACCGGGTCGTTCTCGACACGAACGTCCTGATCAGCGCCGCGCTCGGGCCAGGCAGTCCGCCTCGCGCGGCGATCGATGGCGTCCGCGCTGCCAACGGCGTCCTGCTCTTCTCCGACGAGTCCTTCGACGAACTGCAAAGCCGTCTTCTCCGGCCCAACTTCGATCCATACGTCGGACGAAAGGGTCGGTTGGTGTACCTGGCGCAGCTCAAGGCCGTCTCGGAATGGGTTTCGATTGCGGGTGCAAAGTTGGGCTGTCGCGATCCCGAGGACGACAAGATCCTTGAGACCGCCCTCATGGGTGACGCCGATTGCCTGGTAACCGGAGACCGGGATCTACTTCAGATGTCTTCGTTCAGCGGCATCCCGATTGTGAACCCGGCAACCTTTCTCGGACGACTCCGGCGGGAATAGGCACCGGCCGGATCAAACCCGGCTCGGCCCGCCGATTGACTCCCGCTAATCTGGGGAGGAGCTGACGCGTCGCCGCTCACTAAGCGCCTTCTTAAGCCGGTCCTCGTCGGGCCTCTGGTAACACTGGAGCACCGTCTGGGCCGTCCTCCAGCCTCCCAGTTCGCAGAGGACCTTGAGAGGCTGGTCCATGAGGTCGGAGGCAAACTTGCGCCTCAACGAAAGCGACTCCAGGCGGCGGCATCCGGGATCCCGCGGCTGAAGAGCATGTCCAGCCCCGGCCCCACGGTGCGCTCCGCCAGGTCCCCGGCAACCTGAGCCGCAGCCGGCAGGTCGCGAAGGATGCCGCGGACCTGCCCCGTGCGTGGATCACGCAGGATGGCCATGGGGCGGTTGCTGTCGCCGTTGAGCGCGGCGGTCCCGCCGGGCCCGGTCAGCACGATGGCGGCGAGCGCAGCCTGCCAGGCAGCCCGGGCGGGCACGACGAAGACGAACGACGATGCCCCATCGGCGTCCGCTACATGAGGCATCGGGAAGCTGATCGAGAAGAGCGTCTCGCCATCGGCGGCAGTTCCGACGATCCGATAATCACCGGCGGAGTCGGGCAGCAGCGGCGGTGCGTCGACCGCGAATGCGGGTTCCAGAAACGGCGCTCCATCCGCGTCGACACCGCCCCACAGCATGAGGGAAGCTGCCGGTTCGGCAACCATGGCGCCGCTACCGCTCCCCTCGTCGGCAAGGCGGAAGCGAAGCGCCTTGGTGAAATGGTAGTCGCTGACCCTATGGGGATCCGTGCAATAGGACATGTGGTCCGGCGTGCTCGGCTGCACCAGGCTGCCGTGGTCGAAGTCGTAGCCCCAGACCCCGCTCGATCCATCGGGGTACGGGAACGCCGGATCCAGCTGCCCGGGCCCCCCGCACGGCGCATGCAACAGGTTCATGTTGTGCCCCAGTTCGTGCGCGAGGCCGGGGACAGGTACCACGACGCTGACCCGGCCCGGCCGGTAAGCCACGCCACCGGCGAATCCGGAGAGCGGTCCCGATATCATGCCCATCCAGTGGCCGCTACCCGCTTCGAGCGTCCGGATCACCTCGGTTTCGTGAATGAGAATCGTCATGTCGTTGCTCGACGAGAGCACGGGTGCGTGCGCCGTTACGTCGAGACCGCCGACCGGCAGCAGGGTTCGGGTTTCGGAGAGCAGTTCGTGACCCTGGGGATCGGCCGCCATGCCGGCCGTATGGCCCAGGACCGCCGAGTCCGGATCGGCTCTCCACAGGAAGGGAATCACCGTGAGGTCGAGGACGGGCATTTCGCGCACGTCGACCGGGAGACGGCCCGTTTCGGGGATCCGTCTCGCGACGCCCAGCCCCGGGTCCAGCGTCCCGTCAGGGTCGATCTCGACGACCATTTCCAGTCCGGGGCGGATCACACCGGCGGGGATCACGGCGTTGGCGGACGCGGCCAGCGATCCCTCCTCCACTTCGGTCGGAATCGGACCGGTGCTTGCCGGAATCTCGGCCACGTGGACGAGCGCCCCGCCTACATGGAACGAGGCGCGGACGCGTGGCCGGGGCTCCTGGTTGGCCCGCGACGCCGTGACAAACGTCCGCAGCAGCGCCTTCTCGCCTGCCACCAGCGGGACCGGGAACTCGCGCGACTGCACCGTCTGCACGAGATACGCCAGCGCGGGACTGCTTCCGCAGCGAGCAACGCGCCCGTTCGGCAGGCGGTCCAGCCAGTTCAGGAAGCCGGGGTCGGGAGGCGCGCAGAGCCCGGTGCCATCGGCCACGAGCGTTTCCATCGAATTCAACGCGGCCAGCTCCGCCGGAAGAGCGCCGGACATGTCCGCGTTGCCCGACAGGGAAAGCTCTCGGAGGCTCGTCAGGCCTCGGAACTCCACCGGCACCGTGCCGTGCAGCTCGTTGTGCCCAACATGCAGCTCTCGGAGTCCGGAAAGTCTGCCGAGCTCGGCTGGCAGCGAGCCGACAAGCCCGTTCCGGTCGAGAGCCAGCCGTTGCAGGCGGTGCAGGATGCCCAACTGGGCCGGGATCGGCCCTGTCAGTGCGTTGCCGCTGAGGGACAGACCCCGCAGATTGGAGAGACTTGCAAGTTGCTCCGGCACCGTCCCCGACAATTGATTGTCCGAGAGGTCGAGCCACGTCAGGTTGCGGAGTCGCCCGAGTTCGGCGGGAATCGCGCCTTCCAGTTTGCTCCCCCACAGGCTGAGCGATCCCAGATTGGCGAGGTCGCCGAGTTCGGCCGGGATCGTGCCCGCCAAGTCGGAATTCACACCACCGAGGTGGAGCCACACCAGTTGCTCCAGGCTTCCGAGCTCGGGGGGGATCCACCCCGAGATACGGTTGTAGGTCAGTGACAGGCCGGTCACGCGCCCCTGGTCATCCACCTCCACTCCATACCAGTCGCCCAGCGGTCGATTCGTCAGCCAGTTGCCGCTGCTGGTCCAGTCGGATCCGCCAAGTGTCTCGTATACGACCTCCAGGATCTCCCGGTCCGCCAGCGGCGCGCACGTGGCTCCCGTGCCCTCGTGGGACGGGATGGTGTTCAGCCAATTTTGGAACCGCGCCTGAGCCGGTGCGCAAACGCCGGTGCCCTCGTAGTGAAGTGCGCGCAAGGACAGCGCCGCCAGCGACAGCGGAAGCGGGCCGGACAAGGACGTGTTGCCACCGATGCTCAACTCCGTCATCTGAGCCAGCGTCCCGAGACTCACAGGGAGTCGTCCCGAGAGCCCGTTTCGCTCCAGGTCGAGCGCCGCCACGCGACCCAGCGAGTCGGCGCGGACCCCGTGCCACTCGTCCAGGGCTGGGCCGCCGACCCACCCATCGGCATTTGTCCAGCGGGAACCGCCCGCTCGCTCGAACAACGACGCGAGCACCTTCCGGTCGGACTCGTTGCAGAAAGCGTCCGAATCGTCCCGGCGTTCGATGCCCTGCAGCCATGTCACAAATGCGGAAACGCCGGGCACGCAAAGACCTTCGTTTCTCCGGATTTGGAAGGTCTGAAGCTTGTCAAGTTGCAGGAAGCTCTGCGGGATTGGGCCGGTGAGTTTGTTAAAGGCCAGTTGGAGCCAGTCAAGGTTCACCAGGTTGCCGAGTTCGGACGGGATTGGGCCCTCCAGCGCATTGTCGTACAGCTCGAGCCTTTCCAGGCTGACCAGGTTGCCGAGTTCGGGCGGGATCGGGCCCTCCAGCGCGCCGTGGTTCAACGCTAGAACCCGCAGTTGGGCGAGATTGCCAAATTCGGACGGAATCGGACCGGTGATGTCGTTACCGCCCAGGTAAAGCCATTCCAGATTGGCCAGTCTGCCGAGCTCGGCTGGGATTGAGCCTTCCAGCGCATTGCCGTACAGATTCAAGTTCTGCAGCTTGGCGAGGTTTACGAGTTCGACCGGGATCGGGCCAGTGAGGTTGTTGTCGCCCAGAAAGAGCCCCTTCAGTTTGATAAGGTCCCCGAGTTCGGACGGAATCGGACCGTTGAGGTTGTTTGCGCCCAGGGAGAGCCATTCCAGGTTGACCAGGTTGACAAGGTCGGGCGGGATCGGGCCGCTCAGCCCGTGGCGTATCCACTCGCGGCTCTCGCGGTCCCACTGGCCTGAAAGATTCAGCGACACGACGCGCCCCGACCCGTCGGTCCGTACCCCGTACCAGTCCCCGAGCGGCGCGTCTGTGAGCCAGTTGTCGGAATTGGCCCAGTTGGGGCCGTCCGTCGCCTCGTAGAGGGCCACCAGAGCCACCCGTTCGAGGGTTGCCACCGTGATCTCGGAGACGCCGAAGGCTTCGCCAGCCGTCGCGGTGATCGTGGCGGCGCCTTCGCCGACTCCGCGAACCAGCCCCGCGCCGTCCACGTCGGCCACCGACATGTCGCTCGTCGACCAGCTGAAGGCCGCACCGCTCACGAGGCGCCCGTTCTCGTCGAACAGCTCGGCCGCAAGCCGCAACGTGTCGCCGGGCGCGATCGTGTCAGCGGCGGGCGAAACGACGACGCCGACCACTTGCATCACGGTAACGATGGCAGTGTCCGCGGCCGGTCCCGCAGCGGCCATGATCGCTGTAGCTCCGTTGCCGGTTGCCGTCACCAACCCGTCCGAATCCACCATGGCCACCAGCGTATCGCTGCTGGCCCACGCGACCGCCTGATCCGCCATCACGTTGCCAACCTGATCCCTCACATCGGCCATGAGCCGCGCGGTGTCGCCCACCGCCGCGAACGCCACCGTGTCCGGGGCCACCGCGATGGCCGTCGGCGCCGGAGCCACGATCGCGAGCTGCGCTGCACCCGCAACCCCCACGGCCGCGGCCGTGATCTCCACCTCGCCCGCGCCGACCCCGGTTACAAAGCCCGCATCGTCCACCGTCGCAACCGCCGTGTCGCCCGACGCCCACACGAACGTGGTCCCCGCCACAGGCTGACCGTTCGCGTCGGTTGCCGCTGCCGCCAGCCGCAGCGTGTCGCCCACAACCAGCGTATGCGTTGCGGGAGACACCGCGATCCCGCTCACCTGCTGGGCCACCGTCACCACCGCGCTGTCCGAGGCCGACCCCGAGGCCGCCGTGATCGTTGCTGTCCCGTTGCCCGCTGTCGTCGCGAGCCCGGATGCATCCACCGTCGCGACGGTCGTGTCCGAACTCGACCAGGAGACCGTCGCGCCCTCCATGACCCGCCCGATCTGGTCCCGCACCTCCGCGGCGAGTTGCGCGGTCTGTCCGAGCGTGGTCAGGGCCAACGTGTCGGGAGTCACCGCAACGGCCGTCGGCACCGGAGCCACGACCGTGAGGGACGCCCGGCCCGCCACCCCGGACGACGAGGCGGTGATCTCGGCCTCTCCGGACCCGACGCTCGTCGCCAGCCCCGTCGTGTCCACCGTCGCAACCGCTGTGTCGCCGGACGTCCACGTGAACTCCGCCCCCTCCACGACGTGTCCGTTCGTGTCGGACGCCTCGGCTGTCAGGCGCACCGTGTCGCCCAGCGCCACCAGCGTGTCGGCGACCGGTGAGACCGCCACCGCGCTCACCGCCTGCGCCACCGTCACCGACGCGTTCCCCGACGCGGCGCCCGACATCGCTGTGATCGTCGCCGTCCCATTGCCTGCGGCCGTCACCAGTCCCGTCGCGTCCACCGTCGCGACCGACGCGTCCCCGCTCGACCACACGACCGGCGCGCCCGCCATCGCCTGGCCGTTCTGGTCCCGGACCTGAGCGATTAACCGCAAGGGTTCGCCGAGCGCGGTCAGTTCCGCCTCCGCGGGAGTCACCGCCACCGTCGTCGCGCGTGGGGGATCGATAGGCGGCGGCTCCGTGGCGCCGTCGCCGCAAGCGGTGGCCCAAGCGGTCCCGGCCAGCAGGACGAGCACCGGAATCAGGGTGCGCGGCCGGTTCACTGCTTTCCCTCCCCGGCCCGACTCCAAGCGGCGGCATCCGGGATCCCGCGGCTGAAGAGCATGTCCAGCCCCGGCCCCACGGTGCGTTCCGCCAGGTCTGCGGCAACCTGAGCCGCAGCCGGCAGGTCGCGAAGGATGCCGCGGACCTGCCCCGTGCGCGGATCGCGCAGGATGGCCATGGGGCGGTCGCTGTCGCCGTTGAGGGCGGCGGTCCCGCTTGGTCCGGTCAGCGTGATGGCAGCGAGCGTACCCTGCCAGGCAGCCCGGGCTGGCACGACGAAGACGAACGAAGATGCCCCATCGGCGTCCGCTACATGAGGCATTGTGAAGCTGATCGAGAAGAGCGTCTCACCGCCGGCAGCAGTTCCGACGATCCGATAATCACCGGCGGAGTCGGGCAGCAGCGGCAGTGCGTCGACCGCGAATGCGGGTTCCAGAAACGGCGCTCCATCCGCGTCGACACCGCCCCACAGCATGAGGGAAGCTGCCGGTTCGGCAACCATGGCGTCGCTGCCGCTCCCCTCGTCGGCAAGGCGGAAGTGGAGCGCCTTGCTGAAATGGTAGTCGCTGATCCAGTGGGGATAGAAGCAGTACGACATCACGTCCGGCGTGGACGGATGAACCAGGCTGCCCGGATCGCGAGAATCGTAGCCCCAGACACCGCTCGATCCATCGCCGTATGGGAACGCCGGATCAGGTCGGCCGGCCGCACCGCACGGAGCATGCGACAGGCTCATGTTGTGGCCCAGTTCATGCACCATAACTCTGGCGTTCGGTACCGAGAAGCTGACCCGACCCGAAAGGTAGGCCACACCAGGGTCTGATTCCCCCATTCCCGACATCATGCCCATCCAGTGGCCGCTACCCGCTTCGAGCGCACGGATCGCGCGGGTTTCGCGAAGGAGGTCGAACATGTTGTTGCTCGACGAGAGCACGGGTGCGTGCGCCGTTACGTCGAGACCGCGGACCGGCAGCAGGGTTCGGGTTTCGTAGAGCAGTTCGTGACCATGGGGATCGGCCGCCATGCCGGCCGTTTGGCCCAGGATCGCCGAGTCCGGATCGGCGCTCCACAGGAAGGGGATCACCGTGAGGTCGAGGACGGGCATTTGGCGCACGTCGACCGGGAGACGGCCTCTTTCGGGAATTCGTCTCGCGACGCCCAGCCCCGGGTCCAGCGTCCCGTCCGGGTCGATCTCGATGACCATTTCCAGGCCGGGGCGGATCACACTGGCGGGGATCACGGCGTTGGCGGACGCGGCCAGCGATCCCTGCTCCGCTTCGGTCGGAATCGGACCGGCGCTTGCCGGAATCTCGGCCGCGTGAACGAGCGCCCCGCCTACATGGAACGAGGCGCGGACGCGTGGCCGGGGCTCCTGGTTCGCCTGTGTTGCCGTGACGAACGTCCGTAGCAGCGCCTCCTCGCCCGCCACGAGCGGGACCGGGAACTCCCGCGACTGCACCGTCTGCACGAGATAGGCCGTCGCGGGACTGATTCCGCAGCGAGCAACGCGCCCGTTCGGCAGGCCGTCCAGCCAGTTCAGGAAGCCGGGGTCGGGCGGCGCGCAGAGCCCGGTGCCGTCGGCCACGAGCGTTTCCAGCGAATCCAGAGCGGCCAACTCGGCCGGGAGCGGACCGGACATGTCCGCGTTGCCCGACAGGGAAAACTCTCGCAGGCTCGTCAGGCCTCGAAACTCCACCGGCACCGTGCCGTGAAGCTCGTTGTGGCCGACATGCAGTTCTTCGAGCCCGGCAAGCCCGCCGAGTCCGGCGGGCAGCGGACCCGATAGCCCGTTCCGGCTGAGAGAAAGCACTTGGAGGTGGGACAGGTTGCCGAACTGGGCCGGGATCGGCCCCGTCAGCTCGTTGCCGCTGAGGGACAACTCCCGCAACTCGAAAAGGACTCCAAGTTGGACCGGAACCGTCCCCGCCAAGTGATTGCCGATAAGCTTGAGCGACCTCAGGTTGCGGAGATGCCCGAGTTCGGCTGGAATGGCGCCTTCCAGGTTGTTCTCCGCAAGGTCGAGCCATTCCAGATTGGCGAGGTTGCCGAGTTCGGCCGGAATCGTGCCCCCGATGTTCGTGGCGAAAAGATCCAGCAACCGCAGATTGGCGAGGTCGCCGAGTTCGGCCGGGATCGCGCCCGCCAAGCCGGAAGGGCTGCCTGCGAGGATCAGCCACACCAGATGCTTCAGGCTTCCGAGTTCGCGGGGGATCCATCCCGAGATGCCGTTGTAGTGCAGTCGCAGGGTGATTACGCGGCCCTGGTCATCCACCTCCACGCCATACCAATCCCCCAGCGGTCGATCCGTCAGCCAGTTGTCGCTGTTGGTCCAGTCGGATCCGCCAAGTGTCTCGTATACAGCCTCCAGGATCTCCCGGTCCGCCAGCGGCACGCACGCCGCGCCCGTGCCCTCGTGGGACGGTATCGCATTCAACCATTCCTGGAATCGCGCCTGAGACGGTGCGCAAACGCCGGTGCCCTCGTAGTGAAGTGCGCGCAATGACAGCGCCACCAATGACAGCGGAAGCGGGCCGGAAAGGGCCGTGTTGCCACCGATCCTCAGCTCCGTCATCTGAGCCAAACTCCCGAGATCCAAGGGGAGTCGTCCCGAGAGTCCGTTTCGCTCCAGGTCGAGCGCCGCCACGCGACCCAGCGAGTCGGCGCGGACCCCGTGCCACTCGTCCAGGGCTGGGCCGCCGACCCACCCATCGGCATTTGTCCAGCCGGATCCGCCCGCTCGCTCGAACAACGACGCGAGCACCTTCCGGTCGGACTCGTTGCAGAGAGTGCCCGACTCGTCCCGGCGTTCGATGCCCTCCAGCCATTCCACAAATGCGGAAATGCCGGGCACGCAAAGACTTTCGTTGCCCCCGATGTAGAAGGTCTGAAGCTTGTCAAGTTGCAGGAAGCTTTGCGGGATCGGGCCGGAGAGGTTGTTAACGCTCAGCTCGAGCCAGTTAAGGTTTACCAGGTTGCCGAGCTCGGCCGGGATTGGGCCCTCCAGCTTGTTCGAGTACAGATTGAGCACCTTCAGGCTGACCAAGTCCCCGAGTTCGGGCGGGATCGGGCCAGCGAGGTTGTTGTCGTACAGCCTCAGGGTCCGTAGTTGGGCGAGGTTGGCAAGTTCGGACGGAATCGGACCGGAAAGCGCGTTCTCGGACAGCTCCAGGGTCCGTAGTTGGGCGAGGTTGGCAAGCTCGGACGGAATCGGACCGGTGAGCGCATTGCTCCACAGGTCCAGGGTCCGTAGTTGGGGGAGATTGGCAAGTTCGGACGGAATCTGACCGACGAGGTTGTTAGCGCCCAGGGAGAGGCCTTCCAGGTTGACCAGACCACCGAGCTCGGCCGGGATTGCGCCTTCCAGCGCATTGTCGAACAGATTAAAGTGCCTCAGCTTGGCGAGGTTTACGAGTTCGACCGGGATCGGGCCTGTGAGGTTGTTACGGCCCAGATTGAGCTCCTTCAGTTTGACCAGATCCCCAAGTTCGGACGGAATCGGACCGTTGAGGTTGTTGGCGCCCAGGTTGAGCCATTCCAGGTTGACCAGGCTGCCGAGCTCGACCGGGATCGGGCCGCTCAGCGCGTTGCCCCACAGGTTCAGGCTCCGTAGTTGGGCGAGGTTGGCAAGATCGGGCGGGATCGGCCCGCTCAGCCCGTGAACTATCCACCCGGGGTTCTCGCTGTCCCACTCGCCTGAAAGATTCAACGAGACGACGCGCCCCGACCCGTCGGTACGCACCCCGTACCAGTCCCCGAGCGGCGCATCGGTAAGCCAGTTGTCGGAATTGGACCAGTTGGGGCCGTCCGTCGCCTCGTAAAGGGCCACCAGAGCGGTCCGTTCGAGGGTTGCCACCGTGATCTCGGAGACGCCGAAGGCATCGCCCGCCATCGCGGTGATCGTCACGGCCCCTTCGCTGACGCCGCGAACCAGGCCCGCGCCGTCCACGCTGGCCACCGACTTGTCACTCGTCGACCAGTTGAAGGCCGCACCGCTCACGCGGTGCCCGTTCTCGTCGAACAGCTCTGCCGCAAGCCGCAACGTGTCGCCGGGCGCGATCGTGTCGGCGGCGGGCGAAACGACGACGCCGACCACTTGCATCACCGTAACGATCGCAGTGTCCGCGGCCGATCCCGCAGCGGCCGTGATCGCTGTAGCTCCGTTGCCGGTTGCGGTCACCAATCCGGCCGAATCCACCACGGCCACCAGCGTATCGCTGCTGGCCCACGCGACCGCCTGATCCGTCATCGGGCGGCCAACCTGATCCCTCACGTCGGCCATGAGCCGCGCGGTGTCGCCCACCGCCGCGAACGCCACCGTGTCCGGGGCGACCGCGATGGCCGTCGGCGCCGGAGCCACGACCGCGAGCTGCGCGGCCCCCGCGACCCCCACGGCCGTGGCCGTGATCTCCACCTCGCCCGCGCCGACCCCGGTTACAAGGCCCGCATCGTCCACCGTCGCAACCGCCGTGTCGCCCGACGCCCACACGAACGTGGTCCCCGCCACAGGCTGACCGTTCGCGTCGGTCGCCGCTGCCGCCAGCCGCAGCGTGTCGCCCACAACCAGCGTATGCGTTGCGGGAGACACCGCGATCCCGCTCACCTGCTGGGCCACCGTCACCACCGCGCTGTCCGAGGCCGACCCCGAGGCCGCCGTGATCGTTGCTGTCCCGTTGCCCGCTGTCGTCGCGAGCCCGGATGCATCCACCGTCGCGACGGTCGTGTCCGAACTCGACCAGGAGACCGTCGCGCCATCCATGACCCGCCCGATCTGGTCCCGCACCTCCGCGGCGAGCTGCGCGGTCTGTCCGAGCGTGGTCAGGGCCAACGTGTCGGGAGTCACCGCAACGGCCGTCGGCACCGGGTCCACGACCGTGAGTGACGCCCGGCCCGCCACCCCGGACGACGAGGCGGTGATTTCGGCCTCTCCGGACCCAACGCTCGTCGCCAGCCCCGTCGCGTCCACCGTCGCAACCGTCGTGTCGCCGGACGTCCACGTGAACTCGGCCCCCTCCACGGCGTGTCCGTTCGCGTCGGACGCCTCGGCTGTCACGCGCACCGTGTCGCCCCGAGCCACCAGCGTGTCGGCGACCGGTGAGACCGCCACCGCGCTCACCGCCTGCGCCACCGTCACCGACGCGTTCCCCGACGCGGCGCCCGACGTCGCCGTGATCGTCGCCGTCCCATTGCCCGCGGCCGTCGCCAGGCCCGTCGCGTCCACCGTCGCGACCGACGCGTCCCCGCTCGACCACACGACCGGCGCGCCCGCCATCGCCTGCCCGTTCTGGTCCCGGACCTGAGCGATTAGCCGCAAGGTTTCGCCGAGCGCGTTCAGTTCGATCTCCGCGGGCGTCACCACCACCGCCGTCGCGCGGGGAGGATCGACAGCCGGCGGTTCCGTGGCGCCGTCGCCGCAAGCGGTGGCCCAAGCGGCCCCGGCCAGCAGGACGAGCACCGGAATCAGGGTGCGCGGCCGGTTCACTGCTTTCCCTCCCCGGCCCGACTCCAGGCGGCGGCATCCGGGATCCCGCGGCTGAAGAGCATGTCCAGCCCCGGCCCCACGGTGCGCTCCGCGAGGTCCCCGGCAACCTGAGCCGCAGCCGGCAGGTCGCGAAGGATGCCGCGGACCTGCCCCGTGCGTGGATCACGCAGGATGGCCATGGGGCGGTTGCTGTCGCCGTTGAGCGCGGCGGTCCCGCCGGGCCCGGTCAGCGTGATGGCGGCGAGCGCAGCCTGCCAGGCAGCCCGGGCGGGCACGACGAAGAGAAACGACGATTCTCCATCGGCGTCTGCCAATACTGGCATTGTGAAGCTGATCGAGAAGAGCGTCTCACCGCCGGCAGCAGTTCCGACGATCCGATAATCACCGGCGGAGTCGGGCAGCAACGGCGGTGCGTCGACCGCGAATGCGGGTTCCAGAAACGGCGCTCCATCCGCGTCGACGCCGCCCCACAGCATGATGGAAGCTGCCGGTTCGGCAACCATGGCGGGGCTGCCGCTCCCCTCGTCGGCAAGGCGGAAGCGGAGCACCTTGCTGAAATGGTAGTCGCTGATCCAGTGGGGATTCGAACAGTACGACATGACGTCCGGCGTGGACGGATGCACCAGTCCCGCGCGGTCGAAGTCGTAGCCCCAGACACCGCTCGATCCATCGCGGTACGGAAACGCCGGATCCGGCGTGACGGCCCCCCCGCACGGCGCATGCGCCAAGCTCATGTTGTGGCCCAGTTCGTGCGCGATAACTGTGGCGCGTGGTATTGAGGTGCTGACCCGGCCCAGGGGACCCAGACCACCAACATTTCCCTCGAGCGGTCCCGACATCATGCCCATCCAGTGGCCGCTACCCGCTTCGAGCGCACGGATCGCGCGAGTTTCGCGAAGGAGGTCGAACATGTTGTTGCTCGACGAGTACACGGGTGCGTGCGCCGTTACGTCGAGACCGCGGACCGGCAGCAGGGTTCGGGTTTCGGCAAGCAGTTCGTGACCATGGGGATCGGCCGCCATGCCGACCGTTTGGCCCAGGATCGCCGAGTCCGGGTCGGCGCTCCACAGGAAGGGAATCAACGTGAGGTCGAGATCGGGCATTTGGCGCACGTCGACCGGGAGACGGCCCGTTTCGGGGATTCGTCTCGCGACGCCCAGCCCCGGGTCCAGGGTCCCGGCCGGGTCGATCTCGATGACCATTTCCAGGCCGGGGCGGATCACATCGGCGGGGATCAAGGCGTTGGCGGACGCGGCCAGCGATCCCTGCTCCACTTCGGCCGGAATCGGACCGGCGCTTGCCGGAATCTCGGCCACATGGACGCGCGCCCCGCCTACATGGAACGAGGCGCGGACGCGGGGCCGGGGCTCCTGGTTCGCCTGTGTTGCCGTGACGAACGTCCGCAGCAGCGCCTCCTCGCCCGCCACGAGCGGGACCGGGAACTCCCGCGACTGCACCGTCTGCACGAGATAGGCCGTCGCGGGCCTGCTTCCGCAGCGAGCAACGCGCGCGTTCGGCAGGCCGTCCAGCCAGTTCAGGAAGTGGGCGTCGGACGGCGCGCAGAGCCCTGTGCCGTCGGCCACGAGCGTTTCCAGCGAATCCAGAGCGGCCAACTCCCCTGGAAGAGGGCCGGACATGTCCGCGTTGCTCACCAGGGAGAACTGTCGGAGGCTCGTCAGACCTCGGAACTCCACCGGCACCGTGCCTTCAAGCTCGTTGTGGCCGACATGCAGCTCTTCGAGCCCGGCAAGCCCGCCGAGTCCGGCGGGCAGCGGACCCGATAGCCCGTTCCGGCTGAGAGAAAGCACTTGGAGGTGGGACAGGTTGCCGAACTGGGCCGGGATCGGCCCTGTCAGTTCGTTGCCGCTTAGGGACAACTGCCGTAGTTCGGCAAGCCTTCCAAGTTGAACCGGAACCGTCCCCGACAATTGGTTATCTATGAGGTTGAGCGACCTCAGGTTGCGGAGACGCCCGAGTTCGGCCGGAATGGCGCCTTCGAGATTGTTCTCCGCAAGGGCGAGCCAACTCAGATTGGCGAGGTTGCCGAGTTCGGCCGGAATCGTGCCCCCAATGTTCGTGCCGAAAAGATTCAGCAACCGCAGATTGGCGAGGTTGCCGAGTTCGGCCGGAATCGTGCCCGCCAAGTCGGAATTCACACCACCGAGGTGGAGCCACACCAGATGCTTCAGGCTTCCGAGCTCGCGGGGGATCCATCCCGAGATGCCATTGTAGGTCAGTCGCAGGGTGATTACGCGGCCCTGGGCGTCCACCTCCTCCACGCCATACCAGTCCCGAAGCGGCCGATCCGTCAGCCAGTTGTCGCTGTTCAACCACTCGGATCCGCCAAGTGTCTCGTATACGATTTCCAGGATCTCGCGGTCCGACATCGGCGGGCACTCGGCGCCCGTGCCCTCGTGGGACGGTATCGCGTTCAACCATTCTCGGAACCGCGCCTGAGACGGTGCGCAAACGCCGGTGCCCTCGTAGTGAAGTGCGCGCAATGACAGCGCCACCAGGGACAGCGGAAGCGGGCCGGACAAGGCCGTGTTGCCACCGATCCTCAACTCCGTCATCTGAGCCAAACTCCCTAGATCCACGGGGAGTCGTCCCGAGAGCCCGTTTCGCTCCAGGTCAAGCGCCGCCACGCGACCCAGCGAGTCGGCGCTGACCCCATACCACTCGTCCAAGGCCGGGCCGCCTACCCACCCATCGGCTCCTGTCCAGCGGGGACCGCCCGCTCGCTCGAACAACGACGCGAGCACCTTCCGGTCGGACTCGTTGCAGAAAACGTCCGAATCGTCCCGGCGTTCGATGCCCTCCAGCCATGTCACAAATGCGGAAACGCCGGGCACGCAAAGACCTTCGTTTCTCCGGATTTGGAAGGTCTGAAGCTTGTCAAGTTGCAGGAAGCTCTGCGGGATTGGGCCGGTGAGTTTGTTAAAGGCCAGTTGGAGCCAGTCAAGGTTCACCAGGTTGCCGAGTTCGGACGGGATTGGGCCCTCCAGCGCATTGTCGTACAGCTCGAGCCTTTCCAGGCTGACCAGGTTGCCGAGTTCGGGCGGGATCGGGCCCTCCAGCGCGCCGTGGTTCAACGCTAGAACCCGCAGTTGGGCGAGATTGCCAAATTCGGACGGAATCGGACCGGTGATGTCGTTACCGCCCAGGTAAAGCCATTCCAGATTGGCCAGTCTGCCGAGCTCGGCTGGGATTGAGCCTTCCAGCGCATTGCCGTACAGATTCAAGTTCTGCAGCTTGGCGAGGTTTACGAGTTCGACCGGGATCGGGCCAGTGAGGTTGTTGTCGCCCAGAAAGAGCCCCTTCAGTTTGATAAGGTCCCCGAGTTCGGACGGAATCGGACCGTTGAGGTTGTTTGCGCCCAGGGAGAGCCATTCCAGGTTGACCAGGTTGACAAGGTCGGGCGGGATCGGGCCGCTCAGCCCGTGGCGTATCCACTCGCGGCTCTCGCGGTCCCACTGGCCTGAAAGATTCAGCGACACGACGCGCCCCGACCCGTCGGTCCGTACCCCGTACCAGTCCCCGAGCGGCGCGTCTGTGAGCCAGTTGTCGGAATTGGCCCAGTTGGGGCCGTCCGTCGCCTCGTAGAGGGCCACCAGAGCCACCCGTTCGAGGGTTGCCACCGTGATCTCGGAGACGCCGAAGGCTTCGCCAGCCGTCGCGGTGATCGTGGCGGCGCCTTCGCCGACTCCGCGAACCAGCCCCGCGCCGTCCACGTCGGCCACCGACATGTCGCTCGTCGACCAGCTGAAGGCCGCACCGCTCACGAGGCGCCCGTTCTCGTCGAACAGCTCGGCCGCAAGCCGCAACGTGTCGCCGGGCGCGATCGTGTCAGCGGCGGGCGAAACGACGACGCCGACCACTTGCATCACGGTAACGATGGCAGTGTCCGCGGCCGGTCCCGCAGCGGCCATGATCGCTGTAGCTCCGTTGCCGGTTGCCGTCACCAACCCGTCCGAATCCACCATGGCCACCAGCGTATCGCTGCTGGCCCACGCGACCGCCTGGTCCGCCATCACGTTGCCAACCTGATCCCTCACATCGGCCATGAGCCGCGCGGTGTCGCCCACCGCCGCGAACGCCACCGTGTCCGGGGCCACCGCGATGGCCGTCGGCGCCGGAGCCACGATCGCGAGCTGCGCTGCACCCGCAACCCCCACGGCCGCGGCCGTGATCTCCACCTCGCCCGCGCCGACCCCGGTTACAAAGCCCGCATCGTCCACCGTCGCAACCGCCGTGTCGCCCGACGCCCACACGAACGTGGTCCCCGCCACAGGCTGACCGTTCGCGTCGGTTGCCGCTGCCGCCAGCCGCAGCGTGTCGCCCACAACCAGCGTATGCGTTGCGGGAGACACCGCGATCCCGCTCACCTGCTGGGCCACCGTCACGGCGGCCGTGCCGGACGCCGACCCCGCCGTCGCGGTCACCGTCGCAACCCCGTTGTCATGTGCCGCTACGAGACCTGCCGCGTCCACGGCCGCCACCGCGGCAGCGCTGCTCGTCCACGTCACGGTCGCGCCCGCCATCACGTTGCCGTTCTGATCCCTCACCTCGGCGCTCAGCTGCACGGTCGAGCCCAGCGCGGCCAGTTCCGCCGTGGCCGGGGTTACCGTGACGGCGGTCGGCCTGGGAGGATCGGGCGGCGGCTCGGTGGTCGCGTCGCCGCAGGCCGATATCCACGCGCCTCCCGCCACTACCGCGAACACCCGGAGGATGGTTCGGAAAAGAGTGATTCGATGCTTCATCGGCGGGGCTCCAGCGGCATGTCTGGTTTTACGAGGTCGTTGAACGCCGTGATTGCCCTGACTGCCTCGCCGTCGCACACGCGACCGGAGGCCCCACCGCGTTCATGATCGACTTCCCCCGCTGGACAAGGACCGATCTGGCATCTACGGTACAAACCTGCATAATACAGCTTGAAATCCGATCCGGGGGCGAGAAATCGGCCCATTTCGGCGAGTGTTTGGCGATGATTCCGCGCGGACCCCGCGCCAGCGTCGCGGAGCCCGGGGAGCGATGAGCGGTGACAGACGACTCAGCGTCGTTGCGGGAGAGGGTCGAGGCGCTGGAGCGGTGCGTCTCCGAGCTGAGCCGCGCCGCGGTGCGCATCAGCGCGATTCTCGATCCCGACGCCGTGCTGCAGGAGGTCGTCGATAGCGCCCGCTCACTTACCGGCGCGCGCTACGGCCTGATCACGACTGTCGACGAGGCCGGTCGGCCCCAGCGTTTCGTCGGCTCCGGCATCACGGCGGCCGAGCACCGACGGTTGCAGGACTGGGCCGACGGGCCGCGGCTGTTCGAGCATCTGACGCGGCTTCCCGGCCCGCTGAGGTTCGAGGACGCGCCCGAACACCTCCGGCGCCACGGATTCCGCGCGGGCGTGCTGCCCTACGGCACCGCGCTGGGCGAGCCGATCGATTGCGGCGCCTTGCGCGTCGGCTATCTCTTCGTCGCCGACAAGCAGGGCGGTGGGGACTTCACGGACGGAGACGAGAACGTGCTCCCGCTGTTCGCTTCGCACGCGGGGACGGCGATCGCCAACGCGCGCGCCTTCCGGGACGAACGGCGGGCGCGGGACAGGGTGGAGGCCCTGGTCTCCACCTCGCCGGTCGGCGTGGTAGTCCTGGACGCCGGGACCGGGGGTGTCGTGTCGCTGAACCGCGAGGCGAAGCGGATCGTCGAAGGCCTGCGGGTCGCGGACCGCCCGGTCGAGCAGTTGGCCGAACTCGTCACGTGCCGGCGGGCCGACGGAAGCGAGGTCGCCCTGACGGACTTCCCGCTGGAGCGGCAACTGCGCCGCGCCGAGACGGTTCGCGCCGAGGAGATCGAGCTCTCTGTGCCCGATGGCCGGAGCGTGAGGACGCTGATCAACACGACGCCGATTCATGCGCCGGACGGCGAAGTCGAGTCGGTCGTAGTCACGATGCACGATCTGGCGCCGTTCGAGGAACTCGAGCGGATGCGCACCGAGTTCCTCGCGATCGTGAGTCACGAGTTGCGCACGCCACTCACCTCGATCCAGGGCTCCACGGGCGCGGTGCTCTCCGCCGAGCCGGGATTCGCCCGGGCCGAAATGATGCAGTTCTTCCGCATCATCGACGAGCAGGCGGCCCGGATGGGCGGTCTGATCCGGGACCTGCTGGACGCGGGGCGCATTGCGACGGGCACGCTGTCGGTCTCGCTCGAGCCCTCGGACGTGGCGGTGCTGGTGGACTCGGCGCGGACGAGTTTCCTGAGCGGCGGCAGCCGCCACGCGATCGCCGCCGACCTGCCCGCGGACCTGCCCCGTGTGATGGCCGACCGGGAGCGCGTCGTTCAGGTCCTGAGCAACCTGTTCTCGAACGCGGCCCGCCACTCCGCCGAGTCGTCGCCCATCGCTGTCGCCGCCCGGTGCGACGGCGCCCACGTGGCGATTTCGGTCACCGACGCGGGCCGGGGCATTGCGCCGGAGCAGCTCCCTCACCTGTTCCAGAAACACGCCGTCGGCGATGACTCGGCCCGCGGTCTCGGCAGCGGCCTCGGCCTGGCCATCTGCAAGGGGCTCATCGAGGCCCACGGCGGGCGCATCCGCGCCGAGAGCGCGGGGGTGGGCCGGGGCGCCCGTTTCACCTTCACGGTCCTGGTGGCGGAAGAGGGAGCTCCGCCCGCCGGTGCGGCGCCTCCGGCCCGGGGTCGGGGGGTGGAGCTCCATCGGGGGCGTGAGCCGGCGACGATCCTTGTGTTGGACGACGAGCCCGAGGTGCTCCGCTACGTCCGCGACGTACTCCGCGCAGCCGGCTACACGACGCTGTCCACGGGCGATCACCGGGAGTTGTCCGGCCTGATCCGCGCCGAGAAGCCCCACCTCGTTGTGCTCGACCTGATGCTGCCCGGGACGGACGGCATCAAGCTGATGGAGCAGGTTCCCGAGTTGGCCGATCTGCCGGTCATCTTCATCTCGGCCTACGGGCGCGACGAGACCATCGCCAGCGCGCTCGAGGCCGGAGCCGCCGACTACATCGTCAAGCCGTTCTCGCCCACGGAGCTGACGGCGAGGGTCCGGGCGGCCCTGCGGAGCCGTGCCGAGCCCGCGCGGTTCGAGCTGGAGGCGCTGTCCATCGACTACGACGCGCGCCGCGTGACCGTGGCCGGCCGCCCCGTCAAGTTGACGACCACCGAGTACGAGGTGCTGCGGGTGCTGTCGAGGAACGCGGGGCGGGTCTCGACCTATCGCTCGCTGCTACGCCAGGCATGGAACAAGCACCCCGGACACGGCAACCCGAAGCTGGTGCACGCCGTCGTGCAGACGCTCCGCCGCAAGCTGGGCGAGGACGGGTCCCGGGCGGCCTGGATCCTGAACGAGCGCGGGCTCGGATACCGCATGCCCGCACCCTGACTGCAAGCCAGACCGCGCCGGCGTCGTCGAAGAGGCTGACTTCGCTCGCGAGGCGGTCGACCACGACGAGTGTCCCGTCGTCCATGCGAAACGTTGCGAGACCCCTTCGAACATGTAGTTGAAGATTGCCCACGACCTCGCCGATGGTCAGAACGGGCTCGGTGCCATGTAGCGCACCCGCTCGTCCGAGGCGGGCGATTCGGGCACAGTCGTCCTGGATCGTATCGCTGGCGAGCCTTGCCGCGGCGAAAGCCTCTTCCGCAACGTCGCGCACACCCCCCAGGAAGAACCGCAGCCAGGCTTCCCAATCACCCGTGTGCCGGATGTCGTTGAGAAGCCGGTAGTAGGTGCTCCGATTGCGCTTAGCAGTCCGTGGATGAATCCGCCCGAGCACCGGGGCGGCGGGGGGACGAAAGCCGTGGTGCCGGGACGCGATCCTCCGATCCAGTTCTGTGACCGCCGGAATTCGCCGGGCGTCACAACCTTCGCGCGACCGCTCGCCGACAGCTGGGTCCGCCAGCGAGGACCGGATGCCTTCGATCTGGGAGGCCAGCACCGCTTCCTTGCGAACGCAGCCGTAGACGAAGACGTCGGGTTCGGGCAGCAGCTCGGTGACCGCGTCGAGGCGACCGAGGGCGGTGGCCGCCTCTTCGAGCAGCTTTCCGAGGCTCTGCCGGAAGCGGATTCGCGGGGTCGGTGGGAGGGGCCGGGGCATGAAGGCACGCACGGTCCCGCCGCCGCCGTCACGAATCCTTCGGACTCTTCCCTCGCCATCGGCCGCAATCGCCTTCTACTCCGGGCATCAACGCCCATCCCGGTTCATCGCTTTCCGCAGTTGTTGGACTCGTGTCCGACTCTTGACCGGACGAAGAAGTGCCCCCTTGGTGGCCGGGATTGGGCTCATGGCTCGCCCGCCGGTGAGTCCAAGGGCGGTACGCATTGCGGTAGCCGCCGAGAAGATTTCCTGCCGGGATTTGCGGGGCCTGCAACCTGCAATGTCAACCAGAGTTGACAGCCTTCAGTCTCTCGGAACCCCAAACGTTACCCGCGACGGATAGTTCGGACCGCGGTGCACGGTCTGCGACGCAACCACGTAGTCCTCCGGGCTCGCCGTGTACGTGTTGACGAACTGCTGCGGATTGCGGTCGTACGCCGGGAACCACGTACTCTGCACGTGCACCATGATCCGGTGACCCGCACGGAAGGTGTGATACCGGTCCCGCAGGTCGATGTGGACCGGAGTGACCTCGCCGGGCACCATCGCCTCCGGGTGTTCCAGGCTGTTGCGGAAGCGGCCGCGCATGATCTCGCCGGCCAGATGCATCTGGTAGCCGCCCATCGGCACGTCGCAGAAGCGCGAACCCGGGGCGTCGTCGGGGTAGACGTCGATCACCTTCACGATCCAGTCCGAATCGGTGCCGGTCGTCGACACGAAGATGTCGGCCAGGATCGGACCCGCGATCGTGAGGTCCTCTGCGAGCGGCTCCGACCGATACACCAGCACGTCCCGCCGCGCCGAGGCGAAGCGCTGGTCCTCGACCTTCCAGAGGTGCCCCAGCGTCGTGCGCTCCTCCGCCGAGAATGGAACGGGGTTGGCGGGGTCGCTGACATAGCTGTCCGACCCACCCGGGCCCGACGGCCGATCGAAGGACAGCGTCCGCTCGCCCCCCAGATACACCGACAACGGCTCGACGCCCGCCGGAGGCCAGGTCTCGTGCGTGCGCCACTCATTCGACCCGGTCTCGAATACGAACGCCTCGGGAGGATCCCAGCCCTCCGCACCCCGCAGATGATGCTCGAAGAAGGGGAACTGCATCTCGCGCTGGAAGGTCACCGAGGTCCGGTCCGTGAACTCGACGCATCCCAGGTGGTCGCCGAGCATGCGTGACCACCCGCCATGCAGCCAGGGACCCGCCGCCAGCACGTTCTCGATGCCCGGATTCTCCGCCTCGATCGTGCGGTAGATCGACATGGGACCATAGAAGTCCTCGGTGTCGAACCACCCCGCGACGTTAAGGATCGGGTGCCCGATGCCGCGCAGGTGCGGAAGCGCGTTCTGCCGCTGCCAGTACTCGTCGTAGGTGTCGTGCTCAATGAAATCGTTCCAGGCCGGGACATCGCCATGGAAGTACAGGTCGTCGATGTTGGCGGCCGATCCCGCAGCCAGAAAGAAGTCGTAGCCGGAGTCGGTGCCGTAGTCGAAGGCACCCTCCCGCGCGTCGGTGGGCGCATCTCGCCTGCGTGCGTTTCTGGCGAGCCAGGAGAAGGCGTACATGACCCTGAAGGCGCCGTTGTGGTGCCAGTCGTCCCCTATGAACATGTCGGAAGGGGAGGCTTGAGGAGACGACGCTGCGAGCGCCGGATGCGCATCCACCATCCCCATCACGGTCTGCCAGCCCGGGTACGAGATCCCCCACTGCCCCACCCTGCCGTTGTGGCCACCGAGGTTCGCGAGCGCCCACTCGATCGCGTCGTGGTTGTCGGTGCTCTCGTCGACCGTGGCCGGCCCCTTGGGCTCCGGCGCGAGCGGGCGGATGACCTCGAATTCGCCCTCCGAACGGAACTTGCCGCGCACGTCCTGGAAGACGAACACGTACCCCGCCCGGTCGAACTCGGCGGTCGGCCCGAGCGGGTTGCGGTACTCGCCGGGCCCGTACGGCGCGATCGAGTACGGCGTACGGAACAGCATGACCGGCACGGGTTCGGTCGCGAAGCGCGGCGTGTAGACGATCGTGTACAGCTCGATCCCGTCCCGCATGGGGACCATGTGCTCACTCTTGTCGTAGTTGTCCTCGAGCCAGGCCAGGTGTGCCAGGTCGCCACCGTTCGCGGCCTCGCGGGTGCGCTCCCAGCCCGGATCTCCCGCAGGCGCACCGGATGAATCGCAGGCCCCGGCGCCGAGGACCAGCAGGAAAGCGACCCTGGTTCTCATCAGCCCGACACCTCTCCTCTGCAGTGGCCACAGGGATCTGGCCGGCGGCAACCGGGACAGGCGTCTGCGGCAAAGGACCGGGGCCCGTTGGGTGGGGCACGTTTCACAATGCTAGCCGGGTGCCGGTGCGATTTCCAGCAGAATGACGATCGTTGCCGTCCGGAGCGAGTCCGCATCGGACCCTCCAGCCGACCACGGCCACGAGCACCGCGAGCGCCACGAACAGATATCCGGTCACTGCTCCTCCATGCTCCTGAAATGGGTTGCGTTCGTCTGGCAAGAGCCGCCCGTGAAGCGGCCGCCGGAGAGGCTCCAAGCCGGGGATTTCCACACGGCTGAAGCCATGCTAGGTTCGGGACACATGAGCACAACACCCCCTCAAGTCAAACCCGTCACCCCCGTGATCGGCGCCGAGATCTGCGGGCTGGACCTCGACGACGTCAGCGATTCCGACTTCCGGCTGGTTCACGACGCCCTGATGGAGCACTGCGTCATCTTCTTCCGCGACCAGGACATCTCGATCGAGAGCCAGAAAGAGCTCGGGGCGCGCTTTGGCGAGCTGGTCGCGCACCCCAACGACCCCGGCGTCGACGGCCACCCCGAGGTGATGCCGATTCACGCGGACGAAAACTCGCGCCGTGTCGCCGGCGAGCAATGGCACTCCGACGTCTCGTGCGATCCGCTGCCGCCAATGGGGTCGATCCTCCGGCTCCACACGGTGCCCGAGACGGGGGGCGACACGCTCTTTGCGAACATGTACGCGGCCTACGAGGCGCTTTCGGAGCGGATGCGGGCGTTTCTGGACGGGCTGACCGCGGTGCACGACGGCGGGCCGTACTATCGGGAGACGAACCGGATTATCGGCCGCGACGACGGAGGGCGCAGCTATCCGTCGGCGGAGCACCCGGTGGTGCGCACCCACCCGGTCACAGGCCGCAGGGCACTCTTCGTGAACCCGATGTTCACGCAGTACATCGTGGGCCTGCCTCCGGCGGAGAGCCGCGGAGTTCTGACCTTGCTGTACGAGCATGTCGCGCGCCCGGACTTCCAGTGCCGCTTCCGCTGGCGGAGGAACTCGATCGCGTTCTGGGACAACCGATGCGCGCAGCACCACGCGATCTGGGACTACTGGCCGGCGACGCGGTCGGGGTACCGTGTGACGATCCGGGGGGAGGCGCCGGTCTGAGCGGTCCGCCCCTTCCTGCCCGTCACCACTCGAACACCGCCGCATCCCGGTTCAACTGCAGCACCAGCACATCCGGGTCGATCACCACGCGCTCGGGCTCGAAGGCCGCGCGAATCACGAACTCGGCCGACTCCCCCGCACCCAGTTCCACCTCGGTGCGCGCGTCGCGGTAGTCCTCGTTCACCACGGTGCGGCTCCCGTCATCCCCCTCATCCGACCACCGCTCGCCCGCGACCGCGCCCACCTGCACGCGCATCCGCCCGGTCCCCGCGTTCTCGACCGTCCCCCGCACCACCCACTCGCCGCCTTCCTGCACCCTGGTCACGTCGGAGAACCTGTACTCGGGCACCACCACGTCGAAGAACCACTGCTCGGTGAACGCATCGAACGCCGCCGTGTCGGGCGCAAAGTCCCGCAGCACCGCCAGCATGTCCTGGATCACGGGGAAGTCCGAGTCCGGGTTGTACTTCGCGATGAACGCCTGCAGCCCGGCGAGCAAGTTCTCCCGCCCCATCTCCTGCTGCAGCATCCACGGCACCCAGCCGCCCTTGTTGTAGGTGACGGTTCCGTCCCCGGACCGGGTCCCGTCGATCTTGACCATCGGACGCTCGGAGTCCACGAAGCGCTGGTCCCCGTACATCTGCTCCAGCCGCTTGGCGAACTCGATCCGGTAGCGGTCGCCGTAGACCTGTTCGTGCAGGAGCATCGTCGAATAGTGGGACATCCCTTCCGAGAGGATGTTGCCGCCGGGTCCCTGGCCAGGCGTGAGCAGGTTGCCCCACCACTGGTGCGCGGCCTCGTGCGCGACCACCAGAAAGGCGATGTGCGACCTGGGGTCGCTCTTCGCGAGGAAGCCGATCCCTTCGCTGAAGGTGATGTTCGTAGGGAACCCCTGCGCGTACGTCGCGTACGCCGCGAACTCGGAGATCTTGAGCAGGTCCCACGGGAAGGGATAGAACCACTCGGAGTAGTATCTGCGCGCAGCGTCGAGCGCGGCGGACATCTCCTCGATGTTGTAGTCGTGCTCCGGGTGGTAGTAGATCGCGGTGCCGTCACCCTGCTTTACCGCGTACTTCCCCGCCACGACGTTGAACAGGACCACGGGGTGGTCGGTCTCCCAGACCACCGTCCGTCTGCCGTCCACAACCTCGTCGCTCACCTTCTGTCCCACGCCGTTTGCCGTGTACTCCTCCGGCAGCGTGATTTGCGTGCGCACGGTGAAGGGCTCGCCGCCCCAGCCGAAGAGCGGCTCGGTTTCGCCTTCGAAAAAGTCGTCCGCGTAGTCAGTCGGCTCGGAAGAGTTGTCGCCGTCCACGCCGATGCCCTCGAGGTAGCCGGGAGTCGGCACGAACGTGGGCGTGAACGCGGTCAGCACGATCCCGGATTCGAGGATGAACTGCCCCTCGCCGCCAGCGCGCCTGCTCATGCCCCGCGGGAACTCGAGGTCGTAGCTGAAGCCGATCGTGAGTGAATCGCCGGGTGCCAGCGCATCTTCGAGCGTGAACACGAAGAGATTGGACCTGTCGTCCGGCTCGTGGGCCTCTCCGTTCAGCGTCCATTCGATAGGATCCCACTGACCGGCCGTCACCGGTATCCGTTCGTACGGATAGTCGCGGTGGTTGTGGAAGGTGTACACGCCCTTCACCGCAGCCGAGCGCTCGCCCGGCTCGAAGTCCAGTTCCACGTCGACGTTGGACACCGACGGCATGTCGAAATCGGTCCAGGTCTGGACATTCTCGCGCCAGTAGTCCTTGCCCGCCTCCTCGGCGGCCTCCCCCTGCCGGCCCGCCCTGCCCCCGAAGTGGAGCACCATGGCGAGCACGATCGCCGGCGCCGCGAACGGGAGCACGCGCAGCGCGCCCACAAGCAGGGGCTTCGGCCGGATCCGATGTACAAGCCTCGTCGCGTCGACGTCCCGCCGGCCGAACCACTTCACCGACAGCGCAACGAGGGGCAGCACGAGGCTGAGGTAGAGGATGCGGTTGAGCAACAACTCGCGCCCGTTCAGCGAGAACGCACCCAGGTCGCTCCATTGCACGGCGCTCCAGGCGATCCAGTTGAACACCCAGCCGAACGGGTCGTTGAATACCATGCGGTAGATGGTGTAGGCAATCAGCGCCATGCCTACGCCGTACACCGCATAGCGGTTCCGGAACAATGCGAAGAGCGCCGTCACCAACGCGGTCCAGAAGACGAACGTGGGTATGAGCACGCCGCCCCAGGTCAGAACGAAGGGAACAACATCGAAGCTCACCGGGCTGCCTTGAAAGATCTGGTAGTACGCGATTACGCCCCAGCTGCCGACGACGCCGATGGCAAGGATCAGCCCCGCCACCACGCTGTTGCCCATGGTCTTCCCGAGTAGAATCGAGCCCGTCCCGATTGGCGTCGCGTGGAAGATCCCGGCCAGTCGGCGGCTGCGCTCCTTGTGCAGCGACTCGACCGTGTAGAAGAGGAGCAGCAGGCAGATCAGGAGACTCAGCGTGTTGAGCTGCCGCACAGCCACCGCGCCCGAAGTGAGGAGCAGCCTCGAGTTGAAGGGACCGACGGCGATCACCGTGGCGACGATCGACTGGTACAGGATCAGCGGCACGAAGAGGTACATCCCCGGCCGCTTGACCAGTTCCCGCACCTCTTCCCTGCCGATGACCCGGGCCGCCTTCCAGAAGCCGAGCGGCTCGGTAGCCATGTCGAGGTCCCGCAGGGTTGCATCGGCGGAAGAGGGCACGGCGGGTGGCGGCGCGGCGGCGCGGCGGCGGAACCACCGTGATCCGCTTCCGCCCCGGCGCAACCTCGCGGAGTAGCTCATCGCCGCGCCACTCACGGCGGTCAATCCGATCAGACCGAAAACGACGCGGCTCAGCAGGAATCCCGCGTCGGGCTGCAGGGCCGCGGTGTTATAGAACTCGACTCCGCGGTCCACCTTCAGAAACGTCTCGTTGAGCCAGCGGTAACCGGACGGGTCCACAAGCATCAGCGCCCGGTTCACCTCGGGGGACAGCCAGTCGGGCGACCAGGTGGTCAGGAAGATGAGCGTGACCAGGAGCACCGCGATGGGGAAGAAGAAGACGATGATGGGCCGGCGCGTCCAGGTGCCCAGAAAAAACGGCACTCCCGCGAAGAGCAGAATCTGGGGAAGTCCGAAGAGAATGGTCGGGAACAGGTAATTCCCCAGCGAGAACTCACCGATGTGCCTGGCATCCTCGCCCACCGCAACGATGTGGTTGAACGCCGCGCCGATGCACAGGTAGAGGAGCCAGATGACGAGGAAAACGCCGAGCGCACCAGCGAACTTGCCCCACACGTACTCGCGCGGGGTGAGGCGGGTCGAATGGAAGACCTCGGTGACCTGAAGCTCGAGGTCGCGGATCACGACCAGGCCGGCCGCGATGGCCAAGAACCAAGCCCCGATACCCATCACCACCACGCACTGAATCATGCTCTGGGCGAAAACGGAAGTCACGTGGGACCGTTCGCCGCCCACGGTCGAGTCGCCCGACGAGATTGTCACCGCCCCTTCGGACCAACCCCAGGCCATGAAGAACAGGACCACGAAGAGGACCCAGTACGCGGGCCGGCGCAGTCCCGAAATCAACTCCCGGCGGGTGATCTCCCACCAGCGCGCGAAGGCGTTCACGAGGCTGCCCCGTTCCCGCCTGCCCCGTTCGCCTGCGCCAGCAGCAGATACGCGTCCTCCAGCGTCGGCGCTACCGATTCGAACCCGTCGGGCACCGCACCCCGTGCCGTTTCCTCCGGAGGCATGTGGACGCGCACCTGGTTGCGTCCCTCGATCAGGATCGCCTGGGTGATCCGGTAGCGGCGCTCGATCTCGGGCAGATCCTCCTTGGCGACCTCGCCCTGGTAGATCGTCCCTGCAAGCCGATCGCGAGCTTCGCCCGGCGTCGTGTCCGCCACGAAGCGCCCGTCGTACATGATCGCCACGCGCGGGCACAGCACCGAGATGTCCTCGACGATATGCGTGGACAGCAGCACCGTGCGGTCTTCGGCAAGTTCGGCCAGCAACCGGTAGAACCGGATCCGCTCCTCGGGGTCGAGGCCGGCCGTGGGCTCGTCGACGATGATCAGCCGCGGGTCACCTGCCAGCGCCTGCGCGATCCCCAGCCGCTGCTTCATCCCGCCGGAGTACCCCTTCACCTTCCGCTTGGCGGCGTGGGACATGTTGACTCGCTCCAGCAACTCGGCCGCAAGCCTCTTCAGCCCCTGCGGAGCCTGCACACCCTTGAGCACAAGCAGGAAGCGCAGCATGGCCTCGCCGCTCAGGTGGGGATAGAAGCCGAAGTCCTGGGGCAGGTAGCCGAGCTGGCGGCGTATGCGGCGGGGGTCGGCGACGATGTCCTCGTCGTTGAATCGGACCGCCCCGGAGGTGGGCTCCAGCAGGCCCGCGACGATGCGCATCAGCGTGGTCTTCCCCGCGCCATTGGGCCCGAGCAGGCCGAACATTCCCTTCGAGACGTCGAGCGAGACGCCCTGCAGCGCCGCGACGGGTCCGGGGTAGACTTTGACGAGATCTCGGATTTCCAGCATGGGGTTCCTTTCGTTCATGCCACTGCACACATCTCCACCGCCTGCGCCAGCGAACGAATGGGGTCGCCGCTGCGGGGGATGAATTCGTGGGCCATGTATCCGTTGAATCCGGTTTCGCGGATCGCCCTCACGATCGCGGGATAGTAGAGCTCCTGCGATTCGTCGATCTCGGCGCGCCCGGGCACCCCGCCCGTGTGGTAGTGGGCGATCCACTCGGCGGCCTCGGTCAGCGTGCGGATGATGTCGCCTTCCATGATCTGCATGTGGTAGATGTCGTACAGGATGCGCACACGGGGCGAGTCGACCGCGCGCATGATCTCCAGCGCGTAGGACATGCGGTCGCCGATGTAGTCGAGGTGTCCGCCCGGCTTCGAGTTCAGCACTTCAACCAGGATCGTGACGCCCTCCGATTCGGCGATCGGCGCGCACTCCGTGAGACACCGGATCGAGTTCTCGATCGCGGGTGCGTCGTCCATCCCGCGCCGGTTGCCGAAGAAGCAGATCACGTTGGGGACGCCGTCGAGCGCCGCCTGCGGGATTTGCTCCTCGAACGCACCAATGATCGCGGTGTGATTGCGCGTCTCGTTGATTCCGTCCTCGATGGTGCCCGCGCCCACGTCCCCGCACGACACGACCAGGCCGTGATCGTGGGCGACGGACCACTCGTCGACCTCGAGCAGATCCATCGCCCCGAGACCGATGTCGGCGACCGCGGCGCAGAACGGCTGTAAGGGGATGTCGGCAAAGCACCAGCGGGCGACGGACTGGGTGATGCCGGGCTGGGCGGTACCGGCCCGGGCTGTGCCGGAATGGGCGATTCCGGACCGGGCGGGGCTCCGCGCGGCAATCGAGTTCCCGGGAGCAATCAGCCCCAGCGACGCCGCTCCGGTTGCCTTCAGCGCCTGCCGGCGCGTAAGGTGGGGCAGCTTTTCCCGGGCACTCATGTCGGGGCGCTCATCTCGGTTGACACTCCTTTCACTGAAGCACGACCGCGTCAAGGCGGCGGAAACGGTAACGCATGAAGCGACGAACGGCCATCGGCGTGCTGGGCGGGGTCGCGGGCGGCCCGTTGCTCATGCCACTCGACGAGTTGCGGCGAATGCTGGCCTGGCGCGAGCAGGTGCTGGCGGCGGTCGGGCCGGCGGAGGCGGGCGGGGCGGGCAGCGGGAACGGTGCGCCCGCTGGCGATGACACTGCCGAGGGCGCCGCCATGCAGGCCGCGTCGTTTCTCACGCCGGCGCGCGCCCGCGTCATGGAGGCCCTCGCCGAGGTCATCATCCCCGCGACGGACACGCCGGGGGCCTCGGAAGCCGGGGTGAGCGGGTTCGTGGCCGCGCTCGTGGACGGGTGGCTCGACGACGACGACCGGGACCGGTTTCTCGCCGGGCTCGACGCGGTGGACCCGGCCTGCCGCGCGCGCTTCGGCACACCGTTCGCCGAGTGCGCGCCGGGTGAGCAGGCGGCCTTCGTCCGCGGCCTCGACGAAGAACTGACCCGGCTGCGCGAGGACCGCGCCGCGGACGAGTCTCAATACTTCTTCCACGACGTCAAACGGTTCACCCTGACCGCCTACTTCACGTCGGATGTGGGGCTGGACGCGCTCGGCTACCGCACGACCTTCCGCACGTTCGAGGGCTGCGCGCCGCTCACCGCGGCGGAGGCCGGCCGATGACCATCGCCCGAAGAGACCTCTTCCACATCCGTCCCCGCCGCCAGGAGTACGACGCCATCGTGGTCGGCTCGGGCATGTCCGGCGGGTGGGCGGCCAAGGAGCTCACCGAACTGGGTGCCCGGGTCCTCGTGCTCGAGGCGGGACCGATGATCGTGCCCGAACGCGACTACGCCGAGCACCTTCCCACCTACGAGATGCCGTACCGGGGCTGGAACGACCGCAGGGCGCTCGCGGCGGAGCAGCCGGTGCAGCGCGAGTGCTACGCCTGCGACGAGGTGGCGCGGAAGTTCTTCGTCAACGACATCGAGAACCCGTACACGACCGACGCCGACAAGCCGTTTCTGTGGATCCGCGGGCGACAGGTGGGCGGCCGGTCCATCATGTGGGCACGGCAGTGCTACCGGCTGTCCGACCTGGACTTCGAGGCCAACGCGCGCGAGGGGTACGGGGTCGACTGGCCCATCCGGTACGCGGATCTGGCTCCCTGGTACGCGCACGTCGAGGCATTTGTCGGCATCAGCGGGCGGGCGGAGGGGTTGCCGCAGGTTCCCGACGGGGTCTTCCTGCCGCCCATGCAGATGTCGTGCGTCGAGGAGCAAGTGGCGGGCGCGATCGACACGGCCTTCGGCGGCCGGCGCCGCATGACGATCGGCCGCACCGCCGTGCTCACCCGCGATCACAAGGGGCGGCGCGCCTGTCACTACTGCGGCCCCTGCCACCGGGGATGCCGCACGCGCTCCTACTTCAGTTCCATCAACGCGACCCTCCCCGCCGCCGAGACGACCGGCCGTATGACCCTGCGCCCCAACAGCGTCGTCGCCGAAGTCGTCTGGAACCCGCGGGCGGGCCGGGCCAGCGGCGTCCGCGTGATCGACGCCGAGACCCACGAAGAGATGGAGTTCCACGCGCGCACGGTCTTCCTCGGCGCCTCTGCGCTCGAATCGACGCGCCTGCTGCTCAACTCGAAGTCGCCCGACTTCCCCGACGGCCTGGCCAACTCCAGCGGCGTGCTCGGCAAGTACCTCATGGACCACACCATGGGCGTCGGTGCACGCGCCACCTTCCCCGGCCGGGAGGACCGCACCACCCGCGGTCGGCGTCCCAATGGCGTCTACATCGCCCGTTTCCGCAATGTCACCGAGCCGTCGCCCGACTTCCTGAGAGGCTACGGGTACCAGGGCTCGGCAACGAGGGAAGGGTGGGGGCGGGGCATGTCCATGCCGGGTTTTGGAGCGGGTTTCAAGCGCGACCTGCTCCGCCCGGGCCCCTGGTCATTCGGAATCAGCGGCTTCGGAGAGTGCCTCCCCCGCGAGGAGAACCATGTTGCCCTCGACCCCGACCAGGTCGACGCATGGGGAATCCCAACCCTGCGCATCAGCTGCGCCTGGAGCGCCAACGAGCGCGCCATGATGCGCGACGCCGCCCTGCAGGCCGCCGAGATGCTGGAGGCCGGCGGCGGCCGCGACATCACGATCGACACGGAGATGACGCCCCCCGGCCTGACCATCCACGAGATGGGCACGGCGCGCATGGGGCGCGACCCCGCCACGTCCGTGCTCAACGCCCACAACCAGGCGTGGGACGTCCCGAACCTGTTCGTCATCGACGGCGCTTCGATGACGTCGTCCGGCTGCCAGAACCCGTCGCTGACGTACATGGCGTTCGCGGCGCGGGCGAGTCACTACGCGGTGTGGGCGGCCCGGCGGGGAGAAGTGTAGCGGGTTTGTAGTTTGCAATTTCGGTATCCTATGCCGATATTGCAAGATATGAACACCCCGGCCATCCCCCGCACCCTGCGATCGACCATCGAGGACCACCTTGCCCTGTTTCCGGCGGTTGCCCTGCTGGGCCCGCGCCAGGTGGGGAAGACCACGCTGGCGCGCGCCATCGTCGACGCGTCAACCGAAACGCGGACACGCCTGGCCGAACCCGGCGCGCCGAGGCCCGGACTCTACCTCGACCTCGAGAACCCTGCCCATCTCCAACGTCTGTCGGATGCACGCGGGTACCTCGGCTCGGTTCGGGACCGGCTTGTGGTGCTCGACGAGATCCACCGGGTTCCGGAGATGTTTCAGGTCCTCCGCGGAGTCATCGACGACCGCATCCGTGAAGGCGAGCCGGCCGGCCACTTTCTGATCCTGGGATCGGCCTCCATGGACCTGATGCGGCAATCCGGAGAGAGCCTCGCAGGGCGGATCGGCTACCTGGCCCTCGATCCTCTGGATATCCGCGAAGTGCCGGCCGAGCAATCGACGAGCCTGTGGATACGCGGAGGATTCCCCCGGAGCTTCCTGGCCCCCGACGATGCCGCCAGCGCGCTTTGGCGCCGGAACTTCATCCGCACCTACCTGGAACGCGACATTCCCATGCTGGGACCACGCATCCCGGCCGAGACGCTGCGCCGCTTCTGGACCATGCTGGCCCATTCGCAGGGAGGCCTTTGGAACGCGTCGGCGCTCGCCCGGAGCCTGGGCGTGGACGGCAAGACCGTCATGCGCTACCTCGACCTGCTGGTCGATCTGCTACTGGCACGCCGGCTCCCTCCGTTCCACGCCAGCGTGCGCAAGCGGCTGGTGAAGTCACCGAAGGTATACCTGCGCGACAGCGGCATCGTACACACACTCCTGGGACTGGACGATCTGGACGCCGTACTGGGCCATCCGGTGGCGGGGACCAGCTGGGAGGGATTCGTGCTCGAGACGCTCGTCCGCGCGGTCCCCGACGGCGCGCGGGCCAGCTTCTACCGGACGGCCACGGGCGTCGAAATGGATCTTGTTCTGGAACTCCCGGGGGGCACGGTCTGGGCGATTGAGGTCAAGCGGGGGCTTGCGGTCTCACCGACACGACACTTGCGGATTGCGCTCGGCGACATCGCCCCCGAGCGGGCCTTCGTCGTTTACGGCGGCACTGAGCGCTTCCCGCTTCAGGGCGGTGCGGAGGCGATTGGACTGCAGGAAATGGTGAGCCTGCTGTACAGATGTAAGGCCGTGGCTTGACAATCCTGGCCGGATAGTGAAGCATCGTTGTGCCACGGGCGAACGCGCGCTCGCGCGTTCCTGTGGCGTACCTGTTCCATATCCTCTGCACGAAGGGTTGCAACGATGGCCGCTGAAGCTCGCCTGGCAGAACTGGTCGATGAGCACCTGAACCTGGGCCGTGAACCCATGTGGGATGGTGGCCTCGCCGACTCCGGTGTCTCCTCCCTGGACGCCGTCGCCTTCAAGAAGGTCGTCGAGAAGGAGTTCGGTGTCTCGATTCCCCCCGAGTGCTTCACCACGCTGCGCAAGCTGGCCCGGTTCATCGATTCCCAGACCGGCTGAACGCACCTCCACGGCCATGGCCGCAGTTCTTCCCCGGCGTGACGCCTGCGGGGAGCGCGGCGTGCCATGACTTCCGGCGCTGTCTGGAGAGTACCGGAGCCGAGTTCGGTACATGACGTAAGGCATGACGACGGCAGCGTCACCAGAGTACGGCGACATGGGAACCCCCGCGGGCTCCGTGTGCTCGTGGGCCATGGCAACGGGCTCGCCGTAGACCTCTACTACCCGTTCTGGTCGCGGTTCCTGGAAGACTTCGATGTCCTGGTCTATGACCTCAGGAATCACGGGTGGAACGCGGTCGGCCCGCGCGGCGGGCACAACATCCCCAATCTGATCCGGGACCAGGAACAGGTCGTCGAGGCGGTCGCCGCCCGTTACGGCCGGACGCGCACGATCGGCGTCTTCCACTCCCTTTCGGCCCTGACCGCCCTGCTCTCCTCGGCGCTCGGCACAGGTCGTACGGGTGATCTTTCCGCCTGGGTCCTCTACGATCCGCCTCTCTACAGGCCGAGGATGGGGGAAGCCGAATTCGACAAGTCCGCGGACAGGTCGGCCGAGATCGCGCGCCGCAGGACGGATCGGTTCCATCAGGCGGCCGAGTTCTCGGAGCTCGTCCACCACCTGCTGCTGACGCGCGCCGTTCCAGGTGCCGCAGACCTGATGGCCAGCACCGTGTTGCGGGAATCCGCGGACGGGGAGGGCCTGGAGCTTCGATGTCCCCGCGAGTACGAAGCGCAGATCTTTGCGTACTCGCGCACCTACGCCTTCCTGGTCGACCTGGGGAACCTGCCGTGTCCCACCAAGGTCATCGGGTCGGACCCCATGATGTCGTTCGCTTACATGCCGACGTTCAACCTGAGCCACATCAATACGGTCGACTACGATTTCATTCCGGATGCAACGCACTTCCTCCAGATCGAACATCCCGAGGAGTGCGTCGAGTTGCTGCTTGGCTTTCTCGAGGACGAGGGCCTGCTGTAGGACGCTCTCCCGCAGGCACCCTCAGCTCCCGCCTCCCAACCGCTCCAGCGCCCACACCTGGATGTACTCCACATCGAGTTCGTCGAGAGCGCGGCCGAGAATGTAGTCCTCGCCGATCTCGTGGACCCGGAGTCCCTCCGGCAATTCCACGAACCCCAGCGCCCGACCCTCCGGATCGAACACGGTCCAGAGCGCTCCCGGTTCCTCTTCAGCCGGTGACTCGTATTCCTCGACCCAGAGGTGATCGCGGGCGTCCGTCAGGACCGATTCGAAAGCCGGAAAGTGCTCCGCGACCGGGACGTTACGGTACCGGCCCCGCGACTCGGCTCGTTCGCTCTCGGAACTGCGAACGCTGCGGCCGACCTGCCATTCGATAAAGGCCTCGATTTCGGTCTCCGAGGGCGGGCGCGGGACATGGTCGCGTCGGACGATCCGGGTCAGTGAACCGTCTGCGCGGTAGGCCCTGAGTTCGTAGCGGCCGGTGTGGGCGACAATCGTAAGGTCGCCCCAGGAGGTCCACACGGGCTGCTGCCCGAAGATCGTCCAGTAGAGGATCGAACGGTCGCCCTCGCGATGGATGTACGGCTCCCTGCCCGGGTGGGTTCCGAACGAACTCCGGATTTCGCCATCACCATCCCTGAGCTGAACGACGACCGTGTCCGCGGCTTCGGGCCGGTAGGCCGCGAGAACCGCTCCGTCTCGCGTCGTTGATTGTGGCCAGAACCGCTGCATTGGCGGCGTGCCCTCGTCGTGAGCCAGTCTGAAGGTGCGGGCGTAGGTGCCCCGCGCGTCAAAGATCGAAATCCCGAAGCGCGGCGCGTTCCAGGCCACAATCGAGTCGCCCGGCCACGGCTCGATCTGCCAGAGACCCGTGAATTCGCCCGGTCCCTCTCCCCGGCCGCCCCAGGTCGCCAGGTAGATGCCGTTTGCGTCGAAGACCCGCAATTCCTGTGTCCCCACGTTCGCAACGACGATGCGTCCGTCGCTCAGCCGGGTGGCGTCGAAAGCCGCGTCCAACAGGTAGGGCTCCTCGCCCTCGACGGCACCGATGGAGACGGCGGGCCCCGATCCGATCCGCCAGGAGAGGCGCGAGCCCTCGGGCGGCCGTGCGTTCTCCACGATCCGGATGCCCGCGCTGTCCCGTGTTTCGGTGGAAAGCGAGGACGGCGATCGCCGGCCCTGCTCGCAGGCGAGCGCAGCCGGAAGCAACAGGGAGAGGAGACGGTGCAGCTTCATGTGCGCCTCGCGCGACTCAAAGTGGACGCGTCTGAACCAAATTCGCGCGCCCGTGGGGCCAGCCTATCTTTGAAGTATCGTCGGCGCAGCGGGGATCCGCCATGACCCTGCAAGACGCCGTAGCCGCGGTTACAAGACCCGGGAGTTCCTGATGAATCGACGTACCTTGCTGAAAGCCGGTGCGGCCGCGGCCGCGTTGCCGATCGTCGCGTCGGCGCGGGGCCTGGCGGCGATCGCGGCTCCGCCGCAGGTGGCGGTCCGTCCGCGCGATCTCCAGCAGCTCCTCGACGAGTCGGCCGCGAGCCTCGGCGTGGTCGGCGCCCAGCTCGCGGTGTTCGACGGCGAGGCGGTCCACGAGTTTGCAACCGGTCTGGCGATCCGTGAGCGCAACCTGGCCGTCACGCCGGACACCCTGTTCCAGATCGGCTCGACCACCAAGGTCTTCAACGCCGCCGTGGTCATGGCGCTGGTCGACGAGGGAACGCTCGACCTGGACGAACCCGTCGGGAGCTACCTCGACGGAGCGGCCCTGACGAGTGACGTCCCTCCCGTCCACGTGACCCTGCGCCAGCTGCTCTCGATGTCGTCGGGACTCGACAACGGGCCATACACGGATCACGGTCGCGGCGATGACGCCCTGGGCCGGTACGTCGCCTCGCTCGCCGGGTTTCCCGGGATATTCGAGCCGGGTATGGCCTACGGCTACTCGAACGCGGGCACCGCCGTCGCCGGGTTCGCCGCCCAGCGGGTGATGGGTAGGAACTGGGAGACCCTGCTCGCCGAGCGGATCCTCCAGCCGGCCGGGCTCGATCACTCGGCTACCTTCCCGGAGGACCTGCTCTATCACCCGGTGGCGCTAGGCTACTCGCCGACCCCATCGAGGCCCGAAGGTGAGCGGGTACCGTTCTGGGGGCTGCCGCGCAGCATCGCCCCGGCCGGGGCAACCCTGTGCTGCAGCGCCGGCGACCTCGCGCGGTTCGCCGGGATGTTCCTCCGAAACGGGCGCTCGGCCGACGGGCGGCAGGTGCTGTCGGAGCAGGCCGTCGAAACGATGCACACCCCGGAGATCGACATGCCGACCCGAATCATTGCCCAGCGGTGGTGCACAGGGCCCTACTGGAAGCGTTGGGGCGGCGAGGTGATCTACGGGCACAGCGGCACCAACTCGGGCGGGTCCTCCCTGTTGCTCTGGTGTCCGAACAAGGGCGTCGCGGCCGCGACGATCGCCAACGTGCCGAGCCAGGGCTACCCGCTGGCCGACAAGGTGTTCGACACCCTCTTCCCGGAGGTCTTCGGCATCGACAAGCCCCAGACGCCGAAGCCGGACTCGGTGACGCCCCGGAAGGTTGAACTCGAGCGGTATGTCGGCCAGTTCGAAGCGGTGGGCAGCCGGTTTTCGTTCTCCGTGGACGGCGACCGGCTGGTGGCGCGCTCGGAGATCGGCAGCACGCTGGAGTCCGAGCTGATACCGCTCGGCGGGGACCGGTTCCTGCCGCGCGATCCGGCGATGGGCGGCAACCGCGGCTGGGACGTCGCCTTCTGGGGCGACGACGGCAGCGGTCGTGCGACGCACTACCTGAACGGCGTCTTCGCCATGCGCCGCAGCGGCTGATCGCGGTCGGCAACGTGAGCTTCACGGAAGGCGTACGCCGACGTTCTCCTGTTAGACAGGCTCCGAATATCTAACGATGCGGAGAATGATGTATACATTTTCCGACATGTACGTATGATAAGGTATACATAATATCCCATCTCGAAGAGACTTGTCGGGCGTACTGTTGACATGGGTCTATGGAGCCAGCCATCTTCCGCTCGCGACCAGACAATCCCCGGTACCTGGAGACACGACTGGCAACCACACCCGAACTGCGAGACCTTCTGGCCCGAACCAGCTGGTGGGCCGAGCCTCGAACCTGGGTACTTCGCGATCCCGACCTCCGGCGGGCCCGCGAGGCTCCGTTCGAGTATACGGCCCGAGTCATTGAAGACCTTGCGCCGGGTGGGCTCTACGTCCTCCGCGGCCCCAGGAGAGTCGGAAAATCCGTTGAGGTCAAAAAAAAGATACGGCGGCTGATAGACGCCGGAGAGGATCCCCGGCGCATCATTCACATCGCAGCCGACGAGTTGACCGCCGGCGATCTTCGTCGCGCCGTGGACGCTGCCGCCGACTTGACGCCGATTGACGTGCGGCGTTTCTGGTTCATCGACGAAATCACCGCTATCACCGACGGATGGCCGGCCGCAATCAAGTGGCTTCGCGACAACGACAGTCGCTTCTCCCTGGATACAGTGGTACTCACGGGTTCGTCTGCCGCCAATCTGACCGAGGCGGTCAAGGCTCTCGCCGGGCGACGCGGGAATGCTCTGCGACCCGATCGCATCCTGCTCCCGATGCCGTTCCGGGATTTCGTCGAAGTCAGGTCTGGAAGCGGTTCGGCTCTTTCCATCGGTTCTCCACCCAACGACTTCGGCCCCTTCGCAGTCGCCGATCTGACCACTGCAACCGTGTCGGACGCCGTCCGGACGCTTACTCCATGGTTAAGGCGACTCGTGGCAGAGTGGGAGACCTACTTGACGGTTGGCGGCTTCCCGCAAGCGGTCGCGGCCCATGAGGCAGAAGAGTCGCGGGTATTCGAGCGGACCCTGCTCGATGTGATTCACGGGGAGTCTTTCCGGAGGGCGGCGTGGTCGTTGACACAGACGGACGCCTTCGTCCAACGGCTGGCCCGGGGGATCGCCTCGCCTACCAACTGTCATGACATCGGCACGGACATTGGCACATCCGCGAACACCGTTCGCCGGCGCATCGACGCCCTTCGCGAGAGCTTCGTGGCGTGGCCATGTCATCGGGAACACGATCTCCGGCCCGCTCTTCGGTCACAGGAGAAGACATACTTCACCGATCCGATCTATTCGCGCCTCTCGCCGCGCACACAGCCCACTGCCGACTTCGGACCCATGTCCGAGCAACAACTCGGCATGGCTCTGGTCCGGTCGTTCGCCCGCGAACGCCCGGGCGGCTACCTGAACTTCGACGCCGTGTTGCACCACAGGACACCAACGCGCAAGGAGATCGACTTCGTGGGCCCCGGGTTTGGTGATCTCGCCGTCGAGTCGAAGTACGTCGACGGCGAACGGTGGAGGCGGGCGGCGCGGACGATGAGAGCGTCTCGCTGGCGCGGTGTCGTGGCCACCCGGAGCGCGCTCGATTTGAGTGATCCGGAGTTGATGGCGGTCCCGACTGCGCTGCTGGTCTGGCTCATCGGAGGCTGAAGTGGTGAAGGACCCACTGTACCGGGACATCGAGGAACGTCTGGGGAAGAGACTGGATCCGGATCTGTTCGAGCGATGTGCGGTGGATTTGCTGCGCGATGTGTATCCGGGCCTGGTGCCGATTCGGGGAGGGGGAGACGGGGGTATGGACGGGGCGATGTCGGTGCCGGGCGGCCGGCATCCCATCCCGCTGGTGGCCACCACGGGTGAGGACGTAATCGGCAATCTCACCAGGAATCTGAAGTCCTGCAGGAGCACGGGAAGCTCTGCCAGCGAGTGCGTGCTGGCGACCTCGCAGGCGCTGACCCCGCTGAAGCGGAGAAACCTCAACAAACGCGCCGCCGAACTGGGGTTCGTCCTGCGCAACATCCATGACCATGCCGACTTCGTGGGCCGCCTCTACAAGAATCCGGCATGGCGAAGGGAACTACTGGGTCTGACCGGCGATCCGCCCGCTCTGTCGGCCTTGCCCAGGTCGCCTCGACCCTTTCCAGCGCAGCAGCTGCTTGGTCGGGACGACGAATTGGCCTGGCTGCGACGGGCTCGACATGACGTCGTGATCTCGGGCCAGCCCGGCGTCGGGAAGACGGCGCTTCTGGGGGCGCTCGCCAGGGAGGGGCATGGGCTCTTCGTGGTTTCGGAAGACCTCGGACAGATCGCTGACGCTTGCCGTGAACTCGACCCCGATTGGGTCTTCGTTGACGACGCGCACCTGGATGCTGCGACTTCCCGCGATTCCCTTCTCGGCAAACTGAGCCGACTGCGACGCGAGTTGGACATGCGGTTCCGGATCATGGCCACAACCTGGCCCGGGCACGAGGACGATGTTCGCCAGGCCCTGTATCTGCCCCGCGATCGGGTTCGCCGGGTGAACCCGCTTGCGCGAAGCGTAATGGCGGACATTGTCCTCGCGGTGGGCCCCCGGTTCACGAACGTGCTGATCGGTGAGATTCTCGACCAGAGTAACGGCAGGCCCGGGCTGGCCGTGACCCTGGCGCAGTGGGCACAACGAGGCGAACTCCAGGACCTGGCAAGCGGGCAACTGTTGTTGTCGGAACTGAAAAGGGACATCCGCCCTTCGCGTTTCACACTTGATGCACTGGCGGCATTTGCCCTGGGTGGTTCGGCCGGGATGAGTCTCACCGGTGCCGCGAAGACCCTGCAGGTGCATGAGTCGCGCCTGCGAGAGGGAGTCCTTCCGGTCGCAGGTACCGGCATCGTTCACGAGATCGGGAACGACCTGTTTCCGACCGGGGCCCTGTCGGTCATGCCATCCGCACTTCGACATGCCCTGGTCCGGCGCAGCTTCTTCTCCGGCAGTTGGAGTAACGCCATCGAGCCCGTCATCGAGGAAGTGCAAGACCCCGTGGCCTGCACTGAGACGCTGATTGGGACACTGCGCAGAGGAGCATCAGTTCCGCATCGCCTGGTGCGTGGACGCCTTGAAGAACACGACGATGCGGGGGTTGGGAAGCGCTTGTGGGAGGACTACGCGTGGTCGGGAAAGCAGGCCGTCGATTGGGTGCTCGGCAACCACGCGGAGAAAACCGAACTCATTGCCGCGCCGGCACTCGAATTCGCACCTGACCGCGCATTGGAGCAGATGATACCTGATGTCATCGAGAGTCGATCCGACGGCGACGCGCTTGACGCGCACGCAAGAAACTGGGTCCTCGGCGGATGCCTAGGTGCCGGAGCTGTGGAACGCCGGCACCTCCTGCTCCAGAAGATTGTGGATCAAACGGATCTGATCGCAACGAAGACGGCAGATTCCTCGGCGCCACGCGGGTGGGAGAATGGCTTGACCAGGCTCTTGCAGGTTGTATTCGCACTACACTTCGAGAACATCCGCGGGGATCGGGTCACCGAAACAGGATTCAGACTCGCATTGGGTTCGCTGTCCGGAACTGACGTGAGCGAAATCGCGCGCTTTTGGCCCACAGCCATGGGTGTTTTTCGCCACATGAGCCTAGCCGGAGTCTCGTGCGCTCGTGAGATCGTCCGCCGCTGGGCCATCGGACCCGGAGTGTTGAACGAGAGGTCCGAAACCCGGGCGACGGCACGGGAGAAACTCTCCGCGATGCTACCCGGCGTCATCGCGTTGGCTGACAACGCGCCGGGCGTGGCTCTGTGGGCACAAAGGCTGATCGCCAGACATCGACTGCAAGCAGATCTGCCGAGAATCGACGTTCCCATACTTCGTCGCCTTTTCCCAGCCCCTGGCGAAATGCGATCACATGACCGTCCCGAGCGGAAGTTGCACTCCATCGCACGGGCCATTGCGGTCCAGTGGAGCGACGAGCCGCCAAAGATCGTCGTTGCGCGGATGTCGTACTACGAGCAGCAGCGTGAACTGATGGACCACCACTATCCGGACATCCTCAAGCTCATTCCCAACCAGCTCGCTCAAGTTGTAGCCTCACCCATGGATTGGCTGGAAGCCCTCGTCGCGTTCGGGCGGGCACCTCCTGACTGGATCACTCCGTTTCTGGAGGCGGCGACGGCTACGCATGCTGCATCGGACACGGCGTGGAGCATCGTCGCGAGCGATCCACGGCTCGAATCCGTCGCAGTTGGTTTTGGGGTGCGGGTCGGCGGTCTCGGCGAAGACGCGGTACGCCACATCATGGCGGTAGTGCCCGACTACGCCCAATCCGTGGGGAACCGGCTTCCCTGGGATGACATGCCACGGGAATGGAAACACAGGTTTCTGGAGCACCCAGACCCTCGTGTGCGTGGGGCTACCGCCGCCGGATTGTGGGAGAGTGTGGGCGGAAGGAGACCCGGCGGTGTGTCGGGCACCCTCTGGCAAGCTGCCGTAGTCGAGTGCGGTGACACTGATTTGCTCCTCGAGGTCCTTCGCTCCGACTCCGATGCTGCACGGGCCTGGACGCTTCACAATGCTCGCGAGAGCGCCAAGTCCAAAGAGGAGCAAGGAGACGACGATCCTTCGCCAGCCAAACACGAGCTTATATTGACTGCACGAGACCGAATGACCACCGACGACCGGCGTGACCTGATCCTTGCGATACCGCCGGACGCCGACCCGGTGTTCTTCCGCCATTTGGTAGGCACCGAACCTGAGTTATACGCTACCCTCCTTGGCCGTTCCGTCTCGGCAGAGGCCCACTTGGCACCGCTAAAGGGTGGGCCTCCGGAGACCCTGGCAAGGCTGGCGAGGAAACACGGCTACACGGCATGTATACTTACCGCCCCCCGCCCAGCGCCGGCGCGCTCGCCGGCGGCCGCCGATACCCCGTCCCCTGTTCGAACGCGTACCCGAAGCGCAGCAGCATGGCCTCGGTGAACGGCCGTCCCAGGAACTCGATCCCCACGGGCAGCCCGTCCGGCGTGAACCCGGCCGGCACCGTCAGCGCGGGGAACCCGGTGATGGGGCTGAGGAGACGGTTGTCGCCCAGGCCGTACCGGTCGGCCGGGGCCGGGTTGGTCTCGGCATCCTCCGCGATGGGTGTCGGCGGGTGGTCGAAGGTGGCGTAGACAAGAACGTCCAGGTCGTGGGCGGCCATGGCCACGAGCACGTCCCGCCTGATCCGGCCGCGCGCGAGCAGGTAGTCCAGATAGCCGGGGTCGCGGGTGGTCTTGCCGAGTGACCCCGCCAGTCCCGCGGCCCGCCACGGCGTCACGCGCCCGGTCAGCAGGATCGAGCGCAGTGTCTTGTACGGTGCGCCGGCATGCCCGGCCAGGTACGCGTCCGTAGCCTCCTCGGTCTCGAACGCGTTGCTGCCGAACACCGGGTTCACCGTCTCGATCCCCGCGACCGCGACGGGGTCCACGACCTCGGCCCCGAGCCGTCGCAGATCCGCCACCGCCGCGTCGACGCGGGAGCGCACCTGCCGGAACCCCTCCGAGTCCTGATCCACCGACTCGTCCATGGGATCGCGGATGACTCCGATGCGGGCCCCCCGCAACCCGTCGTCGCCAAGTCCGCCCTCATATGAATCCGGCACACGGCCCACGGCGCGCGCGGTCACGGGATCGTTCCGATCGTAGCCCGCGATCACGCCCAGCAGAATGGCCGCGTCCATGACCGTGCGAGTGATCGGGCCCTGCGTGTCGGTCGTGGGGTTGGCGGGCATCAGGCCGAAGCGGCTGACGAGCTCTAGGGTGGGCCGCAGACCGACCAGCGACGCCACCGCCGCCGGACCGCGGATCGAGCCGCCCGTGTCCTCGCCGACGCCGACCATGCCGAAGTTGGCCGCGACGCCCACGCTGGTGCCGCCCGACGAGCCGCTGGGGTTGCGACGGGGGTCGTAGGCGTTGCGGATCACACCGAAGCCCGACCCCACGTAGCGCGACGCGAACTCGCCCATGTTCGTCTTGGCCAGGATCAGCGCGCCCGCCTCCTTCATCCGCGTGACGATCGTCGCGTCCCGGTCCGGCACAAAGTCGGCAAAGAGCGCTGAGCCGTACGTCGTCGGCATGTCGCTGGTCTCGACCTGGTCCTTCAGCAGAACCGGAACGCAGTGCAGCGGCCCGGTGAGACCGCCTGCCGCCAGGGCATCGTCAAGGCGCGCCGCTTCGTCGAGCGCGCGCGGGTTCAGGGTCGCGATTGCGTTAAGCCGCGGTCCCTGCTCGTCGTACGCATCGATCCGGTCCAGGTATGCCTGCACGAGGTCCACGCACGTCAGGTCGTCGGAGAGGAAAGCGGCGTGGATGTCGGCAATCGTCGCCTCTTCGAGCTCGAAACTCTGCCCGTCGAGCGGACCGGTGCCGAACATGAACGCCAGACTGAGCACCACGAGCGTGTGGCGGGGGCAGAAGCGCGACCACAAATGTAAAGTGAACATTACACTAAGTAACCTTTAGTTGACATTCGACAACAAGCCTGCAGGATGCTCCACCGGGATATGTAGCGACCCGCTGCTTCCCGTGGCAAACGGTCACGCCCTCGCCAGACGACGGTCCGGACGGCTGGCGCGGACGCCATCCGGGCACCGGCGTCCATCACCACCCCCACCCCCCACTGGCCCACCCCCCCGCCGCGCGGTACGATCCCTGCACGCCCGCGCCCCACCGCATCGGGCTCGGGCATCCACCCCTGCCCCGGACGCGCCGCATGACCCGAATCGGCAACGCCCTAACCTTCGTCGCCCGCTTGGCCCGCCCCGCCCTCGCGCCCGCTCGCGCCTTCACGCCCGCCCGCGCCCTCGCGCTGGCCGCCGCCCTCGCGCTGACCGGGCTTGCGCCCCACGGCTCCCTCTCCGCCCAGCGCGCCTACCCCGCCGCCGCGCACGGCGGCAACTACATGCACAACTTCCATTTCCCCCCGGCACCCTCCTCGTCGCCCTGGTACCCGGCCTGGCACCCCGGCGGCGAGCGCGTTGCGGTGGCCATGAGCGGGTCGCTCTGGGAAGTGGACATCGCGACCGGCGACGCCCACGAGATCGTGCACGGCCCCGACTACTACTCCTCGCCCAACTACTCTCCCGACGGCGCGTGGCTGCTCTACACGGCCGACGACGGCGGCGGCACTATCGACCTCGAAGTCATGAACACGGCCACCGGGGAGCGCCACCGCCTCACCGAGGGCGCCCACATCCACACCGACCCGCGCTTTTCGCCGGACGGCGGCCGGATCGCCTACGTCTCGACCGCGCCGAGCGGCTACTTCAACGTCTACATCCGCCCATTCGCCGGCGGCGCCTGGACCGGCCCGGAGGTCGCGGTCACCTCCGACAACTATTTTGCCCGCGACCGGCTCTACTTCGGGCCCTGGGACATGCACATCTCGCCCGCATGGCTGCCGAACGGCGAGGAACTGCTGATCGTCTCCAACCGCGACGTGGCACTCGGGAGCGGCAACGTCTACCGGGTTCCGGCCCGTGCCGGCGGCATCGAGGACCGCCGGGTCGTGCTCGCCGAGCAGACGCTCTACCGCACCCAGCCGCACGTGTCGTATGACGGCCGCCGTTTCGTCTACTCCTCGACCGCGGGCGCCGCGGACCAGTTCCAGAACCTGTACGTCCAGCCCACGACGGGCGGCGAGCCCTACAAGATGACCTTCTTCGACCACGACGCCTTCCACCCGCGCTGGTCACCGGACGCGGAGTGGATCGCCTTCGTGGCCAACGGCGGCGACCCGTGGGTGGAAGGCGTCCCGAACCACCTGTCCGGACTGCCGCAGCTGTACCTCCTGGAAGCCAACGGCGGCAAGCTGCGGCGCGTCAACATCATGGAGCGGCACTGGGCCCGGCCCACCGGGACGCTCTCGGTGACCACCGTCGACCCGCAGGGCGAGATGCTGGCCAGCCGCGTGCACCTTACCGCCGCGGACGGCAGGTCCTACGCGCCCGCCGACGCGTATGCCCGCGTGGCCCGCGCCGGCGACCGGATCTTCCACCATCCGGGTTCGTTCACCGTCGAACTCCCGGCCGGCGAAGCCGAAATGACGATCGTGCGCGGCTTCGAAACCACGCCGGTCACGCACACCGCGGTCGTCCAGCCAGGCGAGACCACCACGATGACAGTCACGCTCGAGGAGATCTCCGACCTCTCCGACGACGGCTGGTTCTCGGGCTCCACCCACGTCCACATGAACTACGCCGGCAACCTGCGCAACAGCCTCTCCAACCTGATGATGATGTCCGCAGCCGAAGACCAGGATGTCGTCGCCGAGCAGATCGCCAACAAGGACAACCGCATCCTCGACCACCAGTTCTGGCTGCCGGGCGGCGGCCCGCACCCGCTCTCCGAGCCGGACCGCCTACTGGTCGTCGGTCAGGAGTACCGCCCGCCCTTCTACGGCCACGTCTTCATGTTCGGCCACCGGGAGCACCTGATCTCTCCGTACGCGATGGGCTACGAAGGCACGGCGATCGAGAGTCTCTACCCCAGCAACACGGACATGATGCTGAAGGCCAAGGCCCAGGGGGCCACAACCGCCTACGTCCACTCCTTCTACAACGGCGATCCCCTCGAAGGCAACCTCGGCGGCGCCAAGGGCTTCATCGTCGACGCCGCCCTCGCCGCGGCCGACGCCGTCGAGTGGTCCACGCCCCAGGACGGCTGGCCCCCGGTCTACGCCGTCTGGAGCAACGGTATTCGCGCAACCGTGGTGGGCGGCGAGGACTCCATCTCCAGCCTGCACGCCACCCCGCTCCTCGGCTCGATGCGCACCTACGTCCGCACGCCGGACGGCACGCTGACCATGGACGGGTGGTTTCAGGGGCTCCGCGACGGCCGTTCCTTCGTCAGCTCCGGCCCGCTGATCGAGTTCACGGTCGATGGAAAGGAGCCGGGGGAAGAGCTCGAACTCGACGGCCCCGGCGAGGTGCGGCTGAGTGGCCGGGTGTGGGGCGTGGTGCCGATGGAAAGGGTCGAGCTGGTCGTCGACGGCGACGTGGTCCGCACCTGGGAGCTCACCGGCGCCCGCAAGTCCCTCGTCATCGACGACACCGTGGCCATCGGCGCGAGCGGGTGGATCCACCTGCGGGTCGAGGGCGCCCGCGAGGACCGCTGGCCCCTCGACACGGCGTACCCGCAGGCGTTCACGAACCCCGTGTGGGTGACGGTCGCGGGGCGCCCGATCCGGAGCGCCGCGGCTGCCGACTACGCGCTCCGCTGGATCGCCAAGCTGCAGGCCATGGCGGACCAGTGGCCCGGCTGGCGATCGCAGCGCGAGCGCGAACACGTCTTCGCCCAGTTCGACGAAGCACGCGAGGTGTATCGGCGGCGGGGTGCGGAGGCGCAGGACGCGGGCGGCGCGGCCGCGGCAATCGGCCCCGACGCGCCCGGCATCGTCGAACAGTCCAGCGGCACGACCGAGGTCCTGCAGGCGATCAGTCCGGTGTCCACGGAGACGGTGTGGGCCAGTGGGCACGGCGGGGTGATCCTGCGGACCGTCGACGGCGGTGCCGCGTGGGAGCGGGTGGCGGCGCCGGCGGGCGATTCGCTCCAATTCCGCGACATCCACGGCTTCTCGTCCCTTGCGGCCATTGCGCTGACCGCGGGCACGGGGCCGGCATCGCGTATCTACCGCACCGCCGACGGCGGCGAGTCATGGCGCCTCGTCTTCCTGATGGACGCGCCCGAGGGCTTTCTGGACTGCCTCGATTTCTGGGACGGCCGGCAGGGCTTCGCGTACGGTGACTCGTTCGACGGCGCACCGTACATCCTGGTCACCGGGGACGGCGGGCGCAGTTGGGCGCGGGTCCCGGCGAGGGCGATGCCGCCGGCCGGCGAGGGCGAAGGCGGTTTCGCGGCCAGCGGCACCTGCGCCCGGGCGGGCCATTCGGGACAAGGGTGGATCGGCACGGGTGCCGGGGGGTCGGCGCGCGTGCTCGCAACCCGGGATTACGGCGCCACATGGAGCGAGGTCGATGTCCCGATGGCGACGGGCGAGGCGGCGGGGATCTTCACCCTGGCAATGGCGGACGGGTCGCCGTTCATGGCGCTGGGCGGCGATCTGGCCGCGCGCGACGAGGTGGTCGCCGCCAACGCGGCCGCGACCACGGACGGCGGCCGTACCTGGATGGCCACCCGTCCCGCGCCGATCAACGGAGCCGTGTACGGGAGCGCGGTGGGGGGCCGGCGCGGGAACCGGCGGGTGGTGGCCGTGGCGCCGCCGGCGGCCGCGTACAGCGCGGACATGGGCGCGACGTGGGCGCCGCTCGATGGCGTGAGCGCGTGGGCGGTCGAGTTCGCGCCGGGCGGCCGCGTCGGGTGGGCCGCCGGAGAAGGGGGGCGGATCTGGCGAATCGAGTGGTAGGGGGGGCCGCGGGGCGGGCAGGCGGGGCTGCCGGATGGCCGCGTAGGGGCGGGATGTGGCTGTGTGGTATCGTGGTATTGCTGTATGGCATGGATGGGCTGCCGGGTGGGGGCGTGGGCGAGCTGGCCGCGCAGGAAGGGCCGCCCCGCATCTCGGGCCGCGTGGTGGACCGCGACACGGGGGCCGGCGTGGAGGGCGCGGAGATTGCGCTGGTGCCCCTCCGCGAGGAGGAGGCGGATTCGGTCCGGGCCGAGAGGGTCACCGACGGCGTGGGGCTGTTCCAGTTCGAGCGAGCCGCTCCCGGCGTGTACGCGCTCACCGTGACGCACATCGCGTACGGCGCCTTTCAGGAGCGGCTGACGGTGACGGCCGGGGAGCGGCTCGCGCTGCGGGTGACGCTGTCACCTGCCGCAATTGTCCTCGACCCGGTTGTGGTCGAGGCCGCGTCCCGGGATCAGCGGAGCGCCCGCGCGCTGGGTACGGCTCGCCGAAGGGTCACGGCGGAGCAGTTGGCGCCGATCGCCAGCACCGGCAACCACCTGGCCAACGCGCTGGCGCAGCTGGTGCCGGGTGTGCGTGTCCGCAGCGGCCGCAGTCAGCCCGGGGAACTCGTGTGCCTCGAGTTCAGGGGCGTCACCAGCTTTGCCCAACCCGGGTGCCTCACGCCGATCGTCATCGTCGACAACGTGCGCCAGTCCAACGGCCTGGTCACGCTCAACACGATCCCCCTCACCGTGATCCAGAGCATCGAGGCGGTACCGCCGGGAGAGGCCGGAGTGCGCTACGGAGCCGACTCGAACGCCGGCGTGATCATCATAGAGACCCGGTCGGGCGGGCCGTTGCCGGGCCGCTCGCAGGACACGCCGGCAGGGCTCTACAACTGGGCACTGGAGTCCAGGCCCTATCCATGGACCAGGGCCCTCGCCGCCGCCGGCGCTGCCAATGCGCTCGGCCTCCTCGCCGGCTACGCGCTGTCCAATCGCTGCCTGAACTTCGAATCGCTGGCCCGGCATTTCTACGAGGCCGAATGCGGGTTTCTCGTCAACGCCGGCTCGCGTCTTGCGCTGTACGGCGCTCCCCAGGCCGGGGTGGGATTCGTCGTTGCGCGCGTCGGTGGCACGGACCTGTCGCAAGGCAGCATGTGGAGGAACGCGGTGGCAAGCGCGATTCTATCCGCCCCGGGCGTCGTCCTCGCGCTTACGACCGATGAAGACGGGTTCAGCGGGTCGCGGGGACTCGGGATCGTCATGGCGACGGTGGGCGCCCCGGCCGCCGCGGTGCTCGCCGACCGGCTCTTTCGCCGGGTCAGGTCAAGGTAGCGGGACCGGAGGGGCCGGCGCTGCCCCGACTGCCACTCCTCGGCCCGGGACGCCGATCCGTGGAGACCCACGCCGCTATTCCGTCGCCCCGCGCCTTTCCCTACCTTTTTGCCGCCCATCATGTCACTGAAAGGACGACCCATGTCTGTACAAGGTCAAATCGCGGCATTCGACCACATCGTCGCCGGGGCGAAGAGTCTCCTCGAGGCCGTGCCCGACGACCGTCTGGACTGGCGGCCCCACGACAAGTCCTGGACGCTGGGGGAGCTCGCGACCCACATCTCCAACCTGCCCAACTGGACGATCGCCACCCTCTCCGTGTCCGAGTTCGACATCAGCCCCGCCGAGGGCGGTGCCCCGCCGATGGCTCCGCTCGGCTCGAGGGACGAACTGGTCCAGGCTCTGGAAACCAGCGCGGCAGCCGCCCGCGCCGCGATGAAGGGCGCGTCCGAAGAGGACATGGACGCCCCATGGACGATGCTGGTTGCCGGTGATGCCCGCTTTACGCTGCCGAAGCGGATCGTGCTGCGAAGCTTCATCATGGACCACCTGATCCACCACCGCGCGCAACTCGGCGTATACCTCCGGATGCTGGACGTGCCCGTACCGCAGATGTTCGGGCCGACCGCCGATTTTCCGGACATGTAGAGGTACCGCCCGTGACTCGTGATGCGCCGTTCGATCCAGACCGTTTCGAACTGCTGACGTTCGACTGCTATGGCACGCTGGTCGACTGGGAGACAGGAATCATCGAGGCCGCGGCCCCGGTCTGCACCGCGCACGGCCGGTCTCCCAGCGCCGCCGCGGTTCTCGCCGCCTTTGCCGATGCGGAGCACGTGGTGCAGGCCCGGCGATACCGCACCTATCGTGAAGTGCTCGCCCTGACCTTCGGCCGGATGGGTGAGGCGCTGGGTTTCCGGCCGACTGACACGGATTGCGACGCCTTTGCCGCCTCGGTGGGTGACTGGCCCGCCTTCCCCGATACCGTGGAAGCACTGCACCGGCTCGGGGCGCGATACAAGCTGGGAATCGTCTCCAACGTCGACGACGACCTCTTCGCGAAAACACGGAAGCGACTGGACACCGACTTCGACTGGGTGGTCACGGCCCAGCAGGTCGGAAGCTACAAGCCGGCCACGGCGCACTTCGAGGAGATGGCCATGAGGTCCCGCATCCCCCGCGACCGCACGCTACACGTCGCGCAGAGCCTGTTTCACGACATCGCTCCCGCGTCCTCGCTGGGCTACGCCACCGTGCACGTGAACCGTCCCGGTCTGGCAGGCGCCGGTGGGGCCACGCCCCCCGCGGAGGCGCGTCCTGACGCCGTGACCGCGGACATGGCGGGGCTGGCGCGGCTGCTGGGGGTCTCGTGAGCGGCGGCGACAATCCCGGCGTCCCCGACGGCGGGCACGGCATCCACACGATTCGCGCCAGCGGCGTCCATCGGGGCTGGAACGGGATCCACTACAAGACGGGCCTCTCGGCAAAAAACGTCCCCGCTCGGGAGCTTTCCATGAACGTGGCGCGGATCCCGCCCGGCGGCGTGGCCTTCGCCCACATCCACGTCGACTTCGAAGTCATGCTCTACATCCTGCAGGGCACCGTGCGCCACGAGTTCGGACCGAATCTGCGCCACTCGATCGTGAACCACGCGGGCGACTTCATCTACATCGAGCCGGGCATACCCCACGAGGTGTTCAACGAGAGCGACACGGAAGATGTCGTGGCCGTCGTCGCACGGTCGGACGCCTCCGAATGGGAGAACATCGTCGACTACGACCGCGAGACTGGCAAGGTGATCCCCAGGCGGGAAGCCAGCGGCACGGGCTGATTCAGCTTGTTCCCGCGAGTGTGCCGTCCCGGCCGCTTGCGAGCCGGAGATCGTAGCGGAAATCGACGATGGATCCCGGCTTCAGCCCGACGAAACGTGGATGCACCGGATTCGCGATGTAGTTGACTTCGCCGACCACCACCGCGCTCGGGACGCGCAGCACAACTGATTCGCGGGACTCGAGCCACCGGTCCCCGATCCGCTGTGTGGCCGGATGAAGACTCGGGCTCTCCCACTCTGCGGGAAGGTCCCGCAAGCTCACCTCGGTGATCAGGGTCTCCGGTATCGACACGCGGAGCTTTCGGTATCGCCTCAGGACATCCGGCGCCTTGAGGTGGACGAGCAACTCGAGGCTCGCCAGGGCCAGACTGCCACTCAGATAGACCGCCCTCCGCCCCGGACTGTTCCATCGGCCGCCATAGCGCAGCGGACCCTCGCCGCTGAGCATTTCGTCGACGGTTCGCGAATGCTCGGGCGCCGCCAGACGCCACGCGTCGATCGCGCCTGCCATGCCCCCTGGGAGTCCTGGGAAGCGACGCCGGGCCTGGCCACGGGTCAGCTGAAGCTCCCGTGACGAAGACGCCCGATGAGCTGTTCCACTTCCCTGCCCCCCACTTCCGTGGACGCGCGTTCGAGCGGCGACTCGCCTTCGAGCAACTCGTGGCGTTCCTTGAGCCATCGCCGGGCAGCCTTGCCATCGCCGAGCATCATCTCGTACGCCATCGAAACCAGGCGCGCGACGCGCACCAGGCCATCCGACTCCTCCGCCGTCAGCATGCCCGCTTTCCGTCGCCGGGCCAGGGTAGTGGGCGAGAGGCCGATGACTCGAGCCAAGGCAAGACGTCCGAGCCGAACGGTGGCGGCCACCTCATCCACGGCCGAGAACGGCAGACCGCGACGAACCACGGCCACGGCCCCTTCGCGAACGAGCAGCGGATACAGGGTCGACCCGCATGTCGGCTCGGGATATCTGGCGTCATTGCCCATATGGGATATTCTAGCACTCCATATGGGTCATTACAACAGGGTCAGGCTCCGGTTCGCAACAAACGGTGGACCCGTGGCGGCTTGCGATGCAGCGGGAACGCGCCCCTACCGGGGCTTGGCCATGCGGTCCAGGAACGCGCGCTGCTCGGCGGTCAGCGAACCGACGCCCATCTTCTTCACCTTGGTCAGCAGGTAGTCCACCTCTTCCCGGTTGATCTCGTGAAGTCTCTCTCTCGGGATCGCCTCCCAGTTCTGAATCGCCTCCGCATCGCGGATCCCGGGCATCCTTGAGCGTGCCGAGGGACGCCGTACCACCCGCTGTTTGCGGCGTTTTTCCCAGCTCCTCAGGAACACCCAGCCGGCCACCAGCCCGCCGAGGTGGGCAAAGTGGGCGATCCCGTCCCGCGCCCCGGTAACTCCCGCGAAGAGGCTCACCGCGACCATGAAGATCGCCAGCATCCGCGCCTGGATGGGCAGAATGCCCCAGATGTAGATGTCCTCGCGGGGCCAGTAGCGCGCGAAACCGAGAACCACCCCGTAGATCGCGCCCGAGGCTCCGACGATCAGGGCGTACGGCGTCATGAAGGAGAGAAGGGCCCCACCCACGCCGCATGCGAGGTAGAACCAGATGAACGTCCTGGGACCGAGCCGCTCCTCCAGCCGGGGACCGAAGAAGAACAGCATGAGCATGTTGAACAGGATGTGGGCGAAACCGCCGTGGAGGAACATGTAGGTCAGGAGCGTCCAGGGACGGTAGAGGACGGCGAGGGGAATGAGTCCCAGGCCCTGGACCAGGCCCGGCATGCCCTGTATCAGGACGAACATGACGACGTTTGCCAGCAGCAGTCGTCGCACCCAGGGCGTCATCAACACCGCTATCTGCCCGTCCAATGCACTGTTTGCGACACTCTCCTGTCCCTCGGTCGGATGCCTGCCCCTCCTACGTGGGCAACCCGCGCTCCGGTTCCACGAATGTACCCGTTTTGGCCGCGCGCCGCGCCTCCAGTTCCCCCGGCAACAGCACTGAATGGATGAAGGAATGGACGGGGGTCGGCACACCCGCTTCGGCGCCCAAACGCACCGCCGCTCCGCTCCACGCATCAAGTTCGGACGGGACTCCGGCAACGATGTCGCGGTGCAGCGACGATGTGCCCTCGGCGGGGAACGTGTCCACGGTGTTCATCGCAAGGAAGACAGCGTCGTGGGGCAACGACACTCCGTGGGCGGCCGCCACCGCCACAATCTCTTCCATCGCCCGCCGCAGGAGCGCGCGGGTTTCCGGCAGCGCGCGGACCGGGCCCAACGGCATCCGGCACACCGCACCGACGCCACCGACCGAGCAGATGAACAGGAACTTGAGCCAGAGCGCCGCGTCGATGTCGGGAGGCACCTCGGCGTCGACCCCCGCACGGCGCAGAGCGGCCACCAGGGCATCGACCCGCGGCGACGCGCTGCCGTCCCATTCGGCAATCGCAACGTACGGATCCACGCCGATGTGGCGGATCTCTCCGTGGGCCGCGATCTCGCTCATGATGCGGGTCAGGCCCTTCCCCATGCGCGCCCGCCCGCCCGCTTCGACAAGCCTCTCGTGCGCATCCACGCCGTTGAGAAACGGCACGACCAGGGTTTCGGGACCGAGCAGCGGGGTGATTCCGTCCCGCACCGCCGGCAGGTGCGACGACTTCACCGCGACGATGACGAAGTCCACGGGGCCGATCTCGCCGGGGTCGTGGGTGGCGACGGCGGGCCGCACGAGGAAGTCGCCCATGGGCGAACGGACGCGGAGGCCGGACCGGCGGATTGCAGCGAGGTGGTCGCCCCGGGCCAGCAGCGCGACGTCGCAACCCGCGCGGGCGAGTACGGCGCCGTAAAACCCGCCGACCCCGCCCGTGCCGTAGATGGCAATCTTCATGGTCGCGAAGTTACCGTAGCCGCGGGGCAACTCAAAGAGGAGGACGGCATCATGACGGGACCACGTCGCCGCCGCATCGTTACGCGATGGTTCGTTGCATCGGGCACTGCGGCCGCGGCATGGTCGGTGATGGCCTCGCCGGCCCCGCTCGCCGCCCAGACGCCCGAGCAGCGCTACGCGGATTGGGCCCGGCCCGACTTCCGCCCGCAGGAGTACGAGTACCGGCGCGGCCGGGTCATGGACGGACTGCGCGCCACGGGGGGAGGCCTGTTGCTCACGCCATCCTCCGACGGCACCACGCACGGCGGCACGTTCCGCCAGCTCGAGGACTTCTGGTACCTGACCGGGCTGGAAGTCCCGGCGTCGATGCTGGTCCTCGACGCGGACCGGGGCCGGTCCCACCTCTTCATGCCGCCGCGCGACCCACGCTTCGAGAACCCGGGCCGGCCGAACGACTTCCCCGGGCGGCCACTGCTGGACGACTATCAGCTGCGCAGCATCGCGGGGATCGACGAATACCGGGACATCGCGGAACTGGACGCGTTTTTGCGGGACCGGCTCGCCGAGGGGACCACACTACGTGTCAACGCAGGCGCGACCGGGCCCGTGCCCGAGCCAATGGTGCCGCTGATCGGCGCCCTCGATGCCACCGCCGCCCTGATCCATCGATTGCAGACCGACCAACCCGAGGCCGAAATACGGAATGCGTTCGAGGTCATCGCCCGCATGCGCATGGTGAAGACACCCGCCGAGATCCAGCGGATGCGGGCCGCGGCCGACGCCACCATCGCCGGCATCCTCGCCGCCGCCGGCCGGATCCGCCCGGGCGTGGACGAGCGGACCCTGCAGGGCGAATTCGAGCGGACCTGCCGGACCTTCGGCTCCCAGGGGATTCCGTTCACGCCGATCGTGAAATCCGGTCCCAACAGCCTGTGGCCGTGGCGCATCCTCGCCGCCCACTACGACCGCCGCAACCGCGGGCTGCGTGACGGGGACCTGGTCATTCTCGACGTGGGGTGCGAAGTCAATGGCTATGTGAGCGATGTCGGGCGGACGTTTCCGGTCAACGGGACATTCACCGATGTGCAGCGCGAGAAGCTCATGGTCAGCAACCGCGCCGCCGAAGCGATCATCGCAGGGATTCGCCCCGGTGTGACCCTTCGGGAACTGACCGCTGTCGCCTACGCGGCGATCCCGGACCACGAGGAGGCGTACATGCAGACGCCGTCGTTCTTTGGCCACCATATCGGGCTCTCGGCGGGCGATCCGGCGCTGATCGACGAGCCCCTCGCGCCCGGCATGATCTTCACCGTCGAGCCGTGGTACTACAACCACGAGATCGGCGTGTCCGTGTTCGTCGAGGAGGTGGTGCTGGTGACGGAGGAGGGTGCGGAGGTACTGACGGCGGGGTTGCCGCGGGAACCCGGTGAGCTGGAGAACATGATCAATCCGTGAGGGGGCACGGCTGACGAGGTTCTGACCCCTCTACGACCCTTCCAGCCCCGCCACCGCCTCCCCCAGCGCGGTCACCGCCCCGTCCAGCTGCTCCCCGGTCACGTACGGGGCGGGCCCCAGGCGCAGCGCCCGGCCGCGGAAGTCGGCGTAGACACCGAGTCCGCGCAGCTTGCAGCAGATCTGCGGCGCCATCGGCGTGTCCACGACGAGGAAGCCTCCCCGCCGGGACAGGGGCACGGCGCGGTCCCTCTTCAACACCCCCGGATCCAGGTCCAGCGCGTCCACGCCGGCAGCCAGTCGCCGGACCTGCGCCAGGCCGATCCTCCGCAGGCGCTGCGCGTCCAGTCCCTGCTCCCGAAAGAACCTGAAGACCGCGGCGGCCCGGTAGTGGCTGACCGGGTCGTAGGTGGAGCCGGCGAACCGGTGGTGCCCTTCGCCGTAAACGACTCGGGAATCGGTTGCGGCCCCGCCCTCTCGCGGCCCGCTCGCCAGCGTTCCGAACTCGGCGAACCACCCAGTCAGGACCGGGCTCAGGGCACAATCGCGCGGGAACCTCAGGAAGCAGTTCCCTTCCCCCAACTGGCAGTACTTGTACCCGCCCCCCACGACAAATGCGTCCTGCAGCCCCGTTTCCACAACCGAAAACGGCACTGCGTTGAGCGAATGGTATGCGTCCACGAGCAGTTCGGCGCCGACGTTCGCACACGCCGCAGCCACCTCGTCCAACCCTTCCACGATGCGCGCGTCCCGGAAGAGCACCGACGAAACCAGCACGGCGGCGGTGCGGTCATCCAGGGCGTCCACGATCCCCTCGGCCACCGCCCCCGGCACGCTCGCCCCGTCGCCTGCGCCCGTCGCCACCCGGACGATCTCGACCCCTTCCGTCTCCAGCCGGTCGAGCTGGCGGCGGATCGTGTGGAACTCGCCGTCGGTGGTTACCAGGCGCGGCCGCTCCCGCAACGGCAGCGCCGACAGGAACCGGATCACCAGCTCGTGCGTGTTCTGACCCAGCGCGATGTGCCCGTCGGGGTCGTCCAGCAGGCGTCGGAAGCCGTCGCGCACTTCGTCGGCCATCTCGAAAGCCCGTCCCCACTTGTCGTCCACGAGCTCGGCCGCGTCCAGCCACGCCTGCTGCTGAGCGGAAAACGCCACGTCCGGCCACGCCTGGTGGGAGTGCCCGGTAAGCAACACCCGCTGCGCGACCCGGAAGCGGGAATAGTGGCGGGCCAGTCGCCCGGGCACCGGATCGCCGCGTCTGGCAGGGTGCCTGCCGGCGTCCCCTTCCGTCAAAGCGCCGACCTCATCTCCCACAGATCCGGAAACGCGGCGTTCATCGTGGTCACCAGGTAGGCCACCCCGGCGCTGTCGCCCGTCCCCGGTTTGTTGCCGATCGTGCGCTCCACCATCTTGATGTGCCTGTAGCGCCACTCCTGGAACCCCTCGTCCAGGTCCACCAGCCGTTCGCACAGGTTGATCAGCCCCGGATCCGAGCGGTAGGCATCGACCAGCATTCCCTGCAACTCGGGGTCGGGCGCTACGGGTTCGGTCAGATCGCGAGCCAGCGCACGATCCGGGACCTCGTACCCTCTGCCGACCATGAACCGCAGAAAGGCGTCCCAGAGCGATGGCTCCTCCAGTCTACGCCTCAGGCGCCGCTGTTCGTCGGGGTCGGGAAACGCCTTGAGGACCGATGCGCGCTTGATTCCCAGCGCGAACTCCAGCTCGCGGAACTGGGCCGACTGGAAGCCGCTGGCCGTGTCGAGGCGGTCGCGGAAGGACTCGAACTCGACCGGTGTCATCGTCTCCAGGATGTCCAGTTGGCCCACCAGCACCTTCATGATCGAACGCACGCGCTTGAGGGTCGCGGCCACCCGGGCCTCATCGCCGCCAACGAGAAGGTCGCTGGCGTGGTCGAGTTCATGCAGCGCCGCCTTGAACCACAACTCGTGGACCTGGTGAACGATGATGAAGAGCATCTCGTCGTGCTCCGGCGGGTCCGACAGCGGCCGTTGCAGGGACAGCAGTTCGGGTAGCATCGCGAAACGCTGGTAGTTCATCGATTCCTCGCGGTCACTCATCTCCGGTGTCCGGTCCGTATGCGCCGGCGGCCGAACCGAACCGCGGCGTGTAGTTGTCCAGTGTTTCGTATTGCGGGGGCCACCGTAGCGGATACCCCAGCGCATACGCGGCGTGCCTCGTCCAGTATGGATCCCAGAGGTGGGCGCGCGCCATGAGGCAGAGGTCCGCCCTCCCCGCCGCGATGATCCCGTTGACGTCCTCGAACGAAGAGATGTTGCCGACCGCCATCGTCGCGATCCCGACCTCGTGCCGGATCCGGTCGGCAAACGGCGTCTGGAACTGCCGCCCGTACCTGGGCTGCTGGTAGGGTACCGTCTGTCCGGCGGAAACGTCGACCACATCGCAGCCCCAAGCCTTCAGCGCACGCGCGATCTCCACCGCATCCCCGGGCTCGTTGCCGCCAGGCCACCAGTCCACCGCGGACAGCCTCACCGAGAGCGGGCGTTCGTCCGGCCACTGCGAGCGCACCGCGCCGACCACTCGCAATGGGAATCGCAGGCGGTTCCCGAGCGAGCCACCGTAGCGGTCCGTCCGCTGGTTGGTCAGTGGCGAGAGGAAACTCGCCAGGAGATACCCGTGCGCCATGTGGATCTCGACGATGTCGAAGCCGGCCTGGACCGCCAATGCCGTGGCGCGCTCGAAGTCGCCAACCAGCGCGTCCATCCCCGCTTCGTCGAGTTCAGCCGGCACCGGGCTGTGCTCGAAGTACCCGATCGGCGACGCCGACACGGTGGGCCAGCCGCCCTCCGGCAAGGGCTCGTTGGGGCCCTCCCAGTCCAGCCGCGTCGATGCCTTGCGTCCCGCGTGGCCAAGCTGGATGCCGACGCGCGCGCTTGTGAAGCGTTTCACAAACCCGGTCAGGCGCCGCCATGCCGCCACATGACCCTCGTCGTAGATGCCGGCGCACCCGGGCGAGATGCGGCCGTCCCGCCCGATCGCGGTCATTTCCGCCATCACCAGCCCCGCGCCGCCGATCGCGCGCGATCCGAGGTTGACCAGGTGCCAGTCGTCGACCGTACCGTCTGCGGCCGAGTACTGGCACATCGCCGAAACCCCCACCCGGTTGGCCAGCACCAGTTCCCGCAGGCGAAAAGGGGTGAACAGCGGGGGCGGAGGCACACCGGCGTCGAGGCGTGCGCCGGTGCGGGGGGGGTTCTCCTCCACTCCGGCCCCGCGATCGATCCCCAGCGTCGCCTCGTTCTCCGCAATGGTCACACCGGATTGCTCTTCCGCCTGCCGTGCCACCCATCGGTCCACCCGGTCCACGAACGCCGGGTCCCGCTCCCGCAGGTTCTCGTGCGAGATCCGCAGGCTCCTGGTCAGGAGCGAGAAGCCGAACTGCACGGGATCGAGACGGAAGTAGCGCTCGGTGTCCTCGAACCATTGCAGACTCGCATGGGCCGCGCGCTGCAGCGACTCCACCGGCCGACGGCGCTCCTCTTCGTAGGCGACGAGGGCATCGGCGAGGGATTGCCCATTCTCCCCGCGACCGGCCCCATCCAACGCCCCTGCCAGCGCAATGGCGTCCAGCATGGCCAGCCGGGTCCCCGACCCCACCGAAAAGTGCGCCGTATGGGCAGCATCCCCGATCAGGACGACATTCCCCGCCGACCAGCGCGCGTTCACAATCGTGGGAAACCGTCGCCAGACCGAACGGTTGCAGATCAGCGGGTGCCCGTCGAGTTCCTCCGCGAAGAGCGCCGACAGGAAGCGTACCGTGTCCTGCTCGCCGGCCGTGTCCATGCCGGCCCGGCGCCATGTGCTCCCGGTGGCCTCGACGATGAAGGTCGCCTTGCCGGAGGCATCGTACTGGTAGGCGTGCACGCGCCACAGCCCGTGCTCATCCTCGCGGAAGTAGAAGGTGAACGCGGGGAACGGCCGCGTCGTGCCCAACCAGACAAAGCGGTTGGGACGCAGGTCGACCGCCGGCTCGAACGTCTCCGCAAACCGCTCCCGCACCACGCTGTTGAGCCCGTCCGCTCCGATGACCAGGTCGGCGTCGAGAAAGCGCGAGGCCAGGACCGCGCGTGCAGTCTCTCCGACAGACGGATCGCCGATCTCGGTCTCGAAGTGCAGCCCCACCCCCATCTCCCGACAGCGCCGCTGCAGCAACAGCAGGAGCGCGCGCCGCGACAGTCCCGCGAACCCGTGCCCGGTCGACTCCAGGAGTTCGCCCTGGTAGTGAATGTGGATGTCGTCCCAGTGGTAGAAGCGCTCCTCGATGGCGCGAAACGTCGCCGGATCCGCCCTGGCCACCTCCTCCAGCGTCGCATCGGAGAAGACCACGCCAAAACCGAACGTGTCATCCGGACGGTTGCGCTCGAACAAGTCGACCTGCCGCGCGGGGTCGGCCTTCTTGAGCAGCAGCGCGGCAAAAAGCCCGCCCGGGCCGCCGCCGACCACATTGACCTTCACCCCGCATCCCCCCGCACGAGCCCGCCGCCGACGATCAGGTGCTGGATCTCCGTCGTCCCCTCGTAGATCCGCAGCGCCCTCACGCTCCGGTACAGGTGGTCGACCGGATGGCCCGCAAGGACTCCCCGCCCCCCCAGCACCTGTACCGCCCGATCCACGATCCGCTGCGCGGCCTCGGTCGAGAACGCCTTCGCCATGGCCGCCTCCATCGTGATCCGCTCCGCCCCCCGGTCCTTCTCCCACCCGGCCCGGTAGGCCAGCAGGCGCCCGGCGGTCAGCTCGATCGCCGAAGAGGACAGCTTCTCCTGGATCAACTGGAACGAGGCCAGGCGCTTTCCGAACTGTTCCCGTCCGCGCGCGTGCTCCACGGCCTCCCAGAGCGCCCTTCCGGCCATGCCGCAGGCCGCCGCAGCCACCGTGGGGCGCAACCGGTCGAGCGTCGCCATTCCGATCTTGAACCCACCCCCCACATCGCCCAGAAGAGCAGCACCCGGAACGACGCAGTCGTTGAACTTCACCTCGCCAAGCGGATGCGGAGCGCTCATGACCAGCGATCCCGTGAACTCGAACCCATCCGCGTCCGCCGGCACGACGAAGCACGAGAGCCCCCAGGTTCCCGCACCCGGGTCGGTCGAAGCGAAGACGACGTAGAAATCCGCGATGCCCGCATTGGAAATGAAGGCCTTCCCACCGTTCAGCCTGAACCCGGACCCGTCCGGCACCGCAACGGTGGTCATGGACCCGACATCGGACCCCGCCTCCCACTCGGTCATGGCGAATGCGCCCATTGCTTCGCCCGCCACGGCGCGCTCCGCCCATCCACCGGGATCCTCGTCCCGGATCAGCCCCGGTGTCGCGCTGAGCCCCTGCAGCGCAAAGACCGCGTCCGCGAGCGGCGACCACCACGCCAGCACCTCGCGCGCCACCAGACAGCCCCGCACATCCCCCTCGGCAATGGGACGAAAGAGCCCCGCCTGCCCCATCCGTCCCACCAGCTCTCGCGCGCGCGCCCGAGCCGCCGCATCGGTGTCCGGATCGCGCCCCTCCCCGATCTCCTCTTCGCAGAACGCCAGGACCCGCTCCCGGTACTCCCGGTGCGACGCCTCGATGAACGCCGCCACCGGGTCCAGCGACAACCCGCCGCCGTCAAACAAAACGCGGCTTCCGCTTTTCCACGAACGCATCGTACGCCTCGCGGAAGTTGGGGTTGAGCATGCAGGTCGCCTGCACCCGCGCCTCGGCCTCGAGCGCCTTCTCGAGCTCCATGTGCGCCTCCCGGTTGAGCGCCTCCTTGGTCATCTGAAGCGCAAAGGACGGACCCCGCGCCAGCTTCTCCGCGAACGCCGTCGCCGCCGCGAGCGCCTCACCGTCCGGCACCACCCGGTTGTAGAGCCCGATCCGGTGCGCCTCCGCCGCATCGGCGAACCGGCCGGTCATGAGCAGCTCGCTGGCGCGACCGAAGCCGATGATCCGCGGAAGCAGCCACGCCGCGCCCATGTCCGCGCCCGAAAGCCCGACCCGCGTGAACAGATACGCGATCCGGGCCGACTCCGCCGCGATCCGCACATCGCACGCGGTCGCAATCACCGCCCCCGCGCCCGCAACCGTCCCGTTCAGCGCCCCGATCACCGGCTGACGGCACTGCCGCATCGCCAGAATCAGGTCGCACGTCATGCGCGTAAACTCCAGCAGCCCCTCGAAGTCCCGCTCGAACAGCGGGCCGATGATGTCCTCGACGTCCCCGCCGGTGCAGAATCCCCTGCCCGCGCCGGTAATCACGACCGCGCGCACCTCCGGCTCGGTATCCAGCGCCCGAAACGTGTTCCGCACCTCGTCGTAGACCTCGAAGGTCAGCGCATTCAGACGCTCCGGCCGGTTGAGCGTGATCCGCGCGACGCTCGTCTCCCCGTCCCAGTCCAGCAGAAACGAGCGCGGGGTATCCAGGAGAGGGGATTTGAGGTCGGTCATGGCTTCTCCTTCGGGGCGGGCGGGTCCATGGCTGGATGGGCGCCCGGCGGCGCCTGCCGGATGGCCGTCGCCTCGCTGGCGGCTACCTTCCCGGTCACGTGGCACCATCCCGTCGCGGGGGGATCACCGCCGTGGCCTCGACCTCCACCACCGCGCACGGATCCACCAGCCCGGTCACCGCCACCAGCGCCATGGCCGGGAAGTGCTTCCCGAACACCGCCCTGTACGCGGCCCCGATCTCGGGCAGCGACCCGCGATAGGCATCCATGTCGGTCACGTAGATGGTGAGACGGCCCACATCGGAGACCTCTCCCCCCGCCGCCTCCACCACCCCCATCACGTTGGCGAGCGCGGATCCGAACTGCGCTGCCAGCGCGCTGCCGGCGGCCCCTGGGTCCGGCGGCGCGGCTCCCCCGCGTTCGCCCCCCTCCCCTTCGCCCCCCACCCCGATCTGCCCTGCAACGAAGAGCACCCTGCCCCCCGCCGGCGCGAGCATCCCGTTGTTCCAGCCGCGGGGGCGCCCCAGCGCCGCCGGGTTCACGATCTCGAAGGTCATCGGCCGCGAATCACCAGCTCGCCGCCCTGCAGCGACGCCGCCGCGTCGGGCATGAAGGCCATCACGCCGTGCGCCACCTCGGCGGCCATGATGAAGCGCCCACCCGGCTGCCTGTCTTCCAGGCCCTCCCGGATCGACGCCGCGGCACGGCCCGTCTTCGCCGCGATCCGTGCAATGTTCTCGTCCGTCATGGGCGTGTCCACGTAGCTGGGGCACACGGAGTTGACCGTCACTCCGGTCCCGGCCAGTTCGGCCGCGAGACAGCGCGTCATTCCCAGCAGCGCGTGCTTCGAGGCCGCGTACGAGGTGATGTAGCGCGCGCCCTCGAGGCTTGCGACCGACGCGACGTTGACGATGCGGCCCCATCCCCGCTCCACCATGGCGGGCAGGAACGCCTGCGTACAGAGCAGCGGACCGGTCGCGTTCACGCGGTGCACCGACTCCCACTCCTCCAGCGTGACCGTCCCGAAGGGCGCGGAAGCCGCCACCCCGGCGTTGTTGACCAGGATGTCGACGCCGCCCAGCAGCTCCCGGGCGCGCGCCGCCATCGCGGCGACCGAATCCGGGTTCGTGACGTCGCAGCGCACCGCGTGGGCCATGCGGCCCGTGCCGCGCAAGTCCTCGGCAACCGCCTCGATCTCGTCCCCGGTGCGAGCCGTGACCACCACCGCCGCACCCGCCCGGGTCAGTGCCCGCGCCACGGCCGCCCCGATCCCGCGTCCCCCGCCGGTCACGACGGCACCCTTGCCGGTCAAGAGAAGGCCCCGGCCACCGAGTCCACGACGATCCCGCCCAGTACCGCAACGGTCCTCTCGCCCTCTTCGCGGGTCGCGGCGGCGGGGTCCCCGCAATACGCCTCCTCCACCCCCGCTTCCTCGAAGGTGGCCGCGCCGTCACGGATCGCGGCCGAGAGGGACGCCGGGTTCGCGGCCAGCTCGCGCCGCGCCGCGTCCCGCACCAGCTCGGGGGCCGCGGCCATGACCACCGAGGTTTCGTAGCATCCCGCGTGACACGCGCCGCTCCTGAACTCGGCGGTGAGGCGCGAGGCCCAACGCCGTTCGGTGAGATCCGGGTGGATGACCGGCATGGGTCGGCGGGGGGCGAAAGCCGCGTCCCGCACGGGGGCATCGTCCCGGGGCCGCAATGGCGCCGCGGCGACCGCGGCCGCGCTGTCACGCACCACGCTCCGGATCGCGGCCAGGTGCGCAGGATCCAGGTGCGCGTTGACCACGACCAGCGCGGCCGCCCCCTGCTGCTCCAGGGAGGCCGCAACGTCGGCCAGCAGCGCGGTGAAGGTGGCCGGCCGCACCGAGATCGTTCCCGGGAAGCCGGCGGCGAAGGGGGCGGCCGTGTACGGGAAGGGAGGCAGAACGACGGGATGGAGGCCCAGTCGCCGCAGACCGGGCAGCGCGGCGCCGGTGGCGGCGGTCGCGATGATGACGTCGGTGGTCAGCGGTAGGTGGGGGCCGTGCGCCTCGACCGCGCCGACCGGAAGCAGGGCGACGACTCGGGAGCCGTGTGGGGTGTGGGCGCTCTCGCCCGCACCGCCGGGCCCAAGACCAAGACGCCTGATCCCGGTCCACGTGGCATTGCCCCAATGGTGGTTCTCCATTGACGATCCCTCCTTCGTTTCTAAACATAATCGCCACCCTCCTGCCCAAAGCGCCCGCTCGATGCCCTTCGACCCGCCCGACGCATTCAACATCGCCGACTATTTCCTGGACGACCGGGTTCGCGAGGGGCTCGGAGAGCGCATCGCGCTGCGGACGCGGGACGGCACGGTCACCTATGCGGCGCTGCAAGCCCGCGCCAACCGGTTCGCCAACGCCCTCGAAGCGGCGGGTGTGCGACCCGAGGAACGAGTCCTGGTGGGTCTGCCGGACGTGCCGGACTTCCCGGCCGCTCTCTTCGGCGCGCTGAAGATGGGTGCGGTCGGAGTCATGGTGAACTGCTACCTGGGCGCGTCGCGTATCCGCGAACTGTACGCGTACACCCGCGCCGCGGCGGCCGTGATACACGCGGATCATGCGCGCACCTTCCTGAAGGCGGCGCAGGGCTCGCCCGGTCCACCCCGCCTTATCGTCCTCGGTACGCCCGACGACGACGCCCTTGTTGACAACTCCAGTTTACATTATGTCAACTTTGCTTCACATTTTGACGACCCTGCGATCTGGCTGTTCTCCGGCGGCACGACGGGGCGCCCCAAGGGTGTGATTCAGAGCCACGCGTCGTTCGCCAACACTACCGAATGCTACGCGAAGTGCGTGCTCCGCTACACGCCCGACGACATCACCCTCTCGGTGCCCAAGCTCTACTTCGGGTACGCCACCGGCTCCAACCTCTTCTTCCCCCTCGCCGCGGGAGCCTCGGCGGTGCTCTTTCCGGAGCGTTGCACCGCCGCAGAACTCTTCGCGCAGATCGCCCGCCACCGCCCCACGATCCTCGTCAACGTCCCCACCATGGTGAACCGAATGGTCGCGCACCCGGACGCGGACGCACGGGACCTGAGCTGTCTGCGGCTTTCCACCTCGGCCGGAGAACCCCTGCCCGCCACCATGCACCGCCGCTGGGACGATACCTTCGGCGTCGAGCTCCTCGACGGCCTCGGCACGGCCGAGATGTGGCACGTCTTCATCTCGAACCGGCCCGGCCGGGTCCGTCCCGGGACGCTCGGCACGGCGGTTCCCGGCTTCGAGGTCGTGCTCTGCGGCGACGACGGCAACGAGGTGGAGCCCGGCGAGATCGGCCGGATGCGGGTGCGGGGCGGATCCCTGGCCCACGGCTACTGGCAACACCCGGAAGCGACCCGTCACGCCTTTGCCGGGGAGTGGTACATTTCGGGCGACATGATGACGCGCGACCGGGACGGGTATTTCAGCTACCAGGGACGCGACGACGACTTGCTCAAGGTCTCGGGGAAGTGGTTCTCGCCCCAGGAGGCCGAGGAGTGCCTGCTGCAACACCGGCACGTAAGGGAGGCGGCGGTGGTGGGGATCGAGACGGAAGCCGGGCTGACGGTTCCGGAGGCGTTCGTGGTGCTCGCCGCCCGCGAGGACGGGGGGAATGCGGCGGCCGGCCCGGCACCCGCGCACGAAGCCGACCTTGGCGCGCACGTCGCCACCCGGCTGGAGTCCCACAAGCGCCCTCGCGCGATCCACATCCTTTCCGACCTGCCCCGCACCCATCTGGGCAAGGTCGACCGCGGGGCGCTGAAGCGGGAGCCGCGCGTGTCGAACCGGGACCCCGAGTCGCGGACCGCGCCCCGTGCGTCCGGGAGTTCGCCGTGAACCGCCCGCTCCGCATACCGGTTCTCCTCGGCTCGGTGCGCCGCGCACGCCAGTCCATCAGGGTCGCCCGTTTCGCCGGCCACCGGCTCGAGCAGGCGGGCGCCGATGCTCCGCTGCTGGATCTGCGCAGCCTCGACCTGCCGATCATGGAGGAGCGCCTGCACATGCGGGACGACCCGCCGCCGGGGCTGTTGCGCTTCTCGGAGGCGGTGAAGGCCGCCGACGCGATGGTGGTCGTCAGCCCCGAATACAACGGCTCCATCCCCGGCGTGCTCAAGAACGCGCTTGACTACATCTATGGCGAGTGGTTCCGCAAGCCGGTCGGCATCGTGACCGTGTCGGCGGGGGGGTTCGGCGGTGTCCAGGTGCACAACCACCTGCAACTCCTCTTCCTGCGCCTCAAGGCGTTGCCGGTGGCCGGGATGCATGTCTCGAAGGTGTCACGCAGCTTTGGCGAAGACGGCAACCCCGTGGAGCCGCACTACGAGAAGTCCTTCGCGGGCTTCATCGAGACGCTCGACTGGTACGCCCGTGCGATCGGCGCGGCGGTCGACTCGGACGGGGGCTGATCCCCAACCCCGCAGGTGAACCGGCGCCGCCGCTGTGACAGGGGCACGCGAACTGAGCCAGCCACGGTGCAACCCTTCTGGATCGTCCCCATCGTGGTTATCCTGTCCGGGCCGCATTCCTTCCGATAGCCGGCCGCCCTGAGGCGCCGGATGCCTGTGACCACCGAGCGACATGGGATCCTTCTACCTCTCCACGCCGATCTACTACGCTTCGGGCGAGCCGCACCTGGGCCACGCGTACACGACGATCCTGGCCGATGTGCTGGCACGCTACAGGCGCCGCGCCGGCGACGATGTGCTGTTTCTTACCGGGACCGACGAACACGGACAGAAGATCCAGGAGGCGGCCGCCGCACAGGGGGTCACTCCGCTCGAGCTTTGCGATGTCATGGCGAAGCGCTTCGAGGCCGCGTGGGAAGAGATGGGGATCTCCCACGACCGCTTCATCCGCACCACCGAGCCGGAGCACATCGCCGTCGTGCGCGCTCTGCTGGAGCGCCTGTACGACAACGGTCTGGTCTACGAGGCCGAGTACACGGGGTGGTACTCCGTCGGCCAGGAACGGTACTTCACGGAGAAGGAGATCGGGCCTGATCGGGTGGACCCCATCGCGGGCGGACCGGTCCAGCGGATACGCGAGAAGAACTACTTCTTCAGGATGAGCGAATTCCGCGAAGGGCTGATCCGGCACATCGAGGACAACCCGGAGTGGATCGTGCCCGCCACGCGCCGCAACGAGGTCCTCGGTTTCCTCGGCCAGGGGCTCGCCGACCTGTCGATCTCCCGGCCGCGCTCACGTATCCACTGGGGCATCCCCCTGCCCTGGGATTCCGACCAGGTGACCTACGTGTGGGTGGACGCGCTGACCAACTACGTCACGGCCTCGGGAGCCATCGAGCCCGGTGCGCCCACGGAGGAGCGCGGGTTTGGCGATGGCCGGCGCCCATCGTGGTGGCCCTGCGACGTGCATCTCATGGGCAAGGACATCCTCACCACGCACGCGGTCTACTGGCCTACGCTGCTGATGGGAGCCGACCTGCCGCTGCCCCGCAAGATACTCGCGCACGGCTGGTGGGTCGTCGGCGACACCAAGATGTCCAAGTCGCTCGGCAACGTGGTGGACCCGCTCGATCTCAGGGAGCAGTACGGTGCGGACGCCGTCCGGTGGTACCTGATGCGCGAGATGCCCACCGGTCAGGACGCGTCCTACACCCCGGACCGCTTCCTCACCCGCTACGACGAGTTGCGCAACATTTTCGGCAACCTGGCGCACCGCACCCTCTCGATGGTGAAGCGGTACCGGGGCGGCACGGTCCCCGACGCGCCGGCGGGGGGCCTGGCCTCCGAGACCGGCCGGGCCCTGGCCGCGTACCGGCGTGGCCTCGACGGCTACCGTTTCCATGAGGGCTTCGCGGCCGCGATGGACCTGGCCAGGGCCGCGAACGGATTCGTGGAAGCGCGGGAACCGTGGGCGCTTGCGCGGGAACCCGCCCGTGCGGGGGAACTCGACGAAACCCTGGCGACACTCGTCCGGACGCTTGCCGTGCTCGCCGCGATGTTCGAACCCGTGATGCCCGTGCAGACGCGCGAACTGGCTTTGCGACTGGGCCTGGCGGGTGTGCCGCTCCTGGCGGACCTGGAAGCCGCCGATCTTGCCGGGCATGCGGTTGCGGTCGGCCAACCCCTTTTCCCGCGAGTGGATACGGGCATTTCCGATCAGGAGAACCCCCGGTTACTTGACCCGGTGGAGCCAGACGGGTAACCTATCAGCCACATGTTTAGCGAGCGATGGACCGTCCTCCTGATGAAGGGCGACAACGATTCAGTGCGGCAGTACTCGCTGCCGCGCTCGACCGTGCGGCGGGCAGGATTGGCTTTGGGTGTGTGCGGGGTTCTTTTCCTCGGCGCTGCGGCCTTCCTGGCGTACGATGCGGGTGCGCGCGCGCGCGCCGCCATGCTCGCCCGTGAGAACCGGATTCTGGAAGACCAGCTCGCCGACTACCACGGCAGACTCGGCGATCTCGACCTGACCATTGCCGACCTTGCGGAGAAGGACCGCCACGCGCGGTTGCTGACTGGCCGGATCGGCTTCGACGAAGAGGTGTTCGAGGTCGGCGTCGGTGGCCCTGGACTGGAATCGCCCGGCGAGGACGAACTCTGGAGACTCGATCCGGAGGCCTCGGAGGCCGCGTATGCGTTCCGCTACGACCTCGCCGTGCTCGAACGGAAGGCGGACCTGCTCGGCGAAAGCCTCGACGAGACGACCGCCGCGCTGGAGTCGGACGCGGAGCGCCTCGCGGCGATTCCGTCGATCTCCCCCGTGGGCGGCCTGGTCTCGTCCACATTCAGCCGGAGTCGGCCGCACCCCATCCACATGGTCGACCTGCCTCATCAGGGCATCGACGTGCACGCCCTCTACGGAACCCCGATCGTGGCCACCGGCGCCGGTGTCGTCACCTATGCGGGGAAGATGTACGGATACGGGAACCTGATCGAGATCGATCACGGTTACGGGTACGTCACGCGCTACGCCCACGCCTCCAGGCTGTTTCCCTACGTGGGCAAGAGGGTTCGCCGGGACGAAGTCATCGCCGAAGTGGGGTGCACCGGGACCTGCACGGCGCCGCACGTCCACTACGAAGTCCGTAGGAACGGAACACCGGTCAATCCGCTGAACTACGTCCTCACGCGCGGCACGCGGTAGGATCGGTCCCTCCCGGCCGCATTCCCCCGTCTTGATGCAGTCCTTTTTCGTCCTTACCTTGGGCGGCGCGCGGTCTTTTGGGGCGACAGCAACCGTACGGCCAACTTCAGGGAGCGAAGTCATGAAGCGAAGCAGCATGGGCACAGGGTTGGTTGCAATCCTGGTCACCACGATTCTCGCGGCCTGCGGGCCCGGCGAAGCCACGATCGTCGTCGCGCTCGGAGACGAAACCGGCGAAGACACAAACACCATCGAGGGGGTCGAAGTCCGGCTGTTGCCGTATGACCGGGATCAGATTTTCGACTCCCTGACCACGGTGGCGGCCGCCGCCGGAATGCCCGAACCACAAGTCCCCCCCGATCTGCTTGCGGCGCAGGAGGAGATCGCCCAGGCCCAGCAGGAGTGGCGCGACATGGAGACGCAGTGGAACATTCTGCGCGACACGCTCCAGAAGCTGACCGACGCCATGGAGGGCCTCAACCGGGCGCAGCGCGCCTACCTGACGCTCTACAACGAGTACCAGGACCTGGAGGGCGACTACAACCGTGCTGAGCAGCAGCTCGGAAGGCTCTTCGACAACTTCACGTCGCTGCAGCAGGCCGCCATCGGGCGCATGGACAGCATCAATATCGTCCAGGCGGATTGGGCCGACCAGGCGTTCGAGGATGTGGGCATGGTCATCGCGGCCAAGACCGAACTCGCCGGCCTGGAGGAACATGCGGACACGACAGGTGTGGAGGGCATAGCCGAGTTCGAGGCCGCTCCAGGGCAGTACTGGGTCTACGCGCGTCACGAGCTGCCGTATAACGAGCTCTATTGGAACATCCCGATAGTGATCACGCGCGAGGAACCCCTGGTGCTGCGGCTCAACCGCGACAACGCGGTCGTGAGATCCATTTTCTAGCGGCAGCGACACCGGGGGCGTGCATCCGCGAGAGCACCGCCCGTCCGGCGTACCCGACCGATGAATCCGCGCTTCGAACTCAACGCGGAGGGCATCGGGCAGATCACCTTCCGTGACCCGTCGCGGGCGCACAACGTCCTCACGGAGGAGGTGCTGCTCAACCTTGAGCGGACGATCGCGCAGGCGTGCGACGCCGCCGGAGAGGGCCGACTTCGGGCGCTGGTGGTAGCGTCCGCAAAACCCGGTTCGTTTATCGCCGGGGCGGACGTGGAAGCGATCACGGCCATTGCCGCTGCCAGGGACCGCGAGCGCAGCGTCGAAATATCGCGCCGGATCCAGGCTTTGTTCGGACGCATTGCCGACATGCCGGTGCCGACGATCGCCGCCATCCAGGGGATCTGCCTCGGCGGCGGCACCGAAATCGCGCTGGCGTGCCAGTACCGCGTCAGCGACGACGACGACGGCACCCGCATCGGCTTGCCGGAGGTGCAGCTGGGCATCCTGCCCGGGTGGGGTGGGACGACGCGTCTGCCGCGGCTCGTGGGACTGCAGGCCGCCCTGGACCTCCTGCTCACCGGGAAGCCCGCGCGGGTCTCCAGGGCGAAGCGAGTCGGGCTGGTGGACCGGATCTTCCCGCGACATCAGTTTCACGAGCGTTGCCTGGACTTCGCCCGCGCCGTGGCGGATCGGGAGGGCGGGGGTCGCCGGGGACGGCGCAGGCTCGTGGCCCGACTGCTGGACGGCACCGCGCCCGGAAGGTCGCTGGTGCTGCGGATGGCCACCCGGCGGATCCTGAAACTCACCGGCGGCAGGTACCCCGCCCCACTCAGGATCCTGAGCGTGGTGCGCCGGGGGCTGCGCAACGGTCCGACGGCCGGATTCCACGCGGAGGCCGAAGCAATCGGCGACCTGATCGCGTCGCCCGTGTGCCGCCATCTGCTTGGTCTCTTCGGCTGGCGGGAGGCGGCCCGAAAGGGACCGTGGTCGGATGGCGGCCGCGACGCCGTGGTGGAGCGCATCGCAGTGGTCGGGGCCGGCCAGCTCGGAGCCGGGATCGCACAGGTGGCGGCGTACAATGATCTTCCCGTGCGGATGAAGGACGTGCGCCACGAGGCCGTGGCGGGAGGACTCGCCTACGCGCGTTCGGTCTTTGACGGTGCCGTGAAACGCCGCAAGCTCGGCCGCCGGGACGCCATGAGGAAGATGGCGATGATCTCGGGGGGACTCGACTACCCGGGCGTGGCGCGGGCCGGCCTGGTGGTCGAGGCGGTCGTCGAGCGCATGGACGTCAAGCAGGCCGTGCTCGGCGAAGTCGAAGCGGTCGTGGGTCCCGAGGCGGTGATCGTGACCAACACGTCGTCGCTGTCGATCGACGAGATGGCAGGCGTCCTGGAGCGGCCCGGCAGATTCGCGGGGATGCATTTCTTTCACCCTGTTCACCGCATGCCGCTCGTTGAGGTGGTCGCGGGGGAGAAGACCGACGCCGACACGATCGAGACCATCGCCGCGCTCGCAGTGCGACTGGGCAAGGTCCCGGTCATCACGCGGGACGGACCCGGCTTCCTGGTCAACCGTATCATCGGACCCGGGTTGAACGAGGCCGGGCACCTGCTTGACCAGGGCTGGGACGCGGCCGCGCTGGACCGCGTCTGGACCCGGTTCGGCATGCCGATGGGTCCCTGCCGCCTGATCGACACGATCGGCATGGAAGTCGCATACCACGCGGGACAGGCGCTGGCCGCCGCGTTCGGCGACCGGCTGGCGCCCGCCCGATCCCTCGCCGCTCTGGCGAAGTCGAACCGGCCCGGCCAGAAGGGCGGCAGAGGGTTCTACCTGTATGAAGGCGCGAAGCCGAAAGGCATCGATCCCACCGTGTATGCGGACATGGGCGTGTCCTCGCCGCGCACTGATCGGGACCCTACACGGGCGCGGGACCGGACGATCCTCGCCATGGTCAACGAGGCCGCCAGGGTGCTTGAGGACGACATTGTGTCGAGCGCCGCGGACGTGGATCTGGGCATGATCATGGGCGCCGGTTTCCCGCCATTCCGTGGCGGCCTTCTGAGGTATGCGGACGACCGTGGGCTGGACGAGGTTCTCGCGGCCCTTGCGGCCCTCCAGGACGCGCATGGAAGCCGCTTTGAGCCCAGTACGCTGCTCGGGCAGCTGGCCGAGGCAGGCGAGACCTTCCACGGCGCGTTTCCGCGCGCCGACGACGTGGCGCCGGAACGAGGATGAGCGCGAACCGCGTTCCCGCCAGACCGCGCCGGCGACCGGGGCCGCGCGTCGCGGGCCTCGTGCTCGCCGCCGGCGGTTCGTCGCGGATGGGCACCGCGAAGGCGCTCCTGGACGCGGGCGGGACGACCTTCGTCGGGCGGCTGGTGCAGACGCTGGAGAGCGCCGGGTGCGACCCCGTAATCGTCGTCGTGGCGGCGAGCAGGGGCAGCGTGGCCCACGAAGCGGCGAGGGCAGGCGCGCGCCTCGTCGTGAACCCGGACGGCGCGGGCGGCCAGATCGGTTCGCTGCGGGCGGGGCTGGCCAGTCTGGCCAGGCGCGAGAATCTCCCCGCCGCGGTGGTCTTCACCCCGGTCGACAACCCCGCCGTCGCGCGCGCAACCGTCGAGGCGCTGATCGCCGCGTGGGGCGCCGCCCGCGCCGACATCGTGCTGCCCCGCTGCGGGGATCGCCGTGGGCACCCCGTGCTGGCCGACATGAGAATCGCGCACGAGTTCCACGAGCCGGGCCTTCCGGAGGGGGCGCGGACGGTGGTGCGACGCGATCCCGGCAGGGTGGTGGAGGTCGCGGTGGAGGATCCGGGCGCCGTGGAGGACATCGACACGCCCGAGCGATACCGGCGGCGGTTCCAGCGGGAGCCTTCGCCGCACTCCAGGCCGCCAGCGTGCCCGTCCGGGCCGCGGACCCGCACCGGGCCACCCCGCGCGTCCGCATGAATCCGTCGGCCGCGCGGGTAGCCGCCCGAGTCCTGGAAGCGCTCGGAAGGGGCGAGCGGATATACACGGCGGTCGTGACCGGCGCGCGCGACCCTGCGCTGATCGGGCGGCGGTGGTGGCTCTCCGGCAGGCGCCACGGGGGCTCGCTCGGCAGCCCGGCGCTCGACGAAGCGGTCGCCGCGGCGGTGCCGGCGCTCTTCCCCCCAAGAGAATCCCGCGGTGCGCTGAGCCGCGACTTTCGGTACCCGGACGGCGGCCGGACCGTCACGGCCACGGTCTATATCGAACTCCACGGCCCGCCCGCGCGCATGGTGATCGTGGGTGCGGGACACATCGCCATTCCGTTGTCCCGGATGGCCGCGATGCTGGGAATGCGCGTCGAAGTGCTGGACGACCGCCCGGACTTTGCCGCGGCGGACCGTTTTCCGGAGGCCGCCGCGGTACGCGTGATCGACTTCCGCGACCCCTTCGCCGCCATGGACCTCGGCCCCTCCGACCATGTCGTGCTCGTCACGCGGGGGCACAGCTTCGACTACGAGTGCCTGGTGCGGCTGTTGCGCATGTCGGCACCCCCGGGCTACATCGGTATGATCGGGAGTCGCCGCCGGGTGCGTGCAACCCACGAGCAGCTCGCTCGGGAAGGCTTCACGACCGACGAAATGCGCCGGGTGCGAGCCCCGGTCGGCCTCGATCTGGGTGGGCAGACACCGGCCGAGATCGCGGTCTCGGTGGTGGCGGAGATCATTCTGTTTCACGGGGGAGGCACGGGAGCGCCCCTCGTGGAGAAGGAACGGGTTGTCGAGCGCTTCTTCGGGGACCCGGGGGGACGAAACGCTGCCGAGGACTGAGCGGCCACGGCGGCAATCCACAACGCGAACACGGAGGAGCGAGTTGGACGAAAAGGAGCTGCTGGGCCAACTGGCGACTTTGCGCGAGCCGGCCGTCCTGGCCACGATCGTGTCCGCCAGGGGATCGACGCCGCGCAAGACCGGCGCACGGATGCTTGTCGGGCGGGACGGCGTGATCGCCGGCACCGTCGGAGGAGGGTGTGGCGAAGGCGAAGTGATCGCTGCCGCGGAGGCACTGCTTGCCGGCGCGCCGCCGAGAACCGTTCGCGTCGACCTGACCGATGACTTCACCACGTGGAGTCCGGCGGTGTGCGGCGGAATCATGGACGTCTTCGTCGAGCGGGCCAACCCCGAACGATTCGACGGCCCGTGACCGCGCCCGCCGAAGGCTCCGGGTCCAACCGGCGGCTGATCCTGCCGCGGGATGGCGATTTCGTCGACATATACTACCGGCGCATCGGGAAACCGGAGGATACCTATCGTCTCTTCGTGCTGGACAGCAGTGCCGATGTCGTCGTCACGTTTCAGCCCCGTGCGCCCCTCGAGCAACCGATCGTCGTCGATGAACTCACCATTCTGGAGCCGCGTTCGCCGGTCATCTGGTTCACGTTCCCGGGCAAGTGGCACGATATCGGCCTTTTCTTCCGCAACAACGGCAGCCACACGGGGATGTACGCCAATGTCCTCACGCCGGTCGATTTCGTCGACGCCCGCACCTGGTCGACAACGGATCTGTGCCTTGACGTCTGGGTCCCCCGCTGGGGCCCGGTCCGGACACTGGACGAAGACGAGTTGAACGAGGCGGAAGAAGCAGGGCAGGTCGACGGGAAAACGGCGGAGCGGGCCCGCGCCGAAGCTGCGTCCCTGGTGCATTCGCACAGCGCGAATGCCTGGCCGCCGCAGACCGTGGGAGAGTGGTCGCTGGCGCGGGCGCTGAGCGTCCTGCACTCGCTGTAGGCCGGGCGCCCGCCACGGTCAGGCCTCTTCGTCCGCCTCCAGCAACTGCGCCGAACAGAGCCTCGCGGCGTCAATGTAGCACTTGGCGGCCACAGCCTCGTCCTCGCGCAGGAAATCGATCAGGCGCTCATGGTCCCGCAGCCCGTCGCCGGGGACGGAGATGACCTCGGAGTGGTATCCGCCACCTTCGGCGTACAGCACGCGCACGCGAATCCGTTCGCCACTCATGGTGAACTCCCGCGGGATCCACGCATGCGCTTCAGCTCCGGCAGCGTCGCCAGGAACACGATCGAGATGAGGATCGCGGAGGCGACGCAGTAGCGGCACCACGCCTGCAGGACCGCCGCCTCGATATACGTGAGGTAGGCGCTGAACAGGACTCCGGACAGGGCACCGCCGAAGAGCAGAAAGGCCGTGACGCGCGAGGAGGCGAACGGCCCCTGCAATCCCGCGATCGACAGCGCGAAGAGCGCGATGTAGCCGCCCAGACCGATCCCGGCGACTGGCACGGGACCGATCCAGGCATACCTCGAGGACTGCACGGTGGCACAGTCGCCTGTGCCGCAAGGTATCGGCGGCGTCCATCCCATGGCGTAGGCCACCAGGTAGAAGGCCAGGAACGCGCCGCCCAGGGTGAGGACGGCGATGAGCATTCGGTTTCGCGGGGGCGATTCCGTCAAATCAATTCCCCGGGCCGGCTTCCATGGCCTGCTGAATGTCGATGAACTGGAAGCCGCCCAGCCGCTGGGCGGAGCCCGTGCCGTGGTGGACGAAGATCCCCGGCGTGCCAGGCACGCCAAGCCGCTGACCCAGTGTGAGGTTGGCGGTTACGACATCCGCAAACCGGTCGCTGTGCAGGCATTCCTCGAAAGCGTCGGTGTCGAGACCGATTTCGCCGGCCAGGTCCTCGAAGTGGCCGGCGACGCTGCTGCGCATGGCCCAGTCGTCGAACGTACGGTACACCGCGTCGTGATAGTCGAAGTAGCGTTCCTGGTCGCCGGCGCAACGGGCGGCCCGCGCAGCCAGGAACGAGTGCGGGAAGCCGGGATTCGGATAGTCGTAGTACACGAACTTGGCCTGGCCGGTCTCGATGTAGGCCATGTCCACCTGCGGCTTGATCATCAGCGCGAACTGCCGGCAGGAGTTGCACTGGTAGTTGCCGAACTCCATGATCGTGACCGGCGCGTCCGGGTCGCCCTGGACCATACCCTGTGCCAGCCCCAGCAACTCCGCGTCCGCGAGTTCGCCCAGGTCGACGGGCTCGGTCACTGCGGCGCCGCCGCCCCGGAGCACCAGGGCAATCGTCGCAATCCCGCCGACCGCCACGATCCCGATGATGATGTAGAAATTTTTCATGTCATTGTTCTCCGAATCATGATAGCCCACGGTCCCCCGCCTGCTTCCAATGCACGGGCGGGACCATAGCAAGATGGGCAGTCGGCGGTGCCGGAACAATACTTAACATTTCTGTTTAGTATTCCGGCTCGGTATTCCCGCCGAGCAGGGCTTCGACGACAGCGCCGGTGTCGGAGAGATCCTCAAGAACGCGGTCGGCGCCGGTGCCCCGCAGCCGGGCGGCGGAAACGTGGCCCGTCGCGACCGCCACGGTGGCTGCGCCGACCGCCTTGCCGCACTCCACGTCGCGGGGCGTGTCGCCCAGGACCACGGCGTCGCTTCCCCGGAACGCGCGGCCCCAGTGTGCCGACGCCCGCTCGATCGCAACCGGCGGCAGTTCGTTGCGCAGCTCGTGGTCCGAGCCGAATGCCCCCACCGGAAAGTGGCGCCACAGCCCCGCCGATCGGAGCTTCAGCCTGGCGCCATCCTCGACGTTGCCGGTCACAAGGGCAAGGTAAGCGTCCTCTCGCGCGGTGAGCGCTGCGATCAGCTCGTGGACTCCGGGCAGCACGGTCACGGGGTCGCCGTCGATCCGCGCCTCCAGCCCGGTCACGTAGCGCGCCCAGAAACGCGGCAGCCCGGTCTCGATCTGCCGTGTGTCGTGCCCGGCCGCGGTCAGAAGCTCCCGCATGATGAGGGGATCCGTCTTGCCCGAAAAATCATGATTGGCGATCGGTCCCGCCGTTCCGTACACCTCTTCGAGTGCAAGCCGGAACGCCGACCGCGCGGGGCCGCCTGTCGTGAGGGTGCCGTCGATGTCGAAGAGGATGAGCACGGGGCCGTGCAGGGCTACGCAGCGGGATCCACGTCCAGGATTTCGCCCAGCAGGGACGTGTCCAGATTGCCCCCGGAGAGGACCGCGCAGACCCTGCGCCCGGTCGCATCGACGCGGCCGGACAGGAGCGCGGCGACGGTGGCCGCGCCCGAGTACTCCACCACGAGCTTGCGCCGCGTGATGAGGTGGGCGGCGGCGCGCCGGATGTCGTCGTCCTCGACGAGCACGACGTCGTCCAGGAACGCGGCCGCGTGGGCGAAGGTGAGGTCGCCGGCGCGGGTGGGCGCCAGACCGTCGGCGATCGTGTCGATGCGTTCCAGCGTGGACGGGGCCCCCGCATCGAGCGCCCGCCGCATGGTGGGCGCTCCCGCGGGCTCGACGCCGATCACGGCGGCAGCCGGGTTCAGGCGCCGAAGCGCAGCCGCGCAGCCCGCCATCTGTCCTCCGCCTCCGATCGGCACCAGCAGCGTATCGACCTCGGGCCAGTCTTCACAGACTTCCAGCGCCACGGTTCCCTGCCCCGCGATGATCCACGGGTGATCGAAGGGCGGGACCATCACCAGGCCCTCTTCGGCCGCGATCTCCTCGGCGCGCACCCGCCGGTGCTCGGACGTCGTCCCCGCGAACTCGACGCGCGCACCGAGATTGCGGGCCCCGTCGCTCTTCACCCCCGGCGCCGTCGTGGGCATGACCACCACGGCGTGCACACCCCTGAGTCCGGCGGCAAAAGCCACCGCCTGGGCGTGGTTCCCCGAGGAGTAGGTGATGACGCCGCGGGCCAGCTCTTCTTCGGGAAGTTGCGCGAGGAAATTGCAGGCCCCCCTCGCCTTGAAGGCGCCGGCCTTCTGCAGTGACTCGCACTTGAGGCGAACCTCGGCGCCTGCCGCGCGCGACAGGTCCGCGTCCGGAATCAGCGGCGTGCGGACCACGGTGCCGAGAATGCGCGCGGCCGCGGCCTGGATCTCGGTCAGCGAGACGAGGCCGGCGGTGGCGTCATCTCCAGCCGCCCCCGTCCCCGCCCCGGCGCCGGCGGCCGCGTCTCGCACTGGAGACGCCTCAGTCCTCGTCATCGCCCACGACCCGGGCGACATCGACCACCGAATCGCCCTTGTCCAGGTTGACCAGCCGCACCCCCTGGGTCGCGCGCCCGATCACGCGCATGTCCGACACGGGCTGCCGGTTCACCACCCCGTTGCGGGTGATCACCATGAGTTGGTCGTCGTCCGTAACGGCCCTGACCGCGACCACCGGACCGGAGTTCGCCGACAGCTTCAGGTTGATCACGCCCAGCCCGCCCCGGGCCTGGAACCGATAGTTCCGGATCTCGCTCCGCTTGCCCATCCCGCGCTCGGTCGCGGTGAGCAGCGTCTCGTCCGGCCGGCGCACCACGACCATCCCCACGACCTCGTCGTCCTTGCCCAGCCGTATCCCCATCACGCCTTCCGTGTTGCGCCCCATCGACCGCACGTCCGATTCGTGGAAGCGGATGGCCTTGCCCAGCCGGGTCGCCAGGACCACTTCGTTGGCGCCGTCGGTGATGCGAACGTCGATGAGCTCGTCGCCCTCGCGGAACTTGATCGCGTAGATCCCCACCGCGCGCACATGGCCGTACGCCGACAGCGGCGTCTTCTTGACCACCCCGTTCTTGGTGCAGAAGAGCAGGAACCGGTCGCCGCTGAATTCTCGCACGGGCAGCACCGACGCCACCTTCTCGCCCCGGGCCAGGTGCAGGAAGTTGACGATCGGCTTGCCCTTCGCGTAGCGGCCTCCGTGAGGAATCCCCCATACCTTCACCCAGTGGCACCGGCCCTGGTCGGTGAACGCCATCAGGTAGTCGTGCGTCGACGCCACGAAGAGGTGCTCGACCCAGTCCTCAGCCTTGGTATTCATCCCGCGGAGGCCGCGTCCGCCGCGCCGCTGTGCGCGGTAGGTGTCGATGGGGATGCGTTTCACGTACCCCTGGCGGGACATGGTGATCACGACTTCCTCGTCCGCGATCAGGTCCTCCACGTCGAAGGAGGACACGCTGCCCCGGATCTCCGAACGCCGGTCGTCGCCGTAGCGCGCGGCGATCTCCCTTAGCTCGTCCTTGATGATTCCCATCCGGATCCCGCGGTCCCCCAGGATGCGTTCCAGTTCCGCGATCCGCGTCCGAACACCCAGCAACTCGTGGTCCAGCTTCTCCATCTCGAGCCCGGTCAGACGAGCCAGCCGCATGTCCAGGATGGCCCGCGCCTGCCGCTCCGAAAGCTCGTAGGACTCGTCGTCGGCCGACTCGGGCAGATCCTCGACCGGCTCACCCGGCAGCACCAGCTTGCGCCACGACTTCGACGCCCGGCGCAGCCCCACCGCTGCTTCCGCCGCATCGCGCGAAGCGCGGATGATCCTCACGACCTCGTCGATGTTGTCGACCGCGAGTCTCAGCCCCTCGAGGATGTGCTCGCGGTCCCTGGCCGCGGCCAGGTCGAATCGGCTCCGCCTCACCACGACGTTGTGGCGGTGCTCGATGAAGTGCCCGAGCATGTCGCGCAGCGGCATGACCCTGGGCACGCCGTCGACCAGCGCGAGGAAGATCACGCCGAAGGTGGACTGCATCGGCGTGTGCTTGTACAGGCGGTTGAGGACGACCTGAGGCACCGCGTCCCGCTTCAGTTCGATGACGACGCGGAGGCCGTCGCGGTCGGACTCGTCCCGGAGGTCGCGGATGGCGGTGAGCTTCTTCTCGCGCACCAGCGTCGCGATCTGTTCGATCAGGCGCGCCTTGTTCACCATGAACGGGATCTCGGTGACGATGATCCGGGCCGGCCCGTCGTCGGCCTCCTCGATGTCCGCCCTGGCCCGGATGACGACCCGGCCCCGTCCCGTTCGATACGCCTCCAGGATGCCCTCGGTGCCGCAGATCAGGCCGGCGGTGGGGAAGTCGGGGCCCCGGACGATCTCTTCCAGCCGGTCCTGCGGAAGCGACGGGTCGTCGATGAGCGCCAGCAGGCCGGCGACGACCTCGCGCAGGTTGTGCGGGGGAATATTCGTCGCCATTCCCACGGCGATCCCCGACGCTCCGTTGATCAGGAGGTTGGGCGCCTTCGACGGCAGGACCGACGGTTCCTTGAGGCGACCGTCGAAATTCTCGTCGAAGCGGACCGTGTCCTTGTCGATGTCCGCCAGCAGTTCGATGGAGAGCCGCTGGAGACGGGCTTCCGTGTAGCGATAGGCCGCGGCCGAGTCCCCGTCGATGGAGCCGAAGTTCCCCTGGCCGTCCACGAGCGGATACCGCAGCGAGAAATCCTGGACCATGCGGACAAGCGCGTCGTAGACCGCGGAGTCGCCGTGCGGATGGTACTTGCCGAGCACCTCGCCGACGACCGTCGCGCACTTCTTGTACGCCCGTCCCGGCGACAGGCCCAGTTCGGACATCGCGTAGAGGATGCGCCTGTGAACCGGCTTCAGCCCGTCCCGCACGTCGGGAAGCGCGCGCTGCACGTTGACGCTCATCGAATAGTCGATGAACGACTCGCGCATCTCCTGTTCGAGGATTCGTTCGAGGACCCGTTCGCCTGCGGTATCGTGCTCGTTTTCGGCCATGCGTCCTGCGGGCGCTGAAGGGTTGGATGCGCTGGGCCGAAGGCTTCAAAAACGAGCCCCGGACAGCCCTTGAAAATAGCTGATTCACAAAGGCTTTTCAAGCTGTAGGGAGCGGTTAATCCGGGCTGGTTCGCACGCCTCTTCCAGCGCCCCTTCGAGCACCGCGTGGACGCGTCCGCGCCTGGCCCCGACGCGGGTCCTCCTCACGCCATCGCCACGAAGTCCTCGCCGTCTGCGAGCCCCTCCCCCACCGCCGCCGCCCGCACCGTCTCGCGGCCCGCGGACCTCGCGACGGCTCCCAGATGCAGTGCGTCCCGGAACCCGTTGGCGGCCGCCGCTTCGCGCACCGGCGCGCCGTGAATCACCTGGCCGATCTTGCGTGGGTCGACCTCGATGAACGCGCGCACCCGGATCCCCTGGCGACGGCACTCCAGCGCAAGCTTCTTGCCCGTGGGACCCGCTCCCCAGATCACGACACCCGACCTGCCGGCGAGCAGGGTGCGGCGCAGGTGATGCACCCGGCACGCGCGAAACGCGTCCAGCGAGTAGGAAGGGTGCGTGCGGCTCAGGCGGTCTCCGCGGTTGTTCCAGTCGAGGAGCACGCGCGGGGCGGACACGAAGCGGTGGCCGCGCCGCCAAAGGCGCAGCACCAGGTCGTAGTCTTCGGGCCAGCCGCGGTCACGGTAGCCGCCCACGGCGGAGAGCGCCGCGGCCCTGAACATGATGGTGGGGTGCGCGAGGGGACATTCGACGAAGATGTTCGCCGCGACCGTCTCCCACGTGGTCATGGAGTTGAGCCAGGACGCGTATTCGGCCGCCCGCGCGGTGACGCTGGAAGCCGGGACGTAGCGGACGCCGGTGCCGCAGCCTGCGAGGTCGGGGCGGCGCTGCAGGAGGTCGACCTGGGTGGCGAGCCGCGCGGGGTGGCATACGTCGTCCGCGTCCATCCGCGCGACCAGCGTCCCGTGCGCCTCGGAGAGGCCGCGGCGAAGCGCCGACACGATGCCTCCGGGCGGGGTGCGAACCAGGCGGAAGCGGCTGTCGCGCCGCTCCCACCGCCGCGCGACACGCGCCGTGTCGTCACCGGATCCGTCGTCGACCACGATGATCTCGAAGTCGGAGAACGTCTGCGCGCCGAGCGACCGCAACGCGGCTCCCAGCGTGGCGGCGCCGTCTCTGACCGGGAGGACGACCGTGACGAGGGGTGCGTGGCGCGGCCGGGACGAGGTCACGCGGCTCCCGCAGGCGCGCCGGAATCCGAACCCCGATGGTCGCGCGGGTGCGGCCGCCCCGGACCGGACCGTCGCTCTCCCCACCCCAGCGCCTCTCCGAGAAACCGGCCCGTCACGCTCTCGGGCACCGAGGCCACGTCCTCGGGCCGCCCCATGGCGACGACCTCTCCGCCGCGCGCACCGGCTCCGGGGCCCATGTCGACCACCCAGTCGGCCGCCCTGACGACATCCAGATCGTGTTCGACCACCACCAGGGTGTGGCCCGCCTTGACCAGCCTGCGGAGCACGTCGTTCAGCAGTTCCACGTCCTCTCCCGAAAGACCGGTCGTCGGCTCGTCCAGGATGTACGCCTTGCGGGTGCCCTTGCGGGCCGCCGCCCCGATCAGTTCACGCGCGATCTTCAGCCGCTGTGCCTCGCCGCCCGACAGAGTCGTGGCCGGCTGGCCCAGACGGAGGTAGCCGAGTCCGACCTGCTGCAGATGCCACAGCGCCTGACCCAGCCGTGGCTCGCGGAGGAAGAAGCGTATGGCGCGATCGACGGTCAGATCGAGCACATCGGTGACGTTGAGCCCGCGCACTCTGACTTCGAGCACCTCGGGCCGGTAGCGTTTTCCGCCGCACACCTCGCACGGCACGTGGATGTCCGCCATGAAGACCATCTCCACGCGCACGTATCCGGCGCCTCTGCACTCCTCGCAGCGGCCGCCCCTGACGTTGAACGAGAAGCTGCGCGCGTCCAGACCGGCCGTGGCGGCCGCGCGCTGGCGGGCGAAGATGCGGCGGATGTCCGCCCAGGCCCGGATGTAGGTGACCGGATTCGAGCGGGGCGTGCGTCCGATGGGGCTCTGGTCGATCAGAATCACGTCGTCGACGTGTTCGGTACCGGTCAGGGAGCCGTAGGCGCCGATCACCTCGCCAAGGTGCTCCTTTGCCGACGTGCGGCCTCCCCGAAGTTCACGCTCCAGCGCACGGTAGAGAATGTCGTGCACGAGGGTCGACTTGCCCGACCCGGACACGCCCGTCACGACGGTCATCGCCCCGACCGGGAACTCCGCTTCGGCTCCGCGCAGGTTGTGCAGCCTCGCTCCCTCCAGCCGGATGCGGGCGCCATCCACCGGCCGGCGGCGACTCCCACTCCATCCGCGCGGCCCGCTGCGGCCTTCCTTGCCGTCTCCGCCGGCTCGCGCGCACACCTTTGACAGATACCTGCCCGTATTTGTCTCCGTTCGGGCCAGATCGTCGGGCGGGCCTTCGAAAACGACCTCCCCGCCCAGGTCCCCGGAACCCGGACCCAGTTCGACAACGTGGTCCGCGGCGCGGATCGCGGTCGCGTTGTGCTCGACCACGACCACCGTATTGCCGCCGTCACGGAGCCGGTGCAACAGTCCGATCAGGGCGTCCATGTCCTGCGGGTGCAGTCCGATCGAGGGCTCGTCGAGGACGTACAGCGTGTCAACGAGGCGCGAACCCAGGGAGTTGGCAAGGGAGATCCGCTGTGCTTCCCCTCCGGAGACCGTGCGCATCTGCCTGCCAAGCGTGAGGTATCCCAGGCCGACATCCACGAGAAACCCCAACCGCGCCGACAGCTCCCGCAGTATGGTGCTCGCGATCCGGACCTCCATCGGGCGCAGATCGAGTCCCGCCATCCATTCCGGAAGCGCCTCGATCGGCATGGCGGAGACCTTCCCGATGTCGAGTTTGCCCACGGCCACATGCCCGGCCTCGGGCCTGAGACGCGATCCGCCGCAGGCGCGGCATGGCCGAGGGCGCTGGTACTGGCGGAGGAAGATGCGTATGTACTGCTTGTACCGCTTCCGCTCCCTGGAGCCGAGGAAGTCCAGAACCCCGCGAAACGACCCCTGGCCGTACAGCACCGCCTCGCGGAAGGACTCGGGCAGCTCCTTCCACGGAGCGTGGATCGAGACGCCGTATTCGTCGGCGAAACGGCGCAGCAGGGCGCGTTCCCGCCTGTAGCGGGGCTTCGCCCACGGGTCCACCGCCCCGTCGTCGAGCGAAAGGTCCTCGTCGGGAACCACCAGCGCGGGGTCGTATTCCAGGGTCGCGCCGAAGCCGGTGCACGTGGGGCAGCTGCCGTAGGGATTGTTGAAGGAGAAGAGGCGCGGCGACGGTTTCAGGAAGACCTTGTCGGGGTGCCGGGGACACCGGAACCGCTCCGAGAAGCGGATCGCTTCGTGCGCGCGGTTCGCCGGAACCACGACCGCTTCGCCCTCGCCTTCACGGAAGCACGTGGCGATCGAGTCCGCAAGCCGGTCCGTCCAGTTCCGGTCGGGCGTGGGCGGAATCTTCAGCCTGTCGACAACGACCATGACTTCCCGGGCCGTCGCGAGATCGGCAACGGCGGCCTCGCCCGGCCCGGGTCCCGGCTCGGCTGCAGCTGCCGGGGTGTCCCGGTCCGCCGATGCAGTCGGCAGATCACGGAGCTCGGCCAACACTCCATCGGCCAGTACGCGGACGAAGCCGAGAGCCTGGAGGTTCTCCACAACCAGTTCGTGGGATACGCGACCGCTCCTGCTCAGCGGAAAGGCAACCAGGAACCGGTCGCCCGGGGGCAGGGACGTGACGCGATCGACGGCATCGGAGACGCTGTCCGGACATACTTCGTCCCCGCAGGCGGGACAATGCGTACGCCCCACCCGCGCAAAGAGGAGCCGGAGAAAGTCGTAGACCTCCGTGGCGGTGCCCACCGTGGAGCGGCTGCTGGTCGTCGGATTGCGCTGCTCGATCGCGACGGCGGGCGACAGTCCGTCGATCCGGTCGACATCGGGCTTCTCGAGCCGGTCGAGAAACTGCCTGGCATAGCTGGACAACGCCTCGACGTAGCGGCGCTGGCCCGCCGCAAAGAGGGTGTCCAGCGCCAGAGAGGACTTTCCCGATCCCGAGGGCCCGGTGATGACGGTGAGCGCGTTGCGCGGCAGGTCAAGGTCGAGGTTCTTCAGATTGTGCTGCCGCGCACCTCTGATCCGAATCGATCGATCCATGAACGCGCTACAGTCCCCCGAGTGGCCACCCGTTGCCTTCGGACACGATTTTCCCGACCGTGGAACGGCCTCGCGCCGCACCAAGGCACATGCCGTCTTCCTCAATCTACCAGCAGAAACACGATGAAACCGGACATCTACCCGCGCGACGACTACGACGACCTCGGTCGCTACCTTCCGGATCGGTCACCGATCGCGGCCGACCTGGGTGACAACCGCAACCTCTGGGGAGCCCATCCGGCGGCACTGGCCGTCATGGCGGACGCGGGCACGGCGGTTGCATCCGAGTACCCGGACAGCTACGCGGACGAGCTCGCGGCAGCCGTCGCGGCGAAATTCGGCACCTCACCCTGCAACGTGACCACGGGCGCGGGGGGTACCGGAGTGCTGGACGCGCTCATGCGGGCGGTGGCGCCGACGCGCATGCGCTTCATGGATCCGGGCTGGCCGGCGGCGGGAATGCTGGCACGCATGAACGGACATGAACCGGTGCCGGTCGAGTGGGAAAGAGCGCTGGAAGACCCCATCCGCTTCGCGGGTTCGCAGCCGTGCATCGCATACATCGCGAACCCGGGCAATCCGACCGGGGAGGCCGTCCCCGACGATTGGATCCGGGCCGTCCACAAGCACACGGAAGCTGTCGGGAGCGTCCTGATCATCGACGAGGCGTACGGCGAGTACCACCGGGCTCGTGAGGATCTGACGCCCTTCGAGATGGCGCTGGAGGGTGAGCGCACACTGTGCGTCAAGACCCTGTCGAAGGCGTACGGGCTCGCCGGCATGCGGGCCGGGTACGGGGTGGGCAGCGAGTCGCTCGTCCTCGAAGTCGACAAGGCGCGGGGGCCATTCGTCGTTTCCGGCGTCACGAGCACAGCCGCGGCGGCGGCGGTTTCAAGCGACTCGCCGTGGCTGGACGAGACCATCGCCGAGACCAGGGTGAACCGAGAGCGATTGATCGACTGCCTGCGCCAGCGGGGCTACAGCGTCCCGGCCTCGGCAGCCAACTTCGTGTTCATCCTGCGTCCGGATGACAGGCTGGAACCGGAAACGCGGCAACTGGAGTCGTGCGGTGTGCGCGTTCGCCCCTTTGCGGGCACCACCGCGCGGGGATCCGGACTCCGGGCGACCGTCGCGCCGTGGGACAGGATGCAGCGCTTGCTGGACGGGCTCGACCTGGTCGCGGCGGGCCGGCCCTGAGGTCGCGGCCGTGACGCGCACGGCGATGGGCACGACCGGCTGAAGCATGTCGCAAGCGCACGATGGCTACGAAGAGGAAGTCCTAGGCAAGGCGTACGATTCACGCCTGATGGCGCGCCTTCTGCGCTATCTGCGGCCATACGCGCTGCAGGTAGCGGGCGCCGTCGTCCTCCTGCTGCTGGCGTCGCTGGCGGCCGTGATCGGTCCCTACCTCACCATGATCGCCCTCGACGAGGCGATCCCTTCCAACGATGGCGGGCAACTTGCGCTTCTCGCCATCGTCTACCTGGCGGTCACCGTACTGGTCTTCGTCCTCCAGTACGTGCAGGCGCTCGTCACGACCTGGCTCGGCCAGCGGGTGATGTACGATCTCCGCACGCAGATCTTCCGCAAGCTGCAGGAGCTCGACCTTCGCTTCTACGACCGGAACCCGGTCGGCCGGCTGATGACACGCATCACCTCGGACGTCGAGACGCTGAACGAGCTTTTCAGCTCGGGGCTCGTCACGGTCTTCGGCGACCTCTTCATGCTCTTCTTCATCGTGGCCGCGATGCTCCAGATGGATGCCGACCTGGCCCTGGTGACCTTCAGCGTGCTTCCCTTCGTCGCCTGGGCCGCATTCGTCTTCCGCTCGCGCATCCGGTCCGCGTATCGGGACATCCGCCATCGCCTGGCGCGGATGAACGCCTTCCTTCAGGAGCGCTTCACCGGAATCAGGGTCGTCCAGCTTTTCAACCGCGAAGACGCCGACCTGGGACGCTTCAAGGAACTCAACAACGACTACCTGGACGCCCACCTGCGGTCGATCACCTACTACGCGCTGTTTTTTCCGGTCATTCAGCAGCTCACCTCCGTGGCAATCGCGCTCATCGTCTGGTACGGGGGCAGCGCGATGATCCAGGGTGCCGTCACCATCGGCGTTCTCGCGGCCTTCCTCGACTACGCGCGCCGGTTCTTCCGGCCGATTCAGGACCTGTCCGAGAAATACAACCTGCTGCAGGGAGCCATGGCCTCTTCCGAGCGGATCTTCCGGCTGCTGGACCGCGAGCCCGCGATCCGTGACGCGACGGTCACGCGTCGGTTTCCGGAAGGGGCGCCGGGGGAAATCCGGTTTGAGAACGTCTGGTTCGCGTACGCGGGCGGCGAGGATGAGGCGAAGGGCCGCCGTGGCGCGGAGGGTCGGCGCGACTGGGTGATTCGGGACCTGTCGTTCACGGTCGCGCCAGGGGAGAAACTGGCGATCGTGGGGCACACGGGCGCCGGGAAGACGACGGTGATCAACCTGCTCATGAGATTCTACGAGGCTCAGCGCGGCCGCATCCTGGTCGACGGAATCCCGGTCGAGCAGCTCCAGCTGCAGGACCTGCGCGCGCGGATCGGGCTGGTCCTGCAGGACATCTTCCTGTTCAGCAAATCGGTCGACTACAATGTGAGGCTCGGGTCGGGAACCGTCGGCGGGGCCAGGGTGGCCGAGTCGCTCGAGGCCGTCGGCGCCACGCCATTCGTGGAGCGCCTTCCCGACGGGGCAGCTCAGGAACTGGGCGAGCGCGGAGCAAGCCTGTCGGTTGGAGAGCGGCAGCTGCTCTCGTTCGCGCGCGCACTGGCGTTCGACCCCGGGATCCTTGTGCTCGACGAGGCAACCAGTTCGGTCGATTCAGAAATCGAAGCGCGCATCGAGGAGGCGACCGACCGGCTCATGCACGGCAGGACCAGCCTCGTGATTGCACATCGCCTTTCGACCGTGCAGGGTGCCGACCGCATCCTTGTCATGCACCATGGCCGGCTCGTGGAGGAAGGAAGCCACGAGGAGCTTCTGGCCGAAGAGGGACTATACCGTCAGCTGCACGAACTGCAGTTCGCGGGCGCAGCGGCCTGAGGCCCGCCCGCCGGCTACGTCGGCTGGTCCAGGGGACGCACCAGCACCTCGCTGACCGAGACGTGCGGCGGCGACGTAACGGCGTATAGCACCGCCTGCGCAACGTCCTCGGCCTCCAGCGGTTTCTTGCCGGCCCACCGTTCATTCCAGGCGTCGCGGGCAGCGGCGTCCGGAACGGTATCGATCAACTCCGTCTCGGCATAGCCCGGTTGAATGTCCGTCGAGCGAATACCGTGTCCGGCGCCCAGTTCCAGATGGAGACCCCACGAAATGCAGCGCACGGCAAACTTGCTGGCGCAATACACGGTTCCACCCGGGAACGGCCGGCGGCCAGCCACGGATCCGATGTTGACGATATGGCCCGTCCCCTGTTGCAGCATTGCCGGGAGCACCGCCCCGATCCCGTGCAGCACGCCGTTGACGTTGACATCCACCATTCGGGTCCAGTCCGACACGCGACCCTCCGAAAGTGGAGAAAGAGGCATGATCCCGGCACTGTTCACCAAGATGTCGATCCGTGCGAATGCCGTCTTGGCGGCGTCTGCAACGGCACGCATGTCGTCCATCCGCGTGACGTCGGCCGCGACGGCGAGGGCTCGAGCCCCGGCCGCGCTCAACTCGCGGACGTCCGCCTCCAGACGCTCGATGCGCCGCGCCGCAAGTACGACCGCGGCGCCCTCACGCGCCAGTGCAAACGCGACCGACCGGCCAATTCCGGACGATGCTCCGGTGACGATCGCCACCTTGCCTTCCAGACGATGCTCCGACGCCGCGGTTCTCACTGAGTGACCTCCCTGGTTCGTGTTTGCGTGGCATGCGGGCGCCGCGCGGCAACCCCCGGTCCGTTGGACCGATGCCCGACGCCGATTCCCGTGACGGCCGGCCGGGCGCGACACGTAGTGGAATTACACATATTCTTGTGAAGGAAAACAACAGGATACCCGTCAGACCATTCCATGAAAGGAACACCACAATGGGTTTCGCAGCCATCGCCATCGTCCTGATCGCAATCGGGGCGATCGTCCGATCCCTCCCGAGCGAGAGCGGGAAGGTCCCGACCCGCCTGGCCGGATACGTCATCATGTTCGTCGGCGTCGGCCTGACGTTTCTGAACGCCGTCGTGATGGTCCGCGTCGGCGAAGTCGGGGTCAAGCACTTCCTCGGCCAGGTCGACCCCGTGTCTCTCGAGCAGGGCGTACACATCGTCAACCCCTTTGCGTCGGTGGAAAGGATGTCGGTTCGTGAACAGTCCTTCCCCGCCCAGGGCGGTGTCGAACAGATCGAGGCGCAGACCTCGGAGCAGCTCAACGTCGCGCTCGAGGTGTCCATCCTGTTCGAGATCAACGGCAACAACGCGCCCGACCTCTATCAGCGCATCGGGTCCGAAAACCAGATCAAGCGCAGCATCGTGCTCAACGCGGTCCGCAACGGTGTTCGCGACGCCGTGGCCACCAAGTCGATCAACGAGATCTTCTCCCCCGACCGCCGTGAGGTGGCGATCAGCATGAAGGAGGAGATCCAGGCCAAGGCGGGCGACCGCATCGACGTCGTGGACGTGTTCGTGCGCGACATCCAGGCGCCGCCCAGGGTGCGCGAGGCGATCGAGCAGAAGCTGGAACGCGAGCAGCAGGTCGCCGCCGAGGAGTTCCAGACGCAGATCATCCAGGAACAGGCGCGTCAGCAGGCCGAGGAGGCCAAGGGTATCGCCGAGGCTCAGCAGATCATCACCGCGGGTCTGTCCCAGGAGTATCTGACCTTCTTCTACATTCAGCAGCTCGCGGAGATGCCCGAGGGGTCGCTGGTATACGTTCCCACCGAAGGCGGGATTCCCCTCATCAGGAACCTGGGCGGCGGGAGGTAGCGGCTGCCCGTCGTGACAAGGGGCGTGAACGGGAAGGCGCGCAGGCGGCCGCGGGCAAGACGGCTCGCGGCCGTGGGAGGCCTCGTCGTGGTGGCCGTCACGCTCTGGCAGGGCACGGCGTGCTCGCCCATCTACGTGATCAAGGCCGGCTGGGCGGAGGCGAAGATCCTGCGTGCGCGCCAGCCGATTCCCGAGGTGATTCTGGCTCCCGACACCGATGAGCGCACGCGCGGCAAGCTCACACTTGCCCGGGAGGCCCGCGAGTTCGCGATGAACGGGCTGGGTCTCGACGTCGGCGACAGCTATACCACCTACACGGAACTCGAGAGCGACACCCTCGCGATGGTCCTGTCCGCCGCCTACCGGGACAGACTTCAGTCACGAACCTGGTGGTTCCCCGTGGTGGGACACGTCCCCTACCGGGGTTTTTTCTCGCTCGACGACGCGCTCGACGAGCAGAGGAATCTCGAAGACGAGGGATTCGACACCTACCTTCGCCCCACTGCCGCCTTCAGCACCCTGGGATGGTTCTCCGATCCGCTGCTCTCCACGGTCGTGCGGTATGACGAAGTGGAGCTCGTGACGACGATCATCCACGAGCTTTCCCACAACCACCTCTTCGTGCCCGGCCACGTGCGGTTCAACGAGAGCTTCGCCAGCTGGGTGGGAAGAACCGGTGCGGCGGAGTTCTTCTGTACGCGTCCGGGTGGAGGCCCGGACACCGTCTGGTGCAACCGCGCCCGCGACAGATGGCACGACGTGAAGCTGTTCTCGGTGTTCATCGACGGCCTCGTGGCGGAGCTCGAGGGGGTGTATGGCGACACGGCCACGACCGCCTCCGAGAAGCTCATCGGGCGCGAGGCGGTGTTCGACCGGCATGTGCGGGCCTTCCGCGAAGAGGTCCGTCCACGCTTGCGGGCACTCACCTTCTCGGGCTTCGAGGCCACCCCGTTGAACAACGCCACGCTCCTCAGCCGAATGCGCTATTACCATCGCCTGCCCGATTTCGAAACGCTTCCGGGCCGAAGCAACGACTCGCTCAGGGAGGCGATCGAGGAACTTCGAAGCGGGGTGACCACGGTCGCCGATCCGTTCGAACTGCTGTCTGCGGGCAATACCCCGTAGCCACCCGGCTCACTGGGGCGCAACAACGACCGCCCGCCGGCGGGCGGCAAGCCGAGATTCGGGACGCTGCGTTGTCGACACGCGGCCGAGTCGGACTGCAAAAGCCCCGCGCGCTTTCTTAGCTTTCAAGGTTAGGCCGCATGCCGGGGCAACGTAACCCTCCCAACGCCGTGACCAGATGTCCATGGAAGCCGACAGGACATACGATCCCGCCACCCTGGAAGGCAAGTGGCAGGCCCGATGGGATCGCGACGGGACCAACTCCTTCACACCGGAGCGACTGCGTACCGCGGAGCGGCCGTTTTTCAACCTGATGATGTTTCCGTACCCGTCGGCCGAGGGATTGCACGTCGGGAACATCTACGCCTTCACCGGCGCGGACGTGCACGGACGCTTCCAGCGCCTGCAGGGTCACGACGTCTTCGAGCCGATCGGGTTTGACGCGTTCGGAATCCACTCGGAGAACTTCGCGCTGAAGGCGGGCGTCCACCCCATGGACCTGATTCCGGCCAACGTGGCCAACTTCACCCGCCAGCTGCGGCGGATGGGCGGAATGTTCGACTGGCGCCACACCGTCGACACAACCGCCCCGGAGTACTACCGGTGGACCCAGTGGCTCTTTCTGCAGTTCTTCAAGCACGGCCTTGCCGAGCAGAAGGAGGCACCGGTCAACTGGTGCCCTTCCGACATGACCGTCCTGGCCAACGAGCAAGTCGTCGTCGGTGCGTGCGAACGGTGCGGCACCCCGGTCGAGCAGCGCTTCATTCGCCAGTGGTTCCTGAAGATCACCGAGTACGCGGGACGCCTGTTGGACAACCTCGGCGACCTGGACTGGTCCGACACCACGCGCAAGGCTCAGCGTGCGTGGATCCGGCGGTCGCAGGGCGCGGAGATCCGATTTCCAATCCTGGGCGAAGACGATGGCGGCACGGACGGTCGTGAGCGGCCCCTGATCCCCGTGTTCACCACGCGCCCGGATACGGTGTTCGGCGCCACGTACATGGTCCTGGCTCCCGAGCATCCGATGGTGGACCTGGTCACCTCGGACGACTGCCGGGACCTCGTGAACGCCTACCGGTCGCGCACCAGGGCGAAGGACCTCGTGGCGCGCCAGAAGATCGAGAAGCACAAGACGGGGGTGTTCACGGGCGGCCATTGCCTCAATCCCGCAACCCGGCAGCCGGTGCCCGTGTGGATCGCCGACTATGTTCTCATGGGATACGGAACCGGCGCCATCATGGCGGTTCCCGGACACGACGAGCGCGACTTCGACTTTGCGACCGCATACGGTCTTCCCATCGTCCGGGTCGTCGCCGACGACGGAGACGACGCCGACACCCCGCTCGAGATCGCGTATGAGTTCCCGCGCGGCAAACTGGTGAACTCGGGCCGGTACGACGGCATGCAGCCGTCCGAGGCGAAAGGGGCCATCACATCCGACCTGGCTGCCCGAGGGCTCGCCGAGGCGCAGGTCAACTACCGCCTGCACGACTGGTGCATCTCCCGCCAGAGGTATTGGGGTCCGCCCATCCCGATCATCCATTGCGACGACTGCGGAGCCGTGCCGGTCCCGGAAGAGGATCTTCCGGTTCTGCTGCCCAGGATCGAGGATTTTCGTCCCGACGAGTCGGGCGTCAGCCCGCTGGCGAGGGTGCGCGAGTGGTACGAGGTGCCCTGTCCGCGATGCGGGCGGGACGCCAGGCGCGAGACCGACGTGTCGGACACCTTCCTGGACAGCGCCTGGTACTTCCTCCGATACCCATCCACCGACTTCGACGACCGGCCCTTCGACGCGGAGATCACCCGACGCTGGCTTCCAGTCGACACATACATCGGCGGCAACGAACACGCCGTGCTCCATCTGCTCTACTCCCGCTTCGTGGTCATGGCCCTGCACGACATGGGCTGGCTCGATTTCGAGGAGCCCTACGACCAGTTCCGCGCCCACGGGCTGATCATCCGGGAGGGCGCAAAGATGTCCAAGAGCAAGGGCAACGTCATCGTGCCCGACCCGATCATCGAGCGGTACGGCGCCGACACCTTCCGCCTCTACCTCATGTTCCTGGGACCGTTCATGGCCGGTGGGGACTACCAGGATCGGGGCATCTCCGGCCCGCACGGCTTCCTTCACCGGCTCTGGGAGTCGATCGTGCCGCGCGACGGCGAACTTGGCGGCGGCGCCCCGGACCCGACCGTGGAGCGGAAGCTGCACCGGACGATCAAGCAGGCCACAGGACAGATCGGCGAGCTGCGCTACAACACCGCGATCGCCGCGATGATGGAATACCTGAACGCGGCGCGGGCCGGCGGACGGACGCCCTGCCGTGCCGAGGTCGAGCCCCTGGTGCCCCTGATCGCGCCCTTCGCGCCGCACATGGCCGAGGAGTTGTGGCAACGGCTGGGACACCGCGAGAGCATCTTCGCCGGCGCCAACTGGCCGGCCTTCGATCCCGCAAAGGCGGTGGAGCAGCAGGTCCGCATCGCGGTGCAGGTGAACGGCAAGGTGCGTGGTACGGTCGCCGCACCGGCGGGCGCCGACCGTGAGGCCGCAGCCGCCCTCGCCCGCGCCGAAGAGAATGTGGCGCGCCATCTGGAGGGGATGGATGTCCGGCGCATCGTCCACGTGAAGGATCGTCTCCTGAACTTCGTTGTCGCGAGGGAAGCCGCAAGAGTCCAGTGATCAACCAAAAGCGAGGCTGAGCCATGCCCCTGGCCGCGGGCACGTCCACATCCATCGAGCAGCTTGCAATCGACACCGTGAAAACCCTGGCCATGGACGCAGTCCAGAAGGCCAGGTCGGGGCACCCCGGCACGCCCATGGCGCTGGCCCCCGTCGGCTACGCCCTCTGGACCCGGCACCTCCGGCACAATCCGCGCGACCCGGGCTGGGTGGACCGCGACCGGTTCGTTCTCTCCGCCGGCCACGCATCCATGCTCATCTACAGCCTCCTGTACCTGACCGGGTACGACCTGACGCTGGACGACATCAGGCGGTTCCGGCAGTGGGGCAGCAAGACGCCCGGCCACCCCGAGTACGGCCACACGCCCGGCGTCGAGACCACGACCGGACCCCTGGGCCAGGGCGTCGCCAATTCGGTCGGAATGGCGCTGGCGGAGCGCTGGCTCGCGGAGCGCTACAATCGGCCCGGCCACGATGTCGTGGGTCACCGTACCTATGCCCTCTGCTCCGACGGCGATCTCATGGAGGGGATTTCCCACGAGGCCGCCGAGATTGCCGGGCACCAGGGACTCGGCAAGCTGGTCTGGATCTTCGATGACAACCGCATCACGATCGAGGGCGCCACCGACCTGGCCACGGCCACGGATCAGTGCCAGCGCTTCCAGGGGTACGGCTGGCATACCCTCATGGTAGACGACGGCACCGATCTGGAGGCCATCGACGCGGCTCTCCTCGCCGCCAGGGCCGAGACAGAGCGTCCTTCGCTCATCGCCCTGAGGACGACCATTGCGGAGGGAAGCCCCAATATGGCAGGCACCGCGGCCACCCACGGGGCACCGCTCGGCACGGACGAGATCGAGGCGACCAAGCGCAATATCGGGTATCCGTCGCTGGAACCCTTCCACGTGGAGCCCGCCGCACTGGAGCATTGGCGCCGCGCGGCGGCGGGCAGGGCCGCGCACCAGGAAGCCTGGACCCGGCGATTTGAGGCATACCGCGCGGAGTTCCCCGAACTCGCCTCCGAGTTCGAAGCCGTTATGGCGGGAGAGCTCCCCGAGGGATGGGACGATGCTCTGCCGGACCTGTCCTCGGCGCCGGCGACCGCGACGCGCAACCACTCGGGCAAGGTGTTGCAGGGTGCCGCCAGCGCCTTGCCGACGATGCTCGGCGGTTCCGCGGATCTGGGGGGTTCGAACAAGACCGACATCGTTGGAAGCGGGGATCTCCTCCGCGACAATCCCGGTGGGAGGATCGTTCACTTCGGCGTGCGCGAGCACGCGATGGGAGCGATCATAAACGGCATGGCGCTGCATGGTGGCATGCACCCCTTCGGCGGCACCTTCCTCATCTTCTCGGACTACATGCGGCCCTCGATTCGGCTCGCCGCACTGATGGGGCTGCCCGTCACCTACGTCTTCACACACGACAGTATCGGCCTTGGCGAGGACGGGCCGACGCATCAGCCCATCGAGCAGCTGGCCGCGCTCCGGGCCATTCCCGGCCTCCTGGACCTCCGGCCGGCCGACGGCCCCGAGACCGCCGAGGCATGGCGAGCGGCACTCGCCTATCGAGAGGGGCCGTCATTCCTGGCACTGACCCGCCAGACCGTCCCCGTTATCGACAGGAGACCGGGAAAACCCCCGGCCCGCCGGCTACACCGCGGAGCCTACGTGCTGCGGGATGCTCCAGGCGGAACCACTCTCGACGCCGTAGTGGTCGCGTCGGGATCCGAAGTGGGGATTGCCCTCGAGGCGCGTGAGAGATTGGCCTCCGAGGGCGTCGGCGCGCGGGTCGTGAGCATGCCCAGCTGGCGCCTGTTTGCGGCACAGCCCTCCGGCTACCGGGAACAGATCCTCCCGCGTCACGTACTGAAGGTATCGGTCGAGGCTGGCAGCACCATGGGATGGGAGCGATGGGTAGGAATCGGAGGCACTTCAGTCGGCATCGACCGCTTCGGAGCCTCGGCTCCGTTCCAGGAGATCTACCGCCACTACGGCATCACGGCGGAAGCCGTGGCCGACGCTGTACGACGTCAGCATCTCAAGAAGGGATGAGCCGACGGACATGATCGATGGCCGTGCGCCGCGCCTCAGGATCCGCCGTCTCGATGTCCGGCCGGTCACCGCCGCTCTCGTGCTGCTCGTGGCCGGTACGACAACCGCGTCTGCGCAGGACACGACGTCGGTCGCGCGTGACACCCTCGTCATGGAGGTGCGTGGACTGAGGGTGGAGGTGCCGCGTCCTTCAACTACGACCGGGGGCACCAGCGCCGTCGAAATCTCCCTCGACTCGGCCGGGGTGCTCGCTGCGCCGACCATGGAGGACTTCCTGCGCCGGATGCCGATGATCGAAGTGCGGGCAAATTCCCGCGGCGAGGTGCAGCCCGACATGCGTGGCGCGGAGGACCGTCAGATCGCAATACTGCTCGACGGTATCCCGCTGACCGTGGGATGGGACCACCGAACCGACATGTCGGTCATCCCGCTCACGGCATTCCGCAACGTCACGCTGCTGCGCGGGCTCTCGTCAATGCTCCACGGGCCCAACGTTCTCGGCGGAGCCATCGAATTCGACGTCGGACGGGGAACGTCGCTCGAAGGGCCTGTTCCACCCTTCGTCGGGGCCCTCTCGGTCGACGAGGTGGGGGGAACGAACGCGAGCGCGACGGCGGGCGCAATGCTCGACCGAGATGCGTCCAGATGGACCGTGCGAGGGGGCGGCGCATACCGCGACACTCCCGGCGTGACGCTGCCGGGCAGCGCCGGGGAGGATGAAGATCTGAACCAGGCGTTGCTTGCCGACGCCGACGGGCGGCGACTCAATTCCGACCGGCGACTGATTGATGGCTTCCTTTCCTCCCGCTACCGCGGAGACGGCGGCGCCTGGTTCTCGACGCTGGTCAGCGCGTCGGACGTCGAGCGCGGGGTGCCGCCGGAGGCCCATGTCGAGGACCCTCGACTTTGGCGCTATCCACACCAGTCGCGCCTGTTCCTGACGCTGTCGGGGGGCACCGGCACGCGGAGCACAGGCTTCGGCGAAGGTGATCTCCAGGCCAGTCTGGGCCTGAACACGTCAACAACCGAGATCGACGAATACGCCACTGCGGCATATCGAACCGTGGTGGACGGCGAGAAGGGTGAAACCTCTACCCTGACGGGACGCATCCTCGGAGACCACCTGTTCGATGTCGGGGCCGAAGTACGGAGCGCGCTGACCGTCGCCAACGTCAGCCACACAGAGACGTTCGCATCCGGTGGGACCTTCGACTACCAGCAGCGCCTGTGGAGTCTCGGAGGCGAACTGGAGATCGGAGGAGGGGGCACCGAGGGAGGAAGCGGTGATACGCGCTGGACCCTGGGGGCCTCGGTGGACGGGTCGAACACGCCGCGCTCGGGGGACAAGCCGCCGCTGGGCACCCTCTGGGATTGGGGAATGCGGACCGGGATCACGCGCACAGGCTCGGGCGGCAACGCCGTCTATCATGCGGGACTCAGTCGGCGGACCCGGTTCCCATCGCTTCGCGAACTGTATTCGGGAGCTCTGGGACGCTTCGAGCCAAATCCCGAACTTCGACCCGAGAGCCTGGTCGCCGGAGAAGCCGGCGTCACAATCAGCGCTGGCGAAACGCGACTGCAGATGGTCGGCTTTCACCACAGGCTCAGGGACGGGATCGTGCGCACCAGCACGGTGACCACGGAAGGTCCCCGCTTCAGGCGAGTCAACCGCGACGAGGTTCGGTCCACGGGGCTCGAAGTGCTCACGTCGGGAACCAGGGGCGCCTTCACTTTTGGCAGCGGCCTGACGCTGCAGAGGATTCGCATCCGGGTGCCCGGAGAGGATCACAGGGCAGAGTACGCGCCCGCTGTTTCGGGTACGCTCAATCTGGGTGCCATTGTCCCGAGGGAGGTTACCGTCAGCGGTTTCTTCCGGTTCCGCGGGGTTCAATACTGCCAGAATGTCGAAGTCACCGGCCTGGAGCGCATGGAAGCCAGCGCCACCTTCGACCTGGAGGCCCGGAAGGTGTTCGTGGCCGGACGCGGGGGATCGGCGCGCACCGTGGATGTCACTTTCGGGGCGGCCAACCTCACCGATTCCGTCGTGTTGGACCAGTGCGGCCTGCCCCAGCCCGGCCGCACGTTGCGAATTCAGTTCAGCGTGCGGTAGCGTCCACGGCTGGCGCCAACTGCTAGACAACCTCCAGAACCGCCAGCGGCAGCCAGCCGACCTTCCCGTCCGCCAGCACGATCTCGGCCCACTCTCCGGCGCGCCTGTCGATTCTCACCGTGGTGCCCTCGTGCAGCGTGAAGACCGTCAGTCCCCCCTCTTCCGACGGTGCGCTGAGCACCCGCGCTTCCGCCGCCATGACGACCGCCTGCTCCGGAACCGCCCACCCCGCCTCACGGACCAACAGCGTTCCCCCGAGGACCAGGGTTGCCACCGCGCCAGCGTACGCGAGCCTGCGCAGCGCCGCCGCGCGCCGTCCGCCGGAGCGGCCGAGCACCAGCAGCACCGCAGTCAGGCCGAGCACGATGTAGCAGACGGCGACCGCCCCCACGAGCCATTCACGCGGTACGAGAGCCATCCACCACTCGAATACGGAGAGCACCCAGAAGCGGGGCAGGGGCTCGATCCGGTCCTGAAGCATCTGCGTGACCAGCACCAGGTTCGCCTGGACATCCTCGTTTGCGGGATCCAGCCGCGCGGCGCGCTCGTAGTTGAGGACGGCCTGCGCGACATCGCCCAGGCGAAAGTGGGCGTTTCCGAGGTTGTAGTAGACCTCCGCCGACTCGAAACCGCCCTCCAGCACCGCACGGTAGCTGCCCGCGGCCGCGCTGAAGTCGCCCTCCTGGTAGAGCCGGTTGCCCTCGTCGAAGAGCGCCCGCTGCGCGCTTAGGGGTGCGGACAGGACAGGCAGAAACAGCGCGCCGACCGCGATGAGCGCGCGGGCCGGTATCCGTGCAGCGGCGCGTTTCATCGGGACAGCTCCCGGGCAAGGTCGCCCATGATGCCCGCCGCGCGCTCAAGGACGCGCTCCGGTGGTTCCCGGTCCGCACCCGCGGGGGCGAACCGCTGCCGATCATAGTCGTCGAGACACGCGAAGAGGCGCTCCAGCAGCTCCGGCGATGCCCCGCGCCGCGCCGCGACCCTTTCCGCTTCCTCCCTGACCAGCCCCGCCTCGGCCATGTTGAGCTTGTCGGCCAGCAGTCCCTGGAGCGCACCGGCGACCTCGGCGTAGAACTCCCGCGGGTCACCGCCGGCGAGACCTCGCGCGCGCGCCAGCCGTTTCTTCGCCATCCGGTCCGCCCTCCTCACCCTGGCGTAGGCCACGTCGCCCTCAAGTCGATCCCGGTGACGCCGGAAGACCAATGCTCCCCCCACCGCGGCAAGCGGCAACAACAGCACCACCCAGAAGGCACCGGTGGCGTACACGGGCAGCCCCACCCTCCGGAACCGCGGGTTGCCGACGTGGATGAAGCGGATCTCGTCGCGGATGGTCTCGACGGTCGTGGGAACCGCGCCGGAGCCGTCTCCCTCCGCCGCGTCACCCGTAACGGTGACCGCCAGGGGCGGGGAACGCGCGCTGCCGTATCGCCGCGAAGCGGGATCGAAGTAGGCGACCTCGACCCCGGGAATGGTCAACTCGCCTGGAACCCGCGGAATCAGCACATACTCGAAGCTGCGGGTGCCCTGCAGGCTTCCTCCACCCTCTGAAATCCGCTCGCCGGTCTCGGGCGGAAACGCCTCGAACTCCTCCGGGAAGTCGATTTCGGGCGGCGAGAGGGTCCGGAGATTGCCGGTACCGGAGTATTCCACCGTCAGAGTCACGGCTTCGTTGGTCTCGACGGCGGCCCGGTCCACCGAGGCCGAAACGCCCAGCGAGCCCACGTGCCCGGCAAACGATCGCGGACGGTCCGCCGAAGGGAGCGGAACAACCTCTATCGCTACCGGCCGCGAGGCCACCACCACCGGAACCCGCTGGTCGAAGAGGCTCGAACGCCCGAAGATATCGCTGAAGGGATCGAAGACGCTTCGTTCACGCACCCGCACCTGGGCCTCGACGCTCAGCGGATCCAGCGTCTTCGAGCCCGGCCCCGTCGGGAAGAGGACCACCCGCCTCACGGTGGCCGTAAGGTACTCGCCGCCGTTGCGAACGACGCGTTCCGCCTGCGGGGAGGCGGGCTGTTCCAGTTCCTCGGTCCAGAAACCCGTGGCCTGGGGAAGGGTCGTGATCGCATAGGACTGCACTGGAACCCGCGTGAAGATCCGGTACTCGACGATGATCGGTTCGTTCTCGAAGGCGCGGTCGCTGGAAACCCGGGTCTCGAGGAAGAGATCGTCGGGCGTGATGGCAGCGCCCGGATCGTCCGGATTGCCGCCGGCATCGGGTGGCGGCGGGGCATCGGACACCACCAGCGTGACGGGCTCCGTCTGCACCGTCCGGTCCCCGACCGTGACGCTCACCGGCGCAATCTCGAAGGTTCCCTCGGCCAGCGCCTGGAACCTGTACTGGTAGGTGACCGCCACACTTGTGCGCCCGTTGACCATCTGGAACGAGGTCGAGGTGCCCGCGCTCAGGAAGCTGGCGAATTCCTCCATGTCCGGCAGCACGGGATCGGCGTCCAGCTGCTGCGTGCCCGAAACCTCCACGTTCAGCACGAACTGCCGGCCGACTCCCACCTGGGAAGCGCTGAGGAAGGCCCGCGCGCCGATCTCCTGTGCAAGAGCGGCACCGGGCCAGCCAAGGGTGGCGATCCACAGGGTAAAAAAGCCCGACCACCTCGCGCACGCCGCGAATCGCGATCCGCCCGTCACCCTACCACACCTCCTCGCCTGCGGAAACGACCGTGACCGTGAACGGCTGCCCTCGCGACACGCCGGACGCGGGATTCATCAGCTTGACCTTCATGTCACCAGTCCCTCCTGGGCCGCCGACCCCGGGCCTGCGCCGCCTTTCGATTCACTTCCCCCGGGTCCTCGGTGATCGCCTGCAGCAATCGTTCGGCCTGCTCGGGCGTCATCTGGGGCGGAGGCATGTCAGATTGCCCCTCCCCTTCCTGCTGGTCCTGCTGCGGTGCTTCACCGTCACCCTGAGCATCCTGCGGCTGGGGCGGCGGCTGCCCGTCTTCCCCCTGTGAGGGGTCATTCTCCTGTTCGCCCTCCTGGTTGCCCTGTGGCTGCGGCTGGTTCTCCCCCTGCTGCTGCCCGTCCTGGTTCTGCTCGTCGCCCTCCTGGCCTTCGCCACCCTGTTGCTGCTGCTGTTGCTCGAGCTGCTGCAACGCAAGCTCCAGGTTGTGCTTCGCGTCCTGGTCTCCGGGATCCAGACGCAACGCCTGCTTGTAGGCTTCGGCCGCCGGTCCAGGCTGCTGCTGCCGGATCAACGCGTTTCCAAGGTTGTACAGGGCGTCTGCCTGCCACTCCGGGTCCGCTCCCTCGGCCGCCTCGAGGAAGGCCTCCATCGCCCGCTGGAACTCCTGGCTCCGGTACAGCGCGCTGCCCTCGTTGAAGCGCGCGACCGGCAACCCCGGCACCCTTTCCAGCGCCTCCAGATAGCGGGCGTGCGCCTCCTGGAAGCGTCCTTCCTCGTAGAGCCGGTTCCCGGCCTCGACTTCACGGCGACCCTCCTGGCCCCGGACCGGCTCGGCGGTCGTCACGGCCGCCGTTGCGACCACCATCCAGAGAACGACGTGGGCGGTGCCTCGCGGCAGACCTCCGGCCCCACCTGCCGTACGCGAGTGACGAGATCTCACGTTGCCTCCTCCGGTCCTGCGGTCCGACGCCTTCGCCTTCCCGGCACGATGACCTCCGCCACGAGCAGAAGCAACGCCGCCCCCAGAAAGATCTGGAACTGCTCCTCGAATTGCGTGACCTCACGTGCTTCTACCTCCCGGCCGCCGTCCTCGATCCTCTCCAGGAGCCTGCCCAGGCCTCCCGCACCCTGCCCCACGCGGTGGTAGTCGCCACCCGTCTGCATGGCGATGTCCTGGAGCGCGGTCTCGTTCAGGCGCGTGGTAATCACGTTGCCCTGATCGTCGCGGCGGAACCGGCCCCGGGCCTCCACCCCGTCCACGTCGGGAAGAGGCACCCCTTCCGGCGACCCGACCCCCACGGTGTGGACCGTCGTGCGCGTGTCGGCCGCCGCCGCAATGGCCTCCGCGAGCCCGCCCTCGTGGTCCTCCCCGTCGGTGACGATGACGATGATCCGGTTCTCGGGCGGCGTCTCCTCCAGGGCCTCGATCGACACCGTGATGGCCCGGGCGAGATCGGTGCCCTGCGTGGACATCAGATTCGGATCCATCGCGCTGAGGAACATCATGGCCGCGCCATAGTCGGCCGTGAGCGGACTCTGCACGAAGGCGTCTCCCGCGAACGCCACCAGTCCGATCCGGTCGCCGTCCAGGCGCTGGATGATCCTTCCGATCTCGATCTTGGCGCGCTCCAGGCGGCTGGGCGCAACGTCCCCCGCGTACATCGAACGCGAGACATCGAGGGCCACCATGACGTCCTGGCCCTGTCTTCGCAGCGTCTCCACGCGAGTGCCGAACTGGGGGCGGGCCACCGCGAGTACGAGAGCCGCGACCGCCGCGATCACGAGGGCACCCTTCCAGCGGACGCCGGTGACGCTCACCGTGGCCCTCAGGCGCCGCACGAGGTCGAGTTCCCCGAATCGGTCCATCATGACCCGGCTGCGACGACCGGCATACCAGTACAGCGCGGCCAGAAGGGGCACGAGGACCAGTCCCCACAGGGCAGCAGCGGCGCCGAAGCGGAACATCAGGGAAGCGTCCTCAGCCAGGTGCGCCCCAGGACGATCTCGGCCAGCAGAAGCATCATCCCCAGGATCAGCGGCCAGGTGAAGCGTTCACCGTAGCTCGTGAAGTTCTCGACAAGCATCTCCGTTGTTTCCAGTTGGTCGATTTCCTCGTAGATGGCCTCCAGGCTCTCGCGGTCGGTCGCCCGGTAGTACCGCCCTCCGGTGGTTTCCGCGGTCGCTCTCAGGGCCGGTTCGTCCACATCGACCCGGGTCGTTACGTAGCGCGTGCCTCCGAAGCGGTCGGGCACGGGCACCCGGGCCATTCCGCGTGCACCCGCTCCTATTGTATAGACGCGCACACCCAGCGCCTGCGCTGCCTGAGCCGCCGTGACCGGATCGATCTCGCCCCGGTTGTTGCGCCCGTCGGTCAGCAGGACCACGACCTTCGACGCGGCCTCGCTCGCCTGCAGCCGCTTGACCGCCGTGGCCAGCCCCATGCCGACGGCGGTGCCGTCCTCGATCATCCCGACCTCGAGTTCGGCCAGCAGCGACGCCACGACGGAATGATCCAGCGTGAGGGGCGCCTGCGTGAACGCCTTCCCGGCGAAGATCACAAGCCCGATACGGTCGTTGACGCGGCCTGCCGCGAAGTCCGCCGCCACGGCCTTGGCCGCCTCCAGCCGATTCGGCGCCAGGTCCTCGGCGAGCATGGAGCTGGAGACATCGAGCGCCAGCACGATGTCGATTCCCTCCGACACGACATTCTCACCTGTGACCCCGGTCTGCGGGCGCGCGAATGCGACGATGAGGCAGACCAGCGCCAATCCGCGCAGCACTGCCGGAAGGTGCTGCAGCCACCGACCCTCGCTACCGTCCGCACGCAGGAGCCCGGCCACATCGGAATACGTCAGGGACCCTCGCCGCGTCCTTCCGCGCGACGCGTACCACCAGCCCAGCAACGGAACGACGCCCAGCAGGAGCAGCATCCAGGGGTCCTCGAAGCGGAAGATCACTCGGGCTCTCCCTTCCGGGCCCCCGAGGCGCCGCCTGTCTCCGCCACCGCGCCGTTGCCCACCTCCGCCGAGTCCCCACCGGCCCCGTCTGCACCGCCCCCGCCCGCCCCCGTCCCGCTCGTCATCCGCACGAGGGAGCGCGCCACGCCCAGCAACTCCCGCGACTCGTCCGCACCGGGACGCAGCTTCGCGAACTTCACCAGGTCGCAACGGGCAAGGAACGCGTGGAACGCCTCCGTGACGCTCCCGCCGAGCGCCGCGCCCCGCAGCCCCGCCACCACCTCCCCCGTGGTCATCTCAAGCGCGGGGACCTCGAGCTGCCCCTCCACGTAGGAGCGGATGATCTCCGAGACACGCACGTGCCAGCGCTTCACCTGTCCGCGTTCCAGCCACGACGACCTCTCCAGTTCGTCCAGCGCCTCCAGCGCCACCAGGTGGAAGGGGCGCGGCGGCGCCCTCGGCTTCGTGACTTCGGCCACGGGACGCGTCCGCGCGCGGCGACGCACGTACACCGCCCCCGCGCCCACGGCCGCCGCGAGGAGCAGCCACGGCGTCAGCGCCCACCAGTTCCGCGCAATCGACATCGGCCCCCTGATTTCCCGGATGTCGCCGGAATCGTCCAGGCCGACGCTCTCCACCCCGATGCGGAAGGGATCGGTGGACAGCACCTGAACCGTGCCACCCGCGTCGGCCACGGCGATGTCGATCGGCGGAATCTCCAGCTCGCCCAGCTCGAAGCTGGTCAAGGTGAGCGTAGCGGCGGCACGCGTACCGCCGCCCCCCGGCAGCGACTCCGGCTCCGCTACCATGTAGTCCAGGACCTCGAACGGCGCGACATGCACCGAATCCGGCCAAACCACGGTCCAGTCGCCCGGATGAACGACCGAGAGGCGGACCGAAACCCGGTCTCCCACGTGGATCGCCGTCGTGTCCACCTCCATCACCACCCGCGGGCCCTGCGCTTCCCCGGTCTGCCCAACCACCACCTGCGCGCCCACCACCACAACCGCGCCCACCCACAAGCCCGCCCCCCTCACCGGACCCTCCGCCCCCGCTCCTCGAAGAACCGCCGCAGCGCCCGCTCGTACGGCACCCCGGTCGTCACGTCGATCGAGTCCACCTTGCTGCGCCGAAACAGCTCGTCCACCCGCGCCCGCGCCGCCGCCCGCCCCTCGCCGAAGCGTTCCCGGAACCCCCGCCCCGACGTGTTGACCACAACCCGCCGGCCCGTCTCGGGGTCCTCGAACTCGACGAAGCCCATCGGCGGAACCGCCGCTTCCCGCGCATCGCCCACCCTGACGGCGACCAGGTCGTGCCGACGCGCCGCCACCGACAGCGCCCGCTCATAGCCCTCCGCCAGAAAATCAGACACGAGAAACGCGACCGCCCGCCGCCGCGTCACGCGCGCCAGGTACTCCAGCGCACCGGCGATGTCGGTCCCCGTCCCCTCCGCCGGATGGTAGAGCAGCTCGCGCAGCACGCGCAGGGCATGCCGGCGTCCCTTGCGCGGCGGCACGAACCGCTCGATCCGGTCGGAAAAGAGGATCAGCCCGACCTTGTCGTTGTTCTTGATCGCGCTGAACGCCAGCACCCCGCACAGCTCGGCCGCAAGCTCCGACTTCATCCGCGCCCTGGTCCCGAAATGCGCCGAAGCGCTCACGTCCACCACCAGCATCAGCGTCAGCTCGCGCTCCTCCTCGAAAACCTTGACGTGCGGCGAACCGGTCCGCGCCGTCACGTTCCAGTCGATCCCGCGAATATCGTCGCCGTACCTGTACTCGCGCACCTCGGAGAAGCTCATCCCCCGCCCCTTGAAGACGGAGTGGTACTCGCCCGAAAACACCTCGTTCACGAGGCCGCGCGTCGTGATCTCGAGCAGCCTGACCTGCCTGAGGATCTCGCGGGGAATCATGCCCGGCAGTCCATGGCCGCTAAGGGACCTCGATCGTGTCCAGCACCCGCGTCACCACATCCTCGGTGGTCACCTCCTCCGCCTCCGCCTCGTACGTCAGGATGATCCGGTGCCGCAGCACGTCCATCGCCACCGAGCGCACATCCTCGGGCGTCACGTAGCCCCGATGCCGCAGAAACGCGTGCGCGCGCGACGTCTTCGCGAGGCAGATCGTGGCCCTGGGCGATCCCCCGAAAGCGATGAGCGGGTCCAGCTCCCGCAGGCCACACTGCGTGGGTTCCCGTGTTGCGAAAACAAGCTCGACGATATAGCGCTCGACCTGGCTGTCCATATAAATCGTCTCGGCCGCCCGGCGCGCCTGCAGGATATCCTCCGGCGTCACGACGGGACGGGCCTCGGGCATGGGTCCCGTGCCCATCCGGCGCATGATTTCGAGCTCCTCGTCGCGTTCCGGATAGCCCACCGACAGCTTGAGCATGAAGCGGTCCACCTGCGCCTCGGGCAGCGGGTAGGTCCCCTCCTGGTCGATCGGGTTCTGCGTCGCGAGCACCAGGAAGGGCGACGGCAGCGGGAAGGTGTTCTCGCCGATCGTCACCGTGTGCTCCTGCATGGCCTCCAGCAGCGCCGACTGGACCTTGGCGGGCGAGCGGTTGATCTCGTCGGCCAGGATCACGTTCGCGAAGATCGGTCCCTTCCTGGTCCTGAACTCGGTCTTCTGCGGGTCGTAGATGAGGGTCCCGATCAGGTCCGCGGGCAGCAGATCCGGGGTGAACTGGATGCGCTGAAACGACGTCTCGATCGCATCGGCCAGCGTCCGCACGGTGAGCGTCTTCGCAAGACCGGGCACACCCTCCATGAGCACGTGCCCGTCCGACAGCAGCCCGACGAGCAACCGTTCGACCATCGTCTTCTGTCCGACAATTACACGGCCCACTTCGTCGAGCAGCCGGTCTACAAAGCCGCTCGCTTCCTGGATCTTCGCCTGAATGACTTCGATGTCGCGGTTCATGCCGCCCTTGTGTCGAGGTTCCTGGTTCGCGTACGCTGGGGACCTGAGTGTCTCCTGCGGTTTCCGCAGACAATTTTAATGGATGAGCCGTCGTTCGGAACGGTTGCCGAAGATCGCGGGTGATGCTGCCCGATCACTCCGAACGAGTACTTGCAGAGGGTTGACAGTGCGTTTTCGTGTTTCAGCGCGGGCCGCCGTGGCGGGCGGATGCCACTTGCGGGAAGGGGGCCCGACAGTTGTCGCCGCGACGGGTGCGATGATGATCGCCGCGATGACGGTGGCCGCCTGCGACGGCGAAACGGGGGCTGCTGGCGGGCCCGTCGTGCGGGACAGCGCGGGCGTCCGGCTCGTCGAGTACGCCGGCGCCCCGCAACACGAAGCGCCGTTCGCCCTGTCTGCCGAGCCGGTCTACAGGCACGGGTCCAATCCCGGAGACTACCTGTTCGGGAACATCCGCCACGGTGCGCTGTTCCCCGACGGGGGCGGGGCAATCTTCGATGCCGCAAATGCGGAGATCGTGGTTCTCAGCCCGGACGGCGGCAGCCACGAGTTGCTCGCCGGATCCGGGCAGGGTCCGTCAGAAGTGGGGTTCGTGGCACGCATGTTCGCGGTCGGGGCGGACAGCCTGCTGGTCGACGACAACTGGAACGCGCGATTCACGCTGTTCGCCGATGGCGTCGTTGCCAGGACCGTCAGTCTCGAGGAGAACAGGGAGCTCGCGCTGGGTCTGAGCGCACGCGGAATCGACGCGTCCGGGCGGTTGCTCATGTCGTCGGCGTCCTATCGACGCGGCTTTCCCGACGATTGGCTTCCCGGCTACCTGGTCCGCCTGGATCTCGACATGCTGGTTCCCGACACGGTCGGGTCCTACGACTGGGTGCCGTTTGTGCCACCGGACGACGAGGCACAGAACCCCTTCTCCTACTGGGGAACCGTGGGCGCGGCCGGGGGACGATTCGTGCATGGCCGCTCCGACACGCCGGAACTCATCTGGCGCGAGTCGGATGGGGCGGTCAGCCAGATCACTCGGTGGCAACCCGAGTGGGTCTACCCCACTGAGGAACACTGGAGGACCTTCGAGGCGGACCTGCGCATGACGCTGCCGGCGATCAACCCGCAACTCCAAACCGAAGAGGCGATCGAGGACCTGATCCAGCGGGGACTGGCCAGATACCAGGTCGAGCCGGACAAGCCGCTTCCGCTCTTCGGCATCCTGTTCGGCGACGACGAGGGCCGCGTCTGGCTGCCGGATGTCGAGAGCGTGGTGGTCTACGAGCTGATCGGCTCCTGATCACCCCTGCGCGGCCTTCCACGCCGCGAGGATCTGCGCTTCCCGCTCCATCTGCGCATCCATCGACGCGGGACCGAATTCCAGGTCGCCGCCCCGCAGGCCCGCCCTCATCCCCTCCCTGCGTTCCTGCGGCAGCGACTTCCACCACTCGAGCGTGTCGATCGTGGTCTCGGCCAGCGGCCGCGAGGTCAGTCCGGCAGCGAAAGCCCTGTCGGCCCGGAAGCTGGTCGCGCCGGCGAAGGGGCCGTCCTGGTTCGTCCACGGCGGCAAGGAGAACTCGGGGACCCCCTGTTCGGCCAGGAACGCGCCCGGCACCCAGGTGAAGCTCACCGGCGTATCGATGGCCGAACGCATCCCCTCCAGAAAGTCGCCCATGCGCATGCCGCCCAGCGGGGCGACCGCGTTGTAGGTGCCGCTGACGCGCTCCTCGCACAGGCGGATGGACCAGCCCGCGAGGTCGCGCGCGTCGATATGCTGGACCGGGTCGTCCGGGGCGCCAAAGGCGATGACCTCGCCGCCGCGGTCGATGCGCACGGGGTAGTAGGTGAAGCGGTCGGTGGTGTCCTCCGGCCCCACGATCAGGCCGGGGCGCGTGATCACGCAGCGGTCGTCGCCGTACGCCTCGCGCACGGCATCCTCACAGAGGACCTTGAGATGGCCGTACCACCGGCCCACATCCTCCGATTCGGGCTCCGGGAGCACCACTGTCGGATCGTCCTCGGTGGTGCCACCCTCGGGCCAATCGGGCTCGCCCGGCGCCGCCTTCATTCCCCCGTCCGGACCGTACCAGCTGGCGTAGACCCCGGCCGTGGAGGTGAACAGGTAGTGGTCGGTGGCGTCCTTCAGGAGCTGCGCCGAGTCGCGCACGTGACGCGGAACGTACCCCGAGTTGTCCAGCACGACGTCCCAGGTCCTGCCCTCCAGCGCGCCCAACTGGCCGTCCCGGTCCCCGACGAGCTTCTCCACGTCGGGGAACAGGTGCGTGTTGGTGCGTCCGCGGTTGAACAGGGTCACGGTGTGGCCGCGCATCTGCGCGTACCGGACCATGTGCGGGCCCAGGAAGCCCGTGCCCCCGAGGATGAGGATGCGAAGCCCCTGTGGCTCGGGAACGGTACACCGCCAAAGCGCGAGCGCGCCCGTTGCGGCCGCCGCCCCGCCGAGAAACTGTCGTCTGGTGGGTGACATGCGCATGACCTCCGGTTCAGTTCCGTATTGACTCCCTGTCCAACACAATACCGGCCTGGATCACCGCGTGCACCCGTTTCGTTCCCGACGCGACGCGAGGGCGCCCGGCTGTCAGCGGGGAGGAGGCTGGCAAATGTCTCGCCCGGTGTCCTGGTTCGTCTGGGCCGACACGCCGACCCATACGAAGAGCGTCGTGTCCCGCGGCTCGCTCCACTCGATGTCGACGTCCAGCCGCGCCTGGAAGCCGGCCCTGTAGTCGAATGTCACCGATTCGCCGGGAGCGGCCGTGACGTCGAGCCGCGCCTCGCCCAGGCCATCCCTGGCGCTGATTGTCCAGGAACCCGAATGCCGTTCCCAGATCTTCACACAGCCGTTGAAGGCCATTCCTGCGAGCGGGATTACCGGACTCCGGTACGAAGCCTGGCCGCCCTCCACGGGAAGCCGGATCCAGCTGCCGCCGCTGCTCACCGCCTTCAGGAGCTGTGCGACCTGGCCCTCTGCGGGGACGGGAAGGGCCAGCGCTCCCGATAGCGCAGAGACGGCCACGCCCAGGGCGAAAACCACCCGCCGAGGTCGAGGGCTTTTGATGCGTTGTATCACTGGAGCATGCACCGTGTTCAGTGTCGATTGGACCGGATCACAGGTACAAACGTAGCGAACACCTCGGCCGTTGCCGAACCCGCCCCCGGTTGCCGCACCCGCAGAATCCGCGGCCGGGTCACTCTCAGTCGCTGCGCCCCTTCCGCCGCGCCGGCGGCAGGTCGAGCGATCCACGGATGTCGGAGTACCGGATGCGCTCGCGGCGGCCATCGGTCACCACCAGGTCCCCATCCACATCCCGCACCGACACTCCGCCGGATCCGACCTCGTCGATGAGCACCGTGCCCCCGACACCCTCCACCCTGATGCTGCCCGAGCCGTCGGATATGGTCACGTTCCCGCTGACACTGCGAATCTCGACGCTCCCCGAGCCGTCCTCCACGTCGACGTCGCCGGTCACCTCGGCAATCCTGAGGCCCCCGGAGCCGTCCTCGACAACCACCGACCCGACATCCCGGAGCGACATGCTCCCCGATCCGTCGCGCACCTCCACGTCCCCCACGCCGACGATCTCCAGGCTCCCCGAACTGTCCTCCACCCGAATCCCCGTACCGGCCGGCACCTCAACCGTCAGATCGATGCGTGCATAGTTGTTGCCCCATCCTCCGACGCGGCCCGGATACTCGGTTCGGAGCATGTCGCCGTCGAGGGAGACGCCCAGGCCCTCCAGCCGGTCGCGGTCCGATGCACAGAGCACCGCCATGACGCGGATCTCCCCGATGTCGCTGCCTCCGGTGACCACCAGCCTGCCGGCCCCGGCGTCGAGATCCAGCGTCCCGACAGCCGGACCGGTGAGGTCGATTTCGTCGCGGAACTCGCAGCGGCTCTGGGCCGCAAGTCCCGCCGGTATCGCGGCTGCCCCCACCACAACAATCGCCACCGCCGTCCGCTTCGTTCGTCTCGTCATTCTGCGCTCCTTTCGCCAAGTCCCATGAGCAATGCAGGTGCCCTTGCCCTTGCAGGACGAGATTCGTGCGCCGAAGGTTTGGCACCACTCCGATTCATGGACACGCTCACGCCCGCCTCCGGATGCGTCCCAATGCCCACACTCGCCGAAACGCTCGACCGAATCCGCAACACCGGAGCAGCCAAGCGCGACCCCGCGGTGACGGCCGTGCTCAGGAGCTGTACGGCCGACCTCGCCGCATCCGGCATCATGAACGGCATCGTGAAGGCCGGGGACCGTGCGCCGCTGTTCGCACGTCCTAACCTCGAGCACAAGACGATCCGTCTCGCTCGGCAGCTGAAGGACGGACCTGTGGTCCTCTCCTTCTTTCGGGGGCGGTGGTGACCGTACTGCCGCGCTGAGCAGGCTGCTCTTCAGTCCCTGTATCCCCGGATCCGCGCCCGTGGTGCCGCCCTGGTCACTCTCTCGCCCCAGCTCCATGACTATGCCTCCTCATGGGCACGAAAGGACGGCATCGAGTTCGACGTGCTGACCGATCCCGGCAACGGGGTGGCCAGATCCTACGGGCTGACCTTCGTTTTCCCCGAACGCCTGCGGGATGTCTACCGCGACGAGCTGCGAATCGACCTGAGTCGCTTCAACGGCGATCTCACGTGGGAACTCGCCGTCCCCGCCACCTATGTCGTGGGCCGCGACGGGATCGTGGCCTACGCGGGAGCCGACCCCGACTATACGCGCAGACCCGAGCCGACGGAGCTGCTGACAGCGCTGGACGGAATGGACTGAAGGGTCAGGGCTAGGAGGCTGCGCCGCAGAAAACCGCGGCGGCTATCATTAGAGGTATCGAGGGCATAGCGAAAGGTTTGCGGCCAGCCGAGGGGGGTCAATGGGAACGACGTTCCGACCGTACCAGCCGGACCAGATTCTGATGCTGCCACTGGATCTTCGGGAGTGGGTGCCGGAGGGGCATCTGGCGCACCACGTGAGCGATCTGGTGGACGCGGTGGATCTGAGTGCGTTCTACGCGCCGTACGAAGGGGACGGGCGTCGCAACGCGCCGTACGATCCGCGGATGATGGTCAAGGTGCTGATCTACGCGTATGCGACGGGGACGTTTTCGTCGCGGAAGATGGCGAAGAGGCTGGAGGAGGATGTGGCGTTTCGGATGCTGGCTGCGGGGAACTTTCCGAAGCACCGGACGCTGTGCGAGTTCCGCAAGCGGCATCTTGAAGACTTCCGGGCGGTGTTCGTCCAGGTGGTGGTGCTCGCGCGGGCCTCGGGCCTGGTGGGGCTGGGCAGGGTATCGGTGGACGGGACGAAGGTTCGGGCGAACGCGAGCAAGCGCAAGGCGATGAGCTACGGCCGGATGGCGAAGGAGGAGTTGCGGCTGAAGGCGGAGATCGAGGCGCTGGTGGGGCGAGCCGAGGCGGTGGACGAAGCGGAGGACGAGCGGTTCGGCGAGGAGGCTCGCGGAGACGAGTTGCCGGACGAACTCAAGCGGCGCGAGGACCGGCTGGCGGCGATCCGGGAGGCGAAGGCGCGCCTGGAGGCTGAGCAGAGAGCGGCGGACGATGCGCGGGGCCGCAAGCCGGGGCAGAAGCGCAACCCGAAGGGTGGCAGTCCCTACAAGCGGGAGTACGGGGAGCCGGACGAGCGGGCGCAGAGCAACTTCACGGATCCGGAGAGCCGGATCATGAAGACTTCTTCGGAGGGGTTCCAGCAGAGCTACAACGCGCAGACGGCGGTGGAGGGGGAGAACCAGTTGGTGGTGGGCGCCGGGGTGACGAACAACGCGAGCGACCAGGGCCAGCTGATTCCGATGATCGATGGGGCGGAGGTGGTGTGCGGCGGGACGCCCGGCCAAGTGCTGGCGGACGCGGGATACGGCAACGAGCAGGACCTCCGGGAACTGGAGAAGCGGGGCGTTGACGGGTACGTGGCGCTGGGCCGGGAGGGCAAGGCGCCCGCCAGGATCGATCCGGAGAAGCATCCCGCAAGGGCGCGCATGGCCGACAAGCTGGCGACGGATGAGGGCCGAAGACGCTACGGGCGTCGCAAGTGGCAGGCGGAGGCGCCCATCGGATGGATCAAGGAGGCGATGGGCTTTCGGCGATTCAGCTTCCGGGGCCTCGAGAAGGTCCAGGCCGAGTGGACTCTCGTGTGTCTGGCGCTCAATGTGAAGCGGCTGCACACCCTTCAGGCAGCATGAGACCGTGATCGTTCACCACCGACGCCGGCCCCGGCGCTCTCGAAGACCCTCGCCACCCCAATTCACGGCCTGCGGCCTCCCTCAGCCCCTCAGCGGCGCGGATCCCCACCCCCTCGCTCCTCGAAGCAGTCTGCCCGCCGCCGATCCTCACGCCTCTCTTTCACATCCACTGCGCTTCTGCGGCGCACGCTCCTAGGTGCGGACGGGGTGGGATGGGCCTCCGGGCGGCTACGCCGCTCCTCAGCCGTCTCCGGCGCCCGCGCCTGGCGGCGCGGCCGCCTCCGGCTCGAACAAGTTCGAACCCCACCCCGTCAGTTCGCTGACGCTTCACGGACGGGGTGGGATTCGAACCCACGCGGGCTGACGCCCACACGATTTCCAGTCGTGCGCCTTAAGCCACTCGGCCACCCGTCCTCGGTTGCTGGACCGTTTCGGGACCAGCTCACGGAAAGTAATCGGGGCGCCCGGATTCGAACCGGGGACCTCTGCGACCCGAACGCAGCGCTCTACCGGACTGAGCCACGCCCCGTTTTTTTTTGAGGATTCGTCCTCCATCCCGCCGCCCTCAATGAGCGGCGACCTGGGGATCCCTGAGCGGAGGCGGAGGGACTCGAACCCCCAAGTGCTCAACGCACGCCGCATTTCGAGTGCGGTGCCTTACCAATTAGGACTACGCCTCCCCGGGGGTCGTCGGAGCGGGTTTTCGCGCTCTTGAGAGGGAGTGGGATGGGCCTGCGGGCGGCTGCCGCCGTCCTCGGCCGTCTCCGGCGTTCGCGCCCTGCGGCGCAACCGCCTGCGGCTCGAACGAGTTCGAACCGCGCTCCCTCCGATCGCTGACGCCAAGCGGAGGGAGTGGGATTCGAACCCACGTGGTCACTGGGACCAACGCCTTAGCAGGGCGCCGCTTTTAGCCGCTCAGCCATCCCTCCAAGTAGCCCCGCCTGGGCTCGAACCAGGACTCTTCTGATCCAGAGTCAGACGTGTTGCCAATTACACCACGGGGCTAGGGGTAGAGCCACCGGTCGGACTCGAACCGACGACCCCGTCATTACGAGTGACGTGCTCTACCAGCTGAGCTACGGTGGCGATGTTTCCGGCGGGCGGCAAGCGGACGGCCCGACGGCCCGCCGCCTCGCCAATGGAGCCGAGGGGAGTCGAACCCCTGACCTCAGCGTTGCGAACGCTGCGCTCTCCCAACTGAGCTACGGCCCCGAACGGACGGCCAGTGGGCGCGACAGGACTTGAACCTGTGACCTCCACGATGTCAACGTGGCACTCTAGCCAGCTGAGCTACGCGCCCTGTATCAATACGCCCGGGAGGACTCGAACCCCCAACCCCCTGATCCGTAGTCAGGTACTCTATCCAATTGAGCTACGGGCGCTCTAGTGCCCACGACAGGACTCGAACCTGTACGTCCTTTCGAACACTGGTCCCTCAAACCAGCCTGTCTACCAATTCCAGCACGTGGGCGCTTCCAACCGTCCACAGCACAGCACGCCGCCGCGCACCGGGGGCAGCACCGCGCCACGTTCCAACACGGCCTGCCAGGTCAGGCCATATGCTCGGGGAGGGACTCGAACCCTCACGGGGTTAACCCCCACAGGATCCTGAATCCTGCGCGTCTACCAATTCCGCCACCCGAGCTCTCGGCGTAACGATTCCGTGAATGGAGCCGAGGGGAGTCGAACCCCTGACCTCCTGAATGCCATTCAGGCGCTCTCCCAACTGAGCTACGGCCCCAAACCCGCTCCACGACCCAGATTTTCAAAAACCACCAGCGGGGCTGACGGGACTCGAACCCGCGGCCTCCGGTGTGACAGACCGGCACTCTAACCAAACTGAGCTACAGCCCCATTTTTTCGCGCGGCCGGAACCCGCTCCGGCCAAATACCCTCACGGGGAATCGAACCCCGATCTCCACCTTGAAAGAGTGGTGTCCTAACCGTTAGACGATGAGGGCGAACCTCCGTCGCTACAGGCCCGGAGGGACTCGAACCCCCAACCGCCGGTTTTGGAGACCGGTGCTCTACCAAGTTGAGCTACGGACCTAGTGCCAACCAATGGCCAGGGACGGAATTGAACCGCCGACACCGCGATTTTCAGTCGCGTGCTCTACCAACTGAGCTACCTGGCCGAAGTCCGACAACGCTCCGACAAAAACCGACCGGGTCCTGCCGGCGGGTTCGCGTCGAACCTCACCGGTCGGCCTGGCCGGTCCAAGTCCCGGTACCCCGGGCCGCTACGCCAGAAACGCCGCACATGGCGGCGTTCCCGGAAGCACTCCGTCGCATTTATAGCGGGGGCGGGATTCGAACCCGCGACCTTCGGGTTATGAGCCCGACGAGCTACCAGACTGCTCCACCCCGCAATCAGATCTGTAAGTTATGAAACCGCGCGATAGGGGTCAACAGCCCTACGCTCCTGTCGTCGCCAGGCGTCTGCAGTACCAGTCGATCCACCCGTTCGAGAAGCCCCACACCCTCGCCCGGCGGGTGATGATCTCGACTTCGCGGCGCGTCATCTTGGTTTCCCGCTGCAGCACCATCGGGTTCGCGCGGCTGATGGCCAGGGTGCGCACCGCAAAGAGCAGCGGGAGCAGGCAGAAGAGCCGCACCCTGTGGTTTCCGCGGGGAATCAGCCGGATGTAGGCGCGTGCCGCCGCCAGGTGGCGATCCGCCTTGCGCACCAGCCGGTCCAGCACCGCCATCGCCGCTTCCCGGTTGGCCGGCTCGAAGAGCTCGCCGGGGCGAATGCGATGATCCGGAAGGAAGGAGGCCGGAACGTAGACCCACCCACGGTTGCGGTCCTCGTGCAGGCCCCGGATGACGTTGACCGTCTGGAGGGCCAGCCCGAATTCGCGCCCGAGTTCCATCATCCGCGCGCGGTCGCCCCGGAGCCGCCGCAGACGGAGTGCGAAGAGCTCGGTCAGCAGGTACCCCACCCGCCCGGCCACCTCGTGCATGTAGTCGTCGAGATCGTCCTCGTTTCGAAAGACCGACCCCTTCTCGGTCCAGCGGGCCATCCCCGCGCTCGACTCCCGAACCCGGTTCACCACGATATCGCGCCCGTCGGGCGCCAGGCGATCAAGTGCGCCGAGCACCGTGGCCGCGTGCCGTGCGACGCGGGCATCCGGTGTCGCTTCGCGGGCCTCCTTGAGTCGTCCGGCCAGGGCGGTCCGGTCGCCCCGCCCTTCGAGTACGCGTCGCCATTCCTTCAGCAGGCCGATCTTCTCGTCGTCCCCGAGCTCCTGGTTGTCCTCGAGGTAGTCGGAAACACGGAGCAGAAGGTAGGCGACGGTGATTTCTTCCCGAAGCGGCGCGGGAAGCATGTCGATGCCCACCGCGAAGGTGCGGCTCGACCGTACCAGAAGCTCGTGAAGAGTGGCCACGCAGGAATGTATCCCGCGTTCGTGCACCGAACCAACCTCCCAGCCCGCGGCCGATACCGCCCTCCGGGTTCCGTCGCATCGGTGCCGGCCCGGCGCAGGTTTTCGCCCGCTCGTTCCCAAGGCGTTATGATAGTAGTCGACGCGAGACAATGGTCGGGTCGTCCAGAGGGCCGCAAACCACCCGTGGGGACCGATGGCAGATAAGCTCTCCTCGAGCCGGATCGAGGAATGGACAGCCGCGCATTCCAAGTGGAAATTCAAGGACGACGGGATACGCAAGCACTACGTATTCCCCTCGTTTCGCAGCGCGATCGTGTTCGTCAACCGGGTCGCGACGATTGCCGACGAGGAGGGTCACCACCCGGATATCCGGATCCGGTACGACCGGGTGTCTCTCCACCTCTGGTCGCATGACGCCGGAGGCGTGACGGAGCGCGACCTCAAGCTGGCGGAGCGAATCGACTTCGCAACTTCAGCGCGCTAGCCCCGGACCATTGGCCGACTCGCATGATGGCCACGTGAAAGGCGCGCATGGTCCGATAGGATTCATGGCGAGGAATGGCGTTGCCGCCAATGTCCTCATGCTGTTCCTGCTTGTGGCCGGGCTGGGGGCCGCGAGCAATCTGGTTCAGGAAGTCCTGCCCGACTTCTCCCTGGAACGGGTCCAGATCGTGGTGCCGTACCCGGGCGCTGCCCCTCAGGAGGTGGAACAGTCCATCGTGCGCCGGATCGAGGAGGAGATCCGCGCGGTGGACGGCCTGCAGCGCATCGAATCGACGTCTGCCGAGGGGCTCGGGACCGTCGTCGTCGAATTCAGGTCGGGAACCGACATCAATCGCGCCCTGAACGAGGTCAAGGCCCGAGTCGACCGCATTCCGAGTTTCCCGGCCGGCGCCGAACGCCCCGAGGTGCGTGAAATCACGAGCCGCCAGAGCGTGATCCGGCTGCTCGTGCATGGCGACGTTCCGGAACGCACGCTCAAGGAGCTGGCGTACGGCATCGAAGAGGGGATCTCTTCGCTCCCGGAAGTCTCCCTGGCCGAGACCAGCGGCGCGAGAAGGTACGAGATCTCCATCGAAGTGCCGCTCAGCCACCTGAGGGCCCTTGGACTGACACTGGACGATGTCGCGTTCGCCGTAAGGCAGGGATCCCTCGAGCTTTCCGCCGGCATGGTGTCGACAGCCAACGAGGAAGTGCTCGTCAGAACGCTGGGACAGAACTACGACCAGGCGGACTTCGAGGACATCATTGTCCTGACGCGCCCGGACGGCACGTCGGTTCGGCTGGGCGAGATCGCAACCGTAAGGGACGGATTCGCGGATTCCGACCTCAGCGTGCGCTACAACGGACAGCCGGCGGTTCGTGTGGACGTGTTCCGCACCTCGGAGGAACAGGTGCTGGACATTGCCCAGGTGGTGAACCACTACCTGGAGGCAGAGGCCGTGCCGACCCTCCCGGCAGGCACGGGCATTGCGATCTGGAAGGACGACTCCGAGGAAGTCGGGGGGCGCCTGGGTCTCATGATCGAGAACGCGCTGCTGGGGCTGGCGCTCGTGTTCCTTTGCCTGGCGCTCTTCCTCCAGATCCGGCTGGCCGTCTGGGTTGCCGTGGGGCTGGCGGTCGCGTTCGCGGGGACCTTCCTGGTGATGGCCTTGCTGGGCATCTCGATCAACATGTTCTCCCTGATGGCGCTCGTCCTTGCGCTGGGCATCGTCGTGGACGACGCAATCGTGGTGGGCGAAAGCGTCTTCACCGAACGGGAACGGGGGGCCCGGGGCGTTACGGCGGCAATCAGGGGTGCGCGCCTCGTCAGTGGCCCGGTCATCTTCTCGGTTCTCACCACGGTCACGGCATTCGCGGCGTTGCTGCCGGCTCCGGGACCCCAGGGAAAGCTCGGCCGGGGCATCCCCATCGTGGTCATCACGGTCCTCTTCCTGTCCCTGGTCGAGTCGCTGCTGGTACTGCCGAACCACCTGTCGCATCTGAGGGACGCAACCGAAAACGCGCGCAACCGGCTGTCCCGACTCCTCCGCCGGGTTCAGCGAGCCACCGACGCGCTCCTCAAGCGGATTACCGACGGCCCGTTGGACGGAGGGCTGCGTTTCGCGGTCGACCAACCGCTGGTCGTGATGGCTTCCGCGACCGCACTGCTCGTCCTGTCCGGAGCTGTTGTGGCCTCCGGAATCGTGCCCAACCAGTTTCTCACTCCCATCGAGGGGGCGGTCGTCTCCGCCAACGTGGAGATGCCCGTCGGCACACCCGGTGAACGGACGGCGGGCGCGCTCGAGGAACTGGAAGCCGCGGGGAGGCGGGCGGTCGGGCGGCTGGCCGGGGACCGGGTCGGCGACGGGGAGACGCTGGCCTTCGATGTGGCGACAACCGTCGGCGAGCCGGCAGCGCTCTACGACCCGTTGGCCGGCGACGCGGTCAGCGCGCCACGTGGTCACATCGGAGCCGTGCAGTTCAAGCTGGCCGGGTGGGAAGAACACGATATCGCCGCTTCGACCTTCGAGAGGGTGTGGCGCGAAGAAGCGGGTACAATCCCAGGGACCGAGTCGGTGTCGATTTCCTCGAACCTGCTGGGGCTGGGGCTTCCTATCCACTTCGAGCTCTCGCATCCGAACCCCGAACGGCTGACCGTCGCGGCGGAAGCGTTCACCACCGAGGTCGCCGCCCTGGATGGTGTGTTCGATGTCCGGAACGACCTCGACAAGGGATACCGGGAGCTTCAGCTCGAACTGGAGCCCGGGGCCCGTACCCTGAATCTGACCCTGGACAGTTTCGCGGGGCAGGTGCGCTCCGCATTCTTCGGCTCCGAAGCCCTCCGGGTGCAGAGAGGCCGGGAGGATATGCGGGTATACGTCCGGCTTCCGGAAGACGAGCGCGACTCGGCGGCGGACATCGAACGCTATCTCGTGCGGACGCCGGGGGGCGAACTCCCGTTGCGCCAGGTGGCATCCGCGCGTTTCGCCAGGTCGGCCGCCGCCATACATAGGGTCGACAGCCGCCGGGCCGTCACGGTGACCGCCGATATCGACCCCCGGATCACATCCGGTGCGCAGGCCAACCGAGCGTTGGAAACCGACCTGCTCCCGCGCCTGATCGACGAGAATCCGGGACTGGAATACACCATCGGGGGCCTGCGAAAGGACCAGGAGCACGCGTATTCGGTGCTGAGCCGATCAATGTTTCTGGCACTGCTGGTCATGTACGCACTGATGGCGATCCCATTCGGTTCCTACTCGCAGCCGCTCATCGTCCTGGCCGCCGTGCCGCTGGGAGCGATCGGCGCCCTGGCCGGACACATGCTGCTCGGGCTCAGCTGGGGTCTCTGGTCGCTTTACGGACTGATCGGCGTCTTTGGCGTGGTCGTGAACGACTCGCTGATCATGATCAAGTCCATCAACGATCTGAGAGACTCCGGAATGTCACCGCACGATGCGATCATCGCCGGCGCCAAACGCCGTTTTCGCCCCATCCTGCTGACCTCCCTCACCACGTTTCTGGGCGTGGCCCCCCTTGTCTTCGAGTCCAGCACCTACGCGCAGCACCTGGTACCCCTCGCGACTTCGGTCGGCTTCGGCGTCCTGATCGCAACGTTCCTCCTGATGCTGGTCGTGCCGGCGCTCGCGATGCTGAACTACAGTGTCACGGGGTGGATCGGCGGGCGCCGCGCGAGACCCGCGCGGCCGTGATTACGGATACCAGCACTTCCAGTCCCGCCTCGAGGTCCTTCTCGCCGATCGTGGCGGGCGGTGTCAGTTCAACCACCTCGCCGCGGGATCCCGCGGGCAGCACGATCAATCCCCGCTCGAGCGCGCTCTTCGCGGCCACCGTGCCCGGACCCATGCCCGCGGTCTCGCCATCCGGCGCCGCGGACCCCGGCATGACCAGTTCCACGCCCAGCATCAGCCCCCGTCCGCGCACCGCCCGCACACCCTCGCAGCCCGCCAGCCTCGTCGTCAGGTAATCGAGGGCGCGGCCCCCGAGTCGCCGCGCGCGCCCTGCGAGGTCTTCCGCCTCCAGCACCGCAAGGAACCCCAACCCCGCCGCGCAACCGAGCGGATGCCCCAGGAAGGTGCTCGTGTGCACTGCTTCCCCCGCCGCCGGGGGCCACGCGTCCATCACCGCCGCCGGTCCACAACAGGCCGAGAGGGGCATGCCACCGCCGAGGGCCTTCCCCAGGCATACCAGGTCGGGCACAACCCGGTCATGGTCGCAGGCCAGGAGGTCGCCCGTCCGCCCCATTCCCGTGAAGATCTCGTCGGCGACCAGCAGAGCGCCTTCCCCCCGCGCGCGTTCCGCCAGCCGCGCCAGAAACCCCGGAGGCGGGATGCGCACGCCCGCCCTGCCCTGGATCGGCTCCACGAGCACGGCCCCGATCGGGACGGCAGCCCCGCCGGAAAGCAGGGCGCCGATTTCGCTCAGCACCCCCTCCACCGCGGTCGTGGACGACGGGAAACGCACGAAGTGCACGTGATTGCCCAGACGATTCACGAACGGACGGCGAAAGTGCTCCCGATGGGTCGCCGCCAAAGCTCCGAGCGTGAGCCCGTGATAGCCGCCCTCGAAGGCGATGATCCCGTGCCGGCCCGTGGCGAGCTGGGCGGTCTTGAGCGCGGCTTCCACGGCATCCGATCCGCTGAGGCCCAGGATGGTCCGTGTGTCGGGCCAGGGCATCAGCGCCGCCAGCGCCTCGAGGAACTCCACCTTCACCGCCGGTGGGTGGATGTCGCCCATGCCGTGAACCAGCCGGCGGGCCTGGGCCGCGATCCGCTCGGCGATCAACGGATGGCCGTGCCCGGCAAGAGCGACGCCAAAAGCGCCGGTGAAGTCCAGGTACGTGTTTCCGGCGGCGTCCCGGACGGTTGCACCCGCGGCGTCGGTCCAGAAGGGCGGCGGTGGCCGCAGAAAGGTGACGTTTCTGGACTCGACCCTCTTCAGGCGCTCTGCCAGATCCCGGTTTGCCGAGTCAGTGGGCAAGGCCGATCCAGACCATGGACCCGCCGTACGCAACAAGGAGCAGCAGTCCTTCCGAGCGCCTCACCTTGCGGGCGCTCGCCGCCACGGGCCACACCAGCAGCGACAACAGGAGCACCGCGGGGAGTTCCGTGGTAAGGATCGTGCCCTCGATCTCATAGCTCTGAACCAGGGCCGAGCCTCCCATCACCGCCGTCAGGTTGAAGATGTTCGATCCGATGATGTTGCCCACCGCGATGTCCGCGTGCTTCCGGGCGGCTGCCACCAGCGACGTCACCAGTTCCGGCAGCGAAGTCCCGATGGCGAGCACGGTCGCCCCGATGACCATCTCGCTTGCCCCGAAGGAGTCGACCAGGTAGCTCGCGCCGGTGATGATCGCCCTGCCCCCCAGCCCAAGCCCGATCGCACCCGCCGCCACCAGGCCCAGGTTGCCGAAGCGGCTTGACGAGAGCTCCGGATGATCGCCGTCCCGTGCAAGCCCGACCTCGTCCAGAATCTCCGCGGCGTCCTCCTCGGACGACACGAATGTGATCGCCAGGTACACGATCAGGAGGACGAGCAGGACCACGCCGTCGGCCCGGCTGACGCCCCCGTCCATCACGAACGGAAAGACCATGACCGTGATCAGGATCATGATCGGCACTTCGCGCGCGATCACCCGGTCGGCGACTGCCAGGGGCCGCAAGAGCGCCGTCGCTCCCAGAATGAGGCCGATATTGGCGAGATTCGATCCGAGGACGTTGCCCGCGAGCAGATTCCCCGCGTTGTCGATGGCTGCGTAGATGCACACCACCAGTTCGGGCGCGGACGTGCCCAGCGATACGAGTGTGAGGCCGATCACGACAGGGCTGACGCCCATTTCCGATGCGATGCGGACAGAGCCGCGCACCAGCCATTCGGCACCGAAGTAGAGAGCGCCGAAACCGCCGACGAGGAACAGGATGTTCGCGATCAGCTCGCTCAATCACGCCTCCGGCCAAGCCACTGTTTCAACGTGGAAAGCTCTCCAGTATTCGCGACGTGAGCTGGTTGCAACCATCCCCTCCGAGCCTGGTCGATTCCGTACCCCATATTGTCCAGCTGCGCCACCGAGTGCGCATCGGAACTTACAACGACTCTAACGCCCAACTCGCGGCACAGCCAAAGTCCGCGATGGTCGAGGTCGAGGCGCCGCGGGCTCCCGTTGACCTCGACGGCGACATCGAGGTCGTGGGCGGCCTCGAGCAGCGCGGGCACGTCCAGAGGGTAGGGATTGCGCCGTCCCAGCTTCCTTCCCGTGGGATGACAGACGACATCGACCAGCGGATTCCGTATCGCCCTGATGATGCGGTCCGTCATCCGGCTCCGCGACATGGCAAAGGCCGAATGGACGGAAACGAGCACGATGTCCAGCGTCGCAAGCGTCTCGTCGTCGAGGTCGAGGCTCCCGTCGGGGAGGATGTCCACCTCGCAGCCCCGCAGGATCGCGATGCCGGGGAAGTCGCGTTGCACGCGGCCGATCTCCGCCGCCTGCGCCCGGAGCGCGTCCGCGTCCAGGCCGGGCACGACACCGGTCGACGGGGAATGGTCGGTTATCGCGATGTAGCTGTATCCGCGCGCCACAGCCGCCTCGACCATCGTTCGCAGGGTCGCGGCGCCGTCGCTCCACGTGGTGTGCGCGTGGAGATCGCCGCGGATGTCGTCGAGTGTGACCAGGGACGGCAGGCCGCGCTCCGCCCGCTCGAGCGTTGTGCCGTCCTCCCGCAGCTCCGGAGGGATCCACGGGAGCCGAAGCCGTCCGTAGATGGCCGCTTCACCGGCATCGCGGCTCGCGCCGTGTTCCGCGCCGTCGCCCCCGACGATCCCGGTGGGGGTGATGTCCAGCCCGTAGCGCTGCGCCCGGGCGGCCAGCGCGTCGAGGTACGCGGGCGGACCCGTGAGGTGGTGGGCGATGGGACCCAGGAGTTCCCGCGGGACCGCGACCAGCCTGATGCGCACGCCGTCCACCTCGACAGGGACCGGGTTGTCACCCCTCTTCCCCTCGAGTCGCGCTTGTGGACACTCGCGTGCCAGGTCCCACAGCGCTCCGGACGACGCCGCGCACACGATATCGGTCGTCGCGACGATTTCGGCGCGCCGCCGGATGTCCCCGGCAATGCTGAACTCGATGCCACCTCGGCCCAGAACACGGGTAAACCCCTCCACGGCCCTGTCCGCCTGCGGCAGGAGTGACCTGCCCCGCAACGCACGTCGCGCCTCGAGGCTGCGGCGGATGTGGCTCGCCACCGAGGGCCCGAAGCCATCCAGCCCATGGATCCAGCGGCCGTCAAGCGCGGCTTCCAGCTTCTCGACCGAGTCCACGCCCGCGTCGCGGAGCGTCCTGGCCCGCGTTGCGCCGACGCCGTCGACGCGCATCAAGTCGAGAACCCCTCGCGCGATCCGGGCCCTGTAGTCTTCCAGACGTCTCGCCGAGCCGGTACGGACCGCTTCACCGAGAAAACCGGCCAGGCCCTTGCCGATTCCGGGAACGCCGGTCAGATCCGTTCCCGCTCCGATGATTTCCGAGAGCGAATGGTGGAAGCGGCGGATGACGGTGGCCGCGCGCCGATAGTGGGCAATCCGGTGCGAATCGCCGCCGTCCAGTGCCATGAAGTCGGCCAGTTCGGCGACCAGACGCCCAAGCTCGCCGTTGCCGGGCAGCTCGCCGCCCACCGGCTATGCGTCCTCCACGATGCCCAGCTCCTCCGCGAAACGCTCCCGGAACCGGGTCTCGTCGAGTACCTCCACACCCAGCGCCTGTGCCCTGGCCAGCTTCGACCCGGCATTGGCGCCGGCGATCAGGAAATCGGTCCGGCTGCTGACCGCGCTCGTGACCCTCGCACCCGACTCCTGCAGCAGCTTCTTGAGCGCGCCGCGCGACGACATCTCGAGCGTTCCCGTCAGCACGAAGGTCTTTCCCGCCCACCGGGCGCCCGAATCCCGCGGCTCCTCGGGCAGAATGAAGTCAAAGCCCCTGGCGAGCAGATTGTCCAGCGCCGCCGCCACCCTTTCGTCATCCAGGAATCCGCGAATCGCGGCGGACATCTTGGGTCCCACCCCGTGCACGTCCTCGAGATCCTCGGGAGACGCCGTGCGGATCGCGTCGATCGCACGGAAGTGGGCGGCCAGATCGCCGGCTACCGCAAATCCTACCTCGGGAATCCCGAGGCCGACCAGAAACCGGGAGAGTTCCACCCGCCGCCGCTCCCCGACCGCCCGCACGAGGTTGCGTGCCGAGACCTCCGCAAAGCCCTCCAGCGGAACGAGGTCCCCCTCTTCCAGGTCAAAAAGGTCGGCGAGTTCCCGCACGAGCCCCTGTTCGACGAGCAGCGCGGCCGTCTCCCCGCCCAGCCCTTCGATATCGAGCGCGCTCCGTCCCGCGAAGTGCGTGATTCGGCCCCTGAGTTGCGCGCGGCAGGCGAAGTGATTCGGGCATACCGTGAACGGTCCCTTCTCCACGGGCCCGGTTCCGCAGGACGGGCAGGCGTCGGGCATGACGAAGCGCGCGCCACGCTCACGACCTTCTTCATGGACGCGCTCGACAACCTGCGGGATGACGTCGCCGGCGCGCTGAACCCGCACCAGGTCACCCTCGCGAACGTCCTTGCGCTCCAGTTCCTCGCGGTTGTGCAGCGAGGCCCGGGACACCGTCACGCCCCCCACCTCCACCGGCCGCAGCAGGGCCACCGGCGTGAGCACCCCGGTGCGGCCGACCGACACGAAGATCCGGTCGATCCGGGTGACTTCCTTGCGCGGTTCGAACTTGTAGGCGATCGCCCACCTGGGGTGATGCGCCGTGCTTCCCAGGGTGGCGCGCGGGCCAAGCGGATCCAGCTTCACCACGATGCCGTCGATCTCGTAGTTCAGAGCGTCCCGATCGGACTCGAAGCGCCCGTGATACGCAGCGATCCCGTCTATCGTGTCGACGACTTCGATCCGCTCCGGAGTGCGGAACCCCCACGCGCCCAGCGCGCGCAGCCCCTCCGAATCGGTCTCGAACGAGACGCCCTCCACGGCCATGACGTCGAAGGCGAGCACGGTGAGCGGGCGTTGCGCCGTGACCCTGGAGTCGAGTTGCCGGAGTGCTCCCGAGGTCGCGTTGCGCGGGTTCTGGTACGCGGGATCCCCAGCTTCGATGCGCCGCTGGTTGAGGGACTCGAAGTCGGGCAGGTACATGAGCGCCTCGCCCCGCACGGACAGGAACCGGGGGGCCGCGAACTCACTGTCGTCGAGACGCAGCGGAACCGTGGCGATCGTGCGCACGTTTTCGGTCACGCCCTCTCCGATGCGGCCGTTCCCCCTTGTAACCGCGCGTTCCAGCACGCCGTCGACGTACACCAGCTCCACCGACGCACCGTCCAGCTTCGGCTCCAGCACGTACCGGATGGGCTCGTCGCCGATTGCCTTGCGGAGCCGCTCGTCGAACCGGCGCACCGCGTCGATGTCGTGCGCCGAGTCCAGCGACAGCATCGGGACGGCGTGCTCGACGTTGGGAAGGCTGTCCAGGGGATTCGCGCCCACCCGCTGCGTTGGCGAATCGGCGGCCACCAGCGACGGGTGGGCCGCCTCGAGCGCGAGAAGCCTGCGGAATAGCGCATCGTAGGCCGAGTCGGAGATCTCGGGCGCGCTCTCCGCATGGTACAGTCGGTTGTGGCGGTCAATCTCCGGACGGAGCCGGGCAATCTCACGGCGCGCTTCGTCCTCGTTGAGGGCCGCGGGGTCCGGAAGATCGTGGTCGGGGGTCGTCATCAGACAGAAACGGTAAATCCGGCCACGGGCTCCGGGGAAGGGCGTACCCGCCGCGCGCCTGACACTGTACATTGCAGATCGTCACCGTTTCACCCACAGGAGGTTTCCCGGATGCAGTTCCCACGTGGCCCGATCCGTTGTTTCGCCCTCGCGCTCGCCGCTGCGGTGGCCATCCCCACCCTGCTGTCCGCGCAGATGGAGCCCACCACTCCCCGCGGTGCCAGCGAGGGGGACGGCCCCCATGAGCGGCTGATCCTGCGCGGCGCCACGATCATCGACGGAACCGGGGCCCCGCCCATGGGTCCGGTGGATATCGTGATCGAGGGCGACAGGATATCCCGGATCCAGACGGTTGGATATCCCGGCGTCCCCATCGACGAGGAGCGGCGCCCCGGAGACGCCACCCGGGAGATCGACATGACCGGCATGTTCATCATGCCCGGCTTCGTGGACATGCACGCACACACGGGCGGCGCGGGGAAGGCTCCCCAGCCCGAGTACACGTACAAGCTGTGGATGGGGCACGGGATCACCACCTCACGCGGCGTCGGCCACGGCCCCATGATGTGGGCGCTCGCCGAGAAGGCCGCCGCGGCCCGCAACGAGATCGTGGCCCCGCGCATGTTCACCTACGCACGTCCCGGCGAGGCCTGGGAGAACGGCCCGGTGGACTCGCCCGAGAAGGCGCGCGAGTGGGTGCGGTGGGCCGCCGAGGTCGACGTGGAGGGCGCGAAGATCGACGGCCTCAAGCTCGGCGCGATGGACCCCGACATCATGGCAGCGGTGATCGACGAGGCGCACCAGCACGGCCTCGGCACCGTCGCGCACCTCGGCCAGATGGGCGTGGTGCGCATGACCGCGCTCGACGCCGCCGAGGTCGGCCTCGACATGATGACGCACTACTACGGCCTCATGGAGTCGATGCTGACCGACTACAGCGTCCAGGACTGGCCCCTGGACTACAACTACCAGGACGAGCAGCACCGCTTCGGCAACGTCGGGCGTCTCTGGCACCAGGCCGCCGAGCCGGGATCCGAGCAGTGGAACGACCTGATCGACCGCTTCCTGGAGCTCGATTTCGGCCTCGACCCCACCATGACCATCTACGAGGCCAGCCGCGACGTGATGCGCTCCCGCGAGGCCGACTTCCACGAAGAGTACACGCTGCCCAGCCAGTGGGACTTCTACCAGCCGTCGCGCCGCGCGCACGGCTCGTACTGGTTCTACTGGACCAGCGAGGACGAGTACCACTGGAAGCGCTTCTTCGACAAGTGGATGCACTTCCTCAACGACTACAAGAACGCCGGCGGCCGCGTCACGACCGGGTCCGACTCGGGCTTCATCTACAAGCTCTACGGCTTCGACTACATCCGTGAGCTCGAACTGCTCCGCGAGGCCGGCTTCCACCCCGTCGAGGTGATCCGCTCGGCGACGCTGTTCGGCGCCGAGGAGCTGCACGACCCCAAGGGCACCGACATCGACTTCGGCATTCTGCGCCCCGGCCTCAAGGCCGACATGGTCGTCGTGGACGAGAACCCGCTCCAGAACCTCAAGGTCCTCTACGGCAACGGCGCCGTGAAGCTCAACGACGAGACCGGCGAGGTGGAGCGCGTGGGCGGCATCAAGTACACGATCAAGGACGGCATCGTCTACGACGCGCAGCAGCTGCTGGCCGACGTGCGCGAGATGGTCCGCAAGGCCAAGGAGGAGCGGGCGGTCTCGGACGGGGACAGCTGACCCTGCAGCATGGCCGAACCGTTGTAGCCGAGCGTTTCCGGCCCCGGTTCCCTGGGGAATGAAGGGTGGCCGGGATGGCCCGTCGGGCCGGATCATCCTGGCCGACAACCTCCCCGTGCTGCGGCGGATGGAAGGTGGGAGCGTCCAGCTCGTCTACGTGGACCCGCCCTTCAATACCGGGCGGGCGCAGGCACGAACGCGCATCCGGGTGGACCGCGACGAGGCGGGAGACCGCACCGGCTTCCAGGGCGCCCGCTACCGCACCACGATCCTGGGACGCAGCAGCTACGACGACCGCCACCCTGACTACCCGGCCTTTCTCGAACCGCGGCTGCGGGAGGCGCACAGGGTGCTCGCGCCCACGGGGTCGCTCTTTTTTCACATAGACTACCGCGAAGCGCACTACTGCAAGATCCTGCTCGACGAGATCTTCGGCCGCGCGTCGTTCATGAACGAGATCATCTGGGCGTACGACTACGGTGCGCGCTCGAAGCGGAAGTGGCCCGCCAAGCACGACACGATCTTCTGGTACGCGAAGGATCCCGCCGACTACACCTTCAACTACGACGAGATGGACCGGATCCCGTACATGGCGCCGGGGCTGGTCGGCAAGGAGAAGGCCGCGCGCGGCAAGACGCCCACGGATGTGTGGTGGCACACGATCGTGAGTCCGACCGGCGGCGAGAAGACGGGGTATCCCACACAGAAGCCGCTCGGGGTGCTGGAGCGCATTGTGAAGGTGCACTCAAACGCGGGCGACACGGTGCTGGATTTCTTCGCGGGAAGCGGGACGGCGGGCGAGGCTGCGGCGCGTCACGGCAGGAACTACATCCTGGTCGATGCCAACCCGGAAGCGGCGCGGGTGATGGCGAAGAGGCTGGGCGGGTTCGGCGCGGAGTGCGTGGGGTTCGACGGCGGGCCCGGGGCAGGCTGAGGGCTCGTCCCGGTCAATCGGGCCGCTCGAGCTCCACCGCCGTTCCGTAGCACATCAACTCGGCGGCGCCCTTGCTCACCTCCGCGGACTGAAAGCGGATGGCCAGGATCGCGTGCGCGCCGAGCGCCTCGGCTTCGGCGACCATCCGGTCCACCGCCTGCTCCCGCACTTCCGCCAGCAGCTTGGTGTACTCGTACACCTCGCCACCCGCCAGATTCCGCAGGCTGGCGATCACGTCCCGTCCGATATGGCGCACGCGCACGGAACTGCCCCTCACCATTCCCAGTGTGCGCGCCACGCGATGTCCGGCCACCGCTTCCGTCGTTGTCAGTATCATCGGTGCACGTGACGGTAGGGGTCCGTTCCGTATTCCCGGTAGCGATCCCAGATCACATTGGCGAGCAGCACCAGCATCCCGATGACGATGGCTCCCGTCGCCAGTTTCACGACGATCGCGGAAGGCGACCTGACGAAGGTCCAGACGCCGTAGCTGAGCCAGGCCAGGAATCCGGCCAGCGCGAGCAACCAGCCCACCGGCTGTGTGATCCGGTTTCTGATCCGATCCCACACCGAGTCGTCGACAGCGGCGGCGAACGACAGATCCTGGAGGTCCTGTTTCATCGAGCGGAAGATTGCGAACTCGCGCCGCAGCTCGCTCGACCCCGCCAGCCGTCCCTCGATACGCGCCCTCTCCTCGGGCGTGACCTCGCCATCGAGGAAACGCATCAGCTCCTCATGGCTCACTTCGTTGGACAGGTTTGCGTTCATGGGCTCGTCCGCCTCTGGAGGGACCACGTCCTCCGGTGTTCCATGGTCATGTTCACGGGTAGTCCGCCCGTGACTCCCGCAGCACATCGGCCAGCGCCCGCCGCGCATGGAAGAGCCGGCTGGCCACCGTTCCTTCCGGAATGTTCAGTATCCCGGCGATCTCACCGTAGCGAAACCCCTCGATTTCCTTCAATACGATTATCTCGCGGTGATCTTCACTGAGTCTCTCGAGTCCCGCCCAGAGCAGTTCCTTCGCAGCCTTCTTCTCACGCATGCGCTCGGGCCCCGATTCGGGGTCGGCCGGCTTCATCTCCAGCCTCTCGTCGAGCGCTTCCAGCTGGAATCGGACCTTGCGGCTTCGAAGCGCGTCTCGGCACTGATTCCTCAGAATCTGAAAAAACCACGGGGCGAACGGTCTCTTCAGGTCGAAGCGACGGAGCGATTTCCACGTCTTCACGAACGCGTCCTGCAGCGCGTCGCTCGCGTCGTCCGGGTTCCCCATCATCCCCAGAGCCACGCGCATTCCGGGCCGTTCGTACGCCCTCACAATCGGTTCGAAGAAGCGAGCGTTGCCCGCCTGGCACTTTCGCAGAAGTTCCCGTTCCAGGTCAGGGAGCAAGCTTCCTCCATGTCGGATTCCGGTGCACGTAACCAAATACGCCGATCACGATCGTAACATTCTAATCGTGAGCGCGCTCCAATGGATCGGGCGGGAAGTCCACGATGGCGCGGCGGACGCGCGGATGCGGCCGGCCGGGGACTGGCAGGCCTCGGCTCCGTCGCCCAGATTGGCCGTGTCCCGAACCTCAACCCATACACACGGACAGCCCCCAATGGATCCTGAATGTATCCGGCGCCGTCGCGCCATCGTCGTGATGACGCTCGTCTCGTCCCTTTTCGCCATTGCCCAGACCCGGGGCGACGCACAGGAAGTGGAGTACCCCGCCGGCTTCGACGAAGAGGCCCGGTACTACCCCGAGGCCCTGGGTCCCCTGACCCGGCCGGTCACGACCAATTCGGCGCGCGCGCAGAAGTTCTTCGACCAGGGCGTGCAGATGATGTACGCCTTCACGCCGCTGCGGGCCGCCCGGTCGTTCCGTCAGGCACAGCGGGAGGATCCCGACTGCGCCATGTGCCATTGGGGCGAGGCATGGGCCTGGGGACCCTACCTCAACGGACCCATGGGCCCCGACGACGCACCGCGCGCGTACGAGAATATCCGGAAGGCGCAGGACCTGGCCGGGGATCACGCCAACGACGTCGAGAAGGCGCTGATCGATGCGATGGCGGTCCGGTACACGCGGGAACACGACAATGACACCCGGAAGATGCTGGATTCGGCGTACGCCCGGGCGATGGCCGACGTGTACGAGCGGTTTCCCCACGACCTCGACGTAGGCACGCTCTACGGCGAGTCCCTCATGCTGCTGGAACCGCGGCGGGGCCGGTGGGACATCGACAAGCCGGAAGTCACGAAGATCCACGGGATCCTCGAGGCCGTTCTGGCCATGGACATCGCACACCCGGGTGCGTGCCATCTCTACGTGCACGCCACCGAGCCCACGATCCAGCCCGGGAAGGCGGAGGCGTGCGCCGACTATCTCGGCGCGGCGATCCCCGGGGCCAGCCACATTCAGCACATGCCTTCCCACACCTACAACCGCGTCGGGCGCTGGGGCGACGCGGTGCGCGCCAATCTCGCGGCGTGGCACTCCGACCAGCGCGCCGAGGAAGACATCGCGTGGGCCATCTACCCGTCGCACAACCTGCACATGCTCCTCTTCGCCGCGTCCATGGACGGTCAGGGAGCGGTCGCCATTCAGGCTGCCCGCGACTACGGCAAAATCGTGCCGGGAGGGGCGTTCTACGAGGCCATGACCATGCTGCGCTTCGGTCGCTTCGACGAGATCCTGGAGCTGGACGATCCTCCCACCGGAGGGATACAGCGCGGCTTCTGGGATTTCGCGCGCGGCTACGCGTACCTGCGCATGGACGAGCCCGACCGCGCCTCGGTCTACCTGGAGAAAGTGCGGCGGGCGGCCGAGAAGGCCCCCGACGGCGAGCGCTTCAGGGGGCATTCGGCCGCGGACCTGCTTGGCGTGGTCTCGGGTATTCTGGAAGGCGAGATTCTGCGCCACGAAGGAGAAACCGACAGGGCCATCGAGGTGTTGGAAGCCGCGATCCAACGCGAAGACGGGCTGCGCTACGACGAGCCCGAGCCGCTGAACTTCTCGGCCCGCCACTGGCTTGGCGATCTGCTGCTGGAAACCGAGCGGTATCCGGAAGCGGAACGCGTGTTTCGCGCCGCGTTGGAGGACCACCCCATGAACGGCTGGTCGCTGTTCGGGCTGGAGGCGGCTCTTCGTGCCCAGGGTCTGGATTCCAAAGCCGAACAGGTGCAAGCGCTGTTCCAGTCGGCCTGGGCGAGATCGGACACCTGGATCAAGGGGCCGATCTTCTGACTAACGTCCGTAACTAGCTGTTCTGCAACGTCTTAAGTATACTGTCGCACTGTTTCGCCGTGCGGGGATTCTACTTGACGCGTGCGTTGCCCTCCGGTAGCTTTCGATCCCCAATCAATAATCATTCTTATTACTGATAACGGAGTGCCGGATGGACAACGCGCCGATTCTCAACGTGGCCGCCCTGAGGGCCAGGGTCGCGGACGAGGATCTCGATATTCTGAAAGGGGTGGACCTCGCCATCAAGCCGGGAGAAATCCATGCGATCATGGGTCCGAACGGATCCGGCAAGAGTACGCTGGCCAAGGTGATCGCGGGCCATCCGGCCTATGAGCCCACCGGTGGGCTGGTGAACTTCGACGGAGAGGATCTGCTCGAAATGGAACCGGACGAGCGTGCCCAGGCGGGTGTGTTCATGGCGTTCCAATACCCGGTCGAGATTCCCGGCGTGTCCATCGCCAATTTCCTGCGCACCGCCCTGCAGGCCCGGCTGGAGGACGGCGAAGAACTGGATCTCTTCGATTTCCAGGAGTTGCTCATGGACCGGATGGAGTTGCTGGAAATGGATCCCTCGTTCGCGCAGCGCTCCGTGAACGACGGTTTCAGCGGCGGCGAGAAGAAGCGCAACGAGATTCTGCAGATGGCGATCCTGAACCCGTCTCTGGCGGTGATGGACGAGACGGACTCCGGCCTGGACATCGACGCGCTCAAGATCGTCGCCAACGGGGTCAATACCCTGAAAAAGGAAAACCCGGACATTTCCGTGCTGCTGATTACGCACTATCAGCGGATCCTGAACCATGTCACCCCCGATGTGGTACACGTCATGGTGGACGGCAGGATCGTGGAGTCCGGCGGCCCGGAGGTTGCGCTGGCGCTGGAGGCACGTGGCTACGAGGAGTACCGGAACGCCCACGCGGCCTGACCGCGACGGCGCATTCGGCGGACGCGAAGGCAGGTGCCGCGGCCGTCGGTTCACGGATCGCAAGGAGGAATCAGATGCCTGGCAACGAAGTAATCCAGGGACTTGGACTGGACGACTACAAGTTTGGATTTGTAACGGATTCGGAGCCGGTCTTCCGCACGAGGCCCGGACTCGACGCCGAAATCGTAGAGCAGATTTCGGCCCGCAAGGACGAACCCGAGTGGATGCTCAAGCGGCGCCTGAAGGCTCTGCGGATCTACGAATCCAAACCCATGCCCCAGTGGGGCGGCGACCTGTCCGAACTCGAGGACACCCTTCGCCAGACGTATTTCTACGTGAGGCCGCAGGAGCAGATGGAACGCTCCTGGGACGATGTTCCCGACAGCATCAAGGAGACCTTCGAAAGACTGGGCATTCCCGAGGCGGAGCGTGAGATTCTGGCCGGCGTCGGGGCTCAGTACGACTCCGAGATGGTGTACCACTCGCTGAAGGAGGAGTGGGAATCGAAGGGCGTCATCTTCGACTCGATCGAAGACGGTCTGAAGAACCATCCCGAGTTGTTCAGGGAGCATTTCGGGAAGGTGATCCCGGCCGCCGACAACAAGTTCGCGGCGCTCAACTCCGCGGTGTGGTCCGGTGGATCGTTCGTATACATCCCGCCCGGCGTGGAATTGAAGACGCCGTTGCAGGCGTATTTTCGCGTCAACCAAGAGCGGTTGGGGCAGTTCGAGCGCACCCTCATCATCGCCGACGAGGGATCACGCGCGCACTACATCGAGGGCTGTACCGCGCCGGTCTACTCGACCGATTCCTTCCACTCGGGCGTGATCGAGATCGTCGTAAAGCGGGAAGCACGGTTCCGCTACACGACGATCCAGAACTGGTCGAACAACATGTACAACCTGGTGACCCAGCGGGCGCTGGTTCACCGGGGCGCGCACATGGAATGGCTGGACGGGAACCTCGGGTCGAAGCTGACCATGAAGTACCCGTCCTGCTACCTGATGGAAGAGGGTGCGCACGGCGAGATCATGTCCATCGCGTACGCGGGTGACGGGCAGCACCAGGACACGGGTGGCAAGGTCATTCACGTGGCGCCGAACACATCGTCCAGCATCGTGTCCAAGTCGATCTCGAAGGGAACGGGGCGTTCCTCGTACCGCGGCCTGTGCAAGGTCTACGACGGGGCCGCGAACGCGAGGTCGAACGTGGAGTGCGACGCGCTTCTCATCAACGAGACATCCCGTACGGACACCTTCCCCTATATCGAGATCGACGAGAAGTCGGCGACGGTCGGCCACGAGGCCACAGTGTCGAAAGTCGGTGACGAGCAGCTCTTCTATCTGATGAGCCGGGGGATGGACGAGGCGGAGGCCATGGCACTGATCGTGCGCGGATTCATCGAGCCGATTGCGAAGGAATTGCCGCTCGAGTACGCAGTCGAGTTGAATCGGCTGATCGAACTCGAGATGGAAGGGAGCGTGGGGTGAGCCAGGCCGCTGTCGTACGTCAACGGACGGACCCGGCTATCGGTCGGGCCACGGTAGCCGGGATGGGAGCTGCCGACCCGGCGTGGCTGAGGGCCCGGCGCGACGAAGCGTGGGCCATCTACCAGGCCACGCCGATGCCCTCCACGCGCTCCGAGGAGTGGCGCTATACGGACCTCGCGCGCAAGCTGCAACTGGACGACCTGGTCGTTGCGGATGGGCACACGGGGCCCGCCGCCGGAGCCCTCCTGCCCGGCCCACTGCGCCGAACGATGGAGCAGGATGGGGACAGCGCGGGCCGCATCGTGGACGTTGACGGCAAGGTCGTCTCGGTGGAGCTGGACGAGTCACTTGCCCGCCAGGGTGTCGTGCTGACATCGCTGCGGGAAGCGGCTCGCCAGGGTGACGACAACATCCGGAGGCTTCTCGCCACCGCTGCCGTCCCGGCCACGGACGGCAAGTTCCCCGCGCTCAACGCCGCACTGTGGAGCGACGGGGTGTTCCTCCGCGTTCCCAGCGGAGTCACCATCGAGCGTCCCGTGCGGCTCAGCCGCTGGGTATCGCGTTCCGGGAGCGCCACATTCACGCGCATCCTCATCGTCGCGGAGGCTTCGAGCCGGCTTTCGTTCGTCGAGGAGACCCTCTCGCCCGACTTCGACCGGACGACGCTGGTCAACACCGCAGTCGAGGTCTTTTCGAGGGGCGGCGCGCAGGTGCAGTACGTGTCACTCCAGCGCCTGGGAAGGGGCGGATTCTATCTCGCCAACCAGCGCACCCTCGCCGAGCGGGACTCCACGCTCGATACGCTCAATGTCGCGCTCGGAGGATCGGTCGGACGAGTCGATCTCAACGCACGTCTCCTCGGCCCGGGCGCCAACAGCGACATGCTCGGCCTCTATTTCGGAGATGCGGACCAGCATTTCGACTTCAACACCAGCCAGGATCACGTGTCGCCCCACGCACACAGCGATCTGCTCTACAAGGGTGCGCTCGACGGTTCGGCCCGAGGGGTTTTTCGAGGCATCATCCGGGTCCATGAGGGCGCCCAGGGCACCGACGCCTACCAGACCAACCGGAACCTGATCCTGTCGGACGACGCGATCGCGACATCGTTGCCGAACCTGGAGATCGGGGCCGACGATGTTCGCTGCTCCCACGGCGCGACCGTCGGCCAACTGGACGCCGAAGCGCTGTTCTATCTGATGAGCCGTGGGCTGACGCGAGGGCGGGCCGAGCGTCTGGTGGTCCTGGGCTTTCTCGGCGAGGTTCTGTCGAGGCTGCCGCTGGGAGGTGTCGTGGAGAAGGTGACGAACGCGATTGTGGCGAAACTCCGCAATGTCTAGGTCCCGGGCCACGCGCCCGCAGTCTGCGCGCTTGCGCGTGGCGTCGACCGACGAATTGCCGCCGGACACGCTCAGGGCCGTGGCAACCGATGTCGGTCCCGTCGTACTGGTCAATCTGGACGGGGACATATACGCGCTCGAAGATCGGTGCTCCCACCAGGACTACCCGTTGTCGGCCGGCGAGCTGGAAGACGGCGAATTGGAATGTGCCTTTCACGGCGCCCGATTCGATGTATGCACCGGCCGCGCCACGCAGCTGCCCGCGGTCACTCCGGTGCGAACCTTTCCCGTGGAAGTGCGCGATGGCGAGGTCTTCATACGGTTGGACTGACCGGCCCACCGGGGGTCCGCGACTCGACGTTGCCAGGATCCGTGAGGACTTTCCAATCCTCGACCAGATGGTCGACGGTCGGCCCCTCGTCTATCTGGACAGTGCCGCGTCGTCACAGAAGCCTCTGCAGGTCATCGAGGCAATCCGCACGTACTACCTGCGGGATCACGCCAACGTCCACCGCGGCGTCCACGAACTGGCCCGCAGGGCGACAGAGGCGTACGAGGAGAGTCGCGCGCGGATCGCCCGGTGGATCAACGCCGCCGACGTCCACGAGATCGTATGGACGCGCGGAACGAGCGAGGCCCTCAACCTCGTCGCATTCTCGATCGGACAGGCACGCGTGGGGCCCGGCGACGAGATCATCATTTCGGCCATGGAGCACCACTCGAACCTCGTGCCGTGGCAACTGCTGGCGGAGCGAAACGGTGCGAAACTGCGATTCGTCGAACTGACCGACGCCGGCCACCTCGATCTTGACCAGCTTCGCGACATGCTCGGCGCGCGCACAAGAGTCGTCGCGTTCCCGCACGTTTCCAACGCGCTGGGCACGATCAACCCGGTTCGGGAAATCGGGCGGCTCGTGCACGGTCAAAGCGACGCCGTCTTCGTCCTGGACGGTGCACAGGGGGCTCCTCACATGGCCGTCGACGTGCAGTCGCTGGGCTGCGATTTCTACGCCTTCTCGGGACACAAGATGTGCGGCCCGACCGGCATGGGGGCGTTGTGGGGCAGGAGGAGACTCCTCGACGAGATGCCCCCGTACCAGGGAGGCGGCGAGATGATCGAACACGTGTACCGGGATCACAGCACGTGGGCCGAGGTGCCCCACAAGTTCGAGGCGGGCACACCCAACATCGCCGGCGCGGTGGGGATGGCCGCCGCCGCGGATTACCTCGACGGCGTGGACCGCGGTGCCATCCACGAGCACGAAGCGTTGCTTACCCGCCACGCAATGCGTCTCCTGGGCGACGTGGAGGGCTTGCGCATTTTCGGACCGGGCGCCGTGGAAGAGCGGGCCGGCGTGGTGCCGTTCGTGATCGACGGTACCGCGGCCCAGGACGTCGCCACCATGCTCGACGCCCAGGGAATCGCAGTGCGCGCCGGTCATCATTGCGCCCAGCTGGTGGTGGATCGCTTCGGCGTATCGGCAACCACACGGGCATCGTTTTACCTCTACAATACTGTCGAAGAGGTGGAGCGACTCGCCGAGGGCGTCCGGACCGCCCGGAACGTGCTACTCGGCTGATCTGCTACCTTGGGAAGATTTGCCGAGCGCCATGCGACCCCGCAGGCTCCCGGCACGGACAGAACATTGGACAGAAAGGACCTGCCGCCTTGTTTACTCGACTGAATATCAGCAGGTGGAGCCTGGTGGCACCCGCGGCCATGCTTCTGGCGATGGCTTGCGGGGACCGGACGGAAGAGCCGCCGACACCGGACCCATTCATCTCGACCGACAATCCCCGTGACGAACTGACCGAAGCCGACTACGGCGATCTGGACCCGTCCCAGGTCGGTCTCAACACGCCATGGGGACGCAACATCGTATCGAAGGACGCCAACGCCGGCCGGGACCCTGCAACGCTTACCAACGTGAGCACACAGAGCTCGGACGGCTACGACCGCGTGATCTTCCATTTCGAGTCGCACATTCCCGGATTCCGGCTGGCCCTGGGAACCGAGGCGGGCGGCGGCTGCGACGGTACCGGCGAGGCCATCGAGGCTCCCGCGCACCTGGCGGTGGAGCTTGCGGGCGCCCGTGCGAATCGGGACGGCACCGCCACGGTGGCGGATCCGAGCCGCTCCCTGGACTTCCCCGCGCTGACCGCGGCGATTCAGACCTGCGACGAGGGCGATGGCGTGCGATGGATTCTGGGCACGACCGGCGAGGTGGAATATCGGATCATGGAAACGCTGGGCGAGCCGCGCCTGGTCGTGGATCTGCGACACCCCTAGTCTTGCCCGGGGGGCGCGCGCCGCGGCGCGTTGTGCGCATGTGCGGGGCTTAATATCTTGCCTTATGAGCCTTGCCCGTGCCGTTTCGACGATCGTGATCGGTGTTTGCCTTGCCGCATCATGTTCGGGCGACGATTCCGGCACCGTGACGCCACCCGTGCCCGTCGACACCACCACCGTCACGCCGACCGGGAGCGGAGCGCGGTGCGAGGACGGCAAGGCCCGGGACTATCCCTGTGCCCGTGTCGACCTCGTGTCACGGCTTCGGAAGGATCAGGTCGGCGCGGAGGAAGGGCTCGTCAACGACATCTGGGGCTGGCACGACCGCGTCACCCGGACGGAGTGGGCGCTGGTCGGCCACTCGGGCGGCACATCCTTCGTGAATCTGAACGACCCGCAATTCCCGGTCTACACCGGTATTCTCCCCTTGTCCGCAGGTGCGACCAAGAGCGTCTGGCGAGACATCAAGGTGTACCGGAACCATGCCTTCATCGTCGCCGACGGCGCGGGTGAACACGGGATGCAGGTCTTCGATCTGACCGAATTGCGCTCCGTCACCGAGCCGCCCGTGACCTTCACGGCCACCGCGACATACACCAGGATCCACAGCGCCCACAACATCGTGATCAACGAGGAGACCGGGTTCGCCTATTCGGTCGGGAGCAACGGCGGCGGGGACACGTGCGGGGGCGGCCTGCACATGATCGACATCCGCGTGCCCACCGATCCGCAATTCGAAGGGTGCTTTGCGGACATCACGACGGGCTATCAGGGAACCGGCTATACCCATGACGCGATGTGTATCGTGTACCGGGGCCCCGACACCGAGCATCGCAGCCGCGAAGTCTGCTTCGGGTCGAACGAGACGGGTCTCAGCATTGCCGACGTCACGGACAAGCAGGAGCCCTTCGCGCTGACCTCCGTGTCCTATCCCGCCGTGGGCTATTCCCACCAGGGATGGATCGATGAGGCTCACGAATATTTCTACATGAACGACGAGTTCGACGAGTTTGCATCGCAGGGTGCGACCCGGACGCTCGTCTGGGATGTGAAGGATCTCGACGATCCCATCGTCGTGAAGGAGTTCCTGAGCGAAACGCAGGCAACGGATCACAACCTGTACGTCGTCGGAGACCTGATGTTCCAGTCCAACTACAGGGTGGGCCTCCGGATACTGAACATCGCCGACCGCGAGAATCCCAGGGAGATCGCGTTCTTCGACACCGAGCCCAACGGCGGGGACGTCGCGGGCACGAACGGATCGTGGTCGAACTACCCGTTCTTCACGAGCGGCCTGATCGCTGTCACTTCGATGGACGAGGGCGTCTTCTTCGTCCGGCGGACCGGGGGAAATTGAAACACCGGCGGCGGCTCCGCGGGAGATTCCTGCCGATTGGGGCGTTGCTGCTTGCCGCGCTCGTCGCCTGCACGCCCGGCAGACCAGCGGCGGACCTGCTCCTGACCGGCGGCTCCGTGCTCGACGGGACCGGCGGCGAGGCGTTGACCGCGGACATTGCGGTGTCGGGTGATCGCATCGTGTTCGTGGGCGATGCGGGCGCGAGCGGGCTGACCGCCACCGACACGCTTGACGTGACCGATCTGGTGGTGATGCCGGGATTCATCGACATGCACTCCCACGCCGAGCTGGACACCGGCCACGGACGCGACGCGCGTGCCTTCCTCTACCAGGGGATCACGACGGTGGCGCTCGGCATGGACGGCGGCGGCGATCCCGAGGTGGCGGACCGTCTTGCCCGCTGGACTGCCGACGGAATCGGCGTGAACGCGTTCCTCTTCGTCGGCCACAACGCGGTGCGCCGCCGCGTGATGGGGATGGAAGACCGGGAGCCCTCGGCCGGGGAACTGGACGCGATGCGCGACCTGGTTCGCCAGGGGATGGACGAGGGGGCCCACGGTCTTTCCTCGGGGCTCTTCTATCTGCCGGGGAACTACGCCGAAACGGAAGAGGTGATCGAGCTGAACCGGGTGGCCGCCGCATACGACGGCGCCATCTACGACACGCACGACCGCGACCTGGGTGCGGCGTATCCTCCCTTCGGCTATCTCGAGTCGATCGCCGAGGGGATTCGCATCGGCGAAGAAGCGGGCACGAAGGTCATCTTCAGCCACTTCAACGCGCAGGGCGCGCACAACTATGGGCGAGCGCACGAAGGCGCCGCGCTTATCGAGGCGGCACGCGCGCGGGGCGTCGAGGTCGCCGGCGCCCACCATTCGTACACCGCCACGCAGTCCAATCTGCGCTCCTACACGATCCCGGGCTGGGCCGTTATCGGTGGCGATATGGCCATGGTGCGGCGGTTCGACGATCCCGACACGGTTGCGGTCATCGATCGGCAGACGCGCGAGATGCTGGAGATCCGCGGTGGTGCCGGGCGACTGCTCTTCGCAGACCAGCGCCCCGATCTGAACGGGAAGACCCTGCAGGATGTCGCGGACGAATGGGGACTGGACGCGCCCGCCACGGCGCGGCGAATACTGCGTGACGGGAACGCCGCCGTCATGAATCTCGGGCTGTACGACATCGAGAACGTGCGCTACCTGGCCCAACTCGACTGGATGATGACCTGCACCGACGGGCGCGACCCGGGCCCGACCCGTCCGGTCACGCATCCCCGCGCGTTCGGGTCCTTCACGAAGAAGATCCGCGACCTCGTGCTGGACGAGCAGCTGATCACGCTGCCCCACACGGTCCGTTCGATGACCGGCCTCGCGGCGGACTTCCTCGGCTGGCCCGATCGCGGCTATCTGCGCGAGGGCTACGCAGCCGACATCACCGTTCTGGACGTGGGCGCGGTCGAGGACATGGCGACATATGAGGACCCCCACCAGTACTCTCGCGGGACGGTCCACGTGCTGGTGAACGGGACGTTCGCGATCCGGGACGGCGAGGCCACCATGGCGCTCCCCGGGCGTGCGCTGGCTCGGGGCGGCAAACCGTTCGATGCAGGGTAGAGGCGCCAGCCAGCGGAGAAGCGAGGTCATCGCGAGCCGCGACGGACAGCTTCTCACCCTCACATTCAACCGCCCCCACCGCCTCAATGCGGTGAGCATGCCGCTCTATGAGCAGCTGATCGCGGATCTGGAGGCCGCCGCGGCGGACCCGGACCTGCGCTGCGTGGTCCTCACCGGGAATGGCCGCGCCTTTTCGGCCGGCGCCGATCTCAAGGAGCATCGCGACACGCCGCCGTCCACGGAAGCACGCGTTCGCTACATTCGGGCCGGGCAGCGCGCCAACCACCTGATCCAGACGATGGCCACGCCGGTCGTCGCGGCCGTGAACGGGCATGCGATCGGCGCCGGGCTCGAAATCGCGCTCTCCGCCGACCTGGCCGTCGTAGCCGACGATGCCAGACTGCGGCTTCCGGAAGTGGCGCTCGGCACCTTCGTGGGCGGTGGCGCCGTGTATACGCTTGCCCAGAGGGTGGGCGTGCTCAAGGCCCGCGAACTCATCTATATGGGCGACTTCTTCTCGGGCGCCGACGCGGCCGCGATGGGCGTCGTGAACCGCGCCGTGCCAGCGGTGGACGTGCTGCCCGTCGCCACGCGCTGGGCGAAGCGGCTCGCGCGCCGGGCGCCAATCCCCCTCGCCGCCGCGAAGCGGCTGATGGGCGCCGTGCCGGAGATCTCCCGCGAAGAGGCGCTCCGGCGCGAACGCGAAGTTCTGGAAGCCGTTTTCGATACCGAGGACTGGGCCGAGGGGCTGGCCGCGTTCCATGCGGGCCGAAGACCCGACTTCAAGGGAAGATGACGCTCGCCCGCATCTTCGAACCGCGCTCGATCGCGGTCGTCGGTGCCAGCACCGATCCGGCGAAGCGCGGGCACCAGATCCTACGCGCGCTGGGTGAATCGGGCTACCGGGGACAGGTCCACGCGGTCAACCCCGCAGGCGGAGAGCTGCTGGGCCACACGCTGCTGCGTTCCCTGGAGGAGCTTCCCGAGGCGGTCGATCTCGCCGTGTTGTGCACGCCGGCCGCGATCGCACCCCGACTGGTTCGTGCCTGCGGCGAGAGGGGGGTCGGAGGCGCGGTGGTGCTGGCCGTGGGATTTGGCGAGTCGGGGCCCGAAGGAACACGGCTGGAGGCAGAGTTGGCGGCAGCGGGGCGCGACAGCGGTGTCCGCGTGATCGGTCCGAACACCTCGGGACTCCTCAATCTGCGCCTTGGCGTCAACCTGATCGGGACGCGGGGCGTGCGGCCGGGGGGAATCGCTCTGCTCGTTCAGTCAGGGAACGTCGCACTGGGCCTGATGAACGAGATCACCCGGCGCTCCGCGCTCGGCGTCTCCATCTGCTGTGGTCTGGGGAACGAGGTCGATCTCGGATTCGGAGAGGTGCTCGAGTTCCTCGGCAGGCACGACGAGACAACCGGCGTGATCGCCCACGTCGAGGGATGCAGGGACGGACGCGCCCTTTTGAGTGCGGCCGCGACGGTCACGCGCCACAAACCCGTGGTCGCCGTCAAATCGGGACGCACCACCCGCGGCGCGGAGGCGGCGGTCTCGCAGGCCGGCGTGGTCGAGGTCGTGCGCACCGACGAGCTGTCCCATATCGCCGAAACCCTGGTTTCCCAGGTCCCCGGTCCGGCGGACAGCGGGATCGCCATCCTTTCCGACGGTGGCGGGCAGAACACGCTGGCCGTCGACTTCCTTGGCGAACTGGGAGCGCCTCTGGCGCAACTGCGCGAGGCCACCACGTCCGCCCTGAGAACCCACCTCGGACCGGCCGCCGCCGTCCGAAACCCCGTGGACGTGGCTGGTGCCGCGGACACGGATCCCCGCGCCTTTCCGCGCGCCTTGAAGGCGCTCGCTGCCGACCCGGCTGTCGGTATCGTACTGCTCGTCGGCCTGTTCGGCGGCTACGGAATCCGTTTTTCAGAAGGGCTTTCCCGGGTCGAGACCGCGGCGGCGGACGACATGGCGGCTACGATGCGCGCGAAGGGCAAGGGGCTCGTCGTGCAGTCCCTCTACGCCGCCTGGGACAGTGCGCCCCTGAACGCGCTGCGCCACGGCGGCGTTCCGGTGATCGAATCCCTCGAAGTCGCATGCCGCGCGGTTGCCGAGTTGCAGCGGCGGGGCGAGCGACGGGCCCCGGACAGGTCCCGCCGGGATCCGGCCGACCCCCTCGCGGCTCCCCCGCGGCTTACGGCCAAACCCTCATGCGTGGCCCCGACCCCTCATCGTGCGATCATCGCCGCACGTGAGGACGGACGAACCACCCTGACGGAGCTCGAGGCCCGAGCGGTTCTCGGTGAGTGCGGCCTCGCCTTCGAACCCGCCGAGATCATCAGGTCCGGAGAGGAAGCGGCCGAAAAGGCGGTTCAACACCACCACGGCCTCGCGCTCAAGCTCCTCTCCAGGCACATCGTCCACAAGTCGGACGCGCGAGGCGTCATCCTCGACATCAACACCCCGCGCGAAGCTCGCGACGCCTTCGAGAGAATCGTCGCGAACGCCCGCAGTCACGCGCGTGCACGAGGCCTTCCCGACGAGCGGTACGCGGCGCTTGCCTCGCCCATGCTGCCCACACCCGTCGCCGGTTTCCTGATCGGCGCCTGTCGCGACCGCCAGCTCGGTCCGGTCCTGACCATCGGCGCCGGCGGGGTCTGGGTCGAGGTCTTTCGCGACGTCGCGCACCGTGTGCTGCCCGTCGACGATTCGGAGATCGCGTCGATGATCCCGGAACTGAAGGCGAACGCCCTGCTCGCCGGCACACGAGGCCGTGCCGCCGTCCACACCGGACCCATCGTGGCCGCGGCGAGAGCCGTGGCGCAAAGCCTGCTCAAGTGGGACGACATCGCCGAAGCCGAGGTCAACCCGCTGTTCGTCTACGAAGACCGCGTGGTCCCGGTGGACGCCCGTGTGGCTCTAGCACCACCTTGACCGCCTTGCTGCGGCGATGGTCGTAGGCGGCGCGCAGCGCGTCACGGTACTGGGCAAGCGGGAAGACGTGCGTGACCAGGCCACCCAGGGCCGCGCTGCCCGAGGCCAGCTCCGCCGCCATCCGCTCCAGCGTCACCTCGAACGTGTGCGGACGGCGTCCCCGCCACTCCTCGGCACCGTACCCGACGTATCCCTGTACCCGGAGCTCCTTCGCCCAGAGGAACGTCAGATCCAGCTTGCGCAGCTGGCCCGCACACCCCAGAAGCGCGACCCGTCCCCGCGCCGACGCGTACCGGAGCGACTGCATCATGCTCGACCGGGACCCCACGCAGTCGAACACCAGGGAGAAGCCGCCGCCTGCGTAGACCTCATCGCCGACGACCGGCATGTAGGCGCTCGCTCCGGAGTCGATCAGGGCCTGGCGCGCCTCGTCGCCGGGCGTGACCACTTCGTCGGCGCCCAGGGCCCTGGCCAGCGCCACCTCATGCGGCCGCTTCGCCTGCGCGACGAGGTGGCCGCAGTAGCCCAGGGCGCGCAGCGACCAGATGGTCGCGAACGCGATCGTGCCGCTTCCGATCACCAGGATCGGGCCGGGGGACTGCAATCCGCCGCTTCGCAACACCGCGTGCACCCCGATCGAGAAGGGTTCGGCGAGCACGGCGATCCGGTCCGGCACCCCGTCCGGCACCGGGAAGACCTGCCGCTTGTGCGCGATCAACTGCTCGCCCCAGCCGCCGGGCAGGTCGCGATGATACCCGATGGTCAGTCCCGGAGCCAGGCCGTCCGGGGCTACCGGCAGGGGGCCCTCGTCCCCCGACTGCTCGCAGGTGGAGTGACGTCCCGCCGTACATGACGGACACCATGACTCCTCCTCCCAACCACGCGCCTCGCAGTGGAGCATGGGATCGACCACAACCCGTTGACCCACCTCCACGCGCGAGACTCCGGACCCCACCTCCGCCACGCGCCCCAGGATCTCGTGTCCGAGCACCGCCGGGAAGGACCCGAAGGGCTCCATCGCCGGACTGGATTTGAAGGAAACGTTGCCCAGATCGCTGCCGCAGATGCCGCACATCAGGACATCGATCCTGACCCAGTCGTCACCCGGCACTGCCGGCACCGGCCGATCCACCAGGCGCACGCCGGAGGGGCCGCCGTAGACGAAAAGGTCGCTGAAGCGGCCCAGACTCCGTGCCAGGATGAACCCGGGGATCGTTACCTTGAATTCGACGGCTTGCATCGGTGTGTCCGTGGGGGCGAAGGAACTGTCCGGCGTCGCACGGTCCGCACCGCGAGTGCGGCACCTCTGCGAAGGTGGTAAGGTAAACAGACGTGGGCCGAGGTCACCAATGAAGACTGCCATCGTTTCGGGATGCCGCACACCCTTCGCCAGGGCCGGCACCCATTTCGCGCGCATGACGGCGATCGAACTGGGCCGCCACGCGGTGACCGAACTGCTGGCCCGCACCCCGGCGGTTTCGCCCGACCTGGTGGATCAGCTGATCTACGGCACGGTCGTCCATGACGCCCAGGCGCCCAACATCGCGCGTGAAGTCGGGCTGGCCACCCTGCCGAAGAACGTACCGGCCACGACCGTTTCGCGAGCCTGCGCGTCCGCCAACCAGGCCATCACCGACGGTGTGAACCTGATCGAGGCAGGGGTTGCCGACGTGGTCGTCGCCGGCGGGGCCGAGTGCCTGTCCCGAATCCCCATCCTCGCGTCCGACCGCCTCGCCAGAACGCTGGTGTCGGCCTCGAAGGCAAGGAGCATGGGAGCCCGTCTTCGCGCCTTCGCGGCATTGCGCCCGCGCGACCTCGTCCCGGTGGCGCCCGCGATCGCCGAGTATTCGACGGGTGAGACCATGGGAGCGGCGGCCGAGCGCATGGCGAAGGAGAACGGGATCGCGCGCGAGGATCAGGACCGATGGGCGCTGGGGTCGCACCGAAAGGCGCACGCCGGCACCGAGGACAGACGCCTCACCGCGGAAATCGCCCCGGTCTATGTGCCTCCGCGCTACGACGACATCGCCCGGCGCGACAACGGCATCCGGCCGGATACGTCGATGGAGGCGCTGGCCGGACTCCGTCCCGTCTTCGATCGGCGATTCGGATCCGTGACTGCCGGCAGTTCCTCGCCCCTGACCGACGGGGCGTCCGCGGTGCTGCTGATGTCGCCGACACGGGCGCGCGAGTTGCAGATGAAGCCGCTCGGGCATGTGCGCAGCTACGCGTTCACGGCTCTCGATCCGGGCGCGCAACTGTTGCAGGGACCTGCCTACGCCGCTCCAATCGCGCTCGAGCGGGCCGGGATCACCATGGACGACATCGACCTTCTGGAGATGCACGAGGCGTTCGCGGCCCAGGTGCTGTCGAACCTGCAAGCCTGGGACTCCGACGCGTTCGGTCGCGACGAACTCGGCCGCTCCGGCCGCCTGGGGCATCCCGACCCGGAGGTGATCAACGTGATGGGCGGCTCCATCGCGATCGGTCACCCGTTCGGCGCGACAGGCGGACGCCTGACCGTTACGCTCCTCAACGAGCTGAAGCGGCGGGACGGCCAGTTCGGCATGGTGACCGTGTGCGCCGCCGGCGGCATGGGCTTCGCGATGGTCCTGGAGCGGGCCTGATCAGCGAACCCCCAGGCGCGGCTTGATGCGGCCGGCCAGCCGGTGCGGGAAGCGCGACCCCACATAGACCTGCTTGCCGTTGCGCAACACGATGCGAACGGCCTTGTTGCCCCGTATGGTCCAGGCCGTCTTTCGGCCCGTAGGGCGAATCCCCCATCCACCGAACTCGCGGATCGGGCGGTACGTGACCGCCTCGACGGATTCGATGTCCTGGTAGGCGATCCGCTTGCGCACGAGGTGGAGCGGCCCGAACGCGATGAAGAGACGGTCGGCGCGGACCTCGACATCGAGACACAGGAACAGCGCGCTCATCAGCAGCGGAAAGAGCAGCACGGCACCCAGCGTCAGGACCAACGCCATCGTGGACATGGGATCGCGACCCGCCGAGTGGACCGTCGCGCCAGCCGCCGCCAGGCACGCGCCCCAGATCAGGATCCACACCCAGGCCGGAGCCCAGGTTCGCTCACGGTATGCCGCGTGTCTGCGTGTCATGACTCGGTCAACTCCTCCAGAGCCCGCCTGACGTACACGGGCACCATCGCCCGCCGCCATTCGGCATCCACAATCAGGTTGTCCAGGGGCCGGCACTGCGCGTGGGCACGCTGGGCCAACGCGTCGATCGTCGCGCCATCGAGCCGCCCATCCACCGCGAGCTCCGACCAGCCCGCCAGCACCCGCGGCCGTGCTCCGAGAGCCGACACGACCCCGGTCAGCCGCTTCACGGTCCCCGTCTCCTCGAAGTCGCCCGCGACCGCCACCGAAAGGAGGGGGAAGTCGATCGAGTTGCGCTGGCGCAGCTTCCGGTACGCGCTGCGGCGGCCCGTCGCGATGGGAATGGTGATCCCGGTGAGGATTTCATCGGGTTCCCGGCGGGTGTTCCAGATGCCATCGGTTACGAAGAAGTCCGAAGCGTTCATGATCCTCTCGCCATGCGGGCCGGCCAGGGTGAGGCTGGCGCCGAGCGCGACAAGATTGGGGGGCGTATCCGCCGAATGGGCGGCGACGCACTTCCTGCCAACCCCTGTTACGTGGCAGACGGTTCCATCCTTCTTGAGGCAGTAACCCAGCGCGCTTCGCCAGAACGAGGTCTGGTTGTAATACGTGCATCGTGTGTCGAGGCAGACATTGCCGCCGATCGTGCCCATGTTTCGCAACTGGGGCCCCGCCACCAGGCCGGCCGCGTCCGCCAGGCCGGGGAAGTGACGTCGGACGAGGGGATGGGCAGCGACATTCGCCAGGGTCTCAAGCGCGCCGATACGCAGAACCTTTTCCGTCCCCGGAGCAGGGGTTGCCGAGCCCGCGCCCCGGCCCCCGACAACCTCGATTCCGCGCATGGCGCCGATGCCCCTCAGCGACACCACGTGCGCCGGCGTGAAGAGTCGGTGCTTCATGTTGGGCATCAGATCGGTGCCGCCGGCGATGGGCATCGCTTCCGTGCCGAATTCGCCCAGCAGAGCGACGGCCTCGTCCACCGTGCCGGGCCGGTGGTAGCGGAAGGGGGGCAGGCGAAGCAACGGCTACCTCCGGGGCACGAGCGGCCGCGCGACCATGATCCCGTCCTGGCCGCCGAGCCGCTGGATCCGCTCGGCCAGCGTCTCTTCGCTGATCTGCACATGCGAACCCACGAGGGGCGCGTGGAGAAGCCTCAGTTCGCCTTCGCGCCAGAGGGCGATCCCCGTGTGGGCAATGTCCAGCCCGGGTACCGTGCTGGTCGCCGCAATGATGTCCCCGTCCCGGATCAGATGAGCCTTCGCCGCAATCTCCTCCTGCGGTATGTAGTAGCGCTCCGTCGCGCTGATCCGCGTCTCCGTATCGATGATGCGGGCCAGGACATCGGGATCGGCGAGCTGCCGATACGCATCCGGGTGGTTGGACATGAAGTCGATGGCCGAGCTGTCCGCCACGCCGCCGAGTTCCCGCGACAGCGCGGTCACCAGTCCCGCGGCCTCGTTGTCGGCGATCCATTCGCTGAAGTAGTGGAGGCGGCTGGAGTATCCGTCCAGCGCTCCCTCGCGGTAGCGGACGCGCGTGAGTTCGTCCCGGTACGAGGTCGCGAAGGCATCGTCCGGCGTGCCGCTCCACGCCAGTCGCGCGAGCACCAGGGCCGTCTCGACGAAAGTCACGCAGTCGAGCGCCTCGAGATTGACGACGAGGCGCTCGGGTCCGGGGACTTCCAGCGTCTGCGGCTCATAGGGCGTGCCGACGAAGCGTTCGCCGATGCGCGCCAACAGGTCGCCGAAGCGCGGCATCGTATCGGGCCGCTGCCGGGCCGCCCACTCGAGGTGGCCGCGCGCGATCTCCCAGTCGCCCTCCGTCGCGGAGGCAGGAGGCGGGGCCGCTTCGCAGGCCACGATGCCAGGGGCCGCCAAAGCCACGACAGCCGCAGGCGCAAGCCGAAGCCGCGGCACCGGACGCCGCCCCCCGCGCCGACCTCTCACCGCGCCACCCCCCGACGCGCGCCGGTCACGCCCGCGGACCGCAGCGCCCGCCAGACGCGCGGCGGCGAGAACGGCAACGAGTCCATGCGTACGCCTACCGCATCGTAGATCGCGTTGGCAATGGCGGGGATGGACGGATGCAGCGGCCCCTCACCGGCCTCCTTGGCGCCGTAGGGGCCCTCGGGGTCGATCGATTCGACGATCAGAGACTCCAGCGCCGGCGTGTCCAGGCTCGTCGGGATCCGGTAATCCAGCAGCGAGGGCGCATTGTGCAGGCCCGCACGCCCCTGGTCCTCCGTCTTGAAGATCTGTTCCTCCATCAACGCCTCGGCGAAGCCCATGTACGCCGAGCCCTCCATTTGCCCGGCCACCAGAACCGGGTTCAGCGCCCGTCCGCAGTCGTGCGCGATCCAGATCCTGTCGACCGTCACGAACCCCGTCTCCACGTCCACCTCCACTTCGGCCACGTGCGCGGTAAACGAGTACGCGGGAGAAGCGCCGATCGTCGCACCCCTGTAGTCCCCATGCACATCCTTGGGCGTGTTGTACGATCCCGTCGCGCCCAGGGTCCCGGCCGCGGCTTCCGCCAGGTTGAAGGCGTCCCGCACCGGCATGCTTGTGCCCGTATCACCCGCCTGCACCGCCAGGCCCCCCGCCAGCAGCACCTCGCGCGGCTTCACGCCCCACTCGGCCGCGACGGCCTCCTGCACCTGCGTCTTGAGCTTCCGCGCCGCGTCGATGCAGGCGTTGCCCAGCATGAAGGTCACCCTCGACGAGTACGCGCCCAGGTCGACCGGCGTGAAGTCGGTGTCGCCCGCCAGCACCCGAACATGGTCCAGCGGCACGCCCAGCTCCTCGGCCACGATGTACGCGACCATGGAGTCGACGCCCTGGCCGATCTCGGAGGCGCCGGAGAAGACCGCCACGCGCCCCGATCTGTCCACCTGGAGCTGGATCCCCGATTGCGGCATGTCATTGGGGTAGATCGGGTAGTTGGTGCCCGTGATGTAGGTCGATCCCGCCACGCCGACCCCGCGCCCGAACGGCAGGCGGCGATGCTTCCGCTTCCAGTCGCTCGCGCGCTCCACCTCGTCCAGGCACTCCAGGAAACCGTTCGACGTGATCCGCAGGTCATTCACCGTGCGCGTGTTCGCGCCGATGAAGTTGCGCCTGCGCAGCCCGATGGGGTCGATCTCGAGCCTCTCGGCGATCCGGTCAAGCTGGACCTCGAAGGCAAACCGCGGCTGCACCGAGCCGTGCCCCCGCTTCGGTCCACACGCCGGCTTGTTCGTGTACGCGCGCGTCGAGTGGAAGCGGTAGGCGGGCATCCGGTACGGCGCCGTCAGAAGCTGACCGGCGTAGTAGGTCGTGACGAGCCCGAAGGACGCGTACGCGCCGCCGTCCATGACGATCTCGGCGTCGACGGAAGTGAGCATGCCGTCCCTCGTGGCCCCGGTCCGGTATCGCATGTGGAACGGATGCCGCCCGCGATGAGAGTAGAAGACCTCTTCGCGCGTATACAGGATCTTGACCGGCCGGCCCGTCATCATCGACAGCTTCGCCACGCAGAACTCCAGGTCGAAGGGCTCCGACTTGCCGCCGAAGGCACCGCCGACCGGCGGCTGAATGACCCGCACGTGCGCCGGATCAACCTCCAGGACCCGGGCCAGTTCCCGGTGGAGGTAGTGGGGAACCTGCGTCGCCGACCACACGGTGAGTTTGCCGTTCCCCTCGGCGAGCCCGATCGCGCAGTGGGGCTCGATGGGCGTGTGCGTCGTCCCTTCGAAGAAATAGTCGCCCTCGACGACTACATGCGAGTCGCCAAGCCCGGCCTCCACGTCGCCGAACTCCAGGCGCACGACCTTGGTCACGTTGCCGTTCTGCCCCGGCTTGCGCGGCTCGTGGATGTACGGCCCCGAATCGGCGGCGATCGCCTTGTGCGGGTCGAGGTAAGCGGGGAGCTCCTCGTACGCAACGTCGATCAGGTCCAGCGCGGCGTTCGCCGTGTCCTCGTCCACCGCCGCCACCGCGGCCACGCCGTCGCCGATGTGGCGCACCCGGTCCACGCACAGGGGATACTCGTCCGGCGTCCACGGAATGATGCCGTACCGCGTGGGCATGTCGCTGCCGGTCACCACGGCGTGGACGCCCTCCAGCGCCTCGGCTCGCGACGTGTCGATCGCGACGATGCGCGCATGGGGGTGGGGACTCCTGAGGATCTTCCCGTGCAGCATCCCGGGCAACCGGATGTCGTCGGTGTAGCGCGCCCTTCCGGTGGACTTCGCCAGCCCGTCGACCTTGCGCATGGGGCGGCCGATGGTGGACAGGCCATCGCCGGGTTGGCCCGCCGCGGGGGCGTCCCGGCCGCTGGCGCGTCCGCGGCCGTCGCGCGCGCTCACACGCCCACGCCCCGGGCGGGCGTGCGCTTAGGCGCCGGTCCCGGTCCCGCGCCGTCAGGTCGCCGCGCTTCCCCGCCAACCCGGGTCGCAGCGGCCTCCACGGCGTCGTAGATCTTCGCGTAGCCCGTGCAGCGGCAGAGGTTGCCCGCCAGCGCGGCGCGGATCTCCTCGCGCGTCGGCGTCGGATTGCGATCGAGCAGCGCCACCGAACTGCACAGAATGCCCGGGGTGCAGAACCCGCACTGCGCGGCGCCGTTGAGGTCGAACTCGTCCTGCACCGGGTGCGGCTCGGTCCCCCGCGCAAGGCCCTCGACGGTACGCACCTCCCGCCCTTCCGCCTCCCACACCGGCGTGATGCACGACAGGATGGCCCGACCGTCCACAATCACGGTGCAGGCGCCGCAGTCCCCCTTGTCGCAACCCTGTTTGGACCCGGTGAGACCCAGGCCATAGCGCAGCGTTTCAAGCAGGGTGTAGTGCGCGGGCACCCCGCAAACACGCTCGTCTCCATTCACCCGCAGGCGGACAACTTCCATCGGGGACCTCCTCCAGCCTATAATATCGGTCCCCGCGGGGCCATCTGGAAACCGGTGACGTTTCCCGGTAGACTGAAGGGAGGCACCCGTACAGCCACCGAGCCCAGTGACAGGACCAGGCACAACAATGCCATACCCCGAGATGATGGTCGCCCCGATGCGGAACGAACTCGTTCAGATCGGATTCCAGGAACTTCGCAGCGCGGAGCACGTCAACCAGGCGATGGACGCCATGGAAGGGACCGTGCTCGTGGCGGTCAACTCCGTGTGCGGATGCGCCGCCGGGATCTTCCGCCCGGCCGTGATGTTGGCCCTCCAGGGCGAAAAGCAGCCGGACCACAAGGTCACGGTCTTTGCCGGACAGGATCTGGACGCCACCGCGGAAGCCCGCAAGCAGCTCATCGGCTACCCGCCGTCCTCCCCTTCGATCGCGTTGCTGAAGGACGGCGATGTCGTCTTCATGCTCGAGCGCTTCCAGATCGAGGGACGGTCGGCCCCCGCGATCGCCGACGACCTGCAGACCGCCTTCGCAGCGCACTGCTAGCCGCGACGGCGCGCAACTAGCCGGCCTGGTCGGCCTCCCCGCGGCTGGCGAGCCACCCGTCCAGGGAGTATCTGCCGCCGCCGTGCGTGAAGAAGAAGAGCCACGTGAAGCAGTAGAACGCGGCGAGTTCGCCGCGGTTCATGATCGGCCAGAATCCCTGCGGGGCGTGCACCATGAAGTACGCCACCGCCATCTGGCCGGAGGCGATGAAGGCCACCGGCCTGCTGAACAGCCCGACCATCAGCAGAAGGCCGCCGAAGAACTCGATGACCCCGGCGGCACCCCTCAGGCTCATCAGGCTCTCCACGGGTTCCGAGCCCAGGACCCCGAACAGCTTCTGGGCCCCGTGCTGGGCGAAGAGGAAGCCGGCCACCACGCGTAGCGCGTTGTGGGCAAACTCCTTGAGTCCCGCGTGCTCCGTCTTGAACATCGGCTGATCGTCTCCTGGTGGCGGTGGGTCGTTGGTGAGGACTGCGAGCCCGGACAGGGTAACGGCCCCCGGCTCAGGGTGAAAGATCCCGGCGCTAGCGATTCCGCCGCCGGAGTCGCCGCCGTTCCCGTTTCTCCCTTCGCCGTCTGCGGCGGGCGTCACGCCGGCTCTCGCCCGGGTACCGGTATTCGATCTCTACCGAACTGAGCACCGAAAAGCCGTCGATCCGGACCATCGGCATATCCCCGGACGCCAGCACCGATCGGGTTGCCTTGTGTTCGAAACTGCCGAGAATCGCCGAACCCGAGCACTCGATGTGCAGTCCGGGCGGCGCGATCACCTCCACCGAACCCATCACCGCCGTCACCGAAAAGACCGTCTCGCCGGGGCCGAGAAGGGCTTCCCTGAGGTCGAGCGCCATCGACCCCATGACCGCCACCACGGTGTTGCGGCGGGCGGGTATCCAGGCTCCGCTGCGCTTGGTCTCGCCGAAGATGGCCACGGCGCGATCGGTGGGCCGAATCCGCCCCATGGGCAGATCCGCCGCAATCCGGGGCAGCGTCGCCAGCTCGTCCCCGCGGGCCGCCTCCGGGCCGGGCGCTCCCGCCCGCAATCCCTCGATCGCCGACCCCAGCTCGGGCATGGTGCCAGCCTGCTGCGCCAGGGTCACGCGCCGCTCGAATTCCTCGACGGACACGAGGTCCTGCGCGAAGCTCTCGCTGAGGATGTCGATCACCTTCTCCCGGGCCTCGTCCACGGAGATCGGCCGCTCAGTGCCCGACTCGGGCCCGCCCGACGACTTCGGCCTCTTCATTCGGTCCCCACGTCCACCACTGTCCCCCCACATCCCTTGCAGAACTGCGCGTCGTAGTCGTGCCCGCCGCTGTGGCAATCCGAACACACCCTGTCCCGCCCCCTCGGCGACCCCGCCATCTTGCGGGCCACATGCGCCGCCTGCGCCATTTCGACGCTCACGATCCCCGTCGGCACGGCGATCAACCCGTACCCCATCAGCATGATCAGCGCGGCCAGGAACTGTCCCACCGGCGTCGCCGGCGTAATATCGCCGAATCCCACGGTGGTGAGCGTGACCACGGCCCAGTACACCGATTGGGGGATCGACGTGAAGCCGGCGGTCGACCCCTCGATCAGATACATGAACGAGCCCAGAATCACAACAAGGGTGACAACCGAGATCAGGAATACGATGATCCGGTAGCGGCTCGCAGCCAGCGCCCGTCCCAGCGTCCTGGCTTCGCCCATGTACCGCACCAGCTTGAGCACCCGGAACACCCGCAGCACGCGAAGCACGCGGATGATGACCAGGAAGCGCGTCCCCGGCAGGAGCAGGCTGAGGTAGGTCGGGATGATCGCGAGCAGATCGATGATGCCGAAGAAGCTCAGCGCGTACCGCCGCTTCGATTGTACAGCGGCAAGTCTCGCCGCGTATTCGATGGTGAAGAGGACGGTGAAGACCCATTCCAGCACGAGCAGCAAGACACGATGCTCGGCCACGACGGACTCCACCGAGTCGAGCATCACCACGAATACGCTGGACAGGATCGTGAGGATCAGGACGACGTCGAAGGCCGTCGCCGCCCCGTTCTGATCCGATTCGAAGAGGATGCCGTAGAGCCTTCGCCGCCACGGCGGACCGTTGATGGGGCGGTTCTCCGGACTCATCCGCGATCGGGATCCGGTTCGGGGATGCCGCTCGGACAGGCGATGCCGGTGCCTCCCAGTCCGCAATACCCGCCCGGGTTCTTGGCCAGGTACTGCTGGTGATACTCCTCGGCGTAGTAGAACTCGGGGGACTCCGCGATCTCGGTGGTAATCGCACCGAACCCCGCGCCGGAAAGCTCGGCCTGGAAGACATCGCGGGACGCCTCGGCCTGGTGGCGCTGATGATCTCCAATCGCGTACACGGCCGAACGATACTGTGTACCCAGGTCCGCCCCCTGCCGCATGCCCTGCGTCGGGTCGTGCCCTTCCCAGAATGCAGCCAGGAGCGTTCGGTAGTGGATCACATCCGGATCGAAGACGACGAGCACCGCCTCCGCGTGCCCGGTTCCGCCCGTACACACCTCTTCGTAGGTCGGGTTCGGCGTCAGCCCGCCCTGGTAGCCGACGGCGGTCGAATACACACCGCGCAACTCCCAGAACTGCCGCTCGGCGCCCCAGAAGCACCCCATCGCGAAGTAGGCCTGCTGGAAGCCCGACGGGAACGGCGGCTTGATCCGGTTGCCGTTCACGTGGTGCAACTCGGACACGGGCAATGGCTCGGGCCGGCCCGGAAGTGCGTCGCCCGGATCCGGCAATCGAGTTTTCCGAGAACCGATAAACATTTGACGGAAATCCATTGCCCAAACAAGGTAATAGGTTGTGAACTGGACACTCAATCCCGACGTGGCTCCGGCCATGCCCTACCCGGCCGCGCTGAAGAGGATCATTGACGGCGCCGCCCACCGCGAGGCATTCGCGGAAATCACGACGTGGCCGGGTTACTCGCCGACGCCTCTGCGCAACGCACGGGCGCTGGCGTCGCGCCTTGGAGTCGAGTCCGTGTGGGTGAAGGATGAGAGCGGCCGGTTCGGACTGGGCAGCTTCAAGGCGCTGGGCGGGGCGTACGGAATCCGGCGGGTGATGAAGGGTCCGGCGAGTCGCGCGACCCCCTCTCCCGCGAGTCGGCGCCGGGGCGGCCCGCCGACCCCGACCGTCACCTGTGCCTCCGACGGGAATCATGGGCGGTCCGTGGCGTGGGGCGCCGGCATGTTCGGTTGCGACGCCGTCGTCTACCTGCCCGCGCACGTGACCGAGGTTCGCGCCGACGCGATCCGGTCGTTCGGCGCCCGGGTCGTCCGCGTGGAGGGCGAGTACGACGACGCGGTGGCCCGGGCGGCGCGCGACGCAGCGCAGAACGGGTGGACGGTGATCTCCGACACCTCGTACCCCGGGTACATGGACATCCCGCGTTTCGTCATGGTGGGATACACGGTCATGATCGATGAGGCTTTGAATGTATGTTATCCCATGGCGGATGTACGTCAGGATATGATCCGTCATCCCACCATGGTGCAGGCCGACGGCCCGGGCGACGCGTCCCGACCAGCGAGGCCCACCCGCCCTGCGCCGCCCACCCATGTCTTCATCCAGGGCGGGGTCGGTGGCCTGGCGGCGGCCGTGATCGGGCACCTCTGGGAGCGCCTGGGCGAGGATCGGCCCGTGGCGGTGATCGTCGAGCCGGTCGCCGCCGACGGCCTCCTCCAGAGCGCGCTCGCGGGGAAGCCGAGCGCCAGCCGCGGCGACCTGCACACGATCATGGCGGGGCTGAGCTGCCGCGAGATCTCGCCGCTCGCCTGGAAGATCGTCGGCAAGGGCGCCCACGCGTTCATGACCGTGCCGGAAGACGGGATCGCGCCGCTCATGCGCGCGGCCGCACGGGGCGAGCTGGGGGAGCCGTTCGAGGGAGGGGAGTCGGGAGTGGCGGGGCTGCTGGGTCTGGCCGAGGTCGCGCGGGACGAGGAACGGCGCAGGGCGATCGGGCTGGATGAGCGCTCGCGCGTGCTCGTGTTCAATACGGAGGGCGCGACCGACCCGGAACTGTACGCGCGGATTGTGGATTGAGGACGTGCCGCGATGAGGTGGCGGGACGCCACGGGCGTGGCGCGGACACCGGCGCACACGGGTTTCCCCGGCCAGGAGGCCCGGATACCTTTCCGACCGTTCGCCCCACACCTTGCAGGTGGGGCGGCGTCCATCGCCGGCAAGAGGTCTCCGACATGAAACAACAACCCTTCTACACCGCCCGCGCCAGCGTTGTCAAAGTGGACGGCATCCACCGCCGTGCGACCCTGGAAGACGGCAGCGAAGTCGACTTCGGCGTCCACGGGCCCATCAAGGCCCACTACCGCCTCGACGCCGAACCCGACCGCCCCCTGCCGGTCGACTATCTCGTCGCGGCGGCCGCCGGCTGACTGCTCGGGACCCTCAACGGCGCACTGGAGGTGCGCGGGATCCCGATGGCCAACGACGCGATCGGCGTGCGGGCCGAAGGCGTCAACGAAGTCGTCGACCGGATGGTGGTGCTCACGAAGATCCACGCGCACTACGCGATCCGGCTGCCGGAAGGTGCGCCGCGCGAAAAGGTGGACCGCGCGCTGGCCACGCACGTCGCGAAGTGCCCGACGGCGCGCAGTCTCGAGGGCGCGGTCGAGGTGACCTGGTCCGCGGATGTGACGGGGGGTTAGAGTTAGACCGCGGCGCGACGCCTCCGCAGGATCAGTTGTTCGGCTCGAACCGCACTCTTGCCACCCGCTGCACGCCGAGCGAGTCCGTGGTGACCCCGTACAGGAGCGACTCCGTGGCCCAGGGGGACGGCAACTCCTCCATGCGGCGGGGCCAGCGGTAGCGGGCGACGAGCTCGGTTCCGGCCCAGACGTCCGCCTCGCGCGTTTCGTCCCCGTCGGCCACCGTCTTCTCGACCCACAGCCGGCCGTCGGTGTCGAAGAACATCCCTTCGAGCGGTGGCTTGCGGTCGGGAATCCCGAACGGATGATCGTCGAGGCCGGACACGTCGAGTTCGCGCTCGATCCTGAACTGGGCCGTGGCGCGTTCCTCCGGGCTCAGCACCGGCCCCTCGAGCGGTGGACCCTCGATCAGCGAAACGGTCCCGTCCGGGCTGTGATAGTTGATCGAATACGCCGAGGTGATCGCTTCCGCCCAGGCGCCGCCATGGGCGTGCGCGTGAATCCAGGTCGGACCGAACGGATGGTGGAGGTAATAGATGCCGGTGAACCCTCCGCGCTCGAATTCGGTCGTGGCCTGGCCCGTGGACTGGCGCTCGGCATCGGCCAGGACGACGGTGTCGACGGCGCCATCGGTGTCCAGATGGAGGCGGGCGGTCACGCCGCGGAGTTGCGCGGTCAGGTTCGTGCCGCCTTCACCCCTCACGGGCCCGACATTGACCAGGTTGCCGTCTGCGTCAAAGGTGAAGGGATCGCGCACCCCGATCATGCCGGGGTGGAGGCTTCTCACGCCCCTCCGGTACCCGGCGCTCGCCGCATCCAGCGTGAACACGCTGTAGCGGGCACCCTCTCGCACCCACAGTTCACCGCCGGGCCCGAAGGCCAGGCAACAGATGTCGGACAACTCACCCGGCCCCTCGCCGTGACCGCCGAACCGGAACGCGAAGGTGCCGTCGGACTCGAAGACGCGGATTTCGCTCGTCTGCCCGTCGGCAACGAGGACCCGTCCCCGCCCATCGGCCACGATGTCCGCGATCCTGGTGAACAGGTAGGGGTCGTCCCCGTTCATCTCACCGATCTCGAGATCGATCGAGCCCTCGAAGGCAGGGACTTCGGGCAGGGCGCCGGGAGGCTCGCCCTCGGCGCACGCGACCGCAGCGAGGGCCAGCACCACAAGGGCCAGCCATGCAGCGACGGGACGAGTGTCCGCGCTATGCCGGGTGAGTGTTGCCGGGCCGTTCATGACGGGTTCGGAGACTCACGCATGACTTCGAGGAGGAACTCGATGGCTTTTTCCGATCCCGTGCGGCCAATCCAGTAGACCGCCCTCGTGCGTACCCCGGGATCCGTTTCCACCCGGGCCAGTTCGATCATCTTGCCCACGACCGCCTCGGCGTTCGCCTCACCGGACTGGGTCCTGCGGTAGAGGGCGTAGAACATGCGCTCCTTCATGTCGGATTCCATCTGCGCGTACAAGCGTCCGACCCGCTCAAGATCGACCGATGGCCCCCGGGACCAGGCCTCGAGTGCCGACTGACGGGAATCGGCACTCTGTTCCTGGTCCATCGCCAGCTCGAACAGCCAATTCGTCACGGCTTCCTCTCCCGTCTCGGCACGGCGCCCGAGTACCGTCAGCAGCAGCGTTTCGAGCTCCGGGGACCCGGTCGTTCCATGGAGCTCGATCAGGCTTTCGGTCGAGACATCGCTTCTCCGGCCGAGCGCCATCAGGACATTCTCCCGCAGATCCACGTCCTGGGAACTGTCGCCGGCGAACGCCATGAGCGCTTCACGCGCGCCTTCCTGATCGCTGCGCTGCAGGGCCCAGATGGCCCCGATCCGCACACCTTCGGCGTCGGATTGCCCGAGCAGGTCGGACATCGCCAGGACGGCGGTCGGCGTGTCGAATCTTGCCAGCGCCAGTACAGCCGCCTGCCGCGTATCCGGTGCCGGATGATTCGACGCGATGCTGATCAACTCCCGTTCGGCCAGCTCCCGGTCGGCTTCTTCCGCGCCCTGGGACGCCAGCAACATTACCACCGCTTGCCGCAGACTCCGCGAGCATTCATCGTGGCGCTCAAGCACACTGCGGATGAGCGGCATGCGGTCGGTTTCCAGGCGCAAGAGCGCCGTCAAGGCCGCCTGTTGAACGGAAGTATCCTTACAGCCCGGAGGAACCTGCTGCCCCGGATAGGTCGCGACCTGGGGCAGCACGACAAGGCCTGCGTCGATTCCCAGTACGTCGGCCGGTGCCGCGTCAATTCGCACCGGGCCGATTCGCAACGCATAAGTGGCCGCAGCCGCCGAATCCGCCAGCGACGACAGAACCGCCGGGGACACCTGGTCCGCCACCCCAACCGCCTGCGCCGCCGAGTCCAGTTGCGACAATCGCGCCCGAAGCTGCTGGAGCACCGGCGCCATCGAGTCCGGCTGCATGCGCGGCTGCCGAGGCGTGCCCTGCACCGTGTCCGGCGGTATCGGCTGGCCGGTGATCGCAGCCCGATAGGCTCTCGCGGCCGTCTCCCGTGCCGCCTCCTCGGCCGCCAGCGCCGCCCGGTACACGGACGCCGCCGAATCCTCTCGGGCCTCTTTCGCGGCCAGGGCCGCCCTGTAGGCCCGCGCCGCCGATTCCTTCGCCGCCTCCTGGGCCGCCAGCGCCGCCCGGAGAACGGATGCCGCCGAATCCCGCCGCGCCTCCATCACGGCGAGAGCCGCGCGGTGTGCCGCCGCCGCGGAATCCTGCCCCATTCTCTGCGCCTCCAGCGCGGCCCGATACTCGGCAGCCGCCGCATCCTGCGCTGCCTGTCCCGCTTCCAGGACTGCAAGATACGCCGCCGTGGCCGAATCCTGCCCGGCCTTCTGCGCCTGCAGCGCCGCCTCGTACTCGCGCTGTGCCGAGTCCGGCGGTGCGCTACGCTGCGACATGGCGCTCTCGTATGCCCGCCGCGCCCGTTCCGCCTGCGTGCGATGCGTGCCCAGCGCTCTTTGATACGCCCGCTGCGCTGTTTCCACCTGACTCCGCTGAGCGGCCAGCGCCCTTCGATAGGACCGCTGTGCCGAATCCGCCCGCGACCGCTGTCTGGCCAGACCTCGCTGATACGAACCCTGCGCCGAATCCGCCCAGGAGCGCTGTCTGCTCGCGGCTCTCTGAAACGACCGTTGTGCCGAATCCGCCCGCGACCGTTGGGCATACAGGGCTCTCTGATAGGCCCGGTGCACCGAGTCCGCCCGCGACCTTTCCAGGGCCAACGCTCTCTGATAGGTCCTGTGTGCCGAATCCACCCGCGAGCGCTGCGAAGTCAATGCCCGCTGAAACGCGCGTTGAGCCGAATCCTGCCGCGTCCGTTGCGAGGCCAGCGCTCTCTGATACTCCCTCTGTGCCGCTTCCTGTCGCGCACGCAGCGACGCCAGCGTTACCGCGGGCGTGTCGGCCTGCAGCACCGCTTCCGCCTGGCGCAAGGCCTCCTCGGCCGCGCGGGGATCGCCGCGTTCCCCGAGCTGGCGGAGAATCCGGATCCGGAGATCACTCCATTCGTGGTAAAGGCGGCCCGGCGGGACATGACCCCGCGAGGAGTCGTAGTAGCCATCCTTCGCCTCGGCATAGACCGACAACGTCTCCAGAATAGCTCGCGCTTCGTCCAGGTCGCCCAGCCGATAGCGCGCGAACGCCTCCCAGTAATAGGAGTCGGCAAGGTATCGCGCGGGGACAAAATTGTCGCGAAGCTCGGCAAACAGCCCGGCTGCCGCTTCGAAGTCTTCGCGATTGATCGCGCGCCGGGCCTGGAGAAACGCCGCCTCTTCCAGCTGCCGCGGCGTCTGGGCGGACAGGCGGTTGGCCAGTGAACCGGACACCGGTCCGGCCATCATCAGGGCGGCCTCCGCAACCGCAAGAACCGCCAGCATCCAACCGACGGCGAACAGGTCCCTTACTCGTGCTTTCATCTGTATTCCTCCATCAGCCATGCGACCCGCGCTCTGTTGCTGCGAGCACCTGGATCACGTCTCACCCGTCGTGCTCGCGGCACGCAGCCGGGTCAGCGTGCCTTTCCACTCCATGCTTTCGAGCGCCAACTGCCATTCGAAGTCGGGCGCGCCCGGACCCAGCCGCGAAATCTGCAGCAGCACCAGCTCCAGATCCTCGAGCAATGCCCGTTCCACCGGCGAGCGGGACGCCTCCATGTCCAGATACATGCGGGTGTCGCCGAGCAGTTCCCGGGCCCATCTGGCCAGGTCCTGCTGCGAGGTCGGCGTGCCCTGATCGATACGGAATGCCGTGAGCAGCATCGCCGCCCGGCCCAGGTGTCGGGTGGTCTCATAGTCGGCCGCGGGCTGGACGAGCCTGGCGAACGCGGCAGGCGTCGTGGTCCGTGCGTCGGGCTCGACGGGTTGCGCGACAGGTGTTTCCGCCAGGGTGTTCGGGACCACGCGTCCGGGCACCTCGGCCCGCGCAGGCTCCCGCGTGACGACCGACTCGGAGGTCGCCGCGTCCGCGACAACAACCGCGTGTGTCGATTCACGAGGATCCACGGTTGCCGTTTCCTGCCCAACGACCGCCGGAGGTGCAATCCGGCTCGGTGTGGTGACGGCGGCGGGACCGGCAGGCGGTCCATTCGTAACCCCGGCCCCGGGGCCTTCGTAGCTCCGGCCCAGCATCAACCCCAACACCAACGAGGCGGCCGCCGCCAGTCCCGCCGCCCATCCCGCGCCGATACGCTTCCTTGTCCAACGCGCCGGGAGTCGCCCACCGTCTCGTGTGGGCGCGGCAGCCGAGCCCACCGACTGCCCGGAACCCCACGCGGCCTCGATCCGCTCCCACATTTCCTCCCGGGGTGCCGGCGGCGGTTCGTTGTACGCGGCGGCATCCATCTGCGCGCTGACTCTCGTCCACATCGTGTCGGAAGGCGTCCGGGGCGGCGCGTGATACGACGCGGCCTCCCGGCGCACGAACACGACGAAGCGGTCGAGGTCGCTCATGACGCCCACTCCCCGGCGTGCACGGCCAATTCCTCCCGCAACCGGGCCCGCGCCCGAAAGAGCTGCGACTTCGACGTGCCGGTCTGAATGCCGAGAATCTGCCCGATCTCGGCATGCGTGTAGCCCTCCACATCGTGCAGTATGAAGACGGCGCGATAGCCATCCGGCAGCCTGTCGATGGCCCTGTGCAGGTCGGCGCGGACATCGGGCTCCAGCCGGGAGGCCGGCGAAGCCCCGCGCAGTTGATCGTTCAGTTCGGTCTCCCGGGTCCGCAGGCGCTTCACCTTGCGCAGTCCATTCAACGAGACGCTGGTCGCCACCGTGGAAATCCAGGTGCCGAAGGCCGCCTCGCCGCGGAAGGTGTGGATCTTGGTGAATGCGCGCACGAACGTCTCCTGCGTGAAATCCTGGGCGAGATCGTACTCGCCCGCGAACCGGTAGCAGATGCGGAAGACACGATCGACGTGCTTGTCGCACAGCGACCGCGCGACCCTGTGGTCCCCGTCCTTGAATCGCTGTATGAGTTGCGCTTCGGTCACCGAGCCGAGTCTCCGGTCGCGCGCCGGTGTGCCCGTCCCCGATTCTCCCTTTCCCGACTCGTGGACACCGGCTCCGCCCCGTTGGGTTGCGTGCCGTGCCGGGGGGGTGATGGAGTTCATTGCGCCTGCTCCGCCACCACGGTCCCGGTTGCCGCCGTCAGTTCCCCGTACAGCGCGCCGAGGCGCGCGGTCATGGGCCCCGGCACTCCATCGCCGATCGTGCGCCCGTCGATCTCGGTCACGCTCGCCAGCTCGCCCATGGTGCCCGTGCAGAACGCCTCGTCCGCGCGGTACGCTTCGGTGAGCGAGAGGTCGGCCACCAGCGTGGGGATGCCGTGCTCCCCGCACAGATCGAGGACCGTCGCCCGCGTGACCCCCTCCGGGCACGCGACGGTGCGGCTCGTCATGACGACCCCGTCGGACACGAAGAACAGGTGGGTGGCGTTCGTCTCGGCGATGAAGCCCCGCCGGTCCAGCATGAGGGCGTCGTCGGCTCCGGCCGCGTTGGCCTCGATTTTCGCCAGGATCGACTGGAGCAGGTTGGCGTGGTGGATCTTCGGGTCCAGCGTGTCCGGCTCGAATCGCCGCACCGAACTGGTGACGAGACGCAGACCCGACCGGTCATACACGGGAGACTTGTGCTCGGCCAGGACAATGAGGGTGGGTCCGGACTGATTGAGCCTGGGGTCCATCCCGCTCGTGACCTTGACGCCGCGTGTCAGCGTGAGACGAATGTGGACGCCGTCGCGCATGCGGTTCGCGGCCAGGGCCCTCCGAATCTCCTCGATGAGCTCTTCGTCGGACGGTATGACCTCGAAGGCGAGCGCCAGTGCCGACGAGCGCAGGCGCGCCAGGTGCTCGCGGAGCTTGAAGATCCTTCCGTCGTACAGCCGAAGCCCCTCCCAGACCGCGTCGCCCCCCTGCACAACCGAGTCGAACGGGCTGATGCCGGCCTGATCGCGGTGATGGAGTTCGCCGTTGATGTTCACAAGAATGTCCCGGTTGCGCTCGTCGAAGCTCTGGAGCATCGGAAGGTCTCCCATCCTCTTCTGTGACACGACCGGAACGCGCGATGGTTGTGCGTCACCGGTTTGCCATCCGCGCGGACACACGCCTATCGTCGAGCGTCGCCAATCCCTTCCGCAACCCCTGACGTCCCGCGCCCGTGACCTTCCAGCCCCTGGACATCGCCGCTTTCATCGGCTTCCTCCTGCTCGTCGTCGGAGTTTCCCTGTATGCCTCGCGGGGCAAACACGACGCGGCCGACTACTTCCTCGCCGGGCGCAACCTGCCCTGGTGGCTGATCGGTTTCTCGCTGATCGCGTCCAACATTTCCACAGAACACTTCGTGGGGATGGCGGGCCGGGGCTACGAGCTCGGCCTCGCGATCGCCAGCTACGAGTGGATGGCGGCGGTCACCCTCGTGCTTGTCGGGCTCTTCTTCCTGCCGCGGTTCCTGCAGGCGGGCATCTACACGATCCCGGAGTACCTCGAGTTCCGCTACGACGTGCGCACCCGCACCCTTATGGCGGCGTTCATCATGGCGGCGTACGTCTTCGTAGCGCTCGCGACGGTGCTGTATTCGGGGGCGCTGGCGCTCGAGTCGATCTTCGGAATCGACACGAACCTGGGCATCTGGCTGATCGGGATCCTCGCCGGTGGGTACACGATCTACGGGGGGCTGAAGGCGGTGGTCTGGTCCGATCTGCTCCAGGGTGTGGCACTGCTGTTGGGCGGCGTGGTGGTGACGGTGCTCGGTTTCAGCGCGATGGGCGGGATCGAGCCCTTCCTGGAGGCCGCCGACGGCAAGCTGCACACCGTCCTCCCGTGGAATCACCCGGAAATGCCCTGGCTCGCGGTCTTCGTCGGCGGGCTCTGGATCCCCAACCTCTTCTACTGGGGACTCAACCAGTTCATCACGCAGCGGACGCTCGCGGCGCGGAGTCTTGCGGACGGGCAGCGCGGGCTGTTCCTGGCCGGCTTCATCAAGCTCGCGATCCCGTTCATCATCATCTTCCCGGGGATCATGGCTGCCGAGCTGTTCGCGGACCAGGTGACGAATCCCGACCAGGCGTATCCGGTCATGATGCGCGAGCTGCTGCCGGCGGGGCTGACGGGCGCGATGTTCGCCGCGCTGTTCGGCGCGGTCATGAGCTCGCTGGATTCGATGCTCAACTCGGCGGCCACGATCTTCAGCGTGGACCTGTACAAGCGGCATCTGCGGCCCGAGGCGTCGTCGCGGCGGCTCATGGTCGTGGGGCGCGTGACCACGGGCGTGCTCGTGCTGGTCGGCTGCCTGTGGGCGCCGGTGGTGGCCAGGGCGGGGAGCGTCTTCGAGTACATCCAGATGTTCTGGGGATTCATCTCGCCGGGGATCGTGGCGGCGTTCCTCTTCGGGCTGTTCGTGCCGCGGACGCCGCCGGTGGCCGCTTTCCGGGGCATGATCCTGGGGATTCCGGTCTACGGGGCGCTGCTGTGGCTGCTGCCCGAGGTCGCGTTCCTGCATCACATGGCGATCACGTTCCTGGCGATTTCGGGGTTCATGGCGACCCTGACGTTACGTCAGGGTTTGGCCGAGCCGCGGGTGCTGCCGAGATCGGCGGCGCAGGTGGATCTGACGCCGGCACCGGGGGCGAAGTGGTGGGCGGGGGGCGTGATCGCGGGGGCGGCGGCGCTGTATGTGGTTTTCTGGTAGGTGAGTCGATGACCCTCCCTTCAATCCGAACCGCTCTGTTGGCAATACCGAGCGCCGCCCTGTCCGCATGCGCCGCGAACCCCGAACCCGCCCCCTACTGGGAGGACCCGGCCGTCTTCGCCGAGAACCGGGAGCTGCCGCGCGCCTCGTTCACGCCGTTTGCGACCGTTGACGCAGCCGTCGAGGACCGGCCCGAGGATTCGCCCTTGCGGCACAGCCTGAACGGGGAGTGGCGATTCCACTGGGTGCCCCGCCCCGACGAGCGGCCGACGGCTTTTTTCGAAGTGGACTTCGACGCGTCCGGTTGGGCGGTTATCCCCGTTCCCGGCAACTGGGAGTTCGAGGGCCATGGCTATCCGGTCTACCGGGACGAGTTCTACTCCTTTCCCCCCAACCCACCCTACATCCCGCACGACGACAACCCGGTGGGATCGTATCGGCGGACGTTCGAGCTTCCGGCGGGCTGGGACGGGCGCGAGGTCTTTCTGCACTTCGACGGGGTGTATTCCGCGTTCTTCGTGTGGGTGAACGGCGAGCGGATCGGGTACAGCGAGGGGAGTCGGACGGCGGCGGAGTTCCGGGTCACGGACGTGGTGGGGCCGGGGGCCAACACGGTCGCGGTCCAGGTCTACCGCTGGAGCGACGGCAGCTACCTGGAGAGCCAGGACTTCTGGCGGGTGAGCGGAATCGACCGGGACGTGTATCTGCTTTCGAGGCCGGCGACCCACCTGCGCGACTTTTTCGTCGAGGCGACGCTGGACGACGCGTACGAGGACGGCTTGTTGCGGCTGACCGTGAACGTCGCCAATCGCGGGCTGGCAACGGCGGGTCGGCACGCGGTGCGCTACGAACTGCTGGACCCGGAGGGTGACCCGTTGTGGGCGGAGCCGCGGATTCTGTCGTTCGAGGTGCCGCCGGGCGGCCAAGTGGAGGCGGCGGACAGCGTGGTGGTGCCGAGGCCGACGCAGTGGACCGCCGAGACGCCGGCGCTGTATCGGCTGGTCATGTCGCTGGTCGATCCGGCCGGTGAGGTCACGGAGGTGGTTTCGGCGCGCGTGGGCTTCCGGCGGGTCGACATCGTCGACGGGATTCTGAGGGTGAATGGGCGGCCGATCGTGCTGAGGGGCGTCAACCGTCACGAGCACGACCCCGATCGGGCGCACGTCGTCGACGAGGCGTCGATGATCGAGGACATTCGGCTGATGAAGCAGTTCAACATCAACGCGGTGCGGGCCGCCCACTACCCCAATGTGCCGCGCTGGTACGAGCTGACGGACGAGTGCGGGCTGTACGTCGTGGACGAGGCCAACATCGAGTCGCACGGGATGGGGTTCGAGCCGGGGGTGACGCTCGCGGGGCGGCGTGACTGGCTCGCCGCGCACATGGATCGCACGGTGAGGATGGTGGAGCGCGACAAGAACCACGCCTCCATCGTGATCTGGTCGCTGGGCAACGAGGCGGGCGACGGGGAGAACTTCGACTCGACGGCGGCGTGGATTCGCGCGCGCGATCCGAGCCGGCCGATCCTCTACGAGCCGTCCGGGGAGCGCGACAACATCGATATCGTGGCGCCGATGTACGTGCGCCCGTACTGGCTGGAGCGGTATGCGCGGTCGGGGCCCGGGAAGCCGTTCGTGCTGGTCGAATACGCGCACGCGATGGGCAATAGCGTGGGCAATCTGGCCGACTACTGGGCGGTGATCGACTCGGATCCGCGCCTGCAGGGAGGGTTCATCTGGGACTGGGTGGACCAGGCGATGCGCGCGACGGACGAGCGGGGGCAGCCGTACTGGGCCTACGGCGGGGACTTCGGGCCGGCGGGCGTGCCCACCGACGGGAACTTCCTGGTCAACGGGCTGGTGTCGGCGGACCGGAAGCCGCATCCGCACGCGTGGGAGGTGAAGAAGGTGTACCAGCCGGTGCGGGTGTCGCGGGTCGGCGGCGACCCGCGGCGAGTGGTAGTCGAGAACCGGCGGGCCTTCCGCGACCTGTCGGACCTGGACGGAACGTGGGAGTACCTGGCCGATGGCGTTGGCATCGCGGCTGGATCCCTGCCCCGGCTTGCGACACCCCCCGGGGGGACCGATACGCTCAGCCTGGAAGGTGTGCCCATGGTCCGGTCGCGGCCCGTGGAAGCCATGCTCAGCGTCACCTTCCGAACGCGGGAGGATGCACCGCTGGTACCCGCGGGTCACGTGGTGGCATGGGAGCAGCTTCATGTCCAGCAGACGCGTCCGGAAGTGGGACTCCCGACCGGCAGCCCCCTGCGCACACAGCGGGGGCCGGACGGGATTCAGGTGAGCGGTGACGACTTCGCGTTCCGGTTCGATCGCGGCACCGGCCTCCTCGCCGCCATGCAACTCGACGGCCGTGACCTGCTCCTCTCGGGCCCCGCGCCAAACTTCTGGCGCGCGCCCACCGACAACGACTACGGGAGCGGGGTCCCGGTGAGGTCCGGGGTCTGGCGGCTGGCAGGCCGTGCCCCCGGCCGCCACCTCGATTCGATGACCGTGACTCCATCTGCGGACGGACGACCCGTGTCGGTCACCAGCCACTTCTCGCTACGGAACGTCGGCGCCGACTATACGCTGGAACACGAGGTCTTCCCCGACGGCACGGTGGCGATCTCGGCGCGTCTGGACGACGTGGACGAGGATCTCCCCGAGATGCCCCGTTTCGGCACGATCCTCACGCTCCCCGGCGACCTCGACCAGGTCGAGTGGTACGGCCGCGGTCCCCAGGAGAACTACTGGGACCGCCGCACCGGGGCCGCCGTCGGCCGCTACACGGCTCCCGTCTCCGAACTCGCCCACCCCTATGTGCGCCCCCAGGAGACCGGCACCCGCACCGACACGCGCTGGGTCGCGGTCACCGACGGCTCCGGGACGGGCCTCCTCGTCACCGGCCTGCCCACCGTGTCGTTCTCGGCGCTGCCCCATACCATCGAGGATCTCGACGCGGGCGAGCAGAAAGCGCAGCGGCACTGGGCCGACCTGGTGCCGCGCGACGAGGTCACCCTCAGCGTCGACTACCGTCAGCAGGGCGTGGGCGGCGACGATTCGTGGGGAGCGGTGCCTCATCGCGAGTACACGCTGTGGCCGGTCGAGGTGGAGCCCGTGTCGTCGTCGCGCTATTCGGCCGCGGGCGACGCCGGGCTGGTGGACGGCATCAGGGGGTCGATCGACAGGCGCGGCGGACACTGGCAGGGCTACCGGGCCGGCGAGATCACCGCCGTGATCGACCTGGGGGAGGGCGCGGCGGTGGAAGCCGTGAAGGTGGGGTTCCTGCAGCATCCGGGGTCCGGCGTGTACTGGCCGCGCCGCGTCGAGGTGGCGGTGAGCGAGGACGGGGAGCGGTTCGGTCCGGTGGTTGGGCGGGAGGTCGTGGGCGCGGCGGGCACGCTTGACGCGGAGCCACCGGAGGGCGGCCGGATCTACGTCGAGGTGCCGGTCGGGTACTCGTCTGTAAGGGTGCTTCGGATCCGGATCGAGGCGCTCGGCACCGTGCCCGACGGCTGGCCGTCCGCCGGGGAGGTCGCCTGGACGTATGTGGACGAGGTCATCGTTCGTTAGAAAATGGAACCGCCGGCTCATAGTTTTGCGCATGATTCATATTGCTTATGAACACGATTCATTTCCCTTACGGAGCGAGGACCACAATGAGCCGAATCACCGAGTCCGTTTGTCTGGCCGCCATGATGCTGGCTGCATGTGGTCCCGCCACAAGCAACGAGACCGCGAACACCCCTGACGCCCCATCTGCCGCAGAGACCAGCGCATCCCCTGCCGCGCAGGACTCCCACATGCCCACCTCCGCCGAGCGCGAGGCCATCCTGGCGGCCGTGCAGGGCATCTTCGACGCGTTGGCGGCGGGCGACGGGGAGATCCTCCGCGAGATCATGCATCCGGACGTGCTGATGCACTCCGTTGAGAGGGCGGCCGATGGCACGCGATCGAGCTCCACCTCGACGCGCGACGAGCTGATTGCGCGGCTGGAAGGAAGCGAGACAGTCCTGACCGAGCGCATGTGGGATCCGGAGGTGCGCGTCAGCGGCGACCTGGCCATGGTCTGGACACCGTACGACTTCTATGTCGGGGACGACTTGAGCCACTGCGGGGCCGATGCGCTCCTGCTAACCCGGAACGACGACGAGTCATGGACCATCGTCGCCCTGTCGTGGACCAGGCTTCAGCCGCCCGAGTGCGAGCTGCACCCCGACGGTCCGCCTGCCTGACGCCGGTTGTCGTCAGGGACGGGCGGGGCTTTGTCGGGCCTCCGCGTCGGTAGGAAAGCAACGGCTGTACAGCTCCTCCACCCGCTTCACTTCATCCGGTGACAGGCGCGCGAACTCGCGGGTGCGTGCCCTATTGGACAGCGTCCCTTCATTCTGCCGGAGGAACTGCGCCAGGAGGTTGATGGTCCTCTCCGGCATGTTCGCGGTTTCCTCCTGGACACGTCGCGAAAACTCGTCGTATCCTTCCAGGTATGCCACCTCCCGCGGGAGATCCCGGGTCACCGTCTCTTCGACACACTGGTAGAGGAACTCGGCGTGCACCGTAGCGTCGAAGAAGCGGTAGTAGTCGCCAGTGTCGTTCAATACCTCGACGTTGAGCCGCCTCGTCACGCGCCATTGGACCAGGGGGAGTACCTGCAAGGAATAGGCTGAGAGGATTTCACTGTATTCCGCGATCCGCCTCAGCATCGGCACACTCACGGGGAACACCAGATTCGGGGGATTGTAGCCCGCCTGGGCCAGCACATGATGGATCAGCCAGCGGTGAAGGCGTCCATTCCCGTCCTCGAACGGATGTATGTAGACGAACCCGAACGACAGGGCGGCCGCCGACACGACGGGATCCACGGGCGTCGCCGCAGCCTTGCCAGCGTATTCCACGAGCCCCTGCATGAGGTCGGGCAGATCTTCCGGACGTGCGCTGACATGCGACGGAATGGGATCCATGGTCGCCCGGTCACGTTCGCCAATCCACCCGCCCTCGGTTCGCAGGCCCAGTCGGACAAACCTCGCGTCGCCGATCACCATCTCTTGGAGGCGCGCGAGTTCGTCGACAGTCAGGCCGCGTTGCCCTGCTTCAGAGATCGCCTGGGCCCAGCGTAGCTGTCGGTTGTGCGGTGGACGCTCTCCTTCGATCTGAAAGGAAGCCTTGCTGTCTTCGAGAAGGAGAAACGCCGCGGCGCGGCGAACGATGTCAGGGGGCGTCCGGCCGATTACCCTTCGAGCCTCCACATCGAGTTGCCTCTTCACGTAGCCGTCGAGTTCGGGCGTCCGGCGAACCATCGGGCAGAAGTCCCTCGTACCCGGGAGGTTGTTTCGGACCCGGTGGCGTCGCGACAGTGGGCCACTCTCCGGGGCGAACTGCAGCTTGGGATTCAACACCGGGATGGCCGTCACCTTGCCGGCGTCGGGCAGGTCCAGTCGCGCCTCCATCAGCCATTCGTACAGGAACCAGATCCGACGGGTGTACGCTCCTGTAGGTTTGTCGCGCACCATACGGACCACCTCCGCCGGCTCGACACGTCTGAAGAGAGCCCGCAGTACAGCGAGGCTTGCGCCCTCCCACTTTACAGCAAACTCGAGTTGGCCTCGAAGGCTCTTCTCGGGGGAGAAACTCGGTGCGAACATGTGCCACTCCCGCGTGGAAACGGGATGATGGCGCGTCGCGATGGCCGCCAGGCGCGACGGCGGCGGAACCGGAAGGTCGTACTCGGCGATGAGCGCGGCGTAGCCGGCAGGCGTTCCCGGTTCGGGGAGGATCCGTCCTCGAAAACTCATGACCGGGCTTGCCAAATCACGGACTCCTTTCGTCCTGGGATGATCTTCACGAGATGTAGAATATCATCACAACATGTTCAAACTGCAAAATATTATCACGCCTCACTCTCGCCCACCAATCCATCGACCCGAGGGATCCGAGGACGAGATCGAGGAGATGGCGAGGCACGACCCCGACGGTCCGCCTGCCTGGGGGAGCGGGGGCGCGTTAGGTGCCCTCCGGTTGCAGCGAAACCAGCCGGATCACGCGCACGATCGGTATGCCGACCTCGTCGGCTTCGAGATAGGCCATGAGCCCGTCGGGTCCAAAGGCGCTCGGGATCGTGACTCCGTCGGCGGGCAGCGTCCCAACGTAGCCGCCTTCCGGCGTCACGATGTCGATGGGGCCCGGCTCGCCTCCATCGGCGCCGGTTCGCTCCACCCAGATCCGGTCCTCCCAGTCCACGGCCATGTTGGCGATGACGGGGATCTCTTCCGCGAACCTCATTTCGTCCACACTCTCGCGCTCGATACGGAAGATGCCGACGTTGCTCGGCACTTCGCGGGCGCGATAGCGGTCCCGCGCGGCTTCCCTCATCGCTTCGGTGACCGCGAGCGGCGCGATCGGGCGCTCCACCGTGCCCAGCACGCTGCCGTCGCGCGAGACCAGCTTGATCCGGTAGCCGATCGAGTCGACCACCGCCAGGCGCCCGTCGGAAATCACGTCGAAGTGAAGGTCCGGCTCGAAGGCCCGACCCGCTGAAAGCCGGGAGATTCCGTCCGAAGGGAGCGTCTGGCATTCCTCCCTACGTCCTCCGGATCGGGCAGCTCCCAGGCGGTGTAGAGGACTTCGGGTTCCCCGTGCTCGATCGGGAAGACCTCGATGGGTCGGCCGGGGGGATCCAGCTGTTCCAGTCCTTCGCGATACCTCTCCAAATCGAACCGAAAGACGGTCGACACCAGACTTCCGTCGGGCAATCCCTTCGCGTTGAGGCCGGGCCCGCCGGAACCGAAATCAACAGGCATTCTGCGCAGGTGGTCTCCTCGGGGATTGAAAAGCTCGATGCCGCGAACGGTGCCGACGACATATCCGCCGTCTCTATCGACATGCAGCGACGAGGGACCATACAGCTCCCCGGGTCCTTCGCCCGGACCTCCCACGAAGCGTACAAAGGCCCCGTCCGGGTCCACCACCACGATCCGGTCCGCGCGCATATCGAGAATATGTGCGTTGCCCGCTCCATCGAAGCCGACATCTCCAAGCAGGCCGAAGCTCTCCCAGTCCTCCCCCATGTACGCGCCGATGGTGTAGACGTCCTCGGTCACGTAGGACAGCATGACGTCCGGACCTTCCAGAGTTCCCGGCGCACCAATGGTGGCGGGCCCAGGCGCGGAGTCGCCACACGCGAGAACGCTTCCCAGGGCAGTCGTGATCAGTATCGGGGTCCGTGCTTTCATCCGTTATGGTCGCTTCCGTTGACGCTCCGTCGAGCGTGAGGCATCCAGGGACCTTCGATTATAAAAACTAATCTTTTCGTTGTTCGATGTCACCTCGACACCAGATCTCTGGCCCACCACCGGACGGGCCGGTAGATTCGCCCCATTCCGCACACCGCCCGTCACGCCCGGAGGACCCATGGATCGCGCGCCCCGACTTCCCCGCCGCCGCTTTCTCCAGGTGTCCGGAACGGCCCTGGGCCTCACGACAGCATCCGCCTGTGCTTCCTCGCCGCGGTCGAGTGGTGCAGACGTCCGTGCTGCCACCGGCGTCGGCGCCGCAATCGACCGCACCTACTCCCCCACCCGCTTCGACCCATGGATCGAACTCGACCGCACAGCCTGGGCCCACAACGTCCGCGAGGCCGCGCGGCTGGCGGGCGGGCGTCCGATCCTCGCCGTCGTCAAGAACAACGCGTATGGGCTGGGCGACCGCGCCGTCGGGCCGCTTCTTGCCAGCATGTCCGAGGTGGGCGGCCTCGCCGCCGTGCGCGTCGAGGAGGCGCTGGCCATGCGCGCGGAGGGCGTCACCAAGCCGATCGTGGTCATGGCCGAGGGATCCGAGGACGAGATCGAGGAGATGGCGAGGCATGATGTGCTCCCGTCGGTCTGGCTGGACGACGCGCCGGGGCGGCTGAGGAGCGTGTCCGGACGGCTCGGCCGGCCCGTTCCCGTCCAGCTCTTCATCGACACGGGGATGAACCGCGAGGGGATGCCCTACACGCGCGCCCGGCGCTGGATCGAGGAACTCGTCCAAAGCGAGGCCGTCGACGTGAACGGCACCTACACGATGTTCACCCACGACCTCGATTTCGACCGGGAGCAGCACGCCCGCTTCGAGGAACTCCTCGGCTGGGCGCGGGAGAGGAACCTGCCCCTTGGCACGCTACATGCCGCCCCCACCTTCGAACTGTTCCACCTGCCGGAGGCGCATTACGACATGGTGCGGCCCGGCAATGCCCTGTTCGGGAATCCCCCCGGCGGCCAGGAGGCAAGCGACTTGGCCGACCTCAGGCCCGTGTTCAGCCTGAAAACGCGGGTCGTGCGCGTGGAGCGCCTCGAGCCGGGAGACAGCGCGGGCTTCAACCGCACCTTCATGCCCGACCGGGCCACCTGGGTGGCCCTGCTGCCCATCGGCCGCACGGACGGGTACCCATCGGAAGCGAACGGGACCTGCGAAGTGCTGATCAACGGACGCCTGTACCCGGTCGCCGGCGGCGTCAACTCCGCCCACACAATCCTCGACATCGGTCCGGAGAAGACCGTCGAGGTCGGCGATGTGGCCACGCTGATCGGGCCGGATCACCCGGCCGTGCTGCCCCACACCGTCGCTGAGCGAACAGATCTCGGCTTCCTGCGCATCATCCAGAGCATGAATCCGCGGCTCCCGAGACGCGTGGTGTAGGTCGGAAAGGTCAGCCCCCGTCCGGAATCAACCGCCGCTCCCGCTCCATCACGTGACGGCGCATCCAGTCGAACATCTCCCACACCGTGTGCAGCACCGACTCCCGCGCCCGGTAGCCGTGGCTCTCGTGCGGAAGCATCACCAGGCGAACCGTGCCGCCCAGGCCCTTGACGGCGTGGTACATCCGCTCCGACTGCACGGGAAAGGTCCCGGAGTTGTTGTCGATCACGCCGTGCGTCAGGAGCAGCGGCTCGTTGATCTTTTCCGCGTGCATGAAGGCCGACATGCCGAAATAGACCTCGGGAGCCTCCCAGAAGGTGCGGCGCTCGTACTGGAAGCCGAAGGGCGTAAGGCTCCGGTTGAAGGCACCGCTGCGCGCGATCCCGGCGGCGAAGTCGTCGGAGTGAGCCAGCATGTTGGCGGTCATGAAGGCCCCGTAGCTGTGACCGGCGATCCCGACCCGGTCGCGGTCGCCCACACCCATCTCGACGAGCTTGTCCACCGCGGCCCTGCCGTTCGCCACCAGTTGCTCCACGTACGTGTCGTTCGCGGTGAAGCCCCCGACGATCGGCATCGCGGCGTCGTTGAGCACGGCGTACCCCTGCGTCAGCAGCAGGAGGTGCGAAGCGCCGGAGATGGTCGTGAAGCGGTGGGCGGATCCGCGGACCTGTCCCGCTCCGTCCTCGTCCGCGAACTCGCGCGGGTACGCCCACACCAGAACCGGAAGGCGCTCGCCGGGCTCGTAGCCGGCGGGAAGGTACAGCTCGCCCGAAAGGGGGATGCCGTCGTCGCGCTCGTAGTAGACCTTGCTCTTGGTGATTCCCGCCAGCTGGGGCTGCGGATTGGGGAATGACGTGAGCGCGGTGCGCTCGCCATCGCCCGTCGCGACAAGATGATAGTTGGGCGGCTCTTCGCTCGTCTCGCGCCGGATGACGATCCGGCCGGCGGCTGCGTCCGCCAGCCCCACCACGGTCTCGTAGCTGTCCGGCCCCGAGTGGAAGAGGCGCAGCAACTCGGCGGTCGCCAGGTTGAGCCGGTCCAGGAAGGGCCGGTCCCCCTCGGGCGATCCGCCGGGTCCCGCCAGGAAGATGCTTGTCCCGTCCATGCGAACAACGGGCTTGCCTGCGGCGTCCAGCGCCATGACCGGGTCGCCGGGATTCCCGTACCAGTCGTCGGTGCTGCGGTCCCAGAGGAGCACAGGCTCGGTGCCGGTGGACGAAGCCTGCACGATCCATGCACGGCTCCGCCGCGTCGGCCAGTCGAATTCGTAGACCAGGGCCGTCTCGCCGTCGTCGCCCCACAGGACCGGGTAGCCGAACCCGAAGGCTCCCGAGCCCAGCCGGTGCTCTGTGCGGATCAGTTCCGCGCCCTCCGCCTCGAAGGGCGCCGCGAGGGTCAGTACACGATCGCGGTGAGGCACGTCCCGCCCGGGATCGCCACCGTCGAGGGCCTCGATATAGGCCAGGACCGCGGGCCTCCCGGCCCGCCATGAGAACTGGCGGAAGCCGGCGCGCCGAAAGCCCAGGTGTTCGGGACCGCCCTCGTCCACGGGCAGGGTTGCCAGGGTGCGGATGGGCTGGCCGTCGCTGCCCAGGACCCCGATCTCCCTGGTGAAGCGCGAATCCGGCACCAGGTACGAGTAGGGGCGCACCGTGCGGACCGAGAGGAAGTACTCGCCACTCGGCGAGGGCTCGAGGGACTCGTACACCGCCGCGGCGCCAACCGGCCGCGCGTCTCCGGTGGCGACGTCCACGACGGCGGGCTGCGACGTGAGGTAGTAGTCGTACAATGCCTCGTCGTGGGCATCCTCCAACAGGTCCTGAAAAGTCCAGGACGGCGTTGCGTCACCCCCCGATTCCTGGATGACGGGGCCGATCGGGATCGCCGCCGGCTCGGGCGGCGCACCCCGGTTTTCGGGGACGAAGTGGCAGAGCAGCGAGCCTCCGTCGGGCATCCAGGAGCAGGGTTCGCCCCGGGCGCCGTTCAGCGACGGGCCGGTTAGTGCGCGGGCCGTGCCGGTTGCGGGGTCGGCCAGCCAGAGGGCGACGCCGTCGGAGTCGGTTCGCGTGAAGGCGAAGCTGTCGCCGGACGGCGACCAGAACGGTGGCCCCAGACCATCCTCGGCGCCGGTCACGGCTTGCGTGTCACCGCCATCCAGGTCCACGACCGAGAACCGTACGAAGGGCGGCGCGGCGTGCATCCCGTTGGTGACCGGGCTGATCCTGCGCCCCGCCAGCCGCAGCATGGGCGCGGCCAGATCCTCGATCCCGGGCATGCTCTCGCGGTGGGCGAGAATCATCCAGTCGCCGGACGGGCTGATCACCGCCTGGGGGAAGGGGGCCGCTTCAAGGATGTCGACCACGTCCGGCGGCGGCGTGCGGTAGGTGTCCTGCGCGGCCAGGGAAGATGGCTGAGCAACCAGGACGGCGAGCAGAAGGGTGGGCGCGGTGAAGGCTCGGATGTTCATTGCTCAACCCCTTTGGTCGGCCGGGTTCCGTTCGAGTTGCCTTATCTTAGGAGCCCGGAGGTATCGTCGCACTGCAGGACCTCATACCGGAGCCCCATGAAACGCCAACTCCTGCCACCACGGCGCCTCGCCGTTCTCGGAGCCACGCTCCTGCTCCTTTCCGTTCCGTCGGCCGCCGCGGCTCAGGCCAATCAGCTGAGCGGCCGGGTCCGCACCGACGATGGTCTCCCGATCGCAGGCGCCCTTGCGGCGCTGCACCCGACGTCGGACTCGACGCTGGCGGTCTACACCCTTTCGAACGAACTCGGCTACTTCTCCTTCCGCGATCTGGAGCCGGGCAGCTACGTGCTCACGGTGACCCGGATCGGCATGCGGGAACACCAGGAGCAGGTGAGCCTGAATGCCGCCGCCACCGAGGTTGAAGTGACCATGGAGAGTCAGCCTGTAGCCCTCGAAGGCGTGACGGTCGAGGCCGAGCGCAGCCGCGCCAAGACACGTTTCGAGGAGTCGGCAGGGATCACGGTCCAGGAGATCGACGCAGGGGACCTGAAGTCGATCCCCGTATTGATCGAGTCGGACCCGCTGCGCGCCGTCGAGGTGCTCCCGGGTGTGACGACCGTGTCGGATTTCTCCGGATCCTACAATGTCCGGGGCGGTTCCGCCGACCAGAATCTCATTCTCCTCGACGAAGTTCCGATCTTCAATCCGTTTCACCTGGGCAACATCTTCTCCGTCTTCAACGCGGACATGGTGGATCGCGTCGAACTGCAGTCCGGGGGCTATCCGGCAGAATACGGCGGGCGCGTATCTTCGGTGCTGACGATTACCAGCGACCCGGGCGACGGACTATTCGGGGTCGACGCGGGCATCAGCCTTCTGGCGACCCGTGTGGCGGTAAAGGGGGCCCTTCCTGAGAGTGCTGCCGAGAAGCTCGGGTTCACCGCAACCCGCTGGCGCGCCTCGGCCCGCCGATCCTACGTGGACGTGCTCATCAAGCCCTGGGCGGACTTCCCATACCACCTGACGGACCTGCAGGGCGTCTTCGAGGCCTGGACGGAAGGCGGAAGCCGGCTTCGCTTCGTCGGGTACAGCGGCCGGGACATCATCGACCTCTCGCAGATCGCCGACTCGCCCATCCCCATCCGCTGGTGGTGGGGAAACGACGCGATCGGGGGTTCGTGGACGCATTCCCTTGGCGGAGGCGCGTCGATGGCCGTACGCGCCTCATTCTCGCGTTTCGGATCCGACCTGACGTTTCCGGAGGTCGACACCGAGTTCCAGACCGGGGTCGAAGAGGCGACGTTCAGGGCCGACATGGAGCAGCGTCCAGCGTGGGCCACGAGCTGGAAGTCGGGCGTGTCGGTGAAACGCGTTGCCTACAGGAACGGGCTGCTGGGGGGAGGGTCGACCTTCCTGGACCAGCAGGGCAGCGGCCTCGAGGTCGCCGGCTACAGCCAGGCTCACTGGAACCCCAGCCCGAACTGGCTGGTGGAGGGCGGCGTACGCCTCGACTACTGGCAGCCGAACGCCGGGACGACCGAAGCGACGCTCTCGCCCCGCTTCGCCGTGAGACGCTTCCTGCGGGACAGGAACTCGGCGGTGCGCCTGGCGGCGGGCCGGTACAGCCAGTTCATCCACTCCACGCGGGACGAAGAGTTTCCCTTCGGGCTCGACACCTGGATCCTGGCGGGCGCCGAGGCCCCCCGCGTCGTCTCGGACCAGGTACAGCTGGGGGCCGAGAGCTTCTTTGGCGACGATGACCAGTGGTTCGCCTCGCTGGAGGGCTACTACCGCAACTTCGACGGGGTGGCGGCCCTCAATTCGGCCGAGGATCCCAACGACGACACCGATGCGCTGGTGGCTGGCAACGGCAACGCCTACGGCGTGGATCTCTTTGTAAAGCGGGACCGGGGCAACACCACCGGCTGGATCTCAATCTCGTTCCTGAAGACGGTCCGGTCCTTCCCGGACACGCGCGTCGGGGTCCAGCCCCAGCCATGGATCACCTATCCGCCGGTCTTCGACCGCCGCTTCGAGGTCGACCTTTCGCTGCGCCGGGCCCTCGGCTGGTGGGGACTGGACATGGGAGTGAGGGCGAACTTCGGGAGCGGCCTGCCGTACACGAAACCCCTCGGCACCTATCAGATATACCGGACACAGTTCGTGGCGGGGGTTCTTGGAGTCGAGGACGGGAACGCGGTGGTGCTCGGGCCGCGCAACGGCGCGCGCTATCCCGCGCGGCACCGGCTCGATCTCTCGTTGCGGAAGACCGCCACGAAGAGCTGGGGCACGATCACACCCTACCTGAGCATCATCAACGTCTACAACCAGAAGAACGTGCTGTTCTACTTCTTCGACTACCAGTCCTCGCCCCCCAGGCGAGAGGGCGTGTCGATGATCCCCTTCCTTCCCACCTTCGGCGTCGAGGTCTCGTTCTGATGACGGATTCACCGAAAGTGGCGCGCGGACACCCGCAGGCGTGCCGGCCGAACGCCGGCCTGGCGATGATGGTCGTCCTGGCGTTGGCCCCGGTTCTCGGAGGATGCGCGCTGACCGAGGTTACGGTCACCGAGTCGGAGGACGTGGTGATCGCAGAAGCGCAGTTGACCATCAACCAGCACGGCGACGGCGGCACGTCCCTTGGCGTGTACGCCTACCTGCACCGTACGCTGAGCGGAGAGCGCCCCGACGAAGTGCAGGGAGCCATTGTCCGCGTTTCGGGGGCGTCGGCGGTCGTGCATCTCGAGGCGGCAGATAGCGGAGGTGTTTGCCTGGCTCCGTGGGAGGACGAGGAAGAAGAAGAGAATCCCGAACCGGATGTCGGCTCGTGCTACCTCACCAGCGTTGCCCCGTCCCCCTTCTCCCCGGGGGAGGTCCTCGAACTCGAAGTCGTCCTTCCGGAAGGTGGCACCCTGACCGGGGTCAGCCAGGTGCCCGGCGCCTTCGAGTTCATCGGGCTCACCCACGAGAATGGGCACTGCCGCATCGAGCCCGACACCAATTACCGCTTCCACTGGTCGGAGGCGGCGGGTACGTGGTCGTATATCTCCGACACCTGGATCGAGGGGTTGCCGGAGGCTCTGGCCGGGCGCGACATCGAAGTGCCCGACTCACTGTATCTCACGGGGTTCGCGATCGGAGCGAAGGACACCGACATCCTCTTTCCCGGAGAATACGGGCTGTTCGACCTGGGTGAGCAGGCCGACGCCGATCTCCTTCGCATCCTCGACGACGGTCTCCCCGGCGGAGCCCGGGGAGAGGTCGCTTTCGCCGCCACCGACCGGAACTGGGTGAACTGGGCCCGCGGCGGAAACTTCAACCCTTCGGGGATCATACGCATCCCCTCCGTTTTCGGAGACGGGACGGGCTTCTTCGGTACGGCGACCCAGCGCACGCTGAATGTGATGGCAGCCCCGGACGGCCCCGGAATGCCGCCCCTCTGCGGACCGGCTGACGCCCCGGCGCGCTGACCGCCCGCTACTCCGACCCCACCCCCGCAAACTCCTTCTCGTCGATCACCACGAAGGTCGCCGTCGCGCTGGCAATCACCTCGCCATCCGACGCCCGCGTCGCCGTTCCCTCCATCTCGACGAGCCTCCGCCTGCGCGACGCCTGGCGCCCCTCCAGCAGCAGCTCCTCGCCCTCGCGCGCCGGCTTGCGGTAGCGGATCTCGCAGCGGGCGGTGTAGGCGCGGGCGCCGCGCAGGTACAGCCAGTTGGCCATGACGTCGTCCAGCGCGCTGTAGATCATCCCGCCGTGGATCACGCCCGGGTAGCCCTGGTGGTCCTCGCCCGGGGTGAATTCGGAGACGCACGCGCCGTCTTCGAGCCGGAAGGTGAGGTGCAGGCCGATCGGGTTGTCCGGACCGCAGACGAAGCACCTGTTGGCGGCGCCGGGAGGGCGGGGAGCCCGGTCGCCGCTCAACTGACCGCCCGCCGCCCGGGAACCGCCGGAATCCGGATCGGGGTCAGCCCCGCCGACTCCAGTTCGGCGTTCAGCTCCCCGACTTCTTCCGCATACACGGCCCGCAGCCGCATAAGCGCGCCCTCGAGCTCCGCCTCCAGGTCCCCCAGGCGCTCAAACAGCTGTGCAGTGGGACGCGCGTCCAGGTCCTCGCCCCGCTGGGCGCTCGCCGCCGTCATCACAAACCGCAGGTGGCTGCGAATCCGTGACGGGTTCGCGAACCCGGCCCCCCGCGGCTGCACCAGCACCTCCTCCACCGCGGTCAACGCCGACGAGGCCCGCTCCGCCGCTCCCCGGATCACCTCACCCGCCCCGGGCCCGCCGCCGGCCCTCTCGGCGTCGCCCCGCACCTGCCGAAGCCCCCCGAGCGCCGCGTCCAGCTCATCGAGGCGGTCCCGCGCGCGGATCAGGTAGTCGAACTGCGCCTGCAGGTCCGCCACCGTGATCTCTTCCTCCAGGCGCGGGTCCATGCGGACCTCGAAGTCGGCGCCCACATCGCCCTCCGGCGCCTCGACCCGCACCGTGTAGCGTCCCGGCACCGCGCGCGCCGCCACCGCCGCCGATCCCGCCGGGTAGTCCAGGTTCCAGTTGAAGCGGTTCAGGCCCGCGCCGGCCGCGACGTCCTCGAAAGCGCGCACCAGGTCTCCGTCCCGCTCGAGGATGCGCACCGCAACCGCCCCCTCCGCCCCGGCAGCCCGGCTGAACCAGAACGTCGCCCCCTCGGGCGGGTTCATCGCCTTCATGTAGCGCGGGATCATGGCGCCGTAGACGTGGTCGCGCACGTAGTGCCCGTCCCGCGCCTGGGCCGCGGTACGGTACGCGGGGCGCACCGGGTAGAGGATCAGGTCTCCCGCAGGCTCGCCGACGGCCACATGGCGGAGCGGCGTGATGTCGTCGAGGATCCAGAAGCCCCGGCCCTGCGTAGCAACCACCAGATCCCCCCGGTGCACCACAAGGTCGGTCACGGGCGACGGGGGCAGATTGAGCTGCAGCGGCTGCCAGTTCGCCCCCGCGTCGAACGTTGCGAAGAGGCCGAACTCGGTGCCCGCGTACAGCAGCCCGGCGCGTTCGGGGTCCTCGCGCACGACGCGCGTCGGATGGTCGGACGGCAACCCGTCGGCGCCGTCGGTCAGGAGGGTCCAGGTGGCGCCGAAGTCCCGCGTCCCGTAGATGAACGGCCGGAAGTCGTCCAGCCGATAGCGATAGACGGCCATGTACGCGGCGCCCGGCGCGTGCGCCGAGACGTCGATCCGGTTCACGGTGGCCGGCTGGGGCATTTCGGGCGGCGTGACATCGGTCCAGGTGGCGCCGCCATCGCGCGTGAGGTGCACCCGCCCGTCGTTCGAACCCGTCCAGAGCACCCCGGCGTCGTGCGGCGACTCGGCGATCTGAAGCAGCGACGAATAGATTTCGACGCCCGTCACATCGGCCGTGATCGGACCGCCCGCCTGGCCGAACTTCGTGGTGTCGTTGCCGGTCAGGTCGGGCGAAATGACCGCCCAGCTCCCGCCCTGGTCGCGGCTCACCGCCACGTACTGCGAGCCGTGGTACAGCACGTCCGCGTCGTGGCGCGAGAAGAGAACCGGTGCGTTCCACTGGATCCGGTAGCGCAGTTCCCGCTCCGGCGCTCCGTCCTGCCGCTCGGGGTACGGCCGGATCTGCCGGAACTGCTCGGTGCGGCGGTTGTAGCGCGCGAGCCGACCGCCGAAGCACCCTGACACGACAATGGCCGGATCGGTCGGATGAACCGTCACCGGACCCGTCTCGCAACCCCCGTGCGACTCCCAGTGTTGCAGGCTGATGCCCGTGCCGGTCGCCGCGCTCGGCAGCGACAGCGTCGAATTGTCCTGCTGCGATCCGTACACGCGGTAGGGGAATTGGTCGTCCACGGTCACCGAATACATCTCGGCCGTCGGCTGGTTCAGCTGGCTCGACCAGGTCCGCCCCCCGTCCACGGTCACCACCGCACCGCCGTCGTTCCCCTGCACCATGACCGCCGGGTTGTCGGGCGAAATCCACAGGTCGTGGTGGTCCGAATGCGGCATCCGGATGGTCTGGAAGCTCTGTGCGCCGTCCGTGGACCGGTGGAAGCTCCCGCCGGCCACGTACACGACGTCCGGGTCGGTCGGATCGGCGAAGATGTTATGGAAGTACCAGGGGCGGCCCAGCAGTCGCGGCTCGTCATTGACCAGCGTCCAGCTGTCGCCCCCGTCGAGCGTGCGATAGATGCCGGACCCCGGCTCGGCCTCGATGATCGCGTAGAGTCTACCGGGGTCGGAGCGGCTCTGAGCGATCCCGATCTTGCCGATGAGCCCGGACGGGAGGCCGCCGCCGAGCTTCTCCCAGCTGTCCCCCCCGTCGCGGCTGCGGTAGATGCCGCCTTCGCGCGCGCCCGATATCATCGTCCAGGGCTTGCGCTCGGCGCGCCACATCGCGGCGAAGAGTTCGTCCGGGTCGTGCTCGTTCATCAGCAGCTCGATCGCACCGGTCGAATCCGAGACGAAGAGGACGTTCTCCCAGGACTCGCCGCCGTCCCGGGTGCGGTAGACGCCCCGCTCCGGGTTCGGGCCGAACGGGTGCCCGGTCGCGGCGAGCCAGGCGATGTCGGGGTCGTCGGGGTGGATGCGGATGCGCCCGATCTGGCCGGCTTCGCGCAGGCCCAGATAGCGCCAGGTCGCGCCGTCGTCGTCCGAGCGGTACACGCCGCGCCCGGTCGAGACGTTGCCGCGGATGGCGTCCGAGCCGGTGCCGACGTAGAGGATGTCCGGGTCGGAGGGCGCCACCGCCACCGCGCCGATCGACCCGATCGGGATGCCGTGATCCGAGATGTTCGTCCACGCCTGCCCGGCGCTCTCCGTCTTCCAGACGCCGCCACCGGTGGCGCCGAAGTAGAAGGTGTGCGGCCTGGAGCGGACGCCGGTGACCGTTGTGATGCGGCCGCCGCGGAAGGGGCCGAGCTCGCGGAAGCGCAACGCCTGGAGTTCGGCGGGGGGCACGCGCCAGTGCGCCGGGTCGGACGGATCGAGGGCGGGGCGCGTGGCGGATTGCGGCGAGGCTGGAGCCGCGGTCGCCAACTCGCACAGGACGAGCATGGCCGGCAGCAATGCCCGGGCCCGCAGGGTCACCATTTCACCACCCCCGCGCCTGCGTCACCACTGCGCCTGCGCACCACCGCGCCTGCGCCAAATGTTTGTTTCCGTTAACCCTGACGTTACGTCATGCGTGGTCATGTTATCGGACCCGACCCGTCGCGGGCCTTTGCGGGTTGCTCAGCCATGTCTCGCCCCTGCGCCTGCAATTGGTCTTCGAGTTCATCCCGGTATACCACCGCCGTGCCGGCCTTGCCAACAACAATACCCGCGGCCGCGTTGGCAAGCCATGCAGCCTCGGCATGGGAGAGACCGCCGACGGCCGCAGCCGCTAACGTGGCGATGACGGTATCCCCTGCCCCGGTCACGTCGAAGACGTCGCGGGTGTGGGCCGGCAGGTGCTGCGGGGCTGCCGCCGGCTGAAACAGGCTCATTCCGGCTTCGCCAGGTGTCACCAGCAGGGCTTGCGCTTCGCTCTGACGCAGCAACCATTCGGCGGCACTGGCCAGGGATGACTCCGGACCATCACGCGTCGCGTGCCTGACCTCAGCCAGGTTGGGCGTCAGCACCGTGGCATCGCGGTACCGGGTCGGCAGTGGCCGGCGGCTTTCGCGATCCAGACGAACAAGCTGTCGATGGCCGGCCATGATGCGAGTCTTTTCGGTGGTTGGACGCCCGGCGTCTTCCAGCAGCAATTCGGCCACGCCCAGCGCCCGCAGCTGCTCCCGCACGTACCGCCCGGCGACATCGTCCCCGATGGCCCCGACCAGATGCACCTCGCAATCCAGGGCGCGCAGGTTGGCCGCCACGTTGGCCGCGCCACCCAGGCAACGCCGCCTTTTGTTGCCTGTCAAAACGGGTACGGGGGCCTCGGGAGAGATCCCGGAGACATGTCCGAACAAGTATGTGTCGCACATGATGTCGCCGACCACGAGGAACCGCATTGGCTTCCTGGGCCAGAAGGGGGCGTGCGGTGGAACGTGCCGCGCCTGGGGGGCTCCTCGACCTGGGAGAATCATTCCTTCTCCTCGTCGAAGACCACAGCTGTGCCCTGGCAGCAGGTAGGGTGAGTCACGTCTCGCTGTGAACATGACCCCCGCGACCCATGTCGTCCACTGCGGTTGGGTGTTCGGAAGCCCACGCTCGGGGCCGGGGACTTCGGGCGACGCCCCCGCCATCGTCCCATTGTCCCGGCTGTCCCATTGTCCCGGCTGTCCCATTGTCCCGGCTGTCCCATTGTGGCCCTGTCCCATCGAGACATGCGCGTGTCCCTGCTTTTGCCGCGGAACCTCCATGGCTCTTCTGGCCACCCCATAGTCTGGAAACTAAGCTGGAGTCTGGGGACAGAGGTCGTAAGCGTTTCTGGTGCATTGAGAGCCCGACGCGGAACCTGACCTGGGCGTTCCGAGGGACCCCGTAGTGCTGACCGGCCCGAGCGGCCGCAATCGCGTATAGGAAATTCGACAACCATGAACGCCCTCCCCGATCCACTGGAGCCCGTGAAAGGAGGCGGGAATGGATGTCATGATCGAACGGTGCGCGGGCCTCGACGTGCACAAGAAGACCGTGGTGGCGTGCGTTCGTACGCCGGGCAGGGAGGTGGCCGGCCGGCACAAGGCTGTCCGCACGTTCGCGACGACGCTGGCGGGACTGGAGGCGCTCCGGGAGTGGCTTCGGGGCAACGGCGTGACCCATGTGGCGATGGAGTCGACGGGCGTGTACTGGAGGCCGGTCTACGTCGTGCTTGAGGACGACTTCGAGCTGTTGCTCGTCAACGCCCGCCACATCAAGCACGTTCCGGGGAGGAAGACGGATGTCCGTGATTGCGAGTGGGTCGCGCGGCTGCTGGAGTGCGGCCTGCTCAGAGGGAGCTTCGTTCCGCCGCCGGAGATCCGCGATCTCCGAGACCTGACCCGTCTGCGAAAGTCGCTGATCGGCGAGCGGAGCCGCCAGATCAACCGGGTGGCGAAGACGCTCGAGATGGCCAACATCAAGCTGGGCTCGGTCGTGACGGACATCATGGGGAAGACGGGGCGGGGGATCCTGGATGCTCTGGCGGCAGGCGTCGAAGCCCCGGAAGCGCTCGCCCGGCTGGCACAGGGGTCGCTGAAGAAGAAGCGCAAGGAGCTGGCCGAAGCTACCGCCGGCCGGATGACGGAACACTACCGCTTCATGCTGGGCCGGCATCTCCGGCTGATCGACGAGCTGTCGCAGCACATCGACGAACTCGACGCCCGCATCGAGGAGCGTACGCGCCCTTTTTCACGGGCTGTTGACATCATCGAGAGCATGCCGGGTATCGCGCAGCGTGCCGCCCAGACGATTCTGGCCGAGATCGGGCCGGACATGACGTGCTTCCCGACAGCCGGGCACCTGGCTTCCTGGGCCCGGGTCTGTCCGGGCAACCACGAGAGCGCCGGAAAGCGCAAGTCCGTGTCCACCGGCAAGGGCAATGCCTGGCTGCGCGCGACGCTTGGACAGGTGGCGTGGTCGGCGGCACGGACCCGGGGCAGCTATTACTCGGCGCTCTACCATCGCCATAAGGCTCGAGGCGGCCCCCGAAAGGCCATCTCGGTCGTGCAACACGCCATTCTGGTGGCACTCTGGCACATGCTCTCGACGGGTGCGTCGCACGAAGATCTGGGCGACGATTTCTTCCTCCGGCGCGACAAGGAGCGCCGCCGCCGCTATCACATGCGCCAACTCCACAAGCTCGGATACACGGTGGAAGCTGCAGCCGCGGCGTGAATCTGCTCTCAGAGGTCGCCAATACCACAACCCGTTCCTGTATCATGGGTTACACTTGATCCAAGACCGATAGGTTTCATAGGAAACGCGGCTGCGGGCGCGTCGTCACCCGCCGGCGCCCGCCTCGATGGCCTCCCGTGCCGCGGCCTCGACTTCCCAGGGAACCGCGCCGTCCGCGAGCCGCGCCGCGCCGTTGTACATCTGCCCGGGCCGAAGCGGTGGGGCGGGGGGCAGGGCGGGCGTCAGCTTCGGCTCGTTCACCGGCGGCGGGACGCTCCCCAGCATCTTGCCGCCGCGCGTGAAGAACACCGCCTGGCCCTTCGCGTCGAGCGCCATCCGCACCCGCCCTTCGTGCACCAGCCGGTGGTGCCGCCGGCAGAGGAGTACGGTGTTCGCCAGACTCGTCTCCCCGCCGTCGGCCCAGTGCCTGACATGATGCGCCTCCGTGAACCGGCCCCCGCAGCCCGGATACCGGCAGCCCCGGTCCCGCTCTTCGAGCGCCCGGCGGATGTGCGGCGGGATCGTCCGCGTCTTCCGCCCCACGCTGACTACCTGCCCCTCCCGGTGCAGCATTTGCACCAGCGACGCATCGCACGCCATGCGCCGCGACGTCTCCGCGCTCACCCGCACCCCGTCGACCTCCGACCGGCCACCCTCGCCGTGCTCCTCCAGCGTGGCCATCTCGGCATGCACCGTCACCTGGTACCGCTCGGCCCGCGTCCCGCTGTGCGCCGCCTTCAGCCCCGCCGCCAGCGCCCGCTCGGCCACCAGTCCCGCCGCATCGGCCCTGCGCTGGCGGCTCGTCGGCCGCGCCCCGGGGTCCTCGCCCCGGTACAGCGCGTCCGTTGCGGCCTCGATCGCCCGCATCAGCACGGCCCCCGCCTCGGGCTCGAGCCTTCCGCGCACCACGTACGTCCCGTCGGCGTCGATCACGACCGAGAACGCCCTGCGCTGGTGCCGCACCTCTTCGGCCGTCAACTCGCCGTCGCGCGACAGGTGCCGCCATCCCCGCACCATCCGCTCGAGCTCGGCGGCCGAGCCCTTGTCGGCCAGTTCGAGCAGTTCACCTTCCGTTGCCTTCGTGGCCACCCGGGTGATCGCCCGCACCTTGGTGTAGGACAGCCGCCCGGCCTCCATCTCGGCCGAGGTCTTGGGCAGATCCTGTAGCGCGTGGGCGACGCGCACGTTCTCGCGGCAGGTGCCGATCGTGCGTCCGGTGCTCCAGGCGAGCCACTCGGCGCACGAGTTGAACGCATCGGCCCACCCCTCGCGGCGGTCGAACTCGGCGATGAGGGTGAGCATCTCGTAGGTGGCGATGTTGATCCGTGCGGCGAGTTCGACGATGCGCTCGCCAAGTTGGGCGATGGTCATTTCAATTCTCCTCAAGTAGCAGTCCGGCAAAGGGTTAGGTGCAGCGGGAGTCGTGCTTCGTTCCGCGCACCAGTAAGTTAACTACCGTTTTTCGGCCCTCTGTAATGGCCCAGGACGCGAAAACTCGGCTCGGGACGGCTTTCGAATGGGTCCCACATCGCCGATCGGCCCGCCTGGGGCACCCTGCGGCCCCTGGCGGCCATTGTGGCAGAGGTCCCGGACATTGCCGAGACCGCGTTTTCAGAACCCGTCCATAGCTGGATGGGACTGCGTTCCCGCGTTTTGGGACAGGCATCGGCTGAAGAACGGGCCGGCGGGCACATGTGGGGGACCGGCCGCGCCCTGGAGCGCTCACCACGTTTCCGCGGCAAAACGCGGGACACCGGCATGCTTCTATGGGCGCGCCGCCCGCCTCCCGCCCGCCCGCCGCCGGCCCGCCCGCTGCGGATTCGCCCGCAACCGCCAGCCTCGCACCCCCCACGTTTCCGCGGCAAATCCCGGGACACCGGCATGCTCGATTGGGCGGCCGGTGGCCCGCTCAGCCAAGGGACCCGGTGGAGCATGAGCAAGGGGCCCCGCGGTTTTCCCTGCTACTCCAGTCCTCTGGAATCAGACGCGCCTCAACGGCGCTGCCTCATCCACGATCTCGTCTTCCGCGGCGCTGTGAAACGTCACGGTCGCCCAGTCCTCCCCGCCATCCGCCTCCGGATAGTGCCAGACGCCCGCGGGAACGATGTCCCAGAACAGGCCAAGGTGCGTTTCGCCGGTAGCACCCGCCAAACCGCCGCCCCCGGCACGCGCCGGACGGTCGAGCCCGTCAGCTGTCAGGTCCGCTCGCCGCTCGGCGGCGCCCTCGTCCGGACTCCTGATCGCCCGGGGACGAAGGCTGACCGCCGGGCCACCCGGAATCCCCTGATGAATCCGGCCCCGTCCACGGTAGGACACGAGACGCTGGACGCTGTTTGTGTGCCGCTCGGGCACCGCCATCCTCGCGCCGCGGCGCAGCAGGAAGAGGCGGCACAGCCGGACCTGCGGGTGCTTGAACAGCTCGACGGGAACCGTACAGGTTGCATGCGGCGGCTCGACCCGGGCCTCCAACTCCGCAGTAAGCTGCGTGAAGCCCGCGTCCAACACGGCGCGCACCTCAGGGTCGACGAACACCCGCCGGTGCAGCCGCCACAGCAGGGGCAGCGAATCGTCGTCGGGCTTCAAGTCACCGGCGCAGGAGACCCCGCGGCATGCCGGCCGCGGTGAAGTTGGGTTCGACCCTGGGGCGGCATGGCTGGTACTCGAGCGACCCGCACTGCGGGGGTGGCCCGGTGGCCGAGATGCTTGCCACGACCGGCAACTCGAGGCGGGACGGGTATTCCGCCGAGTGATGCACGGTGTTGATGCCCGGCAGGCCAATCGGCATCGGGCCCCAGTCGGTCGAAGGCGTGACGCTCGGCGCCAGGATCGCGAGTTCAACGGCGTGTCCGGCGCGGAAGACGTGGCCGACCTCCGGGAACGAGATGACCAGTTCGTAGACCTCGCCCGGTACCAACGGTTCGGAGCGGTCGTGCGGGTGGTGCGTCCAGTGTTCGGACGACTGGGCCTCGTCAATGGCTCGATGGGACGCTCGCAGGAAGGCGCGCTGCAGGTACAGCGTCTCGCCATCGGGTCCGACATCGTGGAGCACCACCATGAAGTCCGTATCCTCCGCCTCCGCGCTGGCGTGCAGAACCAGGCGCACCGAACCCAGAATCGGCAAATCTTCCTCCAACGGCGCCGAGCGGTAGATCAGCGAGCCGAGCGGCGCCGGCGGGATCCCGAACATGTCGTTGTTCCCCACCAGCTCGGTTCCCATGGGATAGACGTAGGTGAGCGGGCCCGTTTGTCCCTCGGCCAGCGCTTCCGGAGTCAGCACGCCGTCCGAGCCGAGATTGAACGCGCGGCGCTCGGTCCCGGGAACCGGCCAGTCGGAAAAGGTTTCCACCCAGTTGGGACGGAGTTCCCCGTCGACAACGCCCGTCTCGAAGAGCACCGTGACGTCGGGCTCCTCGTCGATCCCGTTCTCCACGCCCTTCAGCCAGCGGTCCATCCAGCGCAGCACCTGCTCCTGGGCGAGCGAATTGCCACCGACACCGTGGCCGCCGTTCTGCAGGATCAGCTTTCGGGGACCCTTCAGCTGCTCGTAGAGCCGCGGCCCGCCCATCGCGGTCTGCTGGTCCTGGTAGCCCTGAATGATCATCATCGGGACCTCGACCTGGTCCGCGTAGCTCTCGGGCGACCGCTCGTTCCAGTACTGGTTGTGGAACTCGTGCTCCATGGCTTCCGGGAAAGCGTTGTTCCGCGGCTGGGCAGCCTGAACGGCCTCGCAGTGGGTATCCCCCGCACCGGTTCGCAGCGCCACGCCGATGTCCTCGATCCAGGGCTGCGCCATTTCGCCCCACCACGCCGAAAACCCGACGTTGAAGATGCCGCCCGGCCGGAAGGCCTCCCGGTAGATCGACGCCGTCAGCCCGCCCGCCGCCAGCGCTTTCAGATGCGACGGCCGCTGGGCCGCGACGAAGAACTGCGTGTGGCCCGGGTACGACACGCCGTACATGCCCACGTTGCCGTCGCTCCAGGGACGCGTGCCCAGCCACTCGACGAGCGCGGCCCCATCGGGCCCCTGTTGCGGGTGGAACAGGCTGAAGGTGTCGCCTTCCGAACAACCGCTCCCGCGCACATTCGCGCCCACGACCGCGTAGCCCGCCCGGACCGCCGTGTGGAACCAGCTACCCACCGCGATGCCGGTGCCGCCACTCTCGTAGGCGTCGTAGTCGAGGATCACGGGGTATTGTCCCTCCCCGGCCTGGCGGTAGGCGATGTACGCGAGCCGCACGCCGTCGGGCATGGGAGCGTAGCCGATCTCCCTGTGGATCCCTTCCAGACCCTCGTCCTGGAGCACTTCGGCGGAGACGATTTCGGCCATGGCTTCGCCCACTGCCGTGGAAGCCGGCCCGGCTTCTCCCTCACCGGCGCCCGCCCCGGCGCCTGCATCGCCGGAGGAATCCGCACCGGGGTCGCAGGCCGCGATCGCGACCATGGCCGTCACCCCGGGAACGATTGCCGCGAACACTCGGGGAATCGTTCGGATACGCATGTTCAACCTCCCCAGACCTGCTGGTAAACCCGGAGCCAGTTGGCTCCCATTGCCTTGCGGACTTCTTCGTCCGTCCATCCCCGCCGTCGCAGTCCGTCGATCAGGTTCGGCAGCTCGGCGATGCTCTCGAAGCCGCGGACGAATCGCCACGGTTCGCTGACCATGTCGGGAGTAATGATCTCGGCGTTGATCCCGCCGCCGTAGGGAATCGCCATCCCGTCCACGAAATCGGTGCCCAGGCCGACGTGGTCCACGCCCACGCGGTTCCTGATGTAGTCGTACTGGTCGACATGCTCTTCGATGCCCACGTGTGGCGTGACCCCGGTGTCGCCCCGTCCCCGCACGTGGAAGTCGTTGACCGCCGTGAGCCCGATCACGCCCCCCGTGCCCGCGATCGCTTCGATGACCCGGTCGCTGATGCAGCGGTAGTTGTCGGCGATGGCGGCGACGTTCGTATGGCTGCAGACAACCGGCACGCCGTCCGAGATCGCGATGGCGTCGAGCGTCGTCTGCTCGCCGGTGTGGCCGCCCACGTCCAGGATGATTCCCAGCGAGTGCATCTCCTCTACCAGCCGCTGGCCGGCCCGCGTCAGCGGCCCCTCGGGCTCCAGACAGCCGGACCCGAACGCGTTCGCGACGTTGTAGCAAATTCCGACCTGGCGGAGGCCTACCTCGTAGAAGGCGCGCAGCGCCGTAGCCGACGAGCCGATCGGTGAATTGAACGAGTCGCCAAGCACCGTGGCCGACTGCCAGCAGAAGACGTTGGAGATGACTCCGCGCGCGTGGGCCGCCCGGATCTCGGCGACCGATTTGGCCAGGACGACTTCGTCCGCGTATTCGTCGAAGAAGCGGAGCAGCGCCGCGAAGCTCGCCATGTTGGAAGGACCTCCCGCCACCCCGCAGTGTACGCCGCCCTCCTGCATGCCGCGCAGGTGGGACAGCCGCATGGCGCCCGCGAAGAGCCCCTCCACCACGATGTCGTCCTGGGTGAGCGGACTGGCCGGCGCGGAGGGGCTCCGGCGGGTGGCACGGCCCGGTGAGGCCTGCGCGGCGGCGCCCGCAAAGCCCGACGCCGCTCCCGCCATGGCCAATCCCTTCATGAAGTCACGTCGCTTCATGATCCCTCCTTGTGGCAGCCGCCACACGCTCCGCCGCCCGCGTCCACACTGTGTCGAACATGGGCTCCGTCAGCGTCCCGGTGAACGTATTCTGCTGACTGGGATGATAGGACGCCAGCACGGTCACGGCACCCAGGTCCACCTCGACCCCGTGTGAGAAGCGCGGGCGCGGACGGGGTATCTCCACACCCCTCGCGGCCAGCGTCTTCAGGACGACGGCGTAGGCGAAGCCGCCCAGGGCCACAAAGGTGTGAAGCCGGCCCCACAGGATATCGACTTCGCGGTGCAGAAACCCGGCGCAGCGGTCCCGTTCCCGGGTCGTGGGCCGGTTGCCAGGCGGCGCGCACCGCACACCGGCCGTCACGTACGCCCCCGTGAGCGCGAGTCCGTCGGCCCGCTCCCGGCTCAGCGCCTGGTTGGCGAATCCGGCCTTGTGCATCGCGCGATACAGCCAGTCCCCCGCGCGGTCGCCGGTGAACATGCGCCCGGTCCGGTTGGCCCCGTGCGCCGCCGGGGCGAGCCCGACCACCATCACCGACGCCTTCGGGTCGCCGAACCCGGGAACCGGTTTCCCCCAGTAGTCGTCATCACGGTACGCCGCCCGCTTCTCCCGCGAGACCTTCTCCCGCCAAGCCACGAGGCGCGGACACCGGCGGCACCCCACCAGCTCGTCGCTGAGCACCCGCAGCTGGCCCGCGCGCCCCACCTGCCCCTACCCGCTCTCCTCGAGCCAGGCCTTCAGGGCGTCCATGTCGCCGGCCACCGCCTTGGCGACCGCGCCCTTCATCAGCGGTACGAACAGCCGCGAAATGAACCGGTACGGTCTCGCCTCCATGACCAGATCGAGCCTCGTCCCCCCGCCGTCGCCCTCGGGCGTCACCGTGAACACCGAGTCCCACACCGTGCCACCGGCGTCGGAGACCATGCGCACCCGTTCATTCCTCACGAATTCGGTGACTTCGAGTTCCGTCGTGGCTTCTCTCTTCCCCATCCGGCGCGTTTCGCGGAAGCGGGTCCCGACGCCCGTTTTCTGCTCGGTCAGGAACTCGACCCGCATGATCTCCGGGACCGCTTTCGTGTAGTTGGAGATGTCGGAGACGGTCTCGAAGACCGTGTCCACGGGCGCATTGATGGTCCGGCTTACGCGGGTTTGAGTCATGTGAGCAGCTCCTCCACGGGTCCACGGGCACCGCGGCGCCTGCCCGGCACGCTTGCGTCGGACGTGGCCGCAGGGGTAGATAACAGCGCCGTTGATGATACTTCCCACGCACACCGGGGGCCACCCATGGCCAGGGCCTATTTCACCTCTCGGACCTTCTCGTTTCTGAGCCAACTGGCGGCAAACAACAACCGCGAGTGGTTTCACGCCAACAAGCCGCGCTACGAGGCGGAGGTGCGGGACCCGGCGCTCCGCTTCGTCAACGACTTCGCGCCCCGCCTGCACGAGATCAGCTCGCGTTTTCGGGCCGACCCGCGCGCGCACGGCGGTTCGCTCTTCCGGATCTACCGCGACACGCGCTTCTCGAAGGACAAGACGCCCTACAAGACGCACACGGGCATCCACTTTCGACACGAGGCCAGCAAGGACGCACACGCGCCGGGCTTCTACCTCCACATCGCGCCGGAGTCCTGCTTCATGGGCTGCGGCATCTGGCGGCCGGCCGGCGCGGCGCTGCGCAGGATCCGCGAATCCATCGACGAGGACCCGGATGGGTGGATTCGGGCCTCGACAGACCCGGCGTTCACCCGCAGCTTCGAACTCTCCGGCGATTCGCTGGTGCGGGCCCCGAAGGGCTATTCAATCGACCACCCGATGATCGTGGACCTTCGGCGCAAGGACTTCATCGGGGTGTCGCAGCTGAGCGCCGACGCGCTGACCGCGGATGACTTCCTCGACACGTTCACGGCGCTGTGCCGGGACGGTGCGCCGTTCCAGCGGTGGCTGTGCAAGGCGATCGGGGTTCCGTATTAGCCCGTGAACGATCCCCCGCCCATCGCCTAACCCGCGTCCGGATCCACCAGGGCAGCCGAAACGATGTGGTCGAGCTCCGGGAAGCTCTCTTCCAGGTACTCGTTGCCCCGGGCGGCGATGTTCTGCGCCAGGGGCCCGTTGCCGCCGCGCGAGGCGCTCTCCCCGTACCCCGCGTAGATCTGGTCCACAACATCCATGCCCTCGACGACGGTACCGATGGGGGCGAAACCCATCTCGTCCAGACGCGAGTTGTCGATGAAGTTGATGAAGAGCTGCGTGGTGCGCGTGCGCGTGCCCTCGCCGCGCATCGCGAAGGTCAGCGTGCCCCGGGTGTTCGAAGTCATGACCGGGTCGTCGGGAATCGTCGCCATCGTCCAGCTTGCCTGCACCTGCGGGTCCCCGTGCATGCCGAACTGCGCCATGAAGTTCTCCATCACGCGAAAGAAGCGGACGTCCTCGAAGAACCCGTTCTTGACCAGGTTGTAGAAGCGGTCTGCGCCGTTCGGAGCCCAGGCCCGCGTGACTTCGATCACGAATTCGCCCTTGGTGGTCTCGAATCTTGCCTGGAACGTCTCGGGCGCGGTCTCGGTCAGGTCAGCCGGGGTCAGCAGGGGATTGGCAGCCGCCGCGGTTTCGGTTTCCGAGCCGTCGCCGGCACAGCCGGCAAGCGGGAGCATGGCCGCCGGGAGAAGGGCGGAGAAACGAAAGGCGCGCTTGGATATCGGGTTCGATCTCATTGGCAGGTCCGTCCGGTCCAGGGGTGAAAAAAGGATGCCGCAGATTATAGGGTGGCCGCCCCGACCCGTCCATCCGGGCACCTTCCGACCCAGGTGCGGGTAGCATAGCTTTGACCTGCCTGCCAACAGTACTTCCAGGAAGCCCCACGATGGACCCCAAGTCTCTTCCGGCCGCGGCGGCTCTTGTTGCCCTGCTGTTCACCGGCTGCGGCGAGCCCGCACCCACGCAACCCACGGGCACCCCGAACCTGCGCCCGACGGCGGCCTTCACTGCCGATGTCTCGGAAGGCTCGGCGCCGCTCGAAGTTCGCTTCGACGGCAGCGGTTCCAGCGATCCCGACGGCACGATCGTCAGTTACTCCTGGGTATTCGGCGACGGCACGACCGGCGAAGGCCGCACCACCACCCACACGTACCCGGACGCCGGGTCCTACACGCCGCAGCTCACCGTCGTCGACGATCGGGGCGCGGCCCACACGCAGTCCGGCACCCCGATCACCGTCAACAGCCCGCCGGGCACGGGCGAGAACGTGATCTCCGGCGTGGTGTGGCACGACGCCGACGCCGACGGACTCCGTGACGAGGAGGAAGAGACCATCCCTTCCTTCGTCGTCTTCCTGGACGAGAACGGCGACGGCCTGCGCGACTCCACCGAGGTGACGGCCCTCACCAACGACGACGGCGAGTACCGGTTCGAGGGGCTCGATCACCGGCTGGCCTACACGGTCACACAGGAACTCACGATGGGATGGACGAACACGGCCCCGGGACTGGCGGGTGCACCCCTGGACCCCGGCGTCGCCGCGATCATAGGCGGAAGAGAGGCGGAACCCGGAGAATTCCCGTTTCAGGTTGCCCTCGTGACGCCCGGCGGCTTTCAGTTCTGCGGCGGCACGTTCATCTCCCGGCAATGGGTGCTGACCGCCGCGCACTGTGTCGACGGCGGCATCGCCCCGGCCACCGTGAAGGTGCTCGCCGGCGCCCACGACAAGACCACCGACGGCGAAGTCCTCGACGTGACGCGCATTCTCGTTCACCCCGCCTATACGCCCTCGGCCATTTCCAGCGACATCGCCCTGCTGGAGCTCGCCGACGGGTACATGTACTCTCGCATCGAACTGCTCACGCCCGACCGGATCGAGATGTCGGCTCCCGGCACGATCGGCACCGTGATCGGCTGGGGACTGACCTCGGACGGCGGGCTTTCGTCGGTCGTGCTCAAGAAGCTGGAGGCCGAGATCATTTCCAACGACGAATGCATGACGCATCTCGACTCCAACATCCTGGACGTGACGATCTGCGCCGGCAAGCTGGGCTCGAGCGAATCCACCTGCAACGGAGACTCGGGAGGGCCGCTGATGGTGCCGTTCCGCAAGCGATGGATCCAGGTGGGGGTCGTCAGCTTCGGCACGAACGTCTGCTACCAGCCCACTGCGTTCGCGCGGGTGTCGGCGCTGGTCGACTACGTGCTGGGAATCGTGCCCGCGGAGATGTCCGGGTCGGTCACGGTCGACTGGGGCGGCGGGGCGAAGGAGGCGGTGGTCGACTTCGGAAACTTCCGGTAGCTGGCACTACGCCCTCCGGGCGCGGCGGATGAACTCCCCGGCCACCGAACATTCGATGATCGCCTCGGCCACCTTCTCGATGCGTTTCGATTCTGAGAGGCTTTCGAGAACCGACTGGAGTTCGGCCGCAGTCTCCGAGCCGAACTTGAGCCTCGCCTGGCCCAGGACCAGAGCCCGTTGCCGTCGAATACCCTTTTGCAGGCCCCTCTGCAGGCCCCTCTGCAAGCCCCTCTGCAAGCCCCTCTGCAAGCCCCTCTGCAAGCCCTTCTCCAAGCCCTTCTCCAAGCCCTTCTGCTCACCCTCTCGCCAACCCTCCTCAATGGCCGCGCGCCGCCATTCTTCCTTCATCTGCCGCACGCTCTCCGCCATCAACGTCTCTTCGGTCCTGATCATTCCTTCCTCCCCGAAAAACTCCGCGCTCTCCAGTACCTGCTCGGGCATCCCCACGAGCCACCCCAACGCCGCGTAGAGATTCCTGAAGGTCTGCCGGATGTACTCGTCTCCCGACCTACGAATCGCTTCGCCCAGTGCCACCGCGTCCGGCAACCGCCCCGACCACCGCGCCCGCTCGACCCGGACCAGCCAGGTCAACCACCTGTCCGGCGGGAGGTCAGCCGGATCGATACCCCGCAACTCGATTAGATGATAGTGTTCTTCGGTGTGGAGGCCAAATGCCTGCCGCGCCTCGGGAGTGGTGCCGGCAGTCACGGACGCGGGCAGGCCGGGCGCGATGAGGCTGGCGAGGTCACAGGGCGCCTTCCAACGAGCGGAGCCGTTGTAGAGCACCAACTCCAGACCCGGAGGCAGTTCCCCATTGGGGCCGACGTGTCCCCCCCTGACCATCTCCTGGAAGGCACGCAGCCGGTACTCCGCAGTACGCATCGCCATGAGTCGGTTAGGCGAGGACTGCGCTTCCGCCTGGAAAAGGAGGTAGGGCCAGGGTTCCTGGCCGAAACGGATCTTCCACAGGATGTCGGCGTGCCGCTGCACCAGGTCGTCGCCAACGAACTCTGGCGAGAGCTTCTCGAGTGTCGAAAAGTCGAGCGCGCGGGCCCACGTCGGAAAACGGTCGCGGAGGATCTCCTCGACCACCAGGGGGCTCGATAGGAAGAGCTTGTATCCCGCGTCGTGGCGCCAGGTCACTCGCTGCCGTGGTCCGGGGGTCATCCGCGTGCGTGGTTTCGGGGTGCCGGAAAACGCCGGGGGACCGGAACGTACCGGTACTTCGACGTCGAGCGACCAAGTTGGGGCCGGTGCCGGGGCACCTACATGGTGGAATGGGACGGGCCACGAATGGCCGCCGCCGACGCGGACATCCGACCCGTCCACTTGCACCATCCCGACCGGCGGGAACATCATGAAGCAAGCAGGGTTCCAGAGTTGGGGATCCAGAGTTCGGGGATCCAGAGCAAGAAACAGGGGACGGATGCAATGAAGGACAGAATCATGCAATCGCGGAAATCCAGGGCGCTCCGGCGCCCGACTCGCTTCTGGCCCGCTCTCGCGGGTTCAGTCATGCTGCTCGGGGCGTGCGACGCCCTGACGCTCGATCGCGAGCCCGACGTCGCACATCTTGAGATCAGCAGTTCGGATGTGAGCGAGGTCGTTCTCGTCACGTCCCAGTGGTTCGTCGAAGTGGAGGATCCCGAATGTCCGGACGGCGGCTGCAACACGTTGATTCATCTCGTGGCCGCGGACACAACCATGGTTTCTTTGCCCTTCTCCCAGTCCTATCCATTCAACTCGCGGCTTCAATTCTTCGCGGAGACGTACCCGATCGAACGGGAGCCGGCGACCCTTTCCATGACGGTGTACCTGGACGACGAGGAGTGGTACAACGACTCGCGCCTGCTTGTCCCCGAGGACTCCGACGGGGACCGGGAGACGCTCAGGTTCGTGTACAAGTACAACATCGCCACCCTGGGCGGGGGTTGACGACCAAGGCGCGGAAGCTCCTGCCGCAGGTCGCCGGAAAAGGCGCGTCCGGCCTCGCGGTCCTGTTGCTGGGCTGTGGCGAGCCGGGGCAGTCACCGTACACCGAGACCGAACCAGGTCTCCCGCTTCCGGGCCTGAGCGAATCCGAACAGTCGGCTTTCGCCACCGGTCAGGCTCTCTTCAACCGGCCATTCACCCCCGAAGAGGGCCTGGGACCCCTCTTCAACCAGGACCGGTGCGGCTCCTGCCACGACCTGCCCACCAGCGGCGGCCATGGCGCGGAACCGGTCACCAAGGTGAGCCGATTCGACCCCGTCGAAGGCTGCAGCACCCTCCCGGAGCACGGGGGCGACCTGCTCCAGACCGTCGTCATCGAGTCGGCTAGAGCGATGGGCTTCGAAGCGGAGCGGATACCCCCGGGTGCCACGGCCATCACCGAGATCCGGGCGCCGGCCGTGTATGGCCTGGGGCTCGTCGAGCATATCCCGGAAGCCGACATCATGCGGAACGCCGATCCCGACGATGCCGACGGCGACGGCATCTCCGGCCGTCCGAACCTGGACGCAACCGGGCGCGCAGGCCGCTTTGGCCGCCGCGCGCAGCACACCACCCTGGATGGCTTCATCGAGGAGGCAATCCGCCTCGAGATGGGGATTACGACCCCGGCCAACCCGGTGGAGGAGGCCCACAACGGAGTCCCTCTGCCGGAGGGCATCGACGTCGCTGCCGATCCCGAGGTCGGTGCAGAGGAGTTGGGACTACTCGTCGACTACCTTCGTTTTCTGGCCCCGCCGCAAGCGATCAGGCCCGAAGACCCGGGAGCCCGCGCCGATATCGAAGAGGGTGAGAAGATCTTCGAGTTCATGGGTTGCGACGCGTGCCACACGCCCTCTTTCACGACCTCGGCCAGCGAAACGGCCGCACTCGACCGCAAGCGATTCCGCCTCTACTCCGATCTGCTGCTCCACGACATGGGACCCGAACTGGCCGACATCTGCTCCCCGGGCACGCTGCCATCGGAGTGGAAGACCGCGCGGCTCGTCGGGCTGGGTCACCGCTCCGAGTTCCTGCACAACGGCCGGGCGCAGCGCCTCTCGGATGCGATTCTGCTTCATGGCGGAGAAGCGGCCGCCGCGAGGGATGTCTTTCGGCGGCTGACCGATCAGGCCCGCAGTCAGGTCCTGGCGTTCCTGCGGTCACTGTAGCCGAAGAATGGGCGCGACCCCCGATCACGGGAGCCGCGCCCATTCGAACCCGGGAATCCCCCGAGTTCAGTGCATCAACATGGCAATCACGCCGTCGGCAGACACCTCTGGGTCAGATCGTCGTTCATGTTCGGGTTGTAGAGCGCCTCTTGATTGGTCATCGGCCACTTCGTGGGTCGGCCGGCACCCAGACGGTCGGGGTCGTTGAGCTCGTCAAACACCTGTCGCATGAGACCACCCCGGTGAAGGTCTACCAAACGCTGACCCTCCATGAAGTGCTCCGCAAAGCGCTCCCAAAGGACGATCGAGGCCATCGTCTCGGGATCGGTGGGCACATCATGCCCTGGGAGACCCACCGCCGCCCGCAACTCGTTCAGGACACCCGTGGCGCCGGCAAAGTCACCGTTCCGGGCCATCGCCTCGGCGACGATCAACCGCATGCCATCCGAGTGCAGCATGGGAATGTCGTCCGTGTCCTGAACGTACTTCCACTGGCTGTAGTGCGGAGTCTCGTTGTCGGTCGCGATTTCACCGTCGAAGTATACGGGAATGCGCTTGTCGGGCATCCCGCTCAAGGGATCCCTCATGAACCCCGGCTCATCGCTCTTCTCGATCATCGGCCACCACTTGTACATGAGACCGGCGGCCTCGTTGTTGTTCTTGGTGGTGAGCTGGACGACCGAGTTGGTGCTCTGTACGTTGAAGACGGCGTGGTACACAAACCCTGCCGGAATCGCCGAGGCGTCCGCGACCGCTCCGGACCAGTCACCCTGCAACATGCGGGTCTGAGCCCTGGCAGCCTGCGCAGCCATCGCGTATTCCGGACGACCCGCCGACTGAGACGTAGTCAAGGCGTCGCCGAGCCTCTGTTCTGCCAGCGCCAACATCTGCATGTCGGTCATCAGCTCACCAGTCGGCGTCCCCACTGACTCGCAGGCGGTCATGCCAAGGAGCATTGTCGCGAGTCCCCCTCCGAGCCGGACCTGCGCGGTCAACGGGCTGCTCGCCGCTTCCGCGTCGCCCAGGACTTCCTTGAAGCGCCGCTCGGCGTCGGCCGCGAACCACTGCGCCCTCAGCCACGAGTCCTGCTCAAAGCGCGTTGCGTTGTTGTTGTAATTGGTGCGGCCGTGATCGGGATCGTCATAGCCACTCCAGGTCCCCGTATGCTGGTAGACATCGGCCAAGAGCGCCTGGTCAGTGACCCAGCTGTCGAAGATCTCGTGGACCGCCCCCTCCACACCGTTCGCAACGGCCGGAAGCGCCTCGTCCAGGTCTGCAGCGGTGTAACGTCCAGGGTCCGCAACCGTCAGGAGTTCGTCACACGCTCCGAGAGCCAGAACCGCGGCGACAACCGCGATCCCACCCTTCATTCTTGACAAATTCATTGTCGGCCTCCCCCCCTAGAAACGGGTTCTGAAGGAGACAAGGAACCTTCTGGGTTGCGGTATCCCGAGGAAGGGCGAGGTGCTGAAGTCGTCTCCACCCCTATACTGCTGGTTCGGATCGGGGCAGTGACAGTCATCCCACCAGTGGAGGTTGTAGCCCGCCAACGTGATGGACGAACGGCCCAGGCCGATGGCACTCATCAACCCCTCGGGCAGAGCATAGTTTATCGACACTTCCTGCAACCGGATGTGGTCCCGCTTGTCGACCGGGTACACCAGCCGGAAGCGATCCAGGAGAGAATCGCTGGCAGGCGTTGCGGAGCCGTCGGAAGCCAGGAGTTCGAGATACTCGTCGTATGCCAATTGGCGGACACCATACCCACGGTCGGAATTGCTCATGATCGCGCCCCACTCGCCCCGGAACTGGACGGCGACGCGCAACGACTGGCCGATCGCGAAATCGTTGCTGAACGACGCCAGCGTGCTCGGTTGCTCGTTGCCGACATACGTGTTGTAGGCCGACCGCGAATGCCTGCGCGTTGCGGGGTCCCACCCGGTGATGACTCGGGTCGTCCGCTCGAAAATGGGGAGACCGACCCAATAACCGCCCAGCCTCATGTACTGATCCCAGCGAAGCAGGCTGCCGTCCGCCCCGTATACCGGCAGAGAATCCGGGAACGACGCGTCGCCGAGGTCCAGGATCTCGTTGTGGATCCATTCGAAGTTGACCCCGGTGGACCAGCGGAAGCTGCTGCGGTCCAGGACGGTGGTGTTCATCGCCACCTCGATGCCCTTGTTCAGGATCGATCCGGCGTTCTGACGCTTGCTGGAGGAGAAGCCCTCGCTCGGCGGCAGCGGGATGCCCAGGAGGGCATTCTGCGTGGTCGCGTGCCAGTACGTCGCGTCAACGCCGATCCGGTCGTTCCAAAGCCCCAGCTCGAGACCGCCCTCGTACTCGATCTTCACCTCGGGTTCGATGACGTCGTTTCCGGGGTTGTTGGGCCGGACACCGGCCAGATCGTCCAGCACCGTGTTGGGCACGTAGGTCTGGAACTGGTCGAACGCCCCGGGCGCCTTGCCGGCCATTCCGACCGCGCCGCGCACCTTTGCGCTGCTGATCAGGCCGGGAAGCATGTCGTCACTCAGGTTGTAGGCCACGTCGGCCTTCGGATAGACCTGGAAGCCGTAGTTCTCGCCGAACGCGCTGTTCCCGTCCATGCGCACGGCCGCGGTGATGAAGAGGTTGTTGAAGTCGAAGCGATTCTGAAGGAACGCGCCGAGGTTGACATCCTCCTCGAACGCCTCGGCGCCCAGGGTCAGCGCCGCGCCGCTCACCGTCGTCACGCCCTCGCCGGCAAAGCCTCTGCCGGTCGACATCGAAAAGGACGTTATGTCCCAGTATCCCTGGCTGCCGAAGGCAAGGTTGCCGGCCAGGCCACCCGCCCAATCCGGCAGGGTGTAGTTCAGGTTGCCCACGTACTCGGCGGTGAACTGCCGGGCGTTGCGGTATCCGATGTTCCGCTCGCCCTGCCTGCCGATGTAGGTGTAGTTGCGGCCGAAGGGCATGTAGCGCGTCTTCTGGTCGTTCACCGCATCCAGACCGATGGTGGCCCTGTGGGTGAAGTCCGGGCTCGGGTTGTAGTTCAGCGTGACCCCGCCCGTCCACCGGTCCGCGTCCGAATAGGTGTTGATGGCCTGGGCGTCCGCCACGTTCACGTCGAGACCGCCGCCGTAGGGCTCTTCGGCCGTGGCGTTCAGGGGGTTGGTGAGAAGGGCGTTCGTGTAGATCCCGAGCCAGTTGTTGCCGGACTGGAGCGAGTAGATCCGGTTCCTGACGTACCCGGAGTTCACCGCGATCGTGAGGTTCTCGCCGGCCGTCCAGTTCAGGTTGACCCGCAGGTTCGCCCTCTTCTGGTCGTTGGGCTTGACGGAGCCCTCTTCGAAGGAGAAGCCGCCGGAGACGAAGTAGGTGACCGCTTCGCCGCCGCCATCGACCGTCAGGTCGTAGGAGTTGATCAGCCCGTTCTCGATGAGGGTCTCGTTGGGATCCCAGGCATACGTTCCGTCGGGTCCCTGGAAATTACTCCGCAACGAGGTGGGGAAGTTCTCGCGGTGCCGGTTGAACCCGGCGTTGACCGTGAGGGCGAAGTTGGCGGGACTGTTGCTCCGGCCCCGCTTGGTGAAGATCTGGATCACGCCGCCCGATGCTTCCGAGCCGTACAGCGTAGAAGCAGCCGGTCCCTTGAGAACCTCGACGCGATCGATCTCATCGGGGTTCAGGTCGGAAAGACGGTCCTCGCCCGCGCCGCCGCTGAAGGCGCAGCAGGTCGTGCTGAAGCCCGTGCCCGGCACTCCGCTGCCCCACTCCCGCTGCCGGGAGTCGACGCGAACACCGTCGATGTAGATGACGGGCCGCTGGCTGAGGCTGAACGAGTCGGTGCCGCGGATCCTGAGCTCACGGCCGGCGCCCACGCCACCGACCGTGCCGATGGAACGCACACCGGGGATGCGGCCTTCGAGCGTCTGGCTGAAGTCGCTCAAGGGTGTCACCTCGGCGACATCCGTCACGTTCAGCGAAGCCGCGGACGTTCCCAGCTTGCGCCGCTCAACGGCGCCCGCGGTTCCGGTGACGATGAGCTCGTCCATGGCCACGGCCGAGACTTCCAGCGCGAAGTCCGCGGTGGCGGCCCCGCCGGGCGGTACGACCACCTCCTGCGTGGCCGTGCCGTAGCCGACATACACCACCTGCACGGTGTGCGTGCCGGCGGGTACGTTGTTGACCAGGAAACGGCCGCTGATGTTGCTCAACACGCCGAGCGACGAATCCATGATCGTGACCTGGGCGCCGTTGATCGGCTGCCCCGTGGTCGCCGCGGTGACCTGACCGGTGACGGAACCATTCTGCGCGGCCACCTGGGCCGGCAGGAGGAACCCCATCGCGGCCACCACGGCCAGGAGGGAGAGTGGTCTCGCTCCCTGGGTTGGGTGGTAACGGAAGTTCATGTCGCCTCTCCTTTTTGGAGGTGGGGGACTTTGTCGACGTGGCAGACGGCACCGTGCCGCGACCCGTCAAGTTGCCCTGGAGGCTCCCGCAGGAGCATCCAGACGCACCTGTCATACTAGGGTGTACGGGTGTCCAGCCGCAAGCTTGATGTCCCGGCGGCGTCCCGCCCGCGCTACGCCCGCAATGTGCGCGCGCTGTCAGAACGCCTCGCCCAGACCCTGCTCGACGCGCTCGGCGAGGGTCGTCACCGCCTCGGCCACGACCCGGGTTCGTTCACTGCGTATGTAATAGGGGTCGCGCTCGGCAGCCAGGTCGCGCACCAGTTCCACGAAGCCCAGAGGGGATCCCTCCGCGTCCATGTAGTCCACCCTCAGCAGGGGGACCGGATTTCCGAGCGACGACGGATCCACACCGTATCCGGCGATCGCGAGCTGGCCCACCCTGTCCATCAGGTTGGCAAAGCCCGCGTCGGGCTCGGTGCTTCCCGGCCCGGTCCATTCGCCGGACTCACCGCGGGTCATCGTCCGCGTTTCTCCGCCCGCGCCCGCCAGCACCCGTACCGTCGCCACGTCCGCGTCCTGGAAGTGATGCAGCCAGCGCTCGCGGATCGCTCCCTCGCCGATCCGCATGGGGTTGACGATGTCCCGGGGAATCACGTACCCGACTCCGGTGGCGCGTTCGGCCGCGTACCGGTCGCCGCCGCCGAAGACCGAGTCGCCCACGACCAGCTCCCGCAGTTCGTCGGCGAACCGCACGGTGATCCGCACTTCCGCGTCGGTCAGCCCGTACCGCGCCATCCGCTCGGACGAGAGTTCCCCCAGGTCTCGGACCACCCTGAGGCTGGCGATGCGTCCGACGAGCGTATGCCCCGGGGCTCCCACCGGGTATTCGAGCGCGTCCGGATGTCGCGCTCCCGACTCGGTTGCCCAGAGGAAGTCGCCGTCGGCGTCCGTTCGCCGCTCGATCAGCAGATCCATCACCGGCGACTGGTAACGCACGGACGCGACATCCGTGGTGTCGCGGTCCCACGCCAGAAACAGGCCCCGGTCGGCCTCGCTCACCGTGTCGCGGTTCCAGGTCAGGAACGCCGCGACCGCCGCGGCGACAAAGAGGCCGGCGTGGATCCTCAGCTCCTTCATCCCGGAGTCTCTCCCTTCGCACGGCGCCCGTACAGCGCGGCCATGCCGAGGGCCAGCACCAGCGCCGGCGCGGCGAAAATGATCGCGTAGAACCAGACCACGTTCTCGGAGCGGGTATGGAGGATCGGCACGTCTTCCTCCGACACGACCTCGCCGGAAAACAGCTCCTCCCGGCCCAGCCAGCGGATGCCGTCCGCCACCAGGAAAGCGTTCAGCTGCGACGCGACCAGAACCTCGTCCGAGAAGATCTCCGCGTCCCCGTAGACCAGCGCGCGCATGTGCGACACGGCGGCGCGCTCGGCGTCCTCCGCAGGCTCGGCCGCCGCTTCCCGCTCGATGGCCGCCGCGACACCGAAGCTCTCCTTCACCTCCGCCCCCTCGTCGAAACGGAAGTTGCCGTTCCTGTCCTGGTAGCTGGCCGGATCCGTGCTGACGATCAGGCTGGTGCGCAGGCCCTCCACGTCCTCGGCTACGCTGATGCGCCCGGGTCCGAACAGCGCGATCCCCTGGGTCACGCCCCGGCGGCTGGCGCTGGTCACCGACGCATGGGCCGAGAAACGGTTCGTCACGATGTTGCGCCGATCGCCGACCGCGCCCGTGACGCGCAAGTGACGGTCGTCGTTGAGCGTCACGGCGGGGTCGTGGTCAACGCCGAGCTGGTCGCGAAACTCCTCCAGCCGGAAGTCGGAATCCGGCTCCAGCGCGACCAGCAGCGACCCGCCCCGGTCCAGGTACTCGCGGATCGAGTGCCGCTCGGCTTCGAGGAACGCCCGCTGCGGCCCGATGATCATGACCATCGCCGCATCGTCGGGCACGCGGTCGCCCAGCCCCCTCCGCACCCCGATGTCCCGGACCTCGTAGTTGAGGAACTCGAGCAGCTCACGCAGCGCCCCGAGCGGCGGACCCTCGTCGAAGCGTGACTCCTGCCCCGGACGCCAGGACTCGGTGATGTCGGGCTGTTCCGGCTCCTCCTCGCTCGCCAGCGGGTCGTTCAGCTCGCCGTGGCCCGTGGTCAGGTACGCGAAGCGCCGCTCGCGCGTCAGCTGCAGGAGCATCTGCTGCACATGACTGTCAAGAATCCGCAGCCGCCCGCGGGCCTCGCTCAGCAGCAACTGGAACGAGAGCCGCTCGGATCGCCCGTCCACGCGCAGCACGACCACGCCGTCGTTGCGCACCTCGTACGCGGCCGCCGCCTCGGGATCGGCGTAGCGGTCGTATTCCTCGACCACCACGTTGCCCGTCGCGCGCGCAAGTTCGCGCAGGTAGTTGAGGACCTCGTCCTTGACCGCGTTCACCTCGGGGAAGAACACCGCGGCTTCCAGCGTCCCGTCCATGTTCCGGACGATTTCCTGGACGGACTCGCCCGGGCTGGCGGTTTTGAAGTATGAGAAGTCGGCGGTCCGGTTGAGGGCCGAGGTGACGTACCCGATCAGCACGAGGGCCGCGCCCCCGAGTGCGAGGCTCAGCGCGTTCCCCGCGGTTTCCCTGACGCGCCTGGCGTCGACTCGAAGCGCGCCCGCGGAACCCCCCCTGGCCAGCGCCCACTCCGCCGCCAGCACGGGCAGCAGCGAGCACGCAAGCAGGATCGGCGACGCCATCTGGAAGAACCTCTTGAAGCGCAGCCGTTCGCGGATGCCCTCGAAGTCGAGTCCCAGGAACTCCAGTCCGTCGTCGGAGCCCGGCACGAACCCCAGCACCGCGATCACGCAGCCCATGGCCCCGAACGCGAACACGGCGTCGATCGCCCGCCGGTCGCCCTTCCCGCCACGCCACGCGGTGAAGCGAAGCACCGCGACCAGCGCCACGACCAGGCCGCCGGCGACGATCAGCGGCAGCCGCAGCCACACGATCGCGTCGAAGATCCGGACGCCCGCGAAGACGGCGACCAGCCCCGCGAGCTGGAACCAGGTGAGCCAGGACCGCTTCATCGGGCGCTCATTCCCATCGCTTCGCCTCCATCACCTTCGTGGCCGCGTACAGGAAGAAGTACGTGAGCGCCACGTAGTAGACCACGTCGCGCAGGTGGAAGAGCCCCGCCTGGAAGCCCGCCCAGTGGCGGCCGTGGATCGCCAGGGCCGCGAAGACCCGGGACAGCGGAGGGCCGACCATCTGGGAAAGCGGCCACAGCAGGAACAGCGTGCCGGTGATCACCGACGCCGAAGCCGCGGCGACCAGCTGGTGCCGCGTAAGGGCCGTGGCGAACAGGCCGATCGAGAGGACCGCCGCGCCGAGCAACGTCAGGCCCAGGTAGCCGACCACGATGTGGCCGATGGCGATCTTGCCGTTCACGAGGATCAGGAGCGGCATGTACAGCGTCGCCACCGTGATGGCCGACAGGAAGGCCAGCGCGGACAGGAACTTCCCGAGCACGATCTCCCAGTCCCGCACCGGCGATGTGTTCAGCAGGAGTTGCGTGCCGGCCGCGCGCTCCTCGGCGATGAGGCGGATCGAGAGGGCGACCGCTGCGACCGCCGTCAGACCGCTGGCGTTGTAGAAGAACCGCATGAGGACCTCGCCCGAGAGGCTTTCACCGGCTCGCGGGCCAAGGGCGCGGGCGTAGAAGAGGATGCCGTCGAGGAGCAGCACGACCGCCGCCACGATGTACCCCATCGGCGAGCGCACGTAGGCCCCGAACTCGCGCCGGAAGATGATGCCCGTGGCGCCCATGCTCACGCCTCCGCCCCACCCACGAGTTCGACGAAGACTCGCTCCAGCTCGCGTTCGGCCAGCGAGAGCCCGATCACGTCATGACCCGCCTCGACCAGGGTCCGGCACACGGGAGCGCGCAGATCGGCCTCGCCGTCCACACGGACGGTCACGGCACCGGTTGCGGCCATGGCCCGCGCCGGCCGGTCCGGGAGGCCCACCCCGGTCACGCCCGGCACCGCGCGGATCACGCGTTCCACCGCCTCGAGTGCGCCCGTCGCGGCGGCATCCCCGGCCGGGCGCACCGTCACGACCATGCCGCGGGAGCGCAGCAGCGTGTCCCCCAGCTCGGCCTCGCTGCCCGACGCCACGATCTCGCCGGCGTTGAGAATCAGGAGGCGGTCGCACGTCTGGCTGATCTCGGGGAGGATGTGGCTGGAAATGAGGATCGTGTGGGAGTCCTTCAGGGCGCGGATCATGCCCCGCATTTCCATGATCTGGACCGGATCGAGATCGTGTGTGGGCTCGTCCAGGATGAGGAGGTCGGGGTCGTGGATGATCGCCTGGGCCACGCCGACCCGCTGCCGGTAGCCCTGCGAGAGGTTCCGGGTCGGCACGTCGTGCACTTCAGTGATGCGCGCGTACTCCTCGACCTCGGGGACGCGCCGGGCGACGGCCTCGGGCGTCAGGCCCCGGATCCGGCCCGCGAAGTGCAGGTAGTCGCCCACCGTCATGTCGCCGTACACGGGAGGAAGCTCGGGCAGGTATCCCACGCGCTTTCGCACCTCGTGGGGGTCGTCGAGGATGTCCAGACCGTCGATCGTGACCGTCCCCGAGGAAGGCCGGAGTCCGCAGGCGAGGATCTTGAGCAGCGTTGTCTTGCCCACGCCGTTGAGCCCGAGGAAGCCGACCGTGTCGCCCTGCTCGATCTCGAACGAAACAGGGCCCAGCGCCCGCTTCTTGCCGTAGTATTTGGTGACGTCGCTCAGGTGGACCATCGGGCTCCGTCAGGTAGCCAGAAACATTTGGCGCGACCGCGCGCCGCACAACAAACTAGAATCCCGTCCGATGCGGTCAAGGTTTCGGGGCCGGGCCGGTGCGCTCGAAGCGCAGGTTGCGCACCCTGCCCGCCGAGAGCAGGAAGGCCATCCCCCGGTCACCCTCGTGCTCGAAGGCGAACTCGATGCCGCCGGAGCCGAACACGTCTTCGCGCCGGGCCGTAAGCGTCTCCGTATCGCCGCGCGGGTGATGGAGCAGGAGCCGGGTGCCGTCGGCCTCGAGGCGCCAGGTGGTGTCCAGTTCGGGTGAGTGGTACGTGCCGCCGAGCGCGCGGACGGCCGCTTCGGACACGGCGAAGGGCGGTTGGGCGGCGGCGCCCGGCGGGCCACTCGCGGGGGTGGGCGGCGCGGCGGGTTCTTCCGGCGCTACGGTGAACGCGTCCGCCAGGAGGATGTCCTCCATGGCGGTGCTGAGCGCTCCGGGCTGCGCGGTGCCGACGTTGCACAGGGTGATCACGGTCGTGCGCTGCTCCGGGTACCTGGCGATCATGGTCCGGAAGGCCATGAAGCCACCGCCATGCGAGATGCGCGCAAGGCCGCGCCGCTCGCCGACGCTGAGCCCCCGCGCATACGCGATCGTGTCGCCTCCGGCCAGGACGCCGCGGCGGTACATGCGCTCGGCGAACCCGGGCACGCCCAGCACGTCCTCGTAGAAGGCGCGGTCCCATTTCGCCAGATCGGCCACCGACGAGTACAGCCCCCCGTCCCCGACCTTGTCGAAGTCGATCAGGTAGCTGGTGCGCCAGCCCCCGTCCGGGCTCGGGTCGTAGCTGAAGACGCGGCCGGGCACGACCTGGGCGCGGTCGTCGTGGAAGTGGGTGCGGGACATGCCGAGCGGGCGGAAGATCTTTTCGTCGGCGTACTGCCGCAGCGACCGCCCCGTCGCGCGCTTTACGATCTCGGCCAGGAGCACGTAGCCGGAGTTGCTGTACAGGTGCTCGGTTCCCGGCACGAAGTTGAGCTCCCGCTGGCGCGTGATCAGACCCAGCATGGCTTCGTCGGTCAGGATGTTCTCGTACGGCGTGCCCGCGAGGCTCATCAGGGTGAGGTAGTCGCGCACGCCGCTGGTGTGATGGACGAGATGGCGGACGGTGACGGCGCCCTGCGCATACGTGGGGAACTCGGGGATGTGGGCGCTGACCGGATCGTCGAGCGACAGGTGGCCGTCATGCTCGGCGATGACGACCGCGGCGGCCGCGAACTGCTTGGACACCGACGCCAGGTAGAAGACCGACTCGCCTCCGAGCGGGACCCGGTGGTCCATCTGCCCGATCCCGTACCCGCGGGCGAAGACAAGGTGCCCCGCCTCGGCCACGCCGACCGCGCACCCCGGGCCGCTTGTGCGGTCGTATTGCGCGAACACCTCGTCGATGGCCTGGCTCGTTTCCGTGGCCAACTGGAGGCCGGAGGCGGGCTGCGGAGTCAGAAAAAGTAAACTAAAGATTACATAATGTAAACTACGCATTACATTCCTCAGAGCGAGTTCAGGAAACGGACGACAGCTTGGCGCGCGTCGTCCGGTAGCGACAGGAACGCATCGCGGGCCGCCGCCGCTTCGCCTCCGTGGGCAGAGATGGCCGAAGCGATGTCCGCTGCCCTGCCGTCGTGCAGATAGCGGGTGCGGTAACGCAGTCCCCAGAGCGGGGCCGTGCGCAGTTCGGAGGGAGAGGCGTCCGCGCCGCAGACGTCCGCCAGGGCCGGGCCAAGATCGTGCAGAAGCAGGTCCGAGTAGGGCCGGATGGTCCGGTCCGCGAGCATCGGCGGTGCGGCAGAACCGGTGCGGAGCTCTTCGCGGTGGCATGAGGCGCAGCCGATCTGCCGGAAGAGCGCGCCGCCGCGCGATACCGTGTCCCGGTCGGCGGCGGGCAGGTCGGCCTCCGGGGCCGGCGGCGCGAGGAACCGCACGTAATCGGTCAGCTGGCTCATCGTGGGGGCGTCGATCTCGGGGTCGGGCATGGGATCGGCGGCGGCCGGAACGGGGACGCCGTTACGCGCCTCTTCGGCGGGGTGGAGCGCGGTGGTGAAGCCCAGTTCGAAGCGCAGCGCCGTGTCGACGAAGTCTTCCAGCGTCGAGGCGTCGCCCTTGCGTCCGAATCGTGCCGTGCGGCCGTCGGGAAGCCGCGGCAGGCGCCCCGAGATGCCGTCGCCGTCCCGGTCGTCCGGGTCGGCGCGCTCCGCGAGGACCGTGTCGGGGACCGCCTCGACGAGGCCGAGGCCGAACAGCGGCGGAGCGGTCATGAGCGCGGTGTCGGTGGCCGTGGGGGGGACGACCTCGGGGCGCATCCCGTGCGCGACGAGGAGGTCGGTCGCGCGGCGCTGGATGTTGTCGCCGCCCTCGGCGCGGAGCAGGTCGCAGCGGCCGTCCGTGAAGCGCGTCGCCTTGAGGACCCGGAACCGCTGTGTGCCGCCGCCTCCCACGACGGGCTGGTCGTGGCAGTCGCTGCACCGTTCGGCGTTGTACAGGGGGCCGAGTCCCTCGTCGGCGGTAGCGAGGCGCTCGAACAGCGCGCGGCCGACAAGGAAGCGGCCGCGCTCACCGGTGCTCAATCCCGCAACGGATTCGCCCGGCGCGGCCGCCGGGTCGGCCACTTCGTCCCCGCACGCCCCCAGCGCGACGCAGGAAATTGTCGCAGCGACGCGCAAGCCCCGGCCCCTCACGGATCGTTGCCGGTCGTGCCGCCCGCTTCCGTGAGCATTCCGCCGGCCAGCACGATCGCGGCCAGGACGCCCCGCCCGCGTATGCGCGATTCGGTCCGGCCCAGCAACCACGCCTCCAGCAGCGGCGGGAGGGACCGCACCTCCTCGCGGCGAGAGACCACCGACTCCATGTGCCGGGCCAGCGCGTCGCGCGACGGGGCGTCGGCCCCGTCCAGTTCGAGGGCGCGAGTCCAGTATTCCATCTCGTCCGCGTGGAGCCGTGCGTAGTTCTCGGCCACCGCCGGATCCAGCGCAAGACCGCGTGCGGTCGCGTCGGCCAGTCGCAGTTCGCGCGTGCCCAGATCGCGCACGAATCGCGTACGCGCCTCCGGATCGGCGTCGGTCAGCTCGGCGAGTGACTCCGGCGGCAGGAAGAACATGTAGCGAGCGACGGTTCCTGCCGTAAGCGATCCCGCGGCTGCTCCTTCCACGTCTTCCGGTCCCGCGCCCCAGGTCGCGAGCGGTTGCTGCGACGCCAGCCACTCCGAGGGGTCGTTCGCCATGACCCCCACCACAGTCACGGCGCCGGGCGCCACTACAAAGCCGCGCGTGGCCCGGTCGCTCTCCGCGGCCGTCATGTCCGTCTCGATCAGGCGCCGCTGGTACAGGCGGCTCGCGTACAGCGACCCCACCTCCTCGAACCGCGGACGGTAAAGGATATGGTAGCCTTCGCTACTCTGCGTCACGCCGGACACCTGCCCGGGTTCCAGCCGGAACGCGGTTCGGTCGAGCGTAACGGGCAGCTCGCCCGGACCGAACAGGCCCATGAGCCCACCCGCCTGGCGCGACGCGGCGTCCTCGCTCTCGGCCACCAGCTGGTCCCAGGAGCCGCCCTCGACCAGCGTGGAGAGCAATCGCTCGGCGGTCCGTTGCTGGAGCAGTCGTTCGCTGGACGAAGTCTCCGGACCCACTCGCCTCAGGACGTGCGCGATCAGCCGCAGCGTTCCCTCGCGGAAAGTGCGCTCCGCGGCCGCTTCATCCAGACCGATGGCACCGCCGAGCCGCTCTGCACGGTCTCGCGTAAGCATCGCTTCCCGCTGCTCCAGCCACGTCGACTCGGCAAGCGCCTCGGAGCCCTCCAGGGAGTCCCCCGCCGCTGCGCGAAGCGACAGGGCCGCTCCGGCCATCCAGTGAACGGCCAGCTCGTGGACGGCGGCGGAGTCCAGCGGAAATGGCTGGGCCAGCACGATCAGTTCGGCCAGGCGCTCCTCGCTCAGCGTCCAGTCGTCCACACGCGCGGCGAGACCGCGGTCGGCGAGATTGGTGCACCCGGACACCGCGACGACCATGCCCACCGGCAACCATGCCAAAGCCCGCGCGATGCGCACCCCAAGCGGTCTTCCGTTCGGTCGCGCAGCCCCGCGTCGCCCTTCCGATAAAGCGGGGACTCCTGCCACGGGTGCTACCGAACGACGATCGTGATGGTGTCGGCCACGGGGGGATCGAGGGGGATGTGCACGCCGTCGGCGACCACCGCGATGACCCGGTGCTCGCCCGGTGTCATGTCCTCGATCGTGAACTCGGTCTGGGCCAGTCCCATGTGGTAGTGCACACCGGGATCGTTCGGGATCGGCAGCGCCCAATCCACGTCGCCGTCGACCACCAGGTGATGGTGCCCCGTACCGGCATCCATGACGCCGGCGGCCACGATCTCCAGGCCCTCGGTCTCCATGACGAAAACCACCGGCCCGGCGTCCACCTCGGCGCCATCGGCCGGCTCGGTGATCGTCACCCGCGCGGGCACCGCGGCTTCATCGGCCATCCCGGCGTCGGCTTCCTGACTGTCTCCCGTACCTCCGCCGCAACCCAGGACCATCACCGCGATTCCCAATCCGACCGTGACACGCATTGCTCGCTCGCTCCTCGTCATCCGAAGGCTCGTCGTTGCCTCGCGCGATTCTCCCGGAACACGAGACGCGCTGAACTTCACAAGGTGGGGCTACAAGCCTGTCGGCGCCAGACTGTTCGGTGCCGATGGCGGGCTGTTATCCGCCCCGCCTGCTTTTCCCCTGTCGGAGCCAGACGAGGACGACGCCACAGGAGGAACCCCAGTACTGTGCCGGCCTGCCGGCCACACCGCGATACATCTCAACTCCGGCAATCACCGTCGGATCGATTATGTCGTTGATGGAGTAGCCCGCAAGACCCGTCATCCTGACGCCGTCGATGTATATCGTCGGGACACACTCACTGCCGAAGTTGCGGAGTCGGAGGTGCCTCTGAAGGGGGCTGGCGGGGTTGGAAACGACCCTCACCCCCGGAAACCGATCCAGCGCATCCGTCAGTTCGATCGCGGTCTCCAGGTCCTCCCTGTCCACGAAGTAGCCCCAGCCGTCTTCCTCCCGCTGATAGAACCCCCGGTCGTCCAACACTTCGTCTCGTCTGTCCACCGTGACCTCAATGGGGCTCAACGCGATGGCGTTGACGTCGAGAACCACCTGAACTCTGGTGACCCGACCCACCTGGACATCGATCGATTCCGACCGCACGGCGTATCCGAGATGCGAGAACCGGATCTCATGCCGCCCCGGGGGCAGATCCCCCAGACTGAAGCGCCCCTGTGCGCCCGTTCGGGCCGTGCGGCCGGCACGCGGCACGTTCACCACAACCTCGGAAATCGGGTCCCCACTCACCTGATCCGTGACAACGCCCACGACCCCCGTCATCAAGCCTGCGTCCGGACCGGCCGTCGGGACCATCGCGAGAAGAAACGTCCCTGGCTGGTCAATCCTGAGATCGCCTTGCAATCGCTCATGGTCCTTGTGAATCAGATCGACTTCGTACACCCCACGGGGCACTTCAGCGAAGACAAACCGTCCCTGGGCATCGCTCGTGAGGGTGAGGCCCAACCTCTCCGCAAGGACGATGACTCCGGCAATGGGCTCGCCGGTCGCCTCGCTCACGACGGTCCCGGTCACTGTGACCGTCCCGCGTTCGCCGACTTCCTGGGCGCTCACGCGGAGTACGGTCGCGGAGCCGGCCACGGCGAGAAGAAGGGCTTGCCTCCGGGCTGTCCTGGACAGGAACCCGATCGAAGTGCGGCGCATGGACATCCTGATTGATGGTTCGCGGGAACCTCGCGGGTATGATACACGCCGACTTGACCCGGAGTTCCGGTCCGTCAGGGAACCATAGTCCCATACAGCCATGCTCCTGCCTCGCCGGAGCTGTGAGAATGGACACTCATGAGAAGGCCGGGTCCAGCTTGACACCAGGGCAGGAAAACCGGGATGTTCGAAGCCATGAACGAGTTCGGAGTCGACACGTCGAGTTTGCTTTAGCTGCCGTTGGCAATCCCTCTTCGCGTCCTGGCTGTGGCGCTCCTGGTGGCCGCGCCGCACCCGCTTGCATCCCAGGTCGCACCGGTCGACCGCATTGACCCCGACACGTCACCGCGGCCATCGCTGGAGGCCAGACGCGCCACTTCGCCAATCGAGCTGGACGGCATTCTGGACGAGGCGGCGTGGGGGCTGGCCGATTCCACCAGGGGCGTCTTCTACCAGTCCGTTCCCGTACAGGGCGTCCCGTCGTCGGAGCGCACCGTCGTCCGCGTGCTATACGACCAGGAGCGCTTCTACGTCGGCGCGACGATGTACGACAGCCGTCCCGAGGCACTGGTATCCGCTGGCATGGAGCAGGACTTTGCGACCCAGGATTCGGACATCTTCGGCTTCGCTCTCGACACCTACCTGGATCGACAGAACGCGTTCCTCTTTGCCGTGAACCCGGCCGGAGCGCTCTTCGATGCGCAGGCCTTCAACGATCAGCAGTCGGTGAACAGGGCCTGGGAGGGCGAGGTCGAGGTGGCGACGAGGATCACCGAGTACGGATGGGTGGCGGAGATCGCGGTGCCGATGACGACGCTGCGATTCCGCGAGACGGACGAGCCGCAGGACTGGGGGATCAACTTCTCGCGCCGAATCAGGCGGATCTCCGAAGACTCCAGCTGGGCGCCGCTCACCCGCCAGTTCCGGGTCTACAAGATGTCCCGGGCAGGCAAGCTGACCTCGCTCGAGGGGCTGCGGCAGGGGCGGAACCTGTGGATCAAGCCGTTCGTCAACGGGGTTCGGCGCGACGGACTCGACAACGACGCCTCGACCGAGAAGCTGGAAGGAGGATTGGACCTGAAGTGGGGGATTACACCCCAGCTCACGCTGGACGTCACCGCGCTGACCGACTTCTCGCAGGTCGAGGTGGACGAACAGCAGATCAACCTCACGCGATTCTCGCTCTTCTTTCCCGAGAAGCGGGACTTTTTCCTGGAAAACGACGGAATCTTCAGTTTCCAGGACGCCCGCGTCCGCAACTTCCGCACGGGATCCGGCCCGCAGAACTTCAAGCTGTTCCACAGTCGGCGAATCGGGTTGTCGGCCAACCGTACGCCGGTCCCGATCGCGGCGGGGGCCCGCATGACGGGCCGCCTGGGGGGCTATGCGGTCGGCGTGCTCAACATGCAGACGCGGGACGGGCCTTCGCACCTGGGCGAGAACTTCTCGGTGGTGCGCCTCAGGAAGAATGTCCTGACCAGCAGCGACATCGGCTTCATGTTCGTGAACCGCGAGGGCACGGGCAGCGGCGTGGCCGACGCCTACAACCGGACCTTCGGCGCCGACGCCAACCTGCGGCTGGCCGGTGGGCGGATGCTGCTCAACTCGTACCTGGCCGCGACCGACGAGCCGGACGCCGGCGGCGACAGGATGACCGGAGCGCTGGAGGTGGCATGGCGGGACCCGCTCTGGGCGGCGTCGGTGCTCGTCAAGACGGTCGGCGACGACTTCAACCCCGGGGTCGGCTTCGTCGCTCGCCGAGGCGTCCGACAGGGCTTCGCGACGCTCGGCGCGCATCCGCAGCCGGCCATCCCGCACGTGCGCGAGCTCAATCCCTACGTGGACGTCAACCTTTTCTCCGACCTGGGCTGGACGCTGGAGAGCCGGGAGATCAAACCCGGCCTTGGGGTCGCCTTCCTCGACAGCGGTCTGCTTACGATGGAATACTCGGCGTCGTACGAGCGGTTTGCCGCCGCCACGCGCATCGCCGGCGTCGCCGTGCCAGCGGGCGAGTACGACTTCGGCGCGTTCACCGCCAGTTACCGGTCCAACCTCGGCCGCAAGCTGGGGGGCTCCCTGGCGGTCACGCGGGGAGGGTTTTTCGACGGAGAGCGATCGTCGGTGACCGGGGGCGTCACGCTGCGGCCCAGCGCGCACCTGTTCGTGGAGGGCTCGGCGCAGCGCAATCGTCTGACGCTCGCGGGCCGAACCTTCGACGCCAACCTCTTCGCCGGGCGCCTCCGGTACGCGCACGATACGAGGACGTTCCTGAGCGCATTCGTACAGTACAACGAGGCCGTCGACCAGCTGCAGACCAACGTCCGCTTCAACCTGATCCACGCTCCCCTGAGCGATGTCTTCGTCGTGTACTCGGAGCTGCGCAACCGAAGTCCCGAGCCGGGGCAGGCCAACGTGATCGACCGGGCGGTCACGCTCAAGGTGACGAAGCTCATCGCGTTCTAACGCTTTGCGATGCCGGCCTGTCCTTGAGGGACGGGGCGATGGGCGGTGCCCGCGGCCCCACCGAGCACGTTCACACAGTCAGCCAGGAGATACCCTTCCATGACATGTACAAGACCTCTCAAGTCCCTTTTCGCACTGGGTATCGTCGTCGTGGCGGCCGCGGCCGCCCTGCCCGGTTCCGTCAACGCGCAGCGCCCCGGCGGTGCAATGGGCGGATTCGCGAACAATCCCGGGGTGCGGCTGTGGGAGGCCCTGGACCAGCGCTTCGAAGGTTTCAGCGAGCGCCTTGCGCTGAGCGACGAACAGATGGACGGAGCGACCGTCCTGGTCGCGGACTTCCGGGAAGCCAACGAGAGCGCCCTGGCCCGATACGACCGGGTGCGGGCACAGATGCGTGACCGCATGGGAGCCGCGCGGCGGGGTGGCGGTGGTGGCGGCGCCCGGCGCGGCGCGGGCGGAGGCAACGCGCAAGCGAGACAGCCGATGCAGGAGATGCGCAGCCTGGCCGATCAGCTCGGTCCCGCCTTCGAAGTCCTGCACAAGGAATTCTCGGCGCTGTTGAGCGAAGAACAGACCGGGACGCTGAAGAGTCTGCTGCAGCGGCAAACGCCCGGCTGACCCGCCGTGGGCGGTCGCCCGCGCCCTATCCGTCCGTCGTCATCTTCGGCTGGCCCCCGTACTCCTCGAACCACTTCATCAGGTAGAGCTGGGTGCGCATGAAGTTGGACGGCTTGGAGCCGGTCCCGTGGTACTCTTCCTGGAAGCGTAGCAGCTTCGTAGGCACGCCCAGCTGCTTGAGCGCCTGGTAGTATTCCTCCGACTGCGCCATCGGGGTCCGCAGGTCCAATTCGCCGGTAATGACGATCGTGGGGGTCGTGACGTTGTCGACGTACATCAGCGGTGAGTGCTCCAGGTACTTGTCGGGATTGTCCCACGGATAGCCGTGGTAGCGGTAGTAGCCCCAGACCGTGATATCGGCGGTGCCCGCGAAGCTGATCCAGTTGGTCACCGGGCAGCGCACGCCCGCCGCCGCGAAGCGCGTCGTGTGCCCGATCACCCAGCTGGAGAGCACGCCGCCGCCGCTACAGCCCGTGACGTACATCTGGTCTTCGTTGATGTAGCCGCGATCGACGAGCTCGTCGACGCCGGCCATCAGGTCGTCGTAGTCGACGGAAGGATAGCCGTTGTCGATGGCGTTGCCGAAGTCGGTCCCGTATCCGGTGCTGCCGCGGGGGTTGGTATACAGCGTGACGTAGCCGTTGGCCGCGAAGTTCTGGTACGGATAGCTGAACCCGACGTTGTACATGCCGTGCGGGCCACCGTGAATGTGCAGGATGAGCGGGTAGCTCCCATCGGGATCGAAATCGGGCGGCTTGACGATCCAGCCCTGCACCTGGGTGCCGCCGGTCGACTCGTACCAGACCTCCTCGACGTCCCCCAGGCGCATGCCGGCGAGAACCTCGGCGTTGACCTCGGTAAGCTGACGGATTTCGCCGGCGCGGGTGAGGTCGTAGGTGACGACGTCGCCGGGCTCGTGCGGCGAGGTGAGGGTGCCGACCGCCCGGCCAGCCGCCGTGGCCGACGAGAGCGACAGCATGTGGTTGCCCTCGGTGACCTGGGTGACCTCGCCGTCCGTGGTCGCGAAGTGGACGTTCATCGTGCCGCGGTCGCCGGCGGTGAAGTACACGCCGCCCGAGTCCTCGGACCAGTGCAAGGAGCCGATGTCCCTGTCGAGGTCGCGCGTGATGAGGCGCGCGTTGCCGCCGTCGGCGTCCATCACATACAGCTCGGTGGTCTTGTAGGTCTGGGAGGTCCAGGGGAAGCCCGTGTACGCGATGTGCCGTCCGTCGGGCGACACCAGCGGACGCGCCCACGGCCCGCGCTCGGAGGTCAGTTGGCGGATGTCGCCCGTCGCGTGGTCCAGTGCGTAGATGTGCGACTCGCGATAGCGGTTGTCGGCATCCTCCATGAGGCCGTCGAAGAGAAGGGTGCCGCCGTCGGGAGTCAGGTTGTACCCGACGTTGCCCACGCCCGGCGCGAAGGTGGCGCCGGCGTTCCATTCCCCGCTGGTCAGCTGGCGGGCGGTGCCGCCGCCGCTCGGAACGCGGAACAGATGCGTGAAGCCCTCGTCCAGGAATCCGACCCGGTCGTAGCGGTAGTGGATCCGGTCGATGACCCGGGGTGGCGCCGTCCAGTTCGCACCCTCCGGCGGCGCCGGCAGGTCGATCGGCCAGGGATTCGGGTGCGCCACGAAGCGCTGGAAGTAGATGTATTCCCCATCGGGCGACCACTGGAAGTTGCTCGGGGCCTCGGTTTCGCGCGTGACCTGCGTGGGCGGACCCTCCGCGTCCATCCAGCGCACCCAGATCTGCTGCCCGGAAGGCTCGCCCGGCGCGAGGTACGCCACCCGCGTGCCATCCGGAGACCACCGGGGACTCGAACCCTCCAGCAGGCGGCGCTGGCGGGCCCCGTCGGCGTCCATGATCCGGATTTCGGACTCGAAGCGGTCTTCCATCTTGTTCACCCACGACCTGGTGAAGACGATCCGGTTTCCGTCCGGCGAAATCTGCGGATCGCCCACGCGCTCCATGTCCAGGTAGTGTCCGACCGTCAGCAGGTCGGCGGCGTGGGTCTCCTGGGCGGTCGCCGGGAACGGGATGGCGAAGATCGCGATGGCGACTACGGATAGGTGTCGGCGACTGGGGACGGCAGTCATGGAGCAGCTCCTTGTTGCGCTCGGTACGACGGGAGGCGACTGTGGGCACCTTGCATTGTTCAGCCCCGTCATAGTACGCGTCCCGCCCTTGAACATCCACCTCGTAGACGGCACCTACGAACTCTTCCGCCACCACTTCGGCGCCCCATCCGCGACAGACGCGGCGGGCCGCGAGGTGGGTGGCATGCGCGGAGTGATCGCATCGCTGCTCGGCATGCTGGAACGGGGAGCCACCCACATGGCGGTCGCGACGGATCACGTGATCGAGTCGTTCCGCAATGATCTCTGGCCCGGCTACAAGACGGGCGAGGGGATCGATCCCGCGCTGCTGGCCCAGTTCCACCCCCTGGAAGAGGCGCTCACGGCGATGGGCGTGCCCGTGTGGCCGATGGAGGAACTGGAGGCGGACGACGGGCTTGCGTCGGGTGCGGCCCGGGCCCGTCGGGACCCCCGCGTGAAACGGGTGATCATCTGCACTCCCGACAAGGATCTGTCCCAGTGCGTGGTCGGCGACCGCGTGGTGCAGTGGGACCGGCGGAAGGACGAAGTGCGCGACGAGCGCGGCGTGGTCGCCAGGTTCGGCGTTGCCCCGGCCAGCATTCCCGACTACCTCGCGCTCGTGGGAGACAGCGCCGACGGCTTCCCGGGCGTTCCCGGGTGGGGGGCCAAGTCCACGGCGACGATCCTGGCCCGCTACGGCCACCTGGAGGACATCCCGGGGCATCCCCTTCGCTGGGACGTCAAGGTGCGGGGCGCAAAACGGCTGGCCGAGTCGCTCAGGGTGAATCGCGCAGCGGCCTTCCTGTTTCGTGACCTCGCGACGTTACGCGATAGCGCGGCCCTTTTCGACGACGTGGATGAGCTGGAGTGGCGTGGCGCAACCGACGGCTTCCGGGACGTGGCGCAATCGCTGGAAGCACCAGGCTTGTGGCAGCGCGCGGAGCGGCTGCGGGCCTCGCGGTTTCGCGGCTAGCTCCCCACCGTCTGCAGGATCCAGTCCGCGATGAGTTCCATGACTTCGACCGACCAGGTCTCTTCGATCGCCTGGTACTCGGCCGGCGACCCGGTGTCGGAGTGCTGGAAGAGGTGGTTGAGACCGGGCAGGGCATGGATCTCGTATTCCGTGTTCCCGCCGCGCCGGAGCGCCGCCTCGATTTCGCGCAGGTTTTCCTCGTAGGGCACCTGCAGGTCGTTTTCGCCGTTGATTGCCAGAACCGGGACCGTGACCTGTTCGATCGTTTCCGCGGGGTTGTAGGTGAGGAAGTAGCGGAACCACGGCGTATTCACGGCTTGAACCTGGGCCGCCACCGCACCGTCCAGCGACGCGTCGTCGGTGATTCCGGCCTGAGCGCGCATCTCCTCGCCTGCTTCCTCCAGGGCGTTGCGCACCAGGTCGGCGAGTGCTTCCCCGGCGCGCTCCACGTCGGGGTCCGACCTGAGGACTTCGAACATGGCGCGCTGAAGTGCCTGGTTTGCGGCGATCGCTTCGTCGGAGGCGCCGTTCGCCCGCGCGATCAGCGCCCCCTGTGCGAGGAGGATCCGTTCCCCGTTCACGCCCGTCCCCGCCATGAGCACGATGTAGGCGACATCATCGGATGCGACGGCCACCATGGGCGCGATCAGGCCCCCCTCGGAATGGCCCGCCAGTCCGATCGCGCCGGCGTCCACGTCGTCCCGCGTCCTCAGGTAGGCGACCCCGGCCAGCACATCCGAGGCGAAGTCGCGTGAGGTGGCGGCCGCGAAGTTCCCCGTCGATTCGCCGACACCGCGATCATCGAAGCGGAGGACCGCGATCCCGCGACGCGTAAGGTGGTCGGACAGTACCAGGAAGGGGCGGTGCCCGAGCAGGGCCTCGTCCCGGTCCTGGGGACCCGACCCCGAGATCAGGATCACCGCCGGGAAGGGGCCGCCGGATTCCGGCCGCGTAAAGGTGCCCGCCAGCGTATGGCCGCCGTCGAGGTTCGGGTAGCTGACGCCTTCCGACAGGTAGGGAAACGGCTCGACCGGATCCTGGGGACGGAGTGTCAAGGTCTCTTCCCCGTCGGTTCGTTCCAGATTGAGGGCCAGGGTAGAGCCCATCTGCACGAACGATCCCTCGATGCGGCTCCCGTCTTCCGAGAGCGTGCCCTCGTACGTGGCTCCGGCCACCGGCATCGCGATGGCAACCGTGGCGCCCGTCAGGGTCACGGACTCCACCGGCACCTCGGCATTGCCCTGGTCAACGGAAAAAACCCTGGCGGTCAGCACTCCCCCGCTTTCGCCAAACTCGAAGCGCATTCGCAACTGCACCGCCCCCACGTTCAGTGCGCCCATCCAATTGCCGACGAACTCCGATGGGTCGGCGGCCCCTTCCCCGGTCTCCTGGCCCTGCGCCCCCGGCGGAGCGGCGAGGGGTGCGAGTGCGATGGTAATGCAAATCAACAGTGTTCTCATGCTTCGTCTTTCCTTGACGGACGTGCGGGGGGTCCTCCGATTCCCTCTACGGGCAATCCGGGGACCGAATTCAAACTTTCGCCAGGCCGACGCGTCCCTTTCCAAAGACGCCCTCGAGGGCGCGTATGGTCTCACGATCCGGGGACACCTTCAGTGAGCGTGACCTCAGGCGAGGTGCGCTCGATCCGTTCGCCTCAGTGAGAACCACCTCGACCGGGGCGGCTCCGGGGTGTGCGTCCGCCACCGCACGGGCGCTCGCAAAGGCGTCGTCCGCCAGCGATTCGTGCCCGCCGATGTCGATCCGCACGGCAAATCGACCGCTTCCGCGCACCTGGCTGAGGGGTTCGGCCGAATCAAGGAAGACCGGGGGATCCTCTTCATCGCGGTCGCGGTCGCTCACCTTGCCGCGCAGCAACACCACGGCGTCGGTCTCCACCGTGGCCTTGTAGCTCTGCCACACGTCCTTGAACGCGAGGACCATCGCGGTGCCGTGAAAGCCCTCGACCGTGATCTTCGCCCACTCCGAACCATCACGGCGGGACACCTGGCGGGACACGGCCGTGACCACGCAGGCCATCTCGATCGAGTCGCCCATTCTGGCCTTGAGCTCACCTAAGCCCACCTCGTCGAACGCCTTCGCGATTTCGCGATACCGGTCGAGCGGGTGCCCCGAGATGAAGAATCCGAGCGCGTCCTTCTCGCGGGTCAGGCGTTCCCGGTCGTCCCACTCGGGCACGGTGGGGAGCGCGGGGGCCGGGCGCTCCAGCCCGTCGCCGCCGAACAGCGATCCCTGACCGACTTCGGTTTCCTGCAGACGGGCCATGACCTCGCCGTAGGCCGTGTCGAGACCGGCCAGCAACTGGGCGCGATGCCCGCACGAGTCGAGCGCCCCGGACGCGATCAGCGCCTCGCACGCGCGCTTGTTCAGTGCCCGGGGGTCGATCCGCTGGAGGAAGTCGAAGAGGCCCTGGAACGGCCCGCCCTGTGAACGCCCCGCCAGGATCGACTGCACGGCGGCCGCACCGACACCGCGCACGGCCCCGAGTCCGAACCGGATCGTGCCAGGCCCAACGACCGTGAACTTCCAGCCGCTCTCGTTGACGTCGGGAGCGAGGACCACGAGACCGTCTTCGAGTGCGGGGTGATACCGGCCCAGGTCCCGGCACTCGCCGATGTACTTCACCACATCGTCGGTCTTGTCCAGCACGGACGACAGCAGCGCGGCCATGAACTCGGCCGGGTAGTAGCGCTTCAGCCACGCGGTCTTGTATGACAGCAGCGAGTACGCGACGGAATGGGACTTGTTGAAGCCGTACCGGCCGAAGGTCTCGATCTGCTTGGCAAGGTCGGCGGCCCTCCGCCGCGGCAGTCCCCGTTCGGTGACCCTGGCCTTGAAGCGGTCCAGTTCATCCCGAATCAACTCCGCGTCCTTCTTCCCCATCGCCTTGCGCAGCACGTCCGCTTCCGCCAGGGAGTAGCCCGCGAGGTCGTTCGCGATCAGCATCACCTGCTCCTGGTACACGATGATGCCGTAGGTGGGCTCGAGGATGTGATCCAGGCCGGGCGCCGGGTACGACACAGGCTCGTCCCCGAGCTTGCGCTTGATGTACTTGTCGGTCATGCCCGAGTCGAGGGGCCCGGGGCGGATGAGCGCATTGGTCGCCACCAGGTCGTCGAAGCGGTCGCAGCGCATGGCGCGCAGCTTGTCCAGGGCGAGGTTGGATTCGAACTGGAAGACGCCCGACGTCCCGCCGCTGGCGAGCATGCGATAGACCTCCGCGTCGTCGAGCGGCACGTCGTCCATCGCGTCGGACTCGTACACCGTGCCCGTCTCGGGATGGCGGAACCGGCCCAGTCGATCCCTCACCGCCCGTACGGCGTCGTGGATCACGGTGAGCGTCTTGAGGCCCAGGAAGTCCATCTTCAGCATCCCGGCATCCTCGAGACAGTTCATGTCGTACTGCGTGACGATGTCGGGCCCGTCTTCCGGACCGGCGTCCCGCCCCCCGCCGCCGCTCCCGTTCCTGCTCCCCTTGCCCTGCGTGCAGATCGGCACGTATTCGCTCAGCGGACCGGGAGCGATCACCACCCCGGCCGCGTGCACCGACGCGTGCCGCGCCAGGCCCTCCAGGGTGATCGAGTAGTCGAACAGCCTCGTGTGACGTTCGTCGGACTCGTACAGCGCCTTCACGTCCCGGATCTGCTCCACCGCTTCGGCCACCGTATAGCTCTGGCCGGGCTGGTTCGGGATCTTCTTCGCGATCCGGTCGGTCTCGCCCACGTCGAAGCCGAGGACCCGGCCCACGTCCCGGATCACCGCGCGGCTCTTCATCGTCCCGAACGTGATGATCTGGCCGACGGCGTCACGACCGTACTTGCGCCGCACATACTCGATCACTTCACCCCGGCGCTCGTAGCAGAAATCGATGTCGATGTCGGGCATCGAGATCCGCTCGGGATTGAGGAAGCGTTCGAACAGCAGGCCGTATTCGATCGGGTCCAGGTCGGTGATCCGAAGCGCGTAGGACACCAGGGACCCGGCCGCGGAGCCCCGTCCCGGACCCACCGGGATTCCGTTTTCGCGCGCCCAGCGAATGAAGTCCCACGTAATGAGGAAGTAGCCCGCATACCCGGTCTTCAGAATGACCGCGAGTTCGTATTCGAGCCGTTCACGGACGCGCGCAGGAAGCGTGTCTTCCTCTGCCCGCGCCTCCTTCTCGGGCCCGGGAGCATACCGCTCCCTCGCGCCCGCTTCGGCCAGATGCACCAGGTAGTCGTTGTCTTCGGCGAAGGGTTCCGGCAGCGGGAATCGCGGCAGATGGTATTTCTTCTCCAGCGTCAGCGAGACTTCGTCCGCGATCCTGAGGGTGTTTTCGATCACTTCCGGCCGGCCGGGGAAGGCCGCCGCCATCTCCTCGTGGTTCTTGAAGTAGAGGCCGCTGTCGTACGTCAGGCGGCCCTCGTCGTCGTGGTTTTTCGCGGTCCCGATGCACACGAGGATGTCGTGGGCCGGGTGATGGTCCGGCTGCAGGAAGTGGGCGTCGTTGGTTGCGACGACGGGGAGGCCCATGTCGTCGGCGAGCGCGAAGATCTTCCTGTTGAGTTCCGCCTGGCCCGGCGTTCCGTGGGCCTGCACCTCCAGGTAGTAGCGGTCGGGAAATGCGTTGGCGTACCAGTCGGCCACTTTGCGGGCGGTGTCGTCGTTGCCGGCGTTCAGGTGCCGCGCCAGCTCGCCCGCCATGCAGGCCGAACTCACGATGAGCCCGCCGGAATGGCGCGCCAGCGTATCGCGGTCCAGACGGGGACGGTAGTAGAAGCCCTCGGTGTACCCGATCGACGAGAGCCTGATCAGGTTGCGGTAGCCCTCCGCGTCCCGGGCCAGCAACACCAGGTGATAGTGCGCCTTCCCACCCTGTCCCGACCGTGCCCGCTCCCTTCTATCGCCTGGCGCGACGTAGGCTTCCATGCCGATGATCGGCTTGATCCCGTCCTTGCGGGCCAGTTTCTGGAACGTCCAGGCCCCGTAGAGGCAGCCGTGGTCGGTCAGCGCCAGCGCCGGCATCTCGAACTCCTGCGCCTTCCGGACCAGGTCCCCGAGGCGGTTTGCACCGTCGAGAAGCGAGAACTCCGAATGTGTGTGCAGGTGGACGAACGACAACGCTACCGCCTCGACATCACGGTGTATCCCGACACGACGTCCCAGCGCAGTGTGGCCGCGTTGGCATCGCCGCCCTCGAAGGTCAGGCGCGCGCCCCCGCTGCCGAACGTCATGCCGCCGCGGAAATCGAGCGTATCGGCCTCCTGGCGGTCATCGGGAATATCCTGGTCGCCCATCATCACGGCGGTCGCGGTGAGGACGTCGCCGTCCACCGCGATGCGGATCGCGGCCTGGCCGCCGCGCGCGGGGCCCGAGTACGTGCCCTCGAACCAGGACGGATCGCCCTCGAAGGCCATGGGTGCCGGAGTGGCGTCGCCGACCACCAGCTCCACGATCTGCTCGGCCAGCTCCGTGGGCCCGGGGGGACCGGCGGTGTTGACCAGGACCACGACCGCAAGATCCTCGTCGACGAGGTAGAGCGACTCGGTGAGGAAGCCGTTGATCCCTCCCCCGTGATGCAGCGCGCGGTGTCCCAGGAAGTCGCTGGTTGCCAGGCCGAGGGCGTAGCGGGTCTTCGTGCCGTCGTTGAGGTCGCCGGGCTCGGTCAGTTGCGCGTATGCGTCGTCGTCGAGCACCTCTCCACCGTGGAGGGCGCCCAGCCACGTCGCGAGGTCGCGCGCGCTGGAGCACAGCGAACCCGCCGCGAAGGGGATGCTGTGGACGATGAAGCCCTTGTTGGCCAGACCGCTCTCGCCGACGTCGTAGCCGTCCACCTTGCCCTCCTGGATCTCGGTTTCGCTGCAGTAGCGCGAGCGTTCCATGCCCAGCGCGGCAAAGATCCTCTGTTCGACGTAGTCCTCGTAGGTGGTGCCGGTCACCTCCTCAAGGATCATCCCGGCCAGGTAGTAGGCCGAGTTGTTGTATATCTCGTGCTCTCCCGTGGGGAAGTCGAACGGGTGATTGCCGATGAGAGCCAGCAGCGTGTCGCGGGGGACTCGCCGGACGAAGTACGGCCTGGCCGCCGCCATTTCGGTGTAGCCCCGAATCCCCGATGTATGATCGAGGAGTTCCCGCACGGTGATCCGGTTCCCCTGGGTGGGGAAATCCGGCAGATAGGTGCTCATGTCCGCGTCCAGGTCGACGAGTCCCTCTGCCTGTGCCTGAAGCAGGCCGACCGAAGTGAACTGCTTGGTGACCGATCCGATCTCGTAGATCGCGTCTTCGTGCGTGGGGACCCCCAGTTGCAGGTTCGCCCAGCCGTACCCCCGGTATGCAATGGGCTCGCCGCCGTGCACGACCGCCACCGATGCGCCCGCAATGAGACCGTCGCGGATGGGCGTCATGACGATCTCGTCGATCGCGGCCACGATGTCGGCGCGGTCGGGATCGGCGAAGCCCACGCCCTCGGCGCCGAACTCGCCGGACGAACCGGTCGCGCCGCCCTGGGTGTCACAACCCCCAAGGGCCAGCAATGCCGCGGCGGCGAGAACGGCGAGGTGTTGTGTGGGAAGGATGGTCGGAAACGGTTTCGGCGGTTGCATCAGGTGCCTCCCTGGCGGTCCTGCATTCACGTGCACTGGAAGGACCCGAAGATCTGCTCCAGCTGTATCATGTATTCGTATTTCTCTCGATCGGGCGCGTAAAGCCATGCGTCGATCAGATAGGTCCGATCCTGATCCGCGCAGGTCACCGAGCGCGTAATGAAAGGGCCCGCCGCCGGATACGCGTCCGGGGGATTCTCCCACACGGCCTGCACGCCGTAGACCGGGTTGCCGCCGAGCAATCCCCTCGACTCGATGGTCCTGTTCAGGTTCACGAATTGCGGATAGTCGTAGTACTGATCCACGATGCGCGCGCGCCATTCGAGGAGGGCGTCGGCGTCGAGTTCCACTGCCGGACTCGTCCACGCTACAGCAAACTGACGGATCAGTTCGGATGGATCCGGATTGTCGTTGCGGAACACATGTATCCCGTCGAGCGTCCTGTATCGGTACACCGAGGGAACGATCAGGCTGAAGCGATGGTCTTCACGCAGCGATCGGGCCAGCGCCGTATCGGGCCCGGTCGTGAACATCCTGGCCAGCACCCAGTCCCGATACTGGCTGTCGAATTGCTCCGCCAGCTCAGGGAGCAGTCCCCGCACGGTCTCGGCGGCATCCGTCCCGGCGGGCAGCACGACCATGGTCACCAGCTGCTCGCGCGCCCACACGTCCGCCACCTGGAGCACCTGAGGCGGACTGATCGGCTCGTCCAGCCTGGCGAGTCCCGGAGCAATCCACGGATCCTCCGGGGTCCCGATCACGAGCTGTTGCTTCAGCAGGCGCAGCCGGTACCAGGCATCCTCGTCGGCGGCCTGGTACGTAACCTTGAAGGTCCTCTCGTCACGGACCGTGAATACCCTCCTTTCCAGCGCGGTGAGCAGCGCGGGTTCGACCTCTGCCCACAGTTCGGGTGAAGCGGTAACGATGATGCTGTTGACGTCCCCGACGGTCAGCGGCAACCTGTCCCGGTCGTTGCACGCGGTAGTCGACAGGATCGTAGCCGCCAACGCGGTCACGGCGGGGAAACGGAAGCGGTACTTCCCGGAGCTTCGGCTGAGCATGTTTCGGTTCCCTATATTCAGAAATGAGTCCGGTGTGGGATGCACCGGAGTTGATACACTACATCCGAGGAGGCGGTCCGGTCCATGCCACGGAATCACGCCCCGGGCGCAAACGCGCTCGGTCTCGCATTGACGCTGTCGCTCGCAGGCTGCGCCTCCAGCGGCCCGAGCGGGGAATCCTCCGGATCGGCCCCTCCCGGGAACCCTTCGGCGACGCCCGTTCCGGCCGAGACGACCGTGCAGACAAACACCCCCGTGGACCCTCCCGTGGACCCGCCCGACGAGTCCATGGAGGGGATCTTCAACAGCACCCAGGCGGACCGCGGCGGTACGACGTTCGACGAGGTCTGCTCCGAATGCCACACGACGAGCGAATTCCGCGGCCGCACCTTCCAGTCCAACTGGGGAAGACGGACGGTGTACTCGCTTTTCAGGACCGTGCGCTCGACCATGCCCGACGACAACCCGGGAGGGCTGGACGAACAGGTCTACCTGGATGTGGTCGCGTATATCCTCAGCATGAACGGACACAGCGCCGGTTCATCGGAGCTTGCCGCCGACTCGCCGATGCGCGAAGTGCGAATCGCTCCGCCCGGCGTCGGTCGTCAATGAGCGGGAGCGGGGAAATCATGGGTGGAGAGGGGACTGGACGACTGGATCGCCGCACTTTCGTGAAAGCGGCCACCGCCGGAACCGGCGCGTTGCTGGCAGGGGCGGGCTCCCTTGAAGGCGAGGAAAACGCCGCCGATTCGCCCTTGCCGCGCGCGAGAAGCGGTGCCCCGGCGATCCTCACCCGGCAGACGCCGGATGTCGCCGTGGTCGGCGCCGGGGCATTTGGCGCATGGACCGCGCTGAATCTCCAGCAGGCCGGCGCGCGCGTAACCCTCATCGATCAGTACGGGCCCGCCAACTCCCGGGCTACGTCGGGCGGCGAGACCCGGGGCGTGCGCACCGGGTATGGGGACCGGGGGCACGGCCTCCTCTGGACCCGGTGGGCGAAGCGCGCCATCGAGAAGTGGAGGGAGTGGGACGAACGGGGACGGGAGCTGCTCCTGCCCCGCGTGTTCTTCACCACGTCGGACCTCATCATGAGGGACGAATGGACCGAATTCATGGAGGACACCAGGAACAACTGGGACGAGGCTGGTGTCAGGTACGAGGTCCTGGACGCGGACGAAGTCGGACGGCGATGGCCGGTGATCGACCTTACGGACATCACGGTCGCTCTCTGGGAGCCGGACGCGGGGGTCGTCCGCGCCCGCCGCGCGATCGAATCGGTGGCAAGGGTCTTCGAACAGGCGGGGGGCTCGATCAACATCGCCAGGGCGGCCACGGGCCCCGCCACCGCATCCCGGCTGGACGCGCTCACGCTGCAACCCGGCGAGCCCGTCTCGGCGGCGACCTACGTCTTCGCGCTGGGGCCCTGGTTCCCCAAGGCCTTCCCGGATCTCATGGGCAATCGGCTGCGCATCCCCATGGGGAACGTCCTCTACCTTCGCACTCCTCCGGGGGACAACCGCTACAGCTACCCGAATCTCCCCAGCTACAACTTCCCCGGCGTCACCGGCTGGCCCGCGCTGGGTCCCGACAACCGCGGATTCCGGGTCCGCCGGGGTGGACGGGGACCCGACGATCCCGACACCAGCCGCCGCTGGCTCCGCGAGGAGGAATACGAGAGTCCGCTTGCCTTCGTGCGCGAGCGGTTCCCGGGGCTTGCCGATGCTCCTGTGAGCGAGACCCGGTCGTGCCACTACGAGATTTCGCGGACGTCCAACTTCTTCTTCGACCATCACCCCGACTTCGACAACGTCTGGCTGGCGGGCGGCGGATCTGCCGAGGGCTTCAAGTTCGGCCCGGTGATCGGCGAGTACCTGGCCGGGCGGATCCTCGGGACGGAGACCGATCCGGAGTTGATCGAGGCCTTCCGTCTGTCGGAGGAGGAGTTCGAGCCGCGATAATCAGCGGCGAGTGTCGTCGCCGGACTGTGACAAACCGGTTACCCAATGATCCGTCCCGTGATATTATGGACCCGGGCGGGCCCGAAAGGGCGACAGGGGCAGAACCGGAGGGGGGACATGCCAGGCGGTACCCGCGATACCGGGTGGGGTGCTGTGCGCAGGTGGCTGGACGGCCTGCTACAGGACATCAGGTTCGGTTGGCGGCAAATGATCCGTGCCCCTGGCTTTACGGCCGCGGCGTGCATCACGATCGCGCTCGGCGTGGCCGGCAACACGGCGTTGTTTACAGTGATCGAGGCCCTCCTGCTTCGCCCTCCCTCGTACGCGGATCCGGAAGAACTGGTGGACATCCGGCTCGTGGCGGCAGAAGACGCGTTCGGCACGTTCTCGTATCCCACGTTTCGCGACATGGAAGCCGCCACCCGTTCCGTGTTCTCCGGAATGACCGGCACGATGCTCAACATCGCGAACTTCCGCGACGACTCCGGCCGGCGTGACGACCTGCTCAACGAGCTCGTGGCCGGACCGTACTTCCAGGTGCTGGGCGTGCCCGCCCAGGTGGGTAGGGTCTTCGCGCCCAGCGAGGGCACAATAGCCGGAGCCGATCCGGTCCTCGTCCTCAGCGACGCGTACTGGCGACAGTCTTTCGACGCCGATCCCGGCGTGGTCGGGCGCAGTGTGCGCCTGAACGGCTTTCCGTACACGATCGTTGGAGTTGCGCCCCGGGATTTCCACGGCGCCCTCCCGGCACTGCGACCGGACTTCTGGGCGCTCGCCTCCATGGCCGATCAGATCTCCCTGAACGGCCCGGGCAGCCTGGAGCGGCGCGGTCAGGAGTCCTTCATGGTCAAGGCTCGCCTTGCCGAGGGCGTGACGCGCGCCCGGGCCGATGCCGCGCTGGGCGCGTTTGCGGAAGAGATGATCGCGTCCCACGGCGATCGCTACGCGGACCGAAGGATCGTGATGACGCCGACCCTTTCGTCACCCATCCACCCTGCCATCGACGGTGTGGTGGCACCCGTCGCGGGCCTGGTGATGGTCGTCACGGTCCTTGTGCTGATCGTCGCGTGCGTCAACCTTGCCGGCTTTCTCCTGGCGCGGGCGGAAGGCCGGCGGCGCGAAATCGCCGTGCACCTGGCCCTCGGGGCCCGGCGGGCCCGCCTGATCCGCAGCCTTCTGACCGAGACGGCCATGCTCGCTTTGACCGGAGGTACGGCGGGCGTGTTTATTTCGCCGTTCCTGGTTGACTTCCTCCTGAACATCGAACTGCCGCTTCCCGTGGACATCGTGCTGGACGCGCGCTTCAACGCCACCGTACTGGCCTTTGCGCTCGGCGTGACCCTGGCGTCGGCCGTGGTGCTGGGACTGGCGCCCGCGCTTCAGTCCACGCGGACCGGTTTGTCGGGTACGCTCAAGGACGAGAACGCAGGCCGTTCGCATCAGGCTGCCAGAGTGCGGGCGGTGCTGGCGACCAGTCAGATTGCGGGCGCTGTGGTCCTCCTCGTCGCGGCGGCGCTCTTCACACGCAGCCTGGCCACGGCCCAGCAGGTCGATCCGGGGTTCGGCGTGCATCCGGCGGCCATCGTCTGGCTGGAACCCGGGCGCGGCCGTTCGCCCGGGGAACGCCACGCATTCCACGACGCGTACCTGGCTCGCGTCGCCGCGCTGCCCGAGGTCGTTTCGGCGGGGTTCATCACCATTGTTCCCCTTGACGGCGCGGCGACCTCCACCCTCACGCTCAACGTCCCCGGAATCGAGCCGCCACCGGGACGGACCGGCCACGAAATCGACTGGGTCGGCGTGGACGGCGCCTACTTCGATGCAGTGGGAGTCCCCTTTGTCGCCGGGCGGCTGTTCAACGACGGAGACGACATGGCGTCCGCGCCGGTCGCGATCGTCAGCGAGACCATGGCGGCAAGCTACTGGCCCGGGCGCAGCGCCGTGGGCGGGACGTTCACGACTCGTGACGGAACCGAGGTCCGTGTCGTCGGCGTCGTCGGAGACACCAGGGTACGCAGCCTCGACGAGGACCCTCGCCCGCTCGTGTATGGCGCGGCCAGCCAGATGCCTCATGTGCACGGGCGCGTGGTCGCGCGAACAGCGGTCGATCCCGCGGCTGTCCTTCCCGTCATGCTGGAACTGGCAGTCGACCTGGATCCCGACGTCATCGCAATCGACGCCAAGACGATGGAACAGCACCTCGCATTCAGGCTGATCCCCGCGCGGATCACCGCCGTGACCGTCAGTCTCATGGGCGCGCTCGCGCTGATCGTGGCTGCCATCGGGCTCTACGGCATCGTGTCCTTCGGCGTGGCGGCTCGAAGACGGGAGCTGGGCATCCGCATCTCCGTGGGCGCCGAACCCGACCGGCTTGTCGGAGTGATGCTGAAGGCTGGCCTGACGCTGCTCGTCGCCGGCCTTGCGATCGGCATCGCGCTGGCCGTCGTCCTCTCCCGCATCGTGCGCAACCTGGCACATGGCGTCGAGGCGTTCGACCCGCTCGTTCTGGTGGGTGTCGTGCTGCTGCTGACCGGAGTCGCGACGTTGGCCGCCTACGTCCCCGCAAGGCGCGCCAGCAGGGTGGATCCGGTGAGTATCCTCAACGAGGGCTGACGGAAGGCGGCAACGGGCGGTACATTCACTTACGGAAACGACCGCACGCGGAGGAACACATGCCCGGCGACACCAGGTTGAGAATCAGTCGGAGAGGGGCCCGGTTCCGGCTTGTTGCGATGCTGCTGGCGGTGCCGGTCGCGGCCCACGCGCCGGGCGCCCTGAAGGCACAGGACGTCCGTTCCGTCGGGTCCGCCGAGGCGGGCGCCTCCCTGCGGGCCCAAGCCGAGGACCCATTCGCCGGATTCGACGCTTTCGTGACCGGCGTGATGGAGGATTGGAGGATCCCGGGGGTCGCGGTGGGCGTGATCCGCGACGGCGAAGTCCTCCTCGCCACGGGCTTCGGCTATCGGGATATCGAGGCGGAGCTTCCGGTCACCGAGCACACGACCATGGCCATCGGCTCGAACAGCAAGTCGTTCACCGTGACGCTGATGGGCATTCTGGTGGACCAGGGCATGCTCGAGTGGGACAGGCCCGTACGCGACTACCTGCCCGACTTCCGGCTCCACGACGAATTCGCCACCGCCGAGATGACCCCCAGGGATCTCGTCACCCACCAATCCGGACTCCCGCGCCACGACAACGTCTGGTACGGCCGGACGGGCACCCGCGCGGAGATTTTCGCGAAGCTCCGGTATCTCGAGCCCAACGCCTCGTTCCGCAGCCGCTACCAGTACCAGAACCTCATGTTCATGACCGCCGGCTACCTCGCGGAGAGGATCACCGGCGAGGACTGGGACGCTCTGATCGACCACCGGATCTTCACGCCGCTGGGCATGGAGCGCTCGAACACATCGGTGCGGGACAGCCCGGGGTCGGGCGACTACGCGGTTCCCTATCTGCTCAGGGATGGAACGCTTGCGCGCATCCCCTTCCGCAACATCGATGCGGTCGGACCGGCGGGGTCCATCAATTCGAACGTGACCGAGATGCTCGCCTACATTCAGGCCCACATCGACGGGGGCGTCTTCGAGGGAGACCGCCTGCTTTCGGAAGAGACGTCGGCGAACATGCAGCAGCCGCAGTTCGCCATGCCGGGCGAGTCCGAGTTCCCGGAACTGGGTCAGGCCAGCTACGGCCTCGGATTGCGAGTCAGCAGCTACCGCGGCCACAAGATGGTGGCTCACGGCGGGGGCATCGACGGCTTCATATCGTCGATGTCGTGGCTTCCGCGCGAGAAGATCGGCGTCATGGTGCTCACCAACCGTTCCGGGGAGATGAACCCGGTGCCGGTCACGATCGCCTACAACGTGTACGACCGACTTCTGGGGCTTGATCCGGTGGATTGGAACGGACGCAACCTCGAGCTGCGCGACGAACAGCGCGAGCGCGCCGAAAGGACGAGGCGCGAGCAGGAGGCGAAACGCGTTTCCGGCACGCAGCCGAGCCATGCCCTCGCGGACTACGCGGGCACCTACCGGCATCCCGGGTACGGCAGGATGGCAATCCAGGTGGACGATGGCGGACTTGCGATCGTCTACGAAGGCTTCCAGCTCGACCTCGAGCACTTCCACTACGACATCTTCCGGATCACGTCGCCGCCGAACATCGTGCCGGTAGCGGGTCTGGTGACCTTTACGACGGACGCCGATGGCGTGGTGGGAGCCGTGGCAATCCCCTTCGAGCCCAACGGGGCCGACATCGTCTTCGAACGCGCGGGCTCATGATGTAACGGACCCACCAAGGGGTTGGGGCAGAGGATCTTCGAGTCGGACTTTCGGGAAATTCCTCAGTTGACTTGCGGATTTTCACGGATCTACCCTGGTTCGAGAACATCCGGAGCGCGACGGGACTGATGTAACTCGCCTTTCGGGGCGAGCGTAGGGTTCGACATGAAGAATCTACTGGCGACTGGTATCGGGACTTCCGGCAGCGCTCGAGCGCTGCACGGTCTCTGCGTGGCGGCCCTGTTGGCTGGCGCGGCGCCGTTGGCGGGGCAGACGAAGGCGACGGTTCGGGGTGTCGTGCGCTCCGCCGTGACGGGCGAACCGATCCCGGGCGCGGTCGTGCGGGTCGTGGGGACCAGCGTGGTGAACCGGACCGGACAGGACGGACGGTACGCGCTGCTCTCGGTGCCTCTGGGCGTGTCCGTGCTGCGCGTCACCCATTCGGAGCACGTGGGGATCGCCGAGCGCCTGACCGTGGACGGGCCCGCGCTCCTGCTCCGCGACTTCGAGATGATGGCGCCCGCTTTCGTATTGCGCGAAATCGTGGCGCGCGCGATGCGGCGACCCGTCGAGATACCGGACGGAACCATCCGGGCGGAGGAACTCGAAAGCAACCGCGGTGTGCGCGACGTGCTCGACGGGGTCACGGGGGTGACCCTGGTCAGGACCGGCGGCGCGATCGGGACGGGATACTATCTGCGGGTCCGCGGCGCGAAGAGCTTCAGCTTCAACCGCCATCCGGTCGTGTTCGTCGATGGGGTGAGGGTGGAGGCGACGGGCTACGATGGCGGGCTCGGCGCGCTGGAACTGATCAGTCCGGGGACGATCGCGCGCATCGAGGTGCTGAAGGGCCCGGCCGCCGGCGCCCAGTACGGCCCGGACGCGGCCGACGGGGTCGTGCTGATCACGACGCGGCGGGGCAAGGGGCCGTAGACGGGGGACGGCCGGGGCGGGCCCGAACTTTGCGGACCCGCCCCCCGCCTCGTCACGTGATGTTCTCGTTCCCGTTCGTCTCCACGATCGGCAGTGCCCAGCACGTCACCGTGCCGTACTCGGCCCCGGTCTGGTCGAGCCCGTTGGGGTGAATCGACCCCGGTTCGCCCAGGAAGGGGATCTGATGCGCCGAGCCGCGGTACTGCAGCATGTCGTTGAAGCGCCACCCCTGCTCGACGAACAGCTCGCGCGACCGCTCCGCCAACACCGCGGCGATCACGTCGGCCTGTGACGCCGACGCTCCGGCCGCCCACTCGGGCAACCCCGCCTTCGCACGCAGGTTGTTAATGACGCCCACGGCCGTCGCCACATCGCCCATCTGGGCCGAGGCCTCGGCGATGATCAGCTGGGCCGCTTCCCAGGAGGTTAAGGGCGCGGCATCGGCCCTCGACGTGTACTTGTCGGTGAAGTAGTGGATCGTCGAGAAGTCGAACGCCTGGTTGCCGATCGTGCGGACGGCCACTCGGGGATCGGGCATGCCGTCGTTCTGTGTCAGCTCCCCCGCATCGTTGACCGTCAGGTCGCGGAAGTGGTCCGCCACCGATCCGTGCTTGCTGATCCCGTCGTTGGTGTCGTTCAGCCAGCGGTGCAGGTAGTTCTGCCGCCTGTCCAGGTCGGCCGCCCGATCGGCCCCGAACTTGAAGCCTTCGGGGATCTGTTGCGCGTCGGCTATGGCCCCCGCCCAGTCGCCCATGTCCAGCTTGGCGCGTGCACGGCCACCATACGATGAGGTGACGACCGCCGCGTCTCCGGCGCCCGAGATGGCTTCGCTGAACTTCTGCACCGCCACGTCAAGCACCTGGTCCGGTTGCATTTCCGCCCCGCCGTCCAGCGCCATCGAGCAGAAGCCCTCGCCCAGTGCGACGAGCGCCCACCCACCGTACGCCCTGACCGTGCCCTGCATCTGGGCCTTGCCGGGAACGTCACCGGCGTCGAACGCGGCCAGCTTGTCAAAGACGTCGTCGTTCAGGAATCGGGCGGTCTGGAGCGGCGTGTAGACGCCGTAGTTCGAGGCGCAGGAGCCGGTGGCGAGCACCCCGCCCGACAGCGCCTGTGGGTCCATCTTGCGCTGGCCCCACTCGCGCATGTTCAGGTTCCCCGAAGTCGGGATCCACTCGTCGGAGTGGTGGGAAGCCGCCGCCGCGTAGTTGCTCCATGCACACTCGGTGTCGCCCACTACCGAGTTCACCAGGACGCCGGCGAGCGCCGGGTCGTTGAGATCCTCGGCGGCCACCTTGCCCGGGATATCGACGGCCAGAATGTCGTCGAGGCTGCACCCCGCGCTGAGTAGCGTTGTGGCCGCGAGGGAGGTCAGCAGCAGCGCCCGTGCGGCACCCCGTGCGGCACATTTGGTCTGTGTAGTCATCGTTCTGCTCCTTTCCTCAGAATGTGAGCCGCAAGGTGGTCGTGAAGGTCCGGAGCTGTGGCCATCCTTCCTGATTGTAGGCGGTCAGGCCACGCGTGGTACCCGTCTGCTGGGCTACCTCCGGATCCATCTGCTTCACTCCGAACCCCTCGGCCTGTCCCACCCAGAGCGTCGCGAGGTTGTTGGCCGCGACGTTCAGCGTGACCCGGGACGCGTTGAGCCGCTCGGCCCACGAGTCCGGGAAGGTGTAGTTGGCCGAAACGACCCGGAGCTTCGCAAAGTCGCCATCGATGATCCCCGACTGCCAGAGACCGATTCCGCCAAGGGTCTCATACGCGAGCAGGATGGGATCGGTGCGCTCCAGGATCGCCCGCGAATTGATGAAGAACCGGTGCTGCGCCGCGATGTCGCCGCTCACCAGGGTGCGGCCGCCAACGTAGTCGACCATCGTATACAGCTGCAGGTTCTGCCCGATCGAGATCGTCGCAAAGGCGCTGCCTTCCTTGTTCGGGATCGGCTGGCCCCAGTAGACATTGGGAGCATCGGCGCAAGGAACCGGCGCGCCGCCTCCGGTCGAGAGGCCCGCCGTCTCACCGCTTTCGAGTATGCTTCCGCCCTCGCACATCACGTTGATGGCCGACCCGTCGGCCAGATCGGCGCTCACGACGCGCTTCATGTAGATGGCCGAGAGTGGCTGCCCAAGCGCGTGGTACTGCCCCAGCGTGGAACTCTCCAGGACGGCCGGCTGGCCGCCGAGGTCGGTGATCTCGTTGTTGGCGGTCGAGAAGGTGCCTCCCAGGTCCAGGCTGAAGGCGTCGCTCGTGAAGATGTTGGCGTTGACGCCGATCTCGATGCCCGAGTTCTTGACCTGGCCGATGTTCTGGAACTGGACGCCGGGAAAACCCCTGGACGGAAGCGCCGGAACCGACACAATCGCGTCGTTGGTGGTCTGGTCGTACCAGGTGAACTCCAGGCCGACACGGTCATCCAGGACGCTGGCATCGAATCCCACCTCGACCTCGGTTCCAACCTCGGGCCTGAGCTCTTCGTTACCGATGTTCTCGGGCGTGACCGTGGAGGCCCCCCCGGGTCCAACCGAGGGTTCGTATGTCCGGAGTGCGTCGAAGACATCCGGCTGCCTGCCGGCCTGTCCCCAGGCGGCGCGCAGCTTGAGCTGCTGGATGAAACCCACGCTCTCTCTGAAGAAGCTCTCGTCGCTGATCACATAGGAACCCGAGAGCTTCGGGTACACGACAAAGTCGAAGTTCCTCCCGAAGGCCGAGTTGTCGTCGCCCCGCACCGCACCCGTGAGGTACAGCCGGTCGCCGAACGCGATCTGCTCCTGGACGAACACCCCGAACGTCTTGTTCTCGCGGTAGTCCTCGTCGGCGCTTCGGGAAGAGCCGGACGGAATGGTCTCAAGGGACTTGACCGGGAAGGTCTCGCCCCGTCCCCACAGCACTTCCGACGTTCTCGCATAGTACTGAATGCCGGCGCCGGTGCTGAGGGTGATGGATTCGAACGGCGAGTAGTCCCCGCTGACCTGGTAGTCCGCCGAAACGAACGATGTGCGTTCGTTGGCGATGGTCTTGCGGCCGGTGTTGAAGAAGTTCCCGAGATTCCCCGTGGCCAGGTACAGCTCGGAGTTGGTGCGGTTGCCGAAGTCGCCGCCGAATACCAGCCGGTGCCTCATCCAATCCCTCGCGTCCCACGACGTCTGGAAGCTGAAGGTCGTCCGGTCGACATCCGTGATGCCCTCGATCTCGTCCTCGTAGGCCTCGGGCAGGTACGCGATGTACCCGCGCGACGGGCCGTCAAGGGCCTGTGGCGTGCCGCTGCCGGGTTCGCACCCCGGTGCCGGGCAGGACCAGATCACCGCCGTAAGCAACGGCTGCTGCGCTGACGCGGACTCGAGCTTGGAGCGGTTTGCGCCCAGACTGAAGTCGAACCTGAGGGTCTCGTTGGGGGCGTAAGTGAGATTCGCCCTGCCCCGCAGCGAGTTCTGCCAGTTGTAGGGCACCGGCCCTTCCTGGCGGTCGAACTCTCCGCTCACGTAGTACGTCACGGTCTCCGTGCCGCCGCTGACGTCAGCCCCGTAGGACTGGTTGTGACCGGTGCGGAACCAGTCCCGGCCGCCGTTCGCCTGGCACCCGGTTTGAGTGGCGGGGTCGCAGTTCAGCAGGCCGAAGGTGTTTTCCTTGTCGTGCTGGAGCACGTTGACTTCGACAATCTCGCCGGACGCACTCTTGTAGTACGTTGGCGGCACCAGTTGGACCGGATTGGGAAGCCAGTTGGCTCCCTGCCGCACCGTTGCGTTCACGCGGGGGGCGCCCCGGGCGCCTCGCTTGGTGATGATCTGGATCACGCCGTTGGACGCTTCGGTCCCGTACAGCGTCGCGGCCGCGGGCCCCTTGATGATCTGAATGCTCTCGATCTCGTCGGGATCGAAGTCGTTGATACGCGAGGGCGCGCGCCGACCGTCCTGTCCGACGCCGGCGAGCAGTCCGAGGTCGCCGTCCTGTCCGTTCACGCGGACACCGTCGACGACCACGATCGGGGTGGCGGCAAGCGTCAGCGAGGCCGCGCCGCGGATCCTCATGATCCCGCCCTCGCCGATCGAGCCGCTGCTGTTCATGATGCGGACCCCGGGCACCGTGGCCGATAGCATCTGCTGCACGTCGGCCACAGGCGCCTGCTCCTGCAGAACCGCGGCATCGACGTTGCCGATGGCGTTGCCGACCGATCGTGCCTGCTGTTCGCCGACGGTCCCGGTCACGATGATCTCGTCGAGCGAGATGGCGGTTTCCTGGAGCTCGATCGTGACCGCCTGTTCCGCGCCGGCCTGCGCCGTCGCTTCCCGATAGCCGATCATGAGGACGCGGAGCGTCACGGTTCCCGACGGCGCGTTCAGGATGAGAAACCGTCCCCGGTTGTCGGTCAGGCCGCCGAGTTCGGTCCCGTCAATCACTACCTGCGCGCCGACAAGGGGTCGTTGGTTGCTCCCGTCCACGACCGTGCCGGTGATGGTATTCTGCGCGGCCAGCGGCGCAACGGTCAGCGCCAGGGCCACGGCCAACACTGCCATCCCGCCGGCAATGTGCGGCAATCGAAGGGAGGGCAGCGGACTGGAACGCGCTTGGGTTCTCATGTGATTCTCCTTTGTTGAACTGGTTGCCCGGTGGTGGTTCGCCACGTCGCAGTTATTGAAAACGGGGCTGCCGCCCGGTCGCCGAGCGGCAGCCCCGAAAACACCTCCTCCGGCCGATTCCTTCCGGCCGATTATCAGCCGCTGATGTTCTCGTTCCCCTTGATCTCAACTTCGGGGAGTTGGAAGCATGTCAGGTTGCCGTACTCCGCCCCGGTCTGGTCGAGACCGTTGGGATGGATCGACCCGGGTTCACCCAGGAATGGAATGTCGAAACGCAGCATGTCATGCAGGCGGTGTCCGCCCACCACGAACAGCTGCCGCCGACGCTCCTCCTTGACCAGGTCCATGATCTGTCCCGCACCGACATCCGCGGTGACCTCGGGAAGCCCTGCCGCCATGCGGAGACCATTGATCTTGCCCAGTGCCCCCGCGACGTCGCCCTGCATGGCCAGCGCCTCGGCCTCGTACATGCGGGCTTCGTGCCAGTGCACCAGGGGCAGCGGATCGCTGCGCGAATTGTACTTGTCGTGATAGTACAGGATCGTCGCAAAGTCCGCAGCCTCCGTGCCGTCGGTCTTGACGTTGACGCGGGTGTCCTTCACCCCGTCACCGCCGTCCATCGGCATCCCGTCCGCGCCGATGGTCAGATTCTGGTAGTTGTCGGCCACCGAACCGTGCGCCCGGAACCCGGTCGGCGCGTTCAGCCGCTCGAAGTAGTAGTTGTAGCGTCGTGCCTCGGCGGCGTCACGGCTCACGTTGACGATGAAACCGTCCGGGATCTGGGATGCGTCAGCGATCGCGCCGGCATAGTCACCCTTCGCGACACGAACCCGCGCACGCCCCAGCGTGCCCTGCATGGTCAGCGTCTCGTCTCCGGCCGCCTGGGCCAGCGAGATCGCTGAAGTGAACCGCTGCTCGGCTTCCGCCTGCACCTCGGCCGGCTGCATCACGGCACCCCCGTCGATGGCCATGCGGCAGAACCCCTCGCCCATCGCTACCAGCGGGAATGCACCCCAAACGGCCGCCTTCGCTTGCAGGGCCGCAACGTCCGGCACTTCGTCAGCGGGGAACCCCGCCAACCTCGTCGACACGTCCTCTGCCTGGAAGCGGGCCGTGTGCAGCGGCGTGAACATCGGATAGCCCCAGCCGCCGCAGGTGCCCTGCGCGTACCCGGCATCGGACGCGTAGATCTTTCGCTGGCCCCAGTTCCTCATTGTGAGGTTGCCCGAAGTCGGCACGTATTCGTCGGAGTGGTGTGCTGCGCCGGCAACGTACTGGTTCCAACTGCACTCGACCTCCGCGACCACACCCGTCGTCAGCACGTCCGCCAGCGATGAACTGTTCAAGGCCTCTTCGAGCACCTTCCCGGGGACATGCACCGCGAGAATGTCATCCAGGCTACACCCTGAGAACACGAGGGATGAAGCCGCGAACAGGACCGCACCCGCCAGTCTGTTTCTTGCTTTCATTTTCATCTCTCCCGTGATCTAGAATGTGAACCGAAGCGTGGACACGAACCGGGTCAGCTGAGGCCAACCCTCCTGCACGTAGCCGTTGAGCCCGAACTGACCGGGACTCTGGCGCGCTCGCTCGATGTCCATGATCGGGTGTCCGAAGGAGTCCTTCGACTTCTGCCAGATCGTCCACAGGTTGTCGACCGAAGCCGTGATCGCGACCCGGCTGGCCCACATCATCTCGGCAACGGATTCCGGCATTGTATAGGAAGCCGACAGCGTCCGCAGTTTCACGAAGTCGCCTGCCACGACGCCCGACTGCGCGAGGCCCCCGGCACCGAGTGCCTCATACCCCAGCAGAATGGGGTCCGTACGTTCGAGGATGGCCCTGGAGTTGATGAAGAAACGATGCTGCGCGCTGACGTCTCCCAGGCTCAGGTGGTGCCCCCCCACATAGTCGACCAGCGCATACAGCGACAGGTTCTGCCCGATGCGCAGGTTCGTGTAGATGCCGCCTTCGACGTTGGGAATCGGCTGACCCCAGTATACCTCCGGCGCGTCGGCGCAGGGAACGGGCGAACCGCCTCCCCACGAGAAGTCGGAGTCGCCGGCCTTCTCGCCACCCTCGCACATGAGATTCGTCGCGACGTTGCGTCCGCTGGAGCCGTCGAGCTGCGCGCTGACCACGCGCTTGTAGAACATGCTCCCCAGCGGGAAGCCCTCGACGTGGAACTGCCGGTTCAGGCTCGAAGAACTCTGGACGATCGGAGGCTGACCTCCGAGGTCGGTGACCTCGTTTTCGAAGGTGGAGAATGTGGCCCCCAGATCCACGCTGAAGGCGCCGGAGTTGTACACCTGCCCGTTGATCCCCACCTCGATGCCCTTGTTGTTGATCTGCCCGATGTTCCGGAACTGGACTCCGGGGAAGCCCTTCGAGGGAATGACGGGCACACGGACCAGGGCGTCGTTCGTTGTCTGGCTGTAGACCGTGAATTCGAGGCCGATCAGGTCGTCCATCAGGCCGGCATCGAAGCCCAGCTCGATCTCGGTTCCGACCTCGGGCTTGAGGTCCGGGTTGCCGATGTTCTCGGGAGTTAGGACCGAAGCACCTTCGGGACCCACCGTGGGCGTATAGGTCTGGATCGCGTCAAAGACATCCGGCTGCTTACCGGCTTTCCCCCAGGCCGCCCTCAGCTTCAGCGTGTTGACCCCGGGCAGCATGTCCTGGAAGGCCGGCTCGTCACTGATCACGTATGATGCCGACAGCTTCGGATACACGACAAAGTCGAAGTTCGTGCCGAACGCGCTGTTGTCGTCTCCACGCACGGCGCCGGTCAGGAAGAGACGGTCGCCCATGGCAACCTGTTCCTGCATGAACACGCCGAAGGTCTTGTTCTCGAGGAAATCCTCTTCGGCCTGCTTCGTCGCGCCCGACGAAACCGTCTCGAGTGCGTCGACCGGGAAGGTCTCGCCGTGCGCAAACGTCGACGACTCCTGCCGCTGGTAATACTGCAGGCCGCCCGAGCTGGTGAAGGTCATGCCTCCGAAATCGAAGATGCCGTTCGCCTGGTAGTCGATCGAGAAGTAGCTGGTGTTGAGGTTGATGATCGTCTTGCGTCCCCAGGGCGTGAACTGCCCGGCGGGTTGACGGCCGGTCGCACGATAGAGTTCGGAGTTCCTGACGCCGCTGAAGTCGCCGCCCACGATGGCCCGGTGCGTCAGCCACTCGAAGGGTTCGTGACGCGCTTCGAGCGAGAACGTCGTGCGATCCACATGCTGGAAGCCTTCAATGTCTTCCTCGTAGGCCTCGGGCAGGTAGGCGATGTAGCCCCGGAACCCACCGGCGATGTCGCTGGGCTTCCCTGAACCCGCTTCACAGCCCGGCGAGGGACAGGCCCAGATGATGGCCGTTGGCAGTGCCTGCTGGGCCGACGCCGACTGCGCCTGGCTGCGGATCGCACCCAGGCCGAAGTTCAGCTCCAGCCTCTCGGACGGGGTGTAGGTCAGATTGGCCCGTCCGCTCATGCGGTTTTTCCAGTTGTACGAGACGACGCCCTCGTCACGGTCCCAGTCGGCCGAGACATAGTATGTGATCTGCTGGGTGCCACCCGTGACGTCTGCCCCGTACGACTGCGCGTGGCCGGTCTGGAACCACTCGTTGCCGTACACGTCGCGGTCGATCTGGAGGACATTGAAGGAAGCTACGCTGCCCGGTTGGCACTTCAGTCGTTCATCCACATCCGCCGTCTGGGACACGCCTTCGCACATGTACCACGATTCGGGGAACATGTTGTAGACGTTCGGATAGAAGTTCGCGCCCTGCTTCATGGTGAAGTTGATCCGCGGCGCACCCGTCCGGCCCCTCTTGGTGATGATCTGGATCACGCCATTGGAGGCCTCCGTTCCGTAGAGCGTCGCCGCCGCGGGTCCCTTGATGATCTCGATGCTCTCGATCTCATCCGGGTTGAAGTCGGAGAGGCGCGAAGGCTGCGAGTTGCCGTTGAAGGCGTACCAGCCGAAGGCGGCGTTGCTTTCCTGCCCATTCACGCGAACGCCGTCCACGTACACGAGTGGCTGGGCGCCCAGCGAGAGACTGGCGACCCCCCGGATCCGGGTGGAGCCGCCCGCGCCGATCTCGCCACCGGCCATGGAAACGCGCACCCCGGGTACGGTCGCGCTGATCATGCGCTGCACATCCGCGGCCGGCGCCAGCTCCTCGAGCTCGGCCGCGTTGACCTGGCCGATCGAGTTGCCGACCGCCCGGGCTGACTGCTCGCCGACCACCCCCGTGACCACGATTTCGTCGAGGGAAATCGCGGTCTCCTGCAGCTCGATGGTGACCGCCTGACCGCTGCCCGCGCTGGCCGTGGCTTCACGGTAGCCGATCATCACAACCCGCACGGTTACCGTGGCCGCCGGCACGTTGAGAATGAGGAAGCGGCCCCGGTTGTCCGTGAGGACGCCGAGATCGGTCCCCTCCACCAGCACCTGCGCGCCGGCGAGGGGGCGCTGGGTGCCGCCGTCCACGACCGTGCCGGTGATGGTATTTTGCGCGGCCAGCGGCGCAACGGTCAGCGCCAGGGCCACGAAGCCCGCCACACCTGCGGCGGCGAGCCCCCACAAACGTCCTGTGGGCTGATTCAAACGGAAGCTTCGTCTCATGGGATTCTCCTTTGAGTGTGGGTGAGACTCCTGCTTCAACGGGATGGCAAGATAGGCCAACGTCTCGCAAGCCCGCAATGGGTACGTACTCAATATTGTATACAACTGCAAGGGGTTCGTTCCGCAACAGCCATCCGTGAAACCCTCACGACGGAACCACCCGGTAGTCCACCGGCGGCTCCGCCCCCATCAAGTGCTCGACAAAATAGTCCCAGCGCCGGCGAATGTAATAGGGATCGCCGCCCGCCCCGTGATTCAGGTTCGGGAGGATGAGCATGTCGAACGTGCGGTTCGCCCTGATGAGCGCGTCCACCACCTGCATGGTGAGCGCCGGGCTCACGTTGTCGTCCATCTCGCCGTGGATCAGCAGAAGCTTGCCCTTCAGGTTGGCCGCGTGGGTGGCGTTGGCCTGCTGAACGTAGTTGGCGCCGTCCGGGTCCATGAGCCCGTGATAGCGTTCCCCCCATAGCGCGATGTAGCCGCGCTGGTCGTGATTGCCGGCCCCGGAGACCGCCACCCTGTAGAAGTCCGGCTGGGTCAGGATGGCGTGCGTGGACATGTAGCCGCCGCCCGAGAAGCCGTAGACGCCGACCCGGTCCAGGTCCATCCACGGACGCGACGCCGCCAGCTGCTTCATGGACGCCACGTGATCCGCCAGACCCCCGGCATCCTGCAGATTGCCGTACGAGTAGTTGTGGAAGGCCTTGGACCGCATGGGCTTTCCGAGCCCGTCGAGGACGACCACCACGGCCCCCAGTTCCGCCGTCGCCTGGGCATCCCACAGGACTCTCGACATGGGATCCGCGACGCTCTTCGGAACCCAGGCGGTCTGTGGTCCGGGGTACACGTAGTCGATCACGGGGTAGGCGGCGTGGGGATCGAAGCCGGTCGGCTTGACGATCAGGCCGTACAGGTCCGTCGCGCCGTCGCGCGCCTTGGTGACCACCGCCTCGGGCGGGCTCCAGCCCAGGGCCCGCAGACCCTCAAGCGACGCGGTCTCCAGCGTCATCACGACGGCGCCGCTCCGGTCGCGCAGGACCGTTGCCGGCTCGGTGTCGATCCGGCCGAAGGTGTCGACGAAGTAGTCCCCGCGAGGGCTGGCCGTGATCATATGGTCGGCGTCCTCGGGCGTGAGGCGGCGCACCGGACCGCCGTCCAGTCCCACGCTGTACAGCTGCCGCAGGTAGGGATCGCCGCCTTCGCGGCCGCTGCCGGTGAAGAACGCCGTCCGCGTCTGTTCGTCCACGTGGAGAATCCGCCGCACCAGCCAGGGTCCGCGCGTCACCTGGCGCTTCAGCTCTCCGGTGCGCCCGTCGTACAGGTAGAGGTGACCCCATCCGTCCCGCTCGGACCACCACAGGACTTCGTCGCCGCCCCCCATCACGCGCACGTTGGGCCGTGACCCCAGCGCCGGAGTGGCCTCGCAATACGTGGCGCATGTCTCGGCAATGACGGTACGGACAGCGCCCGTTGCCGGGTCGGCGGCCTCCAGGCTTACGGCCTTGTCTCCTCTTGTGAAGCGCAGGGCGTAGAGGGCCGATCCGTCCGCCGCCCACCACACGTTCTGGAACGCGATGGGCGACTGGAAGACGGAAATGAGGGGATCCGCGTCCAGCCGCGTGACCGCGCTCATTTCGGTGTCCACGCCCGCTTCCGTGTCCACGATCACCATGTGGGCCAGCGGGATGATCGTGTCGCCCGGGTGGGCGTACTTGTACGCGTAATGCCGGGGACGCTTCGAGCCGTCCTCCGGGGCGCCCTGCACCAGGTGCATCTCCAGGACGCCGCGCTGATCCAGCTGATGCGTGGCGGCCAGGCTCCCATCCGGCGACCAGAGCGCGGCGGGCGGCACGGGAACCCCGAAGCGCCGGATCGTCACGGCAGAGGTGTTCCCCTCCGGCGACGATGCGTAGTCCCAGTCGCGTTCTCCGTCCCGGGTAAGCTGCGTTCCGTGCTCCTCTCCCGCCGCCCTCACCCACAGGTTGTGGTCGCGGGTGAAGAGCGCGCGGGCCCCGTCGGGCGAGGCGAGCTCGGCGGGACCGAATTCCGCGGATGCGTCCCTTTCGTCGCAGGTGTAGCTGGTGAGCGAGCAGCGCCACTTTGCCGCGCCGACATCGAGCTTCACCGCGCCGCCATCGCCCAGGAACTCGAACGACGAGAACGGCAGCGCGCGCGGATCGTAGGCGGTGTCCGCCGCCATCGACAGCGCCGCCGCCAGCCGCCCGTGGTCGAATGCCTCGCGACGTGTGCGCGCCCGCGGGTCGACCAGGATGAATCGCTCCCCGTGCGCCGTGCGCACCCGGTACCAGAAGCGATCCGTCTCGCCGACCCACGTCGCCGGGCCCGTCGGCACGCCGGTCAGGTGGCGAACCGCGTTGCCCGGCAGGAACTGCTCCGCGCGGGCGTAGTCGGCCGCGGTGACAACGGGACGGGACGGCGGTTCCTGGGCCTGAGCGACCGCCGCCACCACGCCGAGACACATCAGAACGATACCGGTCTTCGCTTGCACCATCGCGCAAAGTCTCCCATTTCTCTTCGGTGCACTCGCGGTCGGCCTCGGCCCGCCAGACCGACCCACAATCAATTCGGCGAAGATGCGTGTCCACGGTATGGTGCGCCACTCGGCGCCACCCACGCCGCTTCCCACCCAACGGAGGCCAGGAATGATCCGCCGCACCGTAACCCGTCCGAGTTCCAGCCTGCCCCTCGCGCTTGCGATGGGCTTCCTCGCCACGGCCTTCCTGGCCTTCGGGGCCGCAACCAATCCCGTTGCCGCCCAGGAGGAGGGCTCGGTCAAGGTCGGAGGACCCGGCTCGGCCAACTTCGAGCTGGCGGCCCGCTTCGCCCCCTACAAGGTCAACGACCTGGTCCATTCGCTGCGCGTCGCGCCGCGCTGGATCGAGGACACGGACCGCTTCTGGTACGAGTGGGAGACTTCGGAAGGCCGACACTTCTACCTCGTCGATCCGGGCCAGGGCACGAAGACCGAGATCTTCGACAACGACCGCATCGCCGCCGAGCTGACCCGCATCACGCGGGATCCGTGGGACGCCCAGCACCTGCCGATCCGCGCCATCCGCTTCACGGGACCCAACACCATCCAGTTCGACGTGGAGTCCTCGCAGGACGAGGAGGTGGAAGAGGAAGAGGACGACGAAGAGGACGTCGAGGAAGACCAGGAGGACGAGCAGCGCGGCCCGCCCAGGCCCAGGACGCGCAAGAGGGTCCACCACTTCGAGTACGACGTCACGACGCGCACGCTCCGCGAGCTCGAGGACTACGAGGAGCCGGACAGCCACCCCGGTTGGGCGAGCGTCTCGCCGGACACGGCCTGGGTCGTCTTCAGCCGCGAATTCAACCTGTGGATGATGAGCTACGAGGAGTACATGAAGATCGTCGACGCGCGCCGGGGCAAGTCCGGTGACGAGGCCGAGGAAGCCGAAGAGGACGTGGAGGTCGAGGAGATCCAGCTGACCACCGACGGTGAGAAGGACTTCAGCTGGGGCTTTCAGGGACGCGGCCAGAACGACGAGGAGACCGAGGAGGAGCTCAAGAAGCGCCAGCGGTCGGGGGCGACGTGGTCGCACGACTCCCGCTACTTCGCGCTCACCCGCCAGGACCGCCGTGAAGTGGGCCATCTGTGGGTCGTCCACGCCGTGGGCAACACGCGGCCGAAGCTGGAGAGCTACCGGTACGAGATGCCGGGCGAGGAGAACGTCACGCAGACCAGCCTCCACGCCTTCGACATGGAATCGCGCGAGATGACGCAGATCGACGACGATCCCTGGAAGGACCAGCGCATGGGGATCTTCAACGCGCCGGGACAGGGCGGCGGCGGGTTCTTCTTCTTCGGCGGGGGCGGAGGGGGCAGCGACGAGCCCAACATCACGAAGTGGCTGTCGGACAGCAGCAACGAGCTCTACTTCTGGCGCCGCAGCCGCGACCAGCACCGGGTGGACGTGATGAGGGCCGATCCTGCGACCGGCGAGGTCGCCGCCGTGATCGAGGAGCGCCTGAACACGTACGTGGAGCACCAGACGCCTCGCCGCCTGGAGGGCGGGGACCTCATCTGGTGGTCGGAACGGGACGGGTGGGCGCACCTGTACCGCTACGCGCCGGACGGAACGGTCCGCACTCGTCTTACCGAAGGCCCCTGGCACGTCGACGCATTGATGGGAGTGAATGAGGAGGACGGATACGCGGTGTTCCGGGCCAACGCACGTGAGGAGGGCGAGGACCCGTACTACATGCACATGTACCGCGTCGGCCTGAACGGCAGCGGCCTGACGCTCCTCAACCCCGGCAACCAGGACCACCAGGCCGTCGTGTCGGAATCCGCGCGCTACTTCGTCGACAACTATTCACGCGTCGACACCAACCCCGCCTCGGCGCTCTTCGACGCGTCCGGACGCAGGATCATGGACCTGGAGACCGCCGATCTGTCGGCGCTGGAGGCGGCCGGATACCAGTACCCCGAGACCTACCAGGTGAAGGCCGACGACGGGGTAACGGATATCTACGGAGTCATGTACAAGCCATACGATTTCCATCCCGCGAAGCAGTACCCGATCATCGCGTACGTATATCCCGGGCCGCAGACCGAATCGGTGTCGAAGTCGTTCTCGCTCAACACGACGGAGCAGGCGCTCGCGCAGTTCGGCTTCATTGTCATCACGATCGGGAACCGGGGCGGTCACCCGGACCGCTCGAAGTGGTACCACAACTACGGGTACGGGAACCTCCGCGACTACGGTCTGGCCGACAAGAAGGCCGGAATCGAGCAGCTCGCCGACCGCCACGGCTTCATCGACATCGACCGCGTGGGGATCTACGGGCACTCAGGCGGCGGTTTCATGTCCACCGCGGCCATGCTCGTCTACCCCGACTTCTTCAAGGTGGCCGTCTCGTCAGCCGGGAACCACAACAACGACGTCTACAACGCCAACTGGTCGGAGAAGCACGACGGGGTCAAGGAGGTAAAGGACTCAACCGGCGCCGTCACGGGCTTCGAGTACGACATCGACCGGAACTCGGACATCGCGGCGAACCTGAAGGGTCACCTGCTGCTCACGACGGGGGACGTGGACAACAACGTCCACCACGCCGGCACCTTCCGCATGGCCGAGGCGCTGATCCGCGCGAACAAGCGCTTCGACTTCTTCATCTTCCCCGGCCAGCGCCACGGCTTCGGAAACATGAGCAACTACTGGTTCTGGCTCCGCGCGGAGTACTTCGTGAAGCACCTGCTCGGCGACAGCCAGTGGAACGTGGACATCCTGGAGTTGCAGGGGGATCAGCCGAAGGGGTAGGGCGAGGTCGAGCCGGGGGATCATGAGCCCATATCGGGACCCCTATCCCGTCGACTGGCGTCAACCACGCCCCTTCCGGTCTCGGCGCCTCCATGGATTGCTCGCCGGAACCGCAGATGTTAATATATGAGTTACTAATGGCTATTGGCGGACTCCAGAGAATGACCGGTGCGACCTCCAGAATATGAGGGCCAACGACTCACAGTCACCTGCATGGTTCGGTCGAGCGGGCGCTGCCCCGCAGGGGATTTCCTGGATGAGCTAACGCCACGTGAGCGCACGAAGCTTGATGTGATTTTTCAAATGCTGGGGGACGGACAGGGCGTTCGGAGCCGAACCCAGTTCAGGAAACTGCGGGACACGGATGGCGTATTCGAGGTGAAGAGTGGGCAGATCAGGATACCGTGCTTTTACGCCGGCGGAGATCTGATTCTGGCCTTCGGAGTCCGGAAAAAGTCGGACAAGCTGCCGAGAAAGGACATCCGCAGGGCAATCAGCATGAAGAGAGAGTTCGAGCAGAACAGGGAGAGATGAGTGGCGAACGAGGCCTGGATCAAGCGACAGACGGAGACCCCGGAGGCCCGCAGGCGCTACGAGGAAGAGCGGCTGATCCTCTGGACCACAGAGGCAATCTGGAAGGCTATGGACGAACAGGGCCTCACGCGGGCTGAGGTGGCGGAAAAGCTGGGCACCAGTCGCGCCAACATCACCCAGCTCCTCAGCGGATCCCGAAACATGACCCTCCGGAGCTTGGCATCGCTGGCATTTGCCTGCGAGATGCGAGCGGAGATCCGCCTGGAGGAACTAACCGCGTCAGTTTTCAATTCGGTAGACGACCAGACCATCGAGTTGGGCCGCTCACAACCGGTCAGGTTCTGGACCGAGCCACAGATTGCGGAAGAGCCGCCACTCTTCCGTCCGCGTTGCGGAGCCGATGAAAAGGAGGACGAGCACCCGCCTAGCTCCGCACCTCCTCTCCGCCTGGTAGCATAGACACGAGGGCCGCACCATGACGACCAACATTGAGCGTGCCAGCTTGGTGTCTCAGCACGTTCAGATCGAATCGGTGATCCTGACCGATACGAGAATGAAGGCGACCCTTCACACCATCGCCAAGCCGACTGAACTGCGGCTCGGGAACTGGCTTCGATGTAGCCACAAGCTGAGGGCGTCCGACCCCGATCGAGTGTTCGTGCAAATCGATCTCAAGTTCGAAGCCAATCCTGGTGGCGAAGCAGATGTGGAATGTGGAGCGTTGGTCGAGTTGACCGCGATCTTCCTCGCGACCTACCGTTTGGAGGGTGCGCACGCCTACCCCCATGACGCGCTTCAGCACTTCGCCGAGTTGAATGGGACCTATAACGTGTGGCCCTATTGGCGCGAATTGGTCCAGAGCTTTGCGGGACGAGCTGGACTGCCGGACATTGTCGTGCCCGTCTTCAAGCCGAGGGTTCGAGAACTCGCATCTCAGGAGGAACTCGCGCTGCCTGCCGAGGCCACAGCCGGTGCCGAAATCGAAAAACTGGCACCCGCTACGGATTCCTCGGCTTAGCCCGCTTGGGGCTCAACACCCCAGCTCCCGCCAGCCCCGCTCGCACCCAAGCACGCGGAGCGCCTCCGGGTCTCGCTCGGTGACCGGGCCCTTGCTGCCGCGCAGCACGATGGGCAGGTCGCCGGGCGGAGGCCGGTCCCGCTGCAGCGCGCCGGGCCGGGCCACGTCCGGGTTCCCTGTCATGAGCGCCTGCAGATTCGCACACCCGGGCCCGAATCCCAGCCTGCACGCGCGGTCGAACTCGCCCGCGGCGCCCCGGAAATCCCGGTCCGTCTCGGCCATCAGGATGCCGAATTCGTTGCAGGCCCAACCGGAGCCACGGTCGCAGAAGCTCTGCTGCATGACGCCCGTGTAGTCGCACGCGCGCACGCTGCCCGCCTCGCACGCGTCCCGCCAGAACGGGTAGTACTGGCCGGGATGGTTGTCGCCGAGCGCGCCAGTGATGCTGAGAGTGGCGAAGACCGCGGCCCAGAGCCCCACCGTCGCGACCCGCCGCCGCGCCGGCACGGCCTCCCGGCCGGCCGCCCACGCGATCCCCAATCGCCCCGCGAGCGCGTCGGCCGTCCGATCGAGTGTCGGCGCCAGCAGGTTGAGGATCGGCACCGGCAACAGCTTGTCGTAGAAGGGCGGCGCCCCCACCGCGTTCAGCGCGAAGACGCTGGCGACGACTCCACTCCCGTAGAGTACGGCGAAGAGCACACGGCCGAGTTCGGACCTCGGTGACGTCGCCGGATCGGTAAAGAGTAGGTGCAGCCCCAGAAACACCGCGATCGGAATGTAGGCGTCGTAGAAGAAGTACTCGCCGGTAACCGCGAGATACGCGGCGCTGAACCCCCAGATAGTGACCACCGCGGGCATCGTCATGGTGGCAACACCGAAGAGCAGCTGCCCCGGTAGAGCCGCCAGGAAGATCACCACGAAGATGAAAGGCGGCACGTACTGCGACTGCGCGATCTCTACGCCCTGCGTGATTCCGGTCGTTCCGGTCGCGATCAGCGCCAGCGAAGCCACCGCCAGCGCGAACGCCGACGGATTGAAGATGTGCCGCGACCGCCCCCCCATCCGCCAGCGAATGAACTCCTTGCCGACGTACACAAACACCACCATAGCCAGCTGCAAGAAGAACCACGGCAGGTCGAACCAGAGGAAGAGATTCAGACTGAAGACGACCGGGACGGGCCCGAACCCAAGCGTATGGCTGCCGCGCCGCGTCCAGCTGAACAGCGCCTCGACGGCCACTGCGAGCACCAGCTGGGCGAGGATGAATGGCGCGAACTCATAGACCGCGGGCACGAACCATCCCCACCAGACCAGGACGGTTCCCTGGGCCAGCAGCTGGACCCAGTGCGGTCTGATGGCCCGGAACTCGAGCACGAGAGCTTCCCCGGCGCGACGGCGCGACACCGCAAGCCAGAGCGTCCAGGCGAGCACACCAGCCGCCGACCCCGTGAATGCCCAGAGCAGACCCGGCGTGGCCCGCACCCCCGGAATCAGCAGATAGGCGGCCAGTACTCCGGCGGCGGCGCCAGGCACCAGGAGGGGACGCATGTCACGTACACCCCAGTTCCCGCCAGCCCCGCTCACAGCCCAGCGCCCGCAGCGCCTCCGGGTCGCGCTCGGCGACGGGTCCCTTGCTGCCCATCAGGACGATCGGCCACTCGGTCGGCGGCGGTCTCCCCCGCTGGAAGGCCCTCACCCCCTGCCCCAAACGTTCGTCACCGTCCGCCAGCATCTGCAGGTTGCCGCAGCCGGGCCCGTACTCCAGCCGGCATGACTGCTCGAATTCGCGTGCGGCGCCGAGGAAGTCGCGGTCCAGCGTCACCAGCAGCACGCCGAACTCGTTGCAGCCCCACCCCGAGCCCCGGTCGCAGAAGTTCTGCAGCATGACGCCAGAGTAGTTGCACGCCCGGTCGTTGCCAGCCTCGCACGCCTCCCGCCAGAACGGATAGTACTGCCCCGGGTGGTTGTCGCCGACGCCACCCGCGGCGCTCATGGTCAGGAAGGTCGTGCCCCACACCGCGACGGTGGCTACGCGGCGACGCGCCCCTCCAGGTGTTTGCAGCCTGCCCGCCACCCACAGCTTCTCGCCCAGCGCGTTGGCCGCACAGTCCAGCCGCGGCGCGAGCAGATTCAGGATCGGCACCGGCAGCAGCTTGTCGTAGAAGTTCGGCGCGCCGATCGCGTCGAGCAGCGCGGCACTGGTGACGACGCCTGTGCCGTAGATCAGACCAAAGAGGATCCGCCCGACATCGGTGCGGGGCGAGGTAGCCGGGTCCGTGAAGAGGAGGTGCAGGCCCAGGAAGACCGAAACGGGGATGTAGGCGTCGTAGAAGAAGTAGATCCCCGTCAGGGATTGGTAGAGGAGACCGAAGCCGAGGATCGTGAGCACCGCCGGCATGGTCATCATCGCCACGCCGAAGAGAAGCTGCGCGGGTACGGCGGCCAGGAAGATCACCAGGAACATCTGCGGCGGGATGAACTGGCTCTGCGCGATCTCGATCCCGAGTGTGATTTCGGTCGATCCGGTCGCGATCAACAGCACCGCCGCCACCGAAAGCGCCAGCGCGGACGGGTTGAAGATGTGCCGCGAGCGACCGTCCAGCTGCCAGCGGATGAATTCCTTGCCGGCGTAGACGAGCACCACCATCGCGAACTGGAAGAAGAACCAGGGTCCGGTGAACCACAGGAAGAGATTGACGCTGAAAATCACCGGCACGACGCCCAGCCCCGCCGCGTAGCGGCCCCTCCGCGTCAACGCAAAGAGGCCTTCGACAGCCACCGCCAGCAGCAGCTGCGCGAGGATCATCGGCGCCCACAGCCGCACCATGTCGACGTAGGTGCCCCACCAGACCAGCAGCGCTCCCTGCGCCAGCGTCTGCATCCAGTGGGGCGTGCGAAGAACCAGTTCCAGCGTGAGGTCCTCGCCGCGCTCCCGGCGCGACACGAAAAGCCACCCCGTCCACACGAGAATCCCGACCACCGCCGCGGCAACCGTCCAGAAGGCTGCCGGTTCGCCGCGCACCCCGGGGTGCAACAGAAACGCCGCCAGCCCCGCCGCCGAGGCGCACGGCAGGAGCAGCGGCCGCATCCCCACGACGGGACGACTCAACTGCCCTTCGGCCTGCCCGGGTGCACGGAAACGATCTCGACCGCGCCGGAGCGGCCCGCTTCTCCATAGCGGAAGAACGCATCCGCCGGCGACAGGACGCGGATGCTGCGGATTTCCTGCGGATTCTGGTTCAGGAGCAGCGCGGCGACGTCCGCAGGCAGACTCGGCGACTGCATGCCGGCCAGGGTCATCGATGGCGGCGCGTAGATGATCACGCCATCAAGCGCCAGAAGAGTTGGACGGCACCCGTCACCGCGGTCGACGAGTTCCTGTATCGATGGCCGGCGCCGCGAGGACTCGATACAGAAGGTTACGCCCCCGGCACCCCCCTCCTGACGTATGCGTAGCCGCGGCGGCGCCTTCGACCTCAGCACCTCCAGCACCTTGTTCGTCCTCTCGGCGGCCTCGGCCACTGCGGACGGCGAAATGAAGTCCGACCGGCGGCCGGTACGAGCAGCCTCGAGCTCCTGACTCGTCGCGGCCGACACCTCAACCCCCCGGATCTCAATCGCCGCCGGAGTCAGACGGACCTCCCAAAGCTCGCCGGGCACGACGCGAACTTCCTGCTCAATCGCTTCGTAGCCTGCTCGGTGGGCCGAGACGACTAGAACACCGCGAGGGATCGCATCGAGCACGAAGTACCCGAGCTGGTCCGATATGGTGCCCATGTCGAGATCCGGCAGGTGGACGATGGCCCCGGCGACAGGCAGGCCGGTCGCCGCATCAATGACCTCGCCTTCCACCCTGATCTGCGCCGAAGCGTAGACGGGGGCGCTGGCAACCCACGCCGCCAGCGCCCCCACAAAGGCCCAGCGGCAAAGCGCCGCTGAAGAGCGGAACCGCCCCCCGGTCAACGTGCTCCGAGAGGCGGTTCCATCCATCCGAAGGTCCTTTCCCTACACGTCTACACGCTGATGCACAGGCTGGAGACCTTGTCGTTCACCTGGCACTCGTCCAGGGCAATCGGCATGCACGACGCCCGCCGCGCGACCGTCGCCATGTAGACCACCCCACCGCCATCCAGGTGCGGATGGTCCCAGCGGTGCAGATCCCAAAGACGCCGGCCCTCAAGCCACAGGGTCAGGTGCCGCTCGCGGTCGAGGATGTCCCAACCCGACATCGACGTCATGTTGGCGCCCCCGCCGTCGCCGCCGGTAATCTGGCCGATCGTGCCGTCGGACTCGACCGGGTCCAGACCGTGATGTGCGCGCACCTCGTTGATCTTGGCCATCGCGCCCGCAAGATCTCCGGCCATCAGCGCGGCCTCCGCCTCGATCAGGCGCATCTCCGTGCCCTTGACGAGGGGAATGTCATCGTCTCGGGTCGGGTATTTGTCCTGACGGTAGTGGATGGTCTCACCGTCGGCCCCGTTGCCGCTGGCGCAACCGCTACCCGGCGCCGAACAGTCCGTCCACGGCGTGCGGGGATCGCCCGCGCCGACGATACCTGCCAGAGTCCCCCAGGCCGAGACTTCGTGACGCCCGTGCGTCTCGTTCCAGATCTGGCTCTCTTCCCGGCCCGAATTGGAAGAGTACGACGCGGCAAACACGAAGTCCGTAGGCACTTTGGCGGCACGGGCAACCGCGCTGGAGAAGTCACCCAGCCCCATGTATACCTGGGCCAAGCCACCCTCCGCGGCGCTAACGATGTCGGATCGCCCAGCCGAACCACCGTGCTGAATTGCACGCTCCAGCAACGCGATCGCCCGCTGAAATGCGGCGTTTCGGTCCATGGCGTCGCCCGTGTCGACCTCGCCACCGGGACCCGGATTCTCTTCGTCATAGGGCGCACTGAACACGACTTGGCAGAAGTTCTCGCCGAACCAGCGGTTGGCGAGTCCGCCGAACAGGTGAGCGCGGGCCGTCTCCGCGTTGCCGTCGTATTGGTAGCCCTCGATGGCCTGCATGCGCAGAAGTCCGGCCTCGGCCACCCAGCGTGCCCGCTGGACCGACGCCCAGAACCCGTTGGCGTCCTCGGAATCGAAGAGCCCCCTGCGATAGCGGCCCGTGGAAAAATAGCTCCCCGACCCGACGATCTCGTCGGAAAGGATGGCCGTCGTGAAGGAAAGATTATCGTAGCCCACAGAGAAGTCGGCTGACATCCCCGTAACCAGCGACCTGACGCCCGCGGCCGTGTTCAGGTCGTCGTCCAGAATCCGGCCGGGGTTTTTGACGTCAAAGATGCTCTCATCGCAGCCGGACGTCGCCAGGGCCGCAAAAAGCGCACCCAGGAACAGCCGGCGTGAATTCATCGTTTTCATGATTCGCATACTCTCCGGTTAGAAGTCGACCTGAACCGACAGCAGGAAGCTGCGGATCGGCGGCAGGTTGTAATACTCCTGCCGGAAGAGCACTTCGGCGGAGCCGTCCTCGAAGGCCTCGGGATCAACACCCTCGAAATCCGTTCGGGTGAAGAGGTTTCTGCCCTGCAGGCGGAGCGTGGCCGACCGCACCTGGCCCGGGAGGAAGTCCTCCGGCACCCGGAAGCTGAGCGACGCCGAGCGGATCTTGAAGAAGTCGGCGGGCTGGGTCCACATGCCGTAGCGCGTGACCGAGCGGTCGCAGAGGGCTCGCTCGCCGGCCGTCAGCTGGTCTGTCCGTCCTTCCGCGATGGCTGCCACGGTAGAGCGGCACAGGGGCCACACGCGCCGCCGCGTGTTCTGGTAGGCGGTTCCTGAAGACAGCCAATGTCCACCCATCCCCTCGCCGACAACGTCCAGGGTCAGGCGCTGCGAAAGCGTCATGGTGGTGCTGATTCCGTACGTGTACTTCGGCGTGGTCGTTCCCAGGCACTGATCCGCGTAACGAGGGGCCGCGCCCACTTCGTCCGGGTTCTGGACCCGATCCTCACAGAAGGCCGGAAGCGGAAAGTACACGAGTTCTCCAACCGTGCAGCCCTGGCCAATGAAGCCGTTGCCGTCGAAGGACACGCCGTTGGACAACTCGGATGTGCACTCAACGGGTGCCCGTACGTAGTTGCGCCAGCCGACGTTGATGTTTTCCAGATCGCCCAGGTCCAGCACCCGGGACTCGCTCGTGGAAAGCCTGAGGCCCACATCCCAACTGAACCGGGAGGAGGTCAGCATCGCGAGATTCACGAACGCCTCGTGTCCCGCGTTGCTCACCTCTCCGACATTCTCGAGCTGGCTGCCGACGAAACCGCCCGACGGGAGCTGCGTGACCGGGATCAGCGCATCGAAGGTGTTCTGCTTGAAATACTGGTACTCGAAGCCGATTCTGCCGTCGAACGTGGATCCCTCGAAGCCCAGTTCCCATTCCCGTGTGCGTTCGGGACCCAGAACCGGATTGCCCAGGTTGTCTGGCGTCACGCCGGGCTGTCCGTTGTCGCCCGCCACCGATGCCCAGGTCCGGGCGGCGTCAAACAGCCCAGGCGCCTTGCCCGAGTCGCCGAAAGCACCACGCAGCTTCAACGTGCCGAAGCTCGCCGGGAAGAAGCTCTCGTCGGAGATGACGTAGGAGAAGGAACCCTTCGGGTACGTCTCAAGGCCGAAGTCCTGCCCGAAGGCGGAGTGCCCGTCCACGCGCACACCACCTGTGAGGAACAGCCGGTCGCCGAAACCGATGACCTCCTGCAGGAAGAAGCCTCCGCTGGTCACGGTGCTGTTGACCTCGAACGCCTCCGTGATTGCGCCGGATTGCAGGATCTTGGCGCCGGGGCCGGCGAAGTCGTCGCCGAAACCGTTGGTGCCGGTCACGAAGTCGTTGTAGAGCTGGCCTCCGAGCGAGGTCGACGACGAAAGGCCGAAGAGGTTTCGGTCCATGGTCCCGGCGTAGTCCAGCGTGAGCTTCCGGAAAGTCCGCTCATCGGTTTCCCGATTGCCGCCCTGGACGTAGAAGTAACCCCAGGGCCGTTCCTCGAAGTACTCGTTGCGAACCCAGTCGATCCCGGCGTTCAGGCGGTGGTTCATCCCTTCCATGGGGTTCCACAGGAGGTTCACGCCGCTGGTGAAGTGGTCGTTGATGTTCGTGATGTCCATGTCGAGGAGCTTGCCGTCCTCGTCGTTGGTGTAGTCGGCGCCGCCACGGAAGACGTTGAGAAGCAGTCCTTCGGCGTTGTTGCCGTCCGGAACCCACGTGACGTTGCGGTGCGCATAGAAGCTGTTGAAGCGAACGTCCAGGTCCTCGCCAGGAGCGAACGAGAAGTTGCCGCGGATGTTCCAGGTCTCCTGGCCTTGCTCGGGACGCGCCACACCGTTGGCATCGACGCCGGTGTCGAAGACGCCCGCCTCGGCGCCCCATTTCGCGGACACGAAGTAGTTCATGCGCTCGGCGCCGCCACGAACCGACAGGTTGTAGCTCTGCAGGTACCCGTCCTTCAGCCACGAACCGCTCGCGGGACAGCTCGGATCCGCGGGGAACTGCGGATCTCCGCCGGGGAAGTTCGAGTCGCCCGTGAAGTTGCAGTTGTTCATCCCCAGCCCGGTCGGGTTGACGTCGGGAGCAGGCCCGATGTGACCGAGGGTGTTCAGACCCTGGTCGACGGTGAGCGACCATGCCGGGGCCCCGGCGACTCCACGCTTGGTGAAGATCTGGATCACGCCGCCCGCAGCCTCCGTGCCGTAGAGCGTCGTTGCCGCGGCGCCCTTGATCGTCTCGATCCTTTCGATGTCGGCGGGATTGATGTCGTCGAAGGGGTTGGTCTGCTGGTTGGCCTCGTCGGAATGGATCACGCCGCGTTCGCGAATCCGCACACCGTCCACGTAGACGAGCGGCGAGTTGCTGAACGACACCGAGTTGTTGCCACGCAGCTTGATCGTCGACCCGGCGCCCACCTGCCCGCCGTTGGTCAGGACCGTCACGCCCAGCGCACGGCCCTGCAGGATGTCGGCCACGTTCTGGATCGGCGCGGACTGGAACGCTTCCTCGTTGATCTGGCTGACCGAGTTGCCGATCTCGCGCCTTCTGGCAGCGCCCGCGGTCCCCGTGACCACCACGCCTTCAAGGCTGATCGCCTCCGAACGCAGTTCAAAGTCCTGGATCACGGCACCGTCCGCGGCAACGGTCACGTCCACGCTCGACGCCGAGTAGCCGATGTACTGCACCTGCACCGTGTGTGTGCCCGCGGGCACGTTCTGGAGCAGGTACCGGCCCACGTTGTTGGCCAGGATCCCGGTGTTGAGCGCCGGGATGGACACCTGAGCGCCCGCGATGGGCTGCCCGTTGGTCACGCTTCGCACCACGCCTGTGATAGTACCGGTCTGCGCCGCCAGGGGCGCCTGGACCGTCGCGACCATCAAGGCTGCGGCGAGAAGGGGAGTGGCGGCGGCCCGGCTGACCGCCTTTCCGATGTTTGCTGGGGACATAATGCCTCCATGTCGGGGTGAAACAACAAAGACGCGGCCTTCGCGTCCAAGACTACTTATCTGTGCACCAGGCAATCCCGCAAGTAGCGGCAGGGCGAATGCCATCCCTACCTGCCCACCGGGATCATGAATCGGATCAGCGGAACCAGCGCGTCGACGGCATCTTCGTCGCCACCCGTGTCGGAGCCCGGATCGCCTTCGAAACCGAAGTAGGCCAGCGCCGCCACGCCGCCAACAAGCCCAACCGACAGGAGAAAGCTGCGGCCCTGCGCGGGGTCCCTTCGTTCCAGCTGCAGAATCGCGTCCACCGGCAGGGCCACCTCGCGGTACCCCGTGGAACTCGTCAGCACGAAGACGGCCGAGTCTCCCCGCTCTTCCACGAAACGGCCGTTGACGTAACCCTGATTCCCACTCGCAAATGCGATGTTCCTGGCCAGTTCATCCGCGGCCAGCCGCATCCGCACCCGTTGCTGGGGCGGCAGTTCCGGGACCGTGGCCTGCTGGTAGGTCGCGCAACCGCCCACGACCGCCACCGCCAGAAAAACTGCGGTCCCGAGCAGGCTGCGATGCCCCCGACGCCGTTGTGTGGTTTTCATCTCGCGTAGTGTGGCTCCGCTCAATGCTGCCGCGTCCGGATCGCGTACCGGCGCGGCAAACCTTGAATTATAGGGCGTCTGTCCGCATCCGTCACCACCGACGTGCCGGGCGCGCGCCGTGCGCCTCACCGCCGTGCCTCCATCTCCACCTCCAGGTACGCCGCCGCGGGGTCGTTCAGGAGCGGGGCCTCGGCGCCCTTCAGGTAGCGGTCGAAGAACGCCAGGGTCAGCGCGTTGACGATTTCGTGGCCCCGCGCGGGCTCGATGTTCGGCGACGACCCGGGGATGAACATCACCAGGTCCGAGAAGCTGCCGTGATTGGTGCCGGCGATCGTAACGTCGTACCAGTCACCGGTCGAGGCCGCCTTCAGCGCGGAGTCCGTCCTGGCCACCTGGGCCATGAGCTCCGCGAGGGCCTTTTCGTTCGCGGCGGCAACATCCGGGTCGTCGCTCGGGGGAATCTCGGGGAGCTCGCCACCGTGCATCAGCATGAAGGGGCGGGCGGTTCCCGCAGTCGGCGCAGAGCCGAACAGCTGCCCGTCGTGGTCGATCGCCGCCTTCACGCGTTCGTCAACGACGCTCACCTCGATCGAGGTCGCGCCCCCGAACGACCACCCGTACATGCCGATCCGGTCCAGGTCGAGCCGTCCCGCAAAGCGCCCCGACCGGTTCAGCGTCTCCAGCTGGTCCAGCACGAAGCGCGCGTCCGCCACCCACTCGGGGAAGTGGTGGTCGTCGAGATAGTCCCAGCCGCCGAGCGCGTCCTCGAGGAGATCGCCGGTGGGTTCCGGGAAGGTGAGCGTGTCGGGCGCGACCGAGGCTCCATCGGGAAGGAACAGCGTGCGGTTGAAGCCGTTGTGGCCCACCGAGGCGACCACGTAGCCGTGCGATGCGAGCTCCTCGGTCGTGAACGTGCTGGTGAAGCGCGTCCAGCCGCCGCCGTGATGGTAGACCAGCAAGGGGAACGGTCCCGCGGCGGGGACGGCATCTGGGATCGCGTTGGTGCGAACGTGGGTGACGGGCACGAAGTCCTCGGCGTCGCCGAACTCGGCCGGATCGGGCAGGTACATCGCGGTGGGTGCGTCGAAGGTGGCCGGTGCATCCCCGGCATTCGCCGCTTCCTCGGCGGGGTACCATACCCGCACCGCGACGGACCGCAGGTCGTCGGGATCCCGCGTGAAGGGCTCCGGCCGGTCGGCGTCCGTCCAGCGGTATTCGGTCATTCCGATGGCGTGCGGACCCGTCGGGGCCGTGAAGGGCCGCTCGGGGATGTCGGGCGGGGTCTGGTCCGCGGCGCACGCCGCCGCAAGCAGGGCGCAACCGAGAACGGTAACTGAACGAACCATGGCGGCTATCCGGGCAGTGGGGTGGTGAGCCTGACGAAGCGGAGGTTGCGAACCCGCCCGCCGCCGACGCGCATGTCGGTGACCGCGCCGTCGCCGCCGCGCTCGAAGCGGACGCTGCGGAAGAACCACCGATCCGTCGCGAACTCGTCGGGGGCGCGGTACTCGAGGACGATCTCGCCGTGGCGCACGTGCCGCGCGACCAGGCGGCCTTCCGACACGCCGAGGTGGTACAGCGCGTCGAGTTCGGGGCTGTACCAGGTGCCTGCGTATTGCGCAAGCACGGCCGGGTCGGGTGTCTCCGGTGGCGCGGCATCGTCGGCCGCGGGGGGCGGGCCGTCCTCCTCCCCCTCCTCCTCGGGGAAGGAACCGGCGAGCACGACATCCGCTACGTCGCGCGCGCGTCCGGCCGGATTGCCGTTGGCCGCGTTGGTGAGCACGACCACGCCCGTTTCGGCCTCGGGAAACCAGTAGACCTGTGTGCGGAAGCCCGCGTCGGCCCCGCCATGTCCGATTGTGCGCAGCCCGCGGTACTCGCCCATCGATAGTCCGTGCGCGTAGGGGATCGTGTCGCCGTTGTTGAGCACGCCCCGCGACAGCATCGTCCGCATGACCTCGGGGCCGCCGACGGCAGCGTTGCGGAAGTTGTCGAGCCAGCGGGCCAGGTCCTCGGCGGTCGTGAAGAGGCTGGTGGCGCCGGCGTTGGCGTAGCTGAGGACGGCCTTGCGGTAGCGGGGCGCGGTTGCGGGGTCGGCGGCTGCGGGCGCGGCGGCGTCGGCGGGCGGCTGGAGCGGCGCGTATGAATAGGCGCGGCCCGGGACCATGTGCTCGTGGTCGTCGTGGAAGTGGGTCCGGTCCATGCCCAGGGGCGCGAAGATCCGGGCTTCGGTGAACTCCGCGAGGGACATGCCGCTCACCGCTTCGACGGTCTGTGCCAGGAGCGTGTACCCCATGTTCGAATAGAGGTACTCGGCGCCGGGGACGAAGTTGAGCTCCTGTTGGCGGGCCATGAGGCCGAGGATCTGTTCGGTCGTGATCACGTCGTCCAGGCGCCAGCCCGACATGGCGAGGAGCTGCCACTGGTCGCGGATACCGCTCGTGTGGTGGATCATCTGGCGGACCGTGGGCGTGTCCTGGAACTCGGGGACGAAGGGGAGGTGGGTCCGGACGGGGTCGTCGAGGGAGAGGGCGCCGTCGGCGGCGAGCAGGGTGACCGCCATCGCCGCGAACTGCTTCGAGACGGACGCGACGTGGAAGACCGTGTGCGGAGTCACCGGGATGCCGTGCTCGATCTGGGCCTCGCCGTAGCCTCGGGAGTGGATGATGTCGCCGGCCTGGATTACGGCGACCGAGGCGCCGGGGGAACCGGGGCGGTCGAGGTCGGCGAAGACGGCGTCGATTCCGCGGGCGACGGCGGGGGAGACGGGTCGGTCGGGGGCGGTGCAGGCGGCGGTGAGCAAGGCCGTGCACGCGACCGCCGCCAATCCGCCGCGGGGCGCTCGGGGTGGGCGGGCCTGGCGGGCGTCCGGCGTCAGGCCGCTCACCTCCACGCCTCCACGATGTCCTGCGCAATCATCCCCAGCGTCTCCTCCAGTCCGTAGAAGTCGCCCCGGCTCTGGTTGGTGAACACCGAGACGATCGTCGGTCCGCCGTCGTAGAACAGAATGCCGACGTCGTTCCCGGCGTACGGAGGCCAGTCGCCGGTCTTGTGCGCCACCTGGACGCCCTGGAAGCGGACGATTCGAGGCAGGCGCGTCGTGTAGAACTGGGCGTTCATGATCTGCACCATCTCGTCGCTGGCCGCCCGGTCGGCCAGATCGCCCTCCAGGATCTGCGCGAGGAGCCGCCCCATTTCGCGCGCGGTCGTGCGGCCCAGCCAGATCGTCGAATCGCCCTCGATCCCGAAGAAGCGCTCGGCGGCGCCCTCGTCCGACGGGAATCCGCGTTCGAAGACTTCGCGTTCGCCGAGCGCCCCGTAGGCCGGGTCGGTCCGTATCCAGGTCTCCAGGAACAGGCGGTGGGTGGTGTGCTTGAGACGGGTCTCCTCGTAGCCGTTCGCCGCCAGCATCTCATTGACCCGGTCCATGCCGACCAGGTCGATCACCATGTCGGTGGCGGTGTTGTCCGACGTGATGATCATCTGGGTGACGAGATCGCGCAGGGTGGGGTTGAGACCGGGTGCGAAAGTCTGGATGAGCCCGCTGCCGCGACGCATGTCGTTTGCGTCCACCGTGTAGCGCGCGTCCAGGTCGAGGCGGCCCTCGGCGTGGTCCTGAAAGGCCCTCACCATGATCGGAATCTTGATCACGCTGAGGGTGTTCATGGGAAGGTCCGGGCGGATCGCGATCTCGCGCCCGGTGGGGACGTGCCGGGCCCACAACGAGCTGGTGGCGTCGAGGGTGGCCAGTCCGGCCTCGACATGGGCTTCGAGGTCGGCGGCGGAGGTGGCGCGGGCGTCGGCGGTGACGGGAGATTCGGTCGACTCGTCCGCGTCGGCGGTGCCGCTCTCGTCGCTCGGGGCGCACGCCGGGCCGGCGAGGGCCAGGGCCGGCAGGGCACAGGCCAGGAGAAGCGGGTGAATGGAGCGTGGCAATCCAGTGCGCATGGGCACCTCCGGTTTTCGAGCGGATCGTGGAGGGACATAGTCTGGCGACCGGGACGGCCCGGCAAGGCGTCACCCGTTGCGTGCGCCCTTTGCGCGAGGGGCCGTGCGACGGCAGCTTGGCGGAGGCGAGCGGCCAGGGCGACACACTGTAGGGAGGCGCAGATGGGGAACCAGAGACCGGGCATGATCCTTCGGCGCGGCCTCGGCCGAGTGCCGGCTGCGGCGGTCGCCTTCGCGGCGGGCCTTGTCCCCCTCTTCCCGGCTACCGCTTTCGCGCAGGACACCGCGGACACGAGCACGGCGGAGGTTCGCCTCGTCATCCTCGGCACGGGAACACCCAATGCCGACCCCGACCGCTCGGGACCGGCGCTTGCCGTTGTGGCGGGCGGTCGCGCCTACCTGGTTGATGCCGGACCCGGCCTCGTTCGCCGCGCTGCCGCGGCTTCCGCCAGGCACGGCATCGAGGCTCTGGCGCCGCACATGCTCAACCGCCTCTTCATCACCCACCTCCACTCGGACCACACCGTGGGGCTTCCGGACGTGATCTTCTCGCCCTGGGTTCTCGAGCGCCCGGACCCCATTCGCATCTTCGGCCCGCCCGGAACGGCTTCGATGGCCGACCACATCCAGGCCGCGTGGCGGGAAGACGTTCATATGCGCCTGTTCGGCCTTGAACCGCACGACTACAACCCCGACGCCTACCGGTCACCGGTCACGGAAACCACGGGCGGTCCGGTCTACGAGGACGAGAACGTACGCGTCACAGCGATTCCGGTTCTGCACGGGTCATGGCCGCACCCTCTCGGCTACCGCTTCGAGGCCGCAGGCCGCACGATCGTGATTTCGGGAGACGCGCGGCCGAGCGAGTCGCTGGTCGACGCCTGCAACGGCTGCGACATCCTGGTCCACGAGGTGTACTCGGCGGAGACGTTCAGGGGACGTCCACCCGAGTGGCAGCGGTATCACGCCGATTCCCACACGTCGACGGTGGAGCTTGCGGACATCGCCACGCGCGCCCGACCCGCGCTCCTGGTCCTGTACCACCAGCTCTACTGGGGCGCCACGGACGAGGATCTGCTGCGCGAGATCCGAGAGGCGGGCTACGCGGGCCGCGTGGTTTCGGCGGCCGATCTGGACGTGTACTGAGGCCCCTGGGGGAGAGCGGCGCCGGCGGGGTGCAACCCCGGCGGTGGGCAGAGGCAACCCCGCGGTGGGCAGGGGCAAACTCGCGGTGGGCGATCCACCCGCAAGCCGTGGACGGATGTGACGGTTGGCCTCCGGTCAACAGCCGCTGACACGAGAGCGCAGAAGAGAATACTTAACCAGAATGTTTAGTATTGGCCTGGCGTGCCCCGCATCTGCTTCCCGGCCGCTCGCTGCTTCCCGGCCCCTTCCCTCTCCCCAGGCCTCCCGCTTGCCACGGCCCGGCCCGTTTCCTTTGAACATCGACCCGAACTTTGCCCGAACTGTGGGGTATAAGAGGTAAGAACACAACCGACCACCGTATTGACTCCGGGATCAGATCAGCATGTCTACCACCACGACCACCGCCTCCACCACGACCACCGCCTCCACGGCCCTTGTTCCCGCTGCCCCCTCCCCCGGCGACGACCCGCTCGGCGACGAGATCGCGGCGCTCTCCGCGCACCTGGACGCCGCCGTCTACCAGCTCCTCTGCCGGCTCCAGACCTACGACGAAGAAGGACGCTGGCAGGGCTTCCGCTCCTGCGCCCACTGGCTGTCGTGGCGCACCGGCATCTCGCTCGGACCCGCTCGCGAGAAGGTCCGCGTGGCCCGCTGCCTGCCCGCACTGCCCCGCATCTCGAAGGCCCTCGCCAAGGGGAAGCTTTCCTACTCCAAGGTCCGGGCCCTGACCCGCATCGCCACACCCGAGAACGAGAAGGAACTCCTCTCCTTCGCCCACCACGGCACCGCCGCCCACGTCGAGCGCCTGGTCCAGGACTCGCGCCGCATCGCCCGGAGCGAGGACGCGCAGACCGTCCGCGCCGAACGCCGGGGCCTCGACCTGTACCCCGTCGAAGACGGCAACTACGAGATCCGCGGCCGGCTCAGCCCCGAGGTGGGAAGCCTGCTGCTCAAGGCGCTCGAGGCGGCCGAACGGAGGCTCTACCGCGAGCAGCGCGCAGCCGGAACCGAGCAGAGGATCACGCCCAACCAGCGCCGGGCCGATGCCCTGGGCCTGTGGCTCGACGAGCACGTCCAGCCCCGGGTGCAGCTCGTCGTGCACGCGTTTGAAGGGGGCAGTCTGGCGGAAGAAGCGCCGTTGGCCCTGGTCACGGAGGAGGGCTCGCGCGTTTCAGCTGAAACGTCTTCGCGGCTCGCCTGCGATGCCGAGGTCGTGCCCATCGCGCGGGGGAAGGACGGCTCGGTGCTCGACGTCGGACGGCGGCGGCGGACCGTGGACTGGCGGCTCCGCAAGGCGCTGGACGCCCGCGACGGCGGCTGCCGATTCCCCGGTTGCGGGTCGCGGCTCCGCACCCACGCCCATCACATCATCCCCTGGGCCGACGGCGGCGAAACCGCTCTGGGCAACCTCGTGCTCCTCTGTCCCTTCCACCACCGCGCGGTCCACGAGGGCGGCTGGCGGGTGGAGGTGGACGACAGGGGTGTGCTGCGCTTCCTCAACCCGCTGGGGGTGCCGATGCCCATGGCGCCTGATCCTCCGGATATCGGCAAGTTGCTGCCTCGCGGCGGTTTGGCGGGGCCTGCGGTAGACGGCGAGGCAGTTCCACCGCCGGACTACGGCCTGGCCCGCTGGCACGGGCGGGCGGATATCGGCCCCTGGGCCGGTACCACGCTGTGGCACGGCGAGCGCATCGACTGGGCCTGGGCCCTGGACTGGTTCTGCAACGAACAACAACGATGCTGAACGTTCTTATGGATGCTGAACATTAATGTTAAGTATCGGACGCATCCCCGGCGGGCCCCGGTGCCGGATCCTCGGCCTTCAGCTGCAGGATCCGCCGGACCATGCGGTCCCTCCAGGCCGAGAGGGCCGCGACCCCGTCCTCGCCGTACATCGCCGTGGTGCCCTCGGTGATCGCGTCGATGACGTCGTCGCCGAAATCGGGGGCCGGGTCGAGGTCCCGCCAGATCGAGCGGTAGGCGTCGCCGTACATGCGGTAGTAGCTGCCGACGCCGCCATCCGCGTTGGCGTGGCCGGTGCCGAATGGTCCCATCAGCGCCCAGCGGAGGCCGAGTCCTTCCCGCATGACGGTGTCGACCACCTCGGGTGAGGCCACGCCCGCGCCGACGAGGGAGACCGCTTCGCGCACCACGGCGGCCTGCAGCCGGTTGAGGACGAAGCCGGGCGCGTAGCGGTCGAGCACGACCGGGGCCATGCCTGCCCGGCGGAGGAGCGCCACGGTGGAGGCCGTGACGTCGGGGCGGGTCTTCGCGCCGGCGAGGACCTCGACCAGGGGGATCGCGTGCGGTGGATTCACGGGGTGCGCCACGATGCATCGGGCCGCGCCGGGCAGGTCCCGCGCGATTGCCGTCATGTCGTGCGCCGAGGTCGAGCTGCCCAGCACCGCGTCCGGGGCCGCCGCAGCGTCCAGTTCCCTGTAGATGGCCTGTTTGGAAGCGATCGCCTCCGGACCGCTCTCCTGCACGTAGGTCGCGCCGTCGAGTGCCTCCTCGAGGCTCTTGCAGCGCCCAATGCGGCGACATGCGGCATTGGCCTCGCGCAGCGTGCCAAGGCCTTCGCGAAAGTCGGCCACGGCCGATTCGATGGCCCAATCCACAGCGCGCGCCGCCTGCTCCGGATCGGGGTCGAAGACGCGGGTGTTGAACCCGGCTCTGGCAAAGACCCGGATCCAGCTCCTACCGATCACACCCGTCCCGACGACCGCAACGGTACGGGGCGTGTCGGCGAGCGTGCCGGGCGAGCCGGGGCGGGAGTTGGATGCGAAGGTCATGGTGGCTCCTTATCCGGGGTCGCGGCCGCGCGGGGCGGCGGTATTCCCCTCGCGCGTGCGCCCATATGCGCCAATACTGTTAATGACAAGCGCACTTTACACCGCGAACACCGCGCTTGTCACACAAATCCGGTCACCTCACCCCCAACCGTCACACCAAAGGCGCCGATGGCCAACCTTCACGACCGCTGGAATCACGCCGACGCTCATCAGTACCTCGCGCGGGTCGGCCGCATGCCGCCCGCGATCATTTGCGTCGCCTGCAACGGCGGGATCCAGGGCAAGGAGTCGAATCCCAACCTCCCCGAGACGCCGGAAGAGATCGCCGAATCCGTGGCGGGGGCCTACGAGGCGGGTGCGTCGATGGTCCACGTGCACGCCCGGCAGGCGGAGCTCCCCACGCGGCCCGCGGTCACCACCGAACGCTGGCTGGAGGTCAACGCGAGGATCCGCGAGGCATGCCCCGACATCATCATCAACGACACGACCGGCGGCGGCCCCGACATGACCAACGAGGAGCGGCTACAGTGCCTGGACGCCCGGCCCGAGGTCGCGTCGCTGAACCTCACGCCCGACATGAGCCGCTTCCGGATCGCGGCCAGGCCCGCGCCCCTGCCCGATCCGAGGCCAGAGACGATCTACGACGAGTGCCTGCCGTTTTCCTACGGGCAGATCAAGCACTTCGCCACCGAAATGAAGGCCCGCGGGATCAAGCCGGAGCTGGAGACCTACCACCCGGGCGGAGGCTGGGTCATCCGCTTCCTGATCGACGAGGGGCTCGTCGAGAAGCCCTACTGGATTCAGACGGTCATGGGATACCAGACGTCCAGTCTGCCGACCGTCGACAACGTGCTTCAGATGATCCGCGAATTTCCGGAGGACACCGTCTGGCTGACCTCGGGGATCGGGCCCCACCAGCTGCCCATGACCACGCTCGCCGCCATGCTGGGCGGCCACGTGCGCGTCGGGCTGGAGGACAACGTCTACTACCGGCGGGGCGAGAAGGCGAAGAGCAACCGGCAGCTCGTGGAGCGCGCGGTGCGCATCATCAACGAGTTGAACCGGGAAGTCGCCACCCCCGCCCAGGCCCGCGAAATGCTGAACCTCTCTCCAACACCGACCGCATATGACTGACCGGCCCGTAACCGACCGACGCACTTTCGTGGCCCTCCTCGCGACCACCCTCCTCGCGGCCGCCTGCTCTCCCGCCGACACCGGTGACACAGCCGACACAGCCGACACCGGCGACACCGCCGCCGCCGTCGAGGGCCCCTTTCCCCGTCCCGAAGGCACCTACGAAGTCCGCCTCGACCCCACGCACATGGTCCCGATGCGCGACGGGGTCCGCCTGGCCACCGACTTCTACTTCCCCGAGGGCGCCCCGGAGCCGCTTCCCGTCGTCCAGATCCGCACGCCCTACAGCAAGATGCCGCACCGCCGCGAGAACTCGGCTGCCCGCTGGTTCGCGAGCCACGGATTTGCGGTCGCGGTGCAGGACATGCGGGGCAGGTACCAGTCCGAGGGCGAGTACTTCGTCTCGCGCGACGACCGGCGCGACGGCTACGACATGGTTTCGTGGCTCGCTGAGCAGCCGTGGTCGAACGGGCGCATCGGCACGTACGGCTGCTCCTACCTGGGCGAGAACCAGATGCAGCTCGCCGCCACCCGCAACCCTGCCCACGCGGCCGCCCTGCCCCAGGCCGCCGGCGGCAGTCTGCGCTACTTCGGGGTCGTCTTCGGCGGCGTGACCGAGCTGGCTGCGAGCCTCGGCTGGTTCCGGGGGGCCGGCACCAAGGTCTTCTACCGCATACCGCCGGGCACGCCCCGGGACGTCATGCTCCAGGTGGAGGAGATGATCAATCCGGCGCCGAACCCGGGCGAGCTCGACTTCCAGGCCGCGTGGCGAACCCTGCCGTACATCGACATGCTGAAGGCCGCCGGCGCTCCGCCCACCGACTTCGAGGCATTCGTGTCCCACGAGCCCGGCGACCCCTGGTGGGACCACATCGGCTACGTCAACGACCAGGACCGCTTCGACGTACCCGCGCTGCACGTCAATTCCTGGTACGACCTGGGCGTTTCCGAGACGCTCAAGCTCTTCAACCTCCTCGGCGACAACGCCGAATCCGACCGCGGCCGCAACAACCAGTTCGCGATCATCTCGCCCACCGACCACTGCACCTCGGAGATCGCCACCTCCCGCACGGTGGTCGGCGAGCGCGACCTGGGCGACGCCCGCCTCGACTACTGGAACATCTACCTGCGCTGGTTCGACCACTGGCTGCGCGCCGAGGGCGCGGGCGGCGACGCGGGCGCCGACTTCGAGGGAATGCCCCGCCTCCAGTACTACCTGATGGGCGCCAACGAGTGGCGCGCCGCCGATTCCTGGCCGGTCGAGGGTACCGAGTTCCGCCCCATGTACCTGCACAGCGGCGGCAGCGCGAACACCCGCAGCGGAGACGGCCGGCTCTCGTGGGAGCCCCCGGCCACCGGCCAGCCCGCCGACCACTTCGTCTACGACCCCGACGACCCCGTCCCCACCATCGGCGGCCCGGTATGCTGCACCGGCACCGCGGATGCCCCCGCGGGCGGCTTCGACCAGTCGGCCGTCGAGGACCGCGACGACGTTCTCGTCTACACCTCGGAGCCGCTCACCGAGGCGCTGGAGGTGACCGGTCCGATCGAGCTCGTGCTCCATGTTTCCTCCGACGCACGCGACACCGACTTCGTCGCCAAGCTGGTCGACGTGCAACCCGATGGCACCCCTGTGAACGTCCAAGAGGGTATCCAGCGGGCCCGCTACCGCGAGGGCTACGACCGCAAGGTCTGGATGGAGGAGGGAGAAGTGTACGAGGTCAGGATCGACCTTCAGGCGACGGCGAACCAGTTCCTGCCCGGACACCGGATCCGCCTGGAAGTCACCTCGTCGAGCTTCCCGCGCTGGGAACGCAATCTGAACACGGGTGGTAACAACTATGACGAGACGGAGTGGGTGCTCGCGCGCAATACGGTCCATCATTCGCCCGGCCGGCTTTCCCACGTCATGCTGCCGATCGTTACCGTTCAGGAGGAGTAGTGTCTTGAAGAAGTGCAACGGTTTTGGGAACAGGGCGACGGTTTTTGCCCTCGCGGTGCTTCTCACGCTCGGAGGCGTCACCGCGTGCGCGACGACCGCGGGAGAAAGCTCGACATCCGCGTCCCGGCGGAATGAAATCACGCCCGAGGAACTGCAGACAACCTCGGTGGACGACGTAATGGAGGCGATCAGCCTCCTGCGTCCCCAATGGCTTCGCTCGCGGCCCAGCCGGACTCCCGCCAACCCGAATCCCGTCGTGGGTGTGGTGATAGACGGCCGGGTGCAAAGCAGGCGCGAGGACCTGGCGCAGATCCCCATCTCGGACGTGGCGAGGATCCAGTTCCTCAATGCGGCGGACGCGACGATCCGCTACGGCACGGGGTACTCCGGAGGCGCGATCGTCGTGACCACGCGGGGCAGATTGCGCGGCGGCCCGCCATCCGGGGCGTAGTCGGCCGGCGTCAGACCCGCCTGCGAGGACCCGGGCCGAGCCGGGGTGGGCGGTTTTCGGGCCAGTCCGGGATTGCCCGCCGGAACACGGCCCGCTAGAATCCGCGCGCCGGATTGGCGACTTTATGGGGATGCAAATCCAACGGACCAACGGCCCGCCTGGGCGAGGACTCATGACGCGGTTCCTGACAGCGGCGATCGCAGCGACAATCACCACGGCCTGCAGCGGTGCGGACGCCCTGATGGATCGCGGCGAACAGCTTTTCGACACCTGCGCCCCCTGCCACGGCGACGAGGGCGAGGGCGACGAGGTGCTGGGCGCCCCGGCCATCGCGGGGGCGTCGCGGTGGTACCTCAATACCCAGATCGACAAGTTCCGCAGCGGCCAGCGCGGCTACCACTACACGGACGCCGAGGGGCTGCGGATGCGTCCGATGTCGCGGGCGCTGTTCGCGGAAACGGGGGACATCGAAGCGGTCATCGCGTACGTGTACAGTCTCCCGATCCCGGACCCGCCCGCCACCGCCGAGGGAGAAGTGGAGACCGGCGAGGAGGACTACCTGCTTCTCTGCGCGAACTGCCATGGACGGGACGGCAGGGGCCTGGAGACGCTCGCCGCTCCTTCGCTGCTCCACCTGGGCGACTGGTACATCGCGTCGTCGCTGCGGAAGTTCCGTGACGGGGTACGCGGCGCCGGCGGAGACGGTTTCGGGGCGAACATGCGCGCCGCCATGACGGGCTTCACCGACGAGCGCATCAACGACGTGACCGCGTACATCATGACCATGCAGCGGCTGCCCCGCAGGTTGCCCGCCCCGCCACCGCCGCCGCTGGAGCCGCTCGACGTCGACCCCGCCATTCTGCCCGAAGGCGTCACGATCGCCATGGCCCAGGAGGGACAGGAGATCTTCAACGGCAACACGGGAATCTGCTTTACCTGCCACCTCCGCGAGGGCCCGGGGGGACCGCTGGCCCCCAACCTCACCGACGACGTGTGGCTCAATATCGACGGCGAGTACGAATCGATCGTCGACATCATCACGACGGGGGTTCCCCAGCCCGTGGAGCACCCGGGGCTCATGCAGCCCCGCGCGGGAATGCCGCTCACCGACGAGCAGGTGCGCGCCGTCGCCGCCTACGTGTACACCCTCAGCCGCTGAACAGCCATGGCCGCCGAATCGCCTTCCCACAGACCGACGCACGCCGAACTGGCGGCCGAGATACCCGCCGCTCCCCCTGACGAGACGAACGAGGCGATCATCTTCGCGCGAAAAACGCTGCGCGTGACGTTCTGGCTGGCCGTGGGATTCGTCGGCTCCGCGTTTGTCTACAACTTTATCCTGCAATGAACGACATGAGCTTCTGGGAGCGCATCGGACACTTCTTCGACGACATCGGACTGATCCGGATCGGGTCTTCCTACGCCGGCGACATCGATTTCCTGATCATTCTCGTGCTGGTGGTGGTCGGGGTGTGGTTCCTCGCCGCCGAACTCATCTTCGTGTACTTCATCATGCGGTTCAGGGCGAAGGGAGACGGGCGCAGGGCCGACTACATCGACGGCAAGAACAAGCGGCACAAGCGGTGGATCTTCTATCCCCACCTGGCGGTGCTGGTCTTCGACGTCCTGATCGTCGTGGTGTCGTTCAAGGTCTGGAACAACGTCAAGATGACGCTGCCCGACAATCCGGACGCGGTGATCAGGGTCATCGGCCAGCAGTGGGCCTGGACGTTCCAGCACCCCGGCGTGGACGGGGAGCTGGACACGGCGGACGACATCTTCACGGTGGACGAGCTCCACGTCGAGAACGAGAAGGTGTATCACTTCAAGCTGGAGGCCACGGACGTTCTCCACAGCTTCTCGGTTCCGGTATGGCGCATCAAGCAGGACGCGATCCCGGGCCGCAGCATCACCGGCTGGTTCCAGCCGACCGTTGCGGGAGAGTTCGACGTGCAGTGCGCGGAGATCTGCGGCTTCGGCCACGGAGTCATGGCGGCCAGGGTGATGGTGGAAACGGCCGAAGAACACGCAGCCTGGGTGGCGGCGAACGCGCCGGCGGTGACAGCCGCGGCAACGGATGCGAACACGCCCGCGCCCGGCAGCTAGAACGGAGTACCGAGAATGGTTGAGCCAGCGGTCGATCTGACACACGGCCATCACCACGACGATCACGCGGACCACGGTCCCAAGGGGTGGCTGAAGTACGTCTGGTCCACGGACCACAAGGTCATCGCCATGCAGTACATGTTCACGGGCATGTTCATGGCGCTGGTCGGCGGGTTCATGGCGTACGTGTTCCGCATGCAACTGGCCTTCCCGGGCATCGACGTGCCGGGCTTCGGGATGGTGTCGCCGGGCGAATACAACGCCCTCGTAACGAACCACGGCACGATCATGATCTTCTGGGTGGCCATGCCCGTGCTGCTGGCCGCCTTCGGGAACTACCTGATCCCGCTCATGGTCGGCGCCGACGACATGGTGTTCCCCAAGGTCAACCGGCTGTCGTTCCAGGTCTTCTTCGTCAGCACGATCGTCATCCTGGCCTCGCTGGTCGTGGAAGGAGGGGGCTTCGCGGGCGCCTGGACGGCCTACCCGCCGCTTTCGGCGGACTCGACCTACAACCTGACACCACTCGGGAGTACCCTGTGGGTGATCGGGGTGGGTCTGGAGTTCGTGGCGTTCCTGTTGGGCGGGATCAACTTCATAACCACGCTGATGAACTCCCGTGCGCCCGGCATGCGCGCCTTCGACGTGCCGATCGTGGTGTGGATGATCGTCGTGGCCAGCATCCTCTTCATGCTGTCCGTCGGACCGCTGCTGGCCGGCGCGATCATGCTCATCTTCGACCAGACGATCGGGACCGGGTTCTTCAATCCGGCCACCGGCGGCGACCCGATCCTGTGGCAGCACCTCTTCTGGTTCTTCGGCCACCCGGAGGTCTACGTCGTGCTGCTCCCGGCCATGGGGGTCGTGATCGAGATCATCACGACGTTCGCGCGCAAGAAGGTCTTCGCGTACCGGACCGTCATCTTCACGGTCGTGGCGACGGGCGTGCTGAGCTTCTTCGTGTGGGCGCACCACCAGTTCATCGCGGGAATCGACCCGCGCATGGCGAACATCTTCACCATCACCACGCTATTGATCTCGGTCCCCATTGCGGAGTTGTGCTTCGTTTACATTGCCACGTTGTATGGGGGGTCGATCACGCTCAACACGCCCATGCTTTGGGCCCTCGCCTTCGTGGCCGAGTTCCTGATCGGGGGCGTGACGGGGATCTTCCTGGGCGCGGCGGGCGCGGATATCTACTTCCACGACACCTACTTCGTGCTCGCCCACTTCCACTACACCTTCTTCCCGATCGCGATCATAGGGACCTTTGCGGCCGTCACCTACTGGTTCCCGAAGATGTTCGGGAAGATGATGGACGACCGGCTCGGCAAGATCCACTTCTGGGGGACCATCATACCCTTCAACCTGATCTTCATCCCGCTCTTCGTGCTCGGGATGGGAGGGCAGCACCGCAGGATCTACAACTACACGCACTTCCCCGAACTGGCGCTCGACTGGTTCCAGGACATGCGCGTGGTCGCGACGGTGTCGCTCCTGATCATGCTCGCCTTCCAGTTCGTCTTCTTCTACAACTGGTACAAGACCATTCGTCACGGACCGAAGGCCCCCAGGAATCCGTGGAAGGCCAACTCGCTCGAGTGGACCACCGAATCTCCCCCACCGCACGGCAACTGGCGTCCTGACGAGATGCCGGTCGTCTACCGCGGCCCGTACGAGTACAGCACGACGGACCGCGAGGACGACTACTGGCCGCAGAACGAACCCTCCTCAAGAGGCTCGGCATGAGGCCGATCGCAACCACTCGCGCCGCAACCGGGATCGCCACCGGCAAGCTTGCCATATGGTGGGTCCTGGCCTCGGAAGTCGTCATCTTCGGCGGACTGCTGGCGTCGTACGTCATGCACCGGCTGGGCCATCCCGAATGGGCAGACGCGGCGGTCCACACCAACACCTGGATCGGCGCCATCAACACCTTCGTCCTGCTCTCGTCGAGCCTGACCGCCGTGCTGGCGCACCAGGCGGCCGAGCGCGGCGACGGCAAGAAGGCGGCCCGGTACCTCTACTACACCATCGGGGGTGCCGCCACGTTCATCGGGGTGAAGAGCTACGAGTGGTGGTACGAGATCAGCCACGGGTACACGATCACGTCCAACACGTTCTGGGCGTTCTACTATTCGGCCGCGGGCCTGCACGCCCTCCACGTGATCGCGGGAGCGGTGATCATGTTCATCGTTGCGCGCGACGCCGCGAAGAATCTCGAGTTGCACCGCGTCGAACTGATCGGGATCTACTGGCACTTCGTGGACATCGTCTGGATCTTCCTGTTCCCCCTGCTCTACATCGCGAAATAGCTCATGGCCGGTCACTCGGAAGGTTCCGGATTCTTCGACAATCACTACGTCAGGATCTACCTGCTGCTGCTCGCGCTACTGGCGGTGAGCATCGTCGGTCCCCTGGTGGGCGAGAGGATCGACAGGCAGGTTGACATCTTCGGGCTGCAAATCGGGCTCGGTTTGACGCTGACGCTGGTGACGGCGTTCGGGATCGCGGTCTGGAAGGCGTCGCTGGTCGTGAAGCACTTCATGCACCTGTCGATCGAGCGCCCGATCGCGAAGGTCTTTCTCGCGGCGTCGGTGCTTCTGCTGGCGCTTTTCTGGGGAGGCGTGGCGCCGGACGTACAGCTGCATGAGGGGCGCATGTGGGAAAACCTGGACGCCAAGGCGGCGGTTGCGCGCGGGCTGCCGGAGCCCGATCTGCACGCGGCCGAGGACGAGCACGCCGAGGTTGTCCACGCGAGCATCGTGCCGACCGAAAAGAGTACGGACAATCTCCTTCCCGGCGGATATAACCTCGCGCACGCCGGGTTCTGGACAGTGCTCGTCCTGGTCGCCGTCGGGACGAACGCCGTTGCGATCATCCTGTCGATCGGCGTGCTGATCCTGCTGTTCGAGACGCTCAGCCACATTCCGATCGTGCGCAGTCTGCTCGGGCCGCTGGTGAGCATGCTGATGAAGCTGCCCGGGGTGGGCCGCATCCGCGACCGGCTCGTGGGACCGCAGGAGGCGTGATGACCGCCGAGGCGAGGATCATTCCGTTCCGGCCGAGGCCGCGCCGGCCCGAGAAGATGGTGTCGAACGGCGTGATGGGCATGCTGCTCGTCGTCTTCGTCGAGGTCATGCTGTTCGCGGGATTCATCTCGGGCTTCCTCATCGTGAAGGCGCGTGCCGTGGGATCGGTGTGGCCGCCGCCCGACCAGCCGCGCCTGCCCTTCGAGCGCACGGCGGTCAACACGTCGTTTCTGATCCTGAGCGGGATCGTCCTGCTGTTCGCGCACCGTGCCTACCAGCGCGGCAACAAGTCCATCGGGCTGCCGCTCATGGTGGCCACAGTGCTCGGCGCGGCGTTCGTGGCAATGCAGGGCATGGAGTGGGTCGCGCTCCTCGGGGAAGGCCTGACGCTCACATCGTCCCTCTACGGCAGCCTGTTCTACACGATCATCGGGGCGCACGCCGCGCACGCGGTCGTCGCGATCGGCCTCCTGGGATGGGCCTGGCTGCGCCTGCAGTCGGGCAGGCTGCCCCGGGAACACCTGTCCGTGGTTGCTCTGTTCTGGTACTTCGTGGTGCTCGTGTGGCCGTTCCTGTACTTCCAGGTGTACCTGTAATGCGCGCGGCCCTGGTTGGCGCGGCCGCCGTGGCGCTGATCGCCGCACTCCCCGACGTGGCGCACGCCTGTCCCGTGTGCTTCGACCGGGACGACGAGGCCCGCCTCGCGTTCCTCGCGACCACCGGCCTCCTGACGCTGCTTCCGCTGGGACTGGTGGCGGGGACGGGGTGGTGGCTGCGGAAGCGGGCGCGGGAGGTGGAGGACGGGGCCGGAAATCCAGAGGGCCGCGGGCACCCGGACTCGGAGTCCGGCTAGCGATCCAGCGCGGCCTCCAGGCCCCCGATAAAGGTCGGGTCGCCCTCGGGGATCGGGCCGATCCAGCTGAACGCGACCACGCCTTTGCGGTCGATGAGCACGGAAGTGGGCAGGCCGCGCGCGTGAAACAGGTCGCGGGACAGGGCGTCGGGATCGAGTGCGATGTCGTACTCCACGCCGAACTCCTCGACGAATTCGATCACGGCGTCGTGGTCGGCGCGCCTGTCGACGGACACGCCCAGCAGGCGCAGGCCACGGTCATGGTAGCGTTCGTACACCGACTGGAGATACGGCGTCTCCGTCTTGCAGGGATGGCACCAGGTGGCCCAGAGGTTGACCAGCAGGGTCTGGCCCAGGTAGTCGGTGAGGGACAGGGGTGATCCGGTCTCCAATGACGTCGCGGTGAAGGCCGGGGCGGGGTCGCCCGCGCGCAGCGTGACGGACTCCGAGGGGATACAGGCGGTCAGGGCGAGGACGAGGGGCAGCACCACGCCCGGGGCCGGCGCGCGCGCGGCGGCGGCGGCGGGGAGCCGACGGGCGTCCTTCATCACCGCTCCGAAGGCGGTTCCACGAAGTCGGTCGAGAACGGGCCCACGCCGTGGACCTGGATGACCGTCGTTTCTTCCGCCCACATATACGCCGGCAGGCCGGCTGCGATGGCGATGTAGCTCCCGGGTCCGTAGGCGGTGCCGGCCTCCTTGTCCATGGTCTCGCCCATCCCTACGAAAAACGTGCCCGAAAGCACCGTCATGTGCTCGGTGACGGGATGCGTGTGAGGTCGGATCTCGAAGCCGGGCTGGACTTCGAGACGGAAGGCAAAGACCTCGCCGTCAACGCTGTAGTTGCCGTAGAGCGGAAGAAACCGCGTGCCGTTGCTCGGCTCTCCCCATGGCAGGGAGTCGCCGTCGTGGAAGACGTTGCCGTCGGCATCCTGTGCCCGCGCAGGCGAGGGCGTCAGGGCGAACAGGAGGACTGCGGCGGCAACCGGACCGGGAATGCGCGCGGCGAAACGGAGGTTCGCGGAAGGACGGGTCGCGGAACGAAGGCTCACTGGGGTCTCCCTTGCATTGTCGGTGGCGGCTCGTGCGCGTGTGGTGTTCGTGTCAATATGGTCCATTGCGTCATCGTGCGCATGGCCGCAATGGTTACCGCCACCACTCGTCCCCGCACCGGAGCCACCGCCGTGACCAGATCGCACTCCAGGACCTCGCACTGCCGGACATTGTGCGCGTCGCTTGTCCTCGCCGCCGTCCTGATACCGGAGTCCGGATCCGGTCAATGGCGCAATCGGTATCCGCACGTCGACGGGTACGGGCATCACGTGTACCTGGAAGGGTACGAACTGCCGATCCTCACCAACGGCCCGATCGACCCCGCGCCCTCTCCGGATGGACGCCATATCGCGTTCGCGGCGAGGGGCTGGATCTGGGTGATGGACTTCGAGACCCGCACGGCCCGCAGGCTCAGCAGCGGGCGCGACGTGGACTCCCGTCCGGCGTGGCATCCGTCCGGCCGCCGCATGGCGTTCGTACGGGACGACGATCACGACACCCGTATCGTCGTCGTGAACGCGGACTCCGGTGACCTGTTGCGCACCGTCGACTCCCCGGCCATCGACCTGGATCCGGCATGGTCCGCCGACGGCAACACGCTCTACTACACATCGGGCGAGGCCGGCTCCCTGGACGTGTGGGCCCTGGACCTGGCCACCGGAAACGCCGCCCCGGTTACCGCAGAACCCGGGATCGAGATGCGGCCGCAACCGGTGCCGGGAACGGACGCGGTGATGGTGCTCGCCAAGCGAGGCGGGGACAGGGTGGAGCTGCGGCACTCCGACGAACGCGCGCCGACCGTGCTGATCTCGGGCAGCATCGCATCCATGGCGCGTCCGGCGGTGGCCCCGGACGGGGCGGAGTTCGCGCTGAACTGGCCAACCCAGGACGGCTGGGAGCTGCGAGTCCACAGTGTCGGGCAGCCCGGCCCGTCGGTGTTGCTGACCGGCGGCGGTCTGCCGCTGACCCCTGCGTGGAGCGCCGACGGAGCGTGGGTCTACTTCTCCCAGGCCGACGCTCGGGAGGTCATGGGACTCAAGCGGATCCGCAAGGCGGGCGGTGCGGTGGAAGCCGTGGACGTTGCGACCTGGAACTGGGGAACCGAAATGGCACGCGTGCGCATACGCACCAACACTGCGGCGCGCCTGACGGTCGTGGACGCGGCCGGGCACCCCGCCGTCCCGGACGAGGGCATCTCCCATTCCGAGGGCGCCGGCGGCCGCATCTTCTTCTACAGCCCGGGGCAGATCGAGGTCACCGTGCCGGCGGGCGAGGTCTCCGTGTCGGCGGTCCGCGGGCTGGCGACCCCCGAGGAGCGCGTCACGGTCACGGCCGCGCCCGGCGCCGTCACCGAGGTCGAACTGGAGCTCGATCCCGTGTGGGACGCTCGCGCCGCGGGGTGGGCGTCCGGAGACCACCACTTCCACCTCAACTACGGCGGCCAGTACGACCTGGACCCGACCGACATGGTGCCGATGATGAAGGGCGAGGAGCTGGACGTCGCCTCGCCCCTGCTGGCCAACCTGCACAACCGCTACGAGGACCAGGACCTGTGGGGGTGGGAGAAGTCGGACGCCTCGCCGCTGATTCGTTTCGGGCAGGAGATCCGGTCGCACTTCCTGGGCCATATGGGGTTGATCGAGATACCCGAGCTGCACTGGCCGTGGGTCTGGGGGCCCGGCTACGAGGTCTACGGGACCGACGACCGGACCAACGCGGAAGTCCTGGCGTTTGCGCATGACCATGGCGGGTTGGGCTACTATGTGCACCCCGTCATGTCGCCCGATCCGTTCGCCGTGGAGGCGCGGGCCGGCGTGCCCGTCGAACTGGTGGCCGACGCGGTCATGGGCGATGTGGACGCCCTCGAGGTGATGTGTCTGTGGAGCAGCTTCGAGGGCACCGCCGCGCTGTGGCACCGCTTCCTGAACCTGGGCCTGACGGTGGCGCCGTCGGCGGGCACCGACGTCATGCTGAACCTGCACCGAACCATGCCGGTGGGTGCCACGCGCGTGTACGCGCACACCGGCGACCGTCTCAACTGGCCCGCGTACGTGGCGGCGTTGCGCGACGGCAGGTCCTTCGTCACCAATGGGCCTTTCGTCGACTTCAGGGTCGGTGCAGCGCGACCGGGTGAGGTGGTCGCGGCGGGCGCGGTCCGGTGGACGCTCGATCTCGCCACGGCGACCTCCGTGGACACCGTGGAAATCCTCGTCAACGGCCAGGTCGTGCAGTCCCGTTCAGGCATTGCTTCGCCCGGCCAGCGTACCTACTCGGGCGAAGTGACGCTGCCGGACGGCGGCTGGGTCGCGGCGCGCGCCCGTGGCGGCGAGACGCGCTGGCCGTCGGTCGACACCTCACCCTTCGCGCACACCGCACCCGTCTGGATCGGCGAACGCGGCAGCACGGACCCGGATGTGCGCCGCACGGCGGCCCGGGAGCTGCTGGACGTGCTCATTGCATCGCGCGCCCGTTTGCGCATCGGGTACTCCGGCGCGAGCATCCCGCGACTGGAAGCCCGTTTCGACGAGGCGGTGGCGCGCCTGGAAGCGCTGGCCGCCCCGGGGCCGGCGGACCGCTAGAAGGTCACGAACGCCTGCATCTTCAGCGACCACTGCGGGTCGAAGCTCATGCTCGAGTGATCGCTGCCGGCGACCGTGCGCGACGAACTGTAGATGTCCAGGTTGGTCGAGATGCCGGTGCGGCCGGTCGCGTAGAGCATGAAGCCGGGCGTGATCACCAGTCCCTTCACGTCGTCGTTGACCACGATGTCGCCCTCGAAGAGGCTGTCGCCGGTCTGGGTGCTCGCCCAACTCACGCGGAAGAGGGGCTCGAAGGCCTCGAATGCGCCGTCGCCCTCGATCGGCAGGTACCACAACCCCATGGCCTGAAAGGCGAAGAAGCCCACCTCGCGGTCCTCGTTCAGGCTCGCTGCCTCGGCTCGCCAGTTGCGGCCGGTCGCCGCATTGACGACCAGGTGGGGGCCCCGCCGCCACGTGCCGAGTTCGTACTCGAGGGCATACGCCGGAGCCCATTTCGTGTCCCCGGCGCCATCGACCGTCTCGTCGAATACCGCGTATGTATGCAAGCGGTTATTCGAGTCGACGTTGAAGGTCAGTCGTGTGGACGTCGACTTCGCGCTGTTCTTGTCCTTCCCGTTGAGCCCCTCTCCGTTGGTCATCGTAACCCGGAAGCCGACCTTTTCCGAGAACCTTCCGCTCATCAGAAACCCGGGCTCGTACGCGTCGAGACCCAGTCCGCCCGTCAGGCGTCCGAACGAGCACACGTTGCCGACTCCGGGACAAGGATCGGATCCCGGAACCCGACCGTCGCGCTCGATCAGCGGCAGATCGAAGTTGGCGGCGAGCCAGAAGGTCGATATCGCCCGCTTGAACTGTCCCAGCTCCAGCCGGAAACGGTCCGAAGGAGTGAATGCCAGGTACGCTTCGAGTACCTTGTTGCCATTGGCGTCAAACTGAAGGCGGCCCGATACGAGATCGTTCAAGCGGCCATCCGCAGTGATCCACGCACGCCGAATGAAAAAGGACGAAGCCGACTCTTCCGAGCCGGACGCCTCGAACTGGGCCTGGACGCGGCCCCCCAGGGTCACGCTGGAACCCGCCCGGGCGTTGAAGTCCTGGGCCACAAGCGGAGCCAGGGGTGTCACCAGTGCGACCGCAACGACAAACATGAGCCACCGCGCGACACGCGCCGACATCGAAATCGGCTGGGTGATGGATGGCTTCGTCATCGAGTCTCCTTGGCGGATGATTGCTCGAAGGTCTGACCGAACAACAGATTGCGAGCAGTTCAGGGGCCTTGCGAAGATAAGTCAATATGATTGAAAGCGCCGTTCCGGCGAGACGGAAACGCCATTTTCGGCGTTTTGTGGCCGCCGGTGTCATGGGTATTGCCGCAACCGGTTGCGGATCCGACTCGCCGGGGCTCCCCGAGCCCGACCCGCCTCCGTCCGACCCTCCGCCCGCACCCATTTCGATCCCGGCCCGGGGAACGGCCGCGACACTCGACGTCGCCACCTGGAACCTGCTCTACTTCGGGGCTGCGAATCAGGGTCCGTCCGACGAGGCACTCCAGCTTGCCCGCGTGCGTGACGTGATTCTGGGCACGGACGCAGACCTTTGGGGCGTGCAGGAAGTCACCAGCGCCACCGCGTTCAACACGCTGCTCGCCAATCTCCCGGGCTACGCTGGACTGCTCGCGAACGACTCCACGGTGACGGAAGGTACGGACTTCTACTCCGGCGGTGAACTGAAGGTCGGCCTCATCTACAAGACCGCGACGCTCGAGGTGACCGGCGCCCGGGTCGTCCTCGGCGAGCTGAACCACGAGTTTGCAGGACGCCCGCCCCTGGAGGCAAGCGTCCGTTTGAGCCATGGCGGTGCCCGGCACGATGCCGTAGTGATCGTCCTTCATGCGAAGGCGGACGAGCAGGTCTCCTCGTGGGAGAGGCGCGCCGCCGCGGCGACGGGACTCAAGGACTACGTCGACTCCACCTGGTCCGAGACCCTCGTGCTGATTCCCGGCGACTGGAATGACGACGTGGACGAATCGATCACCAGCGGACGCGACACGCCCTATCGCGCCCTGGTCGACGCCGCGCCCGAATGGGTGTTCCCCACCGCCGAACTGAGCGCCGCGCGCGCCACCTCGATCCTGGGGTTCGAGGAGATGATCGACCACATCCTGGCCTCCGACGAGGCGATGGCCTGGTACGAGGACGGATCGGCGCTGGTCTACCGCGTGGACGAATACATCCCGGACTACCGGGACACGACGAGCAATCACCTGCCGGTGCTGGTGCGATTCCGGCCCGCGGGCTGAGGATCGCCGGGCACCGCGACCAGCAGCAGCGCCGCGGCCATCGCTGCCATCGCCGCGCCGAAGACGAAAGGCGCCGCCGGACCAAAGCCCTGCCAGGCGAAGAGGCCCTCCCAGAGGACGCCGGCCAGCAGGGACGCGGGCAGGGTCGCAAGGCCGACGGCCGCCGCATGGCCGCCGTATGCGGTTCCTCGTTGCGCAGCAGGCACGAGGTCGGCGACCAGGGCCTTGGCGGCGCCCGCCACGAGGCCGTGATAGCAGCCGTACACGAGGTACAGCACGGTCACGTGCACAACGGTATCGGCAAGCGCGAAGCCCAGGTAGACGAGGGCGTAGAGTCCCCAGGCACCCGCCACCACCCGCTTCCGTGGGACCCGGTCGGCCAGCGACCCCGCGGGCGTCGACATGAGCGCGTAGACCGCGTTGAAGGCGAGGAGCAGCCACAGGATCCCGGCCACCGAGAGCCCTCGCTCCTGTGCCCTGAGCACGAGGAAGGCATCTGCGGAGTTTCCCAGCTCGAAGATCACGGAACAGGCGACGAACGCCGCGTAGCCGCGGCCGAGTCCACGCAGGCGCAGTCGGGGGCGGCTGGTGGGGGGGCGGCTGGCTGCGGTCTGTGCCTTCACGTCGCGGGCGCCGTACGCCAGAACCGCTACCCCCAGGAACGCGGGCACGAGGCTCCACAGCACAAGCTTCCGAAACGTCTCCGCCTCCAGAAGCGCTCCCCCACCCTGCACCTGCTGCACGATCCAGATCGACACCCCGATCCCGACCACGGCGCCCGCCGTATCGGCCGCCCGGTGCAGCCCGAAGGCGAGTCCCCGGCGCCCGGGCGTCGTCGAATCGGCGAGCAGAGCGTCGCGCGGCGCCGTGCGCACCCCCTTCCCCACCCTGTCCCCCCACCGGATCGCGGCCACCGCGCCCCAACTGGACGCTACGTAGTAGAACGGCTTCGACAGCGCCGAGATCGCGTATCCGACCACTGCGGGCCACTTGCGGGTTCCCAGCCGGTCCGACACCCACCCCGAATACAGCTTCAGCACGCTCGACGTCGCCTCGGCCAGGCCCTCGACCGCGCCCACGGCCCACACCCGCACACCCAGCACATTCGACAGGAAGAGCGGCAGGACATTGAGGAGCATCTCGCTGGACACGTCCGTCAGGAAGCTGGTGCCGCTCGTGGCCCAGACGTTGCGGTGCAGCTTGCGGGGGTTGCTCAGCGGACCACCTCGTAGACCTCGATGAACTCGCCCGCCAGATCGTCGCGGCGCAGGATCGCGACCCGATCCCCCAACACGTCCAGCAACTCGTGCTCCGCGCCAGGGATCGTCGTCTCGAACTCGACCCAGCCGTAGCCTGTCATCGCGCCCGCCCTGATCTGAACCCATTCGGGACGAAAAACGGGAAGATGCAGGGTGCCGACCGGCCGCCCTTCGGAACTGAATACCGTCCAGCGTCTCTCCTGCTCCTCGAGTTTGGCATAGTCCCCGAGCCAGATCCTGCCGCCCGCGTCGACGGTGAGCGCCGCGAAGGCCGGATAGGCTTCTCGCCCCGTCGAGTCCTCCAGCCGGCTGCGCTCGAGCGAGCGCCGTTCCTCCGGGTACATTCCCAGGAAAAGGTCGGTCCAGGCCGCCATTTCCACTGCTGTGATTTCCCGGGGAGACGCCCCGCCCCGAATCCGGGCAACCGGGGCCAGCCCCTCGTAGAGAGACACGTCCAGCGAATCGGTGGTGGCCACTGCCGCGTAAGGGCCTCGCCCGGCATACAGGGCAGTGGCGCCAAAGGCGACCGGGTGCCATCGGTCCTGTGCAGGCGGGACGATGCGTTCCTTGCCGGGCCACCAACCCAGAGTATCGACGTCTTCCCACGTCTGGCTGCCGCGAAGGAGGAACAGGGGCGGCCTTTGCAGCCCTGGCGGGAGACGCATCCGCGGCTCGAACACGGCGATCATCTCGCCGCCCGCAAGGTGAACGAGGGGCACGATCTCGCCGATGCGCTCGATGTTGCGGACACCGGTCACCGTCCCCTGCGAGTCCATGAAGGTGAATCGCCGCTGCCGCCGGTCGTATGCGTACAGCGTTCCGTCCGCGTCGACGCCGACCCGCGCGATGTCGAGGTACTCTCCCGGCCCCTCTCCCTCTCGGCCCGTACGCCCCTGGACCTGTCCGTCCGGATCGAGGAAGATGATCTCGGTCGACCCGTCGGCGAGAAGCAGCGACGAGTCCGGCAGGAACACCGCCCCGCCCACGCGCACGAGCAGCAGATCCGCAGCGGTGGAGTAGACCAGCCGCGTGTCCAGCCGGGGCAGGGAAAGCCCGCGCACGTCGGAGATGTGGACGATCCGCACGTCCGCTGAATCGGAAACGGAAATGGTCGCGTTTTCTGCCGCTTCGCCGGAGCCCGCCGCGGGTTCACCGGACTCAACACAGCCCATGACCGCCAGGGCCAGGATCGCCGTGCAACATGATGCCCGTACCATCGTACACCTCCAGTCTGGATGGGACGCCCGAATCGCCTTGAAGGTCAGTGTCCAACCACGGCACGGCCAGCCCTCCAAAGTGGCCCCATCGCCTCCCGGCTCCCAGATTGCCCCATGGGACATGACTTCGCCCCCAATCGCCGCTCGAGCCGCCGGGACTTCCTGCGCTGGCTTGCGGCCAGCCCGCTGCTGGCGACGATCCCGGGGTGCGCGCCGGCCGGCCCCGGATCCACCCCCACCGGCCCGACCGCGGCGGCGCCCGCACCCGCCTCGGCCCCGCCCCCTCCCCGCCCCACCCTGGAGGACCTCGTCACCAGCGCCGCCGACGCGCTCGACGTCTTCGACATGGAGAAGGTCGCTGAAACCACCGTCCCCCCGGCACATTTCGGCTACATCCAGACCGGAGTCGACGGCGAGGAGACGCAGCGCAACAACCGGGCGGCCCTGGAGCGCATGTACGTACGTGCCCGCCGCCTCGTCGACGTGAGCCGGATCGACACCCGCGTCACGCTGTTCGACCGCGAGTGGCCCACGCCGATCGTTATCGCGCCGTGCGGAAGCCAGCGCGGGTTCCACGCCGAAGGCGAACTGGCGACAGCGCGCGCCGCACAGGCCCGCGAACACCTGCAAGCCCTGTCGACCGTGAGTTCGACCGGAGTGGAGGACGTGAACGAAGCCCGTGGCGAGCCCGTCTGGTACCAGCTCTATGCCACCTCGAACTGGGACGTCACGCAGGCGGTGGTCGAGCGCGTGCGCACGGCGGGATGCCCCGTCATCGTGCTCACGGTGGACCTGCCCGGCGGGAGCAACCGCCTCACCCTGGAGCGCTGGTCGCGCACCGACGATCGCACCTGCAACAGCTGCCACCGCCCCCGCGGCCGCGCACCCAGCGTCAAACCGATGTTCCAGGGCACCAGCTACCGCGCCGGCGACTTCCGCACACCGGGAATGACCTGGGACTTTATCGGGCGCCTGCGCGAGATCACGGACCAGAGGATCGTGGTGAAGGGTCTCATGACGCACGAAGACGCGACCCTGGCGCTGGACCACGGCGTCGACGGAATCTGGGTCTCCAACCACGGCGGGCGGGCCGAGGGCAGCGGACAGGCCACGATCGACGCGTTGCCCGAGATCGCGTCCGTCACTTCCGGACGGGTTCCCGTTATCGTAGACGGCGGGTTTCGCCGCGGCAGCGATATCTTCAAGGGGATCGCCCGCGGCGCCGACGCGGTGGCGGTGGGCCGACCCTACCTGTGGGGGCTGGGAGCCTTCGGCCAGGCCGGCGTCGAGCGGGTGCTGGAGATTCTGAGCGATGAACTGCGAATCACCATGCGGCTGGCGGGGACACCTTCGCTGGCGAGCATTTTGGAGTCGTCGGTAGGGGCGGAGTGAAATGAAGCGGAACAAGGAGACAGGATGCGAAAGGCAATTCAGGCAGCGTGCGGCGCTCTGGCCGTCACGGTCGGCGCGGCATGCGCGGATGCGGAACCCGAGGTGATCACCACCGAGAGCGGGCTCGAGTACCAGATGCTCCGCGATGGAGACGGCGCCAGCCCCACGGCGAATGACGAGGTCGTCGTGCACTACCGGGGCACCCTCACCGACGGCTCGCAGTTCGATTCGTCCTACGATCGCGGCGAACCCAACACCTTCCCCGTGGACGGCGTGATCGCCGGCTTCGGCGAAGCACTCCAGCTGATGTCGGTCGGCGGTCAGATGCGCGTCACCATTCCCTCGGAGCTGGCCTACGGCGAGGATGGCGCGGGCACCGTGATCGGGCCCAACGAGACGCTGATCTTCGAGATCGAGCTGCTGGAGGTTATCGAGGGGGGATGAGGGCGAGGCAGAGGGGCGCGGCGGCGGCCGGGGCAGGCCGCGCGATCCTGCTCCTGGCGCTCGCGACGGGCGCGGCGGCTTCCGCCTGCGCTTCCGGCGGCGGCGCCCCCACCCTGAACCCCGCAGACCCGCTCCCCGACGCGGACGGCTTCATCAGCACCCGCAGCGGGCTCCGGTACAAGGTTCTGCGCGAAGGCACCGGCCCGCCACCCCGCGCGAGGGACCGCGTCCAGATACACTACAGCTGCAAGCTCGAGGACGGCACGGTGATCGACTCGTCCTACGAGCGCGGCACACCGGACGTCCTGTCGCCCCGGGATCTCATCCGGGGGTTTCGGGAAGCCTTGCTGCTCATGCCGATCGGGAGCCACTTCGAGGTCATCGTGCCCGGCAGGCTCGGCTACGGCAGGGCCGGCATCGACGGAGTGGTCGGCCCCAACGAGACGCTGATCTTCGAGATCGAGATGTTGAGGATCGGTCGGGGGTGACTCCTCCTACCCGCCCAGCCATCCCCCGATCACCCCGCGTAGCCATAGGGTCACAAAGGCCCCGTAGAAGACGGACATCAGCACCAGCGAGACCCTGCGCCACATCGGTGGCCGGACTTCCTCGGGCAGAAAACGCGTGTTGATGTACAGCAGGTGCAGCGACGAGATCACGAAGACGACCCCGGCCATGTTGGCGCCGAGCTGGAGCAGAATGATCGGCTGCGCCAGCCCCAGCGCGATGATCCCCCACACGCACAGCGCGCCCAGCACCGTGTAGTACACGAACCGGACATCGCCGCCGCGCCAGCGACGCACGGTGCGCGAGCCGGTCCAGAGGATGTCGGTGATCGCCCGGGTCATCCCTTCGAGGATGTCGAGCTGGGTCTTGAAGAGCACCCAGACGGCCATCATGGCGATGATTCCGCCGAATATGGCCCCCTTCTCGCTCGCGATCGCGTTGGCCAGTGTGGCCGCGACCGAAAGGCCGCGGATGTCGGTGCCCGCCTCGATGAACGTGACGTAGATCACCGCCGGGAGCACCATCCCGAGCATCGCCCCGACGAAGTAGACGATCCATTGGTCCGCGCGCACGATGCGCCACCATCCGCGCCACCGGGCCATGGCGTCCGAGGTGGTGTCGAAGGTGTAGCCGGTGGGTGCGAGCCTGGTCCGTTCACCGCCCACCGCCGCCGGAATGTACCCGGCGCGCTTGCCCATGCCGTACCCCTTGTCGCGGGCCCAGTTGGACAGGGTCAGATTGACGACGCCGCCCGCGCCCGAGTACGCCGCGAATGCGCCGATCAGGAACCAGTCCACCCCTTGCGGGATGAAGCGGAAGCCGCCGGTGCCGGTGTCGTAGCCGACGAGCCCCGCCGCGGCCGAGACCCAGGTGCCGGGCGCCACGAAGATCAACGCCAGAATCAGGAACCCGCCGATGATCGCGGACACCAGCACCCAGTTCAGCAGCTCGAGCGTCCGTTCGATCCGCTTGCCGAAGAGCAGGATCCCCACGCACAGCACGAACGTGCCCACGCCGATCCAGTAGACGATGTGCTCCTGTCCGGGTCCCGCGAGGTCGCGGAAGATCAGGAAGAAGATCGCGCCCGCGGCCGCACCCGCCCAGCCGGGCCAGCCCACCTGCAGGAAGTAGAGCAGCGCGTACACCAAGGCCCAGAACTGGGACCATGGCTTCGTGCGCATGAACCCCGTCACGACGGGCTCGCCGGTGGCGATCGTCCAGCGCATCAGCTCGGTGTTGAAGACCGTCTGGAAGAACGCGGCCACCAGGGTCACCCAAAGCAGCACCAGCCCGTACTGCACGAACGCCGCGGGTCCGAGCAGGAATTCGCCGCTGCCGATCGACGCGCCCAGCACGATGACGCCGGGCCCCACGACGCCGAGCCATGACAGCCCCTTCGGCTTCGGCGGCGCAGGCAGTTCGGCCTTTTCGAAGGCCTTCAGTCCCGAGCGGGCCTCGCGCGGCGGATTCACCGGGATCCTCCGGCGCCGCGGGGGGGCGTCGCCAATCGGTTGCCGCAGCGCATCAGCTCACCGGCACCTTGCCGACCCAGCGGTCATACCACTTCCGCATGTACAGCTGCGTTCGCATGAAGTTGGACGGCCGGGTCCCGGTGCCGTGGTACTCGTTGTTGAAGCGGATGATGGCGGTGGGAACGCCGACCATCTTGAGCGCCTGGTAGTACTCCTCGGTCTGCGACATCGGCGTGCGCAGGTCGAGTTCCCCGGTCAGAAGCAGGGTGGGGGTCGTCACGTTGCCCGCGTACATGAGCGACGAGTGGCGCAGCCACTTGTCCGGGTTCTCCCAGGGCAGCTCGCGGAAGCGACGATAGCCCCACATGGCCACGTCGGCGGTGCCGGCGAACGACATCCAGTTGATGACCGGACACCGCACGGCTGCGGCCGCGAAGCGGTTGTCGTGGCCGATCACCCAGCTCGAGAGCGCGCCCCCTCCGGAGCAGCCGCCCACGTACATCCTGTCGGTGTCGATGTATCCCCCGCCGACGACCTCGTCGACGCCGTGGAGCAGGTCCGCGAGGTCGCGCGGGCCGGGGTACTGGTCGTCTATCGCGTTGCCGAAGTCCGTTCCATAGCCGGTCGAGCCGCGCGGGTTCGTGTAGAGGACCACGAAGTCGTTGGCGGCGAAGTTCTGGAACATCCAGTTGAAGCCCACGTTGTACATGCCGTGGGGGCCGCCGTGGATTTCCAGTATGAGGGGGTAGCGCCGCGAGGGGTCGAAGCCGGGCGGCTTGATGACCCATCCCTGTACCCGTGCCCCTTCCGTGGACTCGTACCAGATCTCTTCGAGGTCTCCGAGGACGACGCCCTCCAGAACATCCTCGTTCACCCGTGTGAGCTGCACGGGATCCGCGCCGACCTCCAGGCCGAACCGGACCACGTCGCCGGGAGCCTGCGGAGCCGAGCGAACCCCGACTGCGGTCCCGCCCGCCGCCGACGTAAGCGAGAGCATCTGGACGCCGTCGGTGAGCTGCCGCAGGTCGCCTCCGGTCGTGGCGGAATAGACGTTGGATGAGCCCCGGTCCTGGACGGCGAAGTAGAAGCGGGTGCCGTCATCGTCCCATATGATGCCCCCGATGTCCCGGTCCAGGTCGGGCGTGAGCTTGCGCATGCCGCTGCCGTCGATCCCGATCGTGTGGATCTCGCCGACATGATAGGTCTGCGGCGACCACTCGTAGCCCGTGAAGGCGATGGTGCTGCCGTCCGGCGAGACCGACGGGCTGGTCCAGAGGCCGCGCGTCGATGTGATCTCGCGCATCTCGCCGGTGGCCACGTCCACGGCGTTGATCGCCGACTCGAAGTAGCGCTTGTCCCAGTCCTCCCTCATCAGCCCGTCGAAGACGATGGTGCTGCCGTCGGGCGTCCAGTCGTAGCCGGCGCCCCAGTAGATGGCGATGAAGCGGGCTCCGACGTGCCATTTGCCGTGCGTAAGCTGGCGCGCCGTGCCTCCCGTGGAGGGGACGACGAAGAGGTGATGGTAGGCCGGGTCCGTGAATCCCGTGAAGTCCCGGCGGAAGTGCATGTTCTCGACGATGCGCGGGGTCTCGGTCCAGGTGGCGCCCGCGGGCGCGGCCGGAAGGTCGATCGACCAGTCGCTCGGCAGCTCGCCGGGCGTGTCCATGGTGAACGAGATCATCGTGCCGTCGGGCGACCACATGGCGTTCATGGGCGTTCCCTGGACCCGGGTCACCCGCGTGACGGCGCCCTCCTCGTCCATCCAGCGGACGAAGATCTGGGTCCCGCCGCCGTCGTCCGCGGCGGTGAAGAGGATGCGCGTGCCGTCCGGAGACCAGCGGGCCCCCGAACCGTCCACCAGGAAGCGTTTGCGCGACCCGTCGGCGTTCATCATGTGAAGGCTGGCGTCCCACCGGTCTTCCAGCTTGTTCACCCAGCTTTTCGTGTAGACGATGCGGGAGCCGTCCGGCGAGATCCGGGGGTCGCTGACGCGCTCCCAGTCGAGGTACCGGTCGACGGTGAGCCGGTCGACGGTGAGCCGGTCGGCGGCCTGGGCGGCCAGCGAAGGGGACGAAAGGGTGGTGATTGCGGCGCCGGCGAAAAGGGCGGACGCGACAAGCGACAGCGCGGTGGCAGCCGAGCGGGCGGTGACTGCCGCTGCGGCGGCCGGGGACGGAACGCGGGCGGCGGTGCGCATCGGAGCGGCTCCTTCCGGAACTTGAGGGGAACTCCCAGTCAAGTGGGGGCGTGCGTCCGCACGGGTCAAGGCCGCTGCGGTGTCGCGCGCCCACTTGCCCGCCACGCGGCCCCAGCCTAATTCCTTACGCCATGTCACCGAAAAACACGGAAGCCTGGAACCTCATCGAGTCCGTGCTGGCGGGTTCGGAAGCCATTATCGCGCTTGGAATCACGCTCGAGGACATGAGCGAGGACGGCGAAACCGTCGTGCTCGGAATGCCCAAGCAGGCCGAACTCACGCGAGGGGACGGCACGATCTATCACGGCGGCCCCGTAGCGTCGCTCATCGACATCGCCGGCGACATGGTCGTGGCGGTCCGGGCGGGAGGCGGCGTCCCCACCATTTCGCTACGGGTCGACTACCTGCGCCCCTGCACCGGTCCGTACCTGCTGGCCACGGCCCGGCTGCGGCGAGGCGGCCGCACCATCTCGGTCGCCGACGTCGACGTGCACGACGACCAGGGCCGTCTCTGCGCGGTGGGGCGCGGCACGTACTCCTCGCTGGTCGGCTAGGCGACGGTGAAGGCCGTCCTGTACGACCGTCACGGCACCGTCGACCAGCTCTACCTGGCCGACGTGCCCACCCCCGAGCCCGCCCCCGGCGAGGCGCTCATTCGCATTCGCGCCTGCGCCCTCAACGGCTTCGACCCCATGATGCTGGCAGGCACCACGGGACTGCGCATCCCCTTCCCCATGACCCCGTGCGGCGACGCCGCCGGCGAGGTGGCAGGATTCGGTCCCGGGACGGATCAGGCCGGCCGGCAGGTCGGGGACCGGGTGATGATCGACCCGATCATCGAGGGGCGCGGCATGCTCGGCGAGAAGGCGCCCGGGGCGGCGGCCGAATACCTTGCGGTTCCCCTGGGCAGCCTGGTGCCGATCCCCGACGGCGTCTCGTTCGAGCATGCCGCCGCCCTTCCAGTGGCGTACGGGACATCGCTGCGCATGGTCGAGGATCGCGCACGCGTGCAGGCGGGCGAGACCGTGCTGATCCTCGGCGCGACCGGCGGCGTCGGCACCTGCTGCGTTCAGCTCTGCAAGCGGCTGGATGCGCGCGTGATCGCGACCGGGGGCTCCTCGGGGAAGCTGGACCGCCTGCGGGCCATCGGTGCCGACCACGTCCTTCCCTCGCGTTCCAATGAACTGGTCCGGCTCGTGCGCGAGATCACCGGGCGCCCCCGCTACCACGACCCGGAATCCGGCGGCGTGGACGTGGTGATCAACTACATCGGCGGAGCCACCTGGGCGGCCAGCCTCAAGGTGCTGCGCTTCCAGGGCCGCATGGTCACCTGTGGCGCCACGGCCGGCTACGACCCGTCCACCGACATCCGCTACATCTGGAGCTTCGAACAGACGATCATCGGGTCGGACGGCTGGAGCCGCGCAGGGCTGGTCCGCCTGCTGGCGATGGTCGCCGAGGGCGAACTGGAGCCGGTCATCCACGCCGTCAGGCCGATCGAGGATGTCCGGACGGCAATGGGCGAACTCATGAGGCGCAAGGTGTTCGGCAAATCGATACTGACCCTGTGAGCGGGCCGGCCGACGGGGGCAGCCAGCCCGGCGCACCGGGCGGCGACCCGTCCAGCTATCCCATCGCCCAGCGCATTCCGGCGGAAGTGCTGGATGCCGAGGCCGACCGGCTGGCGGCGCTGGCCAGGGCCCCGGCGCACCGGCGGATCGGCGGTTATGCGCGTCTGGCCGGTCCGGGTTTCATGGGGGCCGCACTCACGCTCGGAGCCGGCACCCTCACCTCCTCCATGCTGTCCGGCGCCACGTTCGGCTATCGGACCCTGTGGCTGATCTGGCTCGCGTGCGGCCTGGGCCTCTTCATGATGGCCGCGATGGCCCGCTTCACCTGCAAGGGGGGCTTCCGCGTCATCCAGGTCCAGAATCGCCGCCATTCCTGGCTCATCGGCTCGCTGCTGACCGCGCTGGTCGGCACGGCGGCGGTCGCCGTGATCTTCAACTTCGGCCAGGTCGCCCTCGGCACCCACCTGATCGAGTCGCTCGCGCCGTTTGCCGGCTTCTCCTTCCCGGCCGAGTACAACTGGGTCCTCTACGTGGGGGTCACCAGCTGGCTGATCCTCAGCTACGGACGCCGCGGCGGGACCGGGACACGATTGGTCGAGGCCGTGATGAAGGGCGCGATCGCGCTGATGATCGTCGCCTTCGGCGCCGTCCTCGTGGTCGTGGGCGTCGACTGGGGCGCGGCGGCCCGCGGCGCCTTCGTGCCCTGGCTGCCGGGGGGAGGGGAGGGGCTGGACCTCTTCATCGCGTCGTCCGCCGCGGCCGTCGGCGTGATGGACTGGGTCTTCTTCCACTACGCGGGCCTGGGCCGGGGCTGGGGCCGCAACCACGAATCGCTGGCCCGCTTCGACCTGTTCGCCGGACTCTTCATCCCGTTCGTGGTCGTCAACTTCCTGGTGATCGGCGTCTTCGCCGCGACCCTCTTCCCCCAGGGGATCACACCGGAGTCGGCGCCCGAGCTGGCGGCGGCGCTCATGCCGTTGCTCGGTCCCACGTGGTCGCAAGTCCTCTTCTACGTGGGGTTCCTCGCGGTCCCCATCACGACCACGGTGGCCATGAGCCTGGCCGGCGCGATGGCCATCCACGAGGCCTTCGGATGGGAGCCCGACACCGCGTCGTGGCGCTGGAAGCTCAGCGCGCTCCTGCCGCAGATCGCATTCCTCGCCGCCTGGAACGCGCGCCCGGTCTGGCTGGTCATCTTCATCGCGGCGTTCCTGTCGCTCGCGAACAACGTCGTCGGGTGGTCGATGTACCTGCTGCTGAACGACCGCAAGGTGCTGGGTGCCGACCGCAGCAAATCGTACCTGTGGAACCTCGGCATCCTGTTGCAGGTGACGCTGCTCAACGCGATCGCGATCACCTACGTCTTCAACCGCCTGGGGTGGTGGTGATGCGCGCGGGAGGTGTGCTGCACCGGTTCCTCGAGCGACGCATCGGGCCATGGTCGGGGCGCGTCTGGGGGCTGATCGTCAACCTCGCGGGCAATGCAATGGCTCTGTGGGGCGTGGCGTCAGTCATGCGCACGGGCGACGGCTGGATCTGGATCGTCATCGGCGGCGTGGCCACGGCGATCTGCATCTCGGCACTGGCTCTGCCCGCCGGGCGCGGAGACCCCGACGCGTGAGCAGCCGCACCGGGAACCGCACCAGGAATCTCGGCTACTGGCTGAGCCAAGCCCGCGCCGAGTTCCCCGATCGCACCGCGCTGATCGACCTGTCACGCCCGACGCCGCACGAGGTCACCTACAGGCAGCTCGACGAGCGCATGGACCGCGTGGCCAACCTGCTCATGGACGCGGGCGTCGCAATGGGCGACCGGGTCGCGCTGAGCGTCGGCAACCGCTTCGAGTTCATCGAAATCATGTTCGGCGCGATGCGCTGCGGCGCCGTGCCCGTGCCCCTCAACTTCAAGCTGTCGGCCGAGTCGCTCGCGCACATCGTGGCCGACGCCGGCTGCGGGGCCGCGTTCGTCGAGACCGCGGTCGCCGGGCGCTCGGCGGAGGTGGTCGAGCGGCTGCGGATCGAGAAGAGGTGGGAGGTCGGCGGCAGCAGCGCGGGCCAGGGGCGGGCAAGCACCGGCTGGCTGGACTACGAGGGTGCGCTGGCGCAAGCATCAGACGACTTCGAGCCGCCCCGCCTCGGCGCAAACCACCCCGCGTTCCAGCCCTACACCTCGGGGTCGACCGGCAAGCCCAAGGGCGTCGTCCTCGACCACGAGGGACAGATCTGGTGGGTGCGCTGCCTGCGGAAGTACTGGCCGGCCGACCCCGGCGACCGTGCCCTCGCGGCCGTTCCCCTCTATCACAAGAACGCGATGGCCGGCGCCGTCAAGCCGCTTCTGCAAGCGGGGGGATCGGTCGTGATCCAGCCCGGGTTCGAGCCGGTGGCGTTCCTGCAGGCGCTGAGCGAATACCGATGCACGCAGGTGGGCGCGGTCCCGGCCGTTTTCGCCATTGCCATGGACCATATGAACCTCATCCGGAGACTCGATTTCTCGGCACTCCGGAGGGTCACGCTCGGTTCCGCCCCGGTACAGCCGGAGCTGATGGACGCGGTGGAGCAGGCGTTCGGCGTCGAGGTCGGCGAGAGCTACGGCCTCACCGAAGGCGGTCCCGTCATGCTCGGTCCCCCTCTCGACGGACGGGCCGTGCCGAGGGGAAGCTGCGGCGTGGCCTGGCCCGAGGGCGAAATCATGCTCATACGGGACGGTGTCGAGGACCCCGAGTACGGTGAGCTGTGGGTCCGCAATCCCGGCGTCACCCCCGGATACCACAACCTCCCCGAGGTCAACGCCGCGCGCATCCGGGACGGCTGGCTCGCGACCGGCGACCTGTTCCACCGGGACCGGGACGGGTTCTTCCACTTCCGCGGCCGCACCGACGACATGTTCAACTCGGGCGGCGAGAACATCTACCCCAAGGAGGTCGAGGACCTTCTCCTTTCGCATCCGGATGTGCTGGATGCGGCGGTCGTGCCGGTCCCGCATGCGCTGAAGGGGGCGGTGCCGGCTGCCGTGGTGAAACTCGCGTCGGGGTCCGCGCTGACGGCGGGGGCGCTGAAGGCGTACACGCTGGAGAAGGGTCCGCCGTACGCGCATCCAAGGCACATCGCCGTGTTCGACGAGATGCCGCTGACGGGCGTGGGTAAGGTGGACCGTTCGGAGATCGTCCGGGTGCTGAGGGGGGTGGGCGGGGTGGCGGACTGAGAAAAATACGGCTGCTTCAAAATCGTATCTTGAATTAGCCCGCTGCTGGCTGCTGGGTATCCGCGAACCGGAGCAGTTGCGGTCGCACCCGCTGCGCGGCGCCATCTTCGAGAGCTGGGTGGTCTCGGAGATCGTGAAGCACCGGGCGAACCGGGCGGGGACGCGTTTCAGGCGCGGAGCGCCGGCCGCCTGATTCCCTGGAGGCGGGTCGAGGAAGCAGCGTTCAGCTGAGCACCGCCACGCAGCGCCCCGGCCCGTGCACTCCCGTCACGACGGTGCGGCCGATGTCCGCCGACTTGCTGGGGCCGGAGTGCAGTCCGACCGTCGCGGGCAATTCCGGTTCCAGTTCGCGCAACGCGTCCTCCAGCCGGGCGAATACCTGTCCGGACGGCACCCACACCACGTGAACCGGCGGCAGCAGCTGCACGGCCCGCGTTCCCGTCGACGGCAGGACCAGGCTTCCCGTGTCTGCCACGGCGGCCCAGGCCAGTGAGATGCCAGCGCCCGCGTGCGCAGCGGCCACCTCCGGCAACCCCGGGCTGAGCTCGCGTGGCACGTCCGGACCGACGGCAACACCCACCACTTCGGGGTCGAGTCCCCGCAGGAAATCGGTGAGCCAGTCGTCCGGCGGGCGCTCCGAATCGGCCGTGGCCACCTCGCCGCCGCTACTTGTGAAACGTTTCACAAAAGCGTCCACCGCGTCGTCCGTGGAGGCCGCCGCCGCCAGCGCGCCGGGATGCGGCAGCCGTGGTCGACTCGCGGTCGCGCGCACGACCCGGGCCATGATCCGCTCCCGCGAGCCCGCGCTCACTCGATCCCCTCGCGCCAGAGCTCGCGAAATGTCCGCCGGCTCGGCTTCGGCAGGGCGCGGTCGGCCGCCCATTCGCCGAGCATCGGAAGCGCGCGCGCCATGCCCGTTCCCCCCAGCCGCGACCCGATCTTGCCCACCACCCTGTACAGCCCCGGGCGCGTCGCCACACCCGCGAGTCCCTTGAGCGCCGCGCGTTCCCGCCACGGGGTGAGCCCCTCCTCCTGCGCCTCGCGGCGCCATTCAAGCAGCAGCTCCGGGATCGGTATGCGCACCGGGCACGCGTCCTCGCAGGCGCCGCAGAGCGACGACGCGAAGGGTAGCGGCATGGCTTCGTGCAGCCCCACCAGTCCCGGGTCGAGCACCGAACCGATCGGCCCCGAATAGACGTGCCCATAGGCGTGACCGCCGGTCTGGCGGTACACCGGGCACGCGTTGAGGCACGCGCCGCAGCGCAGACAGCGCAGCGCCTCCCAGGCGTGCTCGTGAGCCAGGACGTCGGTGCGGCCGTTGTCGACGAGGACGACGTGCACCGCCTCGGGACCGTCATCGTCGGGGTGGGTTGCCGGCCCCTGTACGAGCGACACGAAGCAGCCGATCGGCTGGCCGGTCGCCGCGCGCGCGGTGAGCTGGAGGAAGCCGGCGAGGTCGGTCATGCGCGGAATGAGCTTCTCGATCCCGACGACCGCGACGTGCACGCGCGGCAGCGAAGTCGTGAGGCGGATGTTCCCCTCGTTTTCGATCAGGGCCACCGTGCCCGTTTCGGCGACCAGGAAGTTGCCGCCCGTGATCCCCATGTCCGCGCGGATGAAGGCGTCGCGCAGCACCTGGCGCGCGGCGCTGGCGAGCGTGTCCGGATCGCCGTCCGGCTCCAAGCCCAGGCGGTCGGCGAACAGTTCCTGCACCTGCTGCAGGCTCTTGTGAATGGCGGGTCCCAGGATGTGGCTGGGCGGCTCCTCCAGGAGCTGCAGGATGTATTCCCCCAGATCGGTCTCGTAGACCTCGATCCCCTCGGCCTCCAGCGCCGGGTTCAGGTCGATCTCCTCGGTGACCATGCTCTTGCCTTTGACCACGCTCGTCACCGAGTAGCGGTCCGCCAGCCCGGTCACGATCCGCCGGGCCTCGGCCGCGTCCGCCGCCCAGTGCACCTCGGCGCCGTTGGCCTCGAGCCGCGCCTCCGCTTCGGCCAGGTAGTCGTCCAGGTGGGTCAGCGTGTGGCTCTTCACGCCCTCGGCCCAGCGCCGCCACGCCTCGGCGTCGACCTCGGCATAGCCCTGCAGCCGCTTACGGTCGAAGGCGATCGTGGCGCCCGTGACCGCTTCCCGCACGCCCGGATCGCCGCGGATGATCTCGCGCGAACGCGACGGGTAGTCCTTCATGCCGGTGTGCATGTCAGCGGACTCCGGCCGGCCGGGCCACATCGGCGGGCACGCGGGCATCTCCGGCCACCCCACGCCACAGCGCCGTCGCCAGGTGCACGAACTCGACGCCGGTGCCGCGCGCCCGGTTCCGCCCGTCAAGGTGCAGCACGCAACCGCCGTCGCCGGACACCACCCAGTCGACCTCGGGCAGGGTGTCGAGCTTTCGGTCGGCCATGGCCGCGGATACCGCCGTCATCTTCACAGAGAACAGGCCGCCGAAGCCGCAGCACTCCTCCTCGGCCTCCCACGGCACGACCTCGGCGCCCGCTCCCTCGAGGAGCACCGCCGGTTCGGTCTCCAGCCGCAACTCACGAAGCGCGTGGCAGCCCTGGTGCACGGCCACGCGCCGGCCCGCCAGCCCATCGCCGAGCTTCGTGACGCCCAGCCGGTGCACGATGAACTCGGCCAGGTCGAAGGTGCGGTCCGCGAGCGCGGCCGGGGCCGAGGTGTCGGCACCGCCGGCCAGAAGCCGCGGGTAGAACTTCTTGACCATCGTGGCGCACGAGCCGCTGGGAACCACGACCGCGTCGGCGGCGGTCGGATCGGCCGGTGCACCCCCGAACACGTCGAGCGCATGCCGAGCCATCCGGCGCGCCTCCTGGTGCCGTCCCGCGTTGTAGGCGGGCTGGCCGCAGCAGGTCTGATCGGCCGGGAACGCGACGTCGCATCCGAGATGGCGCAACAGGCGCACGGTGTCGGCCGCAGCCTCCGCGAAGTAATGGTCGGCCAGGCAGGTGACGAAAAGGGCGACTCTCATGGGGAAAAGATGGCGTCGCTCACGGCGCCGCGACCAGAACGGCCAGGCCGGCGGCGAGCAGCGCGGTCCCCACCGGTTTCCGCAGGCGCGCCCCGAAAGGCAGCGTCGTCTCGGCGACCATCACGGCCATGAGGAGGCCCATCCAGACGAGATCGATCGTCCCCACCACGAGGGCGAGCGCCATCAGGGCCCAGCAGCAACCGACACAGTGCAGGCCGTGCCCGAACCCCAGCCGGGCGTGTCCCGCGGGACCCGTTCGCCAATGCGTGAGGAGGTAGCCGGCGGGCGAGCGGCAGTGAGACAGGCAGGCCTCCTTGAGCCGCGTGAACTGGAAGCCGCCGGCGAGACACAGGGCCGTAGCGGAAAGGACAGGCGCTTCGAGTCCGAAGGGGACGGGAACGTTCATGCGTGACAGGAACAGGTGAAGTGCGGCCACCGCGGCGCTGAACCCCGCCCAGGCGACCGCGTATCCGGCAGCGAAGGGACCGACCGAGGAGAGGGCGCCGGCCTCCGCGTCGGCGAGACGGCCCAGCGCGCGCAGCCAGGGCAGCACCACCGGCGCCATCATGACACCGGTCATGGCCAGCCACATGAGCAGGAGCGGCGCGTAGGACCCCGCCGCTGCGCTCATTCGTCACCGGTCCAGCGAAACCGGGACCAGAGGCCGTGGGTGCCTTCGTTGGCGATCGCGATTTCACCGTCGTCGTATCGGGTGGAGCCCTGCGCGATCACCTGGGTCGAATCGTGGATCTTGTTGTAGATGTTCCGGAACGTGACCGGCCTGTCCCGGTTCCAGCCGCGAATCGCCTCCACCGCGCCGGTCAGCAGGCCCGCCACGGTCACGGACTTCCGCCGGGGCAGGTCCTCGATGCGGATCGCCGCGGTCCGGGTGGGCAGCGGCTCGGCGACGAAGCGCGCGAGCACCGCCCACGGCCCTCCGAGCGCCCCCGTGATGATCTCCTCCACCGCCCTGCGCTGGTCATCGGTGGCGTGGTCGGAGACGATGATCAGCTGCTTCCATCCCCCTTCCACCATCACCGGGGGCGCCTCGTACACCACCACGGCGTCGATGCCGGCCAGATCCACCGCGCCGGATCCGTTCACCTGTCCGGCTTCGAAACGGATCGCCCAGAAGCCCTTGCAGACGTCGTGGGTGCACTTCTGGCTGAAATGGATGTGGCCGGGGCAGACAGCCGTGCAACTGCAGTTCTCGAACAACAGTCCTTCGGCCGACCAGTGGCTCATCGTCGTCCCGTCAGTGGGTGAGCACGTAGAGGATCACGTTGATCCCGACTGCGTACGCGTCCGGCGAGAAGAGGTAGAAGAACTCGTCATCCTCCCCTTCGCGCTCCCACCCGTCGGCGATGTCCGTGTTGTGGGTCATGATGACCAGGAGCCGTCCGGTCTCGTCCATGATCCCGTGCAGGGTGGGCGTCGCGCTCTCGGCGCCCCGCTCCGAGGTTCCCAGTCGCCCGCTCCGCCGCCAGTACTGGATCGACGGGATCTGCGGCACGCTGTCGACCGAGTAGAGCGTGTGGAACAGGATGTGGTCGCGCGGCAGCGGGACAATGGAGTACTCGGGCAAAATGCGGTTCATCTCCAGCGTCCAGTTCCGCCATGCGTAGTCGCCCCAGAAGTCGTCCGCCCACAGGAAGCCGCCCTTCAGCAGATAGTTGCGCAGCCGGACGGCCTCGATCTCGGAGAAGCCGATGGTGCCGACATCGGAGGCGAAGAGGAACGGACAGTCGTACAGGTCGGGCTCGGTGGCGCTGACCACCGCGTGAAACGGGTCGCCTCGCTCGTTGCGGGCGATATCCGCCGTGGTCAGCTGCGAGAGACGGAGCGGCAGATTCCGGTCGCCGTCGGGGTAGTCCGTGTTCCAGCCGGTCCCCAGCCACTCCCTCCGCACGGGCCGGTACTGAAGGCGGCAGAAGGTGAACTCGCCGTGCTCGGCCGCCTCCACCGGCTTGCGGATGGGAGCCCGCCGCCTGCGCCCGCCCCACTGGCCCGCCAAGGTGTCGACGACCGTCAGCAAGAGCACGCAGAGCAGGATTCCGGTGCGGGAAGCGGCGGTCGTCATCGCGGCATGCAGTCGTCATTGCGGGGGAGAAACCTTACGTTTCAATCCTCGTTACGCCGGCCCCGTCTGACAATGAGACCCTCTCCGACGCATTTGATTTTCGTTGCCCTGGCCGCGCACGGCTGCGCGTCCGGAGACGGCATCGGCGTGGGCCCGGCCGCGGACGAAGAACTCGTGTGCGACCTCGATCCCGCGTACCTGGCCGACGGCGGCGTGGGGCGTGACGGGATCCCCGCGCTCTCCGATCCGCTGCTCGTCCCGATCTCGCCGGTGGTGCCGGAAAACGCCTACGTGCGCGACACCGATCGGGTGATCGCCGTCCGCGTGGGCACGGAGCGGATCGTGATTCCGCACAACATCATGTGGCGCCACGAGATCGTGAACTTCTCCTCCGGCCTGGACCGTCTGTCGGTCACCTACTGCCCCTTGACCGGCACCGCCCTCGCCTTCACGCGGACCGGGACCGGGGGCGCCGAACTCGGGGTGTCCGGTCTGCTGTATCAGGCCAACCTCGTGATGTACGACAGGAACGAGCCCAACGAGTCCTTCTGGCCGCAGATGCTGGGCGAAGCGCGCTGCGGACCCCGCACCGGAGCAAGACTGTCCAGGCTGCCGGTGGTCGAGATGACCATGGCCGGGTGGAAGGAGCTGCACCCGGATTCGAGGATGGTGGGACTCAGCAGCGGCCTCTCCGACTGGCGGCTGTATGTCCGGAACCCCTACGGCGACGACTACGACGACCCCCACAACGCCGATTTCGAGGGCTATCCGATCGTGCTCACCGACGACCGGCTGCCGCCGAAGGAGCGGGTGCTCGGGTTGCCCGCGGAGGCGGCGGGAGACGCGCCGATCGCGTTCTCGTTCGCTGCGATGGCGCGGTCGGGCGATCACGCGGTCTTCGAAATCACTCATGGGGGAGCCCCGGCAATGGTCCTGTGGGACGGCCCCAGGCGCTCGGCGATGGCCTACCGGATGGAGGTCGAGGGACGCGCGGCGACCTTCGAGGCGGTGGCGGGGGGCGCGCGCGACAGCCTCACCGGCACGGTCTGGGCCGTCGACGGCACGCCCGTTGCGGGCCCCCTGGCCGGAACCGGCCGGCGGCTCCGGCCGATTGCCGAAGCCTACGTGGCGTTCTGGGGCGCGTGGGCGGCGTTTCACCCCGGGACGGTGCTGCCGCTGGATATAGCGGACTAAGTCCGGTGGACCAGGTCTGGCAAGCTAGGTCTGCGACAATCCCTTCCCGATTTCCTCGGCCGACATGAGCGACAGCGCGCAGAACGTGAGCGTGCCGTTGGCGCAGCCGCTCGACACGATGGTCGGGGCGCCCACCACGAAGAGGTTCTCGTGGTCGTGGGTGCGGCCCCAGCGGTCCACCACGCTCGTTTCTGGATCGTCGCCTATGCGGCAGCCGCCACCCGGGTGCTCGTAGAGGCGGGATGACCGGGTGCTCGTGACCGAGCCGCCGGCGGTGCGCGCGAGGTGCTCGAAGCGGCCCCGGATCGTGTCGTGCGTGTGGGCCTCGAGGTCGAGCGAGGCCCGGGCGGGGCGATAGTCGATGCGCGGCATGGGGTCGCCGAGCGCGTTCGTGTTCTCGTTGTCGAGGGTCAGGCGGCTGTCGCGGTCGGGCAGCACGTCGTAATACGCGCGGATGCGGGCGGTCGCGCCGGAAGCGGTGCGCTCACGCCAGTCTGCCATGATCTCGTCTCCCCACAGGAGGCGGCCGTCGCCGTTCTGCAGCCGCGGTGCTCGTCCCACATCCGACTCCCACAGGCGCAGGTCGTGGCGCACGTAGCGTTCGAGCGGGCCGGGGCTCGCGAAGCGGTGCGAAAGCAGGCTGTTGTTGACGAAGACGCCCGGGTAGAGGCGCATCGGCAGCTCGATGTAGCCGCTGACGTACCAGTGGCCGGTCATGTAGCGGCCCACGTTTCCGGTGCGGTTGGCGAGGCCGTCGGGGAACCGGCTGTTGGCCGACAGCAGGAGCAGGTGTGAGCTCCATGCGTGGCCGCCGGCAATCACGAAGGTGCCCGCGCGGAGTTCGACGGGTTCGGCGGGCGCGTCGCGGTTCACGGCTTCGGCGGCGGCGATCCGGTCGGTGCCGGGCTCGAGGGTGAGGCGGCGCACAAGCGTGCGGGTGACGAGATCGATGCGGTTCTCCGCCAGCAGGCGGTCGAGGGCGAAGTCGGGCGTGTACTTGGCTCCGGTCGGGCACACCGCGCAGGTGTCGCAGCGCTGGCAGACGTTGCGCCCGCGGTAGGGCTCGGTGTTGCGCGCCCAGGGCTGGGTCCAGAAGGGGATTTCGGCGCTGTCCGTCCACTCCCGCATGCGTGCCAGGTTGTACGACAGCGGGAGCGGGGGCATCGGGTAGGGCTTCGAGCGCGGGTCGCAGTCCGGAGGGCCCTGTTCGCCCGCCGCGCCGATGCGCTCCTCGGCTTCCTGGTAGTACGGCTCCAGGTCGTCGAACGAGATCGGCCAGTCGAAGCCGACGCCGTAGAGGGACCGGAGGCGGAAGTCTTCCGGGGAGTAGCGCGGGATCGCCCCGCCCCAGTGCATGGCCGACCCGCCGACGACCATATGGCGGTACATCTCGCCCGTGCCCGTCTGGTCGGGGATGTGGTCGTTCGGGTAGGGGTTCTCGCCGTAGGCCAGCATGCGGGCCCGGGTCCGGGTCCGTTCGGCGAGGGAGGCGGTGCGCTGGCCGGCTTCGACAATCGTGATGGACGCGCTGGTGCGCTCGGCGAGGCGTTCAGCGACCATCGCCGCGGTGATCCCCGCCCCGACGATGCAGACGTCGCTCTCGATGACGCGGCTCACTGGGCGGCTCCGAGCGCGGCGGGTTCCGTGGCGGCCCCGTCGAGTCCGCGGCACTGCTGCCTCGCGATGGTGCGGCGGTAGCACATGTCGGTGGCGACGGGTGACGCGAAGAAGTGCGCGACCAGCGCGACGGCGACGTGGTTTGCGTTGGTGGGCGATCCGAGGCCCGGTCCGGTCTGCCCGACGCCGCGCGCCAGCAGTTTCCGGCGGTCGGCCACTTCCATGCCGGCCAGCGGCGTTCCGTGGCGGGCACGGCACTCCTTCTCGAGGCCCCGAAGCTGCGCCGCCCACCCCGGTCTGGGATCCGGGCCCGAATACCGCGTCTCGGGCACGAGGTACGGGTGGGCCAGTTCGGCGACCGGTTCCAGCTCGTCCGACCACCGTTCAAAGGCGTTCACGGCGCGTTCGCGGCCTTCGCCGCCCAGCTCTGCGGGAAGGACGGCTTCGGCGACGTCGCGGAGGGTACGAGCGGGCAGCGGTATCGGTTCGGCGCGGGACCCCACCGTCTGCGCGGCGCCCGCGTCGTCCGCGCCCCTGGTGCCGTCTCCGTCGGGCCCACAGCCCGCAACGGAGGCCGCGGCGACCGTTGCCACGGACTGCTTGAGGAACGACCTGCGTGTCTCCGGCATCGCGTCTGCCTCGTCGCCATGGGATGAAGCCCGGCCCGCGTTGGTTCGGGTCGCCATTGTAACCCGGGGCAGGTCGCTCAGGCCAGGCGCTGTACGACGATCTCGACGCACTCCTGCGGCGACAGATTCTCCGTGTCGAGTCGTTGGATTCTGACCGAAGTCCCCGATCCCGATTGGGAAGAGAATGAGTTCGTGCACACCGCCGAAGGTTGGGAGGCAACGAGAGAGGTAAGGCCAGATGAGCTCAGGGACGCCAGGCTGGACGTGTTCGATCTGGAGGCCCAGCGCCACCCAGGACAAGGCCAGTCTGGCCCCGCGCGAATCGCCGCGCTAGTGTCGTGTCGCAGAGGGCTCGCGAGCCGCCGAGAGTGCCGAGGCGCCGGAGGATCACCCGGTCACCGCATCCAGCGTTGGCCGCACACTGACGGAGGGACCCATGAAGCCGTTGAACCGCCGACGATTCCTGTCCAGCACGGCCGTGGCCGGCTTGGCGGCCATTCCCGGAGTCCGCACAGGTGTCGCGGATGCACGGTCGCCCGAGGAGTCCGACAGCGGCCAGGGCCGGCCACTCGATGCCTCCGGTTCCGCCGACGACCCGCTTGGCGTGCGGGCCAGCTTCCCCGTCACGGAGGAACTCGCGTACCTCAACACGGCCTCGGTGGGGCCGCTCCCGGTCGCGGTGCGTGACGCGCTCCACGCATACGCCGACGAGAAGATGCACCGGCGCAACACGGCCGTCGGCCGCGAAGCCATCGCGAGCGCCCGGTCGCGGTTCGGCCGGCTCTTCGGCGCCGACGAGGACGAGCTCGCCTTCCTTTACGCCACGAGCGGCGCGGAGAACATCATCGTCAGCGCGATGGACTGGCGGGCGGGCGACAACGTGGTGGTGGACGAACTGCACTTCGTGACCACCTTCGTACTGTACCGGAAACTCGAACGCAGACACGGGATCGAGTTGCGGATCATTCCCTCGCGCGAGGGGGTCGTGACGGTGGACGACTTCGCCGCGCACACCGACCGGCGGACGCGGCTGATCAGCGTGGCCTGGGTGTCGAACCGCAACGGCTTCCGCTACGACTTGCCGGCGCTGGCCGATCTCGCGCACGCCCACGACGCCTACCTCTACGCCGATGCGATCCAGGCGTGGGGCACCTTCCCCACCAACCTGCACGAGGAAAAGGTCGACTTCGCCTGCGGGAACGGATACAAGTGGCTGCACGGGGACTTCGGGTGCGCGCCCTTCTATGTCCGCCGCGAACACCTGGAGTGGATGACCGCCGACCGCTACGGGCACCGGCAGGTAGCCGAAACGCTTCCCGGACACCGCTTTCGCCTGAAGACGAGCGCCGAGAAGCTGGAGTATGCCAATCCCGCGTACGGGCCGGTCGCCGCCATGGACGCCGCCCTCGGTTTTCTGGAAGGCGTGGGCATGGACCGGATCGCCGCGCACACGCAGGCGTTGGCCGGTGAACTGCGCGAGGGCGTCGCGGCGCTGGGAATGGAGATGTTCACCCCGCCGCGCAATCCGTCCGCAATCGTCAGCTTTTATCACGGCCTCGATCCGGAGCGGCTGGGCCCCGCGCTCCAGGACGAGGGCGTGGCCGCGACCTTCCAGGAGGAGGGAAGCCTGCTCCGTGCGGCGGTCGGGATGTTCAACAACCGGAGCGACGTGGACCGGTTGCTCGGGGTGCTGGCGGGGTTGGTGTAGCACCGTCGGCGCACCTGCATGCTCCTCGAAACCCCCTTCCACCCCCGCACCGCCGCCCTCTGCCGCAGCAGCCGCTGGCGCAACTGGTCCGGTTGCGCCGCCGCGCTCAGCTACGAGCCGGGCCACGAGTACGAGTACTACGCCGTGCGCAACGGATCGGCGCTCTTCGACGTCTCGCCGCTGCGCAAGTACGAGGTCACGGGTCCGGACGCGGCGGCGCTCGTGGACCGCGTGGTCACGCGCAACGTTTTCCGTTGCGCGGAGGGACGAGTGCTCTACACGCCCTGGTGCGACGAGGCCGGCAAGCTGATCGACGACGGCACCGTGCAGCGACTGGGCGCCGACACCTTCCGCATCACGGCCGCCGACCCGTGCCTGCGCTGGTTCCAGGACTGCGCGCTCGGGATGGACGCCACCGTGCGCGACGTCACCCTGGACCTCGCGGCACTCGCGCTTCAGGGCCCCACGTCGCGCGACATCCTCGCCCGGCTCGTGACCGGCGCGGACACCCGATCGCTCCCGTATTTCGCGCTCGTGCAAGGCAGCATCGGCCCCGCGCCGGTCACGATCACCCGCACGGGCTACACGGGTGACCTGGGCTACGAGATCTGGGTGCCCACCAACCACGGGCTCGACGTGTGGGACGCGCTCATCGAGACCGGCCGCGGCTACGGTCTCGCGCCCGCCGGCCTGGACGCACTCGACGTGGCCCGCATCGAAGCAGGCCTGCTGCTCAAGGAGGTCGACTACGTGTCGAGCTGGGCCGCGCTGATCGAGTCGCGCAAGTCGTCGCCGTACGAGGCCGGGCTCGGGTGGACGGTGCAGCCGCGGCCGGGACGAGACTTCGTGGGCAGACGAGCGCTCGAGCGCGAGGCCGCGAAGCCCTCCGACTGGGCCCTGGCCGGCCTCGAGGCCGACTGGCCGGGCATCGAGAAGCGCTTCGCCGCCGTCGGGCTGCCGCCGCTCGTGGCCGGACGGGCATCACGCGACGCCGTGCCGATCTACGAGCGCGGGGGCCGGGCCGCCGGCAGGCAGATCGGCTACGTGACCAGCGCCACCTTCTCGCCCATCCTCAAGAAGTACATCGCGCTGGCCACCATCCGCCGCGAATTCGCAAGTCCCGGCAGCCGCATCGAGATCGAGCTGACCGTCGAGTTCGTGCGCCACAAGGTCCCGGCGCGGGTGGTCGAGACGCCCTTCTTCGACCCCGCGCGCAAGCGGACCTGAGCACGATGGCCCGCAAGTACGACGCGATCGTGATCGGGGGCGGGCACAACGGCCTCGTCCACGCCGCCTACCTGGCGCGCGCGGGCCTCGACGTTTGCGTCCTGGAGGCGCGCCCGCTGGTCGGCGGCGCCACCGTCACCGAGGAGATCTTCCCGGGCTTCAAGTACAGCGTGTTCTCGTACGTGGTCAGCCTGATGCGCCCCGAGATCATCCGCGAGCTCGACCTTCCCCGCCACGGGCTCGCCATCCTGCCGCTCGATAGCACCCTCACGCCGCTGCCCGACGGCGGTCGCCTCTACCGCGACGCCGACCACCACCGCACATGGCGCGAGATCGCGCGCTTCTCGATCCGCGACGCCGAGGCCTACGACGAGTACGGTCGGTCGCTGTTCTACATGGCGCGCGCCGTGAAACACCTGCTCGGGATCGCTCCCCCCGACCCCGCACGGCTGCGCCCAGGCGACATCCGCGGCCTGCTCGGCCTCGCCAGACATTTCCTCGACCTCGAACCCGACCAGCTTCACCTGCTCGTCAAGCTCATGACGATGAGCGCCGCCGACTTCGTCGACGAGTGGTTCGAGACGGACGTGCTCAAGGCCACGCTCTCGGCGAGCGGGATCATCGGCACCTTCCTGGGCCCGCGCTCGCCGGGCACCGCGTACGTCCTGCTGCACCACTACATGGGCGAAATCGACGGCCACTTCCGGGCGTGGGGCTTCGCCAGGGGCGGCACCGGGGCCGTGGCGAACGCCATCGCCTCCGCCGCGCGCGAGGCGGGGGCCGAGATCCGCACGGACGCTCCCGTCGCCCGCGTGCTGGTCAGCAACGGACGGGCAACCGGCGTGGCGCTCGCCAACGGCGACGAACTGCACGCCAGCGTGGTCTCCTCCAGCCTCGACCCACACCGCACCTTTCTCGACCTGGTCGACGCCGACGAACTCCCCGGCGACCTCGTCAGCGCCGTGCGCGGCTACCGCTTCCGCGGCTCGTCGGCCAAGGTCAACCTGGCGCTCGACGCGGCCCCCGACTTCACCTGCATGCCCGGCCACGGACCCCACCTGCGCGGCGCCGTCTCGATCAGCCCGTCCATCGACTACCTCGAACGCGCCTACGACGACGCCAGGTACGGCGACTACTCCCGGGAACCCTACATCGACATCGTCATCCCGTCGGCGATCGACCCCGGGATGGCGCCGCCCGGCAAGCACGTCATGTCGTGCTTCGTGCAGTACGCTCCCTACCAGCTGCGCGAGGGCACGTGGGACGAGAAGCGCGAGGCCTTCGGCGACACCGTAGTCGACACCCTGGCGCGCTACATCCCCAACCTCAAGGACATCATCCTGCACCGCCAGATCGTCACGCCGCTCGACATCGAGCGCACCACGGGCCTCACCCAGGGCAACATCTTCCAGGGCGAACTGACGCCGTCGCAGCTCTTCTTCCTGCGTCCGGCCACGGGGTACGCGGGCTACCGCACGCCCGTGCGGGGCTACTACCAGTGCGGCTCGGGCACGCACCCCGGGGGCGGGATCATGGGCGCGCCGGGGAAGCTGGCGGCGAGCAGGGTTCTGGCCGACCTGGGGAGGCAGCGTGGCCGGAGGAGGGGGAGGTGAAGCAGTACGACGCGGTCGTTGTGGGAGGCGGTCACAACGCACTGGTGACCGCCGCGCTGCTCGCCTGCGAGAGGTGGAAGGTGCTCGTGCTGGAACGGCGCGGGGTCCTGGGGGGCGCGGCCTCGACGGCGGAAATCCTGCCCGGCTGCGCGGTCAACGTGGCCGCGCAGGATGCGGGACTCTTCCCGGCGGCCCTCGCCGCCGACCTGGGCCTGACCGGCCACGGTCTCGAGTGGATCCGCCCCCCCGCGCTGGCCACCTCGCTGACCGGCGGCGGCGAGGCCCTCACGCTGTGGCGCGACCCGGCGCGAACCCGCGACGAAATCGCCCGCCACAGCCGCGCGGACGCGGCACGCTTCCCGGACTGGGCCGACCACCTGCGCACCATGGCGCGCGTGCTGCGCGTCGCCCTCGACCACCCGGCCCCCGCCCCGCACGACATGACCCCGCGCGAGCGACTCCGTCTTCTCCGCCCCCTGTTGCGAGCGGGCAGGCTCGGGAAGCGCACGTTGGTGGAGCTGCTGCGCGTGGCGCCGCTTCCGGCCCGGGACCTCCTCGACGACTGGTTCGAGAACGACGCGCTCAAGGGAATGCTGGGCAGCACCGCGCTGGCGGGCTCCCGTCACGGCCCGAGCGCCATGGGCGGCGCCTTCCGGATCATCTATCACGCCACGGGCGGCGAACCGCACGGCTTCCGCTCGTCGGCGTTCGTGAAGGGCGGGATCGGGGCGCTTTCCGCCGCGCTGGCGGCGGCGGCGCGGGCGCACGGGGCCGAGATCCGCACCGGGGCCGAGGTGGAGCGCATTCTGGTCGACGACGGCACCGCGACCGGGGTGGCGCTGACCGGCGGGGAGGAGATCGCCGCCCGCCGCGTGATCTCGGGCGCCGATCCCCGCCGCACCTTCTTCCGCCTGGTGGGCGCGCCGCGGCTGGGCCCCGAAGTCAACCGCAAGGTGGGCAACATCCAGCTGCGCGGGACCACGGCGGTCCTGCACCTGCTGCTCGACGGGCTTCCGCCCCTCCCCGAGGCGGCCGAACGCCTCGCCGGCCACACCCTGGTGGCTCCCACACCGGACTACCTCGAACGCGCAGCCGACGACGCCAAGTACGGCCGCTGCTCGGCCCGCCCCCACCTCGACATGGTCGTACCCACCCTGCACGACCCCACGCTCGCACCCGACGGCCGCCACCTGGCCTCCATCCAGATCCGCCACGCCCCCTACGACCTGCGCGAGGGCAGCTGGCAGGACGATGCGACCCGCGACGCTCTGCTCGCCGGCGCCCTCTCCGTGCTCGACGACTTTCTTCCTGGCATGCGCGACCGCATCGTCGACCACCGCCTGATCACCCCGCTCGACCTGGAGACCGAACCGGGACTCACCGGCGGCGACGAGTACCACGGGCAGATGGGCCTCGACCAGATGCTCTTCATGCGCCCGATCGCGGGCTGGGCGCGGTATCGGACGCCGGTCGAGGGGTTGTTCCTGTGCGGCTCCGGATGCCACCCGGGGGGCGGCGTGACGGGAGGACCGGGCCGCCTTGCCGCAGGCGAGATCTTGCGCGAACGGAAGCAGGCGGCGCGATTGAGCGGGCGCTCGTGAAAACGTTCACAATCTCCTCGACCCCAATTCCTCAACCCCGGGAGACCCCTGAATGACCCCGACCTTCGACATGGCTCTCATCCAGCGCGGAGCCCGGCTTCGCCGTTCGCCGTACTTCGACGCCACGCTGCGCGCGGGGTGCCGGAGCTACACGGTCTACAACCACATGTTTCTGCCCACCCGGTACGACGACCTGCACGCCGAGTACGAGCGGCTGCGGACGGGGGTCACGGTGTGGGACGTGAGCGTCGAGCGGCAGGTCGAGATCACCGGGCCGGACGCGTTCGCGTTCACGAACATGCTGACGCCGAGGGACCTGTCGAAGTGCGCCGTCGGGCAGGGCAAGTACGTGCTGATCACCGCCGAGGACGGGGGCATCGTGAACGACCCCGTGCTGCTGCGGCTGGGGGAGAACCACTTCTGGCTGGCGCTGGCGGACAGCGACGTGCTGCTGTGGGCGAAGGGTGTGGCGCTGAACTCGGGGCTCGATGTGCGGCTGTGTGAGCCCGATGTGTCGCCGATGCAGGTGCAGGGGCCGAAGTCGAAGGAGGTGGTGCGGCGGCTGTTCGGGGACGGAGTCGCGCGGCTGCGCTACTACTGGTTCGCGGAGACCGATCTGGACGGGATTCCCGTGGTGGTGACGCGGACGGGGTGGAGCGGCGAGGTCGGCTACGAGATCTACCTGCGGGACGGGAGTCGCGGGGTGGAGCTGTGGGACCGGGTGATGGAAGCGGGCGCCGATCTCGGCATTGCGCCCACGGGCCCGTCGGACATCCGGCGGATCGAGGCCGGGATCCTGAACTACGGGATCGACATGACGCTGGACACCAATCCGTACGAGGTCGGGCTGGGGTGGCAGGTCGACGACGGTCAGGAGGGCGACTTCATTGGCCGTGAGGCGCTGGCGCGGATCGCGGAGGACGGGCCCGGGCGGCGGCTGGCCGGCGTGGAGATCGCGGGCGGGCCGCTCGACCTGAACATGACGCGGTGGCCGGTGTGGCCTGACGATCGCGGGAGCAGGGGCGGCGAGGGCGGCGGGGGCGGCGAGGGCGGCGAGGCGATCGGCTTCGTAACTTCGGCGGTGTGGTCGCCGCGCCTCAGGCGGAATATCGGCTATGCGATGGTGCCGGCCGCGTACGCGGAGTTGGGAACGCGGCTGCGGGTGGCCACGCCGGACGGCGAGCGGGGGGCTGTGGTGGTGCCAAAACCCTTCGTCGATCCGGGCAAGGACATTCCGAAGTCGTAGTGGCGGGATTCGTGCCGGGAGCAGGCAACCGATGACACCCGGACCAGGGCAGCCTCGCGGCAGATTGCGCTACGCCGCCGACGAGCGGCCTCCCCGTCTGGCGTCCCTGATCATCGGGTCGCAGACGGCGGTACTGGTGAGCGTGCCGGTCGTGGTCGTCAACACGAATCGTTGGGCTTCCAGGTGTCCTGCAGGAAGACGGCCAGCTCGTTCACGCCGAAGTCGCCCCGGCCCAGGATATGACAAGAACGGACAGTCCTACGACAACATCGGCGCATTGGCGGTAGCGGCGAGGAATGGGATTTCGTGCACGGGGCTGGCACCGCAAGTTTCTTCGGCAGTAGAATGCGACAAGAGAGAACCTAACCAACCGAAGACCCATGTCACTCCCATACGACCCCGGCGTCCCCCGCACACTCCGACTCCCCAAGGTCCGCAACCAGCGGCTGGGCATGCTGAACCTGCCGCACGTCGGTGACAGCGCGGCTCGGGCTGCGCCGCTGTTCGAGGACGGGGACTTGCGAGTTTTCGAGTCCTACCACCCTTCGCCCCGGGTCAAGTCCGAGTGGGCATCCAAGTGGCTGGCCATCCCGGACAACCGGGCCCGCGTGATGGAGGGCCGTTAGCTGCTTGCGCCGCCTCGCGCAAGCTCCAAGTCTCAAGACACAACATTGACCATCCCAGCGGAGCCAGTCCCAATGCGCCCCACGCCCCGGCCCCACCATCTCCTCGCTGCCCTTCTCCTCACGGCAGCCTGCTCGTCGCCCCACGACATGGTGATCCTGAACGGACGCGTCATGGATCCGGAGACCGGACTGGACGCGCCCCGCAACGTCGGGGTGAGCGACGGCACGATCACCGCGGTCACGGAGGACGAAATCACCGGCCGGGACACGGTTGACGCGACCGGCCTTGTGGTCGCGCCAGGCTTCATCGACCTGCACGCACACGGTCAGGACTCCATAAGCGAACGCCTGCAGGCGCTGGACGGCGTCACCACGGCGCTGGAAATGGAGATCGGCGTGTATCCGGTGGCGCCCTGGTACGCATCCCGCGAGGGCCGCACGCTCCTCAACTTCGGGGCGACGGTAAGCCACCCGAACGCGCGGACCCGGCTGCTGCTGGGCATCGATGTCGGCCACCAGCCGACGCTCCCGCCGGGCGAGAACGAGTCCATGGGCTCGGACGTGATCTACAGGGAACTGGAAAACCCCGAGGTCGCCGAACTCGCGGCCCTTATGGAGCAGGGGCTGGCCGAGGGCGGGCTCGGGTACGGGTTTGGAATCACCTACACGCCGGGGGCTTCGCGCTCGGAGATCCTCGACCTGTTCGAGTCGGCAGCGGCACACGGCGTGCCGGCCTATGTGCATCTCAGGGCCGCGGACGGGGGCGGCAACCTGGGCCCCTTCCAGGAAGTGATCGCCAACGCGGCCGCGACCGGTGCGGCGCTGCACATCGTACACCTCAACTCCTCCGCCGACGAGTCGGCGATGGACGCGGTCGCCCTGGTCCGCGGCGCGGCGGCGCGGGGGCTCGACGTCACGACCGAGGCGTACCCGTACACGGCGTCGTCGACCTTCATCGAGTCCGCCCTCTTCGACCCCTGGGTAGGGCTCGACGACGAGGCGTATCAGCGGCTGCAATGGCCGGGACAGGAAGAGCGGCTGAACACCCGGACCTTCGCCGAGTACCGCGAGCAGGGCGGCTGGGTGGTCATTCACGGCCGCAACGAAGAGACCAACGAGTGGATCGTCGCGCAGCCCGACGTGATCGCCGCAAGCGACGGGATCCCGTTTCTGCACGTCTCCGTGCACCCGCGCGGCGCCGGGACTTTCGCGCGCATTCTGGGCCACTACTCGCGAGACCGGGGCGTGATCAGCCTGATGGACGCGCTGGCGAAGATGACGATTCTCCCGGCGCGACGGGTGCAGGGGGCGGCGCCGGCGATGGCGGGGAAGGGCCGCGTGCAGGTCGGCGCCGACGCGGACCTGGCGCTCTTCGATCCGGAGACGGTGCTCGACATGGCGGACTACGACGCTCCGGCGACTCCGTCGCGCGGATTCCTGCATGTCCTGGTGGGCGGGACTTCGGTAGTGCGCGACGGGAGCCTCGTCGAAGGCGTCTTTCCGGGGCGGGCGATTCGGCGGGAGATGGATCCGGCGTCGTAGACAGGTTGGCCCATCCAGCCATGAGAGCGCCCATTCTTCCAACCCATAGTGATGGCCCTCGTCGGCGGCCGCTCCGTTTTGGGAGCCGGCTGGCGGCTGCGAACGCAACGGGACATCTTTGGGGGGTCATGATGAGCTTCGCGGAGTGATTTTCGACGAAGGGGGATCTGGTGGGGGTGGAGACGTCGCTACGCAACGAGGTCAGGCGGGTCGAGACCTCACTCCGCAGCGAACTCAGGCGGGTCGAGACCTCACTCCGCGGCGACATGGAGAAGATGGAGACCTCGCTCCGCAGCGAACTCAGGCGGGTCGAGACCTCGCTCCGCAGCGAACTCAAGCGGGTCGAGACCTCACTCCGCGGCGACATGGAGAAGATGGAGACCTCGCTCCGGGGCGAAATCGAGACGCTGGCCACATCTGTCCGCACCGGGATGCGCGACCTCGAGCACCGCATGACCATTCGGCTGGGCGGGCTCATGGTACTGGGGATGGGGGTGCTGCTCACGCTGCAGCGGTTGCTGCCCTAGTGTAGTGTCCCGTAAGTATCTTGCCATAATAGAGAAGATCGGGTATCATTCCTCTCATCCACCCGAACGAGGAAGATATCATGCCCAGGGGACGTCCGTTGAAAGCGCTCGAAGTCAGCCGGGGCGCCCGTGAGGAACTCGAGTCGCTGGTGCGTTCGCGCAGCCTGCCCGCCGGGCTCGTCCGCCGTGCCGAGATCGTGCTTCTGTGCGCCGATGGGTTGGACAACCAGGCGGTCGCCGAGAGGGTCCGCACCAGCCGCCAGACGGTCGGCAAGTGGCGCGAGCGCTTCCGAACCCAGGGCCTCATGGGCCTGTACGACGAACGCAGGCCGGGAAAGCCTCGTTCCATCGAAGACGACGAGGTCATGGTGCTGCTGAGGAAGACGCTCGACACCCGGCCTCCCGATGGCAGCACGCACTGGAGCTGCCGCTCCATGGCCGAGGCGGCGGGGCTGTCGAAGTCCACGGTCCACCGCGTGTGGACGGCGTTCAACCTCCAGCCCCACCGGCAGAAGCACTTCAAGCTCTCCACCGACCCGTTCTTCGCCGAAAAGGTCCGCGACATCGTCGGCCTCTACCTCAACCCGCCGGAGGGCGCGATGGTGCTCTGCGTGGACGAGAAGAGCCAGACCCAGGCGCTGGAGCGAACCCAGCCTCTGCTGCCCCTCGGGCTCGGATACGTCGAGGGCGTCACACACGGCTACATCCGTCACGGCACGACCACCCTCTTCGCCGCCCTGGACGTCGCCACCGGCCAGGTTCTCGCCCAGTGCAAGGCGCGGCATCGCCACCAGGAGTTCCTGAGCTTCCTCCGGCACATCGACGCCAACGTGCCCCCAGACCTGGATGTCCACCTCGTCGTCGACAACTACGGCACCCACAAGCACGCCAAGGTCAAGCGCTGGCTCGCCACCCGGCCACGCTACCACATCCACTTCACCCCCACCTACTCCTCCTGGATCAACCAGGTCGAGATCTGGTTCAACATCATCACCCAGAAGGCCATCCGCCGCGGCTCCTTCTCCTCGGTCACCCAGCTCAAGGAGAAGATCCTCCGCTTCACCGACCAGTACAACCCCGGTGCCCAGCCGTTCATGTGGACCGCCACCGCAGACTCCATCCTCCAGAAGATCCAGAGACTATGTACAGCTATCTCTGGGACACAACACTAGGAGGCCGTGGACAAAATCCCCACGGCCTTCTAAACGGACACGGTCGGTCCGGACACCCCGTGTTGTCCCGGACCCGCAGGCAGACCACTATTCCGGCTGTCGCAAACGTCCGACCTGCCCGGAGAACTGCCATGACGCACCCCCGCCCCGCTCCGCGATCCTCCATCCTTCGCCTGGCCACCGCCGTCGCGCTGGCGGCGCTCTTCGCCGTCCCCGCCGCCGCGCAGCAGCGCCTCGCGCTTGACCAGTACATGGACATGGAGACCGTGTCCAACCCGCAGATTTCGCCGGACGGCGGACGCATGGTCTACACCAGGGGCCGGATCGACCGGTTCAACGATTCCCGCAAGACGTCGCTTTGGATCATGAACGTCGACGGCACGAAGAAGCGGCACCTCGTGGACGGCAGCGGCGCCAGCTGGTCGCCCGACGGCACGCGGATCCTCTACACGGCCCCCGGAGAACCGCGCGGATCGCAACTCTACGTGCGGTGGATGGACGCCGAAGGCCTAGCAACCCCGGTTACGCGGCTCGAAAACGGGCCCTCCAACCCCCGCTGGTCGCCCGATGGCCAGTGGATCGCGTTCACCAGCCGGGTTTCGGGCAAGGCCGACTTCGCGGGGGTCGATCTTCCCGCCAGACCCGACGGCGCCGAATGGGAGCGCGAGCCCAAGGTGGTCGAACGGCCCGCCTACAAGCGCGACGGCGTCGGCTACATCGACACGGGGTGGACGCACGTCTTCGTGGTCCCGGCCGGCGGCGGCACCCCCCGGCAACTCACCGACGGGAACTGGAACCACTCCTCGATCGAGTGGAGTCCGGACGGAACCGAGATCTACTTCACTTCGTTCCGCCACGAGAACGCCCACCGGCCCGAGCACTGGCAGGAGTCGGAGATCTACGCCGTCTCGGTCGCCGACGGCGAAATCCGCCAACTGACCGACCGGCGGGGGCCCGACGGCAGCCCCGTTCCCTCTCCCGACGGCTCCCTCATCGCCTACACCGGCCTCGACGCCCACGACGACACCTACCGCAACGTCAGGATCCACGTCATGAACCGCGACGGCTCCGGGTCGCGCGTCATCTCGGGCGACCATGACCGGCAGGTGGGCCCCATGACCTGGGCGCCCGACGGCGGCGGCCTCTACTTCAACGTTAGCCGCGACGGCTACCGCCAGCTTCACTTCGTGTCGCTGGAAAGGGGCGTCAGCGTGCTGACATCGGGCGAGCATCTCTTCGCCATGTCGTCCTTCTCCGACGACGGAGTCGCCACAGGCACGATCGCCAGCGCCCACGAGCCGGGCGACATCTACCGCTTCAACCTCACGCACCCCGAAGCCGTGGCCCGTCTCACGGACGTCAACTCCGATGTCCTCGGCAACGTCGAGCTCGGCGAAGTCGAAGAAATCTGGTACGACTCGACCGACGACTTCCGCATCCAGGGCTGGATCGTGAAGCCGCCCGGATTCGACCCGTCCCGGCAGTACCCCATGATGCTCGTCATCCACGGCGGGCCCCACGCCATGTACAACGGCGGATTCAACTTCGCCTTCCAGGAACATGCGGCGAACGACTATGTCGTCCTCTACACGAATCCCCGCGGCTCGACCGGCTACGGCACCGAGTTCGCCAACGCCATCAACCACGACTATCCGGGAGCAGACTTTCCCGATCTCATGAAAGGGGTTGACGAGATGCTCGCGCGCGGGTACGTCGACGAGGACAACGTCTTCGTCTACGGCTGCTCCGGCGGCGGCATCCTGACCAGCTACATCGTCGGCAACACCGACCGCTTCCGCGCCGCGTCCGCCAACTGCCCCATCGTGAACTGGATCTCGGCGATGGGCACCTCCGACGCGATCAGCTACTTCCGCACCTTCGACAAGCCCTTCTGGGAGGACCCGGCCGAGTGGATCGACCGGTCGTCCATCTTCTACGTCGGGAACGTCACCACCCCCACGATGTTCCTGACCGGGGAAATGGACATCCGCACGCCCATGCCGCAGACCGAGGAGATGTACCAGGCGCTGCAGTACCTGGGTGTGCCGACGGTGATGGTGCGCTTCCAGGGCGAGTGGCACGGCACCAGCCGGCGCCCGTCCAACTTCCTGCGCACCCAGCTCTACCTGCGGAAGTGGTTCGAGAAGTGGGGAAGCCACAATCCGATGACGACCGATCAGGGCGGCGACCGGTGACGGTCCCGGGGAGCCTGCAGGAGGACCGCCAGCCCGGCCCGGCCACCTCGGCCGCGCACGGTATCGGGGGCGGCGCGGCGATCGTCGACCTCCACCACCTGGGCAGCCCCACGATCATCGGCGTCGGTGTGCTGGAGCTCCCGGAGGGCGGCATCGCGCTGGTCGATCCCGGCCCCGAGGCCCGCCTGCACGCGCTGCGCGACGGCCTCGCCGGGCGGGGGCACACGCTGGACGACGTGCGCGCCATCCTGCTTACGCACATCCACCTCGATCACGCGACGGCGGCCGGCGCCATCGTGCGGGAAGCGCCCGGGGCTATCGTGCACGTGCACGCGGTGGGCGCGCCCCACATGGCGGACCCGTCGCGCCTCCTCGCCTCGGCGGGGCGGATCTACGGCGACGCGATGGCCACCTTGTGGGGCGAGTTCCTCCCCGTCCCGCGCGAGTCGCTCCACGTTATCGACGAGGGGGACGCCGTCGCGCCGGGGGGACGCCGATTCGAGGTCGCGTACGTGCCCGGGCACGCCAAGCACCATGTCGCCTACTACGAGGCCGCGACGGGAACGGCCTGGGTGGGGGATGTGGGGGGCATCCGGATCCGGGGCGGACCCGCAATCCCCGTGACGCCGCCGCCCGACATCGATGTGGAGCTGTGGAGGGTCAGCATGGACAGGGTGATGGCGTGGGATCCGGAGCGGATCGTGGCCACGCACTTCGGCCCGTACGGCGACATCGACGCGCACTTTGCCGAGCTTGGCGGAGAACTGGAGGCGTGGGCGGGATGGGTGCGCGAATCGCTGGACAGCGGAGCCTTCGCGACCGATCGTGAGCGCGCCCGGGCGTTTTCCGACTGGGTGGCCGGGCGCGTGGGCGAAAGGGTGCCGCCGGCACACACGCGCCTGTACGGAACCGCCTCCGGTTTTCTCGATTCGTGGTGGGGGCTCGCGCGGTACTGGCGCAAGCGGTAGCCACAATGAGGATCATGGCAGTCGCCCGCTTGGTCGCCACCGGCTGCCTCGCCGCCGCGATCCTGACGACCGCATGCGGCACCTCCGACGAACCCGTCACCCCCGTCGCACCCCCCGCCCCCACAGCCACCATCCAGGTGACACCCGCCACGGGGCGTGTCGAGGTGGGCGACACCATCCGTTTTGCCGCGACCGTCACCGACGCCGGTGGACAGCCGGTCGCCAATCCCGCCATCACCTGGTCGACCTCTCAGCCCGGTCAAGCCTGGGCCGGCGAGGACGGTCTGGTTACGGGCGCCGGCCCCGGCGTGCCCACCGTGACCGCCACCGGCCATGGGGCGACGGGCACCGCCACCCTTACCGTGACCGCATCTCCGATCAGTGCGCTCCTCCTCGACGTGCGCCAGCGCCACGGCCTCATCGGACTCGCCGGCGCAATCGTAACCAGTGACCGGATCGTCGACGTCGGCGCAACCGGGACCCGGGCGCACGCGTCGCTCGTCCCCGTCACGATCCATGACAAGTGGCACCTGGGTTCGATTACGAAGTCGATGACGTCCACGCTTGCCGCGATCCTCGTCGAGGAGGGCGCTCTGGAGTGGACCACCCCCCTGGAGAACGCATTCCCCGACTTCCCCGACATTCACCTCGACCTGCGCCCGGTCTCCATCGAGCCGATCCTGGCCCACCGCGGCGGTTTCACCAACGACATCGGCCGGTTCTCGACCTGGACGCAGATGCTCACCGGCACGGATCCGCTGCCCGCACAGCGGCGTGCCTTCGCGGTGGAGGTCCTCGGCACCGCCCCCGAGTTTCCACCGCTCCGGACCTACCACTACTCCAACGTGGGCTACATGATCGCGGGCGCGGCGCTCGAGGCCGTCACCGGACAGCAATGGGAGACCCTCATCCGCGCACGCCTCTTCGCGCCCCTGGGCATGGACGACACGGGATTCGGCGCCCCGGGCCTGCGCGACGCCATGGATCAGCCGCGTGGACACCTGGGACAGGGCGCCGCCCGGGTGGCGCTGGAACCGGACGATCCACGCGCCGACAACCCGCGGGGCCTCGGCCCCGCCGGGACGGTACACGCCACCATGCAGGACCTGGGACGGTATGTCGCCATGCACCTGGCGGGCGAACAGGGGCGGGCCGACCTGCTGCAGCCCGCGACGATCCGGCGGCTGCACACCCCGGCCGAAGGGTTCAGCTACGCGTCGGGGTGGGTGGTCACAAGCCGGGAATGGGCGGGGGGGCGCGCCCTGGCCCACTCCGGCAGCAACCTGCGCTGGTACGCCGTGGTCTGGATGGCGCCCGAGAGGGACTTTGCGGTGCTGGTGGCGACCAATCAGGGCGGCGAAACCGCATTCGAGGCGACCGACGAAGCGGCCTGGCGCCTCATCCAGCTATACCTGGGGTCGTAGCGGCGCGCCTGCGGATCGCACCGCCCCGCCCACCCCCTTGCCGGCCCTATCCTTCGATCGCCTGATACACCAGCTCCATGAAGCGGCGCACCGGATTGTTGCCCCTCGGCGTCTGCGTGAACACCAGCACGATCAGCCCGTGGGCGGGGTCGACGAAAGCATTCGTCCCATCGGATCCGCCGTGCGAGAACACCCCTTCCTCCGAGACCGACCACCCGTATCCGTAGTAGCTGGCCGGACCGTCCGATCCCGGGTTGGTGCGGATCTTCGGCGAGGTCATCAGCGCCACCGATTCCTCCGACAGGTAGCGGCGGCCGTCGTAGACCCCGCCGTTCAGGAACATCTGGCAGAACCTCACGTAGTCGTCCGCCGTCGAGATCATTCCCCCGGAGGCGCGCACGAAGGGCACCTGCGGCGGGTCGCCCGGCTTCCACCCCGGCACCCATTCGCCCTCGTCGCCCCGCTGGTAGTAGACCACCGACATGCGCTCGAGCTTCCCGTCCATCTTTTCGTCGACCTCGTGATGGTAGCTGTCGTGCATGCCCAGCGGCGTGTACAGCTCCCGGTCGAGGTACGCGTCCAGCGGCATGCCCGAGGCCATTTCCACCAGCGCACCCAGCGTATTGTAGCCGGGATTGTTGTAGCTGTAGCTGGTGCCTGGCGCGACCTCCGCCCCGACCGCACCGAAGCGGGCCGCCTCCAGCTGCAGCGTCGGGGCGTCCGGGTGCTGCGCGCTCGGCCGCATGTACGGCTGCAGGAACAGCGTCGGGATCCTCAGTCCGCTCGCATGCGACAGCAGATGACCGACGTTGATGAACCCGGCCCGGTAGTTGTCCCACTCCGGAATGTGCTCGCGCACCAGGTCCCCGTAGGCCAGCTTCCCGTCCTCTACGAGCATGGCAACGCCCGTGGCCACGACCGGCTTGGTGTTGGAAGCCATGCGGAACAGCGTGTTTCGCTCCATCGGGATGTCGCGCGCCCTGTCCCGCCACCCCAGGGCTTCGTGCAATACGACTTTGCCGTCCCTGGCCACGAGCAGTACAGCGCCTGCCAGGTCCCCGCGGGCAACCGCCTCCTCATAGAGCGCCACACCGCCGGCGAGGACCCCCGCGGACATGCCCGCTTCGGCCGGTGTCGCCCGCTTCACGACCGGCATCTGCGCAACCGCGCCCCCGGCCGCTACCGCTGTCCCAACTGCGGCAGCAAGCACCGAAAGTGCTAGCACAAAGTGCATGCAGTCCTTGATTCTCCTCATGAGATGCTCCCTTTCGTTGCCTGAACCAGGTACCTGACCGCGAACGAACCGATCCAGTGGGATCCCGCGTAGTCTGCGTCGAACATCGTCTCGAACCCGGCTCGCGCGTGCTCCGACGCGAGGGTGCGCAGCGGCACCACACGGGGATCGTCCGCGGGCAGGGCATTCGCGATTCGCAACATGCCGTCGGCCCGTGTGAAGGCAAGCCCGATCAGGTGCGAACGCGCGCCCAGGGCAGCGCGCAGCGAGTCGTTCGTGATGACCGCGCCGCCCTCGGGTGGAGGCTCGTCGCTGGGCCCCGCCGGAGCCGGGTTCCGCAGATTCGCGAACCCGTCGGAGTCGATCGGGGGAAGGAAGCCGTCCAGCCACGGCACGAAGTCATCCCGCTCCATCACCATGGCCATCAGCGCCGCTTCTTCCAGACATGGCGAAACGAAGTCCGACCTTCCGGGTTCGTAGGCCGTCGGACACCTCCGGTCTTCGCCGAAGAAGCGGACAGCGGCGCCGCGCAGGACGGGCTCCAGTTCGGGGCGCGCGACCATCGCGGTGGCCTGAAGGCTCATGGCGACCGCGAAGGCGGTGTTGGGGTGCACTCCGGTGCGCACGGGTGTTTCCAGCTCCGCCAGATAGTCGCCCAACCGCTCCGCGACCAGGTCCGTGACCGGGGTCAGCCGCTCGGCCCACGTCCCGGCGTCAGGGTCGTCCCACGACGCGAACTCCGCGTGCAGCAGGAGAAGCCACGCCCATCCGTACGGCCTCTCGAACGCGGGGTTGTCCGTCAGGTACTGCAACTCGCCCGCCATCGCCGCCTCGGAGAGGTGGTCGCGCAGCTTCTCGCGAATCAGGGGCCCGACCGGCAGCTCCGGCAGCTCCTTGAGCAGCCGCACCATCGTCCACGTCGAGTTCACCGCCGAGTGCCAGTCCCAGCAGCCGTAGAAGGCGCGCTCCTGCTCGAACCCCCTGCGGCGCGCGTAGGCGACGTCGTCCAGGTAGCCCTCGCGGTCGGGACGAAGCGCGTGCGGCCGGTCGACGCACGAAAGTGGCATGGCCGCCAGGGCGAGCGCGGTCTCGATGTCGAGCGCGGGCGCGCTGTCCTCGACGCCATCCGGAGCCGACCCCGGGTCGGGTGCGGTGTTGCTGCCCGGTACGTCGGCCGCGCAGGCGAACGCCAGAAGCGCGGCGGATGCGGTCATCGGGTGGCGCGCACGGTTCAACCGGGTAACATCCCGTCTGAGTGATCGGTCCCGGGCCATCGCGTTGCGGCCCGTTCGTTTGATTGTGTCGTTCAATGGATCCGGACGAAAGGGTCGAATTCGCTCATTCCGCGGAAGCCGACGATGGATCGACGTCAGCTTCTACCACCTGGTGGAGGATCCCATGGCCGTTGTCGCCCACGTCTATGAGCGGCTCGGCTGGTCGCTGGAACCGGGGGCCGTCGCTGCGATGGAACACTGGCGGGAGGTTCAGGCCGCACACCGGCAGACCGAGAAACGGCACAAGTACGATATCGCCGACTACGGACTGACGCGTGAGGCGATCGACCGGGCAGTTCGAGCGCTACCTGGAGTTTCTTTCCGAGCGCGGAATGCGCGAGTCGCTGTTGTGAGGAATCGGCCGACCGAGCCTCGATGCGGGCACGTAGTGGGCACCCCGGCCACGCCCCCTGACCTCGACCAGGCGCTCCCTGCGAAGAGAGCGCATCAGCTTCAGGACCTGAGTTCTCGAGTAACCCGAAAGCCGCCGGATCTCGGCGTTGGTCATCCGGCCCCGCTCGGCCAGAACAGCGAGCAATCGAAGTCTCACGGACTCCTCGTCAAGCCAGATGTCTGCGTCGACACCGGACTGTTCAACCAGCGCTGAGTAACGGCGCGCCAGGCCGTATTTCGTACCTCTGCCCCTGCCCTGCGGAACCAGGAAACCGCGCTCCCTCAGGGAGACGAGTGTCACCGCCGCCTGCTCTTCGGACAGCTGGAGGAGCCTGGCCGCAGACCATCGGTCAAGGACCGGACGCCGAACCAGCCCGCGCAGGACAATCAGGTCGTCGACGCCGAGTTCGCGGCCTTCACTTCGCATGTCCTGGACAAAACGCGCGAAGTCGGCGTGCGTCCGCGTCGGCAGCACAAGCTTGACGTGCGACTCGTCGGCCTCATAGCGCGGCAGGTCCTTGCCAAGGGAAAGGGATTCCTCAAAGATCCGGTCTACACCCAGGCCGAGGCGATTCACCAGGCCAATGGTTTGCAGGACGTCCGCAAGCAGCGGATTGCGGCGGACCGGAGGATGCCGGAGGATGTTCTGCGCCGTCACCCCACCGATGAACCCCCCCGGGCTGGTGATCTCGATGCGGTCGTCGGAAAGACGCAGGTGGATGGACTGGTGCAGGAAGTAGTCCCTGTGGACCAGCGCGTTCAACACCGCTTCCCGCGCAATCCACCAGGTGATGTCGGGGATTTCCAGCTGGTGGAACCCCGCGGGGCCAATCGGCATCACGCGGAGGTTGGCATCGAGCAACCTGCGAACTCCCTCGAGTGTCTCGAGCAGCGGGGTACGCAGATCTCGCCGGACGTCGTAGCCCGTCCGGCCACGCGACCTGGAGAAGACCAGTTCGTGGCGAGGGACACAGCGGGATAGTGTCGGTCGAGATCCGAGCAGCAGAACCGCAGCCAGCGTAGTGCCTCTCTCCGACATCAGACCGAGTGCTTCGGTCAGGTTTCTGTCGTCCAGGTCCGCCAGATCGCTTCGTTCGGCGTCGGCCCTGATGAGGCTGCGCAAGCGGCGGAATTGATCCGGGTCCAGATCCGAGGGGCATACATCCGGCAGGATCTCGGCGGTAAGGTCCCTGCGGCCGCGAGAGACGACCAGATTTGCGAGATTCGATCCGGTAAGCGGCTTGCTTTCCTTGCCCACCCGGATTCTGGCCACCCCGTCCGACGTGGTGTGCGGAGGCATGCCCGGCGGAACGCGAATCACCAGCACCCTGCCCTCCGGCTCCTGCAGCTCGAAGATCTCGGTGAGGATATGGGGCTCGGTCCCATCGTAGATGTCCCGGCGCAGCCCGTTCGCGTCGAGAGACCCTACACCCTGGATCGCTTCCGCCCGTGTCCGTTTCCAGTCGGCAACTCCAAGGACGAGCAGTCCTCCCCGCGCGTTGGCGAACGCCACCACGGTTTCCCGGATCTCACGCACCTGAGCCTTCCGGGCAGACCCGGTCGGGTTCCATGACTTGAACTCCAGCGTCTCGGACTCCAATGAGTCCGCGGGCTCGCCGTCGAGGCGGTCGAGCCGCTTCCGGAGTTGATCGGGAATGAGCATGAATAACGCATCATTATAGTGAATGGGGTAATATTCATTCTAATGAACGATCGCCCCGCTGTCCATCGGCGCCCGTGGCCGACGGTGCACCCCCTACTCGACCTCCGGCCTCCTCGAATGCCAGTCCGTCCCCCGCTGAAACGCGTGCGCCACGCTCAGGATCCTGCCGTCGGTGAAGAGGTCGCCGATCAGGGTGGTCGTCAGCGGCATCTCGGTCGGGCTTTCGTCGTCCGGATTGCGCTCGCCGAACTCGTAGGGTACCACCGCCGCCGGATGACCAGTCTGGTTGGTGAGGCCGACCAGGCCCGAGCCGCTCACGAACATGTCGAAGTCCTTCATGACTTCGGCCATTTCCTTCATCAGGATGTGACGGCGCCGCTGCGACTGCACGAAATCGAGCGCGGGCACGTCGCGGCCGCCCCGGAACCGGCTCCGGCGGCGGCGCTCGTCTTCGTCCGCGTCCTCGGGGATCTGCGGGGGTTCGCCGTCGGGCGCGACGTGGAAGTCGAAGGCCGCCGACGACTCGACGCCGAGTGCGTTCGAGCGCCGGTTCGGGATCTCGGGCATGGGTTGCGGATCGGCGCCCAGGGCGCGTAGCGCGTCGACGAACGACTCGGGCGCGTCCTCGTCGAAGCCGATCCGCATCGCGCTCAGGTCGGGGTCGGGGTCGAAGCGGAAGGGCACCGTCAGCGACGCCGGGTCCTTCTCGTCGGCGCCGTGGATGGCGTTGAAGACGAGGGCGCAATCGAGCGCGCTGCGGCACATCGGTCCGGCCTTGTCCATGCTCCACGAAAGCACCATCCCGCCGTAACGGCTCACGCGGCCGAAGGTGGGCCTCAGCGCGGTCAACCCGCAGCGCCGCGAGGGCGAAACAATGGACCCCTGGGTCTCGGTGCCGATCGCGAACGCCACGCACGCGGCCGCGGTGGCCGATCCGGGACCCGCCGACGACCCGCTCGATCCCTCGTCGAGGTTCCACGGATTGAGGGTGCGGCCCCGGTACCAGCGGTCGCCGCGCGCGAATTCGCCGGTGGCGAGCTTGGCCGCCAGCACCGCGCCCGCGTCGCGCAGCCGCACCACGATGTCGGAGTCGTACCGGGTGAACTGGTGGCTGAAGTCGGCGGCGCCCCACGTGGTGCGCGTGCCCGCCACGGCGAACAGGTCCTTGAGGCCGTACGGGATGCCGTGCAGGGGTCCGCGCCACTCCCCGGCCGCGATCTCCAGGTCGGCCTGGCGCGCCTCTTCCCGCGCCCGCCCCTCCAGGATGGTCACGGCGCAGAGGAGCACGGGATCGAGCCGCTTGAGGCGGTCGAGGTAGATCCCGGTCAGCTCGGACGAGGTGATCTCGCGCGCACGGATCAGGGCCGCGAGGCGGTGCACCGGGAGGAAGGCGATGTCCACCTCGTTGTCCGGGACGGGCCCGTTCCAGCGCTCGATCTCGATTCCGGTGCGCTCGAACGGATTGCCGCCTGTCTCGTGCCACACCTTCTCCATGAGCGCGCCGGTCCCGCCCGGGTAGGCCTGGAACTGGAGCGCCGGGGGCTCGCCGTTGCCCAGCGGGATGGGCGCGAGGGCCTCCTGGGGCGGGGTCTGCGGGACGGGTGACGGTGCGGTGGGCCGAAGCGCGATGGCGTCGAGCCCGCGAGCCTCGGCGCCGGTCAGCGAAGCCGGATCGAGGCCTCCGGCGGCGGCAGCGGCAGCGGCGGCGGCCAGGAAACGGCGGCGTTCCATGTTACTCATATGCTCATATACTCATTCCGGCTGCGAAGACTGCGCCTCGGCGGCGTTCACGCGGTCGCGCTCAGCCATTGCGCGCCCGCGCAGCTTGTAGATGCCCACTGTAAGCAGCGGAACGACCACGATCGCCATGAAGACGATGCTCATGGCATTGTAGCCCGTGCCGACCAGCCCCACGAGGCCGACGCGCGAAAGTAGATAGCCGGACGCCAGCAACCCGGCGCCCGTCAGCAGCCGCAGCCCGCCCGGCATCTGACGGCCCCGCCCGCGGTACACGCCGTCCACCCGCTCGTTGAAGGCGTGGATCAGCCCCGCCCCCGTCTCGATGAGCGTGCCGAAGAGCACGACCTGGAAGGTGATCTGAAACGCCCTCGACCCCAGCACCTCGAGCAGATGGTTCGTCGGCACGGGACGGTCCAGCACGACCGGATACTGCCCCGCGAGCGCGAAGAAGAAGAGCAGGCCCGGGATGATCGCGATCGGCCCCGCCAGCGCCCCCGCCCACAGCGCCTCCTTGCGGCGGCGGATGTGGCGCGTCGCGAAGAGCATGGCCGGCACCAGCGAGATCTGCAGCGCCCCGTACCTCGCGCCGGACGAAAACCAGCCGGCCCGCACGTCTCCCGCTCCCAGCCCGGCGGCGATCTGGTCGCCGAAGCGCGCGATGCTCCACGCGAACAGCAGGATGTACGCCCCGTAGAGCAGGAACGACCACCCCGCGAAGAATCGCTCGATCGTGCCCGTGCCCCGGAACACCAGCACGCCCACCGCAAGCAGCAGCCCGACCGCCCCCACCCAGCCCGGAATCCCGAACGTCTCGGCCAGGAACGTGCCCCCCGCCGACCCGATCACGGCCAGAATGAGCAGCACCGCGGTCAGGTACCCGATCTCGTAGAGGAACCAGCCGCGGCCGAGCAGGTGCTTGAAGTACGAGCGGTAGTCGTAGCTTCCGTAGGCGCGCGCGAACTCGAAGCCCACCATACACGTCACGCTGACCAGCACGGTGGACGGCAGCATCCCCAACAGGCCCCCGGTCGGCCCGTACTCCAGGAAGAACTCGACCAGCTCGCGCCCCGTACCGTACCCGCCCGCGATGATGATCGACTGGAAAACCAGCCCCGGAAGCAGGTAGCGCCGGAACCAGGAAGGCATCGAGGTCAGGTGCCTGTGGGAAGGGAAGCACCGACACCCCGCGCGGCCGCGCCGCGCCTCGCGACCCGCCGCCTATCCACCCGACACTGCCTGCATGAAGAGCACCGTGTCCCCTTCGGCGACCGCCCCATCCCACCCGTCCAGCCAGCGCGTGTTGGTGCCGTTGTGGAAGCAGAGAACATGGCGTCGCAGCTCGCCGGCTTCGTTGAACAGGTGGGGCTTCAGGCGCGGCTCGCGTTCGATGAGGTCCGCGAAGACCTCGCGCAGGGTGTCGCCCGAGGCGGGCATCTCGCGCACCCCCCCGGTGGCCGGATCGAGGAGCGAGGGGAGGGTGACGGTCACCGCGGCCATCAGGAGCCGTCCCACGCCGAGACGTGCAGAATGCGCGGCAGGATGGCCGGGAGGTTGGTCCAGCTCTCGCCCAGGTCGGCGCTCGCGTGCAGCGTTCCCGATGTCGTCCCGAAGTAGACCCCGCCCGGCTCGAGGTTGTCCACCGCCATGGCGCCCCGCAGCACCGTGCCGTACGCGTCGGCCGCGGGCAGCCCCGCCGAAGCGGAGCGCCAGCTGTCGCCGCCGTCGGTGCTGCGGTAGACCTGGAGGGCTCCGCCGAGGGGTACGCGGTACTGGTCCGCCTCGAGAGGCACCGCGAACAGGTACCTGCTGGCGCGGTCGATCACGATCGGGAACCCGAACGACACATCCAGGCCTTGCTCGTTGCGCTCCCAGTTCTCGGCGCCGTCGCCGCTGCGGAACATCCCCAGGTGGTCCTGCCGGAAGATCCGGTCCGGGTGGCCGGGATCCTGCGCGAGCCCGTGCACGCAGGTGCCGATCCCCTTGTGGCGCTTGTCCTCGAGGGCCGCCGGCACGCCGTGGTTCTTCGGCGTCCAGGTGGCCCCGCCGTCGTCCGTGCGAAACACCCCGACCGCGGAGATGCCGCACCACATGCGCTCCGGATTCGTCTCGTCGAAGAGCAGCGCGTGGCAGCACAGCCCCCCGGCACCCGGCATCCAGGCCTCCCGCGAGGCATGTTCGTTCAGGGCGGTTACCGCCGCCCACGACGCGCCGCCGTCGGAGCTGGTGAACAGGCCCGCGTCCTGGACGCCCGCGTAGATCACGCCCCGGTTCTCGCGCAGCGTCCATATCTCGCGAAGCCGCCTGTCGCCACCGCCTGCGTACGCCGGGCCGCTCGGCAGCTGCTCCCATTCCTCGCCGTCGGCCGACACGTGCAGCGCGGGCCCGTAGATGTCGCTCGCCACCGCGGCCATGAAACGGCCATCGGCAAGGCGCACACCGGCCGTCACCTTCCACCCCTTGAAGAACGGCCCGGCCACCTTCCACGCGCGGCGATCGTCGCTGGTGACCCAGAATCCGCCCTTCCCCGTCCCTACCAGCAGCCTTACGCTCATTTGATCTGCTTGCCGCCGTTCCTGTGGAGTTTCGGTCCTGAAATGACCGCCCGCATTTTCGCCGCCCCGGACCCGCCGGCGCAAATCGGACATGTGTGAGGATACGTGAAAGATACCCGACCGGTCGTTCTCTTCGATGGCGACTGCGCCTTCTGCAACGCCACCGTTCGGTGGACGCTGAAGCGAGACCCCCTCGCGCGGCTGCGGTTCGCGCCCCTGGCCGCCGACGCCGCCCGCCGCGCCGTGGCGCTCGCGGACCCCGACCTCGACTTCGACTCCCTTCCCGACGCCATCGTGCTCGTCGACCGGACCGGCGTCCACACGGCTTCGACCGCCGTGCTGCGCATGGCGCGCCACCTGCGCCTCCCCTGGCCCGCTCTCACCATCGCCCTGATCGTTCCCCGTCCCCTGCGCGACGCGGCCTACCAGGTCTTCGCCCGCAACCGTTACCGGTGGTTCGGCCGGGCCGACGCCTGCGAGATCCCGCCGCCCGGCCTGGCTGCGCGCATGCTGGACGCAAGCGGGCCGGACGGCCCCTCAGGCACGTCCGGCCCGCATCCGCCCGCGGCACGGTCGCCGCGGACATCCCGGCGTCAGCTCTGACTGCAGTACGCGTTCCCCGTCACATTCGGATTGGCGCTGCACTCCGCCAGGCTCGGCGGGAAGCAGCTGTGCCGGCCCTGCATGAAGGCCACCGCCCAGGAGCTCAGTCCTTCGGCGGCGAACCGGGCGTTGTCCTTCAGCCGACGGCCCTCCAGCCATAGTTCGAAGTTCCGCTCGCGATCCAGCGCCAGCCACGCCTCCTCGTCGGACGCGGCCGACACCGGCGGCACGCCGACGCGGTCGCGAACGTAGTTGATCTTGTCGATCGCACCCTGGCGGTCGCCCGAGCGTAGCATGGCCTCGGCCTCTATGAGACGCATTTCATGTCCCTTGGCCAACGCGTAGTCGTCGCCGCGATCGGTGTACTTGAGTTGGCGGTAGAAGGGCTTCACGCCACCGCCCGACGTCTGGTTCATGTCCCTCCAGGGCACGCGCGGATCCGTTGCGGGCCCGATACTGTCGTTGTACATGCCCCAGACGGTGATCTGCTTGGTCCCCTCGTGGGTAAACTGATACACGGAATTGATTTCGCGTCCCGTGTTGTTGGAACGGCGGGCGGTCCACACGAAATCGTCCGGTACCTGGGACGCCAGCGACTGGGCCTGGGAGTAGTTGCCGAGCATGAGGTGCGCCTGCGCCATGCCCGCGGCCGAAGCCACGGCAATGGAGTCGTGGCCCCCGGTTCCCGCGCGGCTGCTTGCGGTTTCGAAGCGCTCGATGGCGCGTGTGTAATGCGCGCCCACGTCCATGACCTCACCGGGATCGGGGGTGCCGTCTCCGTCGCGGTCCTCGCCGCCGAACACGGCGATGCAGACGTTGTCGCCCGCGACGCGGTTGGCCCAGCCGGCCCACATGTAGGCCGCCGTGAGGTATTGGTTCGAGGCCGCGTCCGACTGTGTTTCGGTGAGGCGCGCGATCCCCGCGGCCGCCCCCCAGCGCGCCAGCTGCATCGGGTTCCAGCTGGTCTCCGCGTTTACGACGGTGAGACGGCCCTCGCCGGCGTCCTGCAGCCACGGCTGCGTGGCATCCGCGTCGAGGTCCGTGGATGCCGGTCCCCCGAGCCACGCCAGATTATCGACCGCCACCTCCACATCCGCGGCAACGCCGATCAGCACCGTCTTGCCCGCGGCCTCCTCGTTGAGCGCATCGTCCTGGATCGGACCCGGGTTGACCACGTCGAACAGATCGCACGCGGCGAGCGGAGCAACGAGCCCCGCGGCCACCAGAATCCGGCACGTCTTCCTGATGATGTTCACGTTGTTCCCCCTTTCCTAGAAGTTGGCCCGGAGGCTTACGGAGAACATGACCGGAGCCGGCAGCTGGTAGTACTCGTAGCGGGCGGGGAACGTCCCGACACCCCCGTAGTAGCCCACCGTCAGTTCCGGATCGATCCCTGCCCCCTGCGACCACTTGTACGGATTCTGCACCGTGGCGGTCAGCGTGCTGCCGGTCGCGCCGGGTATCACGCCGTCCGGGATCAGGAAGGAAGCGGAGACCGTGCGCACCTTGAAGAAGTCGGACGGCCTCATCCAGAAGTCGAAGTTCGGTGTCGGCAGCTGGCAGCGCGCGCGCCAGATGGCCGGGGCGGCCGACCAGGCCGCCGCGTCGTCGGCGTTGTTGAGCCCCAGATCGTTGCACTCCGGCCACAGGCCGCGCCGCACCTGCTGCCACGGCATGATGTTGAACTGGTACTGTCCGCCGTGGAACTCGCCGAGCGCGTAGATGGTCAGCCGGTTGAAGAGGTTGACCGACATGTTGCCGCTGAGGATGTGCGTCGGGTAGATGGGCCCGTAGTAGTGGTTCTCCTCGATGACCGGGTCCGCGATCGCGTCCGGGTTGGCAACGTTTTCGCCCCACAGCGACACGATGGGGTAGCCCACGCGCACCCACTGTCCCAGGATCGAACCCCAGCCGAGGAAGAACTCGGGCGCCTCGCCCAGCGAGACCACCTCGCTGTTCACGGTCGAGACCTGTCCCGTGATCTCCCAGCGTAGGTTGTCGAGCGCCACCGGGACAGCCGTCACCGACACCTCGATTCCGGTGTTCTTGAATTCACCGACGTTGCGCAGCTGCGAGTTCAGGAAGCCCTCGGAAGGGGCCGCCGTCACGGGCATCAGCGCGTCGCTGGTCACGCTGTTGTACCAGCTGACGTCGAAGCCGATGCGGTCGTCGACCATCGATCCCTCGAAGCCGAGCTCCAGCTCGGTGGACCTTTCCGGACCGAGTTCGGGATTCCCGAGGTTCGCCGGCGTCACGCCGGCCTGGCCCTCGTAGCCCGAGATCGGGTTCCATGTCCGCACCGCGTCAAAGGCGCCGGGGGCCTTGCCCGACTGCCCCCAGGCGGCGCGCAACTTCATCACCGGCCACCAGTCCATGGACCAGAACCGAGCGTCCGAAAGGATGTACGAGGCGCTCACCTTCGGATAGACCTGGAGTCCCAGGTCCTGACCGAAGGCGCTGTTGCCGTCCACGCGCACGCCGGCCGTCAGGAACAGGTTGTCCTGGATACCCAGAACCTCCTGCGCGAAGAACCCGGCGTTCACCACCTTGAGCAGATCCTCGCTCGAAGTGGTCGTGGCACCCGAGGTCAGCGTCTTCTCTCCCGGACCGCCGAAGTCCTCGGAGCGCCCGTAGGTCGTATGATCCCAGTCGCTGAAGAGCTGCCCGCCCGCCGAGAGGGTGGACGACAGTGTCTCACTGATGTCGTGCTCCCAGGTCGTCCCCAGGTCGAAGGTGAGCGTGCGGTGCTCCCACTCGTTCAGATTCCGCAGGCCCCGGGGCTGCAGTACATGATCGAAGGGGAAGTCCTGCTGGTTGAAGGCCGTGGTGTAGTCGAGCCCGAGGGTCAGCCGGGTGGTCAGGCCCATCCCGTCGGCCCTGTGCGTGGTGGTGAGCCCGCCCACGAAATGCTCCACGCGGCCGCTGTTGGTGATGTCGAAGAGGATCTGGTCGGGATCGCCCTGGAAGTTGTCGCGGTCCACCGCCGCGTTCGTGTAGTCCTGCGAGCCGCGCAGCACGTTCAGCATGAAGCCCGAGCCGTTGTCGCCCATCTCCATGTAGTTCGTGGTGCGGTGGACGTACGAGGTGTTCAGGCTGATATCGACCGACGTGGCGGGTTGCACGGAGAAGTTCCCGCGAACGCTGTAGGAGCGGTCGTCGTTGTTGTCGATGACGCCGTCATCGTAGCTCAAGGCCCCGGAAACGTAGTACCGGACGATGTTCGTGCCGCCCGAAACCGAGAGCTGGGCCTCGCCCAGGCCGCCGTACTTGTACCACGGCTTGGTGAATCCCCAGTCGTCGGTCCTGCCGAGGATGGGACCCATCGAGTTCCCGGTCATGAACCGCGTTCCGCCCGTCATCTCCGCGGTCCAGGTGGCCGACTGGCCGGAGCGTCCCTGCTTGGTGAATATCTGGATGACGCCGCCGGCCGCCTCCGTGCCATACAGCGTGGTCGCAGCTGACCCTCGCACCACCTCGACGCGCTCGATGTTGTTGGAATCGATCAGGTCGAGGGGGTTCGGCGAGGTCTGGGCACCGCCGGGGCCGGGGTTGATGCTCGAGCGGTTGTTGTAGATGCCCTGGTTGTTGTTCATGCGCACGCCGTCTACGTAGATCAGCGGCTGCACATCCTGGCTGATGCTGTTGACCCCGCGCAGGATGATCTTGGAGCCGCCACCGACCTGCCCCTCGTTGCGCCATTGCTGGAGCCCCGTGGTCTGACCGTTCAGGATCTCGGTCAGCGACTGCGCGGGCGTGAATTGCAGCGTCGCCGCGCGCACGCTGCCCACGCTGTTCCCCAGCTCCCGCCGCGACGATGCGCCCGGAGTACCGGTCACCACGAGCTCGTCGAGTTCCAGGGCCGTCTCGCTCAGGCGGAAGTCCACCGCCACGGCCTGGTCCGCCGACACCTGCACCGTCTGGCTCTGGGTGCGGTAGCCGATCCTCTCGACGAACACCTCGTGGGTTCCGACGGGAACGCTGAGGACGACAAAGCGGCCGTTGTCACTCGTGACGCCCCCGAGGCCCGTGTCGCCGACCCGAATCTGGGCCACGCCGATGGGAGAGTTGTTCGATGCGTTGAAAACGGTCCCCGTGATCCTGCCGGTCTGCGCGGCGACGGCCGACGGCAGGAGTGCGGCAAGCGCCACGAGGAATGTGAACAGTGTGGGTGTCCAGGGCGGCGGAACAGCCCGGGTTGCAACGATCGGAATCCTCATGGGGACCTCCTTTGCAGCGGTTTCCTGCACCACGTGGGAACGACTGGTTTCACCTTATGTCGACAGGCTTGCATACGCAAACCGTTGCAAGTCCGGCCCAGGTTCCGTACGGGCCCGGTTTGGTGGGCTCTGGTGGCGGGCCGGGAGGCGCGGTTGTCGTCCCTCAGCGGCCGATCGGTATTCTCACGATCGGCACGGCCGGCCGGAAGGCGTTCCGGTTGGTGGGATCTTCGGTTCCCCCCTCGGAAGACCCGATGTGTCCGGCCAGCGCCACGCCCAGCACACCCACCGCGACGAGTCCTCCCGCGAGCAGTCCGCTTCGCACCGGCGCGAACCGCTGCACGTCGATCCCGGTCACGTCGGTGCGCGCGATGCGAAGCGTATCGGCGACCTTGAGGCTCCGCTGCAACTCCGGCACGAGTCCCGGAATGGGGACCACCAGCACCAGCACATCCGGCTCGACCGCCAGGACGCTGCCTTCCACGCTCGTCCGAGCCAGCCCGGTGGCGGCTGCCTGGCGCACCTGGCCCTCGGGCGTCAGATGGGTCCGGACGTGCGCGCCGAGCGCGGGATCGCCCGCCATCGCGTGAAACGTGGTGCAACCCTGGGTGGCTGCAAGGGTCGCCGCGGTGGCCCCGGCGACGAGCGCGCGGAACCGGACGACGCGAGGTCCGGTTTCCCTGATCATGGACTGCAACATATCATGATGTTCCGAGGTCGCGATACCGAATCCGCGAAACCGTTTGTCCCCGCCAGGAGCAAAGCAGCCGATGTCCAACCGTCCAGCACACACCAGGCCCGCCGCCGCCTGCGCGAGCGCCGCGGCACTGCTTGCCGCCGCCATCGCCGTCCTGACGCCCGCACCCGCCCACGCCCAGGACACCCCCGACTTCCGCGCCGAGTTCAAGGGCCAGTTCGAGGCCTCGGCCCGGAAGCTGGTGGCCCTGTCCGAGGCGATGCCCGCCGAATCGTACTCGTGGTCGCCCATGGAGGGGGTCATGACCGTGGCCCTCGTGTACCGGCACATCGCGCGCTACAACTACATGTACCCGCACCTCAACCTCGGGATCGACCCGCCGAAGGGCGTGGACTACCAGACGCTCGAAGAGGGCGGGGCCGACAAGGCCGAGGTGGCGAGGATCCTGGCCGAATCGATGGACCACGTGCGCGCGGTGGTCGACGGCATGTCCGACGCCGACCTGGCCGCGCCGGTGGAGCTCTACGGCCGCCAGGTGGCCAGCTGGGCGGTCCTCCTGCAGCTCGTCACCCACATGAACGAGCACCTCGGGCAGTCCATCGCATACGCCCGCATGAACCGGGTCGTGCCTCCTTGGTCAGGGTAGCCATCGCGCTTGCCGTTCTCACTGCAGCGCCGACCGGCGCCGCGTCGCAGGACACCACGTCGACCCGCAACATGTACAACAACATGTCCATGAACATGTCCATGTCGATGGATACGGTTCGCGGCTCCGGCGACATGATCATGATGATGCTGCGCAACCCCATGCTCCCGGGCCTGCGGGGGGTCAGCCCGTCGGTGGACCCGTTCCTGCCGGGCGAGGGCGTCGACACGGCCTCGCTGGCGTGGGCAACGCCCCGCGAGATCCTCCACGTCGCCGACGGAGACACGGTCGCGCTCGAGGCCCGCATCGTGAAGCGCAGGATCGGCGGGCGCGCCTTCGTCATGTACGGCTTCAACGGGCAGTACCCCGGCCCGCTGCTGCGCGTCGCCTAGAACACGCGCAGCGTCGTCCGCTTCACAAACTCGATCGACCTGCCGTCCACGATCCACTGGCACGGCCTGCGCCTCGAAAACCGCTTCGACGGCGTCCCCGACGTCACCCAGGCACCCGTCCCGCCCGGCGGCGAGTTCATCTACGAGGTCGTCTTCCCCGACGCGGGCCTCTACTGGTACCACCCGCACGTCCGCGAGGACATCCAGCAGGATGGCGGCCTCTACGGCAACATGATGGTCGACCCGGCGCGCGCCGACTACTTCGGGCCCGCCACGCGCGAAGAGTTCATCATGGTGGACGACCTCCTTGTGGACGGCGACGAACTGCTCCCGTACGGTCGCGACGCCTCCAACTTCACGATCATGGGGCGCTTCGGGAACGTCATGCTGGTCAACGGCGAGGAGCGCTACGCCGCGACCGTCCGCCCCGGCGAGGTCGTGCGCTTCTTCGTCACGAACGTGTCGAACACGCGCAGCTACAACCTCAGCTTCGCCGGGCACGACATGAAGCTGGTGGGCACCGACCTGTCCCGCTTCGAGCGCGAGATGATGGTCGAATCGCTGGTCATCTCGCCGGCCGAGCGCTACATCGTCGAGGTGCGGTTCGCCGCCGCGGGCACGTACGCGCTACTCAACCGGGTCCAGGTTGTCGACCACATGCGCGGCACTTTCCAGGCGGCCGTCGACACCCTGGGCGCGGTCGTTGTCGAAGGACCTGCGGTTGAAGAGGCCGACGCCCTCCTCTCCTCCCACTCCATCATGCGAACCGATGCGGTTCTCGAAGCCGAGCTTGCGGAATACCGCCCGCACTTCAACCGGCCGGTCGACCACGAACTCCTCCTGACCGTCGACATCGAGGGGCTGCCCATCCTGGTTCAGCAGTTCATCTCCATCGACACGATCTACCGGCCCCCCGTCGAGTGGACCGACGGCATGCCCAACATGAACTGGCTGTCGACGTCGAACGAGGTGCGCTGGATCCTGCGCGACGAGGCGGTCGGCGCGGAGAATGCCGAGATCGACTGGCGATTCCGGCTCGGCGACGTGGTGAAGATCCGGCTGCGGAACGATGCGGATGCGTTCCACCCGATGCATCACCCGATCCATCTGCATGGGCAGCGGTTTCTGGTGCTGTCGCGCGATGGGGTGGCGAACCGCAATCTCGCGTGGAAGGACACGGTGCTGGTCCCGGTGGGGTCGACCGTGGACCTGCTGATGGAGGCGTCGAACCCGGGCGAGTGGATGATCCACTGCCACATCGCCGAGCATCTGGATGCGGGGATGATGGGGTCGTTTACGGTAGTGCCCTGACTGGCGGGGGCTGCAGGTAGCCTACCTGCGAACCAGGCGGGTCTCCGGGTACTGCGCGTACCAGCCGAACCAGAAGGCGCGGTGCGCGGGGAGCCGTTCCAGGCGCGCGCCCGCGGGGCCGGTGAGCGTGGCCTCCCCGGCCGTCCACCGAGCGCCGCTCTCGTCCCACACTGCCCGGTCGCCATCCCAGCGGGCGAAGCGGCGGCCCGGGCTTTCGTACACGCGGCTCGCTCCGCTCGGGTCGGTCAGGACCACGAACTCCACCTCGCCCAGGGTGTCGTGGTACACGCGGTTCCGTGAGAGGAAGTCCACCGCGACCGCGAGCTGCTCGCCGGGTGTTTCCGGGAAGCGGAGCGCCAGCACCTCGTCCTTGTTGTCGAGACGGTCGTCCAGCCCGGGCACGCTGAACATGAGCCTGTCGGTGGCGAAGTAGTCCCGATAGGCCATTCCCTCCCGGTAGTCACGCTCGTGTCCCGTGTCGAGCGACAGCACCCTTGTGTCGGGGTGCCGCCGGCGCCATTCGCCCCAGGTCGTGGTCACCACGTAGCGCCGCTCGAGCTCGATCCCCCGGCCGACGAGCGGACCGACGGCCGGCTCGCCCGCGAAGGTCGACCAGAGCGACCTGGTCGCGTGATCGTACATGAGCTTGTTCGAGCGGTAGAGGAACCCGCTGGTGCCGAGCTCGTAGTGCACGCCCCGATAGGCCGAACGATAGAGGATCATGGTTCCGCACAGCGTGCAGTACACCCCGGTGTAGTGCTCACCCGCGATCGAGTCCTTGAACATCTCGTGCCAGGCGAGGATCCGTTTGGGATAGGCTCGCGCGTCGCCGTCGAGCGCGATGCCGAAGACGACGTTGTCGTCGTCCAGGTAAGCGGCTTCTTCGGCAGCGATCATCGTCGGGTGGTCGAGGGGCGGGATTCCGTCCCGGGGAACGCCTCCCCATCGGATCTCGTCCAGCCGGATGTTCGCGGGCGGATCGTAGTCGAAGTACTCCTCGAAGCCGGGGTCCAGGTACGCGTACAGGGTCGCCTTGAAGTCGGCGTAGTCCGGATGCGTGCCGGGGTCGGTCCGCCAGATCCAGTCCCACCACCGGTCGGGATCATGCCCCAGCCTCTGCCCGGTCCCGCGCTCGAGTATCGAGACGAGGCGCCGCTGAAGCCACACGCCCTGCACGTACCGGTGCAACTCGACGAGCATGGACGCGTAGGCGTCGTCCCAGTTCTCCAGAATGATCTCTTCGGCCTGCTCCGCCTGGTCCGGATCCCATGCGGCGAGGAGGAGGAAGGTGTCGATGGGAGGATGCGCGACCTGGCGGGACTGAGACGCGAGCAGCGTCGCGCCGGTCAGCAGGAGGAGGAATGCGCGCATGGTATTCCGGATACCTTTAGAGTCTTGTTCAGCATACTGGAAAACGGCAGCAGGGAGCTGGTGATGATACAGATCAACAGAGTGGCCATCCTCGGCGGCGGCAATCTCGGCGGCGCGATCGCAAGAGGTTTCGCGACCTCCGGGTTCGTGAAACCCGGGAACGTGGCGGTCACGAGAAGGCGGGTGGAGCTCCTCGCGGACCTGGCCGCCGACGGCTTCCACACTCTCTCCGACAACCGGGCCGCGGTGAATGGCGCCGATGTCGTCATCCTCTGCGTACAGCCGCAGCAGATGGAGGAGCTCCTGGAGGCGGTCGCGCCCACGCTCGACGGGAGCCGGCAGGTCGTGATCTCGACGGCCACGGCGGTTTCGATCGCGGACATCCGCCGCTGGGTCGGGCCCGAGATCCCCGTGCTGCGCGCCATGCCCAACCTCGGGATCGCGATCGGCGAGTCGATGACGTGCCTGGCGACCGACGAGGCCTCGATGGACGCGGTGCCCGTTGCGCGGGCGGTCTTCGACGTCATGGGCTCGACGCTCCTCATCCGGGAAGACCAGATGACGTCGGCCACGGCACTCTGCGCCTGCGGCATCGCCTTCTTCCTGCGTGCGATACGCGCCGCCTCCCAGGGCGGGATCGAGATCGGTTTTCACGCCGACGAGGCGCTTCAGCTCGCGTCCCAGACGGCGAAGGGGGCGGCCGCGCTGCTACTATCGAACCGGAATCACCCGGAGATGGAGATCGACAAGGTCACCACTCCCCAGGGGTGCACCATAGCCGGGCTCAACGCGATGGAGAACCGCGGCTTCAGCTCGGCGATGGTCCGGGGCATCATCCGGTCCGCCGACAAGGCGGGCGCGCTTTATGCGTCCGGGGAGTAAACGGTCGGTCCGCTCTCCAGCCGAGTTCGGTCGGCCATCAGTTCTTTTCTCGCCGAGTGGCCAGCCGGAGCCCGTTTGATCGCTTCGTCGGCCGCTTCCAGCCAGGAGCGAAGCCATTCCTCGCTGGGCGTTCGAGGCTTCCGGCCTTCGCCTTCACGTATGTTGCCCGTCTCGTTCATGGCAGAAAAGATAACGGTCGCGCGACGGCGTTGAGCGCCTTAGTCTTGAGTTTGCCGATACCGCAGATGCCCTGAAGGAGTTGGAAGCATGTCGATCCGTCCGCCGCTCGGCCGACCCGCCCGCCTCGCCACCGTCGTCGCCGCGCTGGCTGCAACCGCAATCGCCGCGCCGGTCCTGGCCCAGGAGGGCCCCACAAAGGAGAACACGTCGAACCTGCAGCGCCTCAAGCACGTGCCGCTCGAGGTGGGACCGCAGTTCAGCCGCTCGGACGTCGAGATGGAGCAGGAGCTGAGCCGCCCGTTCGTGTACGCCAGCCGGATAATGAACCCGACCTTCGGCTTCGACGTGATCTCGATCGAGGATCCAAACAACGCCGAGGTGATCTACGAGTGGCGGATCGAGGACGCCGAGCTGCACGTGGGACTCGGCGGCATGGACCCCAAGTACTTCAAGCACAACGGGCGCTACTACCTGGTGCAGTCGATGCAATTCGCGCCCGGCGGGCCGAACGTGGATCTGGGCGCCGTCGTCTTCGACGTGACGTCACTGCCCGATCCGTCGGGAATCCGCGAGGTCGGCCGGATGCGCGCGCCGGACACCCCGGGCGGGTTTCACAACATATTCATGTACAAGCACTCGTCGGGAGCGCCGCTGCTCTTCGCCACCACGAGCGGCCAGCACGCCAACGTGTATGACATGTCGCTCTTCATCCAGGGTGACAGCGCACAGGGACTGGTCGGCCAGATGCCGTGGCCCTCGACCGCCACCCCGTCACCCTACGGGATGCTCCAGGGCTACCACGACTTCTACGTCGCCTTCGACCATGCGACGGGCAAGGACATGGCCTACGGGGCCGGGCTCGACGGCTACTACGTGTACGACGTCACCGACCCCGCCAACCCCGTCCTCGAGACCTCGATCGTGGGTGTGCTTGGCGTGCAGCTCGCCCACACAATGAGCGCTACGCCCGACCACAAGTACGCCGTAGGCCAGACCGAGTACCTCTACTCGCCGGTCCGCCTCTACGACCTCCAGCCGGGGCTTTCGGGCGAGGTCGAGACGATCAACGAGGAGATGGCGGTGTGGACCCCGAACTGGCGCGGGTTCACCCACAACCACGAGATGCGCTGGCCGTACGTCTTCGTTTCGTCGTTCGAGGACGGCCTTTACATCTTCAACATGCGCGACCCGGAGAACCCTTCCACGGTGGCCTACTTCGACACCTATCAGGGCCCGGAGCGCCGCGGCCTCGACCCCCGCACGATGGGCGAGGGCAACACCGGCTTCAACGGCGCCTGGGGGATCGACGTGCGCAACGCCGACGGCCTCATCGTCGTGAGCGATTTCACAACCGGCGTCCACTTCATGAAGCTCGATGGATTCGACGGCTGGAACGGCGCCGACTGGGGCATGCCCAACGTGTCCAGCGTCCAGGACTGGGACAATGCTCCGCGGCGCGTGATTCCGTAGGACGAGTGTTGAGCGCGCGACTGCGGCTTCCGTCCACGCCCCTGGCGGTGCTGCTTGGTACGGCCCTGGGCGGTACCGCCTTGTCCGATCCGGCCATGGCCCAGCCCGTGGTTCCCCCATGTGAGCCCGTCCAGGACCACGTTACCCGCGAAGTCTCGGATCTCGGTCGCTTCAACCTCGGCCCTGCCCCGGGACGCGAAGGCTGCGGCCTGGCCGAACTGGTCGGCGCGTGGTCGCCCTTCGGGATCGGCGTGATGCGCTCCGGCCACCTCGACCAGGAACTGCGCCTCGTCGTGGACCTGCCCCCGCTGGAAGGCGGGGCGGAGCTCTCGGAGGGCGGGCCGCGCTATGTGGCCTGGGTCGCCACGCCCGCCCTGGACCGGATCGAGGCGCTCGGCACGGTAACGCCCGGCCAGCCGTTCGCCGTGCCCGTCCACTGGAACAAGATCGTGGTCGTGGTCAGCCGCGAGGAGGGGCCTCCGGCGGCCGACGCCCTGCGCTGGAGCGGTCCGGTCGTGCTGCTCGGGCGGTCACGCAGTGCGCTCCTCGAGAACCTGATGGGCCACTCGATCTTCCGCAGGGCGGAGATGTAGCGGGGGCTACCCAGCCCGAAACGCCGCCAGCAACTCCGCCTCCCGCTCAGCCGCCAGCCCCGAGCGCAGCTCCTGCCGCTCGGCGTCCTGGGCGTTGAACCACTCGAGCGTCTCGACCGCGGTCTGTTCCAGCGGCCGCGGCTCGAAACCGGCGGCGAACGCCCTGTCGCCGTTGACCTGCATCATGCCGAGATAGTCGCCCGCGGGTTCGGTCCAGTAGGTGAGCGCAGGGAGGCCCTGTTCCCGCAGGAAGGCGGCGTCCACCCAGACCAGTTCGGCATCCGAGCCAATAGCGGTGCGCGTGCGTTCCAGCAGGCTCCCCATGGTGAGGGGCTCCCGGGGGCCGACCACGTTCATGGTGCCGGCGAGGTCGTCCTCGACCGCCTTGATCATGAAGGCGCCCAGATCGCGCACGTCCACATGCTGCATGGGGTCGGTCGGGTCGCCCGGCGCGAGCACCTCGCCGCCCCGCGAGAGTCGCACCGGCCAGTAGGTGTAGCGGTCGGTGGCGTCGCCGGGCCCGACGATGTAGGTGGGGCGCACGATCAGGTGGCTGTCCGGGAAGGCGCCCCGGGCCTCGTCCTCGGCCAACGCCTTCAGCGCGCCGAACGTGCGGCCGTCGACGACCTCGGTCTCCGGATCCTCGATGGTATCCACGGGCGCATCCTCGCGGATGTCCGTCGTCAGGTACGGGACGTAGACGCCGGTCGAGGAGACGTAGACGTACTTGCCCACCGAGCCGCTGAGCGCCTCGACCGAAAGGCGGACCCAGCGCGGGATGTTGGCCGGGTTGTCGATCACGACGTCCCATTCGCGTCCGGCCAGCGCCCCGAGGTCGCCGTCGCGGTCGCCGATCAGGGTCTCCAGGTCCGGGAAGAGGTCCGGGTTGGTGATGCCCCGGTTGAACAGGGTGACCTCGTGTCCCCGCGCCACCGCGGCGCGCACCTGGTGCGGACCGATGAAATTGGTGCCACCGAGGATCAGGATTCTCAGCGGTGTCGGGGACCCGCCCCCGCCGGGTTCGCCACCGTCTCCACCGCACGCGCCGAGCGCGAGGCCGCCGACCGCGACCGTGGCGGCCCCCACAAACTGCCGTCGCGTGAGATCCGTTGTGTTTGCGGTGTCGTTACCCATGCCTCGCTCCTCCCTGGGGTGCCCTCGTGCGGGGGACCCCCGCCCTCGGAACGCGCGAATCGCGCTAGCTTTAGCGCCACAATGGACACGAGCGACGGAAAGCACAACCGGGCGGGGACGGGGACGATGGGGGCGGAAGGCGAGAGAGAGAGCTGGTGGCAGGTCTTCGTCCACGCCATCCGCGGCACCGGCGGCGACCCCACCTCCGGGCCGATCCGGCGCGCAGTCATACTCCTGGCCATTCCGATGGTGCTCGAGATGGCCATGGAGTCGCTCTTCGCGGTGGTCGACATCTTCTTCGTCTCCAGGCTCGGGGACGCGGCGATGGCGGGTGTCGCGCTGACCGAATCGGTCCTGGCGCTGATCTACACCGTTGCGATGGGATTGAGCATCGGGGTTACCGCCCTGGTGGCGCGCCGGATCGGCGAGGGCGACCGCGACGGGGCCGCCCGGGGGGCGGCGCAGGCCATCCTGCTCGGGTTGCTGCTCGCCATTGTCTTCGGCGTCGCCGGCGTCGTCTACGCGCCCGACATCCTGCGGCTCATGGGCGCCGACGACACGGTCGTGGCCACGGGAGTCCCCTACACGCGCGTGCTGCTCGGCGGGAACGTCGTGATTCTGCTCCTGTTCCTTCAGAACGCCGCCTTCCGCGGGGCCGGGGACGCCGCGATCGCGATGCGCGTACTCTGGATCGCCAACGGCCTGAATATCGTCCTCGACCCCCTCCTAATCTTCGGTCTCGGCCCCTTCCCGGAGATGGGCGTGCAGGGAGCGGCCATCGCGACCACCATCGGCCGCGGCACCGCGGTCCTGGTGCAGATCTACACCCTGCTCCGCCTGAAAGGGAAGCTCCGGGTCCGCCTCCCGCACCTGCGAATCCGGCTGGGTGTCATGGCGCGGCTGATACGGCTCTCGGCGACCGGCATGCTGCAGACCTTCATCGCAACCGCGAGCTGGATCGGGCTGACACGCGTCACGGCAATGTCCGGGGCCGAGGCGCTGGCCGGCTACGTGATCTCGATACGGATCATCCTCTTCGCCATCCTCCCGGCGTGGGGACTCTCCAACGCCGCGGCCACAATGGTCGGGCAGGGTCTCGGCGCCGGCGATCCGGCCCGGGCCGAGCGCGCGGCGTGGATCGCGTGCAAGATGAACATGGCATTCCTCGGGGCCCTCAGCGTGTTCTTCATCGCCTTTGCGCCGGGAATCGTAAGTCTCTTCGGCGGATCCGGCAGCGCGTCGGAAGTCGCAGTCACGGGCCTGCGTATCGTGTCGATCGGCTTTGTGTTCTACGGCTACGGCATGGTGCTGACCGCCGCGTTCAACGGCGCGGGCGCGGTGTGGACGCCCACCATCCTCAACTTCTTCTGCTTCTGGCTATGGGAGATTCCGCTCGCGTGGCTTCTGTCCGTTTCGGGGGGGCTCGGTCCCACCGGCGTGTTCATCGCGATGACCGTGTCGTTCTCGACCCTGGCAGTCGTCAGCGCCCTGCTCTTCAGGCAGGGGAAGTGGAAGGAGGTGACGGTGTAGAGCTTGACAGGGATGGTCGGAGTCAGGATACGTATTCAGCCAGGAGGTTACGCTCGTGGGTGCTCGATCACAGGTCGTCAGGTGGGGCAGCGGACTGGTTGTCGCCGTGTTGGCAGGCGGGCTCGCGGCCTGCGCGCCGATGACCCCCGGGCCGGAGCTGCCGCAGATCCCGGCCGAGGCCTGCTACGACCGCTCCACCCAGCCGCAGACGGCGGTCGTGGACAGCCATCTCCATTTTCGCCCGTTCGGCGGGGCCCCCGTCCCCTTCGACGAGGTCATGGGGTACCTGCGCGACACCGGCGTGCGCTACGTCAACGTCTACGGCATCGGCCAGATGCTCCCGGTCGACTCGGAGTGCACTTACTACCTGGACTGCGTGGGCACGCCGGTCGTACCGACGCTGAAAAACGATTTCGCCAACGCGACCGACCTGCTGGCGAGCCCGCCCGAAGGCGTCCATGCCACGCTGGCCATGACCTTCCCCGACCTGTCCCGGCCCGAGTCGGTGGTCGCCGGGATCGAGCTCCTAGACCGGGAATTCCCGGGGATGTTCCGCTGGATGGGCGAGGTCAACCTCGTGAAGCAGGCGCTCTTCGGGAACGGGCACGAGCCGGTGCCAGGTGCGGCGATCCGCGAATGGGCGCCCTTCATGAGCCTCCTTCGCGAACGCGGCATCCCGATCGCCATTCACTCGGACCTCGGCCACGATGAGGATCCCACCCTCTACCTGCCCCTCATGCAGGAAGTCCTCGACCGCTATCCCGACAACCGAATCGTATGGATGCACATGGGGCTGTCCCTGGAGTTGACCACGCTGCCCGCAGCCGAACACATCCGGCTGATGCGGTCGATGCTGGACCGGTATCCGAACCTCATGCTGGACATCACCTGGCGGATTATCGACGACAACTACTTCTCGCGCGCCGACTACCAGCCGCTGTACGTCGCGTTCCTGAACGAGTACTCGGAGCGGATCCTGCCGGGGACGGACTTTCTGGCATCGTCGAACAAGGACTTCGACGTCTACCGGACCGAACTGGAGGTCACGAGCCGGATCCTGCGGTTCGTGGACGACGAGGCGTTTCGCAACATCGCGCTGGGGCAGAACCATTTTCGGCTGCTCGGGCTGGCGGACGAGGCGCCGGCCGTCTGTGGGGACCGCGAATAGATGGTCAAGCACTGGCAATGGTCAGAATACGGGCAATCGCGATTGGCCACTAGCTCGGCGTTCTAGGTGCGGAGCACCTTGCCATTGCGACTTCGTAGCACTTATAGTGCAGTTGAGGAGCCGCCGTGTCCCAACAACTTCAACCGAGGGAAACTGATGGATTCCACTAGCAGCACGACAGCAAGAGCGCGCTTAGGCCGCCGCGTGGCCATCGTCGCCGCGATTCTGGCCGCTGCCCTAATGCCCGTGAGCGTAGACTGGGGAACCGGTCAGGTTCGTGTCACCGAGGGCATCTGCCAGGGCACTGAGTGCAAAGCCATGTACCAATGGTCCTGTGGGGACGTTGACGACAAGTGCGACACGAAGTACTCAATGTGCCGCCAACTGCTCCCGGAATACCCGCCTAGTGACGAAGGGTACGACGACGACGCTGCGGATTAGCCTTTAGCCATTGATCCTCACCCGCTGGCGGTACCTCGCGCGTGCCTCAATTGCATGATGACAGGGCGAAGTACTTGGTTGCTGGTTGCAATCTGGATATTTGCAGGGTGCGCGGGTTCGTACGACGTCCCGGTTCAGTTCGAACCGGCCACCGAAATGCGGTTGGCGAGCAAGGCGACCACGACCATCGGCGTAGCGGAGGGTCCTGAGGATTACCTTCTGGACGACGTTGCAGGGGCCGCGCTATTGGAAGACGGGAGTGTCGTGGTTGCGGTTCGCGCTGCGTCGGAAATACGTCGTTACGATTCCTTCGGTCGACATCTTTGGAGTGTTGGGCGCCGCGGAGAGGGCCCCGGCGAGTTCGGAAGCCCACAGGTGCCGCCCGGGTGTGTCGGTGACCGGCGAATCTTCGTCTACGATTGGGAGAACCGACGAATCACGGTCTTGGATGTGAGCGGCCAAGTGCTGAGCACTTGGCCGCTGAGTCGTGCCGCTACGAGCATTTCTTGCTCGCCTCAAGGTCGGGTCGTGTTCACGAATTATGGCCGTACGCCTAAAGTGGCGGGTCCCTATCGCTCACCACAACCGCTCTATTCCTGGGACGTTAGCCACACCGCTCCGGTACTCGTGCGGGACGGGATCCCGGGCGCGGACCGGTGGGTCTACATACAAGAAGGGCTTGAGCCAGTGTCTGGGCCACGCCCTTTGGGAAAGGAGATCGTACTGGCAGCCACCGACAAAGGCGTGTGGCTATCCACGGCAGACACGTACGAGATCGAGTTCATCGCGTGGTCTGGCCGCACGACTCGGGTAGTTCGATGGAAGGGCCCGGGTCTGGGCGTGACGCCGGAACATATCGAGGCACGGCGGAACAGGTACTTTTCGTACAACCTTGAGAGGAGCGACGAGCCCGGCTGGAAGAAACTCATTGAGGAAGCCTGGGTCGGCGAGCGTTCTAGGCTCCCGGATATGTTCCCTTCGGTGCGGCGAATTCTGTTGGCAAGAAACGGTGGCGTGTGGGTGCAGCACTACTATCGGGCCGGCGATCCAAACGTCGTTTGGGTGTATCTAGACGACAGTGGCAAATGGACGCAGACGCTCCGCCTTCCGCCTGGAAGGCGGATTATGGACATCGGAGCCAATTGGGCGCTGGTTCGCATCGCTGACCAGGTAGGGCGACAACGGTTGTACGTCTATGAAACGGTGCAGATGGGAACGGATGGGTAGCGCGCAAGGGCGGCCGATTCCGCGGGTCTCCACCTCGTCAAACTCACTAGCACGACAATATTCTCGAGGCCAGAAGCACCGGCACGAGGCCTTCGCGTCCCGGGCTCAATACCCGCCCACTGCCGAGTGGTGACGTCGATGCCGTCGGCCATAAGCCCTCTTCCCCACCGGGTCGTCGGTTCGGTCGCGTCGATGAAGTGAAGTCCCCAGACCATCTCGGGACGGAACGTCCCAAGCTCACGGCGGCCTCTCCGATGCGATTTGTTCAAGAAACACCTGGGGCGATCGCTCGATCTGTGGGTGAACCACGTCGGTCGCAGCAACTGGATCGTCGTGAGTGTCATCGGCGGGAACGCCTGGCAGCTCTTCCGCCGTGATGGCACAGGGATTGCATTCGGCACCCCCTCCACCAGCACTCCGGCGGCGTAGCATATCAGAGCGAGACGGACGAACAGGGCGACGGATGAGATTCCCAATCCGGCGATATGCGTACGAAACCCGTTCCTGGCTGTCGGGCGAGTCCTCGGGTCAGCGCTCGAGGGTGATCAGAATCGCCCCGTTCACGTAGCCGGTACCGAACCGCGTGGACGCGTCGGGGCCATTGAGGAATCGCATCTCACGCACATCGGCCGCGCTTATCTCTTCCAGCTGACCGAAGGCCGACAGGGGAACGCCGTTCAAATGAACCCTGGGATAGCTGGTGGTTCGTCCCACCGCGACCGAGGGCCTGGTTCCGGCGCGCAGCCAGGCGGGGCGGAGGCGGCGAATCGCTTCGAGGGCGTTGTAGTCGGACAGCTCCTGGAGCTCCCAGTTCCCGATCAGGTCCGGGTTCTGGCCGGCGCCGGAGTTCGCCCTGCCGGGGTAGCAGGCGCCCAGGAACAGGACGAAAGCGAGCAGGATCGTGCCAGAGCGGTGAAAGCGCATCGTGTCCTCCGTTTCGAAGCCCGGAAGCCGTGGACGCCCACCCCGCCCGACCATGGCAGGCGGGGTGGGCGTCTCGGATCCGGGCAGGCGGGTCATCCCACGCCGGGGCAGTTGAATTCGGAATTCGCGTCGCACTCGATGTCCGCGATGGGCATGCAATACACCACCCTGGACGGCCCGTTCTCGGCCTCCACCCGCGTGTTGATCGCGTGACTCTCGGCGATGTACGGGTGCTGCCAGCGCCTCATGTCGGCGAGGCGCCGGCCCTCCAGGTGCATGATCACGTAGCGTTCACGATCCAGGATCGACCATGCGTCGTCCTCGGCGTTTGGGTATTCCAGCGCCCCAACGCTGGTGGGCGCCTCGATGGGATCCATGCCGTACACGGCCCGACCCCGGTTCACCAGGGTCGTGAACTGCGCCAGGTTGCCGTCCAGCAGCGCCTTCTCCGCGCGGATCAGCAACATCTCGGTGCCCCGCACCATGGGATAATCGGCATCCTCCCCCGTCTCGCCACCCGGCCGCACCAGCAGCCCCTCGGTTTCGGACTTCAGGGAGGAGTAGAGCGGCATCCTGTTGCTCTCCGCCCGGAACTCGCCGCCATACCCCGTGGTCCGGTCGCACAGGCCGGTATCGCGGATATCCCCGGCGGACCCGTGTCTCGTCCGCAGCGTGTCGGACCGCCATTCGCCGCACTTGATCCAGGGGACGCGCGGATCGTCGTGGAATACCCGGTGCACCGGGGTGTTCCAGAGCGTGAAGTCGTCGTTCTGGAAGGAGACGTCGAACCAGCCGTTGTCCTCCACCTCCGGATCGGAGTGGCTGTACAGGATGAAGTCGTCGGGCACCTGGGCGGCATGCGACACCGCCAGATCCCAGTCGCCCATCAGCACCGCGGCCTGCGCGATGCCGCCGTGGGCCGCGAACATGAGCTTCACGGGGTCGAAGATGCGCTCGTCGCCGTCGGGTGTGGGGGCCCCGGCGGCTACGGCGGCCTCGGCTACGGTGAGCGCGTTCTGCATGGCGTTCACCGACCTCCTCATGATCGAGTCGGTGTCAACGGTCCGGGAGGGGTCGTACTGATCGTTCGGGCCAATCAGCGCGCCTGCACCCGGCCCGTAGTTGAAGACGGACTCGCAGAACAGCTCACCCATCATGCGCTCGGCCCACCCGGAGATGATCCACGAGCGGGCGGTAAGCGGATGGTTGGTGAGCCCCTCTTCGGCGAAGACCCGGGTGGTGATCTCCACACCGTAGTAGCCCGCCCAGGCAGCTTCGTGAAGCTGCGTCCACGGTGTGTTTCCGGGACGGTCCGAATAGTTGCGGTATTCCAGGATCTCTTCGCCGCTGGAGCTGGTTCCGTCGTTGTTGAAGTCGTCGGTGGCGGAGCCCACATACCACCAGACGCCGCTGAAGTCATTCATACTGTCGTGGAGCTCGGAGTTGATGCCCCGAACGAAGGCGACCATCAGGTTCGGATCCTCGATATCGTCCTCGATAATCACGCCCTGGAGTTCGGTGTCGACGCAGCCGGCCATCGCAAGCCCCGCAGTGATGCCCAGCAGTCCGAGGATCGATTTCACTCGTGTTTCTGTCGTTTTCATATTGGCTCTCCTCGGCCCGGTCAGAAGTTGACCCGAAGGTTCATCGAGAACTGCCTGGCTGGGGGCAGGATGTAGCCAGCGCCCCTTGCGGTCTGCTGCGCGGGTCTGATCAATGCATCGGGATACAGACCCGAGAATCGGGTCCACGTGAACAGATTCGTCGCCCGGAGCTGGATCGTGGCCCCGGTAACGCCACCTGGCAGCCACTCCCGCGGCATGCGGTACGACAGGCTCACGGCCTGGAGCCGGAAGTAGTCGGCAGGCTCCATCCAGTCTTCGTTGTCGGACTCGTTCTCCCAGCAGCGCCCGATCTCCTTCGCGGTGTACATGGAGTACATGCTCGGGTCCTCGGCCGTGACCCCGGCGTTGACCGCATCGTTGATCGGCCAGCACTCCGGCCACAGGCCGTCCGCTGCCAGCTCCTGCGCCAGGTCGTCGTAGAGCCAGTGTCCTACCTGCGCGATGCCGAACGCATCGACAATGAAGTCGTTGAAGACTGTGGCCCTGAAGCCCACGGACGCTTCGTGCGGCGGCCGGCTGGGCGCGTAGAAGAACGTGTCGGGATGGTTCGCAATCTCGACGCTGTCCAGCACGCAGTCATCGTCGTCGGTGTAGGTGGGAAGCGCGCCCATTTCGTCGGGGTTGCACATCTGCTTGCCGAACAGCGCCGGAATCGGCCGGTCCTTCCGGTACCGGTTGAGGTAGCTGAACGAGAACTGCTCGAACTGCGGATCTCCCAGCTCGACCATCCTGGTGTGGTTGTACTGGTAGTTCGCGTTGACGCTCACGCGGCTGCTGAAGCCTTCGAAGACCAGGAAGTCCAACCCGACCTCGATGCCCCTGCTGTCCCAGATGCCGACGTTCTGCGGAATGGCCTCGTTGATGCCGCTGGAGGGCGCCGGGGCCACGTTGATCAGCCCATCGAAGGTTCTCCGATAGTAGGCGGTCCCGTTGAGGGCCAGGATCCCGTCGAACAGGGACGCGTCGAAACCGCCCTCGAACTCCTTGGCGCGCTCGGGACCGATCCTGCGGTTGGCCAGGTTGTCGATGATGAAGCCCAGGTTGTTCTCGTCTGCCAGGGACGAAGCCTCGAAGATGGTGACCGAGGCGTCGGCCGGCGGCGCCTCGCCGGACTCGCCATACGCCCCTCGCAGACGGAAGGTCTCCCACCAGGACGGCCAGAATTCGTGGTCGGAGAGGGTATAGGTGGCCTGCGCCTTCGGGTACATCGTAAACCGGACATCCTGGGTGTATTCCCGCCCGAACGAGCTGTGCGTGTCGGCGCGGAGTCCCACGTTGACAAAGAGACGGTTCCTCCAGCCGATCTGCTCCTGGACGAAGAAGCCTCCGCCCTCGGTAGCGTCCCGGTCCTCGTTGTAGTTCGTGACTTCCTCGGCGTTCTCCAGAACCTTCGCTCCGGGCCCGATGAAGCCTTCCACATCGGTCCGGTTGCCCAGGTGTTCGAACTGGTTGTACTGGGCGCCGGCCGAGGTGGTAGAGGTGAAGTTGCCCGGGAGTTCAAACAGGTAGGTGCCCGCGTAGTCCAGCGTGATCACGCGGCGATTCTCGATGTCCACGGTCCGTGTGCCGAGCGGGTTGTTCCAGAAGAGCCAGGGCCGCTGGGTGATGTAGTGCGAATTCGAGTAGTCCAGCCCGAAGGTCAGCCGGTGCCGCATGTTGTCCACGGGCGTCCAGTCGATGTTGGCGCTCGAGTTGAAGTGGTTGATCACCTGGTCCTGCGTCATGTCCAGCACCGCGGCATCGTTGTTGTCCGGTGTCTCCCCCTCATCGCCGCGGGCCACGTTGTACAGCAGCCCTTCGAGCTGGTCTCCGTTGGGGATCCAGGCGATGTCCCGGCGTGTGTAGAAGTTGTTGAGGTTGATCTGGAAGTTCTCGAATCCGTTGAAGGTGAAGTTCGCCCGGACGTTCACGTCCTCCGACTCGTTCGGATCGATGACGCCTTCGGTCGCGCCGTAGCCCGCGGACGCGAAGTACGTGACGTCTTCGCTTCCGCCCCGGACCGAGAGGGAGTAGTCCTGGACGCGGGCGTCCCGGAGCCAACTGCCGCTGGCGGGGCAGCCGGGGTCCCCGATGAGCGATCCCGACTCGTCACGGTTGAAGTGGTAGCCCTCCTCGAGAGAGTGGTTGAACTGGCGGGTGCAGTCGTTGACGCGGAGCCCGGTGGGGTCGAGGTTCGGTCCCACGTGGCCGACGCGCTGGAGGCCCTGTTGCATGTTCATGGTCCATCTTGGCTCGCCTGGCGAGCCCTTCTTCGTGAAGATCTGGATGACCCCGGCGCTGGCGTCGGTGCCGTAGAGACTGGACGCCGCGGGTCCCTTGATGATCTCGATCCTCTCGATGTCCTCCTCGCGAATGCTGCCGAGGAAGGTGGCGTGCTCCTGGGCCTCGCCGACGCCGTCCTCGAGGGTGCCGGTGGGCATGCGCACGCCGTCGACGTAGATAAGCGGGCGGTTGCGCCCGTTCACGGAGTTGGTGCCCCGGAGCAGGATGTCGGACCCCGCGCCGGCCGTTCCCGACGCTCCCGTGATGCTTACGCCCAGCGCGCGGCCGCGAAGCGCGTCCTCCAGGTTGATGGCCCCGGAGTAGAGGAGCTCGTCCGATGTCACCAGGGAGATGCTGTTGCCCACCTCCCGCTTCTGGGCGGCGATGGCCGTTCCCGTGACCACCACGCCCTCCAACTCAACCGCCAGAGGATACATGGAGATGTCCGCGAGCGCCGACTCTCCGGAGCCGAGCGACACCGTGTGCCGCTCCTCCCTGAAACCGATGAGTTGCGCCACAACCTCACGGTCTCCCGCCGGTACGTTCAGGATGAGAAACCGGCCCTGGTTGTTGGTCAGGGTTCCGAGCCCGGTGCCCTCAACGGAAATCTGCACGTTGGAAAGGGGTTCTCCCGTCTCCCCGTTGGTGAGGACGCCGCTGATCGTGCCCGTTTGTGCCGACAAGGGACCCGCGAGGAGGGCGAAGGCCAGCGCCACCGCCCCCGACATGGCATTTGCGCGTTTCCAGCGCCTTTTCGGGACCGTCTTCGGTCGTAGTGCGTACGATTGAACCGTCATCATTCCTCCTAGGTGGATGGACGCGTCGAAATCGCCATTGAGAAGGGAGCTGGGGCAGAAAGCGGGCAGCCGGCGGGGCGCAGGACGACGAGGTGCGTCGCGAACGTTCCGCGAACAAGGGGGCGTTCGGTCAGAGACCATCGCCCAACTCCTTTCGAGATGAGGCCGGGCCGGATTGCCATGTCCATCGGCTCCTGGCGGCACCTTGACCCCACCCGTTCCTATGCTCAACCCTCGCCCCCGCGCCGCCGCCCAGACCTCTCATCGTCCTGAGTACTACGATCATGCTACGGCCGGGTTACAACCGCTGCAAGATTCGGCTACCCGTCTCCCCTCAGCATCCGGTCGAAAAACGTTTCCGCGCGTGTGTACATGTCGATTCGGGCTGCCGGGCGCAGTCCATGCGTTTCCCCCGGGTAGCTGCGGCTCTCGAAGACCTTCCCGTGGCGCTCCAGCTCGGCGACCGCGATCTCGAACTGGCGGTACGGCGCGCGCACATCCAGCTCCCCGTGCATGATCAGCAGCGGCGTGTCGATGTTCCCGATGCGCGCCAGCGTGTTGCTCACGGCGTAGACGTCGGGCTGCTCCTCGGGCGAGCCGGAATGCCCGGTCCGGATGAAGATGCGGCCGATCCGGTCGGCGTTGGTGTAGGCGTCGCCGAAGTCGTAGATCCCGGCCATCGGCACCGCCGCGTCGAAGACGCCGGGCACCCGCGCGATCGCCGCCATGCTGGTGATGCCGCCGTAGCTGTAGCCGTAGATGCCGACCCTGCCGTTCACGTAGTCCTGGGTGCGCAGGAACTCGCCGGCGGCCGCGGCGTCGCGCGCCTGTCCGTTGGCCCAGTCGTTGATGCCCAGGTCCTGGAACTCGCGGCCGAAGCCGGAGCCGCCGCGGTAGTTCACCGCGAGCACGACGTACCCCTTCGAGGCGAGGTACTGCTCGAAGAGATTCTCGCCGTGCAGGTACGAGTTGGTCCCGCCGCCGTGCACCTGCACCAGGGCGGGGTGGCGTTCGCCGGGTACGTGGCCGGGCGGCATGTACAGGAAGCCCTGGATGTAGAGGCCGTCGTAGCTGCGAAAGGAAATCTCAACCGGGTCGACCACCGTGTTCCAGGTGGCGGCGAAGTTGGTGAGGCGGCGGAGTGGGCCTCCGGCGGAGGGGATGAGGTCGACGTCGGACCCGCGGGTCGGTGTGGCGCGCGTAAAGGCGAAGGTCTCCGCGCCGGCCGAGGAGGAGATGGAGCCGAGCGACCCGCCCATGTTGGTCACGCGCGTGGCGACCCCACCCCGGGCCGGTACCGACCACAGGTCGAAGTCGCCGCGCTCGTGGTACGGGAAATGGATGCGCTCGCCGTCGCCGGACCAGAAGATGCGCATGCGGTGCAGCCAGTCGGTGGCGTGGATCTGCATGTTGACCGTGCGCTCGGCGCCCGCTGCCGGGTCGAGGATGAAGATGTCGGCGAGGTCCTCGTACCAGTACCCGTCCTTGTGGGTGCCGAGCAGGGCGATCCTCGTGCCGTCGGGCGACCAGGTGGGCTCGGTCGAGGCCATCAGGGTGCGCGAGACCTGGCGGGTGTCCATGGTTTCGATGTCCACTACCCAGATGTCGTCGTGCCAGTAGTCGGCCGCGTTCGACACGTAGGCGATCCGGCGGCTGTCGGGCGCCCAGGCGGGGGACCAGCGGAAGTCGTCGGGGGCGAAGGCTTCGAAGGTGACCTGGCGCGGGGCGGTGGAGCCGTCGGCGGGGACCACCCAGATGTCCTGGTAGCCCGAGCGGCCCGAGTAGAAGGCGACGAGGCTCCCGTCGGGCGAGACGCGAGGGGCGCGTTCGTTGGCGTCGTCGTCGGTGAGGCGGGCTGGCTCGCGGCCAGCGACGTCGATGCTCCAGAGGTCGGCGCCGCGCCGGAAGACGATACGGTCGCTTTCCGGAAACCAGGACGGGGAGCCGCCCTCGGCCCAGAGGGTGCCGGTGGTGGGGGCGGGGGCGTCGGCCGGCACAAGGTAGATCCCCGACCCTTCGGGGCCCGTGGCCGACACCGCCACGTACCGTCCGTCGGGGCTGATCTCGCTGCCACCGGCCCGCCCGCGCGAGCCGTAGATGTTCTCCAGAATGAGGTCCAGAGCCGGGGTTGCGTCGGCAGGCTGCGCGGTCCGATCCGGGGCGCAGCCGAAGAGGATGAGGCAGGCCAGGGGGATGCGCGATCTTCTTGTCATTGGTCGCCTTCGGTCGGTGGGGCCGGATCGCCTCTGGAAACAGCTTCCCAGGGGTTGACTACGGGGACGCCTGTCCCTTCGAAATCACGGACGTTCCTCGTTGCCACCGTCCCACCTCGCAGGGCCGCGATTGCGGCGATCTGGCAGTCGGCCTGCGAGACGGGTCGGCCAGCCCGACGGCGAGCCGCCGCGACCGTCGCATAGGCGCGTGCGGCCATGCTGTCGAAGGGCAACACGCGATTGGCGAAATCTTCCTTCAGCATGCCTTCGATCTCTGCGGCCAGAGAATCCCGGCGGGATCCGGCAGACATGATCGCGACACCGAATCTCAACTCCGCTTCTCCGATGGCGGTGAAGAAAAGGCTCCCACCCGGCCGCCCCGCCACCCACGCGACGACTGCCGGATTCGGGGCCGGACGGATCAGTTCCGAGACGACGTTGGTATCGAGAACGAACATCCAGACCGCGACTCAATCGAATCTGGGAGGCTCGCGCATTGGCTCCCGCGGCGGAATCTCCAACTCCACCCCGCCATACGGCGCGAAGCGCTCGCGAATCGCCTGGGCCAGGTTGCGGGGCCCGGCCTTCTCCTCCACCGCCTGTCGCAGAATGTTGCGGGCCTCTTCCTCCATCGAGCGGCCGTTGGTCGCCGCTCGAACACGCAGCTTCGTCTTTACCTCGTCGTCGAGATTGCGGATCGTGATGCTCGCCATGTCCGATATGCCCTTTCGTTCTTCACGAGTCATGCTACGATTGCAATGCAATCACGTCAAGCTGCCCGGTTCCGTGACCGCCTCTGGCTCGACACGGGCCGCCCCGGATCAGGCCACGACCTTCCCCGGATTCATGATTCCCTGCGGGTCCAGCGCCGCCTTCACCGCCCGCATCGCCGCCACCCCCGACGCCCCGAACTCGGACTCCAGGTAGCCGATCTTCCCCATCCCGATCCCGTGTTCGCCGGTGCAGGTTCCTTCCATGGCGACCGCGCGCCGCACGATGCGTTCGTTGATCGCTTCCGCCTCGGCCAGCTCCGCCTCCGAGTCCGGGTCGATGATGAAGACCGCGTGGAAGTTCCCGTCCCCGACGTGACCCACGACGCCCCACGGCATCGAAGCCGTCTTCAGGTCCTCCTCGCTCTCCGCAATGCAGCGGGCCAGGCGCGAGACGGGCACGCAGACATCGGTCGTCAGGCCGTGACAGCCGGGCCTCAGCCCCAATAGCGCCGGGTAGGCGTCGTGGCGCGCCTTCCACAGCCGGGCCCGCTCGTCCTGCCTGCGGGCGTATTCGAACGCGGTCCCCCCGAGGCCGCCGCTGATCTCTTCCATCAGGGCGCCCTGGGCCCGCACCTCGGTCTCCGATCCGTGGAACTCGAAGAAGACGGTGGGCGCCTCGGGATAGTCGAATCCCGAATAGCGGTTGACCGCGCGCATGGCTGTCCCGTCGAGCAATTCAGCCCGCGCAAGGGGGATACCCATATGTATGGCTTCCACAACCGTACATACGGCTTCATCCAGTTCCGGGAACGAACACACGGCGGCCGCCGTCGCCTCGGGGACCGGGTGCAGGCGCACCGTCAGTTCGGTGATCACCGCCAGCGTCCCTTCCGACCCGACCAGCAGATTGGTGAGATCGTACCCGGCCGACGACTTCCGCGCCCGCCCCCCGGTCCGCACCACCTCGCCGCTCGCCAGCACGGCGGTGAGCGAGACCACGTTGTCGCGCATGGTGCCGTACCGCACGGTGGTCGTCCCCGACGCACCCGTGGCGGCCATTCCGCCCAGCGTCGCGTCGGCCCCCGGATCGACCGGGAAGAACAGCCCCGTGCCGCGGAGTTCCCGGTCGAGTTGCAGCCGCGTCACTCCGGCCTCGACCGTCGCGTCCAGGTCGTCGGGACGGACGGCCAGCACCCGGTTCATGCCGCTCATATCGATCGAGATCCCGCCGCACACCGCCTGTACGTGCCCCTCGATCGACGTGCCGGCGCCGAAGGGAATCACCGGCACTCCATGCCGCGCGCAGGCCCGCACCGTGAACGCGACCTCGTCCGTCGACTCGACGAAGACCACACCGTCGGGCGGAATCACGGGGTGGTGCGAGTCGTCCTTGCCGTGATGGTCGCGCACCGCGGCCGCGGTGGAGTAGCGCTCGCCGAAGCGGTCGCGGAGTTCGTCGTGGAGGGAGGTGATGACGGCGCGGCGGCCGACCACCGTGTCGCTCTCCTTCACACCCGGCTTCGCCATCGGTGCCGATGTTTACCGGGATCGGTCCGGCGGTCCGGCGTTGACGCCGAACAGCCGTGGCGCGCCAAGAAGCGGGTCGGCGATCTCGACCAGCGCTCCCGCGAAGGTGGTATCGGGAGAGGGCGTCTCCGGCATCTGGAACATGCGTTGCCTGCACTGCCTGACTCTGCGAAACCCCGTGTAGGACGAGAAGCCCAGCGCACCACTGCCGACCGCGCTGAATCTCACCCTGTCCCCGTCGGAACTGGTGAGCGCCGTGACGAGGAAGGCTCCGGCGCCGACGGCGTCCAGAAAGGGAAGAGCCCTCTCGATGGTGCACGATTCAGGGGGTACCGGCTCGTTGGCGGGGATGAAGTCCGGCGGCCCGTCCACAAAGGCAAGCGAGCAGCCCGAGGTGAACACCAGGGCCGCGCCCAGCAGAAATCTGGTCAGCATTGGGCCTCCCGACAGAGGTGAATAATGGGCTCCAGGATGATCCTCAAGCTGCCCTAACATGGGGCGGATCCGGTTCAGTTTGCCATTACGGTGTTTATTCGGTATCTTGTCCGACCCATGTTCACTGTACCGAATACGAAGCGCGCGGAGACGCCACCGGACCGTCGCCGGGAAAGAGCCGCCAGGGTGCGGCCGCCACCGGACCGTCGTCGGCGGGACACCGCCGAAGCGCTCCGCCGGACGATCCGCGGAATCGAGGAAGCCGGATCGCCGGAGCAGCCGCGCTTGCCGCTGGGTGTCCCCGAAATCGATCGGGTCCTTCCGGGCGGCGGCCTGCGCCTGGGCTGCATTCACGAAGCGACGGGAGACGAGGCCGCCACCGGTTTCTGCGCGGCCCTGCTCGCGCGCGCCCTGGCGGGCGGACCAGGCGGCACGCGGGGGAAATCCCGCCCGCATTCGAGCGGCGGGCGGCCCGGCGCGCTGCTGTGGCTCGCCCGGGGCGACGACCTGTACGCGCCCGGGCTGGTTCGCTACGGGATCGGGGCGGGGCAGTTGCTGGTCGTGTCGGGGTTGCAACGCCAGGACGACATGCTGTGGGCCATGGAGGAGTCGCTCCGCTGCCGGGCCGTGCGGGGGGTGGTGGCCGAGACCGGGAGGATCGGTTTGGCAGCGGGGCGGCGCCTGATGCTGGCCGCCGAGGGGACGGGGGTGCTGGGACTGGTGCTGTCGCGCAGGGCGGGGGTTGCCCTCCCGCGCCGTAACGGACATGGCGACGAGCGGTGGCGGGGTGGGGCGGGGGTGCGGGGGGCCGTCAGCCGCTGGCGGATCACGGCGTCGCCGGGCGGAACGAATTGGCGCGTCGCGTTGCTGCACTGCCGCGGGGGGAAACCGGCGGAGTGGACCCTCAGTCTCCGTGCCCCTCCATGAGCTGCAGCAACCGGGTCGTCGTCTTCCAGTTGCGGATCGTCATGCTCTGGTACACGGACATCGAGGCGAGGCGGCTGAGGTGACTCCGGGATGCCTTGGCGATGAGCCGCGAGAAGTAGAGAACGCCTTCGCCCGCCCAGGCTTCGTCCACGCCGGACCTGGTGCGGACATGCTCCATGGCGGCGGCCGCCGTCAGGGGAGCCATCAGGAAGAGAACGTCGTAGCGTTGGACGTCCGGCCGCGCGCCGAACCCCTCCGGCGCCCCCTCGACCACTGCCCGCATCTGCTCGCGGGATCGCAACGTGACCTTCGCCCTGTAGTCGAACGCCGCCGCCAGCATCCCCTCGATCCGGGCCGTCAACTCGCCGGGCCCGAAGGACGCCGACCGGAAGATCACGTTCCCGCTCTGGATGTATGTCACGATGTCGCGGAAGCCCTCGGCTGCGAAGCACTCCCGGAGCTCGGCCATGCGAATCACGTTCCTGCCGCCGACATTGATTCCGCGAAGCAGCGCCAGGCAGGTCGTGGCCGAGGTTCTGTGTGCGGTCATGTCCTGAAGCCTAAGGTCCCAGCGTTCCCAGCGGGATCACGCTCACCCCGTCGGGTCTGACGTATCCGTAGCCGCGCTCGACAATCACCCCCAACGCGGCCGGTTCGCCCCACCGGCTCGTATCGACACGATCCGCAAACTTCAGGAGCGAGTGCGCCGCGTCGTCGATCCGGCTCAGGCCGAGTTTGATCTCGAAGGCCGCCCACCGACCGGGGCCGGCGTCAACAATCGCGTCCACCTCGAGGCCGGTGTCGTCGCGGTAGTGGTACACCCGTGCGCCCATGGCCTGGGCGTGGACGCGCAGATCCCGGACCACCATCGACTCGAAGAGCAGGCCGAACCAGGAGAAGTCATGCAGCAGGTGTTCCGGACCCGCACCGAGTGCCGCTGCGGCGATCGAGGGATCCACGAAGTGACGCTTCGGGGACAGCTGCAGCCGGGAGCGTGACCTCAGGTGGGGTGCCCACGGCGGCTGATTCTCCACCACCATGAGGCGCTCAAGGCCGGTGAGATAGGAGCGGGCCGTGTGACCCGTCATCGACGGCTGGTCCTGCCCGGCAACATCACGCGCAATGGTCGCAAGAGACGCGGACGTCGCGACGTTTCGGGCCAGCGACTGGAGGAGGCGATGGACTCTTCCCGGGTCCCGCCGAACCCCGTCAACGCGCTGGAGATCGGCGCGGCAGATTTCGTCAACGTAGTTTCGGTTGACCAGCATCGCCTCGTCAGCCGAGGAGTGAAGGTGCCCCGGCCAGCCACCGACACAGATCCGTTCGGCCAGATCGTGCACGGACAAGTCGGTTGAAGGACTCTGCACCGGACCGCGCTCAAGCACCTTCCTGAGCGACACCTGGCCGGTGCTGTACCCCTGTTCAAACAGCGACATGGGGCGCAGGCGCACCCGAACGATTCGGCCAGCCCCGGTGTGACGCGTGATGTCATCGGGTGGAACGGCCGATCCGGTAAGGATGAAATGGCCTTTACCGGGACGCGCATCCACAGCGCGGCGGACATGGTTCCAGATCACCGGGGCGGTTTGCCACTCGTCGAGCAGTCGAGGAGTTCGGCCTTCGAGCACCAGGTCGGGATTGACCGCGATCATGTCCTGAGCACCTCGGTCCACATCCAGAAAGACCTCGCTCGCGGCCATCTGACGGGCCGTTACCGTCTTGCCGCAGGCTCTCGGACCCTCGATCAGAACCGCTCCGGCCGCTGCCAGGCACTGTTTCAGTTCCCGGTCGGCAACACGGCGGGTGTAATGCTCGATCTCGTGCCGGGACGCACGCTCGACAGCACCGTCTCGCCCCTTCACGGGGTCGGATTCCATGCTGAAATGCTCCCGGGCCGGCAGTGGTGAACTCGCTGCGACGCAAGGAGACTAACAGAACACAGACATGTTTTCAATGGTTTCAGAGACATACTTTCGAGGAATATAGAGACAATAATTCAACGCTGTTGCGAACATGGATTTTCTTTTCCCTAACCCTAACGTTACGTCAGGGCTGTCGTGAAGGACCTGCCATCCCGACGCCGAACGCGTGCCAGGTTGATGTTCGGTTTATCTTCGGTTATTCTTCACGGGCCATGTCTCGTGAACGAACAGCCCCGATCAAATCCGGTGCGCCTGCCCGATGGGGCCCGCGCATCTCCCGGCGCATTCTCGCCGCCTGGCTTCCCTGGTGGCCCACCGAAAGGCTCGCCCGGCGCCGTCCCGAAGCGCGCACCCACCCTTTCGTCACCGTCGCGGAGAGCCGCAACCGGCTGATCATCGACGCGGCCAACCCGCCTGCCACCCGTGTGGGCCTCAGCCCCGGCATGCCGCTGGCCGACGCGCGGGCCGTCGTACCCGATGTGGTCGTCCGCCCCGCCGACCCCGCGGGCGACGCCCTCGCGCTGGAGCACCTGGCCCGGTGGGCGGACCGCTTCACTCCGCGCGTCATGCCCGACGCGCGCGACACGCTCTTCCTCGACATCGCCGGCTGCACGCGCCTTTTCGGCGGCGAGGAGGCGCTGACCGCGTCGCTGCGGGCCGCGCTGGAAGACTTCGGCCTGACCGTGCGGCTGGCCCTCGCCGACACCCCGGGAGCCGCGTGGGCGCTGGCGCACTACGGCGCCGGGGAGCCGGCCGTGGCGCCGACCGGCGCCGGAACGTCCGGCCTGAAGGATGCGCTGGCCGAGCTGCCCGTGGCCGCCCTGCGTCTGAGCGCCAATGTGGCGGACGGGCTTGCGGCCTTCGGGTTGGACAAAATCTCGGCACTATTTGTCATAAAATCCATCGAACTCATCCGGCGCTTCGGGATGGAACCGGTCAGGCGACTCGAGGAAGCTCTGGGAATCATCGACGAGCCGATCGTTCCCCTGCGCCCGCAGCCCCCGCGGGAGGCCCAGCGCGCCTTCGCCGAACCGATCTCCAGGCCGGTCGACATCCGTGCGGCGCTCGACGGGCTGCTGGACGATCTCTGTCTGGAACTCGGCCGGTCCGGCGAGGGTGCACGCCGGCTGCACCTCACCTGCGGCCGGGTTGACGGCGGCAGGCGGACCGTGACCGTCGGCACCAGTCGTCCGCTGCGCCGGAAGAAGCCTCTTATGGGCCTTTTCGCCGAGAAGCTGGACCAGGTCGAGCCCGGCTTCGGGATCGACGAGATCGTCCTGGCCACCGACGTGGTCGAGACGATCGACGAGGTGCAGACCGATTGGTCCGGCGAGGCCGCGGGAGGATACCGTGCCGCCGACGAGGAAGAGCTGGCGGACCTTCTCGACCGGCTGGGGAATCGCTTCGGCTTCGGCCGCATCGGGCGTCCGGTGCCGCACCAGAGCTGGCTGCCGGAGCGGGCTGCACCCTCGTCGGGCGGGCAGCCAAGGTCGGCCGTGCACCCCGGGTCGGCCGCGCAGCCCAGGTCCGCCGTACAACCCGGGTCGGCTGCAAACTGGCCGGAGGATCGTCGTCGACCGCTACGCCTGCTTTCGCCTCCGGAGCCGGTGGAGGCCGTCACAACGGAAGCCGGTGAGCCGCCTCCGGCCACGGCTGGGGACGAAGCCCCGGATCGTGCCGGGAGCAAAGGTGACTCGCGTCCCGGGTTGCGGGGCTTTTGCCGGCAGGGGCGATTCCATCAGGTGCGGACGGCCGAAGGGCCAGAGCGGCTGGAATGCGAATGGTGGCGTGAGGACGCTCCGCGCCGCGACTACTACCTGGTCGAGGATGTGGCGGGGTGCCGTTACTGGCTTTTCCAGGAGGGGGCCAGGGATGAGGAGGGAACGGAGCGCCCGGAAGGTGGGCCCCGCCGAGGGCAGGCACTGCCTTCCAGGACGGCGCCGCGCTGGTTCCTGCACGGGCTTTTCGCGTGAAAGACAGCTTCAGTCTGCGTTCCAGAAACCATGTCCGCTGACCCCGCCTACGCCGAACTCCAGGTCACCAGCAACTTCTCCTTCCTGAGGGGCGCCTCCCACCCCGGGGAGATGGTCGAACGGGCCTGCGAGCTGGGCTACCGCGCCCTCGCCCTGACCGACCGCAACACGCTGGCCGGCGTCGTGCGCGCTCACGAGGCCGCCCGGCGCACCGGCCTTCACTTCATCCCCGGCGCCCGCCTCGATCTCGGCGACGGCCCCGGCCTGCTCTGCCTCCCCACCACCCGGCACGGTTACGGCGCGCTCTCCCGCCTCATCACCACGGGACGCAGGCGCGCGCCCAAGGGAGAATGCCATCTCACACGCGAAGACGTGGCCGCGGCCGCCGACCCCTCGGGCCACATCTTCATCGCCGTCCCCCCCGTCACCCCCGGCGACGGCTTCGCCGACGACCTCGCCTGGTACCGCGACCGACTCGCCGCCCCGCTCCACCTCGCCGCCACCCACCACCACCGCGGCGACGATGACCGCCGCCTGGCCCGTCTCGCCGACCTCGCCGAAACACACGGCGTCCCCCTCGTCGCCACCGGCGACATCCACCAGCACGATCCCGCCCGCCGCCGGCTCCACGACACGCTCACCTGCATCCGCGAGCACTGCACCATCGACAACGCCGGCTGGCGCCTGGAAGCCAACGCCGAGCGGCACCTCAAGTCCCCCACCGAACTCGCGCGCCTCTTCCGCGACCACCCCGAGGCGCTCGCCAACACCGTGGCGATTGCCGAACGCTGCCGCTTCTCGCTCGCCGAACTGCGCTATGAGTACCCCGACGAGGTTGCCGACGACGGCCGCACGCCGCGCGAAACGCTGGCGACTCTCACCTGGGCGGGCGCGGCCGAACGCTATCCGGACGGCATTCCCCCCAAGGTGCGTACAACGATTGAACACGAACTGGCGCTGATCGCCCAGCTCGAATACGAGCCCTACTTCCTCACCGTCGAGGACATCGTGCGCAAGGCGCGCGAGCTGGGCATCCTCTGCCAGGGGCGCGGTTCGGCCGCCAACTCCGCGGTATGCTACTGCCTGGGCGTCACGTCGGTCGATCCCGACCAGGTGGATCTGCTCTTCGAACGCTTCATCTCGGCCGAGCGGAACGAGGTGCCCGACATCGACGTCGACTTCGAGCACGAGCGCCGCGAAGAGGTCATCCAGTACATCTACGGCAAGTACGGACGCGACCGGGCCGGGCTGACCGCGACGGTCATCACCTACCGTGCCAGGAGCGCGCTGCGCGACGTGGGCAAGGCCATGGGCCTGAGCGAGGACGTGATAGGGCGGCTGCTGTCCATGGTCTCGTGGCGGTCGAAGCCGGTGGACGAGGAACGGGCCCGCGAGGAAGGCTTCAACCCCTCCGACCGGCGTCTGGCGCTCACCATGAAGCTGGCGCGGGAGCTGTGCGGCTTTCCCCGACACCTGTCCCAGCACACCGGCGGCTTCGTGATATCACGCGGGCCGTTGTGCGAGATCGTCCCCATCGAGAACGCGGCCATGGAGGACCGCACGGTCATCGAGTGGAACAAGGACGACCTGGAGGCGTTGGGATTGATCAAGGTCGACGTGCTCGGGCTCGGGATGCTCTCGTGCATCCGCAAGGCCTTCGCCCTGCTGGGGGAGAAGTACGGTCTTCGCTACACGCTGGAGAGCGTGCCGCAGGAAGACCCGGCCACGTACGGGATGATCCAGCGTGGCGACACCGTCGGGGTTTTCCAGATCGAGAGCCGCGCCCAGATGGCAATGCTGCCCCGGCTGAGGCCGGCCACCTTCTACGATCTCGTGATCGAGGTGGCGATCGTGCGCCCGGGACCGATCCAGGGCGACATGGTGCATCCGTACCTGCGCCGGCGACAGGGGCGAGAGCCCGTCGAGTACCCTTCCCCGGAGCTGCGCGAGGTGCTGGAGAAGACCCTCGGCGTGCCCCTCTTCCAGGAACAGGTGATGCGAATCGCCATCGTTGCGGCCGGCTTCACCCCCGCCGAGGCCGACCAGTTGCGGCGCGCCATGGCCAGCTTCCGCAATCCCGGCACCATCCACCGCTTCAAGGGCAAGTTCATCGACGGCATGACCGGGCGAGGCTACGACCGCGGCTTTGCCGAACGCTGCTTCCGCCAGATCGAGGGCTTCGGCGAATACGGCTTCCCCGAGAGCCACGCGGCCAGCTTCGCCCACCTCGCCTACGTCTCGTCGTGGCTGAAGTGCCACTATCCGGAAGTCTTCGCCTGTGCGCTCCTGAACAGCCAGCCGATGGGCTTCTACGCGCCCGCGCAGATCGTGAGGGACGCGCGAGATCACGGCGTCGAGGTGCGTCCCGCAGACGTCAACCACTCGGAGTGGGACTGCACGCTGGAAGACGCCGGAAGCGGCCCCCTCGCCCTCCGCCTCGGCCTCCGCCAGATCCGGGGTCTGAAGGAGGAGGACGCGGCCCGTTTGATCGCCGGCCGGCCGAGCGTTGCCCACCCGACCGACACCCACTCGACCACCGACCGTGTCCCCGGCTACCGTTCCCCCCTCAACCTGTGGCGGCGCACCGGTATCCCGTCAGCCGTTCTGACCCGCCTGGCCGCCGCCGACGCCTTCAGCTCGATGGGGCTCGACCGCCGACAGGCCGCCTGGGCGGTGCGGGCATTGAACGATGCGGGGCCGCTGCCTCTTTTCGAGTCGCCGGGGGACGACCGGGCCAGCAACGGGACCCGCAGCAATGGCCGTATCCATCCCGAGCCGGCCCTGCCCGCGATGTCCGCGGGCGAGCAGGTGGCCGCCGACTACCGGAGCACGGGTCTGTCGCTCAAGCACCATCCGGTCGCGCTGCTGCGCCGCCGCCTGGACGAGCGGGGCGTGCTCTCCGCGGAGGGTCTGGAAGGGCTCAACGACGGGGACCGGGCCGCGGTCGCGGGAATCGTCCTGACCCGGCAGCGTCCGGGGAAGGGGATCGTGATGTTCGTCACCCTGGAGGACGAGACCGGAACCGCCAACCTGGTCGTCTTCCCGTCCATCTACGAGAACCAGCGCCGCGACACCCTCACCGCGCGGCTGATGCTCTGCCGCGGCAAGGTGCAGAAGGTGGATGGCGTGATCCACGTGATCGCCGAACGGATTCACTCGCTGAACGACTGGCTGGCCGAGCTCGCCGCCCGGGTCGATGGCTCCGCAGAGTCGTTCGTCGGCCGCGGGCGGTTCTTTCACTAATCCTCTTCTCCCAGGAACTCACACAGCGCGAACACTTCCACGCCCAGGTCGTGCAAGCGATCACCGCCGGACAACTCCGGCAGGTCAACCACGAACCCCGCGCCCACCACCTCCCCGCCCATCCCCCGAATCAGTCTGATCGCCGCAGCAGCGCTGCCGCCCGTAGCGAGAAGGTCGTCGACGAGCAGCACGCGCGTTCCGGCGGAGATCGGTGCGGCCGCCTGCATTTCCAGACGCGCGCTCCCATACTCCAGGTCGTAGTCGGCACCCATCACTTCACCCGGCAGCTTGCCTGCCTTCCGCACGGCGACGAAACCGACACCCAGTTCCTGCGCCACCGGCACCCCGAAGATGAAGCCCCGGGCCTCGATCCCGACCACAACCTCGGGCGCCAGGTCCCGAAACCGGTCCGCCAGCGCCGCCGTCGCGGCCCGGAACCCGTCGGGGTCCTCCACGAGCCCCATCACATCGCGGAAGCGGATCCCCGGAATGGGAAAGTCGGGGACCGTGCGAATCAGTGACTTGATGCGGGTCGCAAGCCGGTCGTCGGACTTCGATACGCGGTTCATGGCCTGGGGACTCCCGAGGACCGCTCGCTACTCGTCGGACACCGGCCGCTGGCCCGGCCAGTCGCCGCGCTGCACCGCGACCTTGCCGTCGCTCACTACCATGAGCACGTCCTGCACCACCCCGATGTCCTCGAGCGGGTTCCGCTCCAGCACGATCAGGTCGGCTTCGAGCCCCGGTGTGATCGCGCCCACCTGTCCAGTGAGCCCGAAGAGTTCAGCCGCGGTGGTCGTGGCCGCGCGCAGCGCCTCGAGCGGGGTCATGCCGATTTCGACCAGTTCCAGGAGTTCGTGGGCAAGGGTGGTCGTGCTCTCGGAGCCGTATCCCGTGTCGGTCGCCGCGACGACCTTGACGCCCATTTCGTGGGCTCGCCGCGCCATTTCCCGAACGCGGGGCAGCATGTGCCGGCCCCGAATGTTGAGGACGGCGTTGTCGTAGTCGCCTCCCGGAATCGTGAGGTCGCGCACGATCGCGATGGTGGGCACCAGGAACGTCCCCCTGTCCACCATGCGCGCGAGCGTCTCCGGGCTGATGTACGTCCCGTGCTCGATGCTCCGCACCCCGGCCTCCACCGCCGCCCTCGCGCCGCCGTCCCCGTGCGCGTGCGCCGCGACCGGTACGCCCGCCGCCCCCGCTTCGCTCACGATCGCCCGCAACTCGGCCTCCGAGTAGAACTGCTTGCGCGGATCCGTCTCCGGCAGCCCCGCGCGCTCGGTGGCGTTCGTCTTCACGAAGTCGACCCCCCGCGACACGATCGCCGCGGTCATCGCCCGCACCGCGTCCTCGCCGCGCACCTCCTCGCCGTACATGTGCCCCAGCTCCGGGTGGTCCTGGAAGAACGCCTCCGCCGCCGGGGGCCGGACATGGTAGCCCGCGGCCAGGTACGCGGGTCCCTCGAGGTGCCCGCCTGCCTGCAGTTCCCGGAGTCCGACATCGGCGTAGTGGGACGTGCCCATGCTGCGCATCGTGGTGACCCCGGTGAGAAGCGCTCGCCGCGCGTCGGCCGCAGAGGAAACATGGACGTGGGCATCCATCAGCCCGGGCGCGAGGTATCGCCCCATGAGGTCGACGGTGGCCGCTCCGGCCGGGCCCTCCGTCCCGCCGTCCTCGACGATCCGCGCGATTCTGCCGTCCTCGACGATTACGGTGGCCGGCTCCGAAACCGCGCCGGTGGTGACGTCCACGACTCGGGCGTTGGTCAGAACGAGGTCCTGGGCCACCGCGGGAACGGCTGCCGTCGCCGGCAGTCCGACGGTCGCGAGCAGGAGAAGCGTGATGGTGCCCGGCAGACGGGCGTGGTGCGCTGATTTGTTCATTTTCGCAGCATGTATCTGAGTGTGAACGATAGGACGCCGTTGTAGATCTCGTTGCCGGGTACGGTTGCATCCACCGCCCGCACCCCCGTTTCGTATCGCATCCCGAACGCGATGTCGCCGAATTCGAGTTCGCCTCCCATGAGTACGCCCGCGTCCATGCCGTGCTGATTGATCTCCCTGATGTCATCACAGTCCACGGTGCCCAGTCTGCATCCGAGGACCGCCCCCACGGAAACCCCGGCAAAGAGATGCGGTCGCACCGAACCTCCGCTTCCCGGTTGCAGCTGGACAAGAAGCGGCAGCTGCACGTACGACAGCGCGAACGTCTTCACGGGTCCGTCGGCGCCCGAGCCCAAACCCGTTCGGACCTCGGCCCCCTTGGTCGAGAAGTAGAGTTCGGGCCGGATCGAGAACGTCTCCCTGATCGGAAAGTCGCCCACCGCGCCGACGAGGTAGGCGGTACGGCTGGCGACATCCACGGCGCCGCTGCCCGTGAATCTGGCCCGATTGAAGCCGCCGATCACCCCGAACGCCGTTTGCGCCGAGGCGGCTTCGAGCGGGAGAGCCAGAAGTATCAGGACTCCCGCGGCCGATCGAGCCAACGAAGCAAAACGTCCGGACATCTCATCTCCAGGTGATGTATCCAACAACAGCCAACCTCGCTTGCGCTGCCGACGCCGCAAACGGCATTCTCCGGTCATGCATCGTTTCGAACCGGTCCAGCAAACTCGCGTCGATCTCGCCGCCGCGCACCGCATTACGGTACTCGAAGGGCTTCACGAAGGCACCTGGAACCACTTCAGCGCAACGGTCCCGGGCCGTCCCGGCTACCTGCTGCTGTCTCCGGGCCACACCCACTTCTCCCGGGTCACGGCCTCAAGTCTCCTCATGACCGACCCCGATGGCAATGTCGTGGAGGGCACGGGCGTCCCCAACGTCAGCGCCTGGGCCATCCACGCGCCCATCTACCGCGCCCGTCCCGATCTGGCATGCGCCCTTCACGTCCACTCGCCGTATCTGACCGCACTCGCGTCGACCGAGGGCTGGCAACTGGACACGCGCGGCGGTCAACTCGCCGGAGTGTTTCACGGCAATGTCGCCTATTTCGACTACGAGGGCATCGTGACCGAGGACGAGGAGGGCGAGCACATGGCCGAGGCGCTCGGCGGCAGGAGCACCCTGATCATGGCCAACCACGGCGCGCTCGTCGTCGCCGCCTCGATCGAGGTGGCCTTGCTCCACCTGGTGTCCCTCGAGCGCGCCTGCATGACCGAGTGGATGGTCCGGGCCGCCCGAGGCCGCGTGAAACGGGTGCCCCTCGAGGTCGCGGAGGCCGTGGCCGCCACGGCGCCCGACGGCTTCGGGGAACTCGGATACCTGGACGGCATGAAGGCGGTGCTGGATCACCAGGGACAGGACTACGCCGACTGAGAAGACCGGCGGCGCTCCGCGTGGGGCGTGGACGCCCACTACCGTGGAATCACCGGAAGTTCCACGTAGGACCCTTCCTCGCCACCGCGGTGAATCGTGATCGTCGGCACGATGTTGTCCTCCGCGTCAGGCCGATTCTGCGGTGACAGCTCCGGGTGCAGGTCGAAGACGGGCCAGTCCGCCGCCGCGACCGACAGGCGGATGCTGTGCCCGGCCCGGAAGAGCCACGAGGTGGGATACAGGGCCGTCGTTATCCGCACCACGGCCCCGTCCGCGAAGACCCCGTCGCTGTAGTCGGCCTCGCGGAATCCGTGCCACGGCAGGTCGGGCTTCACGTCGACTCCGGGGTTGCCGGGAATCATGAGGTCGTTGTCGACGAGGCGGTCGAAGCCGGCGCGGTGCTGCAACTCGGTCACCAGGATCGCGTTGCCCTCCGGATCGACGTCTTCCAGGTAGAAGTAGAGGTCCCCGTAGTCCGCGGTGGAGGAGACCGCGACGCTGACGATCGGATGCCCGGTCACCTCCGTGTCGGCCTCCAGCGGCGCGCTCGTGTACGTGAGGACCTGCCCGGCCTTGTCCGTCCGGTAGGGCAGGTCGTCGGGCACGCCGAACATCTGCTGCCGCGAATGGCCGAAGGAGGGTGCGTTGAAGGGCGGCTTCCCCTTCATGGCGTTCGCGACCGAGATCTGCGACGCGTCGAGCGGCGGACCGAACGAGGCGTCGTGGGTGAAGTCGGCGGTGTAGTCGTCGGTTCCGGGATCGCCCACTTTCCGCGCGAGCGCCCCGGCGCCGTCCAGTTGCAACCGCACGGGCACTTCCCGTGCCAGCGGCCACGACTCTTCCGCCCGCCACCCTTCATTGTTGACGAAGATGTGCACCGGGGGCTCGTGGTCGATGCCATTCCTGATCCCTTTCAACCAACGGTCATACCACCGCAGCGCCTCGCCCAGCGATGCCTGTGTGTAGATGTTCTCGCGCTCCGGATCGGCTCCGATCCCCAGGGAGGCTGCGGGCGATATGCCCTGGTGGTACATCGGCCAGGCCGCGATCCGCGAGGGGTTCGTTGCCTCCAGCGTGGCGAAGACCTCGAAGGAGCTGCGCGTGAAGGCGTCCCACCAGCCGGCGTAGTGGTAGATCGCCACCCCGGATTCGATGATGTCCGGGACCAGGGACCAGTTGATGCCCGGTGCCGTGAGCCCATCGGATTCGCGCCGGGAATCGAAGAACCGCATGGACCGGACGGTGGTCACCGCGTCGTAGTTCCCGGGCGCCCCATTCGGATGGGCGACGTGCTCCATGGTAGCGTTGAAGTACGCGTGCTCGGTGCGCTCCATGCCGTCCGGATAGCGCGGCGGGTTCGCGGGGTCGACGGGCCAGGGGTAGTCGTCGGTGAACCAGGTGTCGCCGTCCGAGTCCACGGGGATCTCGTCCAGCAGCTCGCCGTCGCCGTCCTCGTCGAGCACCGGGGTCACAGGCGGTATCGGATACGGCGTGTAGCGAAAGATCACGGGGAAGGCGGTCGCAGCCGCACCCTCGCCGGTATAGCCGGATGGCAGGGCCACGTCGACTGCCAGGCGCACGCCGTCGGTCGCCGTCACGAAGTACGAAGAACGCTCGTGGCCTGTCCACTCGACGGGGCTCGTCCCTTCCAGGGAGAGGGGACTCGTTGTGACTTCGATCGTCGGCGCGTTTTCACCGCACGCGCCCATGGCCACCACACACCCCGCCACTCCAGCGACACGAAAAGCCCCTCGCACAACGCGTTTTCTCGGCCTGGACATGTTCCCTGCGCCCCTCTTCCCGAGGTCCAACCTGTCACACTTTGCCAGCGGCAAGCTTTCCCCGCGCCACATTTCGCCGCAAGTTGGGCAACGGCGCACCACGCCCGGGCCACGGACCGCACCGTGTCCGTCTGACCTTCGCGACGACTCCGCCACCGGGAGGTCCCTCATAAGACTGCGAGTCTGCTTCGTTGCAGCGGCGACGGCGCTTGCGGTTGCCTGCGGCCCACCCCCGCGAGAATTCGACTCGGGCACCGCGATCGAGAACATCTCCGTCGTGGATCCGGCGGCGGGCTCCGTGGCCGAAGGCCGCACCGTCGTCGTCCAAGGCACCCGGATTGCGGCCGTGGCGGCGCCCGATGAACTGCTCCTCGGCGAGGGCGTCGCGCGCATCGACGGCGGCGGCGGATTTCTCATCCCGGGGCTGTGGGACATGCACGTGCACGAGTTCTCCTCGCTCTTCCCCCCTGCCCTGCGGGTCTACATCGCGAACGGCGTGACCGGGGTCCGCGACATGTGGGGCGAACTGGACGTGGCCGGGGCCGCCTGGGATGCCATCGCGGCCGGGGAGCGCGTGGGGCCGCGCGCGGTGGTCTCCGGCAACATCACGGACGGGGCAAACGCGTGGTTCCCCGGATCGGTGATCGCCGACAGTCCCGACCGGGCCCGATTCGTGGTCGATTCGCTGGTCGAAGCCGGCGCCGGCTTCATCAAGATCTACTCCGCGCTCGAGGCGGACGCCTTCGCCGCCATCGCCGAGCAGACGACGGCACGGGGCCTGGACGTCGCCGGACACGTTCCCTTCGCCGTTTCGGCCCGCGACGCGTCGGACGCGGGGATGCGGAGCATGACCCACATGTTCGGCGTCATCGAGGGCTGCTCGTCCAACGACGAGGAGGTCCGGGAGGCGCGGGCCGAATGGATGGCCATGCGGGCCGCGGGGAACGAGTTCACCAACCCCTTCTTCGACACCGGACTGTACCGCACCATACTCGATGCGGCCGACGACGACGTGTGCCGGGACCTTCTGGCGCACCTGGCCGCCAACGGCACATGGCTGACGCCCACGCTCGCGATCCTGAACAACCTGGCCTCTCTCCACCGTCTCCGGGACGAAGACGATCCGCGTCTGCAGTACATGGCGCCGGCGATCGCGGAAGGCTGGAAGATCCCCTTCCCGGGAACCGAAACGGACACACCGGCCGATATCGAGATCCGCGAAGTGTTCCTGGCCCGCCAACTCGCGGTTACGGGGATGGCCGCGGCGGCGGGCGTGGGCATCCTTGCGGGAACGGACACGCCCAATCCGTTCGTCTACCCGGGATTCAGCCTCCACGACGAACTGGCGTTGCTGGTCCAGGCGGGGTTGTCACCCCGCGAAGCGCTCGCGGCCGCGACCACGGCCCCGGCCGAGTTCCTGGGTGCGACGGACTCGCTGGGTGCGGTCGCCGAGGGGAAGCTGGCCGACCTGGTGCTTCTTGCGGGCAATCCGCTGGAAGAAATCGGGAACACCCGGGGCATCACCCTGGTCGTCGCGAACGGCCGTGTCTTCAGCAGGGAAGATCTGGACGCACTGCTGGAACAGGTCCGGCGGGAACGGGCTCCGGGCGCACCCTGACCGGGTCGGCTCCCGGATGCGCAGAAGCACATCACACCCGACCGAGACCAGCGCAAGCTTGTGGATCGCGGGAAGCGGCACGCTCGCCAGGAGAAGCGGCAGCAACATGACGAACGGCACGTGGACGATGTAGATCCAGTACGAGGCGTCCGCCATGTACCGCCAGCGCGGGCGCGGTTTGTCCACGTACCGCAGGAAGAGTCCGATCAGGCCATACGCCATGGCCCCCGTTCACGTTCAGCCCGCGCTCACCCCCGCCGTCGAAGAACTTCACCGGCCCGATCCAGCTCCGACCGTCATCCTCCGAGCGGAACACGCCCAGGCTGTACTCGAGGCCCTCGTAGAGCACGCTCACATACAGCCGCCCCGCAAACGGACCCGTCGTCTGGTCCGCCACGAGCATGGGGTGGTCGTAGGACGCGCCCAGGTTGTACACGTCCGACCAGGTCCTCCCGCCGTCCTCTGACCGGTACGAGTGCAGAAACGCTCGCGTACGCCCGGTCTCATCCGGTCCTGTAGCGAGTGTGAGGAAGAGCGCCGTCCCTGCTGCGGTGAACGCCACTTGCGGATCGGCTCCCCCCATTTCGCGCTGCTCCGGGAAGATGACGTCGTCCCAGACGATTCCCCCGTCGTGGCTCACATAGGCCTTGGTGGCGCTGCCGCCGTCGCGCCGCGTGAACGTGATCGCACCGGCGAGCAGGTTGCGCGCGTCGCGAGGGTTCGCGGCCGCCATGATCTCGACGTGCGGCCGGTCCCCGTCCCTGCTGACCAGGTAGTCAGGGCTCGCGACGATCCGTGGCACGGAGTCGGCCTGCTGGGCCGCTACAGCGACGCCCGGTGCCAGCAGCGACCCGACGGCGGCCCAAATTGTAAACCGTAGTTCACATCGGGCGGAGTTCCCTAGGAGCCCTCTTTGGACTTCGTGACGATCTGGATCACGCCGTTCCCGGCCTCGCTGCCGTAAAGCTCCTTCGCGGCGTCGCCCTTGAGCACTTCGATCCGGTCGATCTGGTCGGGCTCGAGCAGTTGCAGTGCTTCGTCCCTGTCACCGTTGACGCGGACACCATCGACATAGATGATCGGCTCGGCGCGCGACTCAAAAACAGTCCCCGTTGAGCGCACCCTGATCGTAGCCCCCCCTTTGGTGGCCGTGCCCGTAACCCTGATCCGATGATGGGCCTCGGCGCGCTCCGACGCCTCCACGACTGCCTGTTGCCTCGCCTCGATCGGCTCCGGCGAGGAGGCCGGTCCCCGGACGGCCACCAGCGCGAGCATCGTTGCCAGGACCCCCACGGCACCCGAGCCGGCGATCACTGCCATGATCCTGAGGTCCTTCCCTGCATTCTTCATCCGGGTAACTCCCGTCACAGTGGTTTGAGTCGGATACGGACCTTCAGCACTTTACGCCCAAGTGGGCCCGGGTCGCAACCTGGCGCGATTCTGATCGCCGGCCCAATGCAGCGGGACTCGTCCCCGACCTGCTAGAACCGCTCCGGCGAAAACGCCCCCAGCCCCACCCCCGGCTTCCCCTCCAGCATCAGCCCGGCGAGCGCCCACCCGCTGCTCGGGGCCAGGGTCACGCCCAGCATCTGGTGGCCGGTGTTCACGTAGACGTTGTCGCGCGACGGCAACTTCCCCATCACGGGAAGGGTGTCCGGCACGATTGGCCGCATGCCCACCCATTCACGGCCTCCATAACTCGCCTCCGGGATGTCCACCTCCCGCCCCACAATGCGGCGGAGAGACCGGATCCGCGCCACATCCATCCGCCGGTTGATCCCCGAAAGCTCCATCGTCCCCGAGAAGCGGAGGGTTCCCTCGAAGGGCGTCAGCCCGATCTTGGCGCCGCCCAGGAACAGCGGCTGGCGCAGCTGGTTCCTCGGCTCGTCGATCGTGACCGAGTAGCCCTTTCCGGCGGTCAGCGGGATAGCCCACCCCGCCATGCGCGCGAGCGAACCGGTGTGCGCGCCTGCGGCCAGCACCACCGCGTCGACCTCCAGTTCGCCCTTCGTGGTCACGATCCCGCGTACGCGCCGGCCCTCGTCGCGGAATCCGGTCACGCGGGTGTCCTCGTGGACCTCCGCCCCGCCAGCGCGCAGCGCCGCGCCCAGCCCCGCAGTCAGCGAATCGGGCCGCACGTGCCGGTCCCCACCGACGAACAGCCCGAACCGGAACCCCGGCCGCAGCATGGGCTCGCGCTCGTACACTTCGGCCTCGGTCAAATCGGTGCAGCTCGTCGCGCTGGCCGCGGTGACCAGCTTGACCTCTTTCTCGGCCGCGGCGGCCTTGTCGGAGTCGCGGAACACCATCAGCACGCCCGACTCGTGGCACTCGAACTCCACGCCGTCAGCCGCCAACTCGTCGTAGCGCTCCATCGTGAACCGGTTGAGCCCCGCGATGGCCGCGATCCCGCGCTTCTGATCGGTGTGGTTGCAGAACGAACGGAAGCGCAGCAGCCACGGGGCCAGGCTGGGCAGGGCGGTGGGCCTGATGTACAGCGGGCTGTCTGGCCGCAGCATCCAGGAGAGCGACTTGAGCGTGAGACCGGGTGCCGGCAAGGGACTCGAAATCGACGGGCAGACCCACCCGGCGTTGCCGAACGAGCAACCGGCCCCAAGCGCCGCCGACTCGACCACGACCGGGTCCGCGCCGAGCCTCTTCAGGTAGTACGCCGTGGAAAGCCCGATGACCCCGCCGCCGACAACGCCGACACGCATCAGCCAGCCGGCCTGTACCCCGGCCCACGCACGATCCGCCCGGGTTTCGCGCCCGTGTGCTCCCCACCGCGCAGCACGCCCACCCCGTTCACGAACACCTCCTCGATGCCGACCGAGAGCTGGTGCGGATCCTCGAAAGTGGCGCGGTCCGCCACGGTCGCCGGGTCGAAGACCACCACGTCCGCGTACATCCCCGGCCGGAGCACGCCCCGGTCGTGGATCGACAGCCGCGTCGCGACCGCGGAGGTCATCTTGCGGATGGCATCTTCAAGCGTGATCACGCTCTCGTCCCGCACGTACTTGCCCAGGATGCGCGGATACGTGCCGTACGACCGGGGATGCGCCATCCCGGTCACGCTGTCGGGGTCGAAGCCGGAGGCGTCGGTGCCGATCTTGATCCAGGGCTGCTGCAGCTGGAGCGCGACGTTGGCCTCGTCCATCATGAAGACGATCATGCCCGCCTGGCCGCCGGTCATGAGGATCACCTCGATCACCGCGTCGACCCAGTCCAGGCCCATCTGCTCCGCGACCTCGGCAACCCGCATCCCCACAAAGCCGCCCGCGCCGCTGGGCTCGCCGTCCGGCCCCACCTCGGCCACCGACGTGATCATGACGCCCTCCGGCGTGGACAGCACGCCCAGGTTTTCCCAATCCGCCGTGTCCGCCAGGACCTCGTCGTGGATGCGCTGACGGATCCCGGGGTCGCGCAGGTTGTCGAGGAGCGCGCCGTCTTCGGACGCCCAGGGCGGAAGCAGTGCGGGAAGCCCGGTTCCGCCGGCCGTGTAGGGGTACATGTTGGCCTGCACGTCGAACCCCGCGGCGCGCGCCGAGTCGATCCTGGCGATCGCCAGCGCCGCCTTGTGGTGGTTGCGCACGCCCGCCGCCTTCAGGTGGTAGATCTCCACCGGCACGCCGCCCCGCTCCCCGATCTCGATGGCCTCGTCGATCGCCTCCAGGAACCGGTCCGCCTCGGAGCGCATGTGCGTGATGTACAGGCCGCCGTAGGGCGCCGAAGCCGCCACCACCTCGCCCAGCTCTTCCGCGCTCGCGAAGTTGCCGGGAGGATAGATCAGGGCGGTGGCCACGCCGAATGCGCCGCCTTCCATCGCCCACCGGGTCACCATGCGCATGGTGTCGAGCTGGGCCTCGCTCGCGGGCCCCGCCGCCTCGCCCATCGCGTAGACGCGAATCGTGGTCGCGCCCACGAAGGAGCCGAAGTTGGGCGACGCGCCGTTGGCCAGCATCGCGTTCAGCCAGGAGTCGAAGCCGCGCGGGCCCGAGAAGTCGTGCCTCTCGCCCTCGGCCTCGGGGTCGACCAGCCCGGCGCCCGCGTCCGTATTCGCGTTGGCCGGGGCGTTCGTCCACCCCTCGCCCATGATCTCGGTGGTGATGCCCTGGGTGATCTTGCCCAGCAACCGCCCGTCGCCGCTCAGCAGCGGCCCGCGCGCGTGCGACTGGATGTCGATGAAGCCGGGCGCGACCACCTTCCCGGCAGCGTCGACCCGCGTCCCGGCATCGACCTCCGCGAGCCCGCCCGCAGGCGTGACCGCCGCGATCCGGTCGCCGCGAATGCCCACGTCGCCGTGGAACCAGGCGGCGCCCGTGCCGTCGACGACGCGGCCGCCCTCGATGACCACGTCCATGGGGCCGTCGGTGCCGGGTGATCCGGACGCCCCTGCGCCAGCGCCCGCCGAACCCGGGCCTCCGCCCTCAACGCAGGCGCCCAGCAGGGCCACCACACCGAGCGCGCTGCATGGAAGCAGCGCCCGAAACTTCGCTCTCATTCTCATCACTCCCTCAATCCTCTCGCTCATGGACCAGGCGCCCGTCCACGTACACGCGGCTGGCCCACGTCCGAATGCTCAGCGGATCGCCGTCGAAGACGACCACGTCCGCATCCTTGCCGACCTCCAGGCTGCCCATGCGGTCGGCCACGCCCAGCACCTCGGCCGGGTTCAGCGTGACGGCGCGCAGCACGTCCATCTCGCTCATCCCGTGCCCGCGCGCGATCGACGCGTCGATCAGCAGCCACTGGCCGGCGACGCCCGGACCGAACGGCCCGAAACCCCGCGAGAAGCTGGCCAGCGACACGTGCACTCCCGCCTCCTGGAGCCAGACGGCGTTGCGCTCGTCAACGCCACCGTAGTCGCCGGGATCGGGGATCTCCTCGCCGGAGATGTAGGGGTGCGAGATCGGTCCCAGCACGACCGGAATCCCGCGGTCCGCGAGATCCTCGGCCATCTGGTGTGCGCCCGCGCCGCCGTCGACAACCAGCTCGAAGCCGAACTCCTCGGCAAGTTCCATCGCCACCCGGATGTCGCGCGTGGCGTTGGCCTGAACGCGGGCGGGCACCTCACCGTTCAGCAGCCGCGCGAGGGCCTCCATGCCCAGGTTGCGGGGGGCCGCGCCGGCTCCGCTCGCCTCGTCCCCACCGCCCGAAGTCGCCATCCACTCCCGGGCCTTCACCAGCAGGTCCCGCAGCTGCGCCACGACCGCCATCCGCGTCGAGGGCGAGCGCGACTGCTCGCGATAGGTCGACGCCGGCTTGCCACCCAGCGTGATGTCGATCGCGGCCGGTTCCCGCACGATCAGGTCGTCGAAACGCGCTCCGGCGGTCTTCACGACCGCGCCCTGCCCACCGAGAACCGTCGCGTCGCCGGGCCCGATGTACGTCGCCGTCACGCCGCCCCGCAGCAGCTCGCGCACCCGGATTTCGCCCGCCTCGCCCGACCCGAAGGTCCCGAAGGGCGCGAACGCCTCGATGATCCGCAACTCGGGCGTCAGCGGATTCGGCACCTCGTTCATGTCCTCGGCCGCGACGCCGTAGTAGCTCATCGCGTCGATGATCCCGGGCATCACCACGCTCCCCGTCACGTCGACGATTTCCGCACCCGCGGGGATGTCCACGTCGACGCCTACCGCGGCGATCCGGCCATCCACGATCAGCACCGTCCCCCCTTCAACGGCTTCCGATGAGATGGGGTAAACAAGCCCCCCGGTCAGGGCAACCGTCTGTGCCCGGACCCCGGCGCCGGCGCCATGGATCGCGGCCATGGCCAGCACGGCGGCCATCGTCGCCCCTATCCTGGCGCGCCCCCTGTCCCATCCGGCCATTGCCCCGCCCACCCGTTCGAATGCCCCCGGCGTCGCCCCGCTCATGGCCCCTCTCCTTCCCGGTCGTACGCCACCTGCCCATCCACGTACACGCGTGTCACGAGCGTGCTGACTTCGTACCAGGTCCCGTTCAGCACCACGATGTCGGCGTCCTTGCCCACCTCGAGGCTCCCCACGCGGTCCTCGACGCCCGCGATCGCGGCCGGGTTGATCGTCACCGCCTCGAGCGCGTCCTGCTCGGTCATGCCGTAGCGGATCCCCAGCCCGGCGTTGCCCCGCTGCCACTTGGAGCCCACCACCGGGTCGTCGGTGTGGAAGGCGAAGCGCACGCCCTTCTCGTTCATCACGGTGCCCGTCGCCATGACCTCGTCGGCCAGCGCGACGCGCGTGAAGAGCGGCATCCCCACCACGTCGATCCCGGCCTCGGCGATGTCGTCCGCCACCTTGTAGGCCTCGGTGGAGTGGTGGATCGTGAGCCCGAAGTCGAACTCCTGCGACAGGCGGATGATCGCGAGGATGTCGTGCGCCTGGTGGACGTGCGAGCGGATCCGGTCCTCGCCGTTCAGCACGCGCATCACGGCTTCCATGGCCAGGTCGCGCGGCGGGGCGGGGCCATCACGGCCGCCCTCCTCCCACGCGTCCCGCTTCGCCTGGTACTCCTGCGCCTCGATGAACTTGGCCCGCAGCAGCGCGGTCACCGCCATGCTGGTGGTCGGCGACTGGTCCGGGCGCTTCCGTCCCATCGCGATCTTGAGCCCGCCGCGCTCCTTCACGACGCGCTCGTCTATCGACTCGCCCCACGTCTTGATCACGATGGCCTGCCCGCTCGAGACCTCACCGCTGCCGGGTCCGGTCACGACCGTGGTCACCCCGCCCTTGACCGCGCCCTTCCAGAACGCGTCGTCGGGCGAGAGCACGTCGCGGATGCGGTGCTGCGGCCCGAACCGTATCGGGAACTCGTTGAGGTCGCGGCTGTCGGCGCCGATGTGGGAGTGGTTGTCCAGCATGCCGGGCATGACGACCATGCCGCTCACGTCGACCACCTCGGCGTCGCCGGGCGGCGAGACGTCCGCGCCCAGCGCAGTGATCACGCCGCCCGCAAAGACGATCGTGCCGTTCTCGATCGCGGGCCCGGCGGCCGTGTGGATGCGCGCGCCGACCAGCGCGACGGTAGCGTCCTGCGCCCTCGCCCCGCTTGCCGCGGCGGCTGCCGCGAGTCCGCCCACCAGCACGGCGAGCGCCCCATGTGTCAACTCTGCTTTCCATTGTGTAAACTGCAATTCACACCTCCCAGATTTCGCCCAGCACGCGCTGGAAGTTCCCGCCCAGAATCCCGCGTATGTGCTCGTCGGTGTAGCCGCGCCGGATCAGCGCCTCGGTCAGGTCGAACATGCGTTTCGGGTGGTCGATCCCCTCGATGTCGATCTTGTCGCGGAACGCGTACGAGTCCTTGTACGCACCCTTGAGCGCCTCGTACTCGTCGGCCGGCATGTCATCGTAGCCGTGCAGGTCGACATCGCTGCCCACGCCCAGGTGCTCGACGCCGACCAGGTCGCGCACGTGGTCGAAATGGTCGATGTAGTCCTCGATCGTCGTCGGCTCCCTGTCCTTCACGAACATGCGCACGCCCGTCATTCCCATCACGCCGCCGGTCGCCGCCATCGCGCGTATCGCCTCGTCGGTCTTGGTGCGGGGATGGCCGCCCGACAGCACCCGGCTGTTCGAGTGCGTGAACAGGACCGGCCGCGACGAAATCTCGCAGGCGTCCAGCGTCGTGCGGTCGCCCGAATGCGAAACGTCGACCGCCATCCCGACCTCGTTCATCCGCTCGACGATCGCGACGCCGAAGTCCGAGATGCCGCCGTCGACCCGCTCGGTGGCGCCGTTGCCGATCATGTTGCGCGAGTTGTAGGTGAGCTGCGAGACGCGCTGTCCGAGCCCATAAAACAGGTTGACTTCGTCGGGACTGTGGAAGTGGGACGAGGTCTGCAGGCCGATCATGATCCCCACGCGCCCCGACCCATGCACGCCGGCCAGGTCCTCGACCGAGTCGACCCGCACGAAGAGGTCGGGCCGCGCCGCGATGAAGGCGTTGTGCCCCGACACGAAGAGCAGCGAGTTGTGGTACTGGTCGTCGAGGTCGCGCCCGCCGACCCCTACCGCGATGTGGAAGACATCGATCTCGGAGTCGCGAAAGTCCTGCTCCTCCCGGGCGGTCATGCCCGCCAGGTCGGGCCCCCAGCGCTGCTGAATGGACCGGGAGATCACCAGCGGCGAGAGCATGTCGATCACGAGCGATCCCGTCACCAGGTCGACGCAGCGGACGGAGTACTCCTGGCGAGCACCCACGCGCCCATCCGCGTCAGGCGTACCTCGCCCCTCGCCACTGCTCGCCTGCAGCGTTACGCGGCCCCGATTGACGAACGGCGCGGCGAGGGTCAGGCCAGCCGCTCCGGCGGCGGCTCTGAGGATGCTGCGGCGGGACACGGAACTAGCCCGCTCACGCGCTGTGCTGTCTCTAGTCATGTGGCCTCTCGTGCACTTGCAGTTCTGTTTTCGGGACGGTCTCGACCTGCACGTATCGAGCGGCGCGAATCAGCCCGCGGTCGAGTGTCGCAAGCTGGACCCCCCGTCTCATCGCCAGTTCAAGGTACGCGGCATCGTACGTACTCAGGCCGCACTCACGGGCCAGCATCAGCGTTTCCCGCAGTGCGCGCTCATCGGTCTCGGGGTCGGTTTCGATCGCCAACCTCCGCAGAAGATTGAGATAGGCCGCGACCCTGGACTTGGCAACGCGCTTCATCCGCTCGGCCCGCACGAGGACGTTGCCGATTTCCAGGTGCCAGATGCCGGGGACGAGGGCCTCCTCCGTCTTCAGCCGGTCGAGCAGCGCTTCCGTGTCGGGCGTCCCCTCGTCGGGGAACAGCCACGCGGCGGCAACCGAGCAGTCGAGCACAAACCCCTTCACGGGCGCCCCGAATCCCGCAACTCCCTCCAATCCAGGTCGCCCAGACAGACCCCTTCCCGGATCGACCGGAGTTCGTCAATCGCGTCGGCGACATCCCGCCGATCCGCTTCGTCGGCGGGGACGAGCCTCGCCACCGGAACCCCTCGCCTGGTGATCAGCACCTCTTCACCCCGGGCCGCCCTGTTGAGCAGCGACGAGAGGTGTGTCTTCGCTTCGAACGCACCTACCGTGACCATGACCATCCCCCGGAGCGGGTAGCAAAACTAGTTTGATAAACCAGTCTAACCAGCGCTTCCCTAACTCGCCATCCCCCGGTACCGGTCGAACCACCCGATGATGTACATGATCTTCTGCATGAAGTGGCTCGGCCGCACCCGCAGCCCGTGCGGCTCACCGGGAACCTTGACCAGAACCGCCTCCACACCCTTCAGCTTCAAGGCCTGGAAGTACTGGTCCGACTCGGACATGGGCGTCCGGTAGTCCTCCACTCCGGTCAGCACCATGGTGGGCGTGGTCACGTTGCCGACCAGCGAAATGGACGACCGCGCCATGTAGTGTTCGGGGTCCTCCCACGGCATGGCCGGGAACCAGTACTTGGCCACCGTGATCGGAATGTCCGACGTCACCGCGAAGCTGTACCAGTTGATCACCGGATACAGCACCGCCGCCGCGTTGTAGCGGTCGGTCTTGCCGATCGACCACGACGAGAGCACGCCGCCGCCGCTGCCGCCGGTTATGTAAAGCTGCTCCGGATCCACGTACCCGAGGTCGATCGCCGCGTCCACGCCCGAATCCAGGTCGAAGAAATCGTTGCCGGGGTATGAGTGGTGGATGAGGTTGCCGAACTCCTCGCCGTACGATGTGCTCCCCCTCGGGTTGGTATAGAGCACGACGTAGCCTGCGGAAGCCATCGATTGCTTCTCGATGTCGAACCGGTCGCCGTAGTTCGCGAACGGCCCGCCGTGGATCTCCAGGATCAGTGGATACTTCCGGCCCGGATCGAACCCTGGCGGCTTGATGATCCAGCCGTGGATGTCCAGGCCGTCGTGCGACGACGGCCACCACAGTTCCTCGACCTCGCCGAGGGTCTTGTGCGCAAGCACGTCGTCGTTGACGCCGGTTACGACGCGGGTGCCGCGGTCGGCGCCGACCGCCACCTCGCTGAGCACGGTGGGCGTCGAGACCGTGTACGCGAACGTGCCGCCCGGCCCCACCGAGAAGCTCCCGCCGCCGTAGGCCGACCCCGATCCACCCATGTTTTCGGCGACGACATGTACCTCGTCGCTGCCGGGCTCCACGTACGCGATCTTCGTGTTGCCCATGTCCGCGTAGGAGAAGTAGAGGCGCCCGGAATCCGGTGACCAGGCCAGCCCCCCGACGGTGCGGTCCAGCTGCGCGGCCACCTGGCGCGCACGCGAGCCATCGCGGTTCGCCATGTACAGCCCCGTCACCTGGTAGCCCTGGTACCGGTCGTCGAACCCGGTGTACGCGATCCAGCGTCCGTCGGGAGACACCGCCACGCCCGCGTCCGGGCCCTTGCGGTCGGTGAGCGCCCCGATCTCGCCGCCGAGCGAAACCTCGTAGATCTCGGTGTTCCGGTTCTCCAGCTCCCAGTCCGCATGCCGGTTGGCCGTGATCAGCACCGATCCGCCGTCCGCCGACCAGACCGGCTGTCCCCGCCCCGAACGACCCACGTACCCGCCGTGGTGAAAGTCGCCGCTGGTGATACGGCGCGCCGTCCCGCCCTCGGACGGCATCACGAACAGGTGGGTGAAGCCGTGCTCCAGGTCGCCCGCCCCGTCGAACCGGTGCACCAGTTCGTGGATTACCCGCGCCGGTTCAGCCCACTCCGCCCCGTCCGGCGCATCCGGCATCGCGATCAGCTGCATGCCCGCGTCCGGCACGAAGGACGAAAAGGCGATCATCGTGCCGTCCGGGGACCATGCCGGAACCCTCGGTCCCTCCGTTCGGTCGGTGATCCGCTGCGTCTGGCCAGTGTCCATCCAGCGGATGTGCAGCTGCGGGGGTCCGCCGTCCGATTCCGCGTCCGACAGGTAGAGGAGCCGACCCCCGTCCGGAGACCATCGGGGCCAGCTGTCGGAGTGCTTGCCCGAGGTCAGCGGACGGAGCCCCGAACCGTTGCGGTTCATGATCCAGAGGTTCGAGTAGTTGCGGTCGGTTTGCGGGTCTGACCACTGGCGCACGAAGACGACGCGCGACCCGTCGGGGGCGACCCGGGGGTCGCTCACGAACTCGAGGTCGAAAACATCGCGCGCAGTCAGCACGTCCATGCCCTGCTGGCCCTGTACCGGTGACAGGCACACCAACACCGTCGTGGCGGCCAGCGGCCAGGAGGCGATCCGAATCGGCAGTCGGTCCATGGGAAAACTCCTTCAGGGGATGAAGATCGGAGGCCCGGGCCGGCGTGGGGGCCCCGCGTTACATCTACCGCGCGGCTACGCGCGAAACCACGTATCTGGCATGCTTCCCTCCGGCGATGAAGCCGCTTACCTCGTAGGGACCGGCCAGAAGCTTCTGGAACGCACGGCGTGACGAGCGCCGCCACTCGAGCGCCTCGTCGAAGGACCGTGCTTCGATGGCTTCGATGTCGCTCGGAATCACCACTTCGACCGCATCGAGGCCGCGGGGAACCTGGACGTCGTCGCCCGGAATCCCGAGCATCGGCCGCGAGCCGTCCCGCCTGGCCCGCGCTTCCCGGCGGGCGCCGGCCGCGGCGGTGCACTCGGCGTTCAGGTCCCACTTGACTATGAACCTGTCGGTGCCCAAACGGTGCAGATCACTGTCCGAGGCGCCGTACATGTCGGGCACGAAGCGGTCGATCGACGCTCCGAGGAGGTTCAGGTTCAGGTGGGCGTTGCGAGCCACCAGGGGATCGTAGGTCCAGTACATCGTGCTTACGCCCCGACCCTTCAGCCCTTCCCGCTGGGCGAGTTTCAGCCTCTTGCCGATCCCCATGTCCCGCGCCCGCGGCCGCACCGCCAGCATGTGGGACCAATGGGCGAGTTCGCCGTTGCGGACGCCGGTCACACCGTACACCACGCCAAGCATTTCGCCGCCGGGAGCGAAGGCCCCCATGCAGATCCCGCCCATCTTGCACGTGACCTGCATCATGCTGACCGGGACGACCTCCGAGAAGGACTTGCCCCAGGTATCACGCTGCAGTTCGACGCACGCTTCGAGGTCCGCCCGCGTCCTGGCGGGACGAATCTCGATCTGCGCGCCGTCCGTCGACCGTCCGTCGGGGGGAGACTCCTCGACGGTGCTCAGGACGGCTTCCGAGGGCTGCGGCGCAAGGTCCGGCATCGCACTCCGAAGGCTGCGAGGAATGGCTCACCAGGAGTTTTTCCGTTGCGGAATCGTACAGTGCGGAATCGGATACGGCAAGGTATCCAAAAGTGGGAACAAAACTGGCGTACATGCCAACATGTTATTTTGGATGATTGTCCTCGTAGTGGGAAGAACGTCACAATTTCACGGAACCGGAGACATGTCGCCTGCGAAAACTGCCACCAGCGACCGCGGGACCCAGGCCTACCAGCACCTTCGCGAACTGATCGTCCACGGCAGGTTGGCGCCGGGTTCCCGGTTGATTGAGACGGAGGTCGCCGAACGCCTGGGCCTCAGCCGCACCCCGGTGCGCAGCGCTCTGCAGCGCCTGATGCAGGAAGGCTACATCAGCGACCCCGGCACCGGGCGCCAGAGCCGTCCCTACGTAGCACCGCTCACCCGGGACGATGCCTTCGAGCTGCTTCACATCGTCGGCGAGATGGAGGGACTCGCGGCCTGGAGCGCCGCGGGCCGCGACGACCGCGGGGAACTGGTCACCGACCTGAACAAGACCAACGCCGAACTGCTGGTCGAGGCCGAGGGAACCACGCCCTCACGCGAGTGGATCTTTCAACTCGACAACCGTTTTCATCGGACGTACGTGGAAGGGGGGGCCGGGCCCAGGCTGCTGGCGCTTCACAACGCCATCAAGCCACAGGCCGAGCGGTATACACGCCTTTACGTCGACGCCCTGCTGGACCAGATCGCGGTCTCGGTGCAGGAACACCAGATAATCATCGACGCGATCGAGGCCGGCGACCCGGACCTGGCCCAGAGCTCGGTGCGGACCAACTGGCGCAACGCCGCGGCCCGTTTGTCCGGGGTGATCGCGCGCTCAGGCGAACTCGGGAGTTGGTAGTGAACATGCTTCGAATCCGCGATAGGCTGCCCGCGGCGGCCGCTGTGCTTTTCCTTGTCCTTGCCCCGGCGACTTCCGCCTACGGGCAGGATCCGCTGGCCGGACTGGACGAGACCATTCAGGAGATGATGCAGGACTGGAGCGTCCCGGGAGTCGGCATCGCCATCGTGCAGGGCGACGAGATCACCTTCGCGAAGGGGTTCGGCGTCAAGAACGTCGGCGGATCCGATCCGATCGACGAAAACACGATCTTCGCGATCGGCTCCTCCTCGAAGGCGTTCACCGCCGCCGCGGTCGCGATGCTCGTCGACGAGGGCAAGCTGTCCTGGGACGACCGGGTGGTCGATCATCTCCCCACCTTCCAGCTGAGCGATCCCTACATCACGCGCGACATCCGCATCCGGGACCTGATGAGCCACAACACCGGGCTCCTGCGCGGCGACCGCATCTGGTACGCGAGCGGCCGCACCCGCTCCGAGGTCCTCGAGAGGGTCCGCCACCAGGCTGTCACGTTCCCGCTGCGTTCGACCTTCCAGTACAACAACACGACGTGGATCGCGGCGGGCGAGGTCATCGAGGCGGTTTCGGGGATGAGCTGGGACGACTTCGTGGCCGCGCGCATCTTCAAGCCGCTGGGCATGACCCGCAGCACGACCCTGATCGGGCCGCTCGCCCGGCTGGACAACGTGGCCGAGCCTCACATCGAAACACCCGACGGCGAGCTCCTGACGGTGCCGTACCGGGACATTGACAACGCGGGCCCGGCGGGCTCGATCAACTCCAGCGCGATGCAGGTCGCCCAGTGGGTCCGGCTGCAACTGGGCGGCGGCGAATACGAGGGCGAGCGATTGATATCCGAAGCGGCCGTCGGCGAGATGCACACCGGTCAGATGCTCATTCGGGCCGAGGGGCTGTGGTCGTTCGTCTTTCCCGAGTCGGACTTTCTGCAGTACGGGCTGGGCTGGTTCCTTACCGACTACCGCGACATCAAGATGGTGTCCCACGGGGGCAACATCGACGGGATGACGGCCCTGGTGGTCATGGTTCCCGAAAGCGACTACGGCTGGGTGATCCTCACCAACCTGAACGGCGCCAACGGATTCACGAGCGCGCTCGCCCACCATCTCGTCGACCGCCTCGAAGGCGGCGAGCGGCTGCCCTGGAGCGAGATGATGAAGGAACGGTGGGCCGTGATCGAGGAGCAGACCCGTGCGCAGGCGCAGCAGGTCGAGGAGGGTCGCGTCGCGGGCACGTCCCCGTCGCTGGCGCTCGCCGAGTATGCCGGCACGTACGAGAGCGACATGTACGGCGAAATCGTCGTGACCGAGGCGGACGGAGTTCTTCGCGCCAGTTTCGGGGCGGGATTCGAGGGCACCCTCGAGCACTGGCACCACGACACGTTCCGCAGCACCTGGGCCGGAATCGCGAACCAGCGTGAGTTCCTGCGCTTCGAGATCGGCACCGACGGGAAGGTTGCGGTCCTGCACGCGGAGATCGAGGGGAGCGTCGCGTTCACCAGGCGGTAATGGCAGCGGCACCGTGACCCCCGCCCACCCTTCCGCCCGGAGCGGCGGCGGGGCCACCCACGCCAGCGACGTCGTCGTGGTGGGCGCGGGCATCGTCGGGGCTTGCTGCGCATACCACCTGGCCCGGCGCGGGCTGTCGGTGACCGTCCTGGAGCGCGAAGCCGCTCCCGCTCTCGGCTCGACGGGGCGCAGCGCGGCCGGGGTCCGCGTCCAGTTCACCACGCGCCCCAACATCGAGTTCTCGATGTACTCCCTACCCGTCTACCGCGGCTTCCGCGAACGGTACGGCTTCGAGATCGGCTACCGCGACATCGGCTACCTGCTCCTCCTGCCACCGGAGCGATGGGACGCCCACCTGGAGTCGGTGGCGCTCCAGCACAGCCTCGGCGCTCCCGTCGAGGTGCTGGAGCCCGCCGACGCGCGCCGGTTCGTCCCCATGGAAACGGACGACCTCGGCGGCGCGACATTCGGCCCCTGGGACGGTGTGATCGATCCCCACATGGCCACGCACGCGTGGGTCGCCATGGGGCGCCGGGACGGGGTGGACTACCGCTTCCGCCACCCGGTGACCGCGGTCCGGCGCGAGAGCGGCGGCTGGAGGCTGGAGGCGGGCGGCCATTCGTTCGTGTGCGGCCATGTCGTCAACGCCGCCGGCGCCTGGTCGGGCGTCGTCGGGCGGCTGGCGGGACTGGCGGTGCCGGTGCGGCCCAAGCGGATCCAGATCTTCCTGAGCGCGCCCATCGCGGACGAGCGCGTCTACCCGCTCACCATCGATCTCGGCACCGGCGTCTACCTGAGGAGCGAGGGCGACCGGATCCTCTTCGGCCTCGATTCCCACGCCGACGACGGATTCACCGAGGGCATCGACTGGAGCTGGCTGGAGCACGTGCTCATTGCCGGCGTCGACCGCTACCCGTGGTGGGCCGACCTGGGCGTGGACCGCCGGGGCAGCTGGTGGGGGTACTACGGCGTCACCCCCGACAACGGCCCCGTCATCGGATTCCACCCGGAAGCCGACGGCTGGATCGACGCGTGCGGGTTTTCCGGCCACGGCATCATGCACTCGCCCGCGACCGGACTGGCCGTGTCCGAACTTGCCGCCGACGGCCGCGCCCACACGCTCGACATCACCGCGTTCCGGCACACACGGTTCGATGAAAAGCGGCGAGAAGTCGAAGTCAATATCTTTTGAGGGAGTCGGCGCGACACTCCTCGCGACGGAACGCTCCCGGGATTCCCGGCAGCGCCCGGGCGGGCGATTCACCCCAGGGAACCGAGAACCATGCTGAGATTCGCGGAAGAGGTCATGTTGCTCCTCCTCGACGACGAGGAGGAGAGGTTCATCCGGGTGCCCGACTGGTCCCTGAGGTACGCGCTCGGCGGTGCGGTTCTCATGGATCTGGCGCTGGAAGACCGGATCGACACCGACATGGAGAAGCTGGTCCTCGTCGATCCGACGCCACTGAACGACGCGATCCTCGATCCGGTGCTGGCGGACATCGCCGCGCACGAGCAGCAGCGCGACGCCCGGTTCTGGGTGGAGCGGGCTTCCGGAATGTCCGACGGCATTCGCGAGGCGGCGATCGACAGGCTCATCGAACGCGGGATCCTGGAGCGCCGCGAGGACCGTTTCCTCTGGGTTTTCCGGTCCCGGCGCTACCCCGTAATCGACGGCAAGGCGGAGCGTGAGGTGAAGCTCCGCCTCATGGAAGTTCTCTTCAGCGACATCGTTCCCACGCCTCGCGACGTCGTGATGATCGGCCTGGCCGACGCCTGCGGCATCTTCGCGGAGCTGCTTTCGAAGCGCGAGCTGCGCGCGGTGCTCCCGCGCATCGAGCTGATCCGCAAGATGGACCTCATCGGCCGCGCGGTAACCGCGGCGGTGTGGGACATCGAGGTCTCCCTCGCGCAGGCGATTCGCCCCCACATGGCATAGCCGGCGCAGTCCGGCGCCGGGCGAAGCAGGCACTCCCTCTTCGGGCCCTATCTCCAGCTGTCCCGAAAAAGTCAACTATAGTTTCCATTATGTAATGTAGACGTTACATTGTGGCGGCCCGGTCCCATTTTAGCCGACAGGAGAGATGCCATGAGCCGGCACGGATTCGAGAACCAATTGAAGCGCAGGCGGAAGGAAGCCAGGCTGTCGCAGACGGCCCTGGCCGCGCAGGTCGGGGTCTCCCGACAGGCCATTCTGGCGATTGAGGCAGGGCGCAACGTGCCTTCGACGCGGCTCGCGTTGCGCATCGCCTACTCCCTGGGGTGCGGGATCGAAGAAATCTTCCGGCTGGCCGCGGACAGCGGCATCACCGCTCGCCTTGCACCGCCCACCCACGGGGACACCGGCGGGCCGCGCGTCGCACTGGCACGCATCGGGGACCGCTGGATCGCGCACCGGCTGCCCGCGCACGCCAACAGTGCCGCCGACGGGATCATCACCTCCGAGAGCAACGGCACGGATGTCATGGTGCGTCCGCTCGGAACGACAGCGCAGCTCCGCCGGAACGTTCTCGTCGCCGGATGCGCGCCGCTCCTGGGTGCGCTGGCAAACCGGGTGGACCGCCGTTTCCGGGACGCACGGGTGACATGGCTGCCGGCGGGAAACCGCCGCGCAATGGAGCTGCTCGGTGCCGGGCTGGTGCACGTCGCGGGCCTGCACCTGTCGAGCGACGATCCCGATGGTGGCGCGGCGGCAGCCGCCCGGCGCGCGCTTCCGGACCGGCGGCTGCTCGTGGCCAACCTGACGCGGTGGCGCCAGGGCCTCGTGGTCCGTGGGGGCAATCCGCTGGGAATCGAGGGGGGCGCCGACCTGCTCCGCGAGGGGCTGCGCGTCGTTCGCCGCGAGCCGGGATCCGGAGCCCACGACCTCGCCGCGCGCCTTGCCGGGGAGGCGGGCGGGCAGGTGCCGGACAGCGGACCCCTGGCGGCGAACCACCGCGACGTGGCACGGCTGGTGCACTGGGGAGCGGCGGACGTCGGCATCGCGATCGAGAGCGCGGCCCTGGCCGAGGGGTTGGACTTCGTGCCCCTGACGGAGGAGCGTTTCGACCTGGTCCTCCCGGCCGACAGCACCGCGCAGCCACCGGTCCCCCGGCTGCTCGAGACGCTCGACGACCCGGATTTCCGGGCGGAAATGGAACACCTCCCGGGGTACGACGGGTCCCTGAGCGGCCAGGTCACCACGGTGGAAGCCGCGTGAGATCGGCGCGGGCGGCGGCCCTCGCGTCGATCCTGGTCGCGGGTTGCGGCGGTGGCGAACCGGAGCGCGAGGTGCTTCGGGTGTTCGCCGCCTCGTCGCTGACCGAAGCATTCCAGGAGCTGGCGGGAGCGTTCGAAAGGGCCTACCCGCACATCGACGTGGTGCCGATGTTCGCGGGCAGCCAGGTGCTGCGGCTCCAGATCGAACAGGGAGCGCGCGCCGACGTGTTCGCATCGGCCGACCAGCGCCATGTCGACGCCCTGGTGCGCGGGGGCCTGCTCAGCGGTGGCCGGGGGTTCGCGGGCAACGAGCTCGTGGTGATCGTGCCGCGCGACAATCCCGCCGCGATCGCGGCCTTCGCCGACCTTCCCCGTGCCCGGCGCCTGGTGATCGGGACCGAACACGTCCCGGCGGGACAATACGCCCGCATGGCCCTTCGCAGGGCGGCCAGGCAGCACGGTGCGGACTTCGAGGCCGCGGTGCTGGGAAGCGTCGCGTCGGAGGAGAGCAACGTCCGGCTCGCCCGGGCCAAGGTCGAGCTGGGCGTGGCCGACGCCGCGATCGTGTACCGCACCGATGTCGTCCCGGGGCGCGTGCGCGTGATCCCGCTGCCGGACGACGTGAACGTGCGCGCGGACTACCTGATGGGCGCCCTCACCGGGACCGCCAACCCGGAGGGCGCGGAGCTGTGGATCGACTTCGCGGCGTCGCCGGCGGGCCAGGACATCATGGCGCGCCGGGGCTTCCTGGCCGGCTCCGCGCCCGCGCGATGAGGCAGCCGGGCGGGGGGGTGGCGGCGGGGCGGTGGGGGTTCCTGGCCGCGCTGCCCATGGTGGCACTTCTCGCAATCCCCCTGATCGCGCTGGCCGGCGCCTCCGCGCCCGCCGACATCGCCGCGGGCGCGCGGCATCCCCTGTTCGGTCCCGCGCTGTGGCTCAGCGCGCGCACGACGGTCGCGAGCCTGGTAATCGTCGTGGTCACGGGCACCCCGCTCGCCTGGTGGATTGCGAACCGGGCCTCCCGGCGCACCCGGCTCGTGGAGCTCGTGGTCGACCTCCCCATCGTCATCCCCCCGGCCGTCATGGGAATCGCGCTCCTGCAGACGTTCGGGCGGCAGGGGCTGCTGGGACCCACCATGTCGGCGCTGGGCGTCCAGGTCCCCTTCACCACGGCCGCCGTGGTCATCGCGCAGACGGTCGTCTCCGCACCATTCTACGTACAGGCCGCGGCGGCCGCGTTCCGGCGCGTCGACGAGGACCTGCTCATCGTCGCCCGGACCCTGGGCCAGTCCCCGACGGGCGCATTCTTCCGCGTGGCCGTCCCCCTGGCGCTCCCCGGCCTCGTCGTGGGCGCGGCCCTGTCGTGGGCCCGCGCGCTCGGTGAGTTCGGGGCGACGCTGTTCTTCGCCGGGAACTTCATGGGCTCCACCCAGACCATGCCGCTGGCGATCTATACCGCCCTCGAATCCGACACGCGGGTCGCCGTCGCCCTCGCCCTCGTGCTGGCCGCGGCGAGCGCGCTCCTGCTGGTGCCCCTCCGGACGGTGCCGTCCCTGCTCGCCCGCCGATTCGGCGCGGGTCCGGCGCCCCAGGCACAAACGGTGGCGGTCGCGCCCCCGCCGCCGAACAGAGGACCCTGACCTCCGTGCACTGGTCGGTCGGAGTCGAGGCGCGGGCCGGTTCCTTCGATCTGAACGCAACCATCGAGGGCGGCGGCACGCCGGTGCTCGTGATCGGCCCCAACGGCTCCGGGAAGACGACGCTGCTGCGGGTCATCGCGGGTGCCTACCAGCCCGCCGGCGGCCGCATACGGGTGGGCGACCGGGTCCTCTACGATTCCGGCCGGGGAATCTCGCTCGCGCCGGAAAAACGCCGCGTCGGCTACGTGCCCCAGGGCTACGGCCTGTTCCCCCACCTCACCGTCGTCGAGAACGTCGCTTTCGGGCTCGCGGCGACCCGCCCGAAACCGTCCCGGACGGACCGCCTGGCCACCGCCGAGAAGGTGCTCGCGCAGATCGGGTGCGGCCACCTTTCCCGACGCCTTCCGCCCAACCTGTCCGGCGGCGAGAAGCAGCGCGTGGCCCTGGCCCGGGCACTTCTCCCCGAACCGGACCTGCTACTCCTCGACGAGCCGCTCGCCGCGATGGACACCGCCGCCCGGCGCCGGTTTCGCGGCTACCTCGCCCGGCACCTCGCCGAACGGGATGTGCCCGCAATCGTGGTCACGCACGATGTCCGCGACATTCAGGCCCTGGGGCAGCCGACCGTCTACGCGCTCGAGGCGGGACGCGTGGTGCAGCGCGGGTCGCCGGAAGAACTGGCCGCACGCCCGGCCACGGACTTCCTGTCCGAGTTCTTCAGCGCGCCCACGAGTATCTCATCGTGAACGCGAGCATCCCGTTTCTCACATCTCCGCCGGTCGCCGCCGGCAGCACGGAGGTCATGCCGGCTTCGTAGCGCGCCCCGACTCCCAGCCCGCGAAAGTCGATCTCCACGCCGAACAGCATGCCGAAATCGTAGGAAACGAGGTGGAAGTGATCGACTCCGCTACAACTCCGGTTGGCCACCCTGCAACTGACGGGCACCGAGGGAGACACCCCCAGGAAAGTGCGTGACCGGAGAGGCACCCCCACGGGAGTCTGCAGCTGGACGAGAATCGGGAGCTGCAGGTAGGCGAGCTTCAGCACGTCCTGACGAAGGCCGTCTCCCAACCCCGTTCGCACCTGTGGTGACCCCTTGCCGGCGATGTACATCTCCACCCTCAGGGACAGGATACGGCCCGTCGGGATCTCGACCAACGCCCCGGCCAATGCGGATGTCCTCCAGGGCACGTCGGTGGAGCCGGCCCCGGTGAACGCGGTGCGGCCGACACCGGCAATCAGCCCGAAGCCATGCTGGCCCTGAGCGACCCCTGCGGGGATCAACGTCAAGCCCAGCGCAATGAGCGTCGCGAGCGGTTTCCGCATCTCGTCTCCGGACGGGACCCTTGAGCCCGGGGACGGCCACCACCAGTTCGATCGCGACCCTGTTCCCCGCGCACGGCCAAGTGGAATGCTAGCGATTCGATCCAGCCGTGGGAACATGCCATTCGCGGAGGAGCCGTTTGGAGACCTTCTCCGTGGGAGTCTTGGGCAAGGTGTCCAGGAAGCGCACATGATCCGGAACCATGTACCGCGCCATCCGGCCCCGGCAATGTTCCTGGATCTCGTCCGCGCCCAGCTCGCATCCGTCCTTGATCACGACCGCCAGGGCGACGTCCTCTTCGGTGAATTCGCTTGGCACACCGTAGGCCGCCGCCTCCACGACGGCCGGGTGCGACTCGACCACCTGCTCGATCTCGAAGGCGGAGATGTTCTCGCCCCGTCGTCGGATCGCGTCCTTCCTGCGACCCTCGAAGTACAGGTTGCCCGCCCGGTCCAGGCGGCCCAGGTCACCCGTGTGGAACCAGCCGTCGCGAAACGCCTCGCGGTTCGCCTCGGGCATGCGATAGTAACCCGTCATCATCAGGTGCCGGTCGTCGGCCGCCGCGGGCCTCGCCGCGATTTCGCCCACGCGCCCCGGGGGAAGCGGCCGGCCGTCGTCGTCCAGGATGCGCAGTCGAAACTCCGGAAGGCACCGGCCACAGGATCCCGGCGGGACGGGACGGTCGTCATCCAGGTCGTAAAACACGATCACCCCCAACTCGGTCGATCCGTAGCCCTCGGCAAGCCGGAGACCGAAACGCCGCTCGAAATCGGTCTGGAACGCCGGCATCGGGACGCCCCATCCGAGTCGCGCGGGATTGTTCGCGTCGTCCTCGCGGGGATCCTGATTGTGGATGAAGGTCAGGGTCGCGCCCATGAAGTCGAACACCGTCACCCCGTACCTGCACACGTCCTCCCAGAACCGGGAAACGCTGAAACGCTCCGTGATGACCGCGGTCGCCCCCAGGTGCAGCGCCGGGCCCACCGTCCCGATCGTGGCATCCCAGTGAAACACGGGATACGGGCAGAAGATCACGTCGTCCGCGTGCATCCGGGCGACCCTGGCGAGTATTGCGGAATGGCCCAGCACGTAGCGGTGGGACAGCTCGCAGGCCTTGGACGCGCCGGTCGTTCCCGACGTGTAGATCAGAAGCGACGGGTCCGCGGGTGACAGGGGGGAATGGGGCGACGCGCCGTCGTCCGCGCACGCAACGGCCTCGAAGGGCAGCACCGTGAATCGACGGCCCGATCGTGACAGGGTCCGGGACGCTTCGTCGTCAAGGCCGCGAACGAAAAGCCTGTCCAGGTGTTCCAGGTGTTCGGCGGCGGCAACAAGAGGGTCCACCAGCAACCGGTCCACAATCAGGTCGCGAGAACCCGTCAGGTTGATCGCGTGCGCCAGGCCGATCCCGCGAAAACCGGTGTTGAGCGGCGCCCAGACTGCCCCCGCCCGGTTGGCGGCAAACCAGAGCGCGACCGCGTCCGCGCAGTTGGGCAGAAGCGTCGGGACCACGCCGCCCATACCGTACGCCCTGATACCCGAAGCCAGAGACCGGACGCGGCGATCGAAGCCGGCATAAGTGAAATCCGCTTCCGGGAAGCGGCCGAAGTACTTGTCGGCGTGGGACCTCGCCCGCTCGGCGAGAAGGGTCGCGATGGTGGGCACCGTGGAGCCGCGCGCCGCGGATGTCATTCCCCGCGCTCCGGTCGCGCCCGCCCACCCGGGAGCTTCCGGCGGGTCACGCTTCCGCGGCCGGCGTCAGCCACAGCGAAAGCCATTCACCCACGAGCGCGGGCTTCTCCTCGCCCTCGATCTCCACTCTACAGTCAAAGGTAATCTTAAGTTGACCCTGCTTGCGTTCAGTGACCTCCTTGACGGTAAAATGCCCGCGAATCCGCGATCCCGAGGGCACTGGAGACACGAATCGCACCTTGTCAAAGCCGTAGCTGGCCGGATACCCGTCCTCGCGCCCGCCGTCCATGCGGTATCGGTAGACCTGGTACAACATCGGGGTCATCAGGGACAGGGTCAGAAAGCCGTGGGAAATGGTCCCGCCCCATGGACTGTGCTTCGCGGCATACACAGGGTCCACATGGTGCGGATCCGGATCATCCGTGAGGTGGCCGAACGTGGTGATACGCTCCTGGCCGACCTCGATCCAGTCGGACACGAACGTGCGCCCCAGAGCCTCGTGGGCGGTGTCGGGCGTCAGGTAGTGCATGACGGCGCCTTTCGGAACATCTGCGTCACTTCGCCGATACAACCATTGTATCCTCTCGATTCGTCCAATCGAAGGAACAGCATTCGCCGACTCCTCCCTTAGAGCAAGGCCCAATGTCGCGCGCAATCCCGGTCCTTATTGCGGTTTCCGCCTCCTGGTCGTGCGCTTCGGAGACCTCCACGGCCTCCAATGTCGTGCGCGAGACACTCCCCAACGGCGCGCCGCTCATACGGTACATGGCACTCCCGCCCATTGACGCTGCCGCTCCACTGGTGGCCGACGCGTACGCCGACCTGAAGATCGGCATCCTCGAGGGCGACCCCAACTACATCTTCGGCGACATACGGGGCGTCGAGGCCGCCAGCGACGGCACGATCTACGTGCTGGACTACCAGGCTTCGGAGATCAGGGCGTTTGCACCCGATGGCGGGTTTGTCGAAGTGCTGGCGTCGCAGGGCGAGGGTCCGGGCGAGATCAGGGAGGCCAACGGCATCTTTCTCCAGGGCGACAGCCTGCTCTGGATCAACGACCACGGCCAGATGGACATCATCGGCGTGAACCTCGCGGGCGACGAAGTCACCCGGTTTCCCTTCCCCGTGCGGGGCTACGGGTATATCTGGGACCCGGTCTGGGACGGCCGTGGACGACTGTGGAGCCCCACAAGCCACTCCGACGACGAGCCGAGCTGGCCGCCGGAGGCCGGGCTGGTCGAGTCCACCCGCCGCACGTACCTCAAGTGGTACGACCCCGCCACGGAGGATACGGATTCCATCGATACGGGGGAGTACTCGGGACGTTCGTACATTTCCGAGGAGGGCGGCGGCTGGTCCTACCGGGGCATTCCCTTTGAGGGGGGCCGTTTCGCGCGCGTGATTCCCGCGGGAGGGCTATGGCAAGGAAACACGGCTTCGTACGGCATGGTCCGGACCGACGAAGCCGGAGACACCGTGCTGGTGCTCGAAGCCGACCTGCCCGTCAATCCGGTGACGGACGAGGACCGCGCCGACTTCGTGAACGAGATGGTCGAGCGCGATCCGGAGACCCGCCGCACCGCCGAGGCCATCGCGGCCCTGATGCCCGACGTGAAGCCGATTCTGCGCAGCGTTTTCGTGGATCCCGACGGGCGGCTCTGGGTCCAGCGCGTGACCGACGGCGACGCGCCGTTCTTCTACGACCTCTTCACGCACGATGGCGACTACCTGGGTTCCATGCGCCTGATGCTGGACGGCCGGCCGCAGGGGCCGCTGCGGGTTCGCCATGGAAACATCCATACCTGGTTTCTGGACGAGCTGGACGTCCCGTACGTCGTGCGGATACCTCTCCCCGCGCTCACGTCTTGACAGCGTCCGGCCCCGGAGACTTACAATGTCCGGCCCGGGGAAGTCCCGGCCGCGGCCCCGCCACCGGGGTCACTTCCCGCCGACAAAGGAGTAAGGAATGCGCCTGAATCGTCCGCAAATGACGTTGAGCTTCATCGCCGCGTTCGGCCTTGCGACGGCCGTCGCCGCCTGTTCCAGCACGGGAGGAGGCACCAGTGGTCCGCGGCGGGATCCCAACCTCATCACCGCCGAGGAACTGACCGAATACGCCACGCTCTCGGCCCTCGACGTCGTGCGGCGTCTCCGACCCCGTTGGCTGACGGGGCGCGGTCAGGGTACCGCAGGCGCAAACCGGCCCCAGGTCCTGCAGGACGGTGCCCGGCTCGGCGACCCCGACAACGCGCTGCGCGCGATCGCGGTCTCGGACATCGAGTCGATACGGTATCTCAGCGCCTCGGACGCCACCATGCGCTACGGGACCAACTTTCCCGGGGGCGCGATCGTGGTGACGAGCCGGGCGCGGTAACCGCCCGTCCGGCTCACCCGGCCAGGAACCGGCACGAAAAGTCGGTGAGCACCTGAGCGCAGGTCTCGATCTCCGCCACGCTCACCCATTCGTCGGCCGTGTGGGCCTGCGCGATCGACCCCGGTCCAAAGCAGACGGCCGGGGTGCCGCTCTCGTTGAGGAAGCAGGCGTCCACCCACGCCGACATCCCCCGGACGTCGCCGGGAAGTCCGGCGCGGGCGCAGGCCCGGCGGAGCCCGTCGACCAGCGATGAGGAGACCGGCACCTCCGTAGCCGCGCGGAAGAGGCCCGGCTCGACGCTCGCGTCCAGCTCGGGGCAGCGCCGCCGGGCCGCCGCCACCACCCGCGCCGTCTCGTCCATGACGGTCGCCGCAGTCTCGCCCGGGAGCGTTCGCCGTTCGACGACCAGGTGACACCGATCCGGGTAGACCGACGGCGCGCTCCCGCCCCGGATCGTGCCCGCGTGAAGCGACGCCGGTCCCAGCAGCGGATGTCCGGTCTCCCCGCCAAGGCGTTCCGCCTCCTCCTCGAACGCGACCAGCAGGTGGCCCATGTGCGCGATCGCGTCGATCCCGGCGTCGGGTCTGGACCCGTGCGCCGCACGACCCGCCACGCGCACGTCGATCCACAGGAATCCCTTGTGCGCCGGCATGACGGCGAGGCCGGTGGGCTCACAAACGACCGCCGCATCGGCCGCCACTCCCGACCCCACCAGCGCATCCATGCCGATGGACGCGTGTTCCTCGTCGGCCGTGAGCGCCACGATCAACTCGCCCGGGATGTTCCCGGACGCCAGTTCGGCCGCCACGGCCAGGATGCAGGCCACGCCGGACTTCATGTCGGCTGCGCCACGGCCGTACAGGCGACCCTCGCGCAGGGCGCCGGAAAACGGTTCGGTCATTCCGGACACGCCGACCGTGTCCAGGTGGCCGTTGAGAAGCAGTGACGGGCCCGATCCCCCTCCACGGCGGGACACCACGTTGCAGCGGCCCGCCGACACTTCGGTGATCGCCGTTTCGTATCCCCAGCCGGCAAGCCAGCCCGCCGCCAGTTCGGCCACGGCGGCTTCGCCCGCACCGCCTTTTTCCAGGCCGGGATTGACCGACGGCGTGCGAACCAGCCTGCGCGTCATGTCGACGGGATCGGCCCGCTCCGCGATGCGTGAGTCCATTTTTCGTTTGTCCGTCAGGAAAGTGGGACATGGGGAAGCCGCGCACGGGCTGGCCACCGAGGGATCCCGGTTCGCCGAAACCGCAGGTAAACCCAAGGAGCACCGGACGTTGGCTCCGGACCACCCCCGAAAGCGCAACCGTTGGCATGGATATTGCTGATATATTTGGTCGTTCGCACGAAGTTATCGGCATTCACATTCCAGGCAACAGGAGGGAGCGATTCGAAAGTCCACTGTCAACCTGCTTGGTGCGGCCGCTCTGATGGCCGCGGGCGTCGCGCTTCTCCGGCAGGGCCATCACAAGCCGGAGCCCGTCGAGACCAAGATCGACAGGGTTCCGCCCGGCGAGACCATTCCCGGGAAGATCCGGCTGGAGAAGCTGAGGGAGTTGGGGATCTAGGGATCCCTGGCAGGCAGAGCCCGCGCCGCGCCAACGCAGGCCGGGTATTCCGCCAGGGGCTGGGAAGTCCCATTCCCGAGCGAACCCGAATCGAAAGCAAGGGGGGCGACCGATCACCGGTCGCCCCCCTTGTCTGTTCATGGCCCGCGCCGCGGGCGCGGCCCCGAATTGTCCGAATCCGGACCTATTCGAAGTAGGAGATGTTCTTCTCGATGTAGTCGTTCCATTCGGGCGGAACATCGGTATCCGGGAAGATCGCCTGAACGGGACACTCCGGTTCGCATGCACCACAGTCGATACATTCGTCGGGGTGAATGAGGTACTGGTCCTCGGTCTCATAGATGCAATCGACCGGACAGACCTCCACACAGCTCGCATCCTTGGTTCCGATGCAGGGCTCGGTAATTATGTATGTCACCAGTCACCTCTGGTCGTCTTGTATGTCACGCGACGGGACTCGGCAATCGTCGAGAATGATTGTCGAATGGTACCCTGGTCGCAACCCTCACGCCCCTGGGGGGCGGCGAAAAGAGTTCCGAAAGTGCCGTCGCGAGGCATCGACCGCCGCCGTCAGGCCGGGAGTGGTTCCCCGAGGCGGATGCACGGCCTCGAAAGTGTGGCCGGAGCCCTCGACCACCCGCAGCGACGAAGCCGGACCCGCCTCGTGCAACCGGCGGGCCTCCGCGACAGCGACCGTCGGGTCATCGGAACCGTGGACAATGAGCCACGGCACGCGAACACGCGCTGCCGCCGCAAGCACATCCAGCCGCACGGCGTTGTCGTTCAGATCGTCCCACAAGGTCCTGTAGAGAGGCATTTCCTGCCCGGTGCGGGCGTTCGGTATCCATGTCACTCCCTGCGACCTCCAGTCCGCCACGTGCTGCTCGCTCCAGCGGTGGAACGTGGCGACCGCGGCCCAGGTCACCAGAGCGGAAATGCCCTGGTGCTCGGCAGCCGCAATTACGCCGGTGCCCCCTCCCCGGCTGTGGCCGAGAAGGCCCACGGACTCCGGCGCGGTCCCGTCGCTCCAGTCACCGGCATGCATCCGGTCCACCATCCAGCGCAGGTCCTCCAGTTCACGGGACAGGGTGTTGCGGCCGAATGCATCCAGGTCCGTGAATTCCAGTAGATCCGGTCCCGTGCCGTTGAGCGAGAAGTTGAACGAGACGACAAGGTGCCCGTCCTGTGCGAGACGCTCACAGAGGTATGGGAAGAATCCCCAGTCCTTGAAGCCCTTGAAGCCGTGAGCGACCAGCACGCCCGAGCGGGGCTTGCCGTCGGCCGGGCGCCGGACATCGAGACGGATGACGTCGCCGTGGGGCGGCGTGGTCTCGCCGCGTTCGTGAATCGACGGCCCGGTCATGCCGGCCATTCGATGTCCAGCCCGCCGGCGGCAGCGTTCTCCTGGCGCGCAGCGGCGAAGAGGTAGTCGGACAACCGGTTCAGGTACCGGACGATTTCGGGGTCGACGGGCGCCGAGGCGGCCAGCGTCACGACACGCCTCTCGGCTCTTCGGCAGACGGCCCGCGCCACGTGCAGCCCGCTGGCTCCGGGACCGCCGGCGGGAAGGATGAAGTTGCGGAGCGGCGGCGTAGCGGACATCGCCTCGTCGATCCACGATTCCATGGCTGCGACCCGCTCCGCCGGAAGGTCCGGCAGCGCGGGGGCCCGCCGGCCTCCGGCTGGCGGCGGCGTGGCAAGATGGGCGCCGATGGCGAACAGATCGGATTGCACGCGCCGCAGCCGTCGGACGACCGCCCGCTCCGCCACGTGGTTGAGCGCGTCGCCGATCACCGCGTTGAGTTCATCCACGGTGCCGTAGGCTTCGACGCGAACGTCGTCCTTGCTCGTCCTGCCGCCGCCGAACAGTCCGGTGCTGCCGTTGTCGCCGAGCCTCGTGTAGATCTTCACCGTGGCCTCAGCCTGGTGAGATCGCGGATGGCCCTGGCCTTCTCCAGCAGACTCGGCTCGTCAGGCGCCTCGTGGCGGCGCAGGCCCGCGAGACCCTCGCGCACGTCCAGCAACACCTCGAGCAGAACCTGGTCCCTCTGAAAGCCGAAATCGAGCCGGTCCATGCGCGCCTGGTCCTCGGACTCGGCCGCCTTCTGGAAGGCTTCCCTGTAGACCCGTTCGAGGCTCCCGACGACTTTCGTTCTCGAGCGCATGCTATCCCCCGGTCGGTTGGCGTAGCCGGGGATGGACGCACAGCGCCGCCCCTCCCCGTGTATACATCGTATCGCCCGCTGTACCTTTATGGGTAGCGTGTCCCCCGACCCTGGCTTTCCAAACGATGGCGACGTTCGACGAGTTCCCGGGTGCCTCGAAACAGGTTCCGGAAGAGGTGATCAGGCAGGCGAACGAGCAGTACTGGAACTCGGACGCCGGCGTGAACCAGTTGGCGCGGGATCTGGAGCTGTCCAAGGGGACCCTCTACGAGATCGTCGCTCCGCTGCCGGCAGGCGTACCGTGCCCCCACGGCGACGGCGAACTGGCCTTCACGAACCGCACCGCACGCGAACGCGGCTTCGTATCGTGTCCGTCCTGCGGTCTCGAAGACGACCGGGATCGCGTGCTCGCTCGGCTGGAGGAGGTCGCGCACGACCCGACCAGCGAGACCGCGCCCCCCGCGCCGACCCGAAGCCTGGAGACCCTACTCGTCGTGACCGCCCTGGCCGGAGTAGCCGCCGGCCTGATCCTGGGCGGGGTCCTCCGGCGCCGCTGAGACACCGATGAGCGCCGACCCGAGGTCAATCGTCACGCCCGACGCGTTTTCGGTCACACCCGATCTGCTGGGCACGCCGCTCGCCGAACCCTGGCGCCGCCTCGTCGCCTTGCTCCTGGACCTGGTCCTCATCGGATTCCTGCAACTGCTGGGCTGGCGAGTCCTTGGAGGAATCGCGGGCCTGATGCTCCTCCGCATGGCCATTAAACGCACGGACGGGGCAACCGCGACCCGCGCGCAGAAGTTCGCGCTGGGGTGCGCGGGAGCGATGGTTTTTGTGGTCGCCATCGGCGTGACCACGCTGGTCCCGCCCGTGATACGCATGCTCTCGGAACCGGACGGCGAGGTAGCCGTGCCCACAGCCGACGGAGGCGCGACCGGTACGCCGGAAGGAGCCGCCGCACCACAGGGGATCGATGCGGCGACGGAGCGGGCGACGACCCTGATACGGGCGTTGCAGGACACCCTGGCCGTCCCCGGCCTTGACCTCGAAACGCTCGCGCGAATGCCCGGCACCGATACCGCCCGAACCGGCGGGTTCGAGGGGGAGGCCGGCGACAGCATCGCCGCGCTGCTCCTCCGCATGGACGACCTCGAGGACGACCTCGCCGACAGCCGGGAGGACCACGAGGAACTGCTCGGGCAGCTGGCCGAGGCCGAATCCCGGTCTACCGTCTTCACCTGGGTCCGGGACGCCGCCGACGAAGCCGGCCTGATCTTTGGATGGGGCACCGTCTACCTCACCCTTTTCCTCGCGCTGTGGCAAGGCCGAACGCCCGGCAAGAAGGCGATGGGCCTGCGCGTGGTGCGGCTCAATGGCGAGCCGCTGGGGCTCTACATGTCGCTTGAGCGAGCCGGTGGCTACATGGCGGGCCTCGCGACCGGTCTGCTCGGGTTCGCACAGGTGTGGTGGGACCCGAACCGCCAGGCGATCCACGACAAGATCACCGAGACCGTCGTGATCCGCGAACGCATGCCCAACCCGTTGCAAGCCGGCCGCTCCCATGGCGAAGGGGTGGCGAAACGGGCCGGGCGGCGTCAGGATTCGAGTTCCGCGAACGTCGCCGGCGCCGGCCGGGACCTCGCGGACGTGACGCGGAAGGAAACAGGAGAACGAGAATCGTGAGAAGGCATATCCACAAGGTGCTCGTGCCGGTCGCCGCGCTGCTTGCCGGGCCCGGATGCGACGGCGGCGGTGGCGGCGTTCCCGGGGACGGGAGCGAGGGGGCCGTAGCCGGCGAGAGCGCGACCGCTTCGGGGAGCGTGTCCCAGTCGATCCCGACCTCGATGCTATCCGACGGTGGAACGACGGTCAAACCGCCGGCCCAGGAGTTCTCGCTGGGCGAGATCGGGTTCGATTTCGGGTCCGAGGACGCCCCCATCGCCGTGATCGAGTTCAGCGACTACGGCTGCGGTTATTGCCGCCGGTTCCACACCGAGACGTTCCCCACGCTCATGGAAGAGTACGTCGAGACCGGGAAGGTCCGCTGGAAGTATGTGACCTATGTCAGCGGCATGTTCGCCAACGGGCTTCCCGCGGCCTACGCCGCCGAGTGCGCGGGCGAACAGGACCTCTTTTCGCCCATGAGCGAGCGGCTCTACGAACGCCAGGCCGACTGGAAGAGTCTGGGGGACCCGAGTCCCGTCTTCGAAGAACTCGCTCGCGAGGTCGGCGCGGACGCCGCGGAGTTTCAGGCCTGCGTGGCGGACGAACGCCACCGTCCCCGGGTCCGCAGCGGCATTCTCTCCGGAGCCCGCCTCGGCGTGCGGGGCACCCCGTCGTTCCTGGTCAACGGCGTGCCCCTGGTGGGCGCTCAACCCATCGAGTGGTGGCGTGACGCCTTTACCGCCATTGAGGCCGAGAGCGAGGCCGGGACGGGCGACGGCGGGAACGGGACCTGACCGGCGCGGGGGCCTTCTCCTCCATCACGACCTCGAAGTCCTCCTCGTAGCCCACCTCGCCGGGTGACGGCAGGTAGCGCGAGACGTCCACCTCGGCCCGCCTCAACTCGCGGTCAAACGCCTCCAGGTCCCTCTTCGAGGCCTCTTCGCTCGTATCGGACGTCGCGTAGACGATTCGGCCGAGCTTCCGGTCCTCAAGCTTCAGCGCGCGGCGCGTCAACTCGGCTTCCACGAAGGTCTCGCGGATGGCGGGGAAGCGATACCGGAAACCGTCGTCGACCGCCTCGACATCGGCGTTGAACTCGGCCGCGAGCGTTTCCAGCTCCCTGAGCACGACCCGCGGGCTGACGTTCCAGTCCTTCAGCCTTTGCGTTACATGCCGGATCGCGTCGCCGACGGTCACCCAGCGCACGGCTCCGACGCTGCGGCCGTAGACCAGGCCGATCAGCAGACGGCGCACGTTGCGGCGCAGGCGTCCGGCGTTCTCCCGTCTGAGGCCCAGCGAGCGCACCAGCGGTATCCCGAAGAACATGCTGCTGAACGTCAGCGGCACGACTCCGAGTCCCCAGAACCAAAGCGGATCGACGGCCACCGCCGCCGCGGTCGTGGTCTGCACGGCCGGGCCCAGCCCGATCACGGTCGCCGCCGCCAGGTTGAATCCGTTCATCGCGCCGATGCCCCAGTTCGCGCCGGCGTTGTTGCCGGTCAGCTTCTTCGGGTATTCCAGGCGAAGCCATGCGGGTTTGGGTTCGCGCGCCCGGACCTTCCCGTGGGCGCTCTTCATCAGGCCGGGGAAGGCGTAGACCACCTCGCCCCTCTCGGACACCCGCGGGTCACCCCCGTAGGCACCGGTCAGGCGTCCCATCTCCTCGTTCGCGTCCGGCAGCGGCAACCCCGTGTGTTCAACCAGCTCGGCCGACGTAAGCACACCCTTGCGCGCCCGCACCAACTGAAGCGTGCTCCGGTCCTTCTGCAGCTGCGTGGGCCGCGGTTCCTCGGGACCGAAGATGAAGGCGAAGACCTTCTTGTAGAACGGGGGCCTGGCGTCCTTCGGCAGCCGCCTGGCGTGACTGTGACCGTAGTAGAGGCCCCCCCGGCTCCACCCCCTGCCGCCCATGAGCCAATGGAGGATGAAGAGGTCGCCCAGGCCGAAACCGCCGCGCCGACCGAAGCCGCGGCCGTCCCGGTTTGCGGTCATGGCCGCGATGATCAGGGCCACAAAGACGACGAAATAGACGACCAGCATGACGGCCGTCCACACCTTGAAGCCCGTCTTGAACGCGGACCACGCCACCCTCCGGAAGCGGACCCCGAAGGGCTCCCGGGCCCGCTCGATCAGCTTGCGGTCGAACTGGTAGAGGAGGTCGCCCGAATCGGAGACTTCAAGGTGGCCTCGATGGGTCTCGAGCAGGCCCTTGAGCGCGGCCTCCGCCTGGTCCTCGGGCATGCCGGTGCCCGACACGACGTCGCCAAGGGTGGCGCGACCGCGCAGACGGCGCACCGCGGTCAGAAGCGTGGTGTCGGGCTCGGCGGCGGATACTGCGGTCTTGTCAGGCAATTTCGGCAATCACTCGATGTTGGAATCAGGGGTCGGACAGCAGGCACCCAAGCGTACGGTCCAGCCCGCAAGATCCATTCGTTCAAGGACCACGCGCAAGTTGCGGGCCGCACGACGGAAATCGGTGACCGAAGGACGCGAAGAGCGTCCGAACAAACACGGTGGCCGCTCGTCTTCAGCGCAATCACGCCCCATTGTGTCCATGTAGGCGGGAGGAGGGGTGGGGTGGCGGTGATCGGTCGGTGATGGTGGCAAACTAGCCTGACTGGGCAAGGAACCGCCCAAGCCAGGAGCAACATCGCAATGCCGAGCAGCCGAAGCCGCCGTGGTGCGGTATCCCTGTTGGGGCCGCCGTACAGCCATCTTCACGAAGTCGACATGGCCGATCCGATGCAGCCGCACGGCGGCGGCTGGATCATGGCCTGGGATCTCGAGGCCGACGGGTGGAGCGACGCGACCGACTTCGTCACCAGCCGACTCGCCGGCGTGGCTCTCGCGATCATTTTGCCGGACAGCGACGAGCGCGCGCCGCTGGTGCCGATTCTCCGGGCCGTACAAAAGACCCGGCCCCAGGCGGTTCTGCCGTACCACGACATACCGCGTCCTCACGAGATCGCGCAGGTCATACGCCGACCACCGGTATCTCTTGCGTCCAGCGTTACGGACTACCTGGACTGGCGCGGCTTTTCGGTGGATCCGACCACCAGGGCCATCATCCAACGGACCATCGAGCTCAGCGCCAAGCTCAGCACCATCACCGACCTGGCCCGAAACCTGTACGTGTCCCGACGGGCTCTCGGCCGCCGGCTTCTCAATAGCGGTCTGCCCGTTCCGTCCCACTGGCTTCACATCGCACGCCTGATTCGCGCGACGATAAGGCTGCAGAACACCACGGAGAGCCTTTTCCAGGTGGCCACCTCGCTGGGCTACCCGGACGGCTTCTCCATGAGCAACCAGATGCATCGCCTTTGCGGCGTCCGCCCACAGCACACGCGCAAGCGATACGGCTGGGAATGGGTCTTCGAGTCGTGGCTCGTTCGCGAGGTGGCCATCGGTGGCGTCACCTCGAAGGTCGTGGGTTCCCGACCCTCCGTTGCCGGAGCCGTGGTCGAACCCCCTGCCACCGCCAGGCGGCGGGCCGGCGGCGCTGCCGGCAGTTCCCGATGATGAACACGCCCGTATCGACAACCGATGGCACTGAGGGACACACCGGGCTTCTGCTCCGTCTTTTCGGCGGTCCGATCCTGATTCGGGACGGCAGCCCCGTCAGGCTCTCCCCGTTCCAGAGCGCGCTGGTGGCCATCACATACGGGCTGCCGGCGGCGGAAATCCCTCGTGCCACCGTGCAGGAACATCTCTGGGGCGACGCCGACACGAAGGCCGTGCGCCACAGGCTCAGTCAACTGGTCTACCAGATCAACCACCGGTGCGGAGCCACGATCGTTTCGCTGGATGGCGAACTTGTCCGTGCTCACCCTGACGTGGTGGCCACCGATCTGCAGGAATTCGACGAGCTGATGAGAGCGGAGAACTTCCGCGCCGCCGCAGCGTTGATGGAACCCGGATTCCTTTCGGCGCTACCCAAGAAGTTCGTCGAATCCTCTTCCGACTGGATTCGCGGCCAGCAGGTCGCGCATCAGGCCAAACTGGAGAACGCCGCCCACGCAAGCTGGAAGAACGCGGAACTGACCCGCAACGGCATGGTCGCCGAAGAGGCAGTGGGAACTCTCCTCAAGCTATCTCCGAACGAGGAGGAAGCACTCAGGAGGGCGATGCATGCGCGCGCTCTGTATGGGTCGGTTCGAGAGGCGGAGTACGTCTACCGGGCGTTTGCCGAACGGGCCCTTGCGGAGGACGAATGGGTGCCGCAACCGGAAACCAGAGCGCTTCTCAAAGCCCTCAGGAACGTCTACGGCGAGGCCGTCTCTCTGAGGTCCGTGCCCTACACGAGACTTGGCAGGAAAATCCCCTTTGTGGGACGCGCAAACGAAAGGGCAACTCTGACCAGGCGCCTGTTGCAGAGCCCGGATGTCCGTCCCTGGGGCACGATCTCGGTCTGTGGCAGCGCCGGCATCGGCAAGACGAGGTTCCTGGACGAGGTGCTCGAAGGCCTCTCATCGCGCCGGATCCGGGTGATCCGGTTACGCCCGGAGGAGCTTGCCTCGGACATCCCTCTGAGCTCTCTCGCGCAGGGACTGAAGGCTCCGTGGGTGCTCCCCTTCCTGCGGGAGCTGCACAATCCGTGGCGTTCCGTCATGCTGTCGCTGCTGCCCCAGTTTGCCGAGGACACCCACATGCCACGACGGGTCCGGCTAGTAGCCGACGGCCACGTCTCCCGGTATGCGGGCGATGCGTTCCTCCACCTGTTTTCCACGATGGCCAAGACCCAGCCGATTCTGCTGGTCGTGGACGACTTTCACTTCGTCGACGACAAGTCGGCCATGGTGCTCCAGTACCTGCACCGGCGATGGTCGCAGGGCTACTTCAACCTCGTCGTCGCATACCGTCCGGAAGAGCTGGCCGGGCACGGGCGCCTCTCCCGGTTCGCCGACGAGCTGAAGCGCGGCCCGGACGGCGAGTCCATCCTCCTTGGCGAGCTGAGCGCGGCCGATGCGATGACTCTGGCGCAGGCGGTATCTCCCATCACGCTCACCGACCGCTGGCTGGGGCGGATGTCGCAACTGGCCGGGGGAAACCCGCTCTTCGTCGTCGAACTCGCCACGCGGCCCGAGCAGCTGCCGGCGCGGGACGAGTGGGATCTCCCCATCCCCCTTTCGGTGGAGCACATCGTCGCCCGGCACCTGGCCGCGCTGGACGGCGTCGGCAGGCAGGTGTTCCATGGGCTCGCCGTGCTCCGCGATGCGGCCACCGCGGCCGAGTTGGCACACATCTCGGAGAGAACGGCGGAAGAGTGCATCGGTGCTCTGGAGCGGCTTGAGGCGTCCAGCCTGATCTCCTGGGCCGGGAACAGGGCCCGTGTTCGCCACGGCCTCGTCCGCCACGCGGTCTATCGGACCCTCAGCCGCGGTCGCCGGTCCAGTCTCCACCGGTCGGTCGCCGACCTGCTCGGAAGGCGTTCGGACAACGCGCTGCTGGCAGCGGCCTCGATTCATTACCACCGCGCCGGGGACAGCGGTCGTGCCCAGTCGTTCGCCGTCCAGGCGCTCGAAAGGGCCCCACGGAACGGAGTCGCCACACGCATCCCGGTACTTGCGGCCGCCTATCAGGTCAGCGAGGCGCAGACCAGGACCCGGATCGGCGTTCGCCTCGCCTGGGCACGCTACCGGTCGCGACAGCTGGCGGGCGTGCTTCGCGTGGCTGACGAGATCGATTCCTCCGGTCGCCAACTGTCTCCGGCAAACGCCATCCAGCTGAGGCTGACAGTGACCGATGCGCGCCACCTGCTCGGCCTGGACGACACCGACGCGGTGCTCGCCGAACTGAACGGACTTCTGAACGACGCCGAGCACCTCGGCGACGGTTGGCTGGGGTCCACGATTCGCGATACGATCCTTCAGGTCCTGTACAGGTCGGCGGATCATGAGGCGATGGCCGAACTCCTGGCCGACATCGGGCAGCGACCGGAATGTCGGGAAGATGTCGCGCGCTGTCGAACCGAGGGGTCCCTGGCCATGAAGGTCGTATGCGGAGACCGCGCGGGCGGGCTGGCACACGCGAGAAGGGCTGTCGAGATCGCGATGCGGGAGCGCCTGAGGGATGAGATGATGTACGCGCTGCACCGTCACGCGGTCGCCCTCATTGCCGTGGGCCGGCTGGCGACGGCGGAGGGTCAGGAGCTGCAGGCCAAGCTCACCGCCGTGGCCAAGTCGGTGGAAGATCCCGCCTCGTATGTGCACCTCCTGCTCGACCTCGCCGAATGGCACACGAATACCGGCAGTCTCGAGCCCGCCGCGCACATGCTCGCTGAAGCCCGGGCGGCCGCGGAGGACATGGACTGCCCGGTGGTGAGGTGCATGGAGCGGATGGCGCGCGCGGCGCTGCTCCTCGCACAGGGCGATACGCGAGGTGCACAGTCGGCCATCGACGCGGTTGGCGGGGGAGACGGGACCTTGCGCGAAACAGCCGCGGACGAAGCCGGCGCGGCGAGCAGTGCGATTGACGAAACGAAGCCGGCCGTCCCCCCGGACCTGAGGGCCCGGCACGCGAGCATCGTGGGCAACTGCCTTCTTGAGTTGGGGATGCTGGGCCGTGCCCAGCGCGTGGCCGACCGATACCCGCCAGACACGGCGCCCGGCCGCACACCGGTCGACCTCATCCTGTTCCACGCACGCCTGCGGTCGCGCACGGGCCACGGCGACGGCGCGCTCAAGATGCTGGAAGACGGTGCCGCGGCTGCCCGGGACAGCGAGCCCGTGGCCTGGTTGCGCCTCGCGCTGGAGCAGGTCCGTCTGTGCCGGAGAGGTGGTGTACCGCTCCCGGATCTGGCTGCCGAAGCTCGCGACCTGGCCCTGTCGCTCGAACTGCCGGGCCTCTCTCACGAATTCGTGCCGTTCCAGGAGTAACGGTCGCGCCCGCGACAACAGGACCGCGATTTCACAATATGTATACTAAAGATTACATTATGTACAGTATACATTACATTGCGGTGTCCCGCACTCGTCCGTAACTTCCGCCGTCACCTTCGCCAACGCGGTAACGACACCAGGAAGCCGGATATCCAGACGCGATGAGCAGCAAGACACCGCACCCACCCGGGAACGAAACCACCGGCCCGCGCGGCCACGCCCGCCGACGCTTTCTGGCCGGGGCCGGGGCGATCGCGGCGGCCGGGCTCGCCTTGCTTGCACCCGTGTGGTCGGGCATTCGCGTCGTCCTCGACCCGCTGCGGCGGGCAGGGCGGGATCCGTCCCTGGTCCCGGTCGCCCGGCTGGCGGCGCTCCCCGCCGATGGAGTCCCACGGAAGTTCCGCGTGCAGGCCGACCGGGTCGACGCGTGGAACACGCAGCGCAACACGCCGGTGGGCGCGGTCTACCTCCGCCGCACGGACGACTCGCTGCAGGCGTTCAACGTGATCTGCCCGCACGCGGGGTGCTTCGTGAACCTGGCGCCCGATCAGTCCCGGTTCGTGTGCCCCTGCCACAAGAGCAGCTTCGACCTCGAAGGCGCCGTCGACGACCCCTCAAGCCCGAGTCCCCGCGACATGGACACGCTCGAGGTGGAGATCCGCGACGGGGACCATGTCTGGGTGCGGTTCCAGAACTTCCTGCCCGGCCGCGCCGACAAGACGCCGGTTACGTGAATTCGCTTCTCCGCTGGCTCGACGACCGGACGGGGTATCGGGCGATGCTCCGCAAGGCCCTCGTCGAGCCGATCCCCGGCGGTGCGAAGTGGCGCTATGTGTGGGGCAGCGCGCTGACCTTCGCGATCGCCGTGCAGTTCGTGACCGGCATGATCCTCTGGGCCGCGTACAGTCCCAATGCGCAGGGCGCCTGGGAGAGCGTCTACTACATCGAGAACGTGATGGCCGGCGGCTGGATGCTCCGCGGTATCCACCACTACATGGCCCACGCCACCATGATCCTGCTCGTCCTGCACCTCATGCAGGTGGTCGTGGCGGGCGCGTACAAGGCCCCCCGCGAGGTCAACTTCTGGTTCGGCATCGTCCTGCTGCACATCGTGCTGGGGCTGTCGCTGACGGGCTACCTGCTGCCGTGGGACCAGAAGGGGTACTGGGCGACCAAGGTTGCCACGAGCATCGCATCGATCACGCCCGTGGTGGGCCCGGCGATGCAGAAGGTCCTGGTCGGCGGCGCGGACTACGGCCACCTCACCCTCACGCGCTTCTTCGCGCTCCACGCGGGCGTGCTGCCGGGCGCCCTGATCGCCCTGATCGCGGGACACGTGTACCTGTTCCGGCGGCACGGGGTTACGGCGGGCCAGCCGCGCGACAGCGGGCACGGAGCAAAGCCGGCAGGTGTGGAGGGGGATGAGCAGGACGGGCCGGACGCGCACCCGCCCCGACCGCGCGACGGCTGGTTCTGGCCCGATCAGGCCCTGCGTGATGCCGTCGCCTGCCTCGCGGTGATGGCCGCCGTGCTCTACCTCGTGATCCGCACCGGGGGGGCGCCGCTGGGAGCCCCCGCGGACGCTGCCGAGCCGTACGCTGCAGCGCGGCCCGAATGGTACTTCATGTTCCTGTTCCAGTGGCTGAAGTACTTCCCCGCGGGCACCGAGATCATTGGCGCGATCGTGATTCCCGGGTTGGTCGTCACCCTGATCGCGCTGATGCCGTTCGCGGGACGGTGGCGCCTGGGGCACCGCTTCAACCTGGGCCTGACCGGGGGAGTCCTCTCCGGCGTCGCGCTCCTGACGTGGCTCGCATACGCACAGGACCGCGCCGACCCCGACTTCGTCTTCGCCCAGACCAACGCCGAGGCCGACGCGGCGCGCGCCGTGGAGCTGGCCGGGGCGGGTGGCGGCATCCCCGCGAACGGGGCCCTGGCACTGCTGCGCACCGATCCCCTTACGCAGGGCCCCCGTCTCTTCGCGGACCGGTGCGCCAGCTGTCACACCTACGATGGCCACGATGGCATGGGACGCTCCCTGCCCGAGCCCCAGACCGCCGCCGACCTGAAGCGGTTCGCCAGCCGCGAGTGGCTGGAGGGCCTGCTGGACCCCGAGCGAGTCGCCACGCCGGAGTATTTCGGCGGCACCGATTTCGCCCGCGGCCGGATGGTGCGCATGGTGCAGAGCCGGATCGCCGGGTTTACCCACGAACAGCAGGAAGACCTGGCGAAGGTGATCAAGGCCGTATCGGCGCAGGCGGCGCTGCCGTATCAGGCAGAAGCCGACGAGGCCGACCAGGCGGAGATCATGGAGGGGACGGCGCTGGTATCATCGGCATCGGCGGGCTGCACCGAGTGCCACGAATTCCAGGGCGTGGTCGAGCAGCCCCTCGGTCCCACGTTGACCGGGTTCGGGTCGAACGAGTGGCTGACCGCGTTCATTCGCGACGCCTCGCACCCCCGCTTCTACGGAGACCGCAACGACCGCATGCCGGCGTTCGGCCCCGAGGAGATCCTCAGCGACGAAGAGATCCGGCTGTTGGTGGACTGGCTGCGCGAGGACTGGCAAGCGGGCGGAGAGGGAGGCGGCCCGCGATGAACGACGCCCTGCCGGGCTGATCACTCGTCGGGTGTCTCGCCGATTAGCAGACCTCTGCACGCGTCTGGTGTCAGGGGGCCGCTGAACCCTTCCAGCCGGCGCGCCAGCACGCCCGTCACGTTGGCGACCGCAAAGCTGATTCCGTTCAGGTTGGCCTCCACCGGCACCCCCGGAATCGGTCTCGGATAGGGCGAGGCGGCAACCAGCCAGTCGGGTGCCCCCAGCACCTCCACACATTCACGCGGGACTGCCGCATCCATCACCACCCCCACGGCCGATGGCAGCGAGCCCGGCCACCACCGCTGCCCGTCGGCTTCCGCCGCCGCCACCACGACGCCCCCGGCGCGCACCAGCCGGTCCACCGCCTCCCCCAGCGGACCAGCATGCTCCTCCCGGACCGTCCCCAAGCTCAGGTTCACCACACGCATCCGCCGCTCCGCCGCCCAATCGATCGCGGCGACCAGCGCCCGCGCACTCGTCCTCAAGCGATCCTCGAAGACGCGCACCGCGAAGATGTCGGCAGCCGGCGCCTTCTCCTGAATGGCCGCGAAAACCGCAGTGCCGTGGCCGAGCCGGTCGACGTAGTCATCCGACGCGTCTCCGGCGAGGTCGATCCGCACGCCCCCGGCGACGCCGCTCACATGCGGATGGTCCGGGTTGACGCCACTGTCGATGACGGCGACGGAAACGCCGCGGCCGGCCGTCACCGGACAAGCCGTCTCACCACCACCGTCTCCACATCCAGGTCGTCAGTCTCGACGAACGCGACCAGTCCGTCAGGCCCGAAGGCGTCCGGCATCTGGATCGCGCCCGCCGGATACGTCCCGACGTACTCGCCGTCCATGGTCAGGACATCGATGGGCCCGTCGTCGCTGGGCTCCTCTCCGTGCCGTTGCACCCATATCCCGCCGGTCCAGTCCGTTCTGAGACCGCGGACGATCGAGACCTCCTCGAAGAACTCCAACTGTTCGATTCGCTCCCGGGCACGGTCCAGGTTGGGCGCCGTGCGTACGCCGTTTATCACGATCCCACCCCGGGCGCCACTTTCCTCGAGTGCCTCGAGGCGCCGCTCCTTTTCGGCTTCGACCACGCGGTCCGTGATGGACATCGGCTGCAGTGACCGCGTCAGGACACGCCACACGCCCGCGCCCGGTCGGGCGATCTTGATCGCGTAAGCGGAAGAGTCGGAGAACGCCACGCTTCCATCCGGAAGTACGCCCGGCAGGATGTCCGGCCCGAACACCACCGGGCGTGGAACCCGGTAGTTCGCCCGTCCATCAACCGGGAACGATGTGGGATCGCCACCGCTGGGCAACCACCCCTCGGCGACGGTGTCCTTCGTCGCCACGTCGCCGGTCAGCATCAGTCGCTCCACCGGCCGCGACGTATGCGGGGTGGTCCGACCCCCCGACGTGCCGAAATTGCCCGACAGCAACTGGGCCCCAACGGCCGAATAGACAGCCTCGCCCCCGGGGTGCGGGTAGATATCCGTGATCCGGATGTCACCCTCTTCCGGCGCCATGCCTACCATGCGTTCAAACTCGCCGTCGCCACCGAAAACGTGGTAGGCACGATGCCCGAGATCGGCGATCACCACCCTCCCGTCGCGCATGACCGCCAGCCCGTCCGGCCTGCGAAACTCGCCTGGACCCTCGCCAGAACGACCGATCGAGTGCTGATACTCGCCGTCCGGGCCAACCACGTGGATGCGGTCGGCCTGGTTGTCGAAGACGAACAGTCGTCCGGCACCGTCGAAAGCCACGCGCCGCACGTTCCCGAATTGCTCCCATTCGTCACCCGCCATGGTCCCGACGCGGTAGACATCTTCGAATCCGGCCTCCAGCAAGCGATCCGCCGCCGGGAGCTCAATGATCTCTTGGGCCAGCGCCGGCCTGACCATCAAGAGAGTCACCGCACAGAGCGCGTGCGTGACTACAACAATTGCCTGTCTGGTCCTCATGTCTTCCACCTTATCGTAGTACTCTGGGCAACCTGCCTCGGCGTGAGCCAGGTCGTCTACTCGCCATCCTCACCCTCGCCCATCCACGCGGGAATGTCGCGCTGGCGGTGGAGCACCCGCCAGACATCCACCTGGCCACGGGCCGTCATGTAGAAGACCAGATAGGGGTAGGACCTGACCGGCCACGAGCGAAGCTCCGCCAGATTGAGTTCGTGGCCGTAGCGGGCCGACCCCGATTCCGGGTTCATGGCGACGTGGAGGAACGCCTCTTCCACACGGTCTATGAAGCGCAGTGCGGTCTTACGCCCGGCTTCCACCAGGTAGTGGTTGAGCGGGTCGTCGACGTCCCGTCGGGCCGCCGCCCGCAGCACCACCGGCTTCGGCGTCATTCCCCCGAGTAATGGCGAACGCGGTTCCGCAGCGTCTCGAAACAGGCGGCGTCCGCCGCGGCCGCAGGCTCCGATTCCCCGCCTTCGAGCACCAGGCTCCGGAGATGTTGGCGATCCTGGTCACGGCGGATGAGCTCGCGCACATACGCGCTGCAACTGCCGTATCCTCGGCCCTCCACCTGGTCGTCGACAAAGGACTTCAGCGAAGCGGGCAGGGAGATGTTCATGGTGCTCATGGCTGAAGACTAGCGGCCTTGGCAAGAATTGGCAACATCTTCAGCGACCGGGAGATCCGGCTTCGCCTCTAGCGTGCCTGCCCGATGCGAAGGTCGAGGGAGTGGTAGGCATGTTTTCCAGCTCCTCGCCGCCGCCGATTCTGTTGCTCGTCTCGATGAGAGTCCTGCTCACCTTGTAGGCCGTTGCAGGCAGGTAGACGTGGTTTCCGGGGACGGATTGTCCTTCTTCTCTCTGGTGTTAAGGGTGGAGTCCCCCTTTGTCCCTCATCCTCCGGACCGTTACTCTTTCCCGGCATGTCGTGACGGCGAGGGTTCCGGCGATTCGTCGCCGGGGTTCTCTGTCCAATTCAACGGCGCGCAACATGGCCGAGAGGGTAACTACCGCCGCTGGGCGCGGCGAATGGGCGGGGGCGTCCAAAGAGATAACCCTCCTGGCTTGGTTCCACGATCCTTCAACGTCTCCAGCGGAGACGTACAAACCCAGTCCAGGAGGTGATTCGCATGAGTCTGGTTCTCAGCATTGTAAGCGCGACTCAATTGTGCGCCGGGTGCACTGTGGAATTCGAAGCCCTGGATACGCTGGGTGCGACGGGCGACGCTGCGGGTGTCGGAATGATCGCAGATGTTCTCCGCATGGGGGACCAGGGGTACCTCGTGAGTTCCGACGTTCTCGGCGGCGTGGTAATCGTCTACGATTCGGAGGGCCGCTACCAGCGGCAACTGACCCGCGAGGGTGGAGGCCCCGGAGAATTCCTCAGTCCTCCGCAGTTCGCAATGAGCGCTGGCGGAATTCTCCTTCATGAGCGGTTCGCCCCCACGTTGCATCTCTTCTCGAGCGACCTCGATTTCACGAGGACAATCCGGATCAACGGGGTTGCGGGGTCGATCCAGCCGGATCCGGTGAATGAGGGCTGGCTGGTCAGCTACGACAAGGGAGGCGACGGGTCCGAGGCGGGGATTTTGCTCCTCGATCAGAACGGGGACTTGGTTCGTTCCATGCAGCCCGGCGCGGAATCTTCCAGTCTGAGTTACATCACGGGGGACGCGATCCGTGGCGGGGACCGCATGATATGGGTCGCGTCGGTGGTGGGAATTGTTGAGGTGTTCAACGAGGACATGGGACTCCAAGGCTCCCTTCAACTGGAATTGCCCGGGATGGACGCGTGGAACCCTGACACCGGGCCCGCCGCTCCGCCAGCCATGGTGACCGACATGCGCCTTGCGCCCGACGGCTCGGGTGTCTGGGTCTTCGCACTCGGGCCGGTCACGAGCCTCACCGACCTTCGCGGGCTCTCACGCCCTCCTCCGCTGGAGGAGTTGTTCGACACGTTTGTCTATTCGATCGGCCTAGACTCGAATGGTCTGACCCTTATTGGAGCGGATCGCTTCGACAACCTAGTGCGGCCGCTGGGTAATAGTGATTTGGCCTTTGACTTGGTCAACATGCCGGACGGTGACCGACGGGTCCGGGTGGGGCGACTGCGCCTCACCACGGTGAACCGCTGAGGTCCGCTCACTTCGGACTCGGCTTCAGCGGCTTCAGGGGCTGAAGCAACGCTTTTGCAACTGCTTTCGGGGTGGCTCCCCTTCAGGACTTCGGACCAATCATAGTCGTGCTTGGGCGGACGACCGGCTTCCGTTTCATATTTTCGGTCATGCTAAATGCGTCGCTGTTATCGCTTCGCATGTCAGCCATGAATTCCGCCCCCTACATCCGCACGCTCCCTCCCAAATTCCCGCGCTTGTGTCAAGGATTGTATATAGAGCTCCCCCAAAATCTTTAGAACCTTGAAGTCCAAACCCGCAAGGGCGGCGAGCGTGCCGGAAGTGACGGATCGGATGTTCCGGCGCTGGGTAGCCTCCTACGAGGCGGGCGGCCTGGCGAGCCTGACGGACAAGCGGGTGACGGGGCCGTCTCCTCGGTGGGCGTCACCGGAGGAAGCGGCGGCGCTGGAGGCACCGTAGCGGGACGGTCGCGCGGTGTAGAACGTGCTTCACTGCTACACTAGAGGTCTACGCGGCCGAGCAGGCGGGGCGTCCGGCGGGAAGTCCTCACTTTATCGAGGGCTTCTACTAACACACGCCGCATCCACTCGGCGCTCGGCTACTGCCTCCAAAGTTCGAGTCAAGCCTGTGGCCTGAAGCGACGGTGCAGGCGCCGGGCGAAGCCCTCCGGGGCCTTCTCCTGTCCGTTCGCTTCGTCGGGGTCGCACATCGCCCTCTCACTTGCTTGACAGGGGACAGAAGAAGCAAACAGCATACAACGACACCAGAAACCAACCGTCCGTGCCGTAGCGCGGCAGCTCCAAGCAACCCCAACAAGGACCACGATGAGCGCTCCCAAACCCGCCCGGGTTCAGTGCCGCGACCTCTACATTGGATACCGCTATGACCGACCCGTCCTGCAGAAACTCACCCTCGACGTTGAGCCGGGAGACGTTCTAGCGATCGTCGGACCCAATGGTGCCGGCAAGACGACCTTCTTTCGCACGCTGCTGGGGCTTCTGCGTCCGCTCGGTGGTGAAGTCTCGGTGTCCGGCCTCGTCCCCGCGGACTATCGGCGTCAGGTTGGCGTGGGCTATCTCGCCGAAGACACAGCAATGCCCGATGGGTGGCGCTGCGACGGTATCCTGACCTTGGCGGCGACCGCTGCCGGACCCGATACCGATGTCGGGCACGCGCTCCGACTGGCGGGCGTCGACTTCAAGACCGACGTTCCCGCCAGCGTGCTCTCCAAGGGGATGAAGCGCCGTTTGGCGCTGGCACTGGCGCTCTTGCGGCCGATCAGACTGCTAATCCTGGACGAGCCGGAATCGGGCCTCGATCCAGGGCAGCGCCACCGGCTGCGGCGGCGCATCGAGAGGATGCGCAGCAGCATGACGATACTGGTGGCCAGTCACGACCTCGGCGAACTCGCCCTGATGAGTGACCACGTTCTCCTCATCGACCAAGGGCGCGGTAGGCTTGTCGAGCAACCGGAAGGCGGGTTCACGCGAGACTTCCTCGAGCAGGAGTTCCTCGGACTGGAAGGGGCGGTGCAATGGCCATCCTGAGAGCGACGCTGAGGCACCTTCTCCACCGCAAGTGGAAGCTCCCCCTAGCCGTATTTCTATGCATCGTGGGGATGGTGGCACTGAACAGTGCATATGATGTTGCCGGGATCATCCAGGAAGGGGATGCAGCCGCTAAGACGATATGGGAGAACCCGGAGTCGAGGTCAACCGAGCAGATTGAGGCGATGCGTAGGGGGCAACGAGCACAAAGGCTCGTCATGGGGTTCGACGGGTTCTTCATGCTCGGCCTGGTATTGGTCGGCTTTCTGATGCCGGACGGTGTGGTCGCCAACGAGCGGCGCAGCGGCGCGATCATGCTCTGGGCCCAGCACCCGATGCCGCTGACCCGCTTCTACATGTATCGCTATCTGGGCATGCAGCTTGCCAACCTGTTCGCACAGGCGCTGGTCGGCGTAGCCGTCACCCTAGCCGTTTTGATGCCAAACTCCGTCATGGAGACAGACCTGTTCGCACAACTCTGCGTCCATGGCATCCTGGGTTGCGCGATCAGCTTCGCCGTGTCCGCCCTCGGTATCCGGCGTGCCGCCTTCCTGGTGCTGGCATACTACGTCGCTTCGAACTGGATGCATGCAGAAGCCCTGAGGGCTGAAATGGCGGGCGCACCGGGCACACTGGCACTTGTGCTGGACGTGCTGCCCTTTCTAATCTTCCCAGCACCTGCAATCCAAACCTTCGTTGACGCTTTCAAGTCCGTCGTCCCCTGGGATTGGGGGGCCACCGGCATCGTCCTGTATCACTTTGCCCTCTGGACGACGATCGCTTGGCTGGGGCTGCGCAGGATCGAACGAAAGCCACTCAGACTATGACGACGGGTTGCTTGGCGCGGAGTCCGGCGGCTCCCGCTCGATCCTGGCTGCAGGATCAGACTCGCGTTCTGCGCTTGCACACTGGCACACCCACTGGGTGGCGTCCATGTACCTACACGACAATCCTGGATATTCGAGACGCCGACGCGGCAGGATCTGCCGAAGCTCGACCGGACACGCCTACAAGAAAGGCTCGAACATGGATTTGAGCGCATCCGCACGACCCGGAGGCGCGGATCACGCATAACCGGCCTGACCTGCTTTCACCCTACTCCCCACCACCAGACGACGGAAACGCCGCGGCCTCGGCGTGAGCCAGGTCGTCTACTCGCTATCCTCACCCTCGCCCATCCACGCGGGAATGTCGCGCTGGCGGTGGAGCACCCGCCAGACATCCACCTGGCCACGGGCCGTCATGTAGAAGCCCAGATAGGGGTAGGACCTGACCGGCCACGAGCGAAGCTCCACCAGATTGAGTTCGTGGCCGTAGCGGGCCGACCCCGATTCCGGGTTCATGGCGACGTGGAGGAACGCCTCTTCCACACGGTCGATGAAGCGCAGTGCGGTCTTACGCCCGGCTTCCACCAGGTAGTGGTTGAGCGGGTCGTCAACGTCCCGTCGGGCCGCCGCCCGCAGCACCACTAACGGCTGTGGCAAGAATTGGCAACATCTTCAGCGACCGGGAGATCCGGCTTCGCCCCTAGCGTGCCTGCCCGACCCGAAGGTCGAGGGAGTGGTACGGGTTGTCGAGGGCGATTGTGATGACCTGCACCCTGCCCGGGAAGAGGTCAGCCAGACTTGGAGCCTCCTCAAGGGCGTCGCGATCGATCCTCTCGTCTTTCTCGACCACCAACACTTCGAGCGGGATTCCGACCGGCACCCAGCAGGCTCGGTAGAAGCCCGAGTCACTGGTTCGCTCGTTGAAGCGCAAGCGCATGTTTTCCAGCCCTTCGTTGCCGCCCATTCTGTTGCTCGACTCGATGAGAGTCCTGCCCGCCTCGTAGGCCACCGCCTGCAGGTAGACGGTGGCTTCCGGGAGGGGTTGTCCTTCTTCGTCGGTCACCACGCCAGTCAAGACCCCGTTACGCCAAGCCACCTTGTCTACTGCGACCACGGGGGCGCGAGGCCGGCTTCCGTCGTTGCAGATGTCGTCCAGCACCTCTTCAAGCGGTGGAGCCGACAGCTCCAATTCTGCGGGGACCCACGCGTTCTCCACTTCCACCTCGGACCCATCGGGCTCATACCAGAGCTCTTCCAGGTACGGGTGGGTGTAGTACACCGTGTAGACACCCGGTCGCAGGTGCGTCAGTTCGAACCGTCCCTGGGCGTCGGTGACAACCTCGGTCCCCGAGCCCTCGAGGAACACGCGAGCGCCCGGCAGCCCGACCTGCAGCGAGTCGCGAACCGTGCCGACGATACGGCCTCCCGTGTGTCCCTGGTAGACGACTCCCTCGGTACCGTGGACCCGCAGCACGTCTCCGCTTTGCACGGTGATTCCATCAAGAGTCGCTGCCGGTCGCCCGGTGAGAGGATGGATGGCTTCGCCCGGCAGGAACATCCGAATGCTCCACGAAGTCACAATCCAGGTGCCGTTGGGCAGGGTCTCGAACTCCACGCGGCCGCCGGGCGCGGCCGCCAAGAGCGAACCGGGCACATTGAGGTGCACATAGCTGAAGTCAAGCCATCTGAGCCGCGCTGTCCGGGGGTCCAGCCACATCGTCCCGGCGATGTCGGCAAGTTGCCGTTCCCGAACCGGCTCGAAGGAGAGGCCGACCATGCCCGGTGCGTCGGTGCCTCCGTCCGTCACCTTCAGGCAATGGGTGTCCAGGAACTGGTCGGAGAGCAGTACCGCAGCATCGGGGGCCCAGAAAACCGACTCGCTCGACGTGATGCGGGCGAATCCGCCGGCCACAAGGGAATCGACGGGACGCGCGACATACGGGGCGTCGGTGTACGCGCTGTCGATACTCCGGTCCTCCGCCTCGATCCTTCGGCCTCTGCGATCCAAATGTCGCCTGATCCTCAGCATCTCGTACTGGTACAAGCCGCGTTCCTGGGTCCAGGCGGCCGCGGCCAGAGCCTTGCGCGCCTCGTTCCAGACCCTGGCCACAGCCAGGCCCTCCTCCGGCCGCACCTCGCATCTGCGTCCGACATCGGCCTCGATTCCAACCAGGGATACCGCTTCCACACGCGCTGTCATCCGGACGGTGACGGTATCGCCCACCTCGACGCGGAAGTAGTCGGAAAAGGTGCTCTCATACCCGATTCGCTCCGCCTTGAGCCGATACTCGCCGGGGTCGGGCGGGGACAGTTCGAAAAGCCCGGTGCCGGTTCGCGTGAGTACCTGCTCCACGTCGTTCCCGCTTCTGTCGACCAGGGTCATCATGGCGCCGCCGATTCCGCTCTCCTCCTCGGCGGGGCGCTCGAGAAGATCCGCGCGCTCCTCGACCAGCCGGCCGCGCACGACCTGGGCCTGGGCCGCGCAGGGCAAAGTGACCCCGAGAAGGACGGCCAGCGGAAGTACGCGGCGCGCAGCACTCCAACGCAACGGTCCGGAAAGTACGAATCTCGGTGCCTTACACATTCAGAACCGTCGCCTGACCTCCCCGGTACAGTTCACGGAATCGATCGTGAAGCGCCTCACCACGGTCCGAAGGATGTCCTCATCAGCGTCGATCCGCTGGTCCAGGACGAACAACTCCTTGTCCCGTAGCGCAGTTATCGGCCGGCCGACATCCGAGGTGGGAACAGGGGTATCCGGGCATTGCGTGGTACCGTCGTGGTTCAGGCTGCTCAAGTACAGCCTGCCGCTCACCCGCCTTCCGTCGAGCTCGCCGTCCTGGTGGATCGTATGGATATTGCCGACCTCGTCACGGGACACCTTCATGAGGCTCGATGTCTTCGCAAACAACTCCTCCTCGAGCGCAAAATACTCTTCGGCGTCGGGGAATTCTCCGTCGTCGACACTCATCATCTCGATGAACTCATCGTCCGGCGGCACGCCACGTCGCCTGGCGGCGTTCAGCGGGATCGTGTCAACGACTTCGCCATTCAGGTCGAGCATCAGCAGGAATGGGCTGGCACCGAATCCGAAGACAATGCTCTCATCCGAAACGTGCATCCGCGTATGTCCTCCGATGCCCAGGATCGTCCTGTCTTCAACATATGGGCGCGGCACCGCGATTCGATCCAGCGAGATGCTCGACGGTTGCCGCGAAACCCGGGGCCGCAGCAAATCCCGCAAGCGCCGAGAGCCAAGCGCTGTCCACGTGTCCAGATTGATGCCACCCGCCCACAGCCGGCCACGGTCGGTCGCTCCCAGCGAACTCACGAGGCCGTCCGCCCTGGCCTGACCCAGGTGCTCGCCCGAATCCCAGGCGAAGAACTCGATCTCCATTTCCGGTGGTTGACCGTCGGTGATCCCGATGATTCCGGCCTCGACAAACCCGCCGATTCCAATCTGGTAGAACTCGCCGGGGCCTCTGCCACTTCTTCCGAAGGTCCGAATCGGTCGTCCCGTGCGGTCAAATCGAGTCGCGGTCGCAGCAAACTGGTCGACTACGACAAACGAGCCCTCCGGCCCCAGGATCATTTCCAGGGGTTGTCCGATGTAGAGGTCCTCGCCCTCCTGCAGGACCACGCTGTCCTCCAGGATAAGGGTCGGGCCAAGGTCCTGAGAGGCCGCAGGCCGAGCGAGAACCGAGCCCGTCAGGACGGCGAAGGTGAGGGCATTCACGACGGTAGTACGGAGGTTAGTTGTGTTCATCGAAGCCATGGTTGGTTGTCAAGTGCTGGCGTTGGGAGGGGGCGAGTCGAAGCCTTCCGCTGGCCCGCCGGCATTGGCGGAAAGGCGATTCTCGTCTCGCCTCTTGACATAGAGCGCGCCCAAGACACCCGCCAAGAGGGCGTACGCCACAGCCGGAACGAATGGTATCGCCACTGCCGCCGCCGGGACTGCCACCAGGAAGGCGAGCACAGCAACCGCGACGACGGCGCCGAATAGCGCGGCATCGCGCCACCTCGCCGGCGGCTCCGAATGTTGGCGCGACCTGATGAGGACCCTGGCAATCGCCCGGTCGTTTTCGTCCGAAGCAGCTTTGACCAACGGATCGTGCAGGTACCGCAAACCTTGCTGGATCTGCCAGTCCAGCCAGCACGACTCGCAACTGGATACATGTTCCACGACGGCCGGATCGGCATTGGGCGTGCCGACTCGGCTCAGCGTTCTCAAGTCAGGACACTTCATCTGTCAACTCCACCAGCTGTTCACGAAGTTTCTTCCGGGCGTGGCGCAGATTGGACCGCACGGTCGCCGGCTCGGAATCCAGGATCCGGGCGGCCTCCCTGGCGCTGTACCCCTCGATCTGGATCAATCTGAACGCATTCCCTTGCTGCTCTGGAATGGCATCGAGTGCCCGCTCCAGGTTGGCCAGGCACTCCCTGTAGTCCAAGAGCCTGGACGGGTCTGCGGTGATGTGCCCTGCCGCTTCGATTGGCGCGATCTCTATCGCATACCTGTCTCTTCCGGACTCACGTGCGGATCGAGACGCGTGCCAGTTCCGGGCCGCGTGGCGCGCCACCGTGCCGATCCAGCCGCGCATCGACCCTTCCTCCCGGTACCTGGCCCGCTGCTCCAGAATCCGGATGCAGACCTCCTGATACAGGTCCTCCCGGCCGTCATCGGAGTCCGCATACGACCACACGACCTTGCGAATCAGGGGCCCAAAACGGCCCAGGACGGCGCGAAAGCACTGGTCGTCCCCATTTCGAAAGGCCACAGGGTCAATAGCATCGCGGTCTGTGCCCGGCATGTCGTCGTCGTCAGACGAGCCCGGACCCTCCTGTGCGGCCGCCACACCGCCTGATCGTGCCCGGGGCACGCCGACAATCGCGCCAGTCATCCGTACCGCTGATTCTTGACGAGGTGCCGAAGGACCAAGCCCTCAATCAAGGGTATCAGGAGCGGCACCCAGGCGCTGGCGATTCCCGATCGCATTGAGCCGTCCCGCAGGAACGGCCCCACAGGGGAAGTCGCCGCCATGCAGATCAAGAAAGCGATCCCACCTCCAACACCGATGGCCAACCGCACATTTCGCCGCACCCGGTTGGACAAATCAACCGTCAGCTCGGAAGCCAGTAACCCCAGGAGTACATTGGCAATCCCGAATACGGCGAGGGCCAGTGGCTGGTGAAGGTGCCAGAGCAGCACGTTGGGAGGGAACTCCTGTGGGGTGGTCGTCTGAAGGCTGTATCGAGGCGGCGGATTGGTCTGCACGAACTCGAGATTGCGGAGAAGGCCGACCGGCGTTCGACTCCCAAACCGCCGTACATCGACCGTTTCGGCACCGCGTGCGGCCCGAATCCGGTCTTCGATTTCCGGTGCAACCCAAGCGTCCAGGCTGTAGGACAGGATGCCCAACGACATGCCGACGAAGACGGCAACCCGAACCGCCCGGCGCGAGTGCCCCAGTACGCGTCCCAGAGCAAGTCCCGCCGCGAACAGGAGGAACGGAAGCGCCAGAGCGGTATCGTGAGCAATGCGTGGCAGCCATCGGGGGAGCGAGGACACCTCATCAAGCGGCGACCAAATCTCGGTCAGGATGACCCTGCTGATCACCAGCAGCAACAGCCAGGGCACCATGGCTCGGAAGATGGGTCCGGCCCAGATGGCGATTCCCCGGTGGCGCCCACTTGTCGTCATTCGTGCAGTGCTCCTGATCACCCGCTGCAGTCTATCTGTCAGGCGTCCCGGCAATCGCTATCGGTCTACCGGGAACCAAGATACCGCCCAACCGAAACGGAGAGCGAGTTTGAGGGGCCGAAGATGCCCATGTCTTAAGCCGTCTCCCTGATGTTGGCGATTCTCGTTTGGCCGGGGCCAGGTCACCGCGTAGATGGCCCGACCGCGTCAAATGGGGGGTGCAATCCTTGGAGAACAGGTCTCACCAGGAAAACGTGCAATCTCGTTCTCCGAACATTCCTCGTCGATGCGCGGGTGCGAGGCCTACCTCGCGCCCAGGATCATTTCCCAGGACTCTTCGTGGGGCGACCAACCGCTCGCGGATCCTGCCCGGCTCTGAGACGCACATCGGAGATTGCACGTTTTACGCGCGCGGCCTGTTTAGAAGGCGAATCGAGGACGGGGGGCCATTTGGCCGAAACTCCCCCTTCGTCCATGGACGGCCTGGACCGCAATCGCCGCCTTGCCGATCATCCTCACTCGGAAAAGGAGGAAGACACATGCACACCCGCTCCCTCATCCCAATGTTGAGAGTGGCCTCATGAATTGGGCGCACGCCCTGCTGCGTCAGTTGGGTTGGATTCGACGACGCCTCGCCCTCGGCCCATCGCTTCTTGGGCCACTCACAATCGTTGCGGTTGGCGCGGTCGGAAAAGCCAATGCTCAGGACGCACGCGCGCTGGTATTCGCCGATATGCAGCAGCAACTGGTACTCGAAGAACAGATAGCCATCGGCTCCATGGACGGCGAACACGACGTTTTCGGCCGAATCATGAGTCTGGCGATCGACAGTTGTGGGCGTCTGGTCATAGCGGACGACCTGTCTCAGAACCTGAAGGTCTTCGAGCTCACCGGCGAATTCGTTGCAACCATCGGCAGATCCGGCGAGGGGCCAGGGGAATTCTACTCCCCCTGGCAAGTGCGAGTGGGTCCTGGGGACAGCCTCTATGTCTGGGATCCGGGACACGCAGCGATTTCGGTGTTCGGCCCCGACTATGAATTCAAGCGAAGGTTCCTGGTCCCGCCGGGCTGGACCGTGAACTCCATGGTCATCCATCCCGGCCCAGAGATTGTTGTTTCTGTCTCGGGCACCGGCGAGTTGCTGCCCATCAAGATCTTGAGTGGCGACGGGGACATAATGGCTGAAGCCGGCCCTCCGATGCCACAGCGGGATTTGGCGGGTTTCGAAGATTCGTTGCTCGGGGGCTCGTTGAGTCGCGCGCGCGATGGCTATGTGTATAGCCAAAAGAGCCCTTACGCCGTTTGGCAACTGGACGAGGAACTGAATACGGTTTCGGTATGCCATGGGCGATCGGAGTGGACCACCGACCCGGAGGAAGTTGTCGTGCGCTCGGACCGGGGAGTCGGCCTCAGATGGAACCGATTCAGTCATTCCGTGTCGATCTTGCCACTTCCCGGCGGGCATTCGCTGAACACCGTTCTGATGCCAGAGACCGACCAACGGCTTCTCCATATGCTTGGGGAGCAGTGCCAGGTGGTGTCAGAGCTTCTGCTGGACATCCCTGTACTGCCGATGGCGGTCGTAGACGATCTGCTGGTCGCGCTTCGGAGCCTCGACTACCCCGAGGTGGTGATATACAAAATAAGTTGGACCGAGGCGAACGGATCGGCCAAGGGACAGCGGTAGAGTACCAGTGCGCCCCGGCGTCACGGTTCGGCCCACCCGTGACGCCGGGGCGCATTGCGGTCCCTCGGGATCGTCGGCCTCCTTTCTTGAACGTTCGGTGACCCGAAGGGCGACATCTTACGGATTCCATCGCCAATGGGTGTCGCCGGTGTGCGACCCCGTGGAGCTTCCGGCCGGCCGGCGATCGTAGGAACACGGGGCTCCTACAGTTCGGTAGAATCCGGAGCTCCGTGCAGGGCGGGTCGGCAACCATGCTCCTTGGCACGAGAGATCGGTCGGTCGTTGCTTCGTGAGACTGCCGGCTCCAAGTTCGGTTGCCCGTTGGTACCAACCAATCTCCAGCTGACCTCCGCACACACTGACTCACGTGATGTCATTTCGCTCTCGAAAAGGCGCGCTTACGCCAGTCCCAGCTTCGTCTCTTGCAGCCGTGGCTCTAATGTCCTTGTGGATCGCCGCCTGCGGGGATGGCACCACGGAGCCCGCGCCCGCACCGAACCGGGCACCATTGGCAAGCGGCTCGATCCCGGCTCTGACCGTAACCGTGGAAGAGACCGTCCCTGTCAACGTAGCGAATTACTTCACCGACCCGGACGGCGACGCCTTGACCTACTCGGCGATCAGTTCGAATGCCGCGACCGCGTCAGTCGCCGTATCGGGCAGCGTGGTCACCGTATCGGCGGTCGCGCGAGGCGTCGCAACGGTGACCGTCACGGCGACCGATCCGGATGGCCTGTCGGCGCAGCAGGGCTTCGAGGTCACGGTGCCCAACCAGGCTCCGGTCGCCACGGGCACCGTGCCCGCGCAGACCGTCTTCGTCGGGGACACCGCCCATGTGGACATGGCCGCGTATTTCAATGACCCGGACGGGGACGCGCTGGCCTATTCGGCGGCGAGTTCAAACACGGGGGCGGTCTCGGCCTCGGTGGCCGGCAGCGTGGTTTCCATCAGCGGCATCGCGGCCGGGACGGCAATCATCACGATTACTGCGACCGACCTGGATGGCCTCTCCGCACAGCACGAATTCCAGACCACAGTACCCAACCGGGCTCCGGCGCCGGTAGGGTCGCTCGCCGCGCAGACGCTGACGGTGGGGCAAACGGTCGCGTTGGAGGTGTCTCCGTACTTCGCGGATCCGGACGGCGACTTCCTGAGTTACGCCGCGGCGAGCACGGATACGGCGGTCGCCTCCGCGACGGTGTCGGACGGTGTGGTGACGGTGGAGGCCATCGCGCTGGGAACCGCGAGCGTGACGGTTACGGCCACCGACCCCGGCGGTTTGTCCGCCCACCAGAGTTTCGAGGTCACGGTGCCCAATCAGAGACCGGTCGTGAGGGACTCGATTCAGTCTGGAACCCTTGGCGTGGGCGAAACCGAGTCCTGGTCGGGACCGGATCTTTTCCGCGATCCGGACGGAGACAGTTTGACCTACGCTGCGGCGAGCTCGGATTCCGAGGTCGTAAGGCCTTGGGTCACGGATGACGTGCTGCTGGTTCAAGGCATTTCGCCCGGTACGGCGACGGTGACGTTCAGGGCCTTGGATACAGAGGGTGCAAGCGCTCGCATCGTGTTCGACGTGACGGTGCTGGGGCCTGTCTCGATCAGCGGCACCGATCCGTTGGTGCTATTGGAGGGAGCGACCGCCACGGTCTTCGGGTCCGGCTTCTCCTCCTCACCCGAGTTGAACCGGGTGTTAATCGGCGGGTTGCCGACGCGTGTCACGGCGGCGACCGGAACGGTGTTGTCGATTGAAGTGCCTCGGGCCGACTGTTTGCCTCCGCGACAAGCCGAGTTGCGTGTGAGCGTGGGCGTGCGCAGCGATGCCCGCACGGTGGGAGTCACGCCGCGAAGACGCGAAGATCTGGCACTGCCGCAGGGCTGGTACAGGTTCACGCACGCGGGTAACGGATGTCTACACCTGCCCGACAACCCCTTGGGGGGCGAGTACCTGATCGGCGTAGTGTCCGCCTCTGAGCATCCCGCGTCACTTACCGGCGTCACGCTGACCGGCACGCCGGGGGACGCCGCGGTGGCGCGGGCGGCGGGCGGCGGCATCGTCGTTGCGGCGGAACTGGGGAAGGAGGAGCACACTAGCGCCGTAGCGGCACTACGCCGAGGACCGTTACGTCCGGCTGTTGCGTTGGCCAACACCGGCGGCTTCGAGGAGTTCTTGCCGACCGACGATACCCTTCGGATGCGACGGGCGCGGGCTCACAGCCAGATCATGGCCCGGAGCGAGGCGCTTTTGGGAAAGCTTGGGCGAGCCGCGCAGACCGCGCTCGCGGATGCGCGGCGCGAAATGCAGGTGGGAGACACGCTCACCTTGCATGCTTCACGTGACTGGACGTGCTCGGATTCTCGGCAAGTGGAAGCTCTAGTTCGGCGGGTGGGAGACCATTTCGTCTGGCTGGAGGATCTCAACAATCCGGCTGGAACCTTCAGCGATTCCGAGTTGATCGCACTAGAGACGTTCCACGCTTCCTACGCCATGCCGGTGCACGATGAATACTTCGGCTCGGCCTCGGATGTCGACGGAAATGGCCGCGTGCTCGCTCTAATGACCAAAGAGGCGAATCGCGCGGGCCTGGGCGGTTGGGTCTGGTCCGGCGATCTCTATCCGCGCGAGCAGTGCGGGACGAGCAACTTGGCGGAGATAACGTACCTACAGGTTCCAGATCCCGATGGCAGGTTCGGAGAGGCGGTGGGCAAGCAGAGTCTGCTCGACTATTATCCCTCGCTGCTGGCCCACGAAGTCACCCACATCATTCAGTTTGCCGGCCAAGTCTTCGGCGACGCGGGACGCAAGGCTTCGTGGGAGCTGGAGGGCGGCGCCACCCTCGCCGAGCAGCTCGTCGGCTACCGGCTTTTCGGCCACGGGCCCGGCCAGGAACTGGGCTGGAACGCGTACAACGCGTCGGACTATACGCGGTATTGGTATTGGAACGCCTGGATCGCAGACATGGCCGCGTTTTGGGGACGGGATTGGCGAGGCGCTGGCAGCGGGAGAATCGTCGGCGCACCGGAGGAATGCAGCTGGGTGGGCCGCAAGGAGGAAGGAAACTCCGGCCCTTGCCTGGGCAATCCGGTCTACGGTGTCTCTTCGATGGTCCTTCGGTACGCCATGGACCGCTGGGGTTCGGACTACGCAGGGGGAGAACGCGCAATGATGTTGCGCCTTACCCAGTCGCCGTCGCGGGGATTCGCATCCTTGGTGGACGTCAGCCCCGACAAATCTTGGCAACCAGAACACATCCTCGCGGATTTCTACATCACCCTCTGGCTCGACTTGCTTGGTCGGCAAACATACGGCATGGACACTTGGAACCTGTACGCCATCTTCGGTCGCCTGCGTTCCAACGCTCGCCTTCAGCCCCATACAGCCTTTTCCACCGCGCCCCGCCTCACTGGTCGCCGAGTCCGTGCTGGCTCGGCTTTGTATCTCCACTGGACGCCTACGGGCACGCTCAGCCCCACCAGCATCAAAGTCACTGCACCCGGTGGCGGACCGGTCGCGGACCACATCGCCGTGTGGGCGCTGAGGGTCTGGTAATGCATCATATCGCCGGAGGCCAGGACCGCTGGCGCACCGGTGGGTCCGCCCGTTGATGAGCCCGGAAGACCAAGCCTTTTGGGGACGAGAACGAGGTTGGACGGGTCGTGGTCTAGCTTGTTTGCGGGGGCGTGATAGCCGTGGCGAACCCGGACCGGTCGATCATCGACGTGGTGAACGCGCTCACCCCGGACGACGAATTGTTCGAGATGACGCGAACCCTCTTGCCCGTGCGGGACATGGAGCTGACCGCCCACGAACCTGTGTGGACTTCTTCCGCCAGCGCCAGCGGCATACTGAGCGAGCTTCGGCTGCTGAGGACGGCGGAGGGGGAGACCGGGTACTATCTGGGCACGTACCCGTCGGTCGGCGGCGGGTTGGCGTCCCCGTGCTGCGGCGTCGCCATCGCGGATCTCCTGGACTGGATCGTCGCACACGAACTGGGACACACGTTCGGGCTGGCTCACGCGCCGTGCGGCGGAGCGCTCGGCGTCGACCCCAGGTATCCGTACCCCGACGGATCGATCGGCGCCTGGGGCTACGATGCCCGATCGGGCGCCCTGGTGCCGCCGGACACGCCGGAACTGATGGGCTACTGCGGTTCGCGGTGGATCAGCGACTACCACTTCCGCAAGGCGATGGGCCACCGCCTGACCATGGAGTCGGGCGCGGGCGCGGCTGCTGCGGCCGAGACGTCGCTGCTGCTATGGGGTGGCGCGGGCGCGGACGGCACGCCGTTCCTCGAACCCGCCTTCGTCGTGGGCGCGCCGCCCGCGCTGCCAACGGGCGGCGGAGCGTACCGCATCTACGGTCTGGACGACCGCGGCAACGAGCTCTTCTCGCTGAGCTTCGACATGGACGAGATCGCCGACGGCGACGGTGGCTCCTCGTTCGCGTTCGCCGTTCCGGCACACCCGGACTGGGCCAGCGCGCTGATGCGGATCGTGCTGTCGGGGCCGGGAGGCGACGCGATAATGGACCGAAACGGCGGGTCAGCCGCGGCTCTTCTTCGGGATCCTGTCACGGGACGCGTGCGGGGCATCCTCCGTGATTGGGCAACGGACGATCTCGCGGACGCCGCCGTCTCCGCTCCACCCGAGGCGGGGCTCGAAGTTCAGGTCAGCCGCGGCGTTCCGGGCGCGGAAGCCTGGCGAAGATGAGGGCACGACTCCGTGCGTGACACGGAAGCCGAGGATGAACGCCGGCACGGGAGTTGGTCCTGTCTGCCCTGATCCTGCTGCTCGTCGCGTTGCGAGTAGCTTTACCTTCGGAACCGACTTGGTAGTCCCGCTCGCGGCCCAAAACTCGCCCGGCTGATGGTACGGCACGATGTCGGTGTGCGCGTCCGGGACCCGCACCGGCCTCCGATCCTGATCAAGGGCATCGACGAGGACTTCTTTGAGCAAGGGTGGGGCACTTGAGATCGACAGCTAGCAAGGGCCAACAGAATCCGCTCGATCTCGGCGGAAAGAATGGTAGGGCCATACGCTTTGTCGTATCCGTAACTCATGTATAAACAATGAGTTAATATCGCACGATAAGTTAGCCATTTTGACTATCTCGCCGTTGAGTGGAGTGAAAGGATGACGGGGGATACGCCCCGTTGATCTATGACGAACACAGTATCGCCCGCTAAGGCAACCCGCGTGAATTTTCCCGGCAACGAACGCGTTTCCATGTATTGTCCGTCACCAATCGTGTAAACGTCCAGCGCTTCGCGAGCGGCCGATGCGCCAGCCAACACGAAAAGCGTGTCCCCTTTCACATCCAAATCGTAAGCGGAATAGACGGGAGTAGTGGCGAAACTGGTGGACCTGCTCACCGAATTCCCCGTTTTTGTCTCCGAGATCACGACCTCGGGATAATCCACGTGCTCGATGTACGGGTGTGCTCTTGGAGCGTCAGCATGGACGGAAGGGTAGACGAACTGGAGTTGCCCCGCTATGACGGACACCTTTCCATTTGGGCCAACCAAGGAGGTGTGCCATGGCGGGAAGAGGACGAGGGCGGTATCCGCCCGAGTACAAGGAGCAGATCGTCGAGCTTGTGAGATCCGGGCGTAGTCCGGGATCGCTCGCGCGGGAGTTCGAGCCCACGGAGCAGACGATCCGGAACTGGGTCAAACAGGCGGACCTGGACGAGGGCCGCCGCAGCGACGGGCTGACGACCGAGGCGCGCCTCGAGCTGCTGCGTCTGAAGCGGGAAGTCAAGCGGCTGCGGATGGAGCGGGACATCCTAAAAAAAGCCGCGGCCTGGTTCGCGAGTCAGAGCGACTCGATCCCCAGCGGGGGTACGCGTTCATGAAGGCGTACCGGGCCACGTTTCCGCTTGCGGCCATGTGCCGGGTGCTGGGTCTCTCCACCAGCGGGTACTACGGCTGGCTGACGCGTCCTCCCTCGGCACGGACACGGCGCGACATCGAGCTTCAGGGCAAGATCCTGTTGATCTGGGGCGGCAGCGGGGAGACCTATGGCTGCCCTCGGATCCACGCGGAACTGCAAGCGGCGGGCGAGCGGGTGAGCCGGAAGCGCGTGGCACGCCTGATGAGGGATTTGGGCATTCAGGGCGTGACGCGGAGGCGCTTCAAGACGGCGACGACCAAGAAAGACGCGAAGGCCCGGCCTGCGCCGGACCTGGTGAACCGCAACTTTTCGGCCGACGGGCCCGACCAGCTGTGGGTCGCCGACATCACGCAGGTGAGCACTTGGTATGGCTGGCTGTACCTCGCGGTCGTGCTCGATGCCTGGAGCCGCCGCATCGTCGGCTGGGCGATGTCGCCGCACATGCGGGCCGAACTGGTGGAGGGTGCGCTGGCGATGGCGATCTCGAACCGGAAACCCAAGGGGCGGGTGGTGCATCACTCGGATCAAGGCTCGCAGTATACGTCGCTGGCCTTCGGGAAGCGCTGCCGCGAGGCCGGCGTGGTGCAGTCGATGGGCTCGGTGGGCGACGCCTACGATAACGCGATGTGCGAGAGCTTCTTCGCCACGCTGGAGTGCGAGCTCCTCGACCGAAGTCGCTTTCCGACACCCGCCGACGCGCGGCGTGAAGTCTTCGGCTTCATCGAGGGCTTCTACAACACCCGCAGGATCCATTCGGCGCTCGGCTACAAGTCGCCGACGAACTTCGAGAGACTCAACCATGCGGCCTGAAGCGAAGGTGCAGCGCCGGGGCGACCGAAGCGCTCCGGACTTCTCCTGGCTGTTCGCCTCGTCCGCGATGTACCTTGCCTCTCTCCGTGAAATGACGAGGGAGAAAAGAAACCACATCAGACACCATCAACCCCAGAAACCAACCGTCCGTGAAAGCGGGGTAGCTCCAAACCAACGATCGCCAGTGGTAAGAGCGTACCCCCATCGTCCACCACTGATGGCAAACACGCTTCCCATCACCTGGATGGCGTTCTTGGAGACAAGGCCATCCCAAGGCGCGGGAATCGATCTTGACGAGTCACCGTTTTTCCCAACATGCATCAATGGAAACGCGACCGTATAGGTACTGATGACGTAGCCGAGTCCTCCCCCCAGCGCCGCAACGGTGGGAATCAGCGGTGAAGAAGCTTCGATCGGCGTCTCACGAAGCAATGAGCCGTCGGATGACAACAAGATCATGCGTCGGTTGCGACTGTCCACCAAAACAACTCCGCCTGTTTCAGGATCCGCGTCCATCGCACGGACACTAAGAATCTCCCCGGGACCTTGGCCCACCGTTCCCCATGACCAAACCAGACGGCCATCGGCGAAGTGATACACCTTCGTCATTCCCGCATCCAGTACGTAAACGCCGCCCATCGGTGCCGCCGCCATCCTGATGGGGGCCGCCAGGAGCGTGTCGTCCGGCCCACCGTATGTCCACAGGGTGTCGTACACCACCTCTCGGGTAGTGCGTTCGCCGGGCCCCGCGACCAAAGGCTGCTCATCGCTGACGGCCGCATCCAGCGCTCCGCTGCCACCGTAGCCCAGGCTCCGGGATTCCGTCCCTTCGGAACAAGCCAGTACTGCTAGAAACACAACTCCGATGTACTTCAATCTCATGACTCTGCTCGCACAACTCCGCCCCAGGCGCTTTCTCCTGGATGGCGGCAAAGACCGCGGTTCCGTGTCCGATTCGGCCGACGTAGTCGCCAGAGACCTCGTCCGTGAGGTCGATCCGCACCCCCCGGCGACTTTGTCCACGTGAGGGTGTTCGGCGTTGACCCCGCTGTCGATCACGGCGATCGAGACGCCGTCCCCGCGCAGCTCCCGAATCCCGGCAGATTCCACGCAGGCGCGGCCCGCCACCCTACCCAACGGGTTCCCCAACAACACCCAGGATTCGATACCGACGGACCTCGTCCCTGTCCAGCTCGTCGCTCACAACCCCGATTACCCAGTCCGGTCCCCACCGCTTGACTTCCAGGGCACCCGGAAGATCGATCGTGGTTACGCCTCCGACCGAATCCACGACCACCCACGTTCTCGTGGGAGCTCGGCCCGCCTGATACTCGCCTATGGCAACGCCGCCACTCACCGTGCCGAGCATGCTCGCGAAGCCGGGTGTCGTCGCGTGTCCAGCGATCCGCCGCTGATCCGCCTTGAAGCGTTCCAACTCAGGACCCGGGGATACGTGCCGATACTTCTCGGCAATCCGTTCTTCGAGCACGCGATCGGACACGGCCGTCGGGCTCACGGTGGATCTGACAACCGTTCGGAGGCGACCTCCCGCGGAATACTGACGAAACTCCCAGTGATCGTCATCAGCCAGCCAGACCCCGTCGGCCGAGGCAGCGATGTGGAGACGTCTGCCGAACGGAGGAGCTGCCACCTGGAGTAACCCGCCTTCCAGGAACGGCGAAAGCTCGTCGCCCGGCCAGGTGCCGACCACCTCTGCGCCCTCCCCGGACGGAGGGGTCACCGTCACCTCGACTTCAGGGCGCTGCGAACCCTCGACCGGGGCGGCTGACCGGTAGACCGCCGTGACCACCGATCCATCCGAGAGCAGTCCAATGGGCCGCCCTGGTACCGTTCCTGCGGATCGGATCATCCTGCTCGCGGTTTCGACGTTTCTGACGAATCGGCCACTCGCATCGAGAACGGTGACCCGGAACAGGCGAAAGTCTCCAACTCCGAGGGAATCAGGCGGCTTGGAAGCCAGCCACCCGAGCCACCTGAACTCACCGGGCCCATCACCTGCTCCGCCCCAGGTCGCAACGTGACGTCCCGCCGAGTCGAAAACGAGGATCTCGTTCCCCACGTCGTCCGCAACCGCGATACGGCCCTGCGACAGCAGCTCCACGTCCACGACCTTGGACACCACGACCGACGGATCGTCCTCGCGAGACCGAATGACCCAGTCCGGCTCGTCGGCCAATACACGCCGCTCGGCGACACCGTCCGGATCGGGGCCAAGCTCGATGATCCGGACCCCCGCACTGTCGGTCACTGTCAGCCCCTGCGACCCTGACGGCGACTCGCAGCCGGTGGGCGCAAGCATGCAGAGGATGAGTCCGATTGGCCGGCCGGCCGGCATGCGCGTCCGCCTGGTGTTTTCGAACCTGATTCTCGGCACTGGCGGTTTCTTCAAGGTCTTGTCCGTCATCGGAGTTCCGTACCCTTTCCCCAGCTATGCTGATCAACAGCCTGCCAACAATACCCCTTCTGGAAACTCCAAAACCGCTTCATCGCAGTTCTTCGTCTGGCCCTGCAGAGCAGTGCCTTCGTCAAGGTCGAAGCGCCATACCTTGATGTGCGGGATCGGCTCAAAGATGAGACCGGCCATCAATCCTTCGCCCACAATTGCCCCGAATGCGACGGTCTCGGGCAGCAGGAAGCTGCCCCAATAGCTCGCGTCTTCAGTTCGGTACAGATCAACAAGCCGGTCATCCGTACGGGTCATTCCTTCGTAGGCAACGTAGAAAAACCTCGCATCGTGATCCACCCAGCGGGCGCTCTCTGGAGCCGCCGGATCAACACGAATCAGCGTATACCCGCGAGCGCTTTTCGAGGTGACCAACTCGGGGAACGAGGAAGGCTCGACCGTTGGCACCAGGGTTGTCTGAATGCCGTTCTGTGTAGCCCTACCGTGAACCAGTTGCCCGGCATTCAGGAACGCGACAAGGAAATGCGGCGATCGTTCCCCACCCGTGATGACACCTTCCCGCACCATCGGGCCTGTTCGTGTTGGAAACCCGTCGGGTGTCACATGTCCAGTCACGTTCCCTTCTTCATCAAAGACCTTCAGCAGCGGGCCCGGGCCCTGCACCAGGCCGACACCGCTTCCGTCCATGAGTTGGATCGCTCGTGTAACTCCGGTCAATCGAATGACAGCAGCGTCCTGGCCCGTCATCGACACTTTGGTGAGCCGCTGGTTGTCTGGATCGAGTACCCACACGTCCTGTCCCACCAGTGAAATACCCGTGGGTGACAGGAACTCGCGCGGCCCCTGCCCCGATCGTCCGACGGCCCAATTGACTCCGGCCGATGTGACGCCCTTCAGCGTCCGATCCCCGTAGTCGAAGGTCACGACACCGCCCGTGCCGTCTGCCGCTAGCAACCCTGGCGCTTGAACAGGCGAGTCCAAGTCTGGTGGCAGCTCCCACACCAACTCCCAGGACACGTCTATCTCGCGTCGTTCAGGAGGCTGCCCCAGGGTACTTCCAGCGGACAGGAGCAACGGGAGCCACGCAACAGCGGCGGCGCGAAGGCCTGACCTGAGGGTGCGACCTCGGCGGTGTCTCATCGGAGCCTACCTAACTGGACCACAATGCTGGAGAACTGTTTCGCGGGGCCTTTCCTCCGCGCGGTATCGACCTAACAGATTTCACCCGCAAAACGTGCAATCCGGTCTCCGGCTGGGCGCCTGCAGCAACGGGTCAGTCCGGCTTCGCCGCCTGGGCCTACTCCCGCTCACCCCTCTCGCAACCGCAGCTTTGCGATCTGCCACGGCGGAAAATCCCTGTCCACCAGCAGGTAGAGGAACCGACCGCCGCCGAGCACCGTCGAACCCGCTGGTAGCGGAACATCCTCGTAGAGTTTGGTGCCGGTGTGACGGTCGTAGACTTCGAGAGAGGAATGCAACGGGCGGAAGCTCGTTGGCCGCGTGTCGTCGAACCGAGCCTGCGTGAGGACAAGACGGGACCCGACTGCATCCACCCTGTCAATCACGTCGAAGCTGGCCAATAGATCGGGCAAGGAAGTGTATTCCCCAGGATCGGAGAAAGCACCCCGCTCCAAGACCGGTATTGGTCGGAAGGACGCTGACGGCACCCCCATCGTGCCCACGGTATCCCCGCTGCCGTTCAGGATCGAAACCGGATACCTCAGACTGGACATCACGAAAACCGAATCGCCCGCGACGGCCATGGGGAACCTCACGTAGGAGCCCCAATATGGCCTCTCGATCCGGACGAATGGAAACTGGTATGAGCTCCATGCCACCGCACCGCCCGTCAGCCGGTGAACCAACGCGGGGCGCCTCAAGAGCCGAGAAAAGCCCTCGTCCCCGTCCGTGATCTGCATATTCAAGACGAAATCCGCATTCATTGACCGGACGTCGTAAGGAACTCCGGGCAAAGACACCTGCCTGTCCGGCTGCAGGTCCTGGGTGAGGTATGTCAATCCTTGAAGTCGTCGGTCAACCACTACGACCTGACCGGAAGGGCCCTCTGCCACGCCATCGATTCGGCGGAACTCGAACGGACCTTCGCCGAACCGTCCAAACGCCGCATCCAGCCGCCCGTCCTCGGCGTAACTGCGCACCCGTGGGAGCAATCGGTCGGCAATCAGGAAGCCGCCGTTCGCCCGCTCTGCAAAGGCCCCAATCTCCGCGATGGAGTCGGCTGCGTCTTCTTCCAACTCAAGGACGACCTCAACGGAGAAGACATCATCGAGCGTCGCTTGGCCAACCGATGGCGATCGCACCCGCGATTCCCCGCAGGACGGTACCACCAGTCCCACCGCCAGGAAAGCTACGCTCCGAATCCTGATCGGGGACGCGAAACCGCGACGCCACCCTGAAGCGGGCTCCGGTGTCATCCTGGTTGGAGATCCCCTCGAGGCATGTCTCGGTCTGCCGGCGCGCATCGGTGATTCACTGCGGTGTGACCCGCAGCGCGACAATAGTCGGGAAGACTCCCGACACATCTACAGTGAACACAGTGTCATCGGGTCCGACCGCAAACCTGATAGCACTGTGGGGTAACCGCAGAGAAGACAAATAGGATCCCGATTCCATGTCGTACTTGTCCAACACGCGATACCGGTCGGAGGTCAGGCCTCCAAACAAGACGATCAGCGTATCCTGGCGCACCGCCAGGGAGTTCGCGGAAACGATCGGGCGCGTGGGGAAGCTTGTGTGAGTAGCATTGCCATCACTCTGCGACACGGAAACAGGAAAGTCTGTATGCTCTACATATGGATGTGTTCCTACAGACAACAAACTATCAAAAACAAACCAACCATTGCCGGTCCCAAAGCCGAAGATCCATCGGTCGTCGCGCGACGTGGCTACCAGATGGCCGGTGAGTTCAATAGAAGCGCGCTGTGCAAACCCCTCCCACGGAACGGAAGGCGATCCAAGAAGGTGTCCATCTCGACTGACAATGGCCCAGGGTGCGGACCGGTCGTCGGTAGACATCACAAAGACCTTGAGCACATAGGCACCTGACGAGAGGACATCGATCGCCTCGACGTGGACAATGCCGGTGGGAAGCGGTACTTCATGGAGCGTCCTTCCATCGGACGCAACCGTCACCAGCCGGCGATTGCCGGAATCCGCCAGCACGACGCTGCCGTCTGGGCCGAGAGCCATCGCCCTGACGTTCAACACCTCTCCCGGCCCCTGCCCTCTTCTTCCCCAGGCCCAACGCAAGGACCCGGTAGCCGTCAAGCGAAGAAGCCGTTGGTCCTGCAGGTCGAATACGTAGAGGCCGCCGTCCGGAGCTGCCAGAGGCATGGCCGACAAGGACAATATCGTGTCACCTGGGCCACCGTAAACCCATACCGTATCGTAGCCAACCGTGGCGAATGCCCGTTCACCGGCGTTCGCGTCGAACAGGGTTACTGACTGGCGAGACTCTTGTACCTCACAGGCTCCCAGCGCGAGGATTGCGGACCACGGCAGGAGCACCTGTCTCATGCTTTGCCTTTCAACAGCCGAGCGGCAAACCTCTCCGCTTTTCGATCCCCAGAGGCCGACCGGCGGCCAGCCAGGGTCGTTGCCCCATTGCCGATCCTTGCCCTACTAACAGAGGTCACCCCGAAAACGTGCAATGCGGGGTCACCGCCCGGTGTCCGGCCGAGCCGCGCCTCAGAGCTCCACGACCACTACCCACCCACCCCCACCACCCTATCCACCCCCCGCAGCATCTCTTCGCGGTGCGTGATCAGCACGGTCGTCCGCCCCCTCATCACCTCGCGGTATGCGCCCACCACGTGCGCCTGGGCTTTCGCGTCCAGCGCGCTCGTCGCCTCGTCCAGCACGAGCACGGCCGGATCGGCCAGCAGGGCTCGCGCGATCGCCACGCGCTGCCGCTCCCCCGCCGAGAGCTGCCCGCCGTCCTCGCCCACAACCGTGGCGAGCCCGTCGGGGAGCCCCGTCACGAAGTCGCCCAGTCCGGCGCGCTCGACGGCCCGCATCACCGCCGCCTCGTCCGCATCCGGCCGTGCGTACCGCACGTTCTCCAGAATCGAGGTATTGAAGACGAACGCGGTCTGGTCGACGAGCGAGACGCACGCCCGCAGCTCTGCCAGGCTGATGTCTCGAACATCCCTCCCGTCCAGCAAGACGCGCCCGGAATCGGGGTCGAGATGGCGGACAATCAGGTCGGCCACCGTCGACTTGCCACCCCCTGAAGGACCCACCAGAGCCACCACCTCACCCGGCGCGACGGTCATCCCGAACCCCTCCAGGACCGCGCCGCCGCGGCCGTGCCCGCACGACACGTTCTCGAATACGAGCTCCCCGCGCACGGGACCCAGCGCGGCCGGCGACTCGACGTCGACCACCTCGATCGGCTCGTCGAGAAGCTCGTGCACGCGGCGCAGCGACACCCGCGCGGTCGCGATCCCCGTGTACAGCCCCATGAGGCCCTGCACGGGACCGATCAGGCGCATCTGGTAGGCCATGAACGCGGTGAAGGTACCCAGCGTGATCACGCCGCCGATCACGCGCGACCCGCCGTACAGGAACACCACCGCCGTGCTGGCCGACAGCAGCAGCCCGGGGAGTCCGCCGGCCAGGTAGCGCAGGCGCTGCATCTTCATGAGCGAGTCCACGAACGAGTCGTTGCGGTCGCGAAAGCGCGCCGCTTCCCGCTCGGCCGCGTTCGAGGCGGCGACCAGGCGCACACCGCGCAGGGTCTCGATCAGGAACGTGCCGATGTCGGCGCTGCGCTCGCGCATGACGCGGACGCGCACCTCGAGGCGCCGCCGGTAGCGCACCAGCGCCCAGATCGCGGGCGGCAGGAGCACCGCGGCCGCCAGGAACAGCCGCCAGTCCAGCCACAGAAGCATGCCCACCGTCCCCACCAGAAACGCCACGTTCCCCACCCACGCGAGCGCCGTGTCCGCGAGCACCCGCTGGATCTCGCCCACGTCGTTGTTGATCCGCGACATGATCTCGCCGAGCGGGGTGCGCGCGAAAAAGCGGGGCGACAGGCGCTGCAGGTGACGGTAGACCGCGAGCCGCATGTCAAAGAGGATTTCCGCCGAAACTTTCGTGTACCGCAGCCCGCTGGCGACGTTCAGGCCGAAGCTGGCGGCGGTGACGGCCAGGAAGAGCCCGACCACCCGGGCGAGAGCGTCGATGTCGCCGCCCAGGAGCGCATCGTCGACCAGGGTGCGGGTCAGGTAGGGGACGTAGAGGGCGAGCGCGGTCCCCGCCAGGTTCAGCGCTAGAATGACCGCCAGCCGGCCCTTGTAGGGGACGACATAGGCGAGGCCGCGGCGGAGTTCGGCGTCTACGATCGCCATTCAGCGCGCTTCCGGCCGGGCCGCCGCCATCCCCCCCTCAGCCCGCCCGCCCCGTCCCCTCCGGAATCATGACAAAGCTTGTCATATCCGCGTCGAAGGTCACGGTCCGGATGAACTCGTAGGTGGCGGCGTCGTAGACGTCGATCGTGGCGCCCGCGTTGTAGATGTACAGCAGTTCGCCGTTGGAGCTGATCTCCAGGCCCATGCGGGGACGGCCCGCGAACCGCTGGCGGTTCTCCACCCGCCGGCCCTCCAGGTCGAAGGTCCAGAACTCGTAGTTCCCGATCTGCTGCACCAGGCCGTAGCCTCTGTTGCCGCCGGGCGCGAGGCGGAAGCTGACCGGCTGGCTCGGCCCCAGCGTGAAGAAGTCGACGTCCCGCTCCGCCAGGTTGACCCGGGCGATCCCCATCATGCGCCGGTTCTGCACGGGGTCGGTGAAGTTGAAGAGGCCGGTGTGGAAGCCCCTTTCGTCGTGTAGGCTGGTGGGGAACCCGAAGCTGAAGCGGCCCAGTCCCTCTTCTAGCGGGCGCGACAGATCCCAGCGGTCCACTTCCGTGAAGCCCTCGGTCTCCAGCACGATGATGCTGCCCCGGCTGAAGAAGTACAGGTACTCCCCCTCGGGCGAGAACATGAGGCGTGCCCGGCGGCCGCCCTCGCCCTCGGGCCACGGAATCGTGTCGGTGACCTGCTTGTCCTCCAGGTCGTACTTGAGCAGCACCGCTTCGTCGATCTCCCAGCGGTCGATACGCTTGGTGTACCGCATGGTGTTGAGGACGACGAACTCCTCGGCCGGGTCGACCTCCATCCCCCAGATCCGCACCTTCCGGTCCCCGCGGCTGAGCGTGAAACTGTCCAGGGACTGGCGGGTGGCGACGTCGAAGATCTCGATCTCCTCGAACTCGGCGTCCCGCACGTAGATGCGCTCGTGGTTGGCCGACAGCGTCAGACCGATCGGGATCCCGATCGACGTCCGCATCTCGTCCACGATATCGAGCGTGTTCTCGTCGATGACCTTGATCGAGTGGTCGTACGCCGCCATGTAGATGACGCCGTTGCCGCCGCCCTGGGCGTGGGCCGCGGTGGGGGCGCCCGCGAGTGCGAGCAGCCCGGGGGTCAGAAGCAGCAGCCTCGCACGCATCACGGGAAGATCAGGTCGATCTTGCGCCAGTCCTTCTGCGCCGCCGCGCACTTGCCGGTCCAGTCCGGCGCGTGGTTGAGCTGGTCCGGGACGTGGGCGGGCCAGAAGCAGGCCAGGTGGCAGTCGAAGAGGTCGCGTTCGACGGGTTGACAGAGTCCGGCGGTCCCCCCGGTCGAGTCCACTTCCCAACCCGGAGCGAACACGAGCGAGCACCCCAGCGGGATGTGCGGCCCCTGACGACTCTCCAGGCCCACGACGTCGAGGTCGCCGGGATCGGCGGGCGCGGCCGAAGGCACCGGCGGCTCCACGTGCTCCTGGATCCGCCGCGCCTTCTGGTTGATGGCTTTCAGGTGGTCCACTTGTTCGCCTCCTTCGTCATGATTCAAACTGCTCCAGGTACCCCGGATTCTTGACCGCGATCTCGCCGTAGACCTCGAGACAGGTGTTGGTCCAGCTCCGGATCCAGTCGCAGTAGTGCAGGTTCGCCACGCCCGTGTCGCCGTAGCGCACGTGCGCCTCGTGATAGCAGCCGCCGGCGCACAGCGGCCGTGCCCAGCAGGTGTTGCAGTCGGTCTTGTTGGCCACGTGGTGATGTCCGAGGAACTCGAACTGGCGCTTGCGGTCGAGCCCGGTGTGCACCGACCCGATGCTGTGGTCGTCCGAGCCCGCGAACCGGTGGCAGAGCGCCACGTCGCCGTCGGTGGCGACGCCCATAAGCCCCAGCCCGGCGCCGCACGGGAACGCCTTGCTGACGCCCTTGTGGATCTCCTCGATCGTGTCCTTGACGTTCGAGAATCCATGGTGCCGGTCGTCGACCGCGAACTCGAGGAACTCCTGCGCCAGCTCCTCGAACTGGCCCAGCATGCGGTCGAAGCCGGCGTCCTCGATCGCGTAGCCGCGCTGGTCGGCGGTCGTCACCGGGGCGAAACCGACCTCCCAGAACCCCAGCTCGTTGCGCAGATGGTGGAAGATGCGCGTCACGTCCAGCGTCTGGCGGGTGAGCGTCACGCGAGCCCCGATGGGACGCGTGCGGTGGCGCTCCAGCAGGCGCTTGATCTTCGGCATCGCGTAATCATAGCTGCCCATCCCGTTCTTGAAGACGCGAAACTTGTCCTGCATCTCCTTCGGGCCATCGATGCTGACGGTGACTCCGATCCGGTTGTCGGCCAGCCAGTCGATCACCTTGTCGCGGAGCAGCGTACCGTTGGTGGTCAGCGAGAAGTCGACGTCCTTGCCCAGCTCCCTGGCGCGTTCCCGCGCGTAGGCCACCGTCTTCTCGAGCACCTTGAAGTTGAGCAGCGTCTCGCCGCCGAAGAACGTGAGGTGCGCGACCGGCAGATCGCCCGACTGCTCGAACATGAAGTCGACGCTCTGCCGCGCGGTCTCTTCGCTCATGTAGGTGGGCGCGGGGTCGCAGGTCGTATCGACGATCTTGTCCTCGCCGTACTCGTAGCAGTACGTGCACGCCAGGTTGCACTTGTTGGTGACGTTGAGGACCATCGTGGTGAGCGGGAAGTCCGCCTGGGGAAGCACCCGCGGGAACGTCTCCTTCGGGGCCGTGGTGAGGCCGATCGCCTGCACGCGCACCAGTTCGCCCAGGCTTCGCCGCACGGTGTGCTCGCCGAAGCGCGGGGCGAGCTCGGTGACGAGCGCGTCTTCGCTCGCGGCGCCCGTGTCGAGCGCCTGAAGCACGCCGAGCGAGGGCTCGTCGAGGTGGAAGACGGCGGCCGAGGGCACCAGGTAGAGGAAGGTCTCGCCCCCCGCCTCGAAGGGATGGAACTCGCGCTGGGCGAGGAAGACGGGGTCGGTGGCAAGTCCGGTGCTCATCGCTCGTTTCCCATCTCCGAAGTCCTCCTCGGCAGCCGCAGCGGCATCTCCTGCACCCGCCACGGCTCCCAGCGCATGTAGAGCGGAACCGTGACGATCAGGTGGGCGCGCCCCCGCACCTCGTTGCCGTCGGGTCCGCGGTAGGTCGCCACCGCCCACACGTCGCCGACGTTGTTGCGCAGGCCGTCGCGTTCGGGGTTCGGGCCGTCCAGCGCCGGCTGGAAGAGCCCGTCCGCGCCAAGCGTGCCCACGTATTCGATGTCGTCGTCGTCGAAGATCGCGGAGTACTCCTCCATCGACCATTCGACGTCGACGAAGCCGAGATTCAGGTCGTCGTCCGTTTCGGGCTTGCCGTCGGGGCCGTCGCTGAACGCGGTGGCCTCGAACTGCGCGTAGCCCTTCGGGAAGGCGCCGCCGCCGAGCCGCGCCATGCCCGCTTCGGGCGTGACCAGGATCCGGTCGACGGTCCCGTAGACGGTCAGGTGGCCGGGGACCGGGCGGCCCGCCAGGAACACGTCGCGGGCGCCGACCGCGGCATCGTCGCTCGCGGTGACCTCGGCGGCCAGGACCTCGGAGTCGCTGCGGGTCACGCTCACGACCTCCACGCCGGGCCCCAGGTCCAGGTCCGCGGCGCCCAGGCCGGTGGGCAGGTTCATGCCGTGGACGGTGACGGTCGCGCTGCTGCCCGAGCGCAGGGCGACCGGGTGCAGGCCGAGCAGGACCGGTCCGTCGCCGCGCAGCAGCGTCACGTCGGGCCCGAACTCGTCGTAGTCGCCCGCGAACCAGCGGCCGTTGATCTCGTTCCAGCCGCGCTCGACCATCATCACCTCGCGCAGCCCCGCCGCTTCGTCACCGCCCTCGAAGGAACGGCCGCGCCACTGGTAGCCCGTGTAGACGATCGCGCGGCCCTCACGCTCGACCTGATCGCCCGAACGCGCGTACGCGAACCGGACACGGGTCGTGAAGTCCGCCCCGTCGGCCGCTTCCGAGATCTCGACCGTGCCGTAGATCGGCCCCTTGCCGGGATCGTGGCCCTTGAGCGCCCACGTGCCGGCCAGTCGTGGCGGCCGCATCGTCGCCGACCACGAAGTCCACGCAGCGGTGGTCAAGGGGAACTTCCCCGACAGCTCGGCCACGGCCTTGTCCATCGGATGCCGCGTATCGGTCGCGCCCGGCGCCGGCGGCCCGAAGCGCCGGAACCCCTGCGTGTCGGAAAGCGGGTAATAGCCCCGGTGCATGGCCATGAGAAGATCCCACTCTTCCTTCGTCCTGCGCTGGATGACGACCCGTCCCATCGAGTGACAGCTGCTGCACACCCGATCGACGTCATCATCCCCCTCATGCGACTCCTCGTACGACCAGTCGATCAGCCGGCGCTCCACTTCGAAGCGGCCCGGCCGGAGCTCCTCGGGCGCGAGTCCGTGGTTGTCGGAGAGGTAGCGGACGATGTCGCGCGCAGTCTCGGCGTCCAGTTCGGCGTCGTTCAGGGTCACCATCCGGCGAATCGACTGCTGCCAGCCCTCCGGGGTCTTCCGCATGTACGAGACCCGCGTCATCATGCCGTCGTCGTCGACGGCGTGGCAGCGGTCGCACGAAGCGATGAGGGTTTCGTCGGTGACGGGAATGCCGGTGCTGGCGGTGTCGGCGCCGGGCTGCTGGGCGGAGGCGGCGGGGGAGAAAGCCAGGCAAAGGAGCAACGCCGACTGCGTCAGCGCCACTGGAGGCGAGAGGGGTCCAATTCGTCCCGAAGCCGGGTTCCTGCCGCTCCCTGTCCTTCCTCTCCCTGGGCTCATCGCTGCCGCGTCCCTCCCGCTTCAAGGTGATGCACGGACCCTCATGCCCGTGGGCGACCTCAACGATAGGGAGGCGGCGGACACGGCGCAAAGTAGCTCCCGGCCGCCCGCTCTCCCTAATCCCGACCGGGACAGCGGAAGGTGCACCGACACCCGGTGGCACGGATCAGCCGGTCGTCCAGGATCCGCGCCCCGGCACCAGCACTCCGTCCGCGATCAGCAGGGCGACCACGCCGATGAAGTTGGCCAGGTCGACCGGCGGCAGATCTTCGCGCGCCGCCCACTCGGAATACGCCTCGTACAGGGCGCCGGGGTTCGGGGAGCCGGTGGCGAGATGGACGACGCGAAGCAGGTCGACATCCCGGAAGTAGCGCACACCGTCCGGGAACCGCGGAGTGACGAGCGCGGGCGCCAGCCGGATCCGGTTGCCGATCACGAGGGGCCGGTCGGCGGTATCGCGGCGCCCGACCCGCAGCCGTCCCGAACCCAGGCGCAGTGCGTGGAAGGCCGCCCGGACTTCGGGGTCGTCGCGCAGCGCTTCGACGTCCGGTCCGTCGGCGGAATTCGCGTCGGTGGCAGTCTCGGGCCGGTCGGCAAGCCAGCGCGCGCGCCGGTCCCAGAAGGCGTCGTCCGCCGGATCCACCGTGCGCTCCACGCCGCTGTTCGCCACCCCCGTTCCCGCCACCTGCGTCGCCAGCCCCTCCCGCAGCGAGCCGTACATTGCGCGCTCCCGGCGGCCGTAGAAGTCGGCTGCGGCCTCCGCCAGTTCGGGCGTGCGGACGGCCGTGTTGACCGTGACCGCGGCCAACCACGCCGAGGCCAGCGCCTTCTTCACTCCGTACGACGACATCGGGTCGACGAACGAGGCCGCGTCTCCCACAAGCAGCGCCCGGTCGAGCGCGAACCGGGACGACGTGTACATCGACGCGGTCACCGCCCAGGCGTCGCCGACGGGCAAGGCGGGGTTTGTGATGGAGTGCATGAGGGCGGTGTTGGCGATCTCGGCCTCGAAGGCAGCCGAGAGATCGGCGGCCCCGTCCATCACGGCCTGGAGTTGAGGGTCCAGCATGACCGCGACATGACGCTCCGCTTCCGAGGTGGGCACCGACCACGCCCAGCCGCGCCCGAAGCTCTCCACGAGGGCGTGGGTGGCCTCGACGTTCCCCCACCCGTCCTCGCTGCGGTACCGCCGCACCACGGCCAGCGTCGGCGCCTCCGACTCGGGAATCCGGTAGCGGCGGGCCAGCAACCCCGCCCTGCCGGTGCAGTCGAGTATCCAGTCCGGTTGCATCTCGACGCGCTCCCCGCCGCCCTGCACGACCTCGACCCGCCACCCCTCCCCGTCGGCGCCCGGTTCCGGCAACCTCGCCACGCCCGGTACGATCTCCGCCCCGGCCTCCACCGCCGCCTCACGCAGGATGTTGTCGAACCGCGACCGCAGGATGTGGAACCCGGCGGCGCCCCCCGCGAAGTCGTCGCGGCGGCCTTCACCGCCCCAAAGCGCCGTGTTCCCGCCGTTCGCCAGGAATCCGCCCGCCTCCACCACCCCCAGCAGCCCCGTTGCGGCCAGCACCTTGCGCGTGCTGGGCGGCAGCGATTCGGCCAGAGACGGCGCGGTCGGGTCGGGGTCCGGCGATCGCTCGACGATCACGGCCTCCAGGCCCCACTGCGCGAGGAGGCGCGCGGCGGCGGCGCCGGCCGGACCGCCGCCGAGGATGAGGACCTGGGGGTTGGGGTTCACTCGCAACAAAGTCAGAGATCCGCCAGGGCCGGGCAAGGCGGCCTGCCCGGGATTCGGGCCATCCGCGACGAAGGTGTACGGCACCGCGCTCCCCGTCGTATCTTGGGTGGCATCCGGATCCGGCATTCCCTACGACGCAACGGAGAGGCAACAAGGGCCGAAGATGCCTGGCAGACCGACTGACCGACTGCGCCTTACACAAAGGCATCGGCGCGTCCTGAAGGCGTTGCTGCAGGAACATCTGCCCGGTGTCGAGGTGTGGGCCTACGGCAGCCGCGTGAACGGCCGGGGCCACGACGGCAGCGATCTCGATCTCGTGCTGCGCGGGCCGGACCTTGAGAAGATTCCGCTCGATCGGCTGATCGACTTCGAGGAGGCGGTCCGGGAGTCGACAATTCCGTTTCTTGTCGAGGCGCGGGACTGGGCAAGGCTGCCGAAACGGTTCCACCGGGAGATCGAGCGGGAGCATGCGGTGCTGAGGGCCGCCCCAAGGAAAACGGAGCCTCCGGATTGACTGACAGGCGCGAGCGCGGGAAGGCTTGACCTCGCGAGATGTTCTGACTAGCCCTATAACTAGTCAGATAATCTGAGAGCAGGAGGACTGTGTGCCCAGAGTGTGGCAGGTGCAGGAGGCCAAGGCGCGCTTCAGCGAAATGCTCGAGTCAAGTGTGTCCGAGGGACCGCAGCTGGTCACAAAGCGCGGGGTGGACGCGGCGGTTCTGGTTTCGATCGACGAATGGCGCCGGATGAAGCGAATGGCGCGGCGGGACCTCAAGGAACTCCTGTTGGCTCCCGAGGCCCGCACGGAGGAGTTGACACCACCCCGTCGAAAACACCGCCATCGCGAACCCCCTCCGCTTGAGTAGCCGCGTGTACCTGCTGGACACCAACGTCGTGTCGGAGCTCCGCCGACCGCGGCCGCACTCGTCGGTGTTGAGATGGATTGCCGGGGTACCGTCCGATCAGCTCTTTCTGTCCGCCGTCACCGTGGGCGAGATCCAGTCCGGAATCGAGAACGTGCGTGAACAGAATCCTGTCAAGGCACAGGAACTGGAGGCCTGGCTGGAGCAGGTGATCGATTCCTACGGCGTGTTGCCCATGGATGCGGCGGCGTTTAAGGAATGGGCGCGGGTCAAGCGGCGTCGGTCGCGGACCATCCTGGAGGATGCGATGATCGCCGCGACGGCCGCAGTCCACCGGCTGACGGTGGTGACTCGTAACGTCCGTGACTTTCGCGCGCTGGGGGTGCCGCTCTTGAATCCGTTCGAGGACTAATGGCGGCAGAGACGCGACGCCACTCTCGGTCACGGTGGACCTCAGTGGCGCAAGTTGGACAATGCCGCGCGTTCTCGTACTTGAGCCGTCCGCCAGTTCGCTTTAGGTTATCTGCCCCTCGCCTCCGGCGTCATGCACGACTCGCTGGACGCGGGCACGGACGCCCCCATCGTCTAGTGGACTAGGATACCTGGTTCTCAGCCAGGAGACCGGGGTTCGATTCCCCGTGGGGGTACTCAAGGTCGCTTAGCTCAGTCGGTAGAGCACTACGTTCACATCGTAGGGGTCGCTGGTTCGAGTCCAGCAGCGACCATTCCGGCACTTCACCGTTGAAGCCTGTCCAGGCATGCGCTCGCGTGACTCGCGATGTTCTCCTTGAGTCCTTCGACGATCGGGTGATCCAGTCCTTCCGACCGGGCGGCCGCCACGACATCGGCAAAACGGTCAGGCGTCTCGGCGGCCACGGACTTGCAGATCCCGAGCACCTCATCCGGCGGCAGCCCCACCTGGGCAGCGAACCGCTCCCAGTGCCTCACCTGGATGTATCCGAGCCGCGACTCACCGCCGATCTTCATGGCCAGCTTGAGCCTGGGTGCGTATTGGCCGGGATAGGGCATGGCGCTGGCCAGGTCGTAGAGCGGGGCGAGCCTGGCGTTTCCGCCGGTGCCGATCAATAGTGAAAAGTTTCTGGCGTGAGCGTCGGTGCCGCCGATGACCCAGTTCAGCGCGATCGCCTCTACGAAGGTGCGAACATCTTTGCCCGGACGGGTGCTATAGGACTGAATGGCGCTCGCGATGTCCCGGCAACCCGGCCCGCCATCGCTCTCGTACTTGTTCAATGGGCTCCGCGCCAGGGCCTAGCAGAGGTCTTCCTGATGCAACCGTACCAATCGTCCCGCCACGGCGATCCGATCGTACCGCTCGACGACGATCGCAGCCTCCTGCCCGAAACTGTTCACGCGGGAATATGCGGCGGGAATACCCAGGGCGTCCGCAAGCTGCAGACAGAGGTGCTCGTTCTCGCAGTGTCCTGCGAAGCCGGGAATCGGTGGCTTGAGGATGTGGGTCGTAGGTGTCGCGCCATGAGGAACGCCCCAGCGACCGTCCTCCAGCAGAAGGGCAGTCTTCGACTGTGCCCCGGCGAGGCTGAATTGTCCCACATCCTCCGCCAGGCGCCAAGCACTGTTGTCGTGCCGCAGGGTGCGCAGCCGCGCCTCGACCTCGGCGGTGGTCAGCCAGGCGACTTCGCGGGACTCCGGCACCGCGTCGGACGCGGACACCCCAACGGTCCGGGAGGCCAGCAGTTCGGTAACGCGATCCGGCCTCACGAATTGCACGGCGCCCGGACAATCTTCCCCGGTGGCTTTCAGCAGTGAGAAAGCACTACGTGCCGACACCTGGAACTGCCGAGCCCAGCGTGCCAGGACGTTCTCGTTGTCCGGGAGGAGCCCCCAGAGCCATGGTTCGATTCTGTCATGACCGTGGTCGCGGACAGTCAGCGGCATCGAGAGGGAAAGCGGAAACGCCGCGTCTTCCAGGCTCCATGCATCGTCGTATTCGAAGCTGAGCCGCCCTCTGGCGTCCCGCCCGATCTTTCCGACCTTGCGGCCACCTGCCAATGCGATCAGGTACTCGTTCACCGCGATGTGCGCCGGTGAGCATCCAGAACTGCCTGGAGATCAATGGCTTCAATCGGAACTTCGGATTTGCGCGTCTCTGGTATCCCCTCCCCGCGTATCGACAGCGTCAGGTCCAGCGCGGCCAGGGTCTGCATTACCTTGCCAAGCTCGGCTCGCCGCTTTCCTGCCTCGATCTCCACGATCCACTGGCGGCCGACCGCGGCCGACCGCGCCAGTTGCTGCTGGGTCATGCCCCGCGCTTTTCTCGCCTGGCGGATCAAGAGGCCGAAGTCGACTGGCGTGTTGACTCTCAAGGGTGATCCTCGGCCCGATGGGTATGCTCGCCTGCGTCAGCTAATGTAGGCGAGCGGCGACAAATCAACAATGTCGGCGAACGACGCCAAGAGCCGAATGTCGCCGCACGGCGACAGCGACGGAACGGCAGCCGACGAGCTGTTGCCCCCCTACGCCAGCACCGGCACCCTCGGCGTCCCCGCTTCCACCCTTTCCACCCGCGCTCCGGGCTCCCACGCCGCCACCCTGCCAGCCACCGCCGACGCGGCCACCGAGTAGGGCGACACCAGGTACAGCTGGCCCGGTCCCGAGCGGCCCGGGAAGTTGCGGTTCTGGGACGACACCGACACCTGCTCGGCCGAGCGGGTGACGCCCGGCCCTGCCGCGATGCACGCGCCGCATCCCGGCTCGATGAACTCGGCGCCGATCTCGTGGAACAGGTCCAGGTACCCCTGCTCGCGCGCGTATTCCCGGACGTCGGTCGAGCCGCACTGGATGTAGCACTTCACGCCGGGGTGGACGCCGAGGCCCCACCGGTCGCGGGCCTCGCGGAAGACACGCGCGTACATGTCCATGTCTTCCTTCTTGCCGGCCGTGCACGATCCGGCGTACGCGATCTCGATGGGGACGGCGTCGGCGAGCTCGTCGATGTAGAGGCCGTTTCCGGGATCGCCGGGCAGCGCGACCATGGGGCGCAGGCGCGAGGCGTCGATCTCGATGACCTTGACGTATTCGGCGCCGGGGTCGCTGTGCACACCTTCGACCAGCGCTCGCGCACGGGCCACGGGCATGCCGCGCTCCCGCACGAGGAACTCGACCGTCCTCTCGTCGGCCGCAACCAGACCCGTGAACGCGCCCACTTCGGCGGCCATGTTGGTCATGGTCGCTCTTTCGTCCACAGACAGCCCTTCCACGACCGGGCCCGCATACTCGATGATCTGGCCTATCGCGTGGCCGTCGCGCACGTAGGGGTGGCGCAGGATCTCGAGCATGAGGTCCTTGGCGGTCGCGTTGGCGGGGAGCGTGCCGCCCACCACCACCTTGAACGACGGCGGAATGCGCGCGCGCACGTCCTTCGTGATCCACGAATTGAAGATCGCCGTGGTGCCGACCCCGAAGGCCAGGGCGCCGACCGCACCCGCGTGGGGCGTGTGGGAATCCGTGCCGATCACGAGCATGCCCGGCTCGGCGTAGTCCTCGAGGATCTTGGAGTGGCAGATTGCCTCGGAGCCCATGACGTGGCCCTGCTGCTCGCCGTAGAGGCGGATGCCCTGTTTTTCCGAGAACTCGCGCTGCTTGACCTCGAGCTGGTTGGCGACTTCGAGCAGGCCCTGCTCGATCCGCTCCTGGCTCATCACCTTGTGCAGGAAGGTCAGGTGGTCGCGGAAGAAGAGGATCGAGTCGGGATCGAGAACCTTCGCGTCGGCGCCCAGCTTCTGCTCGAAGAAGATGGCCGCCATCGGGGTCACGTACTCGTGGGAGAAGCGGACGTCGGCGCGGAAGAAGCCCGCCTCGCCGGGTTCGGCGTGTGTGGTGCCGACCTGGTCGGAGGCCGCGTCAACGACCCATTTGCTGGCGAAGATCTTCTCGCCGAGGGTCATGGGGCGCGAGGCCGCGTCGCCTGCGGGAGGGTCGCCGAGCGCGCGCGGTGCCGGGAGCGTCACCTGGCCGCCCAGCCTCGCCATGTTGAACTCGAACAGGCCGCCGTACTCGATGATCTGCCGGGTGATCTCGTCGGTGCCGGCCGTGAACTCGGTGAGCGGGATCGGCTCGCCGGAGCGGATGCGCTCGATGAGGCCGAAGTCGGTCGTGGTGAGGATGCCCAGGTTCTGGCAGTTCTCGTTGTAGATGCGCTCGATGCTCTCGCTGACGACGACCTTGATCCCGGCCATCAGCTCGGCGTAGGGGCTCTGCTCGCGGCTGGATCCCTTGCCGCGGCGCTTGCCGGCGACCGAGCAGATGAATCCGGCGTCCTTGACGCTTCCGCGTTCGATCGGGGCCTCGGTGGCGCCGCTTCCGCTCGCGGCCTCCAGCCCCAGGTACGGGAATTCGCCCAGGGTCTCGTCGTAGAAAAAGCAGATGTAGGCGGGGGTGATCTCGTCGGTGCTGATCTGGTGGCGGAGCCGGGCCTTGAGCTCGGGCGTGAGGTCGAGGTCGAGGCCCTCGTGGAGCTGCCGCCGGATCAGGTCGGCATTGTCCACCAGGAAGAGGACACGCCCGCCGAAGGAGATCTCCGGCGGGCGTTTGCGGACCTGCTGTCCCGTCAACTGAAGTCCACCCCGCGGATCACGAAGACGATGATCGCCGCAACGGCGATCGGTGCCACCCAGCGGATGAAGAAGCGCCACGCGCCGTACTTGAACCAACGCGGTTCAGTGCCGTCCATCAGCTCGCTCTTCGTCGCCTCACGGGTCATGAACCACCCCGCCGCCAGCGTGATGAAGAAGCCGCCGGTCGGGAGCATCCAGTTGGAAACGAAGTGGTCGGCGGTCGCGAACCAGCCGATCTTGCCGTCGAAGATCTCCATGGTGGACAGGAGGCCTTCGGCGGAGACTCCCAGAAGTCCGGGAATCGACAGGACCGCAAAGGTGGTGAACACGAAGATCGCAGCTCCGGCACCGATGGTCGCCTTATGCCGAGTCAGCCCACGCTCGTCAATCAGGTACGCGGACACCACCTCCAGCAGGGAGATCGTTGAGGTCAGCGCGGCCAGGGCGACGAGCACGTAGAAGAGCGGCCCGAGCACGACGCCGAAGGGTACCTCGGTGTAGAACAGCTCGGGCAGCGAGATGAAGAGCATTCCGACCGTGGACCCGCTGATCTCTTCGCGCATCCCCGCCACCGAGAAGATGACCGAGAACATGATCACGGTGGCGACCAGTGCGATGATGGTGTCCAGCGCCACGATCGCCCCCGACGCCTTTACGACCGAGTGTTTGCGGGAGATGTAGGAGCCATAGGTGATCATGGCCCCCATGCCGAGCGAAAGCGTGAAGAAGGAGTGACCGAGCGCCTCCAGGATCCCCTCCATCCCCAGTTCGCTGAAGTTGGGGCGGAAGATGAAGCCCAGGGCCTCGGCGGAACCGCTCATGCCAAGCGCGCTGACGAGCATCAGCAGCAGGATGCCGAACAGGATCGGCAGGAAGATACGGGCGATCTTCTCGATCCCTTTGCTCACGCCGAAATAGACCACGGCGATCGTCCCGAGGCTGAACCCGAGCGACAGCAGCAACTGCAGGCCGGTGTTGAGCGCCTGCCCGTTGAAGAGGTCCCCCGGCAACATTCCCACAGGGTAGCCGCCAAAAGTCCATGATAGCGACTTGGTGAAGTAGTAGAGCGACCACCCCGCGATGACCGTGTAGTAGCTGAGCAGGATGAAGCCCGCCAGCACGCCCCATCCTCCGGCCAACGCTCCGAGCTTGCGGCCGGCGGGCCACTTGGACGCGACGGCATCCTTCAGCGCCCCAACCGCGCTCTTCTGGCTCCGTCGCCCGATCAGCAGCTCGGCCATCATGATCGGCAGGCCGACCGCCGCGATGCAGATCAGGTAGACGAGGACGAACGCTCCCCCGTTGTTCTCCCAGGTGATGAAGGGGAACTTCCAGAGGTTGCCGAGGCCGATCGCGCTGCCGGTGGCGGCAAGCACGAGGCCTGTGTTGGAACTCCAATGGTCGCGGGGTTGGCTCATGAGGCTTTCCGATTGGGGGGTGGGCAGTAACGGGAAACATCCCGTGAGGGAAACCGCCTATTATCTTACCGTCTGTCCACGACGGGCCACCAGACCACGGTTTTTTCGGCCCGCGATCGACCCCGGACCCGCGAGACCGACATGAAGCTGTACCCCACCACCGCCCTCCTGTTCGTCGCGCTTTCGGCGCTACAGGCCTGCGGCGGCGACTCGTCGGACGCGGGCGCGCCTGACGCGGCGAGCGTCACCGCCACACGCTCGGTCGCCCTGCTCACTTCGGGACCCGTCAGCGACGCCGGCTGGCACGCCGGCGCCTACGAGGGCCTGCGATGGATCGGCGACTCGCTGGGGTTCCGCATTTCCCACCAGCAGACGCGGACCCCCGCCGAGTTCGACGAGGCCTTCATATCCTACGCCGAGGCCGGCTACGGGCTGATCTTCGGGCACGGGTTCGAATACCAGGACGCTGCCAGCCGGGCCGCTGAACAGTATCCGGATGTGACGTTCGTGATCTCGTCGGGATCGCGCCCGTCGGCCAACGTGGTGCCGCTCATTTTCCACCTGAACGAGGCGACCTACCTGGCCGGGATGGCCGCGGCCGCTGTGAGCCGCGCCGGCGTGCTCGGCATGGTGGGCGGCGTCGAGATCCCCTCGGCGAAGGGCACGTTTGTCGCGTTCGAGGCCGGCGTGAGGGCGGTGAACCCGGACGCGACGGTGCTCGAGACCTTCATCGGCAACTGGGACGACGTTTCCGCGGCCAAGGAGGCCGCCGCCGCGCAGTTGCGCCAGGGCGCCGATGTCCTGATCCACAACGTGGACGCCGCCAGCTTCGGCTTCTTCCAGGCGGTGCGCGAAGCCCGCGAGGGGGGACGCGAGGCGTGGGCGTTCGGGATGAACCGCAACCAGAACGACGTGGCGCCCGACGTGATCGTGGGGAGCGCGGTGATCCACATTCCGGCCATGTTCCTGAGGGCGGCGAGAGCGTGGGGGGCGGGGACCCTGTCCGACGAGGTTCTGTATTCGGGGATCGCGGCGGGCGCGGTGGATTTCGTGCTCAATCCGGCCCGGGAGGGGGTGATTCCGGACGATGTGCTGGCCGCCATCGACAGGGCTCGGGCGGAGATCGTCGCGGGGACGCTGCAGGTACCGCGGATCGAGTTCGTGGAGGGGGAGGGCGGCGCGGGCCCGGAGGATCCCGGCGTGCAGGGAGACCCGCTCCCGTCGTAACCCGGGGGAAAGGCCCCGCACGTGACCGTCGCCGCGCGACTCGACAGCATCACCAGGCGCTTCGGGCCCGTCACGGCCCTGGACAAAGTCGACTTCGAACTCGCGCCCGGTGAGATCCACGGCCTCCTCGGCGAGAACGGCGCCGGCAAGACGACCCTCGCGAACATTCTCGGCGGGCTTCTGGCCCCGGATGCGGGCCGGGTCGAGATCGGGGGGCAGCGCGTTGAGTTGCGGAGCGCGCGCGACGCCCGGGTCCTGGGGGTGGCGATGGTGCACCAGCACTTCTCGCTCGTGCCCCGGTTCACCGGATTCGAGAACGTCGCCCTCTTCAACGGGGAGGCGTGGACGCGGCGGGGCATGATCGCACCCGGCTATCGCAGCCAGGTCGAGGCGCACGCCAGCGAGCTGAAACTGGACGCGGAGCTGGACGCGCCGGTGGCCGCGCTGGGCGTCGGCGAGCGCCAGCGGGTGGAGATCCTGAAGGCGCTGATGAGCGAGACGCGCGTGCTCCTGCTCGACGAGCCCACCGCCGTGCTGGCCCCGCAGGAGGTCGACGGTCTTTTCGCCGTGCTCCGTGAGGTGGCGGCCGCGGGGACGGCGATCGTGCTGGTGGCGCACAAGCTGGACGAGGTGCTCGCGGTGGCGGATCGGGTCACCGTGCTCAGGCGGGGGCGGCACGTGCTGACCGAGGAAGCAGCGGGGTTGTCGGCCGGCGAGCTTGCGGAGGCCATGGTGGGGCGGGCGGTGGCAGCGCCGAGTGTTTCTGGCGTGGGGTCGATGGGTGGCGGAGAGGGCGAGCGTGGGCGGCCGGGTGGGCAGACCGCGGATGGAGGCGGTGCGCAGCCCAGCGGGGAGCCCGATTCCACCCCCGTGGCGATCCTCGCCGACGTGACGATCGGCGCCGGTGAGGCCCCCGCGCTCAGCGATGTCAGCATGACCGTGCACCGAGGCGAGATCTTCGGCATCGCCGGCGTGGACGGCAACGGGCAGCGCGCACTGGCGGCCGTTCTCGCTGGCACGCTCAAGCCCGACACCGGAGCCGCTACTCTTCCGGACGAGGTCGGGTGGATCCCGCAGGATCGGGGCGAGGAAGGGCTTGTGAAGGAATTCACAATCACCGAGAATGTGGCCCTTGCTCTTCACGAGAAGCCAGCGTACCGCCGGGGTCCGTGGCTGGATTGGGCCCGAATCGGGGAGACCTCGGCTGCGCTCGTGGACGAGCTGGATGTGCTGGCCCGCTCGCCGGACACCAGCGCCGGCACACTGTCGGGCGGGAATCAGCAGAAGGTGGTCACGGGAAGGGAGTTCCTGCGCGCCGGTGAGCTCCTGGTGGCCGAATCGCCCACGCGCGGGCTGGACGTGAAAGCGACGAGGGCGGTGCGGGAACGGATCGTCCAGCTTGCGCGCACGGGCAACCGCCCGCCGGGTGTTGTGCTGATCTCGGCCGACCTCGACGAAGTCCTGGAACTCGCGGACCGGATCGCGGTCATGGTCCGCGGCCGTCTGATTCCTGTGGAGCGGGACGACCATAACGCCGCGGCAATCGGGGCACTGATGCTCAGCGCGGGGGACGGCACTCCGTGACCCCCCGCACCCGCGCCCGGCTGCGCCCCGAGTTCCTGGCCACCATTACGGCCACGGCCGCCGTCGTCGCCACCATGGCCGTCGCGGCGGCGCTCCTCGCCCTGGGCGGCCATTCACCCGGCGAGGCGTTCGCCGCCCTCGCGCGGGGCGCTTTCGGCACCTGGGACCGCTTCGTCTCGTTCACGCTGGTCCGGGCCACCCCCCTGCTGCTCACCGGCCTGGCGGTCGCGTTCGCCTTCCGCGCCCGCGTCTGGAACATCGGCGCCGAGGGGCAACTTCACGCGGGCGCGCTGGCCGGCGTCGCCGTCGCGCTCGTGCTCCCCGGCGCGGGCGCCGTCCTTGTCCTCCCGGTCACCCTCCTCGCCGCCGCGGCCGCCGGTGCCCTGTGGGCATCCATCCCGGCGGCGATGAAGACCGGGATGGGCGTGGGAGAGGTGATCACCACCCTGCTTATGAACTTCGTCGCCCTGTTCCTCGCCCAGTTCCTCGTGCAGGGGCCCCTGCGCGAGTCGCGGGGCGTGTTCAATCAGACCGACGAGATCCCCGCGGCCGCCCATCTCCCCGCCCTGCTCCCCGACACGCGGCTCCATCTCGGTTTTCTGTTCGGCGTCGTGATCGCGGTGGGTCTCTGGCTGTACCTGACCCGCACGCCGGGCGGCTTCCGGCTTCGCGCGGCCGGCGCCTCGGTCAAGGCCGCGGAGGTGAGCGGCAGATTCAGCGTGGCCCCCGTCATATGGCTGTCGTTCCTCGTGTCGGGTGCGATCGCGGGGCTGGCCGGCTGGATCCAGATCGCGGGCGTGACGCACCGCATGTACGAGGGGCTCTCGCCGGGCTGGGGCTACACGGCGATCGCGGTGGCGCTCCTTGCGCGGCTTCACCCGCTCGCGGTCGTGGTCACGGCCATCGTATTCGGTGCGCTGAGTGCCGGGGGCGGGGCCATGCAGCGTGAGGCCGGCGTGCCGGAAGTCTGGGTCCGGGGGATCGAGGCGCTGGTCATCCTGGCCGTGCTCACCGCCGACCGAATCGTGCAATGGACGACTCACTCCCGTGACTGATCTCGCCGCCCTCTCATCCTTCCTTGTCGCCGCCGTCGGACTGGCGGTACCGCTCGCGCTGGCGGCCCTCGGCGAGACGGTTTCGGAACGATCGGGCGTGATCAATATCGGGCTGGAGGGATCGGTAATCTGGGGAGCGCTGGGTGGGGCGCTCGGCGCTCTGACGGTCGGCCCCCATGCGGGACTGGCGACGGGCGCGCTCGCCGGCGGACTTGCCGCGCTGGTCTTTGCCGGCTTTGCGGTGCGCCTGGGCACCGACCAGATCATCACCGGAACCGCCGTCACCATCGGCAGCCTGGGCTTCACGGGGGCGGTGTTCCAGAGCCGCTTCGGCGCGACCGGGCTGGCGCTGGAGCTGCAGACGGTGCCGGCGTGGGAGGTGCCCGTCCTGTCGCGCATTCCGCTGCTCGGGCCGGCCTTCTTCGATCAGGCGATCACGGCGTACCTGGCCTACGCCATGGTGCCGCTCCTCGGATGGTTCCTCTTCCGCACCCGCTGGGGTCTGGCGCTGCGTGCGGCCGGAGAGTCGCCGGAGGCCGCGCACGCGGCGGGCGTCCCGGTGGTGCGCACCCGCATGCTCGCGACCGTTTTCGGGGGGCTGATGGCCGGACTGGCGGGCGCGCACCTGAGCCTGGTGCACACGGGCACGTTTGCGGAGAACATGTCGGCGGGAAAGGGATTCATCGCGATCGCGGTCGTGGTGCTGGGGCGGTGGCGACCCTGGGGAGTGTTCGCGGCGGCCCTGTTCTTCGGCGGGGCCGAGGCGCTGCAGTTCACGCTGCAGGCCCTCGACGCGGACCTGCCATACCCGCTCTTCCTGGCCTTGCCCTATGTTCTGAGCCTGGCGGCGCTGGCCGGATGGTTCGGCAGATCGCGGGCGCCCGAGGGGCTTGCGTTGCCCTGGCCACGCTGGCGCCGTATCTCCACAAATCCGAAAAAGTAAAGCGCGGTTTACATAAAATGTCATGTCTGGTTTACATTTGGCCTCGGCACGGCCGTGCCCTGTTCGTTCTGGCGGGCCTGTCCCCGCTCACCGCCGCCGACGCCGCCCAGGCCCAGGCGCTCGTCGCGGACCGCCCCGACTTCACCGAGGCGACCAGTACCGTGGGACTCGGCGGTTTCCAGCTCGAACTCGGGCTTACTCTCGGGTCCGACACCGACGGAAGGACCACCACCCGGGTCCACACCTATGGAGAACCCCTGCTCCGTGTGGGGGTGCTCACCGAGCGACTGGAGCTTCGGGTGGGAACCACCTTGGTGACGCAGGTTGACAACGCGTCCGCCAGCGGCGTAGCCACATCAGGGCTGGAAGACCTTTACCTGGGTGCCAAGCTCGCCCTCTCCGGGCAGCGCGGCTTCCTCCCCGCGACCGCGATCCTGCCGCAGATGACGGTGCCCACCGGCAGCTCCGTCTTTTCGACGGGACGGACGCTTCCGGGTGTCAACTTTCTATACAGCTGGGACCTGAACGAGACGCTTTCCCTGGCCGGCAGCACGCAGGTGAACGCTGCGGTTGCGGACGACAACGGGGACTACAGCGAGTGGGCCCAGTCGCTGTCGTGGGGCATCGCGACGGGCCGGCGCAGCGGCGTCTACGCCGAGTGGTACGCCTTCGTGCCGGCAGGGCCGGAAGGCGGGAGCGGCGAGCACTACCTCAACAGCGGGCTCACCTGGCTCGCGAACGACGACCTGCAGTGGGACCTCCGCGTCGGGGTGGGGCTGAACGATGCCGCCGAGGACATGTACGTGGGCGCCGGCGTGGTGATGAGGGTGCGTTAGTTGCCTGGGCCGGCTCGGAGCAGCCGCTGTCCGGTCCCGGAGGTCCGTCGTCCGTCGGTGTCGGGACTCCGGCTCCGCACAGGAAAATGCCTTTGCGTTGATGCCCTGACCATCAGCATGAGCGCACCGCCGTCCCCAAGCGGAACGCTCGTACCCTTCGAGTAGGGTGACCCCCTAACGCCGAATCGCCGCCCGCGCGTGCCGTATGCGCACCTTCACCGCGGCGGTCTCGGTTTTCTCCGCGCGGCTGAAAAGGGCCTGGACCTCATCCCGCAACGCCGGATTCCGGGCCGCCAGGAGGCCCAGGCCGTTGTACGCCCAGGCTCGCACGAAGACGCGGTCGGACCCGATCAGGCGTAGCAGCGCGCGGTGGAAGGCGCGTTCCTCTCTGGCCGGGAGGTCGGCGGAGAGCTCCATGTGCGGCAGGGTCTGCAGCACGTGAAGGAGGGCGTGGGGTGCGAGAGGGCGCTGCAGGAGCCGCAACAGGGCCGGGGTCTGCCGACCGCCAGGCGCCGCGCCACGCTCGGCAAGGTACTTGAGGACCCAGGTCGCGCCCACCTGGAGTGCTGTCTCGTCCGCAGCGGCGAGTTCGAGAAGGTGGTCGACGGCGTCCCGGCCGCGACCCGCCCGCTGGGAGAGCGCTTCCGCCACCGCCCGAAACGGCGCGACGCGCTTCCCGTCGTAACTGCGCAGCGTGGCGGCGATGTCCATCGAGGATAGTTACCTTCCCGGGATGAAACCTGGCAAGATGACACTGGCGACGCCGACCGCCACCGCGCTGCTCGCACTCGCGGCGGCGGCACCGGCGCCCGGACCGCACGGCCCCGCCCATCTCACGGCGCAGGTAGTCGCCGGGCAGGACAATGGCCTGGTGGGCACCGCGTTGCGCCTGCGCCAGCTCGACGGCGTGAAGCGCGTGCTGATGATCGCCGCCCACCCCGACGACGAAGACACCAGCCTGCTCGCCACCCTCGCGCGCGGCATGGGAGCCGAGACGGCCTACCTGTCGCTCAGCCGCGGCGAAGGCGGTCAGAACCTGATCGGGCACCGGCTGCACGAGGGTCTCGGCGTGATCCGGACGGGCGAGCTGCTTGCCGCCCGCGCCCTGGACGGCGGCGGGCAGTACTTCACCCGCGCCTTCGACTTCGGGTACTCGAAGAACATCGACGAGGCGCTGCGCTTCTGGCCGCTCGAAGAGGTGCTGCGCGACGTGGTGTTCGTGGTGCGGAAGTTCCGGCCGCACGTGATCGTGTCGGTCTTCTCGGGGACGCCCCGCGACGGCCACGGGCAGCACCAGATCGCGGGCGTGGCGGCCCACGAGGCCTTTTCGGCGGCCGGCGACCCGGATCGCTTTCCCGAGCTCGCCGCGCGGGGCGTCACCCCCTGGCAGCCCACCAAGCTGTACCGGTCCGCGCGGTTCTCCCCCCGTGACGCGACGATCCGCGTCCCGACGGGTGAGTTCGACCCCGTGCTGGGGCGGTCGCACTTCCAGCTCGCAATGGAAAGCCGCAGCCGCCATCAATCCCAGGACATGGGGTCGGGCCAGTCAATGGGCGCACGGGCCAGTGCGCTGCGTCTGGTGGCATCGTTGGAGGAGGGGCTGGAGGACGACGGCATCTTCGCGGGCGTGGACACCACGCTCATCGGGCAACTGGGCACACCGCTGCCTGCGGGATGGCCCGCGGATACCGAGCGGCGGCTGGAGCGGTATCGTGGCGCGCTGGCCGACGCGGCCGACGGTCTTTCGGCGATTCGGCCGGACGGAGCCGTGGCGGGCCTGGCCGAAGCCGGTGCGATTCTTCGCGGCCTGATCGGCGAGGCACCCGGGGGCGAAGGGCGGCGCGCCCTGGAGGGGCGGCTGGTGCAGGTTACGGAAGCCCTGCTCGCCGCGGCCGGGGTCGTGACCGAGGTGCGGGTGGGGCGCGATCTGCTGACGCCGGGCGAGTCGGTCGTCGTGGACGTAAACGTCTGGAACGGCGGGGGTCTTGAGTTGTCCGACGTGGCGCCCGAGTTGCTGTTGCCTTCGAGCTGGCACGCGTCTCCCACCGACGAGTCGACGGTCGGTCCCTCGCGCTCGCCGTTCTTCAGGCCACCGGTGGCGGAGACACCCGTGGATGGGCGGCTCGGGCCGGGAGAGGTCGGCCGCTGGAGCTGGCGGGTCGCGGTACCGCCGGACGCGGCGATTTCGGCGCCCTACTACCTGCGGGACGAGCGCACCGGCGGGATGTACAGCTGGCCGGACGACGCGGAGTTGTGGGCACGGCCCTTCGCACGGGCACCGGTGCGGGCCCGTGTGGCCATGGCGCTGTCCCGGGCCACCGCAACCGTGGGGGTCGAGCGCGACGGGTTTTACGTGGGCGTCGACGGCGCCATCGGCGAGTACCGGGAGCGCGTGCTGGTCATGCCCGCCCTGGACGTGGCCGTGAAACCCCCTTCCATGATTTGGCCCGGGGGCACAGCCGGTGCGCGTGAAGTCGGGGTCGTGCTCACCAATACCTCGGCCACGGCCCGCTCGGGCACGGTGCGGCTGGAGGCGCCGGAGGGCTGGGGGGTCGCGCCGGCCGAGGCATCGTTTTCGCTGGAACCGGACGGCGCCAGCGGGTCGTTCACGTTCGCAGTTACACCGACGACCGACACATTGGCCGGGGATTTTGTCCTACATGCGATCGCGAGCGAGGGTGAGGGGGCTGTCAGAGTTGGGGCAGAGTCGGGACAGGACAAAAACGGTAATGATTTTGTCACGACATCCGACATTGTCGACTACCCGCACATTCCGCGCGGCGTGCTTGCACGGGACGCGGCGGTCCGGATCTCGGTCTTCCCGGTGGCCGCCGATACCGACCTGCGTGTTGGCTATATCATGGGGTCGGGGGACGGCGGGGCCGACGCGCTCAGGCAGATCGGGATGGCGGTGGAGGAACTCGGCGAGGCCGAACTGAGCCGGGGCGACTTCTCCCGCTTCGACGCTCTGGTGCTCGGGGTGCGCGCCTACGAAACGCGGCCCGATCTCGCCGCCGCCAACGAGGCCGTCCTGGACTTCGCGCGTGCGGGCGGCACGGTGATCGTGCAGTACAACAGGTACGAGTTCCCCGCGGGCGGATTCACGCCCTACCCGGTCGCGATAAGCAGGCCGCACGACCGGGTCACGGATGAGACGGCGTCCGTGACGGTCCTGGCGCCTGAATCCCCCGTCTTCACGGCGCCGAACGCGATCGGGCCCGCCGACTTCGAGGGATGGGTGCAGGAACGGGGGCTCTACTTCCTGGGCGAGTGGGACGAGCGCTACACGCCCGTCATGGAGATGGCCGACCCGGGTGAGGACCCGAAGCGGGGAGGGCTGCTCGTGGCGGAGGTGGGCGAAGGGCTCTATGTCTACACCGGAGTCGCCTTCTTCCGCCAGTTCCCCGCGGGCGTGCCAGGCGCGTACCGGCTCTTCGCCAACCTCGTGTCGCTGAGGGCGGAGGATTGGCGGCGCTACACGGGAAGGCCCGCCACGAGCTTCCAGTAGTCCCGAGGCCAGTGGGTCCGCGGCCGCTGCGCGCGGAGCGTGACCGGGCTAGTCCCCGAACGAAATCCCCATCGCCCTGGCCGCCATGACCATGTCGCCGTCGACGGGTACCGACTTGGTGGCCCGGGCCGCATCGGCCAGGGGAACCGCGGTGACCGTCGGCGCATCCAGCGCCACCATGCACCCGAACCGTCCCTGTTCGGCGAGCCTGATCGCGGCGGTCCCGAAGAGAAGCGAGAGGATGCGGTCGAACGCGATCGGCCGGCCGCCACGCTGGAGGTGGCCGAGCACCAGGCTTCGGGTCTCGTGTCCGGTGAGCTCCTCCAGACGGCGGGAGATCCGCTTCCCGACCCCCCCGAGACGGCGCCGCCCCCCCTTCCCGACCTCTTCGAGGTAGGAGGCCTCGCCCCCCTTCGGCATCGCCCCCTCCGCGACCACGATGATCGCGAATTCCGAGCCCTCCCTCCAGCGCGCCTCGATCTTCGCGGCCACCCTGGTCAGGTCGTAGGGGATTTCAGGGATCAGAATGACGTCGGCAGTCGCCGCAAAACCCGCAAACAGCGCGATCCACCCCACGTGCCGGCCCATCAGCTCCACCACCATCACCCTCTGGTGGGCCTGGGCCGTCGAATGAAGCTTGTCGATCGCATCGGTGGCGGTCTGCACCGCGGTATGAAACCCGAAGGTGAAGGTTGTGCCCGGCAGATCGTTGTCGATCGTCTTTGGCACGCCGATCACCTTGAGGCCCTTGTTCGCCAGTTCGCTGGCGATCCCCAGCGACCCGTCTCCGCCCACCGCGATCAGGCAGTCGATCTTCAGCTCCTGCATCCTGCTGACGACCTCGTCGGATCGATCCACCATCCGGATGCCGCCGTCTGCCTGCCTGACCGGGAACGAAAACGGGTTGCCGCGGTTCGTCGCTCCAAGGATCGTCCCGCCAAGGTGGGTGATCCCCCTGACCGAACCGGTGGTGAGCGAGACGACGCCGTCGTCCATGAAGAGTCCGTCGTAGCCGCGGCGAATGCCGACCACATCCCACCCCCGCCGTTCCGCGGCGAGTACAGCGGCGCGTACAACCGCGTTCAGCCCCGGCGCATCGCCCCCACCGGTGTTGATGGCAACTCGCATGAGGCAAATGTACCGACATGGGACTAGATTAGCGAAGCCCGCGGTGTCCCGGTCGAGGGTTGCGCGGTCCAGAAACCCGGAGGTCGCAAAGCGTGTCCGCAGTTACCGAAAAAGCCGTCCGCAACGCTCTCAAGACAGTCAAGGACCCGGAGCTCAATCTGGATCTTGTGGTGCTCGGGCTGGTATACGACATCGAGATCGAGGGCAGCAACGCCAGGGTCACAATCTCCCTGACGACGCCGATGTGTCCGGCGGCCGGCCAGATACTCGAAGAGGCCCGCGAAGCCGTGGCCGGCGTGGATGGGGTGGAGGACTCCGAGGTGGAGCTCACCTTCGACCCGCCGTGGACTCCGGAGCGCATCAGCCCCCTCATCCGCTCCGCCCTGGGAATCTAGACATGGCATCATACACGGAAGACGAACTGAAGAAGAAGATCCGCGGCGGGTACATCCTCGAGTCACCCGAGGAGATGACGCCCGGCTACAGGAGGGCGCTCATCGTGCAGCTGACCGTCCAGGCGGACACGGAGCTCATGAGTGCCCCGGCCTACTGGTTCGCCGCCCGGCACGCGCCGTCCACCAACACCCAGGTGAGCGCGCACGCGATCATCCAGGACGAACTGGCCCACGCCAACATCGCATACCGGCTGCTCGAGGACCTCGGGGTCTCGAAGGAGCACCTGGTCTACGGACGCGAGCCGCACGAATTCAAGCATCCCTACGGCTTCGACCAGCCGCTCGACAACTGGGCCGAACTGGTGGTGGCGAACGGCTTCTTCGACCGGGCCGGCATTTGCCTGCTCGGCGACGTGCACCGCAACACCTCCTACGGCCCCCTGAAGCGGGCGCTTGTAAAGGTGGACATGGAGGAGACCTTCCATCTTCGCCATGGCGAGGTGTGGATGCGCCGGCTGGCACGCGCCGGGGGGGCCGCGACCGAGCTGTTGCAGCGCTGTGTCGACTGGATGTTCCCGATGACGATCGAATGGTTCGGCCTGCCTGACGACCTCAAGCACCACAGCGGGCAGCTGGACTACAAGCTCAAGGGCCTTACGAACGACGAACTCCGGCAGGTGTGGATGTCGTCGACAGTCCCGCTGTGCGAAGGGCTGGGGCTGTCGGTGCCGGCCCACTACGACGAGGAGGCCGACGAGTACGTGCTGGAATACCCCTTCCCGTGCGAGTACGATCCCGACGCCAAGCGCTGGCTTTTCGACGACGGCGAGATCACCTGGCAAGCCGTGTTCGAGCGCTGGAAGGGACGCGGCCCGATGAACGAGATCTACGTGGACTCGGTGCGGAGGTCGCGCGGGTCGGTGGCGTCGTGGCTGAATTGACACGGCCGGTGGTGCCTGGCCGGACGGGCCGGACGCCGGTCCGGCTGCGGCGCTCGCTGGCCACCATCCTCGCCGGCCACCCCGCCCCTGCCGTGCACGCCTCGGGTGGCCGCGACCGGTGGTCTGCCCCGTTGACCGGGGTTCCAGCCGACAGGGAAGCCGCGCTCCGGGCCGCGCTCGGGGAGGTTCTGGATCCGGAGCTCCCGGTGTCGCTGCTGGAACTGGGGCTCGTGTACGGCGTCGGTTTCGACCGTGGGACGGCGCGCGTTGACCTCACGTTCACGGCCACGGCCTGCCCCTGCATGGACTTCATCAAGCAGGACGTGCGCGACCGGATCGGCATGGAACCCTGGGTGGACACGGTCGAGATCAACGAGGTGTGGGATCCCCCGTGGACCACGGCCAGGATGACCGAGGAAGGCAGGCGGAAGCTGCGAAGCTTCGGGGTGGGCGCATGAGCACGGGGCTGGGCGAGGGGGTCTACGAGGTCTTCGCGCGCAAGCGCCGGGGCGAGCCGCTGCGTCACATCGGGTACATCGACGCGCCGGGCGACGAGCTGGCGCGGGTCTACGCCTGGAAGACCTACGACGAAGAGAGCTGGTTCGAGATGTGCGTGGTCCCCCGCGGGGCGGTCATTCCTGTCAACCGCGTGGAGGGACCGTGGGCGAAGAATGTGCCGGAAGAAGCCGACGGACCATGACTCCCGCGCCGCTCGCCCGCCATATTCTGAGCCTCGCGGACACCAAGCGCCTGCTCGGAATCCGTTACAGCGACTGGCTGCTGGGCAGTCCCTCGATCGAGACGGGAATCGCCGCCTCGTCGATGTCACAGGACGAGTGGGGCCACGCCCGGCTTCTCTATGCCATGCTCAAGCGCCTCGGGTTCGACCCCTTCGAGGTCGAGCACGAGCGCCCCGCGGCCCGCTACTACTCGGCGCCGGCCCTGGACCATCCGTTCGCCGACTGGGCCCACTTCGTGTCGGCGGTGGTGGTGGTCGACGGCGCGCTCTCGGTCGCGCTCGAGAGCTTCGCAAACGGGAAGTTCGCGCTGGCGCGCTCGCGCGTGCCCAAGATGCTTGCGGAAGAGGAGTATCACCGCCGGTTCGGCACGGCGTGGTTCAGCCGTCTCGCGGCTGCGGAGGGAGAGGGCGCGGCACGCCTGCGGGATTCCGCCCGGTCGATGCTGCCGACGACCCTCGCGTGGCTCCTCCCCGGCGACGATGCCCACGACACGCTGGTCGCCGACGGGCACGTCTGGCCGGAGGACCGGGTGCGGGACCGGTGCGCGCAACTGCTGCAGGGCACGCTCGCCACCGTCGGGATCGACCTGGGTACCGTCGAGCCGGCGCGCGACGGATGGGATCCGGAGCGCCGCAGAGGCCCCGGGGCCCCTGCCGAGGAGGCCGTGGAGCGGGCGCGGGGAGATCGGAACCGCGACCTCTTCGTGGAGTAGGCGAGCGTGGACGCCGACCCCGCCGGCCTCGTCCCCGACCCCGGCAACGCGCCGCCGTGCCCGTTCTGCAGCGGCGAACGGACGGAGCTGATGTCCCTTTTCGGGAGCCATGCTTCGCTCACCACCTGCTGGTGCGCCGACTGCCGCAGTCCCTTCGAATTCCTTCGCTGGCGAGAAGCCGCTCCGGAGAAGACGGAACATGGCCCCCCCGAGGCGGGTTGAGTAAAGTGGTCAGAGGCCCTTTCCGCACCCGCACCCGCCACGGCGCCACTACGATGCAAAGATTCCCGAACGTTCGCCGCGCGCTTGTCGCAATTGCCGTCCTCGCAATGCCTGCCTGTGGTACGGCCCAGTTCGAGCTCCCCGAACCGCGGCGCCTCGTCATTCTTTCCGGGGAACGGCTCGCGCCCACCAAGGAGCGCATGGAGGAGGTGGACGCGTGGCTGCGGGAGCAGATGGACAGCATCACGCTCGACCCCTCGTTCATGATCTACACCAATGGGCAGGAGGGACCCGTTTACCCGTGGGAGCGGCTGGAAGTGAACGAACGGGGCGATACCGCGAACGTGAGCGCGCAGGCGAGACCGGGCATCTCCGGACCATACACGATCTATGCGCATCTCCACCTGATGGCCGCGCAGAGCCGCCTGGACCGATGGCTGCCCGAGGCGGTCGGCGCAGGCGATTTCGAACTGGAGAAGGCGATCCTGGCCCGCGTATCGGACAGCTGGCTGTACCAGCGGTCGATCTTCGACGCCCCGCCCAACGGCATCCTCGACGAACTGATGTACTCGAACGAAAACGGCTACCTCGACGCATTCATCCTGACCGCGCGCCCCAATGCCTTTGTCGAGGCCAGAAGGGACTGGCTCGCAGCCGACCCCGACGCCCAGGAGGCCTACGTGGCGTGGTTCCGGAGAGCGTTCGAACGGGATCCGCCCGGGGCCCGGGGCGGTACGGGATCGCGCTAACGCTATCCGCCGGCGGCCGGCCCCGCCAGCGTCCACCCGACTTCCACGAGCCCGGCGACTTCGTCTGTCACATGGACGTCCACGCGTCCTGTTCTGGCCAGCCGGGAGTCCGACGGTCTTCCGCCAAAGAGCGCAAAGCCGTCCACGGAAATACGCTCCTCGCTTCCGTCCGGCGCCGTGGCCGTCAGGACGCAGCTCTTCAGCTCCTTGACGCGCAGGGCCTCGCCCTTCCCGAGCCGGAGCCGCAGAATACGGCCTCCGTGGGGATGATCGTACGCGTCAATTACGCGATATGTTGCTTTGGGCGGTGCCGATGTAGTCACTGTCGTCCTCCATTCTGCGATACGACACTACACTAACCCCTCAAGCCAAGGCGTCAACGGATGACAACAGAGACGACGGGAGCTGCCGCGGAGGCGGCCGACACCGACCAACCCGGCCGCTCACTCCTGGAGGACCCGGAGGAGATGCGGCGTTCCGGTTATCGGGTCGTCGACGCGATCGTGGACCGCTGGGCCAATCTCGGGGAGGGTCCGGCCTGGCGGGGGGCCTCCCGGGACGTTACCGAGCCCTTGCTTCACGGCCCGCCGCCGGAATCCGGCCAGCCCCTGGAACCGCTCCTCGAGACCATACTGCAAGACGTGATGCCCCTCGCCGGTCGGATCGACCACCCCCGTTTCCTCGCCTTCATTCCCTCCAGCCCGTCCTGGGCCTCCGTCCTCGCGAGTTTTCTGATCAACGGCTTCAACGTGTTTCAGGGCACGTGGCTGGAGTCCTCCGGCCCGTCCCAGATCGAAGTCACCGTTACGGACTGGTTCCGTGAATGGCTCGGGTATCCCCGGGGCGCCGGGGGCCTGTTCACCAGCGGCGGGTCGGCGGCCAACCTGATTGCTCTCGTCGCCGCGAGGGAGGCCGCCGGCAATCCGCCCTCCGGCACGGTGTACGTCTCCGCGCAAACGCACGCCTCCGCCGTCCGCGCCGCCCGCATCGCCGGGATCGACGGCACCAGAATCCGCCACCTGCCCGTCGACACCGCCTTCCGGATCGTGCCCGCGGGCCTGCGCGACGCCGTCCGCCGGGACCGGGAGGACGGCCTCACACCGTTTTGCGTGGTCGCGAACGCGGGCACCACCAATACCGGGGCCATCGACCCGCTGGCCGAAATCGCACACGTCGCCGACGAAGAAGGCCTTTGGCATCACATCGACGCGGCCTATGGCGGCTTTGCGGTGCTGGATCCGGAGACCAGGCCTCTGCTCTCGGGGCTCGAGCTGGGCGACAGCGTCAGCCTGGATCCGCACAAGTGGTTCTTTCAGCCCTACGAGACCGGCTGCCTCATGGTGCGGGACGTAAAACGGCTGGAAGCGGCCTTCCGGATGCTGCCCGAATACCTGCAGGACGCCGACTGGGGACCGGAACACGTGAATTTCTGCGACCGAGGCCTGCAGCTCACTCGGACGTTTCGCGCGCTGCGCGTCTGGCTCTCTGTGCAGCGCTACGGCCTCGGTGCGCATCGCAGGGAGATCGCACGCGCGATCGAACTGGCCAAGCGGACCGAAGCCCGGATCCGGACCGAAGCCGAGCTGGAACTCCTGTCGCCGCAGAGTCTCGGCGTCGTCTGCTTTCGCTACGTGGGAGGTGCGGCCGCGGCCCCGAATCGCCTTGACGAGCTGAACAGGGAGATTCAGGACCGAATCGTGCAGTCGGGCAACGCCATGCTCTCTTCGACCCGCCTGGGACGACGGTTTTCGTTGCGGTTCTGCATTCTGAATACGCGCACAACCGCCGCCGACGTCGATCTCGCAATCGACGGAATCCTGCGGACGGGGCGGGAGCTGACCGTGTGAGAGCCGGCTACGCGGTGGCGGGCGTGGGTGGTACCGTGGCGCTCGCGGCGTTCTTCACGGCCTCGGGGCTGGGAGGCGCAATCCCGTCCCTGCTGGCTGCCGCGTGGCTCGTCGCGATTCCGATGCTCGCCGTGACCCGGGAGCCCCCTTCCGGCGAGGAGATTCGCGCCGAGCGCGTGGCGGTCTACATGGGTTCCACGGTGCTGCTTGCGGTCGCCGGCCTGTTGGCCGTCTGGGCGCTCGCGCGGCTACAACATCCGGCCGCATCGCGCCTGCTCGCATGGCCATCGGAGATTGCCGGGCTCCTGGGTCCGGCCATTCTCCTCACCGCGGCAGGCGTCCTGGTGGCCTATGGATTCCGGACGCTCTCGCGCAGGTTCGGCTGGCACGAAACCGAAATGGTCCGGGCAATCATGCCGGAAACGAGACGCGAAAAGGGGGCCTTTGCGGTGCTCTCCCTCGCTGCCGGATTTTCGGAAGAGATCGTCTTTCGGGCCTTTCTTCCAGCGTTTCTGCTACCCTGGACCGGCTCGTACCTGGCCGGTGCCTTGCCTGCCGCGGGTGTTTTTGGCTTCCTTCATGCGTATCAGGGCCGGCTCGGGATCGTGCGGACCACGGTGATCGGCGCCTTGATGGCCGTCGGAGTGGCGTGGACCGGCAGCGTGTGGCCGGCGGTTCTCGCGCATGCGGCCCTGGACCTGCTGTTCGGCCTGGTGCTGGCCAGGTCGCTCTTGGGAGAGGCGCGCGCCGGCGCGGCCGGGGAAGGAGCTTCGTGGACGTAGACCTCGTACTCATCGCCGACGCGGCTACGATCGACGGGTCGGGGAAGCTGAACCTGCTCGGCGTCTTCGATCAGATCAGCGTGGCACGCTTTCCGGCTCGGCACGGCCGGCTTTCCCTCGTTCTGCGTTTCCTCGGCGGTGCCAACGATGCCGGAACCCACCAGCTCACCATCAAGCTTGCCTCGCCGTCCGGCAAGGAAATCGTCTCGCTCAGCGGCGAACTCAAGGTGGCGCCCAGCCCGGCGAGTCTCCAGACGGGGATTCGGGTTCCGCACGTGATCAACCTCGACGGCATCGTTTTTCAGGAAGCCGGGGTCCACACCTTCCACGTTCTGGTCAACGGACGTCATCAGGCCACGCTTCCGCTGACGATCGTCAGCCGCAACCTCGACGCGGTGCCGACTTGACTGCCACGCCTCCGGAACCGACCCGAACCGTCCCCGGTCCGCTACGCGTCACGCGCCTCCGGGTCTATCCGGTCAAGGGCACCCGGGGAATCGATCTCGAGGCCATGGACCTCGACGAACTGGGTCCGCGCTTCGATCGCCGCTGGATGATCATTACGCCCGACGGCGAGTTCGTCAGCCAGCGCAGCACTCCCCTGCTGGCGACCATTCGTCCCCGGCTCGAGAACGGCGCACTGGCGCTCGCAGCCCCCGGCGTGGGCACCCTGACCCTGCCCGTTGATCCGGGCGGTGGCACGGTCCGCGTGCGCATCCACAACTCCGGCGCGGACGCCCGCACGGTCGGCCCGGAGGCCGACGCCTGGCTGTGCTCCGTCCTGGGTGGCGACTTCCGGCTGGTCTTCATGCGGAACCGGGACGCTCGCGCCACGGACCCCGAGTACGCGGCGGGACACCAGGTGGGCTTCGCCGACGGCTTTCCGGTACTGCTCGTCAGCGAAAGCTCCGTTGACGAGTTGGCCCGGCGAGTGGGCCGGCCGATCCCGGTCGAGCGGTTCCGGCCCAACATCGTCGTGACCGGCGACTCTCCGCACGATGAGGATCGCTGGCATCGCTTCGCCATCGGTGAGCTGGCCTTCGAGGGCGTGAAGCTCTGCGCGCGGTGCAAGGTCACGACGATCGACCAGGACTCGGGCGACCGCGACCCGGCCTCGGAGCCGCTCAGGACGCTCGCGTACTACCGCCGCATCGAGTCCCACGTCTACTTCGGCGTGAACGTGGTGCACCGGGGACCTGGCCGGATCGCCGTGGGCGACGCGGTGGATGTGCTGGAGCGGGGGTACATAGCGGGACGGCAGTGAGCAGGAACCTCAGGGAGCAGGGACAGGAGGCCGCATGAGCGTAGCCCGCGTGCGTGACCGCGTCCTGGAGCGGCGCATCGAGGAGGAGATGCAGCACGCCTTCCTCGACTACTCGATGAGCGTAATCGTGCGGCGTGCGCTTCCCGACGTGAGGGACGGCCTCAAGCCGGTGCACCGGCGGATTCTCGTGGCCATGCACGGGCTCGGCCTGCGTCCGGACCGCGACTACAAGAAGAGCGCCACCGTGGTGGGGGAGGTGCTGGGGAAGTACCACCCGCACGGAGACGCGGCCGTCTACGACGCGCTCGTCCGCATGGTGCAGGAGTTCTCGCTGCGTTACCCGCTCGTCGACGGGCAGGGCAACTTCGGATCGATCGATGGTGACCGGGCGGCTGCGTACCGTTACACGGAAGTGCGTCTCGCAAAGGTCGCCACCGAACTGCTCGCCGAGATCGAGAAGGACACCGTCGACTGGGAGAACAACTTCGACGACCGTCTCAAGGAGCCGGCGGTGCTGCCGTCCGCGGTCCCGAACCTGCTCGTCAACGGCTGCTCGGGGATCGCGGTGGGCATGAGCACGAACGTGCCGCCGCACAACCTGGGTGAGGTGGCCGCCGCGCTGCGCACCCTCGTGGCCGACCCGGACTGCGACACGGCCGACCTGATGGAGCAGCTGCCCGGACCCGACTTCCCGACGGGCGGCTACATCGTCGGGCGCGCCGGCATTCGTCGCATGTACGAGAACGGGCGGGGCCGGATGATGATGCGGGCCCGCATGGTGACCGAAGCCGTGCGGGGGGGACGCAGGCAGCTCGTGGTGACGGAGCTGCCGTATGCGGTGTCGAAGTCCCGGATCATCGCGCAGATCGCCGGCCTGTCCCGCAAGGGCATGCTGCCCGATGTGGCCGACCTGCGTGACGAGTCGGACCGCGAGGGCATCCGCCTCGTGATCGAACTGAAGCGCGGCTCCGATGTCAGCGGGATCATGGCGCTGCTCTTCAAGAAGACCGCGCTCCAACACACGTTTGGCGCGATTCTCCTGGCCCTTGACGGCGGCAAGCAGCCCGAGGAATTCACCCTCAAGGAGTTGCTGGAACGCTTTCGCGACCATCGCCTGGACGTGATCCGCCGCAGGTCGCGGTTCGACCTCGACAAGGCCGAGGCGGACCTTCACATCATCCAGGGCCTCCGCCTGGCGCTGGCCCACATCGACGAGGTGATCGCCGTGATCAGGCGCTCGACCGACCGCGCCCAGGCGGCGGCCCGGTTGCAGGAACGTTTCGGCCTGAGCGACATCCAGGCGGACGCCATTCTGCGGATGCGGCTCGCCAGGCTGACCGCGCTGGAGGGCGATCAACTGCGGGCCCGCGAGGCGGACCTGCGAGCCGCGATCGAAGAGCTGCGCGGGCTCCTCGCGAGCGAGTCGCTTCAACTCACGGTCATGCTCAGGGAGCTGGACGAGGTTGTCGAGCGCTATGCCGACGACCGCCGCACGGTGATTCTGGAGGGGCAGGACAAGGCCGACTTCGCCTATGTGAAGTCGAGCGTCGCGGACGAGGATGTGGTCGTAACCACTTCGCACCAGGGGTATCTCAAGAGGATCCCGATGCACCTGTACCGGCGGCGCACCGCCGCGGGGCTCGCGCTGGCCGCGATGGAGCGCTACCGCGGCGACTACCTGGAGACCGTGGTCGTCGCGCGGACCCAGGGCTGGCTGCTTGCCTTCACCAGCAAGGGGAAGGTGTACTTCCTGCGGGTCGAAGAGGTCCCCGAGGGGTCCCGCGCGGCGCGGGGCAAGTCGATCTGGGCACTGCTCGGGATCGACCGCCGCGATCCGATCGTCGCGATCCGCCCGGTCGACGACCTCACGGAGGACCGCTACCTGGCGTTCGTCACCCGCGCCGGGCTGGCCAAGAGGACGCGTCTCGGCGAGTACTCGAACCCGAAGCCCGGCGGTATCATCGCGATGCGGCTCCGGATGGACGACACGGTCCTGGGCGTGCACGAGACGTCGGGGGACACGGAGTTCCTCCTCGTCACCCGGCAGGGGCGCGCGCTGCGCTTCCCTGAACGGGAGGTCCCGGTCGTGGGCCGCGTGGCCCTGGGCGTGAAGGGCATCGGCCTGCGGGGCGAAGACGAAGTCGTCGCGTTCATCGCCGCCACGCGCGAGGCGCCCATCCTCGTCGTCACCGAACGGGGCGCCGGAAAGCGGACGTCCCTTGCCGATTTTCCGATCCGGAAGCGGAGCGGTCTGGGCATCTCGGTGATGGCCACCCAGGACTGCGCCCAGGGGGTCGTCGGCGCGCTGGAGGGGCTGGACGACGACCGGATCGTCCTGCTGTCGGCCAGCGGCGTCGCGACCGCCGCGGCCGTGGGCTCGCTGCCAATCAAGCAACGCACCGCGCCGGCAGAGCGCATCGCGTCGCCCGGAGCCGGGGACAGAATCGTGGAAGTCACTCGGCTCAACGGCGACGAACCCGCGCAGGAGTCGCAGTTCGACCTCATGGGACCCGCATGAGATTCCTCGTGCTGGGCGGCGGCGCCCAGGGATCCGCAGCCGCCTTCGACCTCCTGCGGCAGGACTCGGTCGAGGAGGTCGTCGTCGCCGATCGGCGTACGGACGCGCCGCACCCGGCGCTCCGGCCGCACCTGGGCGGACGCCTGTCAACGCTGCGCCTGGACGCTGCCTCCTCGTCCGAGGGCATCAGGCGCGCAATGAAGGGCGTCGACGGCGTGTTGTGCGCGCTTCCGTATCATTTCAACTACGACATGGCGCGGATGGCGGTCGAGGTCGGCGCCCACTTCACGGACCTCGGCGGCAACACCGCGATCGTTACCCGGCAGCGCGCGCTGGACGCGGCGGCCCGGAAAAGGGGCGTGTCGGTCGCGCCCGATATCGGGCTGGCCCCGGGCATGGTCAATATCCTGGCGCAGGCCGGTATCGAGCGGTTCGACGCGGTCCACTCGGTACGGCTGTGGGTGGGCGGACTGCCCCGCCGTCCCCGCCCGCCGCTCAATTACCAGATCGTGTACGCGCTCGAAGGCATGTTCGACTACTACGTAACGCCGGCCGAAATCCTGAGGGACGGGAAGCGGATCCGCGTGGATGCGCTGTCGGAGCTGGAGACCGTGGAGTTCGGGGCCCCCATCGGCCGCCTCGAGGCCTTCCACACCGGCGGCGGGACGTCGACGATGCCCGCAAGGTACGAGAACCGCATCAGGAGCTTCGAGTACAAGACGCTGCGCTACCCGGGCCACGCCCGGCTGATGCGCGCCATTCGTGAACTGGGACTCCTGAGCGACCGGGACGTCGACTACAACGGAGCGACGGTCAATCCCCGCAAGTTCTTCATCCAGCAGGTGACACCCTTCCTGAGGAACGAGGACGGGGACGACCTCGTCGTCGCGCGCGTCGAGGTGACGGGAGAGAAGGACGCGGCAACGTGCCGGATCCGCTATGAAGTCATCGACCGCTTCGACCCGGCAACGGGGATCACCGCCATGGCCAGGACCACCGGGTTCTCGCTGGCCATCGTGGCGCAGATGCAGGCGCGCGGAGACGTCGCCCCCGGCGTTGGCACACCCGACGAAGTCGTTCCCGCGGCCCCCTACATCCGCGAACTGGCCGAGCGCGAGATTCGTGCTAGGTTTGAGCGCTTCCCACAACCCGACCCGAACACCGAGCACGTTGAATGAATAGACTTCGAGCCACCATCCTGTTGGCTATTCCGGCCATCGCAGCACCCGCCTGGGCGAGGGGCCAGGAACACGCCGAGACGCCGGAACTTGTCCGGTCAGGCGAGAACCGCTTCGGCGAGATGCAGCAGCTCACTTTCGCGGGCGAGAACGCCGAGGCCTACTGGTCGTTCGACGGTTCCAGCCTGGTCTACCAGTCGACCCCCACGCCCGGAGAGGGGTGCGACCAGATCTACACACTCGATCCGGCAAGTGGCGAGCAGAAGCTCGTCAGCACGGGTGACGGCCGCACCACCTGCGCATACTTCTACCCCGGCGGCGACCGGATCCTCTACTCCTCGACGCATCATTTCAACCGCGCCTGCCCCACCCCGCCTGATTTCTCGCGCGGATACGTATGGGCGGTGTACCCGAGCTTCGATATCTTCGCGACGGACCTGGACGGATCGAATTTCCGGCAGTTGACGAGTGAATTCGGCTACGACGCCGAGGCCACATTCTCGCCGACCGGCGACCGGATCATCTTCACCTCGATTCGCGATGGCGACCTGGATCTCTACTCCATGCGCCCCGACGGCTCGGACGTTACGCGCGTCACCGACCGGCTCGGCTACGACGGCGGCGCATTCTACAGCCCGGACGGCACGAAGATCGTATGGCGCGCCCACTACCCGGAGACCGCCGAGGACCGCGAAGACTACCTGTCATTGCTCGCCGAGGGCCTCATCCGCCCCTCGGCACTGGACATCTACATCGCGGACGCGGACGGCTCGAACATCAGGCAGCTGACCGACAACGGCGCGGCCAACTTCGCTCCCTACTGGCACCCCTCCGGAGAGCAGATCATCTTCTCGTCGAACATGGACGATCCGACGGGCCGCGACTTTGAACTCTACCTGATCAATGTGGACGGAACCGGCCTGGAGCGGATCACATGGTCGGAGGGCTTCGACGGGTTCCCCGTGTTCCACCCCGACGGCACCAGGCTTGTATTCGGCTCCAACCGCAACATGTCGCACGAAGGCAATACGAACCTGTTCCTGGTGGAATGGCGAGACCTTCAGCAAGAAAAATGACGCGCCCGCTCATTCGGGCTGCCGAAGTACCTCCAGGAACCCTGTAAGGATCCGGTAGGTCAGCCCCCAGATCACCCGGCCTTCCAGGCGAATGCACGGGAACTCCCTCACCCCCAGGTCCGGATCGTGGTACGCGTACGAACCGCGGTTCGCCCCGTCGACCAGGGCGTGGACCGGGAACCAGTGGACCGAGGCCACCTCGCGGCTGGCGACCCGGGCTTTCGCGGCAGGACCGGACCGGAACACGAAGGGCCAGATCGTGATCACCGGCAATCGCACCCCCAGCGGCCGCATCGGCTCGATCCGTCCCAGCGGATGGCCGTCCCGGTCCAGGCGAAGGCCCGTCTCTTCACGGGTCTCCCGCACGGCGGCGGCGACCAGCCCCGAGTCGGTCTCGTCCAGACTCCCTCCCGGCAGCGCCATCTGCCCCGACCACGGATCGCGAGAGGAGTGCGCCCTCTTGATCGCCAGCACCTCGCAACGGTCGACCCGGGGGTCCGCAACCTCCGATGGCGAACGCAGGACGACCGCGACCGCCGCGTTCCTGCGGTGCCGATCCGGAAGCGCCGAATCCAGGGCTCCGAATCGGTCGGCCAGCACATCCGGAAGCTGCGAGAGTCGCACGCCGGGTCTCGTCGCTCGACCGCCTGTCGCCCGGCCTATACGCCGGCGCGCTCGGGTCCCCAGATGTGCTTGTGGAGCTGGGTCTGAAACCGGACCGGAAGCCGGCTCGCCAGGATCGAAGCAGCGAGTTCCTCCGTCTCCTCCAGTCCCCAGACCGGCGAGACCAGGAGCGCCCCGAGCGTGCCGGCGCGCACGCGCTCGTCCAGTCCGTGTCGCCGGATCACGTCCGCGGCCCACTCGAAGTCGTCCCGCCCGGACACCACGAACTTGACCTCGTCCCGTTCCGACAGGTGGTCGAGGTTGGCCCAGAGGTTGCGGTCGGCTTCGCCCGAACCGGGGCACTTGAGGTCCATGATCGTGTGGACGCGGTCGTCCAGAACGCTCACGTCGACCGCGCCCGAGGTCTCGACCAGAACCGTGTATCCGTCGTCCAGGAGACGCGCGGCCAGGGTCGCCGCGCCCGGCTGGACCAGCGGCTCTCCGCCGGTGATCTCGACCAGCCGGCACCGCTTTGCGGCCACGGTCTCCACCACCCCTGCGATCGACATGCGCGTGCCCCCGTGGAAGGCGTACGCGGTATCGCACCACACGCAGCGCAACGGGCAGCCGGTCAGACGAACGAAGGTGCATGGCAGGCCCGCCCAGGTGGACTCTCCCTGGATCGAGTGGAAGATCTCCGTCACGCGCACGGACTGCGGCATCACCCCCGTCCCCCGTCGCTCTCGGCGCTGGCCACCACGGCCTCGTTCAGCAACCGCTGTACCTCGTTCAGCGTCGCGGCACGGGCGGCATCGACAACCGCACCCTGCGTGGGGCCCCGCCACAGCAGCGGACTCTCCACATGTCCCACGATCCCCAGTCCGGTCTCGGCCCAGCGCGGAAAGACGAGGTACCCCGCCACCGGGGCCTTCAGGTCGCCGGTCCGTTCGGTCTCGATGGAGACGGTGTACGGCTGACCGTCGACCGCCTCGAACGCGGGCGGGCGGCTATGGACGTCGAAATAGCCCCCAAGGGTGCGGTCGTCCTCACCTTCTCCCGGGCCCGTTGCCGGCTCTTTCACGTGCTGACCCCGTTGTTCCTGTTGTCCCGCCACCCGGGACTTCTTGCCCTTATGTTAGTGGCAACCAGTGTTGTGTCCCAGAGATTGCGCGAGCGGAGGTCCCAAAGGTGCTGGCTGCACTGTTTCACGAGAACGGCGGCCCCGAGGTCGTCACCGTCGAGGATATGGACATTCCCCGGCCCCGCCCGGGCGAAGTCAGGATCCGGGTGGAAGCCTCTTCCATGAACCACCTGGATCTGTGGATGCGCCGCGGCCTTCCGATCGAGATCCCCATGCCTCACATCGGCGGTGCGGACATCGCAGGCGTCGTCGACAAGACCGGTCCCGGCACCATCGGGACGCTCCTCGGCAAACGCGTGGTCGTCAACCCTTCGCTCGAATACGATTGGTATCGGCTCGCTCCCGGCCTCGGGAGCGGTGCGGAACCCTTCCAGATCATCGGGGAGCATACGCAGGGCGGCTTTGCGGAGTACGCCGTCGTTCCCGCAATGAACGTCGTGGAGATCCCCGACCACGTGTCGTCGGCCACCGCCGCGGCTGCGGCCCTGGCGGGGGTGACCGCCTGGCGCGGGCTCACGTCGCGAGGCGGTGTTCGCAAGCACCACAGGGTGCTGATCACCGGTGCGAGCGGTGGTGTGTCCTCCATGGCGGTGCAGTTCGCCAGGCACCTCGGCGCGGAGGTCTACGCGGTCACGTCTTCCGAGGAACGCGCCCGGCGCATCCGCGCCCTGGGGGCGCACCACGTCTTTGACCGGACCACTACCGATTGGAGCAAGGAGATCTTCAGGGCCACCGGCAAACGGGGGATCAATGTGTGCCTCGACTCGGTCGGCGAGGCAATCTGGCCCCAACTTGTCAGGAGCCTGGCAGTCGGGGGTCGCCTGGTGTCCTTTGGAGCGACAACCGGTCCCGGCGGAAAGATCGATATCCGGCTCCTCTTCTGGCGCCAGCTTTCGATCCTCGGCTCCACCATGGGTACGCCCGAGGAGTTCCAGGAAGCGATGGAACTGGTCTTTCGCCGGGTGGCGACTCCGCCCATCCACGCGGTGCTGCCCCTTTCCGAGGCGCGGCGGGCACACGAGCTGCTCGAGGCGGGAGACGTCTTCGGCAAGCTCGTCCTGGACCCGCGGCTGCAGTCCGACGGCTCGATGCCGCCAGGTTCGGAGGGCTGACCGCGGTGGATTTCCGCGAGGCCCAGGATCGGGTGGACGAATGGATCGGCCGATTCGAGGAGGGATACTGGCCACCGCTCGCAATCCTCGCCCGGCTTGTTGAAGAGGTCGGCGAGCTGTCGCGCGAAATCAACCATCGCTTCGGCTCGAAGCCCAAGCGCGCCGACGAGCCGGCGGCGGAACTCGAGCTGGAGATCGCGGACGTCCTCTTCGTGCTGGTCTCGCTGGCGAACCAGCAGGGAATCGACCTGGACGAGGCCTTCGAGCGGGTCATGGAGAAGTACGAGCGTCGGGACCGCGGACGATGGACACCCAAGGTCGGGCCGGGCCCAGCCGAGACCGCTTCGTAACAAAGCTCGCGGTTTGGCTGTCCGCAGAAGCGAAGGCATGCTTCGTCCGATTCAACTCCAGCCATCCCGACATCCATGGACAGTGGGGAGACAGACGGGATCCTTGTCGAGCGCGTTCGCCGCGGCGACAGGAGCGCGTTCGATCAGTTGGTCCGGCGGCACCTGAGAACCGCACACGCGGTGGCTCGGGCCAACCTGGACAACCCGAGCGACGCGGATGGAGTGTGCCAGGATGCCTTCATAAAGGCGTTGCAGCGGATCGACGCATGCCGCAACCCCGACCGATTCGGCGCATGGCTCATGGTCATCGTACGCAACACCGCTCACAATCGCCGCGACTACAACCGCGTGCGGTCCGCGATTCCGTTGGAGAAGGCAACCTCCGCGGCGTCCGGCCACGACCCTTTCGTCGACACCGCCAGGGCGGAATTGCGGAGCCGGCTCCGCGAGGCCATGACACACCTCACGGAACTGCAGCGCAAGGTTCTCGTCCTCTATGATCTGGAGGGCTGGCGACACGGAGAGATCGCGACGAAGCTCGGAATCTCGGCCGGCTCGTCGCGGGTCCACCTCCACATGGCACGCAAGACAATGAGGAAACGGCTCACGGATTCGAGCGGTTTCCGGCCAAGGGCAGTCAAGGGAGTGTTTTGAAATGAACGACCACCGGAACAATGCGAGAAGCCGGGCATCCGCGGGCACCGGCCCTTCGGCAGCGGCGGAACTCGACCCCGCGACCGACCCGAACCGCTGGGAGGCGCTTGTCTCCCGGATCGTCGCGGAAGCCCGGCCTTTGCTCGACGCCCGGCGGCGTCACGTTTCGCTCGCCGGCACGCTGGCCCGTTGGCGCCGTCCCGTCATCGCAGCCGCTGGCAGCCTTGCGGCGGCGGCTGTCGCGACCCTGGTGCTCCTGCCGGCCGACGGCGGAGCGGAAGAGGTCGCGATGGCCGAGGTGATGGTCCCCTGGTCCGTTGCGGCCTGGATCGAGGGAAGCTACGCGCCGACCGTGGAAGAGCTCGTCGAAGCCGTGGAGGAGTACGCCCCATGAACAGGAAAGCGACCGCCGCCGCACTGCTCGCCGCAGTGTTCTTCGCCGGAGCCGCCGTGACCCTTGGTGTCATTCGGATCATGGACAGCCGTCCCGCGGCCTACGTCGGAGAAGACGCGCGCCCGGTCCGCGACCAGCGTCCCGAGCTGGCCAGACGTCCGGGAGGTCTCCGTGGAACGGCCCGGTTCGACCAGTTGGCCCGCATCCAGGTCACCGATCGGATGGCCCGATCCCTGCAGCTGTCGGACGAGCAGCGGGAGGAGATCGACGCGGCCATGGAACGCTCCCGCGTGGCCGCCCAACAGGTCATGGAGGCGGTGCTGCCGCGCCTTCGGAGCCAGATGGACTCTCTCCAGACCGAGATCGACGGCATTCTGACCGAAGACCAGCGCGAGGCCTATCGAGAGTTCCAGAGACAGGATCGGGAACGCTTTCGCCGATGGACCAGCAGGCGGAGACCGCCTGCCGGCCGGAGGTGAGCCCGAAGGCGCCAGCCTTGCCCCCGGTGCGTTTACCGGCATTTTTTCATGGCCGGTCCATCGACCGGCCGGTCCATCGCCGGACCGCCCATCCGCAGATTCCGGAAAGCCGGCCATTTCTCTCACATGAAGCGTATCCTGATAACCGGAGCCGCCGGGCAGATCGGGACTGAGCTGGCCGCTGCCCTCCGGACTCGCTATGGGCCCGAAGCCGTGCTGGCCACGGACATCCGCAATCCCGCCGCGTGGGCGGGGGCGGACCTGGCCGAAAGGCTCGATTCCCTGGACAGGCAAGCGTTGCGTGACGCCGTGGGACATTTCGGAGCCACCGAGATCTTCCACCTCGCGGCGGTCCTCTCCGCGTCCGCCGAACAGGACCCGGCGCGCGCCTACCGAATCAACATGGGAGCGCTTCTGAACGTGTTGCAGGTCGCAGCCGAGACGGGTTGCCGGGTGTTCACGCCCAGTTCGATCGCCGTCTTCGGTCCGGAGACCCCGAGTGACCCGGCTCCGCAATCCACCCTGCAGCGGCCCACGACCATGTACGGCGTGACCAAGGTCGCCGGCGAGCTCCTGTGCGACTACTACCACACCCGTTTCGGGGTCGACGCCCGCGGGCTACGCTTCCCGGGACTCGTGTCCTACACGGCTCCCGCGGGCGGCGGAACCACGGACTACGCGGTGGAGATATTTCGCTGCGCGCTGACCGAGGGCCGCTATACCTGCTTCCTGAAGCCGGACACGCGCATGGACATGCTGTACATGCCCGACGCAATCCGTGCGATCGTCGAACTGATGGAGGCACCGTCGGCGGCGCTGATCCACCGCAACGCATTCAACGTCACGGGCATGCACTTCACCCCGGCCGAACTCGCGGACGCGATACGCGTGCACCTGCCCGATTTCGAAATCGAGTACGATCCGGACCCGTTGCGCCAGGCCATCGCCGACTCGTGGCCGGCGCGGCTGGACGACTCGGAGGCGTTCGAGCAGTGGGGCTGGCGCGCCGAATTCGGGCTTCCGGACATGGTGGCGGACATGTTCAGGGGGCTCAGAAGCCAACTCGCCCTGGCCCGTGAGGGATCGGGCTCCGCCGGGAGGTAAGCGACAGGATGCCGATGGATCGCCTGACCGACGTGGTGAAACGCCTCGTCGCCGGGATGGAGGAAGCGGGCACGGCCAAGGGAGCCGAGGTGGTGGTCCGGGAGGTGATCGCGCCGCGGGACGGCCACGGGCCCCGGTTCCTCCTGGAGGGGCAGGGCGACAAGCCGTTCATCCGCATGAACGCCAACTCGTATCTGGGCCTCAGCCTGCACCCCGAGGTCATCGAGGCCGAAGAGGGCACGGCGCGCGCAATGGGGGCCGGGCCCGGGGCCGTGCGCTTCATCGCCGGAACCCACACCCCGCACATCGAGCTGGAGCGCGCGCTGGCGGCGTTTCACGGCCGGGAAGAGGGGATGATCTTCTCCTCTGCCTACGCGGCGGTCGTCAGCGCGCTCGTGTCCCTGACCGACAAGACCACGTTTCTGCTCTCCGACGAGCTCAATCACAACTGCATCATCAACGCGATCCGCATGTCCCGGCCAGCGGGGAAGGCGATCTACCCGCACCTCGATCTGGCCGCGCTGGATCGCCATCTGGAGGAAGCGAAGGGGGATGCGCGCCGCGCGATCGTGGTAACCGACGGCATCTTCTCGATGCGGGGCGACCACGCCCCGGTGGACGAGATCATGGACATCGCGACGAGACACGATCCCGACTACCCCGAGAACGTCGTGGTGCTTGTCGACGACTCACACGGCGTGGGCGCGTTCGGGGCCACCGGCAGGGGCACGGAGGAATACACCGGCAGCCCGCCCTGCGACCTTCTCGTAGGCACTCTGGGCAAGGCGTTTGGCGTCAACGGCGGATACGTCGTGTCAAGCGCGCCGGTGATCCGCTTTCTGCGCGAGTCGTCGCCCCTGTACATCTACTCGAATCCCATCACCGCGGGCGAAGCGGCGGCGGCGCGGAAATCGCTCGAGATCCTGCAGGGACCGGAGGGCGCCACGCGCCTGCGGCACCTGCGCAGCCTCACCAGGCGGTTCGAGTCCGGGCTCGTCTCGCGGGGCTTCGAGATCATCCCGGGCGATCACCCCATTGTCCCCATCATGGTGCGCGACACCGGCGAGACCCGCCGGCTGGTCGCCGCGCTCTTCGACGCCGGCGTCCTGGCGACGGGTCTCGCATTCCCCGTCGTCCCGCGCGGCGACGAGTCGATTCGCTTCCAGATCAACGCCGACCATACCGAGGCCGGGATCGACTACGTCCTGGCGGCGCTGGAAGGAGCCCGCCAGGCAACGACACTAGTTCCAGGGCCTCACCCGGAGGAAGAATGAGCCGCCGAAGCGCGTGTAGTAGGCCCCGCTGATGTTCGTCTCCACCTTCTGCCACCCGAAGCGGAACGCGCCGGACACCCTGTCCCCCAGGTGGCGCGTCAGTTCAGCGTAGAGCATCGAGGCGTTGTCCGCCTCCTCGCCCGGCACCAGGGCATCCTGACCGGGCTGGATGAAGCGCTTGCGCGCCAGGGTGCCCCGCAGTCCGACCTGTGTGGACTGTCCCAGAATCCAGTCGGCCTGGCCGTTCAGGCGGGCGGCGTTGTATTCCACCCGCCGCGACGTCGAGCGGCTGCGCGTTCCTTCCAGCGTGAACTCGAGCGACAGCCGCTCCCATCTGCCCTCGAAGGTGGCGCCCGCACCCACGGCATGGTCGATGCGGGGCGAACCCTGCCCCTGTTGCGGATAGCTGTGATAGCTGTAGCTGCTGAATGCCCGCAGGCCCCAATAGTCGTCCCGATCAAGCTCCGCCGGACTGCGGTAGATCTTTCTGACCCCTGCGGTCACCACCACCGAGGATCGGTCCAGCAGGTCGAGTGCAGGCAGCACCTTCGGCGCGGCGTAGTCGGCGACCTCCCCCTCGACGCCGAGGTCGAAGATCCCCCGATGCAGGTAGGACATCCCGGCGGTGTAGCGATCGTATCCCGGGGCGAGGTATAGCGGCATCGGCGGCCGGTCGGAGATGCTCCGCAACCGCGCGCCCGCGTTCGCCGTCAGGGATCCAACTCTCCGGATCCGCCGCTGATAGGTCGTTTCCAGGCTTCCGCTGTGCTCGCGCGGCGCGTAGTTGCGCAACTGGAAGCCGCCGGTCGCAAATTGACGAATGCCCCCGTCGAACGCCACGTCGACGGACTGGGTCTCGCGCGCCATGAGCCCCAGGATGCCGCGGACCCTGAACTCCCCGACGCCGGCCACAGCCCTTTCGGTCGAATCGATCTGCGGGACCGTGATCGCCGAGAAGTTGCCCAGGTAGCCCTCGAGCGAGGCCCCCTCCGTGATAACGAAGTCCCGAAGACGAATCTGGCCGGTCCCCTCGGCCGGGGTGGCGACACAGACACAGACGGCAATCAGCGGCAGAAGTCGTCTGGTCCTCATGGCCTCCGCTCCGCTTCCCTCTGGAAATCCTCGACCTTTTCCTCCAGCTGTTCAATTCGCTCGAGCACGCTGTCCCGGAGCCCGGTCAGCCTCGCAATGCGCGTCTCCAGGGGCGCCAGTTCCAGATCCACCGCGGTCGTGTCGCCGACCGCCGTCGTTGTGCCCGACCGCGGCGTTACCGGCACCACGACATCGTCGAATCCGCGCAGCCCTGCGTTGAAGTCATCCCGCGTCCGTTCCCAGCGCTGCCTGTTCTCCAGTTGCGCGATCTTCCCGTCCAGCTCGCTCGACAGGTCCTCGAGAACGGCGATCCTGTTCCGGAGACTCCTGATCTTGAAACCGATCTCACTCCGGGTGTCGTCCGGCTGGACCTGCATGTCGGGCATCGGCGGCAATTCCAGCTCCCGCCGCGGCCCCAGTTCCGTATCTGTTTCACTCTCGACTTCCTGCAGACGGTCGCTGTACAGATTGTACACCGCGAGCACATCGGGATTGGAACCCACCGGGGAACGCTCCATCTGCTGTACCTGAAGCTCGATCCGCGCCTCAAGCGCGCTGATCAGGCCCTCGCTGGCATCGTGCCATTCTTCCTTCCGTATCCGCAGGGTACCCTCGGCCCGGTCCCTTTCCCGCGAAAGCTCCTGCAGCTGCGCGAGAATGTCCGTGGTTCGCCTCTCGTCCTCCTCGGTCTGCGCCCGCCCGAACTCCTCCATGAGCTGTTCCCAGCGGCTCTCGTAGTATTCCCACTCCTGGTACGCGGCCTGGTAGTTGTCCCTTGCCACCTCGTACCGGCCCTCCCAGTCGTCGACGACCTGGGACAGGTTCCCCTGCGCCGCAAGCCCGGCCGGGGCGCCTGCGGCGACCAGGACTCCGATCAACAGGGGTGCGGACCAGCGTGGGTACCTCATCAGTCGATGCCGTATTTCTCGATCTTGTAGTACAGCCGGCTCTTCGGAATGCTCAGCAGCCGGGCGGCCTCCGCCTTGGCGCCCCCCGTGCGCGCCAGCGCCTGCCGGATCAGCCTCTCCTCCATGCCCTCCACGGCTCGGCCGAGGTCGACGCCTTCCTCACCCAGGCTTACCACCGACACACCGGCACCCCCGCCGTTGGCCAGCAGCGGCAGATCGCCTTCCTCCAACCGTTCGCCGTCCGCAAGCACAAGAGCCCGCTCGATGACGTTTTCCAGCTCACGGACGTTCCCCGGCCACTCGTACTCCTTCAACCGACTCAGCGCAGGCTGGCTGATATCCGTGACGCCGGAACGCGTCCTCTCCTTGAGCTTGCCGATGAAATGGCCGGCGAGGAGCTCGATGTCGTCCTTGCGGTCCCGCAGCGGAGGCACCGTCACGGGCACGACGTGGAGGCGGTAGTACAGGTCTTCGCGGAAGCCGTCGCCCGCCAGGAGATCCTCGGCGGGCGTGTTGGTCGCCGCCACGATGCGCACGTCGACCGCGATCGTGTCTTCGCCGCCCACCCGCTCCAGCTCGCGCTCCTGAAGCACGCGCAGCAGGCGCACCTGCGTCGCGGGACTGATGGTCGAGATCTCGTCGAGGAAGAGGGTGCCGCCGTCCGCCAGCTCGAAGCGGCCCCGCCTCCGCTTGGCCGCCCCCGTGAAGGCGCCGCGCTCGTGGCCGAAGAGTTCCGAGTCGAGCAGGCCTTCGGGCAGGGCTCCGCAGTTGACGCGCACGAACGGACCCTTGTGGCGCGCGGAGCGGGCGTGAATCGCGCGCGCGACCAATTCCTTCCCCGTGCCCGACTCGCCGTACACCATGACCGTCGAGTCGGAGCGCGCCACGCGCTCGACGAAGCGCTTGACGCGGTTGATGGACTCCGAGTTGCCCACCATCTCGCCGTACGGCGTGCTGTCGTCGCCCGCCTCGCTCCGCAGGTATGTGTTCTCGACCCTGAGCGCGAGGTTCTCCTGCTGCAGGCGCAACCGCTCGTCGCGTTCGCGAAGGATCCGATCCACCTTGATCCCGAACTCCTCCGACGAAAACGGCTTCGAGATGAAGTCGCACGCGCCCATCTTCATCGCCTCGACCGCGCGCTCGACCGTGCCGTGCGCCGTAATGACCAGGACGTCGGTGTTCGGCGCGCTGCGCCTGACTTCCTTCAGGACCCTGATTCCGTCGTCCGCCCTGGCCATCTTCAGGTCCGTGATGACAAGGTCGGCACCCGCCTCCTCCAGGATCCGCAGACCTTCGTCCCTGCCGCCTGCGGAGAACGTCTTGTGTCCGCGCCGGCGCATGAGCAGCTCCAGCCCTTCGCGAATGGCGTCGTGATCGTCAATGATCAACACCTGCCTGTGGCCGCTCATTTCGCCACGCCCTCCTCCTGCTCCGCCTGCCGTCGCACTCCCTCGGTCGGGAGGTCCTCGGGGCCACTGAAGTATACGTGGAACTCGGCACCACCCCCAATTCGTTCGTTCCCCCCGTCCCGCCCCACCAGCTCCACCCGCCCGTGGTTCGCTTCCGCCATTTCCTTGACGATGGCCAACCCGAGTCCGGCTCCCTGCGCCTTGTCGCCCACAAAGGGCTCGAAGATGCGCTCCCTGATTTCCTGTGGGACACCGGGGCCGTCGTCCCGCACCGCGATTCGCACCTCGCCGTTGACCATGGCGCCCTCCACCCAGATCGTCTCCCCCGCGTGGGCCGCGTTGCGGAGCAGGTTCAGGACCAGACGTTTGACCTGACGCGGATCGGCGTTCGCGAGAAGTGGCTGGGCGGGGAATTCGAAGTGCAGTTCGCCGCCCTTTGCCCTGACCTCCGCCTCGGCCAGGGAGACCGCATCGCCAACGGGATCGCGGACGTCGTGCAGCTCGAGCTCCGTGCGCCCCGGACGCGCGAAACCGAGGAACTCGTTGATGATGCTGTTGAGTCCCACGACTTCCCTCCGCACCCGCCCGAGAATCCGATGCCGCTCCTCCCGGTCGTCCGTGTCCTGCGCCGCCGCCGCGAACAGCTCGAGGCCCGCCAGGGGGTTCCGGATCTCGTGTGCGACGCGCGAGAGCATCAGGCGCAGCTGCTCGTCCCTGCGCTGAATCCCGGTCCTCATGCGCTCCATCGCACGGGCAAGCCGCCCCACCTCGTCTTCCCCGTCGAGGTCGAAGGGCCGGTCCATCATTCCGCGCTGAATGCGCAGGGCACCCCTGCTGAGCACCTCGAGCCGCGACACGATTCCCGTCGCGAGTCTCCAGCCGATGAGCGCGCCCAGCGCGGCCGCGGCCAGCGACAGGGCGACGATCGTCCACGCCAGCGCGCGCAACGGTTCAAGGTGATCCTCGGGAATTCGCAGTATCAGGAACGTCTCAGCCGAATTCAGGCGCACGATTCCGTGCCGGTAGTCGCGTCTGTCCAGTGAGAAGGTGGGTGTCGTCGCCACTCCCGTCTCGAACGCCTCCTGCACCATTCCCGAGACGACGTACGGTTCGATCCAGCTCAGGCGTTGCAGGATCGCGATGGAGTCGGGCGGGTCGGGCGTCACCAGGGCTCTCACCTCGAAGTCACCGGGACGCCACCGGAAGATGTCCGCGCGGTCCACCACCCCGGAGGCGACCATTTGCCTCAGCGCGTTCTGATAATCGAACCACACGGACGGCGGAACCTGCCCCTCCTCCAGCAAAAGTAGCACTTCATCCGCACGAAAAAGCGACTCCCTCGCCAGTGCGCCGGCGGACAGCAGTTCGCGGTCGAGCTGCTCCTCGAGCGCCTGGCGCGCGGCGTTCCAGGTCAGCACGCCGCCCAGCGCGCTGATCAGCACCGCAAACGCCACGAAGAAGGCGGTGAACCGGTTTCGCAGAGTCATGGTCCGGGGCTCCGGCTAGCCAAGCTACGTGCCGCAGGGTACGCGCTCGGAGCGCACCTCGGAATAGAACGGCTCCGGGGTCTTCGGTGCGACGACGATGTGATACGGCCGCACGATCCGCCTTGCCGGCGCACAGAAGTCACCCGGATTCCTCTCGACGATCTCGATCCTGGTCCCGGTGACCCGCTCGTCGTTGCCGATCAGCAGGAGACGCCGCACCTCGACCGAGTCTCCCACCTCCTCGCGCACCCCCACCGCGCCGACAAGAACCATTTCCGAGGCCCAGTCGACCTCAGGCGGAGCCTGGCCGGAACCCGCCGTATGCGAATCCCAGAAGGCCAGGAAGCGGTCCCGCGTCTCGATCCCATCGGATTCGTCGGGAGAGCGGAACCATATCAGGCTATCGACACCGGCCCCCGTCTCGGTGCCCTTGTCCAGCGTCCCGTAAGGCAGGCTCCCCCAATACACCGACAGGAAGTCCTGGCCCACCGTCCAGTCCCTGATCTTGATTGCCGCCTGAATGACCCGGCTCGCACCCGTGTCCGGCCCGGCTCCCTCGGTTTTCACGTTCCGAAGCGTGCTTGCGTCGCCGGCGCATCGGGTCCATTCCCTCCGCTCTTCGCGCCGCGAGTCATAGATCTGGAGCGTCACCCTGGTCTTTCCAACCCCGCAATCCGGCTCCAGGGTCGGCTCCAGGATGGAATCCACCCCGAATACCTTGGCGCCGCCGTCGTTGAGGAGCTGTATCAGGCTCGGGTACTGGGCCGCGTAGTGGACCGGCAAACCGGGGTTGCGGGTCAGGTTCTCGTCACCGGTCGCGCCGCGATAGCCGATCTGCTCGAACAGCTTCCAGGCCCCATCGGAGCTCCAGGTGACCACCTGCTGAAGCCAGCCGATATCCCCCTGGAGCGGCACCTCGACCGTGATGCGCACCTCGCCCTCCGACCCGAAACGGAGCAACCCGTTGCCGGGGACGGTACCGTCGCAACCCCCCAAAGTCCCGCAAAACATGGTCAGACCTAGAGTTATGAATACAGGACGGCACCGGGTCCGACTTCCATTGCGGATCCTGTCAGTGTATCTTTTGTTCGCCATGTCTGCCATCTCCCATCTCCGCAATCTACTCCGCGAGCGCAGTGTGAGGACAGGTGATTTTACCCTGGCCAGCGGCCATCGTTCGCGGTACTACATCGATGCCCGCCTTACGACGATGACCGGAAGCGGCCAGATCCTGGTCGGTGAAGTCTGCTATCGGGCCATCCAGGAGGCCGGCTGGGCCCCCGAGTTCGTGGGCGGCATGACGCTGGGCGCCGATCCTGTCGCCTACGCGATCGCACACTGCGCGACCCGTTCCGGCGCCGTGCTGGACGCGTTCACCGTCCGCAAGGAGGCCAAGGGGCACGGGACCGGCCGCCAGATCGAGGGGGGCCTTCCCCCCGGGGCGCGCGTGGTCGTGGTCGAGGACTCGGTTACGACCGGAGGAAGCCTGCTCCGCGCGCTCGAGGTGGTGGCGGCCCATGGGGCGATCGTTCTTGGAGTGCTCGCCCTCGTCGATCGTCAGGAGGGCGGCACCGAACGCCTGGCGGCCGCCGGCTACGACTTTCGCTCCGTCTTCGACGCACGGGAACTTCTCTAGCGACGGTCCCGAGCCCTCTGCGCGGGGGCTGCGCGTGGTCCGGCCCGCGTCTTGCAACGTGACCAGGCGTCCACGACCGCGGGTCAGTCGACCAGTCGCAACGGCATGACCAGACACAGGTAGTCCAGGTCGTCGCTGGCGGGCATCACGGTAGCCGCACGCTCCGCGCTCTTGAAGGCGAGTCTGACTTCGCCGGGCGGCATGTTCCGCAGAACCTCCAGCAGGTAGTTTGCGTTGAAGCCGATTTCCAGTCCGTCACCCTCGTAGTCCAGCTCCAGTTCGTCGTGCGCCTCGCCCAGATCGGGCGTCATCACGTCAAGGTGTACCCGGTCGGACTGGAACGACATTTTCACCCGGCGCGTCTGGTCGCTGGCCACAACCGCCATGCGGCGCAGGGCCGCTTCGAGCACCTGCCGGTCGACCATGGCAATCCTGTCGTTGTCCTTGGGAATGACCTGTTCGTAGTTGGGGTACTTGCCCTCGATAAGGCGCGTATAGACCTCCTTCTCGTCCGAGCGGAACGCCAGGTGGTTGCCGCCTCTGGCGACGGTGAGGGTTCCGTCCTGGTCGAACAGCCGCTCCACCTGCCCGAGCGCAGTCGGCGGAACGATGAGGTCGGCGCTGCCGGCTTCCGTCGAATCCGACTTGACCACCATCTTCGCCAACCGATGGCCGTTGGTGGCCACCATGCACATCTGCGTGTCCTCGAGCTCCCACAGCACGCCGTTGAGGATGGGCCGGCTCTCTTCCGTCGACACCGCGAACGACGTGGTCTTGATCAGAAGGCGCAACGACTCTTCCGAAACCGTCCATCCTTCCTCGAAGTCGATCGCGGGCAGGTTGGGGAACTCCTCGCTGGGCAGACCGTTGAGCTTGAAGCGGCTGTAACCGCACGCGATTTCGAGCTGGTCCCCGCGGGCCTGCATGTCCACGGGTTCGTCCGGGAGTTCCCGGGTCAGCTCCTGGAGCTTGCGTCCGGGGGCCGTGATCGCTCCGCCCTGCGCCACTTCCGCGGGAACCCTCATCCGAATCGAAACGTCCAGGTCCGTGCCGCTCAGCCAGACGGCGTTGTCCTCGGCTTCCACCAGGACGTTCGAGAGCACGGGCAGCGTGGTCTTGGCCGGAATGCTCGCCGAGACCGCGGCAAGCCCTTTGTGAAGGTTCTGCCGTGTGATCGTGAATTTCATGGAAGCCTGTCAGAGGGCGTGAGGAGGAACGATGAGCGAACGCAGGAGGAGAAATGCACGGACAGGGCCGGGCCTCGTCTGTGAAATATGGCATTAAACATAGATAAACTCATCATCATAGGGGCGGTGGATACTGTGGAAATCGTCTGGGCGAAGGCATTGTAGACAAGTGGCTCCGGGGAGTAGGGGCGGAAGAACCGGCCCCGTGGAAATCCGTGGAGAAACCGGGGGTTGTCCCGCCCGGAAATCGCCGTGCTGTGGAAAAAGGGGGAAATCACCAACCTTTTCCACCGTGTTTTCCACGTGATTCCCGCGTGTGTCACTGCCGGGGCCGATGGACCCTGCGACCCCGGTCCAGGTCACGCGGACTTCGCCAGGGTGTCCCGAAGCTCGTCGACCTTCGCCTGGAAGCTCCTGTCGGCGCCGAGGCGCGACTCGACCTTCCGGATCGAATGGATGACCGTTGAATGGTCACGGCCGCCGAAGGCGCCCCCGATCCGGGTCAGCGGCAGATCCAGCAGCTCGCGCATCAGGAACATCGCGACCTGTCTCGGGACGACGAGGTTGCGCGTCCTTCTCTTCGAGGCAAGCGCCTTGCCGGTCACGCCCCAGACATCGGCCACCTTGTCCCGGATGCTCTCGGGGTCGAGCGGGCGGTGCTCCTGCAGCTCCGCCATTCCGGCGAGCGCGATGCGCGCGAGGTCGAGGGTGGGCTCGCGTCCCGTCAGCGAAGCGACCGCGAGCAGCTTGATGAGCGCGCCCTCCAGTTCTCGAACCGACGACCGGCAGCACCGCGCGATCAGGTCCAGGACATTCGGCCCGATCGACACCTGGTCTTCCTCGGCCTTGCGCTGCAGGATAGCTACGCGGGTCTCGTATTCAGGGCGGTCCACGCCGGCCACCAGCCCCCATTCGAACCTGGAGACCAGCCTGTCCTCGAGGCCCTCGAGCTCCCTCGGGTGACGGTCGCTGGTCAGAACGATCTGGCGGCCGCCGTTGTACAGCACGTTGAAGGTGTGGAAGAACTCCTCCTGGGTACGCTCCTTGCCGCGCAGAAACTGCACGTCGTCCACCAGCAGCAGGTCGTACGACCGGTAGCGCCCCCGGAAGGCGTCGGTGGTATGGCTGCCGATCGCCGAGACCATCTCGTTGACGAACTGCTCGGCCGGGATGTAGCAGATGCGCGTGCCGCCGGCCCTGAGCAGCCGGTTCGCGATGGCCTGCATCAGGTGGGTCTTCCCGAGTCCGGTGCCGCCGTACAGAAAGAGCGGGTTGTAGCTTCTGGCCGGACGCTCGGCGACGGCCATGCTCGCCGCCTGCGCCAGTCGGTTGTTTTCGCCGACGATGAAGCGGTCGAAAGTGTACCGGACGTTGAGCCCTGGTACCGGTGCCGCCGGCACGGCCTCCGGGGCTGGCGGCTCCTGGTACGGTGGTGACGCATCCGGTTCTTCGACCTGGGCGACCGAGATCTCGGGAGCCGAACGCTCCCGGGCCCCGAAGTGCGTCGAGATGCGGAGGGCAACCGGGGCCCCGACGATGGTGGTTGCAATCTCGCTGACCGCCTCTCCGTACTTGTCCTCCAGCCACTCCGCGTGGAAGCGGCTGGGCGCCGCGAGCTGCAGGACACCGTCCGACCAGGAAACCGCCTTCGCACTGGCGAGCCACGTGCGAAATGTCTGCTCGGGAAGGCCGTGCCTGGCCTGCCCGAGTATGCGGTCCCAGAGTTCGGTTGCGCCTAGTTCCATGCCCTCACGGTGGTCAACGGGGGCGCCAACGATACGGGCACACACACCCGAAGTCAAACAGCGGCCCACACGGCCCGAACCCTGTCCAGGGAGGCCCGCTTTCGGCTTCCGGGGGTCTCTGCCCGCTGCCGCTGTTGACCGAGGGTAATTCCTTCGGATACCTTTAAAGGCTAGCCTGTCGTTGGTCGCGCCTCCCTCCTTCCGGATGGTGGGGTGACCGTTACCGAGACCACCACCGCGAGTGGATAGATGAAACCGACTTACAGGCCCCGCAACCGCAAGCGCTTGAACAAGCATGGCTTCCGGGCGCGCATGAGCACGAAGGCGGGCCGGGCGACCCTCAATCGCCGCCGCCGCCGGGGGCGACGGTCGCTGGTGGTGCGCATCGGATCCAAGAATCCCAGGTAGCGGTGCATGGTGGAGCCGGAGGGCCAGCGGCTCCCCAGGGCGGCCCGGGTCCGGCGAGGCGGGGAAATCCGGACCGTACTGCGAAAGGGGATCCGCACGAGAACGCCAACGCTGGACGTCTACGTCCTCGAGGTGCCCTCGCGGTCGCGGCCGCGCATCGGGTGGGTGGTCCCCAAGCTGGGAAAAGGGACCGTCGCGCGGAACCGCCTCAAGCGCATGGTGCGGGAGATCGGGCGCAAGCGCGTGCTGGGCGCGTTGCGCGCGAAGGGGGTCGGTGCGGATGTGCTGGTGCGCGTTAGAACAAGCGCGTACCAGGCGACGTATCGTCAACTCGAGGAGGAGCTGATGAGCGTCGTGGAGAGAAAATGGTAGAAGCCCACCGGCAGCGCGGGGCCGGGCGAAACAGCCTTGTCGCGCGCGTCATGATCCTGGCGATCCAGGGATACCAGGGGACGGTTGCGGCATTCAGGACCTCTCCGTGCCGGTACCTGCCGACCTGCTCGGAATACGCCCGCGTGGCGATCGAAGCCTACGGACCCTGGCGGGGCGGATGGCTCGGCGTCAGGCGTCTGGCCAGGTGTCACCCGTGGGGCGGGCAGGGGTTTGATCCTGTCCCCGGTGTGGAGGTGGGGGAACGATGAAGACCGGATTGAGGTTCCTGCTGGCGATGTTCCTGATGCTCGCCGTGTTCGTAGTCACCAACCTTCTCTTTCCGCCGGTCACCCCGGATCCGATCCCCGAGCCCGCCGGCGAAGCGGCCCGACCGCAGGCGGGAGAGGCCGATGTACGTGACGAAGTTGGCGTCGACCAGCCTTTCGAGGCCCCTCGGGACGACGATCCGGAGCAGCTGGTCACCGTAGAGACGCCCCTGTTCCACCTGACGTTTTCGAGCCGCGGCGCCCGTGTACGCTCGGTCCGGCTTCCGGACTACGAATCCTTCCAGCGTGAGGGCCCGGTGGAGCTGGTTCCCGACGGGGTGGAAGGCGTCCTCGGTGCGACGTGGCTGTATGGCGGAGGCGCGGATTCGGTCGCCCTGGACCGGTACCCCTACACGGTCAGCCCGGCGGACGGGATTCGGCTGGGCGAGGGGAGCGGACCTCGGACCCTCACATTCCGTTACGACTACCCCGAGGGCCGGTTCTTCAGCGAAATCCGCTACACGTTCACACCGGATTCGTACCTGGTGCAGGTTGACGGCGAATTGCCGGCGGTGGAGCGGTCCGCGCTTTTCGTGGATCTCGGGCCGGGGCTGGCGATCAACGAGCTTCAGGAATCCGAGGACTGGAGGGCGATGGCGTACCTCGGGAACCACGCGGAAGACGGCACAAGGTCGCGCCTGCTGTCCCGCGTCGACGAGCCCGAGGTGGTTGAGGGCCCGCTCCGATGGGCGGCGGTCAAGAGCAAGTACTTCGTACAGGTGATTCTGCCGGGGGATGGAACTTCCGGGGGCTACCTCACCGCCATGTGGGCGGAACCGTTGCCGGTGGAGGGCCGGGCCAGCGTGCAGGCCGCCAGCCCGGTCGGTGACGACGGCAGCTATTCCTACCGCGCGTATCTGGGCCCGATCGAGCGCGAACGGCTGGTCGCGATCGGGGACGACCTCGAGGAGGTCAACCCGTACGGATGGCGCGTTTTCCGCCCGATCATCCGGCCCCTGGTCGCGGTGATCCTGTGGATGGTGAGGGTCCTGCACGAGAACCTGCTGCTGGGATACGGCTGGGTGCTGATCACGATCGGGGTGCTGATGCGCGTTCTTCTGTGGCCCCTGCAGCGCAAGGCGATGCTCGCGCAGGTCAACATGATGAGCGTCCAGCCGCTGGCTCAGGAGATCAAGAAGAAGTACCCCAACGATCCGCAGCGGATGCAGCAGGAGACGATGAAGCTGTACAAGGAGCATGGAGTCAACCCGTTCGCGGGGTGTGTGCCGATGCTCATTCCCATGCCCATGCTGATCGCGCTGTTTCTGGTCTTCCGGACCACGATCGAACTCCGGGGCGAGTCGTTCATGTGGCTTCCGGACCTGTCGGCTGCGGATCCCTTCTATATCCTGCCGCTCACGCTCGGTGCCAGCATGTTCCTGCTGCAGTTCATCATGTACAAGACCAGTCCGGCTCAGGGAATGGCGAACCAGCAGATGAAGATGATGATGTACATCATGCCGGTCTTCATGACCGTGCTCTTCTGGCGGTGGGCGTCCGGGCTCAACCTCTACTACGTGACAGTCAACCTTGCGACGATTCCGCAGCAGATCCTGATCGCCAAGGAGAGAAGGAAGATGCAGGCGGCGGGCTCGGCGAAGCGCGGACGCTGACCGCTCGCTCGTGGTGCTCCCGTGGACTCCGGCGTGCTGCTCGACACGATCGTGGCCCAGGCGACGGCCCCGGGGTTCGGTGCCATCGCGCTGGTGCGCCTTACGGGAAGCGCCGCTCGGGGGATCGCAGCTGAACTGACCGGGGACGCCGGCATCACCACCGGCGCCTGGGCGGAACGAGCCGGCCATCTCCGTACCCTGCGCCGTCCGGGCTCCGGCGAGGTCCTCGATCAGGCTCTGGTGACCGTGTATCGGGCCCCGGCGAGCTACACCGGCGAGGACATGGTGGAGATATCCACGCACGGTGGCCACTCGATTCCGGGCAACGTGGTCGCCGCTTGCATCGCGCTGGGCGCCCGTCTGGCGAGGCCCGGGGAATTCACCGAGCGCGCGTACCTCAACGGGAAGCTCGACCTCACCCAGGCGGAGGCGGTCGCGGATCTGGTGGCGGCGCGCTCCGAGAAGGGCCGGACCGTGGCCCTGCACCAGCTGGAACGGGGGCTCGGCGCGAGGGTCGCCGCCCTGCGCGAGGATGTGGTCGGGCTTGCCGCGCTCCTGGTCCAGCACATCGATTTCCCCGAGGAGGACGACGCGCCGACACCTTTGGGCGACATCGCCGAACGGGCTGCCGGCGTGGCGCGCGACATGGGCGTGATCCTGGCGACGGCCCCGTCCGGCGAGTTGCTGAGGGAGGGGGCGGTGACCGTGCTGGCGGGACGGCCCAATTCCGGCAAGTCCAGTCTGTTCAACGCCCTGGTTGGACAGGAGCGCGCGATTGTCACGGATGTGGCGGGCACGACGCGCGACGCGATCGAGGCCGTGGTGGAGGTCGACGGGTTTCCGTTCCGGCTGGTCGACACGGCCGGTTTGCGCGGCGACGCCGACACGGTCGAGCGATTGGGCATCGAAGTGGCTCGCCGCTACCTGGCCGGGGCCGACGTGGTCCTGCACTGCAGGGAGGCGGGGCGTGCTGCGGGAAAGCGGGAAGAGGAGTTCCTGGCGTCGCTCGGGTCGCCGGTGATCGCGGTGAGGACGAAGTGGGACCTTGCCGGACCGGGGGAGGCACCATGCGACGGGGAGGTGGTGGTCTCGGTGGAGTCGGGTGAGGGGCTCGCCGAGTTGAGGAGCATGCTGCGCGGGCTGGTGTTCCAGGGTATCGTGGAAAACCGGGACGAGGTGCCGGTTGTCACCAATCGACGGCAGGCCGGGCTGTTGCGGGTGGCGCGGGCCGAAGTGGAGGCCTTCGCCGAAGCGCTTTCGGCGGAGATTCCGCCGGAGGTTGCATCGGCCCACCTCAAGTCCGCCGAGAGCGCGCTCGAGGAGATCCTCGGGGCGATCGCGCCGGATGACGTGCTCGACCGGGTGTTCAGGGACTTCTGCATAGGAAAGTGAGCCGTGCAGCTTCGCTATGACGTGATCGTGGTCGGTGGGGGCCACGCGGGGACCGAAGCCGCGGCCGCCGCGGCGCGGCTGGGCGCGAAGACGGTCCTCGTGACTCCGGACCTGACCCGAATCGCACAGATGAGCTGCAATCCGGCGATCGGCGGAGTCGCAAAGGGGACGGTGGCCCGGGAGGTCGGCGCCCTGGGCGGCGTGATGGCGCGGGCCACGGATGCAACGCGTATACACTTTCGTATGCTAAACCGCTCCAAGGGTCCGGCGGTCTGGGGACCACGAGCCCAATGCGACCGTGCGCGATATCCCGTGGCGGTTCGGCGCATTCTCGACGGCCTCGACGACCTCGATCTCTTCCAGGAGATGGTCACGGGGCTGCTGGTGGACGATGGTCGTGTGCAGGGTGTCGTCACGCGCGGGGGCATCGTCTTCGAGGGCTCGGCGGTGGTCGTCACGGCCGGGACGTTTCTGCGCGGGCGGATCCATGTCGGCGGGAGCACCGCGCATGGGGCGGGAAGGGCCGGGGAAGGCCCTTCGGTCGATTTCGCCGAAGCGCTCGAGGAGCGTGGACTCGAGGTGGCGCGCTTCAAGACGGGAACGCCGCCGCGGGTTGACGGGCGCTCGGTGGACTTTTCGCGCTGCGAGCGGCAGGACGGAGAGGACAGCCCCTTCCGGTTCTGCTCCTACAGCCGCGAACCCCTGCCTGGTCAGCGGCCGTGCTGGATCACCTGGTGCGGAGCGGAGCTGAAGAGGATTGTCACCGCAAACCTAAGTCGGAGCGCACTTTACGGCGGTGAGATGTCGGGGCGGGGTCCCCGGTATTGCCCCTCCATCGAAGACAAGGTGGTGCGGTTCCCGAACGTGGCGCGTCACCAGATCTTCCTGGAGCCGGAAGGGCTGGATACGACCGAAGTCTACGTCAACGGGCTCTCGACTTCCCTCCCGCCAGAGGTTCAGCTCGCCTTTCTCCGGTCGATTCCGGGCCTTGAAGAAGCGAGGATGACCAAGCCCGGGTACGCGATCGAGTACGACTATTTCCCCCCGTATCAACTGCGGCACACCCTGGAGGTGCGTTGTATTCCGGGACTGTACTTTGCCGGTCAGATCAACGGAACGACGGGCTACGAGGAGGCCGCCGGGCAGGGGCTTGTCGCGGGCGCCAACGCCGCCCTCGCAGTGCTGGACAGGGATCCGTTCGTGGTCGAACGGGACCAGGGGTACATCGGCGTCCTGATCGACGACCTGGTCACGAAGGGCGTGGATGAGCCGTATCGGCTCTTCACGTCGAGGGCCGAGTTTCGCCTGTTGCTACGCCAGGACAACGGGCCGGGCCGACTCGGGACCCTTGCCCGGTCGATCGGGTTGCTGACGGGAGAACAGGAGTCCGCGCTGGAGAAGCGTCTGCGCGACGAGTCCCGCGCCATGGCATGGTTCCGTAGCGAAGCGATGCAGCCGGAGAGGGTGAATCCGACGCTGGAACAGGCGGGAAGCGATCCAATCGACCGTCCGCGGCGGGCCATGGACATACTTCGCCGGCCACGCGTGACCGCGGAGGCCCTCCTGCGGGCGGCCGGTGCCGCCGCACCGAGCTTCGACCCTGACGTCCTGGCCACCGTCGAGATCGATACCAAGTACGAGGGGTACGTACGCCGAGAGCTTGAACGGGCGGCAAAGCTGCGGACGCAGGCGGAGTTTGCCATCCCGGAAGACACCCCGTTCACCAGCTTCGCGACGCTGTCGATCGAGGCGCGGCAGAAGCTCGAGAAGATACGTCCCCGGAGTTTGGCCCAGGCAGGCAGAATCCCCGGTGTCTCACCAGCCGACCTGCAAAACCTCGTGATGGAGATCCGCAGGATGGGGAACCGGCGCCCGGTGCCGGGCAAGCAGTCCGAGGCGCCCGCGGACCCGACGGATTCTGCGCCTGCTGCTTGAACCTTCGGGCCGAGGCGTGTGTTCCACGTGGAACACTCGGCAGGTTGGCACGATGATGAGACCTTGTTCCACGTGGAACACCGGGGGGTTAGATTTCGGAGTCGATGCGCTTTGTCCTTATCGGGAAAAACCCCCGGGAAGAAACTCGCGTCCTTGAACCGAATCATCGCTCTCGCCAACCAGAAGGGTGGCGTTGGCAAGACCACGACCGCGGTAAACCTCGGCGCCAGCCTTGCTCGCGACGGTGCCAGGGTACTGCTCGTGGACATGGACCCTCAAGGAAACGCGTCCAGCGGCCTGGGCATCATCCAACGCAACAACATACCCACCGTCTACGACGTGCTGGTCAGGGGTCTTCCCGCGTTTCGTGCCGTTTTTCGATCCAAGGGGCGCGCAAACCTCGACGTGATCCCGGCGAACAGCGATCTCGTGGGGGCCGAAGTCGAGCTGGTCGGCGTTCAGGACCGGGAGAGGATCCTTCGCGAGACGATCGCGCCGCTCACGGCAGACTACGACTTCATTTTCATCGACTGCCCGCCGTCGCTGGGCCTGCTGACCCTGAATACCCTCGCGGCGGCCGATTCGGTCCTGATACCGATTCAGTGCGAGTTCTACGCGCTCGAAGGGCTTACCCAACTGCTGAATACGATCGGTCTCGTACAGAGAGGCCTCAATCCGGGCCTCGAGGTAGAAGGCGTACTCCTCACCATGTACGACCAGCGCCTCAGTCTTTCGCGGCAGGTCGCAACCGAGGCGAAGCGCTACTTCGGCGAGAAGGTCTTTGACACGGTAATCACGCGAAACGTCAGCATTGCCGAAGCGCCGGGATTCGGACAGCCGGTGACGGACTACGAACCCTCCTCGGTCGGGGCACGCCGATATGCGTCGCTTGCCAGGGAGATTCGGCGCCGAACGCAGTTCGCCCACAAACACAGGAGCCAGGTATCATGAACCCAGGCGACCGACTTGGAAGAGGGCTCGGCGCCCTGCTTGGCGACTACATGCAGGACCCCGCGCCGGCGGGATCCGAACCGGATGCGCCGACCAGGGTTCCGGTCCGTGCCGTAGCCGCCAACCCGTTCCAGCCGCGGCGGAAGTTCCGCACGGCGGAGCTGAGCGAACTCGCGGCCTCCATCCGGGTCAATGGGCTGCTGCAGCCGGTGCTTGTGCGGCGGTCGCCCTCCGGCCGAACCTACCAGCTGGTGGCGGGCGAGCGCAGACTTCGAGCCGTCAAGCTGTTGGGATGGACCGAGATCCCGGCACAGGTCCGCGAGGTTGACGATCGTACGCTGCTCGTCCTCGCGCTCGTCGAGAACATACAGCGCGAGGACCTTGGGCCGCTGGAGGAAGCGAAGGCCTACGGGATACTTCGGGATACGTTCGGGTACGGACAGCGCGAAGTCGCCGAAGCCGTAGGCAAGAGCCGATCCACCGTGGCCAACGTGCTGCGCCTGCTCACCCTTCCCGCATCCGTGCGGCGATTGCTTGAGGAAGGGGCTTTGTCCATGGGGCACGGAAGGGCAATCCTGGGGGTGGACGACGCGGTGCGGGCCGCGGATCTTGCGCGGCAAGCGGTCGCCGAATCGTGGTCGGTACGCGAGACGGAACGCCGGGTTCGCGAATTGGGCGCGGACGCTCGGCCCGAAACCCGGAAGCCCCCGGAAGGGGCGAAGGAACGGGATCCCGCGATCGGCGCGCTGGAGGAGGCGCTCAGCGATCACCTGGACGCACGCGTGGGCATCCAGTGGCGGGGCCACGGCAACGGGGCCATCCGCGTATCATTTCGTGGAGCCCGAGAGTTGGAGAGGGTGTTTGCCGCGATGACCGGCAAGGAAGCGGCCGAGATAGTTGGCTGAAACGCGTTGGCCTGACAACTTACAGGGCGGCCGCATCGTGGCCCGTGGGTGCGTGGCGTGACGCCACCGGGGCCCGTTACAGCGAACCGGAAGCGGAATCGGGAGCAAAGTGGACGTCAACGACGGCGGCATATCGATCATCGTGGTGCGCGGCGACGTGGAGGAACCGCGCACCATCACGCTGTCCCGGCGCCGTCTGGTGTTGATCAAGTCTGCGGCGGTGGCGCTGGGAGTCCTGATCGCGGCGATGGCGGCAAGCTGGTCGGCCATTGCCAGCCGTGCGGCGAGAACCGCCGTGCTGCAACAACAGAACGACTCGCTGATGGCCCGGCACCAACGAATGGATTCCCTGGCCAGCCGAATGGCGGCCTTCGAGGCGCGACAGGACAACTATCGCCAGCTGATCGGCATCTCGAGCCCTCGCGATTCCGCCCTCTGGCTGACGAATCGTGGGTCGGCGGGCGGCAACGCCGGTGGATTGGGCGACGGGGCCGGGACCGAACCGACCGCCTGGCCGCTTACGACGCAGGGATTCGTCACGCGGTCCGATGGCGGGGCCAGCGACCATCCCGGAATCGACATCGCGGTAGCGAGCGGCTCGTACGTCAGAGCGGCGGGCGGAGGCGTTGTTGTTGACGCGGCGAACGATCCGGTCTACGGTCTCTTCGTTCTCATCGACCACGGCGATGGGTGGCGCACCAGGTACGGCCATGCCTCCTACCTGGTCGCGGAACGGGGCCGGCAGGTTCGGCAGGGAGAGGTGATCGCCTTGTCGGGTTCGACGGGCCGGTCTACCGCGCCCCATCTTCATTTCGAGATATTGAGAAACGGGAGCCCAATCGATCCATTGTCAATGGTGACACCACCATAGTGGCGCGGTTCTCAGGAAGATCACCCGTACCCAAGGAAGGAACACGGTTGGAAGCCATGGCCCGAAAAGGACCCACCCAAGCGTCATCGCCCGAAAAGGTCATCTCCATCATCGGGCCTGGATTGCGCGTTGTCGGCGACTGTGACACGACCGACACCGTCCGAATCGAAGGGCACATCGAAGGTTCCGTCCGCGCACACAAGGCGGTCGTAATCGGCAAAGGGGGACGGGTCAACGGCGACATCCACACGCAGGACGCGGTGATCGCGGGCGCCGTGAAGGGTTCGGTGGTCGTGGAATCCCGTCTGGAACTGCAGGCGACCTGCCATATCGACGGCGAAATCAGTGCCGCGCGCCTGCAGCTCGACGAAGGCGGGGTCGTGAACGGCACGATCAACGTCGGCCGAAAGGACGCAGGGGTAGCGATCGATCCCGGAGCCCCGGGCGGCGACCAGGCCAAGGCCCACAGGGCCGGGCAGGCCGGGAAGGTGCTGGGCGTCGGCGGCAAGGTGAAGGTCTGACAGCCAGGCGGAACCGTCGGTCATGCCTTGCGTTGCTCTGGCGGAGGTCGCCGGATTCCTTGACGACTACCTTGCGATCTCACGTTTTCCCGACTATCCGAACGCGCTGAACGGCGTTCAGGTCGAGGGGTCCGGGCCGATACGAACGGTGGCCGCGGCGGTCGACGCCAGCCAGGCGGTAATCGATGCGGCAAAGGACTGGGCCGACCTTCTCATTGTTCATCACGGATTGTTCTGGAGCGGCCTGCAGCCGCTGACCGGACCCCGCTTCGGCCGGGTGAAGGCCCTGATCGAGACGAACACGGCCCTCTACAGCGCCCATCTGCCGCTGGACGCCCACGCCGAGGTAGGAAACTCGGCGGTACTGGCCCGGAAACTGGGGCTCGGGAGCCTGAAGCCGTTCGGCGACTATCGGGGTGCGGCGGTGGGGTGGCAGGGGTTGGTCGATGCTCCGCTGGGGGCCCTGGCACACAGTCTTGAGGAGGCGACGGGCAGCCGGGCACAGATCCTCCCGGGAGGATCCGAACACGTGAGGACGGCGGCCGTGCTCACCGGTGCGGGTGCGTCGGCGTTGCCCGAGGCGGCTGCCGCAGGGCTGGACCTGCTGGTCACGGGAGAGGCTCAGCACCATCATGCCATCGACGCCGCCGAGCTCGGGGTCTCGGTTCTTCTCGGCGGCCACTACGCGACCGAGACCTGGGGGGTGAAGGCCCTCGCCCGCCTCCTGGAGCAACGTTTCGGAATCGAGGGCCGTTTCGTAGACTCGCCTACGGGACTGTAGCCGAGGAACAGGGCCGTCCTCGGAGGACGGTCAACCACAACGATACCAGGAGTTTCGCATGCGCCCATCACCCATGATCCCGTCGTCGGTCCGGCGCGGTGTCCGATCCGCGGTTCTTGCCACCGTCTTCCTTCTCGCAGCCCGGCCGGCGACGCTGACGGCCCAGGTTCCGACGCCGGCCGAGCATTTCGGCTTCGACATTGGTACCGAAGGCAGACTCGCCAACTGGGACGACCTCACGTCGTACTATGAAGTCCTCGCGCAGGCGAGCGACCGCGTCGTCGTGGACACGCTCGGCCCCACCACGCGGGGACGGCCGTTTGTCATGCTGACGATCACGAGCCCGGCGAATCACGCGCGGCTGACCGAGCTGCACCGGGTCCAGCGCAGTCTCGCCGACCCCCGCACCATTGATGGCGACGACGAACTCGAGCGCCTGCTGGACGAGGGCCGCACCGTGGTGATGATCACCCACGCGATCCATTCCACCGAGGTCGGCAGCGCCCAGTCGGCCGGCAGACTGGCCCACTATCTGGCGTCCTCGGCCGACGAGCGAGTCGGCGAGATCCTCGACAACGTGATCCTCCTGCAGATCCCGTCGCTCAATCCCGACGGCACCCAATGGGTCAACGACTTCTACAACGAGCACGCGGGCACCGAGTTCGAAGGGCAGGCTCCGCCCTGGCTCTACCACTTCTACACCGGTCACGACAACAACCGCGACTGGTACACCTTCTACCAGAACGAAACGCAGCACACCGTCCGGGCCCAGAACGACTGGCACCCGCAGATCGTGCACGACATCCACCAGATGGGCGGCAGCGGCGCCCGGATCTTCTTCCCGCCGTACATCGACCCGATGGAGCCCAACGTGGATCCCGGCCTGATCTCCGCGGTGAACCAGCTCGGTGCGTACATGGCCGCGGAACTGACTTCCCAGGGGAAGAAGGGCGTCGTCATCAACGCCATCTATGATGGGTTTCACCCCGGGCGCGCCTACATGCACTACCACGGAGGGGCTCGAATCCTCAGCGAGACCGCGTCCGCACGCCTGGCCACCACCGTGAACGTGCCGCGCGAGGTGATCCAGGGCGGGCGCGAATACGATGCGGGCCGGGCGGCATGGAACTTCCCGTGGCCCTGGGAGGGCGGGGAGTGGGGGCTGCCCGACATCGTCGAGTACCAGTTCTCGGGCGCGGTTGCGCTCCTGGTCAACGCCGCGAAGAACCGCCGCTTCTGGCTGGAGAACTTCTACCGGGTGGGACAGCGGGCCGTTGCCGGCTGGGATGAGTGGCCCGCCGCCTGGGTGATCCCCGCCGGGCAGCCGAACGAGATCGGGGTCGAGAGCGTGCTCCGCATTCTGACAATGGGCGATGTGGAAGTGCGGCGCGCCGAGTCGGACTTCACGGCCGGGGGCGCAACGTACCCCGCCGGGTCGCACGTCGTGCTGATGCGGCAACCGTACGCGGCCTTTGCGCAGACGCTGCTCACCGAGCAGGAATACCCCGACATGCGCGAATACCCCGGCGGCCCGCCGAAGCGACCCTACGACGTGACCGCGCACACGCTGCCGCTGTTGATGGGGATCGAGGCGGTGTCGCTCGCTGACGAGCCCGATGCCGCGCTGAGCGACCCGATCCCGGTGCACGGCGTGGCCTACGAGCTGCCGGAAACGCTGGCGGGCGCCGGCGCTCCCCGCATCGCGCTCTACAAGGGGCACCAGGAGCCGATGATCGCCGGGTGGACGCGGTGGATGTTCGACCGGCACGAAATGGTCTACGACTCGCTGCACGACGCGCGCGTCCGGGTGGGGTCGCTGGGTGACGACTACGACGTGCTGATCTTCCAGAGCCAGTCGGACCGCTCGATCAGTCGGGGGCGCCTGCCCGGATCGCTTCCGGAGCAGTACACGGGCGGCATCGGCGAGGAGGGCCGGGCCGCCGTTCGCGAGTTCGTGGAGTCGGGCGGGCGCCTGGTGGTGATGGAGGAAGCGGCCGAATTCGCGATCGGGCTCTTCGGGCTGGACGTGGGCAATCCCGTGGAGGGCTTGTCCAATACGGACTTCTACGTACCCGGCTCGATCGTGCAGGTGGACCTGGAGCGGGACCCGGTGTCGTCCGGATACGACGGCTCGACCGCCGCGTGGTATTGGCGCAGCAGTCGGGCATTCACGGTCCAGGACGAGCGGGTGGACGTGCTGGGAACCTACCGGCAGGACGATCCCGTGATCGCCGGGTGGATCCTCGGCCCCGAAAGGCTGGCCGGGCAGGCGGCGCTCCTGCGGGCGCGTGTCGGCCAGGGAGAAGTGATCCTCTTCGGATTCCAGCCGAACTACCGGGGGCAGAGCATCGTGACCTGGTCACTGCTCTTCAACGCCATCGCCGGAGGGAGGCTCGTCGGATGAGCGAGCCGGGGAGCGTTGCGTGCCCGAACTGCAACTACCGGGAGACTTCAGCAGGAGCCAATTTCTGCTCGCAGTGCGGCGGTGCGCTGCGGGGCCCGCCGTGCCCTGACTGCGGAGCCGGCTCTGAGCCCGGAAACCGCTTTTGCACGCAGTGCGGAGTGCCTCTGGGAAGACGTGCTGTGAGGCCGCAGGCTGCCGCGGGGACAGGTGCCGGGCCACGCAAGGCCTGGATTCCCTGGGCAGCCACCGGGGGCCTTGCGCTGATCGTGATCCTTGTGTTGGTTGTGCGCGACGATGGGCGCGAAATCACCCTGTCTCCACCTCCGACGGCGCCGGCCGGTGCGCTCGGGCCCACCTCGGCGATCGACCTGAACTCCATGACGCCCCGCCAGGCGGCGGACCGCCTCTTCCGGCGGGTCATGGGCGCGGTCGAAGCCGGCGAACAGGCCGAGGCGAACCTCTTTCTTCCCATGGCCATCGCCTCCTATGACCTCATCGAGGCCCTGAGCCTGGACGACCGCTTCCACCTCTCCCTGCTCCACGCGGTGGCGGAAGACGGCCCGTCGGCGCTCGCCGTCGCCGAGGCGGGGCTCGCGTTCCGGCCTACGCATCTGCTCTGCCTCGCCGCGGCCGCCGAGGCCGCACTGCTGATGGACGACAACGAACGGGCGACGGCCTACTATCAGACCCTGGTCGATGTCTATGAAGACGAGATCGCGGCCGGACTGGAGGAGTACGGCACCGGAGCGACCGGTCACGCCAGCCTGCTGCCGCAGCTGCGGGCCGACGCGATGGCATTCCTCGCGGGTTCCGGGTAGGGGCGCCGGCGATGATCCAGTCACCCCTGGCGCTTGCCACCGTCATGGCAGCGGCCACTGCACTCGCCTTCTGGCTGGACTACCGCTTTCCCCCCCTGGGGAAGGTGGGCGCGTCGATGCTGGCGATCATCTTCGGCGCGATCCTGTCCAACACCGGCCTCGTGCCCGCCAGCTCGGTGGTCTACGACGTCGTGCTCGGGCCGGTCACGTCGGTGTCCATCGCCTGGCTGCTTCTGTCGGTCGACCTGCGCGACCTGGCGAAGGCCGGCCCGCGAATGACGGGCGCGTTTGCGGTGGCGGTGACCGGGACCGTGGTGGGAGCGCTGGTGGCCGCCGCGATCTACGGGCCGCAGTTCGGCGACGACACCTGGCGGATCGCCGGAGCGCTGACCGGCACCTATTCGGGTGGCTCGGTGAACTTCCTGTCGGTGGGCCGCGAGGTCGGATTGACCGGCACGCTGTTCGCGGGACTGACCGCGGCGGACGCCGTCATGACCGCGCTGTGGCTGGCGGCGACGCTCATGCTGCCGGTGTGGATCGGCCGCTTCTACGCTCCGGTCGCGGAGGACGATCACGAAGCCGAGGAAGGGGACGCCGCGGGTGCGGCCTCGGACGACCGCCGGCACCACCCCTATTTCGTCCGCGAGGGAACGTCCGCCCTGAGCCTCGCGAACCTCGTCGCCGCCGGCATCATCCTCGTTTTCGTCGCGGAGTGGCTCGGTCAGGCGGTTCCGGGGATCCCGGGGATCCTCTGGCTGACCACCATGGCCCTGGCGCTTGGGCATTCTCCGCTCTGCCGGGATGCCCGCGGCGCGATGCAGCTCGGGTCTGTCGGTCTCCATTTCTTCTTTGTGCTGATCGGCATTCTGTCCCGGGTCTCGGAGATTGTCGCGGTGGGTTCCGAGGTGTTCTTCTTCACGCTGATCGTCGTTGCCGTCCACGGTGTCGTCGTCTTCGGTGGCGGGAAGCTCCTGCGCCTCGACGTCGGGACCATTTCGGTCGCGTCCCAGGCCGCCGTCGGCGGTCCGTCCAGCGCGCTGGCGGTCGCCATATCCCGGGAGTGGAGGCACCTCGTGCTCCCCGGGGTGGTGGTGGGCCTGTTCGGCTATGCCGTCGGCACCTATCTGGGGCTGGGCGTGGCATATCTGCTTCGGTAGGCGGGCGCGCGGGGCGGCCGGTGTGCGTCGCCGAGCCCCGTACATGGTGCGAAAAGTGCGACTTTCTTATGATTCACGGCCCTGCGCCCGCGAAGGCGCGGGTTGCGCCGGCGGGCTCGCAGAACGGCGACCGGCCCGAAATCGACCATTGGAGATAGACTGACAGGTGTCCTGGTTGGAGGCAGACGCACGGGGCGGGTACGCGCCTACGGGGAAGGACTCCGGGACGGTCAAGCCGAAAGGCACGTCCCGGATCCCGGCCCACTGCGGGATCGACACGATCCCGATCACGTCGCGCAAGCCGTCGTGGCTGAAGGTGCGCTCGCCCGGCGGGCCGAACTACCTGCGCCTCAAGCAGCTCATGCGCAGCCAGTCTCTGCACACGGTCTGCGAGGAAGCGGGCTGCCCGAACATCGGAGAGTGCTGGGAGGCGGGGACGGCGACGTTCATGATCCTGGGCGATGTCTGCACGCGGGCGTGCAAATACTGCGCGGTCGCGCACGGGATGCCCACCGAACTGGACCTGGACGAACCCCGCCGCGTCGCCGACACGGTTGCCGCGATGGACCTGGACCATGTCGTCATCACATCGGTCAACCGGGACGAGCTCGCGGATGGCGGGGCGAGCATCTACGCAGCGACGATCCGCGAGGTGCGGACCAGGCTGCCGGACTGCTCGGTCGAGGTGCTGATCCCCGACTTCAAGGGTGACGAGGCGGCGCTCCGGGCCGTGATGGATGCGCGCCCCGCGATTCTGGGGCACAATCTCGAAACGGTCGAGCGCCTGCATCCGGAGGTGCGCCCCGGCGGCCGCTACTGGCGCTCGATCTCCTACCTCGGGCTCGCGAAGCGGATCGACGCCTCGATGCTGACCAAGACGGGCATCATCCTGGGCATGGGCGAACAGGAGGCCGAAATCCGCCAGGCCATGACGGACCTGCGCGAGGCCGCGGTCGATATCCTGACGCTCGGACAGTATCTGAGACCATCTCGCCAGCACATCCCGGTGGCCCGCTGGGTCACGCCCGAGGAATTCCGCGACTGGAAGCGGATCGGCGAGGGCGAATACGGTTTCCGCCACGTCGAGTCCGGGCCGCTCGTGCGCTCGAGCTATCACGCCAAGGAACAGGCGCGCGAGGTCGAAGCAGGGGGCCCGGGCAGCATCCGCGACGTCATGGAAGCCGATATTCCGGCGCCCGCCGAGACATTGATCCAGCTCCGTACGAGCCGGGCCGTGGGTACGGGGGGCTGAGGCGAATGGCGCAAGGGACGGGGACAGCCACGACAAGGATGGTCGATGGCTTCACGCGAGACGAGCTGCACGCGCTCCTCTTCGACATGATCCTGTACCGACGCTTCGAAGAGAAGGCGGAAGAGGCGTACGCAATCGGCAAGATCGGCGGCTTCTGTCACCTGCACATCGGACAGGAGGCGCTGGCGGCGGGGTCGATCAAGCCGCTCCGGGAAGACGACCTGGTCATCACCGCGTACCGCGAACACACGCAGGCCATCGCCAAGGGCATCAGCCCCGGTGCGGTGATGGCCGAGCTGTACGGGCGGGCGGACGGCTGTTCGGGCGGCCGCGGCGGTTCGATGCATCTCTTCGACACCACGGTCGGTTTTTGGGGCGGCCATGGCATCGTCGGGGGACAGATCCCGCTGGGCGCGGGGCTGGCGTGGGCGATCAAGTACCGTGGCGGCGACCAGATCTGCGTGTGCTTCATGGGTGACGCCGCGGTGAATCAGGGCGCGTTTCTCGAAGCGCTGAACATGTCTGCGATCTGGCACCTGCCGGTCATATACGTCGTCGAGAACAACGGTTACGGGATGGGGACGGCCTTCTCGCGCGTCTCGGCCACAGAAATGGAAGCCCGCTCGGGCGCCTGCGGCATTCCGGCGCACACCGTGAACGGTCAGGATGTTGTGGCGACCCATCGTTTCTTCGCCGAGCTGGCGGAGCGCGTGCGCGCAGGGGCCGGTCCGCAGTTCGTGAACGCCGTGACGTACCGCTTCCGGGGCCACTCCATGTCCGACCCGGTTTCCGGCACGTACCGGTCGAAGGAGGAGGTGGACTCGGCGGTCGAGGCGCAGGATCCGATCAAGATCCTGAGGGACCGGTTGATGGATACGGGGCTCCTGACGCAGGAGGAGCTGGAGACGCTGGACGCCGAGGCACGGGCGGCAATCGAAGGGGCTGCGGAATTTGCCGATGCTTCGCCGCTGCCGGATCCCTCGACCCTCTATGATCATGTGTACGCCGAGATCAACGAACACGGGCGCCTGTTCCTGGACGGACGGGGGTCGCAGGGTGGCTCCCATGGCTGAACTTACCTACCGCGAGGCGCTCAACGCGGCCATGTGCCAGGAGATGGACCGGGACGATTCGGTCTTCCTCATGGGCGAGGAAGTCGCGGAATACGACGGGGCCTACAAGGTCTCGCGGGGCATGCTGGAACGCTACGGCGACCGGCGCGTCGTGGACTCGCCGATCAGCGAACTGGGCTTCACCGGGCTGTGCGTGGGCGCGGCGATGGCGGGCCTGCGCCCGATCTGCGAATTCATGACCTTCAACTTCTCGATCCTGGCGTTGGACCAGGTGATCAACAGCGCCGCAAAGATGCTGTACATGACGAACGGCCAGGTGCCCGTGCCGATCGTGTTTCGGGGTCCGACGGGGGCGGCCTTGCAGCTCTCGGCCCAGCACTCGCAGGCGTGCGAGACCTATTACGTGCACTCGCCAGGCGTGAAGCTGGTGACCCCGGCCACCCCCGCCGACGCCAAGGGGCTCCTTGCGGCCGCGATCCGCGACGACGACCCGGTCGCCGTGATGGAGGGCGAACTGCTCTACAACGTGCGCGGCGAGGTGCCCGACGGAGAGCACGTGATCCCGCTGGGCGTGGCCGACCGGAAGCGCGCGGGCAACGACGTGAGTATCGTGACGCACGGCAAGATGGTCCATGTGGCGCTGCAGGCGGCCGCCACGCTGGCCCGGGAAGAGATCGAGGCCGATGTCCTGGATCTGCGCTCGATTCGGCCGCTCGACGTGGACGCGATCCTGGAGTCGGTGGCGCGCACGAACCGGGTGGTGTACCTGGAGGAGGGGTGGCCCTTCGCCGGCGTGGGCGCGCAGATCGTGGCCCTGATCCAGGACGAGGCCTTCGACGAGCTCGACGCCCCCGTGGTTCGCGTGACCCAGGCGGACGTGCCGATGCCGTACGCGAAAAACCTGGAACAGCTCGCCAAGCCGAGCGTCAAGGCCGTCGTGGACGCGTGCAAACGCGTGCTCTACCTCTGAGAGAAGCGAAGCAATGGCAACCAAGGTCCACATGGAAGCGCTCTCGCCCACGATGGAGGAGGGTCAGGTCGTCACGTGGCTGAAGGCTGAAGGCGACGCGGTCGCGCAAGGCGAGATCCTCGCCGAGATCGAGACCGACAAGGCGACGATGGAGCTGGTGGCGCGTGGCGAGGGCGTTTTGAGGAAGATACTCGTGGCCGAGGGCGTGGCCGCTCCGGTGGGCGACGTGATCGCGGTCATCGGTGCGGCGGACGAGGACATCGCCGCGCTGGTGGCGTCGGTGGGGGGAGGACCTGCAGCGCCGACGGCGCCCGAGACCGCGACGGGTCGGCCCGAGACCGCGGCGAGCCAGGCCGGGGGGCAGCCGCCGGTTGCCGCGCCGCCTGTGAGTCCGGAGGCCGGCCCGATCGCGGCCGCCACCGCCGGCCGGATCAAGGCCTCGCCGGTCGCCCGCCGGCTCGCCGGCGAGTTGGGCGTGGATCTGGCCGTGGTCCAGGGGTCGGGTCCCAACGGCCGCGTGATCAAACGGGACGTGGAGGCGGCCGCGGTCGCGGCGGTGCCGGCGGCGGTGATCACGCCGGAACTCCCGGACACGGAGTTCGTGGACCTTCCGCTGTCGCAGATGAGGAAGACCGTCGCCCGCCGCCTCGCCGAGTCGCTCGGGCCGGTTCCGCACTTCTTCCTCACGGTCGATGTCGACATGGCGCGCGCGCTGCAGGCGCGTGGCAGGGTGAACGAACTGCTGGCCGCCCAGGGCGCGAAGGCGTCACTCAACGACATGGTCATCAAGGCGGTGGCCGTGGCCCTCACCCATCACCCGGAGTGCAACGCGTGGTGGCAGGGCGATTCGATTCGCCGCTTCAACCGCGTACACATCGGGGTCGCGGTGGCGGTGCCTGACGGGCTGATCACACCCGTGGTCAGGGACGCCCACGCCAAGGGACTCGGCCGGATCAGCACGGAGGTGAGGGAACTCGCGGGCCGCGCGCGCGAAAAGAAGCTGCAGCCTCACGAATACACCGGGTCGACCTTTTCCATTTCCAACCTGGGCATGTTCGGGATCGAGGAATTCACCGCCGTGATCAACCCGCCGGAAGCCGGCATCATCGCGGTGGGCGCGGTGGAGGAACGGCCGGTCGCGCGGGACGGCGAGCTGGTTGTGCGGCCCAGGATGAGGGTAACGATGAGCTGCGACCACCGGGTGATCGACGGGGCCCAGGGCGCGCGTTTCCTGGCCACGCTGAAGTCCTTCCTCGAGGAGCCCGCGGCGATCCTGATCTGACCGGAAGGACGGCACCCTGAACATCAACCATTCGTTCGCCCGGGCGCTGCGCGACTTCGCCGTGGCCTTCCTTCTGCTGCCTACGCCAACCGTGGCGCTGCCGGTCGCCGCGTCGGCCCAGGACCAGGATCACATCCTGATCCGCGCCGCGCGCCTGATCGACGGCAGGGGCAACCTCATCGAACCCGGCGCGGTCGTCGTGGGAGGCGACCGGATCGTTGCGGTGGGCAGCAGGCTGGGGGGCGATATCGTCGTCGACCTCGGCGACGTCACCCTCCTCCCCGGCCTGATCGACCTGCACACGCACCTTACCGACAAGGTCGGCACGCACTGGGAGGAGGTGCTGATCACGACCACCCCGGCCCAGGCGGCACTCTACGGCGCGGCGAACGCGCTCACCACCCTGCGCGCCGGCTTCACCACCGTGCGCGACATGGGCCCCACCTGGTCGTACACCGACGTTGACCTGCGCGACGCCATCGATGCGGGCGTGATACCCGGACCGCGCATGCAGGTGGCCGGCAACTACGTATCGGCCACGGGCGGTGCCGGCGACGCGCGCCAGTTCTCCATCTACGTGGACGTGCCCACCGTGCGGAACCTCGCCGACGGGGTGGACGCCGTGAGGGCGGCCGTGCGCACCAACCACAAGAACGGCGCCGACTTCACCAAGATCCTGGCCACCGGCGCCGTGCTGTCGCAGGGGCTGCCGCCCGGGGCGCAGCAGTACTCGGACGAGGAACTGGCAGTCGCGGTCGAGGAAACGAACCGTTGGGGACGCTTCACCGCCGCTCACGCGCACGGGACCGAGGGGATCAAGGCGGCGATCCGCGCCGGGGTCCGGACAATCGACCATGGCTCCATGCTGGACGACGAGGCGGTCGCGATGCTTCAGCAAAGCGATCATACCTTCTTCGTCCCCACGCTCTACGTTGGCGTGATCGTCCCGCGCGACGGGGCGGCGCTGGGCATCCCGGAGCCACTCATCCAGCGCTCCGTCGAGATGATGCGCTATCGCACCGCCACCTTCCGCCGCGCCCTGGAGGCCGGACTGACGATCGGGTTCGCCACCGACGCCGGGGTCTTCGAGCACGGCCACAACGCCCGCGAATTCCAGATCCGGGTCGAGATCGGCCAGAGCGAAATGGACGCGATCACATCGGCGACAAGCGTCGCGGCGATGATCATGGGCTGGGAGGCGGATGTGGGTTCGCTGGAAGCCGGGAAGTACGCGGACATCATCGCGGTGCCCGGCAACCCGCTCGACGACATTACCGCGCTCGAGCGGGTGATGTGGGTGATGAAGGGTGGGGAGGTCTACCGGTCCGAGGTGCCGGAGCGGCGCTAGCGCGTGGAGCCGTCGGAGCAGGCCCGGGCCGCGTTCGGTCGGCGTGATGCACGGGTGCTTCCGGCGGGCTGTTAGCTTTTCACGGGCTGCCGACTGCGGTCTCGAAATCACACCCTGAAGAGAGGTTCTCCCTTGGCAGGCAATTCACAGAACAAGACCGACTTCGACGTTGTCGTCATCGGCGGGGGCCCTGGCGGCTACGTCGCGGCGATCCGCGCGGGCCAGTTGGGACTGAAGACTGCGTGTGTGGAAGCCGACAAGCTGGGCGGCGTGTGTCTCAACGTGGGCTGCATCCCGACCAAAGCGCTCCTGAGCAGCGCGCTCCTTGTCAATGAACTCGGGAAGGCGGACGGGCACGGTATCTCGTTCGATGGGCTGAAGGTCGACCTCGGGCCCGCCCAGGTCCGCAGCCGCGAGGTGGCGAAGCGCCTGTCCAACGGCGTGGGCTTTCTGCTGAAGAAGAACAAGGTCGAGCACATCGAGGGATACGGGCGACTGCTCGAGGGTGGCGCGGTCGAGGTCGAGCGGGACGGCGACAAGCGCAAGATCACCGCGAAGGACATCATCATTGCGACCGGTTCGCGGCCGCGAAGTCTTCCGTTCCTCCAGATCGACGAAGAACGGATCTGGTCTTCGACAGGGGCCCTCTTCCAGGACACGGCGCCCGGTTCGCTGGTCGTTGTCGGCGCGGGAGCGGTCGGAGTGGAGTTCGCGGACATCTACAACGCCTACGGGACAAAGGTGACCCTTGTCGAGGCCCTGGACCGCATCCTGCCGCTGGAGGACAAGGACTCGTCGCGCACGGTGGCGCAGGCGTTCAGGAGGCGGAAGATGGACATCTTCACGAGTGCGCGCGTGGAGAGCACCGTCGCTCGTGAGGACGGAGTCACGATCTCCTTCACCGACAAGCGCGGCAAGACGCACACGCTCGACGTGGACTACGTCCTTTCCGCGGTCGGGCGGATCCCGAACACGGAAGACATCGGCGCCGAGGCGGCCGGCGTGAAGCTGACCGACCGCGGCGGATTCGTCGCGGTGGACGGGGCCATGCGCACGAACGTTGCGGGCGTGTGGGCCGTTGGCGACTGCGCGGGCGAGCAGTTGCTGGCCCACAAGGGAATGCACGAGGGCGTCGTTGCGGCCGAGCACATTGCGGGCGTCGGACACCACACGGTCGACTACGGAAATGTCCCCAACTGCACCTACTGCCACCCTGAGGTGGCGTCCGTAGGGCTTACCGAGGAACAGGCGCGCGAAAAAGGCCTCGACATCGAGGTCGGGAAGTTCCCCTGGGCCGGCAACGGACGGGCCCTGGCGGGCGGAGACTCCACCGGCTTCGTCAAGGTGATCCGCGACAAGCGCTACTCCGAGGTGGTCGGTGCGCACATCGTCGGGCCGCACGCCACCGAGCTCATCGCCGAGTTCGTGATGGCGAGACACCTCGAGTCGACCGTCGAGGAGATCGATCTGGCGATGCACCCGCACCCGACGCTGTCGGAGGCGGTGGCGGAAGGAGCACTCGGCGCGCTGGGGCGAGCACTGCACATATAGCCAGGGCCCGTTCGACAGACTGCGGACGCCAGCCAACGACCCGACCCTCACGTAACGTCAGGGTTGGCCTCAGGGAGCTTCTCGCCAGCTCAGAACCGGAACGAGGCATCGGGCGCGACGCGGCCGGCCGCCTCACCTGTCGCGGTGAACACCGTCAGGTCCACCTGCACCACGGCGGGCAGGAGGTCCGCGAACCGAAGGCTCGCCGGTCCGATGGGCTCACGGGTACAGGTGAGGGAGGCGAGGAGGTGTACTTCTTCGTGTTGGATGCCCTCGTCCTCGTGTGTGTGCTGGTCCTCGCCGGCATGGTCGTCTTCTACATCTTCGGGCGCCTGCACCTCCGCCGAATCCAGCGCACAGCTCGTGCCCTCCGGAAACGCGAGGAGACGCGCGCCACCGCTTCGGAGTCTGTCGAGAGCCTCTGCTGCGGTGGCCCGCTCCTGCGCCGAGCGGGGGGCGTGCTCGAAGCCGAACACGGATTCTGCGGGGAGTTGCAGGTCGACCGTGACACGGGCGCCGTCCACGGCCAGGCCCAGTCGAGCGATGCCGTGTTCGTGGGCCCCGGCCGTCCCCAGGCGTTCGCCCTCGACAAGGGGAGGACGCGGGGAGGGCGAATCGCCGCATGCGAGGAACAGCAGGAGACACGGGATCGTGCACCCGACGAAACGGGAGCGGACCTGGGGTCGGTCGAGTGTGGGGTAGGTCATCGTAAGGGAACCGGTGGGAGTTGCGTGCGTACAGGTGTATAATGATAATGTATGTGCGTTATCATCTGTTGGTTTCCCGAAGGACGAGGGTCCCGTTCATGCCGAAGCCGCCCCGCCGATTCCCGATTCGCTGGACACCCCTCCAGTTCGCCCTGGTCATCATCGGCGGCTGGCTTGCGCTCACATCGGGGCCCCGCTCCGTCCTGGCGGATCCGAGCGACGGAGCGAGGATCCGCGCCGCCAGTGTCCCGCGGGACTCCGCCGAGGTGGGTTGGCAGCTGCTGGCCTCCCTGGATTACCGCACCGGCGAGATGTCCGAGGAACTCGAGTCGCTCGTGGGACGAGAGGTGAAGGTGCCCGGATACATGGTCCCCCTGGAGGACTGGGCCGGCGAGGTCTCGGAGTTCCTCCTGGTGCCGTACGTCGGGGCCTGCGTGCACACCCCGCCGCCGCCACCCAACCAATTGGTCTACGTCCAGATGGAGAAGGGTCAACGCGTGCCGGTCTCCTTCTGGGAACCCGTATGGATTCACGGCACCCAGACCGTGGACGAGACGACGAACCAGTACGGATCGGTGTCCTTCAAGATGGCTGGCAACTCGATCACGCCCTACGAGTGGTGACGAGCCGAGGCCCTGCGGCCATCCCGGGCGTACCCATCGCGCGCGGGGGTGATGGAGTGGCCTCTGGATGGGTGGCCGGTGTCGCAGCGGCCTGTTCCGTGCATTGTCTCATTACTCCCCTCCTGGCCACGGTCGCCCCGTTCATGGTTCTGGCCGAAGGCGCGGAATGGTGGATGTGGGGTGGGACGGTGTTCCTGGCTGTCGTGATGCTGGCGATCGGGCCGGGTCGGCGTCGACGGGCGATTGCCGGGCTTGTTCTCGCAGGGGCCGCCATCTGGGCTGCCTCTCTGGCCGGTTGGTTCGAGCCTGCTCCGGAAACCGTCACGTCTCCCGTGGGGAGCCTTCTGATTGCCGGAGGCTTGCTGTGGAGCGCCCGGCTCTGTCGTGCCAAGGCCTGTTGACGATCGGGGTATCGACATGCAGACCACGGGGGTTATCGTCCTAGATGATCGCGAGGCGCTTCGCCCCCGACGAAGGACACCATGCACTCCCAACGAGACACCCGGCAGCGACGGGCCATCCGTGCCGTCTTCCTCGACGTTGCGGGCCCGCTGACACCAGACGACGTTCTCGAACGCGCTCAGGCGCTCGCGCCCACGCTCGGGCTGGCCACGGTGTACCGAAACGTCAAGATGCTGGCTGAGAAGGGTTGGCTCACTGAAGTGGAACTCCCTGGGAGTGGCATGCGTTACGAACTGGCGGCTCGGCCTCACCATCACCATTTCGTGTGCCGCGCCTGCGAAAAGGCGTTCGATATCCACCGTTGCCCCGAAGCAGTGGAGGATCTGGCTCCGGATGGCTTCGAGGTCGATGACCACGAAGTGATCCTCTTCGGGCGTTGCCCGGCCTGCACCTGATCGCAGGACGCTCCGAGAGGGGGCGAAAAAGGGGGGGGGGGCGGCGGCGTGCATCACCAACCGCTGGACCCATCTTCGGCGCCTGTGCTCCCGGCGGCGAGCGCGACGACCTCGATGGCAGCCTCGCGTATCGTAACCGCGAGCGTGCGTCCGTCGGGGCTCAAGCTCGGCTGGAGTGCGCCGAACACGCCGGTCGTAACCTGTTCCGTCGCGCCGGTGAGGATGTCCACCCGCCACACCTGGAAGGGCCCGAAGCCGTCGTTGCGCGAGTAGAAGAGCGACGCCCCGTCGGCGCTCCACTCGGGCGCGCTGTAGGGTTCGCCATTGGCAAGAGAGACAACAGCGGTGGGGGTTCCACCCGCCGTCGGCACTGTGTAAACGGTGACGCGTCCGTCCTCGCGCGAGCGTCCGTAGAATGCCAGCCGCGCGCCGTCCGGCGAGAAGCGAGCTCCCATGGCAGAGCCCTGGAACCCGTCGAGCGGGACCCGGACAGGGTCGGAGGCCGCGCGGCCTGTAGCGGGATCGACGGCGATCGAGTAGACGGACCCCGGGTTCCCCTCGAGCGGCGGGCCGTGACTGCTGAAGGCGAGCGACCGCCCGTCCGGACTCCAATCCGGCTCGCCGGTCGCGATCTCCGTCATGGCCAGGGCCGCGCGTCCGCCCGCGGCGCGAAGGTACGCGACCGCGCGCCCGTCGGGCGATCGCACAGGTGCCGTCCATCCCCCGGCGTCGTCGACCAGCACGGTCGCCTCGTCGAGCCCCGGTGCATACGCGACCCACGCGGTATCGGCGCCCGCGTGTCGAAGCGCGGTCACGGTCCCGTCGGGCAGCAATCGCGGATAGTCGATGCGTGCGTCGCCGGGATCCACGATGCGCGACTCCTGGCCGGTGGTCGGGTCCAAGGTCCAGACCCCGTGACTTTCGGGCCAGCGGTCGACGTACACGACGCGCGAACCGTCGGGCGACCAGGTCACCCGCGACCGTCCCGCTGGCGTCCTCGTCACCACGCGGCCGACCCCGGTCGCTACGTCGTAGACCGCGAGCGATCTGCTGTCCGCGGCATAATCGGCGAATACGACTTGATCGCCGGCAGGCGACGGGATGCCCGGGTAGGCGTCATAGAAGTCTGTGTGGACGTGTCGTGCGAGCACGACGTCCGAGACCTCTTCGACGTTGCTTCCGCACGCCGCCGCCATCAGGAGCGGCACTGCTACGAGGCCGCGGCAAGCACAGATTGGCCGCAAGCGCGGCCCACCGAGGGTGAAGCTCATCTGATCTCCTTCCGGCTATGCGAGAGCACGTCAGTGGTCCGTTCTCGCCCTCTCCGCCATCTCCTCCCTGATCCCGGGAATCGAGAGGCTCGATCGCCCGCGGTCAGGTCGCATTACAAACGACAATACATTATCATGACGGCTCAGACAATCGCACAGCCCCGGGATGCCGCATGAGCTGGGCACCTCGGCATGGAAGAGGTTACCGTCATCGGGATCGATCTGGCAAAGCGGAGCTTTCAGCTGCACGGGGCCAGGGCGGACGGGTCGGTGGCGTACCGCACGAAGCTGAGTCGCGAACAGTCTGGAATCGTTGCTGAGTTTGAGAGACACGATAGGAGGCGTGTGTGCGCATACTGACCTCTCTGTTTGTTTTATTCCTTTGCGCGCCAGGTGCATTGCGCGGGCAGACCGCGTGTCCGACGCCTTGGCAGTTGGAAGAGGTCCTGCGGATCGGATCCCTGGAAAGCACGGATCTCGTTTCCAGCGTCATGGATCTTGCGATCGGGCCCGACAGCGCCCTCTATGTCGCTCAGGCCATGGTGCCTGCGGTCACGGTCTTCTCTCTTGATGGCCGGGTGCTTCGTCGGATCGGTCGCGCGGGCAGCGGGCCGGGTGACTTCGAGCTCCTGGCCAGGAGCGTGGGCTGGATCGGAGACACCCTCTGGGTAGCCGACCTCGACCGGATCCAGTTGTTCACCACTGACGAGCGCGTACCAGACCAAGTCATTCAGTTCTCTCTGGGCGTGCCCGAGGAAGGCTCGCGCCTGGGCCCGGGCCGCATGCTCGCCGATGGTACTCTCATTGGCAGACGTCGCACCACCAATGGGAGGGCTTGGTCATCCCGAGGCGCGACCCCTGGACTCGCGTTGCGCCGCCTCTCACGGTCCGGCGAAGTCCTGGACACAATCGCCATGATAGAATGGCCGGGCAACGCCGTTGAGCATGAAAGGGACGGCGGGTTGTCTCCCGGCCAACACCCCCTCAGAGACCTCCCTCCTATCGGACTCCGCGAATACCTCACCGCGCTCAAGCCCGACGGCTCTGCAGTCGTACGGATCGGGCAAGTGCATGAAGACGCAACGCCACCGACCTTCGACCTTCTTGTGATATCGATCCGTGGAGACACGCTTCTGCATCGGTCCGTCGAGTACGAACCGCGCGAAGTCACTCGTGTGATGGAACGCCGCCTGGCGGACGAGTATGCGGGATGGAGGGCCGGGGACTACTCACCCTCGTCCCGGGGCCGGGAGCTAACTGAGACGACACGTGAGCGTAGGCGTCGTGCGGCTCGCAGAGTTTTCTGGGTTCCGGAATATCATCCCCCCGTCAGGCAGGTTGTGGCTGGAACGGACGGAACCATCTGGTTGCTTCGAGAGATGCGTGAAGACCGCGTTGATGTGTGGGAAGTCTACGATTCGAATGGAACGCTGGCAGGCACAGTAGAGATTGGACACGGTCGCAGTTCCCTAGTTCCTTGGGATCCTCGTCTCGCCGTTGCCCTTGCGAGCCGTGACGAAGTCTGGGGCGCCACGTATGACGATCTCGGCGTCCCGTACATTCACCGGCACTTGGTTCATCGGACGTGCGCGCCATAAGACATGTTATCGAGATCCAGCGGTGCCATTGGGCGAAAACGATTGTATCCTGCTGGCCGGGAAGCGCGGGTGTGGTTGTGGCGGCAGTGCTGCTCTTTCGGACGACTGATCCAGACCTTTCATTAGAGGGATCGGAGGGGGTTTAGGGCCGCTCGCCGCCCGCCCCCGCCCGCGCATCCCGTGACTCTAAGGCGACCCCACCAGCTCCATTGCTGCAAGCGCGATCACCTGCGTGCTCGTCACGATATCGTCGACCGCGCTCGACTCGTCCGGCTGGTGCGCCTCTTCGAGCGGCCCGGGGCCATAGGCTACGCAATGCTCTACGCCCGCGATCCGGGCGAAGTGCTTCTGGTCGTAGGTGCCGGGGCTGGCCACCTGCTCGGCATCCACGCCCGTCACGGTCCGGACCGCCCGCGACAGCGCCGCCACCACCGGGGATCCGCGCGGCGCCCAGGTCGGATGCACGGTCATCCGATCCTCAATGGTGAACCGGCGTCCGGGCTGCTCCGCCTCGACCGCCTTCGCCACGCGTACGATCTCGTCCCGTACCTGCTCGAACGGCTCTTCGGGAATGAAGCGCCGGTCGAAGGTGGCCGTGCAACGGTCTGCGACGCAGGGCGACTGGAAGGACTCGCCCGCCTGGCCGCCGACGATCGCGTTCACGTTGAGCGAAGGCCGCCGCGACGGATCCGGCACGACCGGCAGACCGGAGCGGCGGACGGCGAGATCGGGACCGAGTTCCTTGCGGAATGCTTCAAGCAGGGCGCCCATGTCGTCGATTGCGCTGTGGCCGAGGTGGCTCATGCTCCCGTGGGCGGTGTGGCCGTGCGCCACGATGTCGAACCAGTAGACGCCGCGGTGTCCTACGCACACCCGCGTCGGCCCAAAGGGCTCGGGGATGATCGCGAAGTCCGTGTTGCGCGGCGAAATCACCCCGGTTTCGCAAAGGTACGCCACGCCGGCGAAGCCTCCACTCTCCTCGTCCACCGTCCCGCTGACGTCGACCCCGCCGCGCAGCCGGACGCCCGCCCGGCGCATGGCTTCGACCGCAAAGACCGCCGCCGCGATCCCCGACTTCATGTCGGAAGCGCCGCGCCCGTAGATGCGCCCGTCGCGCACGAGTCCGCCGAACGGATCGACCGTCCAGTCGTCCCCTGGCGGGACCACGTCGAAGTGACCGTTCAGGTGCAGCCGCGGGCGAGCGCCGGGATCGCCGCTTCGACCCAACACGTTGATTCGCGGATGACCGGGGGTGTGCTCCGGCCTGCCCTCGGCCGCCACGAATTGCACGGCCATTCCGGCCTCCTCCAGCCGCCCGCGGATCAGTTCCGCGCACTCCCGGTAGAGATCCCCCGGGGGATTGACCGTGGGAATGCGGATCAGGTCGGCGGTGAACTCGACGATTTCGTCGCGGGCTGCTTCCGCCTCGGCGACGACGCGGTCGATCAGGGCGGCCCCGCCGGATTGTCGCTCAGGCGCCGGACGCACCCTCGCGCCCTTCCGGGTTTGCCGGTTGGGAGGACAGGTTCCACATGGTAAACTCCAGTTTACATTATGTCACCTTGAGTTTACAAGAAGAGGGCGAAGGGAGGCCCATGAACCTGTTCAGCCTGGCGGGGCGCAACGCCGCCGTAGTGGGCGCGGGCTCCGGCATCGGAGAGGCGGTCGCGGTCGGGTGTGCGGAGGCGGGTGCGCGCGTGCACTGTCTGGACATCGACGCCCAGGGCGCCGCAGCGACGGCAGCGGCGATCCGTGAGGCCGCCGGGGAGGCGGCCGCGACCAGCGCGCGACTCGACATCCTCGACGGGCGCGCGGTGACCGCCGCGTTCGCGGGCATCGCGGCCGATCACGGGTCGCTGGATGTGGTCGTCTGCACCCCCGGCGTGAACGTGCGCAAGCCCCTGCTCGACTACACCGACGACGAGATCGACCGGGTGCTCGGCCTCAATCTGAAGGGTGGCGCGCACGTCATCCAGTCCGCCGGACGGGTCATGCAGGAGCAGGGGAGCGGTTCGATCATCCTCTTCAGTTCGGTCCGGTCGGTCGTTGTCGAGCCGGGCCAGAGCATGTATGCGGCCACGAAGGCGGGCATCGTGCAGATGGTCCGTGCCGCCGCCGCGGAGCTGGGGCCGTACGGGGTGCGCGTAAACGCCGTCGCGCCCGGTGTGATCGACACGCCCCTGACGGCCCCCATCAAGGAGCAGCCCGAGTGGTATGGCGCCTACGCGGCGGGCAACATTCTCGAGCGCTGGGGGAGTGCGCGCGAGATGGCGGGTCCGACGGTCTTCCTTGCCTCGGACGCGGCCAGCTACGTGACCGGAGCGGTGCTCTTCGCCGACGGCGGCTGGACGGCGATCGACGGGAGGTTCTCGCCACCGGGGATGTGAGGACGGAGTCAGCCCCGCAGGCTACACTTCGGGGGCGATTCCCTTGATTGTCAGCACGCGGACGACCGCCTCGCCGATCTTGTTGTTCGGCGTCGAAGCACCCGCTGTAATCCCCAGGTCGAAGGGGCCCTGCGGCAGCCAGTCGAACTCGGCGATTTCGGGGGACTGCGGATCCAGCCCGGGCTTGTGGCGAATCGCGCCGGTGTCGATGTCGATGCACGACGCGTCCTTGATGTGATAGGTCTCGGTGTACTCGCGGCACAGGTGGGCAAGATGGTTCGTGTTCGACGAGTTGTAGCCACCCACCACGATCATCACGTCGGGAGGCTCGCGCATCATCTCGAGCACGGCATCCTGGCGCTCCTGGGTCGCCGAACAGATTGTCCCGAACGACCGGAAGTGATCGTTCGCGTGATCCTCACCCCTGGCCTCGACCATCATCTCGCGCAGGCGGGCTCCGATGGCGAGCGATTCGGTGGCCAGCATCGTCGTCTGGTTGGCCACGCCGATCTTGGCGAGGTCGGCGTCGGGGTCAAAGCCCTTGGAAGTACGGGCGGCGAAGCGGCGCAGAAACTCGTCGCGGCTGATCGCATCGGACCGGCCGGTCATGTAGGCGCCCACGCACTCCGCTTCGGCCATGTCCCGGACGATGATGTACTTGCCGCCCGCGTGCTTGTGCACCTGGCTGGCCGTCGCCCGCGACTCCTCGTGCTTGTACTTGCCGTGGATGACGGCGGTGAAGCCATCGCGCGCGTAGCCGTTGACACGCTTCCAGACGAGCAGAACGGAGCCGCAGGTGGTGTCGACCAGGATGCAGCCGATGTCCTGCAGCTTCCTCATGTCGCCGATCGTGACGCCGAAGGCGGGGATGATCACGACGTCCTCGGCGACGATGTGGCCGTAGTCGAACCCGCCGTCCTCTCGCGGAACGAGCATTTCGATGCCCATCTCGGCGAGCCGCCGGTTCACGTGCGGGTTGTGGATGATCTCGCCGACCAGGTAGATCCGCCTGTCCGGGAACTTGTGGCGCGCTTCATAGGCATAGTCGATCGCGCGGTCGACCCCGTAGCAGAAACCGAAGTCCTTGGCCAGGCGTACCCTGATGTCACCGAATTCATCGGTGTAGGCGCGCGAACGGATGCGCTCGACGATGGCGGAGTGGTACTCGGAATCGATGAGGGGCCTGACCTCGGCCTTGAGTCCGAAACCCTTCCGGAAGTAGGTCTGTTGCATGGTCCGAATATACATTGCATGGCGGTCCGGGGGTAATCGACCGGGCTACCGAAAAGGAGCCGAGATGTGCTGAGCAGACTGATTTTCCTCTTTGTCGCCGTCCCGCTGGTGGAGCTGGCGATCCTGCTGCAGGTGGGGCAGTGGATCGGTATCGGCCCCACGTTCGCGCTGGTCGTGGTGACCGGCGTGGCGGGCGCGGCGCTGGCTCGGCGGCAGGGTCTGCGGGCGTTCATGGCCGTACAGCAGGAACTCGCGGAGGGGCGTCTGCCGGGGCGGTCACTGCTCGACGGACTGGCGATCCTGGTGGGCGGGGCGTTCCTGCTGACGCCCGGGATCCTCACCGACGTTGCGGGTTTCAGCCTGCTCATTCCGACGTCCCGGAGATGGCTGCAGCGGCTGGTCCGCCGTGGGCTCGAGCGGCGCATGAGCGAGGGCACGATCGAGGTTCGGATCCTGGGAGGCCCCCGATGAACGGGGACATCGCGTTTCTGGAGCGCCTGCTGGACGCCCCCGGCCCTTCGGGGTTCGAGGCGCGCCCCGCGCGCGTGTGGCGCGAAGAGGCGGACGCGTTCGCCGAGGTCTGGTCCGACGTGGTCGGCAACAGCTACGCGGCGGTTCGTCGCGACGCGCGGCCCCTGGCGCTGCTGGCCGGCCACATCGACGAGATCGGCCTCCAGGTCACGCACGCGGACAAGTCGGGACTGCTCTATTTCGGTGGCATCGGCGGCTGGGATCCGCAGGTGCTGGTGGGGCAGCGTGTGCGCGTGCTGGGGTCGAAGGGCGATGTCCCGGGTGTGGTTGGACGCAAGGCCATCCACCTGATCGACCCGAAGGAGCGGGACAAGGCCGTGAAGGTGAAGAAGCTCTGGATCGACGTGGGGGCCGAATCGCGGGAGCAGCTCGGGGAACTCGGGGTGCGGGTGGGCGATCCCGCCGTGCTCGACGCCGGGATGGTGCGCCTCGCAGGGGATCGCGTGGCCAGCAGGGCGATCGACAACCGCGTCGGCGCGTTCATCGTGCTCGAGGCGCTTCGCCTGATCGCCGGGCAGGGGGGGCGGGCGGGGACGGTGGCGGTCGCGACCGCGCAGGAAGAGATCGGCTACTCGGGTGGAGGTGCGCGCGCCAGTGCGTTCGGTCTCGCGCCCGACGTGGCACTGGTGGTGGACGTGACGCACGCCACCGATGTGCCGGAGGTGGAGAAGTCCGAGGTGGGGGAACATTCGCTGGGCGGCGGTCCGGTTCTGACGCGCGGGTCGGCCACGCATCCCGAGGTGTTCGAATTGCTGGCCGAGACCGCGGAGGCCAACGACATCCCCTACTCGATCCAGGCAGCGCCGCTGCGCACGAGCACCGACGCCGACGCGATTCACCTGGCGCGGGGCGGCATTCCGACCGGGCTCGTTTCCGTGCCGAACCGGTATATGCATTCGCCCAGCGAGATGGTGTCGGTTTCCGACCTGTTTCTGACGGCGCGCCTTCTGGCGGCGTTTGTGGGCCGGCTGGATGAGGGCATTGATTTCGGGCGCGGTTGACGCGGGGCTATATTGAGAGCCCATGAATCCAGCAAATCCTGATCAAAAAGCCGAGGAGATGGTCGACGCCCGTATCGCAATCAGGGAAATCCAGGAGATGAGGGAGGAGGGGTACCTGTCGGACGCCCTTCTCCGGCACGCCGTAAAGGCCCTTCAGCAGGACGATCGTGCCGACTGGGTCGGAGTCTATCTGCTCAACGACGAAGGCCTTGAACTGTGGCTCCACAACTACGTCGGCAAACCCACCGAGCACGCCCGGATCTCCGTGGGTGAGGGTGTGTGCGGCACCGCCGTGGCGCACGGGGCCAACCAGAACGTCCCGGACGTGTCGAAGTTCGACGGCTACCTTGCCTGCAGCCCGGACGTGCAATCCGAGTTGGTCGTCCTGATCCGCGCGGGAACGGAGATCTACGGACAGTTCGACATCGACTCGCACCAGCCCGCCGCCTTTACCGCGCAGGACGAGGTGGCGGTGCAGATGATCGCCGACAAGCTGGCGGAGCAGATCGCCCACGAACGCCGCTAGCTGTCGTGCCGGCGCTTCGGTCCTTCCGGGCCGACAACTCCGGACGGTTTACCCTCGACGGCACGAGAAGCTATGTAGTCGGCGAGCGGAGCGTGGCCGTGATCGATCCCGGCCCGGCTCTGGACAGTCATCTTCGGGTCCTGGCGGAAGCCGTCGGCGGCGCCCGTGAAGTCGTTGTCCTCGTCACCCACGCCCACGCGGATCATGCAGCGGGCGCGAAGGACCTCGCGCGCCTGACCGGAGCCGCGGTGCGGGGCCCGGGGAGCGGACACGACCTCGGCGACGGCGAAGCCATCAGCACCGATGGCGGGGATCTCATCGCCATCCGGACCCCCGGTCACGCGCGCCGGCACTTCTGCTTCCACCTCCCGTCCGAGGGCGTGGTCTTCACCGGGGACCTCGTGCTGGGAGAGGGCGACACGACCTGGGTCGGCGAATACCCCGGAGGCGTGGCCGACTACCTGACCTCGCTGGACCGCCTCGACGCGCTGGACGCCCGCGTGCTCTACCCGGGGCACGGCGACCCGCTCTTCGATCCCGCGGATGCCATCGCCCGCTTCCGCAACCACCGTCTCTCCCGGATCGACCAGGTCCGCCGCGCGCTCGCGGAGACGGGCAGCGCCGACCTCGATCTTCTCACGGAGCGTGTCTACGGCCCCCTTCCACGAGAAGTGCACGACATGGCGGCATCGGGCGTGGAGGCGATTCTGGACTACCTTGCCGCCGCCGGATAGCTTGCCCGAATGGTTCCAGCCACCCTCGCGAAGTCGCTTGTTGAGATCTGCGGTCGCGACGGCGTGATCCTGGACGAGGATCGGCTTCTCGTCTACGAATCGGACGCCCTGACCGCCTACCGGCACCGCCCCGGCGCGGTCGTGCTGCCGCGCTCCACCGAGCAGGTGCAGGGAGCCGTGCGCGCGGTCGCGGAGCACGGGCTGCCGATCGTGCCGCGGGGCGCGGGGACCGGACTGTCGGGGGGCGCGGTGGCGCTCGACGGGGCGGTCGTGATCGGCACGGCGCGGATGAACCGGATCCTGGACATCGATGCGCCGAACCGGCGGGCCGTGCTCCAGCCGGGCGTGATCAACGCGGAACTCTCGGCCGCGGCGCGGGTGCATGGGCTGTACTACGCGCCGGATCCCTCCTCCCAGACGACGTGCACGATCGGCGGGAACGTGGCGGAGAACTCGGGCGGACCCCACTGCCTCAAGTACGGGGTGACCTCGCGCTACGTGACGGGCCTTGCCGTCGTGCTGGCCGATGGATCGGTCGTCAGGCTGGGCGGCCAGGGACGCGAAGCGGCGGGGTACGACCTGGTGGGCCTTTTCGTGGGCTCGGAGGGGTGTTTCGGGATCGCGACCGAAATCGAGGTCGGCCTTCTCCCCGTGCCGGAGGGCGTGCGAACGCTGCTCGGCATCTTCGACCGCATCGATGACGCGGGGCAGGCCGTGTCCGACATCGTGAGCGCCGGATTGCTGCCCGCCGCTCTGGAGATCATCGACGGTCCCACGATCCGCGCAGTCGAGGACAGCGTCTTCGCCGCGGGGTATCCGACCGACGCCGAGGCTGCTCTGGTGATCGAGTTCGACGGACTGAAGGCCGGGCTGGACGAGGACGTCGAGCGGGCGGCGGTGCTATGCGAGCGCGCGGGTGCCCGTGAAGTGCGGAGCGCCCGCGACGAGGAAGAACGCATTGCGCTCTGGAAGGGGCGGAAGAAGGCGTTCGGCGCCATGGGGCGGATCGCGCCCGATCTGCTTGTGCAGGACGCCACCGTGCCACGGACCACCCTGCCTGCGATCCTGCGCGGCATTTCGGAGATCGGAGAACGGTACGATCTTGTCGTCGCCAACGTCTTCCACGCCGGCGACGGCAACCTTCATCCGAATATCCTCTTCGACCGCCGCGACGAGCACGAGCTGGAGCGCGTCGAGCGCGCCTCGAAGGAGATCATGCAGCTCTGCGTCGATTCCGGGGGCACGATCACGGGCGAACACGGCGTGGGTCTCGACAAGAAGCACCACATGGAACTCATCTACGGCCCGGACGAGCTCGCCGCGATGTGGGGGGTGCGCAGGGCGTTCGATCCCGGCGGCGTGATGAATCCCGGCAAGGTCCTTCCGGAGGGCGCCGGCGGTGATTGACTCCGGTGTGGATCGGGTCGTCCCGGTGCTGTCGGTGCTGCCGGAGGATCGGGTCCTCGTGGGCGAGAGCGCACGTGACTGGGCCCGCGGGCGGTCGAACGGGCCGGGTTGGATGCCGGGCGACCCGGAAGTGCCCGTGATTGTCTTCCCGGCCAGCGTGGAGGAGGTGTCGGCGCTCGTCCGCGTGGCGAACGAAAAGGGCATGCGCCTGCTCCCCGCGGGACTGGGGAGCTGGCTGGGGGGCGGCGGGTGGACTCATGCCCGTGACGTGATCGTGTCGTGTGTGCGCCTCAACGCCGTAGAGCACTACGAACCCGCCGACCTTACCCTGACGGCCGGCGCCGGACTCGGCATGACCGAGCTGGATGGCGTCCTGCGGCCCAACGGGCAGTGGCTGCCGATGGACGCGCCCGGCGCCGACGCGGGGACGGTGGGGGGGCTGGTGGCGTGCGGTGTCTCGGGGGCGATGCAGGGCCGTTACGGCGCGGTTCGCGACAATGTCCTGGGAATCGACGTGGTGACGGGTGCCGGCCGCATGCTGCGAATCGGCGGAAGGGTGGTCAAGAACGTGGCCGGGTACGACCTGGTCCGCCTCTTCACGGGCAGCCGGGGCAGCCTGGGGATCATCACGAGCGTTTCGGTGCGCCTGTTTCCGCGTCCCGAGACCGACGTGACCCTGTGTTATGCGGGTCGGGCGGCCGAGATGGCGGCGCTGGCGCACGCCATGTGCACCAGCTCGTTGCCGGTTGCGGCTGTTGGGCTGGAAGCCGGAAACGGGGACACGATCTGTACGGCGCGGTTGCTGGGAAGCGCGGGCGAGGTGGAAGAGGCCCGGTCCCGCCTGATCGACAACGCCGGGCAGGAGCCTCGGCGAATCGTGCGTGACGACGAGAGCGCCCTGCTGCACAGGGAGCGTGCCGCCTGGGAGGAGGGGAGTGCCCTGGTCGTGCGTCTGGCCGCGCTCCCGGATCGGTTGGCCGACACGTTCGAACGCGCAAGGGTGCTGGCGGGGGCGCTGGGCGGCGGGGTCGCCGCCGATGCGCTGCGCGGCGCCGTGCGCGTGAAGGCGTCGCCGGACGCGGGCCGGGACGAAGACATCGTGCGCGCGTTGTCGCGGGCGCGTGGGGAGATGGAGGAGGCGGGGGGATCGATGACGCTGAGCCAGGCGCGTGGGAAGGTCGCCGCGCGGGTGGGGTGGGCGGGGGGGCGGGGGAGTGCCCCCGCTCTCGGCGCACGGATCAAGGAGCTCTTCGATCCGGCATCGGTCCTCGCGTCGCGATGCCCGTGAGCACGGCCGTCCACTCTCTGGCCGGCGCGGTCAGGAAGCAGGAGCAGGGGCTGCTCAACTGCGTCCACTGCGGATTCTGTCTGCCGGCCTGCCCGACCTATCGGCGCCTGGGCGACGAGGCCGATTCGCCGCGCGGCCGGCTGTACCTGATGCAAGCGGTGGTCGAGGGCCGCCTGGACCCGGGCGCGGAGGCCTTTCAGACCCACATCGGGCGCTGCCTGGGTTGCCGCGCCTGCGAGCCCGTATGTCCTTCGGGGGTAGAGTACGGGCACCTCCTCGAACTCGCGCGGCAGGTGGGTGGCGACGCCCGCCGGCCCCCGATACCCGCCCGCGCCCTCCTTCGCGTGTTCGGCACGGCGTGGATGGCACGGCCGGCGATGTTTGCGGGGCGCGTTTTGCGTGCGACGGGGCTCCCCGCGCTGCTCACCCGGATTCTGGCGGGGCGCCGTCCCCCGAAAGGGGCGCGGCTGGCCGTGGCGATGCTCGCGGCCTCGGCCCCGCCGCCACCGTTGCCGGGTCGTGCGGAGGCTCGGCCGGAGACGGTTACGCAGCGGCGCCTGGAAGACAAGCCGACGGTCGGGGTGCTCGACGGGTGCGTCCAGGCCGGATTGTTCTCGCGCGTGAACCAGGCCACGGTGCGGGTTCTGCGAGCCAATGGCTACCGCGTGGTGAGCGTGCCGAATCAGGGATGCTGCGGGGCTCTGCACGCCCACGGCGGCGATCTGGACGCCGCCCGCTCCCTGGCGCGGCGCAACCTGGAGGCCTTCGAAGCGGCCGGTGTGGACATCGTCGCCCTGAACGCGTCCGGGTGCGGGGCGACGATGGCCGAGTACGGTTCGCTGCTGGCCGACGACGAGGAGATGGCTCCCCGCGCACGTGCTCTCGCGTCCAGGGTGCGGGACATCTCGCAGCTGCTGGCCGAGCGGGGTCCGATCCCGGGCGGCAGCGTGCCCCTGAAGGTGACCTACGACGCGCCGTGTCACCTTCTGCACGCGCAGGGGGTCGCGGACCCGCCCGCGCGCGTGCTCGATTCGATCCCGGGCCTCGACGTCGTTCCGCTGCCGGGCGCGGCCGAGTGTTGCGGCGGCGCGGGGATCTACGGACTCACGAACCCGCGTCTCGGGGGCTGGATCGGGTCCGACAAGGTGCGGGCGGTGCTGGGAACGGGTGCCGCGGCGCTCGTCACCGGCAATCCGGGATGCATGATGCAGATCGGAGCCGGCCTCGCGCTGACCGGAGCCGGAATCCCGGTACTGCACCTCGTCGAACTGCTCGATGAGAGCTATCGCCGGGGCGGACTGTACGGGAAAGCGGGCCGATGAAGCTCCTGTCCATCGCGGACGCCGGCGCACGAACCGCGGAGTGCCTCGAGTTCCTGCGCAGCCTGGTGGAGACGGAGTCGCCGACCGGTCTCGTCGCGGCGAATGTTGCCGTTGCCGACCTGCTTGCCGAAGCGCTCGCCGGGGTGACGGGTCGCGTGGAGCGCATCCCTGCTCCGGGCCTCGGCGAGCACCTGCTTGCGCGCATTCCCGGAGTGGATCGAAAGGCCCCTCCTCTGCTGGTGCTCGGACACATGGACACCGTGCATCCAGTGGGCACGCTGGAACGGAACCCCTTTGCGGTCAACGCGGGGAAAGTGACCGGTCCGGGCATCTACGACATGAAGGGAGGGCTCGCGGTCGCGATCGTCGCGCTCCGACTGCTGGCTGCGAACGGGCGCAGGCCGGCTTCGGACATCTCGGCGCTCATCACGTGCGACGAAGAGCGGGGGTCGCCGCACTCGTGGGAAACGATCGAAGCCGAAGCCAGGGCGTCGCGTGCGGCGCTCGTCCTGGAGCCGTCGGCGCCGGGAGGGGCGGTTAAGAGCCGGCGCAAGGGCGTGAGCGCCTACGAACTCGCCGTAAAGGGCAGGCTGGCCCACGCCGGGATCGAGCCGGAGGCCGGAGCCAGTGCGATCCACGAGATCGCGCGACAGATTTGCCGGATCCATGAGCTTGCGGATCCGGACGCAGGGACCACGATCAATGTCGGGGTTGTCGAAGGCGGCACCGCCGAGAACGTGGTCGCGTCGTCTGCCCGTTGCACGGTCGATGTTCGTTTCTGGACCGGCGTCGAAGCCGAACGCGTCAACGAAGCCCTGCAAGCGCTCGAGCCCGTCGACCCGGGATGCGCGTTGGGCCTGCAGGGCGGTGTGAACAGGGGGCCGCTGGAACGAACGGAGGCATCGGGGAGGATGTTTGCAACAGCTCGCCGGCTGGCGGCTCAGCTGGGCTTCGTGATCGAGGAAAAGGCGACCGGCGGTGGCAGTGACGGCAACATCACCGCCGCGGCCGGCTGTCCGACGCTGGATGGCCTGGGGCCGGACGGAGGCGGCGCCCACACGCTTCGGGAACACATCCTGCTCGATGACGTGCCGCGCAGAATCGGTCTGATGGCCGCGCTTTTTGAATCCATATAGCCGAAACAAAACCATGACTTGTGCGCCAAAGAACAACCTCCTATAATGCGTTTGCGCTACAGGCCACACTCAACGTGAGGAGTATGCCGGTTAATGGATGCAAGGACACGGAACGACTACCGCACCGCGCTCAAACAGGCCGAGGCGGAGTTGGCGAACCATGAGAAGCGCGGCGAGGCGCTGCGCAACACGATCGCTGGACTGAAGACCCTGCTCGGAGTCGACCGGAAGGCGGCGCCCAGGGCAGCGCCGAAGCGCGCCCCGGTCCGCAAGCGGAGAAAGCGGCGCAAGAGTGCCGGGGCGGGTCACCCGGACGTGCCGGCCGGTACCTTCAGGGGCATGGGCCCAACGTACGCCTATCGCAAGTTCGTCAAGATCTATGGGGACGGGTACACGGTCCCGCAGATCCGGGATGCGCTGGTCCAGGGCGGCGTGCGGTCCAAGTCGAGAACGTCGCTGCTGACCGGCCTTCATTCCGTACGCCGGCGCGATCGCCTCAAGGCAGAGGCGGCCGCCCGGGAAGCTGCCGAAGCCAAGGCGGCAACGGACGGCGGGGACGAGTAGGCCCCACGGCCGCCGGCCGACCGTGACAAGGCGGTCGGCGAAGCAACTTTGGCACGCGCATGAGAATCGACCGGGCAGTCTTGCGCGAAGTGCCTCTGGAACTGCGCGAGTTCTTTGAAATCAGCAGCGGAGGCACGCAAGCGCGCCGCGTCCTTCTGCTTACGCTCGAATCCGGCGGAATCACGGCCTGGTCGGAGTGTGTGGCGGGAGAAACGCCCGGCTATACGTATGAGACGACGGACACGGCGTGGCATGTCCTGACGCGGTGGCTGCTGCCGGCGCTTGTGGGCGCCGAATTCGACGACGCCCGGCATCTGGAGGTTGTGCCGTGGCTCCGCGGGCATCCAATGGCCAGGGCCGCCGTGGAGATGGCAGGGTGGGATCTGGAGGCGAAACGCCGGAACGTGTCGCTGAGGGAACTGCTGGGTGGAGCGGTCGACGCGGTGCCGGTCGGTGTGTCGATCGGCTTACAGAAAAGCGATCGGGCGCTCTTGGACAAAATTGAGGGGTACAAGCGCGAGGGCTATCGAAAGATCAAGATAAAGATCAAGCCCGGACGCGATGTCGAGATGCTGGGTGTGGTCCGTGAGCACTATCCGGACGTGCCGATCATGGCCGATGCCAACTCCGCCTACTCGCTTGAAGCCGATCTGGAGCGCCTGGCCGCGATGGACGACTATGATCTGATGATGATCGAACAACCTCTCTCGCACGAGGACCTGCTCGAACACGCGGCTTTGCAAAACATCATTTCCACGCCGGTTTGTCTGGACGAATCGATTCGCTCCGCAGGTGATGCACGCCTCGCGCTTCACCTCGGATCCGGACGCAACATCAACATCAAGCCCGGTCGCGTGGGCGGACTCAGGTCTTCACTGGCGATTCACGACCTGTGCCAGGCGGCCGGATGGCCCGTCTGGTGCGGCGGAATGCTCGAATCGGGGATCGGGCGCGCCCACAATGTCGCACTCGCGACGCTGGCCGGTTTCACGCTGCCCGGGGACATCTCCAACTCGAGGCGGTATTGGGCCGAGGACATCGTGACCCCGGAGTTCGAGATGGTCGACGGCATGATGCCCGTGCCCGACGGCCCGGGGATCGGTGTGCGCCCGCGCATGTCTCGTATCGAATCTCTGACGACGCGCAAGCAGGTGTTCGAGGTGTAGTTCGTACCTTTGCGCGCGGCTCCTACCCGAATAGGGCCGAAACCGGGCGCTGGCAGGCGGGACAGTACCTCCAGCGCGCATCGATCGGTTCCCCGCAGGTGCAGACGTTGCTGCGCGGACGCCCACACATGGTGCATCCGGCCGCGGCCGGCGGAAGTGCCGCGTCGCAGTTTGCACAATGGACCGCAGCCCCCTGTGTGAGGGCGATGATCTGACCCGCTTCGTGCGGCGTGGTTACGCCCTCCGCGACCTGCCGCAGGGCGTCGCGGGCCATCGTAACCATGCCGTTTCGCCGGGCGAGATGGCGCAGCGAGGTGATCGCGGCGCCGGTGTTGATCGCGGTGCGGATCTCGTCGTCCACGGCCAGCACCTCGAAGACGCCGCTCCGGCCCCGGTAGCCGCCGTTGCACACGGTGCATTCGCCCCCGCGCCCCTCGCACCGCGAGCACACCCTGCGGATCAGGCGCTGCGCAACCACCCCGGCAAGGCCGCCCGCCACGAGGAAGGGTGGCACGCCCATCTCGAGCAGCCGCGTGATGGCGCTCGGCGCGTCCACCGTGTGGATCGTGGTAAGCACCAGGTGGCCCGTGACGGCCGCCGACATCGCGATTTCGGCCGTGTCCCTGTCACGCACCTCTCCCACGAGAATCACGTCGGGGTCCTGGCGCAGTATGGCGCGCAGTCCGGACGGGAAGTCGACGCCCGCCTTCTGGTCGATTTCCATCTGGGCGACGCCCGGGAACCTGTATTCGACCGGGTCCTCCAGCGTCACGATGTTGATCTGCCCGGCGGCGAGTTCGGCAACTGCGGCGGAGAGCGTGGTGGTCTTGCCGCTTCCGGTCGGCCCCGACGCGAGCAGGACCCCCTGGCGGCGCTGCAGGAGGTGGCGCAGTCGGTCCAGATCGTGCGAGGACATCCCCAGGAACGACAGATCGCGTGGGGCGTCGCCCGGATCGAGAACGCGCAGCACGGCCTTCTCGCCGCCCAGTGTCGGGATGGTGGACACCCGCACCGTGAGCTGGGTGTTCCGCTTCCTGACCGTGAACCCGCCGTCCTGCGGGCGCCGGCGGACCGAGATGTCCAGTCCGGCCATGACCTTGACGCGAGAGATTGCGGCCCGATGGCTGCCAGGCGGCAACTCCGTCACGGTTTGAAGCAGTCCGTCGATCCGAAAGCGGACCCTGGAACCCGCGCCGTGCGTTTCGATGTGAATGTCGCTCGCGCGCTTGTCGATGGCGCTCGACAGGAGGTGGTCCACGATCTTCACGATCGGGGCCGCGCCCGCCTCGTTCTCCAGATCCTGCAGAGTGCGCCCCTCATCGCGCCGTCCCGACCGCTCGAGGCTGTCGAGAAGCTCCGGGAGCTCTCCGCCGTACGCGTCGAGCACGCCCTGGACGACCGCCGAACGGGGCGCGGCCACCGCTTCTACATGACACCCGGACTGGAAGCGAAGGTCGTCGACGGCGTCCGTGTCGAGGGGATTGGCCATCGCAACGGTGAGCCTGCGGCCCCGGACGGCGAGAGGCAGGATGCCCTTTCGGCGCGCCAGGGCCGGCTGTACCCGGGCCAGCGCGTCCGGATCGGGTCCGAGGGGCGGCGCCACGAAGTCGAGGTTGAGCATTTCGGCCAACGCCCGGGCCACCTGCGCCTCGTCCACCAGACCCCGGCGCAGCAGGACCTCATCCAGGCGTCTGCCGGAACGGTCGCGGTCCTCTTCCGCTTCGCGCAGCGCGTTGGGGCTCAGCGCACCGCTTTCCAGGAGGATTCGGCCAAGTATCGTGTCGCGTGCGGGCATCGTGCCCGGAAGGTGACACGACCCCCGGGGCGGCTACATGGCTGGATGGGCCGCGGTGGCTACGAAACCGGGACGCTCGGCCGCAGATCCATGGTGACCTCCGCCTCGACGTGACCGATGTCGGCGCGGTCCTTCAGGGCATCGCGAAGACGCGGGTCGATCTTGCGATAGGCGGCCAGCACGCCATCGCGGAGCCGCAGCCGCAGAATCTTGATCGCGTTGACGTCGGGTCTCGACGTGCGCGTCTCCTTCTTCGCGTCTTCGAGGTGTTTCGGGCTGATCTCGAACGGGACCACGCCGACATCGTCGTGGCGGTCCGAGTCGATGTAGTGAATCGCAACGCTGACATCGCCTCGGGCCATGTGGTGGGAGATGTCGCCGATGGCCCGGAAGCGGTCGGCAAGGGGCCTCATTTCCGAACTGTGCGCGGCCTTCCTGTACCCGGATTCGACCAGGGAGAAAAGGCGCCGCATGCGCTCCGGCGTGGTCGAATCCCCGTCGGGAATGTCCGTGTCCATGTCCCGGCCCCGGGCCTGGCGGTCGTTCAATGACAGGGCCCGCTCCATGTCTCTGCTGCGCGCCCGATCTATGCTCTCAAGGATGCGATCCGGGTTTGTTCTGTAGCTCATTACGCCTCGCCGAATTTGTCGTACCATACGCGTTTTGCAGCCAAGAACGATAACCACTAACCAATTGCCCGGCCAGAATCGGCTGCATAGGTTGGGTCCCGTCGCGGCGCGAGGCCGAAGGTGGCCTGCGCGGCCCGTAGCCGGTCGGATCACTGCAGACGACAATGGAGAACCGACATGACCGAAGCCCCCATGGCCCCCGGAGCCCACGCGGATCCCGCCGCCGCCGAACTGCCCCCCCGTCCGGCGTTCGTACACCGCCTGTGGATGGTGTTCGCGCAGCCGCGAGACCTGTTTCGGGCGCTCGTGCTGAACCCCGCCTGGTTCCCCGTGGCTGTTTTGGTCGCCCTCGTAACGGGCGTGTCGATGTTCCTGATCCCGGTCGAGGCATTCGAGGCGTTCGGGGGCAACATTCCGCCTGAGCAGCGGGATCAGATGCCGGACCTGCCGCCGGAGTTCTTCCGCGCGATGACTTCTGCGGGTGCTCTGGCGGTCACGCTCCTCTTTCCGGTGCTCATCAGCGTCGTGACCTACGTGATCTTCGTCTTCATCCGCGGAGACCGCGCGACCTTCAGGCAGCATCTCTGCGTCAACGCGCACACCGGTGTGATTTCGGCGCTCGGCGCGCTCTTCATGATTCCGCTCCGGGCGCGCAACCTGGACTTCGACCAGACGCTGTCGGTCGGGTCCTTCTTCGGCTTCCTGCCGGAGGGCTATCTGGCCGGCCTGCTCGGCGGGATCGACCTGTTCGCCCTGTGGGCCTGCATCGTTGCCGGCATCGGGCTGGCCGCGATCGACGAGAGGCGGAGCGCGAAATCCACCGCGACGATCCTTGTCGGCTTACTGGTCGTGTTCGCGGCGATCGGGGCGCTTTTCTAGCGATCACATTGGCCGCAACCTCCGACGCAGTGGAGCGCCCGCGCGGTTCAATGCGGGCGCGCGCGATTTTGGCTGTCGCTGCCCTGGCGGCCGTCTTCCATCTCTTCGGCGCGGGCTTCTCGCCATTCACCGCGCTCGTGCAGCGCCCGGTCCACCTCGCCCTCATGGCGTCGCTGGCGTTCCTGGGCGTGGGGGTTCGGGCGCTTCCCCGGTCGAAGTGGGGATGGGCCTTCAACGCCGTCTTCGGTGCGGTGCTGGTCGCTTGCGCCCTCTACCTCGTGTCGCAGAACGAAGCGCTGGTTGCCCGTTCGGGCAGCCCGACGACGCTCGACCTGGCGACCGGCGCGGTGCTCGTCGCCGGGGTGCTGCTCCTGGCGCGGCGCGCAACGGGGTGGGGCCTGGTGGTGGTCGCGACCGGCGCGCTCTCGTATGCGCTCGCGGGGCCATGGCTGCCGGGGTTCCTCGCCCACCGGGGATACGGGCCCGGGCGCCTGATCGAGCAGCTCTACCTGTCGACGGAAGGGATCTGGGGCGTCCCCCTGGGCGTATCCGCCGACTTCGTCTACCTCTTCGTGCTCTTCGGCGCGTTCCTCGACGTCGCGGGCGGCGGAGGCCTGCTGATCGCACTCGCGGACCGCGTCGCCGGCCGCACACGGGGCGGCCCCGCGAAGACGGCGGCGGTGGCGAGCGCGTTCATGGGTTCGCTGTCGGGCAGCGCCGTGGCCAACGTCGTCACGACCGGGACCTTCACCATCCCCCTCATGCGCCGGTCCGGATTCCACCGCTTCTTCGCCGGCGCGATCGAGGCCGCGGCGAGCACCGGCGGCCAGCTCATGCCGCCCGTCATGGGAGCCGGCGCCTTCATCCTGGCGACCTGGACCAACATCCCCTACGCGACGGTGGCCCTCTCGGCCGCGATCCCCGCCCTCCTGTACTACGCCGCCCTCCTGTGGGCCATCCACTTCCGTGCCACCAAGGTCGGGCTCGAGGGCAGCGCGAAGGGCCGCTCCGAGGAGATCGCGAGACGCATCCACCTGCTCGTCCCCGTGCTGATCATCGTGCTCATGCTCGCGCTCGGACGTTCACCCATGCGCGCCGCCTTCTGGGGCGTCGTCACGTCGGTGCTGGCCGCGTACGCCTTCCCGCACACCCGTCCGGGGCTCGCGAAGATCGCCCGCTCGCTGCGCACCGCGGCCTCGGGAGCGGTCCAGGTGGCGGCGGCGTGCGCGGCCGCGGGCATCGTCGTCGGAGTGGCGTCCCTGACCGGTATCGGGCTGCGGATGTCCGAGCTGATCGTGGTCATCTCGCAGGGCAATCTTCTGGTCGCCCTGATCCTCACCGCCCTCGGCTCGATCGTGCTGGGCATGGGGCTGCCGACCACCGCCGCCTACGTCGTCCTCGCCGCCCTCGGTGCGCCCGCGCTGGTCGAACTCGGCGTGCCCCTCCTGGCCGCGCACCTCTTCATCTTCTACTTCGGGTGCATCTCGAACGTGACGCCCCCCGTCTCGCTCGCCGCCTACGCCGCCGCGGGCATCTCCGGGTCGCCCCCGCTGAAGACGGCGTGGACCGCAATGGGACTCGCGTCGGCCGGATTCCTCGTGCCGTTCATGTTCGTCTACGCGCCCGCGCTGATCCTGGACGGGACCGCGACCGAGATCATCACCACAACGGTGACGGCGCTGATCGGGGTCGTCGCGCTTGCCGGGGCGGTGATCGGACATGTGCGGGGGTCTTTGGGGAGAGTACGAAGGTTGGTGATGATGGTGGCGGCCATCGCGCTGATCGCACCCGGTTTCCTCTGGGACGGAATTGGTCTGGTCCTCTTCCTGGGCGCCGGCCTCGCGGGGGTTCCGCCCGGAAGCGACGACGTGTCTCGCGGCGACCCGAGCGGGCGCTGACCCGGCCCGAGGGTGCGCCGACCCGTTATTTTCGCTGGGTCCCCAATCACCCTCGCGGAGTCGGCAGCAAATGAAGTCAGCACGGATGATCAGACTGCACACGGCGGCCCTGCTGGCCGTCTCGGGACTCGCCGCCTGTTCGGGTTCCGGTTCCCAGGAATTCCTGAGCCTCGGCACCGCCGGCACCGGCGGCATCTACTATCCCCTGGGCGGCGCGATCGCCGCGCGCCTCTCGGTCATGGACACCCTGCGGCAGTACACCGCGGAGGTCAGCGGCGGATCGGTCGAGAACGTCAACCGCCTGCGGGAACGGCAGACCGACCTCGCCTTCGCCACCGGCAACACCGTCTACGAGGCGGCGACCGGCGGCCTGGACTACGAAGAGGCCGTGGCGGACCTCAGGATCCTCGCGCCGCTCTACCCGAACATGACGCACATCGTCGTGTCGAGGGGCACCACGGCGACCTCGCTCGCCGATCTCGCGGGCGGCACGGTGTCGGTGGGCGCGGCGGGAAGCGGCACCGAGCAGATGTCGCGCCAGATCCTTGAGGCGTACGGACTGACCTACGACGACGTGACGGTGCGCTACCTGAGCTTCAACGAGTCGGCCACCGCGCTCAAGGACGGCGCGCTGGACGCCGCGATCATCTCGGTGGGGTACCCGGCCGCGGCCGTGCTGGAGGCGACCACGACCGGGGGCGCGCGGCTGCTCCCGATGGGTGCGGAGCAGGTCGACTACCTGCGCGAGCACTACCCGTACTACATCCACGGCGAAATCCCGGCGGGGAGCTATCCCGGCACGGACGCCGCCGTACCGACGGCGGGGATCATGAACTGGGTGATCGGCATGGCGGACATCCCCGGCGACGTGGTCCAGAACGTGGTTCGGCTGCTCTCGGATGAGCGGGCCAACCTGGCGCAGGTCCACGAGATGGTCGAGCAGATCGCCATGCCTGCGCTGCTCGACGCGCCGATCGCGCTGCACGACGTCACGCAAGCGTGGGTGGACGGCAACCTTGGGAGCGGAGAAGGGCCATGAGTCAGCTCGCCTGCCAGCGTGCGCACTTCTCGCTGCCGGACGACTTCCACTATCTGAACTGTGCCTACATGGGACCGCTCCCGCGGGTGGCGGAGCGCGCCGGAATCGAGGGCCTCAGGGCCAAGCGCTTCCCCCAGGCGATCGCCCCCGAGGACTTCTTCGATCCCGCCGACAAGGTCCGCGAGCGCTTTGCCCGGCTGATCGGGGCGCCCGCGCCGAATCAGGTCGCGACGGTGCCGTCGGTGTCGTACGCGGTGTCGACGATCACCCGCAACACCGAGACCGGGCGTGGCGCCAACGTCGTGATCGCGCACGAGCAGTTCCCGGGCAACGTCTACCCGTGGCGGCGCCTGGTGGAGGAAAAGGGCGGCGAGCTGCGCGTCGTGGGGCCGCCAGGAGGCGGGAGACGCGGCGAGGGATGGACCGACCGGATCCTCGACCGGATCGACCGCGGCACCGTGGCGGTGTCCATGGGGACCGTGCACTGGACCGACGGCACCCGATTCGATGTGGACGCCGTCCGCGCCCGCACCCGCGAAGTCGGGGCCGCGTTCGTGCTGGACGGGACACAGACCGTCGGGGCCGCGCCGATCGATGTGGCTGCGCTCGACCCCGACGCGCTGGTCGTCGCCGGGTACAAGTGGCTGCTGGGCCCGTATTCGCTGTCGCTCGCCTGGTTCGGGGAACGGTATCTGGACGGAATCCCGCTCGAGGAGACCTGGATCGGCCGTCGCGACTCCGAGAACTTCGCCGGCCTGGTCGAATACGAGGACGAGTACCAGCCCGGGGCGCTGCGCTTCGACGTGGGGCAGCGCAGCAACTTCGCGCTGATCCCGGCGCTGTCCGCGTCGCTGAACCTCGTGCTGGAGTGGCGTCCGGAGCGGGTCGCCGCCTACACGGCCGCGCTCATGCGGGGTGCGTTTCCGCGTCTGCGGAACCTGGGCGTGTGGGTGGAGGACGATGCGTGGCGCTCGCCCCACCTGTTCGGACTGGGACTCCCGCCCGGCACGGGACTGGACCGCCTGAAGGCGAGCCTGGAGCGCCACCGCGTTGGCGTCTCGTTTCGGGGGACGAGCGTGCGCGTGTCACCCAACGTCTACAACACGGAAGAGGACGCGGAGGCGCTGGTGCGGGCCTTCGAGACGGCGCTCAGCGCACGGTGAGCCCGGGGCCGAACACGACCTCGGCCGTCGCGCCCACGCCGATTCCGTGCTCGGCGAACCACCCCTTCCGCACCTCAAGCACCAGCGCCGTGGCGATGTCGGAGTCGGTCAGGGATTCGTCCAGCGCTTCCATCTGCTTGATGCCGGCGATCGTGTTCGCGTCGTCGAAGAAGGCGACGTCGAGCGCTACGTGCGTGTCCTTCATCCACAACGAGCGTTCCTCGCTCCGGTTGAAGACGAAGAGCATGCCGGTCCCGTCCGGCACCGCATCGCGATCCATCAGGCCCTTTTCGCGCTGTTCGGGGGTGCTCGCGACCTCGGCAACCACGGTGTCCGCGCCGAAGATGACCCAGGCCCTTCCGGGGGCCGGCAGCACGAGTTGCCGCGAGTCGGATTCCTGCGGTGTCGAGCCCGCGGACGCCGCCCCGGCCTGGGGTCCGCCCCCGTTCCCCGCTCCGCATGCCGATGCACCCGCGACCGCCAGCGCCGCGATCGTCGCGAGGCCCGCCGCGACCCGTCTTCTGTTTCCGTTCATGTCCTTCGCCCTCCTGTCTCTGCCCGTCGGCATTCCGTCAGCCCGTCCCGCTGCCTAACTTACTGCGCCCGCTCCCACCTACCCAAGGCCGAGGACCCAACGCGTGCCCATCGATCAGGAGCTGCTCGACATCCTTGTCTGCCCCGCGAACCGGACGCCGGTGGCCGTGGCCGACGCGGCGCTGCTCGACCGCCTGAACGCCGCGATCTCGGGCGGTGCGGTCAAGAACGGGGGCGGAGAGGCGCTGAGCGAGCCCGTCACGGCGGGTCTCGTGCGTGAGGACGGCAGGATCCTCTACCCGGTCGAGGACGGCATCCCCGTCATGCTCATCGACGAGTCGATCGATCTGTCGAAGCTTTGAGCGCCGGCGGCGGTCAGGCCGGGCGCAACATGCTCCCCGACGCCACCGTGACGGCCTGCCCCACGAGCTCGACGCGATCTTCCCGGGCGCGCACGGTGAGCTTGCCGCCCCGCGCCGACCGCTGCCGCGCCGCCATTTTCGCCTTGCCCAGCACGGCCGACCAGTAGGGCGTGAGGGTGGTGTGGGCCACGCCCGTGACGGGATCCTCGTCGACGCCGAGCCAGGGCGCGAAGAACCGGGACACAAAGTCCACGTGGGGCTCGGCGCCCGGCGCGGTGACCGCGACGCCCATGACGCCGCCGGGCAGGCGGACCCGGCCGAGCGCGCCGAAATCGGGGCGGATGGACAGGACCTCCGCCTCCGTGCGGACCACGACCAGCGCGACCTTCCCCGAGGTGGCGAAGGTGGCCTGGGCGGACCCGGCCCCGTCTCCGTCTCCGCCGGCGATCCCCAGCGCCGGGGCCAGCCCGTCGGGCATGGGCGCCTCGCGGGGCGGGTTCGCGGGAAAGTCCATGCGTAGCCGGCCGTCCTTTTCGCTCACCACCAGGAGGCCCGAAAGGGACCGGAAACGCACCGGCGCCGACAGCGCAAGTTCGCGCAGCAGCACGTGGGCACTGGCCAGCGTGGCGTGGCCGCAGAGCGGCACCTCGGCGACCGGAGTGAACCAGCGCAGCCGCCGCTCGCCGCTTTCGTCCGGGGCGTAGACGAACGCCGTCTCGGAGAGGTTCATTTCGGCGGCGATCCGCGCCATTGCGGCATCGGACAGTCCATCGATGTCGAGACACACCGCGGCCGGGTTGCCGCCAAACGGGGTGTCGGTGAATGCATCCACGGTATAGTATGGAATCCCTCGACCGGTCATTGTTCAGGGGCCTTGCGGGGGTTGGAAAACGGGTGGTCCGTGGCGCATCTCCGTGCCGTGCCGAGGGCGGAGAAACAAACCGCGGATCCATAGGGCCATCAGGCCGGTGACACATGGTAAAGTCCACATTTTGCGCCGTTGCGGTAGGCCCCGTCCGGGTCGCGGCACGCTCCTGCCCGGCTGAACTCGGGTGAGGGAAGGCGAATCACTCGTCACCGCGGGCGGCTTCGCCCGCTTCTACACCCCTCTGGCGGCGACCAGTCTCCTGCTCACCGCGACCAATCCGATTCTGGCGGCGGCATTGGCCCGATCGGCGGATCCGGTCATCGCGCTCGCCGGATACAGCGTCGCGTTTGCGGTTTGCGGCGTCCTGTATGCTCCGCTGCTGGTCGTGCAGCAGGTTGCCGCCGCGCGCCTGCTGGCCGAAGCGTCCTTTTCGCCGGTCAAGCGCTTCGCCTACCTGACCGGCGGGGTGATGTCGCTTGTCGGAGCGCTCATCGCCTACACGTCCGCCGGCGACGTGGTGTTCGCCGGGGCGGTCGGTGTCGGCCCGGAAGTGCTGGCCGAAGCGGTCCGCGCGATGCAGTTCCTGTGGCCGGTGCCCTTCCTCACGGCCGTGCGCGCGGCCCACCAGGGACGCCTCGTTGCGGGCCACCGAACGCTGCCCATCGCCCTGGCCACCGGAGGCCGCACGGGAATCCTGGCGGTGGTCGCCTTCGCGCTCCTGGCGACGGGCGGTGGCGCCTGGCTCGGCGCCGCGGCCTTCACCGGCGGCCTGGTCGTCGAAACGCTGGTCGTTCTGTGGTCTCCCACGCCGGACATCCAGCTGGAGAGGCAGGACTGCGAGACCGACCGGGAGAACGTAGCCGCCTTTTCGGCCCCGCTCATGCTGAACGTGCTCCTCTGGTGGGCGACGCCCCTGATCATCAACGCGGTGCTCGCGCGCACGGCCAACCCGGACCTGGCGCTGGCCGCGTTCGGGGTGGTCGAAGCCGTGGCGTGGTTCATCGCGGCTCCGGTCGGCCAGCTGCAGCACGCCAGCATTGCGCTGGTCGAGTGCTCCGAGACGCACCGGCGCGTGCGGGCCTGGGGCGCGGCCGTTGCATTCGCGATGGTGGCGACCCTCCTGATCCTGGCGCTGCCCGCGATTCGCGAGCCGTTGCTCGGCTACGTCTTCGCGCTGGATTCGGACCTGGTCGCGCTGGCTGGTGCCGCGTTGCCGATCGCCGCGGCGTATCCGTTCCTCTACGGGCTGCGCCAGTACTACCAGGGTCTCTTCGTACGCTCCGGGCGGACCGGGGTCGTGGGGGCCGGGGCCGTTCTGCGCGTCGCCAGCATCGTCGCGGCCGCATTCTTCATTCGGGAAGCCGGGTTGACGGGGGCGGTGCTGGGGGTCGGGCTGGCGGTCTTCGGGCTGACGCTCGAAGGACTGTTCCTGGAGCGCTTCTCGCAAAGGGACGTCATGCCCGAGCTGCGCGCCAGGCGTGCCGCCGCGATCAACCCGGAGGCGTTCGAAGCAGTCACGGAGGGGTGACCGGGATCAGGTCCCCCGCTACGCCGCCCGCCGCTTCCGCAGGAAATCCATCACGATGTGCTGACCGAGCGTCATTGTGGAGGTGAAATAGGCCTTGCCGCGCGCGATCTTCGCGACTTCCCGCACGAAGCGGACCAGGTAGGGGTCGTCGGCCAGCATGAAGGTGTTGATCGGGATCCCCGAGCGCCGGCAGGCGGCGACTTCGCGGTAGGTCGCGCGCAGAATGTCGCGGTCCAGCCCGCCCGAGTTCTTGTAGACCCGGCCCCGCCTGAGGGTGATCGCGGTCGGCTTGCCGTCGGTGATCATGATGATCTGGCGCATATCCTTCTTCTGCGTGGTCAGGATCCTGCGCGCCACCTCGAGCCCCTCGGCCGTGTTCGTGTGAAAGGGGCCGACCTGGGCCTTCGGCAGCTCGCCCAGCGGGATCTCCCGGGCACGGTCCCCGAAAGTCACCACGCGCAGCGAATCGCCGGGGAACTCGGTACGGATCAGGTGCGACAGGGCCAGCGCCACCTTCTTCGCGGGCGAAAAGCGATCCTCGCCGTAGAGGATCATCGAGTGCGAGACATCCAGCATGATGACCGTGGCGCACGAGGACCGGTAGTCGGTCTGATGGACCATGAGGTCCTTGTAGTCCAGGGCCAGCGCGACCTCGCTCCCCGGCGGCGGCAGCCCTTCCCGGGCGATCGTCTTCTTCAGCGTCTCGGGAATGTCCAGGTTCAGCGTGTCGCCGAACTCGTAGGGCTTGCTCCCGGCGTCCGACTCGACGCCTGTTGCGTATTCGCGGGTCTCGTGGGCCCCAATGCTCGACTTGCCCATCGAGCCCAGCAGGTTGCGGAGCGCCCGGTAGCCGAGGAAGTCGAGTCCGCGGCTGGTCAGGTTGAAGTTGACGGTGCGCGCGGCCTCGCGGGCGTCGTCGACGTGGCCCGCGCCGGTCGCGTCTCCGGTGGAACCCGCCGATCCCGACGGCTCGTCCGTCAGCGTGATGTAGCCCTCTTCAATCATCTTCCGGACGAGCTCGTCGAGCAGGTCCGCGATCTCCTGCTGCACCTCCGGGTTGCCGGGGCCGTCACCGCGGAGTTCGTCGATCATCTCGGGCGTCAGCTGGCCGCTCTCGACCAGCGCGCGCAGCAGCGCCTGTTTCAGCGCGTCGAGCGACGCCGTATCCTCCAGGCCGGACCAGCCCCAGTATGGGTGGAAGTGGGGGCCGCCGGCGAAGCCCCCGTCCAGGAGGAAGTCGGAGAGCATCTCCATGAGGCCCTCCAGGTTGAGCGCGTCCAGCCAGCTCTTGCGGTATTTCGTGTAGGTCGTGAAGCGCATGACGAACAGTAGACCACAGACAGCCGAGCCTGCAAACCGGATCGATCCGCCCGGGTTCCGCCGCAGGCTGCTGGATCACTTCGACCGGTGTCGCCGTGACCTCCCGTGGCGGCGCGGCCGGACGCCGTACAGCGTCGTGGTGTCCGAATTCATGCTGCAGCAGACCCGGGTCGAGACCGTGATCCCGTACTACCGCCGCTGGCTGGCCAGCTTCCCCGACTGGGAGTCGCTCGCGGGCGCGACGGACGACGAAGTGCTGCTCGGATGGAAGGGACTCGGGTACTACGGACGCGCGCGCAACCTGCACCGGACGGCGAAAATCGTGTGCGAGCGGTTCGGAGGACGCCTGCCCGAGGACCCGCGCGAACTCCGCAGCCTGCCGGGCGTGGGCGAATACACGGCCGGAGCGGTGGGGAGCATCGCGTTCGGGAGCGCGGTGCCGGCGGTAGACGGCAACGTGCGCCGTGTGTTGTCACGGCTGCTGGATGTGGGCGACCCGACGCCGACCCGTTTGCGGGACGAAGCCGCGCGCCTCATCGACCCGGACCGCCCCGGGGACTTCAACGAGGCGCTCATGGAGCTCGGCGCCACCGTATGCACGCCGCGGTCCCCTCGCTGCGGCGCCTGTCCGGTGGGGGACGAGTGCGGCGCCCTCGCAGCCGGCACCGTGGCGGAGCGGCCGGTGCGGAATGCGCGCAAGCGGGTGCCGAGGGTCGAGTACGCGGTCGCGGTCGTGGTGGCGGACGCACCGGACGGCCCGGGGCACGGCCGCGACGGCGCCCCCCACACCCTGCTCGTCAGGCGCCCGCCGACCGGACTGCTCGCCGGCATGTGGGAGTTCCCCGCGCTCACCGCGCTCGCCGACCTGGGCATCACGGGCATCCCGGGTCCGCGCCTCGACCCCGTCGTCCACGCCTTCACCCACCTCCGCGCGACCTACCGGCCTGTCATTGTGCATGTCGCGCCCGCCGCGGCCAAGCGCCCGCCCGCCGCGGCCAAGCGCCCGTCCACAACGCCCGCCGCACCCCCCACCGCCTGGACCCACCCCGACCACCTCGACGAATTCGCGCTCCCGGTCGCGCAGCAGAAGATCGGCGCGCTGCTCAGGGACTGGCTGCGCGATACCCCCCGCCGCGCGTCCGGCTGATCCGCCGGTTCGCGACCAGCCCCTCCAGCACCAGCTCGCACGCCGCCGCCTTCAGCCCGTCCTCGCTCCCGGCCGGCGCGAGCCCCACCAGCTCCGTCGCCGCCAGCAGCCCCGGCACCTGGCCGAAGCCCTGCACGCACGCCGTCGCCGCGGCGTCCTCGGAGACCTGCATCACGCCGCCCCCCTCGAAGTACTCCACCACCGAGTCGAGGTCGGCCCCGCCGGCCCGCGCGTCGAAGGTCGCGCCCGCCGCCGCCGACACCAGCTCGCGACCGATCCGGGCCGCCCCGTGCAACTCGCCCTCGTACTCCAGTTCGAGCTTGCCGGTGATTGCGGGCAGGGCCGCGTAGATGTCGCCGATCCGGGGGATCACCGCGGTCTCCTTCTGGCGGATCGCGCGCTGCTCGGCGCCGGACACCACGGTCTCGATCACCGCGATCGGGAGCCGCTGACTCACGCCGCTGCGCTGATCGATGCGCTTTTCCATGCGCCCCAGAAACGCGATCCGCTCGGCGACCTCGTGGATGAAATCGGGGACCGCCACCGGTCTGCAGTCCCGATCGACCCACGCCTCCTGGCCCGTGATCGTCACGCCCGTGTCCAGCACCTTCGGGTAGTGCGTGCGGATTTCCGCCGAGATCCGGTCCTTGAGCGGCGTGATGATCTTGCCGCGCGCGGTGTAATCCTCCGGGTTCGCGGTGAACGCGATTACGACGTCCAGCTTCATGCGCACCGGATATCCCTTGATCTGCACGTCACCCTCTTCAAGGATGTTGAACAGCCCCACCTGGATCCTCGGCGACAGGTCCGGCAGCTCGTTCATCGCGAAGATGCCGCGGTTCGCGCGGGGCAGGATGCCGTAGTGGATGGTGAGCTCGTCCGAAAGGAGGTAGCCGCCGCGCGCCGCCTTGATCGGGTCCAGGTCGCCGATCATGTCGGCAATGGTCACGTCCGGCGTCGCCAGCTTCTCCAGGTACCGCTGATCGCGTTCCAGCCACTCCAGGGGCGTGTCGTCGCCATGCTCCGCGATCATCTGGCGTCCGAACTTGGATATCGGGGCGAGCGGGTCGTCGTTCACCTCGCTTCCCGCGATGATCGGCATGTGGCTGTCCAGCAGGCCGGCCAACTGCCGCAGAATCCGCGACTTGGCCTGCCCCCGCAGCCCCAGCAGGATGAAGTCGTGACGGGCCAGAATGGCGTTCGCCAACTGCGGAATCACGGTGTCCTCGTATCCATGGACGCCGGGAAAGAGGGTCTCGCCGACCTCGAGCTTGCGGATCAGGTTGGCCCGGAGCTCGTCCCGGACGGTCCTTTGCCGGTAGCCGGCTGCCTTCAGCCGGCCGAGGGTCGGGGGTAGTGTGCTGGCCATCGGGGAAACTTATCCGCTCCTGCGTTAGGTTTCCATTTGCCGCTACTCAAGGAGCACGCGTGATCATCCATCCGGACCGCCATCAGCCGGCCCTGTCCCGCGGGCGCTTCATCGTGCACGAGCCGCCGGACGACGAGGCCGTGCCGCTGGACGTGGTGTTCGTGGGCGGCGGGCCCGCCGGACTGGCCGGAGCGATCGAACTTGCGCGCCTGGTGCGGGAAGGCAACGAAGCCGGAGACGGCCCCGGGGACCTCGAAATCGGGGTTTTGGAGAAGGCGGAGGGACTGGGCGACCATAATCTGTCCGGCGCGGTGATCAACCCGGGGTCGTTCAGGGAACTCTTTCCCGGCATGAGCGATACCGACTTCCCCTTCCGGCGCCCCGTCTCGCGCGAGGCCGTCTATTTCCTCACGGAGAAGAGCCGCCTGCGCATCCCGGCCCCGCCGACAATGCGTAACCACGGCAATCACATCGCCTCCATCTGCGAGGTCGTGCGCTGGCTCGGCGAGCGCGCCGAGGAAGCGGGCGTGATGATCGTGCCCGGATTCCCCGCCGACGCCCTGCTCGTCGACGGCGACGACGTGATCGGGGTGCGGACGGCCGCGCGCGGCCTGAACCGCGACGGGCAGCCGTCCGGCGCGGGCTACATGCCCCCGGTCGACGTGACCGCCCGGGTCACCGTGCTCTCGGAGGGGACGCGGGGCGCGCTCACGCAGGCGTACGTCGACTGGCAGGGGGTGGGCTCGGCGAATCCGCAGATCTATTCGCTGGGCGTCAAGGAGCTGTGGGAAGTCCCCAGGACGCTCGACCGGATCATTCACACCATGGGATGGCCGCTCATCGGGCGGGGCGCGGACGGCTCCGGCTTCGGCGGCACCTTCGCCTACCCGCTCGCCGACGATCTGGTCGCGCTCGGCCTGGTGGTCAGCCTGGACTATCGAGACGCGCGGCTGGACGTGCACGGCCTGCTGCAGCGCCTGAAGCACCACCCCCTCTTCCGCGGCATTCTGGAGGGCGGCGAAATGGTCGAATGGGGCGCGAAGACGATTCCGGAGGGCGGCTACCACTCGCTGCCGGAGCGCCGGCACGGGAGCGGCATCTGCATGGTGGGCGACGCGGCCGGGTACGTGGACGTCGCGTCGCTGAAGGGGATCCACTACGCGATGCACTCGGGCATGCTGGCCGCGCGCACGATTTACCGGGCGCTCAAGGCCGGCGACACCTCCGAGGCCGGGCTGGCGGGCTACACGGCGGCGGTGGACGGGTCGTTCATCGCGCGTGACCTGAGGCGCAACCGCAACATGCGGCTGGCGTTCAAGAGCGGCTTCTACCTCGGCGGCGCGAAGGCGAGCCTGGCGACGGTGACCGGGGGACGCGTGCCGGGCGGCAGGATCGAGACTGCGACCGACGCGGCCGAGCCGAAGTGGCTGGAGGGGGGCGCGGGCGGCCGGGGAGCGGGCGGCCGGAGCCCGGCGGGCGACGCGCCGGGCCCCCTCGCCGTGTCCAAGGTGGACGCCGTCTTCAAGAGCGGAAACCAGACGCGCGACGACATTTCGTCGCACCTGACGGTGGGCGAGGACGTGCCCCCCGAGGTCGCGGAGATGTACGTTCACCTGTGCCCCGCGGGCGTGTACGAGCGCGACGGCGACGTGCTGCGCGTCAACGCGCCCAACTGCGTGGACTGCAAGGCGACCGACGTGCTCGGGCCCAGGTGGGCGCCGCGCGAGGGCGGCAGCGGGCCACGATACCGGAGAATGTGAGGAGACGACCATGAGCAATGTGGCCGAAGTGCCGTCCGCCGGGCCGCTGTGCCTGACCGGGCGGATTGAGGTCGAAGTGGGCGGCGAGATCGTCGCCGACACGGACGATGTCGCGCTGTGCCGGTGCGGTCACTCGGCCAACAAGCCGTTCTGCGACGGCTCGCACAACCGGGTCGGGTTCGACGATCCGGGGGTGATCCAGGGAGGGCGCCTGGTGCCGGGGCGGGAGGAGGTCGCCGACGGGGCGCCGGTGCGTATCGTGTGCGCGGTGAACGGGCCGCTGCTGGTGCGCGGGCCTCTCGCCGTCGTGGGGTCGGACGGGGTGGTGTCGGAGGGGACGAAGGGGGCGCTCTGCCGCTGCGGCCTGTCGTCCACGAAGCCCTTCTGCGACGGCTCGCACAAGGAGTCGGACTTTGAAGCCGATTGACGACCCTGACGTAACGTCAGGGTTGCATCCATCACACTGAGAGGAATCGTGGACAGAGGAATCGTGGACAGAAGAAAAGCACTCATGGTCACCGCGACCGCCGTCGCGACTGCGGCTGTTGCCGCCTGTTCCGGGTACGGCGGCCCCGCTCCCGCCCGCCCGCTGGCGTACGATGTGCCGACGCCGCCGATGGCGACCTTCCAGATGACGGACACCACGGTCGTGTCCGTGAGCACGCCCATGGGCGGCATGGTGGTCAACTCCGGCACCAACCTGACCCTGGCGATGACCTTCGAGCGCGCGCAGGAGGGGGTCCGCGTGATGGGAAGCGTGGAGCTTTTCGAGGCCTCCACGGAGAACCCGATGACGGGAGTCCAGTCGGTCGATGGCGACGACCTGAGCGGATCGCTCGACTACACGATCGGTCGCCGCGGGGACGTCGAGGTCACCTCGCTGCCCGAGCTTCCGGGTGCCCTGGCGCAGATGTCGCCGTTCGCCTCCATCGCTCACGAACTGTTCCCCCCGCTCCCGGACGCCGTGGTGGAGACGGGCGGGATGTGGGTGGACACGGTGACGTGGACCACCGAGATGGAGTCGATGGAGACGGTCTCCACGGGGATTCTCTCCTATACGCTGGTCGGGGACACCCTCGTGGACGGTCGGACGCTCCTGAACTTCGCGGTGACGGGCGAGGTGTCCGGCGAGGCGGAGGTGAACCAGGGTGGCATGGCGATTACGCAGAGTATGGCGGGCACGACGGCCGGCTTCATTCTCTGGGACGCGGAACGCGGGCTGCCGGCCTACCAGGAGTCCGAACGCGAGATGGAGGGCTCCACTTCGGTGGCGGGGATGCCCCCCTTCCCGATGAGCGTGAGCGGAACCGTCAAGGTCAGCCTGCGGAATTAGCGTCGTGTCCCGAAACACGAAGGCCGTCCGCATCCACGAGCTCGGCGGTCCCGAGGTTCTGCGCTGGGAGGAAGTCCCACTCGCCGATCCGGGGCCCGGCGAGGTGCTTGTCCGGCACGAAGCCGTCGGGCTGAACTTCATCGACACGTATCACCGCAGCGGGCTGTATCCCGTGCCGTCGCTGCCGACCGCGATCGGGATGGAGGCCGCGGGTGTGGTGGAGGCGGTGGGGCCGCCCGCCGGGAACGGGCCGTCGTTCCAGGCCGGCGACCGGGTCGCGTACGGTTTCGGGCTGGGCGCGTACTGCGAGTGGCGGGTGATGCCCACGGACCAGCTGGTCCCGATCCCCGGCGGGGTCGACTCCGAGACCGCCGCGGCGGCAATGCTGAAGGGGATGACGTCGTGGTATCTCTGCCGCCGCACCTATCGGCTGAGCGCGGGCGAGACCGTGCTCGTGCACGCGGCCGCGGGCGGGGTGGGCACGATTCTGGGCCAGTGGTGCAAGGCGCTGGGCGCCACCGTGATCGGCACGGTGGGAAGCGCCGGGAAGGCGCGCGTGGCGCGGGAGCACGGGTGCGATCACGTCATCCTGTACAAGGAAGAGGACTTCGTGGAGCGGGTGGCCGAGATCACCGGCGGCCAGGGCGTCCCCGTGGTGTTCGACGGCGTGGGGAAGGCCACCTTCGACGGCTCGATGGAGTGCCTCGGCCGCTTCGGCATGATGATCACCTTCGGCAACGCCTCGGGCGCGGTGCCGCCGCTCAACCTCCTGCGCCTGAGCGCCAAGGGGATCACCGTGGCGCGGCCGTCGCTCAAGCCCTACATCGACCGGCGAGAGGACCTGGAGGAGGCGGCCGGGGAGCTGCTGGGGCACATCGACGCCGGCCGCATCCGGATCACCATCGGCCAGCGCTTTCCGCTGGACCAGGCCGCCGAGGCGCATCGCGCGCTGGAATCGCGGCAGACGCAGGGCTGCACGGTGCTGGTGCCCTGAGGGGGGCGGGGCTCCCAGGAGCCTGGTTGACTGCGGAGATTGCCAACTACATCGTTAGTTGCCATGGGCGACCGCCACGCGCACGACCTCTTCCCGCGCCTGCCCGACAGCGTGGTGGATCCGGGCGCGACCTGGCCGGATACCGTGAGGTGGCACATCGACGCGCCGGAAGCGGAAGTGACCTACCGCGCGACAGTCACCCACACCCTCGTGGGGGACACGATCGTGAACGGGCGCACGTTGCTGCGCATCGCGACGGACGGCACCCTGGACACGGTGACCGTCACCGGAGTCCCGGGCGCCGCGACCTTCCGCGTGCTCAAGGGTCCCGTGAGCGGGATCGTCCTCTGGGATCCCGAGCGCGGACTGGTGGCGTCGGCCGAGTACGAGCGCGACCTGACCGGCAAGCTGGAAAGGCCGGACCGGCGGGTCCTGGAGATGAGCCTCGAGGGCAGGCTGAGGCTGCGGCTGGAGCGGTGAGGGGCCGGGGCCGCGAGCGCCGCTGCTGGAGCGCCGCTAGCGTCGCCAGGCCGTGGCGTCGGGAATCCCGCGGCTGTGTAGCACCTGTAATCCCTCCGCAACCCAGGCCGCTCGGGCCGCTCGGGCCGCCTCGGCGTCAGGCATTGCGGTGCCGGCGGGGTATCGCAGGATCCCGCGCACCCGCCCCGCGACGGGATCGAGCAGAATGGTGACCTGGCGATCGCTGTCGCGTCCCATCGTCGCGGATCCGTCCGGTCCGGACAGCGTGATGCTCTCCAAGGCGCCGGACCACTCCGGCTCCGCGGGAAGCGTGAACACGAACGAGGCGCGTCCATCGCCGTCGGCCACGGGCGGCATGTCGAAATCCAGCGAGAACAGCTCTCGCTCGTCCGCCCCCAGGCCGACCAGCCGGTAGGCGCCGCCGGGACTCGGGAGCACGGCGGGGGCATCGACGACCATCGCCGGGTCCAGGAACAGATTTCCCTCACCGTCAACGCCGCCCCACAGGAGCAGGGACCTGGCGCGAGGCCCCATGAACGCCGCCGTTCCGCCGGCCCGGTTGAGACGGAAGTTGACCATCCTGGTGAAGTTGTAACCGCTGATCCACCGCGGATCGCAGTAGCTCATGAGGTCCGGGTTGCCGGGTGGCACCAGGACGTTGTTGAGGAAGTCGAATCCCCAGTTGCCGATGGAGCCGTCGCGCTGAGGGAAGGCCGGATCCGCCCCCTCCGCCCCTCCGCAGGGTGCGTGAACGAGCCTCAGGTTGTGCCCGAGTTCGTGTGCAATGACGTCGGGCACGGGGATGCTGGAGCTCGAGTACCCGCCCAGGTCGGCCACCCCGCGAAGCGACGCCGTTGGGCGCGCAAGCCCGACGTGGTAGCCGGCGCGGCCCTCCATGACCCGGATGGCTTCCGTCTCCCGGAGCACGCTAAACAGGTCGACTGTCGCCGTCAGCACGGGTTCGTGCACCGTCACGGCAAACCCCTCGACCGGCAGGAGGGTCCGCACGTCCCGGAACAGATCCGACTCGGCGTTCAGGTCTCGAGTCGACTCCAGGACCGAGGAATCCGGGTCCGATTCCGCCAGAAACGGAATCACCGTGAGATCGAATGACGGCACCGCGCGCACGCTCACCGCGGTCCGCCCTGTCGCGGGGATGCGTTCGGTGACGCCCAGCGCCGGGTCCAGCGTACCCCCGGGGTCTATCTCCACCACCATCTCCAGACCGGGCTGCAGCACCGCGCCCGGAATCAACGCGTTCGCCGAGCGGGCGAGGTCCTCCTCCTCGATCTCGGTGGGAATCGGCGCGGACTGCGCGGGGATGTCGACCACATGCGTCTCGGCGCCGTCCAGGAAGAAACGGGCCCGCACGTCCGGGAGACTCTGGCTTGTGCTCTGGTCGGCTCTCACGAACACCCGCAGCAAGCCGTCCTTGCCGGCGACCAGCGGGACCGGGAAGTCGACGGACTGCACAGCCTGCGTGATGTACGCGACCGATCCCTCGACGGCGCCGCACCGGGGCACATGCTGATTTCCCACGCCACTGAGCCAGTCGAGGAAATCCGGGTCGCGCGGCGAGCACAGGTTCGTGCCCGCGAGCAGGAGCGCGTCGAGCTGTCTCAGCGCCGTCAGGGTGGGCGGCAGGACCCCGCGCATCTCGCGATTGAGCGAAAGGTCGAGGGACTGCAGGGCCGCGAGATTCCCCAGCTCAGCCGGGATCGTTCCGGTCAGCCGGTTCTCCGCGAGCTGCAGGTTCCGCAGGCGTGACAGGCTCCCGATTTCCGGAGGAATGACGCCGGCAAGGTCGTTCTGGCCGAGATGCAGTCTCTCGACGCGGGAGAGATCGCCCAGTTCACGGGGAATCCTGCCAGTGAGCAGGTTTTCTCCAAGGCGCAGATACTTGAGGTTGGCAAGACGGCCGAGTTCGCGCGGGATCTTCCCGCCCAACAGGTTCACGCTGAGCTCCAGGTTCGTGACGTTGGCCAGGTTGCCGAGCGTCGGCGGGATCTCGCCGCTGAGGCGGTTGGTGTGGAGGATGAGGTTTTCCAACTGCGGAAGCTCGCCGAGCGAGGCAGGCACCTCGCCGGTCAACGCGTTCTTGTTCAGGCCCAGCAGCCTGACGCTGGCGAGATTGCCCAATTCGGGGGGGATACCGCCCGTCAACTGGTTGTTGATGAGAATCAGCTCTTCCAGCTTGTCGAGCCGGCCGAGTTCCGGCGGGATCGATCCCCGGAGCGAGTTTGCCTCGAGGCGGAGGTACCGGAGGTTGGAGAGGTTCCCGATTTCGACCGGGATGTCCCCACCAAGAGGGTTGAACTCGAGGCTCAGATCCTCGAGGCGGGACAATCGACCGATGGCGGCGGGAATCGGCCCGGCGATCGAGTTGCTGGCCAGAAACAGTGTGCGCAGCCGGGACAGGTTTCCGATTTCCGCCGGGATGCGCCCCGCCAGGTTGTTGCCATTCAGCGACAGCCTAACGACCCTCCCGTCGCCGTCTACGTCGACGCCCCACCAGTTGGCGAGGGGCGCGTCGGTCAACCAACCACTGCTGCGCGTCCAGTTCGGTCCGTCAAGGGCCCGGTACAGCGTTTCCAGGACCGCGCGATCGTTGCTCGCCGCACACTCCAGCCCGGTGCCCTCATGAGACGAAACGGCATTCAGCCATTCCGGAAACCCCCCGTCGAGGGGCGCACACAGGCCGGTATCGGAGTAATGGAGCTCCCGCAGGGGGATTTCGGTGAGTGAGAGCGGCAGAGGACCGGAGAGGGCGTTTCCGCCGACCCGAAGAGAGGTCAGGCCGGAGAGATCGCCAAGCGTCAATGGCAGGGAGCCGACCAAACCGTTTCGACTCAGGTCGAGTTCCCGGACGTAGCCGAGAGAGTCCGTGACGACTCCGTGCCAGTCACTGAGCGGCTGGCCGGCCAGCCAGCCGTCGGACCTCGTCCAGCCGGCGCCGCCGGCGGTCTCGTGGAGTCGCTCGAGCGCCGCTGCATCGCCTGTATTGCAGTAGCCTCCGTTCGTTTCGTCCATACGGCCCAGCCACGCCAGGAAACGCGTCGTGCCCGGCGCGCAAAGCCCCAGGTTGCGCTCAAAGGTGAACCGTCTCAAATCGACCCGCAGCAGACTGGCGGGGACCGGGCCAGACAGATGATTGCGGTGGAGGCTGACATACCGCAGGCGGGCCAGGTCACCCAGCGCGGGCGGAAGCTCGCCGCTCAGCGTATTGAGTTGGAGAGCAAGTCCCTCCAGCCGTGTGAGCCGTCCGAGTTCCGGCGGGATCGCGCCCGTCAGGTGATTGTTTTCGAGCGACAGGAATCGCAGGCTCGATGCGTTCCCGAGTTCCGGCGGAATGGAACCTGTCAACCCATTGTGGCCGAGGGCCAGGCGCTCCAGTTGACGCAGCTGGCCCAGCTCGGGCGGAATGGAACCTGTCAACCCTCTGTCCGAAGTCGGCAAATCAAGGACCTGAAGGTTCGACAAACCACCGAGCTCCGGCGGCACAACACCGTGCAGGCCGTTGAACCCCAGGTCCAGACGGCGTACCCGTCCACCGGAATTGGTCGTTACGCCGTACCACTGGTTCAGGGGCGCCTCGCTGAGCCAGTTGGCGTTGTTCTCCCAGTTCGGCCCGTCCGTGGCCGCGTACAGCCGTACGAGAATGTCGCGATCCGTGAGCGGAGCGCATTCCACGCCGGTACCCGCGTGGGACGCGATTCGGCCGAGCCAGTCACGGAACGTGTCGTAGGGCGGGACGCACAACCCGGTGTCGGCGTAGTGGAACTCTTCAAGCGGCAATTCCAGCAGCGACCGGGGAAGCGCGCCGGAGAGCAGGTTGCCGCGGACCCTGAGCGACCTCAGGTCGGTGGCGCCCGCGAGTTCAGGGGGAAGCGGGCCGTTCAGTTGGTTGTGGTCGAAGTGCAGGTACCGCAGTCGATCGAGGTCGCCGACATCGGGTGGAATCCAGCCCGTGAGGTTGTTGTTGGCGAGCGCCAACCCGATCACACGGCCCTCCGTATCGACCTCGACGCCGTGCCATTCGCCGACCGGGGCGCTGGTGAGCCAGTTGGTGGCGTTTGTCCAGTCTGGTCCCAGGGTCGTCTCGTAGAACGTTTCCAGAGCGGGCCGGTCCGGCGAATCCGAGGCTGCGGCGACGGTAATTTCGGATGTACCCGAGGCGGCGCCCGCCGAAGCCGTGATGGTCGCGGTGCCGTTGCCCGCGGCGGTGACCAGGCCGGATGTGTCCACCGTCGCCACCGCAACGTTGCTCGATTCCCATGAGAACTGCGCGTCGGCCACCGCGACCCCGTTCGCGTCGAACGCTTCGGCTGCCAGCCTGAGTGTGTCTCCCAGGACTGTAAGGGTCGCTTCAGCCGGCGAAACGACCACGGAGCTGGCCGCCTGCGTGACCGTCACTGCGGCCGTTACCGAGGCGGTGCCCGCGCGCGCCGTGATGGTCGCCGTCCCGTTGCCTGCGGCGGTGACCAGGCCCGCGGCGTCCACCGTCGCCACCGCCGCCTGGCTCGACTCCCAGGTCACCGCGGCCCCCGCCATCGTCTGGCCGTTCTGGTCTAGGACGGTGGCCGTGAGCTGTACCGTCGCGCCCAATGCGGTCAACCGGGACGTAGCCGGGCTCACGGTCACGGTCGTGGGCCGGGGGGGATCGGGCGGGGGTTGGGGCGGCGGCTCCGTGGCACCGTCGCCGCAGCCGGCTGCCCACGCGAGAAGCGCGAGGATCGCGATTGCGATCCGACCGCCACCCGTCATGACGCGCCCCTTGCCCATGGGCGATCAACCTGTTGCACCAAGGCCGTGAAAGCAATGCAAGGGCGACAAGGCGGTGAATCTTCGAGAAGGGATGCGAGCCCGCGAGCGAGCGTGGCGATCACCCGGTTCCGATCGCCCCTACCGGCCTGGATCGTCTCCCCGATCCAGAGGGATCAGGACGACGGATTGCACGTCGAATTCGTCCCGGTACCGCCCGAGCACGTAGTCCGTGCCGATCTCGAAGACGTGGAGCCCGGGCGGAATGTCGACCTCGCCCAGCCATGCTCCCTGTTCGTCGAACACGTACCAGGAAGGCGCCTCCTCCCAGGGCGCCATGTAGCGCTCGGCCCAGAGGTGCTGCTCCGTGTCGAGAAGGAGTCGCCTGTACACGGGTATTCGCTCGGGAAACGGGACCTCCCGCAGGTAGCGGGCCCAGGCGGCGGGATCGGCGGCGTACTGGGGTGCGTCGGAATACGCCTCGCGGAACCGCCTCCTGTCCAGGTTGGACACGGGGCGCTCCGGAGTCGCCCAACGGATCAGGCGGGACAGCGTGCCGTCGTGGTTCCATCGTCCGATGCTCGGCTCGATGCCCCTTCCGGCGTAGATGTGGTCCTCGCCGGCCGTATACCCGGGGATGCCCACGGAAAACGGCAGATACATGGGAGACAGCCCCTGAATGCCGTGCTCCCACCTGGAAGACCCCCGCAAGCCCGAAATCCGGTTCATGAACCGACCGCTCCGGGTATACTGGCTGAGGGTCCAGACACCCCCTTCGATCACGTCGCCCGTGCCCAGGCGCACACCGCCGGACGGTGCATTCAGCACCAGGACCGTGCCGTCGGCGAAGTCCGTCCGGGCGGTCGGAATCCCAGTGTCCGGCGCCACCTCCACCGGGATGGTCTCCAGCACGTTTCCATCGCGGTCGAACACGGAAATCCGGCTCAACATGCTGTCGGAAGCCCGAATCGTGTCACCGTTCGCCCACACGTACTGCAGGAAGTGGAACTCGCCGGGACCCTCGCCCCTGCCTCCGAGACTGCGGATGAAGACGCCGGCAGGGTCGAACAGGCCAACTTCGCTGGCGAGGCGGTCGACCACGACGATCGTCCCGTCGTCCATGCGAAACGCCTGCGAGACCCCTTCGAACATGTAATTGGGGTCACCGGAGACATCGTCGATGGTCAGAATGGGGTCGGGGCCGAGTTGCCATTCGTCGCCGGCGGACCAGGCCGGGCTGCTGCTCTCGACGATGCGGACTCCGGCGCTGTCGGTAATGGAGACGGGTTGCTGGGGTGACAGGGGGTGGGGGGTGGACAGCGTGAGGATTGCGGTGAGTGTGTTTGTGAAAATTCGGACGACGGAGCGCTGGGATGCCATGTGTGATTCCCTCTTCCGCATTAGCGCCAAATGGAAGTGCAGCACCATCTCTTTGTGGACGCTGCCGTAGACGAAGATGGTTGCCTCGGGCCGGAAGGCCCAAAACGACGGAACCGTAGGAAAGATTCAGGGCCTTTGCTTTTGTTAGCATGCGAGTTGCGAAAGAAAGTTTTGCTAACGATCATCGGGCCAGTGGCCAACGAAAGCGGCACGCCCGTCGTTTTGCTTAGTTTGATCGAGCGTGGGGTCAGGGACTGGTGCACGCGCAACGCCGAACCTGCGCGCCGTCCCAAGCGACCGATGCGCGACCGGTCGTCCCGGATCGTATCGTAGACGGACCGGGCCGTTGCGACAGCTGCTTCCGCCACTTGTCGGACACCTTCCAAACGAACACTCGGGCCGCTCAGGAAAAGTCCGGAGGCTCGCGCATCGGGCCGCGCGGCGGAAGATCGAGTTCGACCCCGCCAAGGGACTCGAAACACTGGCGGGTGAACGTCGCGAGATTCCGGGGACCGGCGCGACGGCCAGTCACGGCGTCGCCGAGGTAGTCGTCGAGATTGCGGATCGTGATGTTCGCCATTGGCCGTGCCCCTCCTCAAGGTCCCGAAGGTGCGGAGAAACTAGCGGGCGAAGTCCAGCCCGTCGATCCGGTACCAATCGATGGCGCGTCTTGCGATTCCATCGCGGTCGGGCTGGCGTTCGACCAATGCGACCATGGTGGAGCCCAGGAGGTCGTAGCCCATGAGGCGATCCCGGATCCGCACGGTGCCCAGGTAGTCGGTGCCGAGGTAGATGTCCAGGTAGGAGAAGGTGTCACGGTCGCGGGTCGTCCCCACCCAAAGCCGGTCCTGGCTGTCGTAGGCCATTGGGCGCGAACGCAGGAACCAGCGCTTTGGCGTCGCCCTGAATTCCGCGAGGTAGGGCTCCCAGGCCGACGAAGGCAGAGAGTTGCCGGCACCACCGGACATGCCCGCCATTGCTTCCCGATACCATTCCACGTCGCGCTCGTTCGGCAGCTCTTCGACGTAGGCGGGAGCGCGGACTATTGTCGCGTGGCCGGCATCGCGGTCGGTCAGGAACACGATCTCGCTCTGGCATGCGCGAAAGACCCAGCCGCCCCCGTGGCTTGGCAGTTCGGCAATGAGTTCGCCGCATTCCGTCTCGGCCAGGCCGTCAAGATCGTCCCGCTGCCAGAGAATCTCCCCCGTTGTGGCATCGAGCTCCACCGGGACCATGTCGCCAGCGGGCAACGTGAAGAGCTGGCCCAATAGGCGAGTCCCGAAAGGACCGCCGGGAACGAAGCCGGGAGGCAGCCTCGTCTCCGCGACGCGCACGCCGACCGGCGTGAACACCGTTAGTCGGGATAGCTCCAGGTCGAACACCCCAACGGTGCCGTTCGGACCACGCCGTATGAACGCGAGGCTGCGGAACTCGCCAGGACCGTCTCCTTGACGCCCGAACACTCCCACCGTCGATCCCGTCTGGTCGCTGCATTGGAGCCGGGACTCGTACGAGTTGATTACGCACGCCGTGTTTTCGTCCGCCAGAGCCACCTCGTCGTGAACACTCAGCGGGGCCGCGGTCGAAGCGAACGGGGCGAGACGGACATCGGGGCCCTCCCCGTCATCGTCACCGGCTGCACAACCACCGATTGCGACGACGAGGAGGGTGGCGATAATGGGGCAGACTTCGGTGACCGCGTCGGACGGCCCAGCGCCGCGACGTTCCTTGATCACGGCCGTGGACGCGTTCTGAAATGGATCTTCGAGGCTATTGCCGTCACGCCCGTGTGCATGCAAACGCGGCTGAGCGGATCAACATTCGTTCACCCCTTTTCACGGTCATTTCCCTTGGCCAAGGCCCGAAGCTATGGTGCCTGGCGCCACGGAGCGAGGGGAGGTGGACGGGGAGTCGCCTGTCCCCACCTCCGCCCATCCAATAGCTTGATCCCTCCGGTTCATCCTTCACGGCCACCCGAAAAGACACATGCGTCTCAGCTCAGTCCCGGCCATCGCATGCACGGCGATGCTGCTCGGCGTCAGCCACGCCCGCGCCCTTTCGGCGACTCCGTGGCCGTTTCAGACCCTCGTCGAGAGCGAGGGCCCCCGCCATCCGGACCTCGTCCTGGCAGATGAGCCGCTGGTGCGGATCGGCCAGATCGATGGCGAGATGGACTACATCTTCGGCAACGTGACCGGCGCAGTTCGCCTGGAGGACGGGAGCGTGGTCATTGCGGACGAGCAGAGCTACAACGTCCGCAGCTTCGACGCGAGCGGTCAGCATATGTGGACGAGCGGACGGCACGGCGAAGGGCCCGGCGAATACGGTGGACTCCGGTTGCTGCGGGGCTGCCCGGGATCGGCGATCACGGTGTTCGACTGGCATCTGGACCGGATCACCGAGCTGGACCGGGACGGGGAAGTGACGAACACGCGGGCGCTCAACGTGGACGGAGTGAATTCCTATAACGAACCCGCCTGCACGCCCGAGGGCGACCTGGTTTTCACCCCGTGGCCGGATACTGACCGGACCGTGGCCGCGGGCGAGCACCACCGTTGGGAAATGGAGCTGAGGCGGGCGCGTGGCGGCGACCAGGTCACCCTGCGTTCCCGGATCCCGGGGACGGAGCGCACCCGTTATGCCAACAGCGACGGTCCCAGAACGTGGGGACGAACCATGGTGTTCGCGGTTGCGCCGACGGGAGTCTGGTACGGGTCGGCCGACGCCTACGAAGTTGAACATGTGGACTGGACAGGCCGCGCGACCCGCATCGCCCGCTGGGCCGGCCCGGACCTGACCGTCACGCGCGAGCGCCTGGACAGATACCTGGGCGCCAGGCTGGCCCGATACGAGGAGCCCGCAGACCGCCGGCGCTTCGAGAGGGACAGGTGGCCGGGCATCAGGGACGGCCTGCCGGACCGGTTCCCCGCGTACGAAGCTCTCCTGACGCTGCCGGACGGGAGCATGTGGGTAACGACCTACGGCTGGCGGTCACCGGAGCAGGAGCTGCACCTCCTCGACGCGGACGGCGTGTGGATTCGCCGCCTCACCATGCCCGCCGGTTCGACCGTCCTGGACGCGGGTGCGGACTGGGTGCTGCTCGGCGAGCGGGGTGAACTGGATGTGCCGGTTGTGGCGGTCTATGAGTTGGTTGCCCGCTGACCGAAAGATGACGGTGTTCCGCTAAGCTTGGGCCTCTCCCGCTTTGCGGACACATGCGTCTACACTGGGCATCCCCGGAGGGCCGGATTTGGGCGGATCCTCAAGCGAGGTTATACTGTATTACACAGAAACTGTGAGACTGTATTCATGCGAAACATTACCGTATCCGTTGACGAGGAAACCCATCGCCGCGCCCGTGTCCGGGCTGCAGAACTGGATACGTCGGTTTCGGCGCTGGTGCGGGAGTTTCTGCGGCGTCTCGCGCCCGGCGACCGGCGGCGCGAGCGACTGGAGTCTCAACCCCTCGAGTCCGCGCTTGAGCGCAGGCGCAGGCTGTTCGACGAGGTCTTCGCCGACTTCGACGCGCGCGGCGTCGGGCTGCGCATGGCCGACAACCTTCCGCGCGAGGCCATCTACGACCGTTCGGCGATCCGTTCCGAAGCAGATCCGTCCGGTCGCCCCAGAAGCGACGGATGATAGACCAGGGTGCGCTTCGTCGACACGAACGTGCTGCTCTACGCGACGAGCATCCTCCCTGAAGAAGAGGCCAAGCGTGCTCGCGCGCGTGAGCTCCTGGGGGAACCGAATCTTGCCGTCTCGGTGCAGGTCCTCCAGGAGTTCTACTACCAGGCGACTCGGGCTACCCGACCCGGTCGGCTTTCCGACGACGACGCCCTGCGCTTCCTCGAGCCGATCCTGGAGATGCGCGTTCAAGCCGTGACGCTCGGTGTGTTCAGGAATGCGGTTTCGATCCGCCTGCGTTTCGGCCTTTCCTATTGGGATGCGGCCATTCTCGCCGCCGCCCGGGCGCTCGGCTGCGACGCCGTCTACTCCGAGGACATGAGCTCGGAGCAGGACTACGGTGGGATTCGAGTCGTCAACCCCTTTTGAACACTCGGAATAGCTGCTTGCTCTACCCGGGCGGATCTTCCGTCCCTTCCCGCAGCACCGCCAGGTAGCGCTCATAGGTGTAGATCCTGCCGCGCTGGCGACCCGTGACTTCCCGAACGATGTCGAGATCCTCGAGAATCCGAAGAACCGCGGCCACGGTCGGCGCGGACAGGCCGGTGCGCGACGCGAAGTGGGCAATGTCACCGGCAGGACGTTCGACCAGGGACTGGTGCACTCGCAGCGCCGAACCCGCGCGCCGGCCCAGGCGGCCGAGTCGCGACCGGTCGTCCCGGATCGTTTCGCTGACGAACCGGGCCGTGGCGACCGCCTCTTCCGCCACCTCGCGCACGCCCTCCAGGAAGAACCTCAACCAGGCTTCCCAATCTCCGGTGCGCCGAGTGTCGGCCAAAAGCCGGTAGTAGGTGCTCCGATTGCGTTTGAAGTACAGGCTGAGGTAAAGAAGCGGCTCCCGGAGGAGTCCGGCGTCGCACAGCATCAGGGTGATCAGCAGCCGTCCCACCCGCCCGTTGCCGTCGAGGAAGGGATGGATGGTTTCGAACTGGACGTGCGCCAGCCCGGCCCTGACCAGCACGGGAAGTTCGTCGTCCGTGGCGTGAATGAAGCGCTCCAGGTCGCCCATGCACTGCTGGACGTGGTTGGGGGGTGGCGGCACGAAGGCCGCGTTGCCGGGACGCGATCCGCCGATCCAGTTCTGCGACCGCCGAAACTCACCTGGCGTCATGGCCTTCCCGCGACCGTCCGCAAACAACCTGGCGTGCATCTCCCGCAGGAGGCGATTCGAGATCGGGAAGCCGCCCCGCAAGCGCTCGACGCCGTGATTCAGGGCTGCGACGGCGTTTGACGTTTCGAGGACGTCGGTGGCGGGAATGCCCGGCATACCTCCCGCTGCGTGCAGCATGAGGTCGGCCAGCGAGGACCGGGTGCCTTCGATCTGAGAGGATAGCACCGCTTCCTTCCGCACATAGCCGTAGACGAAGATGGCTGCGTCGGGCAGGAGTTCGGTGACTGCGTCGAGGCGGCCGACCGCGGTTGCTGCCTCTTCGAGTAGAAGTCCGAGGCTCTCGCGGGAACGGATTCGCGGGGTCGGAGGAAGAGGCCGGGGTATGAACGCACGTACGGTCTCACCGCCGGTGGCGGCCGATTCGTAGGTGCCCGTGGATTCGCGTCGCATGGGGAGGTCGCTGTGGGAAAGAAGCGGTGGTGTTGGATCCCAAGATGGCGCGATGGTAAGAAAGGTTCAAGGCGTTTATTTTTGTTAGCGGCCGGGTTGGCGAGGCAAGCTTGCTAACGGGCGACCGGTTCAGGTTGCTAATGAAAACGAAGGGGTGTTTGTTTTCGTGACGGGATCGGTAACCAAGGACATCCTCGAAACATTGGGGATCATTCCAGGCATGGGGAAGTCACGACCCACACGGCAGGTCACGGCCATCATCATCGTATCATCACCCCGCCACCATCCGATCATCGAGCCCCTCCCGCTTGTCCCCCCCTCCGCCCTCCCGATAGCTTGACCCCGCCGATTCGCCGTTCCCACGCATAGGATTCGCCACAGTGAACCGTTCTTCCGTCAGGCCGATCACCCTCGCCGCGACCCTTCTGGCCATTGCGCCGCCCGGCGATGATCAAACGCTGATCACGCGCCACGCGTCGTCGGCGCCCACCGCCCACGCCTCGCCAGCCAGCGCCGTCGCCGCCCTTTTGGCCCTCGCCGGCCCACCCCCCCTCGCCGCCCAGCAAGTCACCCTCGACCCCGAGTTCCTCGCCGCCTACTCCTGGCGCAACCTCGGGCCCGACCGGGGCGGCCGCTCGATCGCCACCTCCGGCGTCGTGGGGCGCCCGCAGGAGGCCTACTTCGGGGCTACGGGCGGCGGGCTGTGGAAAACCACCAACGGCGGCGACGACTGGTTCCCGGTTACCGACTTCCAGATCTCGTCCGCCTCGATCGGCGCGGTGGCGGTGGCCGAAACGGACCCCGACCTCGTCTTCATCGGCACCGGCGAAACCTGTATCCGCGGCAACATCCTGCCGGGCGACGGGGTCTACCGCAGCCGCGACGCAGGCGCAACCTGGGAGCACATCGGCTTCAGCGAGTCGCATGGCATCTCCAAGATCCGGATTCATCCGACCGATCCAGCCATTGTCTACGTTGCGTCGTTCGGGAAATACGGGGTCCCCAGTGAAGAACGCGGGGTCTTCCGGTCCACCGACGGCGGGGACAGCTGGGAGCGCGTGCTCTTCCGCGACGCGCGCACGGGCGCGATCGACATCGTGATCGACCGCAACAACCCGGACGTGCTGTACGCGTCGCTGTGGGAGGCGTTCCGCAAGGAGTACACGATGTCCTCCGGCGGGCCGGGCAGCGGCATGTTCAAAAGCGTCGACGGCGGGGACACGTGGACCGAGATCACCCGCAACCCGGGCATGCCGCAGGAGGGCGTCGTCGGGCGGATTGGGCTGGCCGTGTCGAGCGCGAACTCCAACCGCGTCTACTCCCTCTTCGAGAACGACAACGGCGGGCTCTTCCGGAGCGACGACGCGGGCGAGACCTGGGAGCTCATCAACGACGAGCGGCGGATCCGGCAGCGCGCGTTCTACTACACGCACGTGTTCGCCGACCATCACGACGAAGACGTCGTCTACGTGCAGAACACGTCGTTCTTCCGCTCGACTGACGGCGGCGCGACGTACGAAGTCATCAACAACGGCACCCACGGCGACTTCCACGACTTCTGGATCGATCCCGACGACCCCGCGCACGTCGTGGTCGCCAACGACGGCGGCGGCGCGGTCAGCTTCACCACCGGCAGCGAGTGGACCGACCAGGAGTTTTCGACCGCGCAGTTCTACCACGGCGTCACGACCGCGCACATCCCGTGGCACATCTGCGGCTCGCAGCAGGACAACAGCACGCTCTGCCTGCCGTCGGACTGGAACGCGGGGCGCTTCGAGCAGGCCCTGGCCGACACCGCCGCCGACGCAGCCGACGGCGCCCGCGCCCCCGCAATCACGCGCGGCTCGATGGACGTCCACTACCGGGCCGGCGGCGGCGAGCCGGGCTACATCGCGCCCGATCCCAAGGACCTCGACGTCTTCTTCTCGGGCACCAACAACGGCCGCTACATCGACAGGTTCAACCGCCGCCTGGGCACCTCGCGCGAGGTCAATCCGTATCCCTGGTTCTACTCCGGCGAGCCCGCAATCGACATGGTCGAGCGCTGGCAGTGGACCTTTCCGATCATCTTCTCGCCCGTCGATCCGAATATCCTTTACGCCTCGTCCAACCGGCTCTGGCGCACCACCGACGGCGGCACCAACTGGGACGCGCTGAGCCCCGACCTGACCCGCGCCGACCCCATGACGCTCGGCCACTCCGGCGGCCCCATCACCGGCGACATGAACGGCCCCGAGGTCTACGCGACCATCTTCTCGGTCGGGCCGGGCAAGCGCGACACCGACATCATCTGGACCGGATCGGACGACGGGCTCGTGCACGTCACCACCGACGGCGGCGCCAACTGGACCGACGTGACGCCCCCCGACATGCCCGACTTCGGCCGCGTCAGCCTGATCGACGCCTCGTCCTTCGACGACGCCAGGGCCTACGTGTCCGCCCGCCTCGCCCTGCTCGACGACTTCCGCCCGCACATCTGGAAGACCGACGACTTCGGCCGGACGTGGACCCGGATCACGAACGGCATCCGCGACGACGCCTACGTCAACTCGATCCGCGAGGACCCCGCCCGCGAGGGGCTGCTCTACGCCGGCACCAACCACGGCGTCTACATCTCGTTCGACGATGGCAATTTTTGGCAAGAGCTCAACCCCGGCCTTCCCGACATCCCCATCACCGACGTGATCCCCGAGCAAGACGAACTGGCCATGGCCAGCCACGGCCGCGGCTTCTGGTCGCTCGACAACATCGCCCCGCTGCGCCAGCTCCAGGCGGGCACGACCGACCGCGACCTGGTCCTGTTCACCCCGGCCACGGCGTACCGCTCCGCGAATGGCGTGGTGCTGTCGTGGTGGGTGGGGGATGAGGGCGGGAGCGCGGCCGATGCGAAGCTGGAAATCATGGACGCGGGCGGCGACGTGGTGCGCACCTTCGAGCCTGCGGTAGAGGGCGAGGAGCGGGACCGGTGGAGTGGGCCGGCGCTCCCCACGGGATCGGGGCTGCAGCGGTTGCGGTGGGATCTGCGCACGGACCCGGCGGCGAGCTTCCCCGGCATGATTCTGTGGGGCGTGCGCACGATGGCGCCGGCGGTGCCGCCGGGGACGTACACGGCGCGCCTGACGGTGGGCGGCGTGGTGGAGAGCGCCCATGTGGAGGTGGCGCCGCACCCGTGGATCACCGACGTGACGGTCGAGGACCTGGTCGCGCAGTACGAGTTCGGGGTGCGGATCCGGGACAAGGTGGACGAGGCCAACCGGGCGGTGATCGCGATCCGGGGGGTGAAGGCGGAGCTGGAGGAGCGGTTGGAGGGGGTGGACGATGATGAAACGCTGATGGCTGCGGCGGAGCGGTTGCGGGAGGCGGCGTCGGCGGTGGAGGGGGAGATCTACCAGGTGCGGAACCGGTCGAACCAGGACCCGCTGAATTTCCCGATCAAGGTGAATAATCGGTTGGCCAACCTGCTGTCGATGTCGGAGCGGGGGGATGGGCGGCCGGGGAGTGGGATGTACGCGGTGTTCGAGATCATGGTGGAGAGGTTGGGGGGGTTGATGGGGCGGTTGGAAAGCGTGTGGGAGGGGGAGTTGGAGGAGGTGAATGCCGAGTTGAGGCGCTTGGAGCTGGAGGAAATCGTGCCGGATGAAGCGGGGATGAGGGTGGTGTCGTGAGGGGGGACCGCGTAGGGTGGTTGTGGGGCCACTGCACCGGGGACCCAGACGTTACGCTAGGAGCGTGCGCTGCAGAAGCGCAGTGGATGTGACAGAGAGGCGTGAGGATCGGCGGCGGGCAGACTGCTTCGAGGAGCGAGGGGGTGGGGATCCGCGCCGCTGAGGGGCTGAGGGAGGCCGCAGGCCGTGAATTGGGGTGGCGAGGGTCTTCGAGAGCGCCGGGGCCGGCGTCGGTGGTGAACGATCACGGTCTCATGCTGCCTGAAGGGTGTGCAGCCGCTTCACATTGAGCGCCAGACACACGAGAGTCCACTCGGCCTGGACCTTCTCGAGGCCCCGGAAGCTGAATCGCCGAAAGCCCATCGCCTCCTTGATCCATCCGATGGGCGCCTCCGCCTGCCACTTGCGACGCCCGTAGCGTCTTCGGCCCTCATCCGTCGCCAGCTTGTCGGCCATGCGCGCCCTTGCGGGATGCTTCTCCGGATCGATCCTGGCGGGCGCCTTGCCCTCCCGGCCCAGCGCCACGTACCCGTCAACGCCCCGCTTCTCCAGTTCCCGGAGGTCCTGCTCGTTGCCGTATCCCGCGTCCGCCAGCACCTGGCCGGGTGTCCCGCCGCACACCACCTCCGCCCCATCGATCATCGGAATCAGCTGGCCCTGGTCGCTCGCGTTGTTCGTCACCCCTGCGCCCACCACCAACTGGTTCTCCCCCTCCACCGCCGTCTGCGCGTTGTAGCTCTGCTGGAACCCCTCCGAAGAAGTCTTCATGATCCGGCTCTCCGGCTGGCCGCAAACCTTTCGCTATGCCCTCGATACCTCTAATGATAGCCGCCGCGGTTTTCTGCGGCGCAGCCTCCTAGGGTGGGCTGGCGAAGCATGATCGTCAGACTCCTTTCCGTTCTGGGAGTTGGTGTAGTACTCCGGCCCGCGGATGTGAGCGTGCTGTGCGGGCAGGGAGAGCGTGTGTTGCTCGGCGGCTGCGGTCTGGTCGCGGCCGGTGGCGAGGATGGACTTGACGGACCTGTGGTTCAGCGTGCCGATCTCCAGCGCGTGGTGGCAGGCGGCCTCCAGACGTTCGGCGGAGTAGGCGCGCAGCAGACGCATGAGCCCGAGGCAGCTGCGGTAGCCCTGTTCGGGGTGGGGCCGGCTATCGAGGAGCCGTTCGATGAACGCGACCGTGTGCGGCCCGGCTTTGCGGCCCCAGGCAATGAGCCGCGACGTAGCCGCTAGGGTGCCAAGGACGACCTAACAAGGCGTAACACCCCTGTTTCTGGCGTTACGCCTCCTCTCGTGTTACTATTGGTTCGGCAGGTGGCGAGACGACCGCTCCGGGGGAGCCAGCCCCCGGAGCAGTCTGGAACTCCCTCCGTAGCTCAGCGGAAAGAGCGCGCGTTTTCCAAACGCGAGGTCGCGGGTTCAAGTCCCGCCGGGGGGATTTCCTAGGGCAACGTAGCGGCCTGCACTCATACTCGCAACAAGAAGGGGAGGCAATCATGACGGACAGCTTGGCGGCGACCATTAACCTGATGGTGAGGAAGCTAGAGGCAACGACGGGACAGATTGCCCGATTGGAACGTCAAGCAGAGCGGCTCCGAAGCAAGCGACAGAGCCTGCAGGTCACCATCGCGACGCTCAAAGAGGAGGAGCGGGTCAAGGGCGAGGTAGGAGCGTATGCGAGGATGAGCGTGGGTGGGGCGATCCTCGCTTTCCTTGACGACTATGGCCCGTCTAGTTCGAGGACCATCGCAGACGGGCTCCTGAAGGGTGGGATCACAACCGAATCAGACAACTTCCGGGCAGTGGTGTTTTCCACGTTGAAGCGGTTGGAGGACGCGGACCAAGTAAGGCCGAGCAAGGGCAAGTGGGATCGCGTCAGAAAGGTTGAGTCAATGGAGGGAGTCGAAAAATTGACTAAGAGTCATCCAAGCGTCGGCAGAGGTACAACGGATAGTCGGTCTGTGCCCTGTGATCTCTGCGAGGAACCTAGCTTCAAGAGACAGGATCAGGACGATGCGGGAGTTCGCGATGCGGTTTTCGTGAATTGCGCGCAATGTGGAGATTTCTCGATTACCGGAATAGCAGCCCATGTGTTGCAGCAGCTGGATGATCGTCAGGAATCTCAGAAGAAACTGCGCCGGTGGGTACGAGAAACGGGCGGCAAAAAGAGGATTACGACGAAGGTGCTCGAATCGCTGACGTAGCGGTAGGTGTGCCCAAGTGCGGTAATCACCTGACACCGAGCCTCCCTCTCTGCCAACACGCGCGAGACAGGAGAGGAGAGAGAGATTAGAGTAGGGCGAGGCAGAGAGATGCAGAATGGAACGAGGAGAAGGAATGAAGGTGAACGGAACGCCCCTCTCTTCGGGGGAGGGCAAGCGAAGCGCGGCAGCCCGGCCGGATCCGGAGGTGTCGGCAAAGGCGACGCGGCGGCGGTTCACGGCGGCGTACAAGCTTTCGATCGTGGAGAAGGCGGACGCCTGCGATACGCCGGGAGAGATCGGAGAGCTGCTTCGGCGCGAGGGATTGTACAGCTCGCACCTGTCGTCGTGGCGGAAGGCGGCGCGGGAGGGGTCGCTGCGGAGGCTGGCGAAGAAGCGCGGCCCGAGGCCGTCGGGCGGGAAGCGTGAGGCGAAGAAGGTGCGGAAGCTGGAGCGGGAGAACGCGCGGTTGCGCGAGGAACTCCGCAAGGCGCGCATCATCATCGATGTCCAGGGAAAAGTTGCGGGGCTGCTGGGTGTGAGCCCCGGGGACGGGAAGCGCTCTTGAGCGCGGCCGGAGGCTTGGCCGGGCACGTGGGCGTACGCGCGGCATGCAAGGCCCTCGGGGTTGCGCGCGCCACGTTCTACCGTCGCCGGAGGCCGAAGACCGGGCAGCGGCAGCCCCGGCCGGCTCCTGCCCGGGCCCTGGACGCGACGGAGCGGGCGGAGGTCTTTCGTGCGCTGTGCTCGCCGCGCTTCGCGGATCGTGCTCCGGCGGAAGTGTACGCGACGCTGCTGGACGAGGGCGTCTATCTGTGTTCGGAGCGGACGATGTACCGGATCCTGGCCGAGAAGGAGGCGGTCCGCGAGCGCCGGGCTCAGCGCAGCCATCCCAACCACCCGAAGCCCGAGGTGGTGGCCAGGGCACCCAACGAGGTGTGGTCCTGGGACATCACCCGGCTGCTGGGGCCGCAGAAGTGGCAGTACTTCCATCTGTACGTGATCCTGGACATCTACAGCCGCTACGCCACCGGATGGATGGTGGCGGAGCGCGAGACCGCCGGCCTGGCCGGACACCTGGTTGGCGAGACGTGCCTCAAGCACGGTGTGCAGCCCCGGGTGCTCACGCTGCACTCGGACCGGGGAGCTCCCATGACGGCCAAGTGCACGGCGCAGCTCCTGGCCGACCTCGGTGTCACGCAATCGCTGGCCCGCCCCAGGGTCTCCAACGACAACCCCTACTCGGAGGCGCACTTCAAGACTCTCAAGTACCACCCGGGCTTCCCGGGTCGCTTCGGCAGCATCGCCGACGCGAAGGACTTCTGCCGGGAGTTCTTCCAGTGGTACAACACCCAACACCGGCACGGCGGCATCGGCCTGCTCACCCCCGAGCAGGTCCACCTCGGCCGCGCCCTCGAGGTGATCGAGCACCGGCAGAACGTACTGGCCGCGGCCTACGCCGCCCGGCCCGACCGCTTCGTGGGAGGCCCGCCGAGGGCTGTGAAACTCCCGGAGGAGGTCTGGATCAACCCCGCACTCCCCGTCACGGCGGTCGATGGCGCAGAGTCGGCCAACGGGGGAAAGGAGGGCTCGCTAAACTGAATCGGAAAGTGTCTCACAGTCGTTGGCAGGTTCCGCTGCGCTTCCGTGGACTCCGGCTCGAACGCCCTTATGTGACGATTTGGATGTCTCTTGCCAAACGTCAGGCTAACCCGATTCTCTTGAACCATCTGCGTGAGGACGCGATCGAGGTCATCGGAGTCACCGTCCAACAGATTCATAAGGTCCGATGCTGGCATCCCATTGAACCTGAGATCAGGCAGCTTGACCTCCTTCTTGGATTCCGGCGCGCTCTGCTCGTTGGTCACGACGGTCGCGCCGTGGACCCGCGCGTAAGCGACCAGCCAGCCGTCCGCACCCGTCGCGAACTTCGCCTTCGCGTGGTCGAAATACCTCGCATGGCGCTGGACCCACATCATGATGTCCGTATAGGTGTCCGCCACGTCGGCGGTGTCCACCGGGAGAAAGAAACCGTCCGGGACTTCGCGCCTCACCCACTGCACCAGATCCTCCGTCCTGCGACCCGCAAGGAGTTCGCTGCGGACCCGGTCTATGCTGTAGACCCGGCCTGCCCGGTGGTGATGAAGCAGACTCTTCCAGAAGCCGGGGCAGATGTCGAACGGGTAGTACAGGTTCTTCGCCGTGATGAACACATCCGAATCCACGAGGTAGGCCCGATCTACCCTCATCGGAGGTCCATCCCCAGCCTCCTGGCGTACTTCTGGAAGGTTCCTCCACGCAGCCCGGTCAGGTCATAGGCTTGCTTGAAACCGATACGGCCCTCCATGGCCGCGTGCAGAACTTGGGTCGCGAACAGTTCGCCGACGCGTGTGTTCTGGTTGTTGAAGAAATCGCCTCCAGTAGTCTTCGTGCCCCTTTTGCGCTCCCGCTTCACATAGCGCTCGTAGAAGTCGAAGAAGGTGCTGCGGTCGATGAGAGTCACGTCCAGAGCGCGGCGAGCGGCGACTACCGGGCTCACCTTGAACGCCCGAGCCAGCGAATCGAAGGGCCTCGGCAACTGCCTGACTTCCATCCAACGCGCTCTGACCTCCCGGGCGGGCGCGAGCAGTTCAGCCGCCGCCCGGTTGCACCAGTCCTCCACCTCGGTACCCCCGGGGAGCAGCGTATCGAAGCCGGAAACTCCCTCCGTGCCAAGCCAGATGTGCGCCAGTTCGTGGGCGAGGGTGAACATCTGTGCCGACTTCGCGTCGGCGCCGTTCACGAAGATCAGCGGCGCGTAGGGATCCGTGAGCGCGAAGCCGCGGAACTCCTCCACCCTCAGTCGGCGATGGGTGTTGTTCCCCACCACGCCGTTGATCACCGCCATTACGCCGAGGTGCTCGATCGCCCGACGCAACTCGCCCACGGCGTCCTGCCACGTTCGGACTCCGGCCGCCCATCCTTCGTCCAAGTTGAGCGCTCGCCGCATCTCGCGCCCCGCCGCATCCGGCTCGTCGGCAAGACGGGCGCTTCCCACGAAGGCCAGTGGCTCTGCCTCGTGCTCGACGAGGGACTCCCGGAGCCATGCCTGACGGCGCTGCATCGTGTACAACGTGTCCAACAGGTCGGGACTCGGCCTGGCCGTAGCGCTGCCCGACACGGTCCGGTAGTCAGGCACCGGAAGCCGTTCCTCGGGGGGCTCCGGGAGGAACAGGTAGCCGAGCGGCGTATGGGTGACTTTGGCCAGCCTTTCCAGTTGCTTCAGCGTCGGTTGCCGCTCGCGGCGGACCCAGGCCCACAGTTGCGGGACGCGCTCAGCGACATCTGCCACGTCGTGGCCCGCACGTTCGCAGGCCCAGCGAAGCATCTCGGGGGGCACCGGGACGCGGATCATCCGCTAACCGCGCCATCCGGCATCACGCAGGGGGGCGTGGTGAACTTCGTACTCCTCGACCGAGAGCGCCACAACGACCGGACGCCCGTACTTGGCGACCGTTACAGGCGCGGCCCGGGCGAGGTCGATCAGTCGCCCGAAACCGTATTTCGCGTCCTTGGCGCTCAGCGTCCGCATGAATCCCTCCGGCGGGTGGTAATCACTAAGTCTTGGCCAATTTGGCCGACCCGCGCAAGCCGGATGGCACCCCCCCAACGGGGTGCATGGGAGTTCCGCGGAGGCGGTTGGCGGCCATCCAAAATTCGACAGTTGTGGCCGTCGAAAGTCGTACATCTCGGGTGGGTGACCGAGGCTGGTTCTCGGCGGTGGATCAGAGAGTTCGTGAGGTTGACCGGACCGTGCTCTACACTGGCGTCTCCATTGAGCACTGGAGAGGCGGTGCGGTATCGGTCGAGGGCGCCGGTGCCGTCGAAGCTGGACCCCTACAAGGCGATCATTGACGTCCGGCTGGTCGAGTATCCGAAGCTGACGGCCATGCGGCTCATTTCGCGCATGACCTGGCATCCCGCCCGGCGCGGCCACCACCCTCCGCGAGCCGCCCAATGCTTTGTCACCCGGCCAACCTTCCCCCGTGCCGCTTCCCAGTAGCTGCAGGTCGGCGCGTCCAACTCGGCCGCAACTGGCATGGCCGCCCATTTCTCCCCTCCCCCTCTACCAGCAATCGCGTCACCGCTGACGGCAGAACCCGCGAAGTGTAAACTTTAGTCGACTCAGTGGAAACCGTAGTTGACACGTGGAGGTCACGGTGGGTGGCAACCCAGTAGCGGTAGTTGGCGTCGAACAAGTGCTGGCTTGTGGACAGGTAGTACCGCTTCGGCGTGGCCCGGAAGCTTTCCAGCTGCTCCTCGACGCTTTCCGTAGGGTCGAGGGCCCAACTTTGCAAGAGCCCTGTTGGGTCATGAGAGGCCCGTCATCGTCATCGCCCGGCATCACGAGGCGTCGCGAGACGCCTGTCACCACCGTGTCGAACGACGCGACGGGGCTGAACGTGACGCCGGGAAGGCTCACGCTCGAAACGAACGCGCCCGAGGGCTCGAAGACCGAGGACCGGGAAAGCTCAAAGTCCACCACCCCGATCGTCCCCACGTCTCCGCGCACGAGGGCAGAGGCACCGCCGAACTCACCGGGACCCTCACCCTTGCGACCGAAACTCCCCACGCCGACGCCCTCCCGGTCCACGCAATGAACGCGCTCCTCGTAGGACTCGATCACGCAGGCCACCCGCCCGTCCGCGAGCAGCGCGACTTCCAGGGTCCGGGCTGTCGTCAAAAGCGAACTCAAGTGCCGTCCCCGTACCGGGCGAAGAACGCGTCGGTCCCCGCGGGGAGCAGCAGGTCGTCCGCGATGGCCGCGATTTCTTCCGCCTCTTTCCAGGCCTGCTCCAGAATCCAGAGTTCGCCTTCCAACGCCCGCCGTTCCTGCTCTTCGTGCAAGGCCATCTCAACAGCAAGCCTTGTCGTATCCGGGATGCTCCTGATATACCCCGAACGACCCCTCCAGTCTCGATAGCCCAACTCGGCCACATGAGTGACGAAGCGGCTGGGGTGTCCTTCGGACTCGATTTCCTGCACCGCGCGCTGGACAGAGAGGCGTGAACCGCCCCATCCGTTGAGGTGTGGAACGATTGAGGCCGCCACGCGACGCCCGTCTTCGCCCAGGAACCGGGCCTTCCGCATCCCCCTGAGCACTTCGACCTTGAACCCGGGTTCGTCGTCATTGGGCAGCAGCCGAACAGAGCGCAGGTCTCGAAGACTGAACCTGATCACGTGACCCGGAGTGTCCGGACCGTCGGCCATGTTCGCATCCATGCGGACCTTCGTGCGTGGGCGCAGATATTCCCATGCCAGAGCAGGATAGACACCGAAGCCGACCACGGATACGACGGCGAAGGGGAGTGACACGAAGCCTGACCCCCCGAGCAGCACGCATCCTCCCATGGCCCCGGCCCAAGCCAGCTGTCTGCGATACCGCCTTCTGAACTGATCCCCGTATCGCCAGGCCGCAAACTCGCCGCGCTGGGGCTCGCCGATACGCACCAGGTCCAATCCCTCGCGATGGCGTGCGATCCCGATGTTCTCGGTCGACGCCCGCATCGGCGTTGCCCGGAACAGCCGTTCACAGTCCTCGACAGCCTCCCAGCGGTCTTCCAGCGGCGTGAGGTTCCAGCGCTGGCACCTGGTGCAGACCACCCAGAGCCGTCCCTTTGAGGCGTCGAAGGCGAGGCGGCGCCCCACCGGGAAGCTCTCCACCACCTCGTTCGAGCCGAGGGGCTTCTTGCAGAAAATACAGGTTTGGTACATGAGGTCTCAGTTGATGGCGCCAAGCAAGATGGACGAATCGTCGTCGGCAATCAACGCTGCGGATCCGACGGATTCTCCAGGCACCGCCACCAGCAGCACCACCGCCGCCAACGCCCGCCATGGCCGCGCCGAGGACGAAGTGCGCCCCGGTGCTGGCGGGGGGTTGCAGGAGGTCTGCAGATGGAAATGGATGCCTTGACAAGAATTGCCAAGAGAAACCCGAGTATCGATCCAACAGCGATTGATCGTAGCCAGCAGGCCGCGAAACATGTCGCGGCGGTGGGGCTCAAACTGGGCAGCTACTGGCTGGAACCCGCGCTGGGCGGCAAACCAGTCCCGGGGGCGGGGCGCTTGTTCGAATGCGATTCTTCCGTCCGCGATGTCGGCCCTTGCGGGCCTTCTCAGCACTGCGGGGTTCCCCGAAGCGCCCCGGGCCATGCTGACAATCGGGCTCCAGGCACCACAAAAAGCGACGGCCTCTGCCCCCGCCGCGCCTCATCTATAGTTTCAGATCCGCGGGGTGGCCAGCCCCGGATGGCCATGAAAGTTGAATTGACATCACCTATGCCCCTGTCACGCAGGGGTTTTCTACCTGGTGGCCGTCATGGACTGGGCGACCCGTCACGTGCTCGTGTGGCGCCTGTCGAACACGATGGACGAGGCGTTCTGCGTGGACGCCCTGGACTGACCCGCTGGGCCGGCGGGCCCCGGAGATTCTCAACACGGATAGGGCGCCCAGTTCACCAGCGAGGCGTTCGCGGACCGGGTGCTGGGGGCGGGCGTGGCGTTCTCGATGGACGGCCGGGGCCGCTTCCACGACAACATCTTCATCGAGAGGCTGTGGCGGTCGCTGAAGTACGAGGCGGTGTACCTGCACGAACTCCGGCGACAGGCTGGACGCCGAGCGGATCATCCGCTCGTGGATCGACTTCTACAACGAGGTGCGCCCGCATTCGTTGCTGGGCGGGCGAACGCCAAGATGACGAGAGGATCGACCCCGGCGTGGGGCTCCTGCGGCTGGCGGAGGATCTTCCGCGTTTTGTAGCTTGGTAATCACCTGACACCCGGCGTCGCCGAGGTCGTGAAAGCTGCAACTGCGGCACGCAACTTGTTCCGTAAGCGGGAGGGATGCTATGGGCGCTCTCGGAACTCATAAATCGCCAAGATCTCGACATTGTGATCGTCCCGAACTACTACAAGCACCCAATCCTCCCCGACATCGAGAACGGACATGTTCGCGGGCACGGTTATGTGGCTGGACCAAGTCCCCGAGACGTCGAACACGTCCCACCGCCTTCCGTGATGTCCAGGCAACCGCGGCCACCAAGTAACTCCGTTCCATGACCCAACCCACAGGCTCCCGTCCACCGACACGATAAGGCGCGCGTAGGCTGGCACTCGGGTGGGCAGAACCTCTTCGTAGGTAGGCCAGCTCTCCCGGACGAATCTCTCCTTCTCCACTTCGTCATCACCGTCCGTAAACTCCTCTAGCAACTGATCGGCATCATCCTGAGTCGCAATCAGATCGTCGCCCGACCATCGCAAGGTGCGGACGACTGTTCCGTCCCATCCGATCAACTCCATAAGATGATCGTCGCTTGTGCCAATCCACACACCCTCACCAGTCCCCCCGAGAACCAACACTTTCGACCAAGGACGATCCCAGTAGCCGTCCCCAAGGATCTTCTCTGGACCCGGAACAAGCTCCTGCAGCAAATGAGGTCCAATCCCTTCCGAAGCCCACCAGACCGGGACCTCCCACCTGACCATTCCCGGTCTTGATGGAAACTTGCCGGCTGTGTAATAGACTATCCTGCCATCAGGTGCGCATGTGACCTCCTGATCCGGATAGGGCGGGGTCTCTTCGAACGGCACCGCCCACGTCCCTAACAACTCGCCTCCCTGCCCGAACTCCGTTACACGATGGAGCCGTCTATCATATGTGACTATCTTGCCCTCCGAACAATTGCGTAACAGCGCCAGCTCTTCAAAGTCCCCGGGGCCCTCGCCCCGTCTGCCGACCGTCCATAGGTGTGTGCCGTCTGCGCCAAACTTCCAAACCTCCCGAGCGCCCGCGTCAGTCACGACGACACTACCGTCTCCCAGCCGCTCACCCCCCGAAATGCGTTCGAACATCGTCGCCCCCGAACCGCCAACGACCGCCTCCGTCGCGCGGCTTCCCACAGTCCATATGGGCTCCTTGGACAGCGCGTACTCTGTTGGCTTGCCGACTCCATCCCGCACCACGTCTCCAGCACCGCACGCCACCAGAAGAACCGCATAGGTGAACGCCACGGCACTCATCAATGTCTCAATTCCCGACCCCGGGTCCGGCTTCGACGCACTTCCCCTGGCAATGACCTCCTCGCAATGCTCTGCCAACTCAACATCCACGGAGGCTGACCCTACGATCGTTGGAGCCTGGTTTGCCCTCATTGAGACTGTGTTTCCTTTCATCGACCAAAAGTGCCATCGTCCCTCTTATCACACACCCGTTGTCCCACCGTCCAAGGCCCCAACGACCCCTGTTTTCGGGCTCCTCGCCAGGCAGAATGGGGTAGGCGGGTAGCGCCCTGTCAAGCTGGGTAGGAAGCGGGGGGTCTTTCGGGAGGGGGCAAGCTCGGCGGAGATTGGGGGATGAGACCGGGGAGCGTCCCGGTTCCCCGAGGGAGCTTTGTTCGGCCCGGGCTTCCAGGTTCTCCCGGGGTCACCGGCCATGGGGGACCGGGCGAGCGAGAGAACGAGATGCAGGGGACGGAGCTTTTCGAGCAGGCACTGGGGCTGGAGCGGCCGTGGTACGTGGAGCGGACGGAGTTCGACGCCGGTCAGCGGCGTCTGGATCTCTACCTGAACTTCTTCCAGCACCAGGCGTAACGTGCTGGGAGAGTTCCGGGGCGATCTCGAGGCCCACGGGGGAAGCGCGGACTCGGTCGAGGAACTGTGCATGGACATGTCCCCGGCGTACATCAAGGGGGCGAGGGAGTCGTTTCCGGACGCCGAGATCACCTTCGACCGCTTTCATGTGGTCAAGCTGCTGAACGACGCGGTAGAGAAGGTGCGGCGCACGGAGCAGAAGGAGCGTCCCGAGCTGAAGCGGAGCCGGTGGCTCTGGCTGTGGAACCCCGAGCGGCTCAGCCCTGCGCCATCTGGAACGATGGTGCGCTCTCGCCAAGCAAAGCGGCCTTGCCCCGATGGTCACCGTCGCCGGGACGATCCGCGCGCACGCGGCCGGAATCCTCCGCTGGCTACATTCCCGCATCAGCAACGGCATGCTGGAAGCCATGAACTCGCTCGTCCAGGCGGCGAAGGTTCGGGCCCGCGGCTACCGCACCACCGAGAACTTCATCACCATAGCCTACCAGCGAAGAGCCCCTTTTTCGATGCCTGCCGTGGCATCTGCGGAGGTTGGGATGTGCACTCCATCCCAACCTCCGCGGTGGGTCGCTCCCGTCCACGGCCCGCAGAAGCGGATCGGCACCGGCGATCCGCGGGCCGTGGCACAACCCCAAGCCGTCCAGCGACTTGCGGAATCCACGTTCCGCACAGCTTCGCGGCATTCCGCTGCACAAGCACACCGACGTCGAATTCACACCTCCGGATCGGCAACGGGCTCCGCCGAACGGCGCTCAAGTCCGGACTCCGGAAAGGCGGCGCGAACGCCGTGCCGAATGGATGTCGGTTCTGGGCGATCCCGCGGCCCGCAGGTTACCCGAAAACGCTCCGGAGCCCGCGGAAACGGCCTCTGAGGCGAGCACCCCTCAGTGAATCCAATCTTTTGCATCCCTCGCACGCCGTCGCAACTAGCCACAACAAAGAAGAACGACTATTCTGAGTAGATTACCCGAACGTCACTGAGCGGGTCACGCCCATCCGACGTTTACACACTTTTGCCCCAACCTCAAAAAGGAGAACCCCTACCATGAAGACACCTGCAAGGCTGGCGGGCACGCTGCCCGCACTCCTGCTGCTCGGGGGTTGCTACAAGCAGGCCTTCGTGAGTGGACCGGGCGCATCAATGAACGCGCCCGTCGTCTACGAACGGTCGCACCATCATTTCGTCTGGGGGCTGGTGGGGCCTGGCGAGGCGTTCGACGCCAGCCAGTTTTGTCCCTCCGGCAACATGAGAATCGAGCAGGAGCAGACCTTCGTCAACGGGCTCGTGGCCGCGCTGACCTCCGGCATATACGTGCCGAGGACCGTCCGGGTCCGGTGCGACCGGAGCGGCGGCGCGGCAGACATCGAGCTCTTGCCTGAGAAGGCCAAGCAAATCGTCTTCGATCCGGCGTTTCTCGATTGGGTTCGGGAGACGAATCCGAAGCTTTTCGAAGCGGCCCAGGCAGCACAGGCGGCCCCCCGGAGTAGATGAAGGCGGCGCGCGCCACGACGTCGCAGGCGTGGACGGCCAGCATGAGCCGCTGCTTGGGGACTGGAATCGCGGCTGGACCGGGCCGTGGGGGCGAGAACCTTTACGTTAAGACATTCCGTATGGGCTCATGGTTGCGCAAGGGTCGCGCGACTTGGTCGGGCAAGTGCGCTTCGTGGGTCTTCCGCGTTCGCGGCCGAGCAGGCATCGTGGCGTGCCGATACGCACTACGGGGCCGACGGCGGCCCGCGAACTCCGAGCGTCAGCGAGGCCGTTGTTGGGGGTCGAGGGGACGGAGCCCCTCGTCAGCCTTGCTGGGGTCGCGCGGAGCGTGGCCACGGGGGTAGGCTGATGACCATGTGACAGTGGGTCAAGCCAGCCCGGCGGAGCCGCCGAAAACGCCTCTCCGGGCACCGCCCGGAACAACGCCCATCGAGGCGTCGCGGGCAATCTCCCCGGCCTCGTCGTCGCCGGCCTCACGGACGCGAGGGCAACCGGCCGACCCATCACTCCTCGTGACCCCCCTCGGAGACGCGGGATCGTCGATTCTGGGCCATTCTGTGGCCCGTAGAACACCCGAAATGCCGTCGGAATACCCGCAACCGGCCTCTAAACGCGCCTTCTGACCCCGCAACTATCCGGCTACGTCGGAAGCCAACTCGAATCCTGCGGAGCAATGCTTGCAGGTCACGTGGACGCTGATGAGCAGCCGAGGCACCTTGGTCTTCCCGCCGCACTGCTGACACGCGACCACTCGCGGTTTCAACGCGGGTTCCAGATAGCCGGAACGCGGCGTCCGCCCAAGCTGAATGGGCCAGTAGCTCGCCGCTTGGTCGAGAGCTTGTACCACGGTCATGATGGGGACTTCAAAGAACTCCTTCGCCGGGTTCACCCGCGAGGCCGCCAGCGCTTGATGGACGTGGCCTTCCGCTCGGTCGCGATCAGCGACATGCACGAAGTAAACCAGCTGGAACGGTCGATAGACCGACGTAGAACTGCTCAGCCGCTCGACCCGCACGACCGGCGAGACCTTCGTCTGGCCAACCTTGAAGACGGGTTCGGCAAAGCACGGGTTCCGCGCGACGTAGACCCATCCCAGCCTCTTGTACTCCCGTCGGCGTTTGTCAAACGCATCGAGCCAAACGATGCTCTGCATGATGGGGGAACTAGCAACACGGCACCTGACCGGACAGGTCTGGAACCACGCCTTCGGCTCCACGCTACAGGCGCATGGGACCCAAATCCTAGAGGCCTGAAGCGACTACATTCCGTAGTGAAGGTCCGCCGTGGGTGCCGACTCCGGACAACGCAAGCAGGAGACACATGTGCCAGAGACAAGGCCTGAGCCAGCAGGGAGACGGCTCGATGCAGCGCACAGTGCGGGAGGGCATATCTGTCCAGGAGCTAGGTGCTCCCGATCCCGAGAGCAAGGTCTGGACCGTACGCGACAACGTGCGCCGGGAGAGCATTCGCGTCAAGGTCCGCCGTGTCAATGACTCCTTGCCGCGTGGGCTAGTCGCGCGGCGGGTGGTTCGGTTTTCCAAGCGGGAGCATTCGCCACGGCTGAGTGATGAGATATGGGTGTCGACTCTTGCGCACTACCGGGAAGGCGAGGGCCTTGAAGCGGACCAGCGCGACCCGATGGAAGGGCGAGTCAGGCTGAACGCCACGCCCTTTTTCGCCCGCCGTCTGTCGGAAGGCGGGTCTCCCGCTGCAGGGAGATCCTCGTCCGCAGAGGCGGAATACGCCATCGCGATTGATCCGTGGGTGTACTGCACGGCATTCCATCCCGGCAGCGAGCGAGACGCCTATAGGCTCGGGAAGCGAATCTCGTCAAGCAACGACACCATAACGGACGTTCTGGACGTTAACGCGTTCGCGCTGGAGCTGGGTATCGATTTCGCGATCAAGCTGAACGCCGCGATTCACACGAGGCCACTTTCGGGCTGGCATCTGATCCAAGAAGCAATAGCCAGCAGCGAAGGGTTTGAGAAAGTCGTTTACGTGGATCACGGGCCGGTAGCCTACGAGGACACATCCGGTACACTGGACACCGGCCGCGAACCCGCCGGGCTAGCGTCACGCGCCGGCTTCATCAAGCCGAAGTCGTTTTCGTATCAGTCGGAATACCGATTCGCTCTATGGACCGTCGGCGAGCCAGCCAAGAGGACTCTGCGCATCCGAGTTTCCGATGCTCTGCGTGAGTATACCTCGATTCGGTGATTCATCGGACGGGTGACGATCGCTACGCCCGCTGCGGAACCATCCTCGCCTCCCAACTCCCCGTCGAGCACTGGCCCGACGTTGTCGGCGACCTCACCTTCGGAGACGCTATCCTCGACCGTCTGCTCAACATATGTTGCGGATCGGACTGTGGTGCGGATGGTCCGGATCAGCTGCTCGGACGCGATAGGCCTCTGTATCTCCGCAACATAATATTTTCCGATCAGAGCGCGACGAGGATGCGCAATCCGCCGATGCCGACCACCGATTCCACGAAGCCGATCGCAGATTCCAAGCCATGCCGATCACCTTGGAGGAGCGGAGGTCCATAGGGGCGCTGGGTGTGGGGGTTGAGGGTTGAAGTTTAGGGTGTGGAGTCCGTCTTCGTCGAGTCGTAGAGCCTTCTCATGGAACCGCCCTTGAGGGTGATCCGGTGTGCGTTATTGAGGAGGCGGTCGAGTATGGGGTCGCCGACGACATCGTGCCAGTGGTCGACGGGGACCTGGCTGGCGAGCAGCGTGCCACGGCGGGCATAGCGATCGTCGAGGACCTCGAGGAGGTCGTGGCGTCCCTGGCCTGAGAGCGAGGCGAGCCCCCAGTCGTCGAGGACGAGGAGCCAAGTCCGTGCGAGGCGCTGGATGAGCTTGGGATACGATCCGTCGCCCCGGGCGAGCGTGAGTTCGTCAAGCAGACGGGAGACGCGGTAGTAGCGGGTCGAGATGCCGAGGCGGCAGGCCTGGTGGCCGAGCGCGCGGGCGATGTACGACGGCGGTGCTTGTGGAAGATCTCGACGGTCTGGGCCGTGAGGCGAACGTCCACCTCGCAACGGCCCAGCGGGTGGGGGACGCTGTAGAGGGCGTGCTCGACCTGGATGTGGTAGTCGATGTTGACACGCGCCTTGCGCCACTCGGCGTACTCGTAGCGCTCGGACGGGAGCAGCTTGAGCGCCGGCCGGTCCAGATCCTCGAACCAACTGCGGCGGCTGCCTTCGGTCTTGTCGAACGGCCGCTCGTTCAGCGTGGCCAGGAGCGGCGCGACGGCCTCGCGGAGCTCGCCGAGCGAGAAGAACGTCTGGTTGCGCAGCGGCGCCATGATCCAGCGCTCGACGTGCTGGACCGCGGCCTCCACCTTCGCCTTGTCCCGAGGAGCCCTGGGTCGCGCCGGCAGCACGGTGGTGCCGTAGTGGGTGGCCAGTTCCTAGTACGTGGGGTTCAGGTCCGGCTCGTAGCGGCTGGCCTCACGGACCGCGGCCTTCTCGTTGTCCGGGATCACGAGCTCAAGTACCCCGCCCCAAAACTCGAACATCCTGACATGGGACATCGTCCAGTCCGGCAGCGACCGGCTCCAGGTCACGTCCACGAAGGTGTGGTTCGAGGCGCCGAGGACGCCGACGAAAGCCATGGCGTCGCGCACCTCGCCGGTGCCCCGGTCCACCACCGGGAACGTCGGGCCCGCGTAGTCGACGAACGCCTCCTCGCCCGCCCGGTAGACCTGCCGCATGACCACGTCGAGCTGTCCCCGCCACGCCTTGTAGCGCTCGCAGAACCAGCTGTACTGATAGCCGTCCGGATGAGCCGCCCGGTACTCCAGCCACAGCAGCTGTAGCGTCACGCCCTTGTGGCGCTGAAGCTCCCGGGGGACATCTCCCCAGTCCGGCTCCGGCCGGCGAACCCGCGACGGCGGCGGGGGCGGGAACAGCGCCGCCTCCAGCGCACTGTCGTCCAACCCCTCCGGCAACGGGCAGGAGAGGCTCGCCGCGCTTGCCCGCCGCACGTAGTCGCTCACCGTGCTGTTGGCGACGCCGAGCGACGCGGCGATCTCGCGATGGCTGCGCCCAAGCTCGTACTTCAGGCGCAGAAGCTCTCGTATCTTGCGCATGGATAACCTCTTCTGCGACACCTCTTCCTCCTCGTCTCAAGGGACCTCGGCGAGGATGGAAGAAGACGTCGCTACAGCAGGTTCTCCAGCGCTCCTACTCGCTCACTCCAGGGTGATCGGCATGGAATGGAATCGGTGATCGGCATGGGCCGGATTCAGTAAGTGCAGCGACCACGCATCCCAGGGATCACGGGAAGCACTCAGCGGGCCGGGCATCCCCATCGGCGGATCGCTCCTGCGGAACTACCTTGTCTGCTGGTCCCAGGCCTTGGGTCACGGAGTAGCACCGGCCCCACTTCAGGCTCAGGCCGCCGGTCGCGCTGGACGCGAATCCTATCGTCTTCGCCTTACGTCCATCCCTTGGCCACCAGGCCGCAACGGAACTCAGACTCGGGGGTGCGGTCCACGATTGCCTTTGGCAAAAGATCACGGAGAGGGGTTGGGCTTCCCCCGTTCGTGGGCGAGCATAGAGCGGTACGGTTGGAGCCACCCTTCGCCGTAAGTACGGACCACAAGGCTAACGTGATCCGGGTCTGCTTCAGCTTCCAGCTCAGCCAAGTAGGACAGAAAGTCATGCCGATTCCGACTGGAGAAGATCCTCGCGGGGTGGTCCTTCACTCGCGGAGCCACCGGCGGTTCGCTCAAGAGGAGGTCGAACTGCTTGTCGATGAACATGGCGTCGCAATACGGCAGGTACGCGGAAATGAACTTTATGTCATTGGGGGTACCTCGGTCGGGACACTTTTGACCAAGGCCCGCCCGCCGGGCCAAGCCAGCATAGAGTAGGGATTCCAAGTGATTCTGCGGTGCACGCAGAGCCGGTTCCGAGTAAAGGAACCGTACAGCTTCTTCACGGCGAGCCTCGGGCGGAACGCCCTTCTGCTCAAGACGGCGTAATACCCACCGGAAGAGTTGGAACGGCCACCCCGGCCTATGCTGCTCGTACGCGATGATCGCTGCTTCCGCAGCTACGCGACGCTGTTCCTGAAAGCGATCTTCGAATGGCATTTCAGGTTCGGATGCCCACTCCTGGTCCCACAGGCGCTGAAGGATCGCATGTGCACGGTCCCGAAAGTCTCGACGCCGCCTGATTCGCCCGGACCAGTGGTCCATGTGAGCAGTGATGCGAAGACGGTCGTTCCAACGGTCCAGCCGACCGCGGATAACGTCATCGCGAGAGATGCGGTTCCAGTCAGGATCGCGATCTGTGGACCGAGCGTCGAACGCCTCCACCATCTGCCTCATCAGTACCTGGTCGGAAGAACGGAGGCTAACGCCGCTTGCAAGATGCCCGTAAAGGCGTCGCCAGACCGGTTGGTATCGGTCATCCATCGACGATTCCCTTTCATGGATGCGCGACTTGGGGCAAACGATCAGCTGGAGCTTTACCAACCGATCGATCCGGTCAAAGACATCCAGCCAGAAATCGTCACGGTGCCGTGTCTCCTCTTGCTGATCCGGATCGAGCTCCTTCGCGATACCGCTGAGGACCATCTGGTCCAGATAGATCACCTTCTTCTGCAGTGGCGGTAGGTGCTCTCTCTCCCTGTGGAAGCAGTTCCGGCAGCGGCGGGTATGAACGTTGTCCGTGATGGACAGCGAGCCCAGTTGCCGCTGTCCGCAACGGGAGCACGGGTGGAAGGGACCGGTGATGAGCATCCTAGTAGGATCGAAAAACGAATTGCCGTTCTGGCATGCGAGCTTTAAGAGAGGTAGAACCAGCGGCAGCGGACCAAGCGCGATCACCCTCTCCCGGGCGCGCCCGTGTCAGCCCAGACGGCTCATGGGCGACTGGAATCCACAGCGGACACTCGAAGCCCAGCGAGACCTTTTCCTCGACGGCGAGTATATCTGCTACGAACTGCGCAAACTCGCCAATGTCTGTTCCAGACGATTCTTCGCGGTCGGGCTCACCGGAGTGGGCTGCCCATCCGAACCTTTCGTTCGCCACCGATCCGATGTCGGCACAACAGATCATCATTCTCTTTCTCTCCCATTCCGATCAACCCGCCCGGCAGCTCAGTCTAACAGCAACCCGGCGATCAGTTCGAGCAGGATCGTCGCCAAGCGGATCGCGAACAGGGCTTCGCCACGCGTGTGCTCGCGGGCTGAGGCACGGTGTGCGGTGATATTGCCCATGTCTTTGGCGCGGGTGATGAGGCCCGCATACAGTTTCGCATGTCGGTCGTCGAGTCTGCCGCCCAGGATGGCCTTGAGGCTACCTCCGTCCCGCCCCTGGAAGGACTCCTCCATGAGGCTGACAGCCTTTCTCGCCTGGATCACGGCCGCGTCGAAGTCGCCCCGGTCGATGGCCTCGCGCGCACGCTGGAGTACCCCGAGGCTTGGCCGGAAACGACTCGCGTGCGTGAGGTGGTAGCGGATCTCCAAGAGGTCGATCTGCTCTCCGCTGAACGCGCCGACCACCGCCAACCAGTCGTCACGGGGAATTCGGAACTCGATGCTGGCGACCTTGGCATTGATTGTCGTCCCGTCCATCTCGACACGGGGCCACAGGTGTATCTGCATGGTGAGTGCGCCACCGGCCCGATGCTCTTCAAGGCGTTCGAGCCGGTGTCCGCCCAGATCGAGAGCGACCGAGCCTGCTTGCGTAGCAATATGCGACAGCGACCGAATGGGGTGGCCCGATGCTTCCCTCACTAGTACACATGGACATAAATAATAGCACGTATCAGCAAGCCACTGGCGCCTGCGGTAAGGAATGGCCATCTTGGTTCAACCAGGGGGCCAATGATGCCCAGATCCAGCCCGTACGTCATCACGTTGACGCCCAACGAACGCCGTGTCCTCGAAGCGAGAGCCCGCCAGTATACGTTACCGTATCGGGACGTGGTGCGCGCCAAGATCGTCCTGCTGGCTGCCGAGGGTACCCCGAACAAGGAGATCGCCGAGCGTCTCGATATGCCGCGCCCGGTGGTGAGCAAGTGGCGCAAACGTTTCTTCCGAGAACGCCTCGAGGGACTCGAGGACCGGTCGCGGCGAGGTCGGCCGCCGGCTTTTCCCCCCTCGGGTCGTCGCCGAAGTGAAGGCCTTGGCCTGTGAACTGCCCTCCACGCTGGGGCTGCCGCTGTCGCGCTTCAGCCGCTCCGAACTGCGGCGGCAGGTCCTGGCGGCCGGCATCGTCGCCGACATTAGCGGCACCACGATCTGGCGGTGGCTTCATGCCGACGCCCTGCGCCCCTGGAGCCGGCGGAGCTGGATCTTTCCGCGCGATCCCGAGTTTGGGCCCAAGGCGGAGCGCGTCCTCGACCTCTATCACCGGCAATGGAACGGGCGTGCGCTCTGTGGCGACGAGTTCGTCATCAGCGCCGACGAGAAGACGCAGATCCCGATCCGCACCCGCCGCCATCCGATCACGCCGCCGGGTCCGGGCCGCTCCATGCGGGTCGAGCACGAGTACCGCCGCCATGGCGTCTGTGCCTACATCGCCGCGTGGGACGTCCACCGAGCCCGGCTCTTCGGCGACGTCGTCGCCAAGATCTCCATCGTTGCCTTCGATGCCCTCGTCGCCCAGGTGATGGCCCGTGAACCCTACCGGTCCGCCGAGCGCGTCTTCTGGATCGTCGATGGCGGCACGATCCATCGCGGCCAGCGCGCCGCCGACCGTCTCCAGGCACGGTTCGACAACCTCACCCTGGTGCATCTGCCCACGCACGCCAGCTGGATGAACCAGATCGAGATCTACTTCTCGATCCTCCAGCGCAAGGCACTCACCCCCGCCCACTTCTCTTCCCAGGACGCAGTCGCCGAGCGCATCCTCGACTTCCAGCAGCACTACCAACAAATCGCCTCGCCCTTCGAATGGAAGTTCACCCGCTGCGATCTCAACCGCCTCCTGGCCCGCTCGCCCACCCCCGCCCATCCCTCACTCCGCGAAGCCGCATGAGAATACGTCACCGAACTTCTGAACCGGTCTACTAGGTTGCCAACGAACAGGTTGTCAGGGCCCACCGTCAACTGGCCGGGGAAGTCGGTCAGGACGAACTCCTCTCCCGGATGGCCCTCTTCCAGGGAAAGTGCGTGATGCAGGGTCCAGGACAGATCGAAGCGAATTCGCGGGATCAGGGCTGGGACCGGGCGAACGTTCGACACAGCGACATTGCCCACAGTGGACAGTGCGATGGTCACCTCTCCCGAACCGTAGCTGGCTGTCATTTCGTGGCATCTCCTTCGGCGTGTTTGGTTGTCTACGGGTCAGCCGTCCGGCGAGCCCAGCCGCAATTCAGAGCACTCCGCAAACTCGAGGCACTCAGGGCGTCCCGTTGCCTGGACCTGGGGCGTTTGCTGGGCTAGTGTCCAGAGTGATCCGGGGCACCATTTATCTCAAGAAGGGGGAAGCTAACATGTCAGACTCCGAGGCACGGCCTGGATGGCTGCAGCGGATGTGGAGATCTGAGCTCAGCGTCAAGGACAAGATCACGATTCGACGGAGCCGGGTAAGGACGGCGGTCACTCATGGGGCCGCTTGGTTCCTTTTCGCGGGCGGAGCTGCTGTGATTGGCTTCCTCCTCGTTACGGGGAACGGAGATCCGGCTAACGGCAGAGTCGACAAGGCGATCGATCTCTTCAAAACTATCCTGCCAGTGGCTGCGTCCATTGTATCCTTCTGGTTCGCGGGACGAATACGAGACAATCGCGGTGACGACAAGACGGAGACGGTGCAGCGGCCATGAGTTGATCTGGTCGGCCTCTGATCGGTAACGAAGTGGTGGCAAGGACCCGTCGGTTCCAACCGCGGCCAACTGGATAAGCTCGCTTACTGGCCGATTTGCCGGTGTTTAGATACCAGATAGCCGGCAAACGACGCACACGCACCATACATGAACAGTGCCTCGTCCAACCCGACATTGGCCGCGCTCTCGGCTATCAAGGGATGTCGGATACCCTGCTCCTCGCACGTGTATCCGTACAGGGTCTTGAACGCTTGCTTCAATGAGGGATGCTTAAGAAGTCCGACCCGTTCGAGGGAATCCAATGCTGGGCCGAGCGTCTTGCTCTCTTGGTCGTCAATGGTCCTTGCCACAGATACAACAGCGTGAATGCTATCTGTGATCGCATCCGCGAACTGACCTGCGTTGATGTGTTTGGCGGCATCACGCAAATGGATATCGGCACCATGCATGCTACTTCCCCGTATATCCTCGACGGCCTTCTTGATTGCGTCTCGTTGCGCAATGCTGGCGTGTGGTCGGAATTCGAATGGCTGTTGGGACATATCAACGGAATACGGTGCACCAAGCCTATCAAACGATGCGGCTATGGTTCGAGCAAACGAGACACCCGTGAAAGGATCGTTAATCATGAGTTCAGCAAGGTCGAGGACCGCATGAAAAGGACCTGCCCAGATCAACTCCTTGGTCATGTTCATAACGTGGTCATACGATGTCGGTATTTCGTCCTCGGCCTTCTCCAGTAGCTGTCCAAAGATACGCTCCACGAAGGCCGCCGCCGCCGCCGGGAAGCAGAATTCCCATCCCATTTCGGCTCGCTGATCGTTGAGGAATGCTCTGGTAGTATTCCATACCTCCCGACGCAATTCAGATGACAACTCCTCCAGCTGCATTGCCTTCGGCAGTTCTCGGTAGCCGTATCGGTGGGAAAACATGAATGGTTGCTCGGCGGTTGCGTGACTTGATACTAGTACGAATCCCTAGACAGCAGCACAAAACGTAACGCCCCCAATAGCGGGCGGCAACGGAACTGCTCGGCCCGTCTGTGTTGTGTCATCCGGGCCAGCGAATCGTGCCGACCGCGGGCCGCTCGGCGGGAATGCGTAACCGCCTGGCGACCTAGATCCCAGGCCGGTCTGCTAGGGTACTCCGCGCCAAGCCCAGGCCGCAGGGTACGGTCAACCTTTCCCCGACCGGCGTTTCCCACAAGGTTGTCGGCCCGCGCGTCCAACCCGGTCGGGACTGCCGCGGTCGCCCTCTTCTCCTTCCCGCTCCTCCGCCGAAGCGCGAGACGAGGGGAGAAAGAGATTGGATCGAACGGCAATGGACCGTAGCCAGCAGGCCGCGAAACAGGTCGCGGAGGTGGGGGTCAAATTGGGCGGGTACCCGCTGGAACCCGCGCTGGGGGGCAAAAGCAGTCCAGAACTCCGGACAGTCACCCGTCCGGAAGGGTCAGCAAGGATAGAGTCCCGCGCCTTCAGCCCACCATTTCTTCACCAACGCCCGCGCGGACCTCGGACCCTCACCGGACCTCTTCGCGACCAGGAACACACCCCATCCCGACCCCAGCCCGCCGAAGCCGCCGACTCAGATCCGATGCCTGAACCAGCCTCCCCAACTCATCCAGCTTGCCCTCCGTGATCTTCGCCCGCGTGAATGCCTCGATCGCCATCGCCACGAACCCGGCGTGGACCCCCATCTCGCCATGGGAATCGTCCGCTTCCGGAAGTCCAAGCAATCCCCTGAGGGCCTTGCCGAGCCCCGCGCCGTCCTGCTCGGCCAGGGATGAACGCTCCTCTTCGGTCACGAAGCCAAGCCCCTTCAGCCGGTAGAGCATGGCGGCGCAACTGACCCCGAAATGGTGAGCCATCCTGACCACGTCATGCATCTCGAGGTTCTGCGTCTCGACAGGCAGCCTTACCTCCACTCGCGTGGCGGCCTCTTCATCGAAAGTGTCCGCTCTGGTTCGGCTCCCCAGCCCCTTGGACAGCGCGTTGACCTGGCGTCGCACGCCGTCGGCGGGCATGAGGAGTGAAGCCGCGAACGCGTTAGCCCGCACTTCCATCAGGCTCGACCGGTCCCGGGTGTGGCTCAGGATGGCCTTCAGCTCGCGGTCCAGGAGGACATGTGCGTACTCATGCGCGAACGAGAAGCGGCGGCGCAGGATGGGATGGTTCCGGTTTGCGGCGACGAGGACATTGCCGTCGGCGCTGATCAGCGTGAGTCCGGAGATACCGTCGTCCATGTCGACCAGGACCGTGCTGATACCCTGTGCTCCCAGGAGGTCGGTCACGTCGGGGAGCGGGGCCATGCCCAGGTCGAGCCGCCGGCGCTCCCTTTCGGCTGCGGCGCTGCCCTGTTGAACGGCATCCCACTTCGACCTTGGGGCGCGTAGCGAGTACTCCGGAATCGGCGGGATTCCGCGGTCCAGCTCCAGCAGCTCGCGCAGATTCGCGACCTCGCGATGAACGTCTCCGCAGAGGCGAAGAGATGCCTCGGCGGCCGGACATTCCCTCAGCTCGGGGTGCGCCCGGAACATCGTCGCGACCGGATTGCTCTCCTCGAACCGGTCCTCCAGGAAACCGCCGACATCGCGGGAATAGAGCTGCGCCAGCCGGTGGAGTTCCAGGGCCGACACACCCCGCTGGCCCGTTTCCATCTGGGACACGGCGGAGCGCGGAATCCCGAGGACTCTCGCGGCCTTCGCCTGGGTGATGTGGCAGTCCTTGCGCGCGGCCCGGAGACGGCGGGCGAGTTGGAGGGGGGTGATGGGCATCGAGGGGGCTTGCTGGTTGGGGTCGGCGTGTCTGAGGGTGGGGGGAAGGAAGATTGCTATTAGGACGACATATGGCAAGAATCGTCCAGTAGATGTTTGAAAAGGCGATATTGCTGCCTTCGTCGTCCTTTGACATGGGAACGCGCCAGGTCCATCTTGGAGCCATGATCTGGGACGCGCTCTTTTCCGGCCATCCGCTCGGCAGATGACCCATTCCCCCGGCCCAACGTGGGTCAAGGTCTCTGTCGAAGAAGTATGGCAGCGTGTCGCGCAGACGCTGGGCGACAGCGAGTGGCGCGGCCCGTGCCCGCGATGCGACGGTCGGCTGCGCATTCGCTGTGACGAAACGGTCTTGCGCGGAGAGCGGGCCGAGCGGCGGATAGAATCGGTGGAGGTCCGGTGTTCGGGCGGCTGCTCACGGGCCGAGACGACGCTCGCGCTCTACCATTGGCTGGCCATGCAACATCCGCAGCATCCGCTGGTACGCCTGGGCCGCAGGCCTGGAACGTTCGTCACGTGAGGTTGTAGGCGAGCCACGGAATGTAGACTCACGTTGAGCCGCGAAGCCCCGTTTGCGGTTCCCCCTTGATCCGTATCCACGCCTCCGCAGCCGCTTTTTGCAGTTCCTCCGGCTGGCCGTTCACGTCGTACACGTCACCGGTCACCTTCTCGCGAATCCACTCGCACATATGGGCCTCCCCGTTCAGGCCACCGGGAGAAGACGAGTAGCCCACGACCATCCAAACGCTCCTACTCGGATACGCTGCCTGGATTCTCAGGAAGCGCGAGACGAGGGCATCCGCCTCCTTGCGAGCCTTCGGGGCGGCCAGGTTGACACCTTCGACCAACAGGACGCCGCGCTCGGTCTCCAGGCCCCGCTGAATCTGCTCGGTCGCGCCACCGAAAGCGGACACGCTCTGTCTCGGAGGAATGCGATCGGCCCACTCGCCGAGGGCCCGCTTGATTGCCGAGTCGATACGCTCCGTCCGCCGCTGCCGAGTCTGTGCGGGCTGAACAACCGCCTCAAAAAGCGCTTCGATTCCTGCGTCGGGTTCATCCATCGGCTCCATCGCCTTGGGCAGATCGAGGCGTACGCTAGTGGAGAGGATCTCGGAGACGGCCTTCCAGAAACGGTCACTTGTCGGTTCTACAGGCCCTGGCTCGTAGGGAACCTTCCGCGCCTTGGCCCAGCGGCGGATCTGATCTTTCGTAATGCGCATGAGCCGCCGAGTCACCGGATCGACACCTCGCACCTTTTCGTCGTGTTCCAACCACCGCCATCCGTACCACGGATTGGTGGTCTGCCATGCGACGACGCCAACAGGGACGGTGTGGTCGCGATGGTCGTCCAGGCTTACTCGGATTACGGAATACCCGTGACGAATCTGGTTACTGGATGGTGAGTACATGCTGTCCTCCTGTGTCAACCGAAGCCACCCCCAACCAATGCTCCTTACGAGCCAAAGTCTCCAGGGTGTCCAACCGATGTTCGAGGAATCCTTCCAGTTCGGCGGGATCCACGGATGCCCGTTCGAACCATTCTTCATGACAGGCTGCCAGGCAATCTCCCAAGCTATCCTTGAGCCTCTTGGCGTCCGTGAAACAGGTCTCGACCACGCTGGGTCCGCTGTCGAGGAGGACGCTCTCCATGCCATCGAGGGGCTGAGCGCGGGCGCTGTTGAAATGAGCGCGAAGCCGCCGGGGGTCGATCAAGATCGACGGGCTGAGGAAGGCTTCGCTCTGGTCGATCGGGATCAGATCGAACCTACGAGAGTCCGAGGCGCTATGCGCGAGGAGCACGTTGCCATGCGTCCGACGATCGGGGTTTCCCAAGATGACATCTGCAAGGTAGAGCCGAAAAAGAGCGGACGGATCTGCCAGATCACTGACCAATGCAGCGGTGAACTCGACCTCCTGAACTCCGTGGCGCATTAGCCGCGTACCCCAGTGTCGCCCCGGTTTAACGGGCTCCCGGAAGTCATACTGAACCGTCAGGTCCCGAGCAAACTGCCGTCCGACGACCACGCAGAACGCCTCGGCCATTCTGAATCCATTGGCCAGGAGAAGGGCATGCGACACGGACTCCGCGACACTAACCGCGGTCGACCGCTGATCGCGAGCTAGCTTGGTACGAACGGTTACCTCCTCTTCACCGTGGCGGCACACGAGGTCCACAGGTTTCCACTGAGTCTTCATGGGTTGCTCGGAAACCGCACGTACGGCTTCCACGTCGGGTGGTGCCAACCGTTGTCTCCTGTTGAATTCTGGGCCGCCACGTCCTGCCTTCGGGGGTTAAGTCCAAGGGCGTCCATCTGTGAGTTTTCCATGCCGCCTTGAGATACGGAAAGATGGGTGGGCGTGCCGGGCGCCGCCATGATGGTATGGGACAGTTCCGGGGGAATCTCCGGTGGAGGCCGGGGAACGACAGTCCTGGAGTCGCCGAGGAACTCTGGGTGCTCATTGGTCTTCGTGAGCACGAACACACCCCACCCCTTCAGCCGGTAGAGCATGGCGGCGCAGCTGGACCCCGAAATGGTGAGCCATCCTGACCATGTCATGCATCTCGAGGTTCTGCGTCTCGGCGGGCAGCCCTACCTCCACTCGCGTGGCTGCTTCTTCATCGAAAGTGTCGGCTCTGGTTCGGCTGCCCAGCCCCTTGGACAGCGCGTTGACGTAGCTTCGCACGCCGCAGGATGGGATGTGTCCGGTTTGCGGCGACGAGCACACTGCCGTCGGCGCTGATCAGCGTGAGCCCGGAGATCCCTTCGTCCATGTCCACCAGGACCGTGCTGATACCCAGTCCTCCCAGGGGGTCGGCCACGTCGGGGAGTGGGGCCGTCTCGGCCGGACATTCTCTCAGCTCGCGGTGCGCCCGGAACATCGCCGCGACCGGCAACGGGAGCAGGACCAGCCGTCCGCCAAGAGACGGGCAGGATCAGGCGGGTGACCCCAGAGACGCTCCCGCCTCAGCTACTACCGCCGCGCGTTCGTTACGGTCCTCTCGTTTCACGTAAAGCGCGGTCGCGATACCTGCCGCGATCGCATAGAGCGCCGTTGAGACGGACACTACCGGGCCCGCGGTCTCGGTCGCCAGAAAAAAGACGCCCGTCGCTACCACGACCAGCACCACGGACATCGCGACATCCTGCCACCGTAGAGTCCTCTCCAGCTGCGCTGCTCTCAGGGCCATCCTGGCAATTACCCGTTCGTTCAGATCCGTCCGAACCTCTATCTGGGGATCCAAAACATGGCGCAAGCCATTCTGAATCTGCCAGTCCAGCCAGCACGAAGGGCATGTCTTGATATGCTCGACCAACTCCGGATCGGCATCCGGCGCGTCCGTGCGGGCAAGCATGGTGCTGTCAGGGCAAGTCATCATTTCCGTCTCCCAGCATCTTCCGAAGGCTCTCTCTGGCGTGCCGATGATGAGATCGTATCGTTGCTTCCTTCGACTTCAGGATCTCGGCCACTTCAGCAATACTGCACCCCTTCAAGTGGATCAAGACCATCACATCCGATTGCCGTTCCGGGAGGCGGGCGAAGGCGTGTCCCAGACCTTTCAGGAACTCCTTGTAGTCCATCAGTTTCTCCGGGTTGTCGACCAGAGATCCAGCAGCTTCCATCGGCAGCATTTCCGCAGCGTATCGTTCCAGCCGCGCCTTGTGGGCCGTGCGCGCGTTACACCAGTTCCTGGCGAAACGATGTGCCAACCTCTGGATCCATCCCCCCAGCGCGCCGCGGCCTTCGTACTGGTGTATTCGGTCCAGAATGCGGATGCAAATCTCCTGGTATAGATCATCCTGATCATCGCCGTCTGTGGCGTATTGCGCGGCGACCGTCTCGATGAGAGGACCAAAACGCCGCAACAGTGGCCGGAAGCTGTCGAAGTCGGGCCGGGTCGATTCACCCATCGAAGCCTACGGACCGGCCTCTCGCATTGCTCATCTCCCGACGGGTACGGCCGGTCGTGTCCTGGTTCGGCGGCGTGCCCGCCGACGGACCAGGTACACGAGCACGAACGCCTGTACTAACGGGAAGACGAGCGGCGCCCACGCACCGAGGATTCCCGATCGCATGGTGCCATCGCGCAGAAAGGACTCCACGGGAGATGCTGCGGCGAGACATGCGAAGAAACCGATCCCTCCGAACACACCGATTGCCAGTCGAGCGTGCCGCTGTGCCCGACGACTAAGATCGAGGGTCAGCTTTGCGGCCAGCACACCCAGAAGCACGTTGATGACGCCGAACACCGCCATCGCGGGAGGGCCATGCAGCTCCCAACGGAGCACGTTCGGAGGGAACCGGTGTGGAGCCCTGACACTCAAGGTGTATTCTTCGGGCGGGGTTGCCTCCACGAACCGCAGGTTCTCTAGGATGCCGGTCGGGGTTCTTGGCCCGAACCGTCGCAAATCCACGGTTTCGGCGTCCAAGGCAGCCAAGAAACGACTGTGTACCTCTGGTGCTACCCAAGCGCCCAAAGCGTATGAAACCGTACCCGCTGCGATACCGACAGTCACCGCCGTTCGTACGAGGCGCCGGGAGTCTCCCAGCACCCGAACCAGTGCCACGCCACCCGCAAAGACCAAGAACGGGAGAGCTAACGCGGCGTCTTCAGTAACACCCCACACCCACCGTAGAGAGCTTACGGACCACTCATACGGAGGCCGCCGCAGTTCCAACAGCGGCTTGCCGACGACAAATAGCAAACACCAGGGCAACATCGCTCTCGCGACCGCCCCCATCCACGCTGCGTATCCGCGCAATGTATCCGCCATCGTCGCCGTCGTGCTCCCTCGGAAAGCCGTCGCTACTGCTTACCCTTCCCGGCAGTCGCTGTCGCGATCGCAGCCCGGAAAGAGCCAACAGCAGCCGTAGCAACAGTACGCTTCCGGACCATCCCCCCGACAGCAAGAGCGCTTTGCGTCGGTCGAGCGTGCGGCGCTCGCCCCCGTCACCAAAGCCACTGCCAGAACGAGGTTGAGCAGGATAAGGACCACCTTGATCGTTCGCAACTTTCGTCCTCCGATTTGGGACCTGACGGCCCCTGAGTTGATGAGGCAAAACTGGCGATACCATTAATTGACAGTTCTCAAGGAAGAAAAGTGCAATCCCCGTGGTCAGCGGCGACTCTGACCGAGTCCCCAACCCGATCGAGCACGGTCCTGACCGCATTGGCGAGCGCCCCTACCTACAGCCCACGGCCCGCGGAACAGCGCATTGCACATTTGGGCGACGAGAACTGTCAGTTGAGTGGAGACCTTAGTAGCCGAGCCCAAGATTCGGCTTGGATCATGTGGAGCAGACACATCATGGCCAACAGAACGGCTGGCGACATTCCAGAAGTGCGACTGACCCTGACGCAGAGGCTCCGGCGTGTCGAGACACTGGCGTATCGCCACAGCGAGATACTGGATCGTCTCATCGCCCACGGTCACACTGATCCGCCGCCTGAGCTTCGCGCACTGAGAGACGAGATGAGCCAACTGACCCGGGAAAGGCCTCGCACTCGCGCGTGAGGCGCGGGCCACATCTCATTGACCGATGAACTCAGCCATCGAACCTGCCCCGTGACTCGCACCGTGGGCCGTAGGCCCGCTCGTGGGCGAGCTTGGCGGAGCCACACGTTCGTCATTGTCTTGGCTGCTACAGCGATTGGTCAGGCGGGCGTCCTACGTGCCCCGATGTTCGATTCCGACTCGCGAGTCAATCCGATTCCGGTCGGCTACAATCTGTCGTCAGTACTCATAAGGCATGCCGACGGGACCCTGGCCAAGTTGGGGGCGGGCCAATCCACCCTGCTGCTCGTTTTCGATCCTGACTGCGTCCACACGCGTCGTGTTGCGCCAGCTTGGTCGTCTTGGCTTGCTGGCAAAGAGCTTGAAGGATATCGCCTTCTAGCGATGTCGTTGGGCTCCCTGGCCGAAGCGATTGACTTCGCCAACGAGCACCAATGGCCCGTTGAGGTTGTGTCTGTGGAGCATCCTGCAGGCCAGCCGGACGCCGCCATGCTGACTCGACGGACACCATGGGTAATCGCGCTGGACCAGGAGGGCCGGGTCGTGATCGATGGTCATGGCAACGGCCTTCCCGAGGTGGCTCGAGCGCTTGGCGGCGGAAGGACATGATCTGCGGCGCATTGGGTTCGTTCCCATCGGGATTGCACGTTTCGGCTGCGACATCTGTCAAGTATATGGAGTGGCGAGAGTGTCACATTCCGATGAAGATCCACCATTCCTTTACAAGCTTCAAGCCCGCGGCCACGAGGGTCGCGGAACCTCAGAGTCCCACCCCTTGCCGAAAGGACGACCAATGGACTCGACCATTAGAAGGACCTGGCTGTATCGCTTTCCCCTCTTCCTGGCGCTGCTGTTCGTGACTGCCTCCGTGCCCGCCAGCGCGGCGACGACACTCCCGCCGACCGAAACGACTGTCACTGCGGTTTCGCCCGCGGCCGGTTCGAATCCCTGGAAGGCTTATTTCATGCCTTGGGGTTTGTTGTGCGAAAACGCGTGCACCCCGGGTTGGTGCTGTTTCTGGGTCGGCGGCGACGCATGAAGCTCGCCCCGGGCTTCGGCCAACTGTTCCTGCTCCTGCCTCTACTCGGCGCCTGTGGCGTGGAGGCGAGGCAGGAGCAGGACGGGGGAAGCGCCGCTCCGCGCCAAGTCCCAGAAGAGCTTTCGGTGGACACCGCTGCGTTCTTTGCTGCGTTCGAGCCGGTGCGCGCGCTCACGCTGGAAGAGAATGAGGAAGTGATCACCGTAGTTCCGGTAATTAGCGCCGGTCGGACTGGTGAGCTGATCGTGGTCGATCAGCCTGAAGCCCAGGTCCGCCTCTACAGTGAAGACGGTTCGCTCCGGACGGTGATCGGGCGCCGGGGTGAGGGACCAGGTGAGTTTCTGACGCCCGTGTCGGCCTCACGAGCCATGGATGGGCGCATCGTTGTGACGGACCCGACGCTTTCGCGGATGAGCTTTTTCTCGCCTGAGGGAAGCTTCGCGGGCTTGGCGGGAAACGTACCGGTGACACCTTTCCTGGGCGCGAAGGATCTTGGGGCTGGCCGGTTCCTGCTCCTTGGTCCAGGGGGAGGCGATATCGGCCAACCTCGTTTCCTTCACATATGGGACACGACGGCCGGGCGGGTTGAACGGAGGTTTCTTCCAATGGGCCTTCCAGAAGCGTCCCGCGCGGCCGGTAGTTCGTTTCCGTCCGTGAGCGCCGTCGTTGAAGGGGACACCATCTGGGCTGTGTGGGCGCTGTCTGATACGCTCTACAAGTTCAGCCGCGGCGGGGAGCGTCTCGCGGAGGTGGCGATGCCGCTACCCCATCCGACTGGGCCCGTTCCTTCGATCGAGGGCATGGCGATGGTGGACCCTGATGCCATCGATGCCATCGGTGCGATAACCCAGGTCGCTGATGTATTCCTGCTAGCCAACGGAGAGGTCGCGGTTCAGGCCGCCCGAAGCGACGGCCGCGGCTTCGAGACCGACCTTCTGATCATGGACCGGTTCGGCCAGGCCAGCCTGCAGCTTGCCAGGAGTCCGAGATTGCTGCTGGTCGATCGCGAGGACCTCTACTACTTCGATGACCCGGCTTCTGTCTTGCCCAATCGCCTGATCGTGGCCCGGCGGAGAATTGCGTCATGAGTCGACACGCGCGGTCAGGCGGATTGAGCGCCGTGGTCGTGGGACTGGGCCTTTTGACTGCAACAGGGTGTGTGGATCGGAACCCAACGCTGAGCGTTGGCGATCCTCTACCGTTGGGTGAACTGTCGCTGTCCCACCCGTCGCTCGTGTGGGTTTTTGATGCCGAGAAGTGTCTTGGCTGCACCTTGGGCCCGTCGGCGCGAGTTGTACGAAGATTGCAACACCGGCTCGGCGACAGGGTGGACGTCGTGGTGGTCGCGCTTGACGACAGGGTAAACGAAAACGACGATCGGTTGGTGCGCAACTTTCTTCGTGCGGAGCGGGTGAGTGCACGAGTGGCTCTGTGGAACCGACAGGTCTTTTTCGAAGAGTTCGGACACGGTGCGCCAACGAGTGCCGTCTACGTAGCGGATCAGGGTCGGCTCGTCGAGATCATTGAAGAAAATGAGATTGGCGGAGCTGAAGACCAACTCAGGGCCCTTTTAGAACGGCTTCTTGAGTCGCCCCCCTGCTAGCGCCGGAATCACGGCACAGTGTGAAGAGCCACCCCGAAAAAGACGGCGCAACCCCCCTTCCAGCGGTGCTGATTCCGACGGATGCCGTCCACCCATTCCGACGAAAAATCGTCCACCTGGATGCGCCCAGATCGCGGCTGCTGATTCCGGCCCATGGCGATCAGTGATTCCATTCCATGCCGATCACCCGGAAGCCTTGGCTCGGAATCGTTGGACGCCTTGGCCCGGAAGGGGTACATGATGGGCAGCAGCGCGAGCAGTGGTATCGCCAGCGACCGGTTGATTCGCTCCCGCGGTCCTTCAAACTTGGCCCGCAGGTCAACGACCGGACATGATCGGAATCGGTCAGGCTGCGGCGCGTCCTCGGTTGAGGACGATGGCGATGACCGCGCACCCGATCCCGTAAACGAACAGCGTGACCACCGCCTCGCCAATTAGGGTGGTGATGGTTTCCACGTTGTCCCTCCTGCCATACGTCATCAGGCCGTTGGCCAGACCCATCACGATCCCGATGATGGCTCCCGCCTGAAAGCCATCTTTCGCGCTGCCCACCCCCTTCCAGCCCAGAATGATGGTGAGGAATGCCGCTGACAGAAGTTGGCCCAGCGTCACCGCCCACATTATGGGCTCGGCGCTGATCGTGGCGGCAAAGAAGTCCGCCAGCAACACGCCGTAGATGACCGCGCTCAATACGCCCAGCGTGGCGCCACCGGCGACGGTGGCCAGGAGGAAGCTCTTGTTCACGAGGGCTCACAGGTTAGAGGGGGATCGAGGTTCGCCACCGGACCGAAGTATGCGGAGCGCGAGGCTTGGCGGCAACCCGGAATGGGCTGAAACCTGACGGGCCCTTGCGACCTCAAGTAGTTCCGCTGCAAAGGGTTGGTCGCCCAGATCCGACGCTTACGCCGATACCGCGTAGATCCCGTGGCTCTGCGGTTGATCTGGTGGGCGATGATCCAGCGGATTCCGCGAAGACCCGAGGCGCCTATCTTGGAGGATGGTCAGCCACGAACGCGAAGTCCAATGAAGCTCCAGGAAGCCGTAGACGACCCTGTACCGGTGGAGTTGCCCCGCTCTGACGGACACCTTTTCCTTTGGGCCAACCGAGGAGGTGAGCCATGGCGGGAAGGAGACGAGGGCGGTATTCGCCCGAGTACAAGGAGCGGATCGTCGAGCTGGCGAGGGCCGGGCGTAGTGCGGGATCGCTGGCCCGGGAGTTTGAGCCGTCTGAGCAGACGATCCGCAACTGGGTGAAGCAGGCGGACCTGGACGAGGGCCGCCGGAGCGACGGACTGACGACCGAGGCGCGCAAGGAGATGCGGCGCCTGAAGCGGGAGAACAAGCGGCTGCGGATGGAGCGGGACATCCTAAAGCGAGCCGCGGCCTGGTTCGCGAAGGAGAGCGGATCGATCCCCAGCGGGGGTATGCGTTCATGAAGGCGAACCTGGCCGCGTTCCCGTTGGCAGCCATGTGCCGGGTGCTGGGTCTCTCCACCAGCGGGTACAATGACTGGCTGCGCCGTCCGCCGTCGGCGCGGGCTGGGCGTGACGCGGAGCTCAAGGGCAGGATCCTGACGATCTGGGTTGAGAGCGGCGGGGTCTACGGCTCCCCGCGGATCCACGCGGCGCTCTTGGCCGAGCGCGAGCGGGTGGGCCGCAAGCGGGTGGCGCGGCTGATGAGGGAACTGGGTATCGAGGGTGTGACGCGCAGGCGCTTCAGGAGGGGCACGACGCTCAGGGACGCCAAGGCCAAGCCCGCGCCGGACCTTGTGAACCGGGACTTCTCGGCCGAAGGGCCCGACCAGTTGTGGGTGGCCGACATCACCTACGTGCCCACTTGGGCGGGCTGGCTCTACCTCGCGGTCGTGCTCGACGCGTGGAGCCGCCGGATCGTCGGCTGGGCGATGGCGCCCCGGATGCCGGCCGATCTGGTTGGCGACGCGCTGTCGATGGCGATCGCCTGCCGTCAGCCGGAGGGTCCGGTGATCCATCATTCCGACCAGGGCTCGCAGTACACGTCGCTGGCCTTCGGGAGGCGGTGCCGCGCGGCGGGCGTCGTGCAGTCGATGGGCTCGGTCGGCGACGCGTACGACAATGCGATGTGCGAGAGCTTCTTCGCGACGCTCGAGTGCGAACTCCTCGACCGGCGGCGCTTTCGCACGATGGCCGAGGCGCGGCGGGAAGTCTTCTGCTTCATCGAAGGCTTCTACAACACCCGACGGCTCCACTCGGCGCTCGGCTACACGTCGCCGGCGAACTTCGAGAAACTCAACCATGCGGCCTGAAGCGAACCAGCAGCGCCGGAGCGACCCGAAGCTCTCTGGGCTTCTCTGGCCCGCTCGCTTCTCCGGGCTCGCTCGTCGCCCCTCTCCACCGCTGCAGGAGGGGGCGAAGAAACTACTTCACACACCATCAACCCCCAAAAACCAACCGTCCGTGAAAGCGGGGCAGGTCCACCGGCTCGCGGTGGTCGGAGCGTTTCAGGTTCCCGTGTCCTCGCTCGAGCAGTCTTGCTTGTGGCGATCCCCTTCGGTACCGGGTGCTCGTACGACGACCGGGAGGCCGATGACGGCCGCATCTTCATTTCGGGCGATCCATCCTGTGCAGAATGTAGAATCGTCCTCGAGGAGTTGGTCACGCTCGGCAGTCTGGAGGATCCCGCCTCGATCGCGTCCGGCAACGCGCACACTGCCTGCATCGTCGGTCGGCTTTCCACCGGCGAATACGTGTCGAGCGGTATCGCGGGCGGCGGCGAGATCTTCGTCTACGACCATCTGGGGACCCTGGTGGGCAGGCGGGGTCGTCGCGGCGAGGGTCCAGGCGAACTCGGACAGAACCTCAGTGTGATCGTCGGGCCTGCCGATACCCTGTTCGTGGTCGACCGATCGCAGGACCGGCTCACGACCCTCGGCCCGAGCGGGAACTACGTGGCGTCGTTCACGCTACCGCCGCGCGTCTTCGGCTTTGCGCGTCTCGCCGACGGAGGTTTCATCTTCCACACCCTTGCACACGGAATCCGCGGCGGTGACAACCCCTTGCTTCGAAGGTATAGCGGCAGTGGACAGGAATTGGCCGCGCGCCAGCTTCCGTCGCGGAGGATGGTTCGGCAGCGTATGGCTGACATGGACAGGCGAACGGTCGGCCCATCACGGACCGGCGATTACTGGGCGGCCAGATACTGGACCTACGAAATTCAACGTTGGACGATGGCCGGGAGGCCTGACCTGACCATCGTCCGGGATGTCGACTGGTTCCCGCCCGGCGACCCTGGTTCCCCGGACGACGTTAGGGCGTGGTTTCAGGAAGCGCCGCCCCCCAACATTCTCCGTCATCTCTGGGAAGCCGAGGACGGTCTGTTGTGGACGTACTCGATCGTCGCCGACCCGCGGTGGACACCCGAACCCGAGAGTGACGCCGAGTACCTGGCATGGTCAAGGCGGACCTGGGGGTCGCCCCGTTCCCGGAGGTAGGCCAATGAACGCCGTTCGATTCCTTACCCCCGGCCCGACACGATCCGGGGCGATTTCCGCGGCCGCGACCTACGTCGAGCGGGTGTGCGGGCCGTACGACTGCGACGATTGAAAGCCCCTCGCACCGGTGCGAACTGCGGAGGCACGGTGACGCGCAAGATTCCCGGTGGGCATCAGGACGCTGACGCCCGAGGAGCAACAGGGCGCAGGCTTGGCATCGTGGTCAGCGTTGCGATCCTGACCACGCTGTCGGTATTGCTCTTCGGTCCGTCCGGCATCGGAGTACGCCGCGATGCCCTGGAGAGCCTGGGTACGTCCGGGATTCGAGATGGGGCGCCCTCCGACGCCCCGAGTCCGACAAGAAGCATAGGCGGACCGATCCTTTTCGACTCGGAAAGAGCCGCCGATGTCGAGTTGTCCGAACTTGGGCGTGTCACTCGCGCTGTGTTTGTGGACGATGGTGCCGTGTTCGTGGACAGAGCCAGAGTAATGTTCGTCGACCTGGATGCCGAGCGGGTCCGCAAGGTGCCCCGCGCTGGCGAGGGACCGGGCGAGATCCTCGCCTTACTACCATCGGTGTCGCGAGTGCCAGAGGGTCTCATCGTCTGGGATGATCGGTTGCGCAGGGCATCCAGCTTTACGCAATCCGGCGAGCTTCGGCAGGCGATGGCGCTTCGGAGCGTCGACCGGAGGCAAGGGTTCATTGGAGCACTGGACGACAGCAGCTTCGTATTCGCCAACGGACCTCCGTTCGACAGCATGCCGGAGGGAACGGCTCGGCACTCCAGGGAGGTGCGGGTGGTCTCGTCGAACGGAACGTCCCGGTTGGTGGCTGTGGTCCCGTCGAGGGAATACGATCATGTTCGCGACCCGCCCATGTATCCGCTCCGCCTGGTTCCCGTGATTTTTGGCCACACGACCCACCTCGCGGTCTCGCGGGGTCGCATAGTCGTCGCTGACACGGCGGAGGATTCCGTGGTGGTCTACAGTCGGCGCGGAGACATCGTCGCACGGATCCCGATGCCCCCCCGGAGACGAGTGGCCTCGGACCGACAGATCGCCCATATCAGGGACTCCCTAAGGGCGGATTGGGATGGACGCCCCGAGCTTCCGCCCCCCTTTGTGAAGCCTCCAACACCCCAGTACGATGCCCGTCCCGGTCCATTGCCGCCCATTGATGCGGTCAAAGTCGACGCAAACGGACGGATATGGATCAGAGCCCATTTGATGCCGGGCGACGCGAAACAGCGGTGGACGGTATGGGACGGCGAGCGGCAGGCTTTTTCCGTGGAGATGTCGGTGCGCGAGGTCTTGATGGATGCGGATGGAGATCGGGCGCTCGTGCGAACGGCGAACGAGCTTGGTGTCCATCGGGTAGCCGTCCGCACACTCCGTCCGATAGGGTAGCTGGTAGCACGGCGGCCGGTACCGAGATTGACGGGCATCCCCTGGTGTAGCATCATGCCTCATACTTGCTCCCCGCCCGACACGCGAGAGGCCTCGGGCGGGGCTTTTTTTTCGCCCATCGGTCAATGAGAGGGCGAACCTCCCACCAAGCGCGCAGTAGGATTTTCAGGGGATGTTGGTACGTCGAGGCGGCGAGATCGTGTATGAAATGAATCTGGCGGAGGGCAGTTGACGCGACCCAAGCCTGGTTGCTGGGCCTCACCCGATGGAGTGACACCAACAGGTCCTCGCGCTCGTCTGGAGAGCAATCACGGGTACAAGCAACAAAATCCCCGTCAGTCGGCTTCACAAGGGGTTTCGGATGGTTATAAGAACACGCAGCGCGCACTTGGCAATCCTGGCGATCTCCTTCCTGTTCTGCCAGTCTGCGCACGCGCAGGCTGTCCTCGGGGGCGACTGGCGGTCGGATGTTGACAGGATCGCGGACAAGCTCGTCGACATGGGCGCTGCCCCGGGTATCGGTCTCGCGATCGTCCAGGATGACTGGGTTCTGTACACGCGCGGCTTTGGCGTCGCCGATATGGATGCCGGCAGGCGGGTCGATACGGAAACGGCGTTCTACATCGCCTCGAGCACCAAGGCGCTCACCGCGACGGCAGTGGTCACACTCGCTGACCGGGGGCTCATCGACCTCCACGCACCGATCACGACGTACATGCCCGAGCTCCGCTTCCAGCCACCGCTTGACGCAGATTCGGTGACGGTCCACGACCTCCTGACGATGACGCACGGCATCCGCCAGGGATTGGGACCGGTGGTGTTCCGAACGGCCTTTACCGGTGATTTCACTCGGGCACAGCTGATCGACGCCCTGCGGGATTACGACCCTTCGTCGACCGGGCGCCGCTTCGCCTACGGGAACCTCGGCTACAACCTGCTGGGCATGGTTCTCGAAAGCACGGGTTCCGAGAGCTGGAAGGAAGTCGTGCGGCAGGAGGTGCTCGACCCGTTTGGCATGGATCAGACGACCGGGTACGTGTCGCAGATCTCCCCGGAGCGCCTCGCGCAGCCGCATGGCTTCCAGCCCGACGGCTTCGGGCGGATTCGGTTACGCAAGGCCGACGCGAACATGCACGCGGCGGGAGGACACTTTGCCACCGCGCGGGATCTGGCACGGTTCGTCGCCGTTCACCTGACTGGCAAAGCGGTAGGCGGCGGGGGCGTCTTGTCGCATTGGAGCGCGCTCCGGGCAACGCAGCGGCAGCACGTGGAGCAGGATCGCCAATACCTGTCGCTGCGTCGCTTCGGTTGGGGTTACGGATGGGACCTGGGCACGTACGAAGGCGACACGGTCGTGCATCGCCACGGCGGGTTCTCGGGGTATCACTCCCACATGTCGTTCATGCCGGAGCACGGCATCGGAGTTGTCGTGCTCGTGAACGGGGATGGCCCTACACCTTTCGCGGCCGACCTGCTGGCGACATACGTCTACGATCGCCTGCGTGGGAAAGCGGGTGTCGAGGACACATTTGCCGCACGCATCGATAGTTTGGGCGGACGCATGCAGGAGGCCCGTCGCGGACTGGCCGCCCACCTGGCGGAGCGGAAAGCGCGTCTCGCTCCTCTCTCACGTCCCCTCGAGCACTATACCGGCATATACGAAAACGCTCGATACGGCCGGATGGAGTGGCGAGTGGTGGCGAACGGCCTCGAGGTTCAAATGGGGGTCGCGGGAGGCCGGGCCGAGGTGTTCGACGCGAGCGAAGACATGCTGCGAGCAGAGCTCGCGGGCGGGAACGTCCTGGATTTCGAATTCCCGCCCGACGGAGGACCGGCGTCAAGCCTCATCTTTCGGACGGGCCCGGATAGCGGCGAGGAGTTCCTGCGGGTCGGGAATTAGGTTAGACGGCGACGCCGTCGGTGATCACCCAGTCGGTTGTTCTCCAGCGCCCGTCAGTGGCGGAAATACGTTCGTGCTTCCGCCCTCCGTGCGGAGCGCCGCGAGCTCGATGTCCGGCGCCAGGAAGCTCGAGGCCACCCGGTTGCAGTACACCTCGACCGGATCCGTTGGATCGCCCGCGCTCACCCCGGGCTCGCGGAGCCACAGATGAGCGAGTTCGTGTAGCAACGTGAAGGATCGTGCACCCGCCGAGTCCCTGGGGTTGACCACGACGAACGGCGCGAAATCGTCCAGTAGTGCGAATCCCCGCAAAACTTCCACATCCAGGTCGGTGTGATGGCTCCCCAGATTGCCCAGGAGCAGCACAAAGATGCCAGCGCGCTCGGCGTGCGTCCGGAAAAGCCGGAACGCCTCGTCCGGATTGCTGGCGGCCCGAAACTCGGCCGGTTGGAGTCCGAGCGTGTCGCGGATGTCGGCGACGACGCGCGTGACCGGTGTATCAATGGTCGCGGATCCGAGAAACCGGAGAGGTGCCAGGTCGTCGTCATCGTCCAGCATGGCCGAGCGCAGGAGCCCTTGACGGGCCTGGACATTCCGAACAAGAGCGTTGAGCACTGCCTCGTCCCTTGCGGACCGATCCGTCGAAGGTGCGCGAAAGTCCCTACCCCAGTTCGCCGGCGGAGGGGGTTGCGACAGGTAGACCGCCACGAGCGCCTGTGGTACTGCTTTGCCATCCTGGACAGCATGGCGCGGGTCGGTGGCCGTTCGCCGTCCTCCATCGCCCGCAGCCGGTCGACCGCCATGGCAGTCTTCGTGTCGCGGATGGCCAGCTTCCTGGCGGCATCTTCCCGGGTTAGCCCGGCGGTCTCGCGGGCCCACCTGAGGATGTCGGGGCTTACCTGCGGCACTTGCGGCCCCTTGGGTGCGGGTGATCCCTCGAAGATGGGCAGAAGCGTGGGACTGCGCTATGTCGGAATCGGCCAAGGGCTCATGACTGCCGTGGTCGCCCTTCTCCCCTCCCGCCACCCGCAGAGTCGTCGCGCTGCCGTCGGGCGGAGGCTACAAAAAAGTAAACTCTAGTTCACATAATGTATGGTATAGTGTACATTCCTTTGCTATTCTGGCAGCATCCGCCTCGTGTTGCTTGCGGCGCGCGGTCGGTCGTGGCTGCGGTGCCGGGGAGACGCCAGGGTGTGGTGGAGATTGGCTATCACTACCCCAATGGGTTATCTTAGGTCGCATGCAGACCGTTGCCGAGACTCCGCTCTTTTCCCGCCAAGCCGACAAGCTGTTTGGAGAGGAAGGGAAGCGCGATCTGATCGACTACCTGGCCGAGAATCCCGATCTATGCGCTTCTCGCATATTCGAAATCCGATAGGACCGACTTGAGTCCCGGAGAGCGGCGATCAGTAGCCGCACTCGTGAAGGCGATCAAGAGTCACTGGAGAGAAAAGCAATGAGTACGTTCGGAGAAGACCTGATCCAGTCCCTGAGCGAAGCATTGGCTCATGCGAAGGGCGACGGCCCTGCCACTGTTCACTCGCCGATGGCTCCGCGCGAGGTCCGGAAGCAGGCCAAGCTGACGCAGGCCCAGATGGCCGTCCTGATGGGCATGAGCGTGTCCGGCTACCGAAAATGGGAGCAGGGAACGCGTCGCGTCAGTGGCCCGGCCGCGACTCTTCTGCGCATCATCGCGCAAGAGCCCGACGCGGTCAGGCGCGCACTAATGGAGTCGCGATGAAACTCTAGTTCACATAGTGTATTGGTGAAGTCGCCACGACCCCCCTCCTTTCCGACGACCGGGGCCACCGGGATCGCGCCCACCCCCTTGAGCACTTCCGGCAACCCCTCGGGCACCCCTCAGTGTCTCGACGACACCACGAACTGGTTCCCGTCGGGATCGCTGAATGTCGCGAAGGTGCCCCATGGCTGCTCCTCTGGCTCGGCTTCAAACTCCACGCCGCGCCCTGCCAGCTCGCTGTAAGTCGCCCGCACGTCGTCGCTCGCGAATACCACGTTCGACGGCGTTCCGATGCGGTCTTCCTGACCTGGAGGGGTGAAGAGCACGACGCGGGTGTCGGCCCCGGGGATGCGCAGCTCGATCCAGCGCTGGTCGCCGAGCGGCTGATCGGTGGCCACGCGGAAGCCCAGCTTGCTTGTGTAGAAGTCGAGCGCGGCGTCCTGGTTCCGCACGGGAATGGAAGCGAACTTGATTCCTCGGATCATTGGGGCCCTCCGTGATTGGACGTTTCCCTGCGAATGCCGTAAGTCAAAACCGGGCCGCCTCGTGTGGTCAAGGCGTGAAGGGAATGCTAGTGCAACGGTTGCCACATATCCCACGAACGCCCAGCTTTGGGCGATGGAAATCGACCCCTATGTCATCGACGTTCTTCTGCCCGATCTGGTCGGGCACGATCGGCATCCCAGCGCCTATCTGACCTACCTCTATCTGTATCGGCAGGTGGCCGATAACACGGCTGAACTGAGCCTGCGGCAGATCGCGGAGGGCACGGGCCTGTCCAGGCGGGCGGTCCAGGCTGCGTTGGCCAGGCTGGAGGGCCGCGGGCTCATTGGTGTCGAGCGGGACACCATCACTTCCGTCGGCCGCTACACGGTGAATCGGCCCTGGGTGAGGTTGGGGTAACGGGTGGGCACGGCGGTTTTCGCCGCGACCGGCATCAACGACCTACCTCCACATCGCCGATGTCGCTTGGGTTCCTCCCGGTATCCCGCTGCGTAGGCTTCCTTCTGTGCCGGCGAGAGAGAAACGCGGCCACCACCAATGCTGGTAATCCCGTCAACGTATGCGTCCACGTCACGTTGGTTGGGCAACGCGTCAAAGTAGTTCGGAGAGGATACTACCGTGGCGATTGTGTCGTCCCGATGGTCAAGGAAAACGAGCTCATGCCCGCAGGCCGTCGTCACAAGACCACCCTCCGGATCCCGGAGACCCACACGCCCATCAAAGCAGTCGCGCCCCACCGCGTCCGGGAGGTCCTCGCGCTGCCACAGGATCTCACCCGAAATGGCATCGGCCTCGACGGGGACATAGTCGGGCTGATCTTCGGAGCGTGTCCGGTCCTGCCGAGCGCAGTTCGGAGACCACCAACATCCCTTCAGACCCGCGCATGATCCGGGGAAAGCCGCGAAACTCTCCTGGACCTTCACCTTCGCGCCCGAAGACCCCGATCGTCCGGCGACCGGTATCCACGCAGTGAATGCGAGACTCGTAGGAGTTGACGACACACGCGACCTCTTCCGATACAAGGGCAACATCGCCGATCATACTCAGTGGAGCCCCGCTGGACGCGAAGGGCCGCAACGAGATGACTGATTCGTCGGCTACGTCACGAGTGCACACAGAGGTGGCCGCCGTCACCACAACGGCAGCCACAATGCCGCGAACGCGGGCTCTGGACAGAGAAGACGCTAGCAGCGAGGCGGTGCATGCCCCGTCCTGCTGCTTCCTTGCATCCGCGCCTTGGGCGAAGAGCAGAGGCAGGAGCAGGAAGAGTTGGCCGAAGCCGGTCATGAGCGTGATCACTGGTTTCATTCTCCCTTGTTCGGTACGCCATCCCCCTCAATAGTCTAGCTTCCTGAATCCCCAACCCGGCCCCGCTACAGCCCGGCAAGGAAAGGAAAGCCGACGTGGCCAAGCATCCCCTGTCGCCGCTGGTGGCCATTGGCTCGGTCCTGGCCCTCGCACCGGTGCTTGCCACGCCGTCCGTCGCACAGGACCGACCGCTGACCGTGGACATGACCGAGGTGTACCGCGCGGGCGGCGTGAACGCGCAGGAGTGGGCCCTCTTCGGGCTTTCCCTGCAGGCGAGCTTCGACGGGGCCGGCAACCTGGTTGTGCTGGATGCCTTCAACAAGCGGGTCGTCGTCGTCGGACCCGGTGGGCAGCTTGTGCGAATCGTCGGTCGCCAGGGCGAGGGACCGGGCGAGTTTCAGGCAGTACAAGCCTTGGCGGTGTGGCGCGACGGCCGCTTCGCGGTGCCCGACACGGAACATTCCGCGATCCAGGTGTTCAGTGCGGACGGCGAGCTTGAGCGGTTCGTCAGGTGGGCCGGCGAGGCCAGGATTCTGTCCAGCGCCCTCCGTCACCGGGAGATTCGGGCCGATCCGCTGGGCGACAGGATCATCGCGCAGGGTGTAGAGGGCGTGCTGGTCGAGATGATGGATTTCATGAACCGGCGCATGGGGTACCCGGAGGACGATCCCCAGGGCGTCGACGACCGCGCGCTCGAGACTCTGGACCTCTCCGGCGACGTGACCGCGTCAGAGCCGGTCCTGCAGGGCTGGCGGGCTCCCCGTCCCGAGCTACAGTTCACATCCACCGACCTGGAGGACTGGCCGAAGGTCGTCGCGGCCATTCGGGACCGATACTTCGAGCCGGGGTTTCTCTGGGACGTGCTGCCCGACGGCACCATCGCCTATTCCGACTCGTCGGCGTACGCGATCAAGCTCGCCTCTCCCGATGGATCGGTGACCGAGGTGCTTGAACGGCCGCTCTCGCCGGAGCCGGTGTCGGAACGGATCCGGCAGGCGACGATCGCCTTCCACCTCCAGCGTCTTGAGGACTGGCTGGCGAGCGGTCCCTCCACAGGCTTGCCCTTTGGGACGGATCCCGAGCAGCGACGGCAGAGGATTCGGGACCGGGGATTCTACCACGAAGTCCCCGTGGTCCAGGGGATCAGGGCCACCTGGGACGGTGGGCTGTGGATACAGCGCCGTGGGGAGAATCCGTGGGACGACGCAGGGCCGATCGACGTGTACAACGCGGATCGGGAATACGTGGGAACGCTGTCGCCCGGGGAGCCGGCGATGCCGGTCGCGTTCGGACCCGATGGGCTCGTGGTCCATCTGGAGCGCGATGAATTCGATGTGCCGACGCTGGTCGTGAGTCGGGTGGTGGTGGGGCGTTCCGGCTAACCGGACGGTGCCGGCTCAATGGGGTAGACCTCGATCAGAGTTTCGTCAAAGGCGCCCTTTGCGCGGACGAGTACCTGGTCCTCCGAAATATCCAGAATATCCATAATGCGCAGGCTTGCGGGCATCGCGATCCGCTTCTTCCGTTCCCACGCCTCGTTGAACCCGACCCAGGCCACCTGGTCCTGAAACGGGTCAGGGTACTCCCGGATCCACAGAAGGCCGTCGGCTCCGCCCTTCATGGCGGAAAAGGCGGGAAGGGTCGGGCGGGCCGGCAGATCCTCGAGCAGGCGGAGGCGGAACTCCGTCATGGTCTCCAGGAAGTTCCTTCCGGCGATGACCAGCTGGCCCGGACCTCTACTCTCGAGCCGCGCCCGCATGGTATCTGTGACGAACCGCACCCAAGCTTCCTCCGCGCGCGCTCGGGGCTGCTCGAATGAGACTTCCACAGCGGTCCCTGCCTCGTCGTAGCGCGTGATCGCGATCGAGTCGGTCGTTGCCAGGTAGGCGTAGCGGTCGGTGACGGCAGAGACGGCGGTCCGTCCGAAGATCACGGGTGGCCCGCCGTGCACGTACCCGCCGGTGCCGTCACTCTCCCTCGCCCCCCACTTCTCTTCACCGGGAAGCGTGTCCTGGAAGACGACCTCCGCGTCAGAAAGACGAGCGATCTCATATGCCACCGGCAGCCGGATCTCCATCGGCCCGGCGTCCCCGACCCCCGGGAATCCCGACTGCCAGATTTCGTGCAGCACGCTGTTTCCGATGGCTCCAGCCATCTCGATCCTTACATAACCACGCGTTCTGAGCTTGGTCTCGCCGACGTACCTCCCAGAGGCGTCGAGTCGGGTTACTCGGAAGTGGTACGCGTCCCAAGTGATCAGTCCGTCCGCGTGGCGAGCGATCCCGGCCAGATTCTTATACTCGCCGGGACCCTCTCCATTCCTGCCGTGCCGAGCAAGCAGCCGTCCGGCAGCATCCAGGATCAGGACTTCGTAAGCCTGGCCATCGGCGATAGCGATGCCGTCGGCGAAGAAGACCGCTCCGGAAACCCTGCCCAGCGGGAGCGACTCGTCCAATCCGACCACCAGGCTTGGTTCCGCAGCGATCCGGAACGACTCGTCACCAGGCCATGGGGAGAACAGGTCCGCAACAGCCTCGCGACCTGCGGCCCCCGGGTCCGATGGCTCGCCCTGGCAGGCGGCGCAGAGCACCAGGCAGGAAACGGCGAGCAGCGTTCTCGGCAGCGGTCTACGGTCTACGGCGTTCATTATCCACTCCGACGTGATGGCTGGCTGAGTAGCGGGAATCTGTTACCCCGAACAACTAAAGGATTGGGAGTCAGCCGAGTCAAGCCCGAGAGAAAGCCGAGCGCCGACAGCGGAGAGAGCAATCTTGCCACGAACCTGACCCACGTGGCACGGCCTGCCAGTCAAGTGGCCCGCTGCTGGCGGTGAGGAACGCTGGGCGTTACCGTCCCTTGGCGCCTCGGCGAGGGGAGCGCCACAGCCACATGCGCCATGTCCGGTCGCAATCGACCCGGAGGCCCGCCATGAAGCACCACAGGATCCTTTGCGCCCTCACGCTGACCGTGGGCGTCGGCGCCTGCGAAGCGGGATCGCCGGCGGGGAACCCCACGCGCGAGACGCTTCCGAACGGGGCGGTTCTCGTGCGCTACCCCGCTCTCCCCGCCATGGACTCCGTCGGCCCGGAAGTCACGGAGTCGCAGGTGGACCTGCAGCTGGGCAGCCGCGGGGGGGACGACCCGAACTTCATCTTCGGCGACATCCGCGGTGTTCAGGCTGCAAGCGACGGCACCATCTTCGTGCTGGACTACCAGGCGGTCGAGGTTCGCGTCTTCAGTCCGGATGGCCAGTTCCTCCGGACGATCGTACGGCAGGGCGGGGGTCCGGGCGAGGTCATGGAAGCGAACGGGATCTTTCTCTCGGGAGACACCCTGCTGTGGGTCAACGATCACGGGCAAGGGGTGGTCGTCGGAGTGGATCCGCAGGGCGAGGAGATTCGCCGGTTCACGAAGCCGATCCTCAGCTACGGATACATCTGGGATGGGGTGTTCGACGGGCAGGGGCGCTACTGGAGGCAGGATGAGCACTACGACGACGAGGATGAGGGCGACGAGGAGACCGGTCCGTACGCGGGCTCGTACCGGGCTTACTACAAGTCCTTTGATCTGTCCACGGAGGAGGTCGACTCGGTCTCCCTGGGTGAGTCCACATACCGGGGATATGCTTCCATAAGGGCTGAAGGGGGCTCGTACTACCAGATCCCCTTTGACGTCTCCGACATCGCAATCGTGAACCCGTCCGGCGGGTTCTGGACCGCGAACACCGGTTCATACCGCCTGACTCGCCGCGGCGAGGACGGAGACACGCTCATGGTGATCGAAGCATCGTTGCCGCCAATCCCCGTGACGTCGCAAGACCGGTCCTCCTACGTCGAGGAAATCGTCGAGCGCCGACCGGAGGAACGCCGCGCCGCCGAGGCGGTAACTGCCCTCATGCCGGACTTCAAGCCGGTCCTCCAGGACATGTTCATGGACGATGAAGGCCGGCTCTGGGTGAAAAGGGCCGTCCCGGTCGACACTCCACCGTTTTTCGACCTCTTCTCCGACGACGGCGACTACCTGGGCTCGATTCGCCTCACCTTCACACCCGCACCCTACCGCCCGCTCCGGGTTCAGCACGGCAACATCTACACGTTGATCGAGGACGAGATGGATGTGCCGTACGTGGTGAGGGCGCCGGTTGCGGTGAGGTGACGTCACGATGCCTGGCCGCAGCACCACCCACGCAAGCAACGGCTGCCTGAGTGTCCTTGTCGCCCTCGGTGCCGTGCTGGGCGGGTGTGACGCGGGGGCACCCGAGCGGAACACAAACCGGACCTTTGGAGGCCCGATCGCTTCCTCATCGACACCGCTCGTCCTTTCGGAGACGAAGCTCTTCGTCACCGACGATCTCTCGTGGCCGATCCTGGCCGTACCAAACTGGATATCGGAATCCAGAGCAGGAATCTTCGCAGTATCCGATGGGGCTGACCAGGACGTCAAACTCTACGACGGACGAGGAAAACGTGTCGGGACGGTGGGACGCGCGGGCCAGGGCCCCGGCGAGTTCGAGAACCTGCAGGTGGCAACGTTCTTCCGCGACTCCCTGGTCGGATACGACGGCGGCGCTGACAGCTTGTCGGTGTTTGACGCTGGCGGTGCATTCGTGCGGGCTGCGACCATTGATGAGGCGCCCCATGCGAGCCCCTGGTTGCTCCGTGCGGTGGACGATTCGCTCTTCCTTGCCGTCACAACTCTTCAAGGCGGATTCGCGCGAAACCTCCTGGCACTTCTCGAGCCGAGCGGGGCCTGTTGCCTGTCGGCAATGCTCGACCGCGAAGCGTATTTGGGGCGTGACCCCTACTTGCTGCAATGGACGTCGATCGAGGGAGACGCGAGGAGCGGGCATGTCTACGGGGCGGTCGACGATTCGCTGTTCGTGTTCGATTACGGGGGGACGCGCGTGGCTGGCGAGCGGTTCCCGACCGAGTGGATGCCGATTTCCGTCAAGGAAACACTCAGGCGAAACCGCGGTCGGCCCCAACGGTCGGACGGGTCGTGGATCTTTCACGGTCATACTCGCCCCCTCGAAGTCGTTGCGCTTGATAGCGGGCGAGTGGCCATTCAGTTCCATCGCTACGATGCAGATGTCGGGGTAGACCGCGTGGAGGGCGGGAGAATCGGCGTTATGACTCTCGACGGCAGCGGAGGAATCGCGGTTGTCGGAATGTTTGAAGCATCCGGTGCGCTGCTGGGTCGGGATTCTCGGGGCCGTCCGCTGATTGTGGGCTACGGGGAGTCGACTGGCTCCTACACTGTCTCGGTGCTGGAATTCAGTGCCGCTCCGGACCACATGGACGAGAAACGCGGAGGGAGGTAGGCTCAGTGTCCAAATCTGCGTATCGACGCGCGCGGGTGGTGATCGCCGCACTCAGACCGCCACCGTTCTCCAGGCCCCGAACTACGTTGAAGAGTTTCCCAGCCAGCGTGATATCCAGGTTATGCGGTCGAATCTGGAATCACCGGCGCTACAGGGATCCTTCATGGTGCCTCCCCCGTCACGGCGTCTGACGCCCCGGCCGCCAATCCTACCCCTTCTCCCGCAGCTCCAGCGGCGGTCTCCATTCCTCCACGCCCGGCAGACGCCTGCCCCAGGTGTTGCCGTGGGGATCGCTCGCCCCCAGCAGAAACCGGATTGCGAGTCGGTGCAGCATGTTCACCTTCGGGACGAAGCCGTGGAAGCCGGCCAGACCGGACAGCGCCCGGTCCCGCAGTTCCCAGTAGCCAAGGTCGCCGGGCGTGACGCAGACAACGCGGGACTCGTCCATGAACGGGGGGATGGCACCGGCAAGCGGTACGGTCCCGTCGCCGGTGTTGCGCCTCGCGTGCTGATCCTCCGAATCCCAGTCGTTTCGGCGTTCGTCTGAACGGAGCAGGAAGCGAGGCCTCCCGTCCTCGTCGCGCCCGACCCTCAGCGCGACCCGGGTTTCGGCATCGGCACCCGCGATCGCGAGCCAGTCGTCATCACGGACAAGGTCCCCATTCGACTCGCCACCGGCTTCCTCGCCCGACTCGCCGCCCCCGGTCGACAGCCTCAGCGCCGAGATCCGCTCCCGATGCGTCCTGGCGGCGTCGAGCATGTCCTTGAACAACTCCGTCCCCGCAACGCGCCAGCCCCTGACCTGGTGCACGATCGTGCGCATCACGCTGGGTTGCCAGGCGTCCGGGTGGAAGATGTCCGTCTCCATGCCGTCGTCCGCGACGAGCGCGCCGTCGAAGCTCGGCAGCAGGTGATAGAGCGCCGGCGTCATCCGCGCCATGCGGCGTTCGCGTGCCCCGCCCGAGTTGTCGCCGAGGTCGGCGGTGCCGGTGGCCAGCTTGAGAATCGCCTCGTGCGACCCCTGGAACGGAGACGCGAGCGTCACCACCTTGTTGACCGATCTGCCGCCGTGGCGTTCGATGTAGCCGGCGATGATCAGCCCTCCCATCGAATGGCCGACAAGGTTGACCGTCGGGTGGCTCCTGTAGTTTTCGTCGTCCCGGTAGTCCCTCAGCAACAGGGTTCGGTCGATGACCTCCTGGACGAACGCGGCCAGCCGCTCCTCGATCCGGTCCAGCGGCAGCCGCCAGTCATAGCCGAAGGGGAAGACGGGCGCCGGCTCATTGTCCTCACCGGCCAGGCCGTCTCGCAGCTCCTCGGTCAGGTCCTCGTAGATCAGCGGAAAGGGACCGCCGGACGAGACGCGGGCCGGCTCGTGAAGCTCGTAGCGCTGGTCCTCCGGATGCAGCGTGATCCGGTCGTAGCGCTTGTTGCGGACCGCGGTCCAGACCGCCTCGGGCGGAAGTTCGTACTCGTCGTGCAGAACGGACGCCGTGATACCGGGAATGACGATGGTCGGGGAGGTGGTGATGGGCATTGGGGACTCCTACTTCGCCGGGCCGTTGTTCGCTACTGTCGCCGTAGTCTCTGCATCCAGTCCGGTGCGCATGGTCAATACGTCCGCGAGGCGTACCGCGCCGACCGCAGTCCTTGTCTGCATTTCACGGCCCCAGCACCCCCACCGGAACCACATGCACGCCATCCTGCCGCGTATACGCATAGCCCCTGCTCACGATTACTCCAAGGGCCGCGGGCTTTCCCATCCGCCGCTCGTCTACCCTCTCCGCCAGGCGGAGCAGGTTGCGAGCCCCTTCGTCCACCCGCCTCTCACCCAGCTTGACCTCAAACGCCGCCCAACGGCCATCATTGCCCTGTATGATCGCGTCCACCTCCAGTCCGCCCTTCTCACGGTAATGAAACACCTCGGCGTCCGCCGCCTGGGCATAGGCCCGCAGATCCCGCACGACCATCGATTCGAAGAGAAGTCCCAGGAAGTCCAGGTCGCGGAGCAGGAGGGCGGGCGTCGCACGAACGGCGGCTACAGCGAGCGAGGGATCCGCTAGGTGCCTGACCGGCTTGTTTCTGAGTACCGATCTCGATCTCAGGTGCGTCGGCCAGGCCGCCTGGTTCTCCACGATCATGATCCGTTCCAGCGCCCTGACGTAGTCGGCGGCCGTGTGTTCCTTGATGGCAGACACGCCCTCACCGGTGTCGGAGGCGAGGGTCGCGATTGCGGCGGGGGTCGCGACGTTCCTTGCCAGTGACCGAAGGAGCATGCCGACCCTCACCGGATCTCTCCTCTTGCCGTCCTTCGCGATGTCCAGGCGACGGACCTCGTCCAGGTGGTCCCTGTTGGCGCGGAGCGCATGTTCGGTGGTGCGGCCCAGATTGACGGGCCAGCCGCCGACGCAGATCAGTTCGGCCAGATCGTGGAGTGGGATCACCGACCTGCCTGCCTCGGCACGTGCGCTGTCCATGAGACCCGACAGCGAGACTGCGCCGGATGAGCGACCCAGCTCGTATGTCGAGAGTGGGCGCATGCGAAGCCGGGTCAGCCGGCCGGCTCCCGTGTGGCGGGTCGCGTCGTCGGTCGGCACCGCGGATCCGGTAAGAATGAATTGTCCCGGTAGGCGCCGGTCGTCCACCGCCCTCCGCACGTGGTTCCAGATCGCCGGCTCCAGCTGCCACTCGTCGATCAGCCGCGGCGCGTCGCCAATCAGGACGCGGGCGGGCTCCAGACTGGCCAGGCGGCGAGCGACCTCGTCAACGTCGAGCCGTGCCTCGCTGGCAGCGATCTGTCTGGCCGTGGTGGTCTTTCCGCAAGCCCGCGGGCCCTCGATCACCACCGCTCCCGTGGCCTGCAGACGCTCGCTCAACTCGCGGTCCACGATTCTCGGATGATAGGTCATGCGGGTACGTGCACGGGCTTGATCGGATGGTCGGTGTGGAAGGATACTAGCAGTCGCGGATGACGTGTGGAAGGGCGAACGGCAGAAATGGCGCGAATATAACGGCAGGAATGGCATTATCAGAGCGACAGAAATGGCGACCGACGAGCGGCAGGTTCGGCCGTCCTCCCAGTGTACCTGCCAGCCCGCCTTCCCCGCTCCAGGTCCAACCGCATGAACCCGTCAAACAACGAGACCCCGACGCCGGCAACCCCCGCCCCCCGCCCGTCCCGCGCCGGCCATTATCTTCCTCTGGAAACTGGCCTCGACGAGAACATCACACGATGACGGGTGTGCCGGCATGAAACGAACCTTCGGGGCAATCGCGAACTTCGTCGGTGACCATCGGCACAATTCCGAACTGAAGACCCGGACCCTGCTGAAGTTCGCGGTCGTGCTCGCCGCGTTCGTCGTCCTGTTCTCGGTGATCTTCCAGGTGCTGATGGCTCGCGAGGGGCAGGAGCACGACTGGCTGGTCGGCGTCTACTGGACGCTCACGACGATGAGCACGCTGGGCTACGGGGACATCGTCTTTCAGTCCAACCTCGGGCGCGCGTTCAGCATGGTCGTGCTGGTGACCGGGGTGATGCTGCTGCTCATCGTGTTGCCCTTCGCCTTCATCCACTTCTTCTACGCTCCCTGGCTGGAGACCCAGCTCAAGACCAGGGTCAGCACACGGGTAGCTCCGCATCTCAACGGACACGTCATCATCACCACATACGACGACGTGGCCAATGAACTCGCCAAGCGAGGCTACCTGGAGCCGGGACTGCCCGACACGCTGCTCAGGGAGGACTGCATCGGGCTTGCCGTGGGGGCCGTCGACCAGGTGGAGGCGCTCGACGGCTATCTGGGTGACGGCATGAACGATGGCGGTCGCGTCCTGGTCATCGGCGGAGGCCGGGTCGGGTGCGAGGTCGCGCGGGCGCTAAAGGGGCGGGGGGCATCGGTTCGGGTCGTGGAGCGCGATCGGAGCCTGCGTGAGAATATCGAGGAGGTCACCGATGACATCGTGATCGGGGACGCCGCGGATCACCGCGTGATCCAGCGCGTCGGAATCCAGGAGCCCATGGTCTTTGGAGAGGGGCTCGAGCTTTTCAACGCGGAAGTGCCGCGCTCGCTGAACGGCAAGCAGCTGCGCGAGAGCGGCATTCTGGCGCGCACCGGGCTCGCCGTCATCGCCGTGGAGAGCAACGGCGTCGTCAACCCCCATCCGCGTCCCGGAGATGTTCTGCGCAGCGGCGAGCATGTGCTCGTCGCCGGCACGGCCTCCCAGCGCGACGGCTTGGCGCGCGTGTTCAAGTAGTCCTATGATCCGTCCACGATGAGACCCGCCACCTACCCCTTCGCGGCGATTCTGCTCACCGCCCTGGCCTGCGCGTGCTCGCCGCCTCCAGCGTCGGAAGAGCCTGCCGGGGACGATTCCACCGCCCGGGTGTACTCCTCGGCGCGCCACGACTTCCGCGTGACGACTGTGGCGGACGGGCTGGACCATCCGTGGTCGATGGCGTGGCTGCCCACCGGCGAAATGCTGATCGTCGAGCGCCCGGGCAGACTCCGGGTAGTGCGCGACGGTGCCCTTCAGCCCGACCCCGTCGCGGGCCTGCCCGCGGTCTATCGCGAAGAAGGCCAGGGCGGCTTCATGGACGTACTCCCGCACCCGGACTTCGCGCAGAATCGCTGGCTTTACCTGAGCTACGGCAAGCCCAACGACGACGGGTCGGAGGGGGCGACCGCGGTTGTTCGGGGACGCTGGGAAGGGGACCGGGTAACGGACGTGGACGAGGTCTTCGAAGCCGATGCATGGGGCGACAACAACAACCATTTCGCCGGCCGCATGGCGTTCGGTCCGGACGGCTATCTGTATATCGCGGTGGGGGACAGGATGGTGACGCCCAACGCCCTGGCCGATCACCCGGCACTGGACCCGAGCAATCACATGGGGACCATCGTCCGGCTTCACGACGACGGGAGCGTGCCCTCCGACAACCCGTTCGTCGGACGGAGCGACGCGCTCCCCGAGACCTGGAGCTACGGCCACCGCAACATCCAGGGGCTGGCAGTCGACCCGCTCACCGGTGATGTCTGGGCGAACGAACACGGCCCTCGGGGCGGGGACGAACTCAACCTGATCGTGGCCGGAGCCAACTACGGTTGGCCGGTGGTCTCCCACGGCATCAACTACGACGGGACGGTGTTCACCAATGAAACGCGGCGCTCGGGCCTGGAGTCGCCCCGGTTCGTCTGGACGCCTTCGATCGGTGTGTCGGGCATGGTCATCTACCGGGGGGACAGCTTCCCCTGGTGGCGGGGGAGCGCGTTCGTCGGAGGAATGGTCGGCCAGCAGCTCGCCCGTGTGACGCTGGCGGGTCGCGATGCCGTCAGCCTGGAGACGCTCCTCGCACGGGAGCTGGGACGGATCCGCGACGTCCGCGAGGGTCCGGACGGACTCATCTACCTGGCTCTGGAACACGCCGAGGAGCTGACCGCCGTGGTCCGGCTGGAGCCGGTTCCCAACGACATCGAGCCGTTGTTCAACACCTTCTCGATTGTGGCGATCAATCCTTCCACCGGCGAATCCGGCGTGGCGGTCACGACGCGGAATCCCTGCGTGGGCAACGCGGTTCCGTGGGTCCGCGCCGGTGTAGGCGCCGTGGCGACCCAGGGGGGCACCCGGGTGGAGTACGGCAACGACCTGCTCGATCTCCTGGAACAGGGGGTGGCGCCGCAGGAAGCCATGGACCGGGTAGTGGCCGCGGACGAGGGACGCGACCGCAGGCAGGTGGGTGTGATCGGTGCGGACGGGCGGTCGGCGCAGTGGACGGGATCGGGGCAGTATGGAGCCGAAGAGCGGGGCGACTGGGTCGCCGAGCGGTCGGGCCTGCACTACGCCGTTCAGGGCAACGCGCTGGTCGGGACGGCCGTGGTGGATTCGGTGGCAGTCGTCTTCGAGAGAAGCGAGGGATCGGGGCGCCACCTCGCCGACAGGCTGATCGAGGCGCTCCAGGCGGGCCAGGATCTGGGCGGCGACGGCCGGCACGGAGAGACCCAGTCCGCAGCAGTGCTGGTGGCGGACCCGCGGCCCGGAATGTCCAGGCGTCCCGACGGGGTGACGACCGACATCAACGTCTGCGAACACCCCGAGCCGGTCCGCGAACTGCGCCGGATCTACGGCGTGGCGTCGGAAACCCTCGGCTTCCGCAGATTGGAGCAGTTTGTGGGCCGCGACGTGTTCCAGTTGAAGGTGATGCTCCACGTGCTCGGCTACTACCGCCCCGCGTCGCCGTCACCGGACATCGATTCTCCCGGCGTGCTCGTCTACGACCAGGAGTCGGTGGACGCCGTGAACCGGTTCCGCGCGGACCAGAACTGGCAGACGACCGTACCCGGATATGTCGACTCCCGCACGATCGAACGCCTGTGGAGCCTGCTGGAGGAAGCGGGTCGCGCCGGCGAGGTGCGCGACCGGATTCGGGACGTGGTGCGCGTGAGGCGGTAGCGGTCGGGTTCCTTCATGTCAAAGGCGCATCGACAGTGAGCAAGCGCTACTGGGACACCCTGGCACCGCATCATTGGCGCATCGAAGACAACTACCTGAGCGTGTCGAGCGTGCGTCTGATCCTGGGCGACATTCGCCAACCCGTATTGGTCGCCGGTGCCGGGCAGGGGCTGATTGTCGAGGAGTTGCGGCGTCAGGGGCTCCGATGCGATGGCATCGATCTGAGCGCCAGGATGATGGAATATGCCAGGTTGCGAAGAGGCCTGACCCTTGTCCGCGCAAATGCGGCCGCGATGCCGTTCGGCGACGGGACCTATGAGACGGTCGTCTTTGCGACCGGCGTCATCGACTTCATGGCCGATTTGCAGGACATCGAGACGGTCATGCGTGAAGCGCACCGGATCGTTTCCGCAACGGGCAACGTCATCGTCGCGTTCTACAGATTCAGTGCCGCGCAGGAGCACTTCCTGACCTCGCTTGGACTCCTGCGGGATGACACGTTGCACATGCGGTCGGCATTGGCGGTGCATCGCCTCGGCTTCGGCGCGCTGGTGGGTTGGGTAGCGAAAATGGCCAGGATCAGCACGTTCCAGGCCGTTCGGTTGTGCATCAGCACCGGACTCAAGTCGACGAGACAGGAACGCGCGATCGCCCTCGCGATGCGGCGGGTGGTCGCTCAGGCCGGAGATCCCGACGCCTTCATCGAAGCGGCGCCGGAGACACAGCCGTACCGTGACAAGTCGGCAATCGCCCGCCTGCTCGGCAGCCTGTCGATGCGAATCGACGACTGGCAGGCATCGACCAGCTGCTATCTGGTACGGGTGTCGCGGCAGGCAGCGGAAGGTCGTCCGCACAGTCGTGCAGGATGAAATGACGCGCCGGGCGGAGGGCACAATTGGACGCATCGCGGCAAGGCTGGCATGGATGTCGCTTTGGATCGCCTTGATCGCCGGTTGCGACTTGCCCGCATCCGCTCCTTGTGAAATCACTGACCCCGATGGTCAGGCTGTAGCGAACACGAGCCTCGGTGCCTGGCCTGCGGAGCTCTCCTGGCGTGAGGTCTGGCGTGCCGGTGGCCTCAATGACGACGAAACACTGCTCCGGCCGGCTGGCGTCGCCGTAAGTCCTGACGGATCGGTCGCCATCGCAGACTGGGGCCTGGCCGAAGTCATCGTTCTCGGCCCCGGCGGTGAGTGGCAGGGGCCGGTCATGACTCGCGGCGAAGGCCCGGCGGAGGTCCAGGCACCCGCCGCGGTGACCTGGGTGGACGCCAACACGCTCCTTGTCCTGGACCTCGGGGCATTCCGGATGGTTACCCTTGACCTTGCTTCTCATTCGGCCAGCGTCACTCCGGTCGATCAGGCGTTTCTGTCACCGGTCTATACATCCGGTCAGGTCAGGTTCGTGGCCCTCCAACCGGACAGCACCGTGTGGCTGGAATACCCCGGCCCAATCGAGGATGGTTGGGAGGAGCGATCCTTCGTCCGCTGGTCTCCCGACAAACCTGTGAACGACACGACTATGTGGTCCCGCGCCAGAGCGTTTGCTGGTATGACACTGGCCGCATGGCCGCGCGCTTTACTGGGTGTCGGTGCAGAGACCTGGGCCGTCTCCAGCCCGGACGGGCGCTACGAACTGGAGGTCTTCGGCCGCGATGGCACGAGCCTCGTTCGGTTCTGTCATGTCGGCGAGGCAGTCCCGCTCTCGCCTGCCGAGCGCGGGGAGGATGCCGATGCGGAAATGCCAGACGAGTGGCGGGAAGCCCTCCGCGAACTCGGCGAGCCCCCGAACCCGGCGATCACCTCTCGAATCGTCGTTGATCTGGACGGACGGATCTGGGTCCAGCGAGACCGCTCGTTGCCTGGTACGTTCGACGGACACGGGGCACCCGGAGCCATGTATGACGTCTTCCTCCAATCCGGCCGGTTTCTTGGCTCGATTCGCCTTCCGGACGGTCAGCGACTACTGGAAGCCAGGGGGCGCAGGGTTTGGACGCTCCACACAGGCAGTTTGGGGGAATCGTCGATCGTGGCACTCGAGATTGTGGGGTTTTGAGGTGATCGGGACTGTGAGTGTGAGTCGGGCGGCGAGACGACCGAAGAGCCTTTCGTTTGCAGCGGCATGCGTGTTTGTGGCGGGCGCGTTGGCCCCTCACTCCGCCACCGGGCAAGTCGCGCAAGTCCGCGGCCAGGTAGTGGACGGCTCGAACGGAAGTGCCGTGATCAGTGCCTTCGTCACTGTGGACGGGACTCGGGCATACGATCTCACCGACGAGGATGGCCTTTTTCTCATTGACCCGGACGGGGAGCTTCCCCCAAACCGGGAACTGCGCGTGTCTGCCCTCGGGTACATTCCCCAGGTCGTAAGCCTCGACGCCACCTCTACCGACGCGATCGTCGTGACGTTGCAGCCGAGACCCATCCTGCTCGAAGGAATCGAGGCCGAAGTGGGCAGCTATCAGCAACGCCTCAGGGTCAGGCGCAACGGCACCCCACTGAGGCGAAGACCATTGGCCATCGGACTCGAAGCGCTGAACACCCATTGGGCGGAGAACGTCTGGGAGATGGCCGGCTCGCTCTTTGGCTTCAGCTTCGAGGGGTACTCCGACTACGGATGCGCAATTGCCAACATCGAGGGAAGCAGGCGAGTCGTCGAACTTCTCATCGACGATCAGCCGGTCCGTCTTGCGGATTTCACCTTGTTTCAGCCTCGTGACTTCGCCCTTGTCGAAGTGTGGAGAACCAGGGGTCCGTGGATACTCCAGGCCTATAGCCAGGACTACCTCAACCAGTCGACCATGGCCGGCCGACGACCACCACCTCTGGAAGTCATGCGGACGCTGTGTCCAACAGGTGGAGAAGAACGACCGATACCCATGAGCCGGTCGTGAACCGGCGACGGGGAAAGAAGCCGGTCGCGCTGATCGCGGCCGAAGACACCGATTCGTCGATGGAAACCGACTACCTGCTACCTCCTACCCTTCCACCAAGTCGAACCACATCGTCCGGCGGCCGAGGGGCCGTCCCCAGCGTAACGTGACTCGCCGGACGGAGACCGAGAGGAAAACTTGAGCCGAACACTGGCGCGCACCGCGTTGATCGCAGTCCACCTCGCCATCCTTCCCCCGCTCGCTGCCCCCGACGCGCTCGGCCAGCTGCCTGGTCCGTCGCTCATCCTGCGCGATAGCCTGATCCTGCAGGAAGACGCCGAGCACTACGTGAGCGCACCCATTGACGTCGTGCAGAGGCCTGATGGCTCTCTTCTGGTTTCGGACGCGTTCGCCAACGCCGTTTTGCAATTCGACAGCGACGGGCGCTTCGTCCGGGCGTTCGGTGGGCCGGGGCAGGGGCCGGGTGAGTTCATGGGGGTTGGCCCCGTCATTGCGGTGGGCGGGGTGGTTGGCGCCGTCGACCTGCGGGGCATGGAGATCGAAGTCTTCGACGAGCAAACCGGTGTGGCCATCGGGGCGATCGGCCTGCGACCGACCATGAGGCTCACGTCCATGACCGAGGTCGGCGACTCCCTGTGGATCTCGGGAATGGAGCGAGACACCTGGATGTCCGTGGGCACGCTCGGCGCGACCCGGCTTCCGTCGCTGGCCCGGACCGGATCGCGGGATGCCCTGCAACTTGACCGCGTCGCCGTTCCTTCGCCCTACCGTACCAACCCGCTCATGTTTGGCGCCCTGGGAAGTGTGTTTCTCGACGTGGGGGCATCCGACATGGTAGTGGGCTTTTCGGGCACGCCCTATCTGCTCCTTTCCCGTACCGGCGAACCGATTGACACCCTCTACCTCCAGCCTCGCTTGCGCCGCGGGGCGCCGGCCGAGGAGGACGTAGGCAGCTTCACCGAAGCCATGGATCCGCTGCTGTTCGCCAACGAGATCTCCGTACTGGGGCCACTGTCCCGGGACGAGGTCGGGAACATCATCGTTGTACACAGCGACCTCCAGGTCGGGCGGGCGGCCGGAGGCATGGGCCCGCGGTTCTCGGATACAAGATTCCATGTATCGAGCCTGAGCCCCGACGGTGCGCGCCAGTGCGCCGACACGGAGATCCCCGTGGCGTCCGGTGGTCGGGCAAGGGTGGCGTTGCAGGGATCTCTGCTGCTCGTCGTGGACCAGATCCCCGTGGCCCGCGGCGAGGTGTCGACGGTCGTCAGGAGATTCGAGGTGAATCCGTCGACCTGTGACGGGGAGATCCGATGAGTGAACGCGCCGGGTGAGCCTCGCGCGGAGCCTTTCGTTTGCAGCGGCATGCGTGTTTGTGGCGGGCGCGTTGGCCCCTCACTCCGCCACCGGGCAAGTCGCGCAGGTCCGCGGCCAGGTAGTGGACGGCTCGAATGGAAGTGCCGTGATCAGTGCCTTCGTCACTGTGGACGGGACTCGGGCATACGATCTCACCGACGAGGATGGCCTTTTTCTCATTGACCTGGACGGGGAGCTTCCCCCAAACCGGGAACTGCGCGTATCTGCCCTCGGGTACATTCCCCAGGTCGTAAGCCTCGACGCCACCTCTTCCGACGCGATCGTCGTGACGTTGCAGCCGAGACCCATCCTGCTCGAAGGAATCGAGGCCGAAGTGGGCAGCTATCAGCAACGCCTCAGGGTCAGGCGCAACGGCACCCCACTGAGGAGAAGACCATTGGCCATCGGACTCGAAGCGCTGAACACCCATTGGGCGGAGAACGTCTGGGAGATGGCCGGCTCGCTCTTTGGCTTCAGCTTCGAGGGGTACTCCGACTACGGATGCGCAATTGCCAACATCGAGGGAAGCAGGCGAGTCGTCGAACTTCTCATCGACGATCAGCCGGTCCGTCTTGCGGATTTCACCTTGTTTCAGCCTCGTGACTTCGCCCTTGTCGAAGTGTGGAGAACCAGGGGTCCGTGGATACTCCAGGCCTATAGCCAGGACTACCTCAACCAGTCGACTATGGCCGGCCGACGACCACCACCTCTGGAAGTCATGCGGACGCTGTGTCCAACAGGTGGAGAAGAATGGGACCTCCTACCCTCCCACCAACTCGAACACCACCACGCTCTCCACATCCATCTCGTCCAGCTCCATGCCGAGGACGAGCCCCCCAGCCACGTCGAGAATGCGGAACCCGGGAGGAACGTTCACCGTGCCCAGCCATTCCCCGTCGGGCGCGATCACGGCATACGGCGGCACGCTGCGGCGCTCGCCCCCCGGCTTATAGGAGGGCAGCCAGATCCTTCCCTCGGCGTCGGCGAACGGCTCGGCGAAGAGCGGCATGGGGCGGCCGATGCTGGCACGATAGATGCCCATGACTCGCCGGGTGCTCTCCGTGATTCCAGCTTCGGCAACGTTGGGGCTGTGTTTGCGGACCTCCATCCGGTAGTCGGCCTCGATGGGCTGCATCCACTCCTCTGTCAGCAGGACCGGAGCGGCCTGCCAGCGGGCGATCTGCGTCGCGGTACCGTCGGGGAGGCGCCAGGTAACCTGCGGTCTGTCGGACCTGGTCTGGACGAAGTGCCCGGCCGCGACCGTTATTTCGCCGTAAGCCGGGATCGGGTCCTGCTCGAGACCTGGCGGGATGCGCGGCATGAAGTCGTACGATGCGACGGTGTCGAGCGCCCCGGTCTCCACGTCGAACCGGGCCATGTGGCCTGGGCGCCACGCATCTACGTCGCTGAACGAGCCGTAGGTAGTGGCCAGCAGGAGCTCGCCGGATGACCCGATGCCCTCGACTTCGAGGCGCGCGGAGCGCGGAAGAGTAGAGATACGGGCTGCCGAACCTCCTACGAAGAGGGTCACGCGGGCGAGGTTGGGGTCAGCGATCAGGACACTGTCCTGCCCCGGTGCGAATATGGCGCTGACGTAGCGCACTTCCCCCGGTCCCTCTCCCTCTGTGGCGAGGACGGAGTGCGTTGTACCGTCGGGACTGAACGCGACCAGCTCGATGCTCCACGGGTCGTAGACGACCGCGCTGCCGTCCGGCAGGAGCCGGCCGACGCTGCCCTCCTGAAAGGAATAGTCACCCGCGTTGGCGCCGTGGCGGTACCGGGGCTGGGCGGCGAGCTGGAAGGGGGCCGGGGTGGTTGGGGCGTGGTCGTAGGTGACGATGCGGACGCCGGCGCTGTCCGCGATGTGGGGTGGGGTGTGCGTGGGGGGCGAAGTGTCCGGGGCGCAGGCGGAGAGCAAGCCCAGGAGTACGATCGGCGCCAGGGGCGCGGGAAGCCACAGCGATAGCTGCCTGCCAGGGTGGCTGGACCGGGTCACGGGTTGGAGCCTGTATGCCGGGTGTAGAGGAACCCGGTTGTCCGGGACGAGAACCCGTAGCCGTCCCGGGAGATGAACTGGACCCTGACGGGGGCCCGCGCCGAGGCCTCGAGCACCCATTCGCCGTTGTAGGGGTGCAGGGTCAGGACGTCCGGGACCGGAACGGTGCGGCTGGCGCACCCGACAGTCGCCAGGACGCCCGCTGCGGCGATTCCGATGACGGCCGGTGGAAGGCGTCGGGTCATTCCGAGACTCCTTGTTCGAGGGACACCGGGGCTTCCAGAGCGTTTTACCAGGACACGGGCCACGACGTTCCTTCGGGTCTCTCACATTCGCTCCCCTGTCTTGACGTGCCAACGGAATACATATACGGTGTTGAATAACACGTATACGTATTATCTCGGAATCCTGCATGAAACAGAAGCTCACGATCACGGTGGATCCCGAAGTCCTCATCGCCGCGAAGCGGCACGCAAGATCGCGAGGCGTGTCGCTGTCGGCGCTGGTCGAACGCGCATTGCGGGCAGAGGCTGCCGTCGGCGAACCGTCCTTCGCGTCGCGTTGGAGGGGCCGGCTCCAGGCCGCCAGCCTCGACGATCCCCTGTACGACGCGTTGGCCCGGAAGTACCTGTGATCCTGATCGACACGGACGTGCTCATCGACGTGGCGCTCGATCGTCAACCGTTTTCCGGGGCGGCCTCCGAACTGCTCGACCGACTTCAGACGGGGCCGAGGCGTGCGTTTGTCGCCTGGCACACCCTGTCGAGCTTCTGCTACCTCGTCGCACCTTCGCGCGGCGAGTCGGATGTCCGCGACTTCATCACCGAACTGACCCGCTTTGTGGCTGTGGCAGAATGCGGCACCGACGCGATTGCCTACGCTGCCCGCCTGGACATGACCGACTTCGAGGACGCAATGCAGGTTGCCGCGGCGCGCGCGTGCGGGGCCGGGTTCGTCGTCACGCGGAACACCAGGGACTTCAGGCGCTCGCCGATCCCCGCGGTCACACCGGCGGAGGCACTGGAAGCGTTGTTCTGAAGAAAGCGGCCCGCAGGGCCTCAGTGGCTTCGGTGAGGTATCGGACGCGGTACCGCTGCTAACTTGAAGTCCCGTATTCAGGACACAGCCAGACTATCGAAAGGTTGGCACTCGCATGGCGACTTCGGCAAAGAGGCGTGCGGCCACGCACCGGCTGTCGGCATACATGGTGGGCGCGGCCACGGCCGTCGCCGTCAGCGCCTGCAACCCTTCCCCGCCCACGGACACCTTCCTCACCCGCGCCGAGCGCACCGACTACCGCGAAACCAGTTCCTACGCCGATATCGTGGACTTCCTCGAGCGCGCCGCGGCCAGCTCGCCGTCGGTCCACTACACCACATACGGCTTCACGAACGAGGGCCGTGCGCTTCCGCTGGCCGTCGTAGGCGACGTCGCCGACCCCAGCCCCGCGTCCGTCCGCGCCTCCGGCAAGACGGTCGTCTACCTGCAGGGCAACATCCACGCGGGCGAGGTGTGCGGGAAAGAGGCGCTCCAGATGCTGCTCCGCGACCTCCTGGCCGGCCGCCACGGCCAATGGCGGGAGTCGATGGTCCTGCTGATCGCGCCCATCTACAACGCCGACGGCAACGAGCGCGTGACCCTCACCAACCGAGGCCGTCAGCACGGTCCCATCGGCGGCATGGGCCAGCGCCCGAACGCCCAGGGCTACGACCTCAACCGCGATCACATGAAGCTCGAATCGCCCGAGGCCCGTTCGGTCGCGCGTCTCCTGAACGAATACGATCCGCAGGTGGCGGTGGATCTGCACACGACGAACGGGACGCGGCACGCCTATCATCTCACGTACTCCCCGCCGCTCCACCCGAACACGCCTGCGGGTATCGACGCCTTCCTGCGGCAGGGTCTCCTGCCCCAGGTCACCGAGTCCATCCGGCAAAAGCACGGCTGGCACTTCTACCACTACGGGAACGCGTTTGCGCGCGGCGGCGGCGAGCCCGGCTGGTACACCTTCGACCACCGCCCCCGGTTCAACAACAACTACATCGGCCTGCGCAACCGGATCGCCATCCTGAGCGAGGCGTACTCGTACGCGACCTTCGAGGAGCGGGTCCTCGCGACGCTGTACTTCGTCGAGGAGATCCTGAATTACGTGCACGAGCACGCGGACGAGGTCCGCCAAATCGTCGCGGCCGCCGATGCCGCATCCGTGGTGGGCCAGTCGCTCGCGTTGCGCGCCGCGCCCGAACGCTCTGCCGCGCCTGTCGACATCCTCATGGGCGCGGTCGTCGAGGAGGTTCACCCGCTCACCGGAAGCCCCATGCTCCTGCGCGCCGACACGCAGTACGTCGTGCCCATGTACGAGTACGGGACGTTCGCGCCCACGCTCAGCGAGCGCGTCCCCCGCGCCTACCTGGTCCCCGCCGAGCTGGAAGACGTGCAGATCCGGCTCGGGGCACACGGCGTCGCGCTGGAGCCGGCCGGGGCGACGCCCGTCGATGCAGAGGTCTTCCGCATCGATTCCATCCGGACCGCCGAGCGGCCGTTCCAGGGGCGCAACGAACAGACCCTCTTCGGTCGCTACGAGAGCACCCGGGTCACCCCTGCCCCCGGAGACATGTGGGCCCGCGCCGACCAGCCCCTGGGCCGCCTGCTCTTCAGCCTCCTGGAGCCGCAGTCCGACGACGGCTTCGCGAACTGGGGCTTCCTGGCGGACCGGCTGCAGGCCGGCGGGGTGTATCCGATTGCGAGGGTGCCGGGGGGCTGACCTTACGCCCTCTCCCGTTCCTCGGCGGCCCCACCGAACAACAACTCCGCCTGCGCCCTGTCCCGCTTCGGCACCACGTGGCAGCGCCGGCAGCGCGCCTCGTAGGACTCGGCGCCTCCCACCTGGATCGTCGGGCCCTCCGCCGGCGCCGGCTTGCCGTCGATGAGGCGCTGGTTTTTCGTCGCCGGGTCGCCGCACACGACGCAGATCGCGGTGAGCTTGTCGATCCGCTCGGCGCGCGCCAGGAGCAGTCCCATGGGCCCGAAGGGCTCGCCGCGGAAGTCCATGTCGGTGCCGGCCACGATGACGCGGATCCCGGCGTCCGCCAGGGCATCCACGACCTCGCAGATGCCGTCGTCCAGGAACTGGGCCTCGTCGATGGCGACGACCTGCGTTGCCGGGTCGACCTTTTCGGCGATCTGCACCGAGTTGGACACGGGATCGGCGTCGATCTGGCGGCCGTCGTGGGATGAGATGCGGAACTCGCCGCCGTAGCGGTCGTCGAGGTGGGACTTGAAGAGCTGAACCCGCCGGCCGGCGATGAGGGTGCGCCGGACACGCCGGATCAGTTCCTCCGACTTTCCGCTGAACATGACGCCGGCGACGACCTCGATCCAACCGTGTCGCGAGGGATCAGTACCCCAGCACACCGTAGTTCCCCTCCAGGATCAGGCGAATGGAGACATACAGTCCGAACGCCGGCATGAACACCCAGACTGCGTTCGGGACGCCAATGTAGGCGAACATCTCGCCCCTTGTGATACGGGCCTTCCGGTGGGCCACGAAGAAGCTGACCCAGTAGAGCGACGTCACATAGTAGCGGGCAACGATGCCGGTAGCCGTCAGGAGCACCACGACGAGCCCTGCAAGCAGTCCGGCGGGAATGCCCGAGTCGGCATGAATGCCCGGGCCCTCCCCCTCGTGCGCGCTCCCTTCCGCGGCTGTGCGATCGATGTTGGAATCACCCATGGCTGGCCCCTGACGGCGTATTGACTGCGGTTTCCATTTCAACAGACTGCGGTGTAGCTTCCCGCATGCCAACCCACTGGGCAATCGACCTCGGCACCTCCAACACGACCATCTGCGAGGACCGGTCGGGGCGGCCGCACGTCGTGAACCTGCCGGAACTCGCGAAGATCGAGCCCCTCACGCAGACCCCGGTCATCCCGTCATGCGTGTGCGTCATGGACCGTGAGGGTGCGGAAGTCCTGATCGGACAGCAGGCCGTCACCTACAACTGGGACGGCCGGGCCACCGGCTTCGCGCGCGGCTTCAAGCGGCACCTCGATACCGAGAGCGGCCGCGCCGCGGCGCGTGTGGGCGGCAGGACCTTCACCGCGCAGGATGTCGCGTCGCTGTTCCTCCGCGAGGCCGTCGGGGCGCTGGAGACGCGATTCGGCGAAGACGTTGCCGATCTGACCATTGCGACGCCCAGCGGCTTCTACGAGACGTACCGCGCCGAGTTGCAGACGATCGTCCGGAACGTGAAGCACCGCAGCTGGTGGCAGCGCATTTGGGCGCGCGTGCGGGGCAAGCCGGCCGGCATCGTGTTTCGCACGCTCGACGAACCCGTCGCCGCCGCGCTCGGCTACGGGGTCGATGTGGGGCGCGCCACCACCCTCGTCGCATTCGACTTCGGCGGTGGCTCGATGGAGGCCGCCGTCATGAGGACTCATGGTGCGCGCACGGCGGAGACGGGCCGCGCCGAGGTGCTGGCGAAGCAGGCCGTGGAGCTCGGGGGCGACGACGTCGATGGCTGGATCCTGGAGCGCTTCGTGCCGACGGCCCTCCACGATTGGCCCGAATGGGAAGTCGCGCTCAGGTGGGAGGCCGAGCGCGTGAAACTGCTCGCGAGCGCGGGGAACGAGGGCGACTTCACCTTCCGCAACGAGTCGTTCGGCAAGCTGGACTACGACGTCCTGCACGACATTCTTGCCGCAAACGGCCTGTACGCGCGGATCCGCGAGCTCCTGGACGCCCTGCTCACCGAGCTGCGAACCCGGCACGGCGTGTTCCCCGACAAGATCGACGACGTGATCCTCGAGGGCGGGTCCACGCTGCTGCCCGAGGTGCGCAACGTCGTGGGCGACGTGCTCGGCCGCGACAAGGTGCGGGAATGGCTCCCGTTCGAGGCCGTCGCGCGAGGCGCGTGCATCTTTGCGGGGGGCGCGCACGTCGAGGACTTCATCTACCACGACTACGCGCTTCGCCTTCTGCCCGACGACGGCGGCGAAGCCGAGTACGAGCTGCTCATCCCCGGCGGCACGCGCTTCCCTACGGTCGACAACTTCGTGACGCGCTACTACGCTCCGGGCTTCGACGGGCAGCAGCACATCAACCTCTTCATCTGCGAGGTCGGGCGCGTGGCGGGGCGTCCTGTCGACTGGACCGAGCGGCCCAACGGCTCCCGCTACTTCGTGCCCGCCACCGCCGGCGCGCGGGCCTTCTGTCTGTGTCTCAACGAGGCGGATCCGGCGCTGCCGCTCAACCCGGCCGGCAAGGGAGAAGGACCACGGCTGCGCGTTACGTATTCAGTGGACGAGAACCGCTGGCTGTGCGTGACCGTGCACGATCTGCAGCGCAAGACCGACCTGAAGGTCAGGCACCCGGTGGTGCGGCTGCGATGAACGCTGGAGAACCCGTCGGATGAGCATCCTCAAGTCCCTCTTCGGACCGAGCCAGAAGGAAATCTGGCGGCAGCTTTCCAGAGAGGTGCGCGGGAAGTTCCACGAGGGCGGCCTCCTCACCTCGTCCGCCGTCCAGGCCCGCACGGCCGACTGGATCATCACGCTGGACACGGTCACTTCGGGCGACGGCAAGATGAACCAGACCTTCACGAGACTGCGCGCTCCCTACTTCAATCCCGAGGGCTTCTGGTTCGAGATCTACCGGCCGAGCCTCTTCAGCGGGCTGGGGAAGGCGCTGGGCATGCAGGACATCCGGGTCGGTCATCCCCGCTTCGACCAGGACTTCGTGATCAAGGGCAGCGATTCGCGGCGCGTGCGGCGCCTGTTCGGCAACCGGAGGATCCGCAAGCTCATCGACGCACAGCCCCGGATTCACCTGTCGGTCAAGGCGCACGACGGATGGTTGAGCAAGTTCCCCGACGGGGTGGACGAACTCCGTTTCCAGGCCGCCGGAGTGATCAAGGATCGGGCGCAGCTGAAGACGCTGTTCGACCTTTTCGCCGAGGTGCTGCGGGAGGTCTGTCACGACGGCAAGGCGTACGAGGACGATGTCCGCATCCACATCCGGCGCCTGCGCGCCCCCGGGGGCCGGATCGAGGACAAGCACATCCTCTGGGAGAGCTACGGGACGCGGCGCGACGCGGCGGCCGCGCTCGGCCGGCTGGGGGATCCCGCGGCCATTCCGGCCCTTGCGTCCGTGCTCCGCGACGAAGACGAAGCGCTGACGGTCCGTGCCATCGAAGCGCTCGCCGAGATCGGGCACCGCGATGCGGTCGCCCCCCTTGTCCCGCTGCTCGGCGCCCCCGGTTGGGCCGATGGCAGGCCCGCGCGCCAACGCGCAGCCGAGGCGTTGCGGCAGTTGGGTGAACGCGGGCTGGTCGATACCGTGGCCAGGGCGCTCGGCGGCGATTTCGAGGGTCTCAAGGCGCGTGACGGTGAGTACCGGGAAGAGATCGTCGCCGCGTTCGCCGCCGCCCTCGGCGCCACCGCCGGCGCCCACGCGGCAAACGCGCTCGCCGAGATCAACGCGGTGGAGGCGCTGCCGCAACTGCGCAAGACCTTGAGGCGCATCAGTACGGCGGACCCCCGACACGAGACGGTCTCGCGCGCGGTCGGGAAACTCGAGGCGCGGGCCGCGCTTCCGCGCGCCGCCGCCGCGGCCGATGTCGAAGTCGACACGCTGCCGAGGGCCGCGCGGGAACCGGGACCGGACGACGGGACCCTGCCGCGAGGCGCGCGACCGCCATCGACAGATCCCGCTTGAACTCCGGCGTCTTGCCCTCCGGGGGCCGCCGGCCGATGCCGAGGCACTTGAAGTTGCCCACGCCATCCATCTCCTCCGGCCCTTTCGCGGTGGTGGCGCCGGCGAAATCGTCAGCCGGCCCGCTGCCCGGGCGCGATTCCGCCTGAGTAATGCTACCGCCCCCCGATCCTCTCCTCGATAAGCCGCGCCGTCCGCTCGGTCCGCGCATCCGCAACCTGCCTGGCCAACTCCAGCGACTTGCCCAGGTCGGCGATCGACACCCCGTTGATGACCGCCTGGCCCGTCTTCACCCGCTCGGCCCAGCGCACTGACGCCGGGTCGTCGAGCATCATGTTGAGCGTAATGCCCGGGCTGTCGTGGATCCCGTCGCTGGGCATGTCGTCGGTGACGACGCCCAGGTCGCGCAGCACGTTCGGCGTGCCCGGCGGTGTGCGGTAGTACTCCGGGATGAAGAGGACGGCCGCCTCGCCGCCCCAGGCCTCGGTCAGCGCCGTGGCCACGTTGTCCATGCCGCGCTGATTCCCGCCGCTGTCGCCGATGAAAACGATGTTCTCGAAGCCGTGCACCTTCAGGCTTTGGGCGACATCGGTGAGCACGGCCTCGAAGGTCTCCTGGCGCAAGCTGATCGTACCCGGGCTGGTCATGTGTCCGCTGGGCGGATCGATGTTGCCTTCGGGCACGGTCTCGATCACCGGCGCGCACAGCGCATTGCCGAGCTTGTGCGCGATGGCGGGACAGTTGGCGCGCAGCACGTAGTTGTGCTTGCCGGTCACCAGCCAGGGGCCGTTGGGTTCGACACCGCCGGTGGAGACGATCGCCGTGGTCTTGCCGTCGGCGAGCGCGTCGCGGACGTCCATCCAGGTCATCTCCTCGATCCAGACGGTCTTGACCGGGGGTAGAGGGTTGGGCGTGTCCACGCAGTTGTAGATGTTGGCGGTGCACTCGCCGCCTCCCATCGAGCGGGGATCGGGGGCTGGGCGCTCCGGTCGGCCGCCGCCGCCGGCCGCCCGCGCGGCCGCGAACCGCGCGCGCATCGCCGACATGTCGGGCGCCGGCAGGGTGCCTCGGTTGGCGATGGCCGTCCGGATCGCATCGGCCGTATGCTCCGCGCGGAACGCCACGATCTCGCGGGCCAGCTCGAGCGACTTCACCCGGTCCTCGATCGAGACGCCGTTGATCGTCGCCTTGCCCGCCGCAACCCGCTCGTCGTACCGCACCGAATACGGGTCGTCGTAGAACATGTTGAGGGTGATGATCGGGTCGTCGTGCATGCCCTCGTTTTCGCCGGCCTCGAGTCCGCGGAAGGCCATGTAGCGGGTGACCGAGTTGTAGTCGTAGTACTCCTGCACATGCGCCACGACGGCCGCGCCGGCGAACTGCTCGTTGAGCCTCTCGGCCACGGCGCGCTGTCCGCCCTGATTCCCGCCGCTGTCGCCGATGAAGATGATGTTGCGGAACCCGTGCATTTTCAGGCTGTGCGCGACATCGGTCAGCAGGGCCTCGAAGGTCTCCTGTTGCAGGCTGAGGGTGCCGGGGCTGGTCATGTGACCGCTGGGCGGGTCGATGTTTCCTTCGGGCACCAGCTTGATGATTGGAGCGCAGAGCGCGTCGCCCAGCTCGCGCGCGATTGCGTCGCAGTTGGCGCGCAGAACGAAGTTGTGCTTGCCCGTCGCGAGCCAGGGGCCGTTGGGCTCGACGCCGCCCGTGGGGATGATGGCCGTCGTCTTGCCGTCCGCCAGCGCGTCGCGGACGTCCATCCACGTCATCTCCTCGATCCAGACCGTGTTCGGGGCGGGAAGCGGGTTCGGCGTATCGCGGCAGTTGTAGATGTTGGCCGCGCAGTTGCCGCCGCCCATGCTGTTCGGATCGCGCTCGGGGCGCTGCTGGGCCTGGGCGACAGTCGAGGTGGCGAGCAGAGCTCCGATGAGCAGGGCGCTCTTCATGGTCTTTCCTCCGGTCTTCGATAGGCGAGAGCTGAACGCATCGTACGTCATCGGCGGTGTGGTGGCGAGGGGGACAGGGACGCCCAGACTCGGCGCGAAGGTCACCGCGCTACGACGCCACGTCCGGGAACGCCGGCGCGGCACGGTCATCCCCCATGAATCTCCCCTGCGGCCCGCAGCCCCGACTCCAGAGCACCGTTCATCCACCCCCGCGCTCCCGAGATGTGCTCGCCGGCGAAATGTACCGGTCCCTCGGGCCGGGCGAGCGCGCTGCCGAGTTCGGCGTCCTGAGTGGGCGTGGGCTCCGCCCAGGCGGCGCGGCTCCAGGGATCCCGTTGCCATGAGTGCGACGTGCCGGACGCGAAGTGGGCGGAGGCGCCTGGCAGGTAGTCCTCCCAGTGGGCGAGTACGCGGGACACGCGGGCATCGCCATCGAGCGCGTCGAGTTCGTCCGCGCGGGCGCCGCGCACATATGTGAGCAGGACGCCTTCGGGGCCCTGCGCGTCCCAGGTGGAATGCCAGAGTTCTTCGGGCCAGTCGGTCGTCCCCCATCCGTTCAGGCCTTCGGCCTCCCAGAAGCGGGTCCGGAAGCGGACGAATACCCGAGTGGCGCTCTGGTAGTGGAAGCCACCGTTCATCGCCTCGGTCTTTGCGGAGGAAAGCGCTGGCGAAAAGCGAATGCTGGAGAGAAGGGGCACCGGCACGGTCACCAGCACCCTGTCCGATTCGTAGCTCTGGCCGTCGCGGGCAGTGGTAGTGACCGTGCTCCCGGCGACGATGTCCGTCACGGCCGATGCCGTGACCACGCGGTCGCCCAGCTCGGCGGCAAAGGCGGCGGGCAAACGGTCGCTCCCGCCTCGGATCTTCACGAAGTCGGGCCATTCGGAGAGGAACGAACTCGGCGGAATCGTCGCCCGCTCCCCGTTCTCGTACCGGAGAAAGAGCCCGTCTTCCGGGTAGAAGCGGTCCAGCTCCAGTCCGAAGTGGCCCGCGTATCCCAGGGTCAAGTCGTGCTCGGGGGGAATGCGCGCGGCCCCTGCCTCGACGGAGTGTCCCGAAGCGAACGGGGAACGCACGGTCAGAACGCGCCCTCCCACGCGCTCACGGGCCTCGAGTACGGTCACGTCGTGCCCGGCCCGGGAGAGTTCGTAGGCCGCGACCAGACCGGACATGCCGGCACCGACAACGACAACCCGCAACGGCTGGTCGGCCGGGGTCAGCGTTCCGGGGGAGTCTTCCGGCTCGACAGGGCTTGAGCACGAGATGAGCCCAAGGCCCGCCAGCCCGCCGACACGGCGAACGAAGTCGCGTCTATTGATGGTTCGGCTGTCCGGGGTCGCCAGGATCGCTTCGGGTCTGTCCGCTATCATGGCGCCGCGTATCGCCGCTGGCAGTCAGGACGCGTCGGACGGAACCATTTCGGCGAGGAGCATGATGTTCTCGACATGGCATTCGTCGTGCCCAGCCTCGACACCCTTGATTTGCCAGGGCCGGTAACCTTCAGCGCGTATCTCGACGTCGTAGACTCCGGGTCGCTCCCCGCCCCCGTTCAGGATATGACGATGCACTTCCATGGTCTCCCGGTATTCGCCATCCGTTAGAACGCCGGTCAGCGGTGAAGCGAGGGCTTCGCCCGTAGACGAGTCCCGCACCTCGACGGTGATGGCGTACACGAATTGTTCGGTGCAGACCAGGCCCTGGTCCAACAACCCACACCCCTGCACGATGAGGGCAGCCACGAGGATTGCACACCAGCGCATGGGCGTCCCCCTTCTCGGGTTCAGGTCACGGAATTCGGCGGCTCTGGGGTCAGTTAAGAATAGAGCGGTTATACCCGAAGCCCTGGTCTCCGTTCCGAGTGTAATCCCGACCTTACATTGTGACAACAGGAGTTGTCATGAGCCGTGCCCGGCAATCCAGCACCGTTGGAGCCGTAACGCAAGATGGGCGTAAGTCACGGCAGAACCAGGGGCCCCAGCCACGAGATCCACAGGGGGCCGCCCACGGCCAAGGCACCAACCAGCGTCGGGACGACTGCTCTCGCTCTCTCGCCACGCGGGAACGCGGTAATGAGGAACCAGCATCCGAGCACCAGGCAGGCTACGCCGAGCAGGAGGAGGGGGTTTTCGGGAATCCCGGTGCGCCGTGCCAGCCTCGCTTCGTCCATCCCGACGGTCCACTGCACGCCGACACTCCCCTCCCCCACAACGCCGACATGTACACTGCACTTTACATAATGTCAACCAGAGTTGTCATTTTCGCTCTGCTTCGCACTACCGACGACAATGCCGACGGACGGACTACCAGGATTCCGCGCGTCAGCCCTGGCCGTGCAGCGCTTCGATCCGGTCAACCATCTCGCTGGATTCCCGCGGACCCAACAGCCCGCCCAGGACCATGGCCGCGGCGCTGGCGGCAAGCGCGACGACCACCGGCGCCACGCCGATGTCGACAATGCCCAGCTGCACCACCATGTACACGGCCGCGCCCGACACGACCGCCCCGACGCCGCCCGCCAGGTTGGCCCGCTGCCACCAGAGCCCGGCGACGGTGGGGACGAAAAGGCTGGAGCTGAGCACGCCGACCCCGGCCGTGTAGAACTGGGTGATCAGCTCGGGCGGGGAGAACGCCCACAGGAGGGCGGCGATCCCGATCACCCAGGTCGTGACGATGCGCACGAGGCTGAGCGTGCGCTCGCTGGCCCGGCCCTGCATGGCACCGCCCAGGATGTCGTGCGCGATCGCGGAGCTGCAGGCGAGAAGAAGCGCATCGGTGGTGGACATGACGGCGGCGAGCACGGCGGCGACGGCAATGCCGCGTATCAGCGGGGAAAACTGCGTCTCCATCACGCGCAGGAAGAGTTCGTCCGCGTCCTGCAGCGCCGGAAAGTCGATCCGGCCGACCGGCACGATCGCGAGCACCGCCGCGAGGATCATCACGCTGTACACGAGCATCGAGAGGTTCAGCGACATGCGCGCGCTGTCGGCGTCGCGCGCGGTGAAGACCCGCATGACGATGTGGGGGATGACCGGGATGGCCGTGGCCCAGATCACGAAATAGCCGAGGTAGCTGGACACGGGCCGGTGCGCGACCTGTCCGAGTTCGGGCGCCACGACCGTGGCCTGGCTCATGATCTCGAAGGGCGATCCCACCCGCCAGATGAGCACCGCGGCCGTGCCCACGACGACCAGCACCATGAGGAAGCCCTGGATCACGTCGGTCCAGGTGATCGCGACCATGCCCCCGAACGAGACGTAGATGATGAACACCACGGTCGCGATCGCCAGGGCGGTGTTGTACGGGATTCCGAGTAGCGCCTCGGCGGCGATGCCGGCCGCCTTGAGTTGCGCGACGATGTAGATGGTGAAGGCGATGACGATCAGAATCGGCACAAGGTAGCGGACCACCGCGTGCGGGTACCGAAAGCTCAGAAAGTCGGTGATCGTGAACTTGCCGAAGTTCCGGAGCGGCCTGGCGACAAGGATGGACGCGAGAGAGAAGCCGACCACCGACCCGCCGAAGAGCGCCAGCGTCGCGGGGATACCCTGCGCGTACGCCAGGCCCATGACGCCGATGATCGAGCCGCCGCTCGCCAGCGCCGCCATGATCGCCATCGAATTGACGACCGTGCCGATGCGCCTGCCCGCGACCCAGTACTCGCTGCGGGAGGTCAGGACCTTCCTTGACGCCCAGATACCGATCCCGATGCACGCGGCCAGGTAGACCCCGACGAGGATGCGCTCGAGGAGCATCAGCGCGAGTCGCCGCGGCGCCGGAGGAACGCCACGAGCGTGACCGCTGGCGAGACCAGCATGAGCGCCGCGATCAACCAGCCGAACACGGCCATCCCGCCGATCTCGAGGTCGCGCCAGACGGGGATGAACGCGAAGCCGGCGAAGGCGATCAGGAAGACGAGCGTGACGCCCTCCCGGCGCACCATCGGAAAGAAGGACTTCATGGAACGCATCGTGCGCGCAGCGGGCGAACCGCGCAACTTGACCCGCCGCCCGACGCGGGCTCTTGTGTCGGCACCGTTGTCGTACGTGACCCCGCGCACCGAAAGGGCTCGACCCATGAAACCGGACACCTCCCCGCGCCCGTCCACGCGAACCTCCCTCCGCGCCGTGGCGACCACCGCCGCCGTCCTTGCGGCCGCCACCGCCGCCGCGGCGATGCCGTCGCCCTCTTCAGCCCAACAAGACCCCAACCCGGCCGATGTCGAGTCCATCGACGCGATCATCACCGCTCTCTACGACGTCATCTCGGGAGATGCGGGCGTGGCGCGGGACTGGGACCGCTTCCTGTCGCTGTTCGTGCCCGGCGCGACCCTGAGCCCGGTGGGGCGGCCTCCCGGCGAGTCGGCGTACCGGCGCAGGGTGATCACGCCCGACGAGTACGCGGGCGGCATTGGTGAATCGCTCGAGGCCAACGGCTTCCACGAGGTCGAGATCCACCGCGTGACCGAGGAATACGGCCGGATCGCGCACGCCTTCAGCACCTACGAGTCGCGGAGGATGGCGAGCGATCCGGAGCCGTCCGCGCGCGGCATCAACTCGATTCAGCTGATGAACGACGGTTCGCGCTGGTGGGTCGTGTCGATCTTCTGGCTCGGCGAGGGGCCGGATCATCCGATTCCGGCGAGGTACCTGCCGGTGGGATGACACCGGCTCGGTAAGCTTGAGCCTTGACCCTGACGTAACGTTAGGGTGTACCTTGCCCTGCATGGAAACCAAACCGTTCATCCCGGTGGCTGCACCCGACTCGACACTCCATACGGTCGGTCAGGTGGCGGCGCTGGCCCGTGTCACCGTGCGTACGCTGCACCACTACGACCGGATCGGTCTGCTCGTGCCGTCGGGGCGCTCAGAGCAGGGCTACCGGCTGTACGACTACGGCGACCTGGAGCGGCTGCGCCAGATCCGGTTGCTGCGCGACCTGCGTTTCAGCCTGGAGGCGATCAGCCAGATGCTCGACGCCCCGGCGTTTGACCGGCGCAGCGCGCTGGTTGCGCAGCGGGAGCTTCTGAGGGAGCGGCAGGAGAGGACGGACAAGATCATCCGCGGGGTCGACGGGGCCCTGGCGGCGATGGAGGAGGAGACGGAAATGGACAGGACGCAGATGTTCGAAGGGCTGGAGGAGTTCGACCACGAGCAGTACCAGGACGAGGCCGAGCAGCGCTGGGGTGGCACCGACGCCTACAAGGAGTCGATGCGCCGCACCCGCCGGTACGGCAAGGGCGACTGGGCCAGGATCAGGGAGGAGGGCGAAGGCGTGGTGGCCAGGCTGGCCGAGCTGATGGCCGACGGGGCCCAGGCAGCCGGGCGAGCCGCGATGGATCTGGCCGAGGAGCACCGCTGCCACATTGACCGCTGGTTCTACCCCTGCAACCACCACATGCACCGGTGCCTCGCCGAGATGTACACGGAAGACTCGCGCTTCGAGGAGTACTTCGAGAAGCGCGCCAGGGGGTTGGCCGCATTCGTACAGGACGCGATCCGCGCCAACGAGGCGCGGTGGAGGAGCCGCCAGTGACGAGCGGTGCAGGCTTCCGCATGACGTTGGGGCGGGTGCTCCTGGTCCAGGTGGTCACGCTCGCCTTGCTGTGGCTGCTCCAGGCCAGGTATCACGGATGACGGCGCCCGGTCACTTGTCCGCGGGCACGCCGGGCGCTCCTCCGCCGGCGTCTGCCTGACCGATGCACCCGATCAACTGGCTGATCGTCGGGGCCTACCTGACGTACGTCGTCGTCGACGGGGTGCGGCGGTCGCGGGGAACCGACGAAATCCAGGGCTACTTTCTCGCCAACCGCTCGCTCCCGTGGTGGGCGGTGGGCCTTTCGGTGATGGCCACGCAGCTTTCGGCGGTCACGATGATCGGGACGACCGGACAGGGCGCCACCGACGGGCTCCGTTTCGTGCAGTTCTACTTCGGGCTGCCGCTGGCGATGGTGATCCTCGGCGTGACGCTGGTGCCGTTCCTGCGCGGGGCGGGCGTCTACACCGCCTACGAGTACCTGGAGCGCCGCTTCGGTCCCGGGACGCGCACCCTCACCGCGCTGCTCTTCCTGCTGTCGCGCGGCATGTCCTGCGGCGTGATCATCGCGGCCCCCGCCGTGGTCTTTTCGGCCGTCTTCGGCTGGCCGCTCATCTGGTGCGTGGCGCTGATCGGCATCCCGACCGTCGCCTACACGATGCTCGGTGGCATTCAGGCGGTCACCTGGGCCGATGTGAAGCAGATGATCCTGATCGTTTTTGCGCTGCTCGCGGTGGTGGTGGTCCTGATCGTGCAGATGCCGGTCTCGCCGGGCGAGGCGCTCCACATTGCGGGGGCCACTGGCCGGCTCAAGGTCTTCGACTTCTCGTTCAACCTGAGCGAGACGTACACGTTCTGGTCCGGGCTGATCGGCGGGACCTTCCTCATGCTCTCCTACTTCGGCACCGACCAGTCGCAAGTGCAACGCTATCTGGCCGCCAAATCGGTCAACGCCGCGCGCACTTCGCTGCTGATGAGCGCCTACTGGAAGATCCCGCTACAGGCGCTGGTGCTTCTGGTGGGCGTGATGGTGTTCGTGTACTACCAGTTCAGCCCCGCGCCGCTGCTGTACAACCCGGCCCACGAGAGCGCGGTGGTCGACGCCCGGGGTGCGGAGTACCAGGCTCTCCAGGATCGCTACGGGGAAGCGTGGGAGTTGAGGGAGGGCGCTGCCCGCCACGCGGCCGACAGAGCTGCCGCCCAGGAGGCTGCCGCCCAGGAGGCCATGAACGATTTTCTGGCCCGGGAAGCGGACGTTCAGCTTATCCGGACCGAGGCCCTGTCAATGGCTGAAGAGGTCACCGGCGAACCCTCCCGCGACGTCAATTACATCATCCCCCGCTTCGTTCTCGGCGAACTGCCGATCGGGCTCGCGGGACTCTTCATCGCGGCGATCATCGCTGCGGCAATGTCCAGCATCTCCTCCGAACTGAACTCGCTGTCGACCACCAGCATCATCGACTTCTACCGACGCTGGTTCCGGCCGGAGGCCAGCGATGCCCACTACCTCAAGGTGTCCAAGGTCGCTACCGCGTTCTGGGGCGTGTTCGCGTGCTTCGTGGCGGTCTATGCCGTCAGCCTGGGCTCGCTTATCGAGGTCGTGAACCGCTTCGGGTCGTTCTTCTATGGCTCGATCCTCGGTGTCTTCCTGCTGGCCATGGTGTCGCGGGCGCGTGGGATTGGAGCGTTCTTCGGACTCATCGCGGGGATGGGTGCAGTGGCTGCGGTCACCGTATTCGCTCCCGACGTGTCGTTCCTCTGGCATAACGTGATCGGCGCGGCCACGGTGCTGGGGGTGGGAGTGGTGCTGATGGGGCGGTCGGTGGCTCCCCCCGGCCGGAGTTCCACACGGTGAGCTGTTGCGCGCAGTGCCGCGGCATCGAGGACATGTTTGGCCACAGGATGGCGCAGCGTCAGCTCAGGCAGTACCGGCGCAAGGGCCCGGGTGCGGTGACGCGCCGGCTCATCGATGCGGTGGCGGTGGGCGGGGTCGATGGCCGCACGTTCCTTGACGTCGGGGGCGGCGTCGGCGCCATACAGCACGAGCTCATGGACCGTGGGGCGGCTGGCGGCACGAGCGCGGACGCGTCGCCCGCCTACCTCGCGGCGGCCCGTGCCGAAGCGGAGGCGCGGGGCTATGCGGACCGCGTGAACTACCTCGATGGCGACTTCGTGGAACGGGCCGTGGAGATCGACCCGGCCGACCTGGTCACGCTGGACCGCGTGGTATGCTGCTACCCGGACATGCCCGCGATGCTCGGGGCGGCGGCCCCGCTGACGCGGCGCACGCTCGGTCTGGTCTTCCCGCGGAGGACCTGGTTCATACGCTCCGGGGTCGCGCTCGTGAACCTGATCCAGCGGCTGCGCAAGCACCCCTTCCGGGTCTTTGTCCACGACCCGTCGGAGATCGAGGCCGTGCTCGGACAGCACGGGTTGTCGCGGCGATACCTCCGCGACGGGTTCCTATGGCGGGTGACCGTCTTCGGGCGAGAGGACGTGTAACCGCCAGCATGCGGCGCCGGTCGGTCCGGTACACGCGGCTGTCCGGTCGCTCCCCGCTGTCCCATTGCCCCCCGGTGTCCTGTTGCTCCCCGGTGTCCCATTCCGACATGCCCGTGTCCCTGGATTTGCCGCGGAAACTCGGGCGGTGGGGCGGGCGTGGTGGGGTGGCCAGCCTGAGAATGCTGCGCGCGTTGTGGAGCTTGTCGGCGGCGCAAACGAGCAGCACCGACGGCGACTTTTCGCTGATCCCTGCGATGTAGGCCAGCTTTCTTTCTTTCCACGGGGGTTTCGGAATGGTTTGGGAATCGGTGCAGCCTTCGACGATTCCGGTCACGCGCTCCCCGAAGCGGCGCAGAATCTCGGCCCGCGCCCTTGGGCCGCCCTGGTCCTCGATGGCGTCGTGCAGCAACGCCGCGATGGCTTGGTCCTCGTCTCCGCCGTGTTCAATGACGAGCGACGACACGGCGAGCAGATGTGACACATAGGGAACGTTCGAGCCCTTTCTCCGTTGCTCTCGGTGGAGTTGCGCGGCTAACACAAGTGCGTCTTCGAAACGGCTAGTCATTGGTGTACCCTCTTGAATGACCGCCGGTCCACCCCTGCGCTCAGGCGACCACGCGATAGACTCGGCGCTCGAGATCCCCAGAGAGAACCGCGATCACTTCCGCGACGAGGGGTTTCAATTCCTGCAATCGCGTGCGCCCGGCGATCATGATGACGACCGGGATCGGCAGATCGGCGACATTCTGCTGGTACTCGAAGCCTTGATCGACCGTGATAATACAGTCGAAGCCATGATCGGCCGCGAGGCCCAACAACTCTCCGTTTCCGCAACCGGCCCAACCCATCTGCTGCACGGTGCGAATCTCGAACGAACCCGGAAACGACGACGCGAGCCGCCTCGGCGTGGATTCGTCAAGCAACACTTTCATCGCCCACTAGCGCCGTCTTGGCGCGCTCAAGCAGTTCGACGGCCTGATCTTTCGTTACCGTCGGGTAGTCGTCGAGGAACTCGTCAAGCCGATCGCCCGCCTCGAGATGCTCCATCAGTATCCTCACCGGGACCCGCGTGCCGTTGAACACAGGAGTTCCGCCCAGAATGTCCGGGTTCCTGTCGATCAGCTTGTCCGTCATGACTGCCTCCGTCCGTGGCCGGGTGCCCAGACTAACGATAGCTCCATCCCGCGGGTTCCGGCATCTTCGGCCGCTCAGCCCACCAACCGGTACACCACCACATTCTCCACGTCCATCTCGTCCCTGAGCACCCTCAGCACGAATTCGTGAGCGAACAGGTGTCTTGGCACCGGTCAGATGGGGAATCGGACACCGGTCAGCTCCCCGGACACGAGCCACAACCGGCGCGCGGTGTCCGGATCGTGGGAGGCCGGGCTCGATTCGACGCGTACGGGGTAACCCCGCATCTGGCGGAAGCCGTCCGGCCCGTAGTACTCGCCGCTCGTGACGCGCAGGTCGGTGGCCGCCCGCAGCGTCGGCAACGCGCCCATCGTCGCCGACTGCGCGATCAGGCCGTGGATGGGCGAAAGGAGCCGTCCGTACCACTTCTCTTCAAGTCGGCGACCCATGTTCGTTGCCGCCACGCCCGGATGCACGGCGAGCGAGAGCGTGTCCAGGTCCGCCTGCGTGACCCGGCGATGGAGTTCGTAGGTGAACAGCAGGTTCGCCAGCTTCGAACGTTCGTAGGCGCGCATCGTCGCATACCCGCCACGGTCGTACATGAGGTCGTCGAAGTCCATCGTACCGCCGCGCTCGGCGGGACTCGTGACCGTGACGACGCGAGCGCTGGGCGTAGACGCGAGCCGGCCGAACAGCCGGCCGGTCAGGGCGAAGTGTCCAAGGTGGTTCGTGCCGAACTGCCGCTCGAAGCCGTCGACCGTCCTTTCGTGGGGGATGAAAGTGACGCCGGCGTTGTTCACCAGCACGTCGAGCCGATCGTGCCGGCGCGTGAATTCGCCGGCGAAGCCCTGCACGGACTCCAGGTTCGCCAAGTCGATTGGCAGGACCTCCGTGCTTCCCTCCGGCTCCATCCGCGCCAGCCGCTCGCGGGCCTTTTCGCCCGTGACGGTGTTCCGGCACGCCAGGATAGTGTGGGCGCGGGCACGGGCGAACACGCGAGCCGATTCGAAGCCGATACCGCTGTTCGCACCCGTCACGACGACGACGCGGCCCCTGAGGTCGGGGACATCCGCAGCCGTCCAGGCACTCCCGTTCTTCACCGCACCTCCACCATTCGAGACCTGGTAACGATAGCTCCATCCCGCGGGTTCCGGCATCTTCGGCCACTCATCGAACCAACTCTCAGCGGGAAGATTGTATGTCTCACATGTGCGGATTGCAACAACAAGGCCAGTCGGCTCGATAACCTAGTCATGATGGAGAAAAAAGCGAAAGCTGATCACGCGTCCGGACGCGGCACGAGAGTGTAGATGGATCTTTTCGGATTGGGCATCACATCCGGCTACATCCGTCAAAAGGATGATGCAGCAGCGACGAAGTTTGCAAAACAACCAGTGCGATCTTCAATCAATGAGTTACCCGGCGTGTACAAGTACGGTAATCACCTGACACCCGGCCTCGCCGAGGTCAGATCTACGCTGCGGTCTTGACCTTTTGAGCCCACTTCGTCGAGGGCGATCTGCGGGCCCAACGGCCCCAACAGAGTGAGGGCAAGGGAAGGAGAAAACCGATGGCGGCCTTCACTCTACTGCTTGAGGTCTCAGGAAGATCACGCGCCATCCCTTCATGTCGTCGTGACGAATGGCGACAACTCTCCCGTCATGGATCTGTCTCACGTCCAGAGTCGGTTCCACGATCCACGTTCGCACGAGATCGCCCTCGATACTCCAAGCCCTCCAAAGGATCCTGCTGTCCTTGCCGATAGTACCGACCCAGAGGTTGCCAGCATTGTCGAGCAGAAAGCTCGACAGGGCGGGCAACCGGTCGGGCCGGTGAACTGCGTTCAAGATGGCGCGGCGGATGCTGGCGACCGGGTGGCTTTGGGCTAACACTGTGATCAGTTCGTCAAGGCGGTGGAGCACGTCATCGTCCGACGCAGGATCGGTTTCGAGGGTCACGGTGGTCCGACCGACTTCTCTCCCTGTGTCGTCAAACAAGGTAAACTGGAGTTCCGAGCCCTCACGACTTTCGTCTTCGTCTGCGGTCGCGAAGTAGCGGCCGTCGGGACTGAGGGCCGTTCGTGTGAAGTTGGGCATAGGGTGTTGAAACAAGATCGGTCGTCCGGCCAGTGTTGTTTCCACCGAGACGCGCCGGTGCCGCACTTCTCCGATAGAGACTGCGACTTGGTTGTCGGTGGCGACGAGGTGCAGGGGTTTGGCGGCAGCGGTGGAGGTCGCGAAGACCCGAGGGGCTGTTACCGTGAGGCCGGAGCGGAGGTATCCGACGGGACCGTACCTCCCGGTGGCTAGACTCAGGATGTTGTGGCCTCCAAGGTAGCGACCGTTCCCCGCGATGAGAGAAACACGCTGTCGTCTGCCCTCCAGGACCACAAGAGTATCACTTCGCCAGGCCACCGCTGACACCAACCCGAATTCCCCAGGCCCCTCGCCAGGGCGCCCGACGATCTGCTTCCTGCCCCCCGCGTCAAACACCCACACCTCACTTAGGCCAAACTGGGCTACTGCGAGGGCGCCCTCCGGACTGAGCGCTACGTCAACGATACGCCCGAACGAATCATCGCCTGCGGTGCTGCCCACAGAATCGGTGGCGAACAGACGTTCCTGGGCTTCGAGGGAGCCCGCCAGCAGGGCCAGCAAGATGGCGAGGTGCTGCCGTACAAGCCGAAGTGCGAAAATCACTGATGACCTCAGGGTCTGGTGTGGCCAAAATGGGGGATCAAAAGAGCCGAACGGGCGAAAATCCGAAGAGGGAGGAGGCATTCAACGGGGGAGGTTAGCACCATCGGGATCGATCTGGCAAAGCGCAGCTTTCAGGTGCATGGAGCGAAGGCGGACGGGTCGGTGGCCTCCCGCAGGAAGCTGAGCCGCGGGAAGCTGCTGGCTTTGCGCGATCGCGCTGTTGGCGGCCAGCCAAGATTCGACAGTTGTGGCCGTCGAAAGTCGTACATCTCGGGTGGGTGACCGAGGCTGGTTCTCGGCGGTGGATCAGAGAGTTCGTGGCCGAAGTGGTAGCGAAACCTGACCAGCGTGCGCTCAATGAACCTGTACGCAGCCTCTCGGTTGTGGGGGGTGATGTCCGCCGCCTCGGTCCCGTCCAGGAAGGCGCGGATGGCGTCGAGCGTCCGAATCCGTTCGGTGTGGAGTGTCACGATCATCCTCCCATGATGTGCTCGCACCCTCGCTCATGCTCACTTCCCGTTGGACAACGTTTGCGGGAAAAGGCCGAGGTGGTGTACCTTTGACCCGCTTCCCAAGTACTCATCGTCATCTACTTTCCCTAGGTTGGTCCTGTGACCGGATCGTCGTCACGGTTCAACAGCATAGCGCTAGCGATCCTGCTCAGCTTGATTGTACCATCCGGGCGTCTTGCAGCTTTCACTCCTCAGCAGGGACCCACGCTGCTGTATCAAGACAGCGTGATACTTCAGGAGACAGCTGAACATTTCATCGGTGCCCCTGTTGGTATGCTACTCGGCCCGAATGAGTCGTTTTTTGTGCCTGATATGTTTGCGAATCAGGTGCTCCACTTCGACGCTGTGGGCAGGCTCATCCGGGTAATCGGCAGACAGGGCCAGGGGCCGGGGGAGTTCGCGAGAGTGGTCGATGTGGGGTTCGCAAACGACAGTGTCTTTGCTGTCCTTGACGTGTTCGGCTTGGACCTTGAGGTCTTCGATTGGCGCACCGGCCAGCACATCGGCGCGATTGCGGTCGAGCCGCGCGAGCGACTGACAGTGCTGTCGTTGGTTGGGGATTCTGTTTGGTTCGGAGGAATGAACGGCGAGGGATGGAAGGCAGTGGGGGTAATGGGCCTCGGTGAGCTGCTTGCGAGAGCCAGCCGAGGTGCCGAGTCTGCGGCTATGCCCTTTCTGGATCGCGTTGACGTTCCCGGCATCTATGTAATGAACCCGCGGATGTTCGGTAGCCTCGGCCGTGCGGTGTTAGATGTGGGGCCGTCTGATTTCCTCGTCGGGTTCGGAACCTGCCAACGACTGTGAGACACTTTCCGATTCAGTTTAGCGAGCCCTCCTTTCCCCCGTTGGCCGACTCTGCGCCATCGACCGCCGTGACGGGGAGTGCGGGGTTGATCCAGACCTCCTCCGGGAGTTTCACAGCCCTCGGCGGGCCTCCCACGAAGCGGTCGGGCCGGGCGGCGTAGGCCGCGGCCAGTACGTTCTGCCGGTGCTCGATCACCTCGAGGGCGCGGCCGAGGTGGACCTGCTCGGGGGTGAGCAGGCCGATGCCGCCGTGCCGGTGTTGGGTGTTGTACCACTGGAAGAACTCCCGGCAGAAGTCCTTCGCGTCGGCGATGCTGCCGAAGCGACCCGGGAAGCCCGGGTGGTACTTGAGAGTCTTGAAGTGCGCCTCCGAGTAGGGGTTGTCGTTGGAGACCCTGGGGCGGGCCAGCGATTGCGTGACACCGAGGTCGGCCAGGAGCTGCGCCGTGCACTTGGCCGTCATGGGAGCTCCCCGGTCCGAGTGCAGCGTGAGCACCCGGGGCTGCACACCGTGCTTGAGGCACGTCTCGCCAACCAGGTGTCCGGCCAGGCCGGCGGTCTCGCGCTCCGCCACCATCCATCCGGTGGCGTAGCGGCTGTAGATGTCCAGGATCACGTACAGATGGAAGTACTGCCACTTCTGCGGCCCCAGCAGCCGGGTGATGTCCCAGGACCACACCTCGTTGGGTGCCCTGGCCACCACCTCGGGCTTCGGGTGGTTGGGATGGCTGCGCTGAGCCCGGCGCTCGCGGACCGCCTCCTTCTCGGCCAGGATCCGGTACATCGTCCGCTCCGAACACAGATAGACGCCCTCGTCCAGCAGCGTCGCGTACACTTCCGCCGGAGCACGATCCGCGAAGCGCGGCGAGCACAGCGCACGAAAGACCTCCGCCCGCTCCGTCGCGTCCAGGGCCCGGGCAGGAGCCGGCCGGGGCTGCCGCTGCCCGGTCTTCGGCCTCCGGCGACGGTAGAACGTGGCGCGCGCAACCCCGAGGGCCTTGCATGCCGCGCGTACGCCCACGTGCCCGGCCAAGCCTCCGGCCGCGCTCAAGAGCGCTTCCCGTCCCCGGGGCTCACACCCAGCAGCCCCGCAACTTTTCCCTGGACATCGATGATGATGCGCGCCTTGCGGAGTTCCTCGCGCAACCGCGCGTTCTCCCGCTCCAGCTTCCGCACCTTCTTCGCCTCACGCTTCCCGCCCGACGGCCTCGGGCCGCGCTTCTTCGCCAGCCTCCGCAGCGACCCCTCCCGCGCCGCCTTCCGCCACGACGACAGGTGCGAGCTGTACAATCCCTCGCGCCGAAGCAGCTCTCCGATCTCTCCCGGCGTATCGCAGGCGTCCGCCTTCTCCACGATCGAAAGCTTGTACGCCGCCGTGAACCGCCGCCGCGTCGCCTTTGCCGACACCTCCGGATCCGGCCGGGCTGCCGCGCTTCGCTTGCCCTCCCCCGAAGAGAGGGGCGTTCCGTTCACCTTCATTCCTTCTCCTCGTTCCATTCTGCATCTCTCTGCCTCGCCCTACTCTAATCTCTCTCTCCTCTCCTGTCTCGCGCGTGTTGGCAGAGAGGGGTTCGCGGGATCATCGTTCTTGATGCGATTCGCATCTGGTGTTGCGGTCGATACGCTGTGGCTGGCCCACCGCGCGCGGCGGGGTCCACCCACGACGGATTTCAGTAGCTCCCAAACCCCGATGGGCCTTGACTTTGTAAGCGAGATTTCCGTTATGGCGCTACTATCTAGTGTAGTGTCCCGTAAGTATCTTGCCATAATAGAGAAGATCGGGTATCATTCCTCTCATCCACCCGAACGAGGAAGATATCATGCCCAGGGGACGTCCGTTGAAAGCGCTCGAAGTCAGCCGGGGCGCCCGTGAGGAACTCGAGTCGCTGGTGCGTTCGCGCAGCCTGCCCGCCGGGCTCGTCCGCCGTGCCGAGATCGTGCTTCTGTGCGCCGATGGGTTGGACAACCAGGCGGTCGCCGAGAGGGTCCGCACCGGCCGCCAGACGGTCGGCAAGTGGCGCGAGCGCTTCCGAACCCAGGGCCTCATGGGCCTGTACGACGAACGCAGGCCGGGAAAGCCTCGTTCCATCGAAGACGACGAGGTCATGGTGCTGCTGAGGAAGACGCTCGACACCCGGCCTCCCGATGGCAGCACGCACTGGAGCTGCCGCTCCATGGCCGAGGCGGCGGGGCTGTCGAAGTCCACGGTCCACCGCGTGTGGACGGCGTTCAACCTCCAGCCCCACCGGCAGAAGCACTTCAAGCTCTCCACCGACCCGTTCTTCGCCGAAAAGGTCCGCGACATCGTCGGCCTCTACCTCAACCCGCCGGAGGGCGCGATGGTGCTCTGCGTGGACGAGAAGAGCCAGACCCAGGCGCTGGAGCGAACCCAGCCTCTGCTGCCCCTCGGGCTCGGATACGTCGAGGGCGTCACACACGGCTACATCCGTCACGGCACGACCACCCTCTTCGCCGCCCTGGACGTCGCCACCGGCCAGGTTCTCGCCCAGTGCAAGGCGCGGCATCGCCACCAGGAGTTCCTGAGCTTCCTCCGGCACATCGACGCCAACGTGCCCCCAGACCTGGATGTCCACCTCGTCGTCGACAACTACGGCACCCACAAGCACGCCAAGGTCAAGCGCTGGCTCGCCACCCGGCCACGCTACCACATCCACTTCACCCCCACCTACTCCTCCTGGATCAACCAGGTCGAGATCTGGTTCAACATCATCACCCAGAAGGCCATCCGCCGCGGCTCCTTCTCCTCGGTCACCCAGCTCAAGGAGAAGATCCTCCGCTTCACCGACCAGTACAACCCCGGTGCCCAGCCGTTCATGTGGACCGCCACCGCAGACTCCATCCTCCAGAAGATCCAGAGACTATGTACAGCTATCTCTGGGACACAACACTAGAGACGACAACGGGAATGTGATTACCGTCCACCAAGAAGCGGAAATGGATGGTCGGCAACTGTCGAATGTCAGACTCTATGTGGCCACCGCAAGTGCCGATGGAAGTCGGCAGTGTCTGGACACCCTCATCCCGACCTCAGGCATCGGTACTCCGAGGGTCAGGCTGTCTGGTTCACGCCTCTTTGTATTGGACCAGAGAATCCGCGCGTCTTCCGGCACTGATCCCCAGCGGAACGTGACGACCGTCGTGCGTCGCTTCACGGTGGATCCTTTGAGCTGTACGGGCCAAGTCGTGTCTTGAACCAGCCACCGACGGTGAATCAGGAACAGCGGTTCACGCTTCGGCGCATGACACCCGCTGGCGTCCTGGCGGTCCCCCGACCCACGACCAAGGTACCCTCCAGCTATGTATTGCGTGACGACGAGCGGCGCAGATGCCCCTTTTGAGTTGGCTCGAATCAGAAGGCTCTATGGACTGTTGATTAAGTGGCGGGAAAACCGTCTGGAAGAGGCGGGAATCCTCGCTGCACCGAGATCGGCGGAGTAGCGAGGGGAGGGAATCGCGGCGGCCTCTTGGGCACCGCCTGCGCCACCCTGACGTAACGTCAGGGTTAACGGAAACGAAATCTCTGCGCGCCCCCCGTGCGCCCGCCCCGCGCCCCCCCGCGCCCATTTGCGCGGCCGCCTTGCCCGCCGCCCCGCCCGCCGCCCGCTTGACGCCGGGTCAGTCCGCGATCAACCTTTCGCCATGCGCCGCACCGTTGCCTTATTCGGATTACTGGCCCTTTCATGGTCCCAGTTGGTCGCTCTCGATTGCGACATGGGGAGCGGTTCGTCCATGTCCCACGCCGACGCGCCGTCGGAGACGCAAGCTCACCACCCCATGGCCGGGCAGGCGTCGCCGGCTTCCCATGATCAGGGCCACTCCGGCGCTGACGACTGCCTGATGATCATGGCTTGCGGCTTCGTTTCGATCCGGCCGGTGTCGTCGGCCACCATGGTTCGCTTTCCCGCCATCTTCCTGCGGACGGGATACTCCCCGCTGGCGATTCCGGTTGTAGCCGACCTCGCGGTCGAAACTCCCCCGCCTCGCGTCACGGCCTGACCGCCCGCGCCCCGTGTCCCCGGGGCGCACCAGGCTCGCAAGCGCGTCCCACGCCGCCATTCCCTCGCCCCTGAGGTTCGGGAACTTCAGGCGATGGCACCCGCGAGGAGCCACCGCAATTCATCCATGGCGAGGCAACAATGTTCATTCTGCGAACCGTGGCGTTCGCGTCGGCGACCGCCCTCATGACCACCGTGAGCGGCGTCGCGCAGACCCCTTCCTACGCGACCAATGGCGATGCGACACTTGCTGCACTTCTCACCGAAGCGCTGGAGGGCAACCCCCGCGTGCGCGGCGCCTTCCAGGAACACCAGGCCGCGCGGTCGCGGGTCTCTCGGGCCGCGGCTCTGCCGGATCCCGCGCTGTCGCTTACCCAGCATGTGCGCGGACCCCAGACCCGGGTCGGTCCCCAGGCGTCCGGCGTTTCGCTCAGCCAGACGTTCCCCTGGTTCGGCACGCGGTCCGACCTCAGGGGCATCGCGGCAGCCGAAGCGGGCATCCGCGGCCAGTCGCACCACGAGCGGAGAGCGGAGGTCGTCCATCAGGTCAAGCTGACCTACTACGACATCGCCTACCTCGACAGGGCGCTGAGCATTACCGAGGAGGAGGAACGGCTCCTCGTCCACTACGAGGCGCTGGCCCAGGCACGCTACTCGCAGGGCTTCGGCCAGCAGCAGGAGGTGGTCAAGCTGCAGGCCGAGGTCACGCGGGTCCTCAACCGGCGCCAGAACCTCCTGCGCGAGCGAGCCGACTTCGCCGCCGCCCTGAACGTTCTCGCCGACCGGCCGGTGCGCGCCCCGGTCCCGACGGTGGCAATCGGCGAACGCCCGGCGGCCCGTGTTGACGATGAGCTTCTGCAGGCGACCGGAGTCCGCGAGCGAGCCGAGGTGGCGTCGGCCCGGCTGCGGATCGAGAGCGGGGAGCACGCCGTGCGCCTGGCACAGCGGCAGTATCGGCCCGGCTTCACCGTCGGCGTCGCCTGGGGGAACGTTCTCGGCCGCCGCGATGATCCGGGCATGGCCAGTCCGCCGCCGGACGACGGAAGTGACCAGTTCAGCCTGACTCTCGGGGCGAGCCTTCCGGTCTTCAGGTCGAACTACGACGCTGCCGTGCGCGAGGCCGCCGCCAGGCTGTCCGCGGCCGAGGAAGCCTACCGCGACGAGGTCAACGGAGTCGCGCTTGCGGTCCGGTCGACGGCCTTCCAGCTGGCCGCGATCGAGCGTCAGCTGGCCCTCTTCGAGCGGGCCCTGCTCCCGCAGGCGGAACAGGCGCTCCGCGCGACCGAGGAGGCGTACTCGGCTGGCGTCACGGGAGTGCTCGAGCTGCTGGATAGCGAGGAGGTGCTGCTGGACGTCCGCCTCGGGCTCGCTCGCCTGCGGGCGGACTACATGAAGGCGCTTGCGGACATGGAGCGCGCGATCGGCGCGCCTTTCCCGGAGGAAGGATCATGAGAATGCACGGGATCGCGTTGCTCGCGGCGGGCCTGGTTGTCGGCGCCGGCGCGACTTTGCTGTTGATGAGCCAGCCGGATGAGGCCGGTCAGGACGAGCGCAGGATTCTCTACTGGCGGGCTCCCATGGACCCGAACTACATCTCCGACCAGCCGGGCAAGTCGCCGATGGGCATGGACCTCGTCCCGGTGTACGAGGACGAGGCGGTCGGTGAAACCGGCATGCCGGGCGAGGGTGGAATGCACGCCGGCGAGGACGAGGCGCCGGGCAGCGGCATCAGGGTGAGCCGGGCCTTTCTGCAGAACTTCGGGGTGCGCACCGCCGAGGTCCGGCGGGGGACGCTTCCGGTGTCCATCCGTACGGTCGGCATCCTGGCGCACAACGAGGAGCGGGTCGTCTCGGTGCAGACCAAGTACGAGGGCTGGATCGAGCGGGCCCGGGTGAACAACGTCGGCGAGACGGTCGCGAGCGGCGACGTCCTCTTCGAGATCTACAGCCCCGAGTTGCTGACCACCCAGCGTGACTTTCTGGGCGCGATGGACTACGTGAGCCGCTTGCGGGACAGCGGCGCGTACGCGGAAGCGGTCGACCGGGCGCAGTCCCTGCTCGAGGCCGCGCGGGAGCGGCTGCTCTACTGGGACATGACCGAGGAGCAGATCGATGCGCTTGCGGAGTCGCAGACCGTCGACCGCACGGTCCGGGTCTTCGCTCCCGCCTCCGGGTTCGTGGTGGAAAAGATGGGCGACTCGATGGAGGGGATGAAGCTCAGCCCCGGGATGACGGTCATGAAGATCGCCGACCACTCGACCCTGTGGGCCGAGACCGAGTTCTACGAAGACGATCTGCGTCATGTCCGCGAGGGCCAGGGCGCGGTGGTCGAGGCCGACGCGTTTCCCGGGCGGGAGTGGAGCGGCAGGATCCTGTTCTTCCGACCCGCGGTGAACGCCCACACGCGGACCCTGACCGCGTTTGTCGAGGTCGCGAATCCGGACCTGCTGCTCAGGCCGCGGATGTACGTCGACGTGACGGTGGTCGCGGGCATGGCCGCCGATGTGGTAATCGCGCCCGTCGAGGCGATCCTGCACAGCGGCAGGCGCGCGGTGGCGATCGTGTCGAGCGGCGGCGGGGTCTTCGAGCCGCGCGAGGTGGTGCTCGGCATCGAGAGCGCCGGGTTGCAGGAGGTGGTGGCGGGACTGGCGGAGGGGGAGACGATCGTGGTCTCGTCGCAGTTCCTCATCGACTCCGACGCGAATCTGAGGGCCGCCATCTCGCAGCTGCTGGGCAGCGCGGATACGGTCGCTGGAATGTCCGGGCATGAGCCCGCGAATGCCCGGGATTCGGCAGGGGCGGCCGCGGCAATGCCTCACCGGCGCTGAAGGAGCGGGTCATGTTCGCACGAATCATCGACCTTTCGATCAACAACCGGCTGCTGGTCGTGCTGGGTACGCTGCTGGTCGTTGTGGCGGGGGTGTATTCGCTGGCTCGCACGCCCATCGACGCGATCCCGGACCTTTCGGATGTGCAGGTGATCATCCAGACCGACTATCCGGGGCAGGCTCCGCGGATCGTGGAGGACCAGGTCACGTATCCGCTGGCCACGCAGATGCTGGCGGCGCCGTTCGCGCAGGTGGTGCGCGGGTACTCGTTTTTCGGTGTCTCGTTCGTGTACGTGATCTTCGAGGACGGGACCGACCTCTACTGGGCCAGGAGCCGGGTGCTCGAGTACCTGAGTTCGGTGTCCGAACAGTTGCCGCCCGGGGTGAACCCGAAGCTGGGGCCCGATGCGACGGGCGTGGGCTGGGCGTTCGTTTACGCGCTGAAGTCCGACCGTCATGACCTCGGCGAGCTGCGTTCGATCCAGGACTGGTTCCTGAAGTACGAGCTGACGGCGGTTCCGGGCGTGTCGGAAGTAGCGAGCGTGGGAGGGTTCGTGCGGCAGTACCAGATCACGGTCGATCCGAACCGGCTGCGAGCGTACGACCTGCCGATCTCGGCGATCCGCACGGCGATCCAGGAGAGCAACAGCGACGTGGGCGGCGGCCTGATCGAAGTCGCCGAGAAGGAGTTCATGATCCGCGGCCTCGGGTACATCCGTTCGGTGGAGGACATCCGGCGGATCGGCCTGGGCGTGGGACCGGACGGCACCCCGATCCTGCTGCAGGACCTGGCGCGGGTGAGTGTGGGGCCCGAAAGCCGGCGAGGGCTGGCCGAGTGGAACGGAGAAGGCGAGACCGTGGCGGGCATCGTGGTGGTGCGCCCGGGAGCGGACACGCGCCGGGTGATCCGGGACGTGAAGGCGCGGCTGGACGAGATCGGTTCGGGTCTGCCCGAGGGTGTGGAGTTGGAGATCGCCTATGACCGCACTTCGCTGATCGACGGCGCGGTGGGGAGCATTCGCACGAGTCTCCTGCAGCAGTTGATGATCGTGGGACTGGTGTGCCTGCTGTTCCTGGCCCACGTGCGCAGCGGCCTCGTGGCCGTGGTCGCGCTGCCGGTGGGCATCCTGCTGGCGATGATCGTGGTGCGGCTCCAGGGGCTGACGCTCAACATCATGTCGCTGGGGGGCATCGCGGTCGCGATCGGGACGATGGTCGACGCCGGGATCGTGATGGTCGAGAACGCCCACAAGCACCTTGCGCGGCACGGCGGCCGGCGGCCGCACTGGGAGATCGTCGCCGGCGCGGCGCGGGAGGTGGGCCCGTCGCTCTTCTTCGCGCTGCTGGTGATCACGGTATCCTTCATGCCGGTCTTCACACTGGAGGCGCAGGAGGGGCGGCTGTTCAAGCCCCTCGCGTTCACCAAGACCTATGCGATGGCGGCCGCGGCGCTGCTTTCGGTGACCCTGGTGCCCGTGCTGGTGGGCTACTGGGTGCGCGGCAGGATTCGGCCCGCCGGCGACACGTTCGCCGGGCGGGTGCTGGGTGGTGCCTATTGGCCGGTGCTGGGGTTCGCGCTGCGGTTCCGCCGGTGGGTCGTGGCCGGGGCGCTGCTGCTGCTGGTCGCGACGGCGGTGCCGTTCTCGCGCCTGGGGTCGGAGTTCATGCCGCCGTTGTGGGAGGGCGACCTCCTGTACATGCCCACGACGCTCCCCGGTGTGTCGATCACGGAGGCGCGGGAGATCCTGCAACGGACGGACCGGATCATCTACACCTTCCCCGAGGTGCGGCACGTGTTCGGAAAGGTGGGGCGGGCGGACTCGGCGACCGATCCCGCGCCGCTGTCGATGATCGAGACGACGATCGCCCTGAAGCCGCGGAGCGAGTGGCGGCCCGGGATGACCCCGGAGAGGCTCGTAGAGGAGCTGGACGCCGCGTTGCAGCTCCCGGGGCTCACCAACGCCTGGACCATGCCGATCCGGAGCCGTATCGACATGCTGTCGACGGGCATCCGCACACCCGTGGGGATCAAGATCGCGGGACCCGATCTGGCCGAGCTGGAACGGTTGGGGCGCGAGGTCGAGGCCGCGGTGCGGGATGTGCCGGGAACCGCCTCCGTCTACGCCGACCGCGTGATGGGCGGCAACTACCTGGACTTCGAGATCGACCGGGTCGCGATCGCGCGGCATGGTCTCACCGTGCGCGACGTGCAGGAGGTGATCCAGACGGCGATTGGCGGCATGAACGTGACCACCACCGTCGAGGGGCTCGAGCGCTATCCGGTGAACCTGCGCTACAGCCGGGAGCTGCGGGACGATCTGCCCGCGCTGCGGGCCGTGCTGGTCGCGACGCCCGAGGGCCACCAGGTGCCGCTCGGGCGACTTGCGGGCATGGAGTACGTGGTGGGGCCGCCGAGCATCAAGAGCGAGGGGGCAAAGCCGAACGCGTGGGTGTACATCGACATCCGCGACATCGACGTGGGGAGCTACGTGGAGACCGCGCGGGAGTCGGTGGCTGGGGCGGTCGCGCTGCCCCCCGGGTACACGATGGCCTGGAGCGGCCAGTACGAGTACCTGGAGCGCGCGGAGCGGCGGCTGGCCTATGTGGTGCCGCTCACGCTCTTCCTGATCTTCGTGCTCATTTACGTTACCACCCGATCCGTGACGGAGACCATGCTGGTCCTGCTGGGGATCCCCTTCGCGGTCACGGGGTCGTTCTGGCTGCTGCACATCCTGGGCTACGACCTCAGCATCGCCGTCTGGGTCGGCATCATCGCACTGGCCGGGCTGTATGCCGAGACCGCGATCGTGTTCCTCCTCTACCTGAACGTCTCGTGGAAGGACTACCGGGACCGGGGGCTGCTCACGAACCGTGGCGCGCTCGCGCAGGCGATCCGGCGGGGCGCGGTGCAGAGAGTCCGCCCCGTCATGATGACCATTGCCACCGACGTGATCGGGCTGCTGCCGATCATGTGGAGTGCGGGCGCGGGGGCCGACGTGATGAAGCGGATCGCCGCGCCGCTGGTGGGCGGGGTGGTGACCTCGGGGGCTGTCGTGCTGCTGCTGTTCCCGGTGGCGTTCTACCTGTGGAAGGCGCGGGGATTGCCTGAACTGCCTACTCCGGCAACCTGAGCGTCACCAGCCGGCCGGGCCTTCCGACCTGCACCACCACGTGCTGCATGCCCTCGTGGCTGTACGTCATCATGCCGTACTGGCCGGCGCCGGGCATCTCCACCGTGCCGACGGGCTCGCCCGTCATCTTGTCGAAGGCGTTGAGCACCGGCGGGCCGTTCGCGCCCTCGGTCGTGTAGAGCAGATCACCCGCCACCATCTGGATCGAGAGGCCGCCTCCACCCGCGCGCGACAGGTCGGCGCCCTGCGTGGCCGGGTGGTCGCGCACGGCTTCGGCCACCTCGCCGACGGGGATCCACCAGAGCCGCTCGCCGGTGTTCATGTCGTACGCCGAAAGGCGGTTGTACGGGGGCTTCGGGATCGGCAGGCCCTGTACGCGCGGCAGTCCGCCGCCGGCGCCCGCGACCCACTGGGACACGGTGATGCCCGTCGTCCTGGGATCGCCCTGGTCGTCGGCGTCCGCACCCGGCCCGACGCGCCCGCCGCTGCAATTCCGCCGGTGGGACGCGTAGAGGATGCCGGTGGTGGGATCGAGTGTGGCGGGGTGCGTGATGTTGAGTCCGCCGTAGCACCGGATGTTCTCCGCCACGGGTCCCTGGTAGCCCTCGTACAGCCGCGGCACGAACGGTCCCCCGACGCGGTAGCCGGCGAGGATCTCCATTGCCTCGGCCCGCAGCTCGGGAGTGAAGTCGATCACGTCGTCGGCGGACAGCCCCATGGGCTCCATGGGCTCGGGGCGCGTGGGCACCGGCTGCGTCGCGGCAGTCCAGTTGCCGGGCACCTCGGTCTGGGGGACCTCAACCTCCTCGATCGGCCAGACCGGCTCGCCCGTTTCGCGGTTGAAGGCGAAGATGAGTCCGGTCTTGGTGGTCTGGATCACCGACGGCACCGCGTCGCCGTCCACCGTCAGGTCCACCACGATCGGCACGTTGGGCAGATCGTAGTTCCACTGGTCGTTGTGGACGATCTGGTAGTGCCAGACGCGTTCGCCGGTGGTCGCGTCGAGGGCGATCACGCTGGTGCCGAAAAGGTTGTGGCCGGGACGGAACCCGCCGAAGTAGTCGATCGTCGGTGGATTCGTGGGAATGTAGACGATCCCGCGCTCGTAGTCGGCGGACATCGGCGCCCACGACGAAACGTCGCCCGTGTACTGCCAGGCGTCGTTCTCCCAGGTCTCGTGACCGAACTCGCCCGGCCGCGGGATGACGTGGAACTTCCACCGGTGCTCGCCGGTGCGCGCGTCGAAGCCCAGAATGTCGCCCGGCACGTTCTCGATACGGGTCTGGTAGTACCCCTGCTCGGCCGAGTTGCCGACCACGACCACGCCGTCCACTACGATCGGCGGCGACGACGTCGTGATGTAGCCGAGTTCGCGCGGGATCCCGTAGTCCGGGTCGTAGTCCTCCTCGGTGCCCTCCCAGGGTCCCCAGCCGTCGAGGAGCGCGGGCAGCATGTCGACGACGCCCGTTTCGGGGAACCCCTCGATCGGGACCGGCTGGCCGAATCCCTCGATGTGGCGCCCGGTTTTCGCGTCCAGAGCGTGCAGGAAGAATGCGGGCGACGTGTAGTAGATCACCCCGCGGCCGTCGAGTTCGCCGTACGCGACGCCCTTGCCGTAGTTCTGCCGCATCGAGCGTTCCCAGCGAATCGTGTTGGGCTCGCGGTAGGTCCACACCGTCTCGCCGGTCGCCGGATCGATCGCGGCCACCGTGCGCCGCTGCCCCGCCACCGTGTACAGCATCCCGTCGATGTACGTCGGCGTCGATTTCATCTGCTGGTCGACTTCCGGCCCGAAGTTATCCGCGCGCCACACCCAGGCGACCTCGAGGTCCTCGAAGTTGCCGGCGTTGATCTGGTCGACGGGCGAGTATCGGGTGCCCCACGCGTCCGCGCTCTGGTAGCGCCACTCGCCGTGCGGGTTTTGCCGATCCTGGGCGAGCGATGAGGGAGAAGAGACCAGCGGGGACGCGACAAGCAGAAGCGCGGGGAGTATCGGGACGGGCCGCATTCGTGGACTCCTGACGATGGTTCGGTTGCGAGCTCGGGGCATGGTAGCGCCGGAAGGGTCGACTTGCCAGCCGGTTTCACAGCCGCACCTGCCCTGATACATTGCGCCAGACTCACAACTTCGAGGGCGCAACAATGTGCAGACTGAGTCCGCGACTGCGGGCGGCGGCGTTGGGCATTGCCTTTCTGGGGGGACCGGCGGTCGCGGCAGGCCAGGAACTCCCGCCGGAAATCCAGGTCGATCTCTATCTTGTGCGTGCCGACCGGCACATCCAGAACCAGAACTACGGTGCTGCGCTGGAGTCATTGGACGTTGTGCTGGCGCTGCAGGCCAGGCACGGACTTCCGACGGCAACCGAGCTCTGGTTCAGGCACGCACAGGTCGCGCTGGACGCAGGACACCCTCAGACCGCTGTCGAGTCCGTGACCCGCTACTTGCAGTTGGCGGGCCGGCGGGGGGAAAACTACACAACTGCGCTGGTGGTGCTCGACCAGGCCCAGAGCCGGGTCAACGCCAACGAGCCGCGGGTCCAGGCGGCGCCCGCCCCGACGCCCGTAGCTCAGCCTGCCGAGACCGGGGGCGGCCTGACCCTGCTCACCATTGTCGGCGTGAACTCGGCAACCATGGCGTTCGCGAGCAGCGCGCCAATGGCCTTCGATGCGTCGCAACTCGCCGGGGTTACCATCGGATTCGGTGTTGCGTTCCCCGTGGGCGACTCCCCGCTGGGAATCCGGCTCGGTGCGCAGTGGGCACAAAAGGGCGCGCGACGCGAAGCCGTGGGAGAGGAGGCCGCGGCCCATTTCGACGTCTCCTTCCAAAGCATCGATTTCACGGCGCTGGCCCGCATTTCGCCACCCGGGGCGACAGATCTGCCGTTCTACGCGCTGGTCGGTCCCTACGCGTCCCTTGAGCTGGATTGCCGCGTCACCTTCGGCGTCACTGAGGGAACAGAACGCGTAAGCGCCAGCGACGATTGTGCCAACGCCGATTTGGTCACCCGCTCTCCCGATTTCGGGCTCTCTGCAGGCGCGGGCTTCGAAATGGGCACGGGTGCAACGCGCGTCAACATCGGGATTCTCTACAACTACGGCTTCCAGGACGTCGACAAGCTCGTCGGCCAGACCGCCAGGCACCGTGTCTTCAACATCCATGCCGGGATCGCCACGACGTTCTAGGGCTCATCCTCCGAGTCCGTGAGCCATCCCTCGCGCGCATAGGCGGGTGACGGATACTCGTAGAAGCCCCTTCCCGACTTCACGCCGAGTTCGCCGCGCTCCACCATCTGTTCCAGGAACTCCGGCGGCTTGTCGGACGGGTCGCCGGACGCCCGGTAGTAGACGTTCTCGATGTCGCGCACGACATCGAGCCCGACCATGTCCATCAGCCCGCAGGGACCGAACGGCGTCCCCCAGTCCAGCATCCAGGCGCGGTCGATTTCCTCGGCGATCAGGTAACCCTCGGCGATCAGGTGCAGGGCCTCCTTCTTGACCGCCCGCCAGATCCGGTTGGTGGGATAGCCCTGGATTTCCCGGCGCGCGACGATCGGCACCAGGCCGAGTTGCCGCAGGAACCGCTTTGCGGCCCGGGTCGTGGCCGCAGTGGTGCCGGGGTGTCCCATCACCTCCACCTTGAGGTCTTCGTGCGTGCCGAAGTTCATGTTGATGAAGCGCCCGGGCCGCCCGGTGGACTCAGCCAGCCAGGAGCCCGGCAGGGAGGAGGTGTTGGATGCCACGAACGCGCGGGACGGAGCCGTCGCGCCGATGTCCGCCAGGACCACCCGCTTGAGTTCGAGGTTCTCGGGGACGGCTTCGATCACCCAGTCCACGTCGCGTACGCACTGTTCGAGATCCGGGCAGATCTCCACGAGGGACAGGGCCTCCTCGGGCGATAGGCCGTATCCCCGGACGCCTCCCTCGAGGTACTTCCACACCGCCGATTGGGCCTCATCGAGCGCCTCGTTGGAAATGTCGTGCAGCTTGACGCCCACTCCCAGCGACACGCATCCATAGGCGATTCGCCGTCCCATCGTGCCCGCGCCGACAATGGCCACGAGCCTTACCACGCTCTCCGTATCGGTCATGACATCCTCTCGCAACTCCGTGCGTCTTTCCCCGAGCCCGTCCACCTGATTACATAAACCCATGTGCACGACGGCAGCCAGTGACCGGGAAGTCGAATGACCGAAGAAACGAAGGCGCCGCAACGCCAGCGCGAGCAGCTGGGCCGGGGCATTCGTCTCAGGTCGCTCTTTTCGCTCGCATTCGGGACGATCATCGGGGTGGGATGGATCATCGTGATGGGAGCGTGGCTGAGCGACGCGGGGGCCGTCGGCGCCATCGTCGCCTTCGCGGCCGGCGGCCTTGCCATGCTGGCGATCGGACTGTGCTACGCCGAGATGGCGGCGGCCTACCCCGTCGCGGGAGGCGAGGTCGCGTACGTGTTCGAGGCGTGGGGCGCGCGCTGGAGCTTCTTCGCCGCCTGGTTTCTGGCGTTCACCTACATCTTCACCACCTCCTACGAGGCGATCTCGGTGGAGTGGGTGGTCTCGGCGCTCGTTCCCGGCTTCGGGGGGCCGGTCATCTATACGCTGCTTGGCCAGGAAGTGCGGCTGTGGAGTCTGGCGCTCGGACTGGCGGTCATGCTGGTCATCACGATCATCAACTACCGGGGAGGGAGGACGGCCGCCTGGTTCCAGGACCTGATGACCGCGGGGCTCATCATCCTGACGGCGATCTTCGTCTTCGCGGGGGTGACGGGCGGCAGCCTCGCCAATCTCGAACCGATGTTCACCGGTGCCACTCCGGGCGCGGCCTTCGCCGGCGTGGCCGTCGTCTTCGCGACCGCCGCGTGGTGGTTCGCGGGCTTCGATACGGTTCCCCAGGCCATGGAGGAGGTGGAGGAGGGATCGAGGCTGCGGCTCATTCCGCGCGTCATCGGCGCCTCGATCGTCTTTGCGATGGTCTTCTACCTTCTCGTGATCCTCGCGACCGCGATGAGCCTTCCGCGTCCCGAGCTGCTCGCCGCCGAGCTGCCCGCGGCCAGCGCGATCGAAGCCGCCTTCACGTCGCCGCTTCTGGGGCGCGTGGTGCTGGTCGCCGGCCTCTTCGGACTGATCACGACGTGGAACGCGATCTTCTTCGCCGCCACGCGCATCGTTTTCGCAATGGCGCGCGCGCACATGATCCCCCGCCGCCTGGCCAGGGTGCACGAACGCTACGGATCGCCGTCCGCGGCCGTGATCTTCGTGGCGGTGATGGGCGCCGTGGGCACGCTTTTCGGACGAAACGCGATCCTCGTCATCGTCGGGGCCGGGTCGATCTCCGCCGGCCTGGTGTTTCTGGTCGTCGTGCTCGGAGTCATCCGGCTGCGCAGGACAAACCCCGGCCATGCGCGTCCCTACACGGTGCCCGGAGGCCGCGCGTTCCTTTACCTGACCGCGGTCCTCGCCGTTGGCCTCGTGGGTGCGGCCGCCTGGGGTCCCTTCCACGCGGCGGCGGGGCGGGTGCCCGCGGAATGGATCGTGCTCGGCGCCTGGTGCGTGATCGGGCTCGTCTTCTACCGCGCGGCCGCGCCTCTGCGCCGGGCGGTAAGCACCCGCGAACTGCGCTGGCTCGTTCTCAGCGAGGACGATTCGCAGACGAACGGGGATTGATGCGCCACTCCCGCGCCGCCTCGGCCACGCGCTCGAGGTCTTCCTCGTTGTTGTAGACGCCCACGGACAGCCGCAGCGCGCCGCTACGGATCGCCAGGCGGATTCCCGACGCGGTCAGGTGATCGTGGAGCGACTGCATCTCGCGGTTCCCGGCGCCGTAGTGCCGGCCGCCGACGCCGGGCCCCAGGCAGACGATGTGCGCCAGGTGCGGTCCGGGGGCTCCGCCGATCACCGGAAGACCCAGGTCATGGAGTCGGCCGGCCAGGTCGGCCGCCAGGCGGCGCACAAACGCCTCCACACGGTCGATTCCCAGGCCGTCGAGCAGCTCCAGAGCCGCCCCGGCCGCCGCCGCGCCGAGGTAGTTGTAGTTGCCCACATCGAACCTGAGCGCGCCGGGGCGGTACCGCAGTTCGGCGTTGGTGTAGGCGGTCTCGTGGCCGTCGAGTTCGACCCCGAAGCGGGCCAGGTGGATCGGCACGAGCGTGTCCGCGACCTCGCGGCGCACGTACAGAAAGCCGAAGCCGTACTCGGCGAGCAGGCACTTCTGCGTGGCCACGGCCAGCGCGTCGATCCCCAGGTCGCGAACGTCGGTCTCGAGAGCCCCCACCGACTGCGCCGCGTCGACCAGCGTCAGGGCGCCGACCCGCCGCGCCGCCGCCGCGACTCCGTTCAGGTCGGTGATGAAACCCGGCGCGAACGAGATGCTGGGGACGGTCACGAGGCGGGTGCGTTCGTCCATTGCGGCGCCCATCGACTCGACGGAGATGTGACCGTCCACGGGCGCAACCGAACGCACCTCGATCCCGTGCAGCCGCGCCAGATTGTGCCACAGGTAGATGTTGTTGGGATGCTCCAGCGCCGGACACAGCACCACGTTGTCGCCCGCCTCCCACGGCAGGCTGGCGCCGAAGAGGTTCAGGCCCTCCGAGACGTTCTTGGTGATCGCAACCTCGTCCGCGCGCGCCCCGATCAGCGACGCGAACAGCGCCCTCGTCCGCTCGACGACCGCCCGCATGCCGTCCTTGTCGCCCCCCCGCAGCATCCGCGTCCGCAGGTGGTCCGCGACCGCCGCCCGCACGGGTTCGGGCACCAGCGCCCGCGCCGAGATGTCGAAGTATGCCTGCTCGCTCGCGCCCGGGAAGAGCGCCCGGATGGCCGGGTTCATTCGCGTCTCGCCTCCGAACGGGCGACCAGCGACGTGCCGACCATGTCGCCCATGATGTTCACGGTCGTGTTGCCGATGTCGACGAATCGGTAGATCCCGCCCACGATCGCCGCCACCTCGATGGGCAGATTGAAAGCCTGCACATAGATGAGCGCGACCACGAACCCACCCCCCGGGATCCCGCCCGACCCCTCCGAGAGCAGCAGTCCCAGCAGGAGGATCGTCACGAAGTCGGCGGGCGTGAAGGTGACACCCGCCGCCTGCGCGGTGAAGATGAGGACCGCCCCCAGCATGGCCGACGTCCCGTCCTTGTTGAGTTGGGCCCCGAGGGGGAGGGTGAAGGCGAACACGCGGCGGGGAAGGCCAAGCCTCCGTGCCGTCTCCATCCCCACGGAGAGCGATGCCAGGCTCGACGTCGTGGCCGCGGTGGTCGCCCACAGGGAGCCCGTGCGCTTCAGGAAGGGGCCCGGGCGATAATCGCTGAACAGTCGCAGCAGCGTCATGTACCCGGCCACGATAACGAGCTGCGCGAGCCACACGCCCGCGAGAAACCGCGCCATCGGGCCGAGAAGCCCGGCGCCGTACCGCCCGACGGTGACCGCGATCAGCGCGCCGATTCCGACCGGGGCGGTCCACAGGATCAGGTGCACCAGGCGCCGGAAGAGGGCGGCGAGGTCCTCGTACGCGGTCGCGAGACGGGCGCGGGGACCGTCCCGCAAGGCCATGGTCGCGACCCCCAGGAGCAGCGCCAGGACGACGAGCTGCACCACGTTGCCGTCGCTGAACGCGCGAAAGACGTTCGTCGGGATCATCCCGAGCAGGATGGCCGCGACCGAGGGCACTTCGCCCACCGGGCCGGCGACCGTCTCGGTGAGCTGCATCCCGTCGCCCGGGCGCAGGAGCGCGGCTGCCCCCACCCCCAGGGCCAGCGCGATCACGTCCGTGGTCAGGTAGTAGCCGAGCGTCTTCCCGGCGAGGCGCCCGAGGGCACGCGTGTCGGCGAGTGCGGTCAGGCCCGCGAGCAGGTTGAAGAAGACGAGGGGGACCGCAGCCAGGATGAGCAGATTGATGAAGAGGTCGCCGACGGGCTGAACGGCCGCGACGCGTTCACCCATGACGGCGCCCAAAACAACTCCGGCCAGCATCCCGACAAGGATGCGGGCGCCGGGACCGGCGCGGCGGCGGCCGGGACCGGGCTCTGGTTCCGTTGGCGTTTGAGCGGGCGGGTTCATGTATACAGCAGAGAGCGCTCCCTCACCCGCGGCCAGCCCCCATCAGCTCCAGCACCCGCGTCAGCATCTCCTCGTAGTACGTCGTGACATTGTCCGGCGTGAGCGGCATCCACGCGTCCACGTTTGCCGGGTTGCCCTCGGCGATCTCGCCGTTCGGCCGGATCGTGTGGCCGATATTCCACATGAACTCCACCACCGGTTGCCCGGTCCCCGGGAAGGTCAGCGCTTCATCCCATTCCCACGTGTTGGAATAGCCGCCGGGCGGCATCCCGACCACCGGGCCGAGGCCGTTGTCGACCACGATCGAGACGAACTGGTCGAGGTGGGAGCCGCCGTGGGGCCCGGAAATGACGCCGAACGCGCCACGGAAATGCACGGCCGCAGGCTCAAGGATCCCGTCCGAGTCACGCGGAGCGTGCGCAAGCTTGAAGGGGACGTTGTTGCTGTATGCGTCGCCCCGCTCGAGCGCGCCCAGAACGTCGTCCTCCAGCCACTCCATAAGCCACGTGCCGTCGTCGATCGTCTCGGGCACGCCGCCGTCGTTGATGTCGCGGGCGGCAAAGTCGCGCCGCTTGTCCTCGACGAAGGGGAGCGTGACATCGCTGATGCGCAGGTTGCCGAAGGTGGTCCTGAAGGGCCGGGACTGCAGGCGCTGCATGGCATACGCGCCAAGAGAACCGCCCCGGCTGCGGGTGACGTCCATGACGAGCGCATGATCGAGGAGGCCGCGGGCCTGGGCGTACGCGATCAGGCCGTTGACGTCTGCAACCATCGACTCGCGGAAGCCTCGCCAGATGAGGACGAGGAACGGGCGGCCGTCCTCCGGGACGAGGAGGTCGTAGGTGTCGGTGGTCAGCGCGAGCGCCAGCCCGGGGTAGCTCGGCTCGCCCGTGCCGTGCCAGAAGAGGTCGCCCGATGCGAGGAAGGGAAGCCGATAGGTGGCCTGGTTGCCCGCGGCCGAGCGGACGCCAAGCGTGAGTTGGTCGCCGCGCAGGTGGGGAGGGAAGGCGGCGGTCGCGAGGGTCATGGCTTCGGCCAGCTTCCAGCGGAGCCCGGCCCGGGTCGAATGCTGGATGAAGGCGGCGGCCGAATCGTGCCACGCGGCGACGGGCATCCCGTTGACGCTGACGATCCTGTCCCCGACCGACGGGAGTGCGGGCCGGTCCTCCGCCGTCCCGGCTTCGCCGGCGAACGCCGCGACGTCGCCCACAAAGTAGTCGGCATCGGCGGCGCCGTCAGAGTAGTCGGGGAAGATCTTTGCCGGTGCCCGCGCAGGTGGATCGGGGCCCGGGCCGTCGGCGACTTCAAGACCCGTGCTATCGGAGGGCGCCAGCCCGCCCGGCACGAGGATGAGGTCGAGGTGGCGGTCGCGCCGGGCGTGGCTGAGCCGGGCCAGCGCGTAGTAGAGCTCGTCGTCCGTTCCCGCGTCGACGACCTCGCCGCGGAGCGCGGTCATCGCGGCGAGGGGGTCGAACCCGAGACGCTCGTTCTTGACCGGCGAGAAGGCCTCGCGCCGCTCGGTGCGCGCGATGATGGTGTCGAACAGGGCGCCGCGCAGCTCGGGTGTGCCGGTGCTGCCGGGCGAATCGTGGCCGTCGGCACACGCTGCGACCGGTATGGCCAGCAGCGCGGCGAGGGCGGTGCGGGACAGCGCAGGGTGTTGTTTCATCCCGACAACTTGCGTCGCGAACGGCCCGCTGGCCAACTTCGTGCAGAAGCCGTGAACCGGGGCGCCGCCTGGCCGGGCACCCTGAATCGAGGAGGCTACGATGACCCCTGCCCGTACTGCGCGACTTGCCACGGCTGCCGGCGTGGCGCTGCTCGCTGCCAACGCGAACGCACAATCGCTCGACGACGCCAATGCCGCGTATGCGGACGGCCGCTTTGTCCAGGCCGCGGATATGGGCGAAGCGCTCGGAACCTCGGATGGCTACGTTGTGGCTACGAAATCACTCGCGGTGTATGCCCACTACGAGGCGTCCGAAGAGGAGTTCAGCGCGGTCGTCGAGCGTGCGATGCGGATGGGTGAGATGGCCGTGGCCGCCGACCCGGCGAACGCCGATGCCCACTACCAGTCGGCACACGCCGTCGGCCGTCATGCTCAGCGCGTCGGTGCGTTCACGGCGCTGCGCCAGGGGCTGGCAGGCAGGATCCGCGACCTGCTCGACGCGGCGATTGCCATCGAACCCGACCATGTCCACGCCATCCTTGCCCTGGCCGGGTGGCACGCCGACATCCACGCGGAGGGGCGCATCGCCCGGATGTTGTACGGGGGCAATCAAGACGAAGCCGTCATGCTCTTCGAGCGCGCGCTCGAACTGGACCCGGAGTCGAAGGTGGTACTGCATGCATACGGCATCCGGCTGCCCCGGCTCGACGAGGAAAACGGCCTGGAACGGGCCAGGGCGATGCTGGAGAAGGCGCTGGCGCTGCCGGTTCTGGATGCCTACGGGGAGTACGTCCACCTGGATGTTCTGGACGGGCTGGACGCCCTGCCGGATTAGGAGCCTGCGATCGGCGGGTAGGGCGGGGGGCGGGGGGGTGCCCCCTGACTTGTGGCCTGTCCCATAGCAGCATGCCCGTGTCCCTGCTTTTGCCGCGGAAACGCGGGCGGTGGGTCGGGCCGCTCACCCGCCTGCGCCTGCCTCGATGGCCTCCCTCGCCGCGGCCTCGATCTCCCACGGGACCGCCCCGTCCGCAAGCCGCGCCGCGCCGTTGTACATCTGCCCGGGCCGAAGCGGCGGGGCGGGGGGCAGGGCCGGCGTCAGCTTCGGTTCGTTCACCGGCGGCGGCACGCTCCCCAGCATCTTGCCCGCGCGCGTGAAGAACACCGCCTGACCCTTCGCGTCGAGCGCCATCCGCACCCGCCCTTCGTGCACCAGCCGGTGGTGCCGCCGGCAGAGCAGCACCGTGTTGGCCAGACTCGTCTCCCCGCCGTCGGCCCAGTGCCTGACATGATGCGCCTCCGTGAACCGGCCCCCGCAGCCCGGATACCGGCAGCCCCGGTCCCGCTCCTCGAGCGCGCGGCGGATGTGCGGCGGGATCGTCCGCGTCTTCCGCCCCACGCTGACTACCTGACCGTCCCGGTGCAGCATTTGTACCAGCGACGCATCGCACGCCATGCGCCGCGACGTCTCCGCGCTCACCCGCACCCCGTCGACCTCCGACCGGCCCCCCTCGCCGTGCTCCTCCAGCGTGGCCATCTCGGCATGCACCGTCACCTGGTACCGCTCGGCCCGCGTCCCGCTGTGCGCCGCTTTCAGCCCCGCCGCCAGCGCCCGCTCGGCCACCAGTCCCGCCGCATCGGCCCTGCGCTGGCGGCTCGTCGGCCGCGCCCCGGGGTCCTCGCTGCTGTACAGCGCGTCCGTTGCGGCCTCGATCGCCCGCATCAGCACGGCCCCCGCCTCGGGCTCGAGCCTTCCGCGCACCACGTACGTCCCGTCGGCGTCGATCACGACCGAGAACGCCCTGCGCTGGTGCCGCACCTCCTCGGCCGTCAACTCGCCGTCGCGCGACAGGTGCTTCCATCCGCGCACCATCCGTTCGAGCTCGGCGGCGGAGCCCTTGTCGGCCAATTCGAGCAGTTCACCTTCCGTTGCCTTCGTGGCCACCCGGGTGATCGCCCGCACCTTGGTGTAGGACAGCCGCCCGGCCTTCATCTCGGCCGAGGTCTTGGGCAGGTGCTGTAGCGCGTGGGCGACGCGCACGTTCTCGCGGCAGGTGCCGATCGTGCGTCCGGTGCTCCAGGCGAGCCACTCGGCGCACGAGTTGAAGGCGTCGGCCCACCCCTCGCGGCGATCGAACTCGGCGATGAGGGTGAGCATCTCGTAGGTGGCGATGTTGATCCGTGCGGCGAGTTCGACGATGCGCTCGCCAAGTTGGGCGATGGTCATTTCAATCCTCCTCAAGTAGCAGTCCGGCAAAGGGTTAGGTGCAGCGGGAGTCGTGCTTCGATCCGCGCACCAGTAAGTTAACTACCGTTTTTCGGCCCTCTGTATCGGCCCAGGACGCGAAAACTCGCCTCGGGACGGCTCGAATGGGTCCCGCACCGCCGATCGCCCCGCCCGGGGCATCCTGTGGCCCCTGGCGGCCATTGTGGCAGAGGTCCGGGACCTCGCCGAGACCGCGTTTTCAGAACCTGTCCATAGCTGGATGGGACTGCGTTCCCGCGTTTTGGGACAGGGGTTGGCTTGAGAACCGGCCGGCGGGCTGGTGGTCCGGCGGGCCGCCCTCCTCCCACGCTTCCGCGGCAAATCCCGGGACACCCGCATGCTCGAATGGGCGCCCCCGATTGGCCAGCCCGACCGGTCGGCTCAACCGGCCAACCCGCCTGGCGCCAGCCCTCCCAACGCTCCGTCCGCTCGACGCCCGCTCGCCCGCCTGCCCGCTCGCTCGCTCCACCCGCCCCGTTCGCCGGCTGGCCCGCCCGCTCGCCCGCCCCCCACGCTTCCGCAGCAAATCCCGGGACACCGGCATGCTCGAATGGGACACCGGGCATTCGGCGGCACTGGCAACGGGAGTCCACCGCTCCAGGCGGGCCCCTCAGACAAATCGCAGCACTCGTTTGCCGCTAACCCTAACGTTACGTCAGGGTCGTCCACGGCCAGCTACAAAACGCCGCTGTCGTTCTCACGGCCGTCAGGCCCCTCAGCCACCTGGCCTCAGCCGCCAGGCCCCCCTCAGCCCCCCTTCCGCCCAGCCGCCCGCCCACGTTCCCGGTCGGCATCCACCCCCAACGCCCCAACCCGCCCGCCCCACGCCTTCGGCCTCAACGGGCTGGCGGCGTTCGTCGAGTTCGACGACTTTGACGTTGCCGTTGTGGCGGTGCGGGAGGCTGCCGGCCGAGGTTCGCTGAGCCCCGGCGGCGTCCACCGCGTCCACCGCGCCCGCCCGCCCGCACCGGCCGATCCGCCGGCCCCGCAGGCCCGCACCGGCCGCGCGCCGCCTCAAGCCGCCTGGAGAGCCCGTCATGCGCCGCACCGCACTCGCCCCCCGCGCGATCCGCGCCGTCTTCGCCCTCGTCCCTGCCGCCCTCCTGCTCCTCCTCGCCGCCCAGTCGGTCACCGCCCAGACGTACTTCCCCGGCCGCCATCCGGACTGGGAGCGCCGCAGCCCCGAGGAGGCCGGCTTCGACCCCGCCGGGATCGAGCGCGCGATCGCGCTCGCCATCGCCGGCGAGTCCCAGAGCCCCCGCGACCTCGCCTTCAACCACCTCGGCACCTTCGGCCGCGAGCCACTGGGCGACGCCGTCGGCCCCTTCACCACCCGCGGCCCGCAGTCCGGCGTGATCGTGCACAAGGGCTACATCATCGCGGAGTGGGGCGACCCCGCCAAAGCCGACAACACGTTCAGCGTGTCAAAGAGCTTCCTGTCCACCACCATCGGCCTGGCCTGGGACCGCGGCCTCATCCGGGGCGTCGACGACACGGTCCGCGACTACATTCCCCCGATCATCCTCGACACCGGCGACGGCGAGCCCGGCGACGAGAACGGCCGCCGCCCCAAGCTGCTCTTCGAGTCCGAGCACAACCGCAAGATCACCTGGGACCATTTGCTGCGGCAGACGAGCGACTGGGAGGGGACGCTCTGGGGCAAGCCCGAGTGGGCCGACCGTCCCGACCAGGACCGCTCCACCTGGGGCACGCGCCCGCGCAACGAGCCTGGCACCCGCTACGTATACAACGACACCCGCGTGAACCTGCTCGCCCTCGCGGCCACCGCGGTCTGGCGGCGCCCGTTGCCCGAGGTCCTGCGCGAGCACGTCATGGACCCGATCGGCGCGTCCACCACCTGGGGCTGGCACGGCTACGACAATTCATGGGTCATCCTGGACGGCCGCGAGGTCCAGGCGGTCAGCGGCGGCGCGCACTGGGGCGGCGGCATGATCCTCAGCGCCTACGATCAGGCCCGCTTCGGCCTCTTCACCATGCACAAGGGCAACTGGGACGGCCGACAGCTGCTTTCCGAGGCCTGGTTCGACATGGCGACCACCCCCGGCGAGGTCAACCGGAGCTACGGCTTCATGAACTTCTCGCTGAACACCGATCAGCGCCGCTACCCCAACGCCCCCGAGTACACGTGGACGCACACGGGCGCGGGCTCGAACCTGATCTACGTGGACCCCGAAAACGACCTCGTGATCGTCTGCCGCTGGATCCGGGGTGGCGCGTTCACGGACGTGGTGCACGCGGTGCTGGCTGCTCTCAGGAGCGCTAGTCCGGCAGGGGTTGAACCGGGACCTCAGGAGTAGCCGATCCGGCCAGTTGCCACGGAGCGCCAAATGCCCAGTGTGCCAACCGCGATCCATCCCAGGGAGTAAGCGAGCATTGCAAGCAAAGGCTGAATGCGAAACGGCAGGTCGCCCGTCAGTCCAAGACCGAATCGCAGAATATCCGGTACGGGAAACAGGACGAGCCGCGCCAGGAGCACGGGCCCGCCCCTGACCAATTCCGGCTGGGATATCTCCGGACCGAAGACGACGTGCCCCAGAACAATGAGACCGACAACCGCCGCCCGGCTTCCGCGCGGCAGCCACGCCGCTGTCCCGAAGGCCATTGAGACTATGGCGACGGAAGCCAGTGCGCCGACGGGCAGGGTCAGAACAGGGGATCTGACCGTCTCCCATCCCAGGGCCAGGCCGGAGACTACCCATGCAGTGCCGAACAACAACGCAAGTCCCACCGTTGCTGCCAGAGTTTCTGCGAACCTCGCCAGCACGTAGGGCACTTCATGCACCGGCTTGTGGAGCCACAGCGCGGCGTCGGAGCCGGTCAGTTCAGTATGGTCAGCCGCCAGGATCAGAGGTATGGCGATGTAGGCGACCGCCATGCCGGCGGTCCAGAAGACGAAGTCATTACCCCCTACCGTAAGGGCCATGAGCATCATGAAGGCCACAACCCCTCCGAGGCCCTTCGTTCGGGACCGCACCAGCAGCGATATGCGCTTGTGAAGGGGGATGACCCGTCCGCCCAATCGAAGGATCGCCCGAGAGCTCATGACGGACTCCCGGATATCGCGTCATCGTTCGCCCCGAACAGTTCTTTCTCCAACCGCTCTCCGGACACACCGTCGTTCCCGGCCAGGGTCTTCGCAGATTCTGTGCGACCATGCTCCAGCAAGACGATCCTGTCAGCCAGACGAGCCGTTTCTCCGAGGTCATGGGTCGCGACGAGCACGGCGGCTCCGCGGGCTCGGGCGGCAAACATCTCCTGGCGCAACGCCGCGCGGGCCGGTGGGTCAAGTCCACTGAACGGCTCGTCGAGCACCAGGAATGCGGGATCGCCGATCAATGCGCATGCGAGCCACAACCTCCGCTGCGTGCCGTGGGAGCATTTGCGAACATCCTTCGACAGGGTCTGATCATCCAGCGCGACTCGTCTGAGGGATTGAACAAACGCTTCTCGACGCCTCTCTCGTGCGACAGCCAGATCCGCCCCACGTCCGAGCACATCCCGACCGGTCCATCCGCGTGGAAGCCGGGGGAACTCGGGGACGTAGGCGACTCCGTGTCGCCGCCGGTAATCCGGGGGAGCGAGTCCGCCCACCAGACAGTGCCCACTATCCGCCCGCATGAAGCCCAGCAGGATCCTGAACAGGGTCGTCTTGCCGGCGCCGTTGGGGCCCACGACTACCGTAATCTCTCCGATCCGGGCCATGAGCGTTGCTCCGCGAAGAGCCCGCTGCCTCCTGAAGAGCCTGGGGTACGAGGCAACCAGGTTCTGGGCCGAGACCAGGTGTTCGTCCACGTTCGCCTTAGCTATCGACCATGTCATAGACCATTATGTGCGTGCCGGCCAGGTCATACCATGCCGCGAAGACGATTCCATCCGCCATGAACAAAGTGGATGCCGGTGGTACTCTGGCCGACAAGGTGGCATCCTGGGCGAGAAGCCGGAAGACGCCAACAGACTCGGTCGCCAGCGCGCGGTAGACCAGACCGGAATCTGGTCGGACGAACACCTTGTCGAACGGTGGATAGCGTTCGGGGATTTCCAGCGACAACCCAGTTGCGCGTGCGACGGCGATCAGTTCGTTCCTCTCCTCGCCCACCGGGTCGGGAATCGGCTGATGCTCGATCCACGCATGGCAGACCCGATCAACCGCTCGTCCCGTGAGGTCAAAGACGTTCAGGCATTCGTCGTCAGGATGGCCGAACAGAAAACCATGAGGATGCTCGGCGACGACCACCGCCTCGTCAAATGGCCCCCACGCTCCGTCGTTGCGCGAAGGGGCAGGCCGCTCCGCGAGTCGATGGTAGGATCCCTCGGCAACCTCGAGGACCACAAGGCCCGCGAACCTGTCTCCCCGATCGCAGCCATACGCAAAGAGAAGCCCCGCGGCGGTAGATACGACATCGGCCAGTTTGGGAACTGCGCAATCCCTCGGAGGCTCCGTTCTGCGACTGCCCAGACCGGTTCCGTCGGGCCGATACAGATGAAGTCGTCTCCTCGTTGCAACGATGATCGTGTCCGCATGCGCGACAAGTAGCTTGCCCGACCGGAATTCACCGGGCCCGTCGCCATCGCCCGCGAAGCTATCGAGGTAGGCACCCTGCTCGGTCAATCGGTGCACCTCTGAGCTGGCACGATCCAGAATGAACCAGACGCGATTATGAAGGTCCGCGTCCTGAACCGACGCGACGCGCGGAAGCAACGTGGCGGCAACCGGGATATGGGCCGGCGACGGAGGCCGATCCATGGATGATTCCCGAGGGTGAGTGGGGCTGCGGGTGACGTTGGCGGCGACGACGAAGACCCATACGAGCGCACCAAGCGAGACCAAAGCCGTGCCCGATACCAGAATCGCACTGAGCCGGGTGCGAGGATTGGGGCCGAAGTGTTTCATTGGCTGACCTCCGGTTCCATAGCCGACCCGTCACTCCACCCGCAGCCTCACCCCGGTAGCCGTCCGCACGATCGTCGGCTGCACGCGCTCGATCGCGCGGGCCCGGTAGTGCGCCAGCAACTCCTCGACGGTCGCAAAGTCGCACAGGTCCTCCAGCGTGCGAATCGTCGGGAAGATCATGGGGAGGTGGCCGCGCCGGTGCCGGTCCAGCGCCGCGTGGGGCGTGAGCCACACCGCATCGGTCATCTCGCGCTCGTCGTAGACGGCCCTCGACCCGGCCGGGACCCTGGCCGCGAAGAAGCGGGTGTCGTAGCGGCGGGGTTCCACGGAGGGGGTGACCCAGTGGGCGATGTACTCGACCGCGGCGCCATCCAGGCGCGCACCGAGGCTGCCCAACACGGCGGCGAAGGAAGCTCCGCCCCCCATGAGGGCTTCCCTCGCCTCGCGCAACACGTCGTCACGCGGCGGCCCCCTCCCGGCGACCGCCCCGGCCAGCAGCCCCGTCTCCTCGACGGCTTCCCGCAGCGCGGCCCCGTAGTAGGCGATCGCGGGCGGATTCGCGTCCGGCGCGATCCCCAGCCGCGCGGCCGCCGCCCCGCGCGTCAGCCCGTCCCAGCGCTCGGCGAGCGCGTCCTCGCCGTCGGCCGCGTCCACCCGCCCACCCGGGAACACGTACGCGCCCGGCACGAACCCCGTCGCGCGGTTGCGCCGCAACAGCAGCACCTCGGCCCCGTCGTCGGCCTCACGCATGAGCACCACCGTCGCCGACGGATGCGGCACGGCGGGCGTCGCTTGCACGTTGTCGAGCGTCTCGATGAAGCCCGGCGGCAGCCGCTCCTCGGGGATGTCGTAGGGCGCGGGGCCGTCCCCGTCGCGCGCGTCCCCGTCAGTTGCCCGCGGCATGACCGTCCTTCCGGGGCTCCGACGCCGCGGCCCATCCCTTTTCCAGCCTCAGGATCACCTGCGCGCCGCCGAAGTCGGTCCGCCTCCAGTCCGCGAGCTCATGCCCGCGTGCCTCGAGGTCCGCCGCGACCTCTTCGCCGATCCGCTCGATGGCGACCCGCGTGCCCGACAGGTGACGGAACCGCGCCGCGTCCACGGCCTCCTGCGGGTCCATCCCGAAGACGAGCATGTTGAGCAGCAGCTGCGTGTGCCCCTGCGGCTGCATCGAGCCGCCCATCAGCCCGAACGCCATCACCGGCTCGCCGTCCCTTGTGACGAAACCCGGGATGATCGTGTGAAAGGGGCGCTTGCGCGGCGCGACCTGGTTGGGGTGGCCGTCGTCGATCACGAAGCCCGCGCCGCGGTTCTGCAGCGCGAATCCGGTCCCGGGAATCACGACCCCCGACCCGAACCCCGAGTACACCGAGTTGATGAACGACACCATGTTGCCATCGGCGTCGGCGACGGTGAGGTAGATCGTCTCGGAGTCGGTGACCGCGCGGCCCGGGCCCACCCGGTCGGCCGCGACGCGGGGGTCGATCAGGGCGCGGCGTGCGTCGATGTAGCCCGGGTTCAGGAGCGACACGGGGTCGATCTCCATGTGGTCCGCATCCGACACGTACCGGTGGAGGTCGGCGAAGGCGAGCTTCTTCACCTCGATGAGGTGGTGCAGGTAGTCGGCCGAGTTGTGCCCCATGCCCTCCAGGTCCATGGGTTCGAGGAGCTCCAGCATCTCCAGCGCGGCGATCCCCTGTCCCGCGGGGGGCAGCTCCCAGACGGTGTAGCCGCGGAAGTCGGTGCTGAGCGGCTCGACCCAGCGAGGTTGATGCGCGGCGAGGTCCTCCAGCGTCAGGAACCCGCCCAATTCCGCAAGTCCGTCTACAAGTTCACGTCCCAGAGAGCCGCCGTAGAGGACACCGGGCCCCTCGTCGGCGATCCTCTGAAACGAACGGGCAATATCCGGATTCGTGTGCCACTCGCCCGCCCGCGGCGCCCTCTCGCCGTCGACCAGGTACGTCGAGCGGGCCCCCTCGTCGCGGGCCAGCTTCTCGGTCGCGCCCGCCCACTGCCGCGCGATCACCGGGGTCACCGGAAAGCCCTCGCTCGCGATCCGGATCGCCGGCTGCAGGACCTCGGCCAGCGTGAGGTTCCCGTAGCGGGTGACCAGGGCGTTCCAGCCCGACACCGCGCCCGGCACCGTGACGGCCTCCGCCCCGCTTCCCGGCACGCGGTCGTGCCCCCGCGCGCGCAGCGCCTCGACCGACATGCCGCTGCCGCTCCTGCCGCTCGCGTCGATCCCGACCAGCTCGCCCGTCTCGGCCAGCCACACGATCGAAAACGCGTCGCCGCCCATCCCGGTCATGTGCGGCTCGGTGACGTTGAGCACGGCGGCCGCGGCCACCGCCCCATCGATCGCGTTGCCGCCCTGCTGCATGATCTCGAGCGCGGCGGCGGTGGCGAGCGGCTGGCTGGTCGCCGCGGCGTTGCGGGGCGCGTAGACCGTGGATCGGCGCCCCATGTCCTCCTGGGCGAGAGCGCTCATCGGTCCGCCCGCGACGATGGCGAGCGCGAGAAGAATGTGCCGGGTCTGCATTGCATTCGTCCTTGGTCCTGGTGACTGGGGATCAGGGCTGTCCTGGGTCGCCCGGGCCGGCGACCGGATGAAGCTACGGCCTTGGCCGCCAAAATGGCAGAACCGACCCGCGATTCCCTGCCAAAATGGCCGAATTGATGATCGATTCCTGCCATTTCGGCAGTAAGGTTACGGTAACCGGAGGCCGGGGACTGTCGTAAGACTCTGGCAGGGTTCTGGCATGAGGCCCATTATCTCCCTGTGCCAAGGAAAGAACAGACATGAGCCGAAGGTTCACACTGCCCGTCATGCCCCTGCGCGACACAGTCGTGTATCCGGGTGTCGCGGTACCGATATCCGCCGGTCGCCCCGGCACGGTCGAGGCCGTGCAGGAGGCGCTGGAAGGTGACCGCCGCCTCTTCGCGGTGGCGCAGAACGAAAACCAGGACGATCCGGATCCGCAGATTCTCTACGCGGTCGGGACCGTTGTCAGGATCATCCAGACCCACCGTGTCAGGGGCGGCATTCAGCTCCTCGTCCAGGGAGAGTCGCGCGCCCGCGCGGTCGCCTACGTGGACGACGGCGAAGCGATGCTCCGCGCCACGCTGGTTCCCATGGAGCGGCACGAGATACCCGATCCGGCCGATCCCGGCGTCAAGGCGCTGGACAACGAGTTGCGCGAGCGTGCCGCCGAACTGGGCACGCGCCGGGGCGTCTCGGCCGAGGCGCTGAACCAGCTGATCCAGGGCGTCGACGACCCCGGGTCGTTCGCGGACCTGGTGGCGTTCTACCTGGACCTTCCCACCGACGAGAAGCAGGAACTGCTGGAGACGCTGGGCGACGAGGACCGGATGAGGGCGGCACTGGTGGCCGTCGAGCGGGAACTGGTCCGGATCGACGCGCAGGAGGATATCCAGGCCAAGGTCCAGGAGGAGCTCGGCGAGCGGCAGCGCGAGATGCTTCTGCGGGAACAGATGAAGCAGATCCGCAAGGAACTGGGCGAAGAGGGGGACCGCGACGACGTCGAGGAACTGCGCGACCGGATCGCGAAGCTAGAGCTGAGCGAGGTCGCTCGGAACGAGGTCGAGCGCGAGCTGCGGCGGCTCGATCGCACGTCCCCACAGGCGGCCGAGTACCAGGTGATTCGGACGTACCTCGAATGGATTACCGAGTTGCCGTGGAGCGACCGGACCGACGACAAGATCGACCTGCACCGCGCCGAGGAAATCCTCGACGAGGACCACTACGGGCTCGAGGACGTAAAGGACCGGGTCCTCGAGTTCCTCGCGGTGCGCAAGCTGCAGCAGGACCGCCTGGAAGACGAAGAGGACGAAGAGGAAGCGCTGGACGCTGCGGCCGCCGACGAGCCGGCCGAGGACGACTCGGCCGATGCGGGTGAAGCCGACCTCACCCTCCCCGACCCCCTGATCAACGGAGGCAAGGGGCCGATCCTGCTGTTCGTGGGACCGCCGGGCGTGGGCAAGACGAGCATCGCCCGCTCGATCGCCCGTTCCGTGGGACGCAAGTACGTCCGCATTTCGCTCGGCGGAGCGCGCGACGAGGCCGACATCAGGGGGCATCGCCGCACCTACGTGGGCGCAATGCCGGGGCGGATCGTGCAGGGGATGAAGGAGGCCGGCAGCAAGAACCCGGTCTTCCTGCTCGACGAGGTCGACAAGCTGGGCGTGTCGTTCCAGGGCGACCCGAGCGCGGCGCTGCTCGAGGTCCTGGACCCCGCGCAGAACTCGACGTTCATCGACCACTACCTGGGCGTCCCGTTCGACCTTTCCGAGGTGCTCTTCATCGCGACGGCCAACTACGAGGACCGGATCCCGGCGCCCTTGCTCGACCGGATGGAGACCGTCGAGTTCCGGGGGTACACCGAGTCGGAGAAGTCGGAGATCGCGCTCCGCTACCTGCTGCCCCGCCAGCTGCGCGAGTCGGGGCTGCGCGAGGACGAACTCGCGGTCGAGCGGAAATCGATTCTGACCGTCATTCAGAAGTACACCCGCGAGGCGGGCGTGCGGCAGCTGGAGCGCGAGTTGGGCAAGCTCGCCCGCAAGGTGGCGCGGAAGATCGCCGCCGCCGAAAGCGAGGGCATGGAGATCACCCCCGCGATCGCAGAGGAGCTCCTGGGCCGTCCCCGGGTCCATCCGGAACGGCGGGCGGCGCACGACACGGTGGGTGTCGCGACGGGCATGTTCTACACCCCGATGGGCGGCGACATCATGTTCGTCGAGGCCAGCGTGATGCCGGGCGAAGGCAGCCTGGTGCTCACCGGCCAGCTGGGGGACGTCATGAAGGAGTCCGCGCGGGCCGCGCTATCGTACGCCAAGAGCAACTACGCGGAGCTCAATATCGACGAGCACGCGCTCGACAAGCGCGAAATCCACATCCACGTTCCCGCGGGAGCCGTTCCCAAGGACGGGCCGTCTGCGGGGATCACGATGGCCACCGCCCTCATATCGGCCGTTTCCGGACGGCAGGTGCGCGCCGACCTGGCGATGACCGGCGAACTGACGCTGACCGGACGAGTCCTGCCGATCGGCGGGGTGAAGGAGAAGGTGCTGGGGGCGGTGCGCGCGGGGATTCAGGAGATCATCATTCCGAACGAAAACGAGGGGCACCTGGAGGATCTGCCCGACGCGGTCCGCAACGAGCTGACCGTGCACCTGGTCGAGGATCTCGACCGGGTGGTCGAGCTCGCGATGCGCGTGCCCAGGAAGCCCAACGTGGCAGCGGCGATCGCGCCGGTCGGACAGGAGGAGACGGGAGCGCCGATCCACCAGGCGTAGTCAGCGGATCCGGATGTCGCCGCCGGGCCCCCCGGTCATCTTGCCGATCACGGCCGCGATTTCGCCACCGGCCCGCAGTTCCTCCAGCAACCCTTCCGTTCGCTCCGGCGCGCTGGCGATCAGCAGACCGCCCGAGGTCTGGGCGTCGGCCAGGAGCAGCCGGGTCGTCTCGCCGACCTCGCCTTGGTACGAGACGAAGGGCTCGGCGTCGGCGAGGTTGCGGCGGGTGCCGCCGGGCACGTGCCCGGCCTCGACCAGGTCGGCGGCCCCGTCGAGCATCGGCACGCGCGCGGCTTCAATGCGCGCCGAGACCCCCGACGCACGCGCCATGACGCCCACGTGGCCGGTGAGGCCGTAGCCGGTCACGTCGGTTGCGGCGTGGGCCCGGGCGGCGACCGCGGCGGCAGCGGCGTCCCGGTTCAATCGCGCCATCGACTCGACCGCGGTCCCGAGGAGTGCCGGGGGACACTTCCCCGCCTTGACCGCGGTCGCCACGATGCCCGTTCCCAGCGGCTTCGTGAGCACGAGGTCGTCTCCGGCGCGCGCGCCGTCGTTGGCCAGCATCGCGCCGGGGTCGATCTCTCCGACGGCGACCATCCCGTACTTGGGCTCGGCATCGTCGATCGAGTGCCCGCCCAGCACCGGAATCCCCGCTTCCCGGGCCTTGTCCACCCCGCCACGGATGATCTCTCCCGCGAGGCCCTCGCCCAGCAGGTCGCGCGGGAACGAGAGCAGGTTGAGCGCGAAGAGCGGCCGACCGCCCATCGCGTAGACGTCCGAGAGCGCGTTGGCCGCGGCGATGCGGCCGAAATCATAGGGGTCGTCGACGATGGGCGTGAAGAAATCCAGCGTGACGACGAGCGCCCGGTCGTCGGCGATCCGGTACACGGCGGCGTCGTCCCCGGTTGACGCGTCGACGAGCACCCGGGGATCGGCGGCCGGCAAAAGATGACGCAGCACCTGCGCCAGCTCGGCCTGGCCGAGCTTGCACGCTCAGCCGGCGCCGTGCGACAGCGTGCTCAGCCTGATCCGGGGTCTCTGGTCCTGTGTGTCGGTGGACATGCCGAAAAAGTAACACCGCCCCGGCGCTGCCGAGTGTAGATTGTGTAGCATATGGAGATGGTGCCGTGTGCCCCTCCGGCCGCGATGGCCGCGAGGGAACGACGACAGAGGCGAGGAACGAACCGTGAGACCTGGGAGCCGGAGCGTCGGGGGGCCGCGATGAGCGCACCCGCCTGGTCGTCGCGTCACGAGTTCGCCCGCGAGGTGGACCGTTCCGAGGAGGACATGAACCTCGCGCGCGCGGCGCTGCTGGTGGCCCGGGAGGAGTACCGCCAGCTGCCCATCGACCGATACCTGGTGCGGCTTGACATCCTTGCCGAAGAGGCCCGCGACCGCCTGGGCAGCGAGAGCGCCCCGGCGCTGGTGCTCGCGGAGGTGGTGAGGCACCTCTTCGCCGTGCGGAAGCTGCGCGGCAACCGCGACCATTACCACGACGCGCGCAACTCCTACCTCAACGACGTGCTGGACCGCGGCCTGGGCATTCCGCTGACGCTCGGGATCGTGTTGCTGGAGGTGGGATGGCGGCTGGACCTGGCGCTCGAGGGCGTGAACTTCCCCGGCCACTTTCTGGTCCGGTTTCGCGGCGAGGCGGTCTCGTTCGTGATCGACCCCTTCCACGGCGGCGTGGACCGCTCGCGCAGGGAGTTGCGGCGGATGCTCCACCAACAGCTGGGCCGCCCGGCCCAGCTCAAGGATCGCTTCCTGAAGACCGCGTCCAAGCAAGACATGATCGTCCGTCTGCTGCTCAACCTGAAGGGGATCCACCATCGCACCGGCGACCATGAACGGGCCCTGGCCGCCGTCGAGCGCATTCTGGTCGTCCGGCCGACCGCCCGCGAGCAGATCCGGGACCGCGGCTTTCTGCTCGCGCGTCTGGGCCGCGCGGACGAGGCGGTGACCCAGCTGGAGACGTATCTGGCCTTCGCGCCCGCGGCGGGCGACGTGGAACGCGTGGAGGCCCTGGTCCGGGAGCTGAAGGCGGGTGGAAAGCCCGGCAGCGCGCGCTAGGCAGCGGCCTCGCGGGACACCGGGCGCGCGGCGCCACTACGGCGATCCGGCGGGCGAGTACCGGGCCGCGGTGGAGGAGTGCGGCGTCGTGGCCCGCGACGACCGCCGGCTCCTCAGGGTGCACGGCCGCGCTCCGGTGCAGATGCTCGACGGAATCGTGACGAGCCGGATGCCGGACCCGCCGGTGGAGGGTCGCGGCGACGGCGTCTACGGCACCATCCTCACGGCCAGGGGACGCCTGGTCACCGACGTCGTGACCCTCTGGCTGGGCGCTGGTCAGGAGGAAGGGTTGGGGCTGAGCATCGCGGAGACCGCGCACGAGGCCGTCCAGGCGCACTTCAGGCGTTTTCTCCCCCCGAGGCTTGCACGATTCGAAGACCTCGGCGACTCGACGCGCCTGGTCACATTGGTCGGCCCTGACGCGGGCGAGACCGTCGCGGCGGCGTTTGGGGCTGCGCCGGAGAGCGGGTTTGCCCTGCTGGGCGGTGGGCCGCTCGCCGGCGGGGCGCTGGTCGCGCGCGGCGTGCGCCAGGTGCCGTCCTGGGACGTGTGGGTCGGGGCCGACGCCCTGTCCGGCGCGTGGGAGCGGCTTCGAGAGCACGGCGCGGTTCCGGTCGGGTCGGGCGTCTGGCACACGCTGCGCGTAGAGGCCGGCTTTCCGCGGTTCGGCACCGACATGGACGACGGCACGATCCCCGTCGAGGCGGGGCTCGTCGATGTTGCCTTCGACCACGACAAGGGCTGCTACACCGGGCAGGAGGTGATCGTGCGGATCCGGCATCGCGGGAGGGTGAACTGGCACCTGCGCGCGCTCCGCTTCGGGTCGTCGCCCGCCCGGCCGGGTGCCGAGCTCTTCGACGCCGCCGGCACGAAAGTACGGGGCCGCGTGACCTCGGTCGCGGATTCGCCGCGCTTCGGCCAGGTGATCGGCCTGGGGTACGTGCGCCGCGAGGTCGAGCCGCCGGCGACGCTAACGCTGGGTAGCGGAGAGGGGGCGGAGGTGGGGGTGGAGGCCAGCTCCTAGCAGGCGCGTCATCAGCCTCCCGGCCGCCGGTCCCAGTAGTCGTCCGCCCGCACATCCGTCCTTGTGATTTCGGCGTTCGTCCACGGCCGGGGTCCGTAGTCGCGCTCGACCGGCCATGTCTGCCGCAGCGTGCGCGCGTCGAAGAGGTTGCCGCCGACCAGAACCAGGCTGACCTCGGACGACAGGCGGATGTCGTCGAGCGGGTTGTTGTCGAGCACGGCCAGGTCGGCGAGCTTGCCGACCTCGATGGAGCCACAGGTCGCGGTCGCCCAGCCAGAACTCCAGCGCGACGCCCTTGGGGTAGTCGGTCAGCGTGATCTGGGGCGAGTAGGTCGCGCCGGCCTGCCCCATGAACGTGGTCACGTCCCCATAGGTGGGCACGTTCTGGATGGGGTGCTCCCAGCCCGTGTGGCCGCCCATGACGAGACCCAGCAGGTAGAGGAAGTCGCCGTTCTCGGCGGTCAGGGTGACGCCGCGCTCACGCGACGCCTGGGCGAGCATCTGGCGCTGGACCCGCGTGCACTGCTTGTAGTCCTTGAGCGACAGCGCGCCCTGGTCGGCGAGGCGGTTGACATGGTTGCGCGCGTCGTCGAAGGACCTGATCTCGCGCACGGGGCCGTGCGGGGGGCAGACCAGGGTCTGTCCGGTCGAATAGGTGCGTGGGCCGATCACGCGCCCGGCCTCGGTCATCTCGGCGATCACGAACGAGGGGTCGGGCTGCGCCGAGGGGTCGTGCGTGGTCGTGACGCCGTAGACGAGGTAGCGCGCGGACTCGTGGCGGCGCTGGGGCGGGATGAACGAGGTGCCCGAGAAGAGAAGGTGGTGGGCGTGCACGTCGAGGAGGCCGGGGATGATGGTCTTGCCGGAGACGTCGACGACGCGGTCCGCGCCCGAGGTGTCGCAGTCGCCCACGCACGCGATGCGGCTGCCCTCGATGACGATCGTGCCGCGCTCGATGACTTCGGGGTCGGGGGATGTGGCCATGGTCACGATGCGCGCGCCCTCCAGCGCCAGCGTGCCGGTGGGGCGGGGCCGGGGGATGCGCAGGGCGAGGTCGCGGACGCTCGACGAGACCTCGCCGTCGTCCACGGTCACGGTGGCGTGGCGGGCGGCAGAGGCGTACTCCAGCGTGCGGTTGTCCCGCCAGTGCGGGTAGATGCCGCCCTCGTGCAGTCGCCTGACACCCGGGCCGGCGGGATCGATGGTGAGCGGACCGGAGGCGGTCAGGCCGGGCGGCGCCGGAGCGACGTGCATGGACTGTTGGTGCCGGAAGGCGACGTGGCGGCCGTCCGGGGACAGGGCGGCCTGCTCGGTTCCGGGCGGGAGCCGCAGGCGGGTCCGCGGGTCGCCGCCGTCGGGCGCGAGGGACAGGATCGCGGGAGCGCCGCCGTCCGCGCCGGCGAAGTAGAGGCGCCCGTCGTCGCCGATCGCGATGTCGCGTTGGGGGCCGGTCGCGGTGAGTGCGCGCGGGTCGCCGCCGTCGGCCGGGATCTCGACGAGCTGCCAGCCGGTCCCGCCAAACGTGACCCAGGTCAGCGCGGGGTCCCACCGGTTGACGACCAGGGCGCCGTCGTCGGGACGCCAGGCAGGCCTGGCGTAGCGGCCGGGGGCGGTCGTGAGGCGCGTGGGGGTGCCGCCGTGCGCGGGGACCTTCCAGACGTGGCCGCCGTGCGCGTCACCCCAGGACGTGTAGGCGACCCACCGTCCGTCATGGGACCAGGCCGGGCCGGTTTCAAGTGGCTGATCGGCGGGATGCGGGTCGCCGCCGTCGTCGGTGAGGCGGCGGGGACTGCCCTCGCCGACCTCTTCAATCCACAGCCAACCGGCGGCCTCGAATACCACGCGGCTGCCATCGGGCGAGGTCACGGGCGTGCGGGCGAAGCGGACCGCGAAGTCGTCGTCGGCGATCCGGCGCGAGGCGCGGGCCATTTCGGAGATTGTGCGCTGGACGCGGGCGCGGAAGGGGATGGTTTCGACGTCGCCCGTCTCGACGTGCACGCGGCGGATGCGGCCGCCCTGGGTGATCACGAGCGAGCGGCTGTCGGGGGCCCAGGAGTAGCCGGGCAGGACGCCGATGTTCCAGCTCGGGTGGTGATCGGTGGCGGCGTTGGTGATCGGGTCCATGAGGATGCGCTCGTCGCCCGTTTCGAGGTCGCGGATCCAGAGCGCGGTGCGGCCCATGTACTCGTGGCCGCGGTACGACGTGACGCCGCCCGGGAGCTTGCGCGCGAACGTGAGCCAGCGGCCGTCGGGCGAGACCTCGGCGCCCACCTCGCCCAGGCGCAGCGGGTACGCGGGGCGTCCGCAGCAGGCGAGATAGCGGCCGGTGCTCTCGGTGACGTCGTCGATGGTGCCGGTGGCGAGGTCGAGGCGGCGGATGCGCCGCTCCTCGCCGGTGAAGATCGCCGAGCCGAAGAAGAGGGTGCGGCCGTCCGGGCCGAACGACGGGTTCTGCGCGCGGTCGGCCCCCTCCCAGAAGCCGGCGCGGGCCGGAGCGGTGGCGCCCGACGCGCCGAGGACGACCAGGTCGGTCGGCGGTCCGCCCGCTGCGGGAAAGACCGAGATCACGTCGGTGGTGCGGTAGAAGCCGACCGGCCCCTTGAGCTTGCGGGTGACCGCGATCCGGCGGCCGTCGGGAGTCCATTCGGGCTCCTGCAGGCGGTAGTCGACGCTGAGGTGGATCGCCCGTGGGTTGGAGCCGTCGGCGTCCATGACCCACAGGTTGTCCTGCCCGCCGCGGTCCGAGACGAACGCGATGCGCGTGCCGTCCGGCGAGTACGCCGGGTGGTAGTTGACCGCGATGCCGCTGTCCTGCGTGAGGGACTCGGCGTCGCCGCCGCCCGCCGGGACGCGGTAGATGTGGCCCAGGAGGTCGAAGACGATCCAGCGCCCGTCGGGGCTGGTGTCGACTGACATCCACGTGCCCTGATCGGTGGTGAAGTCGATCTCGCGGGGTGTGCCGCGGGCCAGCGTGGCGTCCCACTCGGTGACGCTCTGGGCCTGGGCGGAGGTGGGTGGGAGGAAGAGGGCGGCGGTGAGGAGCGCGGCTGCCGCCTCAGGGCACGATAACGTCCAGAACTTTGGTCGAGACCACATGGTTCGCGAGCTCCGCGGGGTCGAAGTAGGTCGGCTTGAGGCGCCGCTCGCTGGTGAGCCGGGCCTGGTCGACGTAGTGGGGCGAGTCGGGGTTCTCACTCTGGCCGTAGTTGTGAAGCGTGTACGACCGGATGGGATCGGTGAACTGCACCAGCCGCAGCAGCCGCGAGCCGATCTGGACATGGCGCAGGCCGAGCGAGTCGGGCGGGCTGAACGTGCTCATGGCGCGCAGCGTGAAGACGCAGGAGAGTTCGAGCGCGCAGCCCACCCCGCCTGCGCCGGGCGGCACGATCGAAAGGCCGCCGAGGGGCCAGGTGCGGCCGCCGCGGCCGATGCGGAAGACGTCGCCCAGGGTGCGGTCGATCGAGCCGTAGGTGTCGAGCATGAAGGCGGCGGTGGCGTCGAGGGCGTCGAGGAGGCGCGGGAGCAGCGCCGCGGGAACCGGGTCCTTCTCCCAGAGAGGGTCGGCGAGGGCCGCGCGGGCCGCGTCGTCGAGGTCGGTGAGGGTGAAAATCTGTTCGCGCCAGACGAGGTACGCGTGCGCGGCCCGGGACTCCTGGCGGGCGTGGCCGTCGAAGCCGAGGATGCGCGCCGCGAGGGTGCGGACCTGGGGCGCGGCGGCCTGGACGCGGCCGAGATCGGCGTTGAGGGCCCGCCGGAGCGCATCCTGCCAGGCCGCGGTGCCCACCCACATCTCGTCGAGCGAAAGTTCGACGGCGTCGTCGAAGGTGAAGTCCCACGCGCCCGAGAGGACGTCGACGGTGCGCACGCCCCGCGTGTTCCGGCGGCCCGGCGTGTCGTTGTAGATGTACGCGGGGTAGCGGCCGGCGGTGAGCGGGCTGTCCTCGAGCATCACGTCGGGCGCGATGTTGTTGTTCTGCATGTAGCCCGCGGCGGGGGTCTCGAGCTGGACCAGGTCTTCGAGCGGGTGGATCCCGAGCCACGCCGTCGCCGAGGTGTTGCCGGGCACGGGGCGGTTCCAGTCGTGGCCGCCGGGGCGCATCGGGGTGCGGCCCGCGCGGACGTACCACGAGTCGCCGTGGCGGTCGCCGAACATGAGGTTCTGCGGGAACATGCCCAGCCGTCGCATGGCCTGCTTCACCTCGCCGATGCCGGTCGCCCGGTTGATCTCGTAGACCTCCTGGTCGAAGTCGCCGGCCGTGTGCATGTACGACGTGCTCACGACGTAGGCCTTGCCGTCCTGCCGCGCCACGACGGGCGAGAGGACGTCGTTGTGGCGTGTGTACGCGAAGGTGCGCGTGACCGGGTCGCCGCCCCGCACCCCGATGGTGACATCGCGTGTCTCCATCCGGCGCCATTCGCCGTCGTAGCGGTAGCGCAGCGAATCGGCGGGGTCGACTTCGACCTCGTAGCAGTCGGCGACGTCGGGGGCTCCGGTGGTCATGCCCCAGGACACGTCGCGGGTGTGCGTGAGGATGAGCATGGGGCCGAGCGAGAAGCCCGCCGCGTGGAGGTCGCCGGCGTGCATGCGTGATTCGTAGGTGAAGGCCCCGTCGATCCCCCCGTGCGGGTCGCTCAGCACGATCATGGCGCCCGCGCGGGTGCGCCAGGGAGCCAGGATCCACTCGTTGGACGCGTTTTGGTCCGCTCGGGCGAGGGCGTCCCGGTCGGCAGCCGCCAGCTGCACGCCGCCGCGCGCGCAATCCTGGAGGCCCTGTCCGGCCTGGTACCCGGGCCAGAGCACGAAGCGCGAGAGTACCAGGGGGTCCCAGGGCTCGAGATCGGGCGCCCAGTCCGGGGTGTCGTCCGGGTGCTCGGCCATCCACGCTTCCATGCCCGCGACGTAGTGGGTGTAGTTGGCCTGAAGCTGGGGACTCAGCCGCTCCCACCCCGCCTGCGCCTCTTCGACGTGCCGCCACATGCGCGACTGGATGTCCGCGGGGACGGCGTTCGCGGTGGGCGGACCGCCGAATCCGCTGGTCGGTTCGTCCCCGAATGCCGCCGCCATCTCGCCGCGTCCGGCGAGGAACATGGTCAAGATAAACTTAAGTTGATCTTCGGCCTGGGCGTACCCGAGACCGTAGAACCCGGCCTCCTCGGTGTCCGCGATGATGTGCGGGACGCCCCAGGGGTCGCGGTGGATGGTGACCTGGGTGGACTGGGCCGTGACGTGGGTCCGGTCAGCGACGGGATCACGGGGCTGCGCCGTGGGCCGCGCGGCGGTGACCGCCAGAAATGCGGCGCAAATGGCGAGAATGCGCGTTGGGTTCATGATGTGTTCCTATTGGCTTTCCTGCTGCGGCCCTGGTTATCCCTCCACGCCACGCTCCCTTTCGATCGTTTCGTCGCCGAACAGACTTTGTTGAGAGGAAGGTGAATATAGGGTTCTCCAGCTGTCACCGCCCCCGCGCCAGTGCGCGTGCTGCGACTGTCCCAGGTGTCGGTCGCACAGTTCGCATAGTTGCCGGTGCCTGGCAGCATCCTTCTCCACGAAGACCAAGCGGTCAAACTGCCGGTCGTCCACGCGGAGTGCTCTCTCCGCGGACCCCATGATGAAACTCCGGCTATCTCCCTCGTCGGTCTCATAGCCCGGCCCAGAGTCCCTCATTATGCGCCCAGTCCCAGCGGCAGATTCACCGGGAACCGAATCAAGGCAAGAAACCACGTAAGTTCAATCAGGACTGCACGATCTGCGCTTTCTGCCCTTGAACCGCATCGGCTTCCGTCGTCCAGAAACGGCGGGGGAATCACCTCAAATCCGCGGGAATCGCTTTTCCCTCAGGACCGTACTCACCACCGTCTCCCCAGAGCCGTAGACGACGCTTGTCCCCCAGCCTGCGGAGGCGTGTCACATCACGGTTCTCGGACGAATACGCCCCAAAACCGGGCACGGCTCGTAGCATACGACCCTATACGCCAAAGAGTGGGCGAGTTCCAGCGCGGGGCTCTGAGACGGGTGTTCTTCGTGCGGCTCGTGTCGTTGAGAAGATAGTTGGAGCCCCTTACCTCGCATCCGAAGCCGCAGCCCCGATTCGTGCGCGAATCCTCTCGACTAGCTCGGCGCGCAGTTCCTCGGGGGTATCCCAGACGATGTGATGATATTGACGAGTGTCGAACGGCAACTGGTCAATGCAGCCCCTATGGCAACAGTAGATTATCTCCAAGCCGCAACCACGAGCAAAGCCGGCCTCGAAATACACGCTTCCGCGCACTCCTTCACTGCCGTGGGTCATGTCCGCCACGATGAATCGAGCCTGCCTGATTGCTTCCAGGATGTCATCGTCGATCCTGTTCGCGTCCTTCTTCTCGTCGATTCGCATCGGAACGAAGCCAGCGTCCCGAATGCCCGGCTCGATGCCATTCTTGTAGGCATCGTTCATGCTGGTGTCGAACCACATCGCTACGAAGGCTTCTCGCCCGATCGGTTCTTCCGCTCCGGCTACATGGTCGTGTCCCGAAACCGTCACCGTACACTGAATCTCGTCAGGGAGGCCCTCCACCGTCAGCCATCCTTCGCCCTCCAAGTGCTGAAGCAGCATTCTGACCTGTCCATCGTTCCACGATTCCGAATAGGCCAATGCTTCTGGAACAATGGGGTGGCCCAAAGCCACCGGATGGTCGGGCGACGACAACTCGCTCTCCGCAATGTGCTTCAACAATCGCTCGGCGCGCTCAGGGCGCTGAAGCTCTAAGGCCGTCTTCGCCTCTTCGACCAACGTGCAATCGACGATCGGCACGCCCTCGTGCTCAGATCTTCGATCAATCAGTACCGTGGTCAGCCTAGCCTTCGCCACTTCGTCAAGGTACCCACTCCTGATCGTCGCGGCGGCCTGCCCGGAGATCCGGTACTGGCCGCCCGCGCGGCGCGACTGTACCCAAAACGCATGGCCGCGATTCACACGCCGGACTTCGGCTGGAGTACCCCATATCAGACACGTCTGTCCCATCAATCCGCCTTATCCTCTCAATTCGGCCTCTCTGGGCTCACGAGGCTCATCCTCGTCATTCGTTTTCTTCTATCCAAGTGCCGGGTCAGGGCACCTTGGGGACTCTCGAAGGAGTCCTTGCCGCCCGCAAGCGGGTGCTGACAGGTGGCCTTCGCAGTGTCACGAAATCCTTGAGCCTGACGCCGCCTCGTCGCATGGGCCACCGGACCGAGCCAAGCCGGGACGCGTCGCGCCCGCTCCGGTATTCCTTCGGCAGAGTCGCAATTCCGTCCGATTCCGCCTGTGGCTCGTGGGAGCGCCCACATCGTCAGCTGCGGCAGGGATTCACGCCATGTCGTTGAGCCTCGCATTTCAATCAGGGTATCTTCCCGTGGCGTGGAGGTTCGCGTCCGACCACGCGCTCACCCCTATGAAAACGCTTGACCGTTCCGTTGTGTAAGAGTCCGGGAGGCCCCATGAAAGATATCGTAGTACCGCAGTCCAAGGACCAATACGAGAAGGGCAGCGAAGCCCCGAAGCGCTACATCATCAATGAAGCGTCCGTCCGGTTGCAGACCTCCGAAGGCGAGCGCCGCTATCCGCCGGGCACGCTATTCTGTCCGAAGGGCTTTAGGCCGGCGGGCGATGAGCACAAGATACCCCCCGGCGTGACGATCGCTGGGATTGAGTCCACCGAGGAAGCACCTCTCCGCCGCACCATTCATGTCGACTGGGGATCGGCGCGTGATCCAGTCCTCTGGGAATCGGAGCCCACCCTGCGACGCAAGATCGCGAAGGCCGAAGTCCGTGCCGCAATGCTGCGTGCCATCGCGGTGGGAGCGGCAGCCGGCACCGCCGTGGCGATCCTTCAAGGAGTCCTCCCGGTTGTCGGAGGCTGGCTCCGCTACTGGAGCGGGATCGTCCTGGGACTCGTTGTGGGGGTTGTTCACGCCAATCCGCAGACTTGAACTGCGGGCGGGACGAATACGCCCCCAACCCGAAGGAACTCCCAACTGGGTCGGTAGCGCCTTCATGCCGGCCAAGTCAGTCTTGGTCCAGCAACTGCCGGCTCAGGTACTCGCGAAAGAGCGCATCCTTTAGCGCCGGGCCGAAGTTCTCGTCCTCCGTGATCCGCTTGTAGAGCTTGAAGTTTCGGTCGATGATGTCCTCGATCGCGTTGCTGACCTTGTGTCGAAGCTGAGCCGCACGTTCTCGGGCGGATTGGCCCTGGCGGCGGCCCGGAGTCCCGCATCTCCGTCCATGGAGTTCAGCACGGTCTCGAAGGTGACTTCGTCCTCCGGTCGCCGGTCTCGCTGGGATCGCGCGCCGTAGGATGGGTCGAGGCCGAGGTGGACGAATGGATGCGCGAGCGGATCGCAGCGAGCCGCAGCAACGCGGAGTGAGGACATCACGGGCATAAGTGGTCCGGCCGATTCCCGCTGCCGGGGCTCCTCTACCGGTTGGGACGACAATCCCGGTCCGGCCCGTCCGGCCCGGAGTGCGGGGCAGCGCCCACGTACCCGCTCCCCGCTGATCTCCAGCAACTCCACGCCCCCAGGTCGGTCTCGGCCATCTCCGCGAAAGTCTCGCGCAACCGCACGATCCGCACGTTCACCCTCTCGACCTATTCTTCAGACACCATGATCCGGCGTGGGCCTGACGATTACGCTTATAGGGCGTACCGCGTCGGCCCTTGACGGTTTAGGGACTGTTAAACGGCGTACGCCAACCGCGCTCGGTTGACCGACGAGCGGAGATCCGTTACGCTTCGCCAGTCGGAGATGTTGGGTGAAGGTATGTCAACGCTGGGACTTGACCGTTGGGTCGGAGGATCGCCTTCGGGGTGCCTTGAGTCTTGACGATACAGTACGATGCTACCTTCTCTCAACGTTCTGAATGGACACTCTTAGACTCAGGAGATCACCATATGCTGCCGGTAATGACAAAGCCGGACGATGCCTTGGCCGTGGCAACCTACCTCAACACGAAGGTCACGGGTGCCAGCCTTCAGGATGCGAAAGCCACTCTTGAGGGGCGCCTGCTTGATGGTAGGAAGATCGCAGCCTATGAAGCGTGGGGGCTGATTACTAGGGAGGCGGACGTGCTTCGTCTCACTCCGCGAGGTCGGCAACTCGCCCGGGCCTCGGCTGACGATCAGCACGCTGTGTTCACCGAAGTCGTTCTGGCGATCCGAGCCTACCGGATAGCGGCCGAATGGATTCATCATGGGGCAATGGAGGTGGTCGCTCTCACCGAGTTGGCCACGCACTGGTTCGACCACATTCCGGGTGATCTCGGTACAACCGCCGAGAAGACGATCCGCAACCAAGCGGCCTGCTTCTTGGGGGTGGCCGAAGCAGCTGGCCTGGGTAGGTACTTCATCGGGCGTCGTGGTCAACCTACGCGCCTTGAGGTAGATCGTGACCCGCTCGCTCAACTGGTGGCCGGAGCCGAACTCTCCGCAGGTCCGTCCACGTCAAGTGGGTCTACGGAAGACCCGGAGGAGTCTACCGAAGACTCGGAGAACGAAGACCAGCGAGGTGCTCTGGAAACCGCAGACCAGCCTCCAAGTCCGGACCCCGACCGAAAAAGGTCCGACGAGGCATCGTCCTCGTTGTCAGCTAAGGCGATTCGTGTTTTCATCTCCCACGGGCCGAACGTGGAGATCGTGGATCAGGTGAAGACGATGTTGGATCTCGGTGGCTTGCTCTATGACGTGGTGGTCGAGCAGGAATCCACAGCGATACCTGTCCCGCAAAAGGTCTTTGACGCAATGCGACGGTGTGACGCTGCCGTAATGTGTGTCACTGCGGACTCTGAGAGCGAGCGCGAGGACGGCTCCTATGAGATAAATCCCAACGTGCTAATCGAGATCGGCGCGGCGTTCGTACTCTACGAGAAGCGAGTCGCTCTCGTATGGGACCGCAGGATCTCTGTGCCGTCTAACCTACAGGGGCTCTACAGGTGTGAGTTCGAGGGTAACGAACTGTCATGGTCGGCCGGAATGAAGCTGATGAAGGCGGTCAATGAATTCAAAGGCGCGAGGTAACGACCACCGTTTCCGGTCCAGCTGTCGGCGGTGCCTCCGTTTCGGCGGAGAGTTATTGGTGCTCGTGGTCTCTTGCTATCGGGACGGGCTGAACGATGACGCCGTAGGCGAACGTGCCGGTGCTCGGATTGCCCTCGAGCGTGGATGAGATGTAAACGTGCGTCTCGCCGGTACCCCGGACGGCGAGCGTGACCTCGCGGCCGCTCAACGTGGCGGTGACGACGGTCGTATCGAGGCTTTCTGCCGTGTGCACAGCATCGCTGCGGTTCCAGGGTCTGCAGAGCGGTGGATTAAGGGTCAAGACATCGCCGCTGCCGAGTCTGACGGTATCGTAATCGCACGAGAAGTCGTCGCACTCCTCGTTCCACCCGCAGTCGCAGCACCGAGCAGCAGCAATGTGAATAGTGGGCGTACTGCACGTAGCGGCCATTTCCGAGGTCCAGGATGACGTGGTTGCCGATCGCGGTGGCCAGGTTGAAGACCTCGGGCCGCGAGGGGTGCAGCGCATAACGCAGGCGCGACCGCGACACCCAGCGCGAAGCGGAAGCGCGCGGAGAGCGCTCCGGGGGAACCGCGGCGCACTCTCACCCCTCCGACCCCGGGGCCGGGAAGTAATAGGTCATGTTGTCGAAGTCGATCGTCCAGGATCCCAGGGGCCAGAGGTACTGGTGGGAGATCAGGGCGTCCGCCATGAAGCCGCCCTGCCAGAAGAAGTCGTCCTCGACGAAGACGTTGCCCAGGGCTTGCGTGGCGCCGCTGGTCAGGCCGTTCAGGCCGTGAGACTCGATGGATGTCCAGTAGTAGTTGGTGCCTTCGATGGCGTTGGTCTCGAGGCCGAGGAGCTCGACGGTTTCATCGACGAGGATCATGGGCATGCTCATGGCGAGGCCTGAGTCCAGGAAGTAGTTGATGTCTTCGTGGCCGTTCAGGCTGCCCTTGGCGAACATGATGTGCGTCGCCGTCATGTAGAAGGGCGCCTGCACCGGCGGTGGGGCGTCGCCGAGGGTCGCCATGACTTGGGCGAGGGCTTCGGGAGTGCGTGCGCGGAGGGTGATGCGGCGGTTGTCGTAGTCCATCGTGCTCAGGAACTGCTTGAGCAGCTGCGTGGTGAGGACGCCGTCGCTGGTCTGGCCGATCTCCTTCCAGGTGGCGCCGACAACGGGCACGTTGGTGACGGTGACGTCGCCCATGGTGACTGTTTCGGCGACGCCGAGCGGCTCCTCGACGGTCTGGCCGCCGGTGTAGGCGTAGGTCGCCTCGCGGTTGGCGAGGGTGGTGAGGCCGAGGCTCGCGTAGATGTCCTTGTCGAGGTAGAGCCGGTCGCCGCCCGTGTCGAGGATGAGCGATACGGTCTGGCCGTTGACCTCGAGGTCGACGATGGGGAGGGCGCCGGGCTGGGTGATGTCGTTGGTCATCGGGAGGTGGGCGATGCGCTCGTCGGTGGCCCACTCGATGCCGTAGGGGTCGCCTTCGAACGCCTGCATGAACGTGATGAGGCTCGATGCGCCCTCGCTGTCCTCGGGCGCGGGCAGTTCCCGTGCGTTGGCGAACCGGTTGGTCTGGTAGAAGGTGAGGGCCAGGCCCCGTGTCGCGTCGGCGTGGGCTTCGGAGCCTTCCTCGGTCAGCTCCATCATGCGGCGGTAGAGCGGCTCGGCGCGGGCGTAGTCGCCGAGCACGTAGGCCAGGCGAGCCGCGAGTTGGAGGTCGTCCACGTTGGACGAGGAGGGGTCGGCGAGCGGCGCGATGACGTCGGCGGCCTCCCACAGGTCACCCAGCTTGAAGAGGAGGTCGGCGAAGGCCCAGCGGGCATCGCCGTCGTCGGGGTCGGCCGCGAAGGCTTCGGCGCGGTCGTGGAAGGCTGCTTCCACATCCGATCTGAGGCGGAAGTCCTCCTCTTCGGCGGCGGCTTCCCTGTAGGTGGGTTCGCTGTCCGCGTCGGCCTGACAGCCTCCGATGGCGAGGTCGGCCGGGAAGGCGGCGAGGGCGATCATGGCGATCCGTGGCGTGCGTATCATGAGTTGCTCCCTTCGGGTGTGCGTCCCAAGAATGCCTGTAGCGCACCATTTTCCGAAAGAGGCTGGACATGCGACGACGCGGCCCGGGCGACGGGTATACTCATATACTCATATACTCACTCTCCCTCCTGGCCGGGGCCGCCCTTCTCGTGGCCCCCGCCCCCGCCCACGCCCAGGACGAGCTCATGACGCGGTACCCGTACGAGGACCGCGCCGACCTCGACCTCGCGGCCATCTTCGAGCCAAAGTGGGACGTCATGGTCCCCATGCGCGACGGGGTGCGGCTGCACACCGAGATCTACATCCCGCGGGGCCAAACCGAGCCGCTCCCGATCATGCTGGAGCGCACGCCCTACTACGCCAACCCGCAGGAGCAGGACTACTCGATCCGGCTGGACTGGTACGAGGAGTTCTTCGACGAGGGGTACATCTTCGTCCTGCAGGACCTGCGCGGGCGCTACCAGTCGGAGGGCGACTTCGTGACCCTCCGTCCGAATCGCCTTCCCGAAGACGTGGACGGCACCGACGAGTCCACCGACTTCTACGACACCATCGAGTGGCTGGTGAACAACGTGCCCGGCAACAACGGCCGGGTCGGCACGTGGGGCATCTCGTACGGCGGCTTCCTGGCGACGCGCGCGATGGTCGACCCCCACCCCGCCCTGGCCGCGGTCTCACCGCAGGCGAGCTGCGCCGACATGTTCATCGGCGACGACTTTCACCACAACGGCGCCTTCCGGTTCAGCTACGCCTACGAGGCGGCCGTGCGGTTCGAAATGCCGCCGGAGGATTGGCCTCCCGAGGGTCCCTGGGACAAGTACAGGCGCTACCTGGAGATGGGCCCGCTTTCCCGGGTCACCGAGGTGCTGAACGGCAAGTCCCGCATGTGGAACGACTACGTGGCGCACCCGAACATGGACGAGTACTGGGAGACCGAGATGTGCGGCGTCTTCCCGTACCTGCAGGGCATGACCGTCCCCGCGCTTCACGTTACCGGCTGGTGGGACGCCGAGGACTTCTACGGCCCCATCGAGGTCTACAAGCAGCTGGAGGCGGACGACGACGACAACGAGAACTTCCTCGTGCTCGGCCCCTGGCGGCACGGCGGCTGGAGCTTCGAGGAGGTCGGCCGGCAGGTGCTCGAATTCGACCTGGAGAGCGAGACCGCCCGCTACTTCCGCGACGAGATCCACGCCCCGTGGTTCGCCTACTGGCTGAAGGACAAGGGCTCGCTGCCCGCCGCCGAGGCGATCACCTTCCAGACCGGCTCCAACGAGTGGAAACAGTACGACAGCTGGCCCGCCGAGGGCATGGTGCCGCGCAACGTGTACCTGCGCGCCGACGGCGTCGTCTCGTTCGACCCGCCGCCGGCGTCCGACGGCGACGACACCGCCTACGACGAGTACGTCTCCGACCCCGACAACCCGGTACCCTTCCAGTACCGGCCGATCCACTACGACCGCTGGCACTTCTGGCAGGCCGAGGACCAGCGCTTCGTCGATGGCCGGCCGGACGTGCTGACCTGGGAGTCGGAGCCGCTGGAGGAGGGGTTGGCGATCACGGGCGACATCGTGGCCCACCTCTACGCGTCGACCAGCGGCGGCGGGGCTGACTGGATCGTGAAGCTGATCGACGTCTACCCGGACGATCACCCCAATCCGGCCTTACGGGGCTACCAGTACATGGTCGCCGGTGAGGTCTTCCGCGCCCGTTTCCGCAACAGCTTCCGCGTTCCCGAGCCCGTCGTCCCGAACGAAGTCACTTCCTACGCGATCAGCCTGCGCGACCGCGACCACCGCTTCCTGGCCGGTCACAGGATCATGGTGCAGGTCCAGAGCACCTGGTTCCCGATCATCGACCGGAACCCGCAGACGTGGGTGCCGAATATCTTCGAGGCGGTGGAGGGGGATTTCGCGAAGGCGACGAAGCGGGTATATCGGTCGGGGGAGCATCCGACGCATGTTACGGTGTTGGTGAATCCGGGGGGGTAGAACCACGACGGGAGGAAGTCGGCCCCGACGCGTGCCTTGAACGACGTGGCGCCGGATTGGAACATGGCGAAGTGACCTTGCGTTACATAACGTTCGAAAACCGAACCTGCGGTACTTGGAGTCGGTCTGCAATCGAGACCCCCATGGTGGGGGTGCTTGGTGAACTCTCACCCGCCTAAAGGAGGGACATTCATGACGACCCGTAAGCTGTTCCCGTTGGTGTTCGTGGCCATGGCGGCCGCGGACTAGCGACCGTGGTTGCCGCCGATCCGTTATGATCTCTGCCTACCGGTTTGGACTAGCAGGCCGTGGATAAAATCCGCCCCACGAGGCTCTTGTGAATGAGTTAAATTAGGAGGACACTCGGACCTCAGCGAGAGGTGACGGCGATGGCGATAGGCAAGATGCCCGGTGAGCGGCAGGAGGAGCTGTTCATCGCGGCCAGTGCGGTCGGGGCGCTGGACAACCCGTTCTACGCGGCGCTGGACAAGCTGCTGCGCAAGAGCGGTTTCGACGAGTTCGCGGAGGAGACGTGCCGGGAGTTTTACGCGGAGCGGATGGGTAGGCCGGGCCTTCCACCGGGCGTGTACTTCCGGATGCTGATGGTGGGATACCTGGAGGGGATCGGCTCGGAGCGGGGTATCGCGTGGCGGTGCAGGGACTCGATCTCGTTGCGGGAGTTTCTGGGCTACGGTCTGGCGAAGACGCCGCCGGAGCATTCCACGCTGTCGAAGACGCGCAAGCGGCTGAGCCTGGAAGCCCACGGGGCGGTGTTCGGCTGGGTGCTGGAACGGCTGCAGGAGTCGGGGCTGCTGCGAGGCAAGACGGTGGGGGTGGATTCGACGACGCTGGAGGCGAACGCGGCGATGCGTGCGATCGTGAGGCGTGATGAGGGGACGGAGTACGACGCGTGGCTGGAGCAGTTGGCGAAAGCGTCGGGGATCGAGACGCCGACGCGGCAGGACCTTGCGAAGATGGACCGCAAGCGCCCGAAGAAGGGGTCGAACAAGGACTGGAAGCATCCGCACGACCCGGAGGCGCGGATCACGAAGATGAAGGACGGCAGGACCCGCCTGGCTCACAAGCTCGAGGTGGGGGTGGACATGGAGACCGGTGCGGTGGCCGCCGTCACGGTGCAGACGATGGACGGTGGCGACACCGCGTCGCTGCCGGTGACGCTGGACGAGACGGAGCAGCGGCTGGCGGATGTGGGAGCGGAGCCGAAGGAAGTGGTGGGCGACAAGGGCTACCACTCGAACGCGACCATGACGGGCGTGAAGAAGCGGGGACTGCGAACCTATGTGAGCGAGCCGAACCGGGGCCGCCGGAAGTGGAAGGGCAAGCGGGACGCGCAGGAGGCCGTGTACGGCAACCGCCGCCGCATCAAGGGCGAGCGGGGAAAGCGGCTGCTGCGCGAGCGAGGGGAGAAGCTGGAGCGGACGTTCGCGCACCTGCTCGGCAGCGGAGGGTTGCGCCGCGTCCACGTTCGCGGACACGAGGAGATCCGAAAACGGATGCTCGTTCACGCCGCGGCCTTCAACCTCTCGCTGGTGATGCGCACATGTTTCGGCTTCGGCACCCCGCGTGGCCTGCAGGGCCTCGCAGCGGCGGCCGCGGCTCTCGCCGACGCATCCGCACGCGGTTTTGCCGCCATTCTTCGCCATATTGGGCGCATTCTCGGCCTCCTGGGCACACAGGTCGGGCCCGTCCGCCGCTCAGGCCGCCTGATGCACAACAAAACCGCAATCACGTCGTTCTCGCCGCTTCCACAACCGGCTCCCCAGCAGGCCACTTCTTCCACGGCCTGCTAGCTACGTTACTCCTGTTTCCGGAGATTGCCGCTGGTCAGTCGGAACGGCAATTGGTACTTGACCCGATTCGCCAGTGTTCCGTTGCCTTTTCCGAGGTAGGGGTGCTGGGTGGCGACGGGGAGTCGGTGCTGGGCACGATCGCTGAGTCGGAAGGTCTTCCAGACGGAAGGGTGGCTGTGGTCTTCAATGAGGCGGACAGTCAGTTAACGGTGTTTTCCCCCTCCGGCGGCTTGCGGAACGTGGGGCGGCATGGCGCAGGGCCCGGAGAGTACAGGTGGGTTCGTTGGATCAAGTCCCGCGGCAACGAACTGCACGTCATTGACCCGCTCCAAGCCCGCGTTACGGTGCTGGACGCCCAGTCTTTCCAGGTCCTGCGTGAGGGCCTGTATCCTGCAGGCCGTTACGCACTTGGGGGTGCGGCGCTGGTGCACGACTCGCTCTATGTGGTGAACGCGCTGCTTTTCACCTCGGATCGGGCGGGTTACGTTCTTCACTCCTTTGGGTTGGACGGGGAGTTGCTGTATTCCTTTGACGAAACTACTGAAGCGCATGCTCCTGGCACCTCGGAGACCGAGATGGGAGTCATTCGGGTGCTCTTGTCTGCGGAAGTGGACGGAAGGCTTTGGGCAGCAAATAGGAATCGCTACGAGCTGGATCTTTGGGACGCGACCACAGGACAGCGGCTTGACCGGCTGGTGCAAGAGGTGGATTGGTTTCCTGGTCACGGCAGGGAGTTTCCGATTGACCCGGACCAGCCACCCCCACCAACCATTGTGGATCTGCAGCGAGACACTAGTGGCAGGTTGTGGGTCATGATGAATATACCCTCCGATGAGTGGGCCAAACATGTCATTCCGCGCCCCCGAGACGCGCATCCGGAGCGCGATGCCTACATATTGAGGGGCGATGGTGTCGACGCTTTTGACACGTTGGTGGAGGTAATCGATGTCGCTAGCGCACGGATCGTCGCGAGTTCGCGGTTGCGCGGCACATCGCTATTGGCATTTGTTGGCAGTACCGAACGAGCTATTGCATGGGATAAGGTGTCTGGTACGGAGATTCCAGTTCTTCCACTTTGGGAACTGAGCCTCGCCGGTCCCATGCCCTGCGCCTCGGCAAGTTGATTCGTCCGGCTTTGGAAGGCGAAGCACCGCCGCGTCCTCGGCCGACGGAGATCCGGATGCCCGCGACAGCCCCCGGCTGGCCCGCTGGAAGGCTTGCCGCCTCGCTTGGTGGACCTATAGTGCCCCCGATTTCCCTGGACAGCATTTAGCAACCCATCCGGGGCCCAAGGGAGAGGGTTGTTGCGAAATGTCGAGGTAGCGGATCATTGTGGCTTGCAGGACTATGTCGAGGGCTCGGGGAACGCCCCCTCGCGCACTTGATCCCCATAGAGGGAGGCTTGGAAACATGAAGACTCGGAACGGAACAATGGATGCGCTCAGGAGCACCATGGCCGCACAATGGCGCGGCCCACCGCGGCCCCAACCAGACCCTCGAAATGTTCGCCGAGTTTGCAGCATCCCGGCCCGCGCCCCTGCAGTGACCGGACCCCGGCGGCCGGGAGCGCCCAGGCACCATCTGTGGGCCGTTGCGACATTTCTGGTGATCGGCGCGTGTAGTGGCGATATGGAAGTGGTCCGGGATCGGATGGTGGTTCGAGACAGCGTGGGGGTAGTGATTTCGGAGAACAAGGACTCGGTCAGCAACGCCGACCCGTGGAGCGTTGGTGAAGAGCCAACTCTGACGATAGGTCAGAGCCTTACGGCTCCCGCGGAATACCAGTTCGCGTCGATCGGTGGTGCGATTCGTCTGCCCGAGGGCGGAGTCCTTGTCGCGGATCGAGGGGCTATACGGGAGTATGGGGAGGATGGGACATACGTCCGCACATGGGGAGGCAGAGGTGAGGGGCCGGGAGAATTCAACTCCATCGGGGGTCTGCACAGATGGGGCGCAGATTCGGTGGTTGTGTGGGACCCTCGGCTGCTCAGGCTTACGGTGTTCGACACAAGAGGCAATCTCGGGCGCACAACCAGAATGCATGAGGCGCCGGAGCTCCTGCTGCGTGGTGCTATTGGACGCGATCGGTTCGCGTTCGAACGCGTCGTGGAGTTCGACGTCAACGAATTGTTCGCCAACTGGAACCAGCGGGCAGAGTATGAGCGGAAAGAGGGTGTGGTTGAAATATGGGATGCGACGGGGAATCCGGTGTCGATCGTCGGTCCATACCCACATATGGAGTACCATACCCAAAGAAGCGACAGGTACATGGGACCGCTCAGATACACCAGACGGATGGTAGTCGGCGTCTGGGGGTCACGCGTCATTGCGGGTCCCAACGATACCTATGAACTACGGGCGCATGGACCGCATGGCTCACTGGAGCGCATCATCCGATTGGACAGATCGCCGGTGAATCCCGATGAAGGTCACCGAAGGGCGCTGATTGAAGAGGATCCCAACCAGGATCGAGACGTTCCAATGGCTTCAACCCTCCCCATGTTCGATCGGGTGATAGGGGACGACCTCGGATGCCTGTGGGTACGGGACTATGACATGCCTGGAGAAGACAAGGTATGGTGGACAGTCTTCGACTCGGCGGGTGCCATCGTGACCCGACTGGAAACCAGCGACAGGTGGCGCGTCTGGGAGATTGGCCGCGACTACATTGTGGCTTCGCAGGTAGGCGATCTGGACATCCAGATCGCGGTTGTGGTGTCCCTCGATAGAGGCGAAACCACGACAGGAGGTGATGCCGGGTGTACAAGCACGGTAGTCACCTGACACCCGGTTTCAGCGTCTGAGGGCCTCCGACAGACCTCGCGGCGAGACAATTCGGATCGGACTGCTTCCTCGACTTCAAGGAGATCCCGATCTCCGGTCACAAGGACATCGGCCTGTGCTGCCACCGCTTGCTCGAGCACCGCAGTGTCGTCGGGGTCCCGAATAGTGATCCCGAGCGGCGGCGCACGGTCAATCACGATCCCGTGCCGACGAAGGAACACTTCCGCAGCTTCCACCGTCTCCGCCGGTACCCCCAGCTTCGCACAATGCACGCGCCGCACCTCGTCGAGCACCGTCTCGCTCACGACCAGGGCGTGATCGGCGATGACGACCCGAAGCACATCCGCACAGATGCCTCGCGTCGCCATTGCGCTCACCAGGACGCTGGTGTCGAGGAAGATCCTCAAGAGATATCGCGGAAGACGTCTTCGTCGGTCAGATAGCCCCTGGCCTCTGCGAACGGGACGATGCGTCGCCTGAGATCGGCGAGCTTGAGGACTGCGCCGCGACCGCCTAGTCTGACCGCAGGACTCCGCTGCTGCCCTGAAGGAGGCGCATCATGTCAGGAACTGGTCATCACTCCTCCATGCCCCGCCGATCGGCCGCGCTGGTGTCGGGACTGTCCGCCCTGGCGCTCGCCGCGGTCGCTTTCGTCCTTCCGGCCGCGTCGACCACTCCGGCGTCCGCCCAAACGGCCCAGGTCAAGCGCGTGTTCGATGTCCGTACGCCCATGCGCGACGGCGTCGAGCTGTCCTCCGACATCTGGATGCCGGCCGAGGGCGGACCGTTCCCCACCATCATCGTTCGGACGCCGTACCTGAAGACGATGGCCATGGGGACCTTCACCCTGGCCGGGTGGGCCACGTACTTCGCGGAGCGCGGCTACGCAGTCGTCATGCAGGACGTCCGCGGCCGCGGCGATTCGGACGGGGAGTTCGACTTCTTCTTCCAGGAGGGCGAAGACGGCTACGACACGATCGAGTGGATGGCATCCCGGCCCTGGTCCAACGGCGACGTGTGCACGGCTGGCGTGTCCTACCTGGGGACCGACCAGTGGCTGGCGGCACGCGAGCACCCGCCCTCGCTGAAGTGCATGGTCGCGACAGCAGCGGCCGGGCGCTGGATGCACGAGCTGCCCTACTACGGCGGCGCGTGGATGATGGCCTGGGCCCTGGACTGGATCAACGGGACTTCGGGGCGGAACATGCAGACCGCCAACGCCGCGGGAATCGACCTGGAGTCCGTCTACTGGCACAGGCCGCTCATCACCCAGGACGAGGCGATGGGCCGCGACATGCCGCTCTTCAACGACTTCCTCGAAAACTCCACGATGAACGAGTACTGGAACCGGCTGCACTTCACCGAGGAGGACTTCCGCGGTCTCGACTTGCCGGTCCTCCACGTGACCGGGTGGTTCGACGGCGACCAGCCGGGCGCCATGTTCTACTGGGACGGAATGATGGCCCATTCGCCGGGTGCTGACGAGCAGTACATGCTGGCCGGCCCCTGGGGTCATGCCGAGACCTTCATCGGGGGGACGCTAACGCTCGGGGACATGGAGTTCGAGCCCCACGCGCTCGTCGACAACAAGGCGGAGCACCTGGCCTTCTTCGACCACTACCTGAAGGGGACTGTCGAGAGCTACGACCAGCCGCGGGCGCGGATCTACGTGGTCGGCGCCGAGGAGTGGCGCGAGTTCGACGAGTATCCGCCGGCCGATGTCCAGGCGACGAGCCTGTACCTGTCAAGCGGCGGCAGGGCGAATTCCATTGTCGGCGACGGGGCGCTCGCGTGGACGCCGCCGGAAGCCGACTCGCCTCCCGACCGGTTCACCTTCGATCCGCAGAGGCCGGTCCCCGCCTCCGTCGGCGCGATGTATCTCGGCGAAGACCGCACCCCGCTGCACCGCCGTGACGACGTGCTGGTCTACACGAGCGAGGAGATCGAGGAGGCCGTCGAGGTCGTGGGTCGGGTCGTGATCGAGTTCCATGCTGCCACCGACGCCCGGGATACCGACTTCGTCGCGAGCATCATGGATGTCTACCCGGACGGCAGGGCGGTCAAGCTCGGCCCCAACATCGGCGTCGTGCGCGCCCGCTACCGGAACGGGTTCGACCGCGAGGAGCTGCTCACCCCCGGCGAAGTCGCGCGCTACGAGATCGACCTGGGCCACATCGCGCATTCGTTCGAACCCGGTCACAAGATCCGGATCGACCTGACGAGCAGCGCCTACCCGCACGTCGCGCCCAACCAGAACACCGGCAACCCGGTGGCGACCGACACGGAATGGAACACGGCGCGGCAGATCATCCATCACAGCCGGGAATACCCGTCGCGGATAATTCTGCCGGTGCGGGGGAGGCGGCGGGCGACGGAGTAGGGGGGAGCCGCTCTACCGGTAGCGCAATGCGGTTACGGTGAAGAACAGCCGGGAGTCGCTCACGGCATGGACGGTGCCATCGGCCCCGAAGCTGACACCGGTGGTCTTGCCCGGGAGCAGGAGCGACCCGAGGTAGTTCCCCGTGTTGATGTCGTACTTGTCCACCACCCTGCTGCTGTGTTCGGTGGTCCCAAAGTACAGAACGAACAGTGTATCCTTCTTTACGGCCAGATCGGCAGTGGTGTGGGTCGGCGTGCCTTCATAGCTGGCCAGTGAACCGCCGTGTTCGGTGTTGGTGACGGTGACGTTCGCGAACGGGACATGTTCGATGTGGGGATACCGTTCCACGACGTTCGCATCCTCGAAAACGATCCACTCGCCCGCCGTGTCGAAGCTGTACACCCATCGGTCGGTCCCGCGCACGGAGATTCCCTGGCCGACCAGCTCCAGGAAAGGCTTGTCGGCGAATCCTTCCCATGGAGGTTCGATCCGCTGCAGGAACTCGCCGTCCCTGGACAACAGGGCCCAGGGACCCCCAAGGTGGGCCACTGCCAGGTTGCCGTTGTCCAGTGCGGCAACCGCCGATGTGTACCCCACTTCCTGAGGCAGAGAGAACTCTCTGAGCAGACTCCCGTCGTGGCCGACCTGAACAACGCGACGGTTTGGGTTGTCGATGATGACTGCATTCCCCTGTGCGTCAACGTCGAACACGCGCACCTCGAGCAACTCGCCGGGTCCCTGCCCCCTGCGCCCGTACGACCAGACCAACTCGCCCGCAGGGTTCACATGGTGGAGCTTGGCGTTGCCGATATCCGCGATGTACAGTCCGCCGCCGGGAGCGCGTCGCGGCGACCACAGAAGACCGAAGGTGCTGTCGGCCTCGGTCCCTAGGGTCCACAGTGTGTCGAAGGAGGCCGTGTCGAAGACTCGGTGCCCTCCGCCGTTTCGGCCGAAGGATTGATCCACGCCGTCAACCTGACAGGCGGTCATCAGGAAAGCCGACAGCAGGAGTCCCTTCTTCATCCCCCTCACCTCAAGTTTGACTCCCTTGTCAGCCATGGATCCAAGGTACAGCTTCATTGCACTTTGGTTCCGACTATCGACAGACCCCGCAGACCCTGGTGCCGAACATTCTCGAGACCGCCGAGCACAGCGTCCCGCGCGACTTCCCGTGGTATTTGACCGCGGTACTCTTTGCGTCCACCAGCGTGATCTTCGGCGGGATCTGGGACATTTCCTGGCACCGGACGATCGGGCGTGACTCGTTCTGGACGCCGGCCCACCTCGCCATCTACGCGGGCGGCCTCGCAGCTGGCCTGTCCTGCGGATGGCTGGCCCTGAAGACGACCTTTTCCGGCACTGGTACCGAAGTCGGGCGCTCGGTGCGAATGTGGGGCTTTCGCGCGCCGCTCGGTGCCTGGGTGGCGATCTGGGGCGCGATTGCAATGCTCACCTCCGCGCCGCTCGACGACTGGTGGCACAACGCCTACGGACTCGATGTCGAGATCCTGAGTCCGCCCCACGTGGTCCTCGCCCTGGGCATCTGCGCGATCCAGCTCGGGGCCCTGCTCATGGCGCTGTCGTGGCAGAATCGGGCGTCGGAGCGCGGACAGCGTCGGCTGGGCTTCGCGTATGCCTACAGCGCGGGGATGCTCCTGTTGACTCTGGCTGTGCTCATGCTGGAGTACTCGTTCCCGAATGACTGGCGTGGACCCGCGTTCCACATGATTTCGGCGGGGGTGTACCCTTTGGTGCTGTTTGCGGTGGGCCGGGCGGCACGCCTTCGCTGGCCCGCCACCTGGACGGCGCTGGTCTACATGGGCGTGACGCTGGTCATGATGTGGGTGCTTCCGCTGTTTCCGGCCGAGCCCCTGCTCGCGCCCATCCTGCGCAATGTGGACAGGATGGTACCGCCGGAGTTCCCCCTCGTGCTCGTCGTTCCAGCGATTGCGCTCGACCTGCTTTTGCGAAGGGGCTCGCGACCCGGACGGGCACCGGCACGGCGTTCGGTGGATTGGGGGCTCGCCGCATTCGGTTCCGTCGTGTTCGTCGGCCTTTTCGGCGTGGTGCATTGGTACTTCGGCGAATTCATGCTCTCCGAGGCCGCGCGCAACTACTTCTTCCAGGGTGACACCTGGGGGTACATGAACGCACCGGGTCCCTGGCAGTACGAGTTCTGGAACGGGAACCGGTTCGCGGGCGGGGAGATCTCGGCTTCACGCTTCCTGGCGAGGGCGTGGTGGGCGCTGCCGATCGGATTCGCGTCGGCGCGCGTCGGACTTTGGGTGGGCAATTGGATGATGGCGGTCCGCAGGTGAGGCGCGCCGGCGCACTGCTCATCGCGGGGCTCTACCTGGCGACCGCCGCCCACGTCGGTAGCAAGAACGTCTTCTTCACGGGCAATGCCGGTCCCTACCCCGTGTCCGTCGTCGTCCGCCCGCCCGATGTCGTGCCGGGTCTGGCGGAAATCTCGGTGCGCGTAACGGATGGCGCGGGCGAGGTCGAGCGTGTCACCGTGCGTCCCGTGCGTTGGGACGCCGCGCCTGAAGGAGGAGCGCCACCGCCGGACCCCGCGGTGCCCGTGCCCGGCGACCCGGAACTCTACAGCGCTGAACTATGGCTGATGACCGTGGGCGCCTACCGAATCGAGGTGACGGTGGAGGGTTCGCGCGGCGCTGGCACCGCGTCCGTTCCCGTGACCTCGGTCATGCTGGGTGTGCGCGACATGCCTCCTGTACTGGGTGGGTTGCTTCTTCTGCTTGGGGGACTGCTCCTCGCGGGAGCGGTTTCGATCGTGGGCGCGGCGGTGCGGGAGAGCCGACTGGGGCCCGACCGGGCGGTGCAAACACCCCAGCGCCGCTGGGGATGGTTCGCCATGGCATGCGCAACTGCCCTGCTGTTGACCGGGGCCTACTGGGGGAAGGCCTGGTGGGATGCGGTCGACCGGGACGTGCGGAGGGGCATCTTCGAGCGCCTCGAGGTAGAGGGCGTGGTGACTGGCGACAGTGGTGCGCCCGTGCTTGAGGTTCGGATTACGGATCCGTCCTGGCTGGGCCGGAACTGGAGTCCCCTCGTGCCTGACCATGGCAAACTGATGCACATGTTCCTGGTCGGCGCGCCCGACATGGGAGCCTTTGCGCACGTCCACCCGGTGCCGGTGGACTCGGCAACCTTCCGGGTGCCGTGGCCGGATCTGCCGCCGGGGGAGTACCGCATTTACGGCGACATCGTGCACGAATCCGGGTTCGCGCAGACGGTTGTCGACACGGTACTCGTGGCTCCGGAGGCGCTTGCACAGGGGGAATCCGACCAGACGCTGCCAACCGACCCCGACGACTCGTCATGGCAAGGCACGGCCGCCCCGCTGTCCGCACCCGGCGCTTCAACGCCACTCGCGGACGAATCGACCCTGCATTGGCTCGGAGCATCGGCACTGCGCGTCGACGAAGAGGCCGTGCTCTCGTTCGCGGTGCGGGACCCGGCGGGAGACCCTGCCGTGCTGGAACCCTACATGGGGATGATCAGCCACGCCGCCCTCACCCGGGACGACGGCTCTGTGTTCGTGCACCTTCACCCGGCGGGCACGATCTCGATGGGCGCGCTGGCGGTGCTGGCGCCCCAGGTGCAGCCGATGATGGAGCCTGGGGAAGTGGACTCCGTCTCGGACGACAAAGGGGGTGGCGTTGGCGCAAGCGCCCCCGGCGCCGTTGGCGAGGTCGAGTTCCCGTACGCCTTCCCTCAGCCCGGCGAGTATATCATCTGGGTGCAGGTGAAGCGGGCCGGGAAGGTGCTTACGGGTGCGTTCCAGGTGGAGGTGATGAAATAGAACCAGCATCCGGGTCAGCGCCCGCCGGTAGACGGCGCATCGGGATGGAGGTTCCGGTAGGGACCATCACTCACCGTTCCCGCTGAAAGTAGAAGTCCGGCGCCTCCGTCGGCCCCGGGTACACCCGCGCCGCGTCCGCCCCGCCGTACACCACGCCGTTCTTCATCACATACACGATCTGTTGCGTGTTCCGGATGTCGTCGAGCGGGTTTGCGTCCAGCACCACCAGATCCGCCAGCTTGCCAGCCTCGATCGACCCGAGGTTGCCCAGGCCATGGTACACCGCAGCGTTCCGCGTGGCCGTCTGCAGCGCGTCCATGGGCGAAAAGCCGCCCTGAACGAAGAGCTCCATCTCCCAGTGCATGTCGCGGCCCGGCATCTGGCCGTGGCCGCCGGCGTTGACCAGCACGCCCGCGTCGAAGAGGCGCTTCATCGCGGCCACCATCTCGGGCGAATAGAGGTCGTCGTCCCAGTAGTGGGTGACCCGGCGGAAGCGGCCGCGCAACCGCTCTTCCGTGCTGAATCGCAGCAGCTTCTCGTCCTCCCAGTAGCGCTGTGACTGGTCGAAATAGGCCTGGCCCACCGGACCGTTGTAGACGACCAGCAGCGTGGGCGTCACACCCGTCTCGCTCGCGCGGAAGAGCTCGATCACGTCCTGGTACAGGGGGGTCAGCCCCATCGAGTGCTCCAGCCCGGTTACGCCGTCGATGATCTGGGTGAAGTTCATCTGCGGGATCGCGGCCGTCTCGGACAGCACGTTCAGGCCCTGGGCGCGGGCCGCGGTGATGAGCTGGTGGCGGTCGGCGCGGGTGAAGTTGACATAGTCCTTGAGCGCGGTGATCCCCATGTCGCGGCTGTAGCGGGCGTGCTGGTCGGCGTCGTCGTACGAGGCGATCGGGCGGTAGGTGCGCGGGCGGTACTCGCGAATGCCGTACATGGGGGCGCCGACCGAGAGCATGCGCGGGCCGTCCATGCGGCCCGACCGTATCATGTCGCTGACCCAGGGCTCCTTTTCCTCCGAGCCGTAGAGCTCGTAGAGCGTGGTGACGCCGTGGGCCAGCGCGGCCGTGACGCCGGGCAGCCGCTGCTCGATCAGTTGTGACGTTGCGAGCTGCCCGACCGCGTGGGCGTGCGCGTCCACGAGGCCAGGTATGACGGTGTGGCCCGCGAGATCGAACACGCGCGCTTCCGCAGGCACGACGACCTGGGGTCCCACCTCGGCGATGCGATGTCCCCGCACGAGGATCGTCGCGCTCTCCAACACACTTCGCTCTTCGTCCATCGTGATTACGCGGGCGTTGGTCAGCGCAATGGCCGTACGGGGCAGGGCCACGTCGAAGCGGACCGTGATGTCGGTCGTCCGGGTGCCGTCGGTGCCGGCCAGGATGTCGTCGAGCGCCTTCTCGTGGAGGGTTCCGCCCCTCGGCCATGACACCGTTTCCGCGTCCGACCAGGCCATGCTCGCGCCGTCGGACGGGTCGACGCGGCTGGAGAAGCCGATGCCGTCGTAGGCCGAGATGGTGATCGGCTTGCCGATCCATTCGAAGGGGGTGACGAAGCTGCGCTGGTACTCGCGGAATGCGATCCAGCCGAGGTCGGGGGAGAGGACCGCGCGTTCGGCGTGCGGGAAGCGGTAGACGGTGGTTTTGCCGGTGCCGTCGGGGCGAATGCGGCGCAGGACCAGGGTGTCGGCGCTCAGGCCGGGGTTGGCCGCGCTCGCGCCCAGGGCGAACTCGGTGTAGTAGATCCACTCGCCGGCTTCGTCGAAAAGGGCGGTGTGGGGTGCGCGCCCCTGTGCCATGACGCTGCCGTTGACGGTGGTGACCGTGCGTTCCGTGCCGTCTGCCACCACGACGAGCTCGAATGCGGTCTCCTCCTCGATGCGCATGCCGTTGATGAGGCCTCCGGCGCCGCGGATGAAGGCCAGGGTGCCGTCGGGGCCGAGTGTGAGGGACATGTGCTGGGAGGGGCGGGATGACACTTCGGTCGCAGGGCCGCCCGCGAGCGGTCTGCGGTGGACGGAACCCAGGTCGGCGTCGGTCCAGGTCGCGTAGTAGAGCCGGCCGCCGATCGCGTTGACCACGGGGCTGGTCTCGTGGGCGGACGACTGCGTGAGGTTGCGGACGCCTTCGCCGTCGCTGGCGGCGAGCCAGATGTCGCCCAGCGCTTCGAAGACGATGCCCGCCGGGGTCCTGTGCGCAAACCGATACGATGAGGCGCGGGTCTCGCCCTCGGGGAACTCGAACGGGAAGCGGATGGTCTCGTCGATATCGCGGTTCACCGGGGCGCGGAAGGGGACCTCGGCGGTCGTGCCGGACGACACGTCGACCGCGTGGATGCCGCCGCCCATGGTCAGGTAGAGGCGGGTGCCGTCCGGGTGCCAGTCCCAGTTCGGGGCGACGCCATGGTAGTATGGGCCCGATTCCTGGTGGTCGCGGTCGAGGCCCCGCGCCAGCACGCGCTCCGAACGTGTCTCGAGGTCGTGGAGGACCAGGATCACCTCGCGGTCGTCCCGGTGTCCGTAGGCCAGGTGGCGCCCGTCCGGCGAAAGGGCGGGGTTGAAGGCGCCGCCGGGCCGCTCGCGGTAGACGCGGATTTCGGCGGTCTCGAGGTCGTAGGTCTTGATGCGCGCGCCGCTCTGGGGGATCTGCCGGTCGACATGCTCATGGAAGAGGACGCCGCGCTCCGTGTGCTCGTCGAAGTGGGTGATCGCCTGGAAGGTTGTGCCCGACGCGATCTCCTGGCGCGAGCCGAAGAGGTTGAAGCGGTACGCGGTCATGCTCCCGTCCTGCTCGAGCGCTGACGCGTAGATGGCGCGCCCGTCGGCCGACCAGGACCCCTGCACCACGGGGAGCGCCATTTGGGTGACGTTCTCGGGTGAATCGGTGGCCGCCGCGCCCCCCGTGCCCCGATGCAGGATCCATACGTCCTCGCTCCCGCCACGGTCCGAGGTGATCGCGATCCGCGTGCCGTCCGGGCTGTAGCGCGGGAAGCTGTTCCACGAGCGTCCGGTGGTGAGCGCGCGCGCCTCGCCGCCCTCGATCGGCATCTCGTAGATGTGCCCGAGCAGTTCGAAGGCGATGTGACGCCCGTCCGGCGAGACATCGAGACTGATCCACGTGCCTTCGGTGGCGGTGAATCCGAGGGTGGTGGTGGAGGGAGCCCGCGATTCCTCGATACTCCAGTCGTCGGCGTCCTGCGCGAGGGTCTGGGTGGGGAGGGCGGCGATCAGGGCGAGGCGAATGAGTGCTGTTCCTGGCATGACGGTCTCCAGTGCTGGTCGGGTAACGTTTCAGCTGAAACGCGAATCCGCTTCAAGTCGCCCCCACAGTCTCACCCCAGATGTGCCGCGCGAACCACTCCCAGTTGTGCCACATGGCGGCGAGGCGCTCGCGGGGCTTCGTGATCCCGTGGCCGAATCCCCTGTAGATGATCAGCCGGGTTTCGACGCCGACGTCCTGAAGACCCTGGTAGAGTTCGTAGGCGTTGGGGGTGGGGACGCGTGCGTCGAATTCGCCGTGCTGAATGAGTGTCGGGGTGCTCGCCTGCCTGATGTAGGTCATGGGAGAGGTTTTCGCGTAGATGTCGGGGTCTTCCCACGGGGTCGCCTTCAGGTACTGGCGGGTGAAGCTGTGGATGTCGGTGTTGACGTAGTAGGTCATCCAGTTGGAGATGCCCGCGCCGACGGAGGTCGCCCGGAAGCGGTCGCTGGACGTGGTCAGGAACGCCGAGATGTAGCCGCCCTGGCTCCAGCCCATGGCCGCCACGCGCTCCGGGTCGGCGATGCCGCGGTCGACGAGGGCCTCGACACCGGAGAGGACGTCCCAGGCGTCGCCCACGCCCAGATTGCGCACGTTGAGGGCGCGGAAGTCGGCGCCGTAACCTGCCGAGCCCCGGTAGTTGGGCATCATGACCACGGCGCCCTTCCTGAGCCATTCGAGCACCGGGTACACGTAGCCGCCGACAAGCTGTGGGCGCGACGTGCCGGTCGGGCCGCCGTGGATGACCACCATGAGCGGATAGGTGCGGCCGGGGTCGTACCCGGGAGGCGTCATGAGCACCCCTTCGATCTCGGCGCCGTCTTCGCTCTCCCACCGGATGACCTCCCGGCTGCCCAGGTCACCCCAGTCGGCGACCTGGGTGGTCATGTCGGTGACCTGCTGGGGTGCGTTCGCCGTGTGCGAGCCATCGGCCCGTCGCGCCATGCGGAAGATCTCGCCCACGGTGGTGCGGTCCTCGCCCTGCAGCGCCATCATGGAGCCGTCGCTCGAGAGATCGGCCGTCACGATCATCTCGGGGGTGTCCGCCTCGAGCGACACCTCGCCCGTCTCGGGATCGAGCAGGAAGAGATGGCGCGCGGTGCGCTGCGACGCGACGAAAAGGACGCCCTCGTCCGTCCAGGCCACGGGAGCCGGGTTCTCGTCGAAATCGGCAGTGAGGATGCGCGGCTGGCCACCGCCCGCGTCGATCACCGCGAGTTCCGTGTTGCCGTAGAACGGGTTTGCGCCCGCGGTGGTGGAATAGAGGATGCGTGCACCGTCCGGTGACCACACGGGGCCGCGCTCGGGACCCGGATCCGCGACCAGCGTCCGAACCGTTCCCTCGCCCACGTCAACGACGGAAATGTCGGCGTCCGGGAACGAGTTGACCTGGGGCGTCGGCGTGTGGCCGAATGCGATCTCGCGGCCGTCGGGCGACCATGCGAACGCGCTGCCGCCGAAGCCGCCGCCGATGGTGTAGCTGTCCCCTCCGGTCAGGCGGCGGGGTTCGCCACCCGCGTGTGCGTCCGTCACCCAGAGATGGGTCATGCGGAAGTCCGCGTCCTCGACGGCGTAGTCGCCGTAGCGTTCTTCGCGCTCCTCGAAGTCGTCGGGAGGGGGATCGGTGGCCGTGAAGGCGATCCGGCCGCCGTCGGGCGAGAACCGGAAGGCGCTGATGCCACCGTCGTGGGAGGTGAGTTGCTCGGCCTCGCCGCCCTCGGGCCGGATGACGTATATCTGCGGGCCGTCGCCCCGGTCGGCGATGAAGCCCAGCCGGGATCCGTCGGGCGACCACTGCTGCCCCGTACTGCTCCCGGGTTCGGTGCGGGTGAGCTGGAAGGGGTCGCCGTTCCCCACCACGAGCCAGATCTCCTGGTCGAAGCGGTTGGCGTCCCAGTCGGTCGTCGTCACGGAAAACGCGATCATGCTTCCGTCCGGCGAGATCCGGGGGCTTCCCACGGATTCGAGCGCGATCTGGGCGCGGAAGGACTCGAGGACAGGGGACTGGAACTGGGGTTGGGCGGCCGCGGACGGGGCTGCGATGGTTGCGAACAGTGCAGCCGAGAGCACGGTGTTGAGTGCACGCGTGGCAGCGGGTGTCTGCGCAGTGGAAACAAAGGGTCGCATGACTTCCTCACGGTGACGGGTTGGTACCGACGTTTCCAATGGTAGCCGTCCAGCCGCTGTCGACGCGAACCCGATCCCGGCTGGCGCGGCGTACCCTGGCACACCAGCTTCAGCCCTGCCATGCCAGCCTCCTTCTATCCACTGCTTGCGCACCCCTGGGGTGGTGTCGTGATCGGCCTGATTGTGGCCGCGATCAGCGTGAGCCTCCTGGTCTGCTCGCGCCGCCTCCGGGCTGGGCAGCCGACGGGCCGGGCCCGCGTTGCAGGGGTGCTGGGTGTGCTGGCCGGTGCTCTCTCGGCGCTTGTGCTGACCGGCGCCGCCATGTCCATGATCGAGATCCGTCGTCTGGCCGATGCACACCCGCCCCCGGGCACGCTGGTCGATGTCGGTGGCTACCGGATGCACATCCTCGCCGAGGGCGATGCCGGAGGCGGGCCGACGGTCATCTGGATCCCGGGCGGCCATGCGCAGGGTCTGGCGCTGCATCACCTGCACGCGGCGGTGCGCGGCGAGACGCGCTCGATCCTCTTTGATCGCCCCGGCACCGGGTGGAGCGATCCAGGCCCCTTCCCGCGACGCACCGCGACCGAAGCCGTCGAACTCGCGACCTTGCTGGAAGAGGCCAGGGAGGAGGGCCCCTTCGTTCTGGCCGGACACTCCTACGGAGGACTGCTGGCCGCCAACTTCGCCCGCCGATACCCGGAACGCACGGCGGCTGTCGTGCTTCTCGACGCTTCACCGCCCGACGCCTTCATCTACGCGCCGGCCTACGGGGCCGCGGCCCTGGACGGGCTGGTGCGGGACGCGGAGCGACAGGGTCTCGACAAGATCTTCGGCGGATGGACCAACCCGGAGCTCGCGATGGCCGAAAGCGAGACCGAGATCGGCGAGGTGCTGCGCAAGCAGCGCCGTCTTCTGGCCGACGTGGGCGAAGCCATGGCCGCCAATGCGCGGCGTCCGGCGTCGTCGTTCGCCACGGCTTCCATCTTCCAGGAGTTCAGCTCGAGGATCGTGTCGGGAGCCGCGCCCGATCTCGTGGTCTACGACGGCGAACTCGGCGATCTGCCTGTCCTGGTGGTGATTCCGAACGCGACCGCGGACGCAATCATCGATCCGCTGGGGATGGAAGAGGGCGCCGCGCGGCGGGCGAAGAACTTCTTCGAGCGCGTCCGGGTGCGATACCTGGAGGTCTCGAGCGACACACGGCTCGTCCACACGCCGCCCGGCACAGGCCACAACTACCCGTACGAGACGCCCGAGTTCGTGATCGAAGTCGTCCGTCAATTGATGGCCGAGCTGGGCGAGCGGGATCCTTCCCCGTCCCCCTCATGAACCGACGCCATTTCATCCGCACCTCGGCCACGTTCGCTGCCGGCACCGCCCTCGTGCACTGCCGGACCGCGGACGCACACCCCATCCATTTCGAGGTGCACGGTCCCGAAGACGGCGTTCCCCTTTTCCTCGGCTTCCCCCTGATGGCGTCCTACGGCGAGATCTTCGGCCAGGCACAGGCGGCGGTGAAGGACGGCTACCTTGGCGCGCTCACCGATCGCTACCGCGTCCTCCTGGCGGACTACCCCAACGTGGGCAGGACCATGGTCCCGGCGCCCGCCGAGATGACCCCCGACCGCGTGTATTCGGACCTCCTGTCCGTCGCTGACGCGGCTGGCTTCGACCGCTTTGCCTACTGCGGCCACCTGTGGGGCGCGATCAACGGCCTCATGCTGGCATCGCGCTCGGACCGCGTTTCGGCGCTGATCTGCGGGACCTGGCCACCGCTCGGCGCGCCCTATCCCGAGATGCTGCGCGGCGTCGAAATGCAGCTCGCCGACCCGCCTCCACACGCCATGGTGATCCTGCGCAACCCCGAGCAGTACGCGCAGTGGCACACGTTCTACAGCCGGATGCAGGCGTGGCCGGAGGTTGATGTCGCGGCGGCGATTACCTGTCCCCGCCTGGCGCTTGTGGGCTCGGCGGCCGAGAGCTCGGTGGCGGGGATTCCACTACGTCTGGTGGAACGGTTGCGCGAGTCCCGGCCGGCGCTGGAGGCGATGGGCTGGACGGTGCGTGAAATCCCGGGCGCCGAGACGGCGGCGATCCTCGACCCGGCTGCGATGGTGCCGGAAATGCGAGGTTGGCTGGATCAGGTGTAGCTGGATCGGGTGTAGCAACCCGTGGACGACTGTCGCCAGCGCGTCGACGGACTGCTGCCAGCCCGTGCACAGCGCCAGCCCGGCTTTCGCTACGCCTTCATTCTGCTGCCGGACGGGTCGAACAACCCCGTGCCGACCGCAGCCACAGTCACCGGGTAACACTCGTTCATGTACATCGTCTGCAGCCGCTCGCCGACCCGGGCGAGCTCCGCGGGCAGCCAGGCCATCAGCAGGTATTTCTCCACGGATGGCCCCATCCCGGCGGAGGTCACGCGCGACTCCCTGCCCAGCGCGTCCAGGATGCGGTCCCCTCCCGGCGTGAGGATCGGCTCGTTGCCGCCCGTCGGGAAGCGCGCGATGCCGGACGCGCTGATGTGATCGTCCAGGGTGAGCGTGCACATTTGTGCCGCCGGCCCCCGCTCGCGGGCCTTCAGGTACGCGGCCTTGCCGATGAAGTTCGTCCGCTTCACGTCGCGCCGCGCCAGACCGGCCTCGACCGGTGAGTATTCGGAAGTGAGTTCGGCTCCCATGAGCAGGTAGCCCTTCTCCATCCGCGCGGTGGTGCCGTAGACACCGATTCCCACGGGGCGCGCGTCGAACTCCCGGCCCGCGCGCCGGATCGCGTCCCACAGCGCGAGGCCGTGCTCGGTGCGGGTGTAGATTTCCCAGCCGCTCTCTCCCACGTAGGAGATGCGCAGCAGGGTGGCGGGAATCCCGTCGATGAGTGCCTCCCGCACCGTGCCGTAAGGGAACTCTTCCTGGCTCAGGCCGCAGTCCGCGACGCCTGATACCAGGGCCTGCGCGTCCGGTCCCCATACCCCGAGTGTGGATATCGCCGACGATCGGTCCTCGAAGTGCACCGAGCCGTCCAGCGGAAGATGTTTGCGGAACCAGAAGGCGTCCCGGGCGCCGTCGAGGACGCCGGTGACGATGCGAAACCGATCATCGGCGAGCCTCTGGATGGTCAGATCGGCGCGGAAGCCTCCGTCCGGCGTCAGGAGCGGCGTGTAGATCGAGCTTCCGACCGGACGGTCGCACGCGTTGACCGTCATCCGCTCCAGGTACGGGAGCGCGCCGGGCCCGGACACATCGAAGATCTGGAACGCGCCCAGATCGACCACGCCGACCTTCTCGCGCAGGTGCAGGTGTTCCGCGTTGATGATCGGCGACCACCAGCGCCGGTCCCACTCATGCGGGCGGTCCGCGACGTGATAACGCGCCACCAGATCCTCGTTGGATGCGTACCACTGCGGGCGCTCCCATCCCCGCGCCTCGAAATACTCGGCCCCCAGCGCCTCGGTCCCGGGATGGAATGGCGACCGGTTCACCCCGCGCGCGGATTCCCATTGCTCGCGCGGATGCACGATCCCGTACGTCTTCCGGAAGTGCTCGCGGCACCGCGTGCGGACGTGACGTCCCGTGCGCTCATGGGGCTGGAAGCGGGTGACATCCGACTCGTGCGGGTCGAGGAGGCGCGGGTAGCCGTGCGTCATCCACTCGGCGATGAGGCGCGCCGAGCCGGGGCCCTCGCGCACCCACACGGCCGCTGCCGACCAGAGGTTCGCCACCTCGGTGGTCTCGCCCAGCAGCTGCTGGGTGTCGGGCGTGAGAGAGAGCAGGCCGTTGATGGCGTACTGCATCTCGGTGCCGGCCAGGAGCTCGCCCATGATCTCGTGCGCGTGTTCGAGTTGCAGCGCGAAGTCCCCGGGCGTGAAAGGCATTTCGGTCGGGGAACGCTCCGCGTCGGCAATGGCGGGTATCTCCTCGGGCCGCAACAGGATGGGGCGATGCGCGTACGACCCCACCTCCATGGCTCCGTCGCTCTGCCTTTCATACATGAACGAATCCATGTCGCGCACGATCGGGTAGCCGATCTCGTTGCCAGTCGCCAGCAGAAGCTCAACCGGCCCGAAGTCCGCCATCTGGTGCACGGCCGGGGTAAGCGGGATGGTCGCGCCGGCCATTGCGGCGATACGCGGACTCCAGACGCCGCAGGCGATCACCGCGTGGTCGACTTCGATGGTGCCCCGGGTTGTGTCCACCGCCCGGATGCGTGGACGCCCGAACGGCACCGGCTCCACTGCGAGGCCCGTCACCTCGGTCTCGTCCAGCACCGTGAGGACGCCCCTGGCAAGCGCCCGCTCGCGCATGATCGTGCCCGCCCCCACCGAGTCGACGACCGACACGCTCGGGGTGTAGAAGCCGCCGCGGATCACGTCCGGGTTGACGAACGGGACCGTGGCGACGACCTCCGAGGGCGTCAGCAGCTCGCTCTCGATGCCCCATACGCGCGCCGAGGTCATGCGCCGACGAAGCTCTTCCATGCGTTCCCCGGTGCGCGCGACCTCGATCCCGCCGCAGGTCGTGTTCACGCCGAGGGCTTCGTACTGGCGCTGGCTCTCGAGCGTAGTCAGCGCGATCTCGCGGCCGTGATCGGTGGGGAAGATGAAGTTGGACGCGTGGCCGGTCGATCCGCCGGGATCGGGGAGCGGGCCCTTGTCGATGAGCACCAGGTCTTCCCAGCCGAGCCTGGCCAGATGCTCGACCAGGCAGTTGCCGACGATGCCGGCGCCGACGACGGCGACCCTGGCTTTGCGCGGGGCGGTACGTCCTTCACTCATGCACGAACGGTTCGCGCGCGAAGATCCGGCCGGTCCATCCGGGTTGATCCGCTTTGCCCTGCGCAACACAATGGGCAACACTCGGGCGGCTGCTCAGGTCCCTGGCGCGGGAGCGATGAGCGGGCGGCCACCCCGCTACCTCCCGCTCCCGCCCCCGCTCCCGCCGACCCCATCCACCTGGGCCTGGTACAGCCGCCGCCCCTCCTCGAACGTCGCCAGCACTTCCGCCTTGTGCGCGGGGTCGTCCCAGCGGTCCATCCCGCGCAGTTCGTCCAGCGTCTGGTCGATCCAGCGCACGAAGAATGCAGCGTCGTCCCGCGAACGGATCGGCTCGCCGTCGGCGATCACGAATACCGGGTTGGTGTGCGCGAACAGGTAGCTGTCCATGGCGCCGTGCTGCGCCGGTCCCAGCGCCCGCGCCGCGATCCACCCGCTCCCCTCGACCGGGATCTCCAGCTCGGCGTCGATCGCCCGCCCGTCGCCCACAGCCTCCACCCGGTGCACGATCCGCCCGTTCTGCACGATCTCCAGCCCGTGCATCGCAAACAGCGACCGCGCCGTCGCCCGCACGGTCACCACGTCGCCGCGCGCCACCGCCAGCTCCTCGCCCATCCCCCTGACCGCGCCGCCGCCCGCCCCGCCGCCGCCCGCCCCGCCGCCGCCCGCCCCCGCACCCGCCACCTCCAACGTCATGATCGGCCCGCTCGTCACGAACGCCCGCCCCGCCGCCATCGAGTCGGCCCACGCGTCGTAGTGCAGGTGGTCCTCGCCCGTGTAGACATACGTCCGCGTCGTGCCGACTGCGGGGTGCCGCCAGATGTCCGACATCACGTCCGTGCCGGCGGTCGCCGGAATGCGCGAACCCGTGTTGAGTAGGCGGTACCACACCTCGGCCGTCCCGAGCTCGTCGCTCCAGATGCACGCCACATCGACGAAATCGGCCAGACCGAGAACCGCGTCGACGGGCAGCTCACGCGCGCCTCCCGCCCCGACCGCGTCCGGATCCCGATGCCGGAGCCCGAAAGGGTGGACGTAACCGCCAATGCCGCCCTGCTCATGCACCCTGCGAAGCACCGACGCGTTGTCAGGGTAGAGGGCATGGTGCGCGGTCCCCACCGAGCCGATGTAGAACGGGGTGATCAGCTCCACCAGGTTGAGCAGCGAGAGGTGCGCGAAGAAGCTCGGCCGGTACTCCTCGTTGTAGTAGACGATGGTCCGCGGACCCGTGTGCGGGTGTGGGTGCCCCAGAAAGTGCTCCAGGTCCTCAACCCGGCTGTTGCCCCAGTAGTTGGCGATCATGCCGTTGGCCACGTTCAGGTCCTCGGCGTGCGCCTTGTTGCGCAGGTCCTCGGGGGTGACGAAGTAGTGTCCGCCGTAGTTGGGATGGATGTGGTTGTCGCCGGAATACCAGCCGTCCGCCGCCATGTCGATCCAGCGGTCGAGCTGGACCTCGACGATGGCGTGCTCGCCCGCCCGCACGTCGACCGTGCGCGTGACGGGTTCGTACTCGAAGCCCCGCCAGGCCTCGAGCCTCGCCTCGCCCGCGGGCAGGGTCGCCGTGAAGCTGCCGTCGCTGTGGAAGTAGTAGTCCTCGGTGACGCTCACCACGCGCGGGTAGCTGCTGTGGGGGAAGTACGCCCGCCCGTCCGCACCGGTCAGGTAGATGCGCGATGGCAGCAGTTCGCCGGCGGAATCCGTGACGCGCACCCGCACCCGGCCGGTGGGCTCGGACCAGGCATAGTCGTCGATCCGCACCCGCCTGGGCTCGCCGCCGCCCCGCGTGACGACGTACAGCCCGAACCCCATCCCGTTGTCGATCGTCCGCGGCTGGTCGTCGGTCCCGCCGTTGCGCGCGTACACGATGTGCTCGCCGTCGGGCGACCACGAGGGGAAGTACTCGTCCGTGCGGGTGTGCGTGAGTCGCACGGGCTGGATGCCGCGGGGCGATTTCTCGCTGGGGACGGCGTAGAGGTCGTTATTGCCCGATGAGTCTGTGATGTAAGAGACGATGCCCCCATGCGGAGCGACGACCGGCGCCGCCTGGTAGTTGGTCTCAATGCGAATGAGGAGTTCCGCCTCTCCGGTCCCGGCGCGCCAGCGCCAGAGGGACCCCGATCCGAGCGCGGCCTCGCCCCGCCGTGACACGAACACGATGTCCCCGGTCCCGCCGACCCAGTCCCCGGCCATGTCGTTGGCCAGCGGGTCGGCGATCACGGCCTCCGCCTCGCCGCGCTCCATGTCGTACGCCCAGATATCGAAGTTGCCGGCGCGCTCGGTGGTGAAGAGGATGCGGCCGCCGTCCGGCGACCAGCGCGGGCGCAGGTCGAGGAACGGGTGCGTGGTGAGACGGCGCGGCTCGCCCGCCGCCCCACTGGCGCCCATCCCCACCTCCACGACGAAGATGTCGAAGTTGCGGTCGATGTCGGCCGCGTAGGCGATGTGGCGTCCGTCGGGCGACCAGCTCGGCTGCGAGTGGTACCCGGGCCCGCCCGTCACCTGACGCGCCGTGCCCCCCTCGGCCGGCACCACCCAGATGCGCCCCTGGTACGCAAACGCGATGTGGCGTCCGTCGGGCGACCACGCCGGGTACGTGGGCGACGCCGTGACCGGCGGCGGGAAGTAGCTCTCCATGTACATCCGGCCCGCCCCGCTGCCACCCGAGATGTTCGGGTAGCCGCCCGGGAACGGGTCGGGGTAGTCGTACTGCTGGGCGGAGGCGACGGGGGCGGCCAGTGCCGTCAAGGCGGCGGCTGCCAGGGCGGGCAGGGTGGTGGCGAGCGTCTTCATCGGCGGCGGTCCTCTCGTGTCACGAAGTCTTGCGTATTTGGAATTGGGGGCCAGTCTTCAGGGAACGTCAATTGGAGTAGTCATCATGAGTCGGATCACAGCAACAATTCCGCCGGCGATGGCCAAGGCCCTGGATGTGGCCGCGGTCGAGCTCAACAGCACCCGTTCCGAGATCGTTCGCGTTGCGCTGGAAGGCTATCTGGAGGACCATGACGACCTGACGGTGGCCATGGCCCGTCTGCGCGACCCCACGGATCCGGTCTGCGAATGGGACGAAGTCAGACGGCAGGTGGTTTGATCGGCCCTTGGCCCGGAGTGCAGTTGCGGTTGCCCACCGCGCCCTGGAAGGGAAACTTGGGGACAGCCCATCCAACCCGACTCCCCCAAGCGACAAGTAGTGCCATGACCAGACGCATCACCCTCACCGTCCTCCCGGCGGCCACGACTGCCGTCCTTCTGACCGCACTCGTCACGGCGACCGCCCTCGCGCCAACGCACCTCGACGCCCAGTCCCGCTTCGAGCCCATGGACGTCTTCCAGCTCGAGTACGCGGCCGACCCCCGGATATCGCCCGACGGCGGTCAGGTCGTCTACGTCCGCACGTCGATGGACATCATGCGGGACCGCAAGCGCTCCGAGCTCTGGATCGTGGGCGCCGATGGCTCCGGCCACCGGCGTCTGGGCGAAGGCGGCTCCCCGCGCTGGTCCCCCGACGGCACGCGCATCGCCTACACCGCAGGCGGCCAGATCCACCTGCGCTGGATGGACACCGGCGAGACGGCGACGCTCACCCAGGTCACCGAGTCGCCGAGCGGGCTGCGCTGGTCGCCGGACGGCCGCCACATCGCCTTCAACATGCTCGTGCCCTATCCGCCGCCGAGCCTGGCCGCGCCGCCGAGGCCGCCCGCGGGCGCCGAGTGGGCCGATCCGCCGATCATGGAGGACCGCTTCAAGAGCCGGCAGGATGGCGTCGGCTACCTCGACTTCGGGTACAGCCACCTCTTCGTGATCCCCGTCGACGGCGGGACGCCCACCCAGGTCACCTCCGGCGACTTCCACCACTCGAGCGCTGCCGCCTGGCACCCGGACGGCACCCACCTCGTCTTCTCGTCGAACCGCAACCCGGACTGGGTGCTCGACTACCGCAACTCGGAGCTGTACGCCGCCTCGGTCCTGACCGGCGAGGTCCGCGCCCTCACCGACCGGCCCGGTCCGGACGGCAGCCCCGCCGTCTCGCCCGACGGCCGCCACGTCGCCTTCGTCGGCTACGAGGACCGCACCCGCACCTACCAGGTCAGCCGGCTCAAGGTCATGAACATGGACGGCGGCGGCCACCGCACCCTCACCGCCGGCCTCGACCGCAGCGTCTCCAACCCCGTCTGGGCCGCCGACGGCAGCGGCCTCTACTTCCAGTACGACGACGAGGGCAACTCCAAGGTCGGCTTCGTTACGCTCGACGGCGACATCGAGGTCCTCGCCGGCGATCTGGGCGGCACGTCGTACGGGCGGCCGTACGGCGGCGGCTCGTTCTCGGTCGCCAACGACGGCACCTTCGCCCTCAACCAGACCCGCCCCGACATGCCCGGCGAACTTGCGGTGGGCAAGCACGGCGGCGCGGCCGCACGCACCATCACGACCCTCAACGCCGACCTGCTCGCGAACAAGACCCTCGGCGAGGTCGAGGAGATCTGGTGGGAGTCGTCGTACGACGGGCGCCCGGTCCAGGGGTGGATCGTCAAGCCGCCCGACTTCGACCCGAACCGCCGCTATCCCTTCATCCTGGAGATCCACGGCGGGCCGGTGTCGAACTACGGCGACAGGTTCTCCGCCGAGATGCAGCTTCTGGCTTCCGCAGGCTACGTCGTGCTCTACGCCAACCCGAGGGGGAGCACAAGTTACGGCGAAGAGTTCGGCGACCTGCTCTACCACAACTACCCCGGCCAGGACTACGACGACCTGATCTCGGGCGTGGACGCGGTGATTGCCGAAGGCTACGTCGACGAGAACAACCTGTTCGTGACCGGAGGCAGCGCGGGCGGGATCATGACCGCGTGGATCGTCGGCAAGACGGACCGGTTCCGGGCGGCGGTGTCGCAGAAGCCCGTCGTCAACTGGATCAGCAAGACGCTGACCGCGGACAACTGGTACGGCTACTACTTCAGCCGCTACGAGGGGCTGCCGTGGGAGGACCCGGAGCCCTACTGGAAGTTCTCGCCGCTGTCGCTGGTCGGGAACGTGAACACGCCGACGATGATCATCACCGGCGAGGAGGATCTGCGGACGCCGCTGTCCGAGTCCTACCAGATGTTCCACGCGCTCAAGATGCGCGGGATCGACACCGCGGTGATCCGGCTGCCGGGCGCGTCGCACGACATGAGCCGCCGCCCGAGTCAGCTGATGGCCAAGATCGCGAACATCGTGGCGTGGTTCGAGAAGTACCGGGTGATGCCGGCGGCGAGTTAGGTCCAGCGACCTGACTACCGTTGCAGAGGCCGAGACTCCTCTCTGGCGGCTCAGCCGCTCTCTTGTCTGGCGTTGCCAGTTTCGCATGCGGCTCAGACGCTGCGGACGGTAGTTTCGCGAGCGCAGGTCCTGGCGTAACGATCCGGGATTCCGCAGGCGTGGAGATCGTGGAGAACCACCGTCCGGAACGACCGGCCGGTCGGTTCTGGCGCCTGAGCCGCGATCCCGAGTTCGTGCTGGGGGTGAACGAACCGGGATTGGCGGGCGCGCAAGCGCCTGGAGACAGCGTTGTTCGGGACGACTTGGAAGGGACGGTCTTCGACGTACGAGGATTGGCTCGCCTGCCCGATGGTCGCGTCGCACTCCTTTCACAGGGCAACCATCAGATCTTCATCTTCGAACCCTCCGGCACGCTCTCCAGAGGAATCGGCGGTCGCGGCAATGGCCCGGGCGAGTTCGTTGGGCCGGAACACCTGCAATACCTTCCACCAGACACCTTGGCGGTTTGGGATCAGTGGATGGGTCCCGTCAGCTACTTTGACACGACTGGCACGTTCCTTGGCAGCAGGCGGATCGACCTTGGCAGGATGCTCGGTGCATTGTCCGGGGGCTCGGCGGAATCTCCCACCACCCCATTGGCAGACGGCTCTTTCGTGGTCAGGGTGCAGCGTCCGAGGCCGAACTTCACACGCCCCGGGGACGGAACCGTCTTTCGCTATCCTCCAGTGGAGTTCGTGAGACTGGACCTCCGCACCTACGTATCTCGTTCTCTGGGGACTTGGGACGGAGCGGAGGTGTGGGCAGTGCCGCAGGGGACTCGGAATGCCGCGCCCGAGCTATCGGACATCGAGGAAACGGACCTGGTTCTCGATTCACGTATCGCGATCGGCGGCGATCCGGCGTCGGTCTACATCACCAACGCGGACCGAAACGAAGTGCTGCGGTTCTCGCTCGACGGGACTCTCGTTCGCGTCATCCGCCGCACGACCGGTCCCGTTGGAGTGACAGCCGCAGCGGACGCCGCTCGGAAGGAACACTTGGTGTGGCTCGCCGAGTCCATGGGCCAGGACTATTTGGTGACCATGATGGAGGCGCTTCCAAGGAGGGCCTACTACCCCGCCATTGCCAGCCTGGCGGTGGACAGCGAGGGGAATCTGTGGACCAGAGAATGGTCGACATCCGAAACCGGTATGCCGAATCAGTGGAGCGTCTTCAGCCAGGAAGGGCGGTGGCTGGGTGTCCTTGAAGGCCCCGAGGACCCGTGGCTGTGTCTCGGGAACGTGCTGCCGTGTTGGTTCGGCAAAGACTTCGTGCTCGTCCTAAGGGTCGATGACTACGGCAGAGAGATGGTAGCGGGCTACCGGATTCATAAGGAGGGCTAGTCAATGGTGGCTATTCGCGAGGGAAGGTGTTTGGCAAGACGGCTAGTCTAGCGATGCCTCGAGGCCTGCACCGAAGTTCATCTCAAGTTTACCTTGAGAGCGAGCGGGGTAAGCGGGCCGCCCATGCCTGCGGAAGCGGGCCGCTTGCGCCCGCCACCGAGACGCGGGAATATCTGGCCATGTCCTACACCGGCAACATCAAGATGCTCCGGCGGGAAAGCTGACGGCCAGGATGGCGAAGCCCAAACTCCTCTCGGGCGGCAATCCCCAGATCCCGAAGGGCGACGGGGATGGGCCCGTGCAGGCCTACATCGCGGCGATGCCCGGCTGGAAGCACGAGGTCGGCCGCCAGCTCGACGCGCTCATCGAGCGCACCGTGCCCGAGGTGCGAAAGGCGGTCCGGTGGAATTCGCCCTTCTACGGCATCGAGGGCCGGGGCTGGTTCCTTTCTTTCCACTGCTTCACGAAGTACATCAAGGTGACTTTCCTCAACGGCGCTTCGCTGCGGCCGGTGCCGCCGGTGGCCTCCAAGTACGAGCACGTGCGGTATTTCCACATCCATGAGGGGGACGAGCCCGACGAGGGGGTGCTGGTCAGCTGGCTGGAGCAGGCATCGGCGCTGCCGGGGGAAGAGCTGTTTTGATGGTGAGTAGGTCGGATCAGAACACGGCCGCCGCCGAGGTCAGAGCGATTCCCAACCGGGACCCGCAATGGTGCGCAATGCTGCGGGAACTCATCGTGCCCGCCGGAGCGGTCTTCCCAGCGAGTCAGGCCGTAGCCACCGGAACAGTAACCACGCCAACCTTGGAGTCCCATCCTCATGACGCCTACAGAGCGCTAAGCCTCCCTGGACCGTATGCGGACACTACCCCGATCCGTAGTCGCATTGACGCCCGCCGCCGCCCTCGCGATGATCCCCACGCTCCTCGGCCTTGCCGGGTTAGTGGTGGGCAGCCGGTCGCCGGAACCGCATTCCGCAGCAGTAGTCGACACAATCCTGGTCAAGATCGGCGTGATCCATGGTGATCCCAGACAGTTGTTCGGCAACATCCGGGATCTGGAAGTTGACCGCAACGGCAACATGCTGATCCTCGATGACCAGAGCCATACCCTGTCCTGGTTTTCCCCCAATGGTGATTTTCGAGGGAGTGCGGGCGGGAAGGGAGGCGGACCAGCGGAGTTTCGCTCTCCTTCCGGTCTGGCCGTGAGCGACGAGGACAGCGTGTACGTCCTGGACGCCGGGCGGCAGAGGGTCGTAGTCTTCGAAATGACCAAGGCGGGACTTCGCTTTGCCAGGGGATTCGGGATTCCTGTCTATGGCGTCGATGCCTGCGTCCTAAACGACCACATTGTGGTTCTTGGTGAAACGTCCGGGGACGGATCAGGAAGGTACCTTCTCCACGAGGTGTCGTTGGACGGAGAACCCATCCGGTCCTTCGGTGACCCGGTTTCCGTCGAGATGACTCCGGAACTGAGCCGATCCGGCGATCTGATCGCCAGTCTGAACAGGCGGGGCGTACTGTTCTGTGGCAATGGGGACGAAGTGTGGGTCGGCAGTGAGCGACTCGGTGTAGTTCAGTCGTACTCGACCAGCGGAGTGCAGCGGTGGAACACCGAGCTGATCGGCTTCAGCCCGGCTCGCTGGGAGGTGCTCGGCAACGGCGGAATGCGAATGGGCATTGATCCGAATACGGGATTCGCGAGCACTCTCAAGGCCCTCGCTGACGGCGGCGCGGGCCGGATCGCAGTAAGCGTCCACGAAGGGTCGATGGAGTCGAGTGGCCTCTCGGTAGCGGTGATCGACGCTCTGTCTGGAGTCCAAGTGGCTCGCAGTGAATCTGATATGATCGTAACCGCCCGCAGGGACAACCTGCTCTATGGATTCGTCAATGATCCGTTTCCACAGGTCAGGGTCGTCAGAGCGCGTTTGCCGGATTGAGATGAAGAGTCCTCTCCGCTTCTGGGCATCATGGTTACTGCCGGTCGCTGTCGCGCTGATCGTCCTTTTCGGCGCCAGAGTGACGTGGAACAGTGGCCCTTCGGTTCAGTACATGACTTGGCAGGCGGGACCGGTCACGACCACGGTGGTCGAGGCGGATCCGGGGTTGCCATTCCAGAACCTCGCGCAGCTCGCCCGCACCCATGACGAGTTCGGATTCTACGTGCTCGATTCGTTCGCGGGCCGTATTCACCGGCTCGACCTGGAGGGGACGGTGGTGGCGTCCATGGGTTCTCTTGGTGAGGGCCCCGGCGAAATGGGAATGCCGACGGCCATCCGTGCGGTCGAAGATGGTGTTTGGGCCCTGGATTCAAGAAACGCCAGGGCGCTGTTGTTCGGACCCGATGGCCGGGTGTTGAAGACCTTGGCCTTCGAGGAGAATCCGGCAACCATCTTTGCTCCGATGGCGGGTGGGTTGGTAGTTCCGGGTGCCGTGTCGCCGATTCCCGGAGAAACCGGTGCGCCTCTGCTTGCTCATGTCTCCGAGGATGGGATTCGCACCCTCGGCACGGAGGGTGTCGAGGTTCCCGAAGTGCTTGCCCGAAGCGGGTTCATGGACCGGGCAATGGGGTGGACTCTGGCTCCAGTGTCCGCGCACGAGGTCGCGATCTTCCTGAATGGCAGTGTGCTCGCGGGCTGGCGGTTGGCATTGAGCCAGGACTATCGGGAGATCGTGGAAATCGAATCCATATCGATTCCCCAGGGCATCGTCGACCTGGTTCGGAACGTGAAGAGCCCGGAGCCAGATCTGCGGCTAAGGCCGCTTACCGGGGTGCGCACTGTAGGCGAAAACCTGTGGGTCATGACCAACGGGCTTGGTCCCGATCTCTTCGGCTTCACTGCTCCGCTGGGCTCGGGGGCCGGCGACGATCGGAGATCGCTGGTTTCGCTGGTTTACCCCGGCGCTCTTGCGGACAAATGGGTCATGGATGCGATCGTCCTGCCTGATCGCATTATTGCGATCACTGCAAACGAGATCCTGATCCTGGGAGTGCACCCCTGTGCCCATGGGTCAGATGACATGATGTGTCAATAAGACGGGTATGTTGCCGGCGCAACGTGGTTCGACTTTCGCATCGAAACACGGCGCTGAGGCCGAGCAACGCGAAGCCTCGATGGCCCCCTTGTGGGTATTGGCCCAGCGGATCGCCCGAGGCCTGAATCCCGGCAGGAAGTCGTCTAACTACATACAGGACTGCACGATCTGCGTTTCCTGCCGTTGGATCAGATCCAACTCTGTCGTGTCAGGATAGCCGGGAACCGGGGATCGATTGGCGAGAATTCTGGTTTGGTCGTCACATACTCCCGTGAGCGGTCGTTCTTCGCGGGCACGGCAGTCCGAACGAGCGCCGGAGGTGCCGGTTCAGCTTGATGCCGTCGGTCCCGGGCAACATCTGGTCGAGCAGGACCAGGTGGGGTTTCTCCGCGCGGATCACGCGGGACAACTCGCGGTGGTCGCCCGTGACCCACCGCGCGAAGACCCGCCGCGGTCAACGCGTCGCGGACGTAGCGCAAGGTCTGCGGGTCGTCGTCCACCACGAGGATGCGCACTGGCTCCCGGCCGTGCCGCGTCGCCGCCGGGATTCCGGGTCGAGTCCAGCACCCCGGCGTTGCCGCCGGCCGCTTCGGCCACCGGGACCGTGAAGGTGAAACGGCTGCCCCGGCCCCCGCCGGCGCTCTCGGCCCGGATGCGCCCGCCGTCGCGCCGTGCGGCGACCCGGATGGGCGACGACTCCGGGGCGTGGCTGGCCACGTGGGAGAACAGGGTTGTTCAAGACCTGAACGATGCGCTGCCGGTCCGCCATCACGCGGGGAAGGTCCGGCGGAAGGTCGTCCGGGACCACCACGCCGATTCGGCGAAGTGTCGACCGGGGCCTCCAGATTGGCCCGCGCCCGGTGCTCGTCCCGGTAGGCGCGCGCGTCGGCGATCGCCTTCGCCGCCTGCAACGCGAACAGCACGAGCACCTCTTCGTCCTCGCCGGTGAACTCCCGCCCGCCTTTCTTCTCGGCCAGGAAGAGGATGCCCGCGCGCACGCCCCGATCGTGGATCGGCGTGCACAGCGGGGTCGTGTACGGCGGCATGTCCGCGCTCAACCCGAGTGAGCGGAGGTAGTCGGGAAGGTCTCCAATTCCCGACCCCGGACCGTCCCGGAGGTGCTCGAACAGCCGCAGCCCGTCGGCGCCGGTGTCCACCAGTTGCCGGTGCTCGTCCCGCGTGGTGCCCGAACTGAGGAAACCGCCGGGGCCGGCCCCCCTCATCAATGGTCGCGATCCCGCCGTAGGCGACGCCGGTCAACGCGCGGGCGCTGTCGACGACCTCACGCAGCAGCACTTCGTCGAGGTCGAGGCTCGCGCTGATGCGCAGGACGGCGGCGGACACCCCCGGTTGCGGTGACGGTAGTAGAGCTTCCGGTAGTAGCTGGTCTTCGTCCGGGCCACCCCCCACGCCACCTGCGACAGCGCATCCCTCAGCCAGGCGTTGCCCCTGCCGGTCGATGTCGGCTTTCGCTTTCCGGCACTGCCGTGGTTCCCGGGATAGACGCGCGCCCACGACGCGAACTGTCCCGGCGTCGGGAACATCGTCATGTCATCGCCGACCTTCGCCAGGATCGCTTCCGCCGACCGCCGCCGCACCCCCGGCACGCTCTCCAGGATATCGAGGACCGCCGAGAATGGGCGCGTCACCTCCTCGATCCGGAAGTCGAGGGTGTCAATGCGCCGCGACAGATGGTCGATCGTGTCCAGGAGGTCGCGCAGCAGGAACCGATGATGGTCCCGGATCAGGCCGGGCACCGCCTCGGCGAGTTGCTTCTCGCTTGCGGCGAAGCGACCTGCGGGCCAGCCCGGCCAGGGCCTGCGGGTCCTCCTCGCCCGCGATCATCGCCTCCAGGATCGCCCGTCCCGTCACCCCCATGACGTCGGACACCACGGAGCCGAGCTTGACGTTGGCCAGTTCCAAGGTCTTCGCCACCCGTTTGACCTGCCTGCTCCGCTCCCGGACGAGCACCTTGCGGAGCCGCGTGAGGTCCCGCAGGTCGCGGAACTCGGGCGGCGGCACGAAGCTCCCTTTGAGCAGCCCGCACTCCAACAGTTGGGCCAGCCACTCGCAGTCCTTGACAGTCCGTCTTGCGCCCAGGAACGTGCTTCACGTGGCGGGCGTTGACCAGCAGCAGCTCGAAGCACGGCTCCAGCACCGCGTACACCGGGCGCCAGTACACACCTGTGGACTCCAGGGCCGCGTGCGTCACCTCCTTCGATCCGAGCCAGTCCCTCAAGGCAACCAGCCCGGCCATCGTCGTCGCGAAGGTGCGCGGCACCTTCCTCCGGCAGCTCCCGCCGCAACGCGCGGGGATGCGGACGCATGCCACCACAGTCTTCTTGTGCACGTCGAGGACACGCACACCGTTCGTTCACCAAGTCTATTTCCTGCCTCCTTCAGCCGATGGGTTCATGGACGGGGGCGGGCGCTTGTACGATTTCGGATTTCCTGTCCGTGGTCACGGACCGGCTTCAGCCGGGCCGCATCAACACTGCGGGGTCCCTCGAAGCGCCGTGGGTCATGTTCGCATTGCGGGCTCGCGGCACCATTGCGCAAGACGACCTCTGCCCCCGCTTCCATACGACTCCCATTCCCCATCTCCGTCCAGCCCCTCGCCCAACCACCGCTGCGGCAACATCGTTTGAGCCCCGCAGGGTGACACCTCAAGGGTCATGAAATGTTCGCCTGTAGCACGGTCTGGAGTTTCCGAACGCTCACCGACCCTGTTAGGCTCGCGCCAGTGGTCATGTCCCTGCCTCCTTTCCGTACCGCTCCCAACTCAGGGCCCCTTCCCTCGGCGGGCATTGCCCCGCGTCTTCAGTACTACTGGCCCATCCGCCACCCTGCCGGCCCGCCCTGTCCCTCGCGGGGTTCCGGTTGCCGCGTGCACGGCACCGGCGGGGCTTCCCGTGTTGCCACGCTTTCCATCTTCCACACGTGCCGACGCCACTACCCCGGCGAAAACCCAGCCAGTGCTCGTGTCGCTCGCTTCCCGGCCAGTCGGCGGCCTTTCCCTTTCCGTTACCTCCATGAGCCGCTCCGGTTACTGCTACCGGCGGGAGCGACAGTTGCCGGGCGGGATTTGCACCCGCAAGGAAGGCGGGCCTTTCCACGCCTCACGCAGGAAGTCGTCTAAAGGTCAATCAGGACTGTACGATCTGCGTTTCCTGCCGTTGTACGGGACCCGGCCGGATCGTGCCGTGAAAGCGGGAAAACCTGAGTAGACTGGCGGGAATTCGGGTTTTCCGAAGATCCCATCCGCGATCCCCTAGGATGCTGTCGCACTCCATACGCACGGACGTTTTTTTGGGGGGACGGAGCCAGCTTGGCGGACACCATCGAAGCGGCCGCCGAAGGAGGATACTAGTTTCGGTCGTGCCTTGAAACCTTCTCGATCCGCAGTACCTGGACCGTTTCCACATCCAAAGAATCCCTTGATACTCCGAGTAGGCGATTGTGATCTATTGCCTGAAGCTCGAATCGATCTGGCATTCTGAGATCACCGAGCCAACCCTCTGCCGAGTCGAACACCGTCCACGTTTCCGTGAAGACCGGAGGCGGTCGGATGCGCGAATCGAACAAACCCAGCGATTCCTCGGGGAATACGCGTGCCCAGATTACCCCATGGTCATCCAACAAGAGCTCGTCGAAGATGGGCTTGTGAGTAGGAATCTCTGGATACTCGCCAAGTGCGGGGAAGAGCAACCGGGTCTCTTCTTCGTCCGGTGGCGCCCACGCCAGGAAACGCGCGCGCTGTTCTGTGTAGCGTCGCCGGTCCGTCATTGTGACCGGTCGAGCGTTCGGTGACCATCTGATAATCGATCTCAGTCCGCCAGCGGAATCGTATCGTCTCAATTCGGGGACTCGGCCATTGCCCAGAACGAGTTCATCACCCCTCGTGGCGAATGTACGGGACGAGGTTCCCCACGGGACGACCCACGGACGGACAACCCCGCGGAGGCTCCGTGTCCAAGCTTCAAGCAGGCCTGCTGTCGTGACAGTGTCGATGGCCTCTGAGGCAACGTCGACCCAAACGAGTACGTCGTCGGTAAGGCCGATCCGGTCCAACGGGGGTTGCTGGGTGCGCTGCTGGAGCAGAGCCCGGTCGCAACCGATGGAGACCCCGTGCAGTGAAGCTGATCGTTCGCCCAGCCGAAAACGCGCGCGACGAGCGAAGGTGCCATTCCTGTCGAAGAGGTGAACGGTCCGGCGACCGTCAACAACCGCGATGGAGTCTCCGCCACAAATGTGAAGTGCGGCAATGGACCCGAGTTCGCCTGGACCTTCCCCACGACCGCCAAAGCGCGCGACGAGCGCCCCAACCGTATCGAAGACCATCACCCGGCGAGGACCGGCGTCTGCGACGACAATCCTCCCGTCCGAAAGGAACCGAGTACCCTGGACGCGTTCGAGCAACACTTCGTCCTGATCTTCCATCGGTGCACCCGCGGGTGCACCGATGATCGCTGCCGGGACCGGGGCAATCTTCCACGATGGCTCCGTTTGCCACCGGGGTGCCGTGCTCTCCACGATCGCGGCCGCCGTGTTCTCTCGGTCTGTGATTGACCGGAATTCGAGGGGGGATTGATCGCCGCCAGAACATCCTGCCAGTCCGACTACAACCAAGGTTCGCAACCGCCGACTTGGGACACAAAGCGGGGGTCGGAGCGCTATGGATTCGGTTTTTCTCTGACCCACCATCGAGGTATTGCTCTGACGGGGAGTGCACGGCCCACACCCTCCCGTCATGATGAGGATTCGGGAATCAGGGTAAGGCGCGGCGTCGCATCAGGAGAGTCGAGGTAGGGGATCTCGATTACTGGCTCGTCAATCCTGCAGGCGGGAGTGGCCGTCGGATCGCGAATCCGTTTATCCATGACTATTGCTCTTGAGAATAGGGCACATCGGCCCTGGTCGCACGCGGCTCTGTACGGGAATGTAGGGGTTCGTTGGAGTGCTGACCACAGAGGCCGACCGGCGTCCGCGCTTGCGGAACCTGCCAACGACTGTGAGACACTTTCCGATTCAGTTTAGCGAGCCCTCCTTTCCCCCGTTGGCCGACTCTGCGCCATCGACCGCCGTGACGGGGAGTGCGGGGTTGATCCAGACCTCCTCCGGGAGTTTCACAGCCCTCGGCGGGCCTCCCACGAAGCGGTCGGGCCGGGCGGCGTAGGCCGCGGCCAGTACGTTCTGCCGGTGCTCGATCACCTCGAGGGCGCGGCCGAGGTGGACCTGCTCGGGGGTGAGCAGGCCGATGCCGCCGTGCCGGTGTTGGGTGTTGTACCACTGGAAGAACTCCCGGCAGAAGTCCTTCGCGTCGGCGATGCTGCCGAAGCGACCCGGGAAGCCCGGGTGGTACTTGAGAGTCTTGAAGTGCGCCTCCGAGTAGGGGTTGTCGTTGGAGACCCTGGGGCGGGCCAGCGATTGCGTGACACCGAGGTCGGCCAGGAGCTGCGCCGTGCACTTGGCCGTCATGGGAGCTCCCCGGTCCGAGTGCAGCGTGAGCACCCGGGGCTGCACACCGTGCTTGAGGCACGTCTCGCCAACCAGGTGTCCGGCCAGGCCGGCGGTCTCGCGCTCCGCCACCATCCATCCGGTGGCGTAGCGGCTGTAGATGTCCAGGATCACGTACAGATGGAAGTACTGCCACTTCTGCGGCCCCAGCAGCCGGGTGATGTCCCAGGACCACACCTCGTTGGGTGCCCTGGCCACCACCTCGGGCTTCGGGTGGTTGGGATGGCTGCGCTGAGCCCGGCGCTCGCGGACCGCCTCCTTCTCGGCCAGGATCCGGTACATCGTCCGCTCCGAACACAGATAGACGCCCTCGTCCAGCAGCGTCGCGTACACTTCCGCCGGAGCACGATCCGCGAAGCGCGGCGAGCACAGCGCACGAAAGACCTCCGCCCGCTCCGTCGCGTCCAGGGCCCGGGCAGGAGCCGGCCGGGGCTGCCGCTGCCCGGTCTTCGGCCTCCGGCGACGGTAGAACGTGGCGCGCGCAACCCCGAGGGCCTTGCATGCCGCGCGTACGCCCACGTGCCCGGCCAAGCCTCCGGCCGCGCTCAAGAGCGCTTCCCGTCCCCGGGGCTCACACCCAGCAGCCCCGCAACTTTTCCCTGGACATCGATGATGATGCGCGCCTTGCGGAGTTCCTCGCGCAACCGCGCGTTCTCCCGCTCCAGCTTCCGCACCTTCTTCGCCTCACGCTTCCCGCCCGACGGCCTCGGGCCGCGCTTCTTCGCCAGCCTCCGCAGCGACCCCTCCCGCGCCGCCTTCCGCCACGACGACAGGTGCGAGCTGTACAATCCCTCGCGCCGAAGCAGCTCTCCGATCTCTCCCGGCGTATCGCAGGCGTCCGCCTTCTCCACGATCGAAAGCTTGTACGCCGCCGTGAACCGCCGCCGCGTCGCCTTTGCCGACACCTCCGGATCCGGCCGGGCTGCCGCGCTTCGCTTGCCCTCCCCCGAAGAGAGGGGCGTTCCGTTCACCTTCATTCCTTCTCCTCGTTCCATTCTGCATCTCTCTGCCTCGCCCTACTCTAATCTCTCTCTCCTCTCCTGTCTCGCGCGTGTTGGCAGAGAGGGTTGGCTGCTGCGGCGAGGGCTTGGCGCGGGCCACCCGTGGTTTTCTAGGCAGATCCGGCGAAAGGGACAGAAGTCGATCCGATCGTCGACCAAGGACCTGTGCCACCGTAGTCGGAATGCGTCCCAGCTTCAGTTCGGGCCGTGGATCGTAACTGGTGGGGTAGAGAACTCATTGGCGCACCGCATCCGCTCCCGCTTGGAGCGTTCTGTGGGCTGTTCCTTGCGATCGGCCTGACGCTCGGGGAATTGGCGTCATTGTCGATCTACTGGGAGGGGCCAGCGTGATCCTCGGAGGCGACTCGGGGCCGTCGAGGGAGTGCCCCACGGACGTTGGAGTGACTGCGCCACTTCGCATCGTCGGTCCAAGCTACGAGCTGTGGTTGTCGGCCCCTCGTCCGTACCGTCCTCCAGAGTTCGCTTCCGCACTTCCGGCTCCCATGCGATGTCGTCAGGATTCCCGCCTATGGACGGTCTAATCCGCTGTTCCGGCACGATGGAGTCAAACGTGATCCATTGACAGGAGTGGCAGATCGTGCAGCCCTGATTGAACTTAGACGGTTTCTCGCGCCGGTGTTCGCGCTATCCGTGCTTCGCTTACCGAACCACAACATCCGGGGAGATCTGTGGGACGCCGTAAGCGAAAGCGAGCACCTGCCACAGCGGTTACCGCTGGGCTACGTCCTTACCCGAACCATTGCGAAGACGACGTAAGAGATCGGTTCACGCTTGAGGCTGGCGGGAGTGGATGAGAGGCGATGATGGATCGATGATGAGGCCATCGTATGGTTGTGGTCTGACGACCACTCAGAGCCCTGGCGACCAAACCCCATGACGACGACCTCCGAAAAACTCCGCACTCTGGCCCGGCAACTGGCGGGCGAAGCTTGGGACTACGAGCGACGCCGGCTTGCGGCACAGCTGGAGTTGCCCCGCTATGACGGACACCTTTCCATTTGGGCCAACCAAGGAGGTGTGCCATGGCGGGAAGAGGACGAGGGCGGTATCCGCCCGAGTACAAGGAGCAGATCGTCGAGCTTGTGAGATCCGGGCGTAGTCCGGGATCGCTCGCGCGGGAGTTCGAGCCCACGGAGCAGACGATCCGGAACTGGGTCAAGCAGGCGGACCTGGACGAGGGCCGCCGCAGCGACGGGCTGACGACCGAGGCGCGCCTCGAGCTGCTGCGTCTGAAGCGGGAAGTCAAGCGGCTGCGGATGGAGCGGGACATCCTAAAAAAAGCCGCGGCCTGGTTCGCGAGGGAGAGCGACTCGATCCCCAGCGGGGGTACGCGTTCATGAAGGCGTACCGGGCCACGTTTCCGCTTGCGGCCATGTGCCGGGTGCTGGGTCTCTCCACCAGCGGGTACTACGGCTGGCTGACGCGTCCTCCCTCGGCACGGACACGGCGCGACATCGAGCTTCAGGGCAAGATCCTGTTGATCTGGGGCGGCAGCGGGGAGACCTATGGCTGCCCTCGGATCCACGCGGAACTGCAAGCGGCGGGCGAGCGGGTGAGCCGGAAGCGCGTGGCACGCCTGATGAGGGATTTGGGCATTCAGGGCGTGACGCGGAGGCGCTTCAAGACGGCGACGACCAAGAAAGACGCGAAGGCCCGGCCTGCGCCGGACCTGGTGAACCGCAACTTTTCGGCCGACGGGCCCGACCAGCTGTGGGTCGCCGACATCACGCAGGTGAGCACTTGGTATGGCTGGCTGTACCTCGCGGTCGTGCTCGATGCCTGGAGCCGCCGCATCGTCGGCTGGGCGATGTCGCCGCACATGCGGGCCGAACTGGTGGAGGGTGCGCTGGCGATGGCGATCTCGAACCGGAAACCCAAGGGGCGGGTGGTGCATCACTCGGATCAAGGCTCGCAGTATACGTCGCTGGCCTTCGGGAAGCGCTGCCGCGAGGCCGGCGTGGTGCAGTCGATGGGCTCGGTGGGCGACGCCTACGATAACGCGATGTGCGAGAGCTTCTTCGCCACGCTGGAGTGCGAGCTCCTCGACCGAAGTCGCTTTCCGACACCCGCCGACGCGCGGCGTGAAGTCTTCGGCTTCATCGAGGGCTTCTACAACACCCGCAGGATCCATTCGGCGCTCGGCTACAAGTCGCCGACGAACTTCGAGAGACTCAACCATGCGGCCTGAAGCGAAGGTGCAGCGCCGGGGCGACCGAAGCGCTCCGGACTTCTCCTGGCTGTTCGCCTCGTCCGCGATGTACCTTGCCTCTCTCCGTGAAATGACGAGGGAGAAAAGAAACCACATCAGACACCATCAACCCCAGAAACCAACCGTCCGTGAAAGCGGGGTAGCTCCACAGCCGCATGTTCGCCGGCAAGCCGCTAGAGTGGCGATGAACCAAGCTGACGCGATCGAGCGCGAAGATGCGTTTTTCGAAGATCCGTCGGCGAGTTGCGACTGACTCGTCACATACCCTGCCCAACCGGTCGTGCTTAGCGATCACAACCTCGGCAAGGAGGACCACTGTGACATGGCCATCGTCCCGCCTGGACGACAGCCAAGACATGTCTGGCGACAAGGAGATGCTCAGGCTCCTGCCCGCAGGTCATGTTGCCGAGACCGCTTGAGTGGTCGCCGTTCGAAGTCCCCGAACGAAGCCGCCAATCGAGGATCTGCGGTTCGACCAGGACAGCAGACTCTGGGTTCAACTCCGGGCGAGGACGGAGACTCACTCGCGACGGCGCATGTCTATCTTGAGCCTCGACTCAGCCTCCGGAATCTGAACAGCGCGAGCCACTGGTCGAAGGTGAGGCTGGAAGGTGGCCCCGACGGGTCGAATCTCAGATCCCGGCCTAGGAGCGTGCGCCGCAGAAGCGCAGTGGATGTGAAAGAGAGGCGTGAGGATCGGCGGCGGGCAGACTGCTTCGAGGAGCGAGGGGGTGGGGATCCGCGCCGCTGAGGGGCTGAGGGAGGCCGCAGGCCGTGAATTGGGGTGGCGAGGGTCTTCGAGAGCGCCGGGGCCGGCGTCGGTGGTGAACGATCACGGTCTCATGCTGCCTGAAGGGTGTGCAGCCGCTTCACATTGAGCGCCAGACACACGAGAGTCCACTCGGCCTGGACCTTCTCGAGGCCCCGGAAGCTGAATCGCCGAAAGCCCATCGCCTCCTTGATCCATCCGATGGGCGCCTCCGCCTGCCACTTGCGACGCCCGTAGCGTCTTCGGCCCTCATCCGTCGCCAGCTTGTCGGCCATGCGCGCCCTTGCGGGATGCTTCTCCGGATCGATCCTGGCGGGCGCCTTGCCCTCCCGGCCCAGCGCCACGTACCCGTCAACGCCCCGCTTCTCCAGTTCCCGGAGGTCCTGCTCGTTGCCGTATCCCGCGTCCGCCAGCACTTGGCCGGGCGTCCCGCCGCACACCACCTCCGCCCCATCGATCATCGGAATCAGCTGGCCCTGGTCGCTCGCGTTGTTCGTCACCCCGGCGCCCACCACCAACTGGTTCTCCCCCTCCACCGCCGTCTGCGCGTTGTAGCTCTGCTGGAACCCCTCCGAAGAAGTCTTCATGATCCGGCTCTCCGGATCCGTGAAGTTGCTCTGCGCCCGCTCGTCCGGCTCCCCGTACTCCCGCTTGTAGGGACTGCCACCCTTCGGGTTGCGCTTCTGCCCCGGCTTGCGGCCCCGCGCATCGTCCGCCGCTCTCTGCTCAGCCTCCAGGCGCGCCTTCGCCTCCCGGATCGCCGCCAGCCGGTCCTCGCGCCGCTTGAGTTCGTCCGGCAACTCGTCTCCGCGAGCCTCCTCGCCGAACCGCTCGTCCTCCGCTTCGTCCACCGCCTCGGCTCGCCCCACCAGCGCCTCGATCTCCGCCTTCAGCCGCAACTCCTCCTTCGCCATCCGGCCGTAGCTCATCGCCTTGCGCTTGCTCGCGTTCGCCCGAACCTTCGTCCCGTCCACCGATACCCTGCCCAGCCCCACCAGGCCCGAGGCCCGCGCGAGCACCACCACCTGGACGAACACCGCCCGGAAGTCTTCAAGATGCCGCTTGCGGAACTCGCACAGCGTCCGGTGCTTCGGAAAGTTCCCCGCAGCCAGCATCCGAAACGCCACATCCTCCTCCAGCCTCTTCGCCATCTTCCGCGACGAAAACGTCCCCGTCGCATACGCGTAGATCAGCACCTTGACCATCATCCGCGGATCGTACGGCGCGTTGCGACGCCCGTCCCCTTCGTACGGCGCGTAGAACGCACTCAGATCCACCGCGTCCACCAGATCGCTCACGTGGTGCGCCAGATGCCCCTCCGGCACCCACTCCCGAAGATCCAGTGGCAGCATCAGAATCTGGTCCGGCTGGTACGGTCGGAACGTCGTTCCCATTGACCCCCCTCGGCTGGCCGCAAACCTTTCGCTATGCCCTCGATACCTCTAATGATAGCCGCCGCGGTTTTCTGCGGCGCAGCCTCCTAGCCGGTAGATCTGCGTTCGTGTGAACTCGCCCTGCAGACACCGTCGGATCGAGTTGCCACCGCGACCGAAGCAGGACCGGCTGAAGCGCCGGTAGTCCGCAGCCTGGGATCGGTCCACAAGCGGTCTCGTTCGACGGGCAAGCCAGAGCGCGACGGCGTCGACGGAGGGAGGGGGATCGAAGTCGGTACGGCGAAAGCGCCGGGCGATTTCGACCTGCCACCACGGTTTGAGCAGCAGCGAGGATAGTGTCTCCCGGGAACAGGGACCTCCGGCAAATCGTTCCGCCGCTTCACGCTGCATCACGAGATAGGCGTCCCGTGGCGGGGCATCGGCCTGGGCGAGCCGCCGCACGATCGCGGCTGTCCGATTGAACGGAATGTTCCCCACAACCTTGTAGGGGACCTCGGGTAGGCGAAAACGCAGGAAGTCGGCCCTGACGATCGTGACACGGCTGTCACTGAGGAAGCTCGTGCGAAGCGCGTCGGACAGTCCTCCGTCGAATTCTACCGCGACGACCCTGCGACAGCGGCGGGCCAGTTCTCGAGTGAGAATGCCGCGGCCCGGCCCGATCTCGACGACCAGATCGTCTCGTTTGACCGGAGCCTGAGCGATCAGGCTAGCGGCTAGTACACCGGTTCAGAAGTTCGGTGACGTATTCTCATGCGGCTTCGCGGAGTGAGGGATGGGCGGGGGTGGGCGAGCGGGCCAGGAGGCGGTTGAGATCGCAGCGGGTGAACTTCCATTCGAAGGGCGAGGCGATTTGCTGGTAGTGCTGCTGGAAGTCGAGGATGCGCTCGGCGACTGCGTCCTGGGAAGAGAAGTGGGCGGGGGTGAGTGCCTTGCGCTGGAGGATCGAGAAGTAGATCTCGATCTGGTTCATCCAGCTGGCGTGCGTGGGCAGATGCACCAGGGTGAGGTTGTCGAACCGTGCCTGGAGACGGTCGGCGGCGCGCTGGCCGCGATGGATCGTGCCGCCATCGACGATCCAGAAGACGCGCTCGGCGGACCGGTAGGGTTCACGGGCCATCACCTGGGCGACGAGGGCATCGAAGGCAACGATGGAGATCTTGGCGACGACGTCGCCGAAGAGCCGGGCTCGGTGGACGTCCCACGCGGCGATGTAGGCACAGACGCCATGGCGGCGGTACTCGTGCTCGACCCGCATGGAGCGGCCCGGACCCGGCGGCGTGATCGGATGGCGGCGGGTGCGGATCGGGATCTGCGTCTTCTCGTCGGCGCTGATGACGAACTCGTCGCCACAGAGCGCACGCCCGTTCCATTGCCGGTGATAGAGGTCGAGGACGCGCTCCGCCTTGGGCCCAAACTCGGGATCGCGCGGAAAGATCCAGCTCCGCCGGCTCCAGGGGCGCAGGGCGTCGGCATGAAGCCACCGCCAGATCGTGGTGCCGCTAATGTCGGCGACGATGCCGGCCGCCAGGACCTGCCGCCGCAGTTCGGAGCGGCTGAAGCGCGACAGCGGCAGCCCCAGCGTGGAGGGCAGTTCACAGGCCAAGGCCTTCACTTCGGCGACGACCCGAGGGGGGAAAAGCCGGCGGCCGACCTCGCCGCGACCGGTCCTCGAGTCCCTCGAGGCGTTCTCGGAAGAAACGTTTGCGCCACTTGCTCACCACCGGGCGCGGCATATCGAGACGCTCGGCGATCTCCTTGTTCGGGGTACCCTCGGCAGCCAGCAGGACGATCTTGGCGCGCACCACGTCCCGATACGGTAACGTATACTGGCGGGCTCTCGCTTCGAGGACACGGCGTTCGTTGGGCGTCAACGTGATGACGTACGGGCTGGATCTGGGCATCATTGGCCTCCTGGTTGAACCAAGATGGCCATTCCTTACCGCAGGCGCCAGTGGCTTGCTGATACGTTCTATTATTTATGTCCATGTGTACTAGCGCCCTGCTCCGCAGGAAGTGCTGTGAAAGATCCGCACGCCTCGGTATCCGATGCGTGGACACGACGAACCAGCACGAACGCAGACATGGGAACTCCTTCGCAGGGGCGAGCAGGATCAAGGACTCTCGCATACTACGATAGAATCCGGGCGTCCAGCGCACAATCTGCACCGATTGGGCGGTCCTCCGCTCGCGTGGCCAGGCCGATCACCGCACCAACGTCCAGATAGTTGCCGTAGCTGGGTGCCGGGCCCACCAGCAAATGGGTGTTGTCGCGATCCTGTGCTTGTAGAGTACGGGCACCTCGACCGAGTGCAGGCGCCGCCGCTCATTGCCCTTCTGAGCGCTGCCGTCGGCTTTCTCCTGGTGCTTCCCGCGCAGGCGGCGCTTGTGACCGCCTATCCGGCGCTGGCGCCCTGGCGGGCGGTTGCGGCTGCTCTGATTCTTGCCGGCATACTGGTGTGCTACGCGCGCGAGGCCCGGAAGAAGAAGAGCTGACCGAGTCCGTCGCCCACTGCATCCGCTTGCCCTCGCCCCCCGGCCCTCAGGCTCGGTGCGCCGACGTACCCTAAGCGACTAGTCAGTAGAGGGCTGCGCAGCAAAATCCAGCCCACTGATGTCATACCAGTCGGCCCAGCGGTATGCGATTCCGTCGGCATCCGGCTCGCGCTCGACCAGAGCGACAAGGGTGGACCCGTAGAGGTCATACCCCAGGAGCCGATCCTTGATCCTGACGGTCCCGACGTGCTCGGCAGCAACATAGATGTCGAGGTAGGAGTGCCGCTGACGGTCGCGCTGCGTCGCGACCCACAGGCGCCCGCGGGCGTCATAGGCAAGTGAGCTGATCGTCAGGTGATTCCTTTTCGGGGTTTCCTTGTACTGCTCGATGTCCAACCGAAAGGCACTTCGTGAATTGCGGAATTCGATCTCGGCGATATCGCGGTCGTTGGGAAGCTCAGCATTGTAGGTCGGGGCCACAATGATCGAGGGAGCCGGGGCGTCCCTCTCTGTGAAGAAAACGAGTTCCCGCTGGCAGGCGGGGAAGGTCCAGCCACCTCCGGGCGAGGCTACGCCGAGCGCCACACTCCTGCATTCCGTCGGGACCTCGGAGTCGAGTCCGGGACGTTCCCATCGGACCTCTCCGGAGGACAGGCTGATCTCGAATGGCGTTACCTCCCCCCCTCCACCGAAATGCTGACCCAATAGCGTGCCCCCGACCGGCGCGGCAGGGCTCACGTAGCCAAATGGCAATGTGGTTTCGGATATGATGGCCCCGGTTGGGGCGAACAGGGTCAACCGGTTGTTCGACACCGCAGCAAGTGTGCCGTTTGGGCCGCGGACCAAGTGCGGTGTGAGTGAAAACTCGCCCGGTCCGTCTCCCTTTCGTCCGAATACGCCCACCGGCGACCCGTCCCGGCCAAGACAACGAATGCGCACTTCATAGGAGTTGGTGACGCACAACACACCCTCCGCAACGATTGCGGCATCGTGGCGGGCGCTGAACGGAACCGGAACCGAAGCGATGGGCTCCAAAGCGAATGTGGGCTTCGCAGCGGAATCGGTGCCGCAAGAAAGAGTGGCGGCCACCGCTGCGGTGGCCGCCACTCTTTTCTGTCCTTTGCTTGTCACGAAGGAGTGTAGCATGAGTGTCAAGGGTGCGGGTGAGCCGCAAGGACGGGGGCGGTGCCCCGTTTCGAAAGACCTGCGGATTGCCAAAGATCATCTTAAGTTTACCTTCAACCACCCACCACGGAGTATTCGAGAGCTTCGCCAATGTCCAACACGATCAACGTCAAGACCCTCCGGCACGAAATGAGCCGGGTCATCGCGCGAGTGAAACGCGGTGAGCACTTCACCGTGCTCTACCGCAGCCGGCCGGCCTTTCGGATCGTGCCGCTGCATGGCGGGGTCGCTCTGGGCCCCCTGGAAGACGATCCCCTCTACGGCGCGGAAGCGGTGGGCAGGTCGACCGACGGGCTGACCTCCTTGGATCACGGCCGGATTCTCCAAGGACGGGGCGGTGAGTAGCCTGCCGGGCAGCCGGGCGCTCTTCGTCGATGCGGCCGGCTGGTTGGCCATGGCCGACGCCGCCGATCCCGCGCATGAAGCCAGCCGTCGGGAACGCGATTCGTGGCTGGAAGGCGGCGGGATCCTGGTCTCGACCGACTATGTGATCGACGAGACGCTGACGCTCATGCGGGTTCGCCTGGGGTCGCGCGCGGCTGCCGCATGGTGGGCCCAGATCGACGCCAGTTCGCGGATTCGCTGGGAACGCATCGGTGCCGCGCGCGCCGAGAAGGCCCGGATGCGCTTCTTCGACCGGAACGGCAGTGACGGGTGGACCGACAGGGACCTCTCGTTCACGGATTGCACGAGCTTCGTCGTCATGCAGGAACTTGGCCTCCGTAGGGCCCTGACGACCAATCGCCACTTTTCTCAAGCTGGATTCAAAACGGTGCCTCGCGTGCCGGACCGGAGCCCACGCTACAGCATCGGGGAGTAAACCGAAAATGAAGAGTCTCTCGCCAAAGACGGGCACGGCGCTCACTCGGCCCGCGCTGGCCATCCTCAGCCTCATCGCCATACCGTCCCTCCCGGCCCCCGCCGCCCACGCGCAGGACGAAACCCCGTCCCCCGACTCCCTCGCCACCGAGTCCCTCCCCCTCGAACCCACCCGCGAGATCCGCCTCACCACCAGCGAGGGCTCCTGGATCTCGGTCGACATCAGCCCGGACGGTACGACCCTCGTCTTCGACCTCCTGGGCGACCTCTACACCCTCCCCGTGGAGGGCGGCGCCGCGACCCCGCTCCTGACCGGCCCCGCCTTCGAGAGCCAGCCGCGCTTCAGCCCCGACGGAAGCGAGATCGTCTTCGTCTCGGACCGGAGCGGCGGTCAGAACCTGTGGATCCTGAGCACCGACCGCTCCGACACCACCCAGATCACCCGCGGCAACGACAACCTCTACACCTCGCCCGACTGGTCGCCGGACGGACAGTACCTGGTCGCGTCCCGCACCTTCAGCCCGCTCGGCGGCGCCGCGAAGCCGTGGCTCTTTCACCGCGACGGCGGCAGCGGGATCGCCCTGATCGACGAGCCCGAGCAGCTCAAGGCCATCGGAGCCGCGTTCGACCCCACGGGCCGCTACATCTACCTGGCCCAGGGCACGCGCGACTGGACCTACGACGCGGCGTTCCCGAAGTACCAGCTCCTCCGCTACGACCGCGAGACGGGTCGGCAGGCCACGGTCACCGGCCGCTACGGGTCGGGGTTCCGACCGGCCATCTCCCCCGACGGCGCCACCCTCGTCTACGGATCCCGCCACGAGGACGCCACCGGCCTGCGCGCCCGCAACCTGGCCACCGGCGACGAACGCTGGCTCGTCTACCCCGTGCAGCGCGACGACATGGAGAGCCGCGCGACCCTCGACCTCCTCCCCGGCTACGCGTTCACGCCCGACGGCACCGCGCTCATCGCTTCGTACGGCGGCCGCCTCTGGCGCGTCCCGCTCGGCGGCAACGATCCCACCGCGATCCCCTTCACCGCCGACGTGACCGTCCACGCGGGGCCCCGCCTCGACTTCGACTACCCGGTCGAGGACACGCCGACCTTCCGCGCGCGCCAGATCCGCGACGTGGCCCTCTCGCCGGACGGCGGCGAGGTCGCGTTCACCGCGCTCGGGCAGCTGTATGTGATGGATGCCGATGGGGGTGTCCCGCGCCGGATCGGCGCGGAGGTCGACGGTGCCCTGTTCCATCCCGCGTGGTCGCCCGACGGCGAGACTCTGGCGGCGGTGAGCTGGCGTGAGCCGGACGGTGGCCATCTCTGGGCAATCCCCGCCAATGGCGACGACGCCCGACGCGTGTCGGACGCGGCGCGCTACCTGCAATCGCCCGCATGGTCCCCCTCCGGCGACCGCATCGTGGTGCTGCAGGCGCCCGTGCGCGGTCGGCTACCGGGTGCGGGCGGGGGCAGCCGGCCCGACATCGTCTGGTACGGGGCGGATGCCGGGAGCACGGGCGCGCCCACCGTCGTTGCCGAATCCCTGGGCCGCTCCCAGCCCCACTTCCGCACCGACCAGCCCGACCGCATCTACCTGCACGCGGGTGCCCGCGGCCTGGTCTCGGTGCGCTGGGACGGCACCGACGAGAAGGAGCACCTCAAGGTCACGGGCTTTTCGGCCAACAGGGGCGGACCCCCGGCCAACGCGTCCTCGATCCGCATCTCGCCGGCCGGAGGACGGGCGCTGACCAAGGTCGGCAACGACCTCTACCTCGTGACCGTCCCGCAGGTGGGCGCCGAGGCGCCGACGGTCTCGGTCCGGAGTCCCTCCAGCGCACCGGTCCCGGTCACCCGGATTACCGACTTCGGCGGCGAGTTCCAGTCGTGGAGCAGCAACGGCGACGAGGCGGTCTGGGCGCTCGGCAACGCCTACTTCCGCTACAACCTGGCCGACGCGGAGGCGTTCGCCGACAGCGTCGAGGCCGCGGAGGCCGCCGAGGCTGCGGAGTCCGACGAAGCCGCCGCCGACCCGGCGGGCGACCCAGTCCCCGCAGACCCCGCCGCCGCCGCGGAGGACGCCCCAGCCGAGTCCCCCCCCGACGCCCGCTACCCGCCCACCGAGATCCGCGTCGCCCTCGACGTCCCCCGCGACCTCCCCACCGGCACACTCCTGCTGACGGGCGCCCGCATCATCACGATGCGCGGCGACGAAGTCATCGAACGGGGCGACATCCTCATCGACGGCAACCGCATCGCCGCGGTGGGCCCATCCGGCTCCCTCACCGTCCCGGACGGCGCCGAGATCCGCGACGTCTCCGGCATGACCATCACGCCCGGTTTCGTCGACACGCACGCCCACCTTCGTCCGCCGGCCGGCGTCCACACCACGCAGCCGTGGGGATACCTCGCCAACCTGGCCTTCGGCGTCACGACCACACGCGACCCCCAGACCGGCGTCTCGGACGTCCTCACCTACGCCGACCGCGTGCGCTCAGGCGACATCCTGGGCCCGCGCATCTATTCCACCGGTCCGGGGGTCTTCGGCAACTACCAGGCGCTCGAGGGCATTCGCGACCTCGACCACGCCCGCGACGTCCTCAGACGCTACTCCGATTACTACGACACCAAGACCTTCAAGATGTACCTCTCGGGCAACCGCCAGCAGCGGCAGTGGCTCGTCATGGCCGCGCGCGAGCTGGAACTCATGCCGGCGACCGAGGCCGGCCTCGACTTCCAGCTCGACCTGACGCACGCCATGGACGGCTACCCCGCCATCGAGCACAACCTGCCCGTCTACCCGCTCTACCGCGATGTCGTCCGCCTCTTTTCGGAGACGAAAGTCCTCAACACGCCGACGCTCATCGTCTCCTTCGGCGGCCCCATGGGCGAGATCTACTGGTTCACGAACGAGAACGTCCACGGCGACGAGCGCCTGGCCCGCTTCACCCCGCACGAGACCCTCGATTCCCGCACCCGGCGACGCGCGGGCGCCGCGGGATCGGTCGCGTGGGCGATGGACGAGGAGTACGTCTTCGAGGACCACGCCCGCTTCCTCGCCGATGTCGTCGCCGACGGCGGCTTCGCGGGGGTCGGCAGCCACGGCCAGCTGCAGGGCCTCGGCTTCCACTGGGAGCTGTGGATGGTCGCGTCGGGCGGCATGTCGAACCACGACGCGCTCAAATCCGCCACGATCTTCGGCGCGAACGGCATCGGCCTGGAGACCGAAATCGGCTCGATCGAGCCCGGCAAGCTGGCCGACCTGACGATCCTGTCGCGCAATCCCCTCGACGACCTGCGCAATACCGTGTCCGTCGACCAGGTGATGATGAACGGGCGCCTGTTCGAGGCCGAGACACTGGACGAAGTCTGGCCGCGGCAGCGGGCGGTGGGGTATCGGGGATTCGTCGAGGACGAGCCGGGGGGCGGCGAGCATCGGTAGGCTTGAACCGAGACCGTCTACTGGGTCAGATTGGATGTGGGGAAGCATCCGGCAACGTTCGAGGGTAGTTCTTGACGGAAACGGGGGCGATGAAGCGCTTCTACGACTTTTGGTTCTTCCCCCTTTCTGGTGGGTAGCAGGTCATGCGGGCAGGCCATCGGGGTAGAGGTCGAGGCCGCCGAGGTGGAAGAGGATGGCGTTCGCGAAGCGGTCCCGGTTGCGAAAGCCGCGGCTGCGGACCTTCACGGTCTTGATCCGGCTGTTGATGCCTTCCGCCGGTCCGTGGCAGGGCCGTGTACCTCGAACTCCCCTCCGACCACGGCACCTGGATCGTCACCACTCCGTGCTCCGGGCACTGGACCCGCGGGACGTTGCAGACCAGAAAGGTCTTGTAGCCCCAGGCGTCCAGATCCCGCCACTCGCGGCGTCGCGTATCGTAGCCCGGGCACGCCTCGCCGCAGTGAGGACACCGCAACGGGCTTGCCCCGGTCCGGTGCAACTCCACCCGAAGCTCCTTCGGTTTCCGTGTTGGCTCCACCCCGGTGACCTTCCACTCCGGACCGAGGCCCAGAACGGCATCCAGCCAGTCTTTCCCGGCCATGTCTGCGAGTTCCTTTCCGTCTCATTGTGGCACACGTGCCGCGGGCGAACGCTCCGCAGCGTGACCACGCAATCTCCTCCGAGTCCCCCGATCCCGAAAGACAGCCCGCCGCACTTCTCCCCGTTCAGCAGCAGTACCGGTGGCTTGGGTGCCCAACCGAGCGGTTGTGCGTGGAGCGGTCGAGAGGATCCCTCGTCGCGTCGGCGGCACGTCCGCTTCCTCCATACCTCACCCCCTCACATCGCCACCATCCCGCCTCGTTTGCAAAAGCCTCCCAGCCCCCCTATGATTCCGCTTCCCGCGCTCACCACCCACCACGACAGGTGAAGAGCCCGCCGAGTGAAGGAGGCTGATAATGGCAAATCTGGACGATCTGATTCGCTTCATCGAAAGCAACGCACCATCGCCGGAACCATCGTCGACATGGGTTACAACCAGGAAGTGGGAGGCGGAACTGACGGGCGCGATTAGGGACTGGAGAGCTATCGCAGCGAGAGCCCTCGATACGCCGACCGACTGGGCAAAGCTGGACAACGTCAGGCCCCCGCGCGATTACATCTATTTGTGCGAAGCACTTGTCAACGGCGTTGGATTGACGTTGGCGAAGAGGTGGTGCCGTTCCAGCGTAGATGCCCAGGCAAGAGCGGCTGCGCAGTGGTTGGAGAATAATCTGTCGAGCTGGAGCGAGTTCGATCGGGACATGAAAGCACTAGCAATTATAGAGCGTTTACGGTCATTGTGGTGTGACTTGTCTGCTGACCTGAACCACATCGACTGGAATGGTCTCGACGAGGAGATGAAAGGTACGTTGGTGACCGCTTTCTTCGATAAGCATCCCGGCGAACCGTTCGAATCAATGAAAGCCCTTCGGGGACGCGACCCCAATCGCATGCCGGTGTGGTTTTCACTGCCGTTCGGCCCAGGCTACGTTCCCGCGCCGGAAGTCAGTCACCTCCGCCACGTCATCCTGGATGCGCGCGACGATTCTTGGCTGAAGCGGGTCGACGAAATGATTTCGACGCGGAGGGAGGCATGCCGCAACAGGACGCCGCAGCCGCAGCGCCTCTCCTACAGCCCGGGCGCGAACGAAAGGGAGCTGATAGCGAGGCTGCTGGAGATAACGCGCAGGGGTGGATATCTGCCGGCCGCTCTGCCACCGATCTTCGTCTCTTTCGAGACCCCGCCAATCTTCGTCGCCTATCCCGAACTGGAAGGGGAAGGCGACGACGACCGCGACCGAAACGAACGGCGCGAAGATCGTCAGGATCGGATACCGAGATTTAACAACAGAGGGCGGCCGGAGACGATTTCCATCGAGGAGCTTCTCGGCGTCTACCGGCCCCGGCAGGAACAGATCGTCATTTACGAAAGAGGCATCCGCTGGCGACGGAATCGCGTCGATCCGGAATGGCTGCGCGCCGTCGTTCTGATCCACGAAATCGGACACTGGATTACGCATGTGCTGCCGAAGCCGGGAATCCCCGCCTGGGCGACGGGTTTGTACCTTCTGGGATCCAGGGACGTCCACGAAGGTTGGGCGCAACTGATGACGTGGTGGATCGCCGAGCAGGTAGGCGGGAGATTCAAGGCGACATTCGAGGAGCTGAATCGCAATCAATCGCCGCCGTACCATGTATTCGCACAGTTCAAGGGCGAGCCGACAGACCGGATGATGGCGTCTCTGGAGAGGCTGAGGCTTCTCACGTGGCCGGCTCGGCTTCAGGATTGGCGAGCGGCGATGAGATGACCGGTCGGTCGGTGGCGGACCATGCGCGGCCGGGCGAACAGGCGCTTGCAGGCAGGATCATCCACGGCGCAACCCCCTTCGCCCCGGGCTGTCTCAATGCGCACCGAAGTGGCGCAACAACGCGCGCATGGCGTCGTCATCGCTGGTAAGGTCCATCGGCGTCAGGCCGGCGGCGTTCGTCGCGCGGATGTCTGAGGTGGTCCCGGTCGTTTGGACCATTCGAGGGCTTCGTAGCGACCTTGCCGAAGTCTGCACTTGGCTCAGCAATTCTCAAACCGTCTGCTGCGTACTGAAGATCAGCTGCTTCAAAGGTATTCGGTTACCGCGTCCGGAAGCGGTTTTGGCCCTTGAAATGTGACCGAAAATGTACCTGTGCTCCGGAAAGTTGCGGCGGCGGCGAGGTTGCCTGACGCAAGATTGTCGGATTGGCGGGCCCAATGCCGCGGGGCGCCATCGGTTTCGTCGTTGGCCGCGCCCCAAACGAGCACGCGGCGGGAGGGGACGCTGCGCGAAGGGCGGCGGACCCGGGACCCGTCGGGAGGGGCTCGCCGGCGGTCACGCGGGTGCCGGCAGCACAAGCGCTTCGGGCACGACGGGTGCGCGGGCGCACAGCATCGTCGTGAACAGCGCGTGGGGGGTCGAGTCGGCGTTGGCGGGCGGTACGCATCACGCTCGCCAGCACCTGCTGGGTGTCGGCGCCCTTGCGGGTGCGGTTGCCGCCGCACGCCCTGCGGGTGACCACCGCGGGGCGGATGGCCTGCTCCGCCCGCCAGTTGGTGGCGTCTATCGACGGGTCGCACAGGAAGAGGAACACCGCCGGGAACTCGTTGGCCAGGTGCTTGGCGAAGCGCTGGGCGGCGGCCAACGGCGGCGCGGTGTCGAGCAGCCGACCAAGCCGGGCGTACGGATGGTGGCGGATGCGGTACTTGCCGTGGCGGATGCGGTACTAGTCGTGGCGGATTCACTAGAGGACCTCGTGCCGGGCACTTGGCGGAAGGCAGAACATCGACTACGTTGGCGTTCGCCGACCGGATGCCCTTTCGCCGAGAGCCAGCGACCGCTGGTCCGCGCCGCGCCAAGGGGCCGCAACAAGGAGTCACGAACCAACCGTCGCGGGGAAGTGGGGCAAGTTCCGCTGCGACGAACCGAACGACCAGTCGTCGTCGGATAACTGGCACGCTACTTGCATGCACTTGCTTAACACCGAACCCGACCCCCGAACAGGGAGGAGCCACATCGCATCGCCCCGACCGGAGCCGAACAGGATGTCCAACACCAAGTACGTGCCCATCATCACCGGGATGTTCGTCGCCGCCCTGCTGATCTCGAACACGCTGGACACGAAGACATTCATGCTCGGCAGTCTCGCCTTGTCGGCCGGACAGCCATCGTGACTGCCTGCGCCTCGGAGAACGTGATCGCCTTCAAGGCCTATTGCCCCGAGGAATCCCTCATCGCCGAGGTTCTCCGGTGCCGTCTCGCTCATCACTTCGAGCCGCCGATCCTCGACGTGGGATCGGGAACGGGGCGGATCAGCTCGCTCGCCTTTCCCGGCAGGAAGGTCATCCACATCGACGTACTGGACTATTCGGAACACCCCCTTCCGGCCGGGCACGAACGTCATGTGGCCGACTTCTTCGACTTCCGGCCGCCGGTTCCTGTAAAGACGCTGCTGCTCGCGCACGTCCTGCAGTACATCGACGACGACGAGGCGCGGCTCAACGAACGGATCGCCGAGCTCGCCCCCGACAAGGTGGCGGTGGTGACGAACAGGAACGACCGCGAAATGGGACGTATCGTTGACTGGGTCCGCGGGAATCTGGCTGCGGCGAATCCCGAGCTGCATCTTACCGGCGTCCCCCCCCATCCCTACCGGCTCCTGGAGCGGAGCGGGTTCACCGCCCGCCTGGAGTGCCCGGACTTCCGAACGCTGACCGCGCAGGTGCTGTATCTGGTTGACGCCGAGGCCGGCCCCCGGTCCCGCGCGGACCTCGACGGCTACCTGCGCCAACTGTTGCCGGCTCCGTCGTTCGACATCAACCAGAGGATCGAAATCCATGGCCGATAACCTCGACCGCCTGTTCAGCTTCGTCGGCAACGAGGAGATCCGCGACAAGCTCGCCGGCTCTCGGGAGCGGATCGGCAGGTCGTTCGACGAGCTCTTCTCCGGCTACGCCCGGAAGGCCGAGGACGTGCTGAACGAAGTCGTGTACGTGGAGGACTACCCCGGCGTCATCCGCATGGAGTCGATCACCTTCTACACGTTCTGCGAGCACCACTTCGCACCCTTCTTCGGGACCGCGACGGTCGCCTACCAGCCCCGCCACGTGATCACCGGCATCGGCAAGATCGTACGGCTGGTCCGCGACGTGCACGCCCGGCGCCTGCAGATTCAGGAGCTGATGACGCGCGACATCGCCGAGGACATGATGCGGGTGCTCAAGGCGAGGGGCGCCTATGTGGAAACACGGGCGAGGCACCTGTGCATATGCAGCCGCGGCCCCGGCGACGACAACGCCATGACCGTGGTCGACTACGGAGTCGGTACGCTGAAGGACATGACGGGGGTGGTAGCGGGAGCCGTACCGACGCCCCGAAGCGTCCTGCGGAGCGAGGTCATAGAGCCATGAGAACGACAACCGTCAACCGCCCTGAGGAGAATGTCGTCCTCCAGACGTCCGCCGCCGCCAGTGTCCGAAAAAACCCCGAGCATAAGTTTGAGATAGAGCATGCTGGATCCATCTGTAGTCTCGTAGAGGAAGAACTCAAATCTGAAGGAGAAAGTGAGACAGCTCGGGAGCGCTATGGACGCTAAGGAGGTGAGGGACCTGGTGGGACGGTTGCGGCACTCGTGGCTTGAGAATCAGGTGCGCAACAAATCGGCCGACGAGGTGGTCGCGATCTGGCGCGAGGGTCCTTGGAACGCGCTCGAGCGGGACTTCCCCGCGCATCTGGCTCGTGCTCGCGCACTGGCCCGGCACCTGGCGAGCGCGTACAGCCCCGCGCGGTGGGTCGAGCGGTTGCTGCCGCTCGCCGCGCTTCCGGAGGGAGAGAGGAGGAGGCTTGCCCGGGCGTTGGACGGGGTCTACAGGGCTGGGGGTGGCCTCGGGGACCTGCCGAAACGCATCGAGGAATGTACGCCGGCCGTTGAGCGGGCGCGAGCCGTGGTCGTTCGCAGGTGGCAGGCTCGGAGCACGCCTGAGGCCGAAGAGCAACTCGTCGCCAGCTGGTCCGCCTTTCACGAGGAAGCCTCAAGGCTTCACGGGCTCTTGCAGGAGCTCCCCAGCGGACCTTGCATCCCGGAATGCGCCGAAATGTATCTGGAAATGCTTCCGGTGGAGAACGAGATACCCTACGCACGGCCGACAGAGAATACGTTCGAACAGCAGCATGCATGGAGCATCTGTGCTCTCGTAGAGAAAGAACTCGAATGCGCAGGAATAGCAGACTTCGAAGCCTTTATTGAGATCCTGTACATACAGAGTCGCGGCCCGGGAATCGCGGTGATTGTCCACGAATATGGTTGGGATGTTGACAAATACTTTCCTCTCGTCGGGGATTGCTTCGAGGCGTTGTTCGACGCGAAATCCTCGACGTCGTCGTCGGAGGGTGGGGGGGAAACCAAGCCATCAATTTCCGCCATGGACGATTTCTATTTCGACACCGAAACGCCGGTATGGTATGCTCGCAGCGATAAGGAAGACAATGGGGCCGGCGGGTCGTCGCTAGGGAAAGACGAACGGAAAATGACAGTGATCAAGGTGCCCCTGGAGAGCAATCACTATATTGCCAGGGGGCGGGGATACGAGATGGGCAAAGGTCATCCAACGGATAATCAATACCGGAAATTTTTCGCCCTATATGCTAAGAAAATGCACGAGGAGTTCTTCGGCCCCAGCGTCGCTGTCGGCGTGATGGTCGTCCCGGTGGCGATGAGGCATGAAGATCCTGAATTTCAGGAGAAGCTGGGGGCCGTCTTCCTGCACCTGGGCACCAATGAGGGGATCGAACTCGAGGTGCTGGAGCGGATCTACGCACGGATCCAAAGCTACTGGCACTTCAACATGACGTCGGAAATTCTTGCGAGGCGGACGGCCGAGCGCGACGAGGCGCTTGACCGGGAACGACTGTTTTCATTGGCCCTTGGCGCCGTACAGAGGCTCTCGGACAGCTTCCAGGAGGCGCAGGACGCCGCGCAGGAACTTCGCGGGATCGTGTATCCGCCATACGGAGCCTTCGCCGCCGCCGTTCCCAACGTTCTCGAGTACTTCGCAGAGGGGTCGGCAGTGCAGGTGGGTGGCGAGATGATCGAGATCAAACACAAACCGTCGGATTACGGCACATCGGACGGTGCGGCGATCCTGCTGGCGATTCTTGCCAGAGTTTTCGGTAGCGACCTCCGTCGCTTCCTTTCCATAGGGTCGTTGTTCAGTCACGTGGACGGATTGGTGTACGGCGATACGTCGACCCACCGGGGTATTCGGACGATTTGCAAGGCAATTGTCGGAGAAAAGAACGAAGACACCTGGGGATGCGTGCGGGATTCGGCAATGCCAGCAGGGGTCGGTCAGACGAAGGGTTCGCCGCTGGGCGAGCCGCTGCGGCGCTTCAAGCTGGCGCTGCACGCACCATACAAATACGAGGCGAACGGATGCACGATCGTACCGCTCGCCTGCTTGGTCCTTGTGAGCGGCGGTACACTGAGTTGCCGGATGAAGGAGAGGGACGACTTCGTGCCGTTTGGGAATTTGAGGAAATTCTTCACTAGTGACTTCACTCGAGCGAAATTGTGGGAGAACGACCCTTTGCCCGTGCCGAGGAGCGCTTTTCTCTGGGCGGCAGTTGAGTCGGCCGTCGGCGAAGAGGTGACGGTGGAGGTAACCCGCGATGTTGGGTTGATCAAGGTGACGGGACCACGCGGGCCTGGGCCTAGTCGCGACTGCTTGGTGAAGATGAAGGATCTGGTCAATGTAAGGGATGCCTTCTATGAGGGCGGAGACGATACCCGAGAGTGGTATCGGTTCGCGAGCGCCTGTAGTAAGGGCTGGAAGGCGGATCTGAAAGAAGAGAATAAGCTGAGCAAGCTGTTGCTAAGGCACGGGAACTCGACGATGACGATTAGCCACCTTGCTGACGGATTTTCGATTGCACTGTCGACACGGCCGAAACGAGGAGCAAAGTGATGAATGGTGATGTGATTGGTTGGTTTGTCACCCATGAGGAATTTGGCCTGTTCAGGGAGGCTGGGCAGTTTGAATGCGTGTTCGACGAGGAGTGTGGCGCCTTCTTCGACGCGAATCCGGAGAACTGCGAGTTCCTTCGGGATGTGGCCGAAGGCGACGGGTGCGTTATGCTCATTCATTCGGACTATTCAGACGAATGGGTCGCATGGGCGCGGGAGCGCGGCCTGACACCTGTCGTCGTGTCTCGTCAGGATCGAACGGACGGTTCCGACGACCGGGATGTCTGGTTTCTCTATGGCGAGCAGAACGAGACGTTGCGAAGGATCCTCGATGCCGAAACGTGCGAACGGATCGAAGAGCTTCTGAATGATCTGAAGCGGGAGGACAAGGACCTCGAGAGCCTCTTGGGGCGTCATCTATTGGCAGTGGGAAACAGGTTCCTTGAGAAGCAGGACAAGACACTGATCGTTCTCCCCGAGGGAATGGACACGACGGAGTTGACACCGGAGGAAGTGAGACAGCTCGGGGAGCGCTATGGACGCTAAGGAGGTGAGGGACCTGGTGGGACGGTTGCGGCACTCGTGGCTTGAGAATCAGGTGCGCAACAAATCGGCCGACGAGGTGGTCGCGATCTGGCGCGAGGGTCGTTGGAACGCGCTCGAGCGGGACTTCCCCGCGCATCTGGCTCGTGCTCGCGTACTGGCCCGGCACCTGACGAGCGCGTACAGCCCCGCGCGGTGGGTCGAGCGGCTGCCCCGGCTCGCCGCGTTTCCGGAGGCAGAGAGGAGGAGGCTTGCCCGGACGTTGGACGCGATCTGCAGGGCTGCGGGTGGCCTCGGGGA